>CANMRT010000002.1 GCA_947500415.1 uncultured Roseicyclus sp.
CGGTTGTAGCTCAGTTGGTTAGAGTACCGGCCTGTCACGCCGGGGGTCGCGGGTTCGAGCCCCGTCAACCGCGCCACCACCCTCTGCACGAAGGCCCTTGGCGGATGCGCGGTTGTAGCTCAGTTGGTTAGAGTACCGGCCTGTCACGCCGGGGGTCGCGGGTTCGAGCCCCGTCAACCGCGCCACTTTTCCCTTGAATGAATGTCGACACAACCCCGGCAGGATTGCAGCTATGGCGCGCGCGCCCTAGACCGAATGCATGGTCCGCCTCGCGTATCCCATTTGCCTTGTTGCAGCTCTTGCGGCCTCAAAGTCGGCCTTGGCGGAACCTCTGGTATTCCCCATCGAAGAAGTTCTGGCGCTCGGAAACTTGGCGTATTCCAGCGCAGACACGTTTGAAGACAGTCTCGCGGCCATCCTGCCAAACCTTCGGCGTGAGCCGTCTGAGGCGCTTGCAACCCAGGATGATCCGTTCCGTTGGGCGATGGGCGGCACATTTGGCGGGGAAGGGGCAAGTGCCGTGCCCGGTGCGATCTTTGGATGTGCCCGTTATGGCATCCACACGCGCGATCTGTTCGCTGAACACGGCTTCGCGCGGCCCGAGACCTTCGGTTTGATGGGAGAGGTCCTGCCGCTCTCCGATGACGATGAGGTCTGGCCCGAGGCCGCCGTCGCCCGGCTGCATTGCACATTCATCTGGGACGACGCCGAAACGGTTGCCATCATGCCGGAACACTTGGCCTTGGCGGCATTGTTCCAGGTGTTCGAGGCTGTTGATCAGGGCGAAGACAGCAACTTGTTCCTCCCTCTGCTGGGGGAAGGTGGGTTCCGGTTCTTTGCAACCAACGGCCCGAATGACTCGGTGGTTTGGCTGGAAAGTGGCGACGTGATCCTGACCAACGGACATCAGCAGGTTTCGTTTCGTGCGTTCCTGATTGGCGGCGCGGTTTGAGACGATGGGGAAGGGGGCGCTGCTCCCGGAGGTCTACCTGCCAAGATGAAGGAACGGGTCAGCCCCGGTGAATCCAACCACCGCCGAAGATGCGGCTATCGTTTGGATCATAGAACACACAGGCCTGGCCCGGGCTGACGCCTTCTTCGGCAACGACCAATTCCACCTCGGCCTCAGTCGGTGAAATAGGCCGGATGGTGGCCGCGCGGGGCGGACGGGTGGAGCGGATTTTGACTTCCAGATCCCAGCTCTCGCGGCTGTCGAAGGGCGCGTCGCCAAGCCAGTTGATCTCCCGCACCGGAACGGTCCGCTTTGAAAGCGCCTCTTTCGGGCCAACGATCACACGGCGCGTGTCGGGGTCCAGTTTCACCACATAAAGTGGATCGCTTAGGCCACCGATGCCAAGCCCGCGTCGCTGCCCGATCGTGTAATGGATAACACCGCGATGCTCGGCCAGCACGTTGCCATCCATATCAACAATCTCACCGGGATCAGCTGCACCGGGGCGCAGTTTCTCGATCACAGCGGCGTAGTTTCCGTTGGGCACAAAGCAGATGTCCTGACTGTCGGGCTTGTCCGCCACGCTCAACCCGTATTTCGCGGCCAGCGCGCGGGTCTCCGCCTTGCTCGCCAGATGCCCAAGCGGGAAGCGCAGGTAGTCGAGCTGTTCTTGCGTGGTAGAGAACAGGAAATAGCTTTGATCGCGTGCGGCGTCGGCGGCGGAATGCAGCTCCGCCTTTTGCGGGCCCATCATGCGCTGGATATAGTGGCCAGTCGCCATGCAATCGGCGTCGAGGTCTTTCGCCGTCCCGAGGAGGTCTTTGAATTTCACCCGCTCATTGCAGCGAATGCAGGGCACAGGGGTCGCGCCCGCCAGATAGCTATCGGCGAATTCGTCGATCACGGCGTCTTTGAAGACATTCTCGTAGTCCAGCACGTAATGGGGAAAACCCATCGTCTCGGCCACGCGCGCAGCGTCACGGATATCAAGCCCGGCACAGCACGCGCCCTTCTTGGCCAGCGCAGCTCCATGGTCGTAAAGCTGCAAGGTGACCCCCACAACGTCATAGCCTTCCTCAGCCAATTGCGCGGCCACCACCGACGAATCCACGCCGCCCGACATCGCCACGACAACGCGGGTGTCCTGCGGGGCTTTCGCAAAGCCGAGGGAATTGAGGCCTGCGGGCCGGTCGAGTGCCATGGGATCATGCCTTATCGGAAGGGTGCCGCACGCATATAGGAAAAAGGCGAGACATCTCAAGGCGCGCTTACCCGATCTTAAGGCTCAACGGTCATGGTGGCCCCGACCCAAGAACAAGACCGACGAGGCCGAGATGTATATTCGCAAGATCCAGGGGCCCCATGCGGTGACGCTGCCCAATGGTGAAACCCTAACCCGATCCGACCTGCCTTCCCCCAAGACGACACGGTGGGTGGCCAGCCGCAAAGCGGCCGTGGTCCATGCGGTCGATCATGGACTTTTGACCGCGGAGGAGGCGATTCGTACCTATTCTCTGTCGGAAGAGGAATTGGAAAGCTGGCGGGAAGCCGTCTCGCGATTTGGGGAAAAAGCCCTGAAAACAACGGCTCTGCAACAATTCAGACAATAAAAGACGAAAAAAAAGTGATGTTTTTGAGAATTTGGCGAGTGACGGTAACGTGTAATTAACCATTTCGGCGAAAAGTGAATCGCAACGGACGAGATTACTTGGAGAGAGCTGATGCGGGTTCTGCTAGTCGAAGACGATCCTACCACATCGCGCAGCATCGAAATGATGCTGAAACACGCGAACCTCAATGTCTATTCAACCGACCTTGGGGAAGAGGGAATGGACCTCGCCAAGCTCTATGACTACGACATCATCCTTCTGGATCTGAACCTGCCTGATGTTTCCGGCCACGAGGTCTTGCGCCACCTGCGTACGGCCCGGGTAGAAACGCCGATCTTGATCCTGTCGGGCCTCGATGATCCTGAAAATAAGCTCAAAGGCTTCGGCTTCGGTGCCGACGACTACTTGACCAAACCCTTCCACCGCGAAGAACTGGTTGCTCGGATCCACGCGATCATTCGCCGGTCCAAGGGCCACGCCCAATCCGTGATTGATACCGGCCTGATCTCCGTCAACCTCGACGCCAAGACGGTCGACGTCGAAGGCGCGCCGGTGCATTTGACCGGCAAGGAATATCAGATGCTGGAGCTGCTTTCGCTCCGCAAGGGCACGACGTTGACCAAAGAGATGTTCCTCAATCATTTGTACGGCGGCATGGATGAGCCTGAATTGAAGATTATCGACGTCTTCATTTGCAAGCTTCGCAAGAAATTGGCCGAAGCCACCGGTGGCGATACCTATATCGAAACGGTGTGGGGCCGTGGGTATGTTCTTCGCGATCCGGCACCAGCGGCGCAGCTTGACATGGCCGCAACCGGTTAGACCCAATAGCTGCAGCACAGCAGGCGAACGGCCCGGGAATGCCTCGGGCCGTTTTCTTATGCCATGCGAGATCCCATGCGCCGCATCTCTGGACCAACCGCGCCGGGCGACCTATCACCTGAGATGTGGCCAAATCTGGGGGAGGGCTGGACGTGTCGTCTGAAGAAAACGCAATGACAAAGCCTTCCGACATGGACGAGGCGACGGCAAAGCAGCGTCTCGATGAACTGGCGATACTGCTGGGATCAGCCAATGACGCCTACTACCAGGACGACGCGCCGGATCTGAGTGACGCGGATTATGACGCGCTCAAACGCGAAAACGCAGCAATCGAGGCGCAGTTCCCGCATCTCAAACGCGATGACAGCCCGTCCGAGCAAGTGGGCGCCGCTCCGGCTGCGGGCTTTTCCAAGATCACCCATGCGGAGCGTATGCTGTCGTTGTCGAATGCCTTCGACGGCGGGGATGTTGAGGATTTCGTCGCAGGCATCCGCCGTTACTTGGGCCTCTCTCCCGATGCCCCACTCGCCTTCACCGCAGAGCCCAAAATCGACGGCCTGTCCCTGTCGCTTCGGTATGAGCAGGGCCAACTCGTCCACGCTGCGACACGGGGCGATGGCTCAACCGGCGAAAACGTCACCGCCAACGCGCGCACGATCTCCGACATCCCGACAACGCTCGAAAACGCCCCCGACATCCTCGAGGTCCGGGGGGAGGTCTACATGTCCCACGCGGATTTCGCGGCGCTGAACGAACGCCAGGCCGAAGCCGACGGCAAAACCTTTGCCAACCCGCGCAACGCGGCCGCAGGCTCTCTCCGGCAACTCGACGCTTCGATCACCAAATCCCGTCCACTGAAATTCTTCGCCTATGCCTGGGGCGAGGTCAGCGCCCCCCTGTCCGACACCCAAACCGGCGCGCTGGAACACCTCCAATCCCTTGGCTTCCAGATCAATGACCGCACCAAAACCTTTAACGGCTGCGAGGAGATGCTGGCTCATTATGCCAGCATCGAGGAGGGGCGCGCGGGTCTTGGCTATGATATCGACGGCGTCGTCTACAAGGTTGATAACCTCTCCTACCAGCGCCGCCTCGGTATGCGCTCCACCACGCCGCGATGGGCCATCGCCCACAAATTTCCGGCGGAACTGGCCTGGACCACGCTGGAAGCCATCGACATTCAAGTCGGACGCACCGGCGCGCTCAGCCCCGTGGCGCGGCTCGCACCGGTCACGGTCGGCGGAGTCGTCGTCTCAAACGCAACGCTCCACAATGAGGATTACATCGCAGGCCGCGATTCCAACGGCGCGCCGATCCGCGACGGCAAGGACATCCGCGTCGGTGATACGGTTCAGATCTACCGCGCGGGTGATGTGATCCCGAAAGTCGCCGATGTAGATCTGTCCAAACGGCCCGACGACGCAGTGCCATACCACTTCCCCACCGAATGCCCCGAGTGCAACAGCCAGGCGATCCGCGAAGAAGGCGACGCCGTGCGCCGCTGCACTGGCGGCCTGATCTGCCCGGCGCAAGCCGTCGAAAAGCTCAAACACTTCGTCTCCCGCGCTGCGTTCGATATCGAAGGCCTCGGCGCGAAGCAGGTCGAAGCCTTTCACTCCGACGGCTGGATCGCAGAACCCGCCGACATCTTCACCCTGCGCAAACGCTACGGGGAGGCAATGCAGCAGCTCAAGAACCGCGAAGGCTGGGGTGAGAAATCCGCTGAAAACCTCTTCCAGGCCATCGACGATAAACGCGAAATCGCGCTCGCGCGCCTGATTTTTGCCCTCGGTATTCGCCACGTCGGCGAAGTCGCCGCCGCCGATCTTGCGCGCCACTACGCAAGCTGGGACGCGCTCGCGGCAACCGTCGACGCCGCAGCCTCGGCCGCCATCGCCCACCGCGCCGCCGAAGAGGCGATCGTGGCCGAACGCGCCCGCGCCGCTGACGAATCCCGCCGCGCCAATCTGTCCGCCGCGCGCGAGACCGCATGGGCTGAAACGCCGTCCGAGGCCAAAGCCGCCTGGGATGACCTGACCGGTATCGATGGCATCGGCGCGACCGTGGCCGTATCGCTTGTTACAACCTTCCAGCAACCGTCTGAGCGCGCCTCCATCGACCGGCTTGTCGAAATGCTCACCCCCACCGCGCCCGAGGCCCGCGCCACCGACAGCCCCGTCGCGGGCAAAACCGTGGTCTTCACCGGCAGCCTTGAAAAGATGACCCGTGCCGAAGCCAAGGCCCGCGCGGAATCCCTTGGCGCGAAGGTCTCAGGCTCCGTCTCCGCCAAAACCGACCTGCTGGTCGCAGGGCCAGGGGCGGGCTCCAAGGCCACGAAAGCCGCTGATCTCGGCATTGAGACAATCGACGAAGACGCGTGGCTGGCATTGGTGGGCGATGGCTGACCACATCCCAAAAGGCCGGCCTGAGCTTCTGTTTCCGCTCTTTGCAGGGTTGGAAACGCTCGACGGCGTCGGCCCGAAAACGGCCAAGAATTACGCGGCTATCGGGGTGGAAACGCCCAAGGACCTGATCCTGACCCTGCCCAACTCTGGCCTCGATCGGACCCGCCGCGCGTCCATCCGGGAGGTGCCATTGCCGGGCCCCGCTACGGTCGAAGTCACCATCGACAAGCACCACAAACCCCGTGGGCGCGGGCCCTACCGCGTCGATGTCGAAGATGCGCAGACCGCGTTTCAACTGGTCTTCTTCCACGCCCGGGGCGATTTCCTTGTTAAACAGCTTCCCGTCGGCAGCCGCCGCGTCGTCTCCGGCAAGGTGGAACTCTACGACGGCATCGCCCAGATGGCGCATCCCGATCATATGTTGCCCCCAGAAGACTCGGCCCAAATCCCGGAGTTCGAGCCCGTCTATCCACTGGCCCAGGGCCTGACCCAACGCGGCGTCCAGAAGGCTGTGGCTTCTGCCCTCACGAAAGTCGAGTTCCTCGGTGAATGGGTCGACCCTGCCATGCGCCGCGAAAAGAAATGGCCAGCTTGGGCCGATGCCATTGCGGAAGTGCACGCCCCGAAACACCAGGGCGACCTCAGCCGCGGCACGCCCGCCCGCGAACGCCTCGCCTATGATGAGCTTTTCGCCCACCAGCTGACCCTCTCGCTCGCCCGCGCCCACCGGCGGCGCAAACCCGGCATCGTCAGCCGGGGCGATGGAGCGTTGCGGCGGAACGTTCTCAAGGCCCTGCCATACGAGCCCACAGGCGCGCAGACCCGCGCGATTGGCGAGATTGCGGAGGATATGGCCAAGCCCCACCGCATGAACCGCCTGCTTCAGGGTGATGTTGGCGCGGGTAAAACACTCGTGGCGCTGATGGCGCTGTTGGTTGCCGTCGAGGCCGGGGGCCAGGGCGTGATGATGGCGCCCACGTCGATCCTTGCGGGCCAACACTACCTCAACCTCAAACCCTTGGCGGATGAGGCCGGCGTTGTTTGCGAACGCCTGACCGGGGCCGACAAGGGCAAGGAACGCCGCGCGAAACTCGACGCTTTGAAGCGGGGCGATATCCATATCCTCGTTGGCACCCATGCCGTGTTCCAGGACGATGTAGAGTTCGCCGACCTGCGTCTCGCGGTTGTGGACGAACAGCACAGGTTCGGTGTGCGCGAACGGGTGCGCCTGTCGCAAAAGGGCGAAGCGCTAGACGTTCTGGTTATGACCGCCACGCCCATCCCCCGCACGCTCAGCCTTGCGCAATATGGCGATATGGATGTCTCCATCCTCGATGAAAAACCGCCCGGACGCACGCCGGTGAAAACCGCTTTGGTCTCCACCGCCCGGATCGATGAGGTCGTCGACCGCCTGCGCCGCACGCTGGAAGAGGGACGGCAGGTCTATTGGGTTTGCCCCTTGGTCGAGGAGTCCGAGGTATATGACGCCACCGCCGCCGAAGAGCGCTTCAAAATGCTCCGCGCGGCCCTCGGTGATGATGTCGTGGCCTTGGTTCACGGTCAGATGCACCCTAAGGACAAAGATGCCGCCATGGCGGCCTTCAAGGCGGGTGAAACGCGGGTTCTCGTGGCAACAACGGTGATCGAGGTGGGCGTGGACGTGCCCAACGCCTCCATCATGGTGATCGAACAGGCCGAGATCTTCGGGCTCTCCACGCTCCACCAATTGCGGGGCCGGGTCGGACGCGGGGCGGCAGACTCTACCTGTCTTCTGATGTTCCGCGCGCCCCTGGGCGAGACCGCAACGCGCCGCCTGCAAGTCATGCGCGACACCGAAGACGGCTTTCGCATCGCGGAGGAAGATTTGGCGATCCGTGGGGCAGGGGACCTGATCGGCACCGCACAATCGGGCCTGCCCCGCTTCCGCATCGCCAACCTTGAAGAACAGGCAGCCTTGCAAGCCTTGGCCCAGAACGACGCCCGCGCGCTTCTGACGCTCGATCCCGATCTCTCCAGCGCCCGGGGCCAATCGGCGCGTGTCCTTCTGTGGTTGATGGAACAGGACAAGGCGATCCGGCTTTTGGACGTCGGCTGACCCAAGGGAAACGGAACAAAACGCGTTTTGTTCTCAAATGTTCTCAAAAAGTTCTTTACAATTTTAACGACACATGAGAACAAAGGGTCAACAAGACGTTAACCAAGCCTTCGGAGGTCGCCATGATCCGCCAAACCACTCAGATCCTTTCCCGGTCCCGCACCACGTTGATGTATGACCTGACGGGTGTCGTGGCTTTGGCTGCGATGACCATCGGAATGCTGTTCCTTCCGGGCGTCATGTAACGTCTTTTCTATTTCTGCCTGCGGTCCATTTTGGGTTTCGGCCTAAGCGATTTGTCCCCGCTTACGCCATCTGACGATCCCTCAGCTCCCTGCCTCGGAGCGCCTCGGATACGCATTCCTCCGCCGCCATCCTGCCCCGGATGTGCGGCGGTTTTTTTTTGAGCGTTTGTATGGGAGAATTCAGGCGCAGGCGGCGCGTTCGGCCTCGGCCATGGCTTCTGCGGTGGCTTCCAGCGCCAGAAGGATCGAGGCATGGCGATTGCGATAATCCCGCGCGGGTTCCAGAACTTCATAGCCGTCAAAGGGCGCGGCTGGCACCGGCCCGCCATCTTTCAGCATCGCGCGCAAGGCGTCCCGCGTGGCCTCAACATCCACCCGGCTGCGGCCGAGAACATGTTGCCCAAGGATCGCGGCAGAGGCCTGACCCAAGGCACAGGCCTTCACGTCCTGCGCAAACCGCGTGATCTCGCCATTGGTGACATCCAGATCAACCGTCACCGTTGACCCACACAAAGGCGCACGTTTCTTGACGCTGGCCTGCGGCCCGTCGAGCCGCCCGCGATGGGGAATATCTGCCGCCAGCCCAAGAATGCGCTGGGAGTAGAGCTTTATCAGGTCGCTGTCGCTGGCCATGGCTTTGCCTTTTGATCCGTCCTCCCATAGGTAGCGGCGGTGATCTGATTTGCAAAGAGGTGCGACATGCCCGCCTTCGATCCCTCAAGCCTTTGTTACGACGCCAAAGGTCTGATCCCCTGCATCGCGCAGGCGGACGGCACGGGCGAAGTTCTGATGATGGCGTGGATGAATGCCGATGCGGTGGCGCGCACGCTTGAGACCGGCCGCGTGACCTATTGGAGCCGCTCGCGGCAGGCGTTCTGGGTCAAGGGCGAGACCTCCGGCCACACGCAAGAGTTGGTCGATCTGCGGGTGGATTGCGACCGGGATTGCCTGTTGGCCATCGTGCGGCAAACGGGGCCTGCGTGTCACACGAACCGGCGGGTGTGTTTCTATACGTCTGTCACTTCGGGTGAAGAGGTTGAGTTAATGGCGCCGGAGTAAGCGGTTGCAAGGTTGCAACCGGGGGTCAAGTTACGGAAAGAAAACGATAAAGCTGTTTTTTTAGCCCAGTCCCAAAGGTTTCGGTGTCACAGCCCAACCAGCGCGCGGATATCCTGCGGGCTTGCTCCATCCTCTCGATACTTTTGGATCGCACGGGCATCGTCGCGTTTGGCTAGGCGCTTTCCCGCCTCATCCCGGATCAAGCGGTGATGGTGGTAATAGGGGATCGGGACCTCCAGCAGATGCGCCAGAAGGACATGGATCGGCGTGGCGTCGAACAGGTCCATGCCGCGTGTGACCAGGCTGATATTCTGCGCCGTGTCGTCGACCACAACACAAAGGTGGTAGGCGGCGGCCTGACCTTTGCGGGCCACCACAACATCGCCGACGCCCTGCACCATGAGCTTTGGATCAAGGGCATGGCGACCGGGTTTTTCTGGCCCCGTCTCATAGAAGGACGGCAATGGCCCGCGCTGCATGGCTTCTGCCATATTCAGCCGGATTGCATCGTCGGGCTTCATATCCGATATGGGCCGCCCCCGGCAGGTGCCGGGATAGATGCGCCCGTCGGGGCCGAATTCCGGCACGCCCTCTTGCGGAGCACCAGCCGCAGCCGCGATGTCAGCGCGGGAGCAGGAACAAGGGTAGATCAGGTCCAGAGCGTCCAACTGTGCCAGAGCTGCGCGAAACCGGCCCCCGGAGCGGGATTGGCGCAGGACCGGTTCGGGCCAGCTGAGGCCCAACCACGCAAGATCCTCGAACGCCATTTCCTCATATTCCGGTTTGGAGCGGACCCGGTCGATATCGTCCATCCGTAGAAGGAACGTGCCACCCGCCGCCTGCGCAAGATCGAAGGCGGTTAGGGCCGAGAAGGCATGGCCCAGATGCAAAGGCCCCGTGGGCGAGGGCGCGAAGCGAGTGATCACGACTTGCGCAGGATGTAGATCGACGACTTCATGTCCTTGCCGGGCAGGTGATCGCCGTAGGCCTCGTGGATCAGCGTCGCACTGTCTTGCGCCGCAGCGAGCGCGTCCATGTAGCTTTCGTCGGCCAAAGTTGCGTCGTTGTAGCTGAACCCTAGCAATCCGTCCTTCGGCAGTGCGTCCAGCAACGTAGGCAGCGTGTCAGCCGGAGCAGCCCCAAGGCTCACGACGCCGATGGCGGCCATCACGGAATATCCGTCCGGCGGAGCGTCGCCTGGTCCGCTGGCCCAAGTGTTGCGGTAAGCGCCGGTCGCCTGCGCCTTTTCCAACATTTCGGGCGTGATGTCGGTGCCATCGACATTCGTGAATCCTTGGGCGGCCAAAGCCATGCCCGACAAGCCGGTGCCGCATCCGAAATCCAGTACAGGTGCGCTCAGATCAGGCGCGGCCTCGGCCAAAGCCACTGCCAGTCGCCCGGGCGTCGCGTAGCCCGCGCCTTGCACGTCGGCGTCATATGTCGCGGCCCAGTCGCGGTAGATGTCTCGGGTCTCTTCAGGCGAGCGGGGCTGCCACAGCGGTTTGTCGAAAGTTGCCATAGCGCGACGTTAGACCTGAGGCGCGCCTGCCGTCCAGATCACTCCGCCGCGCGCGCCTGCGGCGACAGCCAGCCGGTCCAATCGGCCTTGGCGCGATCCGTGTATGCCTTGTAGCGATCCTTGCGTCCGCGTCGTCCTCCTTTGAGGCCTTCGACGGGCGGGAACAGCCCGAAGTTCACGTTCATCGGCTGGAACGTCTTGGCCTCGGCCCCACCGGTGATGTGGGTGACAAGCGCGCCCATCGCGGTCGTGTTGGGAACAGCCGGCAGGCTTTGCCCATGGTGCTCGGCAGCCGCAAGGCGGCCAGCGAGCAGGCCCATGGAGGCGCTTTCCACGTATCCTTCGACGCCCGTAATCTGGCCCGCAAACCGAATATGGGGCTTGGAGCGCATTCGCATCTGGTCATCCAGCAACGTCGGCGAATTGATGAACGTATTCCGATGGATGCCGCCAAGACGCGCAAAGCTCGCTTCATGAAGCCCGGGAATCATAGCAAAAACAGACTTTTGCGCCCCATACTTCATCTTGGTCTGGAAGCCTACGATATTGTAGAGCGTGCCTAACGCGTTGTCGCGGCGCAGCTGGACAACGGCCCAGGCCTTGGTCTGCGGATCGTGGGGGTTGGTCAGACCCACAGGCTTCATCGGTCCATGGCGCAGCGTCTCGCGGCCCCGTTCGGCCATCACCTCAATGGGTAGGCAGCCGTCAAAGTATGTCGCCGTCTCGCCTTCCTTGAATTCCGTCTTGTCGGCTTCCAACAACGCGTCAATTAAGGCCTCATAGTCGTCCTTCGTCATCGGGCAATTGATATAGGCTTCCCGCTCTTCCTGCGTCTCGCCCTTGTCGTAGCGCGATTGCCGCCAGGCCACGTCCATATCAATCGTGTCGGCATAGACGATAGGGGCGATGGCGTCGAAGAAGGCGAGGCTCTCCTGGCCTGCCTCATCTGCAATCGCTTGCGCCAGCGCACCGCCTGTCAAAGGACCAGTGGCAATGATCGTGGGCCCACTTTCAGGAAGCCCAGTGATCTCATCCGCCACGATCTCAATATTCGGATGGGCGCGCAATTTGGCGGTGACGGCCTCCGCGAACGGGTCGCGGTCCACCGCCAGAGCCCCACCGGCGGGCAGTTTGTGGGCGTCAGCCGTCGTCATGATAATGGATCCCGCCGCGCGCATTTCCCAATGCAGCAGGCCCACGGCGTTCTGTTCATCGTCGTCCGAGCGGAAGGAATTTGAGCACACCATCTCAGCCAGATTGCCGGTGCGATGGGCGAAGGTTTCCACCTTGGGACGCATCTCGATGATGCGTACGTTCAGGCCTGCATTGGCGGCTTGCCATGCGGCCTCGGACCCGGCCATGCCGCCGCCGATGATTGTGAGATCTGTCATGGGGGGGATGTATGCGAGTTGCCACAAAAGGAAAAGAGCCGCCCAGTCTTGATGATGGGCGGCTCCAATGGGCAATTAGTTGTTTCGTCCGCGCGCCGAGGTCCAATCGGCGACTGGGGGTATCAAGCCGCGAAGATATTCTCCAATGCCTCGTCGAAAACAGGGCTTTGCCGCGCTTGGACCGTCGGGATGTTTGGTTCCGCATCGCGGCGTGCCAATGGACGGCTGACGGCGCTGTCATCTTCCAGCAACCGACGCTTTGCACCGCGCCGCATGCTTGCTTTCGGCCGCAACGCCCCAAGCGCATCGTCGTCACTATACTTGGCGGCGCGTGCCATGATCGCGTCCATCCGGCGCGGGACGATCTTGCGATGGATCAACCGGCGACGACGGCGGTCTCCGCTTAGGCTCGCCTCGCCGTAAGTCAGCAAGAGCGCTGCAATCAGTGCCAGATCCCGCCAGAATGAGCCAAGCTCATCCTCGACCCCAAGCTGCACCATGACGAGGTAGCTTGAGAAAAACGTCAGCAGCGCGATCATCAAGGCGGCCACGCGTGTTGCGAGCCCGATCATGATCATGAATGCGAAAACGAACACCAATCCAGCGGCTGTTGCCGATGCATAGGGTTCAGGCAGGATTGCCTCGAACAGGACGCCCAAGTTGGTGCCTGGGATAATCTTCAGCGAAACGGCCAAGAAATAAGAAGCAATCAGTACGCGCAGCGTTGTTTGTGCTGCAGAATTGAACGTAACGCGGTCTGCGGTTCCGGTACACATGTCCAGACCCCTTTCCTCGTTTGTGCTATCTGCGCCGTGCGTCCAGCATGGTCAGACCGTCTTGGCCATTCCATATTTTGAACACGACACTGGTATCAAAGCGCCGTGATTGGTTCGAAAGTTTGAACAATTTGAGTTTCGGACGTGATTTATTTCTGTTCGCATTGCGGCCTGCGTGACAAAATTGCGGTCCTGCTGCGTCAGAAACATGCAGTCGTCACTTTGATCCGGCTAAGGCCGTAGGGCAAACCGTCCGGGCCCACGGGCCGCCAGCACCAGGTAGCCACCTGCGATCACCCAGTTTTTGAAGGCAATGGTCGTCTGCCAAGGATCGTCCATCAGCACATGAAACAGGCTCGTTACCACGCAATATCCCGCCGCCATGATGGCCAGCGGACGTGTGGCCACCCCCAAAGCAATTCCGATCCCAGCAACGCTCGTGAAAACAGCCGCAGGCCATATCAGCCAGCCGTGCAGGGCGGCCAGGGCCAAAAGCGCCTGCGCCTCGGTGGGGGAGGCGAGCTTCTGCGCCGTCCCCGCAAGCATCAACATCGCCAGCAACAGGCGCCCGACAAGCGCCAGGGCGTCATTCACCGCTGTCGTCCGCCGCGCCACCTTCTTCGATCACCTCGGCGTCTTCGTCCCCTTGGTCGGCGATGTAGGCCACTGAAACGACCTCTTCGCCTTTCCCAGTGTTGAAGACCTTCACGCCACCCGCAGATCGCGACCGGAACGAGATGCCATCAATCGGCACCCGGATCGATTGCCCTTTAGAGGTCGCCAGCATGATCTGGTCGTCCATATCCACCGGGAAGCTCGCTACCAAATCACCGCCGCGCATGGCTTTGTCCATCGCCATCACACCTTGTCCGCCGCGTCCGCGCACAGGGTAATCATGCGACGAGCTGAGTTTGCCCGCCCCACCCGATGTGATCGTCAGGATCAGATCCTCAGAGGCCGACATCTCGGCATAGCGCTCCTGCGAAAGCTGCCCCTCGGCGACTTCTTCCTCATCTGGATCGGCCTCTTCCTCCGGCGCGCCCGCCATTAGGCGGCGTTGCTTGAGGTAGGCGGCCCGCTCGGACGCCTCCGCATCGAAGTGGCGGATGATCGACATCGAGACGACCTCATCCCCCGCAGCCAGCTTCACGCCCCGCACACCGGTCGACGCGCGAGAGTTAAACACCCGCACATCGGTGGCCGGGAAGCGGATCGCACGACCTTTCTTGGTCACCAGCATCACATCATCATCATTCGACGCGATGCGCGCATTGATCATGCGCCAGCCTTCACTCTCGCCCTCAAACTTCATCGCAATCTTGCCGTTGCGCATGACGTTGGCAAAATCAGACAGCGCATTCCGCCGGACCGTCCCACGGTCGGTGCAGAACACGACCTGCAATTCGTCCCAGTGATCCTCATCCCGGTCCACTGGCATGATGGCCGCGATGCCGGTGCCAATTTCAATCGGCAGGATGTTCACAATCGCCTTGCCACGTGAGGAGCGTGAGCCCTGCGGTAAGCGCCAGGTCTTGAGCTTGTAGACCATGCCGCCGGTCGTAAAGAACAAGAGCGGCGTATGCGTGTTGGCGACAAACAGCGACGTCACCACGTCGTCATCCTTCATCGACCCGCCAGCCACACCTTTACCGCCACGCTTCTGCGCCCGGAAATCGGCCAAAGGCGTGCGCTTGATGTAGCCACCTTGCGTGATCGTCACGACCATATCTTCGCGCTCGATCAGGTCCTCGTCTTCCATGTCGCCGGACCAATCGACGATCTCCGTGCGACGGTCGACGGCGAATTTCTCGCGCACCTCAGCCAACTCGCCGCTGATGATCTCAAGGATTCGTTCGCGCGAGGCGAGGATGGCGAGGTATTCTTTGATCTTGCCAGCAAGCTCTTCCAGCTCGTCGGTGACCTCCTTCACGCCCAACTGCGTCAGGCGCTGCAACCGCAGCTCCAGGATCGCGCGAGCCTGCGTTTCCGACAGGTTATAGGTGCCGTCCTCATTCGCCGTGTGGGTCGGGTCGTCGATCAGCTTGATGAACGGAAGAATTTCCTCCGCCGGCCAGGGCCGCGTCATCAGTTTGGCACGGGCTTCCGCCGCATCCGCCGACGCCCGGATGGTGCGCACAACCTCGTCAACGTTCGAAACCGCCACAGCCAGACCGCACAACACATGCGCCCGGTCGCGCGCTTTGCGCAATTCAAACGCCGTCCGCCGCGCCACAACTTCTTCCCGGAAGTCGAGGAAAGCGGTCAGGAACCCGCGCAGCGTCAGTTGTTCAGGCTTGCCGCCGTTCAGCGCCAGCATGTTGCAGCCAAACGAGGTCTGCATCTGGGTGAACCGGAACAGCTGGTTCAACACCACCTCAGGCGTCGCATCACGCTTCAGCTCGATCACCACGCGCACGCCAATCCGGTCGCTCTCGTCCGCCACGCCAGAAATGCCGTCGATCTTCTTCTCACGCACCAGTTCCGCGATCCGCTCGATCATCGAGGATTTGTTCACCTGATAGGGGATTTCGTCGATGACGATGGCGTAGCGATCCTTGCGGATTTCTTCGGTCCGCGTCTTGGCCCGGATAATCACCGATCCGCGTCCTTCCAGATACGCCTTCCGCGCGCCAGCGCGGCCCAGAATGATCCCACCTGTTGGGAAATCCGGGGCAGGGACGTATTCGATCAGCTCCTCAGACGACAGGTCCGGGTTTTCGATCAGCGCCTGACAGGCATCAATGACCTCACCCAAATTATGCGGCGGGATATTCGTGGCCATACCGACCGCAATACCGCCCGCACCGTTGACCAGCATGTTGGGGAAGCGAGATGGCAGAACGCTCGGTTCCTGCTGCTTGCCATCGTAATTGTCGACGAAATCGACCGTGTCCTTGTCGATATCCGCCAAGATGAAGGCCGCAGGCGCGTCCATCCGCACCTCAGTATAGCGCATGGCGGCCGGGTTATCCCCGTCCATCGAGCCGAAGTTGCCCTGCCCATCCAAAAGCGGCAGCGACATGGAGAAATCCTGCGCCATCCGAACCAGCGCGTCGTAAATCGCGCCGTCGCCGTGGGGGTGATACTGGCCCATGACGTCCCCCACAGGCCGCGCCGACTTGCGGTAGGACTTGTCGTGGGTATTCCCGGTCTCATGCATGGCGAACAGAATGCGCCGGTGCACGGGCTTGAGCCCATCGCGCAAATCAGGGATCGCGCGGCTGATGATGACCGACATCGCATAGTCGATGAAACTGGTCTTCATCTCCGCCGAAATGTCGATTGTGGGGCCCGAATATTCGGGCCGTTCCGGCAGGGTTTCGCCGCCGTCTTCGGGGGTATCGGGTGTGTCGGTCAAAAGCTCGCCTGTCCGTTGCGATTTTCGCTATATTTTGTTGTGTGTAGCATACTCTGCCGCGACATCAGGTGCAAGGACGGGGCGGCATTTTGGCAGCGTCCCATCACTTCTGCTAACAAATTGTTTTCTTTGAATATTAACAAATCCATCGCAGGCTTGAGATCGGAAAGGGAGGGCAACACAAAAGAGGTGCCGCAAAATGACCGAGACTGAGCTGATGTTAAAGGGATACGGGCTGACCACTGCTGAGATGATTTACAGGATGCCGGACTACCAAAACGTGCTGAACACGTTCGTCTGGCAAGACTATGATCTTGCGCCGGATTACCCGAAACTATTCGAGTTCATCGAGTTCTGGCAGGATGAGATCGAAGGACCGCTCCACACGGTCCGTTTCACCCACCGCAAAGTGATCGCGCCGGGCGAATGGCGAAACGTGACAGGCGAATTCACCCTGCATTAAAGCGCAGCTCGCCCGGACAGGCTCAATCCGCAGGTCGGGCGCGTTGCACCATCCCGAACAGATCGCGGGGATCGTCTGGGTCTGCCAGCATATCCAACCTGTCATACATCCCGTGCCGCTCCAGCGCATCGCGCACATACCGCAGCGCGGAGAAATCCTCGGTCGCAAACCCCACACTATCAAACAGCGTGATCTGTCGCGCATCCACACGCCCCGCTGCCTCGCCCCGGATCACCTGCCATAGCTCCGTCACCGGGTGATCCTCAGGCAACGCCTGTATCTCCCCCTCGATCCGCGTTTGCGGCGGGTATTCCACGAAGATGTCCGACCGCAGCAGGATGTCCCGGTGCAACTCCGTCTTTCCCGGACAATCCCCGCCAATCGCATTCACATGCACGCCCGCGCCCACCATATTGTCGGTCAGGATCGTCGCATATTGCTTGTCCGCCGTGCAGGTCGTGATGATCTGCGCGCCTTCCACGGCCTCCTCAGGCGAGGCACAGGCCACGACGTTCAGCCCAGACTCCTCAAGGTTCCGCACCGCTTTCGCCGTCGCGCCCGCATCGATGTCATAAAGGCGCACCGTATCCACGCCACACACGGCCTTGAACGCCATGCACTGAAACTCCGACTGCGCCCCATTGCCGATCATCGCCATGACCCGCGCGTCTTTCGGGGCAAGATGTTTCGCCACCATCGCGCTGGTTGCCGCCGTCCGCAGCGCCGTCAGCACCGTCATTTCCGACAACAACACTGGATAGCCAGTGTCCACATCCGCCAGCAGCCCGAAGGCCTGCACCGTCTGCAACCCCTCGCGCGTGTTCTTCGGATGCCCGTTCACATATTTGAACGCATACTGCTCCCCGTCGGAGGTCGGCATCAGCTCGATCACCCCATCTGGCGAATGCGCGGCCACACGCGGGGTCTTGTCGAACAGCTCCCAGCGTTTGAAATCGGTCTCGATCGCATCGGCCAGCTCGACCAACGTCCGCTCCAACCCAACGGCATGGATCAGCGCCATCATATTGGCGACGGAGACAAAGGGCACGAAGGCCCGCTCTGAAGGCTTAGGCAGGCTCATGCGGCAAATCCTCCGACGAAGGGGCGTGTGGGACGGTCAAAGATCTTGCGTCCCATCAGTGATGCGACCAGTTCCACCATTAGTGACGCGGTCCGCCCGCGTTCATCCAGAAACGGGTTCAGCTCCACGAGGTCCAGCGACGTCACCAATCCGCTTTCGTGCAGCATCTCCATCACCAGATGCGCCTCGCGGAACGTGGCGCCACCTGGAACCGTGGTGCCAACGGCGGGCGCAATGCTTGGGTCTAGGAAGTCCACGTCGAACGACACATGCAGCGCGCCGCCCGCCTCTGCGACCCGCGTCAGAAAGGCACGCAGAGGGGGCGCGATCCCATGCTCATCGATCGCGCGCATGTCGTGCAGGTCCACCGGCAGGCCTTCCAGTGCCGCCCGCTCCGGCGGATCGACGGAGCGGAGGCCCATCATGCACACATTCTCCGCCGGGATCGGGGCAGGGACTTCTGGAAAGGCGTCAAACCCCGGCTGGCCGGTCACGTAAGCCACAGGGCAGCCGTGTAGGTTGCCCGAGGTCGTCGTCTCCGGCGTGTTGAAATCCGTATGGGCATCCAGCCACAACAAAAATTGCGGGCGCCCTTCAGCCTGCGCATGGGCCGCGACACCTGCCACCGTTCCGATCGACAAGGCATGATCGCCGCCCAGAAAGATCGGAAACCCCTCCGCCATCGCGGCAGTTGCCGCCTGCATCAAGGCTTCCGTCCAGCCCACCGTCTCAGGCAATGCGTGCAAGTTGGGATGCTCCGCCAGATCGACCGCCGACGGCACTACATCGCCCGTATCACGCACCGCCACGCCCAAATCTCGCAATGTCTCCGCCAGCCCGGCGACCCGGAACGCATCCGGCCCCATCAGGCAGCCCTGCCGCGCCTTGCCGCAATCCATCGGTGCGCCCACCAGAATGCACTCTTTCTGCACGATGCTCTCCATTCGTATGCCTTTGAACGGAAAATCCGCGCAAATCGAGAAGGAAAGAACCCGTCAAACTGAACAAATCGCGCGCATTATGCGCATAAAGATGCTACAAGCTGCCGAAATGGACGATATTGACCGCAAACTCCTATCCGCCCTGCGCCGCGATGGCCGTGCCGCCCTGTCGGATCTCGCCGCCACTCTCGGCGTAAGCCGCGCCACCGTCCGCGCTCGGATCGAAAAGCTTGAAGCCCGCGGTGTCATCCGGGGCTACACCGTGCAGACAGCTCAGGACCTCGCCGATGCGCCGGTGCGTGGGTTGATGATGTTGGCTATCTCGGGGCCGGGTGCCGAGCGTGTGATGCACCGCCTCACCGGCAAGCCCGCCGTCAAACAGGTGCATTCCACCAACGGCAAATGGGATCTGATTGTCGAGATTGGGACCGACACGCTGGAGGAACTTGACCGTACCCTCTTCGACATCCGCCGCATTGAAGGTGTCGAAACCTCGGAAACCAGCCTGTTGCTAAACACCCGCAAAGGCGGACGCCGTACCTAGGCGGTGCGCCGCGCGGCCATCACCCAGATCGCCGCCAACACAAGGCACACCAGCCCGTTCCAGCTTGCCATGCTCAGGCCAAGGAACTCCCACGCGACCTCATTACACAGAACAAGCTGCGGCCCGCTCGTGGTGTCGAACAGGTCTTCCGTGCTCAACGACCCCAAATCCTGCGCGGCAGATGCCCCGCACACCTGCGGCCCTTGCCACCATGCCCGCTCCACGCCTGTGTGCAGCAACGCCAAACCCGCGCCCACCAGTGCAGACAATGCGCCAAGCCACGCGACAATCGCATGGGGCACGGCCACGCCCACAACGGCCAGCGCAATCGCGATCCGATGCGGCCAGCGCTGCCAGAGGCACATCACGCAAGGCAGAAGTCCCACAACATACTGAAAGTAGAGCGCGCCCAGAAACAGCCCGAGCGACCCAAGACCTGCAAGTATGATCAGACCCCGGCGGCTCATACGAACTTCAACACATAGAAGCCGCCGACCAGCAGCAGGCAGAACAGGATAAACATCAGGCCCAGACGCTTTTCGATGAAGTCGCGGATCGGCTCGCCGAACTTCCACAAGAGCGCTGCCACGATGAAGAACCGCAGGCCTCGCGCCACGATGGACGTGACGATGAACGTCCCCAGCGGTAGGCCCGTCCAACCCGACATGATCGTGATGACCTTGTAAGGGAAGGGCGTCAGCCCTGCGATCAGCACCGGCCAGAAGCCGAAATCGTTGAATTGCTCGTTGAACTCCTCGATCCGGTCCAACTTGCCCAGGGCTTCAAAGATCGGGCGGCCGATTTCCTCAAAGGCGAAGTAGCCGATGGCATAGCCCAACAGCCCACCCAGAACCGACGCGATCAAACAGACGCCAGCAATCAGCCACGCCTTGCCGGGACGCGCGAGGATCATCGGGATCATCAGGACGTCTGGCGGGATCGGAAAGACCGAGCTTTCGGCAAAGCTGACGATGGCCAGCACCCAAAGGGCGTGGCGATGGCCTGCAAATCCCATCACCCAGTCGTAAAGGCGGCGTAGCATTATGTGGCGTCCTGCTCGAAATTATGCGTGATGGGTGCCGCATCGGGGCAGGGGGGTCAAGGTGGGGTATCCGGCAACACATCCATATCGTGCACACAGCACGTTGACGCCGCCCACAGGCTTGGGTAAGCGACATCGCACGGGGCCCGAGTGGCGGAATTGGTAGACGCAGGGGATTCAAAATCCCCCGCCGCAAGGCTTGTCGGTTCGAGTCCGACCTCGGGTACCACCCCTCCCAAATCTTCAAGTTGCCGCAAACGGAATGTGCGGCCGTAGGCGATGTCCCGCCATTTCCCCCGGCCCCGGAGGCGTCGATTCGCCCAAAAACCGCCAGTTGGTCCGAAACCGGTGTCTTGGCGCATTCGATCTACTACAAAAGACCTGTCTAAAAGGACAGGTTTGCGGCCGCCACATTTCGTCTGCTTTGAACAGACTGTTTCCCTTACGTAAGTTAATGATTGTTCCCGATAATTCGACAATCCAACAGGTGCAGGAGAAACCGGTATTCAGGTATTTTTGGTGAACGCTATGAAAACAAGAGGTTTTCAGCTCTGACGTGCATCGCCATTGCGCAGCATTCTTTCAAGTAGCGAAACAATTGGGCCAGTTTGCGCCACGCGCTTTAACCATGTCTGACGCGGTTTCGCCTCATTTGTGACGTGTTTGCGAAAATTTTCTCTTCAAATACGCTCAACTTATCCGCTATCTCCGTTGCAGCCCAACTGGGGGGCGATGTCTGCATTAAGGCCACGGGGGCGGCCGCACACGATTGATCGCACAGGAATAGTGCGGGAGGGGTGTTGCCGTTGTGTTTTGGGTCAGTACGACCCAAACGGCTAACGTAATTCGTCTTGTTGTCCTGCGAGGGGCAATAGATGGCTGCCTTTTGCGGGTTCAACCCGCCCCTCTCCTTCCAGTGTTGGATCAACGTCTGCGGTCGTCCCTACGTCTTGGGCGCCATCGCATCAGTTGACTGAACAAGTTTCCGCAGTGTGCGGGTTGGCCGGTGTCTGTTCGGCCGAAGGAGAGTGCGAGATGTATCATTACGACCAAAGGCCGGGGCCCGCCCTACGTGCCATTCCGTCGTCGGCCATGCGATTTGGGCTGACCTGTTCCGACCATCCCGGGGGTCTGGATCCCGAGATGCCTGCGCTCGCATTCTCTAAGTCTTCCACCAACACCAAATTCGCCGCGACGCCGTGCGCTGCGCGCCACGACGTTTAGGAGCTGCTGCAATGACCACACTTATCGATTTCAACGATCTTTCCGCTGGCAACATTGTCGACAACCAGTATGTCGCTGACGGTGTTACCATTTCCGCAACCGGTGGCTCCGGCGATGCGATGATTTTCAACACGGACCTCCCAACGGGTGGCGACAGTGATTTGGCGACAAGCAACCTCGGAAACGTGCTGATCATCTCCGAAGATGGTGACATGAGCGATCCTGATGATAACGCAAACGGCGGCACCTTCGCCTTCGCGTTTGAGACGGCATCGGTCGTTAAGTCCCTTACTTTCCTCGACATTGAAGAGACCGCCGAAATCAAGCTCTTTGACGCAGACGGCAATGTGATCGACACGATCCACGTCAGCGCCACCGGCAACAACGGCCAGAAAGTCGTTCACATCGACACCGCCAACGTTGCAGAGATGAAGGTCACCCTGTGTGGCTCGGGCGCGATTGATAACCTTGAATTCGACGTTCCAGCAGGCCCCGACTTCATTGTCGAAGGCACCTCCGGCGACGATCTGATCGACACTGCCTACGATCAGGATCCCGAAGGCGACATGATCGACAACGGTGACAGCCAGGATGGCGACGACGACGACTCCGTCCGCGCCGGTGCTGGTGACGACACTGTCTATGCAGGCGCTGGCGACGACACCGTCGCAGGTGGCTCGGGCAACGACTTCATCCTCGGCGACGACACGTCTGGCGACCAGGGCGATGACCTGCTGATGGGCGAGGACGGCGACGATACGCTGTGTGGCCTCGGCGGTGACGACACGCTTGATGGCGGCGCGGGCGACGACTTCCTTGAAGGCATGGAAGGCGACGATCTGATCTTGGGCGGCTCCGGCAACGACAAGGGCTTCGGCGACAACGGCAACGACACGCTCTTCGGCGACGGCGGCACCCAGGATGACGGTTCGGTCCGCGAGGTGTTCCAGTGGGATCTTGGTCCCTCCAACGCCTCCGATTTCAGCCAGGACACGGGCAATGTCACCGTTTCCTTCTCCGAGGTGAACGGCGGCGCAAGCGACAACATCTCCTCCGACACGCAAAACGTGGCGGGCATCGACACCGGCGGTGCGGCCGCGGATGCGACGTCTTCGCTCGACAGCGAAACCAATGGTGAAGGCAACTCCGACACCTATACCCTCGGCTTCTCCGATCCTGTTGAAAACGTCTCGTTCCGCGTGAACGACATCGACGGCGACGGCGTGGTGAAAGTCACGGCCAAAGATGCCGACGGCAACCTGATCGAGGTTCAGCTGGCCGGTGGCTCCGAACTGACCATGCTCGACACCAATGGCGACGGGCTGGCCGATACTGCCGACAGCAACGGCGGCTACCTTCCCGATACCTCCTCGGAATACTCCCTGCTGGTCACGATCCCGGGCCCCGTGTCCGAGATTGAGATCTTCCACACCCAAGACGGCAGCGGTAACTCCGGCATCAACGTCACCGACGTCTACTTCGACGTGCCAGGCGTTAACCCCTCCGAGGGCGCCGGCGATGACACCCTTGTGGGCGGCGCAGGCGACGACCTGATCTACGGTGAAGGCGGCGACGACAGCCTTAAAGGCGGTGACGGCGACGACACCATCGAAGGCGGCGCCGGCGCCGACATCATCAAGGGTGGCGATGACGCTGACCTTATCGTTGGTGGCAACAACGGCGACGTTGTCGACGGCGGCACCGGCTCCTCCGCGCCAGATGATGCAAACGACAACGACACGCTCGACCTGACCGGCGAAGGCCCTTTCCGCATCATCAACGAGACGCAGGATGCCGACCTCAACTCCACCTCCGGCACGATCGAGTTCGTCAATCCCGATGGCACACCCACCGGCGACACCCTGACCTTCACCGAGATCGAAACGATCCTGGGTGAGCGTTTTAACGATGACCCCGACGCGGTGGACGATAGCGGCTCGGGTGATGAGGATACCGACATCACCGGAAACGTGCTCGCCAACGATACTGATCCGAACGCAGGTGATATGCTGACGGTTATCGGCAACACTGATCCCTCGAACGGCACCGTCACCATCGACGCAAACGGTGATTACACCTACACGCCGGACGCTGACTACAACGGCCCCGACAGCTTCACCTACACCGTCTCTGACGGCAACGGCGGCACCGACACGGCCACGGTCAACCTGACGGTGAACCCGGTCAACGACGCCCCCGATGCAGTGAACGACTCGGTCACCACCGACGAAGACACGCCCATCACCATCGACCTGCTCGACAACGACACCGACGTGGATGGCGACACGCTTGAGATCACCGCGGCCTCCGTTCCGGCCGAGCAAGGTACGGTTGAAATCGTGGCGGGTGAGCTGCTTTACACACCTGCCGAAAACTTCAACGGCCCGGCGACGATCAGCTACTCCATCTCCGACGGCAACGGCGGCACGGACACGGCGGATGTGACCGTGGCTGTCACTCCGGTGAACGATGATCCGGTCGCCAATGACGACAGCGCGTCCACGATGGAGGACCAATCGGTTGTCGTCGACCTGCTCGGCAACGACACCGATGTTGATGGCGACACGCTCGAACTGGCGTCCGTCTCGGTCGATCCGAACCTTGGCACTGTCGTCGACAATGGCGACGGCACCGTCACTTTCACTCCGGCTCCCGACTACAACGGTCCTGTCACCATCGACTACACCGTTTCCGACGGCAACGGCGGCACCGATGACGGCCAGGCGGTTGTTTCGGTTGGTGCGGTCAACGATGGCCCGACGGCTGTGGACGACAACTCTTCAACCGATGAAGACACGCCGATCACGTTCAACGTTCTGGGCAACGATACCGATCCGGACATGGACGTCCTGGAAATCACCGGCGCCACGGTCGATCCTGCGGTTGGCATGGTCACCGACAACGGTGACGGCACGCTGACTTTCACGCCTGCTGAAAACTACAACGGCCCGGCCGAGATCAGCTACACGATCACCGACGGCAACGGCGGAACTGACGAAGGCACGTGGAACGTCACCGTCACACCCGTGAACGATGATCCGGTCGCGGTAGATGATGTCGACACGACGGACGAAGACCAAAGCGTTATCGTTGATCTCATCGGCAATGACACCGATGTGGACGGCGATACATTGACCCTCGAAAGCTTCTCGGTCGATCCGGCTGAAGGCAGCGCAGTGGACAATGGCGACGGCACCGTCACCTTCACACCGGCGCCGGACTTCAACGGCCCCGCCACGATCACCTACACGGTGTCCGACGGCAACGGCGGCACAGATGAAGGCGAAGCCATCGTCTCGGTCGGTGCCATCAATGACGGCCCCGTGGCCGGTGATGACACCGCCACCACCGACGAAGATACGCCCATCACGATCACCGATGTGCTGGACAATGACAGCGATGCGGACGGCGACACGCTGACCATCATCTCCGTCACCGTTCCTGCAGAGCAGGGCGAAGTCACCACCGACGGCACCAACGTCACCTTCACACCTGCCGAGAACTTCAACGGCCCGGCGACGATCACCTACACGATCTCGGACGGCAACGGCGGCAATGATGTTGGCCTGATCAATGTCAACGTTACCCCGGTCAATGATGATCCCGATGCCGTGGATGACAGCGACTCGACCGAATTCGAGACGCCGATTTCCATCGACCTTCTCGACAACGACACCGACCTTGATGGCGACAGCCTGACCGTGACCGAGGCCACCGTGCCTGCGGATCAAGGCACGCTCGACAATCAGGGCGGCGGCAACTTCCTCTTCACTCCTGCTGATGGTTTTGAGGGCACGGCGACCGTTTCCTACACCATCACCGATGGCAATGGCGGCTTTGATAGCGCCGTGCACACCATCGAAGTGGGTGAGGATCCGACCCCGCCCGATGGCGTTGTCGACGGCGAAGAGTTCGGCGAAGAAATGGGCCCGGGCTACAACGACGATAACGACCCCACCGATGGTGGCGGCGACCAGATCGATGGCGACGATGGCGACGATGATGTCATCGACGGCAACGGCGGCGACGATACCATCAACGCGGGTCAGGGCTCTGACACGGTGTCCGGCGGCGAAGGCGACGACAGCATCGAAGGCGGTGCCAGCGGCGATGGCGATGAGCTGGACGGTGACGAAGGCAATGACACCCTGATCGGTGGTGGCGGTGACGACACCCTGGACGGCGGTGCCGACGACGACGTCATCGACGGCGGCGCGGATGATGACTCCATCACAGGCGGCGACGGCAATGACAGCGTCATCGGTGGTGGCGGCAACGACACCATCAACACCGGCGGCTCGGAAGATCTGCTAGATACCGGCTGGCCCGGCTATGGCCCGATCCCGGCTGTGGACCCGGACGACGCGCAAGACAATGACAAGGACACCGTCTTTGCAGGTGAGGGCAATGACAGCGTCACCACCGGCGATGATGCTGACTTCATCGACGCAGGCACCGGCAACGATACCGTGGATGCGGGCATCGATGATGACTCCGTTGTCGGCGGTCAGGGCGACGACCTGATCATCGGCGGCGAAGGCAGTGACACCATTTCGGGTGGTCAGGACGATGACACCATCTTCGGTGGCCTCGAAACCCCTGCGCCGTTCGGCACCGACTTGGCGGACGATGGCTTCGGTGCTCCGTTCGGGCCCGATCCGCTGACCGACAACAACAACGACAGCATCGACGGCGGTGCCGGCAACGACCTGATCTTCGGTCAGGACGATGACGACACCATCACCGGCGGCACCGGCAACGACACCATCGACGGTGGCGTGGACAACGACGACATCCGTGGCGGCGCTGGCAACGACAGCTTGCTGGGTGACCACGGCGATGACTTCATGCAGGGCAACTTCGGCGACGACACGCTGGAAGGTGGCCGCGGCAACGATACGCTGGAAGGCAATGGCGACGATGACCTGATCATCGGCGGCGCTGGCGACAGCATCATCGGCGGCGGCGACAGCGACACGATCATCATCGACCAGGACGAAGTCGACAGCAATGGCGACAACGACACCGCCATCTTCGCTGACGGCTCCGGCAATGGCGATGACCGTGATACGCTCAACCTGACCGACTTCGTGTCCTATCGGAACCTGGTGGAAACGGTCGACGGTGACGGCGACTCAACCTCCGGCTCGGTGGAAGTGAAAAACGACGAAGACGAATGGGTCGAAGTCACCTTCGCTGAAATCGAGAACCTGCTTCTGCCCCCGAAAGAACCCGACGGCATCGTTGATGGCGAAGAGTTCGGCGAGGACATGGGCCCGGGCTACAACGACGACAACCTTCCAACCGATGGCGGCGGCGACCAGATCGACGGCGACGATGGCATCGACGATGTGATCGAAGGCAACGGCGGCGATGACACCATCGACGCAGGCCTGGGCGATGACACTGTCTCCGGTGGCACCGGCGACGACGTGATCGACGGCGGCGCAGATGATGGCGACGACGTCATCGACGGGGATGAAGGCAACGACTCCATCCTGGGTGGTGAAGGCAACGACACCATCGACGGCGGCGACGACAACGATACGGTCCGTGGCAATGATGGCGACGACGTCGTCTCGGGTGGCGCCGGTGAAGACAGCGTCAGCGGCGGCGCGGGTGATGATACGCTCGACGGCGGCGACGACGATGACACCATCAGCGGCGGTTCGGGCGATGACGTGATCGACGGCGGCGCAGGCAACGACACTGTCACTGCTGGCACCGGCAACGATAGCATCACCGACCTCGAAGGCGACAACGAGATCAACTCGGACAACCCGGGCTCGTTCAACCCTGACCTTGGCGTTCCAATCGGCAGCCCCGGTGGCGGCTTCTTCGTCACTCCTGGCGACGATCCGAACGACAACAAGGACACCGTCACAACCGGCGATGGCGACGACACCATCAATGCGGGCGATGATGCTGACCTGATCGATGCGGGCGACGGCGACAATGTTGTCGACGGCGGCACCGATGCGGACACCATCACCACCGGTGACGGCAACGACAGTATCATCGGCGGCGAAGGCAACGACAGCATCGATGCCGGTGACGGCAACGATACCATCGACGGCGGCGTGGGCGATCCTGCGGCCAACTTCATCGATGAGCCCAACGACGGCTTCTTCGGCGATCCGATCCTGAACAATGGCGATGACACCATCAACGCCGGCGCAGGCAACGACGTGGTCAACGGCGAAGACGACAACGACCTGATCGACGGCGGCGAAGGCGACGACACGCTGGACGGCGGCATCGACGACGACACCGTTCTGGGTGGCGAAGGGGACGACGTCATCATCGGCGGCCAGGGGGCAGACAGCCTCGACGGTGGCATCGGCGATGACACGTTCAATGTTGGCACCTTCACCGATCCCAACGGGACCGGCGATTATCAGGAAGGCATTGGAGACGAAATCATTGGCGGCGAAGATGCCGATGATGGGGACGAAGACGTCCTCGACCTCACCGGCTCCGGCTCGCTTAAGGTGGTGTTCGACGATGCCATCGATCCGACCGGCACTCCCGGCGAATCCGGCACCGTGATCTTCTACACGGACGAGACGCAGACCGAAGAATCGGGCCGCCTGACGTTCAAAGAGATCGAGAATGTCATCCCCTGCTTCACGCCGGGTGCCATGATCGCCACGCCGAAAGGTGAGGTTCCGGTCGAAAGCCTGCGCGAAGGCGACAAGGTCATCACCCGCGACAACGGCATCCAAGAGATCCGTTGGACGGGCGCCCGGACGCTGGACCGCACGGAATTGGCCGAGCATGGCAACATGAAACCGATCCTGATCAAGGCCGGGTCGCTTGGGCACAACCTGCCCGAACGCGACATGCTGGTCAGCCCGCAGCACCGCGTGCTGGTCACGGGTGAAACCCCGCAGCTCTACTTCGAAGAAAGCGAAGTTCTGGTTGCGGCAAAGCATCTGGTCGGAAAGCAGGGCGTCAGCATCATGGATACGATGCGCACGACCTACATCCACTTCATGTTCGACCGCCACGAAGTGGTTCTGTCGGACGGCGCATGGACCGAAAGCTTCCAGCCTGGCGATCAGTCGCTCGGATCCATGGGCGAGGCGAGCCGCGACGAAATCTTCGCGCTGTTCCCCGAGCTTGCCACCGAAGGTGGTCTGACCGACTACGCGGCCGCGCGCCGCACTCTTAAGGCTCACGAGGCGAAGCTTCTGCAACTCTGAGTGTGCCTAGGGATCGCGTGTTGCTCGCACCACACGCGGTCCCCCGGATTCTGTAGCCACCACCGAATGCGGTGATCGGGCGGTTCTTCCTGGGGGAGGGGCCGCCCGTTTTCTTTGGCGGCAACAGTGTGGAAAAGTGCGTTCACCTGAACGTAAATTCGGCGAGATTGACTAAACTCGGGCCCGGACTGAAACTCCGTTCATCTGAACGCACTTTTCGGGAAAAAAGCGTTCAGATGAACGCAAATGCGTTCACGTGAACGGAGTTTTGGCGCGCCACGCTGCCCAGTCTTCCGGAGTGTCGAGGTCTGTTAGCGCCCGATCATCGGCCAGTGGGATCAGGGCCACATCCCGCGCGTTGGCCTTCAGAATGCTCTTAGCCCCCTGATCGCCCTGCAATTTCGCCAAGTGTTTGAGGTATTTCGGCGCGAAAATTACCGGCTGACCGGGCGTGCCATCCTTGCTTGCGGCTTGCAGGATCGGGGAAAGGTTCTGGGCGTAAAGTCCTGATAACAGATGTAAATCCGACGCGCTGATCTCTGGCATATCCGCTAAAACAATCATCACGGCCCGGTTCTTAACACCTTCAACGCCCGCCCGGATCGACGCCGCCATCCCGTCCGTTCCCGTGGCCTCCACGACCTCCACGGCCAAGTCCTCCAGCACCGCGCGCTTTGCATCCTGACCGGGCCCAAGCACCACCCGTGTTTCCCCGGATTTCACGCAACGCTCTGACATCAAACGCAAAAGTGGTAATCCGCCCACGTTCTCCAACAGCTTATCCGCCCCCTTCATCCGGGACGAAGCCCCAGCGGCAAGCAGTATAATCAGCGGATCCTTCATCCCCGCATCCGCGCGTTGTCTGCATCAAAGAGCGGCTCGGTTATCAACCGGGCAGGGCGCATGTCGCCGAGGATTTCGATCTCCACCTCAAGCCCCTCAACCGATTGATTCCGTGGCACAAATCCCAACGCGATGCTTTTCTTCGCGTGATGCGAATAGCCGCCAGAGGTGCAAAATCCCTTCACCTCGCCATCAATCCAGATTGGCTCATAAGCCACCACATCCGCGTCGTCAGCATCCACTTCAAACGCGGCCAGAACACGCTGGGGCGGGTTGGACCGCTCCGCCTCAGTCGCCGCACGACCGATGAAATCGACGTTCTTTTTCAATGAGATAAAGCGATCCAACCTCGTCTCTGCCGGCGTGTAATCTGGCGAAAACTCCCGCATCCACGAGCCAAAGAACTTGTCCAACCGCAGCGACATCATCGCCCGCATACCGAACGGTTTCATGCCCATCGGCTGCCCGGCGTTCCACAACACATCCCACAACGCTCGCTGCTCCATCGCATCGACGTATATCTCGTACCCCAGGTCGCCCGTGTAGCTCACCCGCTGCACAATTGCCGTTGAATATCCGATGGTTAGCTGCCGCGCGTCCATGAACTTGATGCCGCTCACATCCTCCCGCGCCACCGCCTGCAACACCTCCCGCGCGCGAGGTCCGGCAATCTGAAACCCGGTCCGGCGGTCCGAGACATTCTCCAACCGCACACCATCCTTCAAATGCGCCTCAAACCACCTCATGTGATAGTCCTGTGCCCCGTAGGACGCGGTTAGCTGGAACCTTTCTTCACTCAGGCAAGTGATTGTAAAGTCACCAATAATCTTGCCGTGCTCCGACAACATGGGGCTCAGCGAAAGCCGTCCGACCTGTGGGATGCGCCCGGCCATGATCCGGTCCAACCACGCCCGCGCACCCGGTCCCCTAACCAAATACTTCCCGAAATTCTGCACCTCGTTGATGCCGACCGCGCCCCGAACCGCCGCAACCTCCCGCGCCGTTGCCGCGAAGGCATTTGAGCGCCGAAATGACGGCGTCTCATAGCGAACCTCATCACCCTCAGCGAAGTAGTTGGGCACCTCCAACCCGTATTGCTGGCCCCAGACAGCGCCGATTTTGTCGAAAACATCGTACATCGGCGTGGTTCGGTAAGGCCGCGCGGCGGGAAGCTCCTCATTCGGGTAAACCACTGAAAACCTTGTCTGATAATTCTCGATCACCTTCGGGAGCGTGTAGCCCGGCGTGATGATCCGCCCGAACCGCGCGACGTCCATCGCCATCACATCACGCTCGGCCTCGCCCTCGATTATCCATTGCGCAAGGCTTAGGCCCACGCCGCCACCCTGGCTGAAGCCAGCCATCACGCCACATGCCGACCAGTAGTTTCGCAACCCCGGAACCGGCCCAACAAGTGGGTTCCCGTCTGGCGCAAAGGTAAACGGACCGTGGATCACCGACTTGATGCCTGCGCGTTCCAGAACCGGGAAGCGTTTGAAAGCAAAGGCAATTGAATCGGTGATCTTGTCAAAATCATCGGGCAATAGTTCATGTCCGAAGTCCCAAGGCGTGCCATCAACCGCCCATGGACGACAGGTTTTCTCATAAAATCCGATGCATAGCCCACGACCTTCTTGTCGAAGATAGCTTTCGCCGGCTGGGTCCATCACATGCGGATGCTCAGTCTCGCGCTCGTAGATCTCAGGTGTTTCCTCGGTCACGAGGTACTGATGCTCCATCGGATGCAGCGGCAAATAGCAGCCCGCCATCGCGGCAACTTCCCGCGCCCATAGGCCCGCCGCGTTAACCACGTGCTCTGCTATAAGAGTTCCTTTGTCGGTCACGATCTCCCAAGACCCATCCACACGAGCATTGGTCTCCAACACCTTGGTATGCGTATGAATTTCCGCGCCACCCATCCGTGCGGCCTTGGCATATGCATGGGTGGTGCCGGAAGGGTCCAGATGCCCGTCAAGCGGATCGTAGAGCCCGCCGAGCACGCCCTCGACGTTGGTGATCGGAGCCAGCGATTTGATCTCATCCGGGCCGACGATCTCCGTCTCTAACCCCATAAACCGATGCTTGGCGCGCTCGGCCTTGAGCATGTCCAGCCGTTCAGGAGTGTCCGCCAGCGTGACACCGCCCACATGGTGCAAGCCACACGACATACCGGTAAGCTCTTCTAATTCCTTGTAAAGTCGGATCGTATAGCCCTGCAAAGCGGCCATGTTCGTGTCGCCATTGAGGGTGTGAAAACCACCCGCCGCATGCCAGGTGGAGCCGCTTGTAAGCTCGGACCGCTCCAGCAACGTGACGTCAGACCAGCCCAGTTTCGTCAGGTGATAGGCCACCGAACAGCCCACGACACCGCCGCCGATGATGCACACACGGGTATGGGATTTCATGGACACCTCCGTTTGCCTTCAGAGCATCTGAGAGGCTCGCAGCGCGGGGGGCAAGCCGGAAAGCGACACTGGGGAGTCGCGCGTGGCGCAAATGTCGGGATGCCTCTGGCGGACGTTTTCGGGGAACGAAGAGGGGCGGGCGAGGTGCCTGTCGTTCAGCGCGCCGCGAGTTGTTCGGCTAAAAGTGCGCGAACCGTATCCGGTGGCACATCGGCGGTCACGAAGGCTTCCCCAAGGCCGCGCGCAAGGATGAAGCGCAGCCGGCCCGCGACGACCTTTTTGTCCTGAGCCATGAGGGCAAGCAGGCCATCGGCATCAGGCAATTCACCCTCAATATCAACCAGATCGCACTTCATGCCCATTTTGCGCAGATGCGCCCGGACGCGGCTGGGGTCTTCCTGCGAACAAAGGCCAAGGCGGGCAGACAGATCGAATGCGAGTGCGCATCCGATCGCGACCCCTTCGCCGTGCAGCAGCCGGTCGGAGTAACCTGTGGCGGCCTCCAACGCGTGGCAAAACGTGTGCCCGAGGTTCAAAAGCGCGCGGTCGCCTTGCTCGGTCTCATCGCGGGCGACGATGTCTGCTTTCATTTGGACGGAGCGGCGTACGGCCTCTTGCCGCAGCTCGGCGTTGCCGGCCAGCGACGGGCCATTCGCCTCAAGCCATTCGAAGAAATCCAGATCGCCGAGAAGCCCGTACTTCGACACTTCCCCATAGCCTGCAAGAAAATCGCGTGGCTCCAGGGTGCCCAGAATGTCGATATCGGCCAGCACCAGCGCGGGTTGGTGAAATGCGCCGATCAGGTTCTTGCCCTGGGGCGCGTTGATGCCGGTCTTGCCTCCCACGGAACTGTCGACCTGCGCCAAAAGCGAGGTGGGGATCTGAACAAACCGGATGCCACGGCGGTGAATGGCTGCCGCGAAGCCCACCAAATCGCCGATTACACCGCCGCCGAAGGCCACAACGATATCGCGGCGTTCGACTTTCTCGGTCAGCAGCCAATCAACGACGCGTTGCAGATGCGGCCAGGACTTTGTGGCCTCTCCCGGCGGCAAAATCAGCGCCTCATGCGCCACGCCGCCCGCTTCAAGCCCATCTTGCAGGGTCGTTAAATGCAGGGCCGCCACCGTTTCTTCGGTCACGATCCAGACCTTGGGTCGCGCGAGAAACGCGTTGATCTGCGCGCCTGCGCTTTCCACCAGACCACGCCCGATGCGCACGTCATAGCTGCGCTCATCCAGGGGCACGTGAACCGTCTTCGTCTTCATTGCGCCCGCGCCTCTGACACAACTGCCCCTGCATTCACCAGAATAGACATCACTTCCGCAGCTGTCTGATCGATGGACCAATGGGGCTGAACATGAACCCTGTGCGGCGCCATTGCATATGCCGGGAAGCGGTCTTCCAGTAGTTGCGCCAAGGTGTCTTTCGGGTTCGCGGTCCGAAGCAGGGGGCGGTGGGATTTGTGTTTCACGCGTGACCAAAGCAAATCAAGGTCCGCCTCAAGCCACACGACACAGGCCTGTTCCGTCAGCATTTTCCGATTGCCTTCGGATAGCCAAGCTCCTCCTCCGGTCGAGAGAATACAAGGTGGACCCTCCAAGAGCCGGGCGATGACCTGGCCTTCCTTTTCGCGAAAGAAGGGCTCACCGTATTTGTCGAAGATTTCCGCAATCGTGAGCTGCGCGGAGGTCACGATTTCGGCGTCCGAATCGCGCATGTCAGCGCCCAACTGGGCAGCCAATGCGCGACCAATGGCGGTCTTGCCCGCGCCCATCATGCCAACCAGCACGACGCTGCGCGTCAATCTGCCGTCACCCTGTGGCACGCTTTCGCCCATCACCGAAAAAATTGCCCCCTTAAGTGGCGAAATCCTGCCGTCCATGGCTTATATGGAAATTACGGCGGCAGCAAACGCTGTGCGCGCCCGGTTGAGGCGCGAAGGGGCAGGGTAGAACGAGGGGTCCGGACACGGCCATGGGGCGTATCCTTATCACGTTGATTTTGTTGGCACTCCTCGGGTTTGTCGGATTGATTGGTTATGCCTATTCCGGGTTCTTGCAACCTGATGTGCAGACCGTGACGCAGCCGGTGACGCTTGATGTGGACTAGCGCGCGCATTGCCTTGTTGGCTGTCGTCTTGGCCAATCCTGTCTATGCGCAAGAGGCGGGGCAGACGGCCGAGATCGACCTGACCGGTCTGCCTGAATTGGGCACGCCGGACTGGTTGTCCGACACAATCACGCGCCCCCACGCCAATGTCGCGACGGACGCGTCGGTAGCTGAAATCATGGTGTTGCCGCTGGATGCGATCCAATTGGATGCGGTGGGGTTGCTGCCCGCAACGATCACTGGCCTGCCGCGCGGATTGTGGGGGGCGTCCGAGACTGAAACCTTGGCCCGCCTGATGCGCGCGCAGCCGATCCAGGGCTTGCCCGCGATGCAGAATTTCACCGAGGTGCTGGCGCTTGCCGAACTGGATCCGCCGCTCGATGCGCCAGCGGAAGGATCCGAGCTGTTCCTCGCGCGCCTGGATATGTTGCTGGACCGGGGCGCGTTAGACCCTGCCCAAGCGCTGATGGAACGGGCCGGGCCGACACAGGACGGGGACATCTTTCGACGGTGGTTCGACGTCTCGCTTCTGACCGATCATTCCACTCGCGCCTGTGCGGCGATGAACGCCAATCCTGACATCGCGCCGACCTTCCCGGCGCGCATCTTCTGCCTCGCCCGTGGTGGCGACTGGTCCGCAGCCGCGCTGTCGCTTGGCACCGGAGAGGCTTTGGGTCAGATCACCGAATCCGAAGGCGACCTGATCGCGCGTTTCCTAGATCCGGAGCTGTTCGAGGGCGAGCCGCCGCTTCCGCCCGACGACACGCTGACGCCTCTGGAATTCCAGATGCGTATGGCGATCGCGCAGCGTCCGGACATGACAGGCATGCCGCTAGCCTTTCTATATGCAGACCTGTCGCCGCTGGCCGGTTGGCGTGCGCAACTGGATGCCTCGGAGCGACTGACCCGTTCAGGCGCCATCGCACCGCAGGAATGGTTTGCCATCTACACCTCGCAAGGACCTTCGGCTTCGGGCGCGATCTGGGACCGTGTTGAGGCGCTGCAAGCTTTGGACGCGGCGTTGCTGGCCGGTGATCCGATTGAGACCTCGCGCAGGCTGGCGCCGGCGTGGGAGGCCATGCAGGACGCGGGGCTGGAAGTGGCTTTCGCAGATATTTACGGCGAGCGTCTGTTGCGCACGCCCTTGGTCGATGAAGCGGGAATTCTCGCACGAAGGATCGGACTGCTGTCACCGCTTTACGAGCAGGTGGCGCAATCGGCCGTGGCGCAGAACGCCACTGAACGTTTCGCATTTGCGATTGCGCGAGGCTTGCCGCCCGAAGCCACACGGGACCCGCTCGACCGCGCCATCGGGGCGGCTTTTGCAATCGACCGTCCGTCGCACCGTTACAGCCTGTTCCTTGAGAACAACCGTCTAGGGGAAGCGCTGTTGCGCGCGGCCCTGGTGCTGGCCCAAGGCGGCGCAGATACGGACACTGACGATCTGACCGACGCGCTGGTGCTGTTCCGCGCGGTGGGTTTGGAAGACGTCGCCCGGCGCGCGGCCCTGCAACTGCATCTGTTGCGAGGCTGACGGCATGGCGGGGCCCGCCAGCGACACCGACTGGATCGCGCTCTACCTTGGTGCAGCGGCGGCGGAGCAGGGGGCGGCACAGAACACGCTCTTGGGCTATGGGCGCGACCTGCGTGACGCCATGGGATGGCTCGCCAAGCGTGGCGGCTTTGCGGCTGCGGATCGCAGCAAGCTGGAAAGCTACATCGCAAATCTTGAGGCAGAGGGATTGGCACCAGCCACCCGGGCGCGGCGGTTGTCATCGCTGAAACAGCTCTACCGGTTTGCCCATGAAGAGGGGTGGCGGACAGACAATCCGACGCTTCAGATCACCGGGCCAGCGCGCGCGAGAAAATTGCCCGGGACGTTGAGCATGGCGCAGGTTGATGCCCTTCTCGACGCTGCGGGAAGCCATGGGCGCGGCGATGGCGACCGGCTGCGCAACCGCTGCCTGATGCAAATCCTTTACGCAACCGGACTGCGCGTAACTGAACTGGTCTCTCTGCCGGTTTCCGCGTTGCGCGGCGACCCACAGATGCTTTTGGTCATGGGGAAGGGCGGCAAAGAGCGGATCGTGCCGCTCAGCCCGCCTGCGCGGGAGGCGGCGGCGGCATGGCTGGCGCACCGCGATGCGGAGGAGGAGCGCGCACGGGTTGAGACCGGGGCAAAGCCAAGTCCCTTTGCCTTTCCGTCGCGTGGAAAGGCGGGGCACCTTACGCGCGTGCGGTTTTTTACGCTGATAAAGGAGTTGGCAGTAACTGCAGGCCTCGATCCGGCGGCAGTGACGCCTCACACGTTGCGCCATGCCTTTGCGACGCATCTTTTGCAAAACGGGGCCGACCTACGGGCGATTCAAACGCTTCTGGGCCATGCGGATATCGCAACGACCGAGATTTACACACATATACTCGATGAGCGTCTCAAGGCGCTGGTTCTCGAAAAACACCCGCTGGCGCGGGACGGCTAGGCCACTCCTCCAGCCTACGGCTGTCCTCGCAGCCGTCGTCTTTTCAATCGGCTTCCCTTGAACGACGCCCCGCGCGCCCCCATAACCCGCCCATGGAAAACGAACTCCCCCTTCCGGAACCGTCAGCGCTCGCTGACCCGTCAAATTGGATCATCGCTGCGGTGATCGTGTTTCTACTTGTCTGCTCAGGCTTCTTTTCGGGGTCAGAGACGGCCCTTACGGCGGCGTCGCGGGGCAAGTTGCGCTCAATCGCCAGCAAGGACACGGGCCCGGCAAGAGGCGCGGAACGGGCGTTGGAGTTGAAGGAAGACAATGAGCGCCTGATCGGCGGCATTCTTCTGGGCAACAATCTGGTCAACATCCTGGCGACGGCACTGGCCACGGCGCTTTTCACAGCGCTTTTGGGGGAAGGGGGCGTGGCGATTGCGACGTTGGTGATGACCGCACTTGTGTTGGTCTTTGCCGAGGTGTTGCCCAAGACGTTTGCGATCAACAACCCGGAAACCTCTGCGGCGCGTGTCGCGCGGCCCATCGGGCTGATCATCTCGGTCATGGCCCCGGTCGTGGCAGTCGTGCGCTTCATCGTCCGGGGTGTGTTGCGCTTGTTCGGCACGCGGATCGAGGCGGGCGACAACATGTTGTCCGTCAAGGAAGAGATCATGGGCGCGCTGTCGATTGGCCACGAGGAGGGATCGGTCGAGAAGGAACAGCGCGACCGTTTGCTCGGGGCGCTCGATTTGCATGAGCGGACAGTGGAAGAGATCATGCTCCATCGCTCGGGCATTGAGATGATCGACGCAGATGCGGCCCCGGAAGAAATCTTGAGCCAATGCCTGCAATCGCCCCACACGCGGCTGCCGGTCTTCAAGGACGATCAAGAAAACATCGTGGGCGTGGTTCACGCGAAAGACCTGCTGCGCGCGATTGACCGTCTGACGCGGGGCGAGGACGCAGAGGGGATCGCAGCGTTCGATATCTCGGACGTCGCGATGAAGCCCTACTTCGTGCCGGAGACCACAACACTCGACGATCAAATGCGCCAGTTCCTACGGCGACACACGCATTTTGCTTTGGTCGTCGATGAGTACGGCGCGCTTGGCGGGTTGATTACGCTGGAGGACATTCTTGAAGAAATTGTCGGTGAGATCACCGATGAATTTGACGTCGAGGATGCCCCGGTTCTGGAGGCTGACACCGCCGGAAACTACACCATTGACGGTGCGATGACGATCCGCGACCTGAACCGCGCGGCTGACTGGACGCTGCCTGATGAAGAGGCCAACACAGTGGCTGGCCTGGTTATCCATGAGGCGCAGACGATCCCGCTGCCTGGGCAGTGCTTTGCCTTCCACGGGTTCCGGTTTGAGGTGGCAGAACGGGAGCAGAACCGCCTGACGAAGCTGAAAGTGCGGCGGCTGTAAGGATTGATGGTTGCAAGCGTGCAACCACCACCCAAGTATCAGAAAAGGCGCGATTTTGCATTTTTTGTTAACCTGATCTTAACCTTTGCGCACCGGCTCTGTGCGCAGATTTCGGGTTTTCAACGCCAGTCTCTCGCCCCCAATGTTTGGCCACGCAAAAGATGGAGGATGCCATGCACAAACTTCAATCCCAAGGGTTGCACCACATCACTATGATGGGCGCAGACAGACAGACCTCCATCGACTTCTGGGAAGGTGTGTTGGGCATGCCGTTTGTGTTTGAACAGCCCAACCTCGATGACCCTGATCAGGGGCATCTTTATTTCGATCCCGGCGACGGCCGGTTGATCACGATCTTCACCTCAGAGAACCGCAAACCGCCCAGTGAACCTGCGGAGCAGAATGTGGGTCAGCTTCACCACATCGCCTTTTCGGTCAGTCAATCGATGTATTCGCAGTTGGTTGAACGGTTGGACGCGCGCGGCATCTCCCATTCCGGCGAGAAGGACCGTGGGTTCATGAACTCGATCTACTTTCGTGACCCGTTGGGAATGTTGATTGAGCTTGCCTCCTACCGGTTCGAACCGCCTGCCGGGCACAGCCATGCTGACGTGTTGATGGAGGCGCACAAGGTGCGTGTCGCGGCGGGGGATGACGCGATTGCGGACGAGCACCTGGCGGTTGCCATTGAGAACCTGAGCGGCCGTCGGGCGAGCCTGAGTGACTGAAGACGGGCGAACCGGGTATTGGTGGCCTAGCGAAGGGCGTGCAAGCGTCCGAGCTAGACATCCATTCTGCGAAGACGCACAATTCAATTGTGTCGCTTAGCCAAGACCTCGCCAGAATTCTGGACGTCGTAGAACGTATCGATCCGAGCTTCGCGGCGGTCGATCCGGAACAGATCACCTTGCTTGTCGACGACGCCCGAAGGCACGCGTCGGCGGATGACAAAGACCGTTTCTTGCTTTCGGCGATGCATCTGTTGGCGCTCTCTGGCAATGGCCATACGCGCCTGATCCCGAATGATGCAATCCACGTTCTGCCGCTTCGGTTTGTATCAATTGGGACGTCGGTCTTCCTGACGAAAACCTCAACGCCGCTTGCGGATATCGCGCCCTGCAAGCTAATCGCTGTGAATGGCGTGCCTGTTGAACGGATCGAACAAGCGGCCTCATGCCTTTTGGCAGGCACACCGCAAAGGAAGCGCGTGATTGGGCCACTGCTGTTTGCTTGGCCTGCGGCGTTGGCCCAGTTGGGCTTTGCGCCCATCGACGACGAGATCCAATATCAATTTCAACGTGCCGACGGGCGGACAACAAACACAACGGTATCAACCGCCGATGCCGTTCCGACGTCGGAGTTCTATCCCAGAAACGAGCATGGCCAGGTTGATCCCGTCTGGAATTTCAATGGGTTCGTCGAGATCCACCAATGTTCTAACGACGACCTCGCCGTGAAGCTGCCAAGCTTCTTCGATCCCGGCGAATGTGCGTTCCCTGAAGCAATCGACCGAGCTGCCACATTGGTCCGGTCCCGGCGCGACAGTTTCTTTGTGGTCGATGTTCGGGGCAACACAGGTGGCGACTTTTTGGTGACGATGCCGTTGATCGATGCGATCGCCGAAAGCGCTCAGGTGAACGGCTGCGCAGTGCTGGTGGACAAGTTCACCTTCTCCGCGGCAATCGTCTTTGTCGCCATCCTCAGATATCGGCTTGGGCGCAGGCTGCAGATCGTCGGGGAAGAAATGGGCGATGGTCTGCGGTTCTTTGCAGAAGGTGGTCTGATCGACCTGGCGAGCAGCGGTGCCGTTGTTCGCTACTCAACGGCACTTCACGATTGGGAAACAGGATTGGATGATCCAACGACACCGTCTGAGATCGCGCGGCAGATAGTGCCCGTCGGAAAGCTTGAAATTGATCGAGATTGGATTTCGGCTCCCTTCGACACGACACCGCATGAAATCCTGTACGAAAAGCTAATCAAAGAGTTGGCTCACACGCGGTAAGGGTTCCCGTAGTCGTAAATCAGAGAGGCGCGTCCCATCTCCTCCTCAATGCAATTTAGGAGATTTCACAATGAATATTCGTTCTGTTTTGGCCGTTACCGTTTTGACTTCCATGGCCTTCGGCGTTGCTGCAAACGCAAATCCGCGCCCGGCTAATTTGTCCGATGACATTCCCGCGTTGGTGCATGCGCCGATATCAATCACGGCGCCCGGTGACGTTCCCGGATTCGCGCTGCCGGAAATGCGGTAACCCTATGCTTCTACAGCTCGGAATAAGCGCCGAGTGCGTTTCTGAGACTTGATGGCCCGCGGCATCCGGAAGGACCGTTGGGCCTTCGTCGTGGAAAGTGCTTTGATTGGAGCGTCCGATCAGTCCTTACCGCGGTACGGCTCTACATACTGAAGCGCCATGTCCCACGGGAAGAAAATCCAGGTGTCCTGAGAGACCCCGGTGATAAACGTATCGACCATCGGCTCGCCCTTCGGCTTTGCGTAAACCGTTGCGAAGTGGGCCTTGGGGTAGAGCGCCCGGACGAGTTCCAGCGTCTTTCCACTGTCCACGAGATCATCGACGATCAGGATGCCTTCGCCGTCGCCCATCAGCTCTGCGTCCGGGGATTTCAGCACCTCGGCCTCGCGCTGCTCATCCGCTTTGCCCCCGCCTGCGTGGTAAGATTTTACGCTGATGGTATCGACGGTGCGGATGTCCAGCTCGCGGCTGACGATCATGGCCGGCGCCATGCCGCCCCGTGTAATCGCGACCACCGCCTTCCATGCGCCGTCGTCTGGACCATGCCCATCAAGCCGCCACGCAAGGGCACGTGCATCGCGGTGGATTTGGTCCCAGCTGACGTGGAAGCCTTTTTCGTGGGGGAGTTGCGTGGTCATGGGACTACCTCAAGGAACAGCGATGCGGATGCCAAGCGCCGCGAGAATGGCGCCGAAACTACGGTCGAGCCAGCCTTTCGCGCGGCCATACGCGCGACGCGGGATGTCGCGCGAAAATACCAATGCGACCAAAGCATACCAAACGAATTCGATCCCGAAGATCACGGCAATGATGGCTGCTGCGTCGGCAAAGCTAGGATCGGTTGGCATGAAGCCGGTGAAGACGGCCGTGAAATAGGCGAGTGCTTTGGGATTAGCGAGATCGGTGATGATGCCGAGGCGCAGAGTTGGCCATGTTCCGCGCGGTGGGGCGGTGCCGGACGCCGGCATCGGCGTGTCCGCTTGACGCCACAGGGTGATCCCGATCCAGACAAGGAACGCGGCACCAACTACGCGCAAGCCGCCCTGAAGATACGGCGCGACTTCAAAGAGCAGGCTTAAGCCCATCAAAGCGGCGGAGGCCCAGATGACTGCGGCGATTGCGAACCCCAAGCTTAGGATAATGCCCGCACGGGCGCCCTCTGCGGCGGATGTCTTGATGCTGAGAACCGTGGCGGGACCCGGGCTGATGACGATTAGCGCTTGCAGTCCTGCTAAGGTCAGGAGGGTGGCGAGGGCCATCGGCTTAGTCGCCTTTCTTTTCCAACGTCATGTCCGGCGCTTCCGGGTTTTTCATGCCAATGATGTTGTAGCCCGCGTCGACGTGGTGGGTTTCACCGGTCACGCCAGAGCCAAGGTCTGACAGAAGGTATAGCGCCGACTTCCCGACCTCATCTTGCGTGACGGTGCGGCGCAGGGGGGCGTTATTCTCGTTCCATTTCAGGATGTAACGGAAATCGCCAATGCCAGAGGCGGCCAGCGTCTTGATAGTGCCCGCGCTGATTGCGTTGACCCGGATGTTGTCGCGGCCAAGATCCTCGGCCAAGTACATCACCGACGCCTCAAGCGCAGCTTTGGCCACGCCCATGACGTTGTAATGGGGCATGACCCGCTCGGCCCCCGAATAGGTCAGCGTCAGGAGGGAACCGCCATTGGGCATCATCTTCTCGGCGCGCTGGCAAACGGCAGTGAAGGAATAAACCGAGATGTCCATTGTCATGGCGAAGTTCGCGGAGGAGGTTTCTACATAACGCCCACGCAATTCGTTCTTGTCGGAAAATCCGATGGCGTGAACCACGAAGTCGAGGCTGCCCCATTCTTCTTTAAGCGTCTCGAACAACGCGTCGAGCGAGGCGGCGTCACCAACATCGCAAGGCACCACCAGGGAGGAGCCGAGTTGTTCGGCCAGCGGACCAACGCGCTTTAACAAAGCCTCGCCCTGATAGGAGAACGCCAGGTCCGCGCCTTCGGCGGCGACGGCTTTCGCAATCCCCCACGCGATGGATTTGTCATTGGCGAGCCCCATAATCAGCCCGCGCTTGCCGTCCATCATGCCCATCTTTGGTATTCCCCGTCCCATCCAAGTGCTTGATCTGTCGTAGGCGATTGGCCACAGGGCTTCAAGATGTGCCGCTGCTAAGAATGGTCCCCTTGTCGGAGTGGGGTTGTCCCGCTAGCTCCAATTCAAACAGCGTAGATGAGGCAATTCGATATGACTGAACGCGATGGCATCTTTGCGGGAACCGATCCCTTTGCGCTCGCTCGCGATTGGTTGGCTGAAGCCGAGGCTACTGAGCCGAATGATCCAAACGCCATTGCTCTGTCGACGGTTGATGCCGATGGCTTGCCAAATGCGCGAATGGTGCTGCTGAAAGACATCGAGGTAGATGGCGCAGGGCAGGGGTCGTTCGTGTTCTACACCAACTACGGGTCAGTCAAAGCGACCGAGATTGACGGCGCGGGCAAGGCCGCATTCGTGATGCACTGGAAATCGCTAAGGCGACAGATCCGAGTGCGCGGCGTGACGGAGCACGAGGATGGTTCGAAGGCGGATGCGTATTACGCCTCGCGATCCCTGAAAAGTCGACTGGGGGCGTGGGCCTCGGATCAGTCGAAGCCACTTGGCAGTCGTGCGACGTTGATGGCCGAAGTCGCAAAGGTTACGGCACAGCATGGCACCAATCCTAGGCGCCCACCATTTTGGGGCGGCATTCGGATCAAGCCGGTTGAAATCGAGTTCTGGGCGGACGGCGCATTCCGTTTACACGACCGATTTCGCTGGACCCGAACCGACCCAGACGGGGCTTGGTCGGTCGAGCGTTTGAATCCGTGACTTACGTAAACGTTACCTAACCAAGGGTGTGGCCAAATTACAATTTCATGTAACATGAAAATGTAAGCCTATGATTAACAAAGGTTAATTCAGCTTGTTTCTTTGGGCTCGAAGGTCACCATTGGGGGTAACGCCACAGGAGCAATTTATGCACATCGTCGACGACGCGATTGGCCACGATGCCATCACCGGCCAGGTGAAATGGTTCGATGCCGCCAAGGGCTTTGGCTTTGTCCTCGCGGACGATGGTGGCCCGGATATTTTGCTCCATGCGAACGTACTTCGGAACTTTGGACGCGGCTCTGTTGCCGAGGGCGCACGTGTCGCTCTGCGGACGCAGGAAACCGGGCGCGGACTACAGGCAACTGAGGTCATCTCGATCGAGGCGCTGCCCGAGCCGCTTGAGGAGTCGAATGAGCCGCAAGTTGATCTCCCAGATGTGAGCGACCTGCCTCTTGCCGCAGCCCGTGTGAAGTGGTTTGACAAGGGTAAGGGCTTCGGTTTCGCCAATGTGTTCGGCCAGCCGGAAGACGTGTTTGTACATGTCGAGGTGCTGCGTCGGTTCGGATTTTCCGAATTGCAGCCGGGTGAAGCTGTGGCCATCAAGGTTGTAGAAGGACCACGCGGCAAGATGGCCGCTGAAATCCGCACCTGGGATCACGCCTGACACCGGTCTTTCGCACGTTGCGGGCCGAGTGCCTGTAATGCGCCCCATGTAGGGGCAGAAAGACGCGTCATGAGACACTTCTTGGCTTTGATGGTGTTCGCACTTGGAATGGTGAGCGCCGATTTCGCCGCGGCCGCGTGCCGTGAGGACCGCGTCGAATTACGCGGCGATTGGGGAACAGCGCGTTTTCGGGTGGCCATTGCCGATAGTGCGGCAGAACGCGCTCAAGGTCTGATGCATGTCGAAGAAATGCCCCGGATGTCGGGAATGTTGTTCGTCTATGATCGCCCCCAGTTCGTCAGCTTCTGGATGGAAAACACTCTGATCCCGCTCGACATGATTTTTGTGGGGCCCGACGGCATCGTGCGCTCGGTTCATGCGAATGCAATTCCGCTGGACCGCACGAGTATTCCGGGCGGCAGCAACGACATCCAATATGTGTTGGAAGTGAACGGCGGGGTGGCAGCTGACTTCGGGATCGCCGAGGGCACCGAAATGCGTCATCCGGCGTTTGATCAGGACCTCTCTGCGTGGTCCTGCGAAGAGTAATATCACGACACCGTCTTCGGGCTTGCACAACCGGGCAAAGGACCGTTAAGACGCGCGCACGGTCGGGGCGTGGCGCAGTCTGGTAGCGCACCTGTTTTGGGTACAGGGGGTCGTGAGTTCGAATCTCGCCGCCCCGACCATCTCCACAAATCATCGATCTAAATATAGTACCGTGATCCTTGCGGATCGCTGTATGTGGTATTGGTGGCGCGGTTGTGGCCGAAAGACTACATATTGTGGCACCCTCAAAATTTTCTTTTCGGGCTCCGATGGTGGCTCTCCGTGGAGCGGAGCCGTTGATGCATGACCTCAGGGAAATACGCTATCTAGGCCGGAATAAAGAAAAACATCGATATGTGGGGTGTGTTCAGCGGAATACAGGAATCACTTCACGATCTTGACGGGTTGGGCGATGGGCCAGATTGCAAGAAAAATATCCCGCAAAATCCCTCAAAAAGCCGTTGACCCGATAGGGGTGAACGCGTCAGGTTGTGCTGGTCGACGCAAGCGCTACCACATATAGCGCAGCTCGGCGGGGGCAGAGGGATAACACCTCAGCAAAACCAAATCACTGTCTGTAAACGAGTGCCCCGGCACCCGAATGGAGATGTGTGCGCACGATCGGCGAGAGCCGGAATGAGAGAGACGGTCAGAGGGCAGAAGACCCTGGCAGACCGCTTTGTTGGGAAACAGGGGCCCCGGACCGGGTCCGGGCTTACATGAGGCAGAAGCATGAAAATTGAGCGGAGATTTACTCGCGACGGTGCAGACCTGTACGCGGATCTGGAGTTCACCACGACTACGTCTGAAATTCGCAATCCCGACGGGACGGTCGTGTTCAAGCTTGATGACGTTGAAATCCCGCAAGGGTGGAGCCAGGTGGCGTCGGACGTCATCGCCCAGAAGTATTTCCGTAAAGCCGGTGTTCCGGCAGCGACCAAGCCTGTGAAGGAAAAGGGCGTACCCGCATTCCTTCAGCGCCACGTGGCCGACGAAAAGGCGCTGGAGGCTATGCCGGAGGACCAGCGTTATGGCGGCGAAACGTCCGCCAAGCAGGTCTTCCGGCGCCTCGCTGGCGCTTGGGCCTATTGGGGCTGGAAGGGTGGCTATTTCACCAAGGAAGCCGATGCGCGCGCCTATTTTGACGAAATGCAGCTGATGCTGGCGCGCCAGATGGCAGCACCCAACAGCCCGCAATGGTTCAACACCGGCCTGCACTGGGCCTATGGCATCGACGGTCCGGCCCAAGGGCACCATTATGTCGACTACAAGACTGGGAAGCTGACGAAATCCACCTCGTCCTACGAGCACCCGCAGCCCCACGCCTGCTTCATTCAGGGCGTGGCAGACGATTTGGTGAACGATGGCGGCATCATGGATCTCTGGGTCCGTGAGGCGCGCCTGTTCAAGTATGGCTCCGGCACGGGCACCAACTTTTCCCACCTGCGCGGCGAAGGCGAAAAGCTGTCGGGCGGTGGCAAGTCCTCGGGCCTGATGGGCTTTCTGAAAATCGGAGACCGCGCGGCGGGCGCGATCAAGTCGGGCGGCACCACGCGCCGTGCGGCCAAGATGGTCATTGTGGATGCGGATCACCCGGATATCGAAGATTTCATCGAATGGAAGGTGCTGGAAGAGCAGAAAGTGGCGTCCATCGTCGCGGGCTCCAAGATGCACGAGAAGATGCTGAACGGCATCTTCGCAGCCATCAAGACCTGGGACGGTTCGTTGGAAGATGCCGTCGACCCGGCCAAGAATGCCGGCCTGAAACAGGCGATCCGCGAAGCCAAGAAGGTCGCGATCCCCGAGACTTACGTAAAGCGTGTGCTGGATTACGCCAAGCAGGGCCACACCAGCATTGAATTCCCGACCTACGACACGGATTGGGACTCGGAAGCCTACAACTCGGTCTCTGGCCAGAACTCCAACAACTCCATTCGCGTCACGGACGCCTTCCTGAAGGCCGTCGAGGAAGATGGCGACTGGGAGCTGATCAACCGCAAGGACGGTGACGTCTCCAAGACGATCAAAGCGCGCGACCTGTGGGAAAAGGTCGGCCACGCCGCCTGGGCCTGTGCCGATCCTGGCATCCAGTACCACGACACCGTCAACGCCTGGCACACCTGCCCGGAAGATGGCGCGATCCGTGGGTCGAACCCATGTTCCGAATACATGTTCCTCGACGACACGGCCTGTAACCTCGCATCGATGAACCTGCTTACCTTCTACTCGAACGGTGTGTTCGATGCGGAAAGCTACATGCACGCCACGCGCCTTTGGACGCTGACGCTGGAAATCTCGGTGATGATGGCGCAATTCCCCTCGAAGGAAATCGCGCAGCTCAGCTACGACTTCCGCACGCTTGGCCTTGGTTACGCCAATATCGGCGGCCTGCTGATGAACATGGGCTATAGCTACGACTCCGCTGAGGGCCGGGCCCTGTGTGGCGCGCTGACCGCGATCATGACCGGTGTGGCCTACGCAACCTCGGCCGAGGTCGCCTCTGAGCTTGGGCCGTTCGACGGCTTCGCCAAGAACCGCGAGCATATGCTGCGGGTGATGCGCAACCACCGCAACGCCGCCTACGGCAAGGTGGATGGCTATGAAGACGTGAACGTTAATCCTGTCGCTCTGGACCACGCCAACTGCCCCGATCAGACTCTGGTTGGTTTGGCCAAGCAGGCTTGGGACGAAGCGCTGACGCTCGGCGAACAGCATGGCTACCGCAATGCACAGGCCACGGTGATTGCGCCGACTGGCACCATCGGTCTGGTGATGGATTGCGACACCACAGGCATCGAGCCGGATTTCGCGCTGGTGAAGTTCAAGAAGCTCGCCGGTGGCGGTTACTTCAAGATCATCAACCGTTCAGTTCCCGGCGCGCTTGAGGCAATGGGCTATTCCTCGGCGCAGATCGAAGAGATCATCGCCTATGCGGTCGGCCACGGCACCATCGGCCAGGCCCCCGGCATCAACCACACGAGCCTGATTGGCCACGGCTTCGGACCGGCAGAGATCGAGAAGATCGAAGCCGCCCTGCCGCAAGCCTTCGACATTCGCTTCGTCTTCAACCAGTGGACCCTTGGCGCGGACTTCTGCACCGAGACCCTGGGCATCCCGGCGGAGAAACTGAACGATCCCACCTTTGACCTGCTGCGCCACCTCGGCTTCTCCAAAGCCGATATCGAGGCTGCAAACGACCACGTCTGTGGGACCATGACCTTGGAGGGCGCGCCGTTCCTCAAAGACGAACACCTGTCCGTGTTCGACTGCGCGAACCCCTGCGGGAAAAAAGGCAAACGCTTCCTCAGCGTCGACTCGCATATCCACATGATGGCGGCGGCACAGTCCTTTATCTCGGGTGCGATCTCCAAGACGATCAACATGCCGAACAATGCGACCATTGAAGACTGCCAGAAGGCATATGAGCTCAGCTGGTCGCTCGGCGTGAAGGCCAACGCGCTTTACCGTGACGGCTCCAAACTGTCGCAGCCACTGGCCGCAGCCCTTGTCGAAGACGATGATGAGGCCGCTGACATCCTTGAGAACGGCAACACGATGGAAAAGGCGCAAGTGGTCGCCGAAAAGATCATCGAAAAGGTCGTCGTGAAGGAGATCATCCGCTCAAACCGCGAGAAGATGCCTCAGCGCCGCAAGGGCTACACTCAGAAGGCCATCGTGGGCGGCCACAAGGTCTACCTGCGGACGGGCGAATATGAGGATGGCAACCTCGGTGAGATCTTCATCGACATGCACAAAGAGGGCGCCGGTTTCCGAGCGATGATGAATAACTTCGCCATCGCAGTCTCCGTCGGTCTGCAATACGGTGTGCCGCTGGAAGAGTTTGTGGACGCCTTCACCTTCACCAAATTTGAGCCCTCGGGCATGGTGCAGGGCAACGACTCGATCAAGAATGCGACCTCGATCCTCGACTACATTTTCCGCGAACTGGCCGTGTCCTACCTCGACCGGACCGACCTGGCCCATGTGGCCCCGGAAGGCGCATCCTTCGACGACATCGGACGCGGCGCGGAAGAGGGTGTTTCGAACGTTTCGGAAGTTCCCGAAAGCCGCGGCTCGGATCCGCTGGAAGTGCTGAAACAGGTCGCCTCAACTGGCTACCTTCGCAAGCGCGCCCCGCAGGAGCTGATCGTGTTGCAGGGCGGGGCCGATCCGGTTGCCGTGCTGGAAACACTGGTGCCCGAGACGAAAGGGGGCGGCACGATGGCCGTCGCAGCCTCTACCACCGCCGTGTCCACCGGCAGCGTCTCCATCGACGCGCGGACCAAGGCCAAGATGCAAGGCTACGAGGGCGAGGCCTGCGGCGAGTGCGGAAACTACACGCTGGTGCGCAACGGCACTTGCATGAAGTGCAACACCTGCGGCGGGACGTCCGGGTGTAGCTAAACAAGAGATCGGATGCGCGTCCTCACCGTTCGCGCATCTGAGTTCCGGGGTGGGTGCGCTCACCCTTGGCGCGGATCAGGCCGCAGGCAGAAAAATTCGGGCAGTCAATTATCAGAGCCTGATCAGCGAAACTGGGGGTCCTTCGGGGCCCCCATTTTTTTGCGGCGCAGTCGAGGCTTGGATGAAGGGCGCGGTCGCCGACCCTTGCCGCCCAAGCCCCCCCACGCAATAGTCGCGCCATGCGGTTTGGCTGGTTCATTTCCCTTTTGTTTGCAGTGCCCGCAACGGCGCAGGACGCGACTGTTTTTGCGGCTGCCAGCCTTGCCGGGCCGCTGGATGAGATCGTCGAGGCGTTTGAGCGGGAGACAGGCCACGACATTGTGCTGTCCTATGCCGGAAGCTCGGCGCTGGCGCGACAGGTGGAGGCCGGGGCCCCGGCGGACATCGTCATCCTCGCCAACGAGGCCTGGATGGAGCATCTGCTGACGACCGACACATTGCGTCCAGAGTCGGTGCAGGTGTTGCTATCCAACCGGCTCGTTCTGATCGGAAGCTGGCATCTGACCGAGCCGGTCGCTCTGGAGGATTTGCCAGCACTTTTGCAGGGTACTCGCCTGTCGTTGGCCCTGACAGAAGCCGTTCCGGCGGGCATCTACGCGCGGCAAGCCCTTGAAACGCTTGGACTTTGGGAAGCCGTCGCGCCTACCGCTGTGGAAGCGGACAACGTGCGCGCGGCGCAGACCATGGTGGCCATCGGAGCGGCGCGTTTTGGCATCGTCTACGCGACAGACGTGGCAGAGGAGCGGCGCGTGACCGTGCTGGCCGACATCCCCGAAGACGCCCATGACCCGATCCGGTATCCTGCCGCGTTGACACAAAGTGCATCCACCTCGGCGGAAACCTTCTACGCCTATCTCCGCAGCCCATTGGCTCAGGCCACCTTCAGCGGCGCAGGGTTCGGAGTGATCCCGGAATGATGGATTGGCTCGGCCCTGAGGAATGGCAGGCGGTGGCCCTGTCTCTGCGCGTGGCGATTGTTGCGACAGTGGCAAGCCTGCCGCTCGGGATTGCCGTGGCCTGGGTTTTGGCCCGCAAACGGTTCCCGGGGCATGCGCTGTTGAACGGCCTCGTCCACTTGCCGCTGGTCCTGCCGCCGGTGGTCACGGGGTATCTGTTGTTGATCGCCTTCGGGCCACAAGCGCCCCTTGGCGCGGCATTGGAGGCCATGCGTCTGGGCGTGGCCTTTCGTTGGACCGGCGCGGCCCTTGCCGCGGCGATCATGGCCTTCCCGTTGATGGTGCGCGCAATCCGGCTGTCGCTGGAGGCAGTGGATCCGGGATTGGAAGAGGCGGCGGCGTCCCTCGGCGCGTCCCGACTGCGCGTCTTCGGAACTATTACACTGCCCTTGATGGCTCCGGGCATCCTGACCGGCGCGGTTCTGGCCTTTGCCAAGGCCATGGGCGAGTTCGGGGCGACGATCACCTTCGTGTCGAACATACCGGGCCAAACGCGCACTGTACCCTCCGCGATCTACGCCTTCCTGCAAATGCCTGGCGGAGAGGCCAGCGCCTGGCGGTTGGTGATCGTGTCCATCGTCATCGCGATGGGCGCGCTCTTGGCGTCGGAACTTCTGGCGCGTCGGGTTTTGGCGCGGATTGGAGGGCGCGATGCTTGAAGTCGACGTGCGCCATGATTTTCCGGGCTTCCAGCTGGCTGCGCAATTCGAGGCCCCGGGCGGTGTGACGGCCCTATTCGGACGCTCTGGTGCCGGAAAAACAAGTATTGTCAGGGCTGTAGCGGGGTTACTTGAAGCGGACCGGGCGTGTGTTCGGATCGGCGAAACAGTCTTGGAGGATACCGAGGCGCGAAAGCGGTTAAGCATTCCGGCGCGCCGCATCGGCTATGTCTTCCAGGAACCGCGCCTGTTTCCGCATATGTCGGTGCGGGCCAATCTGACCTATTCGAAAGCCACGGATCAGATCGACCAAGTGGTCGAAATGTTGGGGATCGGTGATCTTCTGGAACGTCGCCCGGCGGGTCTATCGGGTGGTGAAGCGCAGAGGGTTGCGATTGGCCGCGCGCTCCTCAGTAACCCACGATTGCTGCTGCTCGATGAGCCATTGGCCGCATTGGACGACGCGCGCAAAGCTGAGATATTGCCCTACCTCGAACGCTTGCGGGATGAGGCAGATGTGCCGATCCTCTATGTGTCGCATTCGGTTTCTGAGATCGCGCGGCTGGCGACAACGGTTGTGGCGCTGAAGGCGGGCCAGGTCGTGCGCGTTGGACCTGCGGCAGAGGTCCTCTCCGACCCGGACGTGGCCCCTGTGATCGGAATACGGGACGCAGGCGCATTACTGTCGGCGCGTGTGGTGCGACATCACGACGATGGGTTGAGTGAACTCGTCTGTTCAGGCGGGACGCTTTGGTTGCCGGCTGTTGGAGCCACAGTAGGAACGGACGTGCGGGTGCGGGTTGAGGCGCAGGATGTGATGCTTGCGCAAACACGACCCGCGGGGATCTCCGCACTAAATATCTTGCCTGCGACGGTCCTGGCGATCCGGGAGGGTGAGGGGCCCGGCGTGATGGTGCAGCTTGCGGCGGGGCAAGACCGTTTATTGGCGCGCGTTACACGGCGGTCGGCCAATGCGATGGGTTTGGCGGACGGGTGGTCGGGCTTTGCCGTTGTGAAATCGGTCGCGGTTGCCTCCGGCAATGTGAGCGGCGCAGTATAGCTTCGCCGCTCCTCGCAACGATCCTATTCTGCCGCGATTTTGATGACAGGTTCCATGCGGGACAGGATGTCTTCCGACAGGTGGCATTTGATCTCATGGCCATCAGCCAATGTGCGCATCGGCGGAACTTCCTTGTCACAGAGCCCGCCGGGGACGTCGGATTTCCAGCGGCAACGGGTTTGGAAGGGGCAACCCGAGGGTGGGTTCATGGCCGAAGGAATGTCACCTTCGAGCACGATATGCTGCTTTTCGATGGACGTGTCGGCGATGGGAACCGCAGACAACAACGCTTCGGTATAGGGGTGATACGGCGGGCTGAAGACTTGCTCGGTATCGCCCAGTTCCACCACATGGCCGAGGTACATAACCATAACGCGATCAGACAGATAGCGCACGATGCTCAAGTCGTGAGAGATAAAGAGAAGCGTTGTTTTCTCGCGCCGCTGGATCTCCATCAGTAGATCCGTCACCGCGGCCTGCACCGAAACATCGAGGGCCGAGACAGGTTCATCCGCAACAACGATCTTGGCATCCCCGGCAAAGGCGCGGGCGATGCCGACGCGTTGCTTCTGGCCACCGGACAGCTGGCGCGGCATCCGGTCGGCAAAGGCGCGAGGCAACTTCACGAGGTCGAGCAATTCCAGCATCCGCTCGCGGCGTTCGGCCTCGTTCTTGCCGATCTTGAAGATCTCAAGCGCGCGGATGATTTGGCGACCGACGGTCATGGAGGGGTTGAGCGTGTCGAAGGGGTTTTGGAAGACCATTTGGACGTTCGACACGGTCCCAGTATCGCGTTCTTCGATGGGCGTGTTCTGGATCGGCTTGTTGCCAAGGAGGATTTCGCCGTCCGTGGCTGTCTCAAGGCCCATCAAAACCTTCGCGAGCGTGGACTTGCCGCAACCGGATTCGCCCACAATCGCAAGCGTCTCAGACTCGCGCGCTTCGAACGTAAGTGTCTCATTTGCTTTGACAACTTTCTTGTCGCCGCCGCCGAAGAGGGCGTTGGCTGCGACTTCGTAGTACTTTTTGAGGTTGTCGATTTTGAGGACCACATCGCCAATAGTTGCCTTCTCCGTTGACGCAGCGACCTCAGGGGGCGCGTCCCAGTCGATTTCCGCATAGCGCAGGCAGCGGGTGGCATGGCGGTCGCCGTGGTCGAGCTCGGCCATGGGGATGGCGTCGGCGTTGCAGCGACCCTCTTCGAAGTAGTTGCAGCGGGGGCCGAAATTGCAGCCCGGCGGGCGTTCGTGGGGCAGCGGGAAGTTGCCCGGAATGGCGATGAGCGGACGCGCGTTTTTGTCGGCACCGGGCAAGGGGATGGAGCGGAAGAGCGCCTGCGTGTAGGGGTGCTGCATATTGTCGAAGACATCGGCGATGCGGCCGGTTTCAACGGCCTCACCCGAGTACATCACGCAGAGGCGGTCGCAGGTTTCCAGCACCAGCCCGAGGTTGTGGGAAATGAACAGCATGGACGTGCCGTATTTCTCGCCCAACCCCTTCACCAGATCCACGATCCCGGCTTCAACCGTCACGTCGAGGGCGGTGGTAGGTTCATCCAAAATCAGCAAAGAAGGCTTTGACATCAGGGCCATAGCGATGACGATGCGCTGCTGCTGGCCGCCGGAGAGCTGGTGGGGATAGGATTTGAGCATCCGCTCAGGGTCGGGCAGACGGACGTCCTGTACGACCTCAAGGGCCAGCTGATAGGCTTCTTTCTCGGACTTGCCCTCGTGGATCATGGGCACTTCCATAAGCTGCTTGCCGATCTTCATTGCCGGGTTCAGCGACGCCATCGGTTCCTGATAAATCATGGCAATCTCGGAGCCGCGCAGATCACGGAGTTCTTCTTGGCTCATCTTGTTCAAGTCGCGACCCTTGAACTTGATTGTGCCACCAACAACGCGCCCGTTCACGCCAAGATCCTGCATGACACCGAGGGCGACTGTGGACTTGCCGCAACCGGACTCGCCGACCAGCCCCATGGCCTCGCCAGGCATCACGGTGCAGGAGAAATCCATCACCGCCGGAATTTCGCGCAGGCGGGTGAAGAAGGAGATCGAGAGGTTCTCGATTTCCAGGATCGGGCCGTCGTAAGGGGTGCGATCTGCCATGTTAGTTTTCCTTAAGTGACGGGCCAAAAGGCGGTGTAGTGAAGCTGTAGTGAACCTGTAGTTTTTCTATAACTACAAATGTAGTGCATTGGTTGGATAGGTATCTCATTCGCGCCACCCGCACGGACTGGCTCGCGTGAAGCGGCGCTCGTTCATCTCGGCCAGAAAATCGAAGCCAAAGTAGGTGACGCAAGCTTCCCACTGTCCCAGGAACGCCACGAGCATTTCTTCGCGGGCTGTTCCTGTCGCGCGTAAGGGATCATGTTGCTCCAACAGGCCTGACCCGACCAGCGTGAATTGATTGCTCGCGTCTTCGAACGAGACATTGCATTGGCTCTGGACGGTGTAGAAATATTCCAGCCCGTCATAGAGCAAATTGCCGCTTCGGATGATGTCATCGGCATATTCGGACGGGCCTTCGTTTTCGATCAGGATGTCCCCCAGAACGCCCATGGCAAGACCATGGCCTCCGCAGGACACAATTTGATCCGCCAGCGTCTGCGCCCCGACTGCGTTTGCAGTCAGGGCCAGAGTTACAGCCATGGCGGATGCTGCCCGCATCAATCCTTCAGGCTCTCTTCGCGCAGGCCGTCGGCCAGAAGGTTGAGGCCTAGGACAAGGCTCATGAGCGCCAGTGCGGGCGGCAGGGCCGGGTGGGGATAGACGGTGAGAAGGCGGCGGCCTTCGTTGATGGTACTGCCCCAGTCAGGCGACTCTGGTGAGAGGCCCAGGCCGAAGAAACCCAAAGTGCCCAGAAGGATCGTCGTGTAGCCGATGCGCAGACAGAAATCGACGATGAGCGGCCCGCGTGCGTTCGGCAGGATCTCCCACAGCATGATGTACCAGGGCCCCTCGCCGCGGGTTTGAGCGGCGGCCACGTAGTCGCGGGTTTTCACGTCCAAGGTGATTCCGCGTACGATGCGGAACACGGTGGGGGAGTTCACGAAGACCACCGAAACAAACACGATCAGCAGGTTGCCGGGGATGTTGAAGAGGTCGACGGACTCCGGCCAGAAGCGCACCGCGCTGTCTAAGTTGGCGCGGTCTGAAATCAGCGAGAAGTAGAGCCAGAAGCCCACCACTGCCGCGATGCCCACCAGCACGTTCCTGATCGTCGGTTGCGTGTGGTAGCGCGAGTTGAAGAGCACCACGAGGAAGATGATCGGGAACAGGAACAGGACCATCGACATGTACTGCGGGACGCCCGCCTGCACGATTTCCGGCGTCACCAGCAGGTAGAAGAGCAGGATGACGGGGAAGGCGAGGACGAGGTTGGCCACGAAGGTCAGCACGGTGTCGAGCTTGCCGCCGATGTAGCCTGCGGGCAGGCCAAGGGTGATGCCGACCATGAAGGCGAAGAGCGTGGCGAGCGGTGCGATTTGCAGCACGTAGGTTGAACCCAGGACCATGCGGCTAAAGACATCGCGACCAAGGCGGTCGCCGCCGAAGAGGTAGTGGGAGAAAGCCTCCCCCTCTGGCGTGGGCGTTCCCGGCACTTCGTTGCGCATGGAGCTGATTTGATCCAACGCGTCGAATGGGGCCACGAGACTTGCGAAGATGGCTGAGAACACCCAGAACATCACAAGGCCGAAGCCGATCATGCCGATCAGGCTGTCGAAGAGTTTGCCGTAAAGGCCGAGGCGGCGCTTGAACGTGATCGACAGGGCGAAGGTCACGATCAGCGCAATCCAGACCGGCAGGAAGCGTTGGCCGACGGCGCCGAAGATGCCCTTTTGCTCCATCGTGGGCAGGACAAGTCCGCCGATGATGTAGCCGATGCAGCACAGGACAAAGAGCAGCACCGCGTATTTCATTGTCGCCAGCGCGTAGTCGGCGGGGGTGCTGTTGATGGCCATTGTGCCATCGCCCTGTATCTCCAGTTCACCCGGCCGGACGCCCGCGACGGTGAGGACGAAGTTGGTGAAGAACCCCGCGAGGAAGATCACGACCGAGGCGAGGATCAGCGGGTTGAGGAAGCTGCCGAATTGGCCGGTCCAGGTAAGAAGGTCCATTGCTCTGATCTCCTTACGCGATGCGAATGCGGGGGTTGAGGAATACGTAGCCGATGTCTGAGATCAGCTGCGTCACGAGAACCACGAAGACCGCCACGATGGAGCACGCCAGAAGCAGCTCGATATCGTTGTTGGAGGCGGCCTGAACCATGGTCCAGCCAAAGCCGTTGTAATTGAAGAGCGTCTCAACGATGACCACGCCTGTCAGCAGCCAGGGGAACTGGAGCATGATGACGGTGAAGGGCGCGATAAGCGCGTTCCGCAGGGCGTGTTTCATCACGATGCTGCGGAAGTTGACGCCTTTGAGGCGGGCTGTACGGATGTATTGCGCGGTCATGACCTCGGCCATGGAGGCGCGGGTCATGCGGGCGATGTAGCCCATGCCGTAGAGCGCGATGGTGACGACCGGCAGGAAGAAGTTCCAGAACGTGATGTTTTCCATGGCCGAGCGTGCCGAGCCGAGGAACAAAGTGCCGCTGTCGAGCCAGCCCAATTCCACCAACATCGGCGACAGGCCCGTGGTCGAAGAGGCAAGGAAAACGATGAAGATCACGCCCGAGACGTATTCAGGCGTTGCCGTTGAAGCGATGGAGAAGGTCGAAAGCGATCGGTCGAGGCGAGAGCCTTCGCGCATCCCCGCCAGCACGCCCACCAGAAGGGCGGCGGGAACCATGAGGGCAAATGCCCAGAACATCAGGATGCCGGTGAGTTGCAGGCGCCCGCCGATGATATTGCCAACCTCGTCATCTGAAACGGTGGAAAAGCCCAGATCCCCTTGCAAGAGGCCGCAACGGGTCGGCGCATCGGCCGGGTCCATGCCGAAGTCGATACAGCGGCCGGTGATTTCGCCGGTCTCTTCATCCTCACGGGTCCAGCCAGGAACCACGCCCAACCATTCGCCGTAGCGCAGGATCATTGGGCCGCCATAGCCATTGCTATCCAGCCATGAGACGACCTCTTCGTCCGTCATGCGGGCATTGCCTTGGGTCTTCGCGAGCTTTTCGAGGTTCGGGAAGAGGTTCGTGAGAAAGAACACCACGAAGGTCAGGCAAAGTGCGGTGAGGATCATCACGCCTGTGCGGCGGAGGATGAAAGCTCCCATATCGGTCGGTCCCCTGTTGGTCTGGGCGGCGCGGTTATTGTCGTGATGCGCTGCGCCTGGAGGTGGCTTGTCCGGTTCTTGTGACGCGGTTGGGCCGGGTGCGGATCGCTCCGCCAGATAGAAAACCGGCGCCCCAATTGGAGCGCCGGTCTTTTGATTTTGGAATTAGGCTTCGAAGCCCAGGTAGTGAACGTTGATCTCGAATTTCGGATGCATGTCCGCGTTCACGATACCGGCCTTGTAGTGACGGAAGAGCGAGCGCCAGTACGGCTGGATCGTCACGCCTTCGTTGACCATGATCGTTTCGATCTGGGCCATGATCTCACGACGCGCATCGGCATCCTGGATACCGTTCGCCTGGTCGAGGAGGGTGTCGAACTCTTCGTTGGCAAAGCCGGATTCGTTCCATGGCACACCGGAGCGGTAGGCCAGGTTCAGAACCTGAACGCCCAATTCACGGTGGTTCCAGTTCGTCGAGGAGAACGGGTAGTTCGCCCAGTCGTTCCAGAAGGTCGAGCCGGGGATGATCGTCCGCGTCACGTTGAAGCCCGCGTCACGCAGCTGCGCGCCGACGGCATCGGTGGTGTTCTTGCGGTAGTCATCGTCGATCGAGATCAGCTCGAACTCGAAATCGGCGTTGCCGGATTCTTCCAGAAGCGCACGTGCGCCGTCCGGATCGAAGGCCAACGCAGGCACATCGGCATATTCCGGGTGGATCGGGCAGACGTGGTGGTTCTGCGCGGTGATACCCTGGCCGTTGATGCCCAGATCGAGGCAGACCTGATTGTCGACTGCCATCGCAATGGCCTGACGGACGCGAACGTCGTCGTAAGGTGCATTGTTCTGGTTCGGACGGATCACAACGGTGGCCGCTGTGGTCACTTCGGACTGGGTCCAGCCGATGGCGGCGAAGAGATCCACGAATTCGCCGACCGTCTCATAGGTCATGTCGAATTCGTCGGATTCCGCACCTGCAAACCAGGCTGCCGGATCCTGACCAAGGTCAACGAAGACGATCTCGTCGAGGTAGGTTTCACCCCAGTACTCGTGATCTGCCTTGCGCGTCAGCGTGGCGGACACACCCACTTCGTAGTTGGTGATCTCATACGCGCCGGTGCCCACGCCGTGGTCGGCAGGGTTCGTGCCGATCAGATCACGGTGCTGTACGGCCGACGGATAGTCCGCGATGCCGGGGATCAGCGTGATGTCAGGGGCGGGGTAGGTCACGCGCACGGTGTGATCGTCCACAACCTCAATCGCGCCTTCGCGGGCCACGCCTGTGTCGGGGTCAACCAGGCCACCCATACGGGTCGACATGGAGTTGCCTTCAACGGTCGAGTCGCACCAGCCGATGAAGTTTGCGGCAACGTCTTCTGCCGTGAAGGCATCGCCGTTGTTCCACATCACACCCTGACGCAGGTTCAGCGTGTAGACTGTCGCGTCTTCGTTGGCTTCCCAGCTGTCGAGCAGCACGCCTTCAAAAGAGCCGTCTTCATTGTACTGGATCAGATACTCAACGAAGCCGCGGGTGATGTTGGCCATCTGCGACCAGTCATATGTCCGCGGATCTTTGAGCGCGCGCACTTCCTGCTGGATGCGCAGGGTGCCGCCAGCGGCGGGCACGGCACGGTGGCCATCGGCGGCCGCAGGTGTGGCACCGATCAGCGAATAGGCTGCAGCGGCGCTCAGGCCCAGTGCGGTCGAGCGCACGAGGAACTCACGACGGTCAAGTTTGCCCGCCTTATGCTCCTGCGCGTACATCTCCGCGACCGGGTGGGTCGCCAGGCCAGTTTCAGCCTGAACGTGAGTGAAATCTTTCATTTGCGTCGTCTCCCTGTGACGTCTTGGTCTGTTCTTATTTGAGTGCGCATTTTACCGTCGAGCGGTCAGCACATTCTCAGTCGCATTAGCAACCGCATTGGACACTTGCGTCAATGTTTAGTTGCGCCGTGAAAGAGCCCGTTTGCGACATCGAGTGGGATGAAAACCGACATTGGGCGCAGATGCAACCGAAGATGTATACAGGTGACGTTAAGGTGAGCCGGGTCTGCCGCCCTAGCTGCGCAGGCGTGGCTTGCGGAATTCCTTGGGCGTGGTTCCGACGGCTTGGCTGAACGAACGGGTGAAATAGGCAGCGGACGAGAAGCCCAGTTGTTCAGCCACTTCGCGCGCGGGCAGGTCGGTTTCCAGCAGCAAGCGCCGCGCTTCATGCATGATGCGTTCGTTCAATAGTGCGAGGGCGGGTCGCCCCGAAGCATCGCGGCAAACGCGGCTGAGGTGGGTGGGTGTGACGTGAAGCTCACGCGCGTAATCGGCGACGCCTTTGCCGGTGCGAAACCCGTCCTCCATCCGCTCGGCAAACATCTCCACCAATTTGTGGGAGCGTTCGCGGCTGATGATGCCTTCTTGCCGTTCCAACTCGCGGGTCATCCAGGCGGAAATCAGAAGCGAATAGGCGGTCAGCGCGCGGCCCATCGCAGGGGCGCGGGCCGCAAGCTCAGCCTCGACCTTTTCGATGTGCGACGTCACCGCAGCCTGGCTTTCGATATTCGAGACACGCAGGTGGAACGGCTGGTCCGGCAGGTTGAGCGTGTTGTCGGGAGGCAGGCACAGCTCCAAACCTTGGGTTTGGGCGGCGAGTTCCAGCGCCATCGGCACGCGGGCGGGCACGAAAACGGCGGTGTTTGGACCGTAGCCACGGGTGATGCAGTTGACCGTGACGCGACCCTGACCGCGGGTGATCCAGTAGAGGCGCGCGCGGGGCGATGCGTGCAAATGCTCAATCCGCCAAGGGCCTTGCATACGCAATTTGCCAAGGGAGGCCACGGAATGAGCAATGGGACGGCGCGAGTTTTCGAACATAGGGGCAGGGTATCTTTCGCGGGCGGGCGCGCAAGAAGAAAGGAATTGAGGCGGGCCTTTAAGGGCGGGCCGTTGCAGGATCGACTCAGGGCAGGGAGATGCGGTTCCAACCCGACATATTGGCGCGGAACCAGGTGCGCTGCCGTTTGGCGTATTGGCGCGAGGCGATGATCGCGGCGTCGCGGGCCCCGGCCAGGGTGAGGGTGCCCTGCAGGTGGGCCATCAGTTCCGGCGCGCCAATGGCTTTGGCGGACCCGCCTGCGTTGGGCCAGCGGGGCAGGTTTGTCTCGGCCTCGGCCAGCGCACCCTGCTCAAGCATCATGTCGAACCGGCGCGCGATGCGGTCGGCCAGCCAATCGCGGTCGGCATCTAGCAGGATGGGGTGCGTTTCGCCAAGCGGCAGGGACGGCGGTGGTGTCTGGCTTTGCCATTGCGAGAGCGGCGTGCCGGTGGCGCGATGCACCTCCCACCCGCGCTGAATGCGGGCGCGGTTCTGCCGGTCGATGCGGTTGGCGAGTGTGGGGTCGAGGCGGTCGAGATCGGCGAGGAGGGTTTTGGTGGGGATCGCGTCGGCCTCCGCCCGGACCTCTGGCGGGGTGGCCGGGATGTCGGCCAGCCCTTCGGTCAGGGCTTTGAAGTAAAGGCCTGTGCCGCCAACGATCACGGGGCGTTGGTCAAGGAAGGGCTGAATGTCGCGCAGCCAATGGCCGACGCTGTATTCGGCTTCAAAAGGGACATGGCCGTAGAGATGTTGCGGGGCTTGTGCGGCTTCCTCCGGTGATGGGCGGGCGGTAAGCACGCGCCAGCCATCGTAGACCTGCAGCGCATCGGCGTTCACGATGGGCCGGTCCTGGGCGCGCGCGATCTCGATGGCCAGGGCTGTTTTGCCCGACGCTGTGGGGCCAGCGATCAAAACTGGCATCTCAAACGGGATGGAAGATATATTATACAAGGGCTTGTCGGGCGACCTTAAGGTGAATGCCACTGTGCGACCCAACGAAAGAGGGCGTTGAACAGACGCGGTGTTTAGACCATTGTGCGCGCCAAGATCAACGAAGGACATCCCCCATGCCAAGCGATACCGCCACGAACGCTGCCCGATACAAGCGGGTGATGCTCAAAATCTCAGGCGAGGCGCTGATGGGCGACCAGGGATTTGGCCTGCATCCGCCCACGGTCGAGCGTATCGCGGCGGAGATCAAATCGGTGCACGATCTGGGCGTTGAGATCTGTCTGGTGATCGGTGGCGGCAATATTTTCCGAGGCCTGCAGGGCAGTGCGCAGGGGATGGAGCGGACGACGGCGGACTACATGGGGATGCTGGCGACGGTGATGAATGCGCTGGCGATGCAGAGCGCGTTGGAAAGCCTGGGCGTCTTCACGCGGGTGATTTCAGCGATCACCATGAACGAAGTGGCCGAGCCCTACATCCGCCGCCGCGCCGTCCGCCACCTAGAGAAGAAGCGCGTGTGCATCTTCGCGGCGGGCACCGGAAACCCGTATTTCACGACCGATACGGCGGCGACGCTGCGCGCCAGTGAGATGGCCTGCGAAGCGATTTTCAAGGGCACCAAGGTGGACGGCGTCTACGACAAGGACCCCGCTAAACACGACGACGCCAAGCGGTTCGACACCGTGACATACGACGAGGTTTTGGCGCAGCACCTTGGTGTGATGGATGCCTCGGCCATTGCATTGGCGCGTGAGAACGACCTGCCAATCATCGTCTTCAGCCTCGATGCGCCGGGTGGGTTCCGGTCGATCCTTGCGGGTGAGGGGACGTTTACGAAGGTCGAGGATTAGGGCCGGTTCTGAGAGTGACTTCGACGGGCTGAAGCTTTTCAACGACTCGATGGTGCGTCAAACGCCTGAAGCCTGCAGGCCACTGACTCCGATTCAGCAAGCCTCCGCGCGGGATGTATTCCCGGAAGGCTATGCCAAAATGCTCTGCCCGTACGGCCACGGCCACTATGCCGGTCGGAGGTCTCAGTTTCTGGATCCACAGCCGTTTGCACCGTTGATTGGGATGATCTTTCAACGCGATCCGAAGATCGATCCGTCCCGCGTGTTTGTCACCGGAACTAAGGCCTTTGGGCAGTTCTCCCTGTGGAGCCAACAGGTCTTTGTCGTGAACCTCGACATCTGATCCGCCATCGGTGGCGTCCGGTGGCCTGATCCCAAGGCACGCAGCGGAGCGCATTGTGCGCATGGATGCCTTACAGGCGCTGGAGCAAGCGGCGGAGGCCGCGCCGCTGACGCTGGTGCGCACTGAGCGGGGGCGCAACGAAGACGTGCGCCGGTTGGGCGGCGCGTCCGGCTGATCCGTTTCGTGGGTTCCACACAATATCTGCACGAAATGCCCTGAACCTGAGGTGTTGTCGAACCTCTGCCTCACGGGTTACAAGCACGTCCAGTTAACAACCAAGAACAGGCCCTTACGATATGTCCGACGATTTCATGCTCGATACCGATGATCTGGAACGGCGGATGGAAGGGGCCATTGCATCGCTGCGCACGGAATTCGCATCCCTGCGGACGGGCCGCGCCTCGGCCTCCATGCTGGAGCCGGTAATGGTGGACGCCTACGGCGCGATGACGCCGATCAACCAGGTGGGCACGGTTAATGTGCCGGAACCGCGGATGGTTACGGTAAACGTCTGGGACAAGGGCTTGGTCGGCAAAGTCGAAAAGGCGATCCGCGAGAGCGGCCTGGGCATCAACCCACAGCTGAACGGCACGATCATCATGCTGCCGATCCCTGAGTTGAACGAAGAGCGTCGCCGGGAGTTGGGGAAGGTCGCAGGCACCTACGCCGAGAATGCGCGCGTCTCAATCCGCAATATCCGGCGCGACGGGATGGATCAGATCAAGAAGGCCGATACGTCCGAGGATGATGCGAAATTCTGGGAAGGGGCGGTGCAGGAGCTGACCGATACCTTCATCAAGCGGGTCGACGAACAATTGGAGACCAAGCAAGAAGAAATCATGCAGGTTTGAAACATGGACCGGACATACGTCCGGCTGATGCTCCGATGGAGCATCAGATTTTTCAAAGGGCGGAGCCCAGGAACCCCATCAATTCACAGACACGCGTGGCCAAATCAATTGCCTGCTAGTCTTGTTTCCCCGGACGCCCCCCGAAAGGACGCCCAATGAAAGACCAGACCCAAGTGCCGAAACACGTGGCCATCATCATGGATGGTAACGGCCGTTGGGCGCAGATGCGGCGCCGTCCGCGCCTTGTGGGCCACCATGCGGGGGCCAAGCGGGTGCGTGAAGTGGTGCGGGCCTGCCCGGATCTGGGCGTGAAATACCTGACGATCTTTGCCTTCTCGACCGAGAACTGGAAGCGCACGCAGACGGAAGTGGCGGGCTTGATGAAGCTTTTCAAACGCTACATCCGGCGCGAGGCGCAGAACCTATTGGAAGAAGGCGTGCGGGTTCGCTTCATTGGCGATCGCGTCAAGCTGGAGCCTGCGTTGGTCGACTTGATGGACGGGCTAGAGCTTTTAACCGCGGACAACGACAAGGTTCACCTGACGATTGCGCTGAACTACGGCGGCCGGGATGAAGTGACACGCGCGGCCAAGCGGATGGCCTATGACGTCTCCATGGGGAAGCTGAACCCGCGTGATGTCTGTGATGAGACTTTCCCGAAGTACCTCGACACCCACGTGTTGCCGGATCCGGATCTTGTGATCCGTACCAGTGGCGAGGCGCGCATTTCGAATTTCCTGCTGTGGCAGTCGGCTTATGCGGAATACGAGTTCATCGACACGCTTTGGCCGGACTTCACCTCGGAAGTATTTGCCGAGGTCGTAGGCCGTTTCGGCGTCCGCGAGCGGCGCTTCGGCGCGGTGCCGGTCTAACGCATGGCGGGCGGCCCGAAATTCGCGGATCTGGTGCCGCGTATTCTATCGGCCTTTGTGCTGTTGGCGGTTGCGGGCGCAGGGCTTTGGCTTGGCGGAATGGTCTTGGCGTTGCTATTGGCAGTCTTCGGGGCGGTGATGTTGTGGGAATACTTCCGCCTTATCATCCGGTTGTCGCAGCGGGCGACGACGATTTACACGGCGCTGACGTCGGCCTTGCTGGCCTTGGCGCTGATCCTTGAGGATCGGCTTGCGGGGGAGGCGGATGGCACCTTGACCCTTTCACCCGTCGCGGCAAGTGTTTTGGCCGTTACGATGATCGCCGTAATGATCCCGGTGCGCAAAAGCCGGCTTGAGACGCTTTTCGGGGCGATGATCCCGCTGGCGACGTTTCTGTTCTTTTACCTTCACCAATCCGTGCCGTTGGCGATGTGGTTGGTAGTGGCTGTCGTGATTTCCACGGACGTGGCGGGCTATTTCTTTGGCAAGCTGATTGGTGGGCCGAAGTTCTGGCCGAGCCTTAGCCCCAACAAGACATGGTCTGGCACGATGTCGGGGTGGGTGATGGCCGCGATCATCGCAATAGTCGTTGGGGTGCGCGCCTCTGACCCGATGCCCACGATGATCGTGGGTGTGTTGTTTCTGGTTGCCGTCGCCTTTGCGGCCCAGATGGCGGATATCGCGGAATCGGCGTTGAAACGCAGGGCAGGGGTCAAGGACAGCTCGAACCTTTTGCCTGGCCACGGCGGGGCGCTGGACCGGTTTGACGGTATGTTGGGCGGTTTCACGGTGGCAGGCCTCGCGTTCGTGCTGGCGGGTTTTGCGGTGGCGCTGTGAGCCGACGGCGGGTTTCGATCTTCGGGGCCACAGGCTCCATCGGGCAAAACACAATCGACCTAATCGCGCGAGACCTGGACGCCTACGACGTCATTGCGCTGACGGGCGCGTCGAACATCACCCAACTCGCCACAGATGCGATCAGGTTGGGGGCGCAGATTGCGGTCACAGCCGAGGAGAGATTGTTGCCAGACCTGCGCGCCGCGTTGGATGGCAGCGGGATTGAGGCGGCAGCTGGCGAGGCGGCTTTGCTGGAGGCGGCAGATCGACCCGCGGATTGGATCATGTCAGCGATTGTGGGCGCGGCGGGCCTGGCGCCCGGGTTCCGCGCGTTGCGGCATGGTACGACCTTGGCGCTGGCCAACAAGGAAAGCCTTGTGACCGCCGGTCCGCTTTTGTTGCAGCAGGCGCAAGCGGATGGGGCCACAATCCTGCCCGTGGATAGCGAGCATTCGGCCGTGTTTCAGGGGCTTGTCGGTGAGGATATGAGCGCGGTTGAGCGCATCATCATCACTGCATCTGGCGGCGGTTTGCGCGATTGGCCGCTGGAGGCGTTGGCCAGCGCTACGCCAGAAGATGCCGGGGCCCATCCGAATTGGGACATGGGGCAGCGGATCACGATTGATTCCGCGTCGATGTTCAACAAGGCAATGGAGCTGATTGAAACGAAAGAGTTTTTCGGCGTGCGGCCCGAACAGATCGAGACTGTCATTCACCCGCAAAGCATCGTTCATGCGCTGGTGGGGTTCAACGACGGCGCACTGATGGCGCATCTGGGCGCGCCCGATATGCGGCACGCCATCGGTTATGCGCTACATTACCCGGAGCGACGAGACCTGCCGGTGGCGCGGATCGACCTGGCGCAATTGGCGACATTGGAATTCTACGCGCCCTGCGATACGCGTTATCCTGCGTTGAAAATCGCGCGTGCGGTGATGGAAACCGGCGGCCATGCGGGCTGCATTTTCAACGCCGCCAAGGAAATCGCGCTGGACGGATTTCTGGCGGGCCGCATCGGCTTCATGGATATGAGCGGTGTGGTTGAGGCGACACTTGACGCGATCTCGTCAAAGATCAGCCTTTCAAATGCCGTGGAAACCCTTGAGGACGTCCTTCAAACGGACCAAATGGCACGTAAGACGGCCTGGACCATGATCGAGCAACACGAAAAAAGGCATAGTTGATGGATTTTCTCCCCGCATTCGGCAACTTCGGCTTCACGTTATTGGCCTTCGTCGCCGCCCTGTCGATCATCGTGGCGATCCACGAATACGGCCACTACATCGTGGGCCGTTGGTCGGGCATACATGCGGAAGTGTTTTCAATTGGCTTTGGGCCGGTCCTGCTGAGCCGGGTCGACAAACGCGGGACCCGCTGGCAGCTCGCCGCGCTGCCGTTTGGCGGTTACGTGAAATTCCTGGGCGACGCCAATGCGGCCTCAGCCGGGGCTGATGGGGCTGTGTTGGACGCGCTTGATCCGGCGGAGCGTCGACGCTCAATGCCCGGCGCCCCGCTTTGGGCGCGAGCCGCGACGGTTGCCGCCGGCCCGATCTTCAACTTCATCCTGTCCATCGCGATTTTCGCGGGCGTTGTTCTGACCACGGGCCAAGCGGTGGAAGAGGCCCGCGTGGGTGCGCCCAAACTCTTGCCTGCTGACGTTGCCGTGTTGGAAGAAGGCGATCTTATTACGGCCATCGAAGGCCAACCGGTCGAGGGGCTTGGCGACATCTACGACATCGCGCGCGAGATCGAGCCTGCTGAAACGCTGACCTACGACATCGAACGTAATGGTGAGGCGATGCAGGTTGAGGCGGCCTTCCCGCTGCTGCCCATAGTGCGCACTGTCACACCGCAATCGGCAGCGATTGAGGCGGGCATCGAAGAGGGTGACGTCATCCGCACCGTCAATGGAACGCCCATCGTGGGTTTCAGCCAATTGCGAGAGTTCGTGGATGCCTCTGAAGGGGCACCGCTTGATCTGGGAATCTGGCGTGAGGGAGAGGTGTTGCAGCTGACCCTTAGCCCACGTCGCACCGATCTTCCGACGGACGGCGGGTTTGAATCGCGTTGGCTGATCGGGATCACCGGCGGCCTTCTGTTCAACCCCGAAACCGAAAGCGTGGGTGTGGTAGATGCTGTGCAATTCGGCGTCACTCAGACCTATGAGATTGTGCGCATGTCCTTGATCGGATTGCGTGAAATCGTGACCGGAGCGATCTCTAGCTGTAACCTGCAAGGGCCAATCGGTATTGCCGAGACCTCGGGCGCGGCTGCGAGCCAGGGCCTCGACAACTTCATCTGGTTTATCGCGGTTCTGTCTACGGCAGTTGGTTTGTTGAACCTATTCCCGATCCCGGTTCTGGATGGCGGCCATCTGGTCTTTCACGGCTATGAGGCTGTGACAGGCAAGCCGCCTTCGGACAAAGTGCTGCGCGCCTTCATGTCGGTGGGCTTGGTAATGCTCTTGTCACTGATGCTGTTTGCGCTGACCAACGACATCTGGTGCTGATCAAGACGTAGGATTCGGGGGCGCCGAAACCCCCGAATCTCCACGGCGTGACCAACTTTCTGCCACATTTGACCGCGATTTATGGGGCATCGAAATTTAGTTGGACCAGTAGACCCATGCGTTACCTCGCCCAAAGCACTCGCGGAATGACCCAATTGCTTGCGGTCAATGTGGATCGTTTCCTGACGCCCCTGCTGATCACGGCTGCTTTGACGCTGGCTGGTTGGGTGTTGAGCCTTTCGTAGCGGGCCGCGCGCCGTTCAACCCACAGAAAAGACATGCTTTCCCGGCGGCCAGGTGACTGAGCCGCCGTGCCGGATTCGCCACAGGTTGTGACAATCGGCGAGAAAGGCACAACACTTCCACATCATGCGTTTGACTACCCCTTGGGGGCAGGCTACCCAGTGTCTGTCTGCAAATTTGACCAATGGGTGGGATTCTATGGTCCACAGTGCTTTTTCGCACGTGTCCGCGATTATCGGACGTTACGCGACCCCTGTCTTGGTGACATTCGTTTTGCTGTTGTCGGCGCCAGTCGCCAACGCGCAATCGTTTAGTTTCAGTAACTTCGATGTTCAGGGCAATGTTCGCACCAATGATGCGTCCGTTCTGGAAGTGGCCGGCATTGCGCCTGGTCAGGCTGTATCCGCGGGCCAAGTCAACGACGCGCTGCAGCGGCTTCAGAACTCCGGCCTGTTTGAGCGCGTTGAAGTTGCCCCGCGTGGCAACACGCTGGTCATCACCGTCGTGGAATTCCCGACGATCAACCGCATCGCGATCGAAGGCAATCGCCGCTTGGATGACGACGACCTTCTGGCCGTTATATCGTCTACACCGCGCCGGGTATACTCGCCGGTAACGGCTGAGCGTGACGCCGCCGCGATCGCCGAAGCCTATCGCGAATCCGGTCGTTTGACCGCAACTGCCGTGCCGCAGATCATCCGCCGCGATGAAGGCCGTGTTGACCTCGTGTTTGAAGTCACGGAAGGCGCAGTTGTTGAGACGCAGCGCATCGCCTTTGTGGGCAACCGCGACTATTCCGACCGTCGCCTGCGTCAGGTTCTGGAAAGCACGCAAGCGGGCCTTTTCCGCGCTCTGATCCGGTCTGACACTTTTATTCAGGATCGTATCGCGCTGGACCGTCAGCTGCTGATCGATTTCTACCAGGATCGCGGCTACATCGACTTCGAAATTCTGTCCGTCACGCCAGAACTGAGCCGTGACCGTGGCGCGTACTTTGTGACGTTCAACATTCGCGAAGGTCAAAGCTACCGTATCGGCACGCTCGGGGTTCGCTCGGAACTGCCCGGTGCCGAAGCTGCTGACTTCCAGAACATCATCAATATCCGTCAAGGCGTGCGCTACAGCCCGCGGATCATCGACAACGTCATCACGCGCATGGAAAACCTGGCAGCGGATCAGGGACTGCGTTTTGTCCGGATCGAGCCGCGCCTTGTGCGCGACGATGCCAACCTGATCGTGAACGTGGAGTTTGTGATCTCGCGTGGTGAGCGGGTGTTTGTTGAACGCATCGATATTGAAGGCAACCAGACCACATTGGACCGCGTCATTCGCCGTCAATTCGATGTTGTCGAGGGCGATCCGCTGGACCCCAGCCAAATCCGCGCGGCGGCAGAGCGCATCCGCGCCACAGGCTTCTTCGCTGATGTGCAGGTTGAGGGGCGTCCGGGCACGACGCCTGAGCAAGTGATCATCGACGTTGATGTTGAAGAACAGCCGACTGGTTCGCTTGGCTTCTCGGCCAGTTACTCCACCGACTCCGGTGTTGGTTTTGCCGTGAACTTCTCGGAGGAGAATTTTCTTGGTCGTGGCCAGGCGGTGTCGTTGAACCTGAATACGGTCGATGGTTCGCAGTCGCTTAGCTTTTCGTTTGAAGAGCCAGCATTCCTGCGCCGCGATCTGGCCCTGGGTCTGAGCGCATATTACGCGCAAACGCAGCAACAGAATAACTCTGCCTTTGATACCGTTCGATATGGGGTTGGCGTCGGTGTTGCGTTCCCGATCAGCGAAAACGGTCGTCTGAGGCTGTTCTACAACTACGACCACGATGAGGTTGCAGGGTTGGACGCGACGGCAGGCGTCAACTCTCCCATTCTTCTGGCGGAACCTTCTGAGGCGGATACATCGCGGGTCGGTTTCACCTATAGCTTTGATAACCGTGCGACTGGCCTCAATCCGAACGCTGGCGTCGCGTTCTCCTTCACGGGTGAATACGCAGGTCTTGGCGGCGATACGGAATTCTACCGCTCAGAGATACGGGCCATTGCTGAGACGCGGGTAGCACGTGAAGAAGTGACGCTGCGTGCAACTTTCGAAGGTGGAGCGATCAATGCCCTTGGTGATGACGGCACGCGTATCGCCAACCGCTTCTCGCTCAACTCGCGCCAGATGCGTGGTTTTGAGAGCGGCGGGTTGGGTCCTCGTGATACCGACGCGACCAACCAAAACTTCCTTGGTGGTAATTTTTACGCGGTTGCGCGGTTCGAGGCGGCCTTCCCGCTTCCACTGCCTGAAGAATACGGCATATCCGGTGGCGTTTTTGCCGATGTCGGTTCGGTCTGGGGTTTGGACGACACGAATGGTGTAGGTGGCGTGAATTCGGTGGACGACAGCTTCAGCCTTCGCTCTGCGGTTGGCGTCTCGATCTTCTGGGACACGGCACTTGGGCCGCTGCGCTTCAACTTCTCGCACCCCGTCCAGTTCGAAGACTATGACCGGACCCGCAATTTCGACTTTACCGTCGAGGCGCGTTTCTGACCGCCATGGGACAGGTTGCCAATGTTTTGCGCGCCGCCACCCTCGGGTTGGCGGCGCTTGCTTTTGCCCCGACAGAAATGTCCGCGCAAACCGGTCCCGTGCGCGCGGATATACTGGTGCTCAACCAAGATCGTCTGTTGAACCAGACCGCGTATGGTGCCCGCATTCAGCAGGAGCTTGAGGCGGCATCTCAGGCCTTGGCTAACGAGAATCGGCGCATTGAAGAGCAGCTCACAACGGAAGAGCTGGAACTAACGGCGCTGCGTCAAACGCTGGCCGCCGATGAATTCCGCGTGTTGGCTGATGAGTTCGATGCCCGTGTCCGCGACATTCGTGCAGCCCAAGATGCCAAAACGCGCGATTTGCAAAGTCAGGCCGAAGCCGCACAGCAGCGCTTCTTTGAGGAAACCGTACCGCTCTTGCTGGAGATTGTGCAGCAGCGTGGTGCATCCGTCTTGCTGGATAGCCGCACGGTTCTTTTGTCTGCCGGTGGCGTCGATATTACAGACGCCGCAATCACGTTGATCGATGAACGGCTTGGCAATGGGGGCGAGGATCCGTTGATTTCCGTGCCCGGCCTGGACCTGACTGCACCGGACGAATAGGCCCATGGCTTGCCGCGCGCGGGCGGAGTTGCTAGGCCACCGCGAACAAATGCCCAAACATCCGGAGCAGCGCCCATGACGGTCGACACCCAGACCACCGCCGATATCGACCTGATCCAGCGCATACTGCCGCATCGCTATCCGTTTCTGCTGATCGACAAGGTCCGCGACATCGACCCGTTCAAGTCGGCCGTGGGCATCAAGAACGTCACTGTGAACGAGCCGCATTTTCAAGGGCATTTCCCAGGTGTGCCGATCATGCCGGGTGTCACCATTGTTGAGGCCATGGCGCAGACTGCAGCCGTGATGGTCGGCGTCTCTGCCGATCTCGCCGACAAGAATTTCCTCGTGTATTTCATGGGCATCGACACTTGCAAATTCCGCCGCAAGGTGGTGCCGGGTGATGTCTTGGAGCTCAACGTTACAGCCACAAGGGGTAAGCCCGGTGGCAAGGTCTGGAAGTTCGATGGCCGCGCCGAGGTTGAAGGTGAGTTGGCTTGCGAATGCAGCTTCACGGCCATGATGGATCTGCCCCAGGGAGGGGCCTGATGGCCGTCGATCCCAGCGCAAAAGTTCATCCTTCGGCTGTTGTCGAAGACGGGGCTGTGATTGGGCCCGGATGTGAGATTGGGCCGTTCTGTGTGGTTGGACCCGAGGTTACAGTCGGCGCGAACGTGGTGTTGAAATCCCATGTCGTTCTGGCCGGTTGGACCGAGATTGGCGATGAGTGCCAAATCTTTCCCTTCGCCTCCATCGGGGAGATCCCGCAGGACAAGAAATTCGGCGGTGAGCGTACACGCCTGATCGTGGGCAAACGTAACCGCATCCGCGAAGGTGTGACCATGAACACTGGTACCGAAGGCGGTGGCGGCGTGACCCGTGTGGGCGATGATGGCCTGTTCCTGGCCAACTGCCACGTGGCGCATGACTGCATCGTCGGCGACCGGGTGGTGATGGTGAATTCCTCCGCTTTGGCGGGGCACTGCATTGTCGGGGATGACGTGATCCTCGGCGGGCTGTCCGGCGTGCACCAGTTTGTGCGTATCGGGCGTGGTGTGATTGTGGGCGCCTTGTCGATGGTGACCAATGACGTGATCCCCTACGGCCTTGTGCAGGGGCCGCGCGGACGTCTGGACGGGCTGAACCTTGTTGGTCTGAAGCGGCGTGGCGTGGCGAAGGCGGACATCACGGCGCTGCGGGCGGCGTTACAGGCGTTGAAGCAGGGCGAGGGCGACTCGTTTCAGGAACGCGCGCGTAGGCTTGGCGAAAGCGAAGACATCGACAGCGATTACGTTCGCTATATTGTTGATTTCGTTATGGGCGAAAGCGACCGTTCTTACCTGACGCCGGAGTAATCAGACATGCGCGCAATCCTTGCCGGTGCCGGGGCTTTGCCGGGCCTCTTGCTTGAAGTTGAGATGGCCTATGTCGTCCAATTCAAAGGTGTGGTGATCAACCGCCACAAGTCACCTCCGATCAAGGCGCGGTTTGAGCAGTTGGGAAAACTGTTCGATGATTTGCGTGCCAAGGACGTGCAAGAGGTTTGCCTCGCCGGTGCGATGGGCCGCCCGTCGCTGGACCCCGTCGCGTTCGATCCGTTCACGGCGGCCAGGATGCCGATGTTGATGCAAGCCATGGGGCAGGGTGATGACGCGCTGCTGCGGGCCATTGTTGGTGTGATCGAGGGGGAAGGTTTCACCGTTGTGGGCGCCCATGACATTCGGCCCGATCTGGTTGTTTCCGCTGGCCTCATCGCAGGGGTTCAGGTTGCTGCGGCGGACGCGGCGCGTGCGCGTGCGGTGCTGGATGCGTTGGGTCCGTTGGATGTCGGGCAGGGCGCGGTGGCGGCCAAGGGCCAGGTGCTAGGGATCGAGACGTTGCAGGGCACAAATGCGCTGCTGGATTTCGTTGGACGCACGATGCCGAAGTCCGGCGGGATATTCGCCAAGCGCCCCAAGGCGGGTCAGGATTTGCGCGTGGATATGCCAGCAATTGGGCCGGATACGATCCGCAAGGTCGCGGAGGCGGGCCTTTCCGGGATCGAGATCGCACCGGGTGAGGTCATGATTCTGGACCGTCCCGCAGTTGAGGCGGCCTGCGCGGAAACGGGCGTCAACCTTTGGGCGGGCCCGTGAGGTGCCCGCGCCCGTGAAGCTCTTCCTTGTGGCGGGCGAGCCTTCGGGCGACCGTCTTGGGGGTGCTTTGCTGAAAGGGATGGGTAAGGCCGGGGCGGCGGTTGAGGCGCGAGGCGTGGGCGGGCCTGAGATGGCCGCGCAAGGCATGGCCTCGATCTTTCCCTACGAAGAACTGGCGGTCATGGGCATTGCCGAGGTGCTGCCGAAGTATTTCCAACTGAAGCGGCGGATTGCGGAGGCGGCTGAGGCTGCGATTACGTCGGGCGCTGACGCCTTGGTCACGATAGACAGCCCCGATTTCGGCCTGCGCGTGGCGAAAATCGTGAAAGCTGCACGCCCGCAGATGAAGACGATCCACTATGTTGCACCGTCTGTTTGGGCCTGGCGGCCCGGTCGCGCCAACAAGATGGCGAAGGTCATCGACCATGTGCTGGCACTTTTGCCGTTCGAGCCGCCCTATATGGAGGCCGCAGGCATGACCTGCGATTTCGTGGGGCATCCGGTGGTGGCAGAGCCCGCGGCGAGGGAGCACGAGGTTGCGGCGTTTCGGGCTTCCATTGGCATCGAAGCTAGTGAACGTATGGTTCTCGTTCTGCCGGGATCTCGTCGCTCCGAGGTATCTCGTCTTGCACCGGTATTTGGCGAGGCGCTTGCGGGTTTGGACGCGCGTCTGGTCCTGCCGACTCTGCCGCATATTCGGGACACGGTGACGGAGATGACGCGCGGTTGGAACTCGGCGCCGATCATCGTCGACGCGACCGACTTACCCCAGAAGCGGGCAGCCTTTGCGGCGGCAGATGTGGCGCTGGCAGCGTCTGGCACTGTTTCGCTGGAACTGGCCGCGGCGGGCACACCGATGGTCATCGCCTATGACTTCAACTGGCTTACGCGCGCCTTGGTGAAACGCGCTATCAAGGTGGACACGGTCACTCTGGTCAATTTGGTCTCAGAGACCCGCGCAGTGCCGGAGTACCTTGCCGAAAACTGCCGCCCCGCGCCGATCCGGGCGGGGTTGGAGGCCGTTCTGCGGGATGCGGGCGACCAGCAGGCGGCTATGGAATTGACGATGGAGCGACTAGGTAAAGATGGTCCCGCGCCGGGACTTCGTGCGGCTCAATCGGTGCTGCGCGCGCTTAGCTGATGAAATCGGCTGTTTCCGCTCCGGACAGACGCTGCAAGTCGGACGGCGCAATCGGGAAGATATGGCGTGGCGTTCCAGCGGCGGCGTAGACCGCATCGAATTCGGACAACCGCGGATCCCACCACGCGCGGATCGGGTTCAGATGGCCAACCGGTGCGACGCCCCCGATGGCGAAACCCGTTTGCGCGCGGATCAGGCCTGCGTCGGCCTTCCCAAGTGGTGCCCCGGCGACCGCGCTGGCCTTTGCTGCATCCACCTGATTGCCGCCTGCCGTCACGAACAAAACCGCCTGGCCAGTGGTCTCATCGCGAAAGATGATCGACTTGGCGATCTGATCCAGATGGCACCCGGCGGCAGCGGCAGCCTCAGCAGCCGTTCGGGTGCCTTCCGACATCTCCAGCACATCGACGCTGACGCCAGCCTCTTCCAATGCGCGCTTGACCCGTTTCAGAGATTTGGACATGTCTTTTCCCGTATCGACCGCGCCGGACCTTACCCGGATCGCGCGCGGTCACAAGGGGACATCCGATGAGCTTCGCCGCCCGCCTGACACGCGCTCCGATCCCGTTCTCCGTAGACCGGGGTGAGGAGGCCGTGCAGGCGGTGCCACATCTGGCCCCGGAGTTTCGGGAGTTGATCCGGGGCACAGGCGGCTCATCCCCGTTTCTGGCGGGCGTGATCGCCAAGGAAGGCCATTGGCTGTCCCACGCTTTGGACAGGCAGCCCGAAGATGTGATCGCCGAATTGATTGCGGAGACGGGAAAGCTTGATGCCTCGACGCTGGATGCAGGTTTGCGGCAGGCCAAGCGCCGTGCGGCTCTGATCGTGGCCTTGGCGGATCTGGGCGGGGTTTGGAGCCTAACCACTGTAACGCAAGCCTGGACCGATTTCGCCGACGCCTGCGTGTCCGCCGCCCTGGCGATCCACGTAGCGGCACAGGCCCGGCGCGGCAAAATCCCCGGCGTGACCGAGGAGGACGGCCTAAGCGATGGGGCGGGCATGGTCGCGCTGGCAATGGGCAAGATGGGCGCGGGCGAGCTGAATTATTCCAGCGATATCGACCTGATCTGCCTTTTCGACGAGACCCGCTTTGATGGCCCGGCTGAGGAAATGGAGGCACGCGCGGCCTTCATCAAAGCCACCCGCGCGATGGCTGCCAGCCTGAATGACGCAACGGCGGAGGGCTATGTCTTTCGCACCGACCTGCGCCTGCGCCCCGATGCCAGCGTGACGCCGGTCTGTATCTCAATGGCGGCGGCGGAGCGATATTACGAGGCGGAGGGGCGCACCTGGGAACGCTCCGCCTACATCAAGGCGCGGGCCGCAGCGGGAGATGTCGCGGCGGGCGAACGGTTTATTGAGGCGCTGACGCCCTTCGTCTGGCGCAAGCATCTGGATTTCGCGACCGTGGCCGAGACGATGGATATGCGCCAGCGCATCCGCGACCACAAGGGCCTGCATGGTACGGCGCTAGAAGGGCGCAACATCAAGCTCGGCTCGGGCGGGATCCGGGAGATCGAGTTCTTTGCCCAGACCCGGCAGCTTGTAGCGGGCGGGCGTGATCCGTCGCTCCGCCAGCCGCGCACGATCAAGGCGTTGCAGGCGCTGGCCCGCGCCGACTGGATCACGCGGGAGGTGGCGGGTGAGCTGGCCGATCATTATACCGTGCTGCGAGAGGTCGAGCATCGCCTGCAAATGATCGACGACGCGCAGACCCAGACCTTGCCGAAAAGCGACGAGGCCTTCGACCGTCTCGCACGGCTCAGCTGCGAGGAGAGCACGGCGCGATACCGCGCGATGCTCGAAGAGCGATTGGCGGCGGTCGATGCGATCACAGGCGATCTCTACGCCCCAAAGACGCGCAAACAAGCCGCGCCGGAGCTCAGCGAAGCGGCGCAGGACATCGTGGCGCGCTGGCCCGGCTATCCCGCGCTTCGGTCCGAACGGGGGCAGGGCATATTCGAGCGTTTGAAGCCCGACCTTCTGGCGCGTTTTGCGGCGGCTGACCGGCCGGATGAGGCTTTGGCGAATTTCGACGGCTTCCTGCGCGGTCTCCCAGCGGGTGTTCAGCTATTCTCATTGTTTGAGGCCAACCCGTCGCTGGTGGATCTGCTCGCCGATATTTGTGTGACGTCGCCAGGCCTGGCCGCCTATCTGTCGCGCCATTCCCGTGTGTTGGATGCCGTTTTGGATGGGCAGTTCTTCAGCGAATGGCCAGGTGCGAGTGGGCTTACCAAGGACCTGTCCGATACGCTTCAACGGCTGGATTATGAGGCGCAACTCGACACGGCGCGGCGCTGGCAAAAGGAATGGCACTTTCGCGTCGGCGTGCACATGCTGCGCGGGCTAATCGGGGCGGAGGATGCGGCCCAGCAGTACTCGGATGTGGGCGAGGCCGTGGTGGCGAGCCTTTGGTCGTGTGTTTGCGCTGAAATTGCGCGGCGTCATGGACCCGCACCCGGGCGGGGCGGCGTGGTTTTGGCGATGGGCAGTCTGGGCACGACGTCGATGACGGCGACCTCAGACCTCGATCTGATCGTGATTTTCGACGCGGGCGACGTGGAGATAACCGATGGTCCAAGGCCATTGGACCCGCGCGGTTGGTTTGCCAAGGCGACCAAGACAATGATCACAGCGCTGAGCGCGCTCACCGGCGAAGGCAAGCTCTACGACGTCGACATGCGCCTGCGCCCGTCTGGCGGACAGGGGCCGGTGGCCACATCGCTGGCGGCATTCGGCAGATACCAACGGGAAGAGGCGTGGACGTGGGAGCATATGGCACTTACCCGCGCGCGTGTTGTGGCTGGCGAAACGTCGCTGGCGGAAGATGTGGAGGCCGTGCGGTGTTCAGTGATCGCTTCGCGCAAGGACGACGTGGCCACGATCCTGCAAGAGGCCGCGAACATGCGGGCGCGTTTGGCGAAAGCGGGCCGTGATGGCGATACGTGGGAGGTCAAGGACGGCCCGGGCGGGCTGCAGGACATCGCGTTGACCGCACAGGCCTTGGCATTGGCCGCGGGCAGTTCAGCACGGCAACCGCAGGTGCAGGTCGGTGAGGCCCGGTTTGCGGGGCTCATATCCGCGGACGCAGAGCGTGATTTGGTGGAGGCACATCGGATCTTCGCGGCCCTCCAACAGGGCGCGCGCTTGCTGACGGGGCGCGCCCTGTCGCCCGAAGCGGTGGGTGCGGGCGGCATGGATTTTCTGCATCGTATGCTGGATGTGACGGAGGCAGACACTCTGGTGCCGCAGCTTGACGACTTGCGGGCGCGGGCGGCCGCTAGGGTTGGCGAAATACTAGGCGAGGCTACGAAGGACGGCGCCGATGCGTGACGACGACCCAAATGACCCCAAGGGGCTGATCCGAGAGGCGTTTCGTATCGAGGGGATCACGGCCTCAGAGTGTCGGTCGATCTTTGTGGATTGGGCGTTGAGCCTGAAGGCCTCCGACCCCAAGCCCGCGATTTCTGCCTTGCTGGAGAAACACGCGGATGAGCCTGCGGACCATCCGATGAAGGGTGTGTTGTCGAAGGGTTTGGCGGCAGCGCCAGCAGCGCGCAGACGCGGCGGTCGTGCGGCGCGGGTGCCACAAAGCTAGTCAGCGCCGCGCCGGATGTAGCGGACCTGATGAGTGATGGGTTCGATGTCACTCATCTCGATTGTGATCTCACCCAGAAGCTCGTCTTCAGTTGGAAACAGGGTGACAGGGACCGGACCATCGTCGCCATGGGGCGAAGCGACGGACCGCGAAAGGCCCTCCTCCAGTATCGAAGCGTCTCGGTTTGGTGCGAAGAATGGGGCAAGGTTCAGCGCATCAAGGACCGCGCAGCCCTCGGCCATGCACTCCACCCGGATGTCGAAGGGGAAGGCCCAGAGCCCGTCGATCACATGTAGCGTGCCGTCGACATTGACGCCCATTCCCGAAGCGATCTGAGTGCCATCATTGTAGAGTGTCGGGTTTGGGGTCAGCCCATTGCGCTGGCGGATATGCACGCGGGCCTCCCCGACTGCCTCCATGATGGCTGTCTCGATCCCATCCTCCATGTCTATCTGCGCGCGGCCACTTCCCGGCGGGAACCACGTGTACGGTCCCATGATGCGACGTTGGTGCGAGAACCCCGACAGACGCGCGGGAAAGGACACCATGGCTTGATCCGGCGCATCTGCAATGCGAGCCGCGAGCGTTTCGAGGTCTGAGGCGGCGACTTGTTCGGTGACCAGTTCAACCGGTTCCGCAAAGGCACGGAGCGGGCCAAGGTCCATGCGAGATGGCGCACAGAACGCGTAGTCCTGTACGATTTCGCCCGCCACGATCACCCAAATGATCTTTCCAGATCGCGCCGTGCCTCCACAATAGGTCGCCACATGTTGGTTGCCGGTGAATGCATCAAAAAGGCGCGGACCGTGGAAGCCAATCTCAGTGCCTTCAGGCACTGCGCTGACGTCAAGCGCGAACCATCCGGCCTCACCATCCTCAAATACCACCAAGTCGGGGCGCGCACCGCCTTCCAGCGCAAACATCGGCAAGACTTCGCGGCGGGGTAGGTCGGGTAGCGGTTGCGGCTCGGGCCGCGCCTGGGGTTGGAGAGTGACGGGGGTGCTAGAAAACGAGAGTAAGGCGATGGCTGCAAGGATGGCCAGCCCCAGAACAAGCGCGATCCATTTCACGTTTTAACCCGCGTCGCGTGGGTGCCACGTTCGCGGTAGGGTGTTGTGTCGTAATGCGCGCGGTAGCATTTTGAGAAGTGCGAGGGTGAAGCAAAACCGCAAGCCAGCGCCACGTTGATCACGCTCATGTCCGTTTGCATCAATAGGTTGCGCGCTTTGCCGAGGCGCAGTTCCATGTAATAGCGCTTGGGGGAGCGGTTGAGGTAACGCCGGAACAGCCGTTCCAATTGCCGCGTGGACATGCCGACATCTTCCGCCAATTGCGACGGGCTTATCGGGTCCTCGATGTTCTGTTCCATCATCCGGATCACGGCCCCCAATTTGGGGTGCCGCACGCCGATGCGTGTGGGGATCGACAGACGCTGCGTGTCTTGATCGGTGCGGATGGAGGTGTAGATCAGCTGATCTGCGACCAGATTGGCCAGCTCTTCGCCATGATCTTCGGCAATCAATTTCAGCATCAGGTCGATGGACGCGGTGCCGCCAGCCGTGGTGATCCGGTTGCCGTCCACCACAAAAACCGACTTGGTCAGAGTGACCTCTTCGAATTCCTCGGCGAAGCTGTCCTGATTTTCCCAATGGATCGTGGCGCGCTTGCCGTCTAGTAAACCCGCCTTCGCCAAAGTGTAGCCGGCCGTACAGAGCCCTGCGATCACCGGGCCTTTGCGCGCTTCGCGGCGAAGCCAGCTGAGCAAACGTTTCGTGGTGGCGCCTGCCACGTCGATACCGCCACACAGCAACACAACGTCCTCACGCCGGACTTCATCCAGATCACCGTCCAGTCGATACCAGATACCGGCCGAGCATTGTGCATAATCGCCGCCTTCGCCGACAAGCGACCATTGGTACAGCTCCCGGCCTGACATCCGATTTGCGATCCTGAGCGCTTCGACGGCCGAGGAAAAGCACAGCATTGTAAATTGATCGAGCAAGACGAAAACGAACCGCTTAGGTCCTTCGCCTGGCCGGGGTCTGACGGCTGTATCGGTCATACGCTAGTCTCCTACGGGTGGTGTCGGTTTGCCCGGCGCTTCTTCCCGTCGGGAAAATCGAAATCACCAAATCTTCGCGCGCGCAATCCCACAATTGTTCATGGTGGCGCTCACAAATTGCAAAATGCGGGATTGGAAGCGGCAGGGTGCTTGTGTAGAGAGGGCTTCGACCCTTGGATATGGAGACGACCATGGCATCCGCTACACCCTGGACGAAATCGGATTGGCGCGCCAAACCGCGCGTGCAGATGCCGGATTATCTGGACGAAGCTGCTTTGAACGCGGTTGAGACCCAGTTGGGCAAATACCCGCCGCTGGTTTTTGCCGGTGAGGCCCGGACACTGCGCGACGAACTCGCAGCCGTGTCACGGGGAGAGGGCTTTCTCCTGCAAGGTGGTGATTGCGCGGAAAGCTTCTCGGAATTCTCCGCCGACAATATCCGCGACACCTTCAAGGTTATGCTACAGATGGCGACCGTTCTGACCTTCGGGGCCAAGGTGCCGGTAGTGAAGATCGGGCGAATGGCCGGTCAATTCGCCAAGCCGCGTTCCGCACCCACTGAGGTGAAGGATGGGGTGGAACTTCCGTCCTACCGTGGCGACATCATCAATGAGCTGGACTTCACGTCTGAGGCGCGGATCCCCAACCCGCAGAAAATGCTGCAAGCCTACACGCAGGCGGCGGCATCGCTGAACCTTCTGCGCGCCTTCTCCAAAGGCGGTTTCGCGGACATTCACCGCGTGCATTCCTGGACTCTTGGCTTCACGGATATCGGCGATGCCGAGCGCTATGGCGATATGGCCAATCGCATTCAGGACTCCCTCGATTTCATGAGCGCCGCTGGCTTCGCGCCCGGCAAGACCCATGAGCTTGAGCAAGTGGATTTCTACACGTCGCACGAAGCGCTGCTGCTGGAATATGAAGAGGCGCTTTGCCGTTTGGATTCGACCTCCGGAAAATGGCTCGCAGGCTCCGGTCACATGATCTGGATTGGCGACCGCACACGGCAGCCTGACGGCGCGCATGTGGAATTCTGCAAAGGCGTTCTGAACCCGATTGGCATCAAATGTGGCCCGTCGATCTCACGTTCGGACCTCAAGGAACTGCTCGACACGCTAAACCCGAACCGCGAGGCGGGCCGGATCGTTCTGATCAACCGCTTTGGCGCGGGCAATGTGGCCGACCACATGCCCAAGCTGATCCGCGCGGTCGAGGAAGAGGCGCATCCTGTCGTTTGGTCCTGTGATCCGATGCACGGCAACACGATCAAATCCGACAGTGGCTACAAGACACGGCCCTTCGACAGTGTGTTGCGTGAAGTGCAGGAGTTCTTCGGGGTTCACCGCGCGGAAGGAACCGTCCCGGGTGGCGTGCATTTCGAGATGACGGGTCAGGACGTGACCGAATGCACCGGTGGCGTGCGTGCTGTGACGGATGAGGATCTGTCGAGCCGCTATCACACGGCCTGCGATCCCCGCCTGAATGCCTCGCAATCACTGGAACTTGCGTTCCTGGTGGCCGAAGAACTTTCGAGCACCCGCGAGGCCCTGCGCGCCGCAGGCTGATCGCGATCAAACAATAGCGCCCGCGTCCCTTACTGGGGCGCGGGCGCTTTGCGTTTGAGGACTCTTTGCTCAGGCCAATCCGCCGTCAATCACCTGAAAAACAGGACGCGTGTGATTGGGCATTTCGCGGGCCTCTACTCTTGGTGCGGCGATGGAAGCGCGCGATTGGCGACTTGCGATGCGAACCGGCTTTGGCTTGGCCGTCGTTGTCTTGCCTACTGTGGCGACCGCTTTCGACAAACCCGGCAGGTACCCTGTTTCGGGGATTTCCAATGACCATTGATCGGTTACTTGAAACCGGCCTCTCAGGTCTGAGGCAATCGGCGTCACGGAAGGTGCCTCGGAATAGAGAGCGATGGCGCGGGTCAGCCCGCCGCGTGTGTCGGACAGCGGCAGGATGATCATTCGCGCTTCATGCTGGGACCCATGGCGTTCCGCACGGGCCAGTGTCAGCACGCTGACGGCAGGGGTGACGATGGCGGTTTCAGCCGCATCCATGGCCAGCGCACGGTGATCCAGATCAAAGAGCGCGCGAAATGGCATCCCGCGCAATTCCATGCCCATACGGCCCGACAAGGTGGCGCCGGCCAGACGCATCCGCACGGTCCCGGCTTTGGGCCGTTCCAGAATGCAGACGCGCGACAGGTGCCCGGTGATCGCAGGGGGGCTGATTTCAACGCGGCCCGGAACCACGCGATCCCCGCGCAACGCGTCCCAATACTTCAAGAGGGCCAGTGTGCGGTCGTCCAGATGGCTCAACCGAGTCGTCGAGGTGTCCATGTCACTCATCATTCGGCCTCCGCCAAATCACTCATCAAATCTGCTCACGGCCCCCGCCGGGATCGCGCGTTCGGCTTGACCACAGCGCGCTGATCCTGTCCCCTTTTCAAATACACTGAATAAAATTTTATGGGCAGGGGGAGTCTTTCCAGATGGTTAACGGATCAGGGGCGCGTCGTGGCGGGTAAGGCGATCGCCTCGATGACGGCATTTGCCGCGATGGATGGGGCCGATGGGCCGCTCAGCTGGCAATGGGAAATCCGGGGCGTGAATGGGCGCGGGTTGGACCTGCGCCTTCGGGTGCCGGAGGGCTTGGGTGCCTTGGAGCAACCCTTGCGTGCGGCCCTGCAGAAGGCATTGGCGCGGGGGAACGTTACGGTTTCGCTAAAGCTGCAACGCGCGACGGGTGGCGCGGCCCTGCAGTTGCAGGACGATGCGTTGGACGCGGTTCTGGGCGCTTTGGCGCAGGTCGAGGCACGGGCAAGCAGCGATCTGGCACCATCAAGCGCGGCAGATATCCTTGCTCTTCGTGGCGTAATGGACGTGAACGACGCCGCGCAACTACCTGAAACAGATGCGCTTTTGGCTGAGGCGAAGGCGCTGATCGCAGCTTTCGTTGAGATGCGCAGGACAGAAGGGGCTGCTTTGGCAGAGGTCATGGAAGGCCAATTGGACCGGATTGCAGAGCTGACCGACGCTGCCGGGACAACCGCAACTCTGCGTGCGGCCGCGGCGGGCACTCGGTTGCGTACTCAAGTCGCCGAATTGTTGGAGGCCACGGAAGTCGTCGATGAGGGACGCCTCGCGCAGGAGCTGGCGGTATTGGCCGTCAAAGCTGACGTCACCGAAGAAATCGACCGGCTGCGCGCGCACATCACCGCGGCTCGGGATATGATCGCTGGTGGTGGCCCGGTCGGACGCAAGCTGGATTTTCTGATGCAGGAGTTCAATCGGGAGGCGAATACGCTGTGTTCCAAGTCTGGCGACGCGGAGCTAACAGCCATCGGGCTTGACCTGAAACTGACCATCGATCAGATGCGCGAACAGGTTCAAAACGTGGAATGACGATGCAAGACAGCGACCGCCGTGGCCTTTTGATCATCCTGTCCTCGCCCTCTGGCGCAGGCAAATCTACTCTGGCCAAACGTTTGATGGCGTGGGACGCGTCGCTGAGCTTTTCGGTCTCAGCCACAACGCGCGCGCCGCGCAACGGCGAGACGGACGGGCAGGACTACCATTTCCTCGACGAAGCGCAATTCAAGGCCATGGTGCGTGACGGAGAGATGTTGGAACACGCCCACGTCTTCGGCAACTTCTATGGCTCCCCCTTGGGCCCCGTATCCGAGGCGATTGAAGCTGGTCGCGATGTTCTGTTCGACATCGACTGGCAAGGTGCGCAGCAGATCCAGAAAAGCGCGCTGTCGGCCCATGTTCTTTCGATTTTCATTCTGCCGCCTTCGATTTCGGAGTTGCGCCGAAGGTTGGAAAGCCGTGGTCAGGACGATGCCGAGGTGATTGCCAAGCGGATGCAGAAAAGCTGGGACGAGATCAGCCATTGGGATGGCTATGATTACGTGCTGGTTAACGACAACCTGGACCAGACCGAAGCGCGGCTGAAGGCCATCGTCACGGCAGAACGCATGAAGGCGAGCCAGCAACCGGGTCTGATGGATCACGTCCGGGTTCTGCAATCGGAATTCGAGGAAGCGCCATGACCCTATATGCGCTGGACGGTGTGGCCCCGCAGGTGGCCAACGACACCTGGATCGCGCCGGATGCAAATGTCATTGGCAATGTGGTGGTGGAAGCGGGCGCTAGCATCTGGTTTGCTTGCACCCTGCGTGGCGACAACGAGGAAATCCGCGTCGGGCGTGGATCTAACGTGCAGGAGAATGTGGTGTGCCACACGGATCCGGGTTGCCCGCTGACCATCGGGCCGGACTGCACGATTGGCCACAAGGCGATGCTGCATGGCTGCACGATTGGTGCGGGCTCCTTGATTGGGATGGGCGCGACCGTCTTGAATGGCGCTGTGATCGGGGATGGCTGCCTGATCGGGGCGGGCGCGTTGATCCCAGAGGGCAAAGTCATCCCCGATGGCTCTCTCGTTATGGGAATGCCGGGCAAGGTCGTGCGCGAGTTGGATGAGGCCGCGAAAGCAGGTCTTTTGGCTTCTGCCGAGCATTATCGGCAAAACATGCGACGTTTCCGGGCCGGGTTGCGCGCGCTTTAAGTGGCGGTCAGACGCACCGCCTCTTCCATGACGACATAGTTCAACGTCAGGCCAAGCGCCGCTGCGGCATAGATCAGCACCGGGAATTGAGTGTCGGAGGGGCGCAGATCTGCATCGGCAGGCGGCTCCCCAAACCGCAGCAGGCCCCAGACCTCCTCATTTACGTTCAGCCGGGCGCCACGCGCCTCAACGCTCCAATGGCCGTTTTCGTCCACCGCCACATCGATCTCGCCGCCCATCGGCAACACGATCTCCGCGCAGAGCAGCATCAGAAAGGCCAGCTTGGTTTCCTGCCTCGGGCGGTCCGTATCGATCTGCCAATTCGCGGCGATGCGCGATTGGTGGAAGTAGCCTTCGACCGCCTGCGCCGCCTCGCGTCTGCTGGTGACCTGATCGGGGCCCGCGCCGCCGAATGCCAAGCGGAACAGTCGGATGCGCGCCTGGGCCGAAGCCACGGCATCGCGGATCAGATCCATCTCAGGGCCATCGGCCTTTCCGGTCATCTCCAACAGCTCAACACCATTGCCGATGGCGCCCAATGGGTTAACTAGATCATGGCAGAGCCGCGAGGCCACCAGATCGGCGAGACGTGTGATCGGGTCGGTTTGCGCATCAAGCATTTTGGAAAGGCCCCCTCGATCCATGGAACGTGACACAAGTGCGGCTGATATCACCGCCATCCTTGAGCCGGGAATGTATGTTCAGCATCCTGGTGCCCCCGATTGGGGACTAGGACAGGTGCAATCAAACATAGGTGGCAAGGTCACGGTCAATTTTGAACATGAAGGCAAAGTGGTGCTGGACGGTCGAAATGTGGCGTTGAACATTGTCGATCCTTCGTGAACTCGCGTATCCACATCTACATTGGTGTGGTTAACACGACCTTAACGTCAGGGTTACTCTGAGGTCTACCGACGGGGCAGGCGGCTTGCAAATGCGCCTGTGCCCGCTTAACCCTGCGCGCCAAGGCTGCGTGTAGGTGCGCGGCACGGCCAAGACCCGCAGCAAGGACGACCCTCGCACCATGCAGATGGACGAGCCCCAATTCGAGTTGCGCCTGGCCGCCGATCCCACGGACATCCTTGCCGCCCAACGCCTGCGTTATGCGGTGTTTGTCGAAGAATTGGGCGGGGACGGGGCCCTTGTGGACCACGAGGCGCGCATTGAGGCGGATAGGTTCGATCCGTTTTTTGAGCACCTCCTGCTTCTCGACAATCGTCGTGCGCCCGAGGATCGCGTGGTCGGCGTTTACCGCTTGATGCGAGAGGACGGGGCCAGCAAGGCTGGCAGCTTCTATTCTGAAGATGAATACGATCTGACGCCGCTTCGCGCGTCCGGCCGGCGCCTGTTAGAGCTCGGTCGGTCCTGTGTCCATCGCGACTACCGTGGTGGAACGGCAATGATGCACCTGTGGAATGGGTTGGCGGATTACATCGCGGATCACGGCATTGAATTGATGTTCGGCGTCGCGAGTTTTCACGGTCTGGACCCTGCGCCCTTGGCCGGGCAATTGTCGTTGCTCCATCACCGCCACCTCGCGCCAGAGGATATTCGCCCGATGGCGCGCGAAGACAGCTACCAAGCGATGGACTTGATTGCGGAAGATGCCCTCGACCGGCCCGCCGCAATCCGGGATATGCCAGCGCTGATTAAAGCTTACCTCCGCCTTGGGGGGTTCGTGGGGCAGGGGGCCTATATCGACCGGCCGTTCAACTGCATCGACGTCTGCCTTGTAATTGATGTGGCCCGGATGTCTGCGACACACCGCGCGATCTACCAACGGGGTATGGCGAAGTGAGTGACACCTGGTATGGACCGCCGCCGCCCCAGCCTAGGCGGATCGGAGTTTTGGAGATTCTGCGGATTATCTGGCGCGGCGGACCATTGCTGTTGCTCCTGCTGATCTGTTTTCCACTGCTCTTGCTGCTGCGGATGCCAGAGGCCGCCATCTGGGGCCTAAAGCGCCCCTTCACACCCTCCATCACGCGCTTTGTCTGCGTCTGGGCTTGTCGGTTGCTGTCGCTGCAACGCGTCGTGGTCGGCCAACCGATGCAACGGCCCGGTGCCTATGTCTGCAATCATGTGAGCTTTCTCGACATCTTCGTTTTGAACGCCTGCAAGCGGCTCTACTTTGTCGCAAAGTCAGAGGTCAGCACCTGGCCCGGCGTCGGCTGGCTGGCGAGGGGCACTGGCACCGTCTTTATCCGACGTGACCGGCGTGAGGCTGCAGCGCAGACCAAGCTGTTCGAGGATCGTTTGATTGCGGGCCACCAACTGCTGTTCTTCCCGGAAGGGACATCTACCGACGGCCAACAGGTCTTGCCGTTCAAAACGACGCTTTTTGCCGCCTTCTTCTCGGACCGGCTCAAGGAAGAGATCGCCGTGCAGCCTGTCACCCTGCGTTATCACGCGCCAAAGGGCACGGATCCGCGCCATTACGGGTGGTGGGGTGACATGGATTTCGGACCGAGCATTGTGCAGATCCTCGCCACGCCGGGTCGTGGAAAGGTCGAGGTGGTCTATCACCCGCCACTTCCTGTTGCCGCAGCCACAAACCGCAAGGCCTTGGCGAAGGACGCCGAGACCGCCGTGCGCCACGGCTTGGCGACGGGCACGGCTTTGGTCTAGCCGAGCGGCGCGATCAGAGTGCGGAGGGCCGCGAAGGGATCGTCAGCAGACCAGATTTCAGGCCCGATGGCGAAGAAATCCGTGGCGGGTGCCAAGGCTTCGACGATGTCCACGTCCAACGCGCCTTCCGCCACAACCGGCAATTCGATCATCTGCGACCACCAGGCGAACAACTCGGCTTCGGCCTTCGTGCCGTCGCCAAGGGCGCTGTCTCCCACAGGGCCAAAACTTATGTAATCGGCCCCGGCCTCACCCGCATTCATTCCGTCATGGCGCGATGCGCCGCAATAGCTGCCGATGATCGGGTCGCTTCCCAGTGCTTTGCGGGCGGCGCGGATGTTGCGGGCACCATCTGGCAGATGCACGCCATCTAGGCCAAGGCGTTCGACCAGCTGGATATGGCGATCAATGACCAGAGGCACGTCGCGGGCGTGGGCCAGTTCACGGCAGGCGTCGGCGGCGCGCGACAGCATGTCTTCGTCTTCCCCCGCAAGCGCCATGCGCACACACGCGATGTCTACGCTGTCGAGCACGGCCGCCAATTGCGGCGCAAACACCTCTGGCTCAAAACTATGCGGTGTAATCAGGTAGATCTGGGGGCGGTCTTCGTCGGCCATGGTGCGCTCCTGGCGTGTTTTGAGGCTGATACCGCGCCCGTGCCAATGGGGCAATGGGCGGCGCGGATGGCTTGCGGGGGCCTGTGCCTTTGGATATGCGGCGCCCATGTCTGATCAAGCCTCTCCCCAGCGCCAACCGGCCTTCGTTCTTGTTCGCCCCCAGATGGGGGAGAATATCGGAGCCGCCGCGCGCGCAATGTGGAATTTCGGGCTGGATCATATGCGCGTCGTAGCCCCGCGCGACGGCTGGCCCAACGAGCGTGCTGTCGCCTTGGCTAGTGGCGCGGGTCGGCTTCTGGACCAAGCGGGCTTGTTCGGCGACCTGCCGGATGCACTAGCCGATTGCACATATGTGTTTGCCACCACCGCTCGTGAACGCGGAATGACCAAGCCTGTGGTCACGCCGGAACGCGCGATGGAGCAGGCCCGCGCGATTGCGGCCGAGGGCGGCAAGGTTGGTGTGTTGTTTGGACCCGAGCGGGCCGGGTTGGAAAATGCCGACATTGCGCGGGCCGACGCGATTATCTCCGTCCCGGTGAACCCGGAATTCCCTTCGCTGAACCTGGCGCAATGCGTTTTGCTCTGCGGCTACGAGTGGCAAAGGCAGCCGACTGATGTGCCGCCCGAGGTCATGGAAATGGCCAAGACGGATTTCGCCAGCGGCGTCGAAGTTGCGGCCTTGGGCGACCACTACGAGGCCCAACTGGACGAGGCCGGGTTCTTCTGGCCGCCCGAAAAAGCCGACAGCATGAAGCTGACGCTACGCAATCTGTGGGGGCGACTGCACCTGACGCGGGCGGATGTGCAGACGTTGCATGGTGTGCTGCGCCAGATGCGAAGGTGGGCCGAAGGCAAGCGCAAGGACAACCGTTAAGCCATTGCCAGTGTGTCGCGGGCGCTTGAAGGGGGGCGGGGGCCGGGTTAGGTCTGCCCCAAGAGCGAAGAGGGACAAACATGGCCGGCGGACGCAGCATTTTCGAAGAGGTCAGTGAGACGCAAAAACCGGCGGCAACGCCCGGTGGCGTAACCGGTGATCGCGGGCGCGGTCGGCGGCTTGTTCGCGTGTTTATCATGATCCTGTTTGCGATGGTCGTCGTGCAAATCGCCGTGGGTGGCTTGACGCGCCTGACCGACTCCGGGCTTTCGATCACGGAATGGGCCCCGATCTCGGGCGCAATCCCACCGCTAAATGAGGCGGATTGGGAGGCTGAGCTGGAGGCCTACCGCGCCACTACCGAATATCAGGAACAAAACCGCGGCATGTCGATGTCGGAGTTCCAGTTCATCTACTGGTGGGAATGGGGCCACCGGCAATGGGCGCGGCTGCTGGGGTTGGTCTGGGGTGTCGGATTCCTGGGGCTTCTGGCCACAAAATCCGTACCCACCGGCTGGACCAGTCGCCTGCTGCTGTTGGGCGTCTTGGGGGGGCTTCAAGGCGTCGCGGGCTGGTGGATGGTCCATTCCGGCCTCGCACCCGGCATGTTTGACGTCGCCTCCTACCGCTTGGCCGTACATCTGGTGCTGGCCTTTGTGATCCTTGCGTTGATGGCGTGGTACATCCTGCGGCTTGGTCGCGCCGAGGCGGAGTTGATGACCGCGCGCCGTGATGGCGACCGCAAACTCAATGGGATGGCGACCGGATTGCTGCATCTGACCTTCGTGCAAATCCTGATTGGGGCGCTGGTCGCGGGTATCGACGCGGGCCGCAATTACATCGATTGGCCGCTGATGGCGGGGGCGTTCACCCCGCCCGACATGTGGGCGCTTGAGCCGTGGTACCGGAACCTCTTTGAGAACGACGGGACGGTGCAGTTCATCCACCGCATTACCGGCTATGTGCTGCTTCTGTTCGGCATCGGCGCCTGGATGGCCGCACGGCGCACTGCGCGCGTGGCCACGAAGCGGGCCTTTGATTGGGTGATGGTGATGATGTTTGGCCAGATCGTCCTTGGCATCGTGACCGTCATGCATTCCTCGCCCTGGTATCTGGCCATCCTGCACCAATTCGGGGCGGTTGTTCTGATCACCCTGATCCTGCGGGCGCGTTTTCTGGCGCGCTACCCGCTGCCCCAATCCGTGAGAGGAGCTGCCTGATGGCTGCAATCGATAATCTGCTGGCGCACCAGCGCACGACCGAGGCTTTGGGTCAGGTGATGGGACGCCTTGGGTGGGATCAGGAGACGATGATGCCGCCGGGGGCTGCGGAACAGCGCGGCGAGGAAATGGCGGCTTTGGAGGCAGTTCTGCATGAACGCCGCACAGACCCGCGTGTTGGGGACTGGTTGGATCACGCTGAGGCTTCGGACGACGTTCAAGCAGCGCAAATACGGGAAATCCGGCGCGGCTATGATCGGGCCGTGAAGGTGCCGGCGGAACTGGCGACCGAGCTGGCGCGCCTGACCTCACTCAGCCAGGGCATCTGGGCCAAGGCACGGGCGGCGGATGATGTGGCGGCGTTCCTGCCGACCCTCAAACAAGTCGTGGCGTTGCGGCGCGAAGAGGCTTCGGCCATCGCGGACGGCGGCGATCTCTACGACGCGCTGTTGCAGGACTATGAGCCGGGCACAAATGCCGCCGAGATTGGCGCGCTGTTCGACCGGATGCGTCCGCGTCTGGTGGCTTTGCGTGACCGTCTGGCTGGCGCGGACATGCCTGCGCCGCTGAACGGCACTTTCCCGAAAGAGGCGCAACTGGCCCTGAGCGCCGAGGTTGCGGGCGCGTTCGGGTATGATTTTGACCTCGGACGCATCGATCTGGCGGTGCATCCGTTCAGTTCCGGCTCGGGCGCAGATGTGCGGATCACCACGCGGGTGGATGAGGCGGAGCCTCTGGGCTGCCTCTATTCCACGATCCACGAAGTCGGACACGCCACCTACGAGCAGAACATTGCGCCCGAGCTGCGTCTGACCGCGTTGGGGCAGGGCGTCTCGATGGGGGTCCATGAGAGCCAAAGCCGCATTTACGAGAACCAATTGGCGCGGTCGGCCCTGTTCACACGGTTCCTGCATGGTCGGATGGAGGCGCATTTTGGCACGCTTTCGGCCGGTGCCGACGACTTTGCGCGGGTCATCAATCGGGTTGAAACCGGCTTCATCCGGACCGAAGCGGATGAGGTGCATTACAATCTGCACGTCATGCTGCGCTTCGATCTGGAGCGGCAGTTGTTTGGCGGTGCGCTTGAGGTTGAGGACCTTGAAGAGGCTTGGAATGCGCGCTTTGCCTCCGACTTTGGGTTGGCAGTCGACAAGCCGTCGAACGGCGTGCTGCAGGATGTGCATTGGTCCGTCGGATTGTTTGGCTACTTCCCGACCTATGCGCTTGGGAACGTCTATGCGGGCTGCCTGAACGAGGCGCTGCGCCGCGATGTGTCCGATCTGGACGCGCGGCTGGAGGCCGGCGATCCGTCGGCTGCGCTGGATTGGTTGCGGGAGAATTTGCAGCGCCATGGCGGCCTCAGGACGCCGCGCGAAACGATTATGCACGCGACGGGCGGCGAGATCAGCGAAGCGCCGCTGCTGGACTATCTGGATGAAAAATATGGGGCGTTGTTTGGGGTTTGAGAGGCGGTTGCAAGGTTGCAACCCCTACTTATGTATTTGGAAACGCGCAATATTCCCACCAACGTTTACCATTCGTTAACCCTTGTGAAGCGGGCTCAGCGGGCAACCCGTTCCGGCCTTTGGGGGGCCTCATCCCGGGCTTGCGGCGGTCAAGTCCAAGTCGGTGGGCGCTTTTCGAGGAAGGCGTTGATCCCCTCGTCCGTGTCGCGATTGAGCATGTTTTCGACCATCACCGCGCCGGTCAACGCATAGGCCTCAGCCGTGGTCAATTCGGCCTGAGCATAGAAGGCCTGTTTGCCGACGCGGACGGCGGAGCCGAGTTTGGTGGCGATGGTCTCGGCCAGCTCAGAAGTGGCCGCCTCCAGATTGTCCAAGGCGGCGGTGCGGTTGATCAGGCCCGCGGCCTGCGCCTCCGACGCCTTCAGAAATTTACCTGTGGTCAGCATCTCGAACACCTGCTTGCGATGCATGACCCGGGAGAGTGCGACCATGGGCGTGGAGCAGAAGAGCCCGATATTGACGCCATTGACGCCGAATTTCGCCTCCTCCTCAGCCACGGCCAGATCGCAGGAGGCCACCAACTGGCAGCCCGCCGCCGCCGCAAGACCGTGGACCTGCGCGATCACGGGTTGGGGCAGGCGGGGGATCGTTTGCATCAGATGTGCGCAGCGATCAAAGAGGTCCTTCCACGCAGCGGCTCCGTTATCCTCGGACTGACGCGCGGCCTGCATTTGCTTGAGATCATGGCCCGCGCAAAAAGCCCGGCCCGCGCCCTTGAGAATGATCACCTTTTGGGACGGCGTGCCGTGGAGCGTGTCGAATTCGGCCTGAAGCGCGGCCAACATCTCATCACTCAGCGCATTGAGGTTCTTCGGGCTGTTGAGCGTCAGGTGGGTGATGGCACCCTGGTCGTCACGCAGGACAAGGGGATCAGATGACATGGGCGCGCCTCCCTTGCGCTGGTCGTGAGCTTTGGCGAAAGGTAGCGGGCGAAATCGATGGGGGGCAAGTCCAATGACCGTAAAGATGAACGCCGAAGAGGTTGCGGCCTATCTGGATGAGGTTTTCCCTCAGGTGCGCGGTGATTTCGTGATTGAAGAGGTAGCCGACATGGCTGTTCGGGTGCGGATGCCAGTGGCCGAGCGTCACTTGCGACCCGGTGGCACGGTGTCGGGCCCTGCGATGTTTTCGCTGGCCGACGTGTCAGTCTACATCGCCGTGATTGCGATGCTAGGGCGCGAGGCATTGGCGGTGACGACAAGCGGATCGTTCGATTTCATGCGGAAACCGGCAGCGGGCGCGGACCTGATCTGCGAATGCCGGTTGCTGAAGCTGGGACGGGTGCTGGCAGTCGGCGAGTGTCTATTGTTCTCGGACGGAGTAGATAAGCCCGTGGCGCGGGCGTCGATGACTTATTCGATTCCACCGCGCTGATGGCACTGCCCCAAACCCCGGAGTTGTAGAGCCAAGATGAAGGAGGCGCGGGTCAGCCGTTGTGGTGGCCGCGGTGGAGTTCGGTGACGCGGATGTCGGTGGTCTCAAACGCGTGGGACAGGACGGGCAGGGCGGCGTGGGGATCGGTGTTGCCGCACATGAAGATGTCGAAGGCCGCGTAGCCGATCTCGGGCCATGTGTGGCAAGAGATGTGGCTTTCCGCGAGGATCGCCATGGCGGTGACGCCCTGGGGTGAGAAGTGGTGGGAATGCAGACTCAGGAGCGTGGCGCCGGTGGCTTCGGTGGCATCGCGCAGGGCCTGTTCGATGTGGGGGCGGTCGTTGAGGTGGAATGCGCCGTGGAGGTCCACGATCAGATGGGTGCCGGCGTAGGTGGTCCCATCTTTGCGGGTCAGGTGGGTCTGTTTTGGTGGGACGGATTGGTTCATGGGGCCGTAATGCGCGCTCGGGTCCGGGAAGAGCAAGGCCAGAGAGGGTGCGGAGAGGGTCGAAAATGTGGGGTAAAATAGAACCCCATATGCAAGTTACTGATTTTGCTATCAATTCGATAGGCCGATGCCCTTGACGCCAGCGCAAAGATGCTTAGAAAGCGCCCATGTTCGGGGGGCACGCGCCCCTCTTTCGTTTTTCTAGGCCGGATTGGCCCCCGAAAGGAAACGTCGAAATGAAAACCTTCTCTGCCACGCCGGCGGATATCGACAAGAAATGGATCCTGATCGACGCCGAAGGCATCGTTCTGGGCCGTCTTGCCTCGATCGTCGCCATGCGTCTTCGCGGCAAGCACAAGCCGTCTTTCACGCCGTCCATGGACATGGGCGACAACGTTATCGTCATAAACGCCGACAAGGTGCAGGTGACGGGCAACAAGCGTGACAAGCCGAACTACTGGCACACCGGGTATCCGGGTGGGATCAAGTCCCGCACCACCGGCCAGATCCTTGAAGGCGCGCATCCTGAGCGTGTTGTGACCATGGCCGTTAAGCGGATGCTGCCCGGCAACAAGCTGAGCCGTCAGCAGATGACCAACCTGCGCGTTTATGCCGGTGCCGAGCACCCGCATGAGGCCCAGGATCCAACCGTTCTCGACGTTGCGTCGATGAACAAGAAAAACACGCGGAGCGCTTGATCATGACCGAGACACTCACATCGCTCGACGAACTGCGCGGCTCCGTTGAGGGCACCGAGGCGGCAGCGCCCGTGGTCGAGACCGTTCACCGTGAGCCCCAGCGCGACGCGCTTGGCCGCTCCTACGCCACCGGCAAGCGGAAGGACGCGGTCGCCCGCGTCTGGATCAAGCCGGGCTCTGGCAAGGTGACGGTGAACGGCAAAGAGATGGACAAGTATTTCGCCCGTCCCGTGCTTCAGATGATCCTGCGCCAGCCCTTCACGGTTGCGGGCGTTGATGGCGAATTCGACGTCAATGCAACTGTCAAAGGTGGTGGCCTTTCGGGTCAGGCCGGTGCGGTCAAGCACGGCATCTCGAAAGCGCTGCAGCTTTATGAACCGAGCTTGCGCGGCGCGCTGAAAGCGGCAGGCTTCCTGACCCGCGACAGCCGTGTGGTGGAACGGAAGAAATACGGTAAGCGCAAGGCGCGCCGGAGCTTCCAGTTCTCCAAGCGCTGATCGCATACGCGATAGCAGTTTCCGAAAGGGCCGCCCGGTTGGGTGGCCCTTTTTTATTCAGCTTATCACGTTTGATAAGTAGCCTTAAGTCTTTGTAAAATATACGAAAACCCAAAAAGGTTTACCGAATATTAAGGGTTTGGCATCGCTTTCGCGGCGCAAAGCCTGCCCAATTTCAGGCCCGATTGCGCCCCTCTGATGCCGTGGTGAGCCGCTAAGCACGGGTCAAATGGTATGGGAGCCGAAACCATGTCTGAGGACAAAAAGACCGTCGGAAAAGGCATTTTGATCGATCACCTTGCGGGGCTGGCTTTGGCCTTCGCAGTGAGCTTTTCCATCGGTTGGCTTTTGCGCGCTTTTGGCGTCAATGAAGAGTTCGCTAGCAACGTGAACCTGTTCTGCTTTTTTGCATTGCTCTTTTCCGACCCGGTTGCCGCATGGCGCGGTTCGCAGAGTTGGCGGAAGTTTGCCATCAAGATTGCGGTTGGCCTGATCACGGCGCTGGTCTTGGCCATGGTGTTCAACCTGATGTTCCCCGAGACCGGCACGCCGCAAGCGCAGGCAGCCGATGCCGCGCCGGTCGAAGAGTCGGAAGGATCATTTGCTTGGATCATGCTGATGCCCGTCATCATCATCCCAATCGTTTTCCTTGCGCCTACGCTTGAGCGTGTGTTGTCCGGCGAAGGTCCCAAAGGGGAGCCGCTGACATCGGAAGACTTACAGATTGGGTTGACCTTTCCGCTCTACATAACGGCGCATTTCTTGTTGCTTGGGGTCGTGGCTGGGGCGCTTTGGCTTGTCGATGTGCCTTGGTCCGTCGGTGTGATCGTTCTGACGCTTGGCGTGCTCTGCGCGGTGGCTGAGGCGTGGCTTGCCGGGCCTGATGACTCCCTGCCGGAATGGGATGAAGATGGGAAATGGCAACCGCGGGCCGAAAGTGCCGCTGAAGCGTGGTCCGGTCTGCGTATGGCGATCCGCACCTCGTTCACATCGGCCCTGTTTTTGGGCGGCATGACGTTCACCACAGTTTCGCTGGCCGTGTCGATGGGCGACAACGGCATGGCTTTGGATGACGGCATGTCGTTCCTGCTGGATTTCGCATGGATCATCGGCGTGGTTTTGGGCGGGTCGCTTGCCCTGTTGCTGTACGGCCTGATGCTGACAGCGACATTGGCTTACGTGGTCGCGCGCCTTCATGGTCTGGACCCGTTGGCTATGGAGCACTTGGCCAAGCAGGCGTTGGGACGGTTGTTCATGGGCGGCATGTCCTATGTGCGGCCCGACATCGATGAGGACGAAGCAGCGCGGTAAGCGTTCACGTTCCAATGCCCCCTTGCGAACACGCCCCGATCCGGTGATTGTTTTCCAACGTCTTGGGGCGAAGGGGCGCGCGGTTGGCGCAGGGACTTTCACGTGAAGCAAAGCAAGGCCTGACCATTGTCAGCCCGGCTCTGATCTTTGCGCTTTTGTTGTTGGCGGTTCCGCTGCTGACGATCATCCTGTTCAGCTTCTGGACGCAGAACTTCCTGACCATCGACCGGACGTTCACGCTGGAAAATTACAGTGAAGCGCTGACGGATCCGCTCTATCGCGCGCTGATGATGCGGAGCCTACGCATCTCGGCGAGCGTGACGGCGGTGACGGTCGTGACGGCCTTTCCGATTGCCTATTTCATCAGCTTTTATGTGCGCCCCGAAAAGAAGGCGCTGTGGCTGTTCCTGATCACCATTCCGTTCTGGACCAGCTACCTGATCCGCATCTTTCTGTGGCGTGTGATCCTGGCCTACGATGGGCCGGTAAACGGCACGCTGTTAGAATTGGGGATCATCGAAGAGCCGCTTTCGTGGATCTTGTACAACGCAAATGCCGTTGTGATTACGCTGGCCCACGCCTTTGCACCCTTTGCGATCCTTCCGATCTTCGTGAGTTTGGAGAAGATTGACCGCTCGCTTCTTGAGGCTGCGAAGGATCTGGGCGAGGGGGCAGTGATGACGTTTTTCCGCGTGACCCTGCCCTTGGCCATGCCGGGCGTGCTGGCGGCGGTGTTGATCGTGTTCATCCCGACGGTGGGTGACTACGTAACGCCGAGGCTGGTGGGCGGATCCGGCGGCACCATGATCGCGAACATGATCTATGTGCAGATTTTCGACCTGTCGAACCGGCCCATGGGGGCGACTTTGGCTGTGGTGGCGATGCTGACGGTGACGATCACGTTGGCCTGGGCGATCCTGCACATGCGGTTCTGGGTGCATTTGAGCGACAGGGTTGGCGGCGGGGTCGCGGGGCTTGCGCTGGCGGGCGTGGCGGCAGCGGTGGATATTGGGATTCTGTGGTGGTTGTTTAACAAAGGAGACGCCTGGTTCGGCCCGGCGGGCACCTTGGGGATCATGGCGGCGATCATGGTGTTTGGAGCCGTTTCGATTGCTGTACTCCTTCCGAAAGGGAGGTGGGGGATATGAGAGTACGGCCCCTTGGCGTCTTCGCGGTGCTTTATCTGATGTTCCTTTACGCGCCGATCATCCTGCTGCCGATCTTCGCCTTCAACGACGGGACCGTGATCGCCTTCCCGTTGCGCGGCTTCACGACAGGGTGGTTTGCGGAATTGACGCAAATCCCCGCACTGCATGAGGCGACGCTGAATTCGCTTATCATCGCGTGCTCGGTGGCCGTGCTGGCGACTTGTCTGGGCCTCTTCGCGGCTCGCGCGGCTACACGCTACAAGTTCCCGCTGAAGGGCGGGATCATGGGGTTCATCATGCTGCCGCTGGTCCTGCCGGAGGTGATCGTGGCGATCTCGCTTCTGGTGGTGCTGATGCAGTTGGGGATCGAGACGTCGATCTTCACGATCATTCTGGGCCATACTTTGCTGTGCATGCCCTTCGCGATTGCGATCCTTCAGGGGAGTTTCTCGGGCCTCGATCAATCGCTGGAAGAGGCGGCGGTGGATTTGGGTGAGACGCGGGCGGGGGCGTTTCGGCTCGTGATCCTGCCACTGGTGACGCCGGGGATCATCGCGTCACTGCTGATCTGTTTCATCATCAGCTTGGACGAATTCATCATTGCCTTCTTCCTGTCGGGCAATGAGCCGACGCTGCCCGTTTATCTCTGGGGCCAATTGCGGTTCCCGGCGCGGCTGCCTGTGGTGATGGCACTGGGCACGATCCTGGTGGGGCTGTCGATTGTGTTGCTGATCGTGGCGGATGTGTTCCGGCGCAGGGGATTGCGGAAAATGGGCCAACAAGATGCGGGGGGCTTCCTGTGAGCGAGCCACTGATCGCGATGCGCGATGTGAACAAATATTATGGCGAGTATCATGCGTTGCGCGGGATCACGGCTGAGATCGGTGCGGGGGAGTTCTTCTCGCTGCTCGGGCCGTCGGGGTGTGGGAAGACGACATTGCTGCGCGCGATTGCGGGGTTTGAGGAGATATCCTCGGGCGTGATTTCGCTGTTGGGCAAGGACATGGCAGGTGTGCCGCCGAACCAGCGGCCGACGAATATGGTCTTCCAGAGCTACGCAATTTTTCCGCATTTGAGCGTCAAGCAGAATGTGGGCTTCGGCCTGCGGAAGTCGGGGATGGGTGTGGCTGAGAAGACCCGCGCGATTGGCGAGGCGCTGGAGATGGTGGGGCTTGGCCATCTGGGAGGTCGTGCGGCCCATGCGCTGTCGGGTGGGCAGAGGCAGAGGGTTGCTCTGGCGCGTGCGTTGATCCTGAAGCCGAAGGTTTTGTTGCTGGATGAGCCGTTGTCCGCGTTGGATCGGAAGATGCGCGAGGACATGCAGGTTGAGTTGATGAAGCTACAGCGCGAGGTGGGGATTACCTTTGTGCTCGTGACCCACGATCAGGAAGAAGCGCTGGTCATGTCGGACCGGATCGCAGTGATGTTCGAGGGGGAGATTGCGCAGCTCGCGGACCCAGAGGTGCTGTATCGACGGCCCGCCACGAAGCGGGTGGCGGATTTCATCGGGGTGATGAATTTTCTACCCGGCCAGGCCGCGGACGGCACGCTGGAGGTTGCTGGTCTGGGGCAGGTTGATCTGGACGGCACCTTTGTGCCGGATGGATCTGTGTCCGGGGCATGCTCGGTTGGGCTGCGGCCGGAAACGCTGACGTTGCTGGCAGACGGTGAGGCCGGGTCTGCGCGGGAGGCCTCCGGTGTGATCGATGAAGTCGTCTATTATGGCGACATGACCTATTACGATGTGCGCCTTGAAGGTCTGCCCGAGCCGGTGCGCCTGTCGATGCGCAATATCGTGGGGCGCGACGTTCTGGATGTCGGCGCGCCCGCGCGCGTGGCCTGGGACCCCAGGGCGATGGTGGTCTTCCCTGATTGAGCGAGGCGTCTCAGCCTAGCCGGATTTCTTGACTTGATAAGTGGTTGTCGGGCCGTTTTCTGACGTCGCGAGCAGGGTGTGGCCTTGCTCGGCGCAGAAGTGGGGCACGTCGATATGGGCGGCGGGATCCGTTGCAAGCAGGTGAATCTCAGTGCCTGGAGGGGCCGTTGCCAGTGCCTTGCGAAGGCGCAGGACGGGCAGGGGGCAAAGCAGATCGCGTGCGTCGATGAGAATTGGATCAGACATCGCCAAAGTGGTTAGCGCCACCGACGGCGCGCGTCCACGCGATTGTGAGCGGATGGCGGGTGACGGCGCTGCACGGGGCCGCTAAGGGTGGGCCATGTTCGGGATCGATCTTTTTGACGCGTCGCTTTTGCCCGCGATGTTGGTGGCGCTCGCCGCCGGTGTGTTGAGTTTCCTCAGCCCCTGTGTCTTGCCGATTGTGCCACCGTACCTCGCCTATATGGGCGGGATCACGATGACGGACATTCAGGACGAGGCACGTGCGGCGCGGCGCAAGGCGCTGTTGCCCGCTGTTTTCTTCGTGCTTGGCCTATCGACGGTCTTTATCTTCCTTGGCTTCACAGCCTCAATCCTTGGGCAGTTTTTTCTGCAAAACCAGATCCTTCTGGCGCGGATATCCGGCGCAGTCGTCATCATCTTCGGTCTGCATTTTCTAGGTATCATCCGCATTCCGCTGCTGGACCGTGAGGCGCGGTTGGATGCAGGCGACAAGGGCGGCTCTACCCTGGGTGCATACGTTCTTGGTCTGGCCTTCGCCTTTGGCTGGACGCCCTGCATTGGCCCCCAACTTGGCGCGATCCTGTCTATTGCGGCGCAGGAGGCTAGCGTGGCCCGGGGCACAACGCTGCTTGCGATCTATGCAGTCGGTCTTGGCCTGCCATTCCTGATTGCAGCCGCCTTCATCGATCGGGCGCAAGGCTTGATGGCGCGCATGAAGCGGCACATGAAGCTGATCGAGCGGATCATGGGCGTGCTGTTGGTTGTGGTTGGCATCGCCCTGATGACGGGAGCGTTTTCCGCCTTTGCGTTTTGGCTACTTGAGACCTTCCCCGCGCTTGGCCAATTGGGCTGAATTGCCCTAGCGCCGCCATATTGGGTGGCTATGCTGGCGCCCATGCGCCAGGTGACCCGCAGACATGTCCTCTACATCCCCGGTTTCGATCCGGTGCCGCCGCGTGCCTATCGCGAACGCTACAGGCGGGAGGCCGCGCGGCAGGCGGAAATCTCGGGCTATGGGATTGAAAAGGGTGAACCGCCGGAGGGAGCGCGCTTTGGTTGGCACGTAGATGCGGTTGTTGAAGGGGCTGAGGTCGCCGTTGATCTGGAAGTGCTCTACTGGGCCGATATTGTACGGGACGGGATGAAGGGCGGCATTTGGGCGACCTATTTGGCGCTGATGCGCACGGCTTGGGCCTATATCGGATCAGGCGCGTTGTTCCGACTGATGCGGCTGCGGAAAGGTCCGGTGATTGCGGCGCTTTACCCGGTTCTAGTGTTGTTGGGGCAGGGGCTTATTGCGCTGGCTATTGCCGCGCTTGTCGCGTGGGGCGTCTATCGTGGGGCCCATGGGATGATGTCCCTGATTGGCGCGGGCAGACTGGCCGATCCGTTTGATGCCTTCCGCCCGATTGCCGCTTTGGTGGGGCTTGGGGTTGCCTACTTGTTCCTGCGATGGTGCGCGAAACGCGATCAGCTCTACGCCTGGTATCTGATGAAGGATTACGCGTTTTCCTCGTCGCTGCGTGGCGCCTATCCGCCGGAGCAAGAGGCGCGGATGGCGGACTTTGCGGACCGGATTGCGGAGGTTTTGGAAGGCGACGCGGATGAGGTTCTTGTCGTTGGCCATTCTTCGGGCGCCTATATTGCCGTCTCGGTTCTGGCAGATTTGATCCGCGCGGGCCGTGTGCCTGAGGGCGGGCCGCTCCTGTCGCTGCTGACGTTGGGCCATGTGGTGCCGATGGTGAGTTTCCTGCCCGATGCGGGCCGGTTGCGAGCGGATCTGGCATTCATGTCCACGCAAGCCGTGACCTGGGTCGATGTAACGGCGCCAGGCGATGGCTGTTCCTTCGCGTTGTGCGACCCCGTGGCGGTTTCGGGAGTGGCGCCGGAGGGCAAGCAGTGGCCGCTGGTGATCTCGGCGGCCTTTACGCAAACGCTTTCGGAGGCCGAGCAGGCTCGGCTGAAATGGAAGCTGTTCGAGCTGCACTTCCAGTACCTCAATGCGTTCGACAACTTGCCGGATGCCCGGGACGCCTACGATTATTTCCGTGTCACGGCGGGGCCGTTGACCTTGGGGGATCGCTACGGCGAGCGGGTGCCGTCGAAGTCGCGGATCGAGCGGGCCGTTAACAAGTTCACGGACGTCGCCGCATGAATGATCTGCCGCCGAAGCCACCCGCGCGGGCGGAGCGTGTGTCGCTGTGGCGCTATATGCGGTTGTTCCGGGAAGACATCCTATCAGCGCAGCCCGCGCGGCTTTATCGGGCGTGGATGGCGGAGTTTCGGACGCCGTTCTTTCGATCCTACATGATCAATCAGCCGTCGCTTGTGGACGAAGTGCTAAAGGCGCGGCCGTTGGATTTTCCGAAGTCGGATCGTGTGGGCGAAGGGTTGCGGCCTTTGCTGGGGAACTCGGTGTTCCTGACCAATGGCGCGGAATGGCAGCGGCAGCGGCGGATCATTGACCCGGCCTTTGAGGGCGGGCGGCTGCGCGATACGTTTCCCGCCATGTGGGAGGCGGGCGAGGCGTCAGTGACGCGGATGGCGGACGGGGTCGCGCCAGAGGGCGCGCAAGCCAGCATTGTGGAAGTAGAGGAGGAGATGAGCCATGCGGCGGCGGATGTGATCTTTCGCACGCTCTTCTCACTGCCGATCGAGGCCGAGATTGCGACGCGGGTGTTCCATGAGTTCCGCGCCTACCAGCGAACGCAACCGATCCTGAATGCAGCCGCTTTCGTGCCGCTGCCGGGTTGGCTTCCAAGGGGGCACCGAGCCGAGACGCGGCGCACGGCGAAAGCGATCCGGGCGCTGATCACTGAGATGACCGAAGCGCGAATGGCGGAGATCAAGGCTGGGACTGCGCCGGATGATCTGGCCACGAAGATCATGACGACCGAAGACCCTGAAACGGGGGAGCGGTTCACGACGCAAGAGATGGTCGATCAGGTTGCGATCTTCTTTTTGGCAGGCCACGAGACGAGTGCATCGGCGTTAGGGTGGGCGTTGTATTTGTTGGCGCGCTATCCGGAGTGGCAGGAGAAAGTGGCTGAGGAGGCTGCGTTATTGCCTGAGGGGCCGGATTTTGGCGCAATGTCGAAACTGCGCTTGACGCGGGATGTGTTTCGCGAAGCGCTGCGGCTTTACCCGCCGGTGCCGATGATGGTGCGGGAAACAACGCAGGCCGAGACATTCCGGGAGCGTGCGGTGAAGCGCGGCAGTCAGGTTGTGATCTCGCCCTGGCACCTGCATCGACAAACGCGGCTTTGGGACAACCCGGATGGGTTTGATCCAGGGCGGTGGGAGACCGAGAACGGCAAGCAATGTATGCGCGAGGCGTTTATTCCCTTTTCAACCGGCGCGCGGGTCTGCACGGGTGCGGGCTTTGCCATGGTGGAAGGTGTTTTGCTGCTGGCCATGCTGGTGAGGGCGTTTCGGTTTGAGCGGATTGAGGGCGATGATCCGGTGCCGGTTGCTTACCTGACGGTGCGGGCGAAGGATGGGATCCGGTTGCGGGTGGCGCGGCGGTAGAGGGCGCGCAACGCCTGGCGTTAACGTTGCTTCAGGTCCGTTAGAATATGCACTCGGATCGCCGACGCCAGACCCGCAGACACGCCCCGTGCAGCGTCGATCTCGGCCACCAATGCGTTGACCGATATGCCGCGAGCCTCGGCCATCGCCTGGAGCTCCTCCCAAAATGCATCTTCCAGCGATACGCTGGTTCGGTGGCCTTGCAAGGTTAACGAGCGTTTGCGAGGGCGGGCGTCATTCATCGCGCCTGTGTCCGTCGAGATCGCGGTTCAGCTTGGCTTCGCGTTCGGCTTCCGCCACCTTTTCCGCTTTCGCGCGGCCATGGCGCGCGGCGTTTTCATCCGCGCGGCGCCGATCCGCATCCCGCGCCTTACTCTTCCGGGCACGGGATAGGCTGACGACTTTGCCCGTCACTTTGGACCGATCATCGTCTCGGGCCGCACAACGCGGTCGAAGGTTTCTTCATCGACGAAACCAAGGCCAATCGCCTCTTCCTTCAGGGTCGTGCCGTTCTTGTGGGCGGTCTTGGCCACGGTGGTCGCGTTGTCATAGCCGATAGTGGGCGCGAGGGCCGTGACCAGCATAAGGCTCTCGTTCATGATTTTGTCGATGCGCTGCGTATTCGCCTCGATCCCGGCAACGCAATTGTCGGTGAAGGCCACGCAGGCGTCGCCGACCAACTGCATGGATTGGAGCACGTTGTAGGCCATCATGGGTTTGTAGACGTTCAGCTCGAAATGGCCCTGGCTGCCCGCAAAACCTACGGCGGCGTCGTTTCCGATGACATGGGCGCAGACTTGCGTCATGGCCTCGCATTGGGTGGGGTTCACCTTGCCGGGCATGATGGAGGAGCCGGGCTCATTCTCTGGCAGCATCAATTCGCCGAGACCGCAGCGGGGGCCGGAGCCCAGAAGGCGGATATCATTGGCGATCTTGAAGAGCGATGCGGCCACGGTTTTCATGGCACCGGACATGGCGACCATGGCGTCGTGGCCCGCGAGAGCCTCGAATTTGTTAGGGGCGGTGACAAAAGGCAGGCCCGTGATGCGGGCCATGTTGGCGGCGACTTCCTCACCCCAGCCTATGGGCGAGTTCAGGCCGGTGCCGACGGCGGTGCCGCCTTGGGCCAATTCGTAGATATCACCCAGAGCGGCCTCGACCCGTTCGATGCCTTTGCGGACCTGATGGGCGTAGCCGCCGAATTCCTGTTCCAGCGTCAGCGGCGTCGCATCCATCGTGTGGGTGCGGCCGATCTTGATGATGCCCTCAAACGCCGTTGCCCGCTCTTCCAACGCGGTCAGCAGCTTGCGCAGACCGGGCAGGGTCACATCGCGCGCCGTCATCGCGGTGGCGATGTGCATGGCTGTGGGGAAGGTGTCGTTGGACGATTGACCCATATTGCAATGGTCGTTGGGGTGAACGGGCGTCTTGGACCCGATCTCGCCGCCGAGGATCTCAATCGCGCGGTTGGCGATAACCTCATTGGAATTCATGTTCGATTGTGTGCCTGATCCCGTTTGCCAGACAACCAGAGGGAAGTTGTCGTCGAGCTTGCCGTCAATGACCTCTTGCGCAGCTTCGACGATCGCATCGCCGATGCCGTCGAGCTTGCCAGCCTTCTGGTTGGCCTCGGCGCAGGCGCGTTTGATGACGCCGAGGGCGCGGACGATTGCAACGGGCTGTTTTTCCCATCCAATCGGGAAGTTCATAATTGAGCGCTGGGTTTGCGCGCCCCAGTATTTGTCGGAAGGAACCTCCAACGGGCCAAAGCTGTCGGTTTCGGTGCGAGTCTGGGCCATCGTGTCCTCCGGTCTGCGGGCTTATCCAGCGGTTTACCGGGGGGCGTGGGCAGAGGCAACGCGGTGTCGTGGGGTTTGCGCTATCAGCTGGCCTGCGTGAAGCGATAGACGCGCGCAGGCGGCATGTTCCACCAGATCTTATGGCTCTTGCGCCATGTCAGATCCAATTCCTCGCGCACGATCTTAGTGACTGGTGGTTTCGGGCCATAGGTGAACTGCACATACGCGCCGCCCGGCTGCACCTTTTGGGTGAACCCCGTCAGTATGTCGCGCTGTAGCTGGGTCGGCATCGACAAAAGCGGCAAGCCAGAAACGACGGCCTGAACGTTCTCGACCGGCAATTCACCGCAATCGCCCGCGCTCATTTGATAGACGTTCAGACCCGGAAAATTGGAGCGCAAGCGGTCGCAGAAGTCCGGGTTCATTTCGATGGAATGGCAATCTTCGGGCGCGATGCCCGCGTCCAGAATGGCGCGCGTGATGTTGCCGGTGCCAGCCCCCAACTCGATAACGGGGCCTTTGGCTGGATCAAGCTCTGCCACCATCTCGGCGCAGAGCTCCTTCGATGACGGCGCAAGGGCCACAACCTGGTGCGGTTTGCGGAAAAGCTGCCTCATGAACAGGGCAAAATCACTGGAGGCCATCGGGAAACTCCGCGTCTTTCTGGAAGGGGTGGGTCAGGTGTTGCGGCGGAAGGTGTCGAGGCTCACAACCTCTGCGTCGCGGGGCGCGTCGTCTTCGGGCTCGGGCGTGTCATTCGTTGTGTCATCGGACGGGCTGTCATCGGGGGCAGGGCCGTCTGGGTCATCTTCATTCCGCTCAAATCGCCAACCGAATTCGACGGAGGGGTCAACGAAGGTCAGGATCGCATCGAAGGGCACTTTGAGACGTTCCGGCGCGTCGCCGAAGTTTAGCGTGACGGCGAAATGATCCTCTTCCACCACCAGATCATCGTACCAATTCTGGATCACGATCATCATTTCTTCAGGGTAGCGATCGCGCAGCCAATCGGCCAATTCCACGTCTTCATGCGGCGTGTTGAACGTGATGAAGAAGTGATGCTCGCCCGGCAATCCGTTTTGCGAAACGCCCCGCAACACGTCCCGGATCACACCGCACACTGCCTCATGCATGAGGCGGCCGTAGGGAATGGAGGACGGGGATTCCGACATGTGTTTTGACCCGATGCAAGCAGACATCTTCACCATACGAGATTCGTCTCGAGATGAAAGGAAGTCCCGCCGTTTCAAGAGCATCCCGGAGCGGTTGTGACTTTGGTTCAGCTTTGCGTGGGAAAGTTCGCGAGAACGAGCCACGCCGCGAGTGCTGCCTCGGTGCCAAAAAATGTCCAGCTTTGACGCGAGCCCGCCTGATCGCGCAGGATCGACGTGACACGGCCCACGGCTGCCCCGCCATATGCCAATCCAAGGGCGACCCAGGCCATCGGCTCATTCAGGTACAACACCCCGGAACCGATGCCGACGAACAAGCAGCCAGAGACGGCAGAGACTTCAGTATAGGCCATATTGGTTGGGCCGGATTTCATATCCAGAACATCCATTGTCCAACGCGGCGCAAGCCACCCGCATAGGCCCAAGCCAATGGTCAAGATAGCAACGGCGTAGTTGACGTAGTCGATGGCGGTCATTTGATTTGAAACCCGATTGTGTGCCCTAATCTTCCTTTAACGGCTCAGCCACCGGATTGGATCATTCTATTGCTGAAAAAGCAGGCAAATAACTGATCAGAGGCGTTCATTTGAAGTTTCCCCTTTTGCCGTCGAAAAAGTCACTTTAGTGTTGATTTTAAGTGATTTTTTCGAATTCGGAAACAATAAGCACTGGGGGTGCGCATGGTTTCTTCAACCGATACACAGACCGGCTCTGACACCGGCACGATCAACGACATCGATGTCGGGTTGACGGCGGAGCTTCCTACATTCGCTACTGAAAGCTTCGAAGTCACAGCGGACATCACAACCGGCGCCACCAGTCAGGACGTAAATGTCGCGCTTGTCATCGATACATCGGGATCGGCCGGGCGGGACTCAGGCTCGGACGTTGATGGCGACGGCAACAACGATACATTCCTTGAGGCGCAGCAGCTCGCGGCAAAGGCCGTGTTCCAAAATCTGATCGACGCGGGATACGACCCGGCTGATGTGACCGTGACACTGATCGAATACAATTCCGACGGTGACACGTTGGGGAATTTCACGCTGGACCAGCAAGATGCATTCGACACGGCGGTTGATGGGTTGACCGCAGGTGGTGGCACGAACTTTGAGCAGGGCCTCAATGAGGTTGTCGATGAGTGGCGTGATGCGGGGGACGTCGGACCCGATGACAACAACCTTGTGTTGTTCCTGTCCGATGGCCGCTCAAACGCTGGCAACTTCGACAGTGAAGTGGTCGAGTTGGAGAGCGAATTCAATGCGGCCATTACCGCTATTGGCATCGGTGCGAATTCGAACCTGGCGCAGCTGCATTTGGTGGACAACACGGATCCGGATCCCGGGCCGCCGGACACTTCGGCCACGCAGATCACAGACCTGAGCCAGTTGACCGACCTGATCACAACACCTCCGCCACTGCCGGAGTTGGAGAAGCTTGAGATCATCGTGACGGATTCCGATGGGGTGCAAACCATCATCACGATCCCCGCCGGCGATCCTGCGATCATCGAAACGCCACTTGGGTTGCGGATCGATTGCTTTGAGGTTTCCGGCTACGATTTTGAACTTGGCGAAACGCTTCAGGTTGAGGTTGTGGCGACCTTCACACCGAATGGCGACACACTGGTTGTGGACGGCTTCGCGCTTCCGATGTTTGTCTGCTTCACCCGCGGCACGCATATCCTGACCTTGCAGGGGGAGCGCGCGGTGGAAGACCTGCAAATCGGCGACCGCGTCGTGACCCGTGACCATGGAACTCAAGTGATCCGTTGGATTGGGTCTACTCGTTTGCCCGCCATGGCTTTGTCTGCACGGCCTGAGCTACGTCCTGTGCGGATCAGCGCCGGCGCAATTGCTGAAGGTGTGCCGATCCGCGATCTGTGTGTCTCGCGCCAGCACCGTGTTCTGGTGCGTGATTGGCGGGCTGAAATGCTGTTCGGCAGCCCGGAGGGTGTGCTGACGCCTGCCTTCACGCTGATCAACGACAGCACGATCCGCCCGGATGACGTGCAGGCCGACGGTGTGGAGTATTTCCATGTCGCCTTCGATCAGCACGAGGTTATCTATTCGGAGGGGCTGGAGACGGAAAGCTTCCACCCGGCGGCCGACACAGTCTCGGTCCTGACAGAACCGCAGCGGCAGGAGCTTTATGCGATTTTCCCTGAGCTCGAAGAGGGTGTGGCACGGATGCCAGCGGCCCGTGTTGGCCTGAGAGGCCGCGAGGGCCGTGCGCTCAGCATCGACTGACACGAACTAGACTGCTCAAACCTACGCCCGTCCGGTTGCCCCGTGGCGGGCGTTTTCGTTCCGGGACGTTGGCACGGAAATGTTGCGCTCAATGAGGGCGCTGAAATTTGACTTTAGCAGGGGGAGGTAAGTGCAGGCTTCTGTTGCCAGGTGCCTGCGAACCCCGCCTAACGCGGCTAGGCGCTAGGGCTTAAATTCGGCGACTCAGGACAGCTTACGCTGCGAGAGCCATTGCCGGAGCACGATTGTCATTTGCAATTGTACTTGTCGGGCCGATACGGTGGCACCCCGCCGAAACAAAGCTAACCCCTTTAGACGTTCGTCGATCCTATTTCGGCCCCGTGCCATCCCCAAATGAGGGATATGTTGGTGGAGCCGCCGGGTACCGCCCCCGGGTCCGATCCGCTTATTACGAGCGCGTTTATGTTCATAGTCCCCGAAGGGACACGTCATATATACGCGCGGGTCAGTGGTTTTTCAACCGTTTGCGGGCACGGGCAGTTGCGCTTCAAGCAATGCACGAACGGTGCCTGCGCGTGTGGCTTCCGCCATATCGGCCATGACCTGCCGCAGCCTGTCATCAATGCCAGACCCGCTTTCCGCAGCTTCTGCCATGCGCCATCGGAACAGGCGCCAGAGCGCGGACTTGAGGGCGTCGGCCAGGATATCGCTCGACATTTCGCGGGCGATGATCGTCAGTGATGTGGAGCGGATGGTGAAGTTCGTCTCAAGATCCAACGCGCTTGCCGCGCTGACCTGCTGTTCAAGGGCCACGATATAGGCATTGGCCTCAACCGACAGCGGGCGATCGCCTTCCGTTTCAGCCGCCACACGCAAAAGCGCGAAGGCCAGTTCAACGTCGCGGGCTTTTTCAGATGGATCAAGCGGAGAGACGACCGTGCCTACGCCTGAGCGCACCTCAACAAGGCGCTCATAGGCCAACCGTTGCAAGGCCTGACGCACTGGCGTGCGGGAGACACCAAATTCCTCCGCCAATGCCTGTTCATGCAAGAGCGGACTGGCCGTTGGCGGCTCCAGGCAGATGCGGCGGCGCAGGGCGTTTGCGATGGTTTCAGCGTTGTTTTTGGCCATGGCGATGCCCGTAAACCTTTGTTTGCAAAGCTAGTCTTCCAAGTATATCTGTATACAGCAGCACTGGAAAGTCATTCTCATGTCCATGAAAGCACGCGCCGCGGACGCCGGCCCTTTGCCGGGTTCGATTAGGGCCGCCATTCCGCACCCCGCAGGTGGGCTGGTCGTGATGACCGGGTTCCCGGGGCTTGAGACCGGGGTCGATGGCTCGGCTGTTTTCATGCCAGATCAATGTGCTGAGACGCTGCACGGGCTGCGGGCGCTTGGGGCCGATACGCTGACCGTGTTGATCGAAAGCGACGAGTTGGACGAAAGCTTCCTGAAGTTTCTGGAAGCGGCGGCGAAGGCGGAGGGGCTTGCTTTGGTGCATTTCCCGATCGTCGACTATTCCGTGCCGTCCGACGAGAACGCTGCCGCTTGGGCCAAGGGCCTGGTGGACCGTCTTGATGCCTTCAGGGCCGGTCAGACGCGGGCGTTTTCATGCCAATACGGGGCAGGGCGGAGCGGCTTGATGGCCGCCCTCTGCCTAATCGAAGGCGGTGAAACGCCGGAGCGCGCGATTACCCTTGTTCGACAGCACTTTTCCGAGGCCATCGAAAGCGATGAGCAAGAGGTTTGGTTGCGCGAACGCGGCTGATTTCGAGCGGATGACGTTGCGTCAATAATCCCAAAATGGACCCAATTTCGAGCCGGTTGGTCTCAAAATACTACTTGTATACAGCTGAGTGGACATGTATACAGCTAGGGAAAGGGAGCGAGGCGATTGAAGCGTGCCCGGAGCAATCCGGAGATCACTTCGCAAACTTCACCTTTGCAACCGTGGCCGACTTACCCGTGTCGCGGTTGCGGTTGCAAAGGACCAAATACCGCCCGACTACGCGGCGGATCGACCGTAAGGTCACCTGAAACGCGACGAGCCTCGGCTCGGACGCGTTTTTTCTTGTCTACTTGGCGCCTTGCAAAAGAAAACGCGCCGCATATGGCAGGGCGCGTTTCGCTTTTTAGTAGGTTTGCTATAGGCTTAGAAGCCAGCCTTAATGCGCTCAAAGGCTTCCGCCTGACGCTCGCGCTGTTCGTTGGAGATCGGCAGCTGCGCCAGAACCGGCACGCTGACCTCGCCCAGACCGGCAGCTTCCATGGCCTCTGCACCGAGCGCTTGCAGCGCCGCGTCGTTGGCGGAGCCGAAGCCACTTCCCAGAAGTGGGCCAGCGGAGGCATCGCTGAGGATCGCATTCACGTAGTCGTAGGCCAGTGCTTCGTCTGCGGTGCCTTCGACCATGTTCACATAGCCGCACAGCCAGACAGAAGTGCCTTCCGACGTGTTCCGCTCAAAGCCCACATTGAAGCCTTCCTCGGCCATGGCGACGGGCACTTCGTTCCAGACCCAAGCGGCGAGAACTTCGCCTGAGCCGATCAGCTGGCTGATCTCGGCAGGGTCGGTCCAATAGGTGCGCAGGTTCTGGTGGATGCCGCGGAGCCAGTCGGTGGCGGCTTCGAATTGTTCGTCCGTCACGTTCGACCAATCGGAGACGCCGGTGGCGAGGTAGGCCAGCGCATAAGCGTCGTCGACATTGTCGGGGATCGAAAGGCGGCCTGCGTATTCAGGGTTGTTGAAGATTTCGAGCGAGGTCACGTCATCCGCGCTGAGCTCATCCGCATTGTAGGCGACGGCGGTGGAGCCGTAGTCGGTGGGCAGGAAGAACAGCTCTTCCGAACCGGACAGCACGTTCTGGCCCACGAGGTCTGCGTTCAGCGTCTCGAACGCAGCAATCTGATCGCTGTCCCAAGCCTCGATGATGCCGGAGGCCTGCCAGCGTGGCACGGAGCCTGCGCAGATGTGGGTGACGTCCGACTGGAAGCCTGCGAGGAGGCGCTGGAACGCTTCGTCTTCATCGCCGAAGAACACGAATTCCGGCGCGCCGTTGGCGTCAATGAAAGGCTGGTGGAAGGCCGGGTCTTCAAAGCCCGAATAGTCGAAAACGGTGAGGCTCTGCGCGCTGGCGGCACCCGCAAGAGCAAGGGTCGCGGCGGAGGCGAGGAGGGTTGTTTTGGTCATGTTTTACGGGTCCCTGTTGGCGTCTTGTTACGATCAGACTGCCGGAGAGTTTAGGGCGCAGGCGAAGTGTGGTCCAGTGGATTTGAATGCGAGGTTGCAAGGTTGCAACCGGTGTTTAAGTCGCTGAAAAATAACGACATACAGATTTTTCTTTACCAATTCTTAACCTTTGGACAGCGCCAATTCGCTTGACGAGCCACGCAAGTCTGACACGATCAGAGCAATTACCCGCGGAGACGGCATGGATACTCGAACGACCTCCAATTCGCTATTCTTCGGCGCCATTGGCGATCTTCTGGGCAACTTGGGAGCGGTGCTCAGGATCGGCGGGCCGTGGTTTGCCCTCTACATCGCTCTGCATATGCTGGCGGGCCGTGTCTATGCCCATTGGGTGCTTTATGACGTCAATGCACGGAGCGCGCCGCCGAGCCAATGGTATCTGAACTTGATGTTCCTCGTGATGCTTGGAACGGTTGCGGCGTCCTGGCACCGGTTCATGGCTTTGAATGAGCCGCCCCGTTTCCTGCCGCAGATGCGGTTGATGATCATCCTGAAATACATGCTGGCCTGGGTCGTGATAGGAATCATCATCGGTTTGATCCTGCTGATCTGCTTTGGTCTGCCTGCAGTGGTGCTGTCGGCACTTGTCGATCAGGCGTTGCAGGATGTCGTGGTGATGACCTTGCAGGACGAGGTCTTTGACCCGTTTGGTCTGTCTACTGGCCTTCTTGCGCTGGCGATTGGCTTCGTCTTCCTGATCATTTTCGGATCGATCCTTCTTCTGTTCCGCATGGGTGTCGGCCTACCATCCGTCGCCATTCTGGACGGGCAGGGGATCGGGATGCGCGCGTCTTGGCGGGCCACGTGTGGGATGGCGCGGGCGATATTCGGGGCGAGCCTTTTGGCGACTTTGGCGTCGATCCTTCTTTACGGCCTGTCGTTTGGGATGCTGTTTGCCCTGGACCAGGATTATTCCACCGGACGAGAGATCATCATGCGCGTTGGAATTGCTTTGGTCGACATCGTGATTTTGTTGGTCGGCACTGCCGTTTTGACGCGGATCTACCGTTCGGTGCCCGCAGAGTCGCTTTGACCTTTCGCGCGCGCATCGAAAACGGATTGCGCGAGGGTCTTGGTGTAGCCTTCCAGCTCGGTCAGCGCAGTGCTGACGGCGGCCCCATTACGGGCCTCGGCCGCATCGGCGATCAATTCATGCAGGCGCACGATTTCTTCGCGGTTGCGGGCGGTGAACGTAATCATGTTCATCAGCGGCTGCATTGCCTCGACCGCACCGGCCAGCTGGTAGGACATGACCGGATTGTCGGCCCCGTCGACCAGAGCGCGGTGGAAGGCCACGTCCGAGGCGCAGAAGGCTTCATCGGAAAGGCCCGGCTGCGCCTGGCGCACGATCTCGGCCCGCATGGTGGCGAGGTGATCGGCATCGCGGCGTTCTGCTGACAGCCCGGCGCAGGCGCGTTCCAAGGCAAAGCGCGCCTCGCAGGCGGTATCAAAGCTGACGTGGTTCATGCCGAGGAGCAGGGTGGAGGTGGTGATGTGGCCGCGATAAGCATCCTCATAAGACAGCCGGTTCACAAAGGCCCCACCGAAGGCCCCGCGTTGGGTGCGGATCAGGCTTTGGGCAGCGAGCCGTTTGAGGGCCTCGCGCACTGTGGAGCGGGACACTTCGAATTGTTCTGCAAGCTCGGCCTCGGACGGCAAACGCTCATCCACGATCAATTTGCCACCAACGATGGCGTCGCGGATGGCGGAGGCGATTTGCGCCGAGAGATCGGCGGAGCTGTTGGGATCAATTTTCATTTGTCTGACATTTAAATGTCTGACATCACCTTGGGCAAGCAGAATCGCCGTTTAAAGCGTTTCGATTTGAACCTGCGTCAGCAGATGAAATCGAAGCGCCCAAGACGGTTGGAAGTTTCGCGCGCTTCGAGGCAAGCTGATGCATCAGGTTTGTCTCGAAACGCTTTAGGGAGTGACCGGTGACGCATGTAATCCGCAACACGCTGTGGCTTGGCTTCTTTGGCGGCATCCTCGTGGCGTGGGCGGTGCTGTATCAGATGGCAAGCGGCATGGGTTTGGATTGGGTCGGCCGGATGTCCATGGAGATGGATATGGGCATGGAGATGCCCATGGACGACGGTGCCGAGATGCCGATGGATGGCATGGCCATCGACGGTGGTGCCATGGCAACGGGCGACGACATCGACGCTATGCCGATGGGCGATATGGCCATGGACGGCGAAGCGATGCCGGCCGAGGGCATGTCGATGGACGGCGACATGCCGATGGCCATGGACCACATGGATATGTCCGCGATGACGCGCTTCGGGTCGCTCTTTGGCATGTGGTCGATCATGATGGCGGCCATGATGCTGCCGACGCTGGTGCCCACGCTGGTGAACTACGAGCGGCTGATGACCTCCGCCGATGGCACGCGGGCCGGATGGTTGGGCGTTTTGGGCGGCTATTCCATTGTCTGGATTGGCGTGGCCGCGATCTTCGCGATTGTGCAGATTGGCCTGCTGCGGGCCGGGATCATCGACATGATGGGTGTGCCGAATGCGCTGTGGGTTTCGGGCGCGTTGCTGATCGTCGTAGGCGCGTTCCAGTTCACCCGAGCGAAAGAGGTTTGCCACGGCGTCTGCCACGCGCCGATGAACTATTTTCTGGGCCATTGGAAGACGGGTTTCGCGGGCGGTGTGCGCATGGGGCTAGGCCTTGGCGCGTTCTGCGCGGGCTGCTGCTGGGGCTTCATGGCGCTTGGCTTCGTAGGCGGAATGATGAGCCTGTTGTGGATGGGCCTCGCCACCTTGTTCATGGTCATCGAAAAGCTGCCGCAAGTGGGGCATTATGTGACCAAGCCACTGGGTGTGGCACTGATTTTGGGCGGTCTGGGTGTGCTCGCGTACCCCATGATTGCGGCATAGGGAGAGACGGACATGGCCATCAAGAAACGCCCCGACGCGGACCGCTTGCCGGTTAGCCAGCGCATTGATCAGCGGATGGACAACCCCAAGCGGCGTCAGCTGAAGCCACGCGATTGGGCGATCAAGGGGGAGTTGATCCTGAACTGTTCCTGCACGGTGTTCTGCCCCTGTGTGGTATCGCTCGGGAAGCACGATCCAACGGACGGCGATTGTAAGGCCTGGATGGGAATTGCGATCGACGAGGGCCATTTCGAGGGCGAGGACCTGAGCGGTCTGAACGTGGGCCTGATGGTTTATATCCCGGGCAAGATGGCCGAGGGCGGCTGGCAGGTTGCGGCCTACGTCGACGAGCGCGCCAGCGGGAAGGCGTATCAGGGACTGCTGGAGATCTTCTCAGGCTCCGCAGGCGGGACCACGGGGCTGTTCACGCTGCTGGTGTCCGACATCGTTTCGGCGGAGCGGGAGAAGGTCGAAATCACTCGCGACGGCAAGAAACGCGGGCTGTTTGTCGGCAAGAAGATCCAAGGCGAGATCGAGATGATCGACGGGGCAAGCCCGGATCATCCGGTGATGATCACGAACTCCAAGTATTGGATGGGGCCCGACATCATCGCGGCACGTGGTCTGAAATCGAAGGTGCGCGACTTCGGCAAGATGTGGGATTTCTCAGGCAAGTCGGCAGAAATCTGTCCCATTGAATGGGGCGGATCGGCGGGCGGCAAGTAATGGTTGGCCCCGCCTGGGCGCAGACCATGGCGCGCTACAACGCCTGGCAGAACCAATGGATGTTTCAGGCCTGTGATGGGCTGAGCGATGCGCAGCGTACCGAGGATCGCGGCCTGTTCTGGGGTTCCATTCAGGGCACGCTCAGCCATTCGTTCTGGGGCGACCTCATCTGGATCTCGCGCTTTGACGGGGGCGAGGGGCCGGAGGCGCCGTTGACCGACACGGCCAATGCCTATGACTGGCCCACGATGATGGCAGAACGTCCCAAGCTCGATGCGCGCATTGCGGCCTGGGCCTGGAGCACGGACGACACCGATTTCGAGGGCGATCTGAGCTGGTATTCGCAAGGCGCCGGGCGTCAGATGACCATGGCGCGGACGTTGTGCGCCATGCAGCTTTTCAATCACCAGACGCACCATCGCGGACAAGTTCATGCCGCCCTGACCGCGCTTGGCGTCAAGACTGTGGACACGGACCTGCCGTTCATGCCGGACGAGGTGCCGGAATGGGTCTAAAGCGGTTCAGCAGAGCGGTTTTCGTAACTGGCGCGGGGGAACAAACCGATGTCGGCGTAGCGCCACGTCGGAGTGTCGGTTCCCTCCAATTGAAGTCGCACCACAAGGTACGGCCCGTCCACGCCGCTTGCCAAAGGCGCCGGACCATTGGGGCCGTTTATCGCAAACGGCACGAAGGCCACGTAGCGCTCGTAACGGGCGGGCAGGAGGGTGCCGTCCCATTGGCGGGCGGCGGTGGCGCGATCGCGACCGAACAGCGGATCGGCATTGGCGGTCCCGTCGAGAATGCGTTGCAAAAGGTCGGCGTTAAGAGCGGTGCTGACCTGTTGGATCGCGGCCACGTCCTGTTGGACAAATCCGTTCAACACAGTGATCGCCACCAAGTCTGCGGGCCGGTCCTGTGCCCCAGCAGCGGCTGTGAAAAGCCACGCCAAAAGCAGGGCGCCCAGGCGGATCGTCAAGGACAGTTTTCCAATCATACCAGTCGCATAGCACGTTGCCCCAGGGGTGGTAAGACGCTGATCCTGGATCGTAGCAAAGTCAGAGGCATTGTGCCGTCCGATGCGATGGCGAGATCAGCGGCTTTCAGACAGCGCCATGTAGTCGTTCACCTCGATGAAGTTCAGATCGTCGATGCCCCAGCTTGTGTCGTCGGGGCCGTCGAGGGTCAGGACGACCGCAATCAACCGTGCATCGAGTTGCACTTCGAGGCTGACGGCGCCTTCTCCGACCTCTCGGGCGAAGGGTATGACGGCGTTCCCATCCGGGCGGTAGCGGGCGGGCAGGATCAGGCCATCCCAGGCCATTGCCGCGCGCCCCTCGGTGCCGTTGAAGACCGATGCACTGTCCTGTTCACCGGAAATCACCGAGGCGAAGAAATCTGCGTTATACGCGCTGGAATGGGCGCCAATGGTGGCCACATCGCGCTGCTGGAATGCGGTCAGGATCGCCGACGCTACCGCCTCGGCACTGTGGGTTTGGGCAGAACCCGTAGCCGTGCTGAGCGCCAGTGCGCCAAGAGCCCCGAAAAGAATGCGCTTCATCTGAATAGTCCCTTTGTGACTGCGATGAAGGCTAAGCCACAAAACAACATCCGCCAAGGTAAGGAGACCCGGCCATGGCAATGATTTCACCGTCCCGCCGGTTGCGCAGAACGCCTTTTTCCGAGGGCGTCGAGGCGGCAGGCGTCAAGGCCTACACGATCTATAACCGGATGCTTTTGCCGACGGTCTTCCGCTCGGTCGAGGAAGATTACCGCCACCTCAAGGATGCGGTGCAGCTTTGGGACGTGGCGGTTGAACGGCAGGTTGAGGTGCGTGGTCCGGATGCAGGTAAGCTGATCCAGATGCTGACGCCGCGCGACCTGCGCGGGATGCTGCCCGGGCAATGCTACTACATGCCGGTGGTGGATGAGACGGGCGGTATGCTCAATGACCCAGTGGTCGTGAAGCTTTCTGAAGATCGGTGGTGGATCTCCATCGCGGACAGCGATTTGTTGTTGTGGGTCAAGGGCGTAGCCTATGGCTACCGCCTAGATGTGCTGGTGGATGAGCCCGATATTTCTCCGCTCGCCGTGCAGGGACCCAAGGCCGATGACCTCATGGCGCGGGTCTTTGGAGAGAGCGTGCGCGACGTGCGGTTCTTCCGTTTTGGTTGGTTTGAATTTCAGGGGCGCAGCCTTGTGGTGGCGCGGTCGGGCTATTCGAAACAGGGCGGGTTTGAGATCTACGTTGAAGGCGCAGACATCGGGATGCCACTTTGGAATGCATTGATGGAGGCCGGCAAGGACCTAGATGTCCATGCCGGATGCCCCAACAATATCGAACGCATCGAGGGCGGATTGTTGAGCTATGGCAATGACATGACCGACGACAACACACCCCACGAATGCGGGCTTGGGCGGTTCTGCAATACCGCAACCGCAATCGGGTGCATTGGCCGCGACGCTCTGCTACGGGTGTCGATGGAGGGGCCGGTGCAGCAAATTCGGCCGATTGCGATCAATGCCAAGGCGCTGCCGTCGTGTGATCGGGCGTGGCCGTTGATGGCGGGGTCGCGGCGTGTGGGGCAAGTGACCTCTGCCGCGATCAGCCTGGATCATGGGGAAGGCGTGGCCATCGGCATGGTGCGGATGACCCATTGGGATGCGGGCACGCCGCTGCATCTTGAAACGCCCGAAGGCAGTTTCGACGCGGAAGTGCGGGAACAATTCTGGAATTAATTCTGTGGCTTGCAGAGCGAACTTAATGTGACGGAGAGATGAGATGAGCTTCAATGCCTTGATGGTCGAGAAGAATGACGAGGGCAAAACGAGTGCTGCCGTCACGCAGATCACCGAAGATCAATTGTCCGAGGGGGATGTCACGGTTGCGGTCGAATATTCGACCGTGAACTACAAGGATGGTCTGTGCATCGGGCCAGGCGGCGGGCTGGTGCGCAACTACCCGCATGTGCCCGGGATTGACTTTAGCGGCACCGTGGAAGCCTCTGACGATCCACGATATTCGCCTGGCGACCGTGTTGTCCTGACCGGCTGGCGTGTGGGGGAGGCCCATTGGGGTGGCTATTCGCAGAAGGCGCGCGTGAAGGCCGATTGGCTGGTGCCGCTGCCTGATGGTCTGACTGCGCGCCAGGCGATGGCTGTTGGCACGGCTGGGTTTACTTCGATGCTCGCCGTCATGGCACTTGAAGATCATGGCTTAACCCCCGGAAACGGTGAGGTTTTGGTGACAGGTGCTGCAGGTGGTGTGGGCTCGGTCGCAACGGCGATTCTGGCCAATCTGGGCTATGAAGTGGCGGCTGTGACGGGGCGCCCGGAGCAGGAAGATTACCTCAAATCGCTGGGGGCGAGCCGGATTGTGGCCCGGGAAGAACTGAACGAAACCACGAAAAGGCCTTTGGAAGCCGAGACTTGGGCGGGCTGCGTGGATGCCGTGGGCGGCGACATGCTGGCGCGTGTGCTGGGGCAGATGAAGTATGGTGCGTCCGTTTCTGCTGTGGGTCTGGCCGGTGGGGCTGGACTGCCTGCAACCGTGATTCCCTTTTTGTTGCGAGGGGTTAACCTGCTTGGCATCGACAGCGTGATGCAGCCCTACGACAACCGTGTGCGGGCCTGGGAGCGGATCGCGAAGGATCTGCCGATGGATAAGCTGGAGGCGATGGTGCATCCAGCGACCTTGGCCGATCTGCCGGAGCTTGGTCGCGCCATCCTGAAGGGTGGTGTGCGGGGCCGTGTCGTCGTTGATGTGAATGCCTAAAACCCGTCCAGATGAACGCATAAGCGTTCATCTGGACGCATATTTCGCGTAAACTGCGTTCATCTGAACGCATTTGGGTCCGTTCACGTGAACGCATCGAACTGCGTCCAAGTGAACGGGTTTCACAAGGGCAGGGCTTGCCCCTCTTTCAACTCTTCCATCACGAAGCTGGCGGAGACATCGCCCATCTCCACCTTCTCGATGAGGCGCTGATAGAGGCGGTCGTAATCGGCCATGTCAGCGACGCGGGCCCGGATGAGGTAATCGAGGTCGCCGGTCATCCGGTAGACCCCGAGGATTTCGGGGATGGCGCGCACGGCACGGCGGAATTGGTTGAGCCAGTCGGCGGAGTGATGGGCGGCGCGGACCTGGATGAAGACCATGAGGCCAAGGCCCACGGCAGAGGGGTCTACTACGGCCACGCGGCCCTTCAAGATGCCACGATCTTCCAATGCCTTGATGCGCCGCCAGACGGCGTTGCGGCTGAGGCCGACGTGGCGGCCAAGCTCTTCCAACGGTTCATCGGCGCGGCGTTGCAGATGGGCGAGGATTCGGCGGTCGGCTTCATCAAGTGTCATCATGTATGAGGGTCTAGGTGGAAAATATCCCACTGTCACGCTGAATGATGCGAAGAATTGGGAGCATTTTCCACAAGTGGGCTGGCAATCTGTTCGCATAAGCCGAACAGGAGCAGCCAAAATGATCAATCGCGTCTTTCTCGACCACCCTTCGAGCGTGGATGAAACCTATCTTGAGCACATGGCTTTCGCGGGCAAGTTCAGCGGAAAGCTGGCGCTGGCCGCCGCGGCGGCCGCTGTCCATGCGGTGATCCCTTGCTTGTTTGAGAAAACCGCCAGCCGCATGATTGCGGACATGTATGCGAAAACCCACAACCGAGGTCAGTGAATGTGCCGTTGGGCCGCCTATCTGGGGCAACCCATCTACATGGATGAGCTGGTGACGCAGCCCGGCCATTCTTTGATGCATCAGTCGCGCGAAGCGACGGAGTGTAAGACGGCCTTGAATGGGGACGGGGTTGGGCTGGCGTGGTACGGGGATCGGGCGGAGCCGGGACTATACCGCGATGTCTATCCGGCGTGGTCGGATACGAACCTTGCAGGCCTTTGCAGGACCGTGCGGTCGGGCTGTTTTCTGGCCCATGTGCGCGCCTCGACCGGGGCGGCGACCAGCCGGAACAATTGCCACCCGTTTGCCTATGGTCGGTGGAGCTTCATGCACAATGGCCAGATCGGCGGTTTCGACACGTTCCGCCGCAGGGCCGATATGGGGGTGAGCGACGCGCTTTATCCCCATCGCAAGGGCGCGACGGACAGCGAGTTGCTGTTTCTGTATGCGTTGGAGACCGGGCTGGACGAGGATCCGATCGGAGCGATGGTGGCCGCCCATCGCACCCTTTGGGACATGTCGATTGCGCAAGGAACGACGCCGCATCTGCGATCCTCTGCGGCGTGGAGCGATGGCGAGCGGCTTTATGCGCTGCGCCTGTCCTCGGACCACATCGCGCCATCGGTCTACTATCGGTGGAACGCAGAAGCCGGGGGATGGGCGATTGTGTCGGAGCCGCCGGAGCTTGGGCAATCGGGGTGGACGGAACTGCGCCCCGGCCAGGTTGCCGCGTTTGACGGGGCCGATATGTGGATTGCGGAGGTTGAGGCCGAGGCGGCCTGAACCTTCCTATCGAGCCCGTTTCAGGGCGGCTTAGAACAGCAGGTCGATGTCGAACATGCTGATATCCGTGATAGCGTCGACATTGGCCACCATGTGGTCGAAATGCAGGGAATTGCTGGTGTTGTCGAGGCGCGTTTCCAGCTCGCCCCTCAGATCGCGTCCGATGGCTTCGACCAGAAAGCTGGTCGTGGCGACAACGATCTCGTCATAGGTCTGGAAGCCGCGATCACTGCTGCTCATGAAGAGGCTCCCATCGGACCCCACGGTGATCTGGCCGGGCGGGACGTTGAGAACGAATTGGCTTCCGTCGGGCCGCGTCACGACGGTGTGCGATACGAATTCAGGACCGAAATAGTCGCCGCCGCTGCCAGACCCCGGGGCGTTTTGGGTCGTGTCGCGGATGAAATAGGTGATCTCGGCCGAATAGACCTGGCTGGGATCGTTGGGGTCTGCGACTTCGACAGTGTAGCTGACAACAGGTTCAGCCGGGCCGCTGTAGGTTATGCACCCCGACAGCGTAAGGCTGCCAAGAATGAGAAGAAGGATTGGCAGGCGGAGGGCGGGCAATCGGGTGAGCATCATCTGGGTCTCCTTCGCGCGTGCTTAGAAACGGTGCGTGAGCCCGAGGCTCAACATGTTGTGCGTGTCTTCGGCCTCCAAGGCCTCTGAGTAACTGACGCGAAGATCCAGTTGGTCGGAAAATGACCAGTTGGCTCCAAGTGTGGCGCGGGTCAACTCTGTGTCGCCGGTGATGGTCAACACCTGATTTGATGTTGTGTAGTCAACGCCGCCAATCAGGGTCAGGTCGGGCGTTGCCGCATAAGCAAGCGCGCCAGCAAAGCTGTAGCGGCGGCTGAATGCATCATCGAGAAACAAGGTTGAGGGTGTGGTCACCGTGCCCTCGGTCAGTGCAACGGAAATGTCAGCAATCGCAAGCAGCCGGTAGGTGATCGGCACGAATTGCTGATAGGCTAGGGAAAGGCCGAGAACGTCCCCAGCGCTTTGCGACGGCGTGAAAATGACATTGGTCTCGTCTATTTGGCCGTAAACCGCCACGGCCGAAAGGGTGCCGCCACGCAGGCCGGTATAGCTGATGCCAACGCCAACGCTGCCTGCATCGGTTTCTTGCGTCGCGGTGCTGCCTGCAGCCGTTACCTCAGTCGCAGTGGTGGTTATCCCAAGCTGGGTGATGAACTGCCAATCGGAGCTGAATTGGTAGGTGTGGCTTGCCACAATTCCGGTGGCATTGCGCGCCATCGCCCCGTCCGACCTGGTCAGGATGAACGTGTCTACGGAGAGCGTTTGGTCGCCTTGGTTCAGGCTTTGAGCGGTCGCCGGAGTGGTCAATATGAGGGGCGAGAGCGTTGTGGCGAAAAAGAGGAAAAGGGGGCGAAGTGGGCGCATAGATCGTTGTCCTGTGGTGCTATGCCGATGTGGCAAAAGCTGCACATTGGTGTCAAAGGGCGGCGGACAAAGACGGAAAATTTTCCGATATTCCAAGGCCTAAATGCAACACCAGCTGCGTGACCTGAAGTCAGACCGGTATGGGTCAAAACTACGTGCCCGGCAGGCCGCCGTTACGCAGAGATCAAGGAATGCTGGACACTTCGGCGCAGAAAACTGGTCGTGCATGGGGCAGGGCGGGGTCTGTGCCTAGATCGAGCCAGCCTCGACCATGTAGTTGTTTGCCGAACACATGGCGGCATCGTCGGAGGCGAGAAACAGGACCATGCGCACGACGTAGACCGGGTCGATGGGGTCGGGCAGGCATTGGCGCGCGGTTTGGGCGGCAAGCGCTTCCTCGGTCACCCAAAGTTCGCGTTGGCGCTGGGTCATAATCCAGCCCGGCACAACTGTATTCACGCGGATGCGGTGTTTTCCGAGGTCACGCGCCATGGTGCGGGTCAGCCCATGAACGGCGGCCTTGGCGGTGGCGTAGCCCGGGAACCCACCGCCCGCCTCCCACCACGAATTGCTGCCCATATTGATGATGGATCCCTTGCCGGCTTCGATCATCGCAGGTGCCACGGCCTGGATGGCGAAGAACTGGTGGCGGAGGTTGGTGGCCTGGCGGTCATCCCAATACTCGGGCGTCACCTCGGTCCAATCGTGCCGGTCATCGCGGGCGGCGTTGTTCACAAGCACCTCGGCGGGGCCATTGGCGTCCGCGAGGGTGGCGAAGGCCGTGCGGAGGGCCGCGATGTCGCGCAGGTCACATTGGGCGAAGGTTGCGCCGGTTTCGGAAGCGAGGGCTTCGCCGGCCTCTGCATCCAGATCCACGAACCCGACCTTGGCACCCTGTTCCGCGAAAGCGCGCACCAAGCCCGCACCGATGCCGGAAGCTCCGCCGGTGATGATGACGCTGGCGTTCCGCAGGCTGGGGTAAGTGGCGAATTGTGGGGTGCTCATGGTGCGGGCCTCGGCAAGAAAACGGGCCCGCGCACCGTTATGGGCAAGCGGGCGAACGTCAATACCGGGACGGGTCTGTCAGGGGGCGGGCCAGATAATGGCGCCAGTTTCGTCATGGACCGGGCCGTCGGGCGGCGCAGCCAAGATGTCCACAACCGTGTAAGACGGACGGCACAGTGCGACGCCCTTTGCGGTGCAGACGATGGGCCGGTTCACGAGGATGGGGTGTTCAAGCATTGCGTCGAGGATCGCATCATCGGAGACGGCGGGATCGGTCAACCCAAGCTCCTCCGCTGGGGATTTCGATGTGCGCAACGCATCGCGTGGTGTGAGATCAGCGGCTGCGAACAGGGCCAGCAGATGTGGACGGGTCCAACCGGTTTGCAGGTATTCGATCACCTCAGGCTCCGCACCAGTGGCGCGGATGATGGCGAGCACATTGCGGGAGGTTCCGCAGGCGGGGTTGTGGTGGATAACGATCATGGCGCTCAGTTAATGGCGGTTTGTAACGGGACGATGTCAGTGGGCCGAACGGGTGGGGTGGGACGTTCAAACGGCGACGACGGTTTCCAAGTCTTCCGACAGCAGCGCGCCGAGATGGCCGAAGGTCGACAACATGGTCAGAACCATTCGTTTGTGGCCCGACAAGAGGAGACATTCCTCCATCGCGGCTAACGCACCTTGTTGGGTCGTCGTGGCGAACCCCGGCTCGCGGTTCGCGGCACGCAGCTGCGCCACAATCGACAGAACGTCTGGATGGTCCCGCCGGTCAGTGTAAAGCGCGACCGGATCGCCGGGGTTCGTGAGCGTGGTGATCATGGCAACTGCGGAGGCGATGCGCGGTGCGCTCCACGCTTCCTTGACGATATGACGGCTTGGGGCCGCGTGTTTGCCCGGCGGCGAATATTGCGTCGCGTAGTTGCGGCCAAACATCCGCAAATGCACGGCAAGTGTATCTGGATTGGACCGTGCGGCGGTTTCCTTGCGGTCGATTGCCGGCCCAAAGCTATCGAACAGGGTCTGCACCCGGGCGCGCAAGTCAGGCAGTTGGGGCAGGATGGAGGGGTTGATGATGCCCGAGAAGTTCAGGGCATTGAACATGACCGCAGCCTCTTCCGGGTTCAGGGCGTCCCAAGGGGGGATCACCCAATCCCTGTAGGATCCGGCCCGCAGGTGCGAGGCGTCTTCCAGCGTGAGACCATGGAAAAGGGCCCGCATGTCGATGCCTTCTTCCTGCATCGCACGCGCCTGATAGGCTTCGTTGGTCTGGATGACGGGGACAAGGTCGTTCAAAGCCACGGCCAATGCCGCGCGCACCTGATTTGCAAATCCCGCCGTGGACGCAAGCATGACAGGGCTGCCCGCCGGTTGCGATGAAAGCGCATCCAGCGGAATGTTCTTCATCTGCAGCCATCGCTTGCGCAGGCCCGATTTCATCCCGTCAGCGCCTTGTTGAGGTTCTCATCGATCTTCTCAAGGAAGCCCATGGTGGTGAGCCATTTCTGATCGGGGCCAACCAGAAGCGCGAGGTCTTTGGTCATATGGCCGGATTCCACCGTCTCCACGATCACGCGTTCCAGCGTTTCAGCGAATTCCATCAGCTTGTCATTATCGTCCAGCTTGGCGCGGTGCTTGAGGCCGCCAGTCCAGGCGTAGATGGAGGCGATGGAGTTGGTCGACGTCGCCTTGCCTTCCTGATGGTTGCGGTAGTGGCGTGTGACGGTACCGTGGGCGGCCTCGGATTCGACGATCTTGCCGTCGGGCGTCATCAGGACCGACGCCATCATGCCAAGCGAGCCGAACCCTTGCGCCACAACATCGGATTGCACGTCGCCGTCGTAGTTCTTGCAGGCCCAGACAAATCCGCCGTTCCACTTGATCGCGCAGGCGACCATGTCGTCGATCAGGCGGTGTTCGTACCAGATGCCCTTCTCCTCGAACGCCTCTTTGAATTCGGCCTCGAAGACCTCGGTGAAGATTTCAAGGAAGCGGCCATCGTATTGCTTGAGGATGGTGTTCTTGGTGGAGAGGTAGACCGGCCAGCCGAGGTTGAGCCCGTAGTTCAGGGAGGCGCGGGCGAAGTCATAAATGCTCTTGTCGATGTTATACATGGACATGAAGACGCCAGGGCCGTCGGCCTTGTAGACCTCATGCTCGGTCTCCGTGCCGTCTTCGGCGGTGAACTTCATCGTGAGGGTGCCCGGGCCGGGGAATTTCATATCCGTGGCTTTGTACTGGTCGCCGAAAGCGTGGCGGCCCACGACGATCGGCTGGGTCCAGCCGGGCACGAGGCGGGGGACGTTTTTGCAGATGATCGGCTGGCGGAAAATCACGCCGCCCAGGATATTGCGGATCGTGCCGTTGGGAGAGCGCCACATCTTCTTGAGGCCGAATTCCTCGACGCGGGCCTCGTCGGGCGTGATGGTTGCGCATTTGACCGCAACGCCGACTTCCTTCGTTTTCTCTGCCGCGTCGATGGTGATCTGATCTTCGGTCTCATCCCGGGATTCGATGCCCAGATCGTAGTAGAGCAGGTCGATATCAAGATAGGGCAGGATCAGCTTGTCCTTGATGAAAGCCCACATGATGCGGGTCATCTCGTCGCCGTCCATCTCGACGATGGGGTTGTCTACTTTGATTTTGGTCATGTCTGGATCCCGGTCGGTCGCGGTTGTGTTTGGTTAGAGCGGAGTGGGGGGCTTGAGGCAAGGGGTGGGGCCTTGCCGGGATGGCATATGGCCCACCCGCCCGCCCCCATACGCCATCCCGGCAAGGGGCAGGTGTGGCGAAGAGTTGAGGGTTCGATTTTTGCTGAGAGGCGGTTCAGGGGCAGGTGTGCTCTTGAACGCGCCTTGTCGAGGGTTTTCCGAGTCGTGGGGCAGTCAAGGACAAGCGGCCGGAGGGCCGTCGCTGGCGCGATCCTTGACAGCCCCAAGACTCGGGGAGCGTGAGGTTAGCCGATGATGCGGTTGAGCGTGGCCGAGGGGCGCATGACCGAGGCGAGTTTCGCGTCCTCGTTCATGTAATAGCCGCCGGTATCCACTGCACTGCCAGCGCCTGCGTCGAGTTCTGCGATGATAGTCGCTTCGTTCTCGGCCAGCGCCTGCGCCATGGCGGCGAACTCAGTGGCGAGGTCGGCGTCGGGGCCGTTTGCCAGCGCCTCGGCCCAGTAGCGGGCGAACCAGTAATGGCTGTCGCGGTTGTCGGGCTGGCCGACTTTGCGACCGGGAGAGCGGTTGTCATCGAGGATGCCTTGGGTGGCTTGTTCGACCGCGTCGCCGAGGACTTGGGCTTTGGCATTGCCTTTGGCGTCGGCGAGGAACTTGAAGCTTTCGCCGAGAGCGCAGAATTCACCGAGGCTGTCCCAACGCAGGTGGTTTTCGGCGTGGAGTTGCTGGACGTGTTTGGGGGCGGAACCGCCCGCACCCGTTTCGAACAGACCGCCGCCCTGCATCAGCTTCACGATGGAGAGCATCTTGGCCGACGTCGCCAGTTCGAGGATCGGGAAGAGGTCGGTCAGGTAATCGCGCAGCACGTTGCCGGTGATGGCGATAGTGTTCTCGCCCTTGGTGATGGTCTCGAGCGAGGCGCGGGTGGCTTCGCGGGGTGCCATGATCTCAAATTTATCAGCAACACCAGCAGCTTCCAGGATGGGCTTCACGTATTGGATCAACTGCGCGTCGTGGGCGCGGCTCTCGTCCAACCAGAAGATGGAGCGGTAGCCGGTGGCCTTTTGGCGGGATATCGCAAGCTGCACCCAGTCTTCGATGGGGGCCTTGCGGGCCGACGCCGAACGCCAGATGTCGCCCGGCTGTACGTCATGGCTTTGCAGGATTGTGCCGTCATCGAGGATCATTTTGACGATGCCGGCCTCCGCGATCTCGAAGGTCGTTGGGTGGGAGCCGTATTCTTCGGCTTTCTGCGCCATCAGGCCGAGATTCTGGACGGTGCCTGCGGTGGCGGGGTTCAGCGCGCCATTGGCTTTGAAGAAGTTGATGCTTTCGTCATAAACGGGCGCGTAGCTGTTGTCGGGGATGACGCAGACGGCATCGGCTTCCTTGCCGTCCGGACCCCAGCCCTTGCCGCCCGCGCGGATCAGCGCGGGCATGGAGGCGTCGATGATGACGTCGGAGGGGACGTGCAGGTTGGTGATGCCGCGGTCGCTGTCGACCATGTACATCGGCGGGCGGTCGGCCATGGTGGCGTCGATGGCGGACATGATCTCGGAGTTGCCGTTCACACGTTCCAGCAGGTCGCCGAGGCCGGAATTGGGGTTCACGCCAAGCGCCTTCATCTCATCACCGAAATGGTGGAAGACGGGGGCGAGGAAAGTTTTGACGGCATGGCCGAAGATGATCGGGTCAGAGACCTTCATCATGGTGGCCTTCATGTGGAGCGAGAAGAGAACGCCTTCGGCTTTGGTCTTCTCGATCTCGTCGGCCAAGAAAGCATCGAGGGCGGCGGCGGACATGTAGGTGGCGTCGACCACTGTGCCTGCGGGGTAGGAGAGGCCGTCTTTGAGGGTCTTGGTGCCGTTGGCGGTTTCCAGCACGATCTTTGCGCCGGTCGCCTCGGTCAGGGTCGCGGAGACTTCGTTGGAGCGGAAATCGCCGCCGGACATGGAGGCGACGCGCGTCTTGCTGTCAGCGCTCCATTCCCCCATGCGGTGCGGGTTGTTCTGGGCGTAGCTTTTGACGGCGGCGGCGGCGCGGCGGTCGGAATTGCCTTCGCGCAGGACCGGGTTCACAGCGGAGCCTTTGATGCCGTCATACTTGGCGCGGATGGCCTTATCTTCATCTGTCGACGGGGCCTCGGGGTAGTCGGGCAGCGCGTATCCCTTGGCCTGAAGCTCCTCAATCGCGGCGACAAGCTGCGGGACAGAGGCGGAGATATTGGGAAGCTTGATGACATTGGCGTCGGGCGTTTTCACCAGTTCACCAAGTGCTGCGAGGTCGTTGGAGATGCGCTGATCCGCCGTCAGATGCTCGGGGAAGGTGGCGAGGATGCGGCCCGCCAGCGAAATGTCCTTGGTGCCCACGGTGATGCCCGCGGCGGAGGCGAAACGCTGGATGATGGGCAGGAGAGAGGCCGAGGCGAGCTCGGGCGCTTCGTCAACCTTGGTGTAGATGATGTCGGGATTTGTCATGGCGCGTGCCCTCCGGTCCGGGGTGGGAGAATTTGAGGCGGTTCTAGCGGAGGACGGGCGGGCAGGGAAGGGGTATACGATTGTATACCGTGCGCGGAGTGTCGCGGGTTGAGAGCACCGAGACGCCCAAACACTTTTGGTCCCACAAAACCACGATCCTTCAATGAGCTTTAACGATTCTTGTCTACCGGAAGGGTATGTTGAGTCGTCTGAGATCCGTATTGCTGGGATTTGCCGTTGTGATCATGGGCTTTGCCGCCTTGCCGGTCAGCCTGTTGTTCAGTGCAAGGCCCGTGGCCGGTGCCCCGGTTTTGGTTGTTGCTCCGCCCTGGGGGGCGGCAGGCGACGCGGCTCAAATCGTACAGACCGAAAGGGGCCGTTTGATCGGACCGGTGCAGGCATCTTTTGCGGTTCTGGCCCTGGTCGATGATCCAGCGCGGTTGAGCCGGGCTGGGGCCTGGGCGGTACTGGATGGACGACGGATTGCGCGGTTGTGTGGCTTCGCCATGCCTGCAGAAAGGAACCTGCCATGACCATTTTAAGCAGTGGCGATGGGACTGTGGTGGAACGACGACTTGCCCGGGGGCTGAGCCTTATCCTGATCCCGGCGGTCGGGCTTAGTGCCTGGGCGATGGGAGGGGCGATTTGGCCATTGCTGACCATCGCGAGCGCGCTGGCGGCTGCCGGATGGCTAGCCAATGGTCTACAAGGTCGGGCCGAGTCCATACTTCTGGCGCTGGTTTTAGTTGGGCAAGGCATGGCGTTTACTGCCGCCTTCGCAGGCCATCCCTGGCAATTGGACAGTCATATGCTGTTCTTTGCCCTGCTTGCGATTGTTGCGACGCTGCGTTGCATCGTGGCGTTGCTTACGGGGGCTGCCGCGGTCGCGCTGCACCACCTGGTCCTCAGCCTAGTGATGCCTGCCCTGATCTTTCCGGTTGCAAACCTGGCCGAGGGGCTTGGCCGGGTCGCCTTTCACGCCTGCATTGTGGTCTTGGAAGTGACCTTTCTGGCCGCCATGATCGTGGTCACACAACGTCAGGCGAAAAGCGCACGCAGCGCGCAGGACAAGGCCATCGCGGCAGCTTCCCATGCTGAAAAGGCGCGCAAACAGGCCGAGAGCCTGCAACATTCTGCAGATGCCGCCAGCAAAGCCTCGCGCGCGATGACGGATGTTCTGGGCCAAAATCTGGAACGTTTGCTGGCCAGTGATCTGACCGGTCGCATCGGCAGCGCTGCACCTGAGGACTACACGGAATTGGCCAGGACCTATGACGTGGCTGTCGAACATCTGGCAGATGCGCTGCGCGAGGCGCAGGACATTGTGGTGCGGTTCGAGCTTGAGGCTGGAAACGCTGCCCGGATGACGGATGCCATGGCCCTTCGGTTTGAGCGTCAGGCGCAGGAAGTCACCGAAACGGCCAATGCCGTCCGGGAATTGACCGCGTCTGTTGGGCAAACCTCAGAGGCGATCATCGATGTTCGCGCGCGGGCCGAAACCGCAAGCGTCAAGGCCTCGGAAGGGGCCGGGATCGTGCGCGCAGCAGTGGACGCGATGTCCGAGATCCGGTCATCCTCGGGCGAAATCGAAAAGATCATCCATGTCATTGAGGAGATATCGTTCCAAACCAACCTCCTGGCGCTGAACGCCGGGGTCGAAGCCGCGCGCGCGGGGTCGGCCGGGGCAGGGTTTGCGGTGGTTGCGACCGAAGTGCGCGCGCTGGCCCATCGCACGTCTGAAGCGGCCAACCAGGTCAAAGGATTGATCTCCACCAGTGCGTCGAAGGTCACAGAAGGCGTGAACCTTGTGGACCGCGCGGGTGGAGCGCTGGAAGAGATTGAGGCCGTCGTCGTGAAGGCCAGCGCGCAGGTCAATGACATTGCCCATGAGGCGACATCCCAAACCAATGCGCTTCAGGTCATGACGGAGAGCATCGATGTGATTGATGCCGCGATACAAACGTTTGTCAGCCAAACCGAAGAAATATCTGCCAACAACACAAAGATTGCAGCGGACGCAGCCGTGCTTGAACGACGGCTGAGCGGCTTTGACCTTAGTAAGACACCGGCACTGGGGAAAGTCGCCTGAGCGTTAGTGCTAAGTGCCGCTCGAGTTCGCGCTCAACGCCGCAGACAGCGTTTCGCCCAGGCGCACCATCGCCTCCAATTGATCGGCGGATTTGATCGTGGCCTTGAGGTTGAGCTGCAGGCCGTCGGGCGAGCGGATGATCGTGGGCATCGCACCTTTGGGCATGGCCTGGCTGGTGTTGGCGAGCGCCTCATGGAAGGCGATTGGCAGGAGGGCTTCGCGGGCGTCCGGCGTGGCAAGGATGGCACCGGCGGCGCCCACGGCCTCAACGGCATCAAGCTCAGACGCGCGGTCGGCCACGACGCCGAAGAAGGTCTTGGACATGTGCTGACCAATTACGCCGTCGCCGGTGGCGTTCAGGAACCGCTCCATTTTCGCGGCTTTGTCGTCGGATATCGCAAGGCTCATCACGGCAAGACCTGAAGGGATGCCAGCGGCGGGGTCCGTCCAGGTGAGAGTGCGTTTGTCGGAAGTGCTCTCAGTCGTGGAGCCATATTGCTCCTCAACAATCCAAGCGCCGTCGCGTGGCGAGATTTGGGTGATCGTGGTGTAGCCGCTTTCATCCGTGGTCACATCATGCCGCCAGCCGTTCTTCTGCGCGATGGCATGAACGTTCGCCGCCTTAGCCTTTGATCTGCGCGCGGCGAAGATCATGAACGCCGCACCCGCAAAGCACGCGATGATCAGGATCGGGATCATGATGTTGAAGTCCATGGGGGTGCCTCGGATCAGCGGGAATAAGCTCGTGGTTTGTCCCGCGAACTTATCGTCACTGGCCGTGACATCAAGGCATGGAAATCCGCCAGAGCGGCCTCAGCTGCTGCCGGATTTCTCGGCGATGATCGACTCCAGCAGTGCGCGGGCGCGGCGTTCGGCCATGATGGTGCGAACGGACGTGCGGAACAGTTCTTCTGTGGTGGGCGATGAGGCCCCCACGGACCGCGCGATGGTCTCGGGCAGGGTTTCATCACCGAGCCTGTCGGCGGCGTCCACCGTTTCGATGGCGAGTTGCTCGGCGAGGGATTGGGCGAGGCTGCTCATGGTGCGTTCTTACCGTGTATTTTCCGTCAGGCGACGGCGGACGTAGGTTTGGACGTGGTCGATCATGGGGTCCATGGCCGGGTCTTCGAAGAAGTGGCCCGCGCCCTCCATCTCCTCATGGGTGATGGTAATGCCCTTCTGCTCGTGGAGCTTGTCGACGAGGATGCGGGTATCTTGCGGCTTGGCCACGCGGTCGGCAGTGCCGTTGATGATGAGGCCGGACGCGGGGCAGGGGGCCAGGAACGAGAAGTCGTACATATTGGCGGGCGGCGAGACGGAGATGAAGCCGGTGATCTCGGGCCGGCGCATCAGAAGCTGCATCCCGATCCATGCACCAAAGGAGAAACCCGCAACCCAGCAGTGCTTGGAGTTTGGGTTCATCGATTGCAAATAATCGAGCGCGGAGGCGGCATCGGAAAGCTCGCCAATGCCCTGATCGTATTCACCCTGGGACCGGCCCACACCACGGAAATTGAAGCGCAGTACCGTGAAGCCCATCTGGTGAAAGGCGTAGTGCAGATTATAGACCACGCGGTTGTTCATGGTGCCGCCGAATTGCGGGTGGGGATGAAGAACGATTGCGATGGGGGCGTCTTTGGCTTTCTGGGGGTGGTAGCGGCCTTCAAGCCGGCCTTCGGGTCCGGGGAAAATAACCTCGGGCATCCTGTCTCCTTCACAAGCGTTAGACGGCGGCGGCTTTCTTGACGGGCCGCGTGCAGGTCTTTAGAACGATTCCAAATTGGGGCGCGCAAAGTGGCGGGCGCCCCGGGGCTGATCCGCAGTTAAGCGGGAGGGCCGGAAAGGTCAATCTATCAAGCAGTTTTGCAAGGTAGGATTTCGGGGAGGGCGGCCCATGAAACTGAGCACCAAAGGACGTTACGCGATGGTGGCGATGGCCGATCTGGCGTTGCAGCCGAGTGACGCGCTGACGCCGCTGTCGGATTTGTCGAAGCGGCAGGATATTTCACTGCCTTATCTGGAGCAGTTGTTCGTGAAGCTCAGGCGCGCGGATCTGGTGGCCTCGGTCCGGGGGCCGGGTGGCGGATATCGCTTAGCGCGCGCGGCGAATGACATCCGGGTGGTGGAGATTTTCGAGGCGGTGGATGAGACCGTTTCGGCGCTGCACACCGGCGCGGGGGCCTCTGGCGGTGCGTCGGGCAGTCGGGCGCAGAGTCTGACGAACCGCTTGTGGGAGGGACTCTCCGCCCATGTCTATGTGTTCCTGCATCAGACAAGGCTGTCGGATGTGGTGAAGAACGACCTTGTGCCGTGTCCGGCGGTGCCGAACTTGTTCGAGTTGGTGGATGAATAGAGCGATGTGCCATCGGGTGCTGCGTGAGATCTTCATTCGCAGAAATGGACGGTGCGAGATTTCGTGTGAAAATTCGTTGGGCACAGACTGGTGAGAGACCGGGCCTATCTGGATTGGAATGCGACCGCGCCTTTGCGAGCTGAAGCACGCGCGGCGATGTGCGCGGCCATGGAGCTGGTTGGCAACCCGTCGTCGGTTCACACCGAGGGCCGCGCGGCCAAGGCGATGATGGAGCGCGCGCGGCGTCAGGTGGCCGAGGCGCTGGGGGCGCAGGCAGCGGACGTCGTGTTTGTATCGGGCGCCACGGAGGCCGCGGCCTTGGCCATGTCGGGCCGCGATTTGAGTGTTGCGGGCGTGGAGCATGATGCGGTGCTGGCCTGGGGGACAGAGGATTTGGCCGTTTCACGGGAGGGTGCTGTGGAGGTGCCGGAGCCCGCGCGCGCCTGTGTGCAAGTGGCGAATTCCGAAACGGGTGTTTTGCAGGATTTGCCGGACGGGCTGGCGGTGAGTGATTGGACGCAAGGGTTCGGAAAGATCCCGCTGGCCTTCGATTGGTCCGGTGTGGAGATGGCTTTTGTCTCGGCCCACAAGATTGGCGGGCCCAAGGGTGTGGGCGCGTTGGTGATGAAGCGGGGCCTTGATGTGGAAGCGCGGATCAAGGGCGGGGGGCAGGAGATGGGCCGCCGCCACGGGACCGAGAACCTGATCGGGATTGCTGGATTTGGGGCCGCGGCCGAGGCCGCAGCGCAAGATTTGGCGGCTGGCGCCTGGGCCGGGGTTGAGAAACTTAGAAATATTCTAGAAAAGACTCTGGAAGATGCCGCGCAATCGACTATTTTTGTCGGGAAAGGGTCTGACCGCCTGCCGAACACCTCGATGTTCATCACCGAAGGGTGGAAGGGCGAGACCCAGGTGATGGCGATGGATCTGGCTGGATTTGCTGTCTCGGCAGGCTCGGCGTGCTCCAGCGGCAAGGTGAAGGCCTCGGGCGTTTTGCGCGCCATGGGATACACGGAGGACCAGGCGGCTTGCGCGTTGCGCGTGTCGCTGGGGCCAGAGAATACGGAAGGGCAGGTCATGGCGTTTTGCGACGCATGGCTGGCGGCCCGAGCGAAGAAATTGGCGCGGTGAAGACCGCTTGGAGGGTTTGAGATGAGTGCAATGGACACCGATGTGGCCGTCAAGGACGGCGTCGATCAGGATACCGTGGATGCCGTCAAGGACCTGGGCGGAAAGTACAAATACGGCTGGAACAACGACGCCATCGAGATGGAATACGCGCCCAAGGGCGTGAACGAGGATATCGTCCGGCTCATCTCGGAGAAGAATGGCGAGCCGGAGTGGATGCTGGATTGGCGTCTGCAGGCGTTCAAGCGCTGGAAGCAGATGCAGGAACCGGAGTGGGCGATGGTCGACTACCCGGCCATCGACTATCAGGACCAGTATTATTACGCGCGCCCCAAGAGCATGAAGGAGAAGCCGAAGTCGTTGGATGAGGTCGATCCGGAGCTGCTGCGCACCTATGAGAAGCTTGGCATCCCCTTGAAGGAACAGGCGATCTTGGCGGGTGTTGAGCCTGCGCCGGAAGACCGCAAGGTTGCCGTGGATGCTGTGTTTGACTCCGTTTCCGTTGGCACGACGTTTAAGGCTGAATTGGCGAAGGCGGGGGTTATCTTCTGCTCGATTTCTGAGGCGATCAAGGACCACCCGGAGCTGGTGAAGAAGTACCTCGGAAGCGTTGTACCGATCACGGACAATTTCTTTGCGACGTTGAATTCGGCGGTCTTCTCGGATGGGTCCTTCGTTTACATCCCCCCTGGCGTGAAGTGCCCGATGGAGCTGTCCACGTATTTCCGCATCAACGCGGAGAATACCGGGCAATTCGAGCGGACGCTGATTATCGCGGATGCGGGATCCTACGTGTCGTACCTCGAGGGCTGCACGGCACCGATGCGGGACACCCATCAGCTGCACGCCGCTGTTGTCGAGCTGGTCGCCCATGATGATGCGGAGATCAAGTATTCGACGGTGCAGAATTGGTATCCCGGCGATGAGAACGGCAAGGGCGGGATCTATAATTTTGTGACCAAACGCGCCGATTGCCGGGGCGACCGCTCCAAGGTGATGTGGACGCAGGTGGAGACAGGTTCTGCCGTCACATGGAAGTACCCGTCCTGCATCCTGCGCGGCGATGACAGCCAGGGCGAGTTCTACTCCATCGCCATCGCCAACAACATGCAGCAGGCCGATACCGGCACCAAGATGGTGCATCTCGGCAAGCGCACGAAGTCCCGGATCGTGTCCAAGGGGATCAGTGCCGGTAAGGCGCAGAATACCTATCGCGGGCTGGTTTCCATGCACGCGAAGGCGAAGGACAGCCGCAACTACACGCAGTGTGACTCGCTGCTGATCGGCGACAAATGCGGGGCCCATACGGTGCCTTACATCGAGGTGAAGAATAACTCGTCTCGGGTGGAGCATGAGGCGACGACGTCGAAGGTCGACGATGACCAGATGTTCTATTGCCAGAGCCGTGGGATGGACGAGGAAGAAGCCGTCGCCCTGATCGTGAACGGCTTTGCGCGTGAGGTGTTGCAGGCCTTGCCGATGGAGTTTGCGATGGAAGCGCAGCAACTGGTTGCGATTTCGCTGGAAGGGTCCGTCGGTTAACCGACCATGCCTGCCGAAGCTGACATTGGGGTTCCCTTGACCGATAGCGACGACATCCAACCCAGATCGCCCCGTCGTCGGGCGTTCGCCATGGCCGTACTGGCCGTGGCTACCGGTGCGATTGGTATCTCAATGACCGTGGCCGGCGGGTTCTGGGGCTCAGGTGACAGTTCCAACCCGCTGGACCCCACGCACTTTGGCGCGGGCACGGCGGACTCGCCCTATTGCAATCGGGATGGCGGATTCAGCCTTTGGCGTCCGGTTTGTTGAGGGGGGTGAGATGAGCGTTGGATTTCACCCGGATCGCGCGAAGGCGCTGATTGACATTCTGAAGCCCGTGCGGCTGACGCGCGTGGTGGATATTGGCGCGAACCCGCTGGACGAGACGCCCTACAAGGGATTGCTGTCGATCGGTGGGTGCGATGTCTGGGGATTTGAGCCGCAGGAGCAGGCTTTTGACCGGTTGATCGCCAACAAGGGACCCCACGAGAACTACATTTGTGCGGCTGTGGGCGACGGCAAGACGGCTGAATTGAAGATCTGTGCCGACAGCGGCTACACCTCGCTGCTTGAGCCAAACCCGGCGTACATTGACGGCATTGGCCAGGCCAAGGACCGGATGCGGGTGGTTGAGCGGGTCGAGATGAAAACGTCACGCCTTGATAGCCTGAAGGACTTGCCGGATTTCGATCTTCTCAAAATTGACATCCAAGGCGGCGAGCGGGCGGTGTTCCGGGGCGGGCCGAAAAAGCTGAGCAAAGCGCTGGCTGTGATCACCGAAGTCGCCGCTGTGCCCCTATACGTGGACCAACCCGTGATGGGCGAACAAATGGTGGAGCTTGGTAAGCATGGCTTCCACCTTCACAAGTTTCTGTTCCTCAAGACTATTGGCTATCGCAACCCGTGGTCTGGCCGTTTGAAGCGCGGGCTTTATCGCAGCCAGCTAAGCGATGGCGACGCGGTCATGGTGCGCGGATTGATGGACATCAAAGGCCTGGAAGACGAGGAGCTGAAGCATCTGGCGATCTTGTGCGACAGCGTTTTGCTGACCCAGGATCTGGGTGTGACGGCGATGGCCGAGCTGATGCATCGCGGCGTTTTGCCTGAGGCGCGTTTGCATGACTACGTCGACCTGCTGCCCAAGGTATCGCCCCGACCGGTGGAGACGGCTGCGCAATGAGTGAGGCCTTGGCCCATACCGCCCTGGCGAAAGCCGGACGGCTGTTGCGCAAGGGAGATGCGCAGCGCGCGCTTCTGGCCAATGCGGCCGAGGTGCTTGAGGGCTTGCAGCTGACCGAGGCGGAGATTGAGGGGCGCGAGGTTACCTTCGCCACCAACATGTTGCGCGACCCGATCCAACGCCGCCATCGCAAGGGCAAGTTCTTTGAACCCGAAGAATTGCGCCTGATGGCTCGCTACTTGCCCGAAGGCGGAACGTTCGTGGATATCGGGGCGAATGTGGGGAACCACACGATCTACGCCGGGCTGTTTCTGGCGGCCCGTCGGATCATTCCGATTGAGCCGAACCCATTGGCGTGCCGTTTGTTGATGCTCAACATCGTGCTCAATGGGCTCAGCGATCAGATCGTGTTCGATCATATCGGTGTGGGTGCTGCGGATGTTGCCTCCGAAGGGTTCGCTATGACCGAGCGGCGCAAAAACCTTGGCGCGTCACGCATGGTCGCGGGGCAGGGCGATATTCGCACCGTGCGCCCCGATGAAGTGCTGCGCGATGAGACGCCCGATTTCATCAAGATCGACGTCGAAGGCATGGAGATGGACGTGCTGCGCGGTTTGCAGAAGACCATTCGCCGCTGTCGTCCGGTGCTGTTGGTGGAATGTGATCGCGAGAATATCCACGACTTTGCCGATTGGCGGTTGGCCAATGGGTTCCAAATCCCCGCGTCGATCAAGCATTACGCGGAGAACCGGAATTTCCTTTTGGTGCCGGAAGAACGTGCGGAGGAGTTCGCATGAGTGCTCCGTTGCGTCTTTATTATTGGCCCGCGCCGAATTTTGGTGACGCACTGAGCCACTTGATTGTCGAGCATGTTTCCGGCCGGAAGGTGGAGCAGGTGCGCCCGAAACAGGCGGAGCTGTTCGCGTTGGGTTCGCTGATGCATGTAATCTCCAAGCATTGGACAGATCACGCGCGGGGCGAGGGGCCAATCCTGTGGGGGACCGGGCTGCTGAACCCATTCTACCGCAAGGATTTCCTTGAGAATGTGCGTGTGCGGCTGTTACGCGGGCCGGTCTCGGCGGCGTTTCTGCGGTTGAAGATGACGGAGTTCGGGGACCCCGGCCTGCTGACCGATGATGTGATCCCGCCCTTGGGCGAACGCCAGGATCGCATCGCCATCCTGCCCCATCACAGCCAGATGGAAGACCCGCGGTTCGTGGACATGGTGGAGGGCGACCCGGCACTGCATCTGATTGACGTGCGGCTGGACCCGGTGACGGTCTGCCGTGAGATTGCGGCCTCCCGCCACGTGTTCTCGGCCAGCCTGCACGGGCTGATCGTGGCCGATGCTTACGGCATTCCGAATACCTGGATGGACCCCGACAAACAGGGCCGTCTGAAGTACCACGACTACGCCGCGTCGATCGGGCGCGACATGATCTATCCCGTTGAAATCGAAGATGTTCCCGCCGCCGCACGCCACGTGCGCGACCGGGAATTGCCCTATGCTGAAGGGATCGCGCGTTGCCGCGAGAGCCTTCTGCGCCATTTCCCGGCAGAGCTGCGCGCTGCCCAACCTGATGAGGTATCCCATGCTTGAGATCAAAGGCCTGGCCGTCAAACTGGAAGAAGAAGACAAGCAGATCCTGAAAGGTGTCGACCTGTCGGTTGAGGCCGGCAAGGTGCACGCGATCATGGGGCCGAATGGCTCGGGCAAATCGACGCTGTCCTACGTGCTCTCGGGCCGCGATGGCTATGAGGTGACCGGCGGCTCTGCCTCGCTGGAAGGTGAAGACCTGCTGGAGATGGACCCCGAAGAGCGCGCGGCGGCGGGCCTGTTTCTGGCGTTCCAGTATCCGGTTGAGATCCCCGGCGTCGGCAACATGACCTTCCTGCGCACGGCGCTGAACGCGCAACGCAAGGCACGCGGCGAGGAAGAGATGAGCGCGGGCGATTTCCTGAAGCTGATCCGCGCCAAGGCGAAGGACCTGAAGATCGACGCCGACATGCTGAAGCGGCCTGTGAATGTGGGCTTCTCGGGTGGTGAGAAAAAGCGGAACGAGATCCTGCAGATGGCGATGCTTGAGCCGAAGATGTGCATCCTGGATGAGACGGACTCAGGGCTGGACGTCGACGCGATGAAGCTGGTGTCCGAGGGCGTGAATGCGCTGCGCAGCGAGGGGCGCGGGTTCCTTGTTATCACCCACTATCAGCGCCTGCTGGACCACATCAAACCCGATGTCGTGCATATCATGGCAGACGGTCGCATCGTGAAAACAGGTGGCCCTGAGCTTGCCCTTGAGGTCGAGAAGAACGGCTATGCCGACATTCTGGCGGAGGTGGCGTAATGGCGGCTCCTGCTGCGAAGATGGATCTGACCGAGGCGCGGATTGCCACGCTGTCGATGCCGGAAGGGGCGGCTTGGGCGACTGACGCGCGCAACGCCGCCTTGGCTCGCGTGCGCGAGATGGGCTTGCCCACGCGCCGCGACGAATACTGGCGCTACACCGATCCCGCGACACTGACGCAGGCGAGTGCGCCGCGTGCCGCGATCTTTGATGACCGCGACGAGCCGCCGGTTTTCGGCGACATCGACAAGCTGAACATTGTGTTTGTCGATGGTGTCTTCTCGCCCGAGAAATCCGATCCGCTTGAAATGGCGGGGCTGGAGATTGAGCGGTTGTCGGATGTGCTGAGCACGGACATCCATTGGGCCAAGGACCTCTACGGTGTGCGGGAAACGGCGGGTCAGGACCCCGTGGCGCGTCCGCTCGCGGCGCTGAACACAGCCTTTGCCACCGATGGCGTGGTGATCCGCGCAACCGGCAAGGCAGAGCGGCCCGTGTGCTTCATCTACCTGCACCGCGATGAGACTTCGGACGCGACGCTGCATCATTTGGTGAAGGTCGAGACCGGGGCTGAAGTGACGATCCTGGAAATCGGACCGGCTGCCGCGCGCTTCAACAAATGCATGGAAATCGACGTGGCCGATGGCGCGGCGTTTCACCATGTGCGTGCCCAGGGCCGGGACCATGAACGCCGGGCAGCGACCCATATGTTTGCGCGCGTCGGTGCCGATGCGCTTTACAAAAGCTTCACACTGACAGCCAACGGTGTGATGACGCGCAACGAGCATGTCATTGAAATCGTGGGTGATAATGCTTCCGCCCATGTGGCGGGTGCGGCCCTTGGCGATGGTGCCAGTGCGCCATTCCATCACGACGATACCGTGTTCATCACCCATGATGCACTGAATGGCGAAAGCCGGCAGGTCTACAAGAAAGTGCTGCGTAACGGGGCTGAGGGCGTGTTTCAGGGCAAGATTCTAGTCAAGGAAGGCGCTCAGAAAACCGATGGCTATCAGATCAGCCAATCGCTGTTGCTGGACGAAGATTCGAGCTTTCAGGCCAAACCCGAGCTTGAGATCTACGCCGACGACGTGGCCTGTTCCCATGGCTCCACCACCGGTGCAATTGACGAAGAGGCGTTGTTCTACCTCCGCTCACGCGGGGTGCCGACAGAGATTGCAACGGACCTGCTGGTCATCGCGTTTCTGGCCGAAGCCATCGACGAGATCGAAAGCGAGGCGCTGCGCGAGGACATTATCGCGCGGTTGATGCATTGGCTGGAGCGGCGCAGGCAGGGCTGAAGCGAATGGCATTGGTCAACGATATCGTACGCTCCTACAGGCGTCCGCGCCCCGTCTTCGGCGGGTTGCTGGCGCGTGGGGCGGACGACAAGACCGGCCTTGTTTTTCTGCTTTTGGCGATGGCGTTGGGGTTCGTGTCGCAATTGCCGGGCGTCTCACGCCGGGCCAATACACCGGACCCGGAATTGGACGCCGCGATCATTGCCGAGCGCGATGACGTGCGCCCGATCGAAGGCGTTGAGGTGCCCGAAGGTCTGGTGGACGCGAAGTTTCAGGCACTCATGTCAGCCGAAATCATGGTGTGGTTCCTGATCTTGCCGCTGGTCTTCTACGGTGTCGCCATGTTGGGCCATCTGGCCATGCGCGCCTTTGGGCGCAAGCCCGACACCACAGCCTCGCGCCTTGCGCTGTTCTGGGCCTTGGTGGTGGCAGCACCTTTGAAGCTGCTGCACGGGTTGGTTCTGGGCATGATCGGGCCAGGGTCATCGTTAACGCTGGTGGGCTTCATCTGGTTCGCGGTGTTGATGTGGAACTGGACGGCAAACTTGCGTGTCGCAGGGGCGGAGGCGGCAACATGAGAGACCTTCTGAACCTGCCTTACCTGCTGACCCTCGCGCGGCAGACGGTTTCGGATCCAAGGACAGGGGCCGAGGAGATCCTGGCCCTGAACCTTCCGCGCGCGGCCCTGTGGCTGGCGTTTGCGTTGATGGTCGTCCTTTCGATGATCTTGGGCGAGTTGGTGGCGCTGGTGCTTGGCCAGCCTGAGGAAGGCCCGCTGACCGGGCAGACGCCGCTGGTCCTGGGCCTGATGCAGGGCGCGCTGCTGTTCCTCGCGGTCCACGCGATCACCCATATCGGGCGCATTTTCGGCGGCACTGGCAGTTTCGACGGTGCGCTGGCGCTGGTCACATGGCTGCAATTCATCTTCCTGATCCTACAGGCCATCCAATTGGCGTTGGCGTTGGTTGTTCCGCCCTTGGCCGTCGTTGTCTCGCTTCTCGCGATTGCGCTTTTCTTCTGGCTGTTGAGCCACTTCATTACCGTGCTGCACGGTTTCGCCTCGGTCGGGCAGGTCTTTCTCATGACCCTGCTCAGCTTCGTTGGCATCATCTTTACCCTCAGCCTTGTCCTGACGCTTCTTGGACTTGGCCTTCCCACGGGAACCCCGACATGAGCTACGATGTGAACGCGATCCGCGCCGATTTCCCGATCCTGTCGCGCGAGGTGAATGGCAAACCCTTGGTCTACCTCGACAACGGTGCCTCGGCCCAGAAGCCTCAAGTGGTGATCGACGCGATCACTCAGGCTCATTCGATGGAATACGCCAATGTGCACAGGGGCCTGCATTACCTCAGCAATCTTGCGACTGAGAAATATGAGGGCGTGCGAGGCACCATCGCACGGTTCCTGGGCGCGGCGGATGAGGAAGAGATCGTTTTTACCTCCGGCACGACCGAGGGCATCAATCTGGTCGCCTACGGATGGGCCATGCCGCGTATGGAGGCGGGGGACGAAATCATACTAACCATCGCCGAGCACCACGCCAATATCGTGCCCTGGCATTTCCTGCGCGAACGGCAAGGGGTGAAGCTGGTTTGGGTGGATGTGGACGCCAATGGCGATCTGGACCCGCAGGCGGTGATCGACGCGATGGGGCCGAAGACCAAGCTGGTGGCAATGGCGCATATGTCGAACGTGCTGGGGACGGTCTTTGACGTGAAGGCTGTGGTTGAGGCGGCGCACGCGCGTGGGATAGCCGTGCTGGTCGACGGTTCTCAATCGGCGGTGCACATGCCGGTGGACGTGGATGACCTCGGCGCGGATTTCTACGCGATTACGGGGCACAAGCTTTATGGCCCCAGCGGATCCGGAGCGATCCATATCCGAAAAGAGCGCATGGCCGAGATGCGGCCCTTCTTGGGCGGCGGCGACATGATCCGCGAGGTGCATCGTGACGAGATCACCTGGAACGACCCGCCGATGAAGTTTGAGGCGGGGACGCCCGGGATCGTGCAACAGATCGGCCTTGGCGTGGCGCTGGAGTATATGATGGGCGTGGGGATGGACGCGATTGCGGCCCATGAGGCGGACCTTGCGGCCTATGCCACGAGCCGCCTCAATGGGCTAAACTGGCTGAACGTGCAGGGGAAATCGACGACAAAGGGCGCGATTTTCAGCTTCACGCTGGAAGGGGCCGCCCATGCCCACGACATCTCAACCGTGCTCGACAAGAAGGGCGTCGCGGTTCGGGCCGGACACCACTGCGCGCAGCCTCTGATGGAGCACATGGGGGTGAACGCCACCGCGCGCGCCAGCTTTGGCATGTACAACACGCGGGCCGAGGTGGATGTGCTAGTCGAGGCGTTGGAACTTTGCCACGAGCTGTTCGCCTGACCGGGAAGGGATCGGCAGAGCCTTCGAGGCCCCGCCGATCCGGGTGAGTGTCAGGCGCTGGGGCCACACCAAAGCGCCTCTTTCTGGGGCAGCGCATCGCGGTTGGCTTCGACGAAAGCCATCATGTTTGCCATGGTTGCGAAATCAGGTAGCGGTTGGAAGCCATCGATATGGACGTAGCTTTCCGGGTCGCACCGCAAGAGTCGCGCGATGACTGAGGCCACGATTGTGCCGCCGACCTTGTCCAGCTTGCCGCCGGCATTGTCCGCCTCTTCCAGGCAATAGAACCACAGCGGCGTCTTTGCGATGTGGTGATCGGCCAATGTCTGGGGCACCGGAAGCGGTGTGTGCCCCAGAAGGCCCGCAAGGCGTTGTCCGTTGGGCAGATGCAGGGCGAACCTGTCACGCAGGATGTTGCGAAGGGGCAGTTTCTTGGCCTGGGTTGCGTTCACTGGCGTGCCGTCGGGCATTGTGAAGCCGTCCGTCACAAACGGCAGTTCGAACAAAGACGCGGCCACGCTGGTGCCGACGGGCCGTGCCTTTTGAGCGCTGGGGCCGAAGAATTCACCCATTTCGATATCGTGGCTGTCATCGCGTGGCTCGAAACCCTGTTTGGCAAAGAACAACTGCTCCGGCCCGCCCGATTTCAGGCGGTATCCGTCCTGTGCAGTTGCGTGGCCGAACCGATAGGCCGCACCCGAAAACTCCACCGGCATGATCGGAGCATCGGCGCCGAAGGGGTCCGTGGCCATGCAGTCGTCGATGATCGACTGCACCACAACTTGCGGCAGGAAATCGGTGATCGTGATGAATTGGTAGTGCAGTCGGATGAAGCGGCGGACGATTTCGAAATCGCTCATCGGTGGCAAGACCTGATCGCTCCAGACATCGTCGGACGTGCCTTCCATAGCCTTGGATTTCACAGTCTGTCCCAAAGGCGTATTTGCGATCACCTCGTTCAACAGGATGTTGTGAAGGCAAATAAATCCGCCCTGAACCTGGCTGACGAAGATGTTCTCGTCGTTGCGCGGATCTCCGATCAGGGCCGTGCCCTTACAATTGCGGGCAAGGTCCAGCGGGCTGTCGGCGCGTCCGAACAGAAGAAAGCCTTCGTGGTGCTTTCCGGTTGTATCTGTCCACCCGGTATAGAGATGCGGGCTGGCCTCAGGCCCGTCGCCATAGACGCAATCGAGGTCGAGATTTGGGGTGCGAATGTTGCGAATGTTGCGCGGGTCGGCGACGGTTCCGATGGCCGAACTGGCATCCAGCGTCACATCGTGATCGAGGAACTGGCCGAAGAACGTCATGCCCGCATCGGCCGGGCCTTCCAGCCTGTCGTTCACCAGCATATCGGCCACAAGCGCGTCGAAGATGGCGATAAGATCGGCTTTGTTCCCGCTCCAAATCAAGGGGTTCGCGGGGGCCAGGCGCCCGAAGAATTCGGGCAGGACAGAGGTGGCATGGGTATCGTTGAGGGCATGGCCGTCGAGGCACGCTTTGGTAAAGCGGTCCAACCGACCCAGCCCATGATGAATATGGGACATGGAAAATCTCCGAAAGTATACAAAAGGGGCCTGCCGGCAGCGCAGAACACACGCGCAGCTCCGCTGCAGGGTCTTCAATGTCGTAAAGCAATAATGCGAAACGCTTATACGTTGTTCGCGCAATAATGGTTAACGGAGACCGTTGGGCTGCAAGTTGTGCGGGTATCCGCCGACCGTGCCGTTCAGGCGTCTGGCGTAATCAGCCCCAGACCGCGCAGGTAGATGCCGATGCCAGCCTCCAGCAAGTCTTCGGGCGGGAAGGGGGCGTTGGCTCCGGGACGACCACGCGCGAAGAGTTCGACCACGCCGTGGCTCATGGCCCAGATGTGGGCGGAGAACATCGAAGGGGGCGGGCGCTTTTCGGGGGGGATGTGAGCCGAGAGCGCCTCGGCTGCGCGTTCCAGAACGTCGCGGGATTTGTTGGCAGCTGCGGCCAGTTCGGGTGTGGCGTTGGCGGAGGTGCCGGATTCAAACATTGCCATGTAGTGGCCGGGAAACTTGCGCGCGAAGGCAAGGTAGGCGCGGCCTGTAGCCTCGAACGCGGCAAGCGCCGTTGGCTGGCCGCTGTTGTAGGCGTGGTCCATCAGATCGGCGAAAATCTCATGCCCCTGACGCGCGCATTCCGCGATCAGGTCTTCGCGGCCTTCGAAGTGCCGGTAGACGGCTGCGGGGGTCACGCCCGCATTCTTGGCCGCCTCCGACAGGGTAAAACCGGTCGGGCCCTTCGCCTCGATCAGGCGCAGGGCGGCGTCAACAAGCGCCTGCTTGAGGTTGCCGTGATGGTAGCCGCGTTTGGGCATTACTTTGCCACGTGCCCCGGATTGCTCCACAGCTCCGGTCCGCCTGCGATCTGAGGGTCTGGAGCACCAACAAGCTTTTCGTCTTTGCCATCGTATTCCAATCCCTGCAGAACCGCGCGGATCACGGCAAGACGCGCGCGGCGTTTGTCGTCGGAACGGATCACCGTCCACGGCGCGGCTGTGGTATGGGAGCGGTCCAACGTTTCGGCAATCGCATCGGAATAGGCATCCCAGCGTTGCAGGCCTTCGACGTCGATCCAGCTGAGCTTCCATTGTTTAAGCAGATCGCCCTCGCGGTCGAGGAAGCGGCGCAGTTGCTCGGCGCGACCCACGTTCAGCCAGATCTTCGTGAGGTGGATGCCGTCCTGCACCAGTGTCGACTCAAAGCCCGGAAGCTGCGCAAAGAAGGTCTCGCGCTGTGCATCAGTGCAGAAGTCGAAGACCTTCTCGACCACGCCGCGATTGTACCAGCTGCGATCAAAAAGGCGGATTTCTCCGGCGGCCGGCAGGTGTTGGATGTAGCGTTGGAAATACCATTGTCCGGCTTCACGTTCGGTGGGCTTTGACAAAGCCACAACACCGGCGGCGCGCGGGTTCAGGTTCTCGCGTATCCGCTTGATTGCACCACCTTTACCAGCGGCGTCACGGCCCTCGAATACCACGGCGATGCGGGCTCCGGTTTCGCGGGTCCACGCCAGCATTTTTACCAGTTCGATCTGGAGGGCGGCCAAATCAGCCTCGTATTCCTCCCGATCCATGCGCTTTTCATACGGATAAGACGGGTCCAACACGCGACCCTTCTTGGCACTCTCGATCTGATCACGCACCCAATCGGGGGCGAGGTCGTCGAAATAGGCGGTTATCGCACCGACGTGTTTGTTGCTCATGGTCTTCTGCCCGCCTCTGGAGGGGTTCGCATCTGCGCGAATGTTATTCCCTATTACATTAGGGGCTTATGGGGCTTAACGCAAACCTGCCGCGACGTTCAGACGGTCGATTGCAGCCACGACCGCGTCCGGATCGGCATGGTGAGGCATGTGGCCGACGCCTTCCATGACGACAAGGTTCGCGCCGGAAATGGCCTGCGACAGAGGTTCCGAATGGATCGACAGGGGCACCGTGATGTCGGCGTCCCCATGCAGGATTTCGGTCGGGACGGAAATATCAGGATAGCGCGGGACCATGGCCTCGATCTGCGGCAGAAGGCGCGTGCGCTGGCGGGCGTTTTCCAGAAGTGAGAAGCGGCGCAGGACAAGGCCGGTGCCGTAGTGGTCTTCGTAGCCGTCTGGCGCGGTCTGCGGCGAAAAGGTGCCTTCGATTGCAGCGGTCACGGTCTCGTCGGGCACCCAGGCAGACAGAAGCGCCGCCATGATCGGGCCGGAGATCGGGTTGCCAAGAAGCGTGTAGTAAAGGCCCTGGCTGCCTTCCCAAGGGTTTGAGGCGCCTGCCAGCACCAGCAGGCCACCGATGTCGTCGGGGCGGTAGACGGACCAAGCGAGCGCAACCGAGCCGCCATACGAATGGCCCACGACGATTGGGTCCGCGACCTCCAAGGCCAGTGCGGCGTCGGCCAACAGGCGCGCCTGTTCCTCAGCCGTTGCATTGCGTCCGATCATGTCGGTGTAGCCGAGCCCCGGACGGTCGAAGGCCAACACGCGGTAGCGGTCCGACAGGCGCCCTACGATTTCCAGCGTCCAGTCGTTCACGTTGCCCGACGCTCCGTGGATCAGGACAACCGGTGGGGCATCGCGTGGACCTTCGTCGATGTAATGCACGCGCACCGGGTCGCCGCCGCGTGGGTTGGCGACCTCGACGAATTGACCGGCAGGCGGAAACGCGGCCTCTGTCGCAGCCTCACGCGCTGCGGCGCGCCAGAGTGTGACGGCCGCAACCACTGCGAGGAGGATGGCACATCCGAGGAGAAGCTTCATTTCCGAAGGTCCGTGCTTGCCAGCCCGATCTGATCCATGTCGTAGGGCGTCGTCAGATAGAGCTCGGACACCCAATTCCCGTAAAGCAGGTGCGCATGAGATCGCCAGCGGTTCATCGGGTCGCGCGCTGGATCGTCGTCGGGGTAGTAGTTCACGGGCACGTTGATCGGTGTGCCCGCGTCGACGTCCCGGTCGTATTCCTGTTTCAGCGTGTCACTGTCGTATTCGAAGTGGTTGAACACATAGAGGGCGCGATGGGCGGTATCCTCAACCAAGGCAGGGCCAACGTCTTCGGATGATATCAGCGTGGTCATGCCCGCCGCTTCCATCTCAGCCCGCTGCATCTCGGTCCAGCGGCTGACGGGCATCAGGACATCATCGGAGAACCCGCGCAGATAGGGCGAGGCAGGAGCAAGGTTCTGGTGGCGGAAGCAGCCAAAGGCCTTCGCATCCAGGATGTGCTTGGCGACCCCATGGAAGTGATAGGCCATCGCCATGCCACCCCAGCAGATGCCGAAGGTGGAATGGACGTGCGTCTGGGTCCAGTCCATCACGCGCGTTAGCTCATCCCAATAGGTCACTTCTTCAAACGGCAGATGCTCGATCGGGGCGCCGGTGATCAGCAGGCCGTCGAATTTCTCACCGCTCTCCTCGACCTCCGAGAACGGGCGGTAGAATTCGGCCATATGCTCGGACGAGGTGTTCTTTGTCTCATGCTCGGACATGCGGATCAGCGAGAATTCGATCTGCAACGGCGACGCCCCGACCAGGCGCGCGAATTGCGTCTCGGTCTGGATCTTCTTTGGCATCAGGTTCAGCAAACCAATGCGCAAGGGGCGGATGTCCTGCTTGGACGCGCTATCCTCGGGCATGACCATAACCCCCTCGCGGGAGAGGATGTCATAGGCGGGCAAGCTGTCGGGGAGTTTGATGGGCATTTGTCTGTGATGCGCTTTGTTTGGGACGCCGGAGTTAAGCCTTGGCGCGGGTCTTGCCAAGGGCTGTGGCGATCATCTCTTCGGCATCGGCGGCGTCACGCACGGTTTCAACGTCGGCGGCGGTGACGCTGACGCCCCAGTTCTGCGCCATCGCACGATAGATCGGCGCGCGGTGGTGGATGACCTTGGAGAAGGCGTGAACGGCGAAGGCGTCGGGGTCAACCTCAGCTTCGGACGCGCCGGTTTCATCCAAATAGCCGCGCCACAGAGCATCCAGCATCTCGGGCTGGTAGTAGATCGGCTTGGGGTTCGACTTGAAACGACGGATGAGCTCGGCCTCGTGCCCCTCAGGACTTTCGATCCAGACCATCAAGGTCTGACTAGACAGCGCGCTCAATACCTCATCGGCGGCATCAGAGGGGTCCACGACCTCGCAGATCGATCCGCCGGTATCGCAGATGAAATTCGCGTAACCGTAGAGCGCGCGTGCGCGGTGGATGAAGGGCAGCGTGTCGAGCAGCGCGTTGACTTCGGCCCGCCGGTGCAGGGCTTGGCGACGCTTGTATTCCTCAAACGGCAATCCACCTTTGGCCGGATCGCCGGGCTTGCCAAGGTAAGTCGACAGCGGTGCGAGATTTCCAAAGGTGATGTTGGAGCCGATGTAGATCGAGTCCGAGCGGAACAGCTCTGCCAGGAACGGCACCTGCATGGCTTGCGACTTGAGATTGTCGGTGATGTGTTCGCCCATGTAGGCGGTGCCAATGCGGTAATCGACGGAGTAGTGGAACCAATCGCCCTGCGCGCGCAAAAGGCTGGCGAGCACGGTTTTCCCCAGCCCCGACATCCCGAACACCGTGATGTGCTTCTCAGCGGCATCGCGGAACGCGGCCGGGCTATCGTAGAGCAATTTCATGGGCGCAGGCTTGCCACGGGCACGCCGCCCGAAGCAAGCCATGTCAGGGCCTTAGCGGTACCAGACGCCCTGATTATAGGCTTGGCCAGCATGCACGACCCGCGATTGCTGGCGCAGATAGTAGCCCTGGTTCTGGTAGAACAGGTTCCGCTGAACAAAGGCGCTGTCGGACATTCCATGATGCGTCGCCCAATTGTTCACGCCACCCGGTGCCGGGCCAAACGTTGCGTGGTAATGAACTTGTCCGTTGATCACGGCGGCGTCCACCTGGATCGGCACAAGGGGCTGATAGAAGCCTTCGTCGAAGAAATATTGGTAATCGTGATGGGGTAGCCAGCCGGTAGTGTTTTGTTGCGCCGTTGAGGCTGTAGTCGTGGCCAGGGTCAAAACCAGAGCAGCCAGTGCAGAAAAGAAGACAGATTTCATGGTGTGTCTCACTTCAAGTGAAATGGAAAAAGAAAGGGATCAGCGCAGCCAGATTGCCTGGTTCGCGACCCGGCCTGAGGAGCTGACAAAGCGTTGATGATGGCTTAGCCGATAGCCCTGCGCGCGATACTGTTGATCACGTTGCTGAAACGAGGCATCGGACAATCCATGATGCGTCGCCCAACCGACACCCGGCGGAAGCGGATCGAAATTGGCAAAGTAGTAGATCTGGCCATAGAACTCAGCGGCTTCCAGATAGGTCAGCAGAAGGCCGCGGCCCTGAACCTGATTTTGAAAATATTGCTGGTATTCAGAGCCCGTCATCCATTCGGTCGTCACTGTCTGAGCCTGCACATTCGAAGCGGAATGTGACATCAACAGGGCCGCAAGCCCCGCCATTACAATCTGTTTCATTAATTCTAGTCTCTCGAAATAGGGTTGAAGGGCAGCCCACCGTTCCGAAAAAGTTTACGCCGCGTCAGGCCGCTCGCCAAGAAAAAACCGCTCTACCGGTTACGCAACATTCCGAAGATACGCCCATCGATCACGATCAATCCAAGCGCCAAAAGGCCGAAGCCTGCGAAGGCAGATGGGGCCAGACGCTCACCCAACACCAGGGCACCAAGTAGGATGGCCACCGGCGGGATCAGCAGCGTAACGAGCATCGCATTGCCGGACCCGGCCAGCGTGATGATGCGGTAGTAAAGCAGATAGGCGAGGGCCGTGCCCACGATGCCGAAATAGATGATGGCGGCCCAGGTCTGGGGCAGGGTGGGGACCTGCGGGACACCGTCGACAAGGATCGTGACCGGCAGGATGATGACGCTGGCGCCGGTGAGCATCCCTGCGGCCGAGACCTGAGGCGGCAAGTGCGACATGGTCTTGCGCGCCCAGGCGGCGGCGAACGCGTATGAAATCGTGCCACCGATCACCGCCAGTTGCGCCAATGAGCGGATGTCGAACTGCTGAAAACTCTCTAATCCGATGGCCACAGCCACGCCGAAGAAGGCGATAAGAACGCCAATGGCCTTGCGCATCGTCAACCGCTCGTCGGCAAAGACGGCGGCTGCGACAAGGACGCCGAAGATGGCCGTGCCCGCGTTGAAGATCGACGTCAGGCCGGTCTCAATGAACTGCTGACCCCAGGCCATCAGGCCGAAGGGGATCACGTTGTTCAGAAGGCCCATGACCAGGAACGCCCCCCAGATGCGCCGATCGCGAGGGACGGCGAGGCCCCGGATCAGGACGTAGGCCCAAAGGATCAGGCAGGCCCAGACCACGCGGTGTGCCACGAGGGTCAGGAAGGGCAGCTCTTCCAGGCCCAGTTTGATGGCGAGGAACGACGCGCCCCAGATGGCACCGAGGAGGGCCATCAAAGTCCAGGCGTGGGTGCTGACGGAGGTTTGGGTCATGGATTTGGTCTAGGTGCTGAACCGTGGCGGCGCGACCCGGAACTTGCGGTTCAGACAAAGAAAAACCCCGCGCACCGGACGGCACGCGGGGTTTGGAATAGATTGATCGCTGGCTTAGAAGTTGTAGCCGAGGCGGAAACCAACGCCGAGCGCCGAGTTGTCGGTGAAATTGTTGAACGCAACTTCTGTCGTCGCATCACCCAGGATGGTGTAATTGATGCCGCCTGTAATGTTCACGGCTTCAGTGATGTCATACGATGCCGCAAGCGACAGGCCGATGGACCCATCGGTAGGCGCCAGGTTGGAGGCCAGATCGCCCGAAGACGCCTCATAGGTGATGCGCCCGATCAGGGCCAAGTCTTCGTTCAACCGACGCGCACCGCCAAGCATCCAAGTGAACGTGTCGTCGTTGCTGATCGTTCCCAGAGCCGAAAGCGTCGGGATGTCTGCTTCGGACCAATCCGTCCAACGCACCGAGCCCATGACCAACGTGCCTTCAGCAACGCCGGACTGAACCGCCAATTCCAAAGACTGCGGCAGCGAGTAGGACGTTGTCGTGCCAGTTGGCGGGCCCAATGCGGGGCCACCGCTGTTCACGATCCGGTTCTCGTGATCGGTTGCGGAGTGATATGTAACGGTCGCCCGAAGTGCGATATCCGGGATCTCATAGGCGGCACCGAGGGTATAGCCCCACGCCCCGTCCGCTTCGTAGTCGAGTGTTTCGTTTGCGGCGATCGGCGCAGGGCCGACATTGCCACCCGCAATGAAGTTGATCTGCGCGTCCATGACGACATAGCGCAGGCCACCGAATACACTGATGCGATCGGTCGCCTGATACCGGAGATAGGCCGCAGCAGACACACCACTCAGCGTTGCGTTAAAGTTACGGAATGGAAAACCGGGAGTGGAATTTTCGTAGGAGATGTCGGCGCCGAACGCGTCCGAATAGACAAACGCCAACGACAATTGGTCGGTAAGGTCCGTGCGATAGGCAAATCCGAATGTGGAGTAATCTTCGGCCATATCGCCCGAAGGAATAGTTCCTGCGGCATTCGTGCCGGTCACTTCCGGGCGCACCATGCTGTAGCTGAATTCCGCGTAGTCGCCGTCTTCGAACAGCGGCGAGATGTTGAAGCCGTTGCGGTCGATGCCGCCGGCAGTCGCGATGCTTGTGGTGGCCAGCAGCGCTGCGGCTGCGGTGAGTGTGTAGCGGGTCATGAGTGCCTCCCCGACCTGTATGTCCCAAAGTGTTCTGCCAATACTAAAGGCGGAAAAGGGCCGATCCGGTCAAATATTCCGCAACGTCAGGACGGGTGCAGGGGCAAGGAAGCCCGGGGCCTGTGTCACAAAAGCTACACTAACGCGCCGATTGGCTGCGTTTGTGCTCGGCCAGAACATTCACGTAGTTGGCGCCGAATATCATCACGGCCCCCAAAACCACGGCCCATTCCAGGGGTTCACCGTACAGAACGTAAGCCAATGCTCCGATCACGGGCAGGCGGATGAAGTCGATGGGCATGACCACGGAAGCGGGCGCCAGAGAGATTGCGGAGGTCAAGCTGAAGTGGGCCACCAAGCCTGAGACGGCCACAACCACCACCCACGGCCATGCCGACAGGGAGGGCCAGGCCATCACGCCATCGTAAAGGCAAAAGGCCAAGCCCAGAACCAGTTGGATCGTGGTCAGCCAGAACAGGATACAGGTGATCGATTGATCCCGCGTAAGGCGTTTGGTGAAAATCGCAGTGATCGCAAAGGCCAAGGCCGCAGTTGCCGCCGCGACCATGCCCGGCGAAATCGGGGCGGATCCCGGGCGCAACACAATCAGCACGCCGATGAACCCGGCCACCCCGGCCAGCGCCTTCACCCATGTCAGCCGTTCCCCCAGAAAGATCGCAGCAAGGACCATCACCCAAAGGGGCGAGGTGAATTCCAATGCGAAGACTTGGCTCAGCGGGATGACACCCACCGCCCAAAACCACAGATTTTGCCCCGTGAAATGGAAGATGTTGCGCAAGGTGTGGTCGCGCATCCGATCCGTCTTGATCTGCCGCAGGGTGCCCGCAAACGCGCCAATAACCAGTATCAGCACGAACCCGATCATTGAGCGGTACGTCATCAGCTCAAACGTGCTCAACGATGTCGAAAGCTCGCGGCCCGCAATGGCCATGGACGAAAACGCCACAACCGCGCCGGTCATCCACAAGGCGGCGAGGGGAACGTTCGACGGCGGGGCAGAGGGTGCGGACATGCGCGCGACTTTAGACATGCTACCAGTGCAGGCCAGCGGCAAATGGACGATGGATTGGTCTGCAACGAAAAAGGGCTGCCCGTGATGAGCAGCCCTTCGGTAATTTTTGTCGGCTGTTCAGGTCAGAACCGGAAGCCCGCGCGAAGCGTTGCGGTGTTCAGGGTCGACTCGTAGTCGAAACCGCCCGCACTGCCTTCCACTTGGCGCCCGGTGATGTCTGCGCCGAGGAACAGGCTTTCATTGACGTTGTATTCAACGCCCACGCCGTAGTTGAACCCGGTCATGTCGAAAGCGGCAGCGCCCATGGCGGATGCTGTGGACCAGCCCGCAGCGCCGTAGATCATCATATCCTGATAGGCGACCATGCCCACACGGCCGCGCACATCGAGAATCGAGTCAATTTCAAAAGCTCCTGACGCATCGGTCAGGTCGACGTGAAGGTAGCGAACCTCGCCGCCGAACACGGTGCTTCCATTCTGGACGTTATATCCTGCGAATGCGCCATAGACCGGCCCATCGAAAGTCAGCGTGCGTGACGTTGGAGCGGTCACCTGGGGGTTGGTTGTTTCCTCAACAAATCCGTCGCCGTAACCAAGCTCGATGCCGCCATAGAAGCAGTCGAAGTCCTGCGAACAGCGCTCAGGTTCGACGTAAACAGGCGGTGCTGGTGGAGGGACGTCCGCAGGGCCCGCGAAGGCTGCGGTGGTTGATACGAAAAGAATGGCAGTCGTCGTCGAAAGACGGGTCATTGCAAAACTCCGAAATTGAGTGCGTGAGCATTCGTGATTGGTATCATAATCGCACGGCGGACCGGACTAGACCAGACCAGATGAATACGACCCCGGGTTCAGTCGATATTTCGCTTGGTGAAATGCGGGCTGTGTTGCCAAAACAACACTGTAAAGGGCTACACCCTTAACGAAAAGGGCGCCTTGGCAACGGTTTCTCCCGCCGCTAAGGCCTTGGTTTGTCAGAACCGCAGACCGGCCCGCACAGTCAAAGTGTTCACGTCAGCCTCGTAGTCGAAGCCCGCGGTTGAGCCCTCCAGTTGGCGTCCGGTGTAATCGAGGCCCAGAAAGAACGTCTCGGTCAGGTTGTATTCGGCGCCCACGCCATAGTTCACGCCCGACATATCGACCGGCCCACCAAGGCCACCGTCGCCATCGCCAAACGAATACCCAAGCGCGCCGTACAACAGGATGTTGTCGGAGGCCGCAAAGCCCAGACGCGCGCGCGCGTCGATGACAGAGTCCATGGTGAAGCCTGTGGCTGGATCCTCCAGATCGAGGTGCAGGAACCGAACCTCGCCACCATAGACAAGGTTGCCGTTCTGGAAGTTGTAACCCGCGAAAGCTCCGAAGACTGAGCCATTATCGAGGTCGAAAGCTTCTTCCGGATCACCTTCTTCCTGTTCGAAGCCAGTGATCATGGAGTGGCCGTATTCGATGCCGACGTAGAAGCACTCGAACGGTTGAGCGCAGCGCTCAGGCTCAACGTATACGGGCGGTGGCGGTGTTGGGACTTCCACGGGGCCTGCGAAGGCGGCAGAAGTTGGTAAAAGCAATAGGGCAGTAAGTGTCGAAACACGTCTCATGTGTGCAGCTCCTTGAAAAATAATCGGAACGTCTGGTCGTAAAATGCCCGATCACTATGTCATGGCTGCAATAGGCCCACCAGCCTGCCTAAAGACCTTTCCGTTTGGCTGTGTCCCAAAGGTCGTCCATCTCTTGCAGGGTGCTTTGTTCGGGACTTGAAGAACGCTCCGCAAGGTTTTGTTCTATATACTGAAAGCGGCGAACGAATTTGGCGTTGGCGCCGCGCAAAGCCACCTCTGGATCGACCTTGAGGTGCCGCGCCAGGTTCGCCATGACAAACAGCAAATCGCCCATCTCCTCGGCGATCTTGTCTTGCGGCAGGCTATCGCGCGCCTCGGCCAATTCACGGGCCTCTTCCGCAATCTTGTCCAGAACCTGCCCGATCTCCGGCCAATCGAATCCCACCCGCGCGGCGCGCTTTTGCAGCTTCTCAGCGCGCATCAGGGCAGGCAGACCCAGCGCCACGTCATCCAGCACACCGCCCTTGGCCTTTGCCGCACGCTCAGCAGCCTTCACGGTTTCCCAATCCGCCACCTGTTGGTCAGCAGATTTGGCGTTGCTCTCGTCGCCAAACACATGGGGGTGGCGGGCGATCATCTTGTCGCCAATGGCACGCGCGATGTCATCGAAATCGAACAGGCCCGCATCCTCGGCCATTTGCGCGTGAAAGACAGATTGGAACAGCAAGTCGCCCAACTCGCCCTTCAACTCCTCCATATCGCCGCGCTCGATGGCGTCGGCGACCTCATAGGCCTCTTCAATGGTGTAGGGCGCGATCGACGCAAAGGTCTGCTCCACATCCCAGGGGCAGCCATGCTCGGGGTCGCGCAACCGCGCCATGATGGCGCGCAGGCGGTTCATCGGGTCGGTTGGCAGTTCATCCATGGCGCAAGGGATGCGTCATGGATGCGGTCAGGGCAAGATCAGAAGCGGAAGCTTGCGCGCAGGGTCAGCGTGTCGAGTTCCGCCTCGCGGTCGAAGTTGCCGGGCTCGATCGTCCCCGACAATTCACGCATCGTGTAATCCACACCCAGCACGACCCGCTCAGTCAGCTGCAACTCAGCGCCGAGGCCGAGCGAGAAGCCGGTGAAATCGGCCTCGGCCTCAGGCGGCACGGCAAGCACCAAGGTGTTGTAATGCGCATGGCTGTAGCCAACGGCCCCGTAAAACAGCGCCGTGCCGTAGGTCATGCCCGCACGCGCGCGCACGTCAAGCAGCGTGTCGAAATTGGTCGCGGGGCCACTTATCACGCTCTCGACGCCATCGATCTGATGGTAGGCAATTTCGCCCCCGTAGACGACGCGTCCGTTTTGCAGGTTGTAGCCCGCGAAAAGTCCCATGACGTTGCCATCGGTAAATTCGGTTTCAGAGTTTGCGATGGCTGGATTGATCGTGACCGCCTCAACGCGACCGTAGCTGAGCCCGGCGTAAGCTCCGGACCAATCGGTTACAGGCGCAGGTTCTGCAATCACAACCGGGGCGGGCGCGGGGTGGGCTTGTCCACCTTCGGCGGAAACGGACGTCGGAAGCGCGAAAAGGGCGACAGCGGCGGTCAGGGCGGAAAGTTGCAAACGCATGAAATCACCAAATTTATTGAGCAGCTGCCGAAAGCTATTTCCGGATTTCATGAAAGCCAAACGCCTCGTGCCTTGTGTCACTAGATAGCCCGGCGCCGTTGCGGCCCTGCCACAGCTCTGCCACGGTGGTGGAAAGGAGAGTCCCATGCCCGTCATCAACTCCATCGCCGCCATGGCCGACGACCTCAAGACTTGGCGCAGGCACCTGCATGCCAAACCCGAACTTATGTTTGATTGCCATGAAACGGCGGCCTTTGTGGTGGAGCGGTTACGGGAGTTTGGCATCACCGACATCCATGAGGGCATCGCAACCTCAGGCGTTGTGGCGATCATCGACAGCGGGCGACCGGGGCCAACCATCGGACTGCGTGCCGATATGGATGCGCTTCCGATGGACGAGATCACGGGGGCTGCCTATGCCTCCACCGTAAAAGGCAAGATGCATGCCTGCGGCCATGATGGGCACACCACGATGCTTTTGGGCGCGGCAAGGTATCTGGCCGAGACCAAGAACTTCTCAGGCCGTGTGGCGCTTATCTTTCAGCCCGCCGAAGAAGACGGCGGTGGCGGAGAGGTCATGGTGCAAGAAGGCGCGATGGATCGTTTCGACATCGAGCGTGTCTTTGCCATCCACAATGTCCCCGGCCAGCCCTTTGGCCAGATGTTCACGACACCCGGGCCGATCATGGCGGCAGTTGATACCTTTTACATCGAAATCGAGGGGCGGGGTGGCCACGGCGCTTACCCCCATGAAACCATTGATCCAATCCCACCCGCGCTCGCCATCGCGCAGGCCTTTGCGACCATCGTGTCACGCAATCACCGACCGGCGGACGATCTGGTCGTCTCGGTCACGCAGATACACTCAGGTTCCGCCAGCAACATCATCCCGGGCGAGGCCTTTGTGAACGGCACCGTGCGCACCTTTGACCCGAGCGTTCAGGACATGGTGGAGCGCCGAATGAAAGAGATCGTGGCAGGCACCGCTGCGGCTTATGGGGTGGACATAAAGCTGAACTACGAACGCGGCTATCCCGCGACCGTGAATGACCCGGGCCAGACCGCCTTTGCCGCCGATGTGGCGCGCGATGTCGTGGGGGCTGCGCAGGTCATCGACGACGCTGGCCCAGAAATGGGGGCGGAAGATTTCGCCTATCTGCTGCAGGCAAGACCCGGCGCGTATCTGTTCCTTGGTGCAGGCGAAGGGGCGGGGCTGCATCACCCGGCCTACGATTTCAACGATGAGATTTCGCCGATTGGGGCCAGTTTCTTTGCCCGCCTTGTCGAAACAGCGCAGCCCGCATGATTGGCAAATGGTTCTGGACGCTGCGCAGCGTGCTGCGGCGGCTTTGGGTGCGTGTCGCGGCCTTCGCGGCGCTTGCCGTGGTCGTCGCGGTCATGGCGCCTGCGTTGTCTCGGTTCGTGCCCGAGGGGTGGGCCGACATCCTTGGCGGTGACGCGGTTGATCAGGTTCTCAATATCCTGACCAACTCGATGCTGGCGGTCACCACCTTCTCGCTTTCGATTGCGGTGAATTCCTATATCGCAGCCTCCAGCACCGCCACGCCCCGCGCAATCGCCCTGCTGCAAGAGGATCATACAACACAGACCACGCTCGCCACGTTCCTTGGCGCCTTCGTCTATTCCATCGTGGCCCTGATCGGCCTGAATGCCAGCTACTATGATGAGGGCGGCCGGGTCGTTCTATTTGGGGCCACGATCCTTGTCATAAGCGTTGTTGTCTTCACACTTCTGCGGTGGATCGCCTATCTGCCGAACTTTGGTCGGATGGAGAACACGCTCGACCGCGTTGAGGAGGCGGCGCGCAACGCACTGCAAACCCGGTTGGACACCCCGCATTTGCAAGGCCATCCAAGCGACGGAAAAATCCCCGATGACGCGGTTCCGGTGAAGGCCGATCAAACCGGCTACGTCCAGCATGTCGATATGCAGGAGCTGCAGGACTGCGCCGATGCGAGCGGCGCACATATATGGCTTTCAGCGCTACCCGGTGATTTCGTGCACCCGGCAAAGCCATTGCTCTTTGTCCAAGGCGATACGCCGGATGATGACGAATGCGAAGTTTTGCGAGCGGCCATCACGCTCGGACGCGCGCGCGATTTTGATCAAGATCCGGTCTTCGGCATGTTGGTTCTGGCCGAAATCGCATCACGCGCTTTATCGCCGGGCATCAACGACCCCGGGACCGCCGTTGCCGTGATTGGGCGACAGGTTTCCGTGCTGTCGGAATGGCGCGCAATTGAAAAGCAGGACATCGAATTTGACCGCCTTCATGTTCCGTCAGTCAATCCGGCTGAAATGCTGGATGCTGCTTTTCGCCCAATTTTGCGGGACGGCGCCAAGGTGTCAGAGGTTCAGGTGAGCCTGATCGGCGCCCTTAATGGCCTGGCCACGCATTCACCCGAGGTGTTCGCGGACGCGGCGTATTCATTCCTGAGTGACATCGATGCTGAGCTTGCGAACGCTTCGCTGAGTGATTGGGACCGTGCGCGGATTGCAGAGGCACGCGACTAGGCGTGTTTCAACTGCGGTGCGAAGGTGAACAGACACGCCGAAGGCATGGAATTCCTGCGGATCAGGCAGCTTCAATCAAACTGCGGCGTGGGTTGCGTGCATGCCGCTCTACAAGGCGGCGCAACCTGTGACCTTTCAGAAGATCTCTGGCGGGACGGATCGCAGGCAAATCGGGGAACAGTGCCGTGATCTCGGCCATCGCTTCCGCCCCAAGCCGCTCACGCGCCATCTGCCCAAGCAAAAGGCTTTCGCTGGCGCAGCCTTCCGCAAAAACAATCTCATGCTGATCGAACAGCATGTGGAAATACGTAACTGGGGCCGCGTCAAGGCGCGAGACACCGGGCAGGGGCAGCAGTTTGACCGCAGGCACCAAGACGCCCTCTGGCCCGAACATGCGCGACGCAATACGGGACTGTACCAAGATGCGGTGTTGGGGTGACACATCCAGGTCGCGTGCCGGAACGTCAGGGCTGAACGCACCCTTTTGAATACGGATCGGGCAAAGCTCTGGTGCTGCCATAAGCGTGGCACGGCTCTGCGGGCTGCGCCCTAGCCACCGCAGCGGCTGCAAACCATTCTCGTGGGTGACGATCAAATCGCCGGCCTTCAGCTCTTCAATCGGACGCTCGCCTGTGTCGGTCAGGATCAATGTGCCCTGTACGAAACAGACCGGGCCGGGGGTGTTCGGGGTTGGCGTGGGGTCATTGACCAGATCGCCGTTGGCGTCCCGTGCGATACTTGTCGCGTTAGGGGCATCAGAGGTTGTGCTTTCCGAACCGATAAGCGTGGTGCCCATGAAATCCGGGTCGCTCGGCAGCGCCAGATTGCCCGGATGATTGGGACCGTACTCTAGCGCAATGAATTCGCCGGTGACGTCGTTGACGAGGTAAAGCGTGTCAAAGCGGGTGTTTTCGCCATCCTCAAGCAGACCCTGATTGGAGTTGTTGTCGGGAAGTCCGGCATCGAAAAAGCCGGCGGGTGGCGTGCCATCGTACTGTCCAATGACCGTCGCGGTTCCACCGCTGGCGATTGTTGCTGGTGGAACGTCGCCCCAATCAAACAACTCACCGCGCTTGGCACTCCACAGTGAATAGTTGCTCAGATCAATCGGCGTGCCGCTGGCATTTTGGATTTCGACGAATTCGTCAGCCTTGTTGGCGCCGCCGTCGCCGTCCGTATCGAACGCACCACCACCGGCATTGTCCGCCAGGATTTCACTAAAAAAGAGACCGTCAAGAAAAGCTACCATGCGAGCGAGCTACGCAGACAATTTGACCGAAATCGTTAGGAATTTCGTCAATATTCTGGCAGCGCGGAATGCCGCTTGTTTAGTGCTCTTCCGCCCGCAAATACTTGCGCATTCCGTAGAGGAGCGGATCGCCATCTGGGGCCACACGCACCGACTCGACCGCGCCGATACAGATATGGTGGGTGCCGTGCCGTTCCGCCGAAATGATCCGGCAATCGAAACTGACGAGGGCCTCCGTCAATGACGGCGCGCCGGTGGCCAGAACCTCAACCTCTACGGCGTTGAACTTGTCGCCCCCTGGTGCCGGCCTGCGGGACGAAAACACATCTGAAATGTCCGTCTGCCCAATCCGCAAAACGTTGATGCAGAAACAGCCGTTCTCAAGCACCAAAGGCAGCGCCGAGGAGGACGCATTCAGGCACGTCAGCATAGTGGGTGTTTCGCCGTCGGCGGAGATCGACGTCATCGCCGATACTGTCACACCACCTCGCCCCGCAGGGCCGTCGGTTGTCACAACGGAAACGGAGGCCGCAGACCGGCTCATCCCTTCCAGAAACTGTGCTTTCAGATCGTCTGATCCGCCCATACCCAAGCCTCATTCTTCGCGCCCGTGACCATCGCGCAGGGCCACCCCGCGCACAAGATGGATCAATTCGCACTTTCGTCCCGTGAAATCTGCGGTGTAGCAAGGGGGACGCGGCGTGAAAGGCAAAGCACATGGCATTGGAAGACGCAAAGGGCGAAGTGGACGGGGCGTTCACAAGGGACTCGCTCAAAGGGCATTCGTTTGAGAACACCTTCGCGGGCGCACCTTCGTTCCTGCGGCGGCGCTACACCAAGGACCTCAGCGGCGCTGACGTCGCGGTTACGGGCATTCCCTTCGATCAGGCCGTCACCAACCGCCCCGGCACCCGTCTCGGCCCCCGCGTAATCCGTGAAGCGTCGCTGTTGCAACCCTATGACCCGCCCTTCGGCTGGGACGGCTACAGCCCGCTCGAGGCGCTGGCGATTGCCGATTACGGCGACATGGCCTTCGACTACGCCCACACCGCCGATGTCCCCGCCCGGATCGAGGCGCATATCGCAGACATCCTCGGAGCAGGGGCCGCAGCAATAACCTTAGGCGGCGATCATTCCATCACGCTCCCGATCCTGCGCGCCCATGCAGCGGTCCACGGTCCCCTCGCACTGATCCAGGTCGATGCCCATACCGACACCTGGCCCGATGATGACCCCGCCCGCATCGACCACGGCACCTTCTGCTACACGGCGGTGAAAGAGGGGCTGATCGATGTGACGCGATCGTCCCACATCGGCATCCGCACGGTGGTAGACGACAACCTCGGCATCCACATTCACAGCGCGCGTGACGTGCACGAGGCCGGGGCATCCGCCATTGCCGCCGCCGTGAAGGCGCGCGCGGGCGACGCACCGGTCTACCTCAGCTTCGACATTGACGGGCTTGATCCGGCCTTCGCACCCGGCACCGGCACGCCGGTCTGGGGCGGCCTTAGCAGCGCACAGGCGGCCATCCTGCTGCGTGAGCTGGCGGGGATTAATCTGGTAGGCGGTGATGTGGTGGAAGTGTCCCCGCCTTTTGATACCGCTGGTATCACTGCCGTTGCGGGCGCTCATGTGGCGATGGAGCTTCTGTGCCTTTGGGGCTGGACACGGCGCTAAATCCGGTGGACCGAACACCCGGCTTACCGTATTCAAAAACGCAGCACGCATGAATGAGGCTTCCTGAGCAGATGCCCAACCGTCGCCGACCCAACCGCGAAACCCGCGCCGTTGCGCGTGAGATTTCCTATGCCAATTCTGCCTCCACCAAAGGCGGCCGGGCGATGATCCGCGTGATGGAAAATACCACCGGACGTATGCGTTTGATCAAACAGGCCGATGGCTACGATCAGGAAGTCCGGCAGGGCCGCGATTTCTGGCAGGTCATGGTCGAACGCTACGGGCTTGAACTGAACGTGGTCGGCGGCTCCCTATCCAATATTCCAGCCGAGGGCCCCGTGGTCCTGATCGCCAACCACCCCTACGGCATCCTTGACGGGCTGATGATGGGCCACATCCTCAGCCAGGCACGCGGCGATTTCCGCATTCTGGCCCATCAAGTGTTTCGCAAGGCCGAAGACCTGAACCGCGTGATCCTGCCGGTATCCTTTGAAGAAACCAAAGAAGCGCTCGCCCAAAACATCAGCACCCGAAAGATAGCGCTGAAGTATCTGGCCGACGGCGGCGCGATTGGTGTCTTTCCAGGTGGAACCGTCAGCACCGCTGCCAAACCCTTTGGCCGCCCCATGGATCCGGTCTGGCGCAGCTTCACCGCACGCATGATCGCGAAGTCCGACGCCACGGTCGTTCCCATCTTCTTCGATGGCCACAACTCCCGCCTGTTCCAGCTGATGAGCCATCTACACTACACGCTGCGGATGGGTCTCCTCATCAAGGAATTCAAGAAACGGGTGAACAAGCCCGTGGACGTTGTGGTGGGAAAGCCGATCCCGCGCGAAGACCTGAAGGAATTGGCGGGCGATGCGAAGGCCCTGATGGAGCATCTGCGGCTCACGACCTATGCCCTCTCGCCCCGCCCGATGGATCCAACCGCGCGCGGGTTCGAATTTGAAGACAAGCACCGGGACCCCGATGAGAAATCGTCCCGCATGACCCTGAAGGACAGATACTGATGGCCGTTGGCATTTTCGATAGCGGGCTGGGTGGCCTGACCGTTCTGGACGCCGTGCAAAAGCGCCTGCCGGACCTGCCGATCCTTTACTACGGCGACAATGCCCATACGCCTTACGGCACACGCGTGCCCGACGACATCTATGATCTGACAACGGCGGGTGTTCAGGCGATGTTTGATCGGGGCTGTGATCTCGTGATCCTGGCTTGCAACACGGCCTCGGCCGCCGCCCTGCGCCGGATGCAGGAGGGCTGGGTGCCCGAAGGCAAGCGCGTGTTGGGGGTTTTCGTGCCGCTGATCGAGGCACTCACCGAACGCAACTGGGGCGACAATTCCCCGCCCCGCGAAGTTGCGGTGACCGACGTGGCCCTGTTTGCGACGCCCGCCACAGTATCCAGCCGTGCGTTCCAGCGTGAACTGGCCTTCCGCGCCATTGGTGTGGATGTCGAAGCGCAGCCCTGTGGCGGTGTCGTCGACGCCATCGAGGACGGCGACATGATCCTCGCCGAAGCGCTGGTGCGCAGCCATGTCGATGCATTGAAGCGCCGGATGCCGAACCCCCAGGCGGCGATCCTAGGCTGCACCCACTACCCACTGGTCGAAGACGTCTTCCGCGCGGCCCTCGGTGACGATGTGGCAGTCTATTCGCAGCCGTCGCTCGTGGCAGACTCGTTGGCCGATTACCTTGAACGGCGACCCGAGATGCTGGGAACCGGCGAGCCCGCGTTTCTGACCACGGGTGATCCGAAATCGGTGGAGGCGAAGGCGACGCTGTTTCTTCGGCGGAAGATCACCTTCGAAGCGGTCGACTAGACCCCGGCCTTGCGGCGGGGGTGATCTCGCCAGATGGTGGGGCCATGTTCAAATCTGTCCTCGTATTTTTGCTGGCTGCAGCATTTGCCGACCCGCTGGCCGCCCAAGCGCCTATCCTTTCGGTCCCATCCCAGGTGCCTGCGACCGGCAACGCTGAACGCGCGGACCCTGCCGCCTGGCAAGCCGCCATGCCGTCGCTTGAAATTGTGGCCGCCTTTATCGCGGAAAAGGAGGAACGCGGCGAGGGCGGAGCACATATCCCCCGCGCCACATCCGAATTCGCAAGCGGGGAAGAGGTTTATTTCTACGTCTCCATGGCGAACGTCGCGCGTGATCCGGTCGGCGAGCTGGACGCGCGCTTTTCCATCGCGCTCCGGGCGCAGGTGCGAAACGAAACCGGCGAAGTGCTTAGTCCGTGGTTGGACATCCACCGCTATGAGGGGGACATGACCATGTCGCCCGATGATCCCGAGTACTTCCAGAACTGGATCACCGGCGGTCTTGCCCCTGAACTGCCGCCGGGCCGCTACCAGTTGGTGTTGGAATTCACCGATATGCAACGCCGCGAGGACCGCGCACGCGTCCCGGTCGAGGTGGTCCTGGACCTCGTCTACCCCGAGCCGTAGACGCGTTTTTGTGCAAGCTCGACTGCGCCGCGTGCATTACAATTGTAGTTACAGAAAAACTACAGGATCACTACAGGTTGAGGACGTGGGTTTCGGGGTGGTGATGGGCCTATCACGAGTGGTGATTTGAACGCCCTGCCGAATTGCCTTAAAGCCCGCCCACAACCTCCAGAAGGGCAAGGGACATGACCAAGAACATCGCGATCCTAGGGGCCTCCGGCTATACCGGTGCTGAGCTCTGCCGCCTGATTGGCGGGCACCCGGATATGCGTATCGTGGCTCTGACCGGCGACCGTAAAGCAGGTCAGCCGATGGCGTCCGTCTATCCCTTCCTGCGGAGCGCTGGCCTGCCCGATTTGCAACGCATCGAGGATGTGGATTTTTCTGGGGTTGATTTGGCATTTTGTGCTCTGCCACATGCGACTTCACAAAGCGTTATCAAGGACTTGCCGCGCGACCTTAAAGTTGTGGACTTGTCGGCTGACTTCCGGCTTCGGGATCCAGCGATGTATCGCAAATGGTACGGCAAGGACCACGACGCGCCGGAGTTGCAGGCGGAGGCTGTTTACGGTCTGACCGAATTCTATCGCGACGAGATCCGGCAAGCGCGCCTTGTGGCGGGCACAGGCTGCAACGCGGCCACCGGCCAGTTTGCCCTGCGGCCCCTGATCGCAGATGCCATAGTCGATCCGGACGAGATCATCATTGATATGGTTGTGGGCGTCTCGGGCGCTGGCCGGAGCTTGAAAGAGAACCTTCTCCACGCGGAGCTGAGCGAAGGCGCCAACGCCTATGCCCTCGGCGGCACGCACCGCCATTTAGGTGAGTTCGATCAAGAGTTTAGCCTTCTGGCTGGCCGCCCCGTCGAAGTGCAATTCACCCCGCATCTCGCTCCCTTCAACCGAGGCATTCTTGCGACCGTCTATGTGAAGGGCGACGCGCAGGCGATCCACGCGGCACTCAACTCCGCCTACGATCACGAAGCGTTTATCGAGGTGCTTCCAATGGGTCAGGCCCCCTCGACACATGACGTGCGGGGCACCAACTATTGTCATATCGGTGTTGCGGCAGATCGGCGGGCAGGACGCGCGCAAATCGTGGCGGCGCTGGACAATTTGTGCAAAGGCTCCTCAGGGCAGGCGATCCAGAACGCCAACCTGATGCTGGGGCTGGAGGAGACCGCAGGGCTCATGGGCCTCGGAGTGTTTCCGTAGGGAGAGAACGCGATGCGGAGTTTGAAACGGCAACGGCGCATTCAGGTGATCCTATTGGCTGCGGTCGCGCTTGTCGGCTCGACAGGGCTGATCATTTGGGCCTCGCAAGATGCGTTCAACTTCTTCCGTCCTCCCGCAGAAATCGCCACCAACCCGCCGCCACCCAACGAAGTTTTTCGTATCGGCGGCCTTGTCGAAGAGGGCACGTTGGTGCGCGGCGCGGGGGAGACGATCACCTTCAGCGTGACCGACGGCGCGGCGTCTATTCCGGTCAGTTACACCGGCATCTTGCCGGATTTGTTCAATGAAGGTGAAGGCATGGTCGGCACCGGACGGTTGGTCGACGGTGTATTCGAGGCCACCGAAATCCTGGCCCGCCATGACGAGACCTATATGCCAGCCGAAGTGATCGAGGCGCTGGAAGAGCAAGGCGTCTACCGCGATCCGGGCGAAAGCTGAACGCTCAATCGCACCTCAGCCCTCTCGGCCTTCCTCGCAGTTGAACCATTTTCGGTAATACTTCCTTAACCCTGCCATGGTGGATTCCGAGGCTCAGGACCAATTGAGCATGGAGGGGCGAGCCATGCAGTCGGTTCGAACCATAGCAGAAGAAATCGTGGCCCGCGAAGGTGGGTTTGTGAACGACCCCGATGATCCGGGCGGCGCGACGAAGCATGGTGTGACGATCCACACGATGCGGTCGCTTGGCCTTGATCTAGACGACGACGGCGACGTGGATGTGGCCGATGTGCGCCGCGTAACACCGGAACTGGCGACCGATCTGTTCATCGAGCATTACTTCACACGGCCCCGCCTTCACCTGCTGCCGGAGCCGTTGCAGGCCACCGTCTTCGACATGCAGGTCAACGCAGGCTCCAACGCCGTACGCATCCTCCAGCGGTTGCTCAGGGATATGGGCCTCGACATTGCAGTGGACGGCGCCATTGGCCCGCAAACGGCCCGTGCGGCACATGCAGCCTTGGCGCAGGCGCCGGATCATCTGGTCGACGCGTACGGGATCGTGAGGCGCAATTACTACTACCGTCTTGCCGACCGCCGCCCGGCCAGCCGCAAATACGCGCGCCGTCGTAACGGCGGGAAGGGCGGTTGGATCGTGCGGGCGGAGGAATTCATCTCCCCCCGCTACCGTCTGACCGAAGCGCAGCACCGTGAAAGGACATCCGAATGGCGTTGATCGACACGGGCTTCAGCGAGACGGTTGAAGGGATCGGCGAGGCGGCAGAAGGCCTGTCGGAAGTCTTCGTTCCAAATGCCACGCGCGCCATGGAACTGGCGGCGGAAATCCATCAAGCGACGCTTGCGACCGCAGCGGCGGAATTCGAATTCTCCGGAACCGGTTGGTTCGACAGGGTGATCAACGGGCTTAATCGCTTGCCACGTCCGATGCTGGCCTTGGGAACCTTGGGGTTGTTCATCCACGCGATGGCTGATCCGCAGGGATTCGCCGCAAGGATGGTGGGCCTGCAGGAAGTGCCCGAGCCATTGTGGTGGCTCTTGGGGGCTATCGTCAGTTTCTACTTCGGTGCGCGGGAATTGCATTACACGCGCAACACAAGGGGCCGTGGTCCTGCATCCGGGACGGGCCACACGCCGCGCCAAAGGCGGCGTTTGCGGGATCGTTTGGGGGGCATCTTCCGCCGCAGGCAGCGCGCCGCACCCGAAACGGGGCCAGAAAACCCGGCCCTAAGTGAATGGCGCGGAAACTAGCGCCAGTCGGTGGGTTTGGTTCCTGCAATGCTTCCGAGGATTGCCGTCATCAGGCCTGTCGCCTCGATCAGTAGCTTTCTGGGAAGGTGTTCATTGGGCGCATGCTGCGAACATCCCGGATAAGAATGCGGCACCCAGATCGTAGGAAGCCCGAGCGTTTCCCGGAAGATGTCATTGGGCAGCGAGCCGCCAAGTGACGGTAATATCGCAGGTGGGTGGCCAAGCGCCTCCTCGGCGGCCTTGGCAATGCGGGCCACGGCGGGGTCATCCACGGGCGTGGCACTGGCGCTGAAGGCCGGGCCCTCGGGCGTGATGGTGATGTCCGCGTATCCGTTTACGTCCAGGTGGCGGCGCAAGGCGTCCCTCAGACCCGCTTCCGGTGTTCCCGGTGCGTAGCGAAGTTGCAGCCAGGCGGTGGCCTCAGCCGGGATCGCGTTGACAGGTGCGGGCGGGTGGCCGGCATGAAGGGCCAGGACTTCCGCAGAAGACCACGCATGAATGCGCTCTGCAGGGCTGAGGTCCGGAACGCCCCAATCCGCGTCCGCGGCGCCCTCAACCGGGACGATGTCCCGCAAAGCCGCACGCGTGGCATCGGGGATTTCGCCCGGTGTCCAATCGGAGATTTGCAATGCGCCATTCGCATCGACGATCGTGGCTAGGGCATGGGCCAGCTCGAGCGCGGGATTGCGCAGCGCGCCGCCAAAATTGCCCGAATGCCGCCCGCCGTCGCGCCGCTTGAGGGTGAGCTTGTAGGTCACACCGCCCCGTGCACCGAGGAATAGGGTAGGGGTGTTCGCCGCAACACGCGGGCCGTCCGAGGCGAGAAGCAGGTCGGCGGAAAGCGCCTCAACATGTTGCGCGCATAATTCACCGAGGCCCGGTGAGCCGATCTCTTCCCCCATCTCGATCAACCAGGTCACGTTGAACCCAAGCGCCCCGCGCGCAGCCAACAGCGCCTCGATCGCAGTCAGGTTCACGAGGAACTGGCCCTTGTTGTCTGCGATGCCACGCCCGAACCAGGTTTCGCCGCGTTCCGTCAATGTCCACGGATCACGCCCGTCCGCCCAGTCACTCGCCATGCCCGGCACGACGTCACCGTGAGAATAGCTAAGCACGGTGGATAGATCTTTTGCCTCGTGCCGACGCGCGATCAGGAAAGGGTGGGGGCCGATATCGTGGCGTGTGGTGGTAAAGCCAAGGTCCTGCAACCATTGAGAAATGCAGGTCAGATAACTCTCGATCCAAGCCGCAGCGTCAGGAGCGTTGGCATCCGTCCGTGCGGCAATCAGCTGCGCCAACCGGTCCCGAAAGCGTGGCTGTTCAGCGTGTTGTCGTCCGGTGCGTGCAAGGTCTGTAGGTGTCATCGTCCAGCGGCCTTCCATCGTATGTTTTCTAGGGGCAATTGCACCGCGGAACCATAGGTCGACTGTTTGTTAAGAAATGCCCGCTATGCCGATCCTCGTGGTGGCGGGGGAAACCGCAGGCTGTGCGACGGGCTGAGATGGCGTTTCTGCGAAGCAAACTTTTGGGCATCGTCATCGTTGATGACATTCAAAGTCGCGCGCAAAGCATTCGCGCCGCGTTGGATCGGGATCGGCGATTCGCGACCGGCGCTGTGATGCTTGGATCATTGAACGAGGCCTACGTTCACATTGAGCGCTCACCGCCCGATTTGGTCATGGTGTCCGCAAATCTGGCCCAATCCGATGATTTCTTGATGGTCGAGGCCTTGTTGAAAATGCTGCGCAAGCCGCACATCGTCATTGGCCGCGCTGATGTTTCCGAAGCGGATGTTCAAAGAAAATGGGCTGAGAGGGAACATGTGACCGCATTCCTTGACCGGTTGGATGCTCATTTGAACGGCGCACGGGCGCGACCTGCGCGCAAACCAGTGCAAAGCAATGGATCTGGGCCAATGGTGCTGATCGGAAGCTCCACCGGCGGGATCGAAGCACTGGAAAGGATCTTCCGAACGTACCCGCGGGATTGCCCCGCCACGATGGTTGTGCAGCACATAAAGCCACATTTCCTTCCAGCGCTGGTGGATCGGTTGGATCACATCTGTGCGGCTGAGGTGGTCGAAGCGGGCGACCACATGCCCGTCTCGCGTGGCATGGTCGCGATCGCACCTGGTGGCCCGCGGCATCTGGAATTCACCAGCCGACACCATTTGGCCTTGGTCGACGGTCCTCCGCGACGTGGGCATCGCCCCTCGGTCGACCATCTCTTTTCGTCCGCGGAACCATTTGCCACAGATGTCGTGGCGGTTATCTTGACCGGCATGGGTAGTGACGGGGCGGCAGGATTGGCATCGCTGCGGGCGAAAGGTGCCTGGACTATCGCTCAGGATCAGGAAAGCTCAACCGTTTACGGGATGCCTCTCGCGGCGATCAAGGCAGGTGGCGTTTGCGAGGAACTGCCCGTGGATCGTATTGGAGAGGCGATTTTGAAGGCTGCGTCCCGTCAGAGGATTGGAGCGTAATCGGCGGTAACCTCGTTGGATTTGCACCGGATTAAGCGTATTGCCTACCAAGTAGTAGGTAGCTACGTTGTAGGTGGCTTGTCTTGCATCGTCGGTCAGCTGGCCACCGCTTCTTCCGAAAAGGATCGCTCATGGAACTGAACGCAGATTTCTCGCGGCGCGTGGTCGTGCACTCCGAACAGCTACAATGGACTGCGTCGCCAATGCCCGGTGTCGATCGACGCATGTTGGATCGCATCGGCGGAGAAGTGGCGCGCGCGACATCCATTGTTCGCTATGCTCCAAACAGCAAATTTTCAGCGCATACCCATACAGGGGGCGAAGAATTCATAGTGTTGGACGGGGTCTTCCAGGATGAACATGGCGACTTCCCCAAGGGCACTTATGTCCGCAATCCGCCCACCACGTCCCATACGCCGGGCTCTGCCCATGGATGCACGATCTTTGTGAAGCTCTGGCAATTCGACATGGCCGATCGCACTCAATTTCGAAAGACAATGGCCGATGAACTGCCGGTCTCAGAGAATGGTGTCGCAACAACGATCCTGCACAAGGACGCACGCGAGATCGTCAGTTACAGCCATGTAGAGGCCGGTGCCGAATTTGGCAGTTCCCACACCGGTGGGATCGAGTTGCTGGTGATCGGTGGGACATTGACGGAAGGCGGTGAGACCCTCGGCAAAGGCACGTGGTTGCGGTTGCCCGAAGGCGAACAACTTGTGGCCGTTGCAGGGCCGGATGGCGCGAAGGTCTGGATGAAGACGGGCCATCTTCCCTATGCAACCGCACCTTCCGTCGCCGGTCTTTAGCGCAATGACGACACTTGTCATTGGCGGCGGGCTGTCGGGTTTGGCCTTGGCCGAAATGCTAGAGGCTCGCGGGCGCGATTATCTAATGATCGAAGCGCGAGACCACTTTGGCGGCCGCATCATGACTGAATTTCACGGGGCGGGCTATCTCGACATGGGACCAGCCTGGTTTTGGCCCGGGCAACCTCGGATCGTGGCGTTGATCGACCGTTTGGGGTTGCAAAGATTTGAACAATTCACCAATGGCCTTTTGACGTTTGAGGATGAGCAGGGCCGGGTCGAACGGGGCAGGGGGTTCGCGTCCATGCAAGGATCGTGGCGTCTGTCCGGTGGAATGGCGGCGCTGACACAAGCGATTGCCGAAGGCTTGCCTGAAAATCGCAAACGCCTCGGCGCACAGGTCGTTCAGCTGTGTAGGACCAAGCAAGGCGTCCGCGCGACGCTATCGAATGGGGAACTGCTGGAAGCGGACGAAGTCGTTCTGGCCATGCCACCCCGTATCGCCGCCAAGATCACGTACATACCCGCACTGCCCGATCTCACCCTCTCCGCCATGCAATCTGTTCCAACATGGATGGCAGGGCAGGCGAAGGCGGTGGCGGTCTATGAAACCCCGTTCTGGCGGGCAGACGGATTGTCAGGCGACGCGATGAGCTGTTGCGGCCCCATGGTCGAAGTTCACGATGCCTCACCCGCCAGAGGCGGGCCATTTGGGCTCTTCGGTTTCATTGGCGTTCCTCCGCGCGAGCGGCAAGATGAGCAGGTCTTGCGGAAGCAGCTGCTCGCGCAATTAGAACGGCTGTTTGGCAAAAAGGCCGCGGAACCCCTGAAGCTCTACGTGAAGGATTGGGCAATCGACCCGCTCACCGCCACACCTGCCGACCATGCCCCGCTCTATGCCCATCCAACCTATACGCTACCAAAAGCGATGCAGAACCTTTGGAATGGCAAATTGCACTTTGCCGGCACCGAAGTTGCGCCCCAATTTGGTGGCTACCTTGAAGGCGCTTTGGAGGCCGCTGAAAATGTGATGGAGGGGTTGGGTATGCGAACTGCCCGTGATGCATATGCCAACTGACACCAAAACAGCCTTATTGGATTCTGCAGAACGCGCAGCGCGTCGGCACGGATTTGATGGGTTTAGCTATGCGGATTTGTCGGCCGATGTCGGGATCCGAAAAGCCAGCATTCACCATCATTTCCCCACCAAAGCAGATCTGTCAGTGGCGATGATGGAACGCTACTTCGACGTGTTTCGAACGGCCTGTGCTGACATCGACGCGACCCATGACAGCGGCGGCGCGCGTATGCGCGCATTGATTGATCGCTACCGCCTTGCAACAAATGGCGGGACAAGCCTTTGCCTGTGCGTGGCGTTTTCAACTAGCCGCGAAAGCTTGCCAATCGACGTAATTGTCCAACTCCGAAGGTTCCGCGAGATGATGTTGGGTTGGATCGGGGCTGCGTTCGCGACGGGACAGTCAGATGGAAGTATCGCGAACGTCGATGAACCGGAGGTTGAGGCCGCCGCAACCCATGCCCTTTTGGAGGGCGCGCAATTGGCGGCGAGGGCGTCGGAAGATCTTGCGTTCTTTGATAATGCGGTCCGATTGATCACCCAACGCCTACGCGGCTGAGGTGCCTCTGGATTGCCCACAATAGACCGCGCACACTCGGACAACACACCGTAGCTGCCGCTGAGAGCGTTGGAATTGCGCAACGTGTTATGAAGCGAGTGGCGGAGAGACAGGGATTCGAACCCTGGGTAGGCTTACACCCACAACGGTTTTCGAGACCGCCCCGTTCGACCACTCCGGCACCTCTCCGCGGCTTGGGACGTCGTCCGTGGGCGGCGGGATAGCCGCAAGCGATGCCCCGCGCAAGGCCCATCTCTGTGAAAACTGATTTGACGCCCGCGTGAAATCCGGCAGGATCACCGACAATCGCATGGGAGGCCGTCAAAATGGTGATACCGATGCCGAAAATCGTATCGGAGAGCTTATGATCCGCCCCATTCTACTTGCGCTGATGCTGCTCGCGCCGCTTGCAAGCACAACGCATGCCCAGTCGGTCGCCCCAGTGCAGGCCAGCACTCTTGCACAAGACGCGCCTGAGCTTCACGGCATGTTCGAAGCCATGGGGTTGTACGACATCCTCGACATCATGGCGATTGAACATGCGCAGGGGGCAGAAGCGCTTGAGACGAACATGTTCCCGGGGCGGGGCGGTCAAGCCTGGCTTGCCCGTGTCGGGGCTTTGCACACGTCCGAGCGAATGACTGCCCTTTTTGAGGCGAGTTTTCCGCAAGACGCCATGACCTCCGCCGAGATCACGGCCGTCACCACATTCATGGAGTCCGATGCAGGCCGCCGCTTGATTGAGGGCGAAGTGGCTGCGCGACTGGCGTTTCTGGACGAAGATGCCCTTGGCCGTGGCACAGATGCCCTTTTGATGGCCATGGAAACGGAAGACGTCCGCCTCGATACACTCATGGAGTTCAATGAGGTTAACGATCTGGTCGACCGCAATGTCTCGGGGGCGCTGAATGCACGGTTTTCGTTTTTTCGGGGGCTCGTGGATGGCGGTGCATTCGCTGACGAAATGCCTGAGGACCTGATGGTTGCCGATGTTTGGGCGCAGGAGCCTGAGGTGCGGCAAAGCACCGTTGAATGGCTTTTCTCGTTCCAGTTCCTAGCCTACGCCGACGTCGGCAACGGAGATCTTGAGGCCTATGTCGCGCTGTCCCAATCCGAAGCCGGGCAAGCCCTGAACGCAGCCCTCTTTCGGACCTTCGACGATATGCTCGGCACGTTGAGCTACGAGGTCGGATACGCGGCAGCAGGTTTCATTGCCAGTGAAGAGCTGTAGGGCAAGACAGCCCAGCCAAACCCGCTTGACAAGACGCCTTGCCTCCAGCACATAGCGGCCTCCAACACGGCTGGGATTCCCGGTGCTGATGGATATGGTAATGAACGTCCCCAAATGGGACGCGCTGTCCAAGGCGGGCGAAACGCCACGAAACGCTGCAAGCATGCAGGGCCATACGACGCGGGAAATGAAGGATAAGCCTATGTTCGCTGTCATGAAGACAGGCGGCAAGCAGTACAAAGTCCAAGCGGGTGACAAACTCCGCGTGGAAAAGCTTGCAGCAGAGGCCGGTGAAACGGTCCAGTTCAATGAAATTCTGATGCTGGGTGGTGACAGTGCCACGGTTGGCGCGCCACTTGTAGCTGGTGCCGCCGTTCAGGCCACAGTTGTAGACCAGATCAAGGGTGAGAAACTCATCCACTTCGTAAAGCGTCGTCGTAAGCACTCGTCGAAGCGCAAGAAGGGTCACCGCCAGCAGCTTACGCTGATCGAGATCACCGAGATCCTCGAAAAGGGTGGCGACAAGTCCGGCGTGAAAGCCGCCGTTGGCGCAGGCTCTGTTGCTGGCGTGGCCGTTGCTGCCGCCGCTGCCAAGCCCGCCAAGAAAGCGAAGAAAGCTGAAGCGCCTACGGCTGAGGCACCTAAGGCTGAAAAGCCCAAGGCCAAAAAGGCAGAGCCCGCTCCGGCACCTGCTGCCGCGGCTGGCGCCGATGACCTCAAGCAATTGTCCGGTGTTGGACCTGCGCTTGAGAAGAAATTGCACGCGGCTGGCGTCACCACTTTCGCGCAAATCGCCGCCTGGGGCGCCGATGATATCGCGGCCATGGATGAAAAACTGTCATTCAAGGGCCGGATCGAGCGTGAAGGCTGGGTCGAGCAAGCCAAGAAAATCGTCGAAGGCTAAGGAGAGAGACACATGGCACATAAAAAAGCAGGTGGTAGCTCCCGCAACGGTCGCGACAGCGCAGGCCGCCGTCTTGGTATCAAGAAATTCGGTGGCGAAGCTGTTATCCCGGGCAACATCATCGCGCGTCAGCGCGGCAACAAGTGGTGGCCAGGTGAAGGCGTCGGCGAAGGCAAGGATCACACGATTTTTGCAACCGTCGAAGGCAGCGTGTCGTTCCGTAAGGGCTTCAAAGGCCGCACATTTATTTCCGTACTCCCAGCCTCCGAGGCTGCCGAGTAACCGCCCGCTTCCAGGGTAAGATTTTCAGGGGGCCGGCGAAAACGTCGGCCCCTTCGCATTTCTGTAACCGCTCTTGTGCAAGACAGCCGTGATCCCCACCTGTGGAGGCAGGGATGAGAGGCCAACAAGAGCAATCGGTTCGGAGGAGGACCGAGATATGAAACAGGAAACGATCCTGCGCATGCCCCCTGCGGTTGGCGCCACTCAAATGTATATTGAAACGCCCCGCATGCTTTTGCGCCCTATGCAGCCGTCAGACGCAGGTCTGATCGCGCATTATCACGCTGACAAGCGCGTGGCCGAAATGACGACCTCCATTCCCCATCCGCTGCCGCCCGGAGCGACCGAAAGCTTCATGGGTAAGTTCCTGCGCGACGACGTGGAACACATCGCCTGGGTTATGGACGCCAGCACCTATGGCGGAGCAGAGGTTTTGGGCATTATTTCCCTAGATCAGATGGACCGAGGCCAATCCGAGATCGGCTATTGGGTGGCACCCGCGATGTGGAACACGGGCTTCGCGTCTGAAGCCGTGCATGCGCTGGTTGATGCGAACCCGCTGAAGAACAAAACGATCTTTGGTTCGGTCTTCCAAGACAACCCAAGCTCGGCGCGTGTTCTGACGAATGCGGGGTTCGATTACCTTGGCGACGCGGAGGCGTTTTCGGTTGCGCGGGCCGCCAAAGTTGCGACGTGGACTTACCTCAAGCGTTTGGCGTAAGAGGCAGGCGTCTGGACGCGAGGGGCCAGCCCCTCGCACTCCCCGGAGTTGTATGGCCAAGATGAAGGGGCGCGCGCAGGCCTTATGGTTGCGCGTGCAATTTTAGATGAAGTTTCTCGATCTGGCGAAAGTCTACATCCGCTCAGGCAGCGGTGGCGGCGGGGCGGTCTCGTTCCGGCGGGAGAAGTATATCGAATACGGTGGTCCCGATGGTGGCGATGGCGGGCGCGGTGGCGATGTTTGGATCGAAGTGGTCGAGGGGCTGAACACGCTGATCGACTTTCGTTACCAGCAGCACTTTTTTGCGAAAAATGGCCAGCCCGGCATGGGCAAGCAGCGTACCGGCAAGGATGGCGATGACATCCTCTTGCGCGTGCCTGCGGGGACTGAGGTGTTGGAAGAGGATCAGGAAACCCTGATCGCTGATATGGAAGAGGTCGGTCAGCGTCTTTGCATCGCACGCGGCGGCAATGGAGGCTTCGGCAACCTGCACTTCAAAAGTGCCACCAATCAGGCCCCACGCCGGGCCAATCCCGGGCTTGATGGCGTGGAGCGCACGATCTGGCTGCGTCTGAAGCTGATCGCGGATGTGGGCCTTCTGGGCCTGCCCAATGCGGGCAAATCTACGTTCCTGTCCGCAACATCGAACGCGCGCCCCAAGATCGCGGATTATCCTTTCACAACGCTGCACCCGAACCTCGGTGTTGTTGGTGTGGATGGGGCGGAATTCGTTGTGGCCGACATTCCTGGACTAATCGAGGGCGCCAGCGAGGGCAGGGGCCTTGGGGATACGTTCCTGGGCCATGTCGAGCGTTGCGCCGCACTGTTGCATCTGATCGATGGGACAGCGGACGATGTGGTCGCCGACTACCGCACGATCATTGGCGAATTGGAAGCCTATGGCGGCGATCTGGCCGTGAAGCCGCGTATCACAGTTCTGAACAAGATCGACGCTTTGACTGACGAAGAAGTGGCTGAAAAACGCGCCGCTTTGGAGGCTGAGGCAGGCCCCGTGATGGAGATGTCGGGCGTAGCGCGCACCGGCCTCATCGAAGTTCTGCGTGTGCTGCGCGCGGGTGTGGATGCTGACCGCAAGGCAGAGCGGGAGTCGAAAGAGGACCCCAGCCCATGGATGCCCTGACTGTAAAAGGGGCGCGGCGGGTCGTTATCAAGATTGGCTCTGCCCTCTTGGTGGACCGGCAATCGGGTGCATTACGCGCGGATTGGTTGCGAGGTCTGGCGGCGGATGTCGCGTCTCTGAAGGCAGCAGGGACTGATGTGATCCTCGTCTCGTCGGGCGCGATTGCGCTCGGGCGCGGTGTGCTTTCCCTCGGACAAGGTGAGTTGTCATTGGAAGAGGCTCAAGCGGCGGCGGCCGTTGGGCAAATCCGGCTGGCGCGCGCCTACGAGGAGGCGCTCACACCCCACGGTCTGACCTCCGCTCAGATCCTTTTGACGCTGGACGACAGCGCGGATCGGCGGCGTTACCTCAACACGCGCGCGACCTTTGGCGCACTGCTGGCGCGTGGCGCTGTGCCCATCGTGAATGAAAATGACACGATCGCCACCGATGAAATCCGCTACGGCGACAACGACCGGCTCGCGGCCAATGTGGCCGTCATGTCGGGCGCAGATGTCTGCGTGTTGCTCAGCGATATTGACGGCCTCTACACAGCGCCGCCGGGCACGGATGGCGCGGTCCACCTTGCGTTGGTGGAGGAAATCACGGCCGAAATCGAGGCAATGGCAGGCGACGCAGGCTCGGGCCTCTCAAAAGGAGGCATGAAGACCAAGATCATGGCCGCGCGAACAGCCACTGCCGCAGGATGCGCCATGGTGATTACCCAAGGGGCAGTGGACCAACCCTTGAAGGCATTGGAAGCCGGAGCAAAAGCCACCTGGTTCACGGCAACGCTAACGCCACAGCAGGCCCGCAAGGCCTGGATCGGTGCGATGAAGCCCAAGGGCGCTTTGCGTCTGGATGCCGGTGCCGTGGTCGCGATGGGACGTGGAAAGTCCCTGCTGCCTGCGGGCGTAGCGCAGGTCGATGGCAATTTCGGGCGTGGCGATCCGGTGCGCCTGGAAGGCCCCGACGGCGCCGCGCTTGGCCTTGGCCTCAGCCGCTATACCAGCGATGAGGCACGTGCCATCGCAGGCCATCAATCTAGTGAGATCGAGCCAATCCTGGGCTACCCGGGACGGGCGGCCTTGGTCCACCGCGATGACATGGCGCTGTGATCCTCTCTTCCCAATCCGGAAAAACCCCATATTCTGCCCGCAACACCCGATAAGGAGGGGTCGCGATGAAAGACCTGACCGAGAATATTCCCGCCCTCATGGCAGACATCGGCGCGCGCGCGAAAGCGGCAGCAGCGGAATTGGCCTTTGCACCAGCCGACGCAAAGGCCGCGGCATTGAACGCGGCGGCGGATGCGGTCTGGGCGCGGCGGGATGAGATCATCGCCGCCAACGCGCAGGACATGGACTTCGGGCGTGACAAGGGCCTGTCTGCGGCAATGCTCGACCGGCTGATGCTGGACGAGGCGCGGATTGACGGCATTGTTGGCGGGCTGCGCGCCGTGGCGGGGCAGGATGATCCTGTTGGCCAAACCATGACCGAATGGGACATGGAAAGCGGGCTCCACATCCAACGTGTGCGCACGCCCCTGGGGGTGATTGGCGTTATCTATGAAAGCCGCCCCAATGTGACGGCAGATGCCGGCGCGCTGTGCCTGAAATCCGGCAATGCGGTGATCCTGCGCGGCGGGTCAGAGAGCTTTCATTCGTCGGCTCTGCTGGTGGATTGTCTCAAGGACGGGCTGCGTCAGGCTGGCTTGCCGGAAGATGCGGTTCAACGGGTCCCGACCCGTGACCGGAGCGCTGTTAGCGAGATGCTGACCATGACCGACACCATTGATGTTATCGTGCCGCGCGGTGGCAAAGGGCTGGTTGGTCTTGTGCAACGTGAAGCACGGGTGCCGGTGTTCGCGCACCTCGAAGGGATCTGTCATATCTATGTGGATGCGGCAGCGGATCCTGAGAAAGCACTGAAGGTAGTCTTGAACGCCAAGACCCGCCGCACGGGTATTTGCGGCTCGGCGGAATGCCTGCTGATCCATCGCGATATTTTCGAGACCATTGGGCAAGGCGTGATCCGCGCGCTCCTGGATGCAGGTGTCGAGGTGCGTGGCGACGCGCAGGTTCAGACCATCCCGGGCGTGACAGCGGCCGCAGACGATGACTGGGGATGTGAATTCCTTGACATGATCATCGCCGCGCGGGTTGTCGATGACATCGACGCCGCGATTGCGCACGTCCGCGACTATGGCTCTAACCACACCGATGCGATCCTGACCGAGGATGACGCCGCCGCCGCGCGGTTCTTCCAGCGGCTCGATAGCGCGATCCTGATGCGAAACGCCTCCACGCAATTTGCCGACGGCGGCGAATTTGGCATGGGTGCCGAAATCGGGATTGCCACGGGCAAAATGCACGCGCGTGGTCCTGTTGGGGCGGAGCAGCTGACCTCGTTCAAATATCTGGTCACGGGCGACGGGACAATTCGCGCCTGACGGCCAGTCGTTGTAAGTGGGGAGGGGGCGCTGCCCCCGCTGTTTCACAGCCCCCCGGAGTTTTTCGGCCAAGATGAAGGGACGCCCGCAATGAGCGACGGACGCAACCAAAAGACCGGCACTTTGGTGCGGCGCGCGGCCTTGCGGGAAGGTGTTAGCCGTCCGGTGGTGACCCCTATCCAGCCTTCGGTCGTTTACGCTTCTCCGTCAATCCAGACGCTCCACGCGCAATATGAGGGCGGAGCCCATGGCTACACCTATGCGCGCGAGGGGCACCCGAATGCGGAGCTATTGGCCCGCAAAATCGACGCGCTTGAGGGCGCGGACGGCGGCCTTGTTCTCGGGTCCGGGATGGCGGCGGTGTCGGCCACGATCATGGGCTTGCTAGGGCAGGGGGATCATATCCTCGGCGGCAACCAACTCTATGGCCGCTCGCTGCGATTGATGCATCAGGATCTGGCGCGCTTCGGGATCGCAACGTCGGTGGCGGACCCAACGAACGTCGAAGCAATGCGGGCCGCGTTGACGCCTGAAACGAAAATGATCCTGGTAGAGGCCATTTCCAACCCCACGCTCCGGGTCGCCGACATGGCAGGAATCGTGGCGCTTGCGCAGGAGGCCGGTGTGATCCTGGCCGTGGACAACACCTTCACCACGCCACTGGCCTACCGGCCGCTCGTTGAGGGCGCGGATATCACCATCCACTCCGTCACGAAATTGCTCGCCGGGCATTCCGACGTGACCCTTGGCTATGTCGCAGCGCGCGACCCCGACCAGATGCGCGCGATCTATGATTTCGCCGTGACGGTCGGCATGACGCCCGCGCCAAACGAATGCTGGCTGGCCGAACGCGGCCTCTACACGTTCCCTTTGCGGTTCGAGAAGGCGCAGGCCAACGCCGCCGCCCTCGCGGATTTTCTGGCAGATCACCCCAAGATCGCGCGTGTGCTCTATCCGGGCCGCGCGGATCACCCCGACCACGCACGCGCGCAGGCTCTGACGGGCGGAGCATTCGGAAATATGGTGAGTTTCGAATTGGTTGAGGCGACGGAAGCCGCCGCCGACCGTATGGTGCAGGCCGCGCCGGATCTGCCATTTGCACCAACGCTGGGGGATGTCGGCACGACGCTTAGCCATCCGGCCTCGTCAAGCCACCGGGGTCTGACGCCCGATGGGCGCGCGGCTCTGGGAATTAGCGATGGCTTCTTCCGCGTCTCTGTAGGGATCGAACCGATCGAACTGTTGATCGAGGATTTCTCAGCGGGCCTCGCCGCAGTCTAAACTAGGTGCAGCGCGCTTGCGTCGCTAAGGCAAATGATGTCGACCTCGACATCGCCCGCCTGCGCCAGCATTTCGGCGCGGATCAATGGGATGTCCGGCATTGATGGTGCAAGGATCAAATAGCGCCCCCGGAAAGCGGCGTCCTTTAGATGCATGAGCAGATCTACAGCGTCAAAGCCCGGCGCGAAAAGGGGTGAAAGCACCAGTGCGGGCGAGCATTTGCCAGTCAAGGCTGCCAGCGCGACCTCACCCATCGCGATGTGGCGTACCTTTGCTGTTGGCGCCAGAACGTGTCGGGGCAGGGTGTCTCGCACGCCCATAGGCAAAGCAACCGTCAGAACGGAAGGCTCCGAAGCCCAACCTGACACTGCAGCTGGATCAGCGGATCGGAAGGATTTGCTTTGATCGCTATTCATGGTCGCTCGCATAGCGCGCAGTGTCCCGGCATCCCGGTGATCGCGCACCCCTTTCATCTCGATCTTAGCAGGCGATTTCACTGACTTCTATTGCAACATTTTCATTTGCAAGGAATGGCTGCATTGCGCCACAGATCGGAATCGGGCCAAAGCCAAGGCGCACGCAAAATGAAGTTTTCGGGGAGCGCCCCCATGCCAAGCCAAACAATCGACGCCCTTCTGGATGCCGTACCGGACCCAATGGTGCACATAGACGCCAGCGGTGCGATCGCCCACGCCAACGACGCAGCACTGACAGTGCTAGGGACGTGGATCCTTGGCCGCAGCCATGATGCCGCGTTGCGCCAGCCGTCATTGCTGGACGCGGTGGGGGTCGTGCAGGCGGGAGAACCAACTGCAGAGGCGCGGTATGAGCGCTCCGAGCAAACAGGCGTGACTGAATACAAGGTGCGGATCACGGCGGTGCAAGCCGATGGCACACGCTCCTTGCTGCTCCACTTCACCGACATCACGCATCTGCGCGAAGCCGAAGAAATGCGCCGCGATTTCGTCGCCAACGTCAGCCATGAATTGCGCACGCCTTTGACCGCCGTGATGGGTTTCATCGAAACGCTTCGCGGCCCTGCGAAAGACGATCCCGGAGCGAAAGACCGCTTTCTGGGCATCATGGGGGAAGAGGCGCGGCGCATGAACCGGCTCGTTTCCGATCTGTTGTCGCTCAGCCGTGTAGAGTCTGAGGAACGCATGCGACCGAGTGAGGCGCTGAATGTCGCGGAGGTGCTTCAGGCAACCAAAGCCTCTCTCAAACCCCGCGCGGACGATTCCGGCAATAAAATCCTCCTCGACCTTCAAACCGAAGAAACCACCGCAACGGGTGACCGCGATCAACTTTTGCAGGTCTTCCTCAACCTCACTGAGAACGCTCTGAAATATGGCGGCCCGGACAAACCCGTGACCCTGCGCCTCAGCCGGGGGGAGGGGCGCGGTGCCATGAAAGGGCCGGTGCTGAAGATCGATGTGCTCGACCAGGGCGAGGGCATCGACAGCCTCCATCTGCCGCGTCTGACTGAGCGATTCTACCGGATCGACGCCCACCGTTCCCGCGAGATGGGGGGCACGGGCCTGGGGCTGGCGATTGTGAAGCACATCGTCAACCGCCACCGCGGGCGGCTCAAAATCACCTCCGAAAAGGGGCAGGGGAGCACTTTCTCCGTGATCCTCCCGGCGGTCTGAACCTCCATCCCCGTCGCTGTCATAAAACTGTTACGCAACCGTCACAAAAGCATTGCGAGCCGTCCTTAGGCGGGGCGTCAACGGAGGTCGACACGCGCCTTCGGGATGTCTGACAAACCAAGTGGAGAGAGTTCCAACATGTCTTTCGCAAAGCTCAGCGTTTCGGTTCTGGCTGTTGCCGCCGTTTCCGTAACCGCAGCCGCCGCCCAAAGCCGCGACAACGTTCAGATCGCCGGGTCCTCGACCGTTCTGCCCTACGCCACGATCGTCGCCGAGGCCTTCGGTGAAAACTTCGAATTCCCGACCCCTGTGGTCGAATCGGGTGGCTCGTCCACCGGTCTGCGCCGTTTCTGCGAAGGCGTGGGTGAGAATACCATCGACATCGCCAATTCCTCGCGCTCGATCCGCGAGAGTGAGATTGCGACCTGTGCCGAAAACGGCGTGACCGACATCATCGAAGTGCGCTTCGGCTATGACGGCATCGTCTTCGCCTCCGACATCAACGGCAATTCCTTCGAATTCACTCCGTCCGATTGGTACATGGCGCTCGCCGCCGAGCTTCCGGTCGATGGCGCGATGGTTGCCAACCCCAACAGCAACTGGTCGCAAGTAAACGGTGATCTGCCGGATCAGGAAATCGCCGCCTTCATCCCCGGCACCCGCCACGGCACCCGCGAAGTCTTTGATGAGCGTGTGATCCTTCAGGGTTGCGAAGACACGGGCTCCATGGCCGCCATGATGGAAATGGGCATGGATGAGGATGCGGCCGAAGAGGCCTGCATGGAAATCCGCGCCGACGGCGTGTCCGTGGACATCGACGGCGATTACACCGAGACGCTGGCCCGCATCGATGCGGACGCCAACGGCATCGGCGTCTTCGGCCTCGCGTTCTACGAAAACAACACAGACCGTCTTCAAGTCGCCACTATGAACGGCATCGTGCCCACGGTGGATGCCATTGCGACCGGCGAATATCCCGTCTCGCGCCCGCTCTTCTTCTACATCAAAGCGGCTCACCTGGGCGTCATCCCCGGCCTTCAGGAATACGCAGACTTCTTCGTCAGCGACGATATCGCAGGCGACTGGGGCCCGCTGGCCGCCTATGGCCTCGTGGCGGATCCTGAGCTTGCCGCAACCCAGGCCGCTGTCGCCGACGGCGTGCTGATGGGCGAGTAAAACCCTAACGCTTGAACCATCCGGGCGGGGCCGCTAGACGGCCCCGTCTGCCCCTCTCGCGCACCGGAACACTGCCATGCTCTGGATACTCCTCGCCCTGATTTTCCTTGGACTGCTCGGCTATGTGCTCGGGCGCCAAAGGGCCGTGGCCAGTGCCAGCGGCGACGTGCGCGAACTGCATTCTCTTCCGAATTACTACGGGTTGAACGTCACGCTCCTGACGCTCGTGCCCGCGCTGCTGGTCTTGGGCCTTTGGCTGATCGTGCAGCCGATCATCGTTGAACGCACCGTCGCCGGTCAAATCCCCGCCTCCTTCATGGAGCAGGTCGAAAACCCAACGCTTTTGATGACCGAAGTGCGCCGTCTGGCCGGTGGCATCGAAACCGCCATCGAACGCGGTTTCCTGAATGTCGAAGACGCCGCAAACCTCGCCTCCGACACCGACATTCGCGCGCAACTGGCTGAGGCGGGCGTGGCGCTTGGTGCGGATGTGAGCACGGAAGTGCTTGCCGCCGCTCAAGATTTCCGCGCCATGAACGCCACTGGCGCCACATGGATGCTGATCGTCGTCTTCGCGCTGGCCTTCGCGGGCCTCGCCTATTCCTACGTGCGCACGCACAAGGATCTGCGCGCGCGCAACCGGGTTGAATACGCGATCCTCTCCATCCTGATGATCGCCTCGACCCTCGCAATCCTGACGACCGTGGGCATCGTCCTGTCGATGCTCTGGGACACGCGGAATTTCTTCCAGCTCTACCCATGGCAGGATTTCTTTTTCGGCCTCGAATGGCGCCCCAGCTTCGAAGGCGGCTCCGAGCTTGGCCTGATCCCGCTTCTCTGGGGCACGCTCTACATCTCGCTCATCGCACTTCTGGTCGCCGTCCCAATCGGCCTCTTCGCCGCGATCTACATGGCCGAATACGCCACCAAACGCGTGCGCTCCGTCGCCAAGCCGCTGATTGAGGTGCTGGCGGGCATCCCAACCATCGTCTACGGCCTCTTCGCGCTGATCACCGTTGGCCCCATGCTCCGCGACTACTTCGCGCAGCCGCTGGGGTTAGGCGACAGCTCGTCGAGTGTCATGACGGCGGGCATCGTCATGGGCATTATGCTGATCCCATTCGTGTCCTCGCTCAGCGACGACATCATCAACTCCGTCCCGCAAACCCTCCGCGATGGCTCTTACGGCCTCGGCGCCACCCAATCGGAAACCGTGAAGCAGGTGATCCTGCCCGCAGCCCTCCCCGGCATCGTTGGCGCAGTCCTGTTGGCCGCCTCCCGCGCCATCGGCGAGACGATGATCGTGGTCCTCGGGGCAGGGGCCGCGGCCCGGCTCGACCTCAACCCGTTTGAGGCGATGACCACCGTGACCGTGAAAATCGTAGGCCAGCTGACAGGGGACACGGATTTCTCCAGCCCCGAAGCCCTCGTCGCCTTCGCCCTCGGCCTGACGCTCTTCGTCATCACCCTCGGCCTCAATATCTTCGCGCTCTACATCGTCCGCAAGTATCGGGAGCAGTACGACTAATGACCGATATGCCGATCTCAACCGCGCCCAAGCGTAGCCTCTATGCGCAGGACGCCCGCACCAAGAAACGCAACCGGGCCGAGGCACGCTTCCGCACCTATGGCATGGCCGCCGTTCTGACGGGCATCCTGGCGCTGATCGTTCTGCTGACGTCCATCCTTGGAAACGGTCTTAGCTCGTTCCGCCAAACTTATATCTCCTACCCGATTGAACTGGCCGCCGAACGGTTGGACCCGGAAGGCAACCGCAATCCTGAAGAGATGGCCTCCGTCACCACCTTCGGCTACGTCCCAGTGCTGGCCATGTCGCTTCAAGCCTTCCTTGAGGGGGAGGGGATTGAGCATTCCATGGGCGGGCGCGAACTGGCCGCGATGCTTTCGGAAGAGGCCCCCGCACAGATCCGAAATATGGTCTTGGCGAACCCCGATCTCATCGGCACAACCATCGACGCGCAGATCCTTGTGGGTGGCCGCATCGACGGCTTCTTCAAAGGCCGCGTGACTATGGAAAGCGCCGAACGGGACCGCAACGTCTCGGTCGCGCAACTGGAACTGGCGCAGGTGCTGGCAGACCTCGGCATCGTGGAAACCCGCTTCAACTGGGACTTCATCACCTGGCCCGATGCCTCCGGTTCCCGCCCTGAAGCGGCAGGCCTTGGCGTGGCCATCATCGGGTCGTTCTACATGATGCTCGTCGTGCTCGCCCTGGCGCTGCCCATCGGCGTCGCGGCCTCCATCTACCTCGAAGAATTCGCGCCAAAAAACCGTCTGACTGACCTGATCGAAGTCAACATCTCGAACCTCGCGGCGGTGCCCTCCATCGTCTTCGGCATCCTTGGCCTAGCTGTCTTCATCAATTTCATGAACTTCAACCAATCCTCGCCTCTCGTCGGTGGTCTGGTCCTGACGCTCATGACGCTCCCCACAATCATCATCGCCACCCGCGCCAGCCTCCGCGCCGTGCCCCCCTCGATCCGGCAAGCCGCCCTCGGCCTCGGCGCATCCAAAATGCAGAGCATCTTCCACCACGTGCTGCCGCTCGCCATGCCTGGCATCCTGACCGGCACGATCATCGGTCTGGCCCAGGCGCTTGGCGAAACAGCCCCACTTCTGCTGATCGGAATGGTCGCCTTCGTGCGCGAGTATCCCGACTTCCTATCGACGCATTCCAACACATTCCCCCTGATGGGCGACGGCGCAACCGCGCTGCCCGTTCAGGTCTATAGCTGGACACAACGCTCGGACCCTGCCTTTGTGGAACGAGCCTCGGGCGCGATCATCGTGCTGCTTGTGTTCCTTTTGATGATGAACCTGATCGCCATCCTTCTGCGGCGACGGTTCGAGAGACGGTGGTGAGACGGCCCATGGAGGACGGAAACGTGAACGATATGAGCGGGATTGACCAAGGCGTCGCCGTGACCGGCACCAAGATGAAAGCGCGCGGCGTGGACGTCTTCTATGGCGACAACCACGCCATCAAAGAGGTCGACGTCGACATTGCCGACAAGACCGTGACGGCCTTCATCGGTCCCTCGGGCTGTGGCAAATCCACCTTCCTGCGCGTGCTGAACCGCATGAATGACACGATCGACATCTGCCGCGTCGAAGGGGATGTGACGCTTGAAGGCGAAGACATCTACGACCCCAAGGTCGACCCGGTGCAGCTGCGCGCGAAAGTCGGCATGGTCTTCCAGAAACCCAATCCGTTCCCCAAATCGATCTTCGACAACGTGGCCTACGGTCCCCGCATCCACGGCCTGTCCCGCAACAAATCCGACCTTGAGGAAATCGTCGAAAAGTCGCTGCGCCGCGCGGCCCTTTGGGATGAGGTTAAGGACCGCCTCAACGCGCCCGGCACAGGCCTCTCCGGCGGCCAACAGCAGCGTCTGTGCATCGCGCGCGCCGTTGCCACCAGCCCCGAAGTCTTGCTGATGGACGAGCCATGCTCCGCCCTCGACCCCATCGCCACGGCACAGGTCGAAGAACTCATCGATGAGCTGCGCAGCCGCTTCTCCGTCGTGATCGTCACCCACTCCATGCAGCAGGCCGCGCGCGTCAGCCAGAAGACCGCGTTCTTCCACCTCGGCAACCTTGTGGAATTCGACGACACCGACACGATTTTTACCAACCCCAGCGATCCGCGCACGGAAAGCTACATTACCGGCCGCATCGGCTAAGCATAGGGCAGGGGCCATGGCACATTCAGACCATATCGTCAGCAGTTTCGACCGCGACCTTGAAGGCATTCAGGCCAAGATCATGCGCATGGGCGGCATGGTCGAAGAGGCGATCAGCAAATCGGTTGAGGCGCTTGAAGCCCGCGATGTCGAGCTTGCCCGCACCGTGCGCAAAGCCGACAAGGCCATCGATGCTCTGGAAGAGCAGGTGAATGAAGACGCCGCGCGCATCATCGCGCTGCGCCAACCTATCGCGTCGGACCTGCGCACCGTGCTGACCGTCTTCCGCGTCTCCGCCAATCTTGAGCGGATCGGCGACTACGCCAAGAATATCGCCAAACGCAGCCAATCGGTGATCGAACTCGAACACATCCCCGGCACCGCCAAGGCCCTGAAACGGATGGCCCTTCAGGTGGAGCTGATGCTGAAAGACGTGCTCGACGCCTACATCCAGCAAGACGCGGATCTGGCCGAAGATGTCCGCCAGCGTGACCTTGAGGTGGACCAGATGTATTCCGCGCTTTTCCGCGAATACCTGACCCACATGATGGAAGACCCACGCAACATCACCCCCTGTATGCACCTGCATTTCATGGCCAAGAACATCGAACGGATGGGCGATCACGTTACCTCCGTGGCCGAACAGGTGATCTATCTTGTCACCGGTGAAATGCCCGACGATGACCGCCCGAAGGAAGACAAAACACCCTACGTGCAGGGCGCGTGATCCATGGCCGGTGAACCCGTCGTTCTGGTGGTGGAGGATGAACCCGCGCAACGCGAGGTTCTGGCCTACAACATCCGCGCCGAAGGCTTTGACGTTCTCACCGCCGCCGCAGGCGATGAGGCGCTGGAAACCGTGCGTGAGACACCACCCGACGTGATCGTCCTCGACTGGATGCTGCCCCATGTCTCAGGCATCGAGGTCTGCCGCCAGCTCAAGATGGGCACAGACACCTCCAAGATCCCGATCATCATGCTCTCGGCCCGCTCTGAGGAAACTGATAAGGTGCGCGGGCTTGAGACTGGCGCCGACGATTACGTCACCAAACCCTATTCTGTGGCCGAACTTCTGGCCCGCCTGCGCACCCAATTGCGCCGTGTCCGCCCATCTACGGTGGGCGAGCGGCTCGACTATGAGGATATCAGCGTCGATCTGACCGAACACCGCGTCTACCGATCCGACGAGGAACTGCACCTAGGCCCAACAGAATTCCGCCTTTTGACCGCCTTCATGGAACGCCCGGGCCGTGTTTGGTCTCGCGAGCAACTTCTGGATCGAGTCTGGGGCAGGGACATCTATGTCGACAGCCGCACCGTCGATGTCCACGTGGGCCGATTGCGCAAAGCCTTGAAAGCCGGTGAGGCAGGCGATCCCATCCGCACAGTGCGCGGCGCAGGCTATGCGTTAGGTTAACGTCAGGCTGTAAGCTTTTGTTGCTGAATGGATAAACACGTCGTTACGTGCATTAATCGGTACTGCGTTCGCAATCTCTTCAATGCAATTCTGATACGGTTTCACAAGCTTCTCGACCGGATAATTGCTGCCCCACATCACGCGTTCCGAGCCGAAACTGACCATGATGTCGTCGATGTAAGGCTGAACAGCCGCCGCGCCAAATTTGTCCCAACCGCTGTCATACATGCCCCAGCCGCTGAGCTTGATCCATGTATTTGGCCGTGCTGCCATCAGCGCAACCGCCTCCGTCCAAGCCTCATAACCCTCAGCGCGCTGATCGTAGGGACAAAGCGCATGGTCGATGATGACACGCAGGGCAGGGGTCGCGGATAGCGTCTCCACCGCCAGTTCCGCCTGCTCAGGATACATCTGCAGGTCGAACGTCAGCCCGTCACCCTCCAACCGCTTCAACCCCTCACACCATTGTTTTTCCTTCATAAAGTCGCGCGGCGCAAAGCTGAGATCAGGTCGATGGTCCAAGCGGCCAACGATCTGACGAATACCGCAGAACCCATTGAACGCCGCATGTCGCGCGAGCGTTTCTGCCAGATCGTCAGCGCTCAAATCCGACAATCCAACAATCTTAACCGCATGACCACACCGATCCGCCTCAGCCTGAACAAAAGCCGTCTCAGCGACCGGATCAGGTAGGGCGCCATCGGTCTGCACATGCACCGTGGCACGTGGCGAAACCTCAGCCTCCGCCAGAAACTCTTCCATCAGATAGTCGCGCTGAATCGGCGTCGGATCGCCAAACGGCTTGGGCGCACCAATGTCGCGCAGCCATACGTAACCGACGTCGTCTCCGCGGCTTTCAGGCGCCCAAACGTGGTGATGCGCGTCGATATAGCCGGAAGGGAGGAGGTCTTTCAGCGCCATGTCTCACATTCCATTTAGCCAGTAATCTTGATTATGTTAAATATAGAGATAGTAGCGACTAACGTTACAAAGCAATGACTTAAGCCGTTGTGCACGCGTGCACAGGCCTATGCCACGGCCGCTGTGACGATCATCTCCACCTTCAACACGTCCCGCGCGAGCTTTGCTTCACCACAGGCGCGCGCCGGCGCATGACCTTCGGGCACCCAGGCGTTCCAGACTTCGTTCATTGCCGCGAAGTCCGCCATGTCCGCCAGCCAGATCGTCACCTGCAACATATGCTCGCGGCTCGATCCTGCTTGCTCCAGCAACGCATCCACACGGCGCAAGCACTCAACGGTCTGCTCGGTGATGTTAGCGCCCTCGCCCACCTGACCAGTCAGATACACGACGCCATTGTGCTTGACGATCTTCGACGACCGCACACCTGGTTCAATCCGCTCAATCATCCGACCAATCCCTTTGTCTTCAAGACATCCGCAATCTCATCCAGGATCGCCGGATCATCAATCGCCGCCGGCATCTTGTAGGCCTCGGCATCCGCGATCTTCTGCATCGTCCCACGCAGAACTTTGCCAGAGCGTGTCTTCGGCAACCGCTGTACCGCCACAGCGGTCTTGAACGCAGCCACAGCACCAATCTCAAACCGGACCATCTTTACCAGCTCGGCACAGATCTCATCCTCCGGCCGGTTCACACCCGCTTTGGTCACAAAGAACCCAAGCGGCATTTGGCCCTTAAGATCATCGGCCTTTCCAACAACTGCGCATTCCGCAACGTCCTTGTGATGTGCGAGAACCTCTTCCATCGCTCCAGTAGACAGCCTGTGGCCCGCCACGTTGATGATGTCGTCCGTGCGCGCCATGATGTGGAGATAACCGTCTTCATCTATGACACCGGCGTCGGACGTCGCATAATATCCTGGGAAATCATTGAGATAGCTAGATCTGAACCGATCTTCCGCGTTCCAAAGCGTTGGTAGGCAACTTGGCGGCAGTGGCAGTTTCACCACGATATTGCCGAGCGTTCCCGCCGGCACTGGGGCGCCGGAATCATCCAGAACCTGCATGTCGTAGCCCGGCATCGGCACACCCGGCGAGCCATGTTTCACAGGCAATTTCTCTACACCCATGGGCACCGCAGAAATCGCCCATCCGGTCTCTGTCTGCCACCAATGGTCGACTACGGGCACGCCCAAATGTTCCTCCGCCCATTGTAAAGTCGCAGGGTCCGAGCGTTCGCCCGCCAGGAACAGCGACCGCAGGCCGGAAAGGTCATAATCCTCCATCAATGCGGCTTCAGGGTCCTGCCCCCGGATCGCGCGGAAGGCTGTAGGCGCGGTGAACAGCACCCTCACATCATGCTCCGCGATCACACGCCAGAACGCGCCCGCATCGGGCGTACCGACCGGTTTGCCTTCATATACCACGCTCGTGCAGCCCGCGAGCAGCGGCGCGTAGCAAATGTAGGAATGACCAACGACCCATCCAACATCAGAGGCGGCCCAGAAAACCTCGCCCGGCCCGACGTCGTAGATATTCGCCATCGACCAATGCAGCGCCACCATGTGCCCACCGGTGTCGCGCACCACGCCCTTGGGCTGACCTGTCGTGCCAGAGGTGTAAAGGATGTAAGCCGGATCCGTTGCGGCAACTTCTGCGCATTCCGCGCGACGTCCCTCGGCACGTGCAGCGGCCATGGCTTCGGCCCAGTCCAGATCGCGACCTTCCGTCAGTTCACAAGGCTGAACCTCTCGCTGAAGGATCAAACATGCAGCAGGCTTTACTTGAGCAAAATCAATCGCTTCATTCAGCAAGCTCATGTAATCAATCACGCGTCCTGGCTCGATCCCGCAGGAGGCTGAGATCACGGCTTTTGCGCCCGCATCATCAATCCGTGTCGCCAGCTCTGGCGCGGCAAAACCACCAAATACAACAGAATGAACCGCCCCAATCCGCGCACAGGCGAGCATTGCAATCACCGCCTCAGCCACCATCGGCATGTAGAGGATCACGCGATCCCCCTGCCCCACGCCCATACCTTCCAGCACGGCACCAAGCGTGGCGACCTCATCGAGCAGCTCCGCATAGGTGATCTTGCGTTGCGTATCCGTCACTGGGCTGTCGTAGATCAGCGCAAGGCGGTCGCCATGACCGGCCTCCACGTGGCGGTCAACCGCATTCCAGCAAGTGTTGCACGTCGCATCCGAAAACCACCGCCCGTAAACACCTGCATCCGGGTCAAAGATCGTCTCAGGCGTTTTGATCCAATCCACGCCCTGCGCCGCCTCGGCCCAGAAAGCGTCAGGGTTCGCGGACCAGGCCGCGTAGGTGTCTTTGTAGCTCATGTCTTGTCCCTTCAGACGTCGCAACGGACGCGCTCCGTTCGGCATGTTGCAACTGCCGCGTGGGGCGGTCAATCTGCGTTACCGCTGACTGTGACGAAAGGGCATTGCCGTGACGCTGACTACCACCGCCGCCGAAATGGTCGCCGCCGCCCGCGCGCGCATTGATGAGGTCGAGACAAAGGACCTGATCGCGCAGCTGGATGACCCTGATCTGGTCGTGGTCGATATCCGCGACATCCGTGAACGCCAACGTTCTGGATTCATCCCGGGCGCGGTCCACGCACCGCGCGGCATGATCGAATTCTGGGTCGACCCGGAAAGCCCCTACCACAAGCCCGTCTTCGCGCAGTCCGGCAAGCGTTATGTCTTTCATTGCGCATCCGGCTGGCGCTCGGCCCTCACCGTCGCAACACTTCAAGACATGGGCTTTGACGCCGCCCATTTAAAAGAGGGTTTTTCGACCTGGGCTGACCAAGGCGGGCCGATCGAGCACTCCGACAAAGATTAACCACGCTTTGACGCAGGCCAGCACTTGAATATAGAGTGCCGCCAAAGGGATAGGACAAAATGAAGTTTCTGGTGCTCAATGGCCCGAACCTCAACCTTCTGGGGGAGCGGGAGCCTGACATCTACGGGGCCGCGACGCTCGCAGATGTGGAGGCTGACTGCATGGCCTTGGCCCGTGACTTGGGCTGCGAAGTAGATTTTCGCCAATCGAACCACGAAGGTGGGATGGTCGACGCGCTTCACGATGTGCGCCATACCCACCAAGGCGTCATCATCAACGCCGGCGCCTATACCCATACCTCCATCGCGCTGCGTGACGCCATCAATGGGATCAACCTGCCCACGATCGAGCTGCACGTTTCAAACATCCACGCGCGCGAAGAATTTCGCCACCACTCCATGATTGCCGGGGCCTGCCTTGGCGTCATCGCGGGGCTTGGCACCTCAGGCTACGGCTTGGCTGTCCGCGCCCTTCACTCCCATCTCTCGAGCTGAGGATCCCCCCTTCATGAAACGCCTCCGCCCTTATCTGCAAATGACGACCGTCGAAGACCTGTGGACGCACCACACTCAAGTCTTGGCGTCCTACGGCTTTGACCGGGTGTTCTATGGCTTCAACGCCTTCCGGGGCGCGGGCCTTTACGACAATCCCGAAGATGCGCTGCTGCTGACCAATATGCCCACAGATTATGTTGAGGCTTATGTCGACGGCGGCATGTTCCGCAACGGCGTGATGATGCGGTGGGCGATTGCCAACACCGGCGCTGCCTCCTGGCGCGACGTCTTCACTGCCATGGCCCATGAAGAGCCATCGCAGGGCGAGTTGGCCATGCGTGGCTTGAACGAAAAGCACGGGATCACGGCGGGCTATACCATCAGCTTCCCAATGGCGATCAAGAACGCCAACGCGGGTATCGGCATGGCCGTCAAAAAAGGTATGGGCCAGGATGAGGCCGATGCGATCTGGGAAGAGCACGGTGCAGATATCGAAACGATCTGCCATGTAGCCCACCTGTGCATCCTGCAATTGCCTGCCACTGGCCAGCGCAAGCTGCTGACTCCGCGCCAATCCGAAGTGCTGGAGCTTGTGGCCGACGGAAAAACCATGGCCGACATCGCCCTGCTGCTTGAACGCAACGTGGCCACAGTCGAAAAACACCTGCGCGGCGCACGCGATGCTTTGGGCGTTGAAACGACGGCTCAGGCGGTCCGAAAGGCCTCCATCCTCAACCAGATATTCCGTCTGGACGATAAGGAGGACAAGACCGCGCGCCTGCCTCATCTAACCGGCTCTGTCGGCGACAGACGCTAAGCGCGGCGGAATCACCGGCTGAATCAATTGCATCGCTCCTCGTTCCAAGGGGCTGATTTGGGTGATTTCGTTGTTTCAGACCCAAAACCTGTCCTTTTAGACAGTTTTTTGACCATCGGGTAAGGATTTCCGCATCTATCTTGCGCGGGAGTGTTTTGGCATTCTGCAATCGTTCCGTGAGTGATGGCAATTACGGCCAGGAACACCGGGCCTTGGTGGCGGCATTTTTCCGCCACCGGGTCCACCCAAAGGTCGCCCCTCGCGACCGGCGGGGCTCGAAGCGGGTGGTGTGTATTTATCAGCACCCGATATCCGCTTCGGGGAAACGGATCGGCCGCTGTCCCTCGGCCCATTCGACATTACGAACCGGCGCTCTTTGTCCCTTGTCCCTCGCGCCGGGTGTTCACTGAAGAAGCGGCGTTGCCTATGTCCCTGGGCGACGCCGTTTTCTGTTTGCGCCAGGCGGCACGCTTGCGCGCGATAAATAGACGGAAGCAGGACCAACTATGTGCCTTAGTTTGCGTCCCGTCTTTCGTAGATGCCTTCGATCAGGATGAAGTTACCGCCGTCACATTGCCGGGCAATTTCTTCTAGATCATGAAAGCTCCGCCTGAATTCGTTCAGCGTCGATTGGTCTAAGGCTGACCCATACTGGCTACTGCCCAAGGGCGTTGGTGCAAGGTTTGTGAACCGCTCCAACAATCCTGTTTCCGCGATCTGTTCAAATTCAGCATCGTCGCGCAATGAAACCAGAAACTGAAACGATTCTGGAGTCCTCCAAGATCCGCCAACAACAAAACTGGTAAGAGAACATTCCGACTCAGCAACATCTGCACGAGCGTAGAATTCCACGTCGTTAGGTAGGGCTGGGCAAACCCCATCCAAATTCACCACGCCGCCGTGGCCGGTACAGCTGGCATCATCGGTGTGGCCATATTCTGTGAGGATCTCCGCCGCCAACATGCTGCCCAAAACGAAGTTCACGCGCCTGGCCACAAACCCTGAGTTCTGCAAGCCAAAAAAGATCGGGGAAGCGCCGAGAATTGGAACCACGATCAGGGCCGTTAGAAACAGCGGAAATAATTCATGCCTGACAAATGCTCTCAAATTCATTGAGACTGGCTAACACAAAACGTCGACAAAAATAGGGGCAGAGGATTTCTCCCCTGCCCCATCACTGTCCATCACTTGTAGCTGAATTTAGCCTTGAGCCGCTTTTGCGACCTCTTCTGCGAAGTTCTCTTCCTTCTTCTCGATGCCTTCACCCACTTCGAGGCGGACGAAGCCAAGGATCTCGGCACCGGCCTCTTTCGCCGCGTCGCCGACTGTCAGGTCAGGGTTCACAACGAAAGCCTGGTTCACCAGCGTGACCTCGGCCATGTACTTTTTCATGCGGCCCACAATCATTTTCTCGATGACCTGCTCGGGCTTGCCGCTTTCGCGCGCGATGTCCATCTGGACCTGCTTTTCCTTCTCGACCACGGCTGGGTCCAGATCAGCTTCGCTGAGCGACGCGGGGTTCACGGCGGCCACGTGCATCGCGACCTGCTTGGCGAATGCTTCATCGCCACCCTTGGTCGCTACCAAAACGCCGATCTTGCCCATGCCGTCAGCAGCCGCGTTGTGCACATAGGACACAACCTGATCGCCCGACAGTTTGGCCATGCGGCGTACCGACATGTTCTCACCAATGGTGGCCACTTTCGCAGTCACGGTGTCGGCAACGGATTTGCCACCCATGTCAGCGGCCAGAAGCGCGTCAAGATCGTCGGCCTTCAGCGCGACGTCTGCGATGCCCGCAACCATCTCCTGAAACTCGGCGTTCTTGCCAACAAAGTCAGTTTCCGAGTTCACCTCAACGGCAACACCCATGCCACCGTCAACGGCGACGGCCACAAGGCCCTCAGCCGCCGTACGGCCGGATTTCTTGGCGGCTTTCGCCAGGCCTTTGGTGCGCAGCCAATCAACGGCGGCTTCCATGTCGCCATCGGTCTCGGTCAGCGCCTTCTTGGCGTCCATCATGCCTGCGCCGGTTGTGTCGCGCAGCTCTTTCACCATGCTTGCGGTGATAGCCATGTCATATCTCCTGAAATGGGAAATGTCGGGTCGGGGCCCGTTTCAAACGTCTCCCCGACCCTCATGTCAGTCTTGTGTCGCGAAAGCCTTAGCTTTCTGCGGGCGTCTCGGCGGCGGCCTCTTCGGCGGGTGCCTCTGCTGCAGCTTCCTCGGCAGGCGCTTCAGTCAGCGCCTCTTCGACGGAGCCTTCTTCCAGCGCACCCAGATCGACACCAGCGGTTTCCATCTGTGTGGTCATCCCGTCAAGCGCCGCGCGGCTGATCAGATCGCAGTAAAGCGCGATTGCGCGGGCTGCGTCATCGTTGCCGGGGATGATGTAATCGACACCATCGGGCGAGCAGTTGGTATCAACCACAGCCACAACCGGGATACCCAGCTTCTTGGCTTCGGCAATGGCAAGGTCTTCCTTGTTGACGTCGATCACGAAGATCAGGTCAGGCAGACCGCCCATTTCACGGATACCACCGAGCGAGGCCTGAAGCTTCGCCTGGTCACGTTCCATGCCAAGACGTTCCTTCTTGGTCAGACCTTCGAGCGAGCCGTCAGCCTGCTTTTCGTCGATCTCTTTCAGGCGGCTGATCGAGTTGGAAACGGTTTTCCAGTTCGTCAGCGTGCCACCCAGCCAGCGGTGGTTCATGTAGTACTGTGCGCAACGCTCGGCGGCATCGGCGATCGGCTTTTGAGCCTGACGCTTGGTGCCTACGAACAAGATGCGGCCACCCTTGGCGACGGTTTCTCGTACGGCGACAAGCGCCTGTTCGAGCATCGGATGCGTCTGCGTCAGGTCGAGGATGTGAATGCCATTGCGGTCACCATAGATGAACTCGCCCATACGGGGGTTCCAACGTTGGGTCTGGTGGCCGAAGTGAACGCCAGCTTCAAGAAGCTGCCGCATGGAGAAATCAGGAAGCGCCATGCTTGTTTTCCTTTTCCGGTTTATACCTGAGCGAGGGATCAGAGGCGGATGCCTCAACCGGTGGACCGTACGGGGATGTCTCCCGCCGCAAGGCCCGCCCTCACCTGTGAAGTGCGCGCGACTTAGGCTGTTTTAGGTTAGGGTGCAAGAGCTTTGGTGTCAGATCGTCCCCCAAAGACGCGGTATGGAATTCTGGGGTTAGGTTTGAAAAGCTTGGGTGGCGCCGTTGAAGGCCCTAACTCCCATTGCATGATCGCAATAGATGATCTTTCAGCGGCCTTGTCGCATGTCTTCTGGATTGGCGGCGGCAGCGGCGCGGGCAAGTCCACCGTTGCCCGCAGATTGGCAGAGATTCACAAAGCGACTCTATACGATACTGACCTCGCAATGCCCGGGCATGCAGAGCGGTGCGATCCGAAGATATGTCCACGCCTTTCAGAGTTCACAAACATGAATATGGATGAGCGTTGGGTTCTCCGGACGCCGCAATCCATGCTCGACAGCTTTCATTGGTTCGAAGGCGAGGGCTTTCAATTCATAATTGAAGACCTACTGACGCTGCCGAGAGACAGACCGATCATTGCAGAGGGCTTTCGGCTATTGCCGCGTTTGGTTGCACCCCTGCTGCAAGACCGCACGCGCGCAATTTGGTTGCTGCCGACACCCGCGTTTCGCCGGATCGCCTTTGATGCACGCGCATCGACTTGGGACATTCCAAATCGGACCAGCAATCCGGATAAAGCTCTCGCAAACCTTTTGTCGAGAGATGCGCTCTTCACCGAACGGCTCAAAGGGGACATTGAAGCGCTTGGACTTGGCTCGAATGTCGTGGATGGAAGTCTGACCGAAGGTCAACTTCTTCAGGTAGTTGATAGAAATCTCTTCGGCGAAACCGGCCCAACGTGATGCCCTCTATCCACTGACATCACGCCTTGGCCGCTAAACAAGCACGGCATGGCGTCCTCGCTACCCGCCTATTTCACGCCGCTTCCCTTGATCCACATCAACGCGCTCCACGCACCAGTGCCTTACGCTTCTCGCCACGCAACAGCAGGAGATTGGGAATGGCGCGAGATGCGGCGAACGAACCATTGGCGAAGATAAACAGCGTCAGCCCGGATACGATTCCGGGATCCAATATCGTGGGCTTTGATCAGGGCGACTATCCCTACCCTACCAAAATGCCCACCAAGGAATACGAGGCTGAAAAAGCCGCCCTTCAGGTTGAGCTCTTGAAAGTACAGCACTGGGTCGAAGAGACGGGCCAGAAGATCGTCATGCTCTTCGAGGGCCGCGATGCTGCCGGCAAGGGTGGCACCATCAAACGGTTCATGGAGCATCTCAATCCGCGCGGTGCCCGCGTTGTGGCGCTCAACAAACCTTCAGATGAAGAGCGCGGCCAATGGTTCTTCCAACGCTATATCAAGCATCTGCCCACCGCCGGTGAAATCGTGCTTTACGACCGCTCGTGGTACAATAGGGCCGGTGTTGAGCGTGTGATGGATTTCTGCGCGCCCGAGGAATACCTCGAATTCATGCGCCAGACGCCCGAACTGGAACGGATGCTCACCCGCTCGGGCATAAAGCTCTATAAATACTGGTTCTCAGTTACCCAAGACGAACAGCGCCGCCGTTTCCAATCCCGCGAAACCGATCCGCTCAAACAATGGAAGCTGTCGCCTATCGACCGCGCCAGCCTCGACAAGTGGGATGACTACACCGAAGCGAAAGAGGCGATGTTTTTCTACACTGATACCGCTGATGCGCCTTGGACGATGATCCGATCCAATGACAAGAAGCGCGCGCGTTTGGGATGTTTGCGGCACTTCCTGTCGGGCCTCGATTACCCGGACAAGGACCTATTCGTCGTTCAAGAACCTGATCCGTTGATCGTAAGCCACGCCCAAAGCGTGGTGCATGAAGCCGACCATATTCTATCGAGATCCTTGCACCCCAAATCCCGCAAGGGGCGCTAGGCAGTGGTGTGGGCCGACGCCATCGCGGCCCACACCATGTTTTCACTCCAACACCAGCAGCACCCACTCAGTGCGGTCGGTGTCCCAATCGCCCTTAACCAAGGCGCGTCGGGCAACCTCGCGGAACCCGAGGCTGTGGTATAGCGCCTCTGCCGGGGCGTTTCCGGCGGCGAGGATTATACTGGCCCCCTGCCCTTCGGGTCTGGCCGCCAAGGCCTCTTCCAACAAGAAACGCCCCAAACCCTGTCCGCGTGCAACTGGCAAAACCGCCAGCACATTCACATAAAGCGTGCCCGGTGCCATGTTCTCCAACTCGATGAGCGGCACGAACATATCGGGCGTGTCCGGCGTGATCTCTTCCGGTTCGGGGTAGACGTCATAGGTGATGATCATCCCCTTCGGCGCTCTGTCGACCGTGCCAACCACGGCGTTGCGCCAAGAGAATGCGCCTTCATCACGCCCGGCGCGGGCCATGCCCACGTCCATTGGTGTTTCATCGCCCTGCACCATAGCGGCCCATAGGGTCATCGGCAGGCCTTCGCCCGCCATATCCACGAGCTGCGCCATCAAGGGCACATCGGCCCGCATCGCCGGACGGGATGCCAAATCATGCGGCATGATGGTGACCTCCCGAGCAACTGTGGCCTACGGCTGCAATATGGCGATGGTCCGTGCCACAGCACCCACCGATCACTTTCATTCCCGGCACCTCCGACATCATTGCTGCATGGAGCGCACCAAATTCCACCGGATCGCCAGCGTCCAGCTCTTCTGCTTCATCCAGTTCAGCGTGGCTCATCCGGCTGGCGTTGGACCGCAGCCCACCCAGACGTTTCGTCCATGCCTCGCCCCGCAGGATCGCCGCGTAGTGATCGGGATGCGCGCAGTTGATCATATAGTAGAGCGGCGAAGCCCCAGCTGCGGCATCCACTTCAGCCGCTGCCTCCGCCACGCTTTGCCCAGATGGCATCGCGCCGTTCGTCTCGACCGTGAAAGAAATCACACAAGGCAATCCCGCCAGCTCAGCGGCGCGCGCCACGCCAATCGCCTCTTCCACATGGGTCATCGTCACAGCGCTGACCATATCGACGCGAGCCTTCGCAAAGCTGGCCATCTGATGCGCATGATAAGCCTCATAGGCCGCAGCCGATTTCATCTCGCCCGGCGCATATCCATCGCCCTCGGGCCCGATCACGCCGTTCAAGACAACGTCCACGCCCTTGGCCACCCAAGGGGCCGCGAGATCCACGGCAAAGGCTGCGGCGTCGGCATTCGCCTGCGCAATCACCCCGGCCGAAAGTCCAAGCTTCTCCCCCCAACCCGCACTCGCGCGCCAAGTGGGCGTGTCCAGCACAAAGCCGGTGCCATTCTCATGGGCCAGCCTCAGAAAGCCATCGTAATAGCGCGTAAGCGCCGCGCGTCCGTTTTCCGTTCCAAGCAAAGGAAACGCTGCAAACTCCGGCAAGTCGAAGCCGTCGTGGAAAATCAAAGTCGTCTCCAACCCGCCATCCGTCAAATACGGGCGGGACGCAGACAGCAACACCGCGAGGCGTGGGTGGTCCAAATGGTCCATGGTGTCTATCCTGATAAAATTGAGGCTCAACGTTGCGAACAATTTCCATCAACGCCGGACCCGCTGGAAAAATCACATGCGAAGCCCGCGACCAAGGTAAGGTTTTCCGCACCTCCCAACCAAGCATGATCTTGCAAAGCCTTAATCAGCGCGCCATTGAACGCCCATGACAATGCGCCCTGATATCCTGTGCATCGGTGCCGTCCTTTGGGACATCATCGGTCGCACACCACTTCCTATGGTGCAGGGCAACGATAAGCCCGGCCAGATCACGCGCCTGCCCGGTGGTGTCGCCCTCAACATCGCCATGGCTCTACGCGGTTTCGACCTGCGCGTGGCGCTGCTTTCGGCGGTTGGAAAAGACACCGAAGGCCGCGACCTGCTCGCCGCTTGCAACGATCTCGGCCTCGACACTTCCTTCCTGCACATCGACGCATCCCTGCCCACCGACCGCTACATGGCAATCGAAGCGCAGGGCGCGCTGGTCGCGGCCATCGCCGATGCGCAAACGCTGGAACAGGTTGGCGACCGTATCCTCAAGCCATTGGCCGATGGCACCCTCGGCTCCGTCGCCGCGCCATGGACCGGCCCTGTGGCCCTCGACGGCAACCTTAGCGAAAGCCTGTTGGACGACATATCCCGCAGCCCGCTGTTCTCCCAAGCCGATCTCCGCATCGCCCCCGCCTCCCCCGGCAAGGCAGAGCGTCTGCGCCCCTTCCTCGCCCTGCCCCGCGCCACGCTTTACGTGAACCGTGAAGAGGCGGGCCTGATTACTGGCACCAACCCCGCCAATGCCGCCGCAGCAGCCGAGGCCATGTTGCGCGCAGGCGCGGGTCGCGTGCTGGTAACCGAAGGCGCACAGATGGCCGTTGATGCCACCGCCGACGGCACGCTGACCCAATCGCCGCCAGCCGTCGAAGCCGTGCGCATCACCGGCGCAGGCGACACCTTCATGGCCGCCCATATCGCCGCTGAAATCGCCGGAAAGCCCCGTGACGCGGCACTCGAAGCCGCCGTCTCCGCCGCCGCCCGCTATGTCGCTGGAGAGGCTCCATGACCCTGCCCCTGATCTTGTCCCCGGAAGTCGCCGCCGCCAAATCCGAAGGGGCCGCCATCGTCGCGCTGGAAAGCACGATCATCACCCACGGGATGCCCTACCCGCAAAACTTGGAAACCGCGCGCCTTGTGGAAGATGACGTGCGCCAATCCGGTGCCGTGCCCGCCACCATCGCGGTAATGGACCACGCCATCCACATCGGCCTGACAGATGCGCAACTCGAAGCGCTCGCCCAGGCCAAAAACGTCGCAAAGCTCTCCCGCGCTGACCTCGCAGTGTGCCTCGCCACCGGCGGCACCGGGGCCACCACGGTCGCCGCCACCATGATCTGCGCGCATCTTGCAGACATCCATGTTTTCGCCACGGGTGGCATCGGCGGCGTTCACAAAGGCGCGGAGGAGACCTTCGACATTTCCGCCGATCTTCAGGAACTGTCCGCAACCCCCGTCACGGTCGTCGGTGCTGGTGCAAAAGCCATCCTCGACTTACCCAAAACGCTCGAAGTCCTCGAAACCCTCGGCGTCCCGGTCATCGCCTATGGCCAACCCGCCTTCCCCGCTTTTTGGAGCCGCGATAGCGGCCTGCCCGCGCCGCTCCAACTCGACGAACCGGCCCAGATCGCAGCCGCCCATAAGATGCGCGGCGACCTTGGCCTTCCCGGCGGCCAACTGGTCGCCAATCCGATCCCGCACGAAGCGGAAATCCCCGCAGCGACCCTCGCGCCTATGATCGCGCAGGCCCAGGCTGAGGCCGACGCGCAAGGCATTGCGGGAAAAGGCGTCACGCCCTTCCTTTTGCAACGCCTTTTTGAGCTGACCGAGGGCGCCACACTCACGGCAAACATCGCACTCGTGCGCAATAATGCCCGCGTTGCGGCCCAAATTGCCCAACATTTGCGCGCCTAAGCTCGCGGGCACATCTGGACGCTTGTGTGCATCCCTGCGCGCGCCTAGATAACCCCATGTATAGAACAGCAGCTGACGGCCCATGAAACTGCCCCAACCGGATCAACCGCCCAAGCGCGGTTTGTTCTCTTCACTCAGATCGAATTTCCTAACCGGATTGATCGTGATCGCCCCCATCGGCATCACGATCTGGCTGATATGGACGTTGACGGGCTGGATCGACAGCTGGGTGCTGCCGTTCATCCCCGACCGTTACAATCCCTCACTGCTGATCGCTGAGTGGACGGGCATCAACATCAACATCCGCGGCATCGGCGTTGTAACGTTCTTTCTGTTCACCATGCTTGTGGGCTGGATTGCCAAGGGCCTGATCGGGCGGTCGATGATCCGATGGGCCGAGTCTCTCGTCCTGTCGATCCCGGTCATCCGCACCGTCTATTCCGGCCTCAAACAGATCGCCGAAACGGTGCTGCAACAAGGCCAGCAGAACTTCGACAAGGCCTGCCTCGTGCAATATCCGCGCGAAGGGATCTGGGCGATTGCCTTCATTTCAACCTCCGCTAAGGGTGAGATCGCGGCCAAGGTTGATGAAGAGATGGTGTCGGTCTTCCTGCCCACCACGCCGAATCCAACGTCTGGCTTCCTGTTGTTTGTCCCCCGGAAAGACGTGATCATTCTGGATATGACCGTGGAAGACAGCGCCAAGCTGATCATCTCCGCCGGTCTGGTCTACCCCAACGGCGAAGACGCCAAGAAAATGGTCGAGGCGCAGGTGCAAGACGCCGCCGAATGAGCGGGCGCTTCTACGTTATCACCGGCTGTTCCGGCGGCGGCAAATCCACATTGATCGAAGCGTTGGCCGAGGCTGGCCACAACGTTGTCCGCGAGCCCGGACGTCGCATCATCGCGTCCGGTGGCCCCCTGCCGTGGGACGATATGGCAGGCTTCGCGTATGCCGCGATTGCGATGGCCGAAACCGACTATGACGCGGCCCGCACGCTGAAAGGGCCAGTCTTCTTCGACCGTGGCCTGATCGACGCCGTCTTCGCCCTGTCCCACGCCACGGGCCAGCCGCCTGACCTTACCCGCATCGCGCAACGTCCCTATGCAAACACCGTCTTTTTTGCCCCGCCCTGGCCGAACCTCTTCACCAACGACCCGGACAGACAACACGGATGGGCCGAGGCCCTGGCCGAACATGACAGGCTGGCGCAGGCCTACCCCACGCTGGGGCACACGCTCACCCCGCTTCCCAAATCCTCCGTCGCGCAACGCGTTGCGCACGTTTTGGCGCTGGCGCAGTAAGCCAATGGGTGTCCAAGGCGCATCAGGCTATAGGTGATCGCATGTTAGACGGCCTCGATGACATTGATTGGGAAACGCTCATCCACGCCTATGGGCCAGCCTCGGACATTCCCGATGATCTGCGCGCTTTGCTCAGCCCCGATGAGAAAACCGCAACGAACGCGCTTTGGCGTCTGTTCGGAAACATCCATCATCAAGGCACGGTGTATATGGCCACGCCCCCGGCCATTCCTTTCCTGACAGAGAGTGCCCTCGCCCTTCCGCCTGATCGCGCGGCCGGTGTCGTCGATTTGCTGTCGGCCATGCTGGACTATGCAGCTGACCTCATGATCGAAGACGGGCTGACCGTCGCTGCATTCCGCGAAAAGATGCGAGCCTAGGAAGCGGCGCTTGATCCCAAGGCTCTGGCGGAATGTAAGGAATTCGGCTGTCTTCCCACGGCAATCGCTGAGACCTATGACGCCGTGATGGCGCGGATCCCTGTTTTGATGGAAGGGCTGGATACCGAGCATCCCACCCTCCAGATCGCTCTGTTTGGGCTACTGGCGGACGCGCCTGAACGCAGCGAGATGGCCGAATCCCTCGCCGAACGCGTCCTGTTTTCCGGCACATCCGACGAGGTCGCCCAAGTCAGCGCGGTGGAATGCTTGCGACGCTTGGGGCTGTTTGACGAGGTCACGGATTTTGGGCTGATCTTCGAAAACCTCACCATCGACGGCGCTTCCCCGTTTCTGACCGCCTATGTCGTGCTGGCCCAAAGCAAGACCGGCCAAGCAGGCAAGGAAGACTTGCTGCGCGTTCTGCAAAAAGCCGACCGCTTGTACGAGATTGACCGCATGAACGCACGCGGCGGAGGCTGGACAGCGCCCCGCATCGCAGGCGCGCTGGTGCCTTGGGCAGACACCGACAAAGAGCGGATTTGCGAGGCGATCATGGGCGCGATTTCCGCCGCACGAACGGTCAAGGCCAGCCCGGATGACGTGATCGCCGTGCTGGTTCGGGTCCTGGCCAGCCCGCAGCCCGCGCAGGACTATTTTACCGACAAGCGCCCGTCCGACCTCACGCCTTTGGAAAAGCGAGCGTTGTTGCACATCGCCGAATTCGGCACATGGAAATTGCGCGGCAATTGGTTCGCTAATTTTTCGCAGCAAATGCGGTCATACGGCCTTCCCGACAAGCCCGACGCATTGGAGCGGTTTGCCGGTGCTAATAAGCGCGGCGTGATTGCGCGCCTGTTGGGGCGCTGACAAAAGGGCCGCCCCCGTCTGTGAAGCGGCCCAATCGTGGTTGGCGAAAGGTTAACAGAAACGGAATTTCTTTCTGAAACAATAACTTAACCCCGCTTATCAAGCGTGATAAATGGCCTACTCCTCTTCCATCCACCAGACATCAGGCTGCCAGCCGATCCAGTCGCCGTAGATCGGGATGTAGTCGGGGTAATTCAGTTCAGAGTTGAAGGCCAACCGGCTGATCGGATTGTGATGGAAGGGCACGACGTACCGCTGCGAGATCAGCACCCGATCCAGCGCCCGAACAGCGGCGCGGTAATCGTCCTGGCTCGGCGCGCTCAGCATCTCGTCGACCATCGCTTCAATCGCCGGATGACAGGCCCCCATCATATTGCGGGAGCCTTCGACCTCGACCATCTCGCAGCCCCAATAAAGGCGCTGCTCATTACCCGGGCTCAGGCTCAGGCCCCGCCGGTAATAGGTCATATCGAAGTCGTAGACGTCCGTGCGCTCCCGATATTGCGCACTGTCCACCCGCGTGATCGTCACGTCGATGCCAACCCGGTTCAGCGCCTCGGCGTAGATATTGGCAATGGAGTCGTTCTCAGACGAGCCGGTCTGCAACAGGATTTCAAACGTGACGGGCCCATCCGGCCCGGTCATGACACCCTCTTCCACGGTGAACCCGGCTTCTTCCATTAAGGCAATTGCCTGCCGGATCCCTGCGCGGTTCCGCTCTGATCCATCCGAGACGGGAAGCTCGTAGCCTTCCAGCGCACCCGGCAGCAGATCGTCGGCAAAAGGTGCCAGATACTCAGCCACACGCCCCTCAGCCGCGCCCGGCTCCATCGAAAGCGGAGAGTTCGCGTAGTATGACGTGATGCGCGGATCAACGCCGCCGTTCACAGTCTGATTGATGAACTCAAAGTTGAACGCCTGGATCAGCGCCTCACGCACACGCCAATCATCAAACGGAGCACGGCGACTATTCATGACAAAGCCGGTGATGCCGGACGGCCGCTGATGAGCAACCTCCGCCAACTCAACCTCACCATTCTGGACACGCGGGAAATCGTAATTGTCAGCCCAACCCTGCGCGGAGGTCTCACGCATCGTTGTCACAAGCCCGCTGGTAAAGGCTTCCCGCATCGCGTTGCCGTCGCCGAAAAATTCCATACGGATTTCGTCGATCACATTGGTCCCGCGCCGGAATGGAACATCCGCACCCCAATAATCCGGGTTGCGGCGCAGGCTGACGAAACGACCCGCCTCAAAATCATCGATGATATAAGGCGCCGTGGTGATTGGGATATTGGTCAGCCCACTCTCGGTGAACTCTGTCTCTTCCCATTGGGCCGCCTGAAGGATCGGGCGCAGGCCCATGATCATGGCAAGCTCGCGATCCGCCTCGGCTAGGTTGATGCGAACGGACCGCTCTCCCGTGGCCTCAATCCCCTCCACACGGGTCCAGGACCCAAGATAACGCGGGTGACCTTGTGTTCCGAGCGTCTCGAACGACCAGATCACATCGTCCACCGTGACGGGGCTGCCGTCTGAGAACGCCGCTTCTTCGCGCAGAGTGAATTCCACCCAAGTATGATCGTCGGCGACCTCCACCGTTTCGGCTAGAAGACCGTAGAGCGTAAACGGCTCGTCATAGGAGCGCCCCAGAAGCGATTCGTATGCCAAGAATCGCAGCTGCCAGGGAACCGAACCTTCGCGGATATGAGGATTTAGCGAATCGAATGAGCCGACTTCACCGGTAACGATTCGCCCGCCCGTGGGGGCATCGGGATTGGCATAGGGTAGATGCGTGAAGTCCGCCGCCAGCGCCGGTTCTCCATACATGGCGATCCCGTGTGACGGCTCTGCAATGGCAGGGCTGGCCAATGCCAACCCCAGCGCCACAACACCTGCCCTTTTGATGAAACAATGCGTTTGCATTTGTGCACAATCCTCCTGCGGCCCGATTTTGTTGTAACATCACGCTATCCGGGCCGGATAACGAGGGCAAACTTTTCGGTTGGACATGGGCCAAGTCATTGCTTATAAAGGGGTCACTGCTCGATAGGTTTCTTGCCTGTATGAAACCTGCCTCAATGACTTAACCCTGGCTTCGTGCCAGGGTTTTTTTTTGTGCAGGACCCCGCCGATGGCTCGGCAACCCTCCGCCCATCCCACCCTCTGTTCATTTCGCACCTGCAGCATTACCGTGCCGCAAACTCGAACGAACGGAGCGACCCAATGGCCCTTACCACCGACCTTTCCGGCAAAACCGCAGTGATCACCGGCTCCAACTCCGGCATTGGCCTAGGCGTCGCGCAGGAGCTGGCTCGCGCCGGTGCGAACGTTATCCTGAATTCATACACCGACCGCGATGAAGACCACGCACTAGCCGAGGGAATCGCCGCCGAACACGGTGTGACGGCCCGCTACATCAAAGCTGACCTTTCCAAAGGTAATGAGGCGCGCGCGCTGGTCGAACAGGCGGGCGCTTGCGACATCCTCATCAACAACGCCGGCATCCAGCATGTTGCCCCCATCGACGAATTCCCGGTCGAGAAGTGGGACGCGATCATGGCGATCATGCTCAACTCCGTCTTCCACACGACGGCCGTGGCCTTGCCAATGATGCGCGCCGCCGGTTGGGGCCGCGTGATCAACATCTCATCGGCGCACGGCCTGACAGCATCGCCCTACAAATCGGCCTACGTGTCGGCCAAGCACGGTGTGGTCGGCATGACCAAAGTGGTCGCATTGGAAACCGCGAAAGAGCCGATCACGGCGAACGCCATTTGTCCCGGCTACGTCCTGACCCCTCTGGTCGAAAGCCAAATCCCCGATACGGCCAAGAAATACGGAATGACCGAGGAAGAGGCGAAGCAGAAGGTCATCCTCGAACGCCAACCCTCCAAGGAATTCGCAACGACCGAGCAGCTTGGCGGTTTGGCCGCATTCCTGTGCTCCCCCGCCGCCGATCAGATCACCGGCACAACCATCAGCGTGGACGGCGGCTGGACGGCTTTGTGACGGAAGCTTCGATTTCCACGCAAAGCGTCACGAAACTGTTGCATGATGAAAATATGCGACACCCCAAGGAGTGACCAAGATGTCTGAACCAACGCCTGCCGGACGCGACAAGCTTGAAATCAGCAACATGTTCCTTTGCGGCTCCACCTTCACCGACGTCAGCCTGAAGGACGCCGAGTTCCGAGATACGCATCTGATGAACGCGCTTGTCGATGACGTGAACGCACAAGGTATGCGGTTTCACAACGTCAACTTGTCAGAGACGCAATTCAAGGACGTTAATCTGGCTCAGGCGCAGGTCGTCTACGCGAATCTGACCGGCTTTTCGGTCACCGATGCCATTATGACCGACGCTTTGATTACCAACGTCAACCTCACCGGCGTGACCCTGTCGAACGTAAACATGACCGGGGCCGCGATCAGCAATGCGAATATGTCGGATATGACAATCAATGACATCAAGGTCAGCGACATGATCGCCCTTTGGGAACAGACGCACTCCGATGGCAACGCCTAAACGGATCAACCTCGCCCTTCAGGGCGGAGGCGCCCACGGGGCGTTCACGTGGGGCGTGCTGGACGCGATCCTAGCTTGTGAAGAGCTTGAAATTGCCGCGATGTCCGGCACTTCGGCCGGCGCGTTGAATGGCGCGGCCGTGAAGTCAGGGCTTAGCCGGGGTTCCCGTACTTTAGCCGCTGAGAAACTGGAAGAGCTTTGGGAACAGGTCGGCGCCATCACAGACGACGCTTTCACGCCCTGGCTCAACATGATCTCGCCGCAGGCTGTCAGTTTTGCCATCGAAAGCTCCCTGCCCTTCGCGATTGGCGACAGCGTCAGCCGCATGGTCAGCCCCTACGCCAGCGGGCCGTTTTACCGGAACCCGCTCAAGCCGATCGTCTCGAAATTCGACTACGACCACATTTGTTGCGACGACGGTCCTGCATTCTGCATCTGCGCCACAAACGTACGCACCGGTAAGATCCGCATCTTCTCAGGCGATGAAATCGCACCTGCCTCCATAATGGCATCCGCCTGCTTGCCCACCATGTTCCGCGCGGTTGAGATCGACGATCCCCAAACCGGCGAGACGGAGGCCTACTGGGACGGCGGCTATACTGGCAATCCGGCGCTCTTCCCGCTGTTTGGCCCCGACCTGCCGCGCGACGTGGTGATCGTGAACATCAACCCGCTCTACCGAGAAGAGGTCCCAACGTCGGCCCGTGGTATCCAGAACCGCATCAATGAGATCAGCTTTAACACCTCGCTCCTGCGCGAATTGCGGGCCATCGATTTCGTGCAACGCCTGCTACACAAAGGCGCCGTGAACGACAACGCGATGAAAGACATGCTGATCCACATGATCGCAGATGACGATCTGATGCGGCAGTTGTCCGTGGCCACCAAACTGGTCGCCACACCGCAGATCCTGCATCAATTGCGGGATGCCGGCCGCGCTTCGGCGGAGTCGTTCATCTCCAACCATTTCGACCAAATCGGCGAGGATAGCACCGTCGATCTGCGCGCCATGTTCGAATAGGTCAGACAAATGCCCACCCTGCCCCATCGCTTGCTTGCCGAGGCCCTCGGCACCGCTTTTCTGCTGATTGCTGTTGTCGGCTCGGGCATCATGGCGGAGGCCTTGAGTGGCGGGAACACCGGCCTCGCCCTCCTGGCCAATGCCATTGCGACAGGCGTGGCACTATATGTGTTGATCACGATCTTCGGCCCTATCTCTGGCGCGCATTTCAATCCAGCAGTCACACTCGTGTTCACCCTGCGGCAGGAAATTACGATTCCCCACGCTGGCGCCTACATCGCCACGCAAATCGCCGCTGGAATTGCGGGGGTCTGGCTGGCCCATGTGATGTTTGAGCTACCGATCCTTCAGGCCTCAACCACCACGCGGACCGGTACTGGACAATGGGCGGCCGAAATCACCGCCACCTTCGGGCTGCTTCTGATAATTCTAGGCGGCTTGCGCCATGCGCCAGCACAAGTCCCTGCACTCGTCGCGGCCTACATCACCGGCGCCTATTGGTTCACGGCGTCGACCAGCTTTGCTAACCCCGCCGTCACCATCGCGCGCGCCTTCAGTGACACCTTCGCAGGCATCGCGCCCGGCGATGTTGCCCCTTTCATCGCCGCTCAAATCACCGGCGCCCTGATTGCCCTGGCGGCCGCGCGCATCCTCTACGCGACGCGCTCCTGACAAAGCGCTCCCCTCTTTCATCTTGGCAAATGTAACTCCGTCGGAGCACACGGCCCAATGCAGACCGTGCGCGGGGGCAGTGCACTCAAACCCGCCTAGCCGATAGACGTCACCCATAAAATCGTGGCGTCGTCATCGGAGGTTGAGATCACATTGTGCCCCATCGCCGCGTCATAATAGGCGCTGTCGCCGCGCACCATATCGATGGGTTGGTAGAATTCCGTGAACAACCGCACAGCCCCGGTCAGCACGTAGAGGAATTCCTCCCCCTCGTGCCGCACCCAGCCGTCGAATTCCTCAAAACTGCGCGCCCGAATGCGTGCTCTGTATGGCAGCATATTCTTCTGGGTCAGCTGATCGGCGAGCAACTCATGTTCATAGGTCGTCGTGGCATAGGCTTTCCCCTCGCCGCGCGCGGTCGAGATCAACCGACCACCGGCTTGTGGGGACGCCTTGGGCGTAAACAACTGCGGCACGGAAATGCCCAAGCCCACGGCCAACTTTTTCAATGCATCATAAGTGGGCGACATCTGCCCATTCTCGATTTTCGACAGCGTCGACCGCGCTAGCCCCGCGTGTTGGGCGGCCTGTTCCAGCGTCCAGGCACGGGCTTTGCGCAATTCGCGCACGCGCGCAGCCAAATCAACGGGCGCAGGCGGCGCGTCTTCGCCCGAGGCGCGGGCCAGCTGGATCAATGGGGGCTCACAGGATTGGTCGCTCATGGACTGTGCAGTAGCGCAGGCCGGGCTGCGCTTGCAACCGGACGCGCGCTTGCTTAGGCCCGCGCCATGAAACCGCCCCGTCATTTCAATATCGTCGAGCACGTCCTGGCGCCCGCGAAAACAGACCCCGACAAGATCGCGCTTGCCGTGCTTGGCCCGTCGCGGGCGGAGCGGTGGTCCTATGCGCGGCTCGCGGAGGCTGTGGCCTGTGCTGCGGGCGGTTTGCGCGAGCGCGGTGTCCGCCCCGGCGATCACGTGATGCTCCGCCTGACCAACTCCGCCACTTTCCCAATCGCCTTTTTGGGCGCAATCGCGGCCCGCGCTATACCCGTCGTGACCTCCGCCGCCTTGACCGCCCGGGAGGTCACAGCCCTCACTGCAGTCATCGCTCCAAACGCCATAATCGCCGACCCCAACACCGCCTTGCCTGAGTGCGATGCGCCGGTCTTCGGCCCAGAGGTTCTGGACGGCTCACCTATCGAACCCGCCAAATCCTTCGCAGAAGACGCGGCCTACATCGTCTTCACATCAGGCACCTCCGGCAAACCAAAGGCTGTGCGTCATGCCCACCGCGCGATCTGGGCGCGGGGCATGATGGTTGAGGGCTGGTATGGCCTGCAATCCACAGACCGCGTCCTGCACGCGGGCGCGCTTAACTGGACCTATACGCTCGGCACCGGCTTGCTGGACCCTTGGACCATGGGGGCGACCGCTCTGGTGCCCGCCGAGGGCACTGACCCCACCACTCTGGGACTTCTGGCCAAACGCCACGACGCGACGATCCTCGCGGGCTCCCCCGGCCTTTTCCGCAAATTGCTGGCGCGCGACCTGCCCGCCCTCCCCAAGCTGCGCCACGCGCTCTCTGCGGGCGAGGCGTTGCCGCCAAGCATCCGCGCGCGTTGGCACGCGACAACCGGCACCGACATTCATGAGGCTTTGGGGATGTCCGAGTGCTCCACTTTTCTGTCAGGCTCTCCAACTCGCCCCGCTCCCGAAGGCTGCATTGGTTATGCGCAGGAAGGGCGCAATCTAAGCGTCTTGGATAAGACTGGCGCGAGCGTTCCTGACGGCACAACAGGCCTTCTTGCCATCCACAAAAGCGATCTGGGCCTCACTTGCGGCACTTCCGGTCCTGACGGCAAGGTGACCCTGCCACTTTCGGGCGACTGGTTTGTCACGGGCGATCTGGTCACACGCCGCCCAGATGGTGCCTACACCTACCATGGGCGCGCCGATGATGTGCTGACGGCCGGCGGCTTTCGCATCGCACCTGCCGAAATCGAGGCCGCCTTCGACGGCGCACCAGGCGTCACCGAATGCGCCGCGCTGACCGTTGAACCCAACCCGGAAACCACCCTTCTCGCCCTTGCCTATTCCGGTACGGCCAGCGAAGATGATCTCGCACGCCAGGCCGAACCCATCCTAGCCAAACACAAACGCCCCCGCGCCTATCTGCGCCTCGACGCTTTGCCGCGTGGCGGGAACGGCAAACTGAACCGCCGCGCCTTGGCGCACGCGGTAAAGGACCTGATATGATCAAGCTCGACATCCTTTCCGACCCCATCTGCCCTTGGTGCTACATCGGATGGTCCAACCTCGCCCGCGCTATGGAGGCCAAGGCGAACCACCCTTTCACAATCGAATGGCATCCGTTTCAGTTGAACCCCGACATGCCCGCCGAAGGCATGGATCGCCGTGCCTATCTGGAGGGTAAATTCGCCGGGAAAGAGAACGCCGTGCGCGCCTATGCCCCCGTTGTCGAGAAGGGCGAAGAGGCCGGGCTGACGCTCAACCTCGAAAACATCCGCCGTACGCCGAACACGCTCAACGCCCACCGTCTGATCCATTGGGCCGGGATCGAAGGGCGCCAGACGCCTGCTGTTCTGGCCCTGTTCCGGGCCTATTTCGTTGATGGCCGGGACATCGGTGACATTCCGACCCTCGTGGATATTGCCGAGAGCGTCGGGCTGGACCGTGCCATGATCGAAAAGCTCTATAACGGCACGTCCGATGCGCAATCCATCCGGGACCGCGATGCCCACGCTCGCGAACGTGGTGTTCAGGCCGTGCCGACTTTCATCGTCGCCTCGCAACACGCTGTTCCCGGCGCGCAGCCCCCACAGCAATGGGAAGCGATCATCGACGACCTCAACGAACAACTCGCCAAGCATCAAGAGGCCGAGGGTTGATCACGGCGCACCTTCCGGCGGGCTATGTCTTGGCCCGATCCCAAAGGTGGAGCGGCCTTGTTTTGTGGGCCGCGATGGCCGGGGCCATCTTCCCCGACTTCGATCTTTTGTTCTTCTACTTCGTCGACGACCGCGCCATCCACCACCACCGGTATTGGGTCCATGCCCCTGCATTTGCCTTCGCAAGCTCTGCACTTTTTTACATCGCCGCGCGCCTGTTCGCGCCGCACCTGCGGCCTGCGGCCCTTGCGTTTGGGGCCGCGTGGTTGCTGCACATCTGTCTCGACAGCCTGACTGGTGGCATCATGTGGCTCTGGCCATTCTCCGGTGATCTCTTCCGGCTGATCGAAGTGCCCGGCCGCGAAGGAGTGCCATGGTTGGTAGCCTTCCTGACCCATTGGACGATGGTGTTCGAATTGCTCATCTGGGCCGCAGCGATATGGTTCTTGTGGCGCGCGAGGGCGGAGCGATGATCTTCGGCCTGATCCTGGGCCTCGGGGCCTGTGCTACCTGGGGCGTGATCCTGTGGTGGTCCGAGCGGGACGCAATGACCGGCCCTTGGCCGCCGGAGCAGGGCAACATCCCAACCGCCCTCTGGTCGTGGGGGCTGACCATATTGATCTACGTGGGTCTGTTTCAGACATGGACGGTGCCCACGGGCCCTTGGGCCTGGCTCATTTGGACAATCGCCCTCAGCATAGGTTTCGCAGGCAGTGCCCTTCAAACCTGGGGCATGGCGAACCTGCGCCTAGCGGGCACCAGCGGTTGGGACGTGGGCGTTTACACATGCGGCGCATACGCTTGGTCGCGCCACCCGCAATACGTTGGCCAAGCAGCGGGATTTCTGGGCTTCGCCATTCTTCTGGGCCACCTGCCTGGCTGGATCATCTCTGTTGCTGCCATGGTAACGCTCTACGCCGCCGCTCAGGTCGAAGAGGCCGCGTTGGAAGCCCGCAATCCGGACTACGCCACCTATAAGGCCCGCGTCCCATTCCTGTTGGGAAAGCCCGCATGAGTGCCACCGACACCCCACAGCCGATCCCGCGGCTTTCGACGGGTGAGTTCATCGCGCTCATGGGCATGATGTTCGCCACCATTGCATTTTCCATCGATGCGATGCTGCCGGCCCTGCCCGAAATTGCAGCACATCTCTCGCCCGACGCGCCCAACTACGCGCAGCTTGTCATCACCAGCTTTGTCATGGGCATGGGCGTGGGCACCCTTGTGACCGGTCCCCTGTCGGATGCCTTCGGGCGCAAAACAATCATCATCGCTTTCGCGGCCCTTTACATGGTCGGCGCAGCGCTCGCCTGGGCGGCGTCCAGCATGGAGTTGCTGATTGCGGCGCGTATAATCCAGGGACTTGGGGCGGCAGGGCCGCGCGTGGCCTCCATGGCGTTGATCCGCGACCTCTATACCGGGCGTGAGATGGCCCGCATCATCTCCTTCGCGATGCTGGTCTTCACCGTCTTTCCCGCCGTTGCCCCATTGATCGGTCATGGCATTATCGAGCTTTTCGGCTGGCGCGCCATTTTCCTCAGCTTCCTTCTATTTTCGCTTGTCTCCGTCGGCTGGCTCACCATTCGGCAGGCCGAAACCCACCCGCCCGCAAGCCGTCGCAAACTGAACGCAGCCGAGCTCTGGGCCGGGACGCGCGAGGCGCTGTCTCTGCGCCAGATGCAGCTTTCCATACTTGTGCAATCGATTATCTACGGACTGCTCTTCGGGACAATCACATCGATCCAACCCATCTTCGACCGCACCTATGGTTGGGGCGAGTACTTCCACTGGTTCTTCTTTGCGATTGCGGTTCTGTCGGCCCCTGCGGCGCCCCTGAACGGGCGGCTCGTTGTGCGGCTTGGAATGCGGCCGCTGATCCGACGGGCGCTCTGGGCGCAAACCGTATTCTCGAGCTTGTTCGTGATGCTCTTGCTAAGTGGTGCTGCTGGAGGGTCTGAGATCTGGTTCTACGTTGGCTGGTCCGTCACTGTCTTTGCACTGATGGGGTTCACCATCGGCAACCTCAACGCGCTGGCGCTGGAACCATTAGGCCATATTGCGGGTCTCGCAGCTTCCCTAATGGGGGCTTTGGCGACAGTTGCGGGGGCTATCTTGGGCACGGGCATCGGCCAACTCTACAACGGTACGGCCATTCCGCTTGCGGCGTCTGTGCTGGCCCTGTCATTCATGGGCGCATTGGTCATGCGCTACATGCCGCGCGAGGGGCGTGACTGACTATTCCGCCGGTTGCGGAACCGCTGCCTGCCGCCGCGCTGTGCGCCACCACCATATGGCAACGACGATCACATTCGGGACCCAGCAGGTCCAGCCGAGGTATGGAAACACGACATCCATGTCCCAGAACAACCGCAGGATGGGCAGTTGCAGGCGGAATGAGACAGCCCCGAAGCTTAGCGACGCCATCATCACCATCCAGCGCTTGTGCAGCTCGTAATTCTTGCGACGGATGTGCCAGATGCCCATCACAAGCGCGGTGAACCACGCCACAGACCCCATCGCAAAGCCAAGTTCGGACCACAGCGGGTAAGACATGTTGAAACTAATCGGTGGGGTCGTCAGGGATGCAATGACCACAATCGGCACCATCGCCCACCCAAGATAAACATGCTTGCGTCGGTCTCCGCGTCGCCACATGCGACTGACTTGCAGCGGCGTCAGTAGAACCGCCAAACCACCGGCAACCATATGAACGGCAAGGATGGAGCCCACGTTCTCGATGTGATGCGCGACATGGTCGGCCCCGCGCGAGATACCTTCGACAACAAAGCCCATCCAGGTTGCGTCAAACCCCTGCCCCCAATTCGGGAAAACCCCGTAGAACAGGCCCGGCGGGACGAATTTAAAGGCTGAGGCGGCGGACAAGGCCGAGAACAGCAGGAAGGCATACCACCCCCATTTGGGCATTTCGCGTCTGGATTTTGGAGTGTCTGACATCTGCTCATGTCGCCTTTGACGTTTAAGGACGTCGCGCTTTGTCGTGGTTTACCCTGAAACCGACCCGCTCATCAATGCATCGCCTTTGCAGGCGCCTTGCCTTCTGCCTGCATGGCCAGATCGCGCGCAATGGCAAACGCGCCTTTGATTTTGTCGCTGTCTTTCTTCCAGTCACGGCGCACGACAATCTTGTTGTCGCGCACCTTCGCCAAGCCGTTCTGGTCCTGCACAAAGGCCACCAAACCGCCGGGGTTCGGGAACTTGTCGTTGTGAAACTGGATCGTGGCCCCCTTCGGCCCGGCGTCGAGCTTGGCGATATGGGCGCGCTTGCACATCGCCTTGATGCGCACCACCAAGAGCAGTGTGTTGACCTCTTTGGGGAGCGTTCCAAAGCGATCAATCAGTTCAGCCGCGAAGCCTTCTAGATCGACCTTGGTTTCAAGCTGTGACAGGCGGCGATAAAGCCCCAGTCGCACATCCAGATCGGGCACATAAGCCTCTGGGATCAGGACTGGAACGCCAAGGTTGATCTGCGGAGACCACTGACCATCCCCTTCGCCCGGAAGCCCCTCCGCCTCGCCGGAACGGATCTTGGCAATCGCCTCCTCCAGCATGGATTGATAAAGCTCGAACCCGACCTCTTTCACGTGGCCCGATTGCTCTTCGCCCACGATATTGCCCGCACCCCGAATATCGAGGTCTTGGCTCGCGATTGTGAAACCAGCGCCAAGGCTGTCGAGGCTCCCCAGCACCCGCAACCGCTTCTCGGCCGTGGGCGTGAGCTTCCCGCGCGGTTTCGTTGTCAGATACGCATAGGCGCGCGTCTTCGACCGCCCGACACGCCCGCGGATCTGGTAGAGTTGCGCCAGCCCGAACCTGTCGGCCCGGTGAATGACCATTGTATTGGCAGTAGGAATGTCAATTCCGCTCTCCACAATCGTTGTGGCCAACAACACATCGTATTTCCCGTCGTAGAAGGCGACCATCCGGTCATCCAACTCGCCTGCCGCCATCTGGCCATGAGCTACGACATAAGTGACCTCAGGCACGTGTTCGCGCAGGAATTCCTCGATCTCCGGCAGGTCCTGGATGCGCGGAACCACATAGAACGTCTGCCCGCCCCTGTAATGCTCGCGCAGCAGCGCCTCGCGGATCGTGACCGTATCGAATTCAGAAACGTAGGTGCGGATCGCCAAACGGTCGACGGGCGGTGTGCCAATCAGGCTCAGGTCCCGCACGCCACTCAGCGACATCTGCAACGTGCGCGGGATCGGCGTGGCCGACAGTGTCAGCACGTGCACGTCCGAGCGCATCTCTTTCAGCCGCTCCTTGTGGGTCACACCGAAGCGCTGTTCCTCATCGATAATCAGCAACCCGAGGTTCTGGATCTTCACCTGTTTGGCCAGCACCGCATGGGTGCCGATCACGATGTCCACCGACCCATCGGCAAGCCCCTTGCGTGTCAGCTCCGCCTCCTTCGTCCCGACAAACCGCGACAACTGCCGCACGTTGATCGGGAAGCCCCGGAACCGTTCGCCAAAGGTTTTCGCGTGTTGCCGGGCCAGCAAGGTCGTGGGCGCAATCACGGCCACCTGCATCCCACTTGCTGCTGCCACAAAGGCTGCGCGCATGGCGACTTCCGTTTTGCCAAAGCCAACATCGCCGACCACAAGCCGGTCCATCGGCCGCCCGAGCGTCAGGTCATCAAGCACATCGGCGATCGCTGTCAGCTGGTCGTCCGTCTCCTCATATGGGAAGCGCGCATTGAATGCCTCCCACATATCACCCGGCGGCTCGTAGATCGGGGCCTTGCGCAACTCCCGCTCAGCAGCAATGCGGATCAGCTTGTCAGCGATCTGTCGGATCCGCTCCTTCAGCTTCGCCTTTTTCGCCTGCCACGCCCCACCGCCCAACTTGTCCAGCAGACCCTCATCATGGCCATAGCGGCTGAGCAATTCGATATTCTCGACCGGCAGAAACAAGCGGTCCCCACCCGCATATTCCAACGCCACACATTCATGGGGCGCGCCGACCGCAGTCACGGTTTGCAAGCCGGTGTAGCGCCCGACGCCGTGGTCTACGTGCACGACCAGATCACCGGGGCTGAGGCTTTGCGCCTCGGTCAGATAGTTCTCGGCCCGCTTCACCTTGCGTTTAGGTCGGATCAACCGGTCGCCCAACACGTCTTGTTCCGAGATCACGGTAATCCCGCCGCCGGTGAACCCTTCTTCCAGTGGCCAAACCACAAGGTTTAGGCTACCTGGCCCGCCAATGTCGCGCGCATCGGCGATCCGTTTGACCTCACCAAGACCTTCATCTTCCAGCAACCCCTCAAGCCGCTCCCTCGCGCCGTCAGACCAGCTGGCAATAACTACGGCGCCATCCTCACGCTTTGCACGAACATGATCGGCCAATGCACCGAAAAGGCTCAAATTTTCCTGCTGACGCTCTGGTGCAAAACTACGCCCGATCCGACCGCCTGCATCAATGATGTCCGGACCACTCGCCGCAGAATGGACCGAGAATTGCATCAGGCGGTGGCCACCAGTCGCCTTCTCCCAAGCCTTCTCATCCAGATACAGTAACTCAGGCGGCGCGGGCTTGTAGACCGTGTCGAGCCGCCCCTTTTGCGTCAGTGCTGTCTTCCGCGTGTCGTATTGATCGGTGATGCTTTCCCACCGCGCGATACGCTGCGGGACGCTTTGATCATCCAGCGTGATTGTCGCGCCCGGCAGATAATCAAACAGCGTTTCCAACCGTTCATGGAAAAACGGCAGCCAATGCTCCATGCCTTGCGCCTTGCGGCCTGCTGTCACGGCCTCGTAGAGCGGGTCCTCAGACCCACCTGCCCCAAACTCCACTCTGTAATTCTGCCGAAACCGAGCAATCGCGGCCTCGTCAAGGATCACCTCTGACACAGGCGCCAGTTCCACCCGTTCCAACTTCTCCGCGGTCCGCTGCGTTGCCGGATCAAACCGCCGCGCACCGTCCAGAACGTCTCCGAACAAGTCCAACCGCACCGGCTGCGCCTCGCCCGGTGGCCAGACGTCGATTATGCCGCCCCGCACCGCATAATCGCCCGGCTCCGTCACGGTAGGTGCTTGCACATAACCCATGCGAACGAGGAAGCCGCGCAGGGCCTCCTCATCGATCCGCCCGTCGACCTGTGCCACAAAGGCGGAAGAGGCAAGCAGATCGCGCGGCGGCACATATTGGGTGGCCGCATTCAGGGTCGTCAGAACGATGAAGCTACCGCTCAAGCCGCCTGCAAGGGCCGCCAAGGTCGCCATACGCGCCGCCGAAATCTCGGCCTGCGGGCTGACGCGGTCGTACGGCAAGCAATCCCAGCCGGGGAATTCTAACACCGGCACCGTTGGGTCGAAGAACCGCAACGCCTCTGCCATGGCGCGCAACCGCTTGTCATCGCGCGCCACATGCACAACCGGGCCTGACGCGGCTTCGCGCAGGACCAGTGTGGCGTCGAACCCCTCAGGGGCGCCACCGCAAAGGATATGTCTGGGATCAGCCATGGAGCGCCTGACCTCCGCCGCCGCGCGGCCATGTCAAGGCGCCCGGCAAGCTATCCGCCGAGCGGGCCGACATTCACGTTCTGATACATGCCCCAGAAGGCAGTGATGAAGATGAAAACTACGCCAAGCATTTGCACCATAATCCGATGCTGCCGCAGAAACTTTGGCACATCAGAATAGCCATCTTCGTGTAGCCGCTGCGAGGTCCAAACCCCAAGCGCCAGAACCAGCATCGAGGGGCAGAGCAACAGGAAGATCGCCTGGCAGAACTCTACGCCATATATCCACCCGGTGATGGCCAAACCGGTCAGTAGGAACGTCGCAAAGGCCGTCGCAGGAACGGAAGAGGATTCGGCATAACGCAACATCCGTTCCGCGTTCATTCGGGTCAGAACCATCATATCTGCTTCGGCCTGCGCATCGCCGCGTTTTGCGCGGCTTACCAAATGGAACGGAACGCCAATTGTCCAATGGCTCAACGAAGACCACAGGATCGCCAGAACGATCCAGTACCACATGTTCGAAAACGACCTGAGGTTGATCACTTGTGTGACGAGATCGAAGAAATCCAAGGAGGCGCTCTTGTTCGCTGGCGGCTGAATTGGGCCGTTATAGGCGCGGCCTTCCCCGGATGCCAACCCCCGCGAGATGCTTGCGTGACAAGCGTTGCCGTGGCACCCCTGTCAACGAAACATGACGACCGAAAGATCTGACAAAATGAGCGTGAACCAAGCCCCTTTCCCGCTGACCCGTTTCCGCCGCACCCGCGCTGCGGCCCCGATCCGTAACCTAGTGCGCGAAAGCAATCTGAGCGTGCATGATCTGATTTGGCCGGTCTTTGTCTTTGCGGGCACGAATGAACGCCAGAAGGTCGCCTCCATGCCCGGTGTGGAACGTTTGTCGGTCGATCTGCTGGTTGAAGCCGCCCGTGAAGCGGCCTCTCTCGGTATCCCCGCGATCTGTATCTTTCCCTACACTGACCCGTCGCTGAAAACGGAACTCTGTGAAGAGGCCTGGAACCCCGACAACCTGTCGAACCGCGCCATTCGCGCGATCCGAGACGCTGGCATCGACGTCGCGATCATGACCGACATCGCGCTCGACCCGTACAACGCCAATGGCCATGACGGCATCGTGCACGACGGGATCATCGTCAATGATGAAACGGTGGAGGCGCTCGTGAAGATGGCCTTGGCTCAGGCCGAAGCAGGCGCCGACATCCTTGGCCCCTCTGACATGATGGACGGCCGCATCGGCGCGATCCGGTCAGCTCTTGAAGAGAATGGGCACACCAACGTCACGATCATGTCCTACGCCGCCAAATTCGCCAGCGCCTTTTACGGCCCGTTCCGCGATGCCGTCGGCGCATCCGGCGCGCTTAACGGCGACAAGAAAACTTACCAGATCGATCCGCTGAATGCGCATGAGGCACTGCGTTGCGTGGAACGCGACCTGCGGGAAGGCGCCGACATGGTTATGGTCAAACCTGGGTTGCCCTATTTGGACATGTGCCGGCAGGTGAAGGATCGCTTCGGCGCGCCGACCTACGCCTACCAAGTCAGCGGCGAATACGCGATGATCGAGGCCGCGGCAGCCAATGGCTGGATCGACGGCGAGAAGGTAATGCTGGAAAGCCTCATGGCCTTCCGACGTGCAGGCTGCGACGGTGTGCTCAGCTATTTTGCCCCAAGGGTTGCGCGCATCCTCAACGGATAGCGGCCCCGTAGGCAAAAACCCGCAGACCTAGTGGTTTCGCGGATGACAAGTGCCACATTTCGGCGTATTCTTGCCGCCAAGGACCGGAGCGCAAAGTTCCGGCAGAGGCAAATAGGCAAGGTATTCCCCATGGCAGATGGTATTTCCAGACGTTCTCTTCTTCTCGGCGCGGGCGCCACACCGCTTCTTGCGGCGTGCGGCAACCCGCTTGGCAATTCGAACGGACCCCGCATCGATAGCCGTGTGGATGCAGCGGTCGACTTCATGGTGGCTGAGGTTCCGGGCACCCAAGATCTCGTGAACAATGCATCGGGCATGTTGGTCATGCCGCTGATCACGGAAGCAGGCTTTGGCTTCGGCGGCGCATACGGCCGCGGCGCACTGCGCGTCGGCGGCGCGACGGTCGATTACTATTCTGCCGTCTCCGGTTCCTTCGGCCTCCAGATCGGCGCGCAACAATATGCCCACACCCTGTTCTTCATGAACCCCAGCGCGCTTTCCGAATTCCGGAACTCGGTTGGTTGGTCCGTCGGCGCGGATGTCCGGTACGCGGTCAATACCAACGCAGGCGCCTTGGGCTTCGACACTGCAACATTGGCTGAGCCGGTCATCGCTGTGATCTACGGCCAAGCGGGCCTGATCATCGGAGCCACTCTCGATGGCACCCGCTACACGCGGATCATTCCCTAAGGCGCTGCTCGCGCAAGCGTGACTGGATGCGGCCCCCGAGCCGCGTCATCCTTCCGGCATCATTCCCGGAGGTTTTATGCTGCGCACTCTCTTTGCCCTGATCCTGCTAACCCTGCCCGCCACCGCTCAGGATGTGGCCGACGTCGCCCCCCTACCCGGATGGCAGATCCACACCACCACGTATGACTTTGACACGCTTGTCACCCGCACCCGCGACGCCGTCAGCGCCAATGGCATGGCCGTTGTGACCCAGGCTGGCCCAACCGGAGCCGCCGCACGGCGCGGTATTGAGATCCCCGGCAACCGTGTGATCGGCGCCTTCAACAACGACTTCGCCGTGCGTCTTCTACGCTTGTCGACCGAGGCGATGATCCACGCACCCATCCGCCTCTACGTCACCGAAAACATCGATGGCACTGCAACCCTCTCCTACATCTCGCCCACGACCCTTCTGGACCCCTACGGCGAAGCGGTTTCGGACGTGGCGTTAGAGCTGGACACCGTGTTCGCCGCCATTGCCGAGGACGCCGTCGCGCGATAGATGCGGACGATGGCGTAACCTACGGCAAAGGACCGACCGCCCATGATCACCCTGTTGCGATGGCTGACGCGGCTTGTGGCTGCCGGTATCGTGGTGGTCGTTCTGGTCGCGTCGCTCGCCTATTGGATGGCCGGACGCTCAATCCCCGACTATGAGGCTGATTGGACCCTGCCCGGCCTTGATGGCGAAGTTGAGATTGTGCGCAACACCGCCGCCGTGCCTCACATCTTCGCGCTTACCGACCATGATGTGCACTTCGGCCTGGGCTTCGTCCATGCCCAGGATCGGCTCTGGCAGATGCTGATGTATCGCCGCACCGCGCAGGGACGTCTGTCGGAGCTCTTCGGCACCCGGACGTTGGAAATCGATGACCTGATGCGCAGGCTAGACCTCGACGGGCACGCAACGCGCTCGCTCGATGCGTTCACCGAGGAAAGCTTGGGCGCTCTACAAGCCTACGCGGACGGAGTGAATGCATGGCTTCGCCTTGTGGGGTCCGAGGCCCTGGGCCGTGGTGCACCTGAACTGTTCCTGTTCGAGCCGGAAATCGCCCCTTGGCGGCCAAACGACTCCGTCGCCATCTCGATCCTTCTGGCCATGGAAACCGCCACGCATCATGAAAATGAGATTCTGCGCGCCCGCACCTCGCTGGCGTTGCCAGAGCCTGAGCGTATCATCGACATCATGCCCGACGCACCCGGCACCGGCGCGGCAGAACTCGGCGATATCGCCTCTACCCTGGAACTGCCCCGAACGCTCTTTGCTGATGCAGGACCTGACGGCGCACGCGACGCATTGCACCCGAATGCCGAAGGGATGAACCGGGGCGGCGCGTCGAATGTTTGGGCTGCCACGCCCGCGCGCTCCGCCGCCGGTGGCGCGCTTATGGCCTCGGACCCCCACGTCACGCTGACGGCCCCATCAAGCTGGTATCTGGCCCGGTTGGAACTTGCGACCGGCGGCGTCATTGGCGCGACGATCCCGGGCATGCCAAGCGTTCTGAATGGGCGTTCCGAGCGGCTCAGCTGGGGCATCACGGCCGCCTATCTCGATGACATCGACTTTTACGTTGAAGAGATTAATCCCGACAATCCGCAGCAATATCGCACGCCCGAGGGATGGGCTGATTTCGAGACGCGGCGCGAGATCATACAGATCGCGGGAGAGGCCCCCGTTACGATCACCCTGCGCGAAACCGAAAATGGCCCCGTCATCCCCGGCGGCCATTGGGGCCTAGGTAATGTAACACCCGCAGGTCACGTCATGTCGATGCGCTGGACCGCGTTGAGCGATGAATTCACCTCAATCCAAACCGGCCTGCGCCTGATGCGTGCCCGTACGGTGGAAGAGGCGTTGGAAACCGGCGAAGACTTTGTGGCCCCTGCCGCCAACCTTTTGGTGGCCTCCGCCGACGGCGAGATCGGGATGCAGGTCATCGGTCACATGCCATGGCGCTTGATCGAGCACGAAACGCAGGCTCGCATGCCGTCGCGCGGCTGGATCGAGGGCAACCGTTGGCAGGGCATCACGCAATTCTTCGCAAACCCCACGTTCCTCGACCCAGAAAGCGGCGTGTTGGGGAACACCAACAACAAGATGGTCGACCGCGATTTCCCGTTGCACCTGTCGTTTTATTGGGGCGACACACAGCGCATCGATCGCCTCAGCCGATTGATGGAGGCTCGCGCGGTCCACACCCGCGACAGTTTCATAGAGGCGCAGCTTGATACCGTCTCACCCGCAGCGAGGAACCTTCTGCCGCTGGTCGCGCGTGATCTTTGGTTTGCTGGAGAGCCCGCAGCCGCCGGCACACCGGAACGTCGTCGCCAACGAGCATTAGAATTGCTGGCCGATTGGAACGGCGAAATGAACCAGCATCTGCCTGAGCCGTTGATCTTCGCGTCCTGGATGCGGCATCTGCAGCAGCGCCTGATCCGTGATGATATCGGCCCGCTGGCCGAGGAGTTCTGGCAAGTCGAACCGGTATTCCTCGAACGCGTTTTCCGTGACATCGGTGGCGCTTCCATCTGGTGCGATGTGCGCCCTTCAACAGCGGATGAAAGCTGCACCGACATTGCGCGCGTGGCGTTAGATGAAGCGTTGCAAGAGTTGTCGGAAAGCTACGGCGACGACATCGAAAGCTGGCGCTGGGGTGCCGCCCATGAGGCACTCCACGAGCATCCCGTGCTTGGCGAAACGCGTCTATTTTCCTGGATCGTGAACATCCGCCAAGCCACATCCGGCGGCGACTTTACCCTCAACCGTGCGGCCACACCGGGCACCGGACCAGAGCCATACCTGAACACCCATGCAGCGGGATACCGCGGCGTCTACGATTTCGCCGATCCCGACAGCTCTGTCTTCATTATCGCCACGGGACAATCGGGCCATCCGCTAAGCCGACACTACGACGATCTGGGCGATCTGTGGCGGCGTGGGGAATATGTGCCGATGACATTGGACCCAGATCTCGCACGCGCCGGCAATCTTGGGATCACGCGACTTACGCCGGCACCATAAACCTGCTTTGTGCCCGCGTCGTTGCCAGCGCCTGCTCCAACGGCATGGGCTTGCCCAACAACCAACCCTGCCCGCGATGCACACCCAGTTCCCGCAGCGTCTTTGCTTCGGCTTCGGTCTCGATCCCTTCAGCCACAAGCAGGGCCCCGGTCTCGTGAGTGTAATGCATCAGAGCCGCGCAAAGCGCTCTCAGGGCTTGATCCCCATCGATCCCCGACACCAGCGACCGATCCAGCTTGATCAATTCAGGTTGCAACCGCGCAATTTGCTGCAGGCCGGAATAGCCCGCCCCCGCATCATCGACAGCGATACGGACCCCAAGGGCGCGCAGGTCCACAAGGGCACGCGACAAGGCAGCGCCGTCATTGACCGCCGCATGTTCTGTCACCTCCAACACGATCCGCGTCGGATCCGAAGCGGCAAACAAGGCCTGCAATTCACCCGAAGCCACCAAATCCGGCCCGGCATTTACAGAAAGATAAAGCGGTGCCGGGATCAATGGCAGAACGCATAACGTCGCCTCTAGCACACATAATTCCAGATCGACCCCTAGTCCGATATTGGCCGCCTCATCAAACCATTGGTCCGGGCTGCGCACAGGCTCCGCATCAAAACGACACAACGCTTCAAACCCGGTGATGGTCCGGGAGGCGAGGTCGTGGATCGGTTGGAACACCATGCGAAAGTGCCCCCCAGACATGACAGAGCGTACGCGCGCCTCAACCTCCAACTCGATGCTGCGCACCTCCAACCCGGCCTGAACCTCAGACTGTGCCAGTTTCGCGAACATCTTCATGATGTTCAGATCGCGCTCGTTCAAACCCGGATTGGGCGTTGGCGATAGACAACAGAACATACCATAGACGGTCCCGTTCGACCGGCGGATCGGCACGCTGACATGGGCGCCGATGGGCACCGCTTGGGTGATTGGAAGCCCAATCGCAAAGGGGTTGGCGGAGGTGTCGGGAATGAGCTCGGGCAAACGTCCATCAAGGATATGGGTGCAATAGACCTCTTCCAACGGCATATCATCGTCGGGCTTGATCACATGCTCCAACCCTGGCGCATCGACCGCGCGGAACACCGTCTTGTCGTCTACGAACTCCGACAGATACGCGACTTCCATGCCCAGATGGCAACGAACACTATTCAGGATTTCTTGAATGACATCGTGCGATTGCATGGCCGGTTCATAGTCTGAAGCTGGCCCAAACAAGCCGGGCAAGTGCATGTCCACCATAGCGCGAATCTCTCACTCAAATCCTTTCCCCTGACGTCGCATGAGACGAGTTAAGACTTCGTGAGGACGGATCAGAGCGCACGGAACGCCTTCTCCTGCCGGGCGGTCCAGCGCACGGTCAGAACCGTTTCCGCCTCGCCCGCAACCTCGCCTTCGACGATCCCCTGCTCGAACAACCACGCCCGTTTGCGGCCATCGGAATGGGACAACGTCAGCACACTCTCATGACGCGGCGGCGACAGCGCCTCGGCCACAGCCGCCAGCATCGGGTCCATGCCCTCACCGGTCAGCGCTGACGTCGCAAAGACCTCCGCACGTCTCTCCGCTTCAGTACGGCGCGCCTCAGCTGCCTCCGGGTCCAAACGATCGATCTTGTTCCAGACCTCGATCAGCGGGGCGGCTTCCCGCACCCCCAAACCGGCAAGGATCGTTGTGACATCCTGCGCCTGTTCCACAGTTTCCGGGTGGCTGATGTCGCGCACATGCACGATCAGATCCGCGTCCAAAACCTCTTCCAATGTGGCGCGGAAGGCCGCGACCAGTTGCGTTGGCAAATCGCTGATGAACCCCACCGTGTCGGACAGGATCACCTCGGTCCCGTCGGGAAGTTTCACGGCCCGCATTGTGGGGTCAAGTGTGGCGAACAGCATGTCTTTCGCCATCACCTCCGCGCCCGTTAACCGATTGAACAGTGTTGATTTTCCCGCGTTGGTATATCCCACAAGTGCCACCACAGGATAGGGCACCTTCTTCCGTGCCGAACGGTGCAGCGCACGCGTCTTCACCACCTTCTGTAACTGCCGCCGGATGCGTGTAACCGCCTCGTCAATCGCGCGCCTGTCGGCCTCGATCTGCGTTTCACCGGGGCCACCCACAAAGCCGAGCCCGCCGCGCTGACGTTCAAGGTGGGTCCAGGCCCGCACAAGTCGCGTACGTTGATAACTCAGCGCCGCCAGCTCCACCTGCAACACGCCCTCACGTGTTGCCGCCCGATCCGCGAAAATCTCAAGGATCAGGCCAGTCCGATCAAGCAGCTTACATCCCCACTTCTTCTCCAGATTGCGTTGCTGCACCGGTGTCACCGGTCCATCGATCAGCACAAGGCCGATATCCAGCGCTTCGATCAGATCATGCAGTTCATCAATCTTGCCTTTGCCAAACAGCAATCCCGGCTGCGCCCTTGGCAGGCGGACCACTTGCACGTCGACAACCGCCAGATCTGGCAAGGCCGCGGCCAATGCTACAGCTTCATCCAAAGCGAACTCCGCCCCGCGACGGGCGCGGTCAGACTGAATGTCAGGATGCAATACTAGAGCGCGCATCGGGCCTTTGCCCAATGCGTCGTCGGCGTCGTCAGAGGAGCTGCGTGATGCGCTCACTCTTCCCCGTCATAAAGATTGATAGGCTGCGCCGGCATCACGGTGGAAATCGCGTGCTTGTAGACCAACTGGCTTTGACCGTCGCGCCGTAGCAACACACAGAAGTTGTCAAACCACGTAATAACGCCCTGAAGCTTCACGCCATTGATCAAAAAGATGGTGACAGGAACCTTTGTCTTGCGGACGTGATTCAGAAACGCGTCCTGCAAGTTTTGTTTGTTTTCGGCCATTTAGTATCACGCCCCGTTGATATTCTTGGGCCAGGTTGATCCCGGCACCTCTCCCGCGTGGGCATACTATGTCGCCCTTCGCGCGGGATTTCCACCCCTGTTCAATAACTTGGGTGACGTCGGCGTCAATCGCGCCAAAACGATGGATTGAAGAGCGCGATCAAGACAAGGGTTTCGATGCGTCCCACAATCATCGCCGCGGCACAGATCAGCTTGGCCGCATCCGACAGCGTGAAGAAGTCCACCGGCACCTCTCCGGCTACGCCTGCCAACGGACCCGTTGTGGTCAGGGTCGCAATCGCAAGGATCATCGCCTCTTCAAACGACAACCCCGTCAGGGCTAGCGCGACCATCACCGCTGCCATCGACAAGATAAACAGCATGAACACGACCCAGGCGATATAGGCCCCTTCCCGCCTGATGCGTCGCCCCAGTCGCCCGGCGCCCGCGACGGAATTCGGATAGACCAGCTTCCCAATCTCCCGAACGCCATGTTTATAGAGCGCATAGACCCGCAGCAGCTTCACGCCGCCCGCTGTAGTCGCCACGCCACCGCCCATCAAGACGAGGCCAACAAGCAGTAGCCCTGGTGATTGCAGGCCCGACCAATCCCGCGCAGCGCCCCAACTGTCCGAGACGAAACCCGTTGTGGTCAGGAATGAGATCACCGTAAAGAACGCGCCCCATAGCGCTTCAAAAGCAGCGCGGCCGTCCGCTAGCTCGTTCACCTCCAACGCGCCGAGCCAGTGGCGAGTGAAGAGGAGCGTCGGCAGGACAACGCCGGCAAATATGGCCAGGCGGATCTCGCGGTCTTTCGTCAAGCGTTCGCGCAATTCGCGCCCGATCCCGCTGGCATAGGTCCGCCGCGATAATGCGAATACGAAGAAGATAAGGATCAGCGCCTCACCCATGACGCCCGTGGGACGGCCCTCCAGGCCACCCACCGGGCTAATGCCAGACGTCGCAAGCGTGGACATGGAATGAACTGCCGCGACCAAGGGACGTTCTCCGACCGCATACATGGCAAACCCAAGCACAAGGGTCAGGCCCACATAAATCGGTGTCAGCCGTAGCGCGTGCTTGCGCAAACGGTCCGAGGCGTTGGCCGCCTGCATCTGCCCCCGCGCGGGCCCGGCGTGGCCCTGCACGGCAGCCTCAGACGTCACTTCGTATCCGCCAAGGTTCAACGGCGCCAGAACAGCAAAGGCCGTGATCCAGATCAGCAGACCGCCCATCCAGCCCACCAATCCGCGCCACAGGTGCACGACCGGGTCCAACCGCGCCGGATCAAACACCTCCGCGCCGGTGGTCGTCAGGGCCGAGGCCATATCGAGGTAAACATTGATGAACCGCGTATTTCCTACCGCTTGATCCATCGGCCATGCCAGCACAACGGGCAGCCAAAGGTAGGCGAGGAAGACAGTCGCCAAGTGGCTCCGCTCAGATGGTGGGCGGCGCGGCCTTTGGCTGGCAAACCCCAAAAGGAACGCCGCCATCACGACCATCAGGCCAATGTAGAAGTAGTCGCGCGCCGAGGAATGATAGCCCAGATATGCACCGACCGCCGCCGGGATCAGCATCGCCCCGCCAGCCGCAAACAGCAGCACCGTGAAAAAGGGCAAATTGCGGAAATAGGCGGCCATCGCGGGCGGTCAGAAGAAGTCGATGGAGACTTGCAGCAAAGCCTCAACCGCAGGCACATCCGCAGTTAGCGCGAAGATCACGATGGCATCGCCATCTTCGATCCGCGTGGTGCCAGTGGGTCGGAACACCTTGCGCCCCCGCTGCACGGCCCCCACCAATGCGCCTTCCGGGAAATCAATGTCCCGGATCGCACGGCCTGAGATGGGCGAAGTCGACAGCACCTGCGCCTCGATGATCTCAGCTTCAGCATCGCCGATGGAATAGACACCCCTTACCCGCCCGTGTCGGATATGGCGCAAGATCGACGACACCGTCGTTGCGCGTGGGCTGACATAGGCGTCGATCCCCAGAGGCTCCATCAACGGAACCAGCGTCGGGTCGTTCACAAGGCTGATCGACATATCAGCCCCCGCCGATTTCGCGCGTACACCGGCCAGCATGTTGGTCTTGTCGTCGTCGGTCAGGCAAAGCACCACATCGGCCCGCTCAACGCCGGCTTCCCGCAGCAGCTCCATATCCAAACCGTCACCGTGCAGCACAATCGTGCGCTCCAACGCATCGGCCGCAACCTCGGCGCGCGCCCGGTTTGCCTCAATCACCCGCGTGCGCATTCGGGTCTCAGACTGCTCCAGTTTACGAGCAACCGTCAGACCGACGTTGCCACCGCCCACAATCAGCACGCGCTCGGCCTTCGTGCGCGTCTTTCCGAAAATATCCAAGGTGCGCGACACATCATCCGCATGAGTAAAGACGTAGATCTGATCGCCCGCGAACAGCTGGTCGCCCGGCTCCGGCGCGAAGAGCTTCGCGTTCCGGCGAACACCGACAACAATCGCCCTGAGCGTCGAGAACAGTTCAGACAATTGCCGCAACGGCGTATCCAGCACCGGGCAATCCTCATCCAGCGCGATGCCAAGCAGCTTTGCGTCACCGCCCAGGAAACTCTCTGTATCGAAAGTCGAGGGCGAGGCGATCCGGTTTAGCACCGCTTCCGCGACCTCCATCTCGGGCGAGATTACCACGTCGATCGGCAGGTGATCCCTGCGGTAGAGGTCCGAATAAATCGCTTGCAAATAGCTCTGCGCCCTCAGTCGCGCGATCTTGCGCGGCACGGCAAAGACAGAATGCGCGACCTGACACGTCACCATGTTCACTTCGTCCGAGAACGTGGCCGCAATCACCATATCCGCATCCCGCGCGCCCGCGCGGTCCAGCACGTCAGGATGCGAGGCAAACCCCGTCAGCCCCTGCACGTCCAGCGTATCGGTCGCACGCCGCACCAGATCGGGGTTGTTATCAACCACCGTCACATCGTTGTTTTCCGAGGAGAGGTGTCGCGCAATCTGCCAGCCAACCTGGCCCGCGCCACAAATGATGACCTTCATGTCAGAGGTCCGCCTTCCAGCATCAAAAAGGTTGTGCAGGATTGGCAGGTTGGGCGGCAGGCGTCAACGGGCGGTGCAATGCCTCAAGTTTCATTTCCACGCCACAGGCTCCCCGAACACGCTTGCGAAACAGTGCCAAAGCCCAACCCACGCGCCAGTTGCATAGCTGACCCTCCCCTACGGCAACTGGTGCAACAGCCCCATCCTCCCCACGTCTTTGGCGAAAGGAGTGATCAGATGCTCGACACCTACACCATTCGCAAAGATGACATGCCGGCAGAGCTTGGGTTCCTGCTTGATCGCTATCCGCGTGACAGTTGGCCAGACCATCCAGGCTTCAAGGAAAAGACCCGCCACTGGCTTGGCGCGCACCAGATGTTTCGCCGTGTGGCGGAGTTGATCCGTGTGGACACCGAAGAGATGCTGGATAAGCAAAGGGCGCTCGACGACTACGCCGGACGGCTTTCGTACTATGGAGGCAACCTCGTGGGCAATCTGCACGGCCACCATGGCTGGGAAGATCACAGCTACTTTCCGGAACTGGCCGCGGCGGACCCTCGGTTCGAGGCGGGGTTGGAGTTGCTGGAAAAGGACCACGCCGACCTTGATCTGGTGCTCGATACCTTCACCCGCCAGGCCAACCGCGTTATCAAACTCGCGCATCTGGACGAGGCGCAGGCGCGCGAAGAGGCCGGTCAAGTCCATCAATCCGCCACGGCGATTGAGGCCTTTCTAAAACGTCATCTCAGTGATGAGGAAGAACTGGCCGTGCCAATCATCTTGCATCACCGCCTCAGAGGGTGACACTGGTCGAATGACCAATGACACCTCCGTCCAGGAAGATCAGGACAACGCCAAACAACGCCGCGCACGAGGTGAATTCGTGCGCGGCGTCAGTGGGTTTCGCCGCGCCATCGGTGATCCCGATTTCCCGCCCGAACCGGGCCGCTATCACCTCTTCGTCGCGCTCAATTGCCCGTGGTGCCATCGTGTTACCCTCGCCCGCGCCGTTCTTGGCCTTCAGAACAGCATCACGATGGACGTGGCCTTCCCCAACCGCACCGGCGACGATGATCCAGACGGCCCGAACCTTTGGGAATTCGCGCCTGACCGCGTGGCCTCACTGACCGGCCAGACGTTGCCGGAATGCACGCCCGAGACTGGAACCGGAGAAGCCCTGCGATTGGCGAAAGAGATCTATCGCCGCGAAGGGTCCGAGGAGCAATCGGTCCCCATCCTCTACGACAAGATCGCGAGACGCATAGTCAACAACGAGAGCGCCGAAATCATTCGCATGCTCGACGTCCATGCCGATGCGTTGAATGGCGGGACGGCGGAGGCAAAACGCGTGCGCCTTCTGCCGGACGACGCCGACCTTATGAAGCAGATCGGCGCCCTCAACGACCGTATCTACGTCACGATCAACAACGGGGCCTACAAAGCCGGTTTCTCCTCGGATCAAGCCATCTATGGGCAAGCGTTCGAAGCCTACTTTGAAACGCTCAATGCCCTCGAAACGCTGCTATCTGACGGGCGCGATTACCTAACGGGCGAAACTTTCACCGAGGCCGACCTGCGTCTCTTTCCAACGCTCTACCGCCACGATCCGGTCTATTACGTCCGCATGAAACTGAATGGGGCCCGCATTCTCGACCACCCATACCTCTGGCGCTGGCTATGCCGGGTCTATGCAATCGAAGGTGTCGCGGATGCCGGATCGCTGGTCCATTGCCGACAAGGCTATTTCGGTCGTAGTTGGAATGGTGTGGTGCCTCTCGGCCCGTTTAAGCCGATGCCCTATCCAGCAGCCTACAGCCACCCGGAACTTGCGGAGCCCGATGTGGGGAAAGCATAGCGGAGCCTTGCAACGATCACCCGTTTTTCAGTGCCTAAACCATTGCTATTGAGCGACAGGGCCAAGCCCACTACGCCTGAAGCATTCATCTTGTGGAGCTTTCAATAATGCACCGATTTCTTCTCGGTACCCTTGCAGCGGCAACCCTCGCCGCTTGTGTTTCCGACACCGTTTATCACGCCCCCGGCGTCAGCGTGGCCAGCCGAGATGCCACCTTCGCCCAATGTGAGGCACAATCCCTGCGCCAATATCCAGTGCGGAATGAAACACGCTTCCGTCCGCCTACGTTCATTCCCGCGACAGAGACCTGCGATGCGGCGGGCATCTGCACGCGAACAGAAGGCTATTGGGAACCGGGCGATGCCTACACCGTCGACATCAACGCCGACTTCCGGCGCACAGCGACGCAAGGCTGCATGGGCGCCAATGGCTTTTCTCGGATCGAGCTTCCGTTCTGTGAGGAAGGCACGGCCGTCAGCCAATCCACAACAATCCCGACACTAAACGGCGGGACCTGTCTCTTACGCCAACGCGGGTCCGAGCCGTTGATCGTGAACCCTGCCGGCTGATCAAATTCAAGCCCCCGACATTTCTACAACCATAGAAATGTCGGGCCCACTCTTCTCTTTTGTATTCCATGGCTTAACGGATTACAGCACGGCGTGTCATGCGCGAGCACGCGTGCACAAACCTACCCCTCGCTGACCTGCGCCACCCGCGTGCCCGCCTTTGAGGTCGTCACAACCCCCAGTGATTTCAGCTTCCGATGCAGCGCCGACCGCTCCATGCCAACGAAGCTCGCCGTGCGGCTGATATTACCCCCGAACCGATTGATCTGAGCCATCAGGTACTGCCGCTCAAACAGCTCCCGCGCTTCTCGCAGCGGCAGCGTCGTAAGCGAAGCCGACAGCGCAATATCCTCCTCCGAGGTCGGCGCCTCCGTCTGACCCGGCAAATCCCGCGCCTCGATCGGTCCGGTCCCCTCGCCCAGGATCAGCACCCGTTCTATCATGTTCTTCAATTGCCGCACGTTCCCCGGCCAAGTCATCGTCTGCAACATCGCCGCCGCATCGTCCCCTAGCTCTCGCGCTGTCATGCCCTGGTCGCGGTTGAAAAGGTCAATGAAATACCGCGCGAGCTCTGGAATATCCTCGCGCCGATCCTCAAGGCTGGGTACCTCTACAGGTACGACATTCAAGCGGTGATAAAGCTCCTCGCGGAACCGCCCCGCATCGATTTCGGCCTGCAAATCTCGCGTCGTGGACGACACTACGCGCAAATCCACACGAACCTTCGCCGTGCCACCCACACGTGTGAAGCTCTGGTCGACCAACACCCGCAGGATCTTTGCCTGCGTGGCCAGCGGCATATCAGCGACCTCGTCAAAGTAGATCACTCCACCATGGGCCTGCTCCAACAAGCCCTGCTCAACACCGCGCTGCTGGCTTTCGCGTCCGAACAAAACCTCTTCCATGTGATCCGGTTGAATGGAGGCGCTGGAAACGGTCACAAACGGCGCATCCGCCCGGTTCGATTCCGCATGCACATACCGCGCCGCTACTTCCTTGCCCGCGCCTGGCCCGCCGGTCAGCATCACGCGGCCATTGGACTTCGTGACCTTATCCAACTGGCTTTTCAGCGTCCGGAATGCAGACGAACTGCCCACCATATCGGTTGAGCGCGTATCCTGCCGCCGCAACGCCGAGTTCTCACGCCGCAGACGAGACGTCTCCATTGCCCGCTTAATCACCACCATCAGCTGGTCAATGTTGAAGGGCTTTTCGATGAAGTCGTAGGCCCCTTGCTTGATGGCAGCGACCGCAATCTCAACGTTGCCATGACCCGAGATAATAACCACCGGCACTTCCGGATTGTCGCGCTTCACATGGCCAAGAATATCGATCCCATCCATCGAGCTGTCTTTAAGCCAGATGTCCAAAATCATCAGCCCCGGTTGACTTTTGTTCAACTCGGCCATGCATTCATCGGACGAGCCCGCCATCCTTGTGGAAAAGCCCTCGTCTTCCAGAATATCGCAGATCAGCTCGCGGATATCGCGTTCGTCGTCGACGACCAGAATGTCACTCATCTTTTACTCTCCATGCCTGTCGGGCAATCGCGGCAACGTAATGCGTGCCATAGCGCCTAGATGCGCGCCGTCACTGAACGGCTCTGCATCTAGAAGCTCCAGCGTGCCGCCATGCTCCTCGATTATTTTCTTAACGATGGGCAGGCCAAGGCCTGTGCCCTTGTCGCGGGTGGTCACGTAAGGTTCGAACAGTTTCGCACGGTCAGGCGGAAGGCCGATCCCATTGTCTGATATGTCGATGCGTACGGTGTCTTCGGCGATGTACATTGCCACGCGCAGTTCAGGCACATGATCCTCCGGCGCGCCTTTTTCCTGCAGGCTTTCAATGGCTTCCCCGCCGTTCTTCAACAGGTTCGTCAAAGCTTGCCCGATCATCGTCGGATCAACCTCAGCCATCGCGGGCCGATCCGGAATGTCGGTCACAAATCGCACCTCGGGCTGCCCCGCGCGCTGTAGCAGGACGGCATTGTTCAGCAGTTGAACCACATCATCGACCCTTGTTTCCGGTTCTGGCATCCGTGCGAATTTGGAGAATTCATCGACGATACGGCGTAGATCGTTGGTCTGGCGCACGATTACTTCGGTCATCTGCTCCAAAGATGCTTTATCTTCATCCTCCAAGCGTTTGGAGAACTTGCGATTAATACGCTCGGCACTCAGCTGGATCGGGGTCAAAGGGTTCTTGATTTCATGGGCGATCCGGCGCGCAACATCGCCCCAGGCGGCCATGCGTTGCGCACTGACAAGCTGAGTTACATCGTCGAAGGCCACCACGTATCCCTCGGGTGCGCCGTCGAGGTTTCGCCGTGTCGCCATTCGCACCAGCAGGCTTTCCTGCTTGCCGTTACGGGTCAGCTTGATCTCTTCCTGCACCGACTCCGCCGCGGTGTTGGTTAGCCGTTTGAAGAGCGGTGCGAACTCCGGCACCGCAGCCTCCAGTGTCAGGCCGCTATCGCGTTGTTCCACCATCGAAAGCAGGCGAATGGCAGATCGGTTCATGAAGTCGACTCGACCTGATTCCTCCAACCCGATCACACCCGCCGTCACCGAAGACAGTACTGAGTCGAACAGACGGCGTCGCTCCTCAGTGGATGCATTCTGCTCAACCAACGTCTCGCGCTGGCCCTTCAATTGCAGAGTCATCTGGTTGAAGAGCCGCCCGAGCATGGCGATTTCATCATCCGACGTTTCCTCCGGCACGCGCACGTCCAGATCGCCTTGGCCTACCCTCTGCGCGGCGCCCGCCAGCCGTCCCACAGGGCGCGATAAGCGCTCGCCAAAGCTGAGGCCTGCCCAGATTGCGGCAAGGATCATCAGGGTCGCAAAGCCCAAGTACAGAAGGGCAAAGTCGAACAACAGGCGGCCACGATCCGCCTCAACCTGGCGGTAAAGCAGCACGGTTTGTTCGGTCTCATCGAGGAGTGAGATAATCTGACCATCGACCTCGCGGCTGATGTAGAGATAGCGGTCGGGAAAGGCCGCTAGGCGGTACAGCGCGCGGAATTCGTTTTGTTCGCGATCTTCGGACAGGACCACTTCGCCTTCCGCCGCCAAGGCGAGATCAGCAGCAGTGGGTTCGTCATAGTCAAAGAGATAGGATCGCTCGCCGCGGGCGCGAATTTCTCCTGCACCATCAATGACAAAGGCCTCGCGCAGCCCACGTTGAATCTGTTGCTGCCCTTGGCTGAGTACTTGCCGCAGATCCCCGTCGCTGAGGAATGGGACGGCCCGGCGATTGAGGTTCAGGAAAGCACCGAGGGCCCGGGCGTCTTGTTCAAGGTCGTCGCGGTGTTCTTCCTGATAAGCGACTGCCGCGTCCACAGAGTTGCCGAGCGCAGTGGAAACCCTGTCGGAGAACCAACCTTCAAGGCCCATGTTCACGCTGAGAACAGCCAGGATCGCGACCACCACAGTCGGCACAAGCGCCACGGCACCGAAGATCGTCGTAAGCCGCAAGTGGAGGCGAGAGCCCGCAGATTCCGCGCGACGTGAGGCGACGATGCGAGCCAACTCACGCAAAACAAGTGTTGCAATAACAAGGATGTAGACAAAATCGGCCAGCAGGATGAACGTACGCGCAGTCGGGTCGGTCAGCTCACTAAGCGGACGAAAGGCAAGGTATGTGGCAAGCGCCAGAATCGGAGCGAGGACGATTAGGCCGATAGTCGCAAAGGATCGCACGCGCCTATTGCGCCGCAGACCTGCTACGCGTTCCAGAAACGGCTGAGTTTCACCCATTGTTCGGGCGGGATCGTCCACCACTCACATCCCCCAATTCCGTTGCTCGATCGGGCTGACAGGCCCGGTGGCGCGGGGTGCCTGTTCCCCGATTGCCACGCAACTGTTGCGAGATTACATCAATTTGCGCCGCCGCGTAACCCGAATATCGAGGTCCGTGATCTTTTTTCTCAAGGTATTGCGGTTGATGCCCAAAAGGTCGGCACATTTGGCCTGATTGCCGCCCGTCGCGTCCAAGGCGATCTCAATCAGGGGTAGCTCCACCTCACGCAGGATACGAGTGTAGAGACCGGGGGCCGGAAGCACCCCACCATGAAGATCAAAGTAACGCCGTAAGTGCTTGGCAACACTGGCAGAAAGCTTGTCACCTTCACCGCCGCCGGAAATCAGTGGCTCGATCGCGGGCTGGCTTCCGAGGACGGCTTCGACCTCGGCCAAGGTGATTTGCTCGGTACTTGCGGTCACGGTCAGGCGACGGATCGTATTTTCAAGCTGGCGCGCATTTCCGGGCCAGGAATAGGCGCGGATCAAGTCCAAGGCGTCGTCGGCAAAGCGTCGTGCAGGCGCGCCGTCACGCTCGGAACGCGCCAGAAAATGGTTTGCCAACAAGGGGATATCGTCCACCCGCTCCCGCAAGGAGGGCACAGCGATACCAACACCGCCTAGCCGATAGAAGAGATCCTGACGGAAAACGCCGGCCTCCATCTTCTCCATCAGATCCTTTTGCGAGGTTGCCATGATGCGGGGGCCGCCGTCGGACATAGTGTCGAGCATCCGGACGATCTTGGCCTGCGCCTCTTCCGAGAGGTCGCCCACTTCGTCGAAGAGGATCGAGCCGCCCTTGGCCCGCGCGAGGATCGTTGAGGGGCCATCGACGCCGTCCAAGTCGGGTGCGGAGGCCACGACAAAGGGCAAAGTGCGCCTGTCCGAGAAGTCGTGAATAGCGCGCGCAATCAATGACTTACCCGTTCCGGACTCACCCGTGACCAGCACGGTGAGATCGGTGTTCATGACCCGCGCCACCAGCCGATAAAGCGCCTGCATAACGGGGGTTCGGCCGACGAGTGGAAGGTCTTCGCCGGTGGTTGGGGCGGTCTCGGATGTGGATTTCGCGCTGGTTTGCAGGCGGCGCTTTTGTTCCAGCGCGCGGGCGGCGCGTTTCATAAGGTCGGGCAGGTCAAACGGCTTGGGTAGGTAGTCGTAGGCTTCCTTCTCCGTCGCCTGAATCGCCGTCATGATCGTGTTCTGGGCAGAGATGATTATGACCGGCAGGCCCGGACGCTCCGCCGTGATTTTCGGCAGCGTTTCCAGACCGTTACCATCCGGCATGACAACGTCGGATATGACCAGATCGCCTTTCCCCTCCTCAACCCAGCGCATCAGGGTCATCAGCGACGAGGTTGCATGAACCTTACAGCCTGCGCGGGTCAGCGCCTGGGTCAGAACGGTGCGGATTGTGCGGTCGTCGTCGGCTACAAGAACGGTGCCGTCCATGGATCAGTACCCTTTCGAGATGCGTTCATGTGAACGCAGATGCGTCCAGCTGAGCAGTTTTTTTCGCGAAAATGCGTTCAGATGAACGGATTTCGATGCGTTCATCTGAACAGATTGATTTGCGTTCAAGTGAACGGGTTTTTTGCGGCTATGGATCATATCGCCTGTTCCTTCGGAGCGATGGGCAGCGAAATGCGAAATGCGGTGCGGCCCGGCACGCTATCGACGCTGATCAGGCCGTCATGGTCCGACACGATTTTCGAGATCAGGGCGAGGCCAAGACCCGTGCCGTTTTCGCGGCCCGACACGAAGGGCTCAAAAATGTCCTGCACGAGTTCGGCGGGGATGCCCGGGCCATCGTCGATCACTTCGATCTGAAGGGGCACTGCCGCGCCGGTGCCATCCTGGCGGCGGACTTTCAGGCCGAGTTCGTAGAAGGTGCGTATACGGATGGTGCCGCCGGTCGCCCCGGCTTCCGCTGCGTTCTTGAGGAGGTTCAGCACCACTTGCAGTAACTGGTCGAGATCGGCCCATGTGGCAGGAAGGGATGGGTCGTAGTCGTCCTCGATCGTCATATGGGCGGCAAAACCAAGTGCGGCAGATTTGCGGGCACGATCCAAGACATCGTGGACGTTGACGGCGCGGCGATCCGGTGGACGGACGTTGCCGAAGTCTTCCACCTGTTCGAGGAGCTTCAGAACACGGCGCGTTTCGGCCACGATCAGATCGGTCAGCTCCATATCTTCAGGCGAGAGGTTCATCGACAAAAGCTGAGCAGCACCCGTGATGCCCGCGAGGGGGTTCTTGATTTCGTGGGCCAACATCTCAGCCATGCCGATGGCGGATTTTGCGGCGGTTTTGGAAGACATTGCGCGGTCCATTCGGCCCTGCATTTCGCGGCTTTCAAGCAGCACCAACACGTGATCGGGGCGATCCCCGAGGCTGGCAATCTGGACGTCACAGGACACCGGCTTGCGGCTACCGGTTCCAACATCAACGGCATTCACGAACAGGTCCGATTGAGCGGAGCGGACGCGTGCGAAGCTTTCCTCAAGGGGCGCATCGACGAAGATCTTGTCCCAGACCGGGTGATCCAGAAGGCTGCGGCGCGATGCGTTCAAAAAGGCCTCTGCCGCCGGGTTTACATCGGCGATGCGGTCGCTGGCATCGAGGATCAGCGCGGGGATCGGGAGAGAAGCCCATAGGGCGTTGGTGGCGCTGGTCATGCGACGGCCCTCAAATCCGAGGCAAGCGCGACAGGTAAGAGCGCCAACACCTGCGTCGGCTCAGGTTCTGTCAGAATACGCTTGTGCAGGTCACGAGGCGTAGCTGCGGCATCCATGTACCAGCCGAGGTGTTTGCGGGCGACCTTCGCGCCGAGAGCTGTGCCGTAGAACGACAGCATGTCCTCGTAGTGGTCCGCGACCATATCGGTGAAGTCTTGGCCCGTTGGGAGAACTGGCGCGCGCGTGTCGTAGAGGGCATGGCCGATTTCGGCCAAGAGCCATGGTGCGCCTTGAATGCCACGCCCAACCATGACGCCGTCTGCACCGGAACAGCGCAGCGCCTGTATGGCGGAGGGGGCGTCGATGATGTCGCCATTGGCGATGACGGGAATGGTGACGGCGGATTTCACCGCGCGGATGGCGGGCCAGTCGGCGACGCTTTTGTAGAATTGGCAGCGGGTGCGGCCATGGATCGTGACCATCTGGATGCCCGCCGCTTCGGCGCGCTTCGCGAGGTCAGGTGCGTTCAGGCAATCATCGTCCCAACCGAGGCGGGTCTTGAGCGTCACGGGGACATCGACGGCGCCAACCACAGCCTCGATCAGACGCAGCGCGTGGTCGGGGTCGCGCATGAGCGCGGAGCCGGAGAGGCCTCCGGTGACCTTCTTGGCGGGGCAGCCCATGTTGATGTCGATGATCCGTGCGCCCTGCCCGGCTGCAATGCGCGCAGCCTCAGCCATCCAATGCGCCTCACGCCCCGCGATCTGGACGGCGGTGGCCTGTTCACCGAACCCAAGCTCAGCCCGCGCGCGGACGGAGGCTTTGGCTTCGACCATCTCCTGGCTTGCGACCATCTCGGACACGACAAGACCCGCCCCGAAGCGTGCCACCAGACGGCGGAACGGCAGATCAGTGATCCCGGCCATTGGGGCCAGCAGTACCGGAGGGTCCAGCGTGATATCTGCGATCGACAGAGACAGGGCGCTTAATCCTTGTGCGTTGCCCCCTTCGATAGGGGGAGATTTGGTGGAAGACAAAGTGGTGAGGCCTTCTATTTGCACGGATATGTGCATTTGCACAATAATTAGGCGATGCGCCGCAAAAAGCGACAGATGCATATCGGATTGTGTGCGGAATGCGCCTCGCCTATCACAAATCCCATGGATGAGAGGCCCCAAAACCTGACTGCCGTGATCGTGGCCGCTGGACGTGGCACGCGGGCCGGTGGGGACGTTCCGAAGCAATGGCGCTTGGTTGCTGGGCGCAGTGTTGTTGAGTGGAGTGTGTCGCGCTTTGCGGCGCATCCGGCGGGCATCGATGTGGTGCTCGTGATCCACCCGAAGGATGCCGCGCTTCTAGAGGGCTTGGACCTTCCCAGTATGCTGCGCGTCGTGCACGGCGGCGCAGACCGGGCGGCCTCAGTCAAAGCGGGCCTAGCGGCCTGTTCTGACGGGATTGTCCTGATCCACGATGTGGCACGGCCCTGTGTGACGTTTGAAGTGATCTCTGCCGTGATTGCAGGTGTCCGCGCGCAAGGGGCCGCGGCCCCGGCGCTGGCCGTGACCGACGCGCTGTGGCGCGGGGCCGAGACGGTTGCGGGCACGCAGGATCGCGACGGATTGTGGCGAGCGCAAACACCGCAAGGGTTTGAGACGGCGGCGATTGTGGCGGCGCATGAGGCTTTTGAGGGTGCACCTGCGGATGACGTGGAGGTGGCCCGCGCTGCGGGCATCGACGTGGCGATTGTTCCGGGCGATGAGGCCAATCTGAAGATTACGACCCCGCAGGATTTCGCGCGGGCGGAGGCGCTTTTGAAAGGCGATAAGATGGATATTCGTGTGGGCAACGGCTTTGACGTGCACCGGTTCGGGCCGGGCGATCAGGTGTGGCTGTGCGGTGTGTCGGTGCCCCATGAGCGGGGCTTGCAGGGGCATTCCGATGCGGACGTGGGTCTGCACACGGTGACTGATGCGATCTACGGCGCGCTGGCGGAGGGGGATATCGGCACGCATTTCCCGCCGAGTGACCCGCAATGGAAGGGCGCGGAGAGCCATATTTTTCTGACCCATGCAGTGGAATTGGCGGCGCAGCGCGGGTTTGAGATTTCGAATGCGGATCTGACGTTGATGTGTGAGCGGCCCAAGATCGGGCCGGTGGCGAGTGCGATGCGAGCGCGGCTGGCGGAGTTGCTGCGGATTGAGGTCGGGCGCGTGTCGGTCAAGGCGACCACGACGGAGCGCTTGGGATTCACGGGACGGGAAGAAGGGATCGCGGCGATGGCCACGGTGACGCTGGTGGCGCGATGACGCGGTTGATTGCGACGGTGGGCGGTGTGGGGCTGTTGCGGCCCGCGCCTGGGACTTGGGGCAGTCTTGTGGGGCTGGCGCTGGGGGTGGTGTTGCATATGCTGGGCGGCGCGCTCTTGCTGGTGTTGGCGACGCTTGCCGTGACGGCGCTCGGCTATTGGGCCGTGAACGTCGAGGTGGGCGCGTCAGAGGATGATCCGAGCGAGATCGTGATCGACGAGGTCGCCGGGCAATGGGTGGCGCTGTGGCCGGTGTCGGTGGGCGCATCACTGACGATGGTGGATATCCTGTCGCTCTATCCGGGTCTTATTACCGCGTTCCTCGCGTTCCGGTTCTTCGACATCCTCAAGCCCGGGCCTGTTGGATGGGCGGATCAGCAGCATGGCGCGTTTGGGATCATGGCCGACGACGTGATCGCGGGATGGCTCGCGGCAATGATCGTGGCGCTGTTCGCGGTGCTGGCACATCTGGTGTTCGTGTGAGTGCCGAGGCGGTCAATGAGGCGCTGCGGGCGGTAGGCAAAATGCTGGCCACTGCGGAGAGCTGCACGGGCGGGTTGATTGCGGGGGCGGTAACGGATGTGCCGGGAAGCTCTGACGTTATGGACCGGGGCTTTGTGACCTATTCCAATGCTGCGAAGACCGAAATGCTTGGCGTGGCCCCTGCCCTGATTGAGACGCACGGCGCGGTGTCGGAGCCTGTGGCGCATGCCATGGCTGAGGGGGCGCTTTCGCGGTCAGCGGCGGATATCGCGGTGTCCGTGACCGGCGTGGCTGGTCCCGGTGGGTCGGAGCACAAGCCCGAGGGCGTGGTGTGTTTCGGGCTTGCCATGGAGGGGCGCGAAACCTTGGTGGAGACGGTGCAATTCGGCGCGGTGGGGCGGCCGAACGTGCGACACCGGACAGTAAAGCACGCTCTTTCAATGATACTGGATGCGCTGAAATCTGAGGCGTAGCCCAGTTCAGCTGCCTATTTTTCGCGCAGATTTGAAACCGCATAGGTTTTCAGCGCCTCAAACCCCCATTGCCTCTTTTTCCCGCAAGCGCTTCGCGGTCAGTCCCATTCCGGGAAGTGCGGTCTGGGAACCGCTTGAGAGAGATAACTGGGAAGGGGACATCCGATATGAACGGAGCCGATACCGCATGGATCATCGTCGCAACGGCGCTGGTCCTGTTCATGACATTGCCTGGCCTTGCGCTGTTTTACGGGGGCCTTGTGCGCGCCCGCAACGTGCTGAGCGTCTTCATGCAATGCTTTTCGATTGCCTGTTTGATGAGCGTCCTCTGGTTGGCCGTGGGGTATTCCATCGCTTTTGGCGAGGCCAACGCGTTCTGGGGTGGGTTGGAGCATGCCTTCCTTGCGGGCATCGACGCAGACACGCTGTCTGGCACGATCCCCGAAGTGCTGTTCTTTGCCTTTCAGATGACCTTCGCGATCATCACCCCTGCCCTGATCGTCGGCGCTTATGTGGAGCGGATCAGCTACGGCTTCGTGATGGCTTTCTCGGCGCTGTGGATGTTGATCTGCTACGCGCCGGTGGCCCATTGGATCTGGGGCGGCGGATTGTTGGCCGGTGCGGAATGGTCGCTGTTTGAAAACGGCGTGAACGATTTCGCGGGCGGCATTGTGGTGCACCAGACTGCTGGTCTTGCCGCATTGATCCTCGCGTTCTTCCTGGGGCAGCGGAAGGACAAGTCCAAGCCGCCACACAATCCCGGCATGGTGATGATCGGGGCGGCGATGCTGTGGGTCGGTTGGTTCGGCTTCAACGGCGGCTCGCAACTGGCCGCGGACGGTGGCGCAGCGATGGCGCTGACGGTTACGCATATCTCGGCCGCGACGGCATCGCTGACCTGGGCGTTGTGGGAACGCATACGCTACGGGAAAGCCTCGCTCGTGGGCATGGTGACGGGCACGATTGCGGGCCTGGCCTCCATCACCCCTGCGTCGGGCTCGGTCGGGCCGGTTGAGGCGTTGATCATCGGCGGTGTTGCCGGTGTGATGTGTCAGGTGCTCTGCGGTGTCGTGAAGGATCTAATGAAGATCGACGACACGCTTGATGTCTTCGCCGTGCACGGTGTGGGCGGCATGTTCGGCATCATCATGCTGGTTGTATTCGGCCATGCAGGTGCGACTGAACAGTTCGGCGGTTTGGCCGTGGTCGGCGCCTGGACGATTGTGACGACGACGGTGATCATTCTGGTCGTGAAAGCGATCTTCCAGCTGCGGGTTGAGGAAGAGGACGAATACACCGGCCTTGACCTGTCGTCCCATGGCGAGCGCGCCTACGACATGACGTCGTAAGTTGCTCTTAAAGATTTAAGAGAGCGCCCGGCTATTGGTCGGGCGTTTCCTTTTTGGGTCTGGAAAGAAGGGGATCGGCCACCTTTGGCCTTGTCCCGAGCTCGGTCAGGCGGTTTCGGCAGCCCCTGCCCCGTAGAGCGCATGGGCCCGTGTTTCGAACGCGCGGACGATGCGTTGCATGGCGTCCATGAAGAACAGGCCAGCCGCCCCTTGCAGCAGGCGGTTCTTGAATTCGAAATCGACGTGGAAGTTCACGTCACAGCCGGTTTCGGTCTCCACAAACTCCCAGTTGGAGATGAGGTGTTTGAACGGTCCGTCGACGTATTCGGTGTCGATCCGGCGGGTTTCCTCAAACAGGGTCACGCGGCTGAGGAACTTTTCGCGGAACATCTTAAAGCCCACGACCATGTCGGCATGCATCAGCGCGTGGTCGCCCTTATCCTCGACCGAGCGCACACGGGTGGCGATGGTCCATGGAATGAAATCGGGATACCGGGCCACGTCGGCGACCAGATCGTACATTTGCTGCGCCGTGTAGGGCAGCTTGCGGGTCTCAGAGTGGGTGGGCATGGGCCCCTTTCGCCTTTTCGTCCTGAGAGTCATGTCATAAACCTGTCCGGCGATTGCAAGGTTCCAGCAGTCGGTTTGGGGGATTTGGGGGCGAAATGGCGCAGCAGGGTTACACTGTCGAAAAGATGATTTCGGCCAAGGCGATTGCCGCGCGGATCGAGGATCTGGCCCGCGAGATCGAGGCCGAGTTCAAGGGCACCGACAAACTGGTGGTTGTTGGGCTGTTGCGAGGGAGCTTCGTGTTCATTGCCGATCTGGTGCGCGAGATCGACCTGCCGGTGGAGGTCGATTTTTTGGAGGCGTCGAGCTACGGCAATGCGATGGAAAGCTCGCGCGAGGTGCGCATCCTGAAGGACTTGCGCGGGGAAATTCAGGGGCGGGATGTGCTGGTTGTCGAGGATATCGTTGATACCGGGCACACGCTGAAGCACGTTGTGGGTCTTCTGGCGCAGCGTGAACCGGCGCGGATGAAGACGATTGCGCTACTGGACAAGCCGACCCGGCGCGAAGTGGATGTGCGGGCCGATTGGATCGGATTTGAGATCCCGGACGAGTTTGTTGTGGGCTATGGCATTGATTACGCGCAGCGAAATCGGAACATGCCGTTCATTGGCAAAGTGACTATGGACGGATAGCCTGTGGCTATCCCGCAACGAGCTTACCCGACGTAAGACGCGTCCCGAATTTCCTTGTGACTCATGCAATGCGTCCAAGCATTATTGGGTCATTCGATCATTGGGGGCGATCATGAACAGATTTTTCAGCACCACCGCTATACTTCTCGCACTGACCACAGCGCCGGCGTTTGCCGGGCCAATTGATCCCAGCTATGCGCCAAGTGGCACGATCACCTTTGGCTTTCTGAACTTCGACAACGGGCTCGCAAGCGACGACCAGCAGTTCTACGATATCGAGATCAACGGGCGCATTCCGCTGAGCGCGGCCTTTGGCATTGAATACGGAGCGGACGTTGGCGGCCTGTTCGGCGAGGATCTGAACTACAATGCCTATACGCTCTACGGATATTACGAAGTTGCACCGGGCCAGGAGCTGCAAGCGGGTCTTGCGCCATCGGCGCTCGAAATCCTGTTGCGGGATGACAGGTTGGCGTATGGCGAGTTCCAGACCGATACCACGCTACTGTTCCTGACCGCTCCGGTTGCGGAGTTGATCCGCCGGGACGAAGATGAAAGCTATATCGCGCTACGCTACGCTGGTGAATTTGGCGCCATTCGCGTGGCGGCTTCCGGCCATTTCAATTCCGATGGTGACGGGTCGATCTATTCGGCAGCAGCCCGGTATCAGAGCGTGGATGATGCTGTGGTGGATTATTGGGTTGGTGGCGGGCTAGAGACCGTTGAAAGCCCATCGGCAGATAATTCAACGCGGACATTTCTGGCTGGCGGGTTAGACTTCGGCGACGTCGATGTGACCATTGAATACGTTCTGGGGGACTCGCCAATTTTCGGTCCGGACACCTCGGTCGTGAGCGGCGAAGTTCTGTACGGGCCGCGATCTCCTGGGTTCCTTGGTGATCTGGCGTTCGCGTTTGAATACACCTACGGCTCGGCAAACTCGGGCGACTTTTCGATCTATGGGATCGGCGCGGAGTATACCCACGAGTCCGGTTTAGGTGTGGCGGGGTCGTTCAGTCGGCGAGAATCTTCGGGCTCACTGGACGTGGACCAAATGGTGCTTGAGGCATTCCTGACGTTCTAGACCTCAAGGCTTGGCAGAGTTTCGCCGCCTATGCAGGCAAACACAGGCACCGTGCGCCAGTGCACGTAGCGGTGTGTTGACAGGTTGTCGCAGGTCCTTAGGCTTTCGGGACTGGACGATGCCAGTTCACGCCAACACGGAGCCAGCCCATGATCCATTCCAGACTTATTCTTTCCGCCGCCCTCGCCGGTGGTGTTGCCCTGAGCGCCACGGCCCAGGAGAGCAATCCTGCCGTTGATGCGCGCCAAGGCCAGTTTCAGATCATGGCGCTGAACATCGGTGTTTTGGGCAATATGGCCCGCGGCAATACTGAGTATGACGCGGAAGCCGCACAGGCTGCGGCCAACAACCTTCTGACGATGAGCCAGATTGACCAGCGCTTCCACTGGGTTCCCGGCACCGACAATGAAAGCATCGAAGGCACCCGCGCCCTGCCTGCTATCTGGGAAGAGGGCAGCCGTGTGATAGAGATTTGGGGTGAGTTTGGTACGGGCGCAGAAGGCCTTGCCGCTGTCGCCGGTGACGGGCTTGATGCGATGCGCGCGGCCCTTGGCCCCGTGGGGGCAGCTTGCGGATCCTGCCACGACGATTACCGCGCCGCCGCCAACTGATCATGCGCGGCTTTGTCCGCTTTGTGTTGATCCTGGGCCTTGTCGCGGTTGCGGCAGGGCTCTGGTTGACGCGGCCCATCTCGATCCCGGAGGAAGAGGTCGCGGGGCTGACCGGCGATGCGGAGGCCGGTGAAGCGGTGTTCTGGGCTGCCGGATGCGCGTCGTGCCATTCCGCGGATGAAGCCGAGGGCGAGGCACGCCTTGTACTAAGCGGCGGGCAGGCTTTTCCTAGCGATTTCGGCACGTTCCGGGCGCCCAATATCTCAAGTAACCCCGAGCACGGGATTGGCGATTGGACGCTGGCGGAATTTCTGACGGCGCTTCAAAACGGGATAAGCCCTGAGGGGCAGCACTACTATCCCGCATTCCCTTACACCGCCTACCGGCTGGCTGAGCGCCAAGATTTGGTGGACCTGTTTGCCTTCATGCAAACGCTGCCGGCCTCAGACGCGATCTCCCTGCCCCATGAGGTTGGATTTCCATTCTCCATCCGGCGGGCTGTTGGGGCGTGGAACTTGCTGCATCTGCGTGATGAGTTCACCGTCGAAGACCCGCTTTCGGACGAGGAGACGCGGGGGCGCTATCTGGCAGAGGCGCTGGCCCATTGCGGTGAGTGTCATACGCCAAGGAATGCATTGGGTGGGTTGGACCGTGGGGCATGGTTGACCGGTGCCCCGGATCCGTCCGGGCAGGGTCGTATCCCCGACCTGACACCTGAGGCGCTTGGATGGTCCACCGGTGAAATCGCGGCCTATCTGAATGACGGCTTCACGCCCGATTTCGACGTCGCAGGCGGGCACATGCAATCGGTGATCCAGAACATGGCGCGATTGACCGAAGCCGACCGTGCCGCCATCGCCGCCTATTTGCTGCACGCACGCGATGACAATTAACCAGACCGAAAGACGAAGCGCAGTAAGCCGACAGTGACTGAGAGATCTATCCCGGGTTTGCCATGGCTGCTTCGCTTCAACACTCCTCCTCCGTTGCAGATCATGACACCGGCCATGCCGCGCTCGCGCAATTGGGGGCGTTGGCTGAGCAGACGGGCCAAAACATAGTTGAGCTTGCCGGCGCCTTGGAGATGATCGATGCCGATGCGGCGGCGCAACTGGATGTCGTTGAAGATGTCTCGGCCCAGGCCCGTGATCTGACGCGTATGACCCACGATATGACCGACGGGCTAGGCGCTGTGGCCAAGGCCAATACACGCGCATTGGAGTCAGTCGAAGGATCGGTCGCGGCCCTGCGCAAGTCGACCGAACAATCGCGCGAGGTCGCGGAATGGGTTGGTGAGTTGGACAGCTCGCTCGCCTCAGTCGAGACGACGTTGAAGTCGGTACGCTTGGCAAACCAGCGCATCGCCGAGATCGCCAGACAAGTGAACATTCTTGCCGTCAATGCCCGGATCGAGGCTGCGCGCGCAGGCGACATGGGGCGCGGGTTTGCGGTGGTGGCCGAGGCGATCAATGCCCTGTCCAAGGAAACGGCCGATGCGGCGCAGGACGTTTCGACCACTACGGAAACGCTCAAGACGCTGGTTGTGGACCTGCGCGAGGACACCGTAACGGTCACACAAAACGCAGAAGCGGTGCTGGAGGGCGCGGCCAATGCCGACGGATCCCTTGCGCAGATCAGCGATGATGTGCGCGCGGCCACCCATGACGCGCTGCAGGTCAGCCAATCCGCGCAACAAGCACGTGGGGCGATTGATCGTTTCTCCCCCGCCTTTGCGGGGCTGAGCACGGCGCTTCGCAACACGGCCAAAGGGGTTCATGGCGCCACTGAGCGGGCTGAGACGATTGTCGATATCTCAGAACACGCCGTGCAGCTGGCAGTGCAAATGGGGGCGTCTTCAAAGGACAGCAGTTTGATTGAGCTGGTACAGGATCGCGCCGCTGATGTTGGCGCCTTGTTCGAGCAAGCGATCCGAGGCGGTCAAATCAGCGAAGAGGCGCTTTTTGATACACGTTACGAACCGCTTCCCGGCACCAATCCGCAGCAGTTGATGGCGCGTTTCACCAGACTGACGGATACGGTGTTGCCACCGGTACAGGAGCCCATCCTGGATGAAGACCCCCGCATCATCTTTTGCATCGCGGTGGATCGGAACGGCTATCTGCCGACGCATAATGTAAAATTCTCGCAACCGCAGGGAAACGATCCGGTGTGGAACGCGGCCCATTGCCGGAACCGACGCCTGTTCAACGACCGCGTCGGATTGAAAGCAGGACAGAACACTGCGCCGTTCCTGATGCAGACCTACCGCCGCGATATGGGCGGCGGCAGTTTCGTGTTGATGAAGGACCTTTCCGCCCCAATCCACGTGAATGGACGTCATTGGGGCGGGTTGCGCATGGGCGTGACGCCGTAAGCGAAGGTTCTGGCGTTCGCGTTTTCGGTGGCAAGTTAGTGGGTCTGCAGGAGTTGAGCCGAACGCGCGATGGCGGCACCGCGATCTGCGGCGCTTAACTCACCAGCGAGATCAATGCAGTTTTCGCGGTACTCGGCGCGTGTCTGAGGATTTTCCTCGCGCTCGGCACTGAAATGGCACCAGGCGACGCCTTCGACCGGATCAACCGGTGACTTGGTGGTGTCGGTCAGGATGTAGGCCAGGTTCTGCGCCCCGAGCGTATGACCGCCCTCAGCCGCGCGCTGATAAAGATGCGCCGCACCTGCGATGTCGATCACACCGCCCAGGCCTTGCTGCAACATCACACCTAGATCGTTGATCGCACCGAGGTCATTCTGCTCGGCGGCATGGGTCAGAAGGCGGCGTGCTTCGGGGTAGTCAACCGGACCACCAACGCCATCCCAATGCAGATAGCTGAGCGAGACGCTGGCATCGAGGTTGCCCATGTCGTGGCCGATTTCATAAAGGGCGCGTGCGCGAACAGCATCGTCGGGGACGGTCTGATCGCCGTCGACCAGAAGGTCGGCAAGGTTGACGTGGGACCATTCATCCCCCGCTGAGATCCCACGCTCGTACCATTCGGCAGCGCGGCGCAAATTGACTGGCACACCGGTGGCCCCGTAGTTAAACAGCAACGCCATATCATTGGCGGCGGCCGCATCGCCCAGATCCCAGGCTTGCAGGTAAAGGCTTTCCGCGCGCGGAACGTCTTCGGGGCCACCGACCGAGAATTCGAGCATATAGCCAAGCATCCGCATGCCACGGGCGGACCCCACAGCAACGGTGCGTTCGGCCCATTGCCGAGCAAGGATCGGGTCATCGGGAAAGCCGTCGCGCCCGTTTAGGTACATGTTGGCCAGGTTTGCGGCGGCATTAGGCTCATCCGCGTTGGCGGCGCGAGTATAAAGATCAACAATCGCGGTCCAGTTCTGTGGGCCCAGGTGCCCCTGTTCCTGCATCAACGCGTAGCTGTTCATGGCAAATTCATTACCGGCCGCGACGGCGAGTTCATAAAGGCCCTGTGCGCGGGGCAGATCAACGGCCTGCCCGAGAAGACCATGGTGGTAGACGCGCGCGAGGTTGTGCTGACCACCGTTAAAGCCGAGATCGGCGGAGCGTGTGTAAAGCTCTAACGCGCGGGTAGGATCGACCGGCAAGCCACCCAATCCATCGTCATACATCAGCGCTAGAAGGTTCATCGCCTCGGCATCGCCGGCGTCGACCAAAGGCATCATCAGTTCCGCTGCGCGCGCGAAGTCGCCCGCGTCATAGGCGGCGCGGGCGTCATCATAGGTTTGAGCAGACAGAGGAAGAGACAGGGCAGCCGCGAGGGCAGCGGCCAAAGCGATGGTCGAAAAACGGGTCATGAGGGGCATCCAGCAGTGAAGGGTGCCCTTAGTATAGACACCCGCCCTGCCCGTGCGAAGTCAGGTTTTCCCTAGGTGGCCGCTTTAGGCCTGGCCGAGTTTGGCCAGCCGATTCTCGCGCAGTCGCGCGAAATCATCGCCTGCGTGATAGGACGAGCGGGTCAGCGGCGTGGCGGAGACCATCAGGAAGCCTTTGCCCCACGCGGCCTTCTCGTAGCCCGCGAATTCCTCGGGCGTGACGAAACGGTCAACCTTGTGGTGCTTGGGCGTCGGCTGAAGGTATTGGCCGATGGTCAGAAAGTCGATGTCGGCCGCGCGCATGTCGTCCATGACTTGGTGGACGGCCTGTTTGTCTTCGCCGAGGCCGACCATGATGCCGGATTTGGTGAAGATCGTCGGGTCCATTTCCTTCACTTGCTGAAGCAAACGGAGGGAGTGGAAGTAGCGCGCGCCGGGGCGGACCTCTGGGTAGAGGCCTGGGACAGTCTCCAGATTGTGGTTGAAGACGTCGGGTTTGGCATCGACCACAATTTGCAGGGCGTCGGGCGTAGATTTGATGAAATCGGGTGTCAGGATTTCGATGGTCGTGTCGGGTGCTCGGTGGCGGATGGCGCGGATGGTTTGGGCAAAATGTTCCGCCCCGCCGTCTTCGACATCATCGCGGTCCACTGAGGTGATCACGACGTGGTTCAGGCCAAGCTTTTGGACCGCATCAGCGACGCGACCCGGTTCAAAGACATCAAGCGGCTCTGGCGGCTTGCCGGTGGCGATGTTGCAGAATGTGCAGGCGCGCGTGCAAACCTCGCCCATGATCATCATCGTGGCATGGCCTTGGGACCAGCACTCGCCCACGTTCGGGCAGCCCGCCTCTTCACACACGGTTGTCAGCTTGTGATCCCGCATGATCTTGGCGGTGGCTTTATAGCCCTCGCCCACCGGCGCTTTGACCCTGATCCAGCTGGGTTTTTTCGGCTGGGGGTTATCGGGGCGGCGCGCCTTTTCCGGGTGGCGCTGTTCGGGGATCTTGAGATCGCGCATGGGCTTCCTCGTGAGCGTCGTTTCACGTCATTTAACGTTAAACAATCCCCGCGTCACCCGGGCGAGATGGCACAGCCGCTATGTGTGTGGTGCAAGGATGCACCTAGCCGCCGGTACCGGAGGTCGAAACGGTCACGGTTGCGCCAGGACGGATCGTCTGGAAGGTGCCCTCTGCCACGGCCCCATCGGCGAGCGAGGTGAAGTAGGACGAACAGGCGGCAAGGACCGCGGGCGCGTAGTGCTGCGGACCAACCATCATGACTTGGTCGCATTGGCCGGGCGTCATGCTTTGGGCTGCGGCCTGAGTGCCTAGCGCGCCACCGAATGCGAGGGCTGTAGTGAGGATTAGGGCGGAGGAGGATTTGCGAAGCATAGGCGTTTCCCTTTGGGTTGGTTCAATTGACTGGCCCATGCGCACAGATCGGCCCACTGCGCGTAAAGTGCGAAGTGGGCCAGATATGCCTCAAACCTTCAAGGTGTTGAGATCACGGAGATATCTTCAGCGTTACCAGAGTGTTAAGACCCATTAACGGCATGGTGTGGAGGTCATTTTCACAGTTCCGCCGCAATTGCCTAAGCGCGCGTTGCTGGGACGAATCCATGCTGAGTCTCGTAGTGATGAAGCAGACGTTGCAGGCCGATCTTGAGCACAACCTTGCCGGATCTCGCGGACCATCCGAGCCTTTTTTCCGCTGATTCCAGCCCTTCGAGGAAACAGCAGACCCGCATGACGACATCGGCCAAACCCGGCCCCAAGTCGTCGAGCGCGTCCGAGACCCGCTTACGGGCATCCAATGGCCCTTCGCCGATGCCACCATCGGAAAGGAACCCGCCCCGGTCGCCACCGGTGAGGAAACGGTCCCAGTTCTGGCCCACACGGGGGCCCATCTGCGCGCGCTCAAAATCCTCGCGGAGACGTTCACCGGCCTGAACAAGCTCTGGCCCCAGAAACGGCTTTCCATCCGGACCCTTGCGGCGGGCGAGCCCGGCCAAGGGCGACTCGGACAGGTTCACACGCATCGCAACAGGCTTGCCATCATCGCCCGCGACCTTGCGGGTGCCCCAGTTGGCGTGCTGGCCCTGGAACGCGGTTGGACCCTCGGCAAAACCGGCATTGCCCATGCGGCGTTTGCGGTCATCTTCCAGTAGGCGCTTTAGGGCGGATTTGCCGGCGTTCGTGATCGTGTAGCGCGCAAGGCGGCCACCCTGCACAACGCATTCGATCCAATCCTTCACAGCGAAGGCCTGGGCCACGCGACGATCTACAACGGCCGTGCGCGTCTGGTCCCCGTCCGCCCCCTGACGCAGCACGACGGCCTTGTCCATATCCTGCGCCACGGCCAAAACAGCGCCCGTTTCGCACAGCCGACGCAGAATACGGCGCGCTTCGCGGGTGATTTGTGTCTCGTCTTCTATCGGCGTCCGAATCGGAGCAGTCATGCGCCGCGTCTCCTTTGTGTTAGAGGGTGATTGGCTCCGGCAGATGGTCGTTTCAGCCAGTCCGGTAAGGGCCTCGTCGATCAATGGATCGTCGCGCCGTGCCTCGATATTCTTGATGTTGCGACAGATGGTCGAAACGGGTTTCCCCGTACGCCCGGCAATGTCGCGGTAGCTTTGTCCGGTAGCCACATGGGCCAGATATTGCTGTGCCTCGTGAGGGACCCACCCGGGGATATCCGGATCAGCAATCGGGTCTGCAGATTGATATTCAGTCATGGCCAAAGGCCTCGCGGTCAAAAGGTTAACGTCTGCAAAATTCCGCCGTTTTGATTACTGAATGGTTAAAATCTGTGGATATCTCGAAAATTGTTTCTGAATCGTAAACATTTCCAGGGGGTCCGAACGCAGGTTCGCTGGAATCCGGAACACCCCCCCGGCTCGGGTCATGATGAGGGTCAAATAACCTATCGTGGGGATACCGAAATGACTGACCTGACCATACACCTGACGGGCATGCGCCGCCCCGGACTTTTGGTGCGCGCGGCTACCATGGCTTGTGAAACCGGCGATGCGCACCGACGTGCCAAGCGCCGTCCTGTCACCAAACTGCTGGCGGAAGAGGAAATGCTGAACGCGGCCCGCATGGGCGGCGGAATGGGCTATTCACCTACGCGCCATGTGCAGGTGATGAGCGCGCTTCTGGCCGCCGCGCGCGCCGTCAACTAAGGGCACGCGTTTACCTTTAGGTGTGGATAAGCCCCTGCTTTGCCAGCACTTTCAGATGAAAGCATCCGGCATAGAGGCCTTCTTCTCGGCCACGTAAGCGCGCAGTTCTTCATTGATGGCCGGGTCGAGGGCGGGCTGTTGGTATTCCGACAGCATCTTCTCAACCTTCAGTGCCGCAAGCTCAAACGAGGATTGGCTGCCGTCTTCGGCCCAGGTCTCATAGGGTTTGTAGTCCAGCACACCGGAGCGCCAGAACGCCGTCTGGTAATTCTCTTGCGTATGGGCGCAGCCGAGGAAGTGGCCGCCCGGCCCGACTTCGCGCAGCGCATCCATGGCTTGCGCGTTTTCGTCGACGGCCACGCCTGCGGCCATCTTGTGCAGGATGCCCAATTGATCGGCGTCGAGGACAAATTTCTCAGGCGATGCGGACAAGCCGCCTTCTAGCCAGCCGCAAGAATGCAGCATGAAATTCACGCCAGACAGCAGACCCATGTTGAGCGAGTTGGCTGTCTCGTAGCCTGCCTGCGCGTCGGGGATCTTGGAACCTGTGAAAGAGCCGGACGAGCGGTATGGCAAGCCCAGGCGGCGCGTGAGCTGACCCATGCCATAGGTGATCTGCGACGTCTCAGGCGTGCCGAAGGTTGGCGCGCCGGAGTTCATGTCGATCGACGTCACCATCGCGCCCATGATCGCGGGTGAGCCTGCGCGGACGAGCTGGCTGTAGGCGACACCTGCCAGCCCTTCGGCAAGGCATTGCGTCAGTGTTCCCGCCACGGAGACCGGTGCCATAGCGCCACCGACGATGAAGGGGGAAATGATGGAGGCTTGACCGGCTTCGGCATAGACCTCGAGCGCGCCCATCATGGTGGAATCGAAGGTGAGCGGAGAGTTGATGTTGATGAGCGAGGTCATCACGGTGTTCTGTTCGACGACGTCCGCGCCGAAGAGGATCTTCGACATCTCAACCGAATCGACGGCCCGTGAAGGCTCCGTCACCGAACCCATGAAGGGTTTGTCGGACAGCGTCATATGGGCGTAGAGCATGTCCAGATGGCGCTTGTTGACGGGCACATCGGTCGGCTCACACACGGTGCCGCCGGAATGGTGCAGCCATTTCGACATGTAGCCCAGTTTCACGAAGATCTCGAAATCGGCCATGGTCGCGTAGCGGCGGCCGCCTTTGAGGTCGTTGACGAACGGCGGGCCATAGACCGGGGCGAGCACCATGGTGTTGCCGCCGATTTCCACGTCGCGGTCGCGGTTGCGGGCGATTTGGGTGAACTTTGACGGCGCAGTCTTGATCAGCTCGCGCGCGAGACCCTTTGGAATGTGGACGCGTTCGCCCTGCACATCGGCCCCCGCATCACGCCAACGCTGAAGCGCGCCGGGGTTTTCGACGAACATGACGCCGATTTCTTCCAGAACGGTTTCGGCATTGGCCTCAATGATCTCAAGCGCTTCTTCGTTGAGGATTTCGAGGTTGGGGATATTGCGCTCAATGAACTTGACCGTATCGAAGCTGACAGCACTACGGCTGGCCCTGCGTGCCGCTCCGCCGCCCCCGCGAGCCCTGCGCCGTGGTTGATCTGCCTGTTCCGCTTCGCCCATGACACCCTCCAAAGGCTGCAAACCCGTTGAGGCGTGTCTACCGTGTGGTGTGATCGGCAAGCGGGCGAATTGCGTCATCTGCGACGCGGATGCGACATGGTGGGCTTGCACGCCCCTGCCCTGCGGCTTAATCCGCATCCATGAACACAAGCGCCGTCCCCGACCCCGCCGACCATGAACGCCTTCTGATCATCGACTTCGGGTCGCAGGTGACGCAATTGATTGCGCGCCGTTTGCGCGAGTTGAGCGTTTACTGCGAAATTCACCCGTATCAGAACGTCGATGACGCGTTCATCAAAAGCTTTGCGCCCAAGGCGATCATCTTTTCGGGCGGGCCAGATTCGGTGGTGCGCGAGGGCTCGCCCCGGCCACCCAAGGCCGCTTATGAGGCAGGCGTGCCGATTCTGGGCATTTGCTATGGCCAACAGGTGATGATGCAGGACCTCGGCGGCGAGGTTCATGGCGGCAAGATTTCGGGTGGCGGCGGCACGGCGGAATTCGGGCGCGCGTTTGTGACGCCTGAGGGCGGCTTGGACCTGTTGCAGGGTTGGTTCGCCGATGGACGCGAGCAGGTATGGATGAGCCACGGCGATCATGTCGCCAAACTGGCCCCGGGGTTCGAGGTTTACGGTGTTTCACCCAACGCGCCTTATGCGATCACCGCGGACCTGAGCCGCAACTTCTTTGCGGTGCAGTTCCACCCCGAAGTGCATCACACGCCACGCGGCGCGATGCTCTACGAGAACTTCGTGCGTCTGGCCGGGTTCTCAGGTGATTGGACGATGGAGGCCTACCGTGAGCAAGCCGTTGAAGCGATTCGGGCGCAAGCGGGCGATGCCAAGGTGATCTGCGCGCTGTCGGGCGGCGTGGATTCGTCGGTGACAGCTGCGCTGCTGCACGAGGCTATTGGCGATCAGCTGACCTGTGTGTTCGTGGATCACGGACTCTTGCGCCTGAACGAGGGCGAAGAGGTTGTTGAAATGTTCCGCGACCACATGAACCTGCATGTGATCCACGCCGAGGAGCAGGAGCTGTTTCTGGGCGAGTTGGAGGGGGTCAGCGACCCTGAGACCAAGCGGAAAATCATCGGCAAGCTCTTCATCGACGTGTTCCAGAAATACGCCAATGAGATCGAGGGCGCAGCCTACCTGGCACAGGGCACGCTTTACCCTGATGTGATCGAGAGCGTGTCGTTCTCTGGCGGGCCATCGGTGACGATCAAGAGCCATCACAATGTGGGTGGCCTACCTGAGAAGATGGGCCTGAAGCTGGTGGAACCTCTGCGCGAGCTTTTCAAGGATGAGGTTCGCGCGTTGGGGCACGAACTTGGCCTGCCCGCCCACTTCATCGCGCGCCACCCCTTCCCCGGCCCTGGCCTTGCAATCCGCTGCCCCGGCGAGATCACGCGCGCCAAGCTGGATATTCTGCGGCTGGCCGATGCGGTCTATATCGATCAGATCCGCAAGCACGGGCTTTACGACGAGATCTGGCAGGCGTTTGTGGCGATCCTGCCTGTGCGCACCGTGGGTGTGATGGGCGATGGCCGAACCTACGATTATGCCTGCGCACTGAGGGCCGTAACCTCCGTTGATGGGATGACTGCCGATTACTACCCGTTCAGCCATGAGTTCTTGGGTGAGACGGCGACGCGGATCATCAATGAGGTGCCTGGAATCAACCGGGTGACCTATGACATCACGTCCAAACCTCCGGGGACGATCGAGTGGGAATGACGAGTGGTCGTTCCGGTGAAGGGATGAGTTAAGATGGCACGAAAGCTGCGGGAATGGCTTGGAATACCTTCGTTGCGCATCATTCGCGGCGAAGACCTGCACGAGTTACGCCGTTACAAGAAGCAAGGACTGGTCGACTTGGCGTTCCTGCGCGCCATGCCGCCCGAACACCAGCCTGCATGCCTTGCACATCTTGATGGCTCCAAGGCCCAGTTGCGTCAGGATCTATTTGCGCTGGCCATGACGGGCTTCAAACGACATGGCACGTTTGTGGAGTTTGGGGCCACGGATGGCATCCATCTTTCCAACAGCTACTTGCTGGAAACGGAATTCGGCTGGACGGGCATCCTGGCTGAACCGGGTCGCAATTGGCACGCGGCGCTGAAGCAAAACCGCTCGGCCCAGATTGAGACGCGCTGCGTCTGGAAAAACACTGGCGATCGACTGACCTTCTTTGAGACGCAAGCCGGTGAGCTTTCGACACTTGAGGGTTTCGCCGATCAGGACGAACACGCCAAAAACCGGGCGTCCAGGACGCAATATGAGGTCGAGACGATATCGCTTACCGATATGCTCGCCGAACGCGGCGCGTCAGATGTGATCGACTTGCTGTCGATTGATACGGAGGGGAGCGAATACGACATTCTGTCAGCCTTTGACTTCGATCGCTTCAAGTTCCGAGTGATTGTGTGTGAGCACAATTACGGACCACAACGTGAAGAAATTCACTCTCTCCTGACATCTCATGGCTATGAACGCCGCTACCAAGACGTTTCTGCATTCGATGACTGGTATGTGCACCCCGCGGTCTAGCGCATCCATGCAGAGATGATCGCGACCGAACGCACCGAGGCAGGCCTTTGGACACCAACGCAATAATTGGAACCGCCGCGGCCCACGCGGGTGCCAACTGATGGCTGTGATCCGCAAAGTAAAGATGCGGCGCGTGCGTCGGGTTTTGCGCTTGATGGTGCTTTTCTACGCGGCGACTTTGGCAATGGTTCTGGCCTGCAACCTGTTTTGGCCAAGGGATGTGGACCCGGCGACGGCGGTTCAGGTCGTCTGCCTTGGTGGCGGGTCCGAGACCGGGGTTTTGGCGGACGACAGCCTTGCGCGCGCTGAGCGGTGTGGCCAATTGGTGCGGGACGGTGTTGCCCAAACGGTGCTGGTTACGGGGCAAGGCGCTGGCACGTTGATGGTTGATCATATTGAGGCGATGGGCATCCCGAGAGAGAGGATTGCCTTGGAAGCGCAGTCACGCTCGACCCTGCAAAACGCGCTATTTTCGACGCACTTGACGGACACAAGCCGCCCGGTGATCGTGGTGACAGACGCCTATCACCTGCCGCGATCCTGGGTTTCATTTCGGTTGATGGGGTTCGAGGATGTGCGTCTTGCGTCAAGCCTTGCCGTGGTCGACCGTCCCCGCCCGTTGTTGCGCGAGGCGTCTGCCATTTGGTTCAACGCCCTCAGGGCCGTCATCTACGGCGCGACCTTTTGGCTGGATCAGGATGTACGCGAGGCTTTGCTGGCCTAAGCGTTCCGCCGTTAGCGGAAGGCTTCCAAACGGCCATCGTCGGTGACGACAAGCAAGACACCATTCACCACGATGGGGTGGGCGGCGGCCCCGTCCCGCATTTCGACCACTCCAACAAGCTGACCGCTTTCAGGGCTGAACATGCGCACGACGCCATCGCCTGAGGCCACAACAAGGCGCCCGCCGGCAAGGATGGGTCCGTAGTGCGTGAACACAGCACGGCGGCGGCGTTCGCGGTCGTTCACATAAAGCGGCAGTTCGGTGCCCCAGATCCGCGCCCCGGTGTCGGCGTCAAGACGGATCAATTCATTCCGGTCGGATACGAAGAACAAATCGCCGCCCGTTGCGAGAACCGGGGAATAAGCCCCCTCTTCCGCCGTCCAAAGGCGCGTGCCAGTGCCAGGGTTAATCGCGACGACGCGGCCCGATTGGTTGCCCGCGTAGATGCGTCCGCCTGCTAGGACGGGATCAGATGTCACGTCGTTAATGTTGGCGTAAGCCACGCCACTGCGTCCGCCCGCAACCGAGGTCGCCCAAAGGGGCGCACCGGACCGGCGAAGGGTTCCCGAAAGCTCCCCCGAACCGAACGGCAGCACGACGATACGGTCTGTCACAGCAGGCGCCGCACCACCGCTAAGCAGCGGGTCGGTTGTGGTGGCCGGGACCTGCCAAATGAGACGCCCGTTGGCGGCTTCAATCGCCCAAGCCTGATTGTTGCGGCTGACAATGTAGACCGTGCCGCCCGAGATGGTCGGCGCGCCAATGCCCGCGTCGAGGCGTTGACGCCAGCGCACAGCACCTGAGGCGGGATCAAGGGCCAGAAGTTCGCCAAAGCCGGTCGTCACGAAAAGTGAGCCGCCCGCAAGGGCTAAACCACCGCCGGAGACAGAGCCGCCTCGATCAAAGCCCGGTTGCAGATCTGCGGACCAGACCGCGCCGCCGGTAGCCAGATCAATGGCTGTAACGCCAGCGGAGGCGTCCATTGCGAAGACGCGTGCGCCATCGGACACGGGATCAGCGGTGATCCGGTTGCGGCGCGAGTTGCCGGCACCGATGTCAGCGGTCCAGACCGGTGTAAGCGTGCCCGCAAGGCTCGCGTGGGGTGTGCGGTTCGAGGAATTGTAGCCACGTTGTTCCCACGTGGCGGTGCGCACGACTCCGGGAAGGCTGATCGCGCGGGCTGCGTCGCCTGCGCCTGCATCAGCCAGCGAGCGCGTGGCATTGCCGCTGAGAACGTCGGACAGTGGCGTGTCGATTGAGAAGCGTTCACCCGGCAGGATGGTTTCGCGTTCACAGCCCGCCAGACCAAGAACCGCCAGCAGAGCGAAGGCGCTTGCTTTCACTGTTGTGCTCATCTCGGGCCCACCCCTTGTTTTCGTTGGGCCGTCAGGCGGCCCTTTCAAATGCATTGCGCCGATGATCCCTTTTGCGGGGGTCTTGGCTTATTCTTCGACTTCAGCCTCTGCCGGTGTCTCGTCTGCGTCTGCCTCGGCTTCAACCTCGGCGGCGGGTGCATCCTCAGCGCCTGCCGCCTGCTCTTCTTCCGCTGGCGCTGCGTCCTCGGCCGCTCCGTCTTCCTCGGCTGCGCCCTCTTCTTCCGGGGCCGTGTCTTCTTCTACCGGCGCGCTCTCCTCCGCAGGGGCGTCTTCCTCAGCCGGCGCTTCTTCTTCAACCGGTGCATCCACCAGCACAGCACCACTTTCCAAGGCCACAATCAACTGCGCGGCGCGTTGTTGCAAGCCTGCTGTGGCCGCAGCGCTGCGTTCAATGGCGCGTAGGCGGTCGAGGCCCGCGTTCAGGTCGCCCGCGCGGATGTCGACAAGGGCCAATTGCTCTTCGGCAAGGGCAGAATAGGGCGCGCCCGGTTCGGCCAACGCTTCTAGCACCAGACGGGCTTCATCCTCGGGCGCAGGATCCATCATCTGCGCTTTCAGAAGCGCCAGATCGACGTAGCGGCGTGGCAGGCCCGGTGCTTCGGCGGCTTCGCGCAGACGCGCGGCGGCGGCAGAAGGGTCTTCGCCGTTGGCCTCTTCACCAGCTGCCAAGAGCGCCAGGATCATCGCCACTTCCGGCGATGGCGTTTCGATCTCGGACAGGGCCGCGATACGGCCTTCGGGGTCTTCGTCTTCAAGCGCGCTTAGAAGCGCATCACCAAAGGCTTGGGATTGCGCCTCTCGCTGTGAGGATTGCCATTCGAAGTAAGCAGCTGCACCAACGATGCCGACGACCACAAGGACGGCTACCCATCCCCATCGACGAAACAGCGAAAACAGCCGGTCGCGGCGGACCTCTTCGCTGACTTCTTCGATAAAACTGTCGGTATTGGCCATGCCTGCCGCTCCACCCCGAAATTCTTTTATGGCGCAGGGATTACCCCGGCATGGGGTAAGGGCGCAAGGGCCGGTGCGCAGGCCGTTTGAGGAACGGGAATACAACTGTCAGGAGAGTATTCTGAACCGTTCAGTTCACTCTTGTGGTTCCGACACAAAAAAAGTAATCTGAACTGGATGGTTCAGCGTAAACTATCAAAACACGGGATGGCGTCGCGCCGGGCATGCTCGGATCGACGTTCCAACGCCGGGGGGCGTTTGGAAAAGAAAGGTCGATGGCATGAAGCTGTTTCCATTAGTGACCGCGGCGCTTGTGTGCGTTGCGCTTTATTTCGTTGTGCTGGATCGGGATAGCTTGACCGACTTCGCCGCGGGCTTCATCCCCGAGCCCCAGAATGCGCCGGAAGAGATGGCCGAAGAGCCCGTGGCAGACGCCGACGAAGAGACCGCGCCGGTCGATGACGACGGGCGGATGCATGTCGTTGTTCGACGCTCTGAAGCGCAAGTGACCGAAAACGCAGTACTGATGCGCGGTCGCACGGAGGCTTTGCGACTTGTTGATGTGGCATCCGAGACCATGGGACGCATCATCTCCACCCCGATCCGTGCAGGTGCTTTCGTCGAAGAAGGCCAGGTGATGTGCGAGATTGATCCCGGCACATCGCAAACCGCCCTTGAAGAAGCGCAGGCCCGTTTGGCCGAAGCGCAGGCCCGTGTGCCTGAGGCAGAAGCGCGTTTGCCCGAAGCGCAGGCTCGCCTGCCCGAAGCGCGCGCGATGCTGGCGCAGGCCGTGGCGCAGCTGACCTCTGCCGAGATTGACGGCAACGCAGCTTCGCGTTTGAGTGAGTCTGGCTTTGGGTCGGAAACGCGCGCGGCGTCGGCTGCGGCGGGCGTTGCGGCGGCGGAAGCCGGAGTTCAAAGCGCCGAGGCGGGTGTTGAAGCGGCTCAAGCGGGCGTTCAGGGCGCGCAGGCTGGCATTCAATCGGCACTGGCCGGAGTGCGTGCGGCAGAGGCCGCCGTGACCCGCGCCGAAGATGCGATTGGTGATTTGACGATTTATGCGCCGTTCTCAGGCCTTCTGGAAACGGACACGGCAGAGCTTGGCGCGCTGATGCAGCCGGGGTCGATTTGCGCCACGATCATCCAGCTCGATCAGATCAAACTGGTGGGCTTCGTGCCCGAGGCACAGATTGCGCGGGTTGAATTGGGCGCGCGTGCGGGGGCTGAGTTGTCTTCGGGCCAGCGGGCCGAGGGCGTCGTCACCTTTGTGAGCCGCTCGGCAGACCCGGACACCCGAACCTTCCGCGTGGAGATCACAGTTGATAACGCCGATCTGGAAATCCGCGACGGTCAAACCGCCGATATTCTGGTGCAAACCGAAGGCATTGCGGCGCATTTGCTACCATCCTCCGCACTGACTTTGGATGATGACGGTAGGCTTGGCGTTCGTACGGTTGTGGATGGCGTGGTCGAGTTCGTCGAAGTTCAGATGATCCGCGACACGCCGCGCGGCGTGTTGCTGACGGGGCTGCCGGATGTGGCAGACGTGATCACCGTGGGGCAGGAGTTTGTGACCGCTGGGATTGAGGTGCGCACCACGTTTGAGGAGCTCACACAATGACCGGCATCATCGACTGGGCTGCTAGCCGCGCCCGCATGGTCATCGCTTTTGTCCTGCTGTCCCTGACGGCGGGCACGGCGGCCTACATCGGGCTGCCGAAGGAAGGTGAGCCGGACATCGACATTCCGGGGCTGTTCGTCTCCGTCCCCTTCCCCGGTATCTCCGCCACCGACAGTGAACGCCTGCTGATCCGTCCGATGGAGGCGGAGTTTCAGGACCTCGACGGTTTGCTGAGCATCAATTCCACCGCTGGCGAAAGCTACGCGGGGGTTTTCCTTGAGTTCGAGTTCGGCTGGGACAAGGGCGAGACCATCGCCGATGTCCGCGATGCCATGGGCCGCGCCGAGGTGCAGTTCCCGGAAGGCGCGGAAAGCTATTCGATCAACGAGATCAACTTCTCAGAATTCCCGATCATCATTGTGGCGCTGTCCGGCGACGCCCCTGAGCGCACGCTGATCCGGTTGGCCAATGAGATGCAGGCGGAGCTGGAAACACTGTCGCCGGTGCTTGAGGCGGGCCTCGCAGGTACGCGGGATGAGATGCTGGAGGTGATCCTCGATCCGCTCGCGCTGGAGGCCTACAACGTTACGGCCGCCGATCTGATCAACGCCGTGGTCAACAACAACCAATTGATCGCAGCCGGTGAGGTAGAGACCGCTGGTGGAGCGATTTCAATCACCATTCCGTCGAGCTTCGACAATGCGCAGGATGTCTACAACCTCGCCGTGACTGTGAACGGTGATAGGGTCGTGACACTTGGTGAATTGGCCGAAATCCGCCTCACCTACCAGGATGAGACGGGCACGGCGCGGTTCAACGGCGACACCACGGTTGCGCTTCAGGTCGTCAAGCGTCAGGGCTTCAACATCATCGACACGGTGGCCTTGATCCGTGAACAGGTGGAGGCCGTTCAGGCAACCTGGCCGGAAGAGCTTCGCGCATCGGTCACGGTTGAAACGACGCTGGATCAATCGGTTCAGGTCGATGGCATGGTGCGGCAGCTGGAAGGCTCCGTCCTGACGGCCATCGCGCTGGTGATGATTGTGGTGCTGGCCGCACTCGGCACACGGTCCGCTCTGTTGGTGGGTTTCGCGATCCCCACATCATTCCTTTTGTGCTTCATCCTTTTGGGCGTGATGGGCATCACCATCTCGAACATCGTGATGTTCGGTTTGATCCTCGCGGTGGGTATGCTGGTGGACGGCGCGATTGTGGTGGTCGAATACGCTGACCGGCGCCTGCAAGAAGGCGCGCGCCCGATGCAGGCCTATGCCGATGCCGCCAAGCGGATGTTCTGGCCCATCGTCTCCTCCACCGCGACAACGCTTTGCGCGTTCCTGCCCATGCTGTTCTGGCCCGGTGTACCGGGGGAATTCATGGGCATGTTGCCGGTGACGTTGATCTTCGTTCTGTCGGCCTCGCTGATTGTGGCGCTGATCTACCTGCCTGTTCTGGGCGGTGTCGCCGCACGGTTCAGCCGGGTGATCGGCAACGCGGCGGCGACCGTGAAGGGTATCATCCCCTGGTATGTCGTGCGTCTCGTGCTGACGATTGGCGCGGGCTACTTGATGTTCATGTCAGCGCTGAACGTTGTGCAACCCGGCATCCTATTTGCGATCCCGGGCGAAGACGTCTCACCCATGGTGCAGATGGCGGCGGGTGCCATCGTCTTTGTCATCAGCTGCGTGATCATGTCCGTATTGATTGCGACGGTGCAATTCCAGCGGCGTGAGAAGGCCGTGGATTCGGGCTACAAGCGCAAGCCGGTGGGCTGGTTCATCCACTTCATGACGGGCAATCCGTTCATGCCGGTCGTCGCGGTTGTGACCGTCCTGAGTTTCGTTGGCTTCACGTTTGGATACTTCGGCGAGAACAACAATGGCGTCGAATTCTTCGTTGAAACCGAGCCTGAGAATGCCATCGTCTACGTCCGTGCGCGCGGCAATCTGAGCGTTCAGGAACAAGATGCGCTGGTCCGGCAAGTCGAAGAAATGGTGCTGGAAACCGACGGCGTGCGCGATGTGTTTGCTTTCGCGGGCTCCGGTGGCTTGAACAACAACACCGGCGGTGCTGCGGCCCCGTCTGACACCATCGGACAGGTTCAGATCGACCTTGAGCCCTGGGGCGCGCGGGCTGACGGCGACCTGATCCTGAACGCTCTGCAAGCGCGGCTGGATCAGATCCCCGGCATCCAGACCGAGATTTTCTCTGCCTCGACCGGCCCTGCCGACGGCAAACCGATCAGCCTGCGCCTGCTTGGCGACAATTGGGAGGAGCTGCAGGAGGCCACGGCGATTGTGCGCACCTACTATGAGAACCTCGACGGTCTGATCTTGATCGAAGATACGCTGCCCCTGCCCGGCATCGACTGGCAGATCAACGTGGATGTCGAAGCCGCCGGCCGTTTCGGTGCCGATGTGGCAACCGTGGGCGCGATGGTGCAGCTGGTGACACGCGGCATCTTGCTGGACACAATGCGCGTGCCGTCCTCGGACGAAGAGATCGATATTCGCGTCCGCTTCCCGGAAGAGGCGCGGGTTCTGAGCACCCTCGACAGCCTGCGGGTACGGACCCGCGACGGATTGGTGCCGCTGTCGAACTTCGTCAGTTGGGAGCCGACACCGCAATTGGCCGTCATCGAACGCCGCAACCAAAGCCGGTATTTCGAGGTAAAGGCGGATGTGGTCGACGATGTCATCATCTATGAGCTTGTGCCCTTCGATGAGAATGGTGAACCGCTTGAGGATGAGATCATTGCGTTGGGCTTCGGGGAAGAGGTCTTGCAGGAGCAGATCGATGAAGGTGAAGCTGCAAACCTGCGTCTGGCGACGCCCAACACCGGTATTGCCGCGCTCTTTGCGCCGGAGACGCTGACCTATCACAACTTGCCCGACTACCGGGGCGACATCCCGCTCGACGAGATTGCGGAAATGGTTGTGGCGGAAGAAGCCGAGTTGCGCATCACACCGATGACCGCGACCGAGCGGATCGAGCGGATCACCGAATGGCTTGAGTCTGAGAACTACCCCCTGCCCGCTTCAGTGAGCTGGGAATGGGGTGGCGATCAGGCCGAGCAGGAAGAATCCGGTCAGTTCCTGATGACGGCATTCGCCGCCGCCCTTGGCCTGATGTTCATCATCCTGCTGGCTCAATTCAACTCGGTCTACAACGCCGTGCTGGTTCTGTTGGCTGTGGTCCTGTCCACCACCGGTGTGCTGTGGGGGATGATCATCATGGATCAGACCTTCTCGATCATCATGACGGGCACGGGCATCGTGGCACTGGCAGGGATCGTGGTGAACAACAATATTGTTCTGATCGACACCTACCAGGAATACAGCCGCTACATGCCCCGGCTTGAGGCGATTGTGCGCACGGTTGAGGTGCGTATTCGTCCGGTCCTTTTGACCACGATCACCACGATGGCCGGTCTGGCACCGATGATGTACGGCGTCTCGCTCGATTTCGGCGGCGGTGGCTACACGATCGACAGCCCGACGGCTCTGTGGTGGAAACAGTTGGCGACCGCTGTGGTATTCGGCCTAGGCATCGCCACGGTGTTGACGCTTCTGTTCACGCCCTCGCTGCTGGCCCTGCGTGTGTGGTTCTGGACAATCCTGGCTTGGGTCTTCCGCGGGCTGGCCCGTTTGGGGGCCCGCTCAATGAGCGCACGTGCACAGGATTGGGCGCTTCAGCGACAGGCCCGGCGGGCCCGCAACCCGGTGATCTTCTGGGATGAAGACCCGCGTGAGGATGAGGTTGAGGCGCTGGAAATTCCTGAAGAGGACGTGCCTTTGGGTGAGTTGGCCACAGAAGAACCGCTGCCACCTGCGCCAGAGGATCTGCCCGATCAGCCTGATCCGTTTGAGGATACGGAGCTTGAAAACGACGTGCCTCCGCAGCCACCGCTTCGAGCGGCGGAGTAATCTGGGCAGCGTCCACGTTGGAGCATTGATAGGGGCGGCAGGGGATTTCCCCTTCCGCCCCTACCCAGCACCTTCCTAAGCAGCACCCTGCGTCGGCGTTTGGCTAACCGCTCGCCCCGGCCGGTCTGACACCTGCGCAAAAACGAAAAGCAGTGCCAACACGACCTGCAAGCCATTGGAGATCAGGTTGGAGGTGGCGGTTTGCGCGGCCTCACGCGAGAGGTCGGCGATTTCGGAGGCCAATTGGTTTTCAGCGCGCCGCAACGCATTGATCCAATCACTCGACAAGGCAAACCAGCTTTCGGCGCTGATATCTGGCATCGAGCCACCATAGCCCGCCGCAATAAGATCGCGCCGAACCCGGTCCATCGGGGCAAAATTCTCGGATTGGTTCACGGCCAAATGCCACCCGCTGCCTTGTACGTTACCTTCGGCAAGTTCCAAAAACGCAGCCTCTTGCGCTGCAAGTGAGACCAAGGTGAGGTGCAATTCTGCATCCATATCTTGCGACGCGAAAGCCGCCGCGCCGGTGGCCCGTTGCAACCCCGCGGTATCCTTGGCTTGGGCGAGGGCTTGCGACGCTTCGATCAAGAGCCGCAGTCTGTCTTCCGGCGAGGCCACGATGTTCAATTCAGCGGCTTCCAGCAGGTCAGAAATGAAGGCGGTGTAGACATCGACGACCTCTGACCGGGCAATGCTTTGGGCATCCACCCACGTCCGCCATTGCTGCAACTCATCCAAGCGCGCTTCAATCACGTCGGCGTTGCGCGGACCATCCGCAACCGCCCATTCCGATACAACGTTGCCCACAACCTCATCCGTCAACCGACGTTGAGCCGCCAACTCATCTGTCAGGGCACGCCCGTCAGAGGCCAGATACCCCGACGAATATCCCCGTTCGCGCTGCAATTGATGAACGATGTCGTTGAGCCGTTCCGCAAGATATGTGCGGCTTTCGACCAGCTCGGCCCTGTCGCGATCCGCGAAGAGCGTCCCAAGCACTTTCCATCCCAGAAGCAGGATCACCACGATGAGTGGCAGAACAAAAATGCGCCGATCTGTACGAAATGCGAACACGAGGAACCTGCCCTGAAATTGCCATAATCGCCGTCACTTTTGGGCCCAAATCATGAACAAATTCCTACCGGCGCAATCCGGTGCATAGTGAATTTCCCTTAAATTAGGCGAGTTATGCGGCGGCCTCATCCTCGTTCGCTTGTCGGTTCCACAGCTGTGCGTAGCGCCCATCTTGTTCCAGCAGAGCTTCGTGGCTGCCTTCTTCGACCACTTCGCCCTTCTCCAGCACGACAATCCGATCGGCATCCACAATGGTCGAGAGCCTGTGGGCAATGGTCAGCACGGTACGCCCCTCGCCCATGGCCTTCAGCTCGGCCTGGATCTCCATCTCCGTATCGGTGTCGAGGGCTGAGGTCGCCTCGTCCAACACAAGGATTGGCGGGTCTTTCAGCAACGTTCGGGCAATACCCACCCGTTGTTTCTCGCCACCTGAAAGCTTCAGGCCCCGTTCCCCCACTGGTGTCTGATAGCCATCCGGCAACGACATGATGAAATCATGGATGGAGGCCGCACGCGCGGCGCCTTCGACGTCCTCACGGGTCGCCCCGTCGCGGCCATAGGCAATATTGTAGTAGATCGTGTCGTTAAACAGGACGGTGTCCTGCGGAACCACGCCGATTTGCCCATGCAGACTTTCCTGCGTCACCTCGCGCAGGTCTTGCCCGTCGATGGTGATGCGCCCGTCGCCCACGTCATAGAAGCGGAACATCAGCCGCCCGATGGTGGATTTCCCGGACCCGGAGGAGCCCACAACTGCGACCGTCTCACCTGCGGGAATATCAATGTCGACACCCTTGAGGATCGGGCGCGCAGCCTCGTACCCGAAGACGACATTCTCAAGCCGCACGTTGCCGCCACTGACCTGAAGCGCCTTAGCATCCGGGGCATCGCGGACCTCCTGCGGCTGTTCCAACAGGTCGAACATCTCGCCCATATCAACCAACGCCTGCCGGATTTCACGATAGACGGTGCCCAGAAAGTTCAACGGCATGGTGATCTGGATCATGTAGGCGTTGACCATCACGAAATCGCCCACGGTCAGATCGCCTGACTGCACGCCCATTGCGGCCATCACCATCACGCCCACAAGGCCGCCGGTGATAATCAGGGACTGCCCGAAATTGAGCGCCGCGAGCGAGTAGGAGGTTTTGAGGGCGGCGGCCTCATACCCCTCCATCGCGGCGTCATAGCGGTTGGCTTCGCGCCGTTCCGCGCCGAAGTATTTGACCGTCTCAAAGTTCAGCAGACTGTCGATCGCCTTCTGGTTCGCGTCGGTGTCCTGATCGTTCATCTCCTTGCGGATGCGCACGCGCAGCTCGGTCACTTTGAAGGTGAACCAGACGTAAAGCGCGATCGTGACGCTGAGGACGATCAGGTAGTTGATGTCGAAGACGACGGCGAGAATGATGCCCGTCAAAGCCAGCTCCAGGGTCAGCGGACCGATGGAGAACAGAAGGAAACGCAGTAGGAATTCCACACCCTTCACACCGCGTTCAATGATCCGGCTAAGCCCGCCCGTCTTGCGCGCGATATGGTAGCGCAGGCTGAGCGCGTGGATGTGTTGGAACGTCTCCAACGCCAATTGCCTGAGTGCGCGTTGGGCAACCCGGGCAAAGACCGCATCGCGGAGCTGTTGGAAGCCCACATTCATCACTCGGGTCAGGCCGTAGACAACCGTGATGGCCACAGCCCCTGCCCCGAACATCCACGCCGGAGATGTGCCTTCGCCCGACAGGATATTCACTGCCTCGCGGTAGAAGAACGGCGTGGTGACGGCAATGAGTTTGGCCAGCGTTAGCATGGCAAGGGCGATGACAACGCGCTTCTTCACCCACGGTTTGTCAGCAGGCCAAAGGTAGGGCGCGACCTTGCGGATCGTGCGCCAGCCAGAGCGACGCTCGGCCTCGTCCTGCACCTCTACCGGGTCGGGTGAATTGGTGGGCGCAGGTCCGGTTTGCGGCTGCGCGATAGTGTCGGCTGGCATGAAGGCTCGCCCCTTTATCCGTCAGGGACTTAACCTAGGGCTTCCCCCCATCGACTACCAGTGGCGGAGGTCAGTTCTGGGCGCGTTCTTCGTCCATTTCCGGCATGCGGAAGATCTGACCCGGGAAGATCCAGTTCGGGTCGCGAATCTGGTCGCGGTTTTCCTCAAATATCTGGACGTAGAGGATACCGTCGCCAAAGCTGTTCTCAGCCATGCCCCAGAGGGTAAAGCCGGGCTGAACGGTTATGACTTCGATCCCCTGTTCAGCGGCCTCTACCGGGGCTTCGGCCACACGCTCAGGGTCCTCGCGCAGGAACGGTGTTTCGACCCGGCTTTCGATTGTGCCATCTTCGGCAAGCTCCGCCACAGACAGCGTGTAAGTGCCGGGATCAACATCGGGCAATTGCAGCGACCACGCGCCGTTTGGGCCAACCTCGCCCAACTGGATGGGCTGGTTGTTGAGATAAACCTGAATGTCCGCCGTCGCGGGACCACGGCCGGCAAGCGTCACAGCGCCCTGGGCATCGTACGAGATCGCGTCAAGCTGAACCTCAGTCTGCACGGCGGGCGTTCCGGGGCCTTGGGTGATGCGCAACCCCTCTGGCCCTGCAATTACCACGGCGGGGGCTTGGCTGGGGCTAGGTGCGGCCAGGCTTGGCCCGGCCGCGATGGGCGTAGTCGCAGGCGTATTCGCGCCGGGAAGCGCCGGTGCAGTGAGGTCCGGTGTGGTGGCCAAAGTTGTCGGTTGCAACGCACCAGGCGCTTCAGGCGTTGCCGGATCGGCAGTGCCTTCGGCAACGGGCTGCGGCTCGGTCTCATCTCCCACGGATGGGGTTGGAAAAGCCGGTGTGGAAGCATTGCCCGGATCGAGAGATGCGAGGTCCTCGGTCGGCTCTTGCGGAACCACTTCTTCGTCGTCGGGCACATCCGCAACCGCGAGGGCTTCGTCTGTGTCGGGCTCGGTGTCCGCCACCGGTGCGGCGTCGGTTGTCACCAGCGCAAATGGGGCGACGATCACTGTCTCTTCCCCCGGTATGGCGGCGGCACCAATAGGGCGGATTTCGGCGGAGATCAGGCGTGGCGTTTCGGCAGGTGGCAAGGTCAGGAAGGACACGAAAGCCCCTGCCCCGTCAGCCTCGGCCAGCGCGACCTCGATGCCATCCAGCAGGATCGCAACCTCAAGCCCCGGATCAGTTTGACCAGCGATCAGGGTCGAGCCGTCGGGTTCAACGCGGACGACATCAAGCCTTGGTGCTGCGAACTGCGGAGGTGATGTTTCGGGTTCAGGATCAGTCGTCTCGGCCACTTCTGGTGCGGCCTCAGGCTGCACGGGTTCCGTGATTTCGACTTCAGGAACAGCGGGTTCAACCGGATCAGGATCATCTGACAGAACGGTATAGCCGACAGCCCCCGCAATCAGCAGCACGGCACCGCCGGCCGTTGCCGCCACAGCCCCAGAACTGGAGCCAAACATCGCTGCAATTTTCATCGGTTGACCCGTCGCATAGGTCATTCCCCCCGAAAGCGTCACACTGCCCGCGCCGAGATGGCTTGAGGGCCCCGCGATTGAACCCTATCAGGTGTTAAAGATTTCCAAAACACAAGGTGTTGTCATGGCGAGCTTTTCATTGTGTGTCTATTGTGGCGCGCGTCCCGGCAACAACCCGGCCTATTTGGACGCCGCAACCGAGTTGGGCGGTTCGATTGCAGCCGCGGGTATGCGGCTGGTCTATGGCGCGGGCGATGTCGGGATCATGGGCGCTGTGGCGCGGGCCGCGCAGGCGGGCGGTGCAGAGACCTTCGGTGTGATACCCACCCACTTGATGCAGATGGAGGTGGGCAAGACGGATCTGAGCACCTTTGTCGTCACCGAAACGATGCACGAGCGTAAGAAGGTGATGTTCATGAACGCCGACGCGGTTGTCGTGCTGCCGGGCGGCGCAGGATCGCTGGACGAATTCTTTGAGGCGCTGACTTGGCGGCAGCTTGGACTGCATGAAAAACCGATCTTCCTGCTAAATGTCGGCGGATACTGGGATCCGCTTCTTGGGCTAATGAACCATGTTGTGGTGGAAGGGTTCGCTGACAAAACACTTTTTACATTTGTTGAAACAGTGCCCGATGTGCCGTCTCTTATGGCGGCACTGGCGTAAGCCACCCCTTCTGCGTCCCTTCGGGCGTCTTCGCAGCGGTCAATCGGCAGTTCTGTCTCGGATGCGGCGCTTTTGAAATCCCGTTTTTGTCGCTGAATACCCAGCCGCAGTATACGCCGCATGGGCGCCTGTGTTGTGATCGCCACTGACGATCATGATCCGGTAGCAGCCTCCGGCCCAGGCGCGTGCCTCTGCCTCGGCCAGAAGGGCCGTTGCGTGACCCCTGCCGCGATGATCTGCGTGGGTTACGACGTTTTCTATAAAGGCGTAGGGCGCGCCGAGGCGGGTCATGTTCGGCACAACGATCAGGGTGACGGTTGCGACGGGCAGATCGCCCGCGAAAGCGATCAAGATGCAGGACCCGGGAAACGCGTGCAGCGCCGCCAGCCGGTCAGATGCGACAGCTTCAGGTGCGCTGTCCTCCTCTGGGATGAGGTGCCGATAAAGGTCTTGCAGGGCAACGATGTCGTCGCGGGTGGCGGTTCGGATCATGGGTGTATCAGGCCCGAGATCACAACAAATGAAAAGGCCCGCCAGATTGGGCGGGCCTTGGTCATTTCCGGTCTACATTCACTCACATGCGCGATGCGACGTTTTCCCAGTTCACCAGGTTGTCGAGGAAGTTCGACAGGTAGGCCGGGCGTTTGTTGCGGAAGTCGATATAGTAGGAATGTTCCCACACGTCGCAGCCCAGAAGTGCGGTCTGGCCGAAGCAAAGCGGGTTCACGCCGTTTTCGGTTTTGGTAACTTTCAGGCCGCCGTCGGTGTCTTTGACCAACCAGCACCAGCCAGAGCCGAACTGGCCCGCACCAGCGGCGGAGAACTCTTCCTTGAACTTGTCGACCGAGCCGAAGCTTTCGGTGAGCGCTGCTTTCAGTTCGGACGGCATGGCGTCGCCGCCCGGGCCCATCATTTCCCAGAACTGGTTGTGGTTCCAAAGCTGGCTGATGTTGTTGAAAATGCCGGACTGCGCGACCGCATTGGCGTCGTAGGTGCCCGTGATGATCTCTTCCATTGAGCGGCCGTCCCACTCGGTCCCGGCGATCAACTTGTTGCCGTTGTCGACATAGGCCTTGTGGTGCAGGTCGTGGTGGTATTCCAGCGTCTCGGCGGACATGCCTTTGCCGGCAAGTGCGTCGTGGGCGTAGGGAAGATCGGGAAGTTCAAAGGCCATGTTCGGTCCCCTTGTTAGATGTCAACTCTGACGCCACAGATGGAGGGCGCAAGGGGGCAACGTCAAGGGGCGGTACAAGTTCCGATTAGGTCAGGCACCGGCCGCTGGCCCGCCGCGAATGCAGACGGGACCGTGGTTGGGCCTTTCAGCTTTCCGCGCAGGAGCCCGACCCGCTGAACGTCTCGGTTGTTCCAACACGGGCCGCGTTTACCGAAAACGCGCCGGTATCAAGCTGATGGACCATCGAATAATCAATCAAGATGACCGGATCGCCATTGCCGGGATTTGCCTCGCCCCGGAAATTCAACCTGACTTGATCGCCGCGCGCTGTCACACGCATCCGATAGTTTCCTGGTCCATCGCTTTGGTTAAACGACACCACAGCGGAACTGCCACTGTATTGGATCCCGTATTCTGCGGGCATACCGCCGCTTGCATTGCTCAACGTACAGTAGTGGCGGCTATCGGCAACGGCGGCGCTAGGGAGGGAAGCGGCCAGCAGCAAGGCGGCGGCTTTGGTTACAGTGGCTGTCGTCGACATGAACAAGTCTCCGGGGTCTGGGATGTAGAAGCGTAGGGTATATGGCCAACCCGTGCCCGCACCATGGAGGGTGTCCTTACCCATCGCTTTGCGCCGCCGTGTGACTTTCACCAACTATGCGGCACCGGAACTTGCGCAAGGCGACAGCGACGCCCTTCATGGAGGCCGCAGATCGGACTGGTTCGCGGGCATCGGAACCGTTCACGGTCAGATCGTGGACGTGCCCTATGCCATTTGTCGGCCTCACGACGACGGTACAGCATCTCGATGTTCGCAAAGGATCAGCAACTCCTCAGTGGCCGTCCATCCGAAACGGCTTTCGGTGGCGCCACCCTCGGCATCTCCAACGAGAATGGAGGTCGGCTTGTGCTTTGCCTATTCCGCAGCGCCAAAACGCAAATTGGATAGGGAAACTGCTGCGCCACCGCAGCGGTTGTGGAAACACATACCGCCACGATGGTGGGATTTCAAAGACTACCGCGCCTTCGGGCAATTACCGCCCAGTGTCGCCGCTATCTTCGAATATCGATTACGTCACTGGACCAGGCTGCAAGAGCCAGAACCTGAGAACCTGTTGGCATATTCAATTGGATCAAATGTGACGCGCAGCGAATTGTTAGCAACGTTGTGCATCAATTGGACGCGCATGGTCGTGCGTTGGCCATTGCCCGCGCCGACATCTGAAATGGTATATCCCAAGCGCCTGCGGTTGTTGTTGCCGCCCACTTGAACCTGGCGGACCGACGGCTCACCGATCCATGGATGGGTCACAATTGCTGCGCCCCCGGTATATTCAATGACATATTCCGTCGGGACCCAATTGCTGGTGCTTTGCACCGCGCAATAGAATTGTTGTGCTGTTACAGTGGAAGGCGCAAGAAGCGCCAATCCAAGAAGAGCCGCGCGCAGCGGCTTTCCGAAATTATTCATTATGTTACCCGTGTTTTTCTTTGACGTGTGGCCAAAACTAGCAAAGCCAATTGCACGGTCAATAGTATCTGACTTCAGCGCCCTCTTTTGCCGCTGTTACCAGCAGATCAAACATATATTGCGCCACGGATCTGAAACAGATGACCGTCGCGTGGTTTGGGGAGTTCATCCAAAAGGCCGCTGGCACTTGCGCAAAGCGGGAACGGCGGATTTCACGGGGCTTCAAGTCTGCGAGGTTCGCGGGCGTGAGTTTGCCCAGAACCTCACGCACATCGCGTGCCTCGATGGTGAAGACGGCACGGGCATCCGAGACGTTAACCGCAAGGTGATGTGCATCACCCATCCCTTTGGTGAGCGCATTAACGACCCCTTCTGCCTCTTCATGTTTGCAAAGAAAGAGCAATTCGTCGGGGGCCATCCACGCAACACCATCAGGCTTGCTGCCATCGCTCATACCGCGTGCCGCTGGAATGCCTTCCCCAATTGCGGACTTCACCGCTTTTTTGGTGATGGCGGCGTCAAGATCGGCTTTCAGCGTGACCATGCCAACAAGACCCATCTCTTTGACGTGGGCGAAACCGGTGTCGGAGACACCTTGCAATGCACTGAAAGCGTTAGACATTCTGCTTCTCCCCTTCCGGGTCATAAAACACGGGGGAGACGATCTTCGTCTTCACCCGGCCCCCATCGACGGTGTTGAATTCGACAACCTCGCCCATGCGATCCGGGCCTTTGTGGACCAGCCCCATCGAAATTCCGCGCGCCAATGTGGGTGAGTAATAGGTCGAGGTCACCCGTCCTTGCACGTTAGCCTGGCCGTTGGCGTTCTTGCCGTCGGCCACGCAATAGCTGCCGTCGGGCAGCACAGAGCCATCGACGGTCTCCAGACCCACGAGCTGCCAGCGATCCTCGGACGCCATGAAGGTCCGTTGCTGGCCGCGTTTGCCCAGGAAATCCTCTTTCTTCTTCGAGATCGCCCAGTTGAGACCAAGGTCCTGCGGGATCACGGTGCCGTCCGTCTCGTCCCCGATCATGATGAAGCCCTTTTCGGCCCGCATGACGTGGAGCGCTTCCGTGCCGTAGGGGGTGGCATTCCACTCGGCGCCAGCTTCATGCAGCGCGTCCCAGAAGGCGCGGCCCTGGCTGGCGGGTACCGCGATTTCGTAGCTGAGTTCGCCGGAGAAGGAGATGCGGAAGACGCGCGCATCAAAGCCGCCAAGCGTGCCTTCGGCCATCTGCATGAAGGGCAGCGTGTCCTTGCTGACATCCATCCCGCCAAGCTTCTCCAGCAGCTTCCGCGCGTTCGGGCCGACCACAGCGATCTGCGCCCATTGCTCGGTCACATTGGCGGTGTAGACCTTCCAGTCCCACCATTCACACTGAAGCCAATCCTCCATCCAGCCGTGGACCGTATCGGCCCCGCCCGAGGTGGTGTGGCAAAGGAACGTCTCCTCATCGAGGCGCACGACCACGCCATCGTCCATGAGGAAGCCGTTCTCGTTGCACATCAACCCATAACGACATTTGCCAGGTTTCAGGCTGCTCATCATGTTGGTGTAGAGCATGCCCATGAACTTGGGCGCGTCGGGACCCTTCACAATGATCTTACCGAGGGTCGAGGCATCCAGCAGGCCGAGGGAGCGGCGGGTTGCGTCGATCTCACGGTTCACGGCGTCCTCGTGGCTCTCGCCGTCGCGCGGGAAGCAATAGGGCCGCCGCCAATGGCCGACCGGTTCCATGTAAGCGCCTTGCGCCTCGTGCCAGTCGTGGATTGGCGTACGGCGGAGCGGTTGGAAGAGTGCGCCCTTCGCCTCACCGGCAATCGCGCCCATGGAGATCGGGGTATAGGGCGGGCGGAATGTGGTTGTTCCAACTTGCGGGATGCCCTTGTCGAGCGCTTCAGCAAGTACGGCGAGGCCATTGATATTGCTGAGTTTCCCCTGATCAGTCGCCATCCCGAGGGTGGTGTAGCGCTTGGTGTGCTCGACGCTTTCATAGCCTTCCTGCGCCGCGAGCATCACGTCTGAAACCTTCACGTCGTTCTGGAAATCGAGCCACATCTTCGCGCGTTTCTTGACGCCTGCGTAGGCAGGCATCACCCAAACCGGCGCGAGCAGCGCTTCGTTTGCGGTTTGCACCGGCACCTCTTCCGTAGCGATCCCCAGCGCGCTCATCCGATCTGCGACCGTCTTCGCAGCTGCCGCACCTTGCAAACCGCCTGCGGCAGCGCCGATGCAGGTGACGTAGCCCTCTCCATTTTGGTTGGTCGGCGGGCGGTCGGTGTCGGGGACGAAACAGGCCTGCCCCTCGTCCCAGTTCAGCTTTCCGCCGCAGTGGGACCAGAGGTGGACCACGGGGGACCAGCCTCCAGACATGGCAACCGCATCGCAAGGGATCTCGTCGTAGCCGCCGTCGTCTTCTGCGAAGGCTTGCACGCGAACAGAAACGACACGCTTGAGGCCTTTGACCTTACTGATCGCAGCGCCGGTGCGGACCGGAATGTTCAGGGCACGGACCTGCTGGGGCAGATCACCGTCTGCTGTGGGGCGAGGGTCGACGACGCAGGCAACCGCGACACCGGCGGCGTGAGCCGTGAGGGCCGTGCGGTAGCCGTCGTCGTTGTTGGTCACGACCACGATCCTGTCGCCCGGCGTCACGCCGTAGTTGACGATGTAGTCGCGCACGGCACCGGCCAGCATGACACCCGGCTTGTCGTTGCCGGGAAAGCTGAGGGGGCGTTCAATGGCCCCAGTGGCTGCCACGATCCGACCCGCGCGGATGCGCCAGAGGCGGTGGCGGGGGGATTCCTCGGACGGCGCATGGTCGCCAATCCGCTCATAAGCGAGCGCGTATCCGTGGTCGTAGACACCGGAGAGCTGCGTACGCAGACGGAGCGAAACATTCTCCATCTTTTCAAGTTCTTCTACGGCGTTCTTCACCCAGTCTTCTGCCGATTGCCCGTCGACAACATCGCCATCCACCGGCGCGCGACCACCCCAATGGGCGCTTTGCTCGACCAGCAGCACGCGCTTGCCTGCACGACCCGATGCGAGCGCCGCCATCAGCCCTGCGATGCCACCGCCTGCGATCACCATGTCGACGTGTGCATAGAAATGTTCGTAGCGGTCCGGATCGCGGGTTTCGGGATGGGGAGCCGCGCCGAGCCCCGCCGATTGGCGGATCACAGGTTCGAACACATGCTTCCAGAAGGCGCGCGGGAACATGAAGGTTTTGTAATAGAAACCGGCGGGCAGGAAGCGCGAGACCATGGCGTTCACAGCGCCCACGTCGAACTCCAGCGACGGCCAATGGTTCTGGCTGGTGGCTTCAAGCTTATCAAAAAGCTCGGTCGTTGTGACGCGCTGGTTCGGTTCGTGCCGTTTGTGCCGGCCAAGGTTGACCAGCGCATTGGGCTCTTCCCCGCCGCTGGCCACGATCCCGCGTGGGCGGTGATACTTGAAGGAACGGCCGACAAGCATCTGATCGTTGGCCAATAGCGCCGAGGCCAGCGTGTCACCCGCATGGCCACGCATCCATTTGCCGTTGAAGGTGAACTTCACGGTGCTGGACCGGTCGATCAGGCGTCCTTGGGTCGGAAGACGAGTGCTCATTTACGTCAGGCTCCAGTCGGGGCGTTTCGCCTTGATGGCTTTCAGGATGTCAGCGGGCGGCTCTAACGTCTGGGCGGGATAGGTCCCGAAGACCTCCAACGTTGCCGTGTCGCGTGCGGCCAGGAACCACTTGCCGCAGCCCATGGCGTGACGCCAGCGCTCGAAATGCACGCCTTTCACGTTCGGGCGCATGAACATGTATTCCTCAAACTGGTCGTCGGATGATCCGGGGCCGTAGCGCTTGAGATGCGCTTCGCCGCCTGCGGCAAGCTCGGTTTCGCAGGCGTCCACACCGCAGACGGGGCAAGTCAGGGTCAGCATGGGTTGGTCTCCTGTCCCAGCGCCAAGGGCTCGGTCGCATCGAGCTTGGCGAGAATATCTGTGTGGATCGCCTGGGCGTCTGCCGCCGGGCGATCTTCGTATTTGTCGAGGGTCGTGCCCCAATGGTGTTCAGCAAAGACACGGCCAGGCCCGTCATAGCGGGGGCCGGTCTTATGTTGCGGCACAAAGAAATAGGCGGGCCAGATGCGCAGATCGGTGATCTGGTCACGGTACTTTTCCAGCAGATTACGCAGGAACAGGTTGCCCACGGAGATCCACGGCTGGCGCGCGGTTTCGGGCGCTTCAGCGTAGGTCGTGTGGATTTCGCGAAGGGTCAGGCGCAGCGCTTCGGTGCCGGGGGCTGAGGCGAGATAGGGCACCATTTTGGAGCGGCGCTTGGGGTAGGTCTCATAGCAGGTGAAGGTGCATTCTTCGGTGAAAAGCTCATCGCAAGGCTTCAACGCCTCGAAATCCGCGCCGGGCAGGAAACCGCCTTGCTCGTAGAGGATTTCGTAGCGCATGAGGTCGGCGACGCCTTCAAAATGCTCAAGCTGGAAGTAATGCGAGATTAGGCGCTGGTTTCGCCAGCGGCGGCCTGTCAGGTACGCGTTGTCAAAGAGGGTGTAGGGCCATGTCGGATGCAGCCGCTTCCAGCTGTCCATCCAACACGTGGGTGCAGGGCGCGGGCCGATCCAGATGTGGCCCAGGCGCATGGGGATGGCGACCGCGCTCATGGCCGCCACCCCCACGGGGAGGTCGTTTTATTCCGTGACGGCTGGCGCCACGGGCGTGGTGCTTTCCACGGCTGGGGCGGCTGCGCCCTCTTCCGGCAGGGTCGAGCTGCCGCTGCCCATGAAGATGATGGCAAGGATGAACAGCGCGATGATCCCGCCGATGAACATGAGTGCGCCCGAGCCGGAGCCACCACGTGTGGGCGGTGAATAGTCGAACGCTTGGTTACGATGGTCGTAGTCAGACATGAGGCATCCTCCATTTGGATGCCCTCAGCCTTGCGGCCAGCGACCGTTGCCTCAACGTTGCGGTGGGCGGCCTGCTCAGTTCGGCCAGAAAGGGCCGCTTCGCCCTCAACTGGTGCGCCATTTCCAGCCGCGTCCCGGTCACGTTTTGTGACAGGCGGGACGTTGCCGATTAGTAGGAGCCCGTTTCCTGCTTCGCCCGCATATTTCGCAGGGCTTGCATGGCTTTTGGCCCCTGAAGCGCGCCCAGGATGGGCATCATCCCCAAAATGGCTGTGCCCGCCATCCAGGCCATCATGGTGGGGCTTGGTCCCTGCGAGGTGCGCCCGTTCTCCACTGTCGTGGCCGTCGCGAAGCGGTCTGACGTGGCCATGAAGTGCTCGATGAAGGCAAATGGGCCGCTCTGGATCCGTTGCACCAGATCGGCCCATGAGAACTCCAGCCCGTAGCGAAGTCCCCAGAGGGATACCAATCCAAGTGCCGCGCCGATCAGACCGGCTGACACGCGAATGAGCGCGAATTGGGAGGTCGCGCCGTAGATCACTGGCAGGCAAAGCGCGCAGATGCCGATCAGAATCGCGGAGATCGCTACTATGTCGATCCAAAGGCTCACTGCCGCGAGGGTCAGGCCGCTGCAGATCGAAAAGAGCCAGGCCTTCAAAGCGGCCAATCGTGTTGGTTTGAAAATGGTGATTTGAGAAAAAGGGTCGCCGTTCATGGTGCATCCTAGCAAACGTCGCCCCGACGCCTTGCCTTATCAAGCGCATGTTGCGCTTGAAACTAAGGAATACCTGCAGAGACCTTGCTTTCGCGCAGTCCACCGAGAGAACGTCGTTTATGATCGTGGCTTGGATCAATGCGCGACCCCCGCCGCGACGCTTTCATCAATGAACCGTCCTTCGCGGAACCGTTCCATCCCGAACTCCGCCGTCAGTGGCGAGTGCCCCTTGGCCATCAGCTCCGCAAAACCCCAGCCAGAGCCGGGGATCGCTTTGAAGCCACCCGTGCCCCAACCGCAGTTGATGAATACGCCCTCAACAGGCGTTTTCGACAGGATCGGGGAACGGTCGCCCGTGACATCCACGATCCCACCCCATTGGCGCAGCATCTTAAGGCGCGAGAGCATCGGGAATGTCTCGACCAAGGCGCGAACGGTCTCCTCGACGTGGTGAAAGGAGCCACGCTGGGTGTAGTTGTTGTGGCTGTCCGTGCCGCCACCGATGACCATCTCGCCCTTGTCGGATTGGCTCAGGTAGCCGTGGACGGTGTTGGCCATGACAACCACGTCCATGCAGGGCTTGATGGGCTCGCTGACCAGCGCCTGAAGCGGCACCGATTCCAACGGCAGACGGAAGCCAGCCATCTCGGCCACAACGCCGGAATGGCCCGCGACCACGACGCCAAGTTTCTTGCAGCCGATGAAGCCTCGCGTCGTCTCCACACCCGAAACCGCACCACCCTCGCGCCGCACACCGGTCACTTCGGTCTGCTGGATGATGTCCATCCCCATGTCCGAGCAAGCACGCGCATAGCCCCAGGCCACCGCATCGTGACGGGCCGTGCCACCGCGTGGCTGCCAAAGACCACCGAGGACCGGATAACGCGGCCCTTCGATGTTCATTATGGGAACAAGCTTCTTGACCTCGTGCTTGTCGATGAACCGTGTGTTCACGCCCTGCAAGGCGTTGGCATGCGCTGTACGAACATAGCCCCGAACCTCATGATGGGTCTGCGCGAGCATGATCACGCCGCGCGGGCTGAACATGATGTTGTAGTTCAGGTCTTGGCTGAGCGTTTCATAAAGCGAGCGCGCCTTCTCGTAGATCGCGGCGGAGGGGTCTTGCAGGTAGTTGGACCGGATGATCGTCGTGTTACGGCCCGTGTTGCCGCCGCCGAGCCACCCTTTTTCGATGACCGCCACATTGGTGATCCCGAAATTCTTGCCAAGATAGTAGGCCGAGGCCAGACCATGGCCCCCTGCCCCCACGATCACCACATCGTAGGACGATTTCGGCTCGGGCGACGCCCACGCCCGCTCCCACCCCTTGTGGTGGCGGAACGCTTCGCGCGCGACGGCAAAGGCAGAATATTTGCGCATGATGGGGGCTCCCGATCCTGTTCCCACGCTTTTCGCGCGAGGCCCGAAAAAGAGGATACTCCGCGCGACCCATGAAGGACAATTTGCGACCTCCGTCCATCTTGTCGCGCCCCAGCCGCATTTCCTGTCGCAGATGTGACGCGGTATGCGCTTTCGCTTACGCCGGACGGGCCTTATGTCAGGGTCAAAGGGATGCGCAGCGAAAGGGTCGCAGGTCATGGCGTTTTGGATCGCCGCAGGGTTGATTTGCTTGGTCGTTGCGGCCCTGGTCTGGCTTGCGTCGCGCGCGCCAGGTCGCGCCGAGGCACCCAAGGCTGCCTATGACCTGCAAGTCTACCGTGACCAGTTGAAAGAAGTGGAGCGTGACGTCGCTCGTGGCACCTTGACGGAGGCCGAAGCAGTCCGCGCCCGCACCGAAGTCAGCCGCCGCATTCTGGACGCGGATCGCGCGTTGCAGGCAGATGGTGGCGAGCGCCAGCAGGGCAAGGGCACCGCGCTGATCGTGATTGGTCTGTGTGCCACCATGGCCATTGCCGTTTTCACCTACTCGCGCATCGGCGCACCGGGCTATCCGGACTTGCCGCTTGAGGGCCGCATCGCGTTGATCGAAGACGCGCGCGCCAACCGGCCCGATCAGGCCACGGCAGAGGCGCAGGCCCCTGAGAGACCCGAGCGCGAGGTGGATGCGGAACGGTTGGCGCAGGTCGAACAGCTTCGCACCATCATCGAACAGCGCCCCGAGGATACGCGCGGCCTGGGTTTGCTGGCCGCCAATGAGGCAATGCTTGGCAACTTCCGCGCCGCCCGGAACGCGCAGGGCCGCCTACTGGATCTGCTCGGGGAAGAGGCCACAGGGCGGAACTGGATCGACTATGCCGAGATGCTGATCTTCGCGGCGCGCGGATATATCTCGCCCGAGGCTGAGGATGCGCTGGTGCGGGGTCTGGCACTGGAGCCGCGCGACGGCACGGGCCGCTACTTCGCGGGCCAGATGTACGCGCAACAAGGCCGCCCTGACCTTGCGCTCCCGATCTGGGTCAACCTTCTGCGTGAAAGCCGCCCGGAGGCCCCATGGGTCGAAGCGATTGAGGCGCAGATTGCCGAAGTTGCCTTTGTTGCAGGCGTCGAATTGGACCCCGCCATGCTGGAAGGCGCGCCGCGTGGCCCCGGTCCCGCCGATTTTGCCGCGATGGAAGGCTTGAGCGCCGACGAACAGGCCGAGATGATTGAAACCATGGTCGCAGGTCTTGCCGACCGTCTCGCCAACGAAGGTGGAACGCCGCAGGATTGGGCACAGCTGATCACCGCATATGGCGTTCTGGGGCGCACCAACGCTGCGCAAATCGTCCACGACGACGCGCAGGCCACGTTCGCTGACTTCCCTGAGGCTCTGGCTGTGATCGACGAAGCCTTCCGTGCCGCCATGGCCCGCGCCGGGGGTGCAGCGGAGTGATTCACGACACACTTGAGAGCTTTGCCGCCGCCACCCCGCCAATGCGCGGGCTGATCGGGTTGGACCTTGGCACCAAGACAATAGGCGTGGCCCTGTCCGACCGGTTGTTGAATTCCGCCACTGCACTGGAGACAATCAAACGCAAGAAGTTCACGCTGGACGCGGACCGTTTGGCGGAACTGGTCACGCAACACGAGGTTGGTGGCCTAATCCTTGGCCTGCCGCGCAATATGGACGGCTCCGAAGGCCCCCGGGCGCAGGCCACGCGTGCCTTTGCTCTGAACCTCACCCGCCGCCAAGATCTTACTGACGTACCGCTCGCCTTCTGGGACGAGCGGCTCAGCACTGTTGCGGCAGAAAAGGCACTGTTGGAGGCGGATACGACCCGCAGGCGTCGTGCAGAGGTGATCGACGCCGTCGCGGCTGGTTATATCCTGCAAGGGGCGCTTGATAGGTTGCGCCATCTGAGGAGCGCTTGATGTCCGACGAACTCTGGAAACGCGAGGAAATCGAAAGCCCCTGCGTGAAGATCTGCGTCGTACATCCAGAGGCGCGTATTTGCACCGGGTGCCTGCGCTCAATCGACGAGATCACCACTTGGTCCCGCATGACGCCTGAAACCCGGCGTGAGATCATGGACGCCCTGCCCGACCGCCGTGCTTCGATCCAGAAACGACGCGGTGGCCGAGCGGCACGCCTCGCCCGCGACGGCTGAGGGAACCACATATCCCCCAATTGAGTTTACCCTCCGACATGATCGATATCGGAGAGTTGAAATGGCCAGCTACAACCAAGGGGACACAGTGGAATGGGATTGGGGCAATGGCACCGCCCAAGGCAAGGTCGAAAAGACATACACCGAAAGGGTCACGCGCAAGCTGAAAGGCAGTGAAGTGACGCGCAACGGCTCCGAAGAGGATCCCGCGCTGTATATCGAGCAGGATGACGGCGACGGCGTGCTGAAACTTTCGTCCGAAGTCCGCAAAGCCTGAAGTTTAGGGGGCGTCGAGCCACGGTTGGGGCGTCTCAAAGCAAGGTCTGAAATATGCGATGGCGCGGCCCTCACTGACCGCTTGCGCGCCTCCCGCCCACGGGGCCACGCCGTGAATAACGTGGCGGTGTAGCAGAACGCTTTCGCCCACTTGCAGGGGCACTTCGATCCGCGTGCAGGTTTCAAACACCTCCGCACGCGCCGCCTTGTAGATGTCGGTCACATCCAGATCACCCCACTCTTCGAGCGAGATCCCCGCGAATGCCGGCGCAAAGGCGCGACGGATGATGTGATGGCTGCCGTCCCAAACGACCAATGGCGCGGCCCCGGCGTCCGCTTGCGTCAACGCCACACCAATGATCCACGCGTGGGGCTCTCTCAGATGGCGCCGCTTATCCGGACCTTCCGCCAGCAACCCGTCCAGATGCGCTGCATCCCTGTTCACGCGAAACCGGTGGGCGGAGTCACTTTCATCGGCATCCTGTCGTGGATACCCCGGATAAGTTACCGACACCTGCGCCCGGTGCAGGTGAGACACCCCCGTCACACCCAACGCCTCATCGAACGCAGTACCGCAAAACGCAGGACCATTGCCCAAACGTCCAGCTCCGTCATTGGTCAGAGCATCTACGCCAACGAACCAGGTCTCTCGGTGGCGCAGCCACATGGCCCGCAATTCAGGATCAGCCGCAGCAGCCAGCGCCGGGCCGCGCGCACTTTCGACCCAGGCGTCCAAAGAAGGCTCCGCCGGATAGGTCTGAAACCCGCGCTCCAGCCAGCTCAAAAACCGAATGCCTTTCGCAACATGTTAAGCGCCATCACCATGATGAATAGCGCAAACACCCGTTTGAGCGGCTTAGGGTCCATGGCATGGGCCAGTTTTACACCGATCGGCGTGGTGATCAGCGTCATCGCCACTACCAAAAGAAATGCGACCAGATTGACCTGCCCAATGGTGAACGGCGGGCGGTTCGCGCCCTCGCCACCGATCAACAGAAACCCGATGACCGAAGGCACTGCGATCAGCAATCCAAAGCCTGCCGCAGTGGCCACGGCCCGGTGGATCGGCTGACCAAACAGGGTCATCATCGGGACGCCGAATGACCCGCCGCCGATCCCCATCAGCACCGACAAAAACCCGAGTACCGGTGAGGTCACCGCCGTGCCAACCGTACCCGGCATCGACTCGCCCAATCTCCATTCTGCCCGGCCAAAGGCCATATAGAGGCCAACGATCACGCCCAGAACGCCGAAGATCGCCATCAGCGCCTCATTCCGAAGCCCGCTGGCCGCGACGACGCCCAAGGCGGCCCCGATCACGATCCCCGGGCCCCAAGCCTTCAGGATGCCCCAATCGACAGCGCCCTTCTTGTTGTGCCCATGGACGGATCGAATGGAGGTCACGACTATGGTCGCAAGCGAGGTCGCCAGGCAGATTTGCATCAACCCTTCTGGCCCGTACCCCAGCCCTTCGAAGGCGAAATAAAACGCCGGCACCAACACGATGCCGCCGCCAACACCAAGCAGGCCCGCGATCACGCCGGCTACAGCCCCAATCGCCAGGATCAGCGCCACCATAGGCAATAGTTCAGATAGTTCCGGCACGCGCGCCTCCCCTCAAACCCTCGGGCAGAGCTACCGCATGGCCGCAGGACGCGAAAGGTTCAACTGCGAGGAGAGCCGCTGGTTCGAGGAGCGGTTGAGGCCTATTCTGCGGCCTGATCCGTCACCGCGCCGCCGGACTGCAGCACCGCAAGCAAGTTCGCCCGGTCGCGCCCGGCCTTCTTGGCGTTCTTCTCTTTAACAGGTCCAAAGCCCCGGATCTGCAAAGGCAATTCCGCCAGCGCCACCATCGCGTCCATCCGTTCAGGCGTGACGTCAGGCAGCCACAGGGTCATGTCGCGCTCATACTCGCGGATCAGAGCACGCTCCATCTTGCGCTCGGCGGAATGTCCGAACGGATCGAACCACGTTCCTCGCAACCCGCGCAGCTTGGCCAGCATACGAAACGCCCGGCCCATCCACGGCCCAAATGCACGCTTCTTCGGGCGACCATTTGGCTCCTTTCCCGGAAACAGCGGCGGGGCGAGGTTGTAGGTCATCTTGAAGTCGCCCCCAAAGGTCTCCCGCGCCTTGGCCTCCGTCTCCAGATGCAGGCGCGCGACTTCGTATTCGTCCTTGTAGGACAGCAGCTTGTGATAGCCTTTCGCCACCGCCTCCCGCAGTCGCGGGTCCTCGACCTTGTCCACCAACGCGCGATACCGCTTGGCAAGCCGCCTGCCACCATAGGCCACCAGATGCCCTTCGCGGTAGGCGATCTTTTCCTCCAGTGTCTTTGGCAAAGCGATCACGTTTGGCGTAGTCAAACGCTCGGCTTCTTCCGGGTTCTCGACCGCCCAACGGCCCATCTCGAAAGCTTGCCGGTTGGCTTCAACCGCCGCGCCGTTCATCGCAATCGCCTCGGAAATCGCCTCGTGGCTCAACGGTACGAGGCCCATCTGCCAGGCCGCGCCGAAGGTCATCATGTTCGAGTAGATCGAGTCCCCCAACAATACGCGCGCCAGCTCCGTCGCATCAAACAGGTGCAAATTCTCGCGCAAACGCGCCTGAAGAGCGACCTGTAAGTCTTTGCCCGGAATTGTGAATTCGGTGTCGAGGGTGAAGTCACCCGTGGTGATCTCATGGCTGTTCACCGCAGCACCCGTGCGCCCCGTGGCCATCATGCCAAGCGTCTTGGCCCCGCCCGTGACCACCAGATCACCGCCGATAACCGTGTCGGCCTCCCCCGCGCCCACGCGGATCGCGGCGATATCCTCGGGCGTGTTCGCCAGCCGCAGGTGGATCGCAACCGCGCCGCCCTTCTGCGCCAGACCTGCCATCTCAATCATGCCCGCGCCCATGCCGTCCAATTGCGCGGCCTGCGCCATCACTGCACCGATCGTCACAACGCCCGTGCCACCCACACCCGTGACCAGCACATTATGCGTGCCATCAATCGCAGGCAGCGCTGGTTCCGGCAGACCTGATAGATCCACTGAGGCCGAAGCCTCCTTCTTGATGACCGCGCCCTCCAACGTCACGAAGGACGGGCAGAACCCTTTGACGCAAGAAAAATCCTTGTTGCAGGTTGATTGATCAATCGCCCGCTTGCGGCCCAGTTCCGTCTCCACCGGCACGATGGACACGCAGTTCGACTGCACCCCGCAATCGCCGCAGCCCTCGCAAACATCGGTGTTGATGAAGACCCGCTTGTCGATATCCGGGAAGGTGCCACGCTTGCGGCGGCGGCGCTTCTCGGCCGCACAGGTCTGCACGTAAATGATGGCGCTGACGCCCTCAACCTTGGCCATCCGCTCCTGCACATTCATCAACTCCGCGCGCTCAAACCGCTCCACCTCGCGCGGGAAGCTCGCGAAATCAACGTCTTCCTTCTCATCATAGACCAGCGCAACCTCGCCCACACCCATCGCCCGCAATTCATTGGCAATCCGACCCGGCGAAAGCTCGCCCTCGTTGGTTTGGCCACCGGTCATGGCCACTGCATCATTGAACAGGATCTTGTAGGTGATGTTGGTTTTCGCCGCCAAAGCCGCGCGGATCGCCAGAATGCCGGAGTGGTTGTAGGTCCCCTCGCCGAGGTTCTGGAACATGTGGCCGCGGGTCGAAAACGGCGCCTCGCCCACCCAGTTCACGCCTTCGCCGCCCATATGGGTGTAGGCCTCGGTCTCCCGGTCCATCCACTTCGCCATGAAGTGACAGCCGATGCCGGCCCCCGCGCGGGAGCCTTCGGGCACTTTGGTGGACGAGTTGTGGGGACAACCCGAACAGAACCACGGCGTCCGCGTCGCAAGATCAGGCGCATTCGTTGCGCGCTTGGCCTCTTCCACCCGCGCAAGGCCTGCGCGCATCCGGTCGGTCATGCAGCCTTCTTCGTCCAGAACGCGCCCGAGTTTCAGGGCGATATCTGCCGGATCAAGCGCGAAGTGCTGCGGGAACAGCGTGTTCCCCTGCCCGTCCTTGTAGCCATAGACGCGTCGTCCGCGACGGTCGTCAAAAATGGCCTCCTTGACCTGCACCTCGATCAGCTTGCGCTTTTCCTCGACCACCACGATCAGGTCGAGCCCGTCGGCCCAATCGTGGAAGCCCTTGAAATCCATCGGCCAGACTTGCCCGATCTTGTATGTCGTCACGCCAAGCCGCTCGGCCTCCGCCTCATCGATGCCAAGGGCCGCCATGGCCGACAGAAGGTCGAGCCAGTTTTTACCTGCCGCCACAAAGCCGATCTTCGCACCAGGTTTGCCGTGTACGCGCTTGTCGATCCGGTTGGCATGGGAAAACGCCTCTGCCGCCCAACGCTTGTGTTCCAGAAGACGCTCTTCCTGCGCGATCCAATGATCTCCAAGGCGAATGTTCAACCCGCCTGCCGGCATCTCGAATTCGGGTTCCACAAACGAAAGCCGGTCTGGCCGTCCGTCCACCACAGCAGTCGCTTCAACCGTATCCTTCAGGCATTTCAGCCCAACCCAGACGCCCGCAAACCGGCTGAGCGCGTAACCATAAAGGCCGTAGTCGAGGATCTCTTGCACGCCAGCGGGCGACAGCACCGGCATATGCGCATCCACCATCGCCCAATCGCTTTGGTGGCAGACGGTGGAGCTCTCTCCGGTATGGTCATCGCCCATCGCCATGATGACGCCGCCATGCTTCGACGTGCCCGCCATGTTGACATGCCGCATCACGTCGCCAGTTCGGTCCACGCCGGGGCCCTTGCCGTACCAAAGCCCGAAGACGCCGTCATATTTGCCTTCACCGCGAAGCTCCGCCTGCTGGTGACCCCAATGGGCCGTGGCTGCGAGGTCTTCATTAAGGCCCGGGCGAAACAGGATATCATTCTCAGCAAGGCGCTTTTCGACACGCGACATTTGCAGATCGACCGCACCAAGCGGTGAGCCGCGATAGCCGGAAACCAGCCCGCCGGTGTTCAGCCCGGCCAACCGGTCCCGTTCCTTCTGCATCAACATCAAACGCACCAGCGCCTGCGTGCCGTTCAACAGAACTGGGGATTTCGTGAGATCAAATTTGTCGTTGAGCGATACCTGCTGCACTCCCATAAGGGCCTCCCGTGCTGCGTGGGTTTCATCCTTTGAGGTGAAGATAGGTCACAAAAGCTGACCTGTCTAGAAAAACAATCGTGATGGGATTGCGGGGCATCTCAAGACAGGCCAACATCACATTGGCCCATCCATGTGTGGCTTTGGCGCGGAAACGGCTGCGCCCTGACCCCTCCCGCCCCGAAAGGGCTGCCGCGCATGACGCTATTAGGCTTCTCCCTTGTCCTGACAGCAGCCTTTGCCCATGCCACCTGGAACTTCCTCGTCAAACGCCTGAACGGTGGGCCGGAGCTTATCTGGCTCTTCGGCACGGTCTCATTGCCCATTTTCGGACCGCCCGCGATCTATCTGGCGGTCACCTTCGACGGATGGAGTTGGCTTGCGGTCTTGGCACTTGTCGTCAGCGCGTTCCTACACCTGATCTACTTTCTATTGCTGCAAGCGGGCTATCGGGCGGGCGATCTGTCCGTGATCTATCCCACGGCCCGCGCCACGGGTCCTGTCCTGTCCTCGCTGCTCGCGCTGTTGCTTCTGGGGCAAGCCTTGCCTTCGCAAGCCGCCATCGGCGGAGCAATCATTGTCTTGGGTGTGGTGATGCTGACTGGCGGACCAAACGGTACCACCCGCCCCTTGCGCAGCATCGCCTACGGGCTCGGCGTCGGCTTCCTGATCGGGCTCTACACGGTGTGGGATGCCTGGGGCGTCTCGGTTCTACTCATTCCGCCTATTCTCATGGATTTTGCCACTGGCGTGTCCCGTTCCGTTATCTTGTTTCCCTATGCCTTGAAGCGATGGGACAACGTCCAACGGCTATGGCGTGATCATAAGCTGGAAGTCACGGCCATCGCCATCCTCAGCGGCCTTGCCTACATCCTCGTTCTCTACGCCCTGACCTTCACCCCGGTCATTTATGTGGCCCCATTGCGAGAGGTTTCGGTGCTAATCGCCGTCCTGCTTGGCTCTATCGTGCTCGGCGAAGGGCAACTGGCGCGCCGATTGACCTGGGCCGCCGTCATTTTGGGCGGTGTCAGCATTTTGGCGACCAGCTGACAGAAACCTTTTGCATGGGCCGTCCCACCTTCATAGGTTGGCCGCTCAAATTCCGCGAACGGGTGGCACTATGGATTGGGACAAACTGCGTATCTTTCACGCTGTGGCTTCGGCTGGATCGCTGACGCACGCAGGCGATACGCTGCACCTGAGCCAATCCGCCGTCTCGCGCCAGATCCGGGCGTTGGAAGACGCCCTGAATTCAACCCTCTTCCACCGCCATGCCCGGGGCTTGATCCTGACCGAACAGGGTGAGTTGCTGTTTGATGCCACCCGGGCGATGACCAAGCGTCTTGATGCAGCCTCGGCTCGTATCCGTGACAGTGAAGAAGAAGTCTTTGGGGAATTGCGCGTGACCACGACCATCGGTTTCGGCTCCCTGTGGCTCGCCCCGCGCCTGCCCGCACTTTATGAGAAATACCCGGATCTCAAGATTGACCTGATGTTGGAAGAGCGCCTCCTGGATCTGCCGATGCGCGAGGCCGACGTTGCGATCCGCATGAAGGAGCCAAGCCAAGCTGACCTGATCCGGCGCCGCCTGATGACGATCAACATGCGTTTGTTTGCAACGCCGTCCTACCTTGAGGCAAACGGCACACCCGAAAGCGTCGAAGACTTGGGCAAGCATCGCCTTATTTCGCAAAACGCTTCTGCCGCTCAGGTCAGTGCCGGTGCGCTTTTGGTGCGAGAGTTGCTCAGCTACGATGTCGGTTCGACCCTCAGCGTGAACAACTACTTTGGCGTTTTGCAGGCTGTGATCCATGACCTCGGCATCGGTGTGCTTCCGGACTACCTGATCCAGGATTTCCCCGATCTCGTCCGGGTGTTGCCGGAAGTCGAATCCGCCGAAGTTCCCGTCTTCCTCGCCTACCCGGAAGAACTCCGCCAATCCCGCCGGATTGAGGTGTTCCGTGACTTCGTGATGGAAGAGGTCATCGCCTACCGCCGCAGGCAGCGAGAGACAGAAGCGGAGCCCACTGCCTGAAAACAAGGCAAATAGACAGCTAAGGTTGTGTGCTATGCGCCACAGGCATACCGGGTTTGCACTGTCAATGGCCATTTTGCCTTGATTGGGGGCGCATCGCCTCTTACTTCATCAAGTGTCGAAGCAAATTGCTTTGACACCTCCCTGTTGGACTTCGGCCGAGATTCGTCTCGGCCTTTTTTTTGGCTGAGCACTATATCTAGTGCGCCACGGCAGGAGGTGACCTGATGGTTTCCGAATTGGAAACAAACCCCGATGACCTAGATTTGCCCGCCCTGCACCTGCTGTTGCAACAGGCCTTTGCGTATATGGCGGATCGGATCGACCCACCATCGTCTTTGACCCGCATGACGCTGGATGACATCGCCGCCAAGGTGCGGTCCGAGGATCTCTACCTGTTCCGCGATGGATCAAGGCTTGTCGCCTGCCTTTTCGGCACAGCCAAATCTGACGTCTACTACGTTGGCAAACTCGCGGTCGCGGACTCGCACCGTGGCCAAGGTCTCGCCAAAGCATTGATCGAGGCCGCGGCCGCACATGCAACTTCGAAGGGTCACCTGGCACTGGAGCTGGAAAGCCGCGTCGAACTGATCGAAAACCATGCCGTCTTTGTCGCCATGGGCTTCGAGCGCACCGGTGAAACGGCGCATCCCGGCTACACCCGTGCGACCTCTTATACGTTTCGCCGCCCCCTCCCTTCCCCCCGCAGCGCAGGCACCTTATAGACCGCCCCAAGCAAGGGGACCTGCCGCATGAACGATCCGAAAATCACGCCCGAGATCATCGCCGCCCACGGCTTCACCGACGATGAATATGCCGAGGTGAACAAGATCCTCGGGCGCGCGCCCAACTACACCGAGATGGGCATTTTCTCTGCCATGTGGAACGAGCATTGTTCCTACAAATCCTCAAAAAAGTGGCTCCGCACCCTGCCGACCGAAGGCCCGCAGGTGATCTGCGGCCCCGGTGAGAATGCGGGCATCGTCGACATCGGCGATGGGCAATGCGTGGTTTTCAAAATGGAAAGCCACAACCACCCTTCTTACATCGAACCCTATCAGGGCGCGGCGACCGGCGTGGGCGGCATCCTGCGCGACGTCTTCACAATGGGCGCGCGCCCCATCGCGGCGATGAATGCGCTCAGCTTTGGCGAACCGGACCACCCAAAGACGCGCCAACTTGTGAATGGCGTGGTTGAGGGCGTTGGCGGTTACGGAAATTGCTTCGGCGTTCCCACCGTTGGCGGAGAAATCCGGTTCCACGCCGCGTACAACGGCAACTGCCTGGTAAATGCATTTGCGGCCGGTTTGGCCGAAACGGACAAGATTTTCTATTCTGCGGCCTCGGGCGTCGGAATGCCCGTCGTCTATCTTGGCGCGAAGACCGGCCGCGATGGCGTCGGCGGCGCGACCATGGCCTCAGCCGAGTTCGACGACACGATCGAAGAAAAGCGCCCCACCGTACAGGTCGGCGACCCCTTCACCGAAAAGCGCCTGCTGGAAGCGTGCCTTGAGTTGATGGAGACCGGCGCCGTGATCTCCATTCAGGATATGGGCGCCGCGGGCCTAACCTGTTCCGCCGTGGAGATGGGCGACAAGGGCGGCCTTGGCATCAAGCTGACCCTCGACCATGTCCCGCAGCGCGAAGAAAACATGACAGCGTACGAGATGATGCTGTCCGAGAGCCAGGAACGGATGCTCATGGTCCTCAACCCCGACCTCGAAGCGCAGGCCCGCGCGATCTTCGAAAAATGGGACCTAGATTTCGCCATTGTGGGTGAGACCATCGCCGAAGACCGCTTCCTGATTATCCACGGAAACGAAACAGTTGCGGACTTGCCGCTTTCCAAACTGGCCTCCACCGCCCCCGAATACGACCGTCCTTGGGTTGAAACGCCCGCCGCCGAACCGCTCGCCGATGTACCCGAGATTGACCCCATCGACGGGCTGCGCGCCTTGGTATCCTCGCCCAACTACTGCTCCCGCGCTTGGGCCTACCAGCAATACGACAGCCAAGTCATGGCCGACACGATCCGCGCCCCGGGCCTGGGTGCGGGCGTCGTGCGTGTCCACGGCACTGACAAGGCGCTGGCCTTCACCTCGGACGTCACCCCGCGCTACGTGAAAGCGAACCCCGTTGAGGGCGGCAAGCAAGCCGTGGCTGAAGCCTTCCGCAACCTCTGCGCCGTGGGGGCAAAGCCGCTCGCCACAACCGACAACATGAACTTCGGCAACCCTGAAAAGCCTGAGATCATGGGGCAATTCGTGGGGGCCATCAAAGGCATTGGTGAGGCCTGCTTGGCATTGGATACGCCCATCGTGTCGGGCAACGTGTCGCTCTACAACGAGACGGACGGCACAGGCATCCTGCCGACGCCGACCATCGGCGCGGTTGGCCTGCTCGAAAACGTGGGCGACCTTATCGCCGGCACGGCCCGCGACGGCCATGTGCTCCTGCTTGTCGGCGAAACCAGGGGACACTTGGGCCAATCCGCCTTGCTGGCCGAAGTCTTCAACCGCGAAGACGGCGACGCGCCGACCGTTGACCTCGCCGCAGAACGCCGCAACGGTGACTTCATCCGAGAGCAGCGCGAATGGATCGGTGCCTGTACCGACCTCAGCGACGGCGGCTTGGCATTGGCCGCCTTCGAATTGGCCGAGGCCTCCGGTTGTGGCGTCACCCTCGACGTGGCCGATACCCCGACCCTCTTTGGCGAGGATCAGGGCCGCTATTTGATTTCCACCAGCTTCGACAAGGCCGAGGCCCTGATGATTGCTGCAGGGCGTGCAGGCGTGCCTATCGTGACCGTCGGCAAAGTTGGCGGCGATAGCATCAAGATCGGCACGTCCGAGGCGCCGCTGTCGGAGCTGACCCAAACCTGGGCCAGCGCCTTCAGCGACACCTTCGCTTAAGTCAGACCCGCCACATAGGCCTCCATTGCGTCCGGCAGCCACCGACTGAACCCCGGCGCAAGTGCCTCGTAGCGCGCGAGGAAATCTGGATGGTTACGGTACAACTCGGCTAATCCGCCATAGGCTGCGGGTGGGCAGGCATTCCCCCACATCTCGCTGACCCAATCACGATGCGCGTCCAAAAGGGCATCCGGGCGCGCCTGCCCTTCCTGATACGCCTGCACGAGACCGGTCTCGATCTGGCGAAGCTGGTCAATGCGGTCTTCCATATCGGCGTTGGCCAAGTGTTCTTTGGCTTTGGCGATTTCGTCCACCATCGTCGGGCCATAGGTCTGGACAAGCCAGGCCTCGTAGTCGGCCTGCGTTTCGGGCGCGAAGGGTTTGTAAAGGTCTTCAAGGGCCATGGGGGGATCTCCTTTTATCACGGCAATGCTGCGATCAAGGGTTTGGATCATCTCGGCCAAAGACTTTGCATCGGCATCCAACTTGGCCCGATGCGCCTGTAGCCGGTCCAATCGGTCATCACCCCCGTCCAGGACCAGGGCAATCTGCGCCAGATCCATGCCAGTGGCGCGATAAAACAGGATCTCCTGCAATCGCTCCGCCTCGGCCCGGCGGTAAAGCCTGTAGCCATTGGCGGCGACATGGGCGGGTTTGAGCAGACCAATCGCATCATAATGATGCAGCGTCCGCACCGAGATGCGGGCCGCCTTGGCCAGTTCTCCGACCGTATATTCCTCGATTCGCGTTTCCATGGCCCCTCTATCGGGCCTCACGTGGCGTGAGGGTCAAGCATCCGCTTGCGACCACCCGTGCCGCGCCCTACATTTCTATTGAGAACAACCAAGGACAGCGCGCGCCCCATGCCCATGCAAGCCAATGAGATCGAGGCCCTCCTGCGGGAGACCTTCCCCGACGCAGAGATCGAAGTCGCGGGCGATGACGGCGTGCATATGTCGGCCATGGTCGTAGACGAAAGCTTCCGCGGCAAGAACCGCGTCCAGCAGCAGCGCGCGGTCTATGCGGCGCTGAAGGGCAAGATGGATGGCCCTTCGGGTGAATTGCACGCCCTCGCGTTGACGACCAAGGCACGGGAGTAAACAAAATGGATGGCGACATTCCGGCAGACTACACGGGTGTCTCTGAATACGCATTCGGTGCTGCCGATGCGTGGCCGTACATTCTTGCAGTTCTTGTGCTGATTACAATAATCGGCGTTCTCGCCATTGTTCGCAGCACTGGAAGATCCTCCGGGCGCAACGGCCCTTCTGAAACTCGGGGAACGGCCCCTGGCCAAGGATCAACCGTTTTACATGCCCCAAGCCTTAATCCGTCGCGCGGACACGGGTTTGGCGAAAACTCGCGGACATGGACCGTACCTAAAGATCCACAGCAATATGCAAAGGGCATGATGCCCGGAAACCGAAAGTGAGCACCAAAATGAAGTCCTTCCTCCACGGCGCCTTCATCGCGCTCCTCGGCCCCTTCGCGCTGTTGTTCCGCCCCATGCGCCAACAGCTCAACCCCATTCCCATTCGCACCGACGACCAAAGGATCCCGCCCCATGAGCGCTGAAGATCAAATCAAGGAAACCATCACCGCCAACGACGTGGTGCTGTTCATGAAGGGCACCAAAGAAATGCCGCAGTGCGGGTTCTCCTCCCGCGTGGCGGGGGTGCTGAACTACATGGGCGTCGAGTATTCCGACGTGAATGTGCTGTCCGACGATGGCATCCGGCAGGGCATCAAGGATTTCTCCGACTGGCCAACGATCCCGCAGCTCTACGTGAAGGGCGAATTCGTTGGCGGCTGTGACATCATCACGGAAATGACCCTGTCGGGCGAGTTGGACACGATGTTCGCTGAGAACGGTGTGGGTTTCGACAAAGACGCCGCCGACAAGATCCGCGAAGCGAACGGCTGAGGGATTGCGCCCGCTAACGCGGCCGCCGAATGCGAGGGGCGCCTATTGTGCGCCATTGGTTCAAGCACAATGGACGACGCCCCTCGCGCTCCCCGGAGTATTTTCGAAACAAGGAAGAAGAACGCCCTAAATTCAGTTGGCTAGCTCTTCTTCGTCTCGCCCTTCCGAACGTGCTTGTTGAGCCGTGAGGGCGTTGATTTTTTGCGGTTCTTGTAAGGATTGTCGTCCGCCTGGCTGCGCATCCACAAGCGGATCGGCGTGCCCGGCATGTCGAAATCCTCGCGTAACCCATTCACCAAGTACCGCGAATAGGCCTCCGGCAATTTGTCGGGGTGCGAGCACATGACCACAAAGCCCGGCGGTCGGGTCTTGGCCTGGGTCATGTAACGCAGCTTGATGCGGCGCCCGCCCGGAGCTGGCGGCGGATGCGCTTCTATCATGGCACCGAGCCATTGGTTGAGGCGCGAGGTTGAGACGCGCGTATTCCAGGTTTCCTGCGCCTTCATGATCGCAGCATGGAGCCGGTCGAGCCCCTTGCCCGTCTTGGCAGAGACCGTGACCAAAGGCGCGCCGCGCAACTGGGGCAAGAGCTTCTCGAAGCCTTGACGCAGATCCTTCAGCTTCTGCTGCTTCTCAGGCTCCACGTCCCATTTATTCACTGCCACCACAACCGCGCGGCCTTCTCGCTCCGCTAGATCGGCAATGCGCAGATCCTGCGACTCGAAGGGGATCGCGGCATCGAGAAGGACCACGACGACTTCCGCAAATTTCACCGCGCGCAGGCCATCGGCGACCGACAGCTTCTCCAACTTCTCCTGCACCTTCGCGCGTTTGCGCATCCCGGCGGTGTCGAAGATTTTCATCGGCACGCCGTCCCAATCAAAGGGCAGCGCAATGGCGTCGCGGGTGATCCCGGCCTCGGGACCCGTCAAAAGACGATCCTCGCCGATGATCTTGTTGATGAGCGTGGATTTACCCGCATTGGGCCGACCAACAACAGCAATCTGCAAAGGTTTTGAACGCGTTATGACGCGATCTTCACCTTCGACGTCGACATCCGTTTCAGCCTCTTCATCCGGTTCTTTCAGCTCGATCAGGGGCGAGAGCTCCGCTGCAAGGTCGCTCATCCCCTCGCCGTGTTCCGCGCTCAGACCAATCGGCTCACCCAGACCCAAACCGTAAGCCTCCAGCATCCCGGACTGGCCGGCGTTGCCTTCGGCCTTGTTGCAGCCCAGAAGCACGGGCTTGCCGGATTTCCGCAGAATGTCGGCGAAATACTCATCAGCCGCCGTGACGCCAGCACGCGCGTCGATCACGAACAGCGCCGCATCGGCCATCTCCACGGCGTGTTCCGTCAATCGCCGCATGCGCCCTTGCAGGCTGTCGTCGGTCGCATCTTCCAGCCCTGCGGTATCCACAACCGTGAACCGCAACGGTCCCAACCGCGCCTCCCCCTCGCGCAAGTCGCGCGTCACGCCGGGCTGGTCGTCGACCAAAGCCAGCTTCCGGCCAACAAGCCGGTTGAACAGCGTCGATTTCCCGACATTGGGCCGACCGACAATGGCAAGCGTGAAAGACATAGGAACACCTCTAACCGAAGGCGCGGCTCTACGCCCCTTCCGCGCCTATTTCAAGCGTCTCAGTGCGGTCTCAAGCGCATTGGAAAACGCAGACCGGTCCGCCTTGCTGAACGGTTTTGCGCCACCGATCCCCTGCCCGTCCAACCCGGCGCGGATATCGGCCATGATTGCGCGGGTCGCAACCTGGGCGCCGATGGAGTTCTTGGTGAACGCTCGGCCCTTTGGATCCATCACTGCCGCGCCCTTTTCCAAACAGCGTTCGGCCAGCAGAATATCAGCCGTGATCACCAACGCCTTTTCATCAGCGGCCTCTGCAATCAGGTCGTCCGCTGCATCGAAGCCGTCACCTGCCATTTGCATGGTGATCAACGGATGTTCGGGGTGGCGCAGATAGCTGCCCGCGACCAGCCGCACGGCAATGCCATGGCGCCAGGCAGCCTTGTAAATCTCTTCCTTCACCGGGCAGGCGTCAGCGTCGACCAATATGCGCGGCTCAGTCAAAGTGCCCCTCCGGGAACGGCACGGTGATCTCAGCGCCTGAAACCTCGCGAAGGGTCAGCGTGCCCTTCTTGAGCGTGACCGCCTCAACCTCGGACCAACCCGGTGGGCGCGGCAAGGAAACCATGGCGTGCCGGATCGTGTGCCGCTCTCCCAAGGGCAGCGTCGTAGGTACATCCATTGAAGTCAGCACATTGTCCTGCATGGCGGCGGCGAGGCCTTGACCGCCAAGTGCGCGGCCATCCTCAATACCGAGCACGCCCGTATGGCGGCTGTTCCAAGGCGGGAAATCGCGTGCACCGTTGGAGATCCAGAGCATAGTGACCGGCATCATCACCGGGTCTTTCAGAACCAACAGCATGTCGTCTTCTGCGTTGCGCATCACGCAGGTCCAGCCGAGCGAATTCTCCCGTGACTCGACGAAAGTGCAGAAATCCTCAACCAGATGACCGGCTGGATAGGTCCGCCCATCCCATTGACCACCGCCCTCGATTTCAAGGTGAAGATCGCCCCGCAACTGGTTGAGTTGCCAGTAGTTATGCCCTTCATGCTGCGCCACAGGATCAGTCATCGCCGCGCGTTTCTTGCTGAACGACACGCGCCCACCTTCCGCCATCCGCACCATCGGGTGGTGGGCGAAAGTGACATCACCGCGCCCCTTGTCGATGATATGGCGCTGCAGCAGGCAATCGCCGACCAGCTGAATTTCCTTGGCCACCACAGCCTCGCCCAATTTGGGCAAACCGTTGGCAAAGACGCCCTTTGCTCCCTCTGCGCTCAGCAAAACCCACAGGCTGTTTGCGGTTGGTCCATGGATCGGATGGCCGTGAACGTCGTCCTTTCCGAACGGCATGCAAAAGAAATCACCCGCCAGCCGCTTGTCGACATCGGCGACGTTGGGGTCGCTCTGCACCGCCTCTTCCTCGCGCCACGGGGCCACATGCAGAGGCGATCTTCCGCCTACAGTCCAGCCCGGGATATTGCCCGCTTCGGTGTCGAAAACCGCATGGGCATCCCCATGTTTCAGATCGATCAGCATCCGCGCGAAAGCTCCATTAGCCCCGCCTGCAAAAGGGAAGCGTCCGAGCCGCAGCCAAGGAACGTCACGCCAAGCTCGCGCATCTTCGCCTCAGCCTCGGCGCCGCTCACAATGATCCCGGCCGACTTTCCACCTGACCGGATCGTCTCGATCCCTTTCGCGACGGTCACCCAAAGATCGGGGTCGGAAAGACTATCGCGGTAACCCATGTCCGCGCCCAGATCGGCCGGTCCAATGAAAACGCCGTCTACGCCTTCGACGGCGGTGATCTCGGCCAACTCATCTATCGCAGCTTGGCTTTCCGCTTGTACGAGAATGCAGATCTGGTCGTTTGCGCTGGCTGGGTAATCCGCGGTCCCACCGAATTCTCCCGCCCGTGCCACCATAGCACCCATGCCGCGTACGCCGTCGGGCGGGTACCGGCACGCCCGAACGACAGCGCGCGCCTCTTCAGCGCTGTTCACCATCGGCACCAGTAGGGTCTGCACGCCCAGATCCAGCGCTTGTTTGATGATCCAGTCTTCGGCCACCGGCACGCGAACCACGGCATGGGTTCCGGTGCCGGCAAGCGCAATGAGCTGGTCGCGGATACCGCTGGGATCCCATGGCCCGTGCTCTCCATCGATCAGGCACCAATCAAAGCCTGCGCGACCGGCCATCTCTGCAGTAACCATGCCCGGCAGGTTCAACCAAAGGCCCCGCTGCATGCGGCCTTCGGCCAACGCCGCCTTTAACTCATTCACCGGTGCCGCCATTTCTCACTCCCCTTTGGGCAGCCTTCACGAAACGGAAACAAGCTGCCCATGTACCCTTGCACCAAATTCGCGCGGGTGCCGCAAGTCATGTGCGCAAAACTCAATCGCTGCACCGGCAAGCGGCCCACTGGGGCGCAATGCCTCCTCGCAGTTGGCCTCTTCCCCTTTGCGAACACTGCGGCTAGTTTGCACCGCATCAAAGGCGATCAACGCCTGAAGACAGGGAGATAATCTATGAAAAAGTTTCTGCTGGCATCCGCCGCATCCATGGCGCTGACCGGCGTCGCAATGGCCGATGGCCATCAGGGCGACGTCTCGCTCGGCGTGATCCTCGGCTTCACCGGCCCGATTGAATCGATCACCCCCGCGATGGGCGACGGTGCTGAGCTGGCGATGGCCGAAGTCACCGAATCCGGTGCGCTGTTTGGCGGTGCTTCCGTCACGTCCGTCCGCGCAGACTCCACTTGCGTTGATAGCTCCGCCGCTCAGGCCGCCGCCGAGCGTCTGATCACGTCCGACGGCGTTCATGGCATTGTCGGCGCGGACTGTTCCGGTGTGACCGGCTCGATCCTCGCCAACGTCGCCGTTCCGAACGGTATGGTCATGATCTCGCCCTCCGCAACGTCGCCGGGCCTGTCGACTGCTGAAGACAACGGCCTGTTCTTCCGCACCGCGCCTTCCGACGCCCGTCAGGGTGTTGTGATGGCTGAGATCATCATGGAGCGTGGCATCGACACCGTCGCCGTCACCTACACCAACAACGACTACGGCCAGGGTCTGGCCGACGCCTTCACCGCCGCCTTTGAAGAGGCCGGTGGCACCGTGACCCTGTCCGCCGCCCACGAAGACGGACGCGCGGACTACTCCGCTGAAGTCGGCGCGCTGGCCTCTGCAGGTGGCGACGCGCTTGTGGTTGCTGGCTACGTTGACCAAGGCGGCTCTGGCGTGATCCAGGCAGCCCTCGACACTGGCGCGTTTGAAACCTTCGTCTTCCCCGACGGCATGGTCTCTCAGGCACTGGTCGACAACTTCGGCTCCGACATCGACGGCTCGTTCGGCCAGAACCCGGGCACCGACAGCGAAGGTGCAGGCCTCTTCCAGGCGATGGCCGAGGAAGCTGGCTTCGACGGCACCTCGCCCTTCTCGGCTGAGTCCTACGACGCCGCAGCCCTGATCATGCTCGCCATGGCCGCCTCCGGTTCGCGCAACGCAGCCGACTACATGGGCGAAGTCATGAACGTCGCCAACGCGCCGGGCACCGAGATCCTGCCGGGTCAGCTTGGCATGGCGCTTGAGATGATCGCCAACGGCGAAGACGTGGACTACGTTGGCGCCTCCGCGGTTGAGCTCATCGGTGCAGGCGAAAGCGCAGGCAACTACCGTGAGATCGAGATCGTCGACGGTGAGCTTTCGGTCGCTGGCTACCGCTAAGCGTTGATCGTTATGAATTTCAAACAGCCCGGTGTCATCGCCGGGCTGTTTTTCTAAGAAAAGGATGCGCCCGGCATGATCGAAGTCCACGACCTCCACAAACACTTCGGCGGTTTCCATGCTGTGGACGGCGCGTCCCTAAAGATTGAAACCGGCTCAATCACCGGATTGATCGGCCCCAATGGCGCCGGAAAAACCACTCTTTTCAATGTGATCGCGGGCGTTCTTGAACCAACTTCCGGAACGGTCAGCATGGACGGTGAAGACATCACCGGCCTTCCGCCCCACAAACTGTTCGGCAAAGGTCTGCTGCGCACCTTCCAGATCGCGCACGAATTCTCCTCCATGACCTGCCGCGAAAACCTGATGATGGTGCCGGAAGGTCAGACGGGTGAAACGCTCTGGAACACCTGGTTCGGACGTAAGCGTATCGCCGATGAAGAACGCGCGCTGCGGGCCAAGGCCGACGAAGTACTCGAATTTCTCACCATCACCCACCTCGCAGACCATCCCGCAGGCGCCGTGTCCGGTGGCCAGAAGAAACTGCTCGAACTGGGTCGCACGATGATGGTCGACGCCAAGATGGTCTTCCTTGATGAGGTCGGCGCGGGCGTGAACCGCACGCTTCTCAACACCATCGGCGACGCCATCATCCGCCTGAACCAGGAACGCGGCTACACCTTCTGCGTGATTGAACACGATATGGATTTCATTGGCCGCCTCTGTGGTCCGGTCATTTGTATGGCTGAAGGTCGCGTACTGGCCGAGGGGACCCTGGCCGAGATCAAGGCCAACGACGCGGTGATTGAGGCCTATTTGGGCACCGGCCTGAAGAACAAGGACCAGCTGGAAGGCGCGACCGCATGATCGCCCGCGTCGCCGCATTATCGATCCTCTTTGCTGTGCCGGCTATGGCGCAAGTCGCTCCCAAAGATGGCGACCTCCCGCAACAACCGGGGGCTGAGATCGCCGGAGCCGCGCCCTGCCCGCTGATCGTTGAGCCGGTTCGTTTCTGCGGCACTTCGCCAAACTTCGTGCTGACCCCCCAATCCGAAAATTCCGAGATCACCAGCTACTACGAGACACCCGAAGGCATTCAGGCCGTTGCAGTGGTCGAACCCCTTGGCCGCAATGACGGCCTCACGGTCGCGGCCATGCAACAGGCAGCCCTGGAAAATCTCTCTCAAGCCTCTGGCGTACCGGTTTCCTCCTTGCCGGTGATTGAGCGTGGCTCAAACCTCATCGCGGGCGTATCGCAGCCTAACTTCGTCTACCGGGGCACGGTTGAAGGCGTGGCCTACGTCTATTCCAACTCAATGGTCTTGATGGACAACGCGGTCGCGCAATTCGTTACAATTGAGGTTGGCGTCACAACCTACTCCCCCCGCCACAGTTCCGTACACCTACGGTTTCTCGAGCAAGTGCAGGTCGCCCAATGACAGCCCAAACGCAAATCCAATCTGACGCGACAACCCCTTTCCTGATTGGCGAGTCCATGACCGGTGGCTATGGCTCTGGCGCGGACATTCTCCATGATTGCACCATTGCGGTGAACCCAGGCGAGATCGCGGTCATTGTTGGTCCGAACGGTGCGGGCAAATCCACCGCCATGAAGGCCGTCTTCGGGATGCTGAACCTGCGCCAAGGCCGCGTGATGCTGGATGGCGCTGACATCTCCACCATGACGCCCCAGGCGCGCGTGGCCGCTGGCATGGGCTTCGTGCCACAGACGTCCAACATCTTCACCTCCATGACCGTCGAAGAGAACCTCGAAATGGGGGCCTTCATCCGAAAGGATGATTTCCGCAACACGATGGAGCAGGTCTACGACCTTTTCCCGATCCTGCGCGACAAGCGCAAACAAGCGGCGGGGGAGCTTTCGGGCGGTCAGCGGCAGCAGGTTGCCGTGGGCCGCTCGCTCATGACCCAACCCAAGGTCCTGATGCTGGACGAGCCCACCGCAGGCGTTTCCCCCATCGTGATGGACGAACTCTTCGACCGGATCATCGAGGTGGCGCGCACTGGCATCCCGATCCTCATGGTCGAACAAAACGCCCGCCAAGCCCTTGAGATTGCAGACAAAGGCTATGTCCTTGTCCAAGGCCGCAACGCCTATACCGGCACCGGGAAAGAGCTTTTGGCAGACCCCGAGGTGCGCAAAAGCTTCCTCGGCGGATAACGGGACATGGAAGCCGTCGTCACCCTACTGACCTGCGCATTCGTCACCTTCTGCGGACCCGATGGAACCTGCAGAACCGACACACCGATGCAGGTTATCATCGACCTAGGGGCGGAAGATGACTCCATACAGCTGTGGACGACTCCCTCGCCGACCGGACCAGCGACACCGGCAAGTATCCAGGATCCGAGACCAACGCGCCGCGGCGAACCCCTGCACCTATTGGCCCGTACCCGAGACGAAGGCGCGCTGCTCATCTCTCCGCGTGCCGATCCCGATGATGATACCACAGTGACCGCGACCCTCCGGCGCCACCCAGACATGCAAGGCAATCCGACCGGCCCCGACGCCACGCTGTCCGAGGCAAATTGCGCGCAATCCTTTTTCCAGTCCAGATGATGCGCGTGCGGTCCCATATCGCCGTGCTTCCGCTGACCTTCGCCATGTCCGCACCTGCGCTTGCCACACTTGATGACACCCCGTTCACGGACAACGCCCCCTACATCGCCACCTGCGAAACCGTCGAAATTTGCCGCACAAACAGCGGCTGCGCGGCATTCCCCGCACTCGGCGAACTGCTGCTGCGTATTGAAGGACCGCTCGGCCAGCTCGGGCCCTCTGAGGACTTGCTGGAACCGCTGGATGTGATCCAAGCGCTCGACGCCACACCCATTGATCCTGAACAGGCAGGCCTCCGGATCTTGGTCGAAGAGCCCGCCGAAGATGCCCTGACCCGCCGATTTGCCTTCTTCGACCGGTCCCGCGCCGGCCCCGCCGGGCAGTATTTCATCCTTCATTGCACGGAACTATCTCAATGAGGGCCGCAGCATTAGCCATTGCTTGCCTTGCGGCCCCGTTTCCCGCGGCGGCCACGGGCCTCGCCTGTACCTTCACGCAGCTCTGCTCTCCAATGACCGATTGCCAGACCCACCCCGGCCTGCCGTTCAGTTTCGACCTCATCAGCGGGGCGCTGGCGCTGGTCACACCGGACGGCATCGCCTTCGCCACACCCTTGTCCCATGTGGAGCCGCCCGCAAGCGCGCTCCTCTTCGACACGTTGCCCGACATGACGCTGTTGCTCACCCTGTCCGAGACCGGCCAAGCCGCCATGACCCAGCATGAGTTCGGCCCCGGCGGGCAAATCACTCCGGTCTCCTACTTCGGCACATGCGAGCCCGCCTCATGATCCGTCCGTCCATCGAAATACCCGTGGCATGTTCTGCCCAAACTCATATCGTGCCCCTCCCCGACACCGACCGTACGCTTCACTCAAAGCTCACCTAGGATTTCGCCATGCGAAAGTTGCTTCTCTCCGCCGTCCTCTTTTCCATTCCGCTCGCCGCATCTGCGCAGGAGGCCCCGGTCGCATGGACCTGCCTTCTCGACGTCATGTGCCCTCACACCGGCGCCTGCCGTGATCTGGGGCAAACCATCGAAATTAGCGAAGGCGAGGATGGCTGGAGCGTAGTTTGGGTCGGCACAGACCTGCCCTCCGACTACGAGCTGATCGCCGATCTGCCCCCAGTTGAGGGTGCGGTGCACCAGACCCGCGTCCGCAGTTTGATCCACCGGGATGAGGCGACGCAAACGATGCAAATGGTGACCATCGACAGCACTGGCCATGTGGTCGTCACCACCCATCAGCCCCAAGCTGCGATGCAGGTCGTCACAGGTCTTGGAACGTGTGAACTGTCGTGACGCGTATTCTTTGCGTCGTTGCGGTCCTGACAGCGCAGTCTGCCGCCGCACAAACAGTGACAGACCGCATGCTTTGCGAATGGATTCCGTCCTGCACGTTGGACGAGACATGTGAAGAGAGCGGACCAAACCCTATCTTTTCGCTCGAACGTATTGGCGAGGCGTGGCTTTGGGACCCATTGGCCGAATGGAACGGCTTCCCGGTCGGCGTGGCAGAGACCTTGGCGCAAGCCGATGCCCTTGCCTTGGACGAAGCCACAAACATCGGCCTTATACTTGTGCCAGCGGGCCGTACCGACGACGGAGCTCTCATTCTCGACGGTTACGGTCTGCAATATTTCCCGGAACGCGCCCTCGCCCCGCGCGCCATGCGCCACCATTGCGTACCAGCCTCGGGCGTGACCTCGTGATACGCGCGGCCCTCGCAACGTGCCTCCTTGTCACGCCTGCATGGGCCGAACCGTTCACCTGCGAAATGACCGTCATTTGCCAAAACCTCGACTGCCACGCGGTCGATGATACCTACCAGATCATCGCGGCAGATCACGCGGGCGATTTGTTCATGATCTCACCCGCTGGCGACCACCCGGTCACAAGGCTGACACGGCCCGGCGCCCTGCCCGCCGCTTATGCCGGTGCCGGCGAAGCTGCACTGGGTGAGTTGATCACGATCCTGCCCGACGGACGCGCGCTCTTGTCGATCCACGGACACGATGGACCGGCGCGCACCACAACCATCTTCGGCACCTGTTTGGCCCAATAAACAATGACCCACTGGCCAAGCCTGCGCCCCTTCGTTAGACCTGTTTTTCAAGCGCCATCAAAAGGCGCACGGACGGATTGGGAGAGTTTTGCGTGGACGTCTTGAACGCCTTCGTCGCCTTGGCGAATTTCGTTATCATTCCCGCCACGGCCTACGGCGCACAGCTTGCGCTCGGAGCCCTTGGCGTGACGCTGATCTACGGCATCCTGCGGTTTTCCAACTTCGCCCATGGCGACACGATGGCCTTCGGCACGATGATCACGATCTTCGGCACCTGGGGTCTTCAGGCAGCAGGCGTCAGCTTTGGCCCTCTGCCCACAGCCCTGATCGCCCTGCCCCTCGGCATCGCCGTCACGGCGGCGCTGATGATTGGCACCGACCGCATTGTCTATCGCTTCTACCGCGAGAACAAAGCCAAGCCGGTGATCTTCGTGATCGCCTCCCTTGGCGTCATGTTCATCATGAACGGCATCGTCCGCTTCCTGATCGGCGTCGATGACCAGCGCTTTGCCGACGGCGAACGCTTCATCATCCGCGCCCGTGACTTCCGCGAAATGACGGGCCTGGACGAAGGCCTCGCCTTCCGCACCACCCAAGGCATCACCATCGTTGTGGCCCTGATCGCGGTGATCGCACTCTTCTGGTTCCTCAACCGCACCCGCACCGGCAAATCCATGCGCGCCTTCTCGGACAACGAGGATCTGGCGCTCCTGTCCGGCATCAACCCCGACCGCGTTGTGCTGGTCACCTGGATCATCGTTGCAGCGCTGGCCACCACCGCAGGCGTCCTCTATGGCCTCGACAAGAGCTTCAAGCCGTTCACCTATTTCCAGCTGCTTCTGCCGATCTTCGCCTCCGCAATCGTTGGAGGCCTCGGCAACCCGCTAGGCGCAATCCTCGGCGGCTTCCTCATCGCCTTCTCCGAGGTCGGCGTGACGTACGCCTTCCGTAAGGTCGTGGGCTACTTCGGGCCTGAGGATTGGCAGCCCGAAGGCCTTCTGCAACTGCTCAGCACCGACTACAAATTCGCCGTGTCCTTCGGCATCCTGCTGATCGTGCTGCTGTTCAAACCCACCGGCATAATGAAGGGGAAATCGGTATGAGCGATGCAGCCACCGCCCCCCGGACGAGCAGTTCCAAAACCTTCCTGCTCTTCACCCTCGTCGCCGTGCTCTTCATCGGCACCGGCTTCGTGCAGTCGTGGAACACTGCGCTGACGATCTTCAATATGGGCCTCATCTCAGCCATCATGGCGCTCGGCGTGAACATGCAATGGGGCTATGCGGGCCTCTTTAACGTGGGTGTCATGGGCTTTGTGGCCTTAGGTGGCCTTGCCGCCGTCCTCGTCTCCTCCGATCCGGTGCCCGAGGCCTGGGCGGCCGGTGGTCCGCGCATCATGCTGGGTCTCTATCTCGGCGCCATGACGATCCTCGCCGCGATCCTCACCTACACCAAACTCCCCACAGGCCGATTGCGCGCCATTGCGGTGCTTGTCGTCCTGATCGGCGGCTACGCCATCTACCGCACCGTGATCGATCCAGGCGTTGAGGCCGTGGAATCCGTCGATCCCGCCTCCACTGGCTTCCTCGGCGGGCTCGGCCTGCCTGTGATCTTCGCGTGGCCCGTGGGAGGCCTTCTTGCCGCCGGGGCCGCCTGGATTATCGGCAAGACCGCCCTTGGTCTGCGCTCTGACTACCTCGCCATCGCCACCCTCGGCATTGCCGAAATCATCATCGCCGTCCTCAAGAACGAAGACTGGCTGGCGCGCGGTGTGAAGAACGTCACTGGTATTCCACGCCCCGTCCCCTACGAGGTCGATCTGCAAGCGTCCGAAGGCTTCCAAGGGTTCGCCGCCAACATCGGCGCGGACCTCACGACAGCCTCGACGATCACCGTGAAACTCGCCTACGCGGGCCTCTTCATCGTGGTCCTGGTGGCCCTTGTCTGGCTGTCCGAGAAGGCCTGGAACTCCCCCTGGGGCCGCATGATGTGTGCGATCCGCGACAATGAAGTTTCGGCCTCCGCCATGGGCAAGGACGTCAAAGCGCGCCACCTGCAGATCTTCATCCTTGGCTCCGCCGTTTGCGGCATGGCTGGCGCCATGATGACCACGCTCGACAGCCAGCTTGTGCCCGGCACCTACCAGCCGCTCCGCTTCACCTTCCTGATCTGGGTCATGGTGATCGTGGGCGGCTCCGGCAACAACTGGGGCGCTGTTCTGGGCGGCTTCCTGATCTGGTGGCTCTGGGTGCAGGTTGAGCCGATGGGCCTGATGCTCATGCAGGGCATCACCTACTTCATGGAGCCCGGCTCGCCGCTGTCCGACCACCTCCTCGACTCAGCCGCCCATATGCGCCTGTTGACGATGGGGCTGATCCTGTTGCTGGTCCTGCGCTTCAGTCCGCGCGGCCTGATACCCGAACGTTAGGGCGCAGGATGATCGCCTATGTCACCGTCGGCGCTGATGACATCGCTCAAGCGAAGGCGTTCTACGACGCATTCCTGCCAGCGCTTGGCTACGATCTGACGGAAGGCGCGGAAGGCCTAAGCTACGTCCTGCCTGTGGCTGATGGCCAATCCCCAGTGCTGCCAGATTTTTACGTCAAACCACCTTTCAATGGCGCCCCGGCCTCCGCCGGAAACGGCGCAATGGTCGCGTTTGAGGCGCGCAACCAAGCCCAGGTTCGGACGCTTCATGCGGCCGCGCTTGCTGCAGGTGGCACCGATGAAGGTGCCCCGGGTTTCCGCGCGTCTTACAGCCCCGATTTCTATGTGGCTTATCTGCGCGATCCCCAAGGCAACAAGGTCGCACTCTATTCAAGCGAGCCCCAAGAAAACGGAGGCCCGGCGCCGCACTAAATGCAGCACCGGGCGCCCTGGCCCATGACGGCGAAATACGAGTTACGCAGTGTGAAGGCCTACTGTGCCGTCACGGGATCACACGACTGAACATTTTCATTGAGCGGTTCCGGCGCGAAATCGGGTTCAGTTTCCAAGGAAAGTGTCGGACTCTGATGTCTGCTCTAGCGGTGCTGTTCAATCGACCTTGGCTTTAGAAATAGTGGCCAGGCCCAGTTTCTGACAATCACCCGAACGGGTGAAAACGGGCGCGGACACTCGAAAAAAACGCCCGTATAACTCAGATAGGCTCCAACGCGTCCAAAACCGTTGGCAAAGCTGCTGAAATATAAGGCAGATAGGAGTCGAGCCGGTAGACCGGCGCGCCGATCCGCTGCGCAAATGCATCAAACGGTCCGGATGGCTTGATCAAGGAATCTCTGCAATGGATCAACGCTGCGCGGGGCCGGAGATTGCTATTCGGCGGTGCAAAAGCCCAATCCACGCAGGAAAAACTCGCATCCCGCCACATGCCTTCAGCCTTGTGGATCATCAGGTCTGCGAAGTTCAAATCATCCGCGCGCAACCCATCTGCATCTTCAACTTTGCGCATCTCGACACCTAGCAGCGGATGAACACCGGCATGCCGATCTTCCATGCGTTCCAGCTGACGCATCGCAATCCCGAACATGAACTTGATGGTCTTGGGCGCATAAAGACATGCAAGTCCAAAGGTCTTCATTTTTCCTATGAAGCCTGACGTCACTTCACGCGACACGATGGGCGGCACGGCCTCGATCCCGACAATCATGTTCACGCGTTCAGGGTGTTGCAGCGCGATGGAATAGCCAACTGCAAATCCGTCCGCAGCACCAAAGATCGAGAACGACCCAATACTCTCTTGATCCAGCACCGCCATCACGTCATCGACATGGTCCTGCAGCAATGCACTGTCTTCCTTGAAGTTCACCGAAGACGGTCCCCGGCCAGCGCGACTGATCCGGATCACTTGCCACCCGCGACTGACTGCCAGAGCCCGCGCCTTTTCAGGCCAGTGGCGGCCTTGGGTCATCCCATGAACGTACACCAAGACCCGTTCCGATTTCGGTCCATCAACCTCATAGCAAAGCGTCCGCCCATCTGGCCGGCGCACCTTTCTCAGACCACCTCCAGCAGCCGATGTCTCGTTCGGTTTCCGAGGGACCAAAGCGGCGGCCTGGTTCAACATGCGCAGAATATCTGACTGGGAACTCACGCCCAATTTGTTGGTAAGGGACTTGACCTGGCTACGAACCGTCTCCCACGACTTCCCGACGCGGTCGGCAATCTCCCGTAAGGTCCCGCCCAGAAGCAACTCCTTCAGCAAGGCGAACTCGGCATGGGTCAGTTCAAAACTTTCCGCCAAGAATTTTGAGATCACGCCTTCAAAGGCATCCCCGGATCGTTTGGATAGAAACCCTTCCCCCGACAAATCACGCGAAACGATGACCAATTCGACGGTCTGATCCTCGATCACCCGCAGCAACAAGGAACCTCTTTCGGGCTCGCCTTCCAGCCAAGCCTCCAACCTCGCCTGATCGTCAGGTTGGAGCTGCCCATCAAACGCGGCCGCGACATCTGCCGGTGTGGCAAACCGCGCCACATCAAGCGCATCCGGGACCTCATCAGCGTCTTGATCGCTGACACCGATTTCCCCCAACAGGCGAAAGGCTTGGTCGGCATGGTGGTCCAGCTTCGGGGAAACCAGCTCACCTTCCTCATCATCCAGCCAGGAAGTGAGGACCTCCATCAACGCGTCCAACTGGGATGGTTCCGTCAGGCACTCGTAGAATGCCAGCAAGACCTCACCGAGCGTCGGGTCCGAAGTTGGGCGATCCGAATTGGACATGTCTTGGCGGGGTACAGTCGTGTGAAGGCAGCAGGTCCCAGCACTTTAATCGCAGCACAAAGGGATCACATCAGGAAATCGGCCGCGGTGCGCAGTTGCAGAGCCCGCAAAGGGGCTTTTCCGCAACAACCTCGCGCTACCCTTCGACACAATTCTTGGTTAACAAAATCTTACCAAGAACGCGTTTGTCGTTCTTTGCCAGAGGCATAGCTATCGGTTGCAACCTTGCAACCGCCTGCTTTACCGCCCCTCATAAACTGGCGTGCGCTTCTCCAAGAAAGCCAAGACACCTTCCTTGAAGTCCCGTGTCTTGCCGCATTGGCCCTGCAACTGACCTTCCAGATGCAATTGCTCTTCCAGGTTATTGCCAAAGCTCGCCTGCATCACCTGCTTTACGCGCTTGAAGGCCTCCGTCGGCCCGCTCGCCAGATGCTGCGCCCTTCCCATCCAGACCGCCTCGAATTCCTCATCCGAGGCCACTTCCCAGATCATGCCCCAATCGGCAGCCTGACGCGCAGAGATCTTGTCAGCAAACAACGCCGCCCCCATCGCGCGCTGCAATCCGATCGTGCGCGGCAAAGCCCAGGTTCCGCCCGCATCGGGGATCAACCCAATGCGCGTGAACGCCTGAATGAAGCTGGCCGATTCCGTCGCAATCACCACGTCACACACCAGCGCCAGATTGGCGCCCGCCCCCGCAGCCGTCCCATTCACCGCCGCAATCACTGGCACTGGGCATTCCACAATCGCGTTCAGCATCGGGATATATTCGTCCCTGAGTGTCCGCTCGAGGTTCAGGTTCGCCGCATTTGCGCGGTCGCCCAAATCCTGCCCCGAACAAAACGCCCGCCCCGTTCCGGTCAACACAACCACACGCGCATCCTTGCCCGCAGAGCCGACAGCGTGCGTAATCTCCGCCCGCATCTGCGTGTTCAGCGCGTTCATCACATCGGGGCGGTTCATCGTGATGATCGTCATGCCATCGCGGTCGTCGCGGGTGATCGTTTTATAGTCCATGGGGGTGCCTCCCTTGCTTCAGGGCGACCCTAGGCGAACCGATCAGTTCAGAAAAGCGGAAACGCTGCGTCAGTCCGCGCGGTCATCATCCAGGATCGCATCCAGCCGCGCCTGCTCGTCCACGCTCAACCCCACCTCTGTCGGTGCCGGGGCCTTGGACCGTCCGCGAATGTAAACGACCGACAGGCCAATGCCCGCGCCAAGCAACAGGACGGGCAAGACCCACAGCACACGGTTCGCACCGTCGAAATTCGGGCTCAGCATCACGTACTCGCCATAGCGCGCGACGATGTAGTCGACGACTTCCACGTCACTGTCGCCCTCCACCAATCGTTCGCGCACCAACAGCCGCAGGTCACGGGCGATCTCAGCAGAGCTCTCATCAATGCTCTCGTTCTGACACACCGGGCAGCGCAAACCGGCGGAGATGTCGCGCGCACGTTCTTCAAGCACGGAATCCTCCAACACCTCATCGGGCTGCACCGCCCAAACCGGCAAAGCTGCGAGCAGGATCGCAGATCCGAGGAGGGCCGCGCGCAGCCCCTTCATTCCGCAGGAACCCCGGCAGGTTGCGCCTTGGCTGCACCTGCCGCCACACGGTAGCGACGATCAGACAGACTCAAGAAGCCGCCCAACGCCATGATGATCGTGCCGCCCCAGATCCAGTTGGCAAAAGGTTTGATCCAGACCCGCAAGGCCCAACCGCCACCGTCCTGCGGATCGCCAAGAGTCACGTAGACGTCGCGCGTTACGCCGTTGTTGATCCCAGCCTCTGTCGTGGGCATGCCCGCCACCGGGTAAATCCGCCGCTCCGGGTTCAGCACCGAAATCTCCGCGCCCGTCTCAGGGTCGCGCACGGCGACCGAGGCCATGGTCGACAGGTAATTGGGCCCACGGATGTTTTCCTCAACGCCCAACAGCTCAATCTCGTAAGCACCGACTTGATAGGTCTCCCCCTCACGCGCCACACGGATGTCTTCGATCTGATAGCCCGTCAAAGTGACCACGCCAAACATCGTGACCCCGACGCCAGCATGGGCAATCGACTTGCCCCAATCTGCCCGTGGCAGGCGCATCAGACGCCCCAACCGCCCGCCGATGGCACCCCGTCCCGTCCGCGACCAAAGATCGGTGACGGCACCGGCAACCAACCAAACGGCCAACCCCACACCGATGGGGCCAATGGCCGATTTGCCCGAATACATCGCCCAGGTCAGCAAGCCTACGGCAATCGCCAGAACCGCCGCTGGCAATAGTGCACGCATCGGCTTTGCAAGCGTCGCCCGTTTCCAAGGCATCATCGCGGCAATCGGTAATGCCACAGACAACGCGAAGACAAACGGCGTGAAGGCCGCGTCAAAGAATGGAGGGCCAACCGAGAGTGTCCGGTCAAAGAACAGGTCAGCGATCAAAGGCCAGATCGTGCCAATGAAAACCACAAACGTCGAAACAGCCAGGATCAGGTTATTGAAAACCAGCCCGCTTTCCCGGCTGACGATTCCAAAGACGCCCTTCGCCTCCATCGCGCCGGCCCTGAGCGCGAACAGCACAAGCGCACCGCCCATGAAGATGGCAAGGATCATCAGGATGAAAACCCCCCGCTCCGGGTCATTTGCGAAGGCGTGCACGGATGTCAGCACCCCGGAGCGCACGATAAACGTACCGATCAGCGAGAAACCGAAGGCCAGGATCGCCAGAAGGATCGTCCAGCTTTTTAGGCTTTCACGCTTCTCAACCACGATGGCCGAATGCAGCAAAGCGGCAGAGATCAGCCAAGGCATAAACGACGCATTCTCAACCGGATCCCAAAACCAGAACCCGCCCCAGCCAAGCTCATAATAGGCCCACCATGAGCCGAGCCCGATCCCGATCGTCAGAAAGACCCAGGCCGCAAGCGTCCAAGGCCGCACCCAACGGCCCCAGGCCGCATCAACGCGCCCCTCGATCAGGGCGGCAACGGCGAAAGAGAACGCCATGCTCAGACCCACGTAACCGAGGTAAAGGAACGGCGGGTGGAACGCCAATCCGGGGTCTTGCAGGAGCGGGTTTAGGTCCTGTCCGTCGAATGGCGGTGTCGCCAGCCTCAGGAATGGGTTGGAGGTGAAGAGGATGAAGGCAAAGAAGGCAACGGCCACAGCACTCTGCACCGAAAGAACACGGGCGCGCAGGGTTGGCGGCAGGCCTTTGCCAAACCAGCTGGCGCAGGCGCCAAACAGCGTCAGGATCAGCACCCACAGAAGCAACGAGCCTTCATGATTTCCCCAAACCCCGGTGATCTTGTAGAGCAGCGGCTTGTCGGTATGGGAATTGGCGACCACAAGGCTCAGCGAAAAGTCCGACGTCACAAACGCATAGGTCAGCGCCGCAAAGCTGAAAGCGGTCAGCACGAATTGCGCCGAAGCCGCCGGATCGGCCGAAGCCATCCAACCGCGATTGCCCGCCCATGCGCCCACCAAAGGCACGACCATCTGGAATATCGCCACGGCGAAGGCGAGGATCAGGGCGAAATGTCCGAGTTCTACGATCATGGATCAGAGTGTAGGCCGCGCAGGCGGCAGTGACCATAGGATGCGGCACCGCAACGGATCGGATTTAGACCACCTGACGCAGATGTCATGTCGCAGCACGCTGGAAGGCTGCTGCGGTGATCCAAAGGACGCATGCGGATCGTGACTTGAGCGCGTTGCTCATTCAGGAATGAATAGGGCAGCTGCGAAAAAGGCCCGCAACTATTCACCAGTGAATGATCAACGTGAGACCGGCGCGCGGCCTGGCCACGTCTAGCGTCCCCTGAAGATGCCCCCCAACACGCCGCGGACAACCGCACGCCCCGTGCGGGTGCCAAGCTGTCGGGCAAAGCTTTTGGCGAAGGTCGTGCCAATGCTGTCGGACCGTGACGAAGACCGCCGCTGCCGCGCAGGCCGCGAAGATGAGCGGCTGACACCGCCACCGGAATACCGCCGCCCGGCACGATATTCACGTTCTGCGGCTTCCGCCTCTTCTTCGGCCTCCTCCGCTTTCTCAGCCTCTTCTGCGGCCGCTTCGGCGCGCTTCTGGAGTATTTCGAATGCGCTCTCGCGGTCTTGAACCTCCTCATATTTCCCGGCCACGGGCGACATACCCATCAGCGCCGCTCGGGTCGCAGGATCGAGCGGACCCAATTGCGAGGATGGCGGGCGGATCAAGGTCCGTTGCGCGATGCCGGGAATGCCTTTGCGTTCCAGAAGCGACGTCACGGCCTCCCCCACACCGACTTCACGGATCGCATCCTCGATGTCGAAATCCGGGTTGTCGCGGTAGTTCTGCGCGGCTTGCTTGAGATCGCGGCGGTCCTTGGCGGTGAACGCACGCAGGGCGTGCTGCACGCGATTGCCGAGCTGACCCAAAATATCTTCGGGCACATCCGCCGGGTTCTGTGTGATGAAATAGACGCCAACGCCTTTGGAGCGGATCAGACGCGCGACTTGTTCGACCTTATCGACCAGCGCCTTGGGGGCGTCTTCGAACAGCAGATGTGCCTCATCAAAGAAGAAGACCAGCTTGGGTTTGTCTGGATCGCCCACCTCTGGCAGCGTCTCAAAAAGCTCGGACAACAGCCAAAGAAGGAAAGTCGCGTAAAGGCGCGGCGATTGCATCAGCTTGTCGGCAGCAATGATGTTGATGCGGCCTGCCCCTGCCTCATCTTTCAGGAACAAATCATCCAGCTCCAAGGCAGGCTCGCCAAAGAACTGCGTCGCCCCCTGCCCTTCCAGAACCAGCAACCGGCGCTGGATTGCGCCGATCGAGGCGGTCGAGACGTTCCCGTAGCGCAAGCTGAGCGTCTTGCGGTTCTGCCCGACCCAGACCAGGAGCGCTTGCAGGTCTTTCAGGTCCAGCAACGCCATGCCTTCCTCATCCGCGACGCGAAAGGCAATGTTCATCACCCCTTCTTGCGCTTCGCTGAGTTCCAGCAGGCGTGACAGAAGAAGTGGCCCCATCTCAGCCACTGTTGTGCGCACGGGATGGCCTTGTTCGCCGAAGAGGTCCCAGAAGGTCACGGGGAACGCGCGGTAGGCATAATCGGTGAAGTTGATAGTAGCCGCGCGGTCCATGAAAGGTTCGTGCAACTTGAAATCAGGGGATCCGGACTGCGCCAAACCGGAAAGATCGCCCTTCACGTCCGACAGAACCACTGGAACGCCCAGGGCGGAGAAGCTTTCGGCCAGGATTTGCAACGTGACCGTCTTGCCGGTGCCTGTAGCACCCGCGATCAGCCCATGGCGGTTCGCATAATCGGGGCGCAGCATCTGCGCTTCACCGTAGTCAGGGCCGCCGCCGCCCACAAATATCCCGTTTTGCACCTGTTCTGGCATCTTGTTTGTCCCTGCGATCCGTTTTTCTGCGGATACCAATACATTTTTAACCTTTGGATGCCAGTGTGAGCGCACGCCACGCTGATGCGTGGTGTTGACTTCCTCCCTGTCAACTGGCCGCGCCCCGCTTGGGCGCGGTTTTTTTTGGCCAATTGGTCAATAAATACAGGGGTCTCATCACATCTGCATTTTTCCCCAAAAGCCCTGTTGACGGCTGGGAACGCTTCGCTTAGCGTCCCGCACATAAGTCGGCCAGTCCGACAGGGAGAGAAAATGCAAAGGGTCCGCGTGCGGGCCCTTTAGCTATTTTGGGTCAGAGATTGCCCGATCCGCCTCGCGCATGAGCAACGATTTTTTGGCGCTGACATCCCCACCCTCTCCATGCTAGCCACACGCAGGATTGGCAGGTGCGCCCTCAGGACCGGGCGCCCGAGCAGTGCCAAAATGAATAACGCAGAGGACGCATTCAAGATGACCGTGTTCAACAAACTCGCCGCTTTTGGCCTTGTTGCCACCTTGGCATTGCCAATGGCTGCACAGGCCCAAGATGACCCACTGGTTCTTCCGAACCGCGATGAAGTCGAAGCGGGAGAGACCTTTGTCGCCGAAATCTATCGCGATTGGCAGGTTCGTTGTATCCGAGCCGACAGTGATGAGGCCCCCGACCGCTGCGAAATGTTCCAACTGTTGGAAGAGGAAAACGGCAACCCGGTCGCGGAATTCCGCATTAGCGTGGCGCTTGTGACCGAGGACGATGCCGTCGCCAATGCGACCGTTCTTACCCCTCTCGACACGTTGTTGAGCCCGGGTCTGCAAATGCAAATCGATGACGCGGAACCGGTAGTGCTGCCTTACGCGTTCTGCCGCCCGATCGGGTGTTTTGTGCAGATCTCGCTGACCGAGCAAAACGTTGATCTGTTCCAGAATGGCGCCGATGCCACCGTGGTGCTTTTCGCTTTGACCCGCGATGAGCTTGGCCAGATTGGTGGATTACCCGTTCCAACACAGGCCTCTTTGCGCGGCTTTACGGCGGCGTATGAGGACCTAGTCGCGCGCCGCGCAGAGATCATTACGTTCCTCGAGTCGCAAGAACCCGCCGCCGAAGAAGAAGGCGAAGCGGAAGCAACTGAGTAATTCGCAACGAAGCTGAAACAACATGGCCCGCCGGATCACCGTCCGCGCGGGCCTTTTCGTGGGGCCCATATTAAGGCGCGGCGCGCAACGCCAAGACGGCGTTCAAACCACCGAAGGCAAATGCGTTCGAAAGGCATGCATCAACCTTTGCCTCCCGCGCCTCATTCGGAACAACATCCAAGGCACATTCCGGATCAGCCTCTTCATAGCCAATCGTTGGTGCGATGACGCCGTCTTTCAGTGCCATGATGCAGGCCAAAAGCTCGACCGCGCCAGTGCCACCGATCAGGTGCCCATGCATCGATTTGGTGGAGGAGATCATCAGATCATCCGCGTGGTGCCCAAAGGCATGGGCAACAGCCGCACATTCTACCTTGTCATTTGCCGCCGTGCCGGTGCCGTGGGCGTTGATGTAGCACACGTCTTCCGGATTCAGCCCACCGTCGGTCAGGGCCCCGGTGATCGCACGTGCCGCGCCCTGCTGCGATGGCATGACGATGTCTGCCGCGTCGGACGTCATCGCGAATCCGACGACCTCCGCTAGGATATTCGCACCGCGCGCGCGGGCATGGTCGTATTCCTCGAATAGGAACACCGCCGCGCCCTCACCCTGCACCATGCCGTTCCGATTGGCTGAAAACGGGCGGCAGGCGTCCTTCGACATGACGCGTAGCCCTTCCCAGGCCTTCACGCCACCGAACGATAACATCGCTTCGGATCCGCCCGTCACCATAACATCGGCCATACCGCAGCGGATCAAGTTGAAGGCCTGCCCCATCGCGTGGTTGGACGAGGCGCAGGCGGTGGCCACCGAGAAACTCGGCCCCTTGAGGTTGTATTCCATGCTGACGTGGCTCGCTGCCGCGTTGTTCATCAACTTCGGCACGACGAAGGGGTGAACGCGGTTCTTCCCCTCCTCATACACGGAGCGGTAGTTCTCGTCCCAGGTGTTCACACCGCCGCCCGCCGTGCCAAAGACCACGCCGCTACGCGTGGCCAGCGCGCCGGAAAAATCGAGCCCGCAGCCATCCAGCGCCTGTTTGGTCGCGATCAAGGTGAACTGTGTGAACCGGTCATAAAGCGCGATCTGCTGACGGTTAAACAAGGCCTCTGGATCGTAGTCTTTGACCTGCCCCCCAATTCTTACGCTAAGCCGGTCCACATCGCGCAGCTCCAGCGGGCCGATACCACACCGTCCCTCGCGGAACGCCTCAAGCGTCGTGGGGATATCATGGCCAAGCGCGTTGATGGTGCCCTGCCCGGTGATCACGACGCGGCGCAAGGTCTAAACTTTCTGCTCGGCCACAAGGCCCTCAACCGCTTTCACGATGGCAGCGACAGAGGAGATATCAAACTCACTCGCCTCAGGCTCATTCGCGTTGAAAGGCACTTGTATATCAAAGGCTTCTTCGATGGCGAAGATCGATTCAACCAGGCCAAGGCTGTCGATGCCAAGATCATCAAGGCTGTTGTCCAACGAGACATCAGACGGCTCAAGCACTGCCTGCTCAGCGATGATCGCAATGATCTTGTCCTGAACGGTCTCGCCCATGGAATGATCCCCTTCCTCACCATTTGGCATTTAGGGCGTATCATCCCGCTTTGACAGGGCTTTTTGAATTTCCGTTACGATGCGCGCGGTGCGTGGTAAACGGCGAAGCGCTTTATACATCTCAACATGTGTGTCCATCTTCACCGCCGGATGGCCCATGATCATGCGGCCCGAGGGGACGTTCGTGAAGAGCTTCGAGGCGCCTGCGGCCACCACATCGTCACCGATGGTGATATTGTCCGACACACCGCATTTGCCGCCCAGAACAACCCGGTCGCCCATCTGAACGGACCCTGCAAAGCCCGTTTGGCCACAGATCAGGCAATCCTCTCCGATCACGCAGTTATGGCCGATGTGAACAAGGTTATCGATCTTTGTTCCATTGCCGATGGAGCTGCTTTCTATGGTGCCACGGTCAATCGCGGAGTTCGCGCCAACTTCCACGTCATCGCCGATGTGCAACCCACCAAGCGAATGGATGCGCGTCCAGCTTTGGTCCGTCGCCGCATCAGTGGCAGTGCCAAGGCTTTCTCGGGCCTTTTCGACCATGCTTTTTTCGGGCGTCACGAAAGAGAAACCATCGCCCCCCAGTACGGCACCGGGCTGCGCGATGAAACGGTCGCCAATGTGGACGCCATGGCAGATCCGCACCCCTTCAAGGATCAAGGCATCGTCGCCAATGACCGAGCCCGTCCCGATGCTGACATGAGACGCAATGCGCGCTCGCGCGCCGATCTCCACCGCCATGCCAATAACAACAAAGGGGCCAATGGCGGCACCTTCCCCGATCTTGGCACTTTCGTGGATGACGGCCGTGGGATGAACGCCCGGCTCAATGATCGGCCCCCGATCCATTAAGGCGGTGACACCGGCCATGGCATACCGCGGGCGTGGGGCTACGATCGCCGCCTCCAGCCCCAACTCCTGCCAATCCATGCCCGTCCCGATGATCGCGGCACGCGCCCGGCTGGCCTTCATGGCGGCTGCATACTCCGGCTTCATCGCCAGAGCCAAATCACCCTCGGCCGCATAAGCAGGTTCGGCCACGCCATGCACCAACACATCAGCGGCGCCCAGGGCCTCTGCCCCAAGCGCCGCTGCAATGTCTCTTATCCGGTATTGAGCCATACCACCCCCGAGTGTTCGGGGAGAGGATTAGCTGTTCACGCCCCTGATCTCCACCCCGAGGTTGGCAATTGCCTGCCGCAGGATGGCGTTGCGCCCGTAGATGTCGTTGCGGAAGTTCAGACGGCCTTCGGTATCGACCCAGGATGTCCAGTACACAAGGTGCACTGGGATCGGCTGGACGAGGTTCACTTGCGTCTCACGGCCCGAATTCAGGATCGTGTCGAAGAAGTTTTGTGGGTCGTCTTCCTGTGCGGCCAGCAAGTGGTAGGCGAGGTCGAACGGGTCGTCCAAGCGCACACAACCGGCGGAATAGGCGCGGACCTCATGGGTCATCAGATGCTGATCGGGGCTGTCATGCAGGTAGATGTTCCACTGATTGGGGAACATGAACTTCACAAGACCCAGAGCGTTGCGCGGACCCGGGGGCTGACGCAGATCGAACGGGAAGTTCGATGCGCTGTACCGCGACCAATCTACATTCCCCCGGCTGACGGGGCGCCCATTTGCCATCAACTGCAGGTGGTTTGCGCCACCGGCGAGGATTGACGGGATGTATCCGCGCGCGATGGAGCGCGGGACATACCAGCTTGGGTTGATGACCATATGCTCCATCGTATCGGAGAATTCCGGCGTGCGACGGTCACTGTCACGGGACCCGATGACGGAACGGGTGATGAAGGTCACTTCGCCATCGTCAATCACACGCGTGTGGAAGTCGGGCAGGTTGACGAAGACGTGGCGATCACCACGGTCAAAGTTCATCCAACGCTGACGTTCCATGGCCAGGATGACTTCAGACAAGTGATCTCCGGCAGAACGGTTTACCGCACGGATCGTGTCACCACCGGCGATACCGTCAGCCTCGATACCATTGTCGATTTGGAATTCCACCACGGCCTGCTGAAGCCGTGCGTCGTAGGTCGCCGTCGCGGACCGCTCCAGATAGCCCATCGCCATCAACCGGTTGCGCAACTGCACGACAGAGTTGCCGGTGTTGCCGGGTGCAAGGCTGCCCGCCTGCACCGTTGCGCCGTAACCGCCGCGGTCGATCAGGTCTTCCAGGTGCAGCTTAGCCCGCATCAGGCGCGTGTATTCAGGGTGCTGCGGCGGCAGGGTCGCGATGTATTCGTAGGGGTTTGCGTTCACAAACTCGGTAAACAGCTCAAGTGGATCGCGGCGTGGCAATGTGTGAACGATGTCACCAACGATCTCATTGGGCTCAAGGAAGCCGGAATGGATGTCTTGCGCGTATTGCAGGAACAGAAGGGATGCCTGCACGTCTGCGCGGCCCATCTCATACGGATTGGTCGCGTTCTCGAACGCCGCCACGAGGTCAGTGGTGTCATACCGCTGTGTCGGCAGGCCGTGGTTATGAGCTTCCGCCAACGCACTGAACAAAGCATTTCGGCGGTCTGCAGCATCAGCCGTGGTCCAGATCGGTTGGAAATCCCGCTCGCGGTAAAACGCGGCCAATTGCTCTTCTGTCGAAGATGCCTCGGCTATCGCCTGACGCAGGCTTGAGAAGGCCTGAGCCTCCGCCTGGCTTGCGGTCAGCACAAATGTGACCGCCGGCGTTGTCGCCAATGCAAGAGAGAGAAGCGAAAGCCTCGCGTATTTCAACATGTTAACAGATCCCCAAATTGGAAAGTCGTCGGTGCAGCCGTCAATGCGTGACCTTTACGTGATGTCGCGCGCGAGTCCATTCACCTTTTCACAAGTTTTCCATTGTAGTTTCGTTGGCGCAACGGCGGGTTTCCTGACCTGGCTCACGACAAGACGAGGTTTCGTGAACAGGCCGAAAGCCCCTTCACGTCGGCAATTTTTCGCTAAACCGGCAGAAAATCGCCGAAATTCGGGTACATATCCACAGGCGGACGGCATCGGGGCTTCCAGAAAAGTTTCGATTGTGTCATTCAAGCCGCACTGAGCCTGTGGGGATGGCACACAAATTTGTGATGATCGCGTGGACAAGCGGTCGAGGTGCTGAAATGGAACGGGCAGAACAAGGGGCAACGACCCATGACGAATGATTTTTCGCGGCGTGCATTGTTGCGCGCTTTCGCGGCCACCACTGTTGCGGCCGCGCCTGTGATGGCGAATGCCACTGGGCTACTTCGGGGCGCAGGCGATATCCGCCGCCTCAACATGTACAACGGACGTGCGGGCGAAAGCCTCAACATGATTTACTGGATCGAAGGCGAGTACATTGCCCCGGCCCTGGATGAGATCAACTACTTCATGCGCGACTGGCGCAATGATCAGGTGATCGACATCAACATCCGCACCATCGACATCATGACGGCCGCGCACAACCTGCTGGAGTCGTCTGAGCCGTACACGCTCCTCTCCGGCTACCGCTCGCCTGAGACCAACGCTATGCTGCGCAGCCGGTCGTCGGGTGTTGCGCGAAACTCGCGTCACATTCGTGGCGAGGCGGCTGACCTTCAGTTGCAATCGCGGTCTGTGAACCAGATCTTCAGCGCCGCACGGTCCTGTAACGCCGGGGGCGTCGGTCGCTACTCTCGTTCCAATTTCGTCCATATGGATTGCGGTCCTGTCCGCACTTGGGGTGGCTAAGAACACAACGCCCAACTCCCGGTCCAGTTCCCATTCGCCCCGCCTTGTCGCGGGGCGTTTTCGTTTGGGATGGAAATTTGCAATATTGGCCCCATATCTTGCGAGCAATCAAAGGGGAGCCACATGACCGAATACACCAAGAACCCCGACGTCATCGCGACGCTGACGCCTGAGCAATATCGGGTCACTCAACAAAGCGGTACCGAACGCCCGGGCACGGGTGAGCTGCTCGCCAACAAAGAGCCGGGCATTTACGTCGATGTTGTCACGGGTGAGCCGCTGTTCGCCTCATCGGACAAATATGAAAGCGGCTGCGGCTGGCCCTCATTCACCAAGCCCATCGACAACGTAACCGAGCATCGGGACATGACCCACGGCATGGTCCGCACCGAAGTGCGCTCCAAACACGGCGACAGCCATTTGGGCCACGTCTTTCCCGACGGGCCGCAGGACCGCGGCGGTCTTCGCTATTGCATCAATTCCGCAAGCCTGCGGTTCATCCATCGCGACGACATGGAGGTCGAGGGCTACGGCAAGTATCTGGATCAAGTGGAGGACGTGGCATGAGCGAACGCGCAGTATTGGCTGGCGGCTGTTTCTGGGGGATGCAGGACCTGATCCGCAAGATGCCCGGCGTTGAGAAGACCCGTGTCGGCTACACCGGCGGTGACGTGCCCAATGCGACCTATCGCAACCATGGCACCCACGCCGAAGGGATCGAGATTATCTTCAACCCTGAGGTCATCAGCTACCGCAAGCTGTTGGAGTTTTTCTTTCAAATTCATGACCCTACGACGCTGAACCGACAGGGCAACGACCGAGGAATGAGCTATCGCTCAGCCATCTACTACGTCGACGAAGACCAAAAAGCCGTGGCGCTCGACACGATTGCCGACGTCAACCATAGCGGGATCTGGCCCGGCCCAGTTGTCACGGAGGTTGAGCCGGTGAGCGATTTCTGGGAAGCTGAGCCGGAACATCAGGATTACCTGGAACGGATCCCGCACGGCTATACCTGCCACTTCGCGCGTCCCGACTGGGTGCTTCCGAAACGGACGCAAGCAGCAGAGTAGATACCATGGCCATTCGACATATCGCCGTTTTCCTCATTCTCGGTGCGGCGTATGCCGGATGGACCGTCCTCGCCAAACGCAAAGAAGCCGCCGCCCGGCAAGAGGCGGCGGCCAACATATCCTCGCCCAAAACGGATGACGCCTAGGCAGCCGCCAGGGCCTGCGTCTGCGCCCAGAGCGCATCGGGCACATCAACCGGGTCGAGGTGCCTGCGCGCAGCACCGGGAATACGCCCGCCCCCCCCATCAGACGCAATCGCGTCGGCCACACGCCCCAACCGCGCACGCATGACGTCGCCGCCCGCGTGGGCATCCGGGTCAATCAACAGATAGGTTTGTCCAAGATCGTGGGGCGCGCCATTGGGGAGTTTCAGGCCCTTCACGTCCAGCGAATTCACCGATCCCGTCAGGCCCGCCGCCATCACCTCCACCAGTAGACCAAATGCCCACCCTTTAGGCCCTGCCGCGCTGACCAACGCGCCCTTTATCGCAGCCTCTGGGTCAGTGGTGGGTTGCCCCTCCGCATCAACGGCCCATCCAAGCGGTATCTTTTCGCCAGCGGCCTTGGCCATTGTGATCTTTCCAAGGGCCACAGCAGAGGTCGAAAAATCGGCGTGCATCACCGGTGCGCCTTCGCCCGGGATCGTCATGGCAATCGGGTTTGTGCCCAGAACAGGTGCCCGCCCGCCGGGGGCCGCAACAATGGCCGATGCATTCGTGAAGCCAATGCCAATCAAGCCCTTCGCCGCGATCTGTTCGGTAAAAAACCCGAGCGAGGTGCAGGTATGGGCATGGGCCACGCAAAGTGTCGCGACGCCGTTTTCACGTGCGGCTTCAATGGCTTCCGGTAAGGCGCGCGAAAACGCGGGCTGCGCGAAACCTAACTTCGCATCCGCACGGACGGTTCCGGGTTTGGGCCGCGAGAGCTCAGGCTCGACTGTTCCGTTCACCCGGCCCGATCGCAGTTGGGTGCAGTAGCTCTCAAGATAATAGAGCCCGCAGATGATATTCCCGGTCTCCTCCGCGCGGGCGACCGCCTTCGCGACCTCAGCGGCCTGGAACGCACCTGCGCCATGGGCCAGCAAAGCGGCCTCTGCCGTTGCGCGGATATCGGATACGGAAACATGCACGGGCGACGCCTTTCAGGAACTTCAAATCTGCCGCGCAGACAAACCGAGTGGCCGTGGTCATGCAAGGAAAGAATGGCGGACCCTAGAGGATTCGAACCTCTGGCCTCTGCCTTCGGAGGGCAGCGCTCTATCCAGCTGAGCTAAGGGTCCCGTGCCGCGCGGTATAGCCCTGCCCCAGCAGCATCGCAATCGGAAATCACCGTCTAAGCGGCGTGCTGCGTGACGTGACCAAGTGCTTGCAGAACCACCTCTGGCCCCGCCCCATCGCGGTGAGCCTGTTCCGAAAGCGTGCGTTTCCAACCCCGCGCGCCGGGACGTCCCGCGAATAGGCCCAACATATGCCGCGTGATCTGGTTGAGACGCCCACCCGCGCCAAGATGCGTTTCGATATATGGCAACATCGCAAGCGCCACGTCCTCTGCGCACCGGCCCGGTGCAGCTTCGCCAAAAATGGCGGCATCGGCGCTCAAGAGAATCTCAGCGGGTGTGTGATAGGCCGCCCGACCAATCATAACACCGTCTATTCCTTCCGCCAGATGCCCCTGCGCTTCATCCAGCGTAGCAATGCCACCGTTAATCGAAAGATGCAGCTCCGGGAATTCGCGCTTCATGCGGTAGACGAGCGGATAATCCAACGGCGGCACATCGCGGTTCTGCTTCGGGCTCAATCCCTCCAACCACGCCTTGCGGGCATGGACCGTCATGCGTTTGACACCTGCCCCGACCATCGCCTCGATGAAACCAGGCAAGACAACTTCAGGGTCCTGTTCATCCACACCAATGCGGCATTTTACGGTGACCTCGACCGGGCTTTGATCCAGCATCGCCTTCACGCAATCGGCCACGAGGTCGGGCTGACGCATCAGAACTGCCCCGAAGCAGCCCGACTGCACCCGATCTGACGGGCAGCCGACATTCAGGTTGATCTCATCATACCCATACCTGCCCGCAATCCGGGTTGCCTCGGCTAGTTCCACCGGGTCAGACCCGCCCAGTTGCAGGGCAACAGGATGCTCCGCGTCATCGTATTCCAACAGGCGCGCCGCATCACCACGCACAACCGCAGCAGCCGTCACCATCTCGGTGTACAGCAATGCCTCACGCGACATCAGCCGGTGGAAATACCGACAGTGCCGGTCCGTCCAATCCATCATCGGGGCAACAGAGAGGCGCGCGGCGGCGCGGACGTTAGGAGTGTCCAATCTCAAGCCTTCCACACCATTCAACCCAACTTATGCAAAACCATTCGCCGTGATACCGTTGCCAAACAGATCACTCAAGTTGAATGGTCTTGCAATGTGTGCCGCCTTTTTGTGAAGACGCCGTCACTGTGATCCGCGCGTCCGTCCTGTCAGCCTTCACAAGCCATTCCACCTTCTTTGACACCGCAGACCATTGCTGACCCCAATTGGAATAGGCGTAACGGCGTTCGTTGCGACCGGCCAGATTTCCCAGTTTGACCGACGGTGGGTTCATCACCACGTCCGCACCTTCGCAAACAACGGCAAGCTCCACCGGTTTTGCGACCCCGTTTTTGACGGCCACATCGGACAGGTTTGTTGGCAGGTACCCATGGTTTGAAACCACTGCGGTGACACGGTGAAGATCTGCCCCGAGCGCCTCAGCCTTCAGGCTGTCTACCGCAACGCGCGGCGCGGCGGCGGCATGGCGTAGGTTGAACAGAACGTTCTTTTGGCAAATCTCTTCGAGCATGGTGCCCGGTGGATTCCGGTAGCTCCAGATATAGACCATGCCGCCGACCTCGACCGGGCCCAGTTGCGGATGGTCAAAGGTGGTCCATGGCCTGAAGCCATGCTCTCCCACATTTTCGACCACCCAATTGTGGACCAGCCGCTGGGTCGCAGCATCGCGTGGGCCTAGGTTGTAGTAACCTTCCTTGGGCACACCCGCGGTGCGTTCCAAATCCCAAAGCTCAGTCGCGAAGGAGATGATACCAATCTCTTCATAGGTCCAGTCGGTCAGTGAACCGTGACGGGCCTTTGACTTGTCCGGAGTGAAATCTTCGTACACGGATATCGTCGGATAGCCGGTCAGGCGTTCCCCAACCTCGCCGAGCGCCTTATAGAGCGACAGGTCAGGCGGGCTCATGGCGCTGTCGGGTTCCAGCATCGAAGGGCGCAGGATGATGCCGCCATGGGTGTGGTAGGCGCACATGCCGGTGATGTTGGGATGGCCCAGGATCACATCGCGCATCCCCGCCGCCTCGGGCTCACTGAAAGGATAGTCGCCCGCGCCGTATTCTTGCGGGGTCCAATTCGTCGGGAAGTTGCGGTTCATGTTCCCGTCTTGCTGCATCTCGATCTGCACGTGAACGCCGTCGTAATTCCGGATCATGCCTTCGGGATAGAGGCGGAAGTAGTTGCCGCCTTCCTCGCCCGGTTCGCGCTGGACCATGATGTCCGGGTTTCCGGCATCGCATTTCCACTCACCCTTGGTGTCGGGAACCCGCATTTGCACGATGTAGCCATCACCTGTGATGTCTTGCGGAATCAAGCCTTCGATACGGTCCTCGCCGGGCAGGAAACGGCCGTTTCCGCACCATGGATGGTAGGGCGCTGTCATGGCGTATTCGGCGCCATCGGGGTTCACGCGCGGGATGATGTAGAACACCTGTCCGTCAACAAGGCGCGTTACCTCTTCGTCCTCGCCGTATTTGGTCAGCAGGTACCAACACGCATAAAGCGCGGTCGCGCTGGTCGCGTGTTCTTCGGCATGGATCTGCGCGTCGATGTAGAAGCCCGGCTTTTCAAGTGCCGGGCCGGTTTCAGAGTTAGTGATGGTCATGAACCAGACGTCCCTGCCCCGGAAACTCTTGGCGATGGAAGTTAGCGTGCACAGGCTCGGATAAGCGTCCGCCAGCGCATGAAGGTGCGCCGTCATGGCGTCGTACGTGTGGTAGGTATCGAAGGGGATTTGAACGGTCATTGCAGGCTCCTTATGAGCGGCCAAAGTGGTCCATGATGGCGGCAGCGTATTTGATGCCCTGTATGTACTTATCGATATGAATGTTCTCGTCGGGCGCGTGAAGATTGCAGCCGGGATTGGCAAAACCGGTCAGCACGCAAGGGATCCAGACATGTTTCAGGATTGCCCCTTCTGCGGAGACACCGTTGACGATCGGGGGCTCTCCGTAGACCTCATGGGCGGCCGCGATGATCGACTGGCTGATGTCTTCGCGCGCCGAGATCTTGTAAGGTTCTTCCACACGAGGCTCGCCGATGACCTCAATGTTGTCAAAGCCTTGATCCACCAGATGAGCCTTAAGCTTTGCCATCGCTTTGGCCGGAGAGATGTTGGGGATCAGACGGAAGTCCATCCGCACGCGTGCTTCCGCCGGCACAATCGTTTTGGTGCCTTTGCCGATATAGCCGCCCGTGATGCCTTGGATATTCGCCGTTGGCTCGTAGGTGCGTGCCCGCAAAGCATCCACACCATCGCGTTCCAATGCGAAGGCATCAACGCCCATTTCATCCTTCAACAGATTGAAGTCGATGCGTGCGGCCTTGTCTTCCAGATACCCCATGTCTTCTGGCGTCGGCTCATAGAGCCCTTCGGCCCAATCGGGGATCAGGATGTTCTTGTCGCGATCCATGATCGTGGCGAGTGCATGGACTAGATCCCACACCGGGTTCGGCACCAAGGGCGCGTTCAGGGAATGCACATCCGTGCGCGGGCCACGCGCGACCAGTTCTACGAACAGCACCGATTTCAGCCCAAGCGAGACGTCTGGGACTTCAACCCCGATCTCGAGCGAGCCATCGAGGCAATGCATCCCATCGGCTTCCAGCATCTTGGCGTTCTTCTTCGCCCACGGACCAAGGTTTGGAGAGCCGATTTCCTCCTCTCCTTCAATCAGGATTTTGAGTCCCACCGGCACTTCACCCCGCACCGCAAGAAACGCCCGAGCGGCCATGTTGAACGCCAAAACGCCCGATTTGTTGTCCGTCGCGCCGCGCCCATACAACACGCCATCCACCACCGCGCCGGACCATGGGCCACCGTGGGTCCAAGCCTCAATCGGTTCGGGTGGTTGGACATCATAGTGCGAGTAGCACAGGAGCGTCTTGGACGAGGTCGATGGGATCTCACCGTAGACAACGGGTGGACCGTCTTCCAACTCATGGAATTCGGCTGGCAAACCATCGCGGTGCATCATGTCACGGATCAACGCCGCGCAGTCGCGCAATCCGATGTCTTGGGCGGAAACGGACGGCTGCTGCACGAAGGCCTGTAAATCCGCGACGAAATCGTCTGCGTGGGCGTCGATGTAATCGTAGATCTCTTTCACAGCGGATGCTCCTGCGACAGGTCCCATGCATTCAGACGTTGCCCTGACAACGCGGGATCGCGGCTGCGGGCGATATGGGCGAACGCGGGTGCCAGCAGATCAGGGGCGATCCAGTCGGCCTTCAATTCAGGTGGATAATTGCGCTCAGACATCGGGGTGTGCATGGGCTTGCCCGGCGTCACGGTGCACGAGATTATCCCGTGCGCCTCCCCCTCTAGCGCCAAACATTTCGAAAGCCCTTCAACCGCGTGTTTTGCTGCGCAGTAGGCGGTTTCATCCACGAACCCCTTGATGCCCGATTGCGACGACACAAAGATCAGCGCTCCACCACCCTGCCCCTTCATGCCCGACCACACGGCTTGGCTTAATTGAAACGCCGCCTGAATGCCGACATCGAGCGTGGCGCGAAAGGTCTTGAGGCTCACATCCTCTATCGGTTCGGGCAGCAGGATCGCTGCGTTATGGATCATCGTGTCAACAGGACCGTCCAGCTGGTTGATGGCGCCCTCGGTGTCCTCAGCATCCGCCAGATCGACCTTGATGAAAGTCGCGTTCACGCCGGCCACGTCCCAATCCGGCGCATCGCGATCCATCAGGATCAACTCGGCACCCGTACGACCAAAGACCCGTGCAATGCCAGCGCCAAGCCCGGTCGATGCGCCGGTGATCACAACCCTTTGCCCGGCCAGATCCGCCATCAGACGGCACTTTCCATATCAAGGTCTTCCCACTTGCGGCTTTGGGTTGAGGCAAACACCGCATCAACGACCATCTGGTTGCGCAGACCGTCCACAAAACTCGCGCCCTGGCTCAATCCGCGATCCTGTGAAATCGCACTGCAAAGTTCCTGCAAGGCGGCCAGGACGGAGACGTTCCATATGCCCTCGTTCAAACCGTCCAAAGTGGCGTTGGGGTCCTCGACGCTGATATCTTTGAAGCTTTCACCGGCCTTGGCAAAGTAAAGCTTTTCGTCGCTGTTGCTGAGCGTCAGGCTGCCCTTGGTGCCAAATATCTGCGTCTCATTGCCCATGTTCGCTGCGGCAACCCCTGACATGAAGACCTGAGCGAGCGCGCCCGATTGCATCTCCAACGTCATATGCGACAGGTCATCCGCTGTTGCGGTCCACGGCTCGCCGGTGTGCTTACACACGCGATCCGGCACAACCGTGAGCGCTTGCCCCATCACCGAGGCAGGCTCCCCCAGCCACCAGCGAAGCATATCCACCTGATGCGAGCCGTTGGCCCCCATTCGACCACCACCCATTGCCGCGTCAGACCACCAATCGCCTTTGGGTCGTGACGCAGGGTTGGCCCAGGAGGCGCCGATATTGCTGATGTTCACGTGCCGGATGTCGCCCAGATCACCGCCGTGGATCAGCTCCGCAATGCGCATACGGGTGGGGTTGAAGCGAAGTTCATGGTCGATCATGTGCAGCCGGTTCGCCCCGCGGGCCGCATCCAGCATTTGGCGCGCTTCGCCGGCATTCATTGCGGTCGGTTTCTCACACAGTACATGGGCACCTTTGGCGATTGCAGCTAGCGTCATGGGTGCGTGCATGATCGTGGGGGTCGCGATGCAGACCAGATCCAGCTTCTGCGCATCCAACATCGCTTGCCAATCGTCGAAAACTGCGTCGATCCCATGGGGGTCTGCGGCTGCCTTCGCACTTTCGAGACGGCCGGACGCCAGTGCAACAACCTGGGCTCCTTCGATATGGGCGAAGGCTGGCAAATAGGCGTCGCGCGCGAAACTGGCACCGATGATACCGACGTTGATCATGAGATCTCCTTTGATGTCGAAAGGGCGCGGACCTCGTCAATCGTGACAGCCGCGTGGCGGTCAGAGGCAAGGATGCAAGCCTCCAACATGAAAAGCGATTGTAGATGATCACGCCCGGTGCATTCCGGCGCAGCGGTGCCTCGCACGGTGGCCACGAAGCTGCGCAACAGTGCTTCGGCGTCCGTGATCCAAGCGACGTGTTCGGGCAGGGGAACCGAAGTCAGGTCCTTCTCCATCCGTTTGGCCCATGCCAGATCCCCGAACATGGCACGTTGCACTGTGATCCCTTCTGAGCCGTCTGTGCGCCAATTGAAATTCATTGGCTCGTGGCCTGATTGCCACGTGCCCTGATAGGTCATATGGAATCCGCCCTGAAAGGCGATCAGCGCCGAGACGTTCGTGTCGCCCGCATACATCGTCCAAGACGGGTTGAAGGTATGCGCCTGCACATGGATCGGCTCGCGCCGATAGACAAAGCGCATCAGATCGAAATGGTGGATAGATTGCTCCCACAACATGGGATGATCCATCGTCAGCGGGTAGGAGTTCAGCCAATCCTGTGTGCCATCCCGCCAACGCTCGTAAATGAAGCGTCCAAATTCCGGGCGACCAATCGCCCCCGCATCCAGCAGCCGGCGCATTTCGCGGGTCACGGCAAGGTATCGGAAGTTGAGGCCAACGATGAGGTGCACGTTGGCAGCTTCGGCCACCTCCACAAACCGCTTCGCCATGGCGACATTATCAGACAGCGGCTTTTCCGCGAGGATCGCAAGCCCATGGGTGCAGCACGCCTCAATCTGCGCGAGCCGGTTGCCCGGAGGCGTTGCCAGCAACACAGCGTCGGCGGCGGTTCCAATGATATCCGTGATGTCCGCCCCGATCGGCAGCTTCGGAAACTGCTCCGCCGCCTTGTCCCGAGCTGCAGGGTCGGGATCACATAAGGCGACGATCTCGATATCCGGGTTTGCCTGCGCGACCCGCATCCACGTGCGCGCCCGTGCCCCGAGGCCAACAATGATCAGCCTAATTGGCGTCATGTCGTGACCTCGACGCGAAGGAGTTGATCGAGGGCGGCGGACATATCCGTCCATTCAACACCACTGAACGCGCTGGCCACGTCGCTCGCCATGGCGGGGCGGATATCGGCATGGGGGCGCGCGGCCACCTGGATTGTCGTGCCGGGCATCCGATCCGCGATCAGACGCGCCACGGCGAGGTCGCCAATCACCGGTGGTGAGCCCGCGTGCCATACGCGGAGGCCATCTCGGGGAAGGCCTTCGTCCATCAAGCGCACGACAGCGTTTGCAAGGTCAGGCAACCAAGACCATTCTCGTTGCGCCTGAGGTGTGTGCACAGTGATGACATGCGTCTCCCGTGCCTCTGCAACCATGCGCGCAATAAGGCACAGATGCTGGCGCGTTTCGCGGATCGCCTCATGGGGTCCGAAGATGTTTCCCAGACGAAGGCTGAGCGTTGTGAACCCGCCATCGGCGGCGGATGCGGTCAGCAATTCGCCCGCATGTTTCGCAGCACAGTAGGTACAATCAGCGGTTGGCCGCGTCGCCTCGGTAAAGCGACCGTCGTGGGGTTGGTCATTGGGTTCGAACACACCCATCGAGCTGAGGAAAAGAAACTGTTGCGCGCCAGCTTCCTTTGCGCCTTCTAGCGTGGCAGTCAGCATGTCCATGTTACGGCGAATATGCGCAGCGCGACTGATGCCCAGACTTTCTGGGCTCGCAGTGATGGCCGCGCCATGAATGACCGCTGAAATCCGGCCGAGCCCACCATCTAGCACCTGCAAAAGGCCGCCTTCAATCCGCCGAACATCTGCAAGTCGCTTGGTTGTTTCCGTATCGAAGTGCTGATCGACCGCAATGACATCGGCCCCGATGCGGGCCAACGCCGAAGCGATCTCTGAGCAGACGAAGCCACCCGCACCGGTGACAAGGATTGGACCATTTTGTATCACGCGCCCTGCGGTCCCGCGATCTGTACCGCCTGCGCGATGGCATCGGCGTGGTCAGGCCCTGCACTGATCAGCGGCGGCCTGACACGGGCGTAAGCATCATCCCCCATCTGAGCCGCCACAGCGCCCTTTATCGCGGGGATCAGGGGCAGCCCCTCGAAGATCTTGCGCACGGAACTGACCTGCGCGTGAAGCGCCTCTTGATCCAACCCGTTAAGCCCCTCGACCAGTGCCCGGATGCCCCGAGGGTTCACGTTCAGACTTGCGCTGATGCAGCCGGCCCCGCCAGCGGCGACGTTCTGGGGTATGAGCGCCTCGGAAGCAGAATAGGTGTCAATCTGCGGAAAAGCGGCGATCACGGCCGCGGTATTGGACCAATCTCCAGAGCTGTCTTTCAAGCCTGCGATCTGATCGCCGAAACGGTCAATCAACCGTCCAATAAGCGGCAAGGTGATTGGCACGCCAGACATTTGCGGGATGTGATAAAGGTACACGCGCAGATCGCGCCCCACGATGTCGATCACATGGGCGTAAGCCTCACAAACCCCCTCATCACTCACGCCCTTATAGAAGAAGGGCGGCAACATCAGCGCGCCGCGACACCCCCGTTCCATCGCATGGGCGGACAGGGATATCGTATCATCGGCAGCGCAACATCCGGTGCCGGGGATTAGCTGATTGGGATCAATGCCGCTGTCGATCAACGCATCCAGCGCGTCCATACGTTCAGACACACTCAGCGAATTCGCCTCGCTGGTGGTGCCGAAAGGGGCAAGGCCGTGAGCACCGTTGGTCAGAAGCGATTTCGCCAGTGCGACAAGTCTTCTTGTGTCCACCGACGCGTCATCCGCGAAAGGCGTAATCACCGGGACGAAAAGTTCGATCTTTCGGGACGTCATGGTGCTTGTCTTTCAATTATGGCGGTTAGCCTGGTGCGCTTGCATCGGGCGCAACCAGTGTGAGGGGGGGGATGGTTCTGAAGTCGTCGTCCTGTTGCGGACCACCGCGCCACATCAAGACAGTGAAATGGCCAGGGCGGTCCAGCACGGTGGCCCCCAGATGCCAGACACCCTGATTGAAGATGACACCTATGGTGCCGGGCATAAGAAACGCGAGACCGCTGCCCAGGATCGGGTCGCCTTCGTCGTCTGATGGAAAAACCAAAACCGCATAGCGTGAGACATTTGCGGGGAAAAAACACTGTGCGGCGTGGGGGTGGCGTTCAATTCCAATGACCTTGATGGGGAGCGACGAGGGAAGAACATGGTTCGTATGCAGCATCGGCGCGCTGCCGTCTGGACGTGTTTGAAGGGTTTCGCTGTAGAACCGTCGCTTACCCGCCTCATCGGGTGGCAAAACCAGGTGCCCGAATGGGGCGAAGGCAACCGGGTCCGGAGGGCGCAAAGGGATTTCAATGGCGCTCATGTGCACTGCCCCGGCGGCGACACCTCGCGCCAGTGCGCCGCAATCTGATCCCTGCCACAGATCCAGATGTCATCATATTGGTTGATGTGATCGATGGCACGCACCAGCCCCGCCAGTCGACCCGGATGTCCGATGATACGGCTATGGAGGCCGATGGACATCATCCGCGGCTTTTGCACGGCTTCGGCGCGCAGCACATCGAAGCTATCGATCAGAAATTCCGAGAATTCCCGGGCTGAGAAGACATCACCAGACAGGAATTTGGCGTCGTTTATGACCATCGTGTAGGGCAGCACCAGGTGCGACGTGCCGTTGACCTCGGTCCAGTAGGGCAGATCATCGTTGTAGGCGTCGCTGTCATAGCCGTAACCACCGTGGGCCACGACGAGGCCGCGTGTGGCGGTTGAAGCGGAATATCGCGAATACCAGCCCTGCGGCGCCCGTCCGATCGTCCGTAGAATGCTGTCATGCGCCCTTGCGATGTGTTCGGCCTCGACCTCTGGGGTCAGGTGGTAATGCTCGATCCACCGATAGCCGTGGGCACAGATATCCCAATCCGTTGCGGCAATGGCTTCCGCAGTCTGTGGGGTGCGCTCCAGCGCGAGGGCGCTGGCGAAGATCGTCAGCGGCAGATTGCGTCCACGGAAAAGATCGTGGATGCGCCAGAAGCCCACGCGACTGCCGTATTCGTACATCGACTCGGCCGCCAGATCGCGGTCGCCCGGCGGAATGCGGGACGCGCGAACCTCGCTCAATGCGCTCTCAGATCGCCCATCGCCATCGCCGATTGAATACTCAGACCCCTCTTCGACATTCAAAACGAAATTTACAGCCAGCCCCGCGCCGCCCGGCCACCGAACATCGGGGGGATTGGCCCCGTATCCCACCAGGTCGCGGGCGCGGTTCACCGGATATCTCCTCGCTTTTGGGCGCTTCTAGTCACGCGGCCCCTCCACCTTGTTGAAGAAGCAGCACCAGTCGCCCTGGTTCACGTTCGGCAGCGCACGCAGGCCAAAGAACATCCCATCGGCGGGAGCGTGCAGCACGCCAACTTCGTCTCCGAAGATGTTGATAATGCGTGCAATTACTTCCCCTTTGTCCATCATGGTCAGGAAATCAACACCCGGTTCGGGCAGGAAGATGCCCGAAGCCGGGGCAAGAAGGGCCTCTTGTTGGCCGATGGTGGCATCCGTCGGATGCGTCGCCACGCCATCCAGCATGTCGTAATGGTAGCAGATATTGAGGATGGATTTCGCCAACTCCTCGCCCACGTATCGGAACCGTTCGGGCGAGGTATAGGACCGCCCGCCAAGTTCCACCGTGATCCCGACCTTGCCTGCGTTGTTCATCGCGGCCATTGGGCTGCCAGCCTTGGTGAAGTTGGACATGATGCAGCCCCACCCTTCCCCCATGGCCTTGGCCAGTTCCACACTTTCGGGGCGTTCATCGACGAAGATCGCTTTATCGAGGAAAGAATGCGCGCCGCCGGAGTGGATCGAGATCTCTAGATCGGCCACGTCTTTCATCGCTTGCCAATGGGCGTTGCACACGCGATCGCTGAAATACCCATCGGGCTTACCAGGATAGATCCGGTTCATGTCGTAGGTGAACGTATCGAGCGGGTTGCCCCGTTCGGCGGCAGAAAAGGCAAGCGGGTTTACGCAGGGCACCATGACCACCGCGCCGCGCAGCTTGGCCGGGTCAATCTGCTTGCTGGCTAGCGCGCAGGCCAGCGGCCCTTCGGGTTCATCACCGTGGATCGCCGCGTTGACCCAGAACGTGGGACCAGCCTCCGCCCCGTTAATAACAACCACGGGGATTTCGACCTTCACGCCGCCGGCCAGATCACCCGCCGGGATCGCACCGCGTACGACCTCACCGGCGGCTGCCGTGGCTGTGCCGACCGTGACGCTTTCGCCCGCCGAGGTGCTCATACCGCCTCCGCGGCGCTGTCTTCCCACGCCTTCAGCTGCGCGGGCGTGTAGACCTGCATGAACTCGATCTCGATCCCGCCTGCGTCGTTGTCGAGAAAGGCAACCCACCCTTCCGGATGCGCGTGCGAGCCGGTTTTCTTGCAGGCCTTACATTCGCGCAAACTGGCCCCTTGAGCCTGCGCATGGGCAAGTGCTGCGTCGATATCATCAACTTCATAGCAGATGTGGTGCAAGCCTTCTGCGCCGCGCTCCTTGATCCAGGCATCAAACCGGCCGCCTTCCTGCGTAGACTGGCAGAGCTGATACTCGATGCCGCCCAGGTAGAAGAGCGCAACCTTGTTGCCGGATTTCGGGAAATGCGTGATCTCTGTGTCAGACGGCACGTGGAGGAACTTGGCGTAGGCCTCCAACGCCTTCTCTGCATCGCTCACGGCAAAGGCCATGTGCTTGATACTTTTGACATTCGGATTGTCTGATTTCACGTCCATCGTTTGATCCTCATTCGGCAGGTTGGCTGTGCTCGGCACGGAAACTGTCGACGACACGGGCCATGCGTTGCATTGCTATTTCGATCCGTTCGACGGGCTGGGTCATCGACATCCGCACGAAATCATCCGTGTGATCGCCATAAATGGTGCCGGGATACATCATGACCTGACCCTGGGCCAAAAGCCGTTCGCAAAAGGCTCCGGCGGTGATCCCAAGACCGAGGCTGGCGACATTAGCATAGACGTAGAACGCACCCTGTGGCTCGGCATAGCCCATGCCAATCGCATCGAGTCCTTTGCAGATCGCGGCGCGGCGCGCGTCGTAAATCTGGCGCATATCCTCCACGCATTGCTGATCGCCGGTCATCGCGGCAAGTGCTGCATGTTGGCTGACGGCGGCGGTGGAAATGGCGAAGGCGTGGTTTACCTCGGACATCGGCATGATCAGATCGCGCGGCCCCGCAAGATATCCGATGCGCCAGCCGGTCATGGCATAGGCCTTAGAGAAGCCGCTGAGCGTGATTGTGTGGCCCTTCATGCCGGGCAAAGACGCCACGGGCAGGACCATATTGTTGCCGAAGGTCAGGCGCGAATAGATTTCATCGGAGATCACGATCAGGTCGTGTTTCTTGGCCACTTCCGCAATCTTGCGCACCTCATCGGGCGGCGTCACGGAGCCGGTGGGGTTGTTGGGGTTGATGAGCACAAGGATCTTCGACTTGGGCGTGATATGCTCCTCCACCATCTCGGCGGTCAGGGTGAAATTGGTCTCCATCGTCATGGGGACCTTCACGACCACAGCGTCCGACATTTCGGCCGCCTGCTGGTAAGGGTTGTAGCCCGGACACGGGACGATGATTTCGTCACCGGGATCGAGCAACGAGAGCGCGATGATAAACATACCTTGCTGGCCACCAGGCGTGATCATGACCTCATCAACGCCATAGTCCGCACCGCCATAGGTTCGGATGTTGTCGGCAATCGCCTCACGCAAGGGCAATATACCGAGGGGGTGCGTGTAGTGCGTCGCCCCATTGGCCAGCGCCTCTTGCCCCGCCTTGATGATGTGGTCGGGCGTATCCAGATCCGGATCGCCGCGCCCCAGCTTGATCACATCATCCAGACCCTCAGCGATATCGAGCATCCGCGTGATCAATGCCCCGTCGGACAATTTCACACGTTTGGCTAGGCGAGGCGAAATGGATGAGGTCATGGAAAGTAACGTTCCCGGTTTAGGCCAATGCGTAGATGTCTGAGTATTTAGTGGTCAGGTGCGCCAGATAGGGCTCGGGGTCGAGGGTGCGGCCCGTCGCCTTTTCCAACAGTTCATCGCGAGAGAACCGGCGACCGTGCTGTGCGACGTTGTCGGTCAGCCAATTGCGCAACGGGGCGTAGTCGGCCCTATCGAGCGACGCATGAATGTCAGGCGTCGTGCGGGTCGCGGTCTCAAACAGCTGCGCGGCCATAATATTACCGATCGTGTAATTGCAGAACGTCCCAATCTGGCCCGACGACCAATGCACGTCCTGCAACACGCCCTGCTTGCCATCATTTGGCACGTCGATCCCCAGATAGTCCTTGATCGTGGCGTTCCACGCCTCCGGCAGGTCCGCCACCTCAAGGGAGCCGTCGACCATTTTTGCCTCCAACTCGCAGCGCACCATGATGTGAAAATCATAGGTCAGCTCGTCAGCCTCAACCCGGATGAATGAAGGCTCGGACCGGTTCACCGCGCGGTAGAATTCCTCTTCATCGACATCGTCAAGAAGCCCCGGATAGGCTACACGGATGTCGCCCATATGATTTGCCCAGAACGCGCGCGACCGCCCGACGTGGTTTTCCCACAGACGAGACTGGCTTTCGTGTGCGCCGAAACTGACACCGCCCACGGCGTAAAGGCTGACAAGGTCCGTCGCCAATGGCGTGCGCGTATAAGCCGGATCAACGCCCTGCTCATACATTGCGTGCCCTGCCTCATGCAGGGCCCCAAACAACGACATCGGCAAGTAATCGCGGCTGACCCGAGTGGTGATGCGCACATCATTGCGGGTGAAGGACACCTCGAACGGGTGCACGGTCGTATCGAGCCGCCCGCGGTCCGTGTCGTAGCCAATCCGCTTGGCCATATCGAGCGCGAAGCCCATCTGGGCATCTTCCGGGAAGTCCCTAAACAAGAAGTCCGACCGGGGCTTTTCGGCCTCGCTGATCGCGCGCACCAACGGGATCATGCCGTCGCGCAAGCGCGCGAACAGGGTCGCGAGGCCTTCATGCGTCGTGCCCGGCTCAAACCGGTACATAAGCGCGTCGTAGGGATGCGCCTCAAACCCGATCGCGTGGGCCATTTCGCGGTTGATATCCACCATGTCCGTCAGCGCCGGCGCAAAGATCGAGAAATCGGCCTTTTCCCGCGCGTCCGCCCAAACTTCATGGGCGGCAGAACCCAATTCGGTCTTGCGGTGCAACAGAGCGGCAGGAATGCGTTCGTGGTAATCAATGGCCTCCCGCACCTGCGCGACAATCCGGGCCTCGGGGCTGTCGTCAGACTTTCCGGCCACGTCACGCGCCGCCCCGTCGAGCGCGCGTTTCATCTCATCCGAGCACAACAGATTGCGCGCCGCGACGGCCAGCGTCGCCAACTGTTTTGATCGGCTCTCAGCCCCGCCCTTGGGCATCATGGTCCGCGCGTCCCACGACAAGACCGAGCCTGCGTTGAGGAAATCGTTCACCCGACCCGTGACTTCGATTAGATCATCATAGCTCATATCGGGCCGCTCTCTGCTCAGGTTTCTTGCGGAACTCTATCGGGTTTTCTGGAAACCAGCCGGTTCGACGCAGGGTGCTTGACTATCCATTTCGCTCGTGTATCCCATTTCTACAAGCGCAATGTCGACAATATACTGATGGCAAGGAAGCCGTCGGGTGTCAAACCAAAACATTGCCTGAATTTGCCGCTTCTGCCTGCAAAGGATGCGCTGCCTCATGCCGAGCCCTGCAACCAACGAGTCCGCCCTAGTCGAGATGGCTGTATCAGGTGTGATCACCACGCCAGCAGTGCGCCCGGGCCAGTATATCCCCTATCCCGATGGCACGGCGACGGTGCTTCCGGGGATGTATGGGATCACGTACAATGTGCGCTGCGGCGACAGGGCGTTCGGATGGGCGGGCGACCATGTGGAGCCGGGCGTTTCAATCGACGAAGATGGCGACCTGGGCCGCCACCATGCTTTGCATTACCTCAATTGTATCGGCAACGAAGCGCTCGTGACCTCAGGCATGGCGGCGGGTGCGCGCGGGATCGTCGTTGGAGAACACGCGCGTATACTGTTGCAATTTGACCGCGACGCCCATGATGTCATGGCCCCCGGCGACCGCATTCAGGTAATGACCAAAGGTCAGGGTCTCGCGTTGACGCACTACCCCGATGTCGCGCTCAAGAAGATGAGCCCGCGCCTGTTTCACGCCCTTGGCATCACCGAAGCCGACAGTCGATTGCATGTGAACGTTGCGATGGAATTGCCGATACAGATCATGGGATCCGGCGCCGAGCTGAACTCGGAATACGTCGACCAGGATCTGATGTCGGGCGACCGCGCGTTGATGGCGGAGCTTGGCATTGATCAAATGCGCCTGGGCGACGTGATTGCCATACGCCACGCCGATCATCATTGGGGCCGGTCCTATCGCGAGGGCGCAATCTCCATCTGCCTCTGCATCCACGGGGACAGTGTCATGACGGGCCATGGCCCCGGCATTCTGACTCTGATGACAGCGCGCAATGGCGAGATCGACTTCACCGTGGATCCTGCCGCCAATCTTGCCACCCTCCTCGACCTCGGAGCCTGACATGAGCATCCAGACCAACGCCTCCGATATCGTAACCGTGTCCGTCATGGGCAAGGTTGCCAACCCGTCGCTGTCAGGCCTGCCCGCGGAACCCTACCGCCTTGATGCGGACGGCAAAGCGTTCCTTTGGCCCACGTTCGGCGGGATCGTCTATAACGTGACCGTAGGCGACAGTGCCTTCGGTTGGGCTGGTGATTGCATTCACCCGTCCGTGTCCATCGCACACCCCGATGCCAACAAGAACCGGGGCCTGAACGTCTTTGCCTGTGTCGGGAACGAGGCGATGATCACCAGCGGAGCCGCCAAGGGCGCGCGCGGCGTGGTAACGGGCAAATCGGGGCGGTTTTCCGATCAGGTGATCGTACATTTCGACGTGGAAACACGCCGCAGGATCGCTGTGGACGACAGTATCCTTGTCAAAAGCGAAGGCGTAGGTCTTGCGGCGCCCGACTGCCCTGAGGTTGCGTTCAAATCCATCTCCCCTGCCCTGTTCGATGCCCTGCCCAAGCGGATGGACGACGGCGTTCTGAAGATTGGCGTGGTCGCAACTGTGCCGCCCCATTTCGTTGGCGCGGGCGCGGGTCTGACATCCGAAGGCGGATCGCTTCATATCCAATCAACCGATCGGCCGGCCTTGGCGGAGCATGGCCTCGATCAGCTTCGCCTTGGCGATGTAGTCGCCATTCAGGACACCGACAGCCGATATAACCACGGCTACCTACGCGGCGCGATGAGCATCGGGATTGTCGGCCAAACCGACGGTCCTCGCGCAGGCTACGGGCCTGGAATGACGGTGGTCATGGCCGCGCCGTCCGGCCAGCTGGGCTGCTTCGACGCACCCGGCACCAATATCGCAGACATCCTCGGGCTTTCGGCATGAGCCAACCCATCCCCATGACCAACGTGGACCGCGCACAACTAGGCGCCTTTGTGTCGGAGGGATTTGAAACGCTGGGCCTAACGGCGGAAGACGCAGGTATCTTTGCCGATGCCCTGATCTTTTCGGAACTGCGATTCCACCCCGGCCAAGGACAAGGCGTGGCCCGCTTGCGGCGATACCATGAGCGCATCGGTAATGGAGAGGTGAACCCGCGCGCGGGATGGTCTGTGGTCAAGGAAGGCCCTGCGCTTGCTTTGGTTGACGCCCACAACGGGATCGGCACCGTTGCAGCCTCCAAGGCGATGGATCTGGCAATCAGGAAGGCGAAAGAGGGCGGTATTGGCACCGTTATCGTCCGCAATTCCACCCACTATGGCTCCAGCGCAGTTCATGCTTGCCGTGCGCTGGATCACGGCTGCATCGGCATCGCCTTCACCAATGCGGGCCCCGAGATGGCGCCATGGGGCGGGCGCGAAGGGGTCACGGGCACGAACCCCTGGTCCATCGCCGCGCCCTCGGATCAGGGCTTTCCGACTGTACTCGACGTTGCGATCACGACGGCAGGCAAAGGCATGATGAATTGGCTGGTCCGCGAGGGAAAAAAGATGCCGCTCGATTGGGCCATCACGCCCGAGGGTGAAGAAACGGATGACCCGGCGGCAGCGCTGAAAGGGCCCTTGCTGGGGATCGGCGGGCATAAGGGGTATGGGCTTGCGTTCATGACCGAAGCGCTGACCGGCGTTCTGTCGGGTGGCGGTTTTGGCCTGACCCCCTATTCGGACCCCAAAAAACTCGACGTGAGCCATTACTTCCAAGCCATTGATATCGCTTGGTTCATGGACCCTGACGATTACGCCAGCCGGATGGGCGAATTCGTCCAGATGGCCAAGACGCGCGCCTTGCGCCCTGGGTTCGACGAAATCCTAGTTCCCGGCGAACAGGAAGCGCGGCGGACTGCGACGAAATCGGAAAACGGCGTGCCGATCGATGATGTTGTCTTGGCCGACATGCAGGCCTTGGGCCGCGAATTGGGTCTGCAGACCAAACTCGATCTTATCAGCCCTTACACCGGCGACACGCTGTGAGCGTCGCACCCCTTGATGCAAGTTTTTTCGCCCGTGCACGCGACCGGTTGCGAACACGGGCACAATCTGCGGGCCTTGATGGATTGCTATTGTTGCGTGGGCCTAACCTTGCCTATGCCACCGGCCTGTTTCTGTCCGCCAATGAGCGGCCCATGGGAGTATGGATCCCCGTAGAGAATGAGCCGATCTTGATGCTGCCGGGGTTGGAGCGTGAAAATGCCGAAGGCACTGGCCTGAACGACCTCCGTTTCTATGAAGAGTTTCCAGGCGACGTGCCCGCCGTTTTGTGGATGCTTGATCAAATTGGCAGCAAGCGTGTTGCAATCGACGCGCTCGATGCCGCTCTGCTGGACGCCGCACGCGACAAAGTCAGCTTGTTGGACCTGACCGATCACGCGATGGCAGTGCGCACAATCAAAGAGCCGGAAGAAATTGCACTGACCGAGGAAGCCGCACGGTTCGCCGATCTTTTCCTCACCCGCCTCCACGCCACGGCGGCTGATATCATTTCCGCCAACGGCACGGAAGCCGATCTTATGGCCGACGCCATGGTTCATGCCCGTGGCGCATTGTTTGCGCAGCACAAGCAGGCATTTGCGGGCACGCCGATGGGCATCACGGCCTCGGTCCATTCCGGCCCGCGCGCGGCCCTGCCCCATGGCGCGGTGTTGGAACGCGTCCCTCAACACGGCGAAACGCTGATCGCTGGCATCGGCGCCAGTCTTGGCGGCTATCACGCCGAAAGCGGGGTCACGTTGATTGTCGGCGAGATTAGCGGCGAGCAGCGCCGGATCATGCAGGCGATGGAGGCCTGCAATGACGCCGCAATTAACGCCTGTGCGGAGCGCCGAACCTGCACCCAAGCCAACGAAGCCGCGCTCGGCACGCTGCGCGATGCTGATCTAGGCGATGCCGTCCGCCACAGGATTGGCCACGGAATGGGGTTGGCGGGCCATGAGGCGCCTTGGCTGGCCCCGGGCGACAGCACAGTCATCCAAGCCAACATGATTTTCTCCAACGAACCCGGAGTCTACCGCCCCGGCCTCGACGGATACCGGACCATCAACACCATGGTCGTAACCGAGAATGGGGTCGATATCCCGTCGAGGTTCCAAGCAAACACACCCATCGACGAGCGCGTCATCGCCATCTGAAGGAGCCTACGACATGCCTGAACCAGCCGCCTGGAAATATCAGAAGATCACCAAGCCGATGTTCGAGGCTGTGGCCGTGGATTGCGTGTTCTTCGGTCGGGTCGTCACATGCGTCGGCGACGACGTGTTCGAAGACGGGTTTATCCATCTGAAGGACGGCAAGATTGCAGCGGTAGGTGAGCGTAGGGATGCGCCAGAAGTCGCGGACAAGGTCGACACCGGTGGCAAGACGCTCATGCCCGGCATGATGAACAGCCACGCGCATCTGTCTTGGGACGGCATCCATGAACTCAGCCAACAAAGCATATTCGATCCGCCGGAAATCCGCGCCTACAAGGCGGCAGGCAACATGCTGAAATCCTTGCGTGCAGGCATCACGCTGGTCCGCGATCTGGGCGTGCATGACGCCAACCTGTTCACCAAGCAGGCTGTGGCGCAGGGCATCTTTCCGGGCCCGCGCCTTTTGGTATCTGGAGAGAGCATCATCCAGACTGGTGGCCACACCTACTGGGTCTGCCGTGAGGCCTCGGGCGCTGACGAGATGCGTCGGGCTGTGCGCGACCAGGTGAAGGGCGGTGCCGATCTTATCAAGATCATGGCCTGCCACGATACATTGGAATTCACCGACGACGAGCTTCACGCCGTCATAGACGAGGCCCACCGTAATCGGCTGCCGATCACGGCGCATGCCACCTACAACGATTGCATCGCTCGGGTAGCGGAATTCGGCGTCGACTGCATCGAACATGGCGGATCAATGTCGGACGATACCATTAAAATTTTATTGGATAAAGAGCTGCCCATCGTGACAACTTTCTCAGCTCTCGTCATTCAGGCCAACGAGGAAATCGCCCGCGCCTTTGGAATTCCCGAGTGGAAGATCGAAGAGCGTAAGAGAGCCGTTGCAGACAAATCACGTTTCGACGGTTTGGTGCGGGCCGCAAAGGCGGGTGTGCCCATCGTGTTCGGGACTGACGCAGGATCGCCCGCCGTCGAACATGATCGCATTGTTCCGGAACTGGGGTTCATGGTGGAGGTCGGGGTTTGCCCAGACAACCTTGACGCCCTGCGCGCGATTACGGCGCGTGCAGCTGTTTTGAACGGCTTCGGTGATACGCTTGGCACGCTTGAGGCGGGGAAGCTGGCCGACATGATCGTTGTCGACGGCAAGCCGGATCAGGACCTGGCCGCGCTGGAAAAGGTCGAGATGACATTCATTGACGGCAAAAGGATGCATTGAATGAGTTCGCTTCTGTTTCAACGCACCGCCCCGCGCATTGTCGAAGAAGATGGTGCATTCCGCACGAGGATGCTGGAAATCGCGACAGGCCTCGACAATGTCATAGCTCTTGGTCGGGGTGACCCGGATTTCCACACGCCAAAACATGTGGTGGAGGCCGCAAAGCAAGCGCTTGATGACAACCAGCATCACTATACCGGGCCCACAGGTCTGCCCCAGCTGCGCGCAGCCATCTGTGACAATCTGAAGTCCCGATACGGGCTGGATTACACGGCCGACGAAATCATCGTCACTGCAGGTGTTCAGGAAAGCATCATGCTGTGCATGTTAGGTCTGGTGCAGGCGGGGGATGAGGTTCTGATCACCTCACCTCGGTTCACCACCTACGACACGGCCGTCCAGCTGTGTGGTGGCACGCCAATGCCTGTGCCGACCCACCAAAAGGACGATTTCGCGCTGGATGTGGCAGAGATCGAAAGCCGTATCACTGACAAAACGCGCATGTTCGTGTTGGTCTCGCCCAATAACCCGACGGGCGCAGTCACGCCGCCTGATGTGATCCGCAAGATCGCAGATCTGGCCATCGCGCACGACATCCTGATCATCGCGGATGAGATCTATGCCGCCCTGATCTATCCACCCCACGAGCATCTGTCGCTCGCCACCCTGCCCGGCATGAAAGAACGGACAATCACGTTGAACGGGTTTTCCAAGACTTATGCGATGACCGGCTGGCGCGTTGGATACATGGCTGCCCCGGCCGATTTCGTCGACAAGCTGACCGAGCCGCGCCACACGCTTTCGATCAACACCTGCACCGTGTCGCAATTCGCAGCCCTAGCGGCGCTCACCGGCCCGCAAGATGAGATGCAGGCGACGTTCCGCGAATACGCCGAGCGGCGCGACTATCTGATGGGCGCGTTGACCGAAGCAGGCTTCAGCTACGGAGCACCGGGCGGCGCGTTCTACATCTACACCAACATTTCCAGCAGCGGAATGAAGGCGAAGGAGTTTTGCGAAACGCTGCTGCGCCAGACCGGTGTAATGGTCTTTCCGGGCGACATGTTTGGCGAGCCCAATAGCGATTTCATCCGTATCTCCTACCTCCAGCCGCTGCCCCTCATCGAAGAAGCCATGAGACGGATCAAGGCATTTGTCGCAAGCCGAACGGAGGCAAGCGCATGAATAATATGGCTCCAGACCCCGCTGAGAAATTCGTGGGCATTCAAGTAAGCCCGATCAGCTTCATCGACGAAGGTGTTGATGGCGTGCTCGACACTTTGCAGGACCGTGTCGGCGTCAACGTCCTGATGCTCGGCACCGTCTCATGGCTTGGGCTGAAGACCGGGCGCAGCATCAGCCATGAGTTGGACGGGTGGCCCGACCACGGAGTGCCGGAGCCATTCACGATGAAAGGCGGCGCCTATTTCAACCCCGATCCACGCTACTACACCAAGACACTAATCAAGGATTTCCGCGCCAGTGATCCCGAGATGGAGGGGGTGGATATCCTCGATCTGGTGATCCCCGAGGCCCACAAGCGTGGCATGAAAGTCTATGTCGAGTTGATGGAGCCGTTCTTCAAATACGCAGGCCACGGATCCGCCAGCGCCGTCGATATCCCGAACCTCGCCACCTGCATGGAGGTCGATGTGTTTGGCCGCCGCAAGGATGAACCCAGCACGTCAAACCCCGACTACCGCAACTGGATGCATGCGATCATCGAGGATCAGGTGCGCAACTATGATCTGGACGGGATCATGTGGTGCAATGAGCGGAACTCACCCCTCGATCAGATGATGCAAGGACAAGCGCCCGGCGATTTCTCGGAAGCCGCCCGGACAGAGGCCATTGCGCGGGGCATTGATGTCGAAGCCTGCCGCCGGGCCTGCATTGCGATGTACGAATTCATGCAGGACGCGCTATCCGAAAAGACCTTTGACGACGGCACGTTCATCACCTTCGTGCGCACCCTGCTTGAGCATCCCGAAATGCTGATCTGGGAACGCTTCTGGTTGGAGAGGAACAAGGACCTCGACCGGGAACTCTACGGGTTGGTCAAATGGTGCAAGCCGGATCTACCGTTTGGGCTAAACATCTGGAACCGCAATCACTTCAACCTATTCCGCCGCGCGCAATGGCCATGGCATGAACAGACGATGTATGCCGATTGGGTCAAACCCATCACCTACCAGCACCAGTCTGGCGAGATCTGGCACAAGGAATTCGGGTTCTTCCAGAAAACGATCCTGCGTGATTTCGACCCGGCGGTGGCGATGAAGGTCATGGACGGTATCTTGGGCATCAAAGGCGCGGGGTTGGAGAGCGTCATACAAGACGGCCTTGACCCTGATACCTATGTCTACGGCCAGTGTGAGGCTGCGCTGACGGGTGTTCACGGTGAGGCTAAAGTCTTCATGGGCCTTGGCATCGATGCGCCGAGGGTCAGGGCGGACCAGGCGAAATGTACCCCTGACATCGCGTACCGGTCCGTCATGGCGACCTACCGTGCTGGCGGGCATGGGGTGGTATTGTCGCCCAACTATGCATCGATGAAGCTGGAAAACCTCGACGGTGTGGCCAAAGCCCTGACCGAGTTGGGCCTGAAATGAGCGTGCTCGAAACAGTGATTACTGGCGGTGAAGTGCTGCTGCCAGACGGTCTGCATCCCGTCGATCTGGGGCTGTCGGACGGCAAGGTTGCCGACCTCTACGCGCGCGGCACGGCGCCATCGGCAACCGAAACGGTCGATGCGGCGGGCAAGACGGTTCTGCCTGGTATTGTCGACATCCATTTCCACGTGCGCGCCCCCGCCTACCCGGAGCGTGGGACCGTTCAATCAGAAACCCGCGCAGCGGCGGCGGGCGGCGTGACCACGCTTTTCGAGATGCCAATCTCCAAACCCTGCTGCTCTACACCGGAAGAGCTTGCCCGCAGGCGTGATCATTTCTCCGAGAATGCCGTGATCGACTTCGCACTCTACGCCGCGCCCGGCGATCTGACCGAGGCCAGCCGGGACCGGATGATCGAGTTGGGTTGCATCGCCTGGAAGATTTTCACCACGCCGTCACCGCCCGGTCGGGGCGATGAATTCGAAGGGCTGGCCTTTCCAGACGAAGCCGACCAGTTGCGGGCGCTCACCCTGCTGGCCGAAACTGACCTGCCCGTGGTGGTTCATGCTGAAAGCGCGCAACTTCTGGCGCATTTCGAAGAAGCGGCCAAAGCGCTCGACCCCGCTGATGCGGCCACTCACAATAAATCCCGCCCGGCGATCTGCGAGTCTGTTGCCGTCGCCAAACTGCTCACGATGAACATGACGGCGCAGGCGAAATTGCACATCGCCCATGTCACAAACGCCCAGACTGTCGCCGTCCTACGAGCGTTTGTCGGCACCTCCAACTTCAGTGCGGAGACCTGCCCTCAGTACCTTTTCACGACGGAAGAAGACGTCGCAAAGGCGGGCATTTACGCCAAGGTAAACCCGCCGATCCGTTTTCAATCCGATCAGGATGCCTTGTGGCAGGCGATCGAGGACGGCGTGATCACCTTCATCACCACCGATCATGCGCCCTTCGCCAAGGCAGAAAAACAGACCTCTGAAGGCGATTTTCGAGGTGCGCCTCCGGGGGTGCCGGGAATCGAATTCATCGTGCCTGCGATGTTGGATGCCGTCGCCGCAGGACGATTGAACCTGAAACAGGCCCACGATCTGGTCTGCGCGAACGGGGCCAAGCGATACGGGCTCTACCCGCTCAAGGGCGCGCTACTTCCGGGAAGCTCGGCCGATGTCACCATTGTCGATCTGAACGGTGAGACCACGTTCAGCCCAAAGACGATGCACACCCATGCCCGAGAGGTCGCGCACCTGTTCTACGGCCGGACACTGCGCGGGAAGGTCGTGCGGACGGTCGTTGCTGGTAAGACAGTGTTTCTGGATGGAGAGATCTTAGGCCCCGCAGGCGCCGGTCGCTACATCACGCCTGCATTCGCCCCCTAGCCGTTCTCCTTCAGCCTTGGGTCAAGGAAATCGCGCAGCCAATCGCCGATGATGTTGAACGCCAGTACCGTGAACACGATCGCCAAGCCGGGGAAGACGGCCATCCACCACTTGTTCGACAACAGGTGATCGCGGCTTTCCGACAGCATGGAGCCCCAGGTGGGCACATCGGGCGGCACGCCGAGACCGAGGAAAGACAGGGCGGCCTCTGACAGGATCACGCCCGCCACGTTGAACGACGCGATCACGGTTAGGGGCGCGATAATATTGGGCAGGATGGTGCGAAAGAGGATGGAGAAGGTGCTGTCACCCATGGCGCGCGCGGCCTCCACATATTCCTTTTCCCGAAGCGACAGCGTCTGCGCCCTCACGATCCGCGCATAGGTGATCCACTGCCCGATCCCAAGCACAAGGATGATGTTCACCAATCCCGGACCCAGCACGACGAGGAACATGATCGCCAGCAGGATGAACGGAAACGCCAGCTGAATGTCGCCCAGACGCATGATCACATCGTCGACCCACCCGCCGAAATAGCCCGAGACAAGCCCTGCGATAGTTCCCAACGTGCCACCCACAGCAATCGCGGCCACACCCACCAAAAGCGAAACCCGCGCGCCATAGAGCAGCCGTGACAGCACGTCCCGGCCCAATTGGTCTGAGCCAAGCCAATAGGTCAGATCCCCCGCGGCCGGCATACCCGGTTCGCGCAGGCGCATGATCAGATTTTGGCGGTTTGGATCAAACGGTGCCAACCACGGACCGAAAATCGCAACGAACGTCACGATCAAAAGGATCAACATACCAATCAGCGCCCAACGGCTTGTGACCATGCTTTCAAACGCACGGCGCAGTTCCTTGCGGCGATAGGATACCGCCATGCCACCAACGGCCTGTGTGGAGGTCGCGCTTGGGGCTGGTGTGATCTCGGACATTGGCGGCCCCTTACAGCTTCACGCGCGGATCGAGGCGCGCGTAGATCAGATCGACGATCAGGTTGAGAAGGATGAAGATGCCCGCAAGCAGAATGACCGACGCTTGCACGACCGGAATATCGCGCTGGTTGATCGCATTGAACACCAGCCGCCCGATACCGGGATAGGAAAACACTGTCTCCACCACGACCACGCCGCCCAGTAGGAAGCCGAACTCCAACCCGATCATGGTAACAACTGGCAGCCATGCATTCCGCATGGCGTGGTGCATCACAACCCGGCGTTCAGAAATGCCCTTGGACCGCGCGGTACGGACGTAGTCCTGTTGCAAAACCTCCAGCATCGACGACCGCACAAGCCGCGCATTGCGCGCCAGCGTGTATGTGCCCACGGCCAATGCGGGCAAAACCATATGGTGCAGCGACGATGGCAGGTTCGCGAAGGCTTCCGCATATTCGCCCTCAAACAACGGCTCAAGAAATGGGACGTGTCCGGAGATTGGGAACCAACCCAGGTAGAGACCGAAGTAGAGGAACATCATGATGCCCATCCAGAAATTGGGGATCGATTGACCCAACATCGCGACCGTCATGATACCGCCATCGACTGGCTTTCCCCGGTGTAGCGCCGCGTAGATGCCCAATGGGATGGATAGTCCAATCGCCAGAACGAGGGAGAAGGCCGTCAACTCAATCGTTGCAGGCATTGCGTCCAGCACGATTTCCATCGCTGGCTGGCGGTAGCTTAGCGAATTGCCAAAATCGCCCTGAAACACATTCCAGATGTAGCTGGTATACTGAATATAGAGCGGGCGGTCGAACCCGAGCGCGATGCGCGCCGCCTCAATCTCTTCCGTCGTCGCATTCTCTGAGACGAAAAGATATGTCGGGTCGCCCCCGATCTGCAGCGAGATAAAGCTGATCAGCGTTACGCCGATCATGACAATGATGCTTTGCAACAGCCGCCTGACGAGGAAGGTCCACATGGTCACGTGCCTCCGCCATTTATGGGGTCACTGATGGCCGACGGATTCTCTAAAGACGCCAAATAGTTCATCAAATCTGCCGACAGGTTGAGCCGTCGCTGCACAAGCGACAGCTGGCCGATTGGAGATGCTTGACAATCAATTCGCTGTTCTCCCAATGTGGATGATAGATTGTCGACAGTAGAACAATACCACCATGCCGGCGCACATCGGTCAAGCAGTCAAGTTGATGCGCGCGGCTTTGATTAGCCACTTGGCAATGCCGCTGGTCGGCGCAGCACCACGGATTAAAAAAATGGCATATTCCGCATCAGACGTCCCGGCAGCCCATGGCTTCTGACACGCCCGTGCTGGAGGTGCGTGACCTTCAAACGACCTTTGATCTCAGCAAATCCCTTTCGATTTGCGCGGTCAATGGTGTCAGCTTCTCGGTTCATGCCGGTGAAACTCTGGCAATCGTGGGTGAAAGCGGATCAGGCAAGTCGGTGACAAGCCTTTCGATCATGGGTCTGTTGCCGAAAGATGTCGGACGGATCTCTGGCGGAAGCATCAAGTTGGATGGCCGCGACATTACCAACCTAAACGACGCGCAAATGCGCGATATCCGCGGCAAAGAGATCGGGATGATCTTTCAGGAGCCGATGACCAGCCTGAACCCGGTCCACACTGTCGGCCAGCAAATCGCCGAGATGGTGATCCGACACGAGAAGGTTTCAAAAGCCAAGGCCCGTACGCGCGCGATCGAGATGCTGGATTTGGTGGGCATCCCGGAACCCACCAGCCGCGTCGACAACTATCCCCATGAGATGTCCGGCGGGATGCGCCAACGCGCAATGATCGCCATGGCGCTGGCTTGTGAGCCCCGCATCCTGATCGCTGATGAACCGACAACGGCGCTGGACGTGACCATCCAGGCGCAGATGCTCGAACTGATGCAGGATCTCCAGAAAAAGCTCGGCATGGCGATTATCTTTATCACCCACGATCTGGGCGTGGTCGCTGAGGTCGCGGACCGTGTGGTGGTCATGTATGCAGCGCAAGTCGTTGAAACGGCCAGCGTCGAAGACATTTTCGAGAAGCCCAGAATGCCCTACACGGCTGGTCTGTTGAACTCGATCCCGCGCCTTGGCTCGTCCATAAACAAAGTCCGGCTTGAGGCGATCCCGGGCAGTGTCCCCGCTTTGACGAATTTGCCGGAAGGCTGCCGATTTCACCCCCGCTGCGCGTTCGCGACAGATCTATGCAAAACCACCGAACCGGCCCTTGAGACTGCGGATGAAGCCCACATGATACGCTGCGTCCGTTGGCGCGAGTTGAACCTCAATGAACGGAAAGTCTCATGAGCGCCCCCCTTCTCGAGGTCGAGGCTTTACGGAAATACTTTCCGATCCGCGGCGGCGTGCTGCAACGTATAGTCAACAACGTGAAGGCGGTTGACGACATCTCGTTCGAGATCAATGCCGGAGAGGTCGTAGGTTTGGTTGGGGAAAGTGGCTCGGGCAAAACCACTGTCGGGCGCACGCTCTTGCGATTGGAAGAGGCCACCAGCGGAAATGTCCGCTTTGACGGCACGGATGTGATGGCGCTGAACGCCAGCGACCTGCGCAAATACCGCAAGCGCATGCAGATCATCTTTCAGGATCCCTATGCCAGCCTGAACCCCCGCGAAAAAATCCGCGAAATCCTGACCCATCCCCTTCGCCTGCATTCTATTGGCGACGTCAGCGATCACGAAGACCGGGCCGTCAAGCTGCTTGAGACGGTCGGTCTGGCCCGCGATCACTTGGATCGGTTTCCCCATGAGTTTTCGGGCGGACAAAGACAGCGGATCGGCATAGCCCGTGCCTTGGCAGTGCAACCCGAATTCATCGTCGCGGACGAGCCCGTGTCGGCCTTGGACGTGTCGATCCAGGCGCAAGTCATAAACCTGTTGGAAGACCTCAAAACCGACCTCAACCTGACGATGCTGTTCATTGCGCATGATCTGGGCGTCGTGGAACACATCTGCGACCGGGTGATCGTCATGTATCTTGGACGCGTGATGGAAGTTGGGCCTGTCGCCGAGCTTTATGCGCGGCCCAACCATCCATACACCAAGGCGCTGCTGTCGGCGGTTCCGATCCCCAAACCCGGTCGCCGAAAGGATCGCGTGGTCCTGAAAGGCGACATTCCCAGCCCGATCAATCCGCCCTCTGGCTGTGTTTTCAGAACACGCTGCCCCATTGCAACACCGGAATGTGCAACATCTGTACCCGTTCTGACGGACGTGAGCGCCGGTCACCTGAGCGCCTGCGTCCACACAACCTGAGGCCCGTTGCGGCATGTCAGACTTAGCGCGGGACAGACCTCACAGACAGAACCGCCCAAAAACAAGGCATTGCGGTTCCCGGCCCTGCGCAACCCGTCAGAAAGCTTGACAAGAATAAATGCCTCACTCCATTGTCTTCTTATGCATTGTCGACATTCCACAATCAGTCAGTCCGGCCGATTTCTTGGATTTGGCACCACACGTTGTATCCAATCGACGTTGGGATTGCTGATTGGTGTTGCCAGTGTCGGGTTCTCGCCTTTTAACGTCTGCCACCTTTCCGTCGGATGCTGTGTCCTTCCCCAGCGATCTCAGCCTTCACACCGGATGGGCCGTGACGTTTGCAGAGGATCCCCAGGATGACGAACTTGAAGGCGGCCATTCCCGCCACCCAACCCCATCTGATTGCTCCAATTGAAAATGTGCCCTTGCGCGTTCAGGTCGCCGACAGATTGCGCGGTGAGATTTTGAGCGGGCGCTTGCGGCCTGGCACGGGTTTGGTGGAAACGGCCTTGGCCGAGCAACTGAATGTCTCGCGTGCACCGATCCGAGAGGCGATCCAGATTCTTGAAAACGACGGGCTTGTGGAAACGATTGCCTACAAAGGCAAACGCGTGAAGCCGCTGACCGCGCGCGAAGTGGCCGAGACCTATTCCCTGCGTGAAGTGTTCGAAGTTATGGCGGTCACGCGAATTCTCGAGAGCGGAGCGCCGCTCGACGGGTTGTACCAGCATTGCGATGAGATGACCGCGGCCGCGAAAGCGGGCAACTACGCGGCATTGGTCGCGGCCGACGAAGCCTTCCACCACACGCTCATCCGCCTGGCCGACCACGATTTGCTGATGGCATCGTGGCGCAACCTCTACATGCGCATTCACCAGATCATGGCGCTGCGCAATCGTGACGAAGAAAACTTGGAGGAAATCGCGGGCAATCACCCGCCCATCGTTCAAGCCCTGGCCGACCGCGATGCGGAGCGCGCCATGTCCCTGATATCTGAGCATACCCGCATTCTCGCCGCCTTCGACCCGGACGGCATTGTGCAGGCACTGTGACTCCGAAGTCATGACACCCAAGGCACCGCTCGCCTGAAGGATGACTTCGGTTCTTACCGAGACCGAACTGACAAAGCCGATAAAAAGACTACCCGCAGTTCGTTGTCGTTCATCCAACAGGTGAAAGGAAAGCTAATGCCAAGATTACATCATATGCTTGCTGCAGGTGCCGCGAGCCTTGCATTGACCACGGGGGCCATTGCACAGGAAGACAGCACGCTTGTTGTGGGTTTGAGTACCGATATCAGCACGCTTGACCCGGCGCCGATTTCGTCGCGCGACAACTCCAATGTTGCACGCCACATATTCGCAACGCTCTACACCATGAGCGGCGATGGCGAGGCATTGCCTGTATTGGCCAACAACCTCGAAATCTCGGATGATGGGTTGGAATATGTCTACACGCTGAACGAGGGCCTCACCTGCCATGATGGAGAAGCGCTGACAGCGGAGGATGCGGCCTATTCGTTCAACCGCGCCGCCGATCCCGAAAACGCCTTTACGGGCAACACGCCGGGCTTTGTCTTCAGCTCTATCGACTTCCAAAGCGCTGAAGCGCTTGATGATCTGCGCGTCCAGATCAACATCGGCGCGCCGAACCCCATCGCGTTCGGCCTGATTGCCGAAGTGTTCATCCACTGCATGGACAGCTACGAGGCGATGACGCTTGACGAAGCGGCCAGCAACCCCGTCGGATCTGGTCTGTACCGCCTGGCCGAATGGCGTCGCGGGTCTGAGGTCGTGCTTGAGGCCGTCGAAGGCGCTGATGTGGGCTTCCAGAACATCATCTGGCGCATCATTCCCGAAGCCTCCACCCGCTCGGCCGAGTTGATGGCTGGCAACGTGGACATCATCACCAATGTCGCGCCCGACCAAATGGATGTGATCAATGCCTCTGGCGTGGCGGAAGTGAACCCGATCCAGGGGACACGCCGCATGTATGTGGGCTTCAACCTGTCGGAGACCATGGCGCAAGAACCCGGTGGAGATGCGATCCAGGACCCCGATGTGCGCCGCGCGCTGCAATATGCGGTGGACGTGCCGACCATCTGTTCCGCCCTGCTCAATTTCGAGTGTGAGCGGATGACTGGCATCGTGAACCCGCCAAATGCCAACCAGAGCATTGAGCCCTACCCCTACGATCCGGAACTTGCTGAACAGCTTCTGGATGAAGCAGGCTGGCCCCGTGGCGATGATGGCATTCGCTTCTCCATCGCCTTCCAGGCCGGTCAGGGTCGCTACTTGAACGATGCCAATGTCGTGCAGGCCATCGCGCAGTACCTCAGCGATGTGGGTCTGGATGTTGATTTGCAGATCATGGAATGGTCCAGCGTCTATATCCCGATTATCCGCGAGCGGAACGCAGGCCCGCTCTACTTCATCGGGTCCGGTGGTGCACTTTGGAGCCCGCTATACGACATGACCGATCTGGCGGCAGTCGACGCAGGTACCAACTACACCCATTGGGATGATCCGCGCTGGTTCGACCGTTGGGCGGACATTGCGGCCGCCGAGACAGAGGAAGAGACCCGCGAAATTGTGGATGAGATGCTTCAGGTCTTCTACGACGACGGTCCTTGGTTGCACCTCTATTTCCAGCCGGACTTCTATGGTGTGAGCAATCGCATCAACTGGACCCCGCGACCGGATGAAAAGGTCTATCTCTGGGACGCCACGCTCAACTGATCCGAGCCTCTGATGAAATGAATGGGTGTCCGGCGTTCTGTCGGGCACCCTTTTCGCTTTCGTTCAGGTGACCCCAGAACTCGTGAATTCAAGCGCCCATATCGGTGAAATCGAGCCAAAGTGCTTCGGGTCAACGATCCATTCCGAATGCGATACCCATGCGTCTCAGACAGTTGCCGAAAGTGCCCGGACATTGCGGGGATCGTGATCAATCATCCTTAGTTCACGCTTGCGCAGCCAGCCAACCATCAAACGACCCACGATGATCTGAGCCCTGCGATATGAGCAAGTTTTGCCGTAGCACTTTAGCCAGGCTGACATACAACACACTGATATCTGATGGGCGCGGCGAGGCGTACTTTCCGCTATCATACCCTCAGCTTGGTGAGATCTCGGAGCCGTTCCAGACGCAACGTTTTCAGTACGATCAAATCCCCACAACCGCCAAACTCCCGACAGAGTTCGCTAGAGGGCGATTTCATGTTGCACACATGGTGCACACGGCGCCATTCAGCCCGGTGAAACTATGAAGGAACCCGCCCAATCCATCATTGGTGCGCAAGATAATCTCGCTGCCACAGAGGCTGTATTGGTAGGCATTCTTGGGTCTTCTATGGTCCACGGGCCGGTCTTCGCGTCCAGGTTGCTCACATACTGCACATGAATTGGCGTGGTCTACCCCACCGAGCGCGAAGACAGGCGAATGGCGATGATTGGGTGGGTTTGCGAACTCGCCGCTACCCCATCGCACAATCCCGAAGGATAACGAACGTTAAGAAACCGTGGCAGAGTTGCCCTGTAGCTTGCGATTTTCTCGTGCACGCAAACCGCTCTCTGGTTGGTGCAATTTCTGTGTCGCCCTACTCCTCCGTAGGCTACAAGGATTTCGCTTCTTGACCCACCGCCGATACCGGCCCTTCACGAGGCAAGCATCAAATGAGGGCATTCCAAAGAACACAGGGCAAAAGGCGCTCCGTCTCGACACACCGGGCGGCATGCTTTCATTTGCTGAAGGTGCAAAACGCAAGAGATTGGGGCGCAAGACCACTACTAACAACCGATCGCCAAGTGAGAGAAAGAAGCGTTCTCCCGTTGCAATTGCGATTGAGCGAAGATTGCGCAGCCTGGATCAAATCACCTTCGACCGGGGCTCTGAGAGCACGGAACGTGCGCAGCGCTTAGTTCGCAATTTGACTAGGTCATTTCTTGCGAGAGGACTAGAAAATTGCACTCGGGCTTTTCGACGTGTCACTAAGTGCGCGAAGCCTCAAATTCCGCCCAGGCGGCGGTGAGTTTTTCGATATCGAAATCTGCACTTCGTGCCGGGCCAAGCACAATGGCCTCGCTGGCAATAACGGTCTCGATCGCTTGCTTGAGATCTCCGATGACATCCTCAGGGACTACCAATGCGCCATGGCGGTCGGCGTGGATCAACTCGTCCTGGCGCACTTCCATCCCCATGATCGAGACAGGGCCGCCAATATCGACCACATGCACAAAGCCGTGGCTGACCCCAATGGAGCCCGCTAGAACCGGGAAACCCTCATCAATCACATCCAGATCGCGCATCACGCCATTGGTGACGGCACCCGCAAGGCCAAGGCCCTTGTGGACGGCGACATGCACCTCGCCCCACCACCCGGCAATGCAATTGGGGTAGTCGCGGTCCTCGACCACAGCTGCCGTGGGCCCGTCGCCCTCGGCCATGGAGCGGAAGTACTCCATCCGCCGCGCGCGGATCGTAGCGGGGTCCTCATTGGGCGGGGCGAGGCCCGCAATACGCGCCGTGCGGGCACGCCCCACGATGGGTGGATCGCCCGGTTTCGAATGCTGCATGGTGCCGCGCGTGAAGCGGTTGAAGCCGCGTTTGCCGTAGGCCACCTCGATGGCATTGCAGACCGTGGGCGTGTCGACCTTGCGCAAAACGTCCAGCAAATCTTGGGGGATTTGGGTCATGTGAGCTCCATCGTGGGGCCTGCGGGATCGTCGGTGGTGCGGATGCGATAAAGACTTGCCTCGCCCGTCATCGACGGTGTGAGGCTGCGTTTGAGGCCCACGGGCACGTTGCAGGTATCACCCGGGTTCAGCAGCGCCTCGCCGCCGTCCCATTCCAGCCGCCAATGGCCGCGCATCGGCATCAGCACCTCGGGCAAGTCGCAGGTGTAGGCCTCGGACAGAGAGCCTCGGGTGATGCAATCCACTTCAAACCCCGGACGGTCGCGCAGCTTTGCCTCTGCGCCGATCACTTTGGCGGGCGCGCGGTCGGCCAGCGCCATCAGGTCCAGATAGCGGGCCACGTAATGGGGCACGACTTGCGCCGTCGTGGGCTCGGGGAAGGCTTTCAGCTCATCGTCTGTCAGCAGCGGCATAGGGTTCACGCCGTCGGGCAGCGCCTCGCCCTTCTTGGTGTCGTAGAGCCGCCCGGTCTCGGCCAGCACCAGCCCATGATCCGCCGCGTCCTGGATCACCTGAGGTGCCCAAAGCACGCCGCCACCCGCATCATCGCCGCCAAGGACGGCCATGATCATTCCATAGTCGGTCCCGATATTCTCGAACCCGCGGAAAATGCCGGTGGGGATGTTGATGATATCGCCTTCTTCCAGCGTGACTTCGCCCGCATCGCCCCAGCGGCCCCAGAAGAACCGCCAGCGGCCCTTGAGGACGAAGAACACCTCCGCCGTGCGGTGCGAATGGAGCGAGTTCCGGCACTTGGGCGGTTGCCCCGCAGCCCCGATGTTGAAGCCGATTTTGTCGGCGATATGGACGTGCTGATCGGGGGATTCAGAGACGCCCCCGCCAATGATGGTGAAGTTCTCTTTCTGGTCGCTGCCCGGCGTATGGGCGTCGATAAACGCTGTTTTACAAGGCTTTAGATCGCCGTAGCGGACGATGTTCTGCTCCATCTGGAGCACGTTAAGGTCTTTCATGTCGTCCTCCTTTAATGCCTCAGACCACGGGGTCCGGTGCCAGTTGCCGCAGCAGGTCAAATTCGTTGAACTGCATCCATTCCTCAGTGATCGTCTCGCCCACGATCTTGTGTTGGGTGATGCCCCAGATGCGGACCTCGCGGCCCGTGGGCGCGCCATAGGGGCCGTGCCCGCCGTGGGTGGCCGTGGCGCTCCAGCGTAGGGACGACCACGTCGTGCCCTGGCCATCCTCCATGTAATACAGCGCCTCGGGCTCGAAGCTCAGGTCGGGGAACATCGCCAGTAGCGACAGTAGTGCGGACTGGTACTGCGCGAGGCTGCGGTAGCTGCGGTTCGTGGGGCCTTGGTAATTCAGCGCGGGCGCATAGGCGCGGGTGAGCCGCGAGAGCATTCGGCGGTTCCACACGTCCTGCGTCATGGAACAGAGGAAATCAGCGACATCAAACGGCCCGTCGCCGCGCAGGGCACCATGGGCGGGCTTTCCCTGCCCCGGCACGCGCGTGCGTCCAGAGGCTGCGAAAAGCGGATCAGTGTCGATGTTCGTGGCCCGTGCCGCGGCGGCCAAGGCCCTGAGATCAAAGCCCAATTGCTGCAGAGTCGCGCCGAGGTTGTACTGGACGTGTTCCTCGAAGATCTCGTTCTCACGGGCGACGCAATTGGCGATGCACCAGACGTTGACGGGCCGCATGGTGGGTGGCCCCCAGCGTGAGAACCCGGTGTTGGTGCCCTTGATGACGGTGCGGTGGGAAGTGTGGAAACCAGTGGCGGCATCACCGGCCCAGATCACCTCATCGGCGTAGAGTTTCACATCGGGAAACGCGTTGATCGTGTGGGTGGTGTCGGCCACGATCTTGTCGCGCCCATATTGCAGGCCAACGTCATCCCACACCCGGCAATTATGCGCGTAGGTGTCGTAGATGTAACCGATGTCCTTCTCTTCCCAGATCTGGTGGGTGATGCGGACGATGTAGTCGATGATGTTGAGGTACTGGTCCTCAAACCCGGTCATGTCTTGCTTGGTGCCTTGGCCTTTGGCCAAGAACCTGTCCGTGCCGCCGCGCGTGTAATCGTGCAGCGAGACGCTGAGGTCGCGCGGCATCAGCTCGCGCGGGACGGCGAGCAGGGCGTGATCGGGTCTGGCTTTTGCGGGGACTTTGGCCATCAGGCGCCTCCCATGCGGATGCGGTCGCCGCTTTCGGGATCGAACAGATAAAGGTGGTCGGGATTCAGCTTGATGCCCACCACATCGTCCTGCTCTTTGCGCAGGTGGCGGTCGCCCCGCGCAATGACGCGCTGCTTGCCCCATTGCACCGTCAGAAGCGTGCTTTCACCTGTGTTCTCAAAGGCATAGATCGTCACGTCAATGTCGCCTTCGCCCGCGTCATGGACGCTCATGTCATCCGCGCGGACGCCCAGAATGGCGCTTTCGCGGTCGGGGCCGCCGATGCCTACCAGCTTGGTGCCGCCGGTGGTGATGAACATGCCGGATTGGACGGAACCGTTGATCAAATTCATTGCCGGAGAGCCGATGAAGCCTGCGACGAACATGTTGGCGGGGTCGTTGTAGATGTCGTCGGGTGTTCCGAGCTGCTGGATGATCCCGTGGCGCATAACGGCGACGCGGTCGGCCAGTGTCATCGCCTCAATCTGGTCGTGGGTGACGTAGACCGTGGTAATCTGCAATGCGCGAGAGAGGTGCTTCAGTTCGGCCCGCATAGTCACGCGCAGCTTGGCGTCGAGGTTGGACAGAGGCTCATCCATCAGGAACACTTTGGGTGTGCGTACAATGGCGCGGGCGAGCGCTACGCGTTGGCGTTGACCACCGGAGAGCGCTTTGGGCTTTCTGTGAAGAAATTCAGTGAGTTCCACCTGTTCCGCGGCACGTTCTACCCTCGGCTTGATATCCGCCTTGGGGGTGCCGCGCACCTTCAGCGGATAGGCGATATTGTCGTAGATCGTCATGTGCGGATAGAGGCCGTAGTTCTGAAAAACCATTGCCACATCACGGTCCTTCGGCAGGTCGTCGTTGACCATGCGGTCGCCGATCCAGATCTCTCCTGCCGTGGGGTCTTCCAGCCCCGCAATCATCCGCATTGTCGTTGTCTTGCCGCAGCCTGAGGGGCCAAGCAGAACAAGAAATTCCTCGTCGTGGATATCGAGCGACTGGTCATCAACCCCGATGAAATCGCCCCAGCGTTTGGTAAGGTTTTTGAGCCGGATTTCAGCCATGGAATGGGGCCTTTCGCGGTGTAGTGAACCTGTAGTTTTTCTGTAGTTTTTCTGTAACTACACTTGTAGTGCACCTTGCGGCGCCCGATTGACCCGAAATCATCGCACGGCCCCCATCGTCATGCCCTGAACGAAGTACTTTCGGATCGCCAAAGCGAGCACGAACATCGGCGCCATGATGATGATCCCGGCAGCCGACAGCAGGTTCCACAAGTCGCCCTCCTCGCCCCTAAACAGTGCCAAGCCGATGGGGAGTGTCACGGCGTCCCGGTTCGTAAGGAACAGCGCAAAGAGGAACTCGTTCCACGCCAAGATGAAGCAGAAGATCGAGGCCGTGACCAAGCCGGGGGCGGCCATTGGCAAGACGATGTTCTTGATGACCTGCAACCGGGAGGAGCCGTCGACCATAGCGGCCTCTTCCGTGTCCATGGGGATGCCGTCGATGAAGCCTTTGATCATCCAGATCGCGAAGGGCATGACGATAGCGAGGTTCACCATAATGAGACCGATGCGGGTGTCCAGCAGCCCGAGGTCGCGGAACATGATGAAAAACGGGAGGATGATCACAACCGCAGGCACGAATTGCGTGGCGAGGATGACAACGAGGATCGTTGTTTCGAACTTCAGGCGGAAGCGTGAGAATGAATAGGCTGCCATGGTCGCGATGGGAATGGCGAAGGCGACGGTGACGAAAGCCACAATGGTCGAGTTGTAGAGCTTTGCGCCGAGATTGTAGGGCTCTTCAAAAACGGTGCCGTAGTTCTCTAGCGTTGGGGTGAAGAACAGGCGCAGTTGGTAGACCTCGACGTGGGATTTGAACGACGCGAGGAAGATCCAGATGATCGGGACGAGCATGACGAAGGCGGCAAGCACAATCAGGATCGCTTGAATGCTGCGCCAGAACCGCTGTTTGCGTTTGCCGGTCCAGAATTCCGAGGCCTGCGCTTCGGACAATTCGATTTCGGGCGTGGTTTGATCTGTCATGCGCCGTCATCCTTCTTGAAGACAAACTTGGCGTAGAAATACGTCAGCACCATCATCGGGATCACCATCAGCCACGCCACCGAAGCCGCGTAGCCGACCTGCCCGTAGCGGGTGGAGGTGATGTAGATGTAGTGGCTAAGGGTTTGCGTCGCGGTGCCGGGCCCGCCGTTTGTCAGCATGAAGACCTGGTCAAACGTCTTGAGGCTGAAAATCGCCTTTAGAATGATGACGACGGCCAGAACCGGCAGAAGCTGCGGCAGGGTCACGTCCTTGAAGACGCGCCAGCCGCTCGCGCCATCAACCTGAGCAGCCTCGATTGTATCTTGCGGAACGGACGCGAGGCCCCCGATCAGCACGAGGGTCAGGAACGGGATCCAGCCCCAGACGTCGGCCATGACAATGACGGCGAAAGCGAGGTCCGGGTTGGCGAGCCAGCTGACATCGGCCAAAGGCGGGAACACCACGCCGAAGAAGGCGTCGAACAGACCAAATTCGGGATTGAACATGAAGCGGAAGGACACGCCGATCAGCGCGGGGGACATGGCGAAAGGCAGGATCAACAGGGTCTGCACCCCGGACCGCAGCTTTCCGCCCGGCGCTAGAAGCATCGCCAGGCCAAGGGCGAAGGCGGTGGTCAGGACCACCGTCACGACGGTGTAAAGGCCCGTGACGTAGACGGAATTCCAGAATGGCGGCTCGTATAGGAACGCCCAAGTGTAGTTTTCAAACCCCAGCCAGTTCTGGGGAAAATCACCTCGGTCCGTGCGGCCTTGGTAAAACGAAAAGCGCAAGCTTTCGATCAAGGGCCAGACGGCAGTCGCAAAGACCACCAAGACCGCTGGCAACACCAGCAGGTATTTCAGGGTTCGATCACGCATGGTGGGCATGGGCGGGATGTGTGACACCCCGCCCCCTCATCTGAGGTTACTCGATACGACCGGCGCGGCGCAGCACACGGTCGGATTGCTCGGCGGCGGCCAGCATCAGCTCGCGCACGTTGCCACCGGCGGCAGCCTCCGCAATAGCGGCGGACAGGATGTCGCCCACCTCCGGCCATTCCGGGATTTGCGGCATGATGTCGGAATTCCGAAGGCTGTCGTAAGCGGCAGCTTGAATATCGGCATTGGCCGCGTTCACATCAGGGTCTGTCAAGGACGAGATATGCGTCACGACGTTGTTGACGATGCTCTCGCCGCCCACTTCCCGCTCGATCGCATTGGCGCGGTCCATATCGGGGTTCGACAGCCACTTGAGGAATTCCCAAGCTGCTTCCTGGTTCTGGCTGTAGGTCGAGATCGAGAACGGCATGGAGATCGCGTAGGTCGCGGTCGTGCCCTGGTAGGATGGCATACCGACGAAGCCCACCTGATCGGCAGTCAACGTCGAGCTGTCGGGGTTGATAAAGCCCGAATATGCCCACCACCACACGGGGATCATCGCTGAGTTACCTTGCATGAATGACTGGCGCGCGTCTTGCTCCACGAACGCGAGGGAGTTCGGGTTGGTCACGCCATGCTCGGTATGCAGCGCAATGTAGGCCTCGGTCGCGGCAAGGGCTTCTTCGGACGTCCACGCGGCGGTGAAGTCGTCGTTGAAGATCGCACCACCGGCGGCCCAAAGGAAGTTGATCCAGATGAACAGGTTCTGCCGGTTTCCGTCGTTGTTGTAGTAGAGCGCGAGGGGTGCGATGTCGGGGTGGCTTTCGGCCAGCTCGCCACCGATCCGGATGACATCGTCCCACGTGGCGGGTGGTGTTTCGATCAGGTCCTTGCGGTAGAACATCAGCTGCGCGTGGGCGCGCAGCGGGAAGCCAAGCGTTTCGCCCTCAAACTGGGCGGAGCGTGCAAACGCTGGCGGATAGCGGTCCATCGAGATGCCGTCGCGTTCCATCAGCTCGTCGATGCGCGTCAGCCAATGGGCGTTGGGCGGGCCCCAGCTGTCGAGGTAATTCACAACATCGAATGCGCCGTTGGCAGCGATGCCTTCGGCGTTCACACGTTCCTGCAGGGAGCCGAAAGGAATGAACGTCCATTCCACGTTGATGCCGGTGAGTTCGGTAAATTCGGCGTCGCGTAGGCGCAGGCCGTCGAATTGCGGTGTTACCACGGAAAGCACATTGATTGTGGTGCCTTCATAGGGGCGACCGGGGGTCAGACCGTAGGCAAGCTCTTGCGCGAGCGCCAGTTTCGGTGCTGCCGCAACCATAGCAGCCGCTGATACCGTCGTGAGGAATGTCCGTCTATGCATCGCGTTACCTCCCAGTTTGCGATTCTAAGTCAGATTTCAACCTTAGGACTGGTTTAGCGCTGCTCAAAGCGTTTTTTGCATTCGTATGCATTCCTTGATGAAAGCTGGATTTGCATGCAGCCGCAGAAAGTCGACATCCGCCAACAGGCTTTTGAAGGGCCAAGCCACGCAATTATGGCCGACAACTTGGTTCTCCGCCGCCTGCGGATCCCGTGCCTACAGAGCAGAACGACGGACCAGAGATGGGCCCCTAACCGCTCAAAAGGAACGTGGACGGGTCCGTTGAATCCAAGGGGATCCGAACTGGCGTTGGGCAAGCTAGGTATCGGAAAGCGGCACGGGAAAACCTCTCAGTGCATCGTTTCACTGCGCCCGTCTTGGGCACTTACGAGACTGGCTTCACCATTTGGATCGCCGCGCGTCGAACAACAGCAATGCGGGCTGCAAGTGCTGCAGGCTTGAGGCGGCACCAAGGTCTGCTCAGGGGCGTCACGAGGCGACAGCCCAGAAGGTTCAGATTTCGATGGCCTCAGCGATGGCCAGTGCAACTTCAAGCTCAACGCTAAGGTATCGCGCTGTGCCGCTCGTCTTCGTGTGTCCGGATAGAAGCTGAACAGCACTCAAGTTGCCTGTCTTTTTGTAGATCTGGGTTACCTTTGTCCGACCCATCGCATGTGTGCCATATGCACTCGCCTCTAGGCCGATTGACGTTACCCAACCCCTGACATTCCGCGCATGCTGGCGGGCTGAGATATGAAGACACTTGTGGAAGCGACCGAGCCAAAGGCACTCTGAGCTGACCATAAACGCATCTTCCATCCACTGCCCGGATGACGATCAACGTCCGTCTCGACCGACCTGTAGAGCGGGTGATTGGCGCTAACGCCTTGATGCCGCCAAAACAGCAAACAGTTTTTCTGTTAAGCTCTCTTTTGTGAACGGTTTTTGAACAACCGGCGCGTCAGGATACCCGCTTAGGATGCTTCCAACATCGCCGTAGCCCGTAGCCAAAACAAACGGGATATTCATCGAGTGCAGTTTTTGAGCCACAGGTAGTGATGTTTGATCCCCCAAGTTGATGTCTAGAACCGCGAGGGAGATTTCTTCGTTTTCAATAATCTTAAGCGCATCATCGACCGAGCTGGCGAGTTTAACGGCAGTATCACCATGAGCCGTGATGATATCGGACGCGTCAAGCGCGATCACCATATTGTCTTCGAGAACTAGGATCGTTCCGGACAATGCGACGTGGGCATGAATGTCTTCGGCGCTCTCATCACCGGAGCTTGCCATGTCCGCCACTTCGCCTTCGGTTACAAACTTCGACGGTATCATGATGTCGGCTTCGAAGCCGGTTAGTTTGTAGCGCGTTTCGACCTGGCCATTCAGTTCAAACGGCACTGTGCGTTCGATGATGGTGGAACCAAAACCCCGACGCGTCGGGGCCTGAACGGGGGGGCCTGCCACTTCGCGCCACTTGATGAGCAGAGCCCCGTCTTCGGCAATCTTCAGATCGATGGTAACGCGGCCAGAGCGATCGGTAAGGGCGCCGTATTTGGCCGAATTTGTCACCATCTCATGAATGACCAAGGCAAGCGTTGAGAAGGCCTCGGGCGCGAGGAGTGGCGCATCCCCCGTTATTGCAAGACGGTCGCGTTCACCGTTCAGGAAGGCATTTACTTCCACCCCGATAAGGTCCCGCAGGGCGGTGGGGGCCCATTCCTGTCGGGTCAATTGATCATGGGCCCGCGCAAGGGATTGGATCCGACCGTCGAGAACCTTGGTATAGCCCTCGATACTTGTTGCGCCTGATTTGCTTTGCGAAACAAGGCCTTGGATCAAGTTGAGGATATTGCGAACCCGGTGGTTGAGTTCGGCAATCAGCAGTTCTTGCTTTTCAGCCGCAGATTTTCGATCGGCGTTGGCTTCATCAGTCAGCTTCAGAACGACCTCGATCAGTGAAATCCTCAGCGCTTCCGTTGCGCGAAGTTCACTGTCTGACCAAGGTGCGGATGTTTGGCGGACGATCTCTGTCCAGGCATCAAAGCTCTTGCGGGGTGTCAGGCGGATGCCGTTGGGTCCGACTTCAGCGGGTTTTTCGGGGTTCCCGGCCCATCGCACGGAACGCGCAATCTCGTGCCGGAAGAAAACGATATAGTCGCGCGGGGTGCGAGAGATTGGCACCGCAAGCAAACCCGCTACGCGGTCTCCGATGACCTCTGCGTCTGGATAATTCTCAACCAGGCAGTCGGTGGCAAATACCTTCCCGGTCGGCGCGGTGTTGAGGAAACGGGCGAGGCGCTTGAACTCCTCATCTGTAGGGGCCGAGCCGCGCGCGGCGTAGCGCCCCTCGGAAAACACGGCGACGCCGTCGCTTGCGACGATGCCAGACAACTCGTCCACGATAATGTCGAAGCTGTCGACCAGATCACCACCGGAAGACAAGCGCACCATGAGATGATCGTGCAACGCCCGCGAGGCGCGTTCTTCCTCGCGGATCTCGGCCTCTACCTTGCGCTCCAATTCGTAGGAAAACATCTGCGCAAATAGTTCAATCGCGGTGCGACGCTCATAATCCACGTAGCGCGCACAGCGGTGGTGGCAGGCAAACAGCCCCCACAATTCCCCATCCTTCATGATGGAGACGGACATAGACGCCGCGACCCCCATATTGCGCAGATATTCGAGGTGGATCGGCGATACGGCACGCGTCACCGAAAGCGAAAGGTCCAAGGGCTCGCCATTGGCATTTTTCTCCGGGATCAGCGGCGAGACCTCGCCTTCCACATCTGCGATCAGGCGAAGTATGCTGCGCTTATAAAGCTCCCGGGCCTGTTTGGGGATATCGCTGGCGGGATACCGAAGCCCAAGGAACGGTTCCATCCCCGATGCGTGCACTTCTGCGACGACCTCGCCCGAATGGTCCTGCGCAAAGCGGTATACCATCACGCGGTCAAAGCCGGACATAACCTGCATCGCCTGCGCCGCTTCTTGTGCGGCAGCGAGCACGGTATCCTTCTTGTTCACCCGTGAGATGAGCGGTTGAACCAGAGCCAGATCATCCCGATTTTCTTCACTTACCTTCGGTTCGAACTCAAAGATGAAGGATTGGCCGGATGCGTGGATGGAAACGTCAAAAAGCGTGCCGTTCTCCAGAACATCATATCCAAAGAGGCGGCTGATGCTCGTGCGGGCACTGCTGCTGATCTGCAGCTTCGTTCGCAGATCATGGACCGTCTGGGCGGGCAAAAGGTCTGTCAGACGTTGACCCACGACGTCTTCGGGCGCGAGGCCCAGGATCGTCGCGCAATTCTGTGACAGATGGTTGACCATCAAGTCAGCCGAGGTGGAGATCAGGCAGCCGTAGGCCTGCACTTGCCCAAGGATGTGGATCGGTTCGCGATCGCAGTTTGTGAGATCGACGGTTTGAGCGGGCGTCATGTCGGCGTCATCGGTTCTCATACTGCGGGCTCCAATAGCCGGATTGTTTGGCCGAGCTGGGTTCTTGCGGTATTGTAGAACAGGCCAAACAGAAATCTCGTATCTTCAACAATCGCCTCTGCCCGGTCGCTTTGCGCTGGCACCGCAGAAAGTTGATCGCAAACAGCGCGCCACCGCTGCGGATCCGGCGGGAGCGAGAAGTAGGCGGTTGCATTCCGGATCCGCGGATCCTCGGCCGCCATCCATCGCCGCTTGAGGATTTGGCTCCCGAGGCGTGATCCTTCAATGAGATAGTCGATCGCGAGTCCATCGATATTTTTAGCACTCGGGACAACGAAGTCGGCTTCAGCAGCACCCAAGGTTGCCAGATCAGCACTTAGCCGCTGAACCATTTCATCCAACGCGAGCCGCGTAGGACTGTCAGCGGTGGCGAAATATTGGATCGCCCGGAATGAGCTGTGATGTATCGCGAGGAAACCGGAAAAGCCTTTGAGGGTCGTCAGATCAAATCGTGACATCACCCTATCAACATTCTCGTGGTCGGACTGCGTCCGGTGCCTCAAGTGATGCCTTAGATCTTGGTTCATAGATGATGCCCTTATACCACTGCCGCTCACATAGGTGGTTTCTGCGGTCCCTCACACGCTCAACCGCCTTAAGTCACCAATCATCATCCAGCCGTCAATTAACTATGACATAGCGGTGAGGAGAGCAGAAGTCTGATCCATCATCGAAATCGCAAACGATCCAAGGTGCGAAGCTAGACCCAATCGTAGCTCGGAGAATGCTCCTCCTATCGCAAGCGGGACCCGTTCTGCTCAGCTTATTCTTTCGCGTTCAATTCGTGTTCCGATGGCACAAGCTGGCATATTCGCGGGTTCGTCCGATAAGCCATTTTTGACATCAGCAGAATTTTGATCCGACTATCAACGTCCACTTCTAAGAAGCTGCACTGCAACGACGGTAGTCGCTACGGATGGTAGCAATGGGTCGTTGGTCACAGGAGCGACAACGCAACCCATTACTTCCAAACCTTCCCTTCGGATTGTCCCAGCGTTTCGGGCGCGGTCAGTTTGCGGTCACCTGATCCGATCCTGACCGGTGTTGCGGGCGTGAGCGCGCCGTCCGCATCCCAGAGGAACCCCCGGCCCGCTGCCTGCGCTGAAGCCAAGGCCTCGGGCAATTCGCGCAGTGAGGCCGCGGGAACACCCGCCTTGAGGAGGAGGCGCTCCCAAGTCTCTGCGTCGCGGGTCAGCAGGACCGTGGCAAGAAAATCGCCAAGCACGCGACCATTGGCCTGTCGGGATTCCGGTGTCGCGAAGCGCGGATCATCCAGCCACTGAAGCTTCCCAAGCGCGCGAGCGAGGCGGTCGAATTGGGTGGCTTCGGACACACCGAGGCTCAGATGCCCTGTCTTGCAGGCAAAGACGCCGGACGAGGGCGAGCGACTGTTCGCGGCGTTCCCTCTACGCTTGGGTGCGTTGCCGGTTAGGGCGTGGTCGACAATGGTCGATGACATAAGCGTAAAGGCCACATCCATCATAGCAACATCAACAAAGCCACCACTTCCAGTGTGGCTGCGTTCTACCAATGCAGCACAAATGCCGAAGCTCGCGGCTAGAGCCGTTGCGTAGTCGATGACCGGCGCGCCGACGCGGGTTGGTCCGCTTTCGGCGGTCCCGGTCAGCGCCATGAGGCCTGAAGCGGCTTGGATATTGATGTCATAAGCCGGCGCATCTTCCAGTGCATGACCACGCCCGTACCCTGTGATCGCGCAATGGATGAGGCTGGGGTGGCGGGTGGTTAGATCGGTCAATCCGAGACGTTCCAGCGTGCTCGGGCGGTGGTTCTCGACGAGGACGTCGGCGGCCTCCAGCAAGGCGTCGAAGGTGGCGCGGTCTTCCGCGCTTTCCAGGTCCAGCGCGAGCGACCGTTTGCCCGCGGCCTGTGTCAGGTAAGCAGTGGACATACCTGCAGCGGCTCGAACTGGATCCGTTCCGCTCCGATGGCGTATCGCGTCACCGCGACCCGGTTTCTCGACCTTGATGACATCCGCGCCCATCAAGCCCAGGTGGTAGGCGCAGGCGGGCCCGGCGAGGACATGGGTGAAGTCGATCACCCGGATACCCGCGAGTGGCCCGCTCATGTTGTCACCTCGCGCCGTGCCTTACGGGTGCGGCGAACGCGGTGGACCAGGATCCCGACCGCGAGGATCAGGAAGCCCGCTGCAACAGGGCGTTCCAGGAAGATGAGCGTGCCGTTGTCCGACAAAAGCAGCGATTGGCGCAGCGCCTGTTCCGCCCCGCCAGTCAACACGAAGGCGATGACGAAGGCCGCTGGGTTCAGGCCCGTGCGCCGCATTGCGTAACCCACGACGCCGGCGCCGATCGCCACCCAAACGTCAAACATGTTGCCGCGCGCGGCGTAGGAAGCACCGATGGCGAGCAGTAAGACAATCGGGTAGAGCAGCCTAGTTTCAACCCGAGCGATGATCCGGCCTAGCGATGCCGCGCCGAAATACCCGATAAGCCCGTAGGCGGCGATACCGATCAGTCCGCTGGCGAAGAGGGCATAGACCAAGTCACCGTTCGTCAGAAACAGGGTCGGGCCGATCTGGATGCCATGGACGAGGAAGACGCCCACAAGGATCGCGCCGATGGTGGACCCGGGGATACCGAGGGTTAGAAGTGGCGCCATGGACGGGCCGGAGACGGCATTGTTTGCGGCCTCGGGGGCGGCGACGCCTTGGAGCGCGCCTTGGCCCCACTCGTCCGTGTTATTCGCCCGCCGCTTGCCCTCGCCATAGGCTACGAAGGCCGCGATGGCCGAACCCAGGCCCGGCAGCATCCCGATGAAGGCCCCGATGACGGACGAGCGCACGACGTGCGGCAGGCAGGGGCGATATTCATCCCACGTCAGGCGATTACGGGCGGCTTCGCCCTGCTGCACTTTCGGCGGGGCGTCGGGGCGGACGGCTTGCGACATGACCTCGCCAATGACGAACATGCCGATCATTAGCGGCACCAGGTTGAAGCCGCCCGTAAGGTCATAGGACCCGAAGGTGAAGCGCGGCGTTCCGGTGATTGGGTCAAAGCCGACGGTCGCCAGCAACACGCCAAGCGCTGCCGAGGCGATGCCGCGCGCGGGACTAGCACCGATCACCGAACCGATCACGACGAAGGCCGCGAAATAGACGCCGAAGAGCTCCGGCGGGCCAAGCCGCAGTGCCACCCAAGCGATCCAACCGACGAAGAGGATCAGCAACAGATCGCCAATATAGTCCCCAATAACTGACGAGATCGTGGCGACCTTCATCGCTTTGCCCGCGAGCCCCTTGCGCGCCAGCGGGTAGCCGTCGATCTGTGTCGCGGCGCTGGCTGCTGTGCCTGGCGTGTTGAAGAGGATCGCTGCGATCGACCCTCCGTAGCGGCCTGATTTGCCAATGACGTAGAGGAAGGCAAGGGCGGCCAGCGGCTCCATCGCGAAGGTCAGCGGCAAGATCATGGCGATGGCCGCGGACGCCGTAAGCCCGGGAATCGCACCCACAACCGTTCCGACGAGGGCGGCCAGAACGATCCAGCACAGAAGTGCGGGGGAGTCCAGAACCGTGGCGAAGCCCGTGAAGATCTCCATAGGTCAGACCGGCAAGTAATCGGCCAGGTCCCAGACCGCGCGGGGCGGGAAGATGCCGAGGAGTTCGAAGAAGAAGAGGTGCAGCAGGATTGGCGCAACAACCATTCCGGCGATCAGGCGTATCCGCGAGCGCACTCCGAATAGCCATAGGAACGCAGGCGCGGCAATTGCTGTTGCCACGATGTAGCCGACCCATCCAATGATCAGAACGTAGAGTGCGGAAAGCACGACCAGCCAGACCGCGTTGATCTCGCGCCCTTCACCGGCAGGTTTGGTGATCGTGGGCCGCTCCAATGTGACCGCAAGCCCCGTAACCAGCATCACAGCACCGGCGAGCATCGGCACCGTTCTGGGGCCCCAGGCTGACGCGCCCGACCCAATAGTCAGTGCGGTGAGCATCGCGCCACCGCCCAAAAGGACGATGGCACTGCCAAGTATCTTGGGGGAGAACGTACCGGACATGCCTCGGCCTTCGTATCAGGGTTCAGCGGAGGCTGTCGATGACGTCGGTCGTGGCGGCCTGCAAGACCTCGAGCCGCACTCGAGCCTCTGTTCCGACAAGAAATTCCGGCACGTTTCCGCGTTCCCGCATGGCAACGGCAAAATCGTCAGATGTGGCGACCTGCTGGAAAAGGTTTTCCATGCTTGCAAGTATCTCGGGATCGGTGCCAAGCGGCGCGAAGACGACAATGGGCGAAGAAACCTCGACATAATCGAAGCCCTGTTCAGGGACGGTTGGAACCTCCGCCGCGATCCCGTCGCGTTCGGGGGCGAGCAAACCGAGAACGCGCAGCTCGCTTTCGAAGCCCGCCGCTTGCTGGATACCGACGACGCCGAAATCGACCTGCGCCCCGATCACGGCCGCGCGGGTCGGACCGCCGCCTTGAAAGGGCACGCCGGTCGCCTCGACGCCATTGGCGTTCAAGAAGCTTTGACCGGCGACGTTGTGCGCGCCGCCCACGCCATTATGCGCCCAGCGGAGGCTGCCGGGATCCGCCTCGAGAGCGGCGATCAGGTCTGGGAGTGTCTGGAAAGGGCTCTCCATCGGTACAAGGATTGCCGGGTCCAAGTCGCCGATCTGCGCCACGATCTCGTAGTTCTCGAGCGGGCTGACGGGTGTATCCTGCAACATGGAGGTCAAGAGGAACGACCCGGCCGAGGTTATCATGATCGTCTGTCCATCGGGCCGCGCTCCCGCGGCCTCGGCAGCACCGGTGATACCACCGGCGCCGGGCAGATTGTTGACCACCATGGGTACGTCCAGCAGACCTTGTGCCTCGACCGCAGCCGCAACAGCGCGCGCGAAGGCATCGGTACCGCCACCTGCCGAATAGGGCAGGATGACGTTGATGGGCCGGTCGGGTGCCCAGTCGGCCACGGCCGGCGTCGCGAATGCAAAACCAGCAAGGACAATGCCCGCGAAAAGATCGCGTCGTTTCATAGTTAATCCTCCCGTTGTGTTCGTCCCCATTCGGGGCTTTGACTCGAAGCTAGACGGGCGGGAAACTTTTGTATAACGCAATTAGTCGAAGAAATGATCGAATTAGTCGATAGATGAATTTGCGTGGGCTGGAAATCTTTGCCGGGGTCATGGACCTCGGCACATTGACTGATGCGGCGGCAGCACGGAACCTCAGCCAGTCTGCCGCCTCGCGACTCTTGTCGCTTCTTGAAGGCGAGATGGGAACGCCGCTCTTCGTTCGCGAAAAGCGCCATCTTGTTCCGACCGAGGCAGGCGAGGCACTCTATCCAGAGGCCTTGCGCATCCTCGCGCAGGTCGCGGCGCTGCCCGAAGTGGCCTCGGGCGCGAAATCCTCGACCGCACTGCGCGTGATTTGCCATTCGCGCCTCGCAGGGCAGCTGGTGGTGCCCGCCCTTACAGAGTTCATCCATGAGAACCCCGGCCAAAGCATCCGGCTGGAAACAGCTCCAAGGCGCGAACTTGCGCGTCGCGTTTTGGCCGGACGATACGACTTTGCCGTTGCCGCCTTGCCGCTGTCGATTGGTGCACTGCCCGTCAAAACACTGGGTTCGGTCCATTTGGGGATTGTCTTGCCGGCAACCGATCCGCGTTCGGGCGCTGAAGTCCTGACGCTGGGGGATGTGGCCGACCTTCAGTATATCGCGCTGGATGAAACCACGGCAGTCCGCCGCGCGATCGATGCGGTCCTCGAGACGTCAGATACAAACATCACCCCGACGCACGAGGTTTCAACAGGGACCAATGCCTACCGCATGGTCGCCGCGGGCCTGGGCTTCACTTTCGCCGACCCCATCGCGCTCGATCCGGAACTCACGGACCGGGTAAAACTTGTCCGCTGGGATAAAGATGTGCGGATGGAGATTGGTGTCTTCCGGCTGGGGCACGGAGAGGCGGCTTCACATAATGCCTTCGAAAACTGTCTTCGGGCAGCGATTCCGACGATACAGTGCTGACATTCGGCCGAAAAACTCGAAAGATCAGGGTCGGCGTATGCTCTTGCCAATTGAGCCCTGCGTGGTCCCTAGGTTGCCGCTGACGTTGCCCTTACGCGCAAGTTCCATACGCAGAACGGCCATTGCGAAGAAACGATTGTCCGCGATGTCCGGGCCCAAGGAGATGACTGGGTGATCTTCCGAAAAGCGTTCTGACATAAGTGTTCTTCGTCTCGGCAAAAGCGAACTGCGACTAAACCCGACATTTCTTGAGACGGAGAAGTAGTGATCCCGGCTTCAAGTCGCGAGCTCGCCGCCTGCTTTGCGAAAACCGGCCCTTCCTTGTCGACGGGCGGCGATAAATCTCGGTTGTCGTTTTGCCAAGGGCTCGAAGAACAATTCCAGTCGAACAAAGCTATTCTCGAGGCAAACTGAGGCGCGCCGACAAATGGACACTACCGGATAGTGCCAGTGCATCTTGTTTGTTCACCGCCTAAGCGGGTTCCATGTTGCCAAGCGGCACAAAAACGAAACACGTCGAAGACTGCCCAACCTTCAAGACTATCATTGCCGCTTGGCTGGCAATTCCCACGAAAGCGGATTTTCGGCGAAGGGGAGCGAATGATCGGTCCGTCCCCCCTCCCCTGACTTCGGAGCATTTGAAGCAGCGCGCGAGCGCAACGAAGATCTGCTTCGAGGCCATATTACCGGGTGCCGCGGAGCGCACGAACGGCGGCTTTCATGATCAATCTGATCAAGACGCTTGACCTGAAGTGGCTTCAGGTCGGTATGAACCTGCGTGAAAGGGTGCGGCCATATGAAGATTTCAGAAGTAGCTGAGCTGACTGGGCTGAGCGTTTCAACGATCCGCTTCTATGAGAAATCCGGACTCTGTCCGATCATCCAACGCGGCACAGACGGAAAGCGTAGGTTTTCCAAGACAGATGCCGACTGGCTGGATTTGCTGGCATCACTGCGCGCGACTGGGATGCGCATGTCTGAAATGCGCATCTTTGCCGACTTGTATGCATCAGGCGATGCAACAATCCCAAAACGTAAGGACGCGCTTCTGGCGCACCGGCAAAGCCTGGCGGCTCGACAAGCAGAGTTGGAACGCTATCGAACCATCCTCGACCGAAAACTGCAAAAGTACGATGAGATAATGAAGGATCAGAAATGAAAATAATCGTCGTAGGTGCGTTTGGGGATATTGGGCGAGCCGCCTGCAAAGAACTTGAACAGAGGCATGAAATCGTCACGGTCGGCCGGTCCGCCGGAGACTTTCAGGTCGATGTGGGCGACTTGCATGCGGTGACGTCACTCTACGAAAAGGTCGGCACCGTTGATGCAGTGGTGTCTTGCGCGGGCGATGCGACCTTTGCGCCCTTGTCAGACATGGACCAAGAGAAGTTCATGGTCGGTCTGCGGCAAAAGGTGATGGGGCAGGTGAACCTCGTCCTCGCCGGGTTGAATATCATGTCAGATGGCGGGTCATTCACGCTGACAAGCGGCGTCCTTGATCGTGATCCAATCCGCATGGGGTCAAATGCCGCGACCGCCAATGGGGCGCTGGCTGGCTTCGTCAAAGCTGCGGCAATAGAGATGCCGCGCGGATTGAGAGTGAATGTCGTCAGCCCTGGAATGCTGGATGTGTCGGCCCCGCGCTACGGTGCCTGGTTTCACGGTCACAGGCCTGTGTCGTCGCATTACGCTGGCCTCGCATATGCAAAATGTGTTGAGGGCGCCCTGACAGGGCAAGTGGTGATTGTGGAGTGATCGGCCAGCCAGCGAAGCGTACCTTCGCGCAGCAGCAGCAAAAGGCCGCTTGGTCCCGCAAAGCCGTTCTCGACATCAGTGAAATGCCACACCGACTATCGGCCTCCGCTTCGGCGAGGCAGCATTGTAGCGACAATGACCGCTGCGGACGGCTTTGGGTCGGAAGTGGCTGACGTACCAACCTCTTCATGTCCTGCCAATGGTTAGGACTAGCCTTCTATCTGGCTCGCCATGATCGCGATGGCGCGCTGATAAACCGGCGCCGCATTCCATGCCTGGATTGCCGCAAAGTTGCGCTGGCCTTCCTGATAGCCTTGGCCCGGCCGCCAGCCATTCTGACGCAGAAAGTTCGCGGTCGAGGCCAGGGCATCGGTCAGATTGTTCAGGTCTATGCGCCCGTCGCCATTACCATCTACGCCGTAGCGTAGAACGTTTCCTGGCAAGAATTGCGTGTGTCCCAGTTCACCATGCATCGCGCCGATCGAATTGGGACTGATGGCGCCGCGATCCACGAGCCTAAGTGCTGCCAGCGCATGTTCGCTGAAAAATTCGGAGCGGCGGCAGTCATAGGCAAGCGTTGCAATCGCCGAGAGGACGTTTGCGTCGCCCATGAAGTTGCCAAATCCGGTTTCCATTCCGTGAATGGCGACGATCACTGCCGCGGGAACGCCGAAAGCACGTTCGAGCGAGGCGTAAAATTCAGGGTTTGCAGCGATCCGCTGTCGGCCTTGCTGAACAATCGTAGCAGCGCCGCGAACGCGCATGAACTCTTCGAGCGAATAGCTGAAGGAGCGCTGGTTGCGGTCTGCCGAGATCGTGCGCGTGGCGTAAGTCGTGCCGGCCAGAGCTTGCAATCCGGCTGGACCGATACCTGCGGCGGCTGCTTCCGCTGCAAATTCCTGCTGCCAGCGGGAGAAACCGGAGGCGTCATTGCCGCAGGTGGCGGCCATGGACGCTACGGGTGTGCCGAGCAGAAGGCAGATCACGGTAGCGCTGCGAAAGGCGCGGGTCAGGCATGTGGGCATGGTGTATCTCCGAAGGCGACTGGATGACTTTGGCAGATTTGCGAAGAGGCTAGCATGAGAAAAGCGCGCAAGGTCAAACTCTTTGCGAGCCCCGAGATGCGTCTTGTCAAACACTCGGACAAGAGCGACCTGATCCGAGGTTCACGTGGCCACCACTAGCGCCGATGCGACAAGTACCAAAAAGCACGCACAAGCACCGCGCTACAATTCCTGTGCAATCTGCTCGGCCAATTGTCGCCATGCTTGCGCGTGCGCGTCGGCGATATCGGATAGTTCCGGCCCCCTGACCGGAACCCTGACATCGAACGACCGAATGCGGTCGGACCATGGGTTATCCTCGCGGCTGAGTGCGAATTGGCCAGTCAGGCGAAGAACGCCATCGCCCCGCAACAGCATTTCGTCGGCCCGGATGGTCAACTCCGCATCGGGAAACGAACTCAACGGCCAGGGCGCCCTTGCGACTGGTCTGTCAGTAATGCTGGACAGATGACGGACGATGTCGTTGGCCATGGCATCTTCGGGGATGTCGGCCCAGATCAGGCCAGGCAGCGGTTCAATAAGCCCTTGTTCCGTCTCACGCACCACGTCGGAGCCATTCGCGTATTCCGGCAACGATATGTCCGCGAGCACAAGCGAACGCACTGAGACACGCTCTTCCATAACCGAAGGGGCGTGGGTGACAGTCAATCTCGACGGATCGCCACCACAACCGGCCAGCGTCAGGATGAATGCAGAGGCGATCCAGAGATACTTCATGTCAACGTCCAGTGATGAGTGAATTTGGATTGCGCTCAATCGCGCGCGCAAGCGACCGGAATGCGTCGGCGGCCTGCGAGATGTCATTGATGGCGGCGCGTAGTTCCCCGTAAACCGCCGAGCCATCATCATAATCGGCCGCAAGTCCCTGCAGCGAGGCCACCAGGGAATTCAGCCGCGTCACGATTGTCGGAACCTGCCCCGCCGCGGCCTCAAGTGAGGCAAACGCGCCGTCGGCCGAGGCGAGCGTGCTGGTCAGGCTTTCGGCAGCCCCGCCTTCACGCAGTTCGGTCAGCAACCCTGCGAGTTCTTCAAGGCTATCGTTGAGAGAGCCGGGCAGATCTGCGGCGGCTTCGGCGGAAAGGATCGTTTCCAACCGCTGCAGCACGCGTTCGGCAGAGGCAGCGGCGTTCGTCACAGGCGATGCGTCCAATTCGCCAACCAAATCCTCGACGGACGTCAGGATGCCCGGCAGTCCGGCAGTGAAGGTCTGGACGTTTGCGATGATGGTCTCGCTGTTCTCCAGTGCCGTCAGCGTCGTGCTGAGCCCTTCGCTTTCAGAAATGCCGCTGACCAGCGTTTCGAGGGCTTCTGCAGCGCTCGACAAGTCTGTCAGCGCTTGCCCGATTTCTTCTGCGGCGACGATGGCGCGAACCTCGGCGACAAGTTCGTTCACGTTGGCTGGTAGCGCGCGAATGTCCTCGCCGGAGGCAAGGGCTGTGATCCCGTCGAGCGTATCGATGGCAGCGTCCATCAGGTCTTCGATCGGCAGCGCGGCCACCCGTGAAACGATGGCGTCAAGATCGGCCGAGGCCTCCGTCACATTGGCAGCCGTCGCTGGGACGAGTGGAAGCTCTATCAACGCTGTGTCCAGAATGCGCCCGTCATGGTCTTCATCTTCAAACACCTCGAGGATGAGAGTCGTGCCGAGCAGGCCTTCGGACGCGACACGCACGCGAAGCCCGTTGCGCACCCGGCGTTCCAGCGCCTCGATGAGATTTTCATTTGTAGCGACGTCCGGCAACCCGATGCGGGTCGGCGATAGCGTGAAGTTCACCAGGGCCTGCACGCCGGCATCTGGATCGCGCGGATCGGTATAACCCACGATGTTGGTCACCTCGCCCACACGGATGCCGCCGTAACGCACCAGCGCCCCGAGGACGAGCCGCAAATTATCGGCGGGCAAAATCACAGCCAATTCGAGCGCTTGATCTACGGGTGCTTCGAACACGCTTCGTTGCGCATCTGCGCGGCTTGAATAGACGTCGAAAACCTCTCCCCCTTCGATCCCCTCGCCACCGGTGACCAAGGCCTCAAACGCGACACCGCCTTCGACCAACGAAGCCAGACTTTCGAAATTTACCGACAAACCGCTTGTGTTGAGGTCGATCGAGATCCCGGAAATATCCCAGAACCGTGTATTCGTTGTCAGACGCGCATCGTGCGGGGCTTCGATGAAGGCGTCCATTGTGATCAGCGTGCCATCTTCGGACAATTCGGCCTGACCGAGCCGCCCCACCTCAATCCCATTGTAAAGAACCGGGGCACCAGCCGCCAATTGTCCTCCGTCGCGTGAGCGCAACACAATACGAGTGCCCACTTCGCCAGGGCGGGACAGCGGTGTATTTTCCAACGCGACAAAGCGATCCGCAGGGAAGCCGATCTCGGCGTCCCAAGAGCCTTCGAGGTAGACACCGGACAGAACCGTGGACAGCCCCGAAACTCCGCGCGTTGTCACTTGTGGTTCGACCAGCCAGAACTGAGCATCCGTATCGATATACTGAGCGATCTCACTATCGACGCGGATATGAGCCTCGACCGATTGCAGGCCCGTGCCAAAGGTCACATCTTCAACGAGGCCGACCTCGACATCCCGAAACTGAAGTGGCGTTTCGCCAGCTTCGACGCCTGAAGCGGATGGCAGGCTGACGATGATAACCGGGCCCTGATTGCGATAGGTCTGCGCAACGACCATGACCGAAATCGCAAGTGCGACCAACGGGACGAGCCACACCCAAGAAATTCGGCTGCTCCGGGTGGGCATCCGCTCAGGCTCGGGCAGATCCTGTTCATCCATGGCGAAACCCATCCTCCAAACGGTCCCAAATCTGTCTGGAGTCAAAGCTTTGGGCGGCCAGCATGGTGAACACAACCGACAAAGCGAAACAAACTGCAGCAATGCCGGGGTTGATCGACGCCAACACGTCGAATTGTACCAGTGCTGTTAGAATGGCAACGACGAAGACGTCGATCATGGACCAACGGCCGATGAACTCAACGACTTCATAGTAGCGCAAGAGACGATGTGGATCGGTGCGATGTCGCTTTCGTGTCAGGATGGCAAGGTAGCCAATCACGACGAATTTTCCGACCGGAATGAGAATACTCGCCACGAACACGATTATCGCAACGGCATAGGACCCATGCTCGAACAGATCGATAACGCCGCCAATAATCGTGCTTTCCGATGTCCGGAAATTCTGAGTTGTCAGAAGCATCGGATAAGTGTTGGCGGGGAGATATGCGATCAGCCCTGCAATCAGCCACGCCCAAACCTTTTGTTCGCTCAAGGTATCGCGACTGGACAAACGATGCGCACATCGTGGACAACGCACCTCGCTTATCAAAGCGACATTGCCGCATGTCTGGCAAATGACCCGACCGACATCTCGCGCGGAAATCACCGTGTCCATGTCAACGCTGCCCAAAGAGAGTGTCGGTTCGACAGCGTGTCCTGATATGCGTTCAACAGCACAATTACCACGAACATCCAGAATGCAGCACCGATGGAAATGGTGGCCAGGTCAGCAAGCTTCACCAGCGCGACCGCAACGCCGAGCATGAAGATCTCCGCCATCGCCCATGGTTTGAGGATGAACGACCAGGCCAAAGCCCGCTGGGCACCAGGGAGATTGCGGCGTGCCAGTACGGCAGGAGTCAGAGCGTAGAGAACCAACAACAATCGGCAAAGCGGTAGCATTAGGATGAACGCCAAGACTGCAAGCGCCAACGGCACCATGATCCCAGTGCTGAACCCCAGCACAACGTCGATAACAGACACGGCATTGTCGAATTGTCCTGCCCGCAATTCCAGGAACGGCAGAAAGAGGACCGCGAAAAGAAGTGCGACGTTCGTCACTGACAGGCTGACAATCCACGTTAAGGCTGTCGATGGCCCGTAGGTAAGCCGATGACCACAGCGTTGGCATTTCGAAGGCTCTGCCGAACGCTCCACGGGCAGCCGGTAGAGCGCATCGCAGACAGGACATCCGATCAGGCTCGAATAAGTGCCTTGCTGATCGCTTGATCTGCGCGCGTTCAATGGATTCATTGCCGTATCCCCCGCCGAGCGCCAACGATGGGACGACGGAAGTCGAGATACAAGTGTGCTTCCGGCGTCAAATCGATTTTCACGAAGCAATCCTTTGTGGAGGTTCGGTCTTGCCGTTTTTCTGCGTGCCGGCTGGTTCGCCCTCGATGAACAATCTGCGATCGAGATCAGGTTGAGAGGCTAGCCCATCAATGAACTTCGGTTGAGGTGGGCACTCAACCCGCAAGTCCGTGTTAGACTGCGTCATGCTTCAATCCTCTCGGGTCCACAAAGCCGCTAAAGGCCCGACGTAGCGCGCATGAGGACCACTTCACGTTGCACACACAATGCACATGGCACCCTTCAACGCATTGAAAAAATGAAGAAACCTGTCCAATCCATCGTGGGCGCACAAGACAATCTCGCTGCCGCAGAGGCTGCGTTGTTGGGCCTTCTTGGGTCTCCTATGGTCCAGGGGCCGGCTTTTGGACCATGTGGCACACATACTTCACACGGATTGGCGTAGTCCAACCATCAGGAGCGAAGACAGGCGAGCGGCGGTGATTGGGTGAGGCTTGGATCCATTTTGATGATCGATCTGGAGCGCGAGGCCGATCCCCATCTGAGCGTAGCACACGCTGGAAGTGGCGAGTTCGCCTTCATTGGTTTTCTGGGGTTTGTCGGTTTCAGCGAATTGGCGCCCCACGCCCTGGGACAGACAACGCTGATGCGAACGCTCTTGGCGCTCCATTTGGGCGCAGTTCTGGGGGTCTTTCCACTGATGCCCTATACAAAGATGGCGCATGGGTTATACCGCATAGCCGCTTTTTGCCCGAGACACTCAAGGTATCGGCAATAGACGACAGAGCACCTTACGGCCCAAAAAAAATTGCACGCTGTAGGAGTTCCTGGTCCTAGGAGCTACGCCCGGTTCCGCATGATAAGCACCTTTATCGGCGTGGCGTTAAACGGCGCTACCAAAGTCCCGCCCGTCCAATTTTCAGCCTGAACAGTCAAGTTTACCCGACCAGCCAAACGTCCGAGTTTGGTCGCACGCCAAATTAGGCAAAGAAATCCCTTGCCGAAACCGGTTTCGGTCCGCAGCTTGATCGTGGGGAGGATGAAACTTGGAAGCTTCGCTTGTTCGATTGCCAGAACGGAACACACGCAATCGCGTGACGATTTCGCATGTGGCGGACGCGTTGGGGTTGACCAAGTCGACCGTCTCTCGGGCGATGAACGGCTACTCTGATATCTCTGAAGCGACCCAGCTGCGGGTCAAGCGGATGGCCGAAAAAATGGGATACCACCCATTGAGCCACGCGCAGGCGATCAAAACAGGTCGCACACGATCGCTAGGCCTTGTCCTTCAGTTTGCAGATCACGATGCGCAGCGCCCCTTTCTGGCTGAGTTTCTGGCCGGGGTATCCGCTGGCGCAAGCACCGAAGGCTGGACGTTGACGGTCGCAGCCACCGACAGCCACAGCGGGTTAATCGAAACGTTCCGCGCAATTCTACGCGATGGAAAGGCGGATGGTTTCATCTTGCCACGCGCGCTTTGCAATGATCCCCGCGTGCATCTCCTGCGCAAAGCCGATGTGCCGTTCGTGTTGTTTGGCCGTCAGGACAATGCCGAGGGATGCGCGTGGTTCGACGTCTTGGGTGAAGAGGCCATGCAAGATGCAGTCAGGCATCTTGCTGGTCTTGGCCATCGTCGGATTGGCTTCATCAATGGCGGGCAACAATATGCGTATGCCGCTTTGCGAGCGGATGGATTTGCTGAAGGAATGCGGCTTTGCGGGCTCGACATTGACGAGGGCCTGATCGCGCAAAACGCGGTGACCCTCGAAGATGGCGCGAGAGCGGCGGCAAAAATTCTTGATCACGCAAACCCGCCCACAGCCATCGTTTGCGCCGTCGACTTTGCGGCGCTCGGCGCCTATCGCGCTGCGGCGGAGCGAGGTCTGAGTGTTGGCCGTGATCTATCTATCATCGGTTATGATGGCATACCCGAGGGCGCTTTTGCCCAACCACCCCTGACGACGTTTGCCGTTGATAATCGGGCGGCGGGCCATGCGTTGGCGACCCTGTTGATACGCCGCGTCAAAGGGGAGCCGCTTGAAACGTTAAGAAAAACCGTCCCGGCCACGTTCGTGAAGCGGGATTCCACCGGGCCAAAATCTCCGGAGCGATCAACCAAATAATGACTTTCATGGGAGGAAGACAATGAAACTTGGAACAAAGACGATAATGCGAGCCACTGCCGCAATGGCGCTGGTGCTGAGCGCTGCATCCGCGCAAGCAGAGGAACTGCGGTTCTGGACCACCGAGGAACAGCCCGAGCGCCTGGCCCGTCAAGAAGCGATGGCGGCGGCCTTTGCTGAGGCGACCGGACACACTGTGCAGGTCATCCCGGTCACCGAGACAGATCTTGGAACCCGTGCGACGGCCGCGTTCGCTGCCGGCGACCTGCCGGATGTGATCTACCATCCGCTGCAATATGCAGGACCTTGGGCCGATGCGGGCATTCTGGATACCGACGCGGCATCGGATGTCATCGAAGCCCTGGGTGCGGGCACCTTTGCACCAGGTGCCTTGAATATGGCGGCTGTGGACGGCGGCTATGCTTCGGTTCCGGTTGATGGCTGGACCCAGATGCTGGTCTATCGTGCAGACCTATTTGAAGCGGCCGGACTGGAACCACCAAGCTCCTACGCGAATGTGTTGGCGGCCGTTGAGGCACTGCACAATCCGCCCGAGATGTATGGGTTCGTTGCAGCGACGAAGATTGACGAGAACTTCATGAGCCAGGTTCTGGAGCATGTCTTCCTTGCCAATGGCGTATCTCCGGTTGGTCCCGACGGCGTTCAGGCATTGGATGAAGCCGCAACGATCGAGGTTCTGGAATTCTACCGTGCCATTGCGGAAGCGTCGCCTCCGGGTGATCTGTATTGGGATCAGTCGCGCACTCTGTATTTCAGCGGCAATGCGGCAATGATCATCTGGTCGCCGTTCATCCTCGACGAACTGGCGGGCCTGCGGGATAGCGCGCCGCCGACGATCAACGATGACCCAACCACCAGCGAGCTGGCCGCAGCAACGGGGATTGTGACCAACTTCTCTGGTCCATCAAACCCTGACGGCGCGGCTTGGGGCGATGTGCGCTACTTCGGGATCACATCCGACGCGGCAACGGATGCGGCGATGGAGTTTGTCACCTATTCAATGAACGAAGGCTACGGAGCCACTCTTGCGATTGCACCTGAGGGCAAGTTCCCCGTGCGTCGCGGCACGGAAGAGAACCCGACGGAGTTCACCGACCTGTGGGCAACCCTCGATGTTGGCGTTGATCGCCGCGCACCGCTGGGTGAGCTGTATGATCAGGCAATGATTGATGAAATCGTTGGCGGTCTGGACGTGGCACAACGCTGGGGTGTCGAAGAAGGCCAATTGACCCTTGCTTCCAACATCATCAACTCGCAGGTCATCAACCGCTTGGTCCGTGAGTTCATTGATGGCGAGCGGGATGCCGCAGAGACTGTCGCCGCTCTCAACGAGGCGATTGCAGCCGTTGAGTGATCAATAAGACCGGCGGGCGCCCGATGACGGGCGCCCGCCCCATTGGGACGTCCTCACCAATTCTCACTCGGGAGCTATGAAAGCCATGGCGGACGCGCACCCCCCTTCCGGCACCGGCCCGCTTGCCAAACGCGAAGCGAGATTGGCGTGGGGATTGCTGATGCCGACGATCACGGCGGTGGCAATCGTTGTGGTCCTGCCGCTCTTGGCCATCTTCTGGATATCCGTCAAACCGGTGTCGCTTGCGGATCTGCGTGCGCCCGAGGCGGTCGTGCGCGAAGACATTCGCGGCAACCTTGAAGTCGCGGGCGACGAGGCGCAAATTCGCTACCGGTTGCGTAATTCATCGCAGGATCGTGCCATACTGGCGGTGTCTTTTTCCGACGTCATACCGGAAGGCGTGGTTGTCCAGTCAGTGGACGAACGCTGCACAATTGATGAGCGCCGCCTACAGTGCGATCTGGGCGATTGGGACGCCGGGTATCGCGAGACCCTGAGTATTCCCGTGATCGTGGAACAAACCTATTTAGACAATGGCTTGCGTCCGCAGGACAGCGCGGCCCTGGTCGAAGGGCAATCTTCAAGTGTGCTGACAAACGGCGACTTCACGCTCGATAACTTTGCTCGCATCTTTAGCGGAGAAGAGTTCGTCGAAGTCCTCTTGGTGACACTCTTCTACACTGTATTCGGCACCATCGGTGCCCTGCTCGTGGGCCTGTTTGCGGCACTATTGCTCAACAAGTCATTCAAGGGTCAGGGCATTTTGCGCGGCTTGTATCTGTTCCCCTATGTGGCACCGGTCATTGCGGTCGCCTTTGCTTGGTTGATTTTGTTTGACCCGTTTTCCGGCTCGGTCAACGCGCTTTTGGTGCAGATGGGCTTGACGCAAGAGGCGATCAACTTCTTTGGCGAGCGCCCCTTGGCCCTCATAATGGTGACCATCTTCGAGATCTGGCGTTACTTCCCCTTGTCGTTCCTGTTCATTCTGGCCCGGATGCAAAGCATTGATGCGGACATGTATGAAGCCGCCGATATGGATGGCGCGTCCCCGTTTCAACAGTTCTGGTATCTAAGTGTGCCGCAGCTACTGGGCATTCTCAGCGTTCTGTTCCTGTTGCGCTTCATTTGGACCTTCAACAAGTTCGATGACATCTTCTTGCTGACAGGCGGCAATGCCGGCACCCGGACATTGACCGTGAATGTCTATGAACAGGCCTTTGCGATTTCCAACATTGGCGCGGGTGCGGCGGTTGCCGTCGTCATCTTTGGCTGTCTTCTCACGTTCTCGATCTTCTTTCTAAAGTATATCAGCCGCGAGGAAGGGCTATGAGTATGCTCCGCCGAGGGTTCGTAACCGGTCCGGTGATTGGCGCCTTGTGGATGCTGGTGCTGTCCGTGACAGTCGCAGTTGCGATGTCATTCGCCACGGGCGAGGCATTCCGCCCAAGCGTCTCTCTATCCTTGCTTTGGGGTGGAATCGCTGGCGCGGCCACAGTTGCCGTCAGACAATCCCGGGTGGCGCAAATCGGCGTGGTTTTGGTCGTTGTAGCACTCACTCTGCTCGACATCGGTCCACTTCAGTTAGGCGAAGCGACCAGCATGTTTGCCCGCATTACCGGCGCGACCCTGCTTGCGGGCGGTTTTGCAATCTCGCTTGTGCCCATCCTTGATGAGATCACGCCAGGCGCGCTGGGTCGTCATGAGTTTGAGGCCGCGGTTATCCGGTTTCTGACCGGCTTTGGGTACATCTATTTCACCGCCATCGTGATGATCCCGTTCTACGTCATGGTGATGACCAGCCTGAAAAGCCAGTCCGAGCTCATTCAGAACCCACTCGATTTCTCGATTGACCTGTCGCGGGGGACGGATCTCTTTCGCTCGTATCAAGAGCTGTTCGCCGACTTCAACTTCGGCACCTACCTGTTGAATTCTTTCTTCATTTCGGTCCTGACCGTCTTCATCACGCTCGCCTTCGCCATCCCCGGTGCCTACGCGGTGGCGCGTCTTCGGTTCCGCGGTCAGGCCGCGTTCTCAAGATCAATTCTGTTGATCTACATGGTTCCGATGATCGTTCTGGCACTACCCATTTACATCGCGTTTTCGCTGACGGGCTTGCGCAATTCGTTTGTCGGCATCGTCATGATCTATCCCGTCACCACGATCCCGGTCGCTCTGTACATGTTGCAGGGCTATTTCCGGGGGTTGCCCTCGGAAGTGGAGGAGGCGGGATTGATGGATGGGCTGAGCCGGTTGGCGGTGATCTGGAAGATCACTTTGCCACTTTCGCTCCCCGCTTTGGCTTCGGTGTCGCTCTACGTCTTCATGATCGCCTGGAACGAGTTCTTGCTGGCATTCATGCTGCTTGACGACCCCTCCCGGTTCACCCTGACCCGTGGGATCGCGGCGCTGAACTCGTCGGAGATCCCACGACAACACCTGATGGCGGGGTCAGTCATCGCAACCGTCCCCATCATGGCGCTGTTTTTGTGCCTCGAAAAATTCATGACCAAGGGCCTGACTGCAGGTTCGGTCAAAGGATAACGCAATGACAACTCTCAACGATCAAGCGCGTGCAATTCTCCGCCAAAATGACCGGGGCGGCTATACCGTGCCGACAGCGGGTCTTTATCCGTACCAATGGAACTGGGACAGCGCGTTTGCCGCCTGGGGATTTTCTACATTCGATCTGCCGCGCGCTTGGGTTGAGATGGAGACACTTCTCGCTACCCAGTGGGACGACGGTATGGTGCCCCACATCATTTTTCATCAAGACGATCCTGGCTACTTTCCGGGCCCAGACGTATGGGCGACTGAAAAAACTCCTGCGACGTCAGGCATTTCTCAGCCGCCAGTCGCTGCAATCATCACTCGCTTGATGTGGGAGCAATCCCCTCAGGAGGGCCATGATCACATGGCCGCCCTCTATCCGAAATTGGTGAAATGGCACCGCTGGTGGCACGATATGCGCTGCACCCATGGCCCAGTTGCTATCACCCATCCCTGGGAAAGTGGTCGCGACAATTGCCCCGATTGGGACGTCGGAATGGCTGGCGTCGATGGGTCAGACGCTGGACCCTACACCCGCCGCGACACCGGACATGTGGACCCGTCTATGCGACCGGGGAAAGAGGATTATGATCGCTACATCGCGATGGTCAAGTTCGGCGTTAAGGTGGGTTGGGATCAGGCAAAAATAGTTGAAGACGGGCCATTCCTTATGGCCGATCCGGGTATCACCTTCATCCTGTTGCGTGCCCACGCAGACTTGGCGTTCATGGGGCGCGCCCTCGGCGAAGATGTGAGCGAGATTGAAGAGTGGGCGATGTCCCTACGCAATGCATTGCCGCTGATTTGGAACCCCGAACTGGAAGCATATGACGCCAAAGACCTGCGTACGGGTCGCTTTGCTGGCGTTCTTGGGTCGGGCGCGTTCCTGGCCTACCTCGCCGGTGCGTCGAACCCACAATTGGACGCGCAGCTGATCCGAGTTTGGGATGCCGTGCGATATGGTATTCCATCAGCTGATCCGCAGGCCGCCATCTTTGATCCTCGCCGATATTGGCGCGGGCCAACTTGGCCGGTGGTAAACGCGCTTATGGCTATCGGTCTGCGGGACTCCGGTCTGCTGGATCTGGAAAGCCGCCTGCGTGTTGAGACGGCCGCCTTGATCGAGAAACACGGGTTTTTCGAGTATTTCGACCCTATGGATGCGACCCCTTGTGGCGGTGATAGTTTCACATGGACTGCCGCCATTTGGTTGACGTGGGCAAATCAGGACCGTGACCAATTGGTAGGGGCAACGTGATGTCGTCGATCGAACTGAAAGCTGTCGAAAAGTGGTTTGGAAACGCCCAGGTTATCAAAGGCGTCGACCTGACGATCGATGAAGGTGAATTCGTCATTTTCGTTGGGCCCTCGGGGTGTGGCAAGTCCACTTTGTTGCGCATGATCGCGGGTCTAGAGGAAACCTCACGCGGGCAAATCATGGTGGGGGGGCGCGATGCCACGGCTGAGCCTCCGAACAAGCGTGGCCTTGCGATGGTGTTTCAATCCTATGCCCTCTATCCACATATGTCGGTGCGCGACAATGTCGGCTTCCCGCTCAAATCCGCAGGTCTGCCGAAAGAAGAGATTGAGGCAAAGGTGAACGAGGCGGCCCGTGTTCTCAAGTTGGATAGTTACTTGAACCGGCGCCCCAAAGACCTGTCTGGCGGACAGCGCCAACGCGTTGCAATCGGTCGCTCAATCGTACGTGATCCAACCGCATTCCTGTTTGATGAACCCCTCTCCAACCTCGACGCGTCCCTTCGTGTCGAGATGCGGTACGAGATTGCCAAACTGCACCAGACCCTGAAGGCCACGATGATCTACGTGACCCATGATCAGGTCGAGGCAATGACTCTGGCCGACCGGATCGTGGTGCTTGAGTTCGGCAAGATCGCCCAGGTGGGCACCCCGCGCGAATTATACGAAAAGCCCGCGAACCTTTTTGTGGCGCAATTCATCGGCTCGCCCCGGATGAATGTGATGCCTGCGGACACAGTCAGTAGCGTCACGCTACCGACAGAAGCCAAAAGCCTTGGAATCCGGCCCGAACATATCACTCTTGTCGAGGCCGGGATTGGCCATCTGCAGGGGACTGTAGACGTTTTGGAATACCTAGGCGCGGATACCTTTGTAATCTGTGATTGCGGACGCGCGGGCCAAGTCACAGTGCGTGTGAATGGCGATGTCACTTTGGCGCCCGGGGAGCGCACGGGGCTAGCCTTTCAATCCGAGAATTTGCACGGCTTCGACAGCAACGGCCTTTCAACAGCACTTGTAGCGTAGGCCGCACAACGAGAGAGAGGTCTTGGACAGCGAACCCATCAGGGACGTTTGGCTTACCCGTACAGCCGACAAGTGCTAACAATGACCGTTCTAAAAGGCGCTACCGTACCCGCCGGGAGCCCTCGACAAGTGGCCGGGTTTGTGAACTTGCCCCCTGCCCCATCGCACAATCCCGAAGGATCGCGACCGCCAAGAAACAGCGGTCGTTTCAATTATCTGCCAATAGACCACGGCGGGTGGCTTGCGGCTGTGGAAATCAATACATTACCGACGCCGGCCTTCGCATCTGGTCCGGTTTCCCAAACGTGCAAATAGACGTACTAATTTTCAGTGATCGCCAATTTCGACATCGTCGATCTTCGTCGTGTTGAAGATCAGCAGACTACAAATCGCAACTTACGTCAGTGTCCGAATTTTGCGGGGTCGCTCAGTAACACGTTTGCGATTGCAAAGCAGACACGCGAAGCAGCGTGGGCGGACTGCATCTGATATCGAGCACAATACTCGTACGCTGCGCTTGCGTCGGCGTTGCTGTCGTTTGCTGCGTATGCAGAATTTCTTGAGTGGTGAAATCACATTGCTCTCAGCAAAGAGCAATATTGCCCTGGTCGCAATATGATCCGCTTTCGGGAGTGAGCTTGCAAGCGTTTCGCCCAGATACACGCTCGCGGCGAGATTGATGTCCCTTTAGGCGCGATAGGCCGCGCGAAACTCGCGGCCTATCGTTCTTCTTTTTTAAGCGTTCTTTGCGCGGATGCTGTCTCGGTACAGGGCCTTTACGAGCGAGATCATCATGAGAACCATCACGATGGTGAACGGCAGTGCGCCGATGATCATCGCGTTTTGAAGCGCTCCGAAGGGGTTCGAATCCGCCCCGCTGTTGCCCGCAACGATCAAGGTTCCGATCACGGCGGTCAGGATCACACCCCAGATGATGCGGTGCTTGATCCCGGTCTCTTGCTCGCCGCCGGACATGATGGTGTTCATCACCAGAATGCCAGAGTCCGCAGAAGTGACCAGGAAGGTCATGATCAGCACCACGCACATGATGGTGATGGCCGACAGGAACCCGCCCGAGATCATCTGCTCCAACGTGGCAAAAAGCTTGGCCGTATTGGTCGCCCCGATGAGAGAGCCCGCAGCGTCGCCGTTGAGTTCCAGATCAATCGCAGTGCCGCCCAGAATCGTCATCCACAAGAAGCAGACGATGGCAGGCGCGATGACGCAACCGAAGATGAACTCGCGTACGGTCCGACCCTTTGAGATACGTGCCAGAAACAGGCCAACAAAGGGAGAGAACGCGATCCACCACGCCCAGTAGAACGTGGTCCACCCGGCTTGCCAGCCAAACTGACGCCCCTGTTCACCGGCGGCATAAATCGCCGCGGCATCCAGGTCCGCGGCAGATGCGGGCAGGCCCTCGGTGAAGCCCGACAAGGAGCCCCATGGCGATGTGGCAGAGCCGTAGATGGCTGCAACATCTTCTGCAGGCAAGGCACTGGCGGCCTCAGGAAGCGCAGAGGCAAAGGCCTCGGACGATTGAGGGCCATAAGCGCCGAACGACATCTGAACAAAGTTCAAGATGTAGTCGACCAAGCCGGTGCCGAACTGCGTCATCGCAAAGAGGAACGATCCGAAGAACACGAAGGTCAATAACAGGATCACCGACAGAACCAGATTGAGGTTCGACAGGTATTTGATCCCCCGTCCAACACCGGACACGGCAGACAGGATCGACAGCGCCATGATGACAAGAAGGGCTGCAATCAGTCCGACGGTGCTGGGCTCAGGCGCCTCGGCATTGCCGTTCATCAGCCAGTCCATGCCCGAGACGGCATAGACGCCATCCACGAACTGGCTGACCCCGAAACCGATGGTCACGGAAACACCCAGGATCGTTGCAACAACACCCAGAACGTCCACGATATGGCCCAGAGGGCCGTTGGCGGCCTTGCCCAGAAGCGGCGTCAGGGCCGCGCGGATCGTCAGCGGCATGTCACGGGTGTAGGCGTAATAGGCCAGCGACAGGCCGGTCAGCACGTAGATCGCCCAGGCGTGGAAGCCGTAGTGCAGGAACGTGTAGCGGTAGGCCGATTGCACGGCCTCGGCCGAGTTCGCCTCAACCGCGCCGGACAGCACGACCGGGTTCGACCCCCAAAGGCCCAGAGGCTCGGCGGTGGCGAAGACCATCAGGCCTACACCCAGACCGGCACCGAACATCATCGAGAACCAGGAGAAGTTGGAGAACTCGGGCTTGGTGCCGGGCGCGCCCAACTTCTTGCCGCCCGTGGCGGGAATAAGCGCCAACGCGAACAGGAAGAAGGCAAAAACGCCGACCGAGATGATGTAGAAGCCGTTGAAGCCGTTCAGCAAGCTGCCGTTCACAGCCGACAGCACGCTGCTGGCATTGCCCGGCCAAAGAAGCGCCCAGATCACCAGGGCAACCATGATCGCCTTACTGATTAACGCAATGGGAAGGCTATAGCCTTCGTAGAAACCGGATGGAGCCTTTTCGATCTCCAAATCGGTGAAGGGTGGTTTGATCGTCATGTGTTTCCCCGTTTTAGTGTGCCGTTTTAAGGTATTCCCCCGGTGGTTGGCTGTCCGCCGGGGGTTTGGGTTGGTCGTTTTAGTCGTTGTCGGACAGTCCTGCGCCCGCCCCCAAAAGCCGCGAGGCTTCCGTTGCTGGTGCAAAGGTGCGTTGCGCAAATGTGTCGAGCCGCGCCCAGATTTCAGATGTGACGGTGCCGCGAAATCCTGGCCGCTGCGCAGGATCGGCACGCTTGTCGGTACGGCTGAAGGTGACAGTTTCGGCCTTGGGTGTGTTGAGGTCGCCCTGCGGGTCATCCACCCAGATGCCATCGCCATCCGTGTCGATCCGCAGGCCTGCAAAGCTCACCCGTACGGGCTGACTAAGATGGATCGCAGCCCAAGCCGCAAAAGGGATGACCAGCAACGGGTGCGAAACATGGCGCGCATTGATGGCATCACCCTGCGCAAGCCGGTCCGCGCAATCGTTCAAGGTTGTGCCAAGGACCAGCGGGCAAAGCTCGCACGCGCGCGCGTGCCAGTCGCCGTCTAGCGAAACGGGGGCGACCTGCACATGGGGCACGCCATCATTTTTGGCCAGAACTTCACACAACAGCGCGGGACCGTTCAGGCCATGGGAGGCGAGCCACCGGGTGGCCCGCGCCGCTTCCTCCGCCATGCCCCACGACAAACCTGCGCCCCGCGCCGCACGTTTGGCATGTGCCGCTATTTCGTTGAGGGAATGGCTCATGCCTCGCCCCGCAGTGCCGGGGGGTACGACCAGTCATCGCCCTGAGCGGACGCCAGTTCATCGGCATAGGGTGCGTTGCCGAACATGCAGATGCGCACCCACCGATCCGAGCGGGGGTCAAAATGCGTGGCGCCAAAGAACGACAGTTTGCAGCGCAGCATATCAATGGGCAGCAGGTCCGAGCCGATGGTGTTGTCGCGGATCTCGGCATAGGGCGCGCGGTCCACCAGCTGCGCCCGGCGCACGCTATGGCGATGCTCGGGATGGGCCAGCAGGAAGGCCGCAAGCGTGGCATCTGGGCTTTGATCGGCCAATGCGGCGTGAAGCGCAGCCGCGTCGCGGCCCGGCGCGAGGGGTTGTTCATAGGGGGCGATGGGTTCCTCAAACCGTTCCCCCAGACGGGGTTCCAGTTTTTCTTTCGAGACATACCAGGCGCGGGCGCAATGGTCCTTTTGGGACCAGTCGATGCGCAGCGCCCACCCGTAGGCGCGCTCCAGTATCGCGCGCAGAGCCGCCACCTTCATGGAGCCGTCGATGCGAAACGCACTGGCATCGGTATCCCTCATCTGATCGGCCAAAGGGTCAACCAGCGCGCCGTAGGGCTCCAGCATCAGCGACGCGAGACTCTCCTGAGCGTCTTCGCCCAGCGTCTCTTCAGCCCAGAGGAAAAGCCGGTTCCACGGCTGCGCCGCAAGCAAGTCCGCACCCGCCACATGCTCGGCCAACAGGCGCAGGTCGGCGCGCAGCTGCGCCAGCTTGGCAATCTGGATGTCGTGGGCGGAGGACCAGATATCGGCGGAGACGATGGACCGCTCCAGAAGGTCCCGGAAGGTAGCGGCCTCGTCGCGGGTTGCAGCGGGCAGTGAGCGGACAACCGCAATCGCCTGTTCCCGCGCAGCGATCCAATTGTTGAACAACATCGGGTGATTGATCACGAAGGGCGCCATGCCAAGCCCGGTGGAATTGCCGATCCCCATGCTGCGCGCGATGTCTGCGTCCAGCGTGACGGCCTGCGAGCCACCCCTAAGGTTCGCCATGTGCTGCACCAGATCGCGCACATAGGTGCGGATCAGGAACACCGACAGCATCTCAATCTGGAACGGGGCTGTGCATTCGGGACGATCCGCGATCATCTCACGATCTGCAGCGCCCAGTTTGCCAGAGCCGTAGACCGCCGTGGTCCGCATCAGGTAGCCGACCTTGGTGACCTCGTGCCGGTCAGGTTGCCGGCCTGCGGCAAGGCGCGAGACGACGTGATCCCACAACCTCACGGACCGATTTGCACGCGACACCGACAGTTCTTTTTCACTGACGCGGCCCGCCTCTTGCAGGGGGATATTGGCCCGTAGACGTGCGATATCGGAGGCATCTGGCACGCCATCAAACAGGGTAAATGTGCTATCCCAACTGGTCGCGATCACGCGGTCCGAGCGCGCCTCTGCAGGCAAGTCAAAGCCAAAGGCGATCAGGGAATAGGTGCGATCAGGCGTATGCGCACAATAGACCGCGTGGCCCACGCCCTTGGCGTCAAAGTCAAAGACCGGACGCGAGAACTGCCAGTTCTCGCGGGTCATGCGACGGGTGAGGATACGCATGAAGGACAGGCGGGATTGGTGGAACGAGCCCAGACGCGACAGCCGCATGACGCGCGCAGGATCACGTTTGGCAATGCTTTGTGATGTCTCCACTTGCTGCCGCATGGCCCGCCCTCCCCCTCAGATCATTGGTGTGAAATTTTCCGCGTAAAACCGGTGCCAGTTGTCTCCCATGATGCCCGCGACTTCCCCGTCGCTCAGGCCCGTGGCGCGCAAACCCGCTTCGATGTTTCCAAAGTCACGGTTGTCGTTGAACCAGTGGGGCATTGCCGGAAACCCGGGTGCTGCAGCCGATCCCTCACCGTAGTCGATCTCTTTGGTCCAGCGGCCGACGCGCATCCATTCGACAACGCTGTCAGGCTGATCCTGGCAAAGGTCCGTCCCGATCCCGAGGTTCTGCGGACCGAATTTATCGGCGGTGCGGGCAATCATCTCGCAGAAACTGTCCAGCGTGCAGTCGGACTTGCCCTTCAGGTGATGCGGATAGACCGAGAAGCCCATCATCCCGCCGTTTTCCGTGACCGCGTGGATGACATCATCCTTCTTGTTGCGCAGCGCGGGCGACCACTCAAATGGATTGGCGTGGGTGATCGCGATGGGACGCTCGGAAATTTCCGCCGCCTCAATGATGGAGCGGTCGGCGGAATGGCTCATGTCGACCACAAGGCCCACGCGGTTCATCTCTCGGATCACCTGGCGGCCCATGCGGGTGATCCCGGTGTCCTCGGCCTCATAGCAGCCCGTCGCCAGCAGAGACTGGTTATTGTAGGTCAGCTGCATGAACCGCGCGCCAAGGGTGTGGACGATTTCGACCAGCCCGATGTCATCCTCGATCGGGCTCGGGTTCTGAAAGCCGAAGAAAATGGCGGTCTTGCCCTCAGCCTTTGCGCGGTCCACATCGCTGGCCCATTGCCCCTTGATGATCAGGTCGGGGTACTGTTCGAACCAGCGGTTCCACCGCTCAAAATTCAGCACCGTCTCGCGGAAATTCTCGTGATAGGCGATGGTGACATGGACCGCGTCCACGCCCCCCTCGCGCATCTGGCGAAAGATCTTTTCCGACCAATTGGCGTATTGCAGGTTGTCGATGAGCATCACGCAGGCATGCCCGAGGCGACGTAGGCGGTCTTCACGATGGTGTAGAAATCGCGCGCGGTTTGTCCCTGCTCGCGCGGCCCGTAGGAACTGTCTCCACGCCCGCCGAAGGGCACGTGGTAGTCCGTACCTGCGGTCGGCAGGTTGACCATGACGCAGCCCGCCTGCGCGTTGCGGCGGAAGTGGGTGGCACGGGCCAGATTGGTCGTCACGATCCCCGCGGTCAGGCCGAAGTTGGTGTCGTTGACCACATGCAGCGCCTCGTCATAGCTGGCGACAGAGATGACACAGGCGAGCGGGGCGAACATCTCTTCCCGGTTGATGCGCATGTCATTGTGGGTGCCGGCAAAGACGCCGGGGGACATGTAGTAGCCCTCGGTCGGCATCTCCAACCGCTGACCACCGCAAAGCAATTCCGCGCCTTCCGAGGCGGCCAGATCGACGTAGGCGAGGTTTTCATTCAATTGCTGCTCGGACACGACTGGGCCCATCTGGGTACCCGCCTCCAGCGCGTGGCCGACCTTCATTGCTTTCGCGCCCGTAACCAGCTTTTCAACGAACTGGTCGTGGATGGAATGATGGACCACCAGACGCGAGGACGCCGTGCACTTCTGGCCGGAGCCGCCGAATGCGCCGCCAAGCGCAAGCGAAACCGCCATATCGACGTCGGCGTCATCCATCACGGCTAGCGCGTTCTTTGATCCCATCTCCATCTGTACACGGGTCAGATTCTGGATCGCAGCGGCGGCGATACCTTTGCCGACAGGAACCGAGCCGGTGAAGCTGATCGCGCCCACCTTGGGGCTTTCCACCAGCCGCTGCCCGATGGCGCTGCCTGCGCCCATGACCAGCGAAACTAGGCCCTTGGGAACGTCCTGTCGCGCAATGATCTCGACCAGTGCCACGGCAGAGGCTGGGGTGAGGTTCGCAGGTTTCCAGACCACCGCGTTGCCATAGCAGAGCGCGGGCGCAATCTTCCAAGAAGCAGTGGCAGTGGGGAAGTTCCACGGAGAAATGATCGCCACCACGCCCACGGCTTCGCGGCGTACGTCGATCTCGATCCCGTCGCGCACAGAATCCGCGGTGTCACCCATCTGGCGAAGGGTCTCGGCCGCGTAGTAGGTGAAGAACTGCCCGGCGCGGTAGACCTCGCCCTTGCCCTCAGCCAGCGGCTTGCCCTCTTCGCGGGCCAGTAGGGTGCCAAGTTCCTCGGCGCGGGCCATCATCTCGGTGCCGATGGCCATCAACACGTTGTACTTCCGCTCGATCCCGTAGGCCGCCCATTCGACCTGCGCGCGTTGAGCCTGATCAAGCGTTGCATCAAGCTGATCCGGCGTCGCCTGCGCAAACATGCCCACCAGGTCGCTCAGATCCGAGGGGTTGCGGTTTTCGATCTCGGACGCACCCGCCACCCATTCGCCGGCGATGTAGTTCAGTTTGGTGTCGTGCATGGTGTATCCCCTTGATCCAGCGCAGCGCGCGCACGTGCAGGGTACCCCCTCAAGGCGTTTCAGGCTTTCAGAATGAATTGTAGTTTTATTCAGGTTCGCTGAATTTAGAGGTGTGGCAACAGGCTGCCATCACGCTTCATGTCCATGATCAGTTTAAGAAACTCTTTCGCGGCGGGCATCAACATATGGTTCGGACGCGACATCAGATGCACGGTCCGCCGCGCAGCCACGTCGGCCAGCGGCAAGAACGCAAATTCATCCATCAGGTTCGCGACAACCAATTGGGGCAGAACAGTTATGCCTACCCCTTGTCGCACCAGACCCAACAAAGACGCCGTGTTGGGAACCATCAGCCTGGAGCGTGCCAGAATGGGCGCGAAATCCGGATCGGAGATTTGCGCGCACAGGCCATTTGCGATGATCGTCTGATCGCCAAGGGAGCGCCAGGTCAGTTGATCCCAGGTCTCTGCCAGCGGGTGATCTTTGCGGCACACCAGACCGAATGCGTCGCTGAACAATTCGGTGCGGCGCATCCCCTCGACCACGGGAAGGGAGCCAATCCCGATGTCGGCCCGCTCTCGGTCCAGTTCATCGGCGATTGTGGCGGAATCCATGTCGCGCAGGTCGATTTGAACCTTTGGATATCTCTGCGCAAATTTGTAAATCACACTGGGCAACACCGTGGTGGCCACCGAAGGGGTCACGGCCAACCGCAAAAAACCAAGTTCGGAGCGCGCCAACCCCTCGATCACCGAGACCGTGTTTTCGAAGTGAGCGACCTCGCGGCGGGCCTCGTTCAAAATGAGTTCCCCGATGGGTGTCAGTCTGGATTTGCGTGCCGTCTCAAACAGGGCAGAGCCGACGTGATCCTCAAACTGCTTCAGCATCATGGACACCGCAGAGGGCGTCCGCCCAAGCGCCTCCGCGGCCTCAGACAGGCTGCCGTGGGTGGCAACCATCGTAAAACATCTGAGCATGTCGATCTTGATGGCCAAAGTTCAGGTATCCTGAATTTGAAAACGCGGAGTCCAGTTTGTCTCACTTCTTATCCCGAGACCACTAGCAATCACACCCGTCCGACCGGGGTGTCGCGCGACCATAAACGCAAGGAAATCCCGTCATCGACCGCATCGACACCGGCACACGGTCCTCGAATATCGTATAGCACTCTGGCGTGGCCTATCTGACCGGCCAGATAGGGCCGGTCCGGTTAGCTTGCCGTCGCAAGCGACTTCTTCGGGTCGTAGAACGGCATCGGCACGACACGGCAGGCCCGCGTCTCGCTCAACTTGTCGACCTGCAGGGCCGTATCCAGTGCCGTGTGATCGATGCCGATCATCGCAAGTGCGATGTTCTTTTCCAGCCTTGGGGAATAGATCGCAGAGGTGACAGTGCCGACCTGCTCGCCATCTTTCAGGACAGGCCAAAAGAAATCGTTGGATCCAACAAAGGGATCGCCGTCAATTTCCAAGCCAACCAGCTGTTGGGACACGCCCTGTTCCTTGATCTTGGTCAGCGCGGCCTTGCTGACAAAATCCGCCTCCATGTCCAGATCGACAAGCCGATCCATGCCCAACTCGTAAGGGTTGTTCGCCAGCGTCATATCCGCGTGGTAGGACAACATGCCCGCCTCGATCCGGCGAATGCTCGACGTGTGGCCGGGCTTCAGCCCCAAGGGGGCGCCAACGGCCATCAGATGCTCCCACAGCCGGTCGCCCTGCGATCCATCGCGCAGGAAAATCTCGTACCCCAATTCGCTGGTCCAACCCGTGCGCGAAATGATCAAGGGCACGCCGTCCCAGTCATATTCCATGAAGCGGTAGTATTTGAGTTCTGTCGGGGCATCGCCAAAGGCCGCGCGCAGGATGTCGCGAGATTTGGGGCCCTGCAATTGCAGGGGTGACACGTCGGGTTCGGAAATCTCGACATCCATGCCGGCATTCACCGCAATGCCGCGGGCCCAGAGCAATACGTCACTGTCGGCAATCGACAGCCAGAAATGATCCTCTGCCAGTTTCAACAGGATCGGGTCGTTGATGATCCCGCCGTGCTGGTCTGTGATCAGCACGTATTTGCATTGCCCGACCTGGCATTTCGACAGATCACGGCAGCTGAGGAATTGAGTGAACCTCGCCGCATCCGGTCCCTTGATTTCAACCTGACGCTCGACCGAGACGTCACACAGGATCGCTTCATTGACGAGATTCCAGAAGTTCTGAACCGGATCACCAAAGTCGCGGGGGATGTACATGTGGTTGTAGACAGAAAACCCCTTGGCGCCCCAGCGCAGGGCCGCATCAGAATAGGGCGATTTACGGACCTGTGTGCCAAAGCTGAATTGGGCAAAGTCGAGTTCGTGGGACATGGGGTGTATCCAGTATTAGTAAGGGGTCAGCTCTTGGAGCGGACCAGATCTCGGAGTTCGTTTTTGCGGATTTTCCCGGTGGTGGTCTTGGGCAGCTCGCCGAAAATCACCTTCTTGGGGCGCTGATACCCAGCAAGCCGGGCCTTGGCGTGGGTTAGCAGTTCGGCCTCGGTGGCCTCGCCGGATAGCTCGACAAAGGCGCAGGGCACTTCGCCCCATGTCTCGTCCGGCATCGCCACAACGGCGCAGAGGCTGACAGCAGGGTGTGAATAGAGCGCCTTTTCCACCTCGATGGAGGAAATGTTCTCCCCGCCAGAAATGATGATGTCCTTGGCCCGGTCGCGGATTTCGATGTAGCCGTCCGCGTGCTGCACCGCGATGTCGCCGGACCAGAACCAGCCATCCTTGAAGGCTTTGGCAGTCTCTTCGGGGGCTTTCAGATAGCCTTTCATGACGATGTTGCCGCGAAACACGATTTCGCCCAGGGTTTCGCCATCCCAAGGGACTGGCATGCCGGTATCGGGGTTCAAGACCAGCACGTCTTCCTGCAACTCATAAGCAACGCCTTGGCGGGCCTTCAGGGTCGCCTGTTCCTCTGGTGGCAAGTCCGCCCAAACGGGCTTTTCCGCGCAAACGACAGCGGGGCCGTAAACCTCGGTCAGCCCATAGACGTGCGTGATAGAAATCCCCATCGCTTCCATCCCGGCAATGACGCTGGCAGGCGGCGGGGCGGCGGCGGTCATCATCTTGATCTTTTGTGGAAAGTCGCGCTTCTCCGCCGCACCCGAGATCATCGACATGATGATCGGCGCGCCGCACAGATGCGTGACCCCGTGATCGGCAAAGGCGTCATAGATCGCGTCCGCCCGAGGGGCGCGCAGGAACACATGGGTTCCAGCCAGCATGGTGATCGTCCAGGGAAAGCACCAGCCGTTGCAGTGAAAAAGCGGCAGCGTCCGCAGATAGACCGGATGGTGCGGCATCTCCCAGGTGACGACATTGTTGACCGCATTGGTCCAGGCACCGCGATGGGAATAGACCACACCTTTCGGCCGCCCCGTGGTGCCGGAGGTATAGTTCAGCGCCAGCGCGTCCCATTCATCATCCGGCAAGGCATAGGCGAAGTCCGCATCGCCTTCGGCCAGTAGGGCATCATAGGTCAGGTCGCCGATTTTCTCACCGCCCGGGCCTTCGCGATCCTCGATATCAATGACCAGCAGATCACGGCCCGATTGCGCCACTGCCTCGGCGGCGAGCGCTGAAAATTCGGTATCGACCAGCAAAACTTTGGCCTCACCATGGTCCAGAATGTAGCTGATCGTGCCCGCATCAAGCCGTGTGTTATTGGCATTCAAAAACGCACCCAACATGGGCACCGCCAGCGCGCATTCCAGCGCCTCGGGGATGTTTGGCGCAATCAGGGCAATTGTATCGCCCTTGCCAATGCCGCGTTTGGCCAACGCAGAGGCCAGCCGTTTGCAGCGCTGCGCGACCTCACCCCAATTGCGCCAGATGCGGCCATGGATTTGAGCAGGCAGCTCAGGATGCACCCGTTCGACGCGCTTCAGGATCGAAACAGGGGACAGGGCCGTGTGGTTTGCCGCCGTGCGGGCAAGCTCCGCGCCCTCGTACATCATTCTCCGGTCCACTCGGGCATCGCTTCTTTGCGGGTGAAGGCCCCGATCCCGGCCTCAGCATCTTTGGCCATCATGTTTTCGGCCATCGTGCGACCGGCAAAGGCATAGGCGTCTTCCAACGACATCTGGGCCTGTTCATAAAAGGCGCGCTTGCCGATCTTGACGGCAGAAGGGGATTTTTCGGCGATGATACGGGCCATTTCCATGGACGTTGTTTCAAGTTCTGACAACGGAACCACGCGGTTGACCAAGCCCATGTCTGCGACACGTGCGGCCGGCAGGAATTCCCCCAACAGCAACATCTCCATCGCGAATTTACGCGGCACATTGCGCGACAAAGCGACCATCGGAGTCGAGCAAAACAGCCCGATATTCACGCCAGATGTGGCAAAGGTCGCATCCGTGGCGGCCACGGCCAGATCACAAGACGCGACCAGCTGACACCCCGCGGCTGTGGCGATGCCCTTGACCTCGGCGATCACCGGTTGCGGCAAGCGTACCACGCGCAGCATCATCGCCGAACAGGTCGCAAACAGGTCCTGAAAATACTGGAACCCACCGTCGGCATCCGCGCGGCGTGCCGACATTTCCTTGAGGTTATGACCGGCGCAGAAATGGTTTCCGCCGCTGCGCAGGATCACCGCCTTGACGCTGCGATCTTCGGCGATCTTGTCGAATGTTTCGGACAACGCCTGCAACATCGCCTCGGACAAGGCGTTGATCGATTTGGGCGCGTTCAGCGTCAGGACGGCTACGCCATCAACGTTCGTGCGCAGTATGAGATCCTTTTCCAAATTCTCAGTCATCTTACGATTTCTCCAACGCAGGTTTTCGACGACGATCAAATTTTCAGATCGAGCCTTGGTTTCCAGAACGGGCGGAACAGCTCGATCTTGGGGCAGCGATTCATCACGACTTTGAGGCCCGCATCCTGAGCCAGTTTGGCGGCGCGGTCGTCGTAGACGCCGATCTGGCCCCACAAGACCTTGGCGCCGATGGCGATCGCCTTTTCTGCCATGCCGTAGAGTTCTTCACTGGGGCGGAAGACGTCGACCATATCGACGGGTTTGTCGATCTCTTCCAGCGAACGATAGACCTTGAGGCCGCGAATTTCCGTAACGTGCGGATTGGGGTTCACCGGAAGGATGTCATAACCGATCTCGCTGAGCTGGCGCAGCACACCGTAGCTGAACTTGGTCTTGTCCGCGCTGGCCCCAACCATGGCGATGGTTTTGACCGAGGCCAGGATGTCCGCGAGAAATTTGGGATCATAGTCATAGATGTGATCAACGGCTGCCTCAGACATAGGTCAACGCTCCTTTCCTTGCCCTATCGCTTCGCTGCTTGAGGGCCGTGGCACGGCGATATCCGCCTTCAATTCGTGAGGTTGGAGCGGATCAAGAAACGGGTTCCGATAGAGCCGGTCATGGCTCTCAACCCCGATCTCCAGCGTGATGTCGGACGTTGCCCGCGCCACGCAGAGGATCACATATCCGTTCTCAATCTGCCGGTTGTTCAGCGCCACTTGACGTCGCTGATCCACGTCACCATCGGTGAGCTTCGCCGCGCAGGTGATGCAGCCGCCATATTCGCAGCCATAGGGAAGATCGACGCCCTGGTCGCGCAACTGTTCCAGCAGCGGGCGGCGGGCATTGACCGCATAGGTCGCGCCGTCGCGGTTGGCGATGGTGACGGTATGGGTCGTCATAGCCAGATGTCGCTTGTGCAATCGCCACCGGGATAGCGCGCCTCGTGGCAGCGGCTTGGGCCGTTTGGCTCCTTGCCAAAGTCCACGATGAAATCTTCGTTGATCTTCATGCCCCCGTTCACCGGGTCGCAGTCGATCATCACCATTACCCCGCCTTTGGTACGGATCTCGGCGTAGAACTGGTTGTCCCATGTGGAGAACAGCGAGGTGGTGACATAAAGCCGCTTTCCGTCGAGGCTGAGCTGGAACATCTGCGGCCCGCCTGCGACCTCAACCCCATTCACCGAAGGCGCCTTCCCCAGAAGACCGCCCATGAACACCTGCCCTGTCAGCACAGGATTATGCGGATCGCTGATGTCATACTGGCGCATGTCGCCGTGCAGCCAGTTGTTGAGATAAAGGTATTTGTCATCCATCGAGATCAGGATCGCGGACATCACACCGGGCAGCGGGATCGGCCAGTCGGGATGCATCTCGTTCTCGACGTCGATGATCTTTTCCCACTGCCAACCGTCGTCGCCCTTCCACCAGTGGATAACGTTTGTCGACAGCGCCGCGCCGCAAAAACCATGGGTGCTGTCAGGATCATGGTGAAACTTCACCTCAAGCGGCAGCAAGCCGTCCTCGCCAAGGTAGAAGCTCTCAACCGGTTCGCGCTTCTCGAAATCCCAGAAGTGCAGCTCACGCCCGTATTTCAGGTGGCCGACCTCTTCCAGATCGAACCCTGGCATGAAGGTATTGGGGGCGGCCCATTCCGATGACACCATCACGTTGTGGCGGGGCTGATACCAGAAGTCATAGCCAAACTTGATCTCGCCCATCGAGGTTTCCCAACGGCCCTGAATCTCGAAGTCTTTGTTCAGATGCAGATAGCCGCCCGGCGCCTCGCCCTTGGCGTCACCCAGCATCGAGATGATGATCTCGGAGCCCAGACAATGTACGGTATGCGGGCCGGAAAGGTTGGTCTTCGCCTTGATCTCGGACCCGTCAATGACCTTGTGCAGCCTTGGCGCGCGCGGGTCGGTGGCCGTGTCCACGATATGGAGGTTGTTCGACCGCACACCCGGCAGGATCAGATACTTACGCGACATCGACCCGTCATCAAAACACGACGAACAGGCGTTCCATCCCATGTGGTGCAATTCATCCCCGATGCCAGGCATCTCCAGCCGGTGAATCACTTGGGAATAGGTCGGGCTGTCGGGGTCCACATCGACCGTCGCCAAATAGTCGGGTTTCTGAATGCCCGTGCCTGTGTAGATCGCAATCGTATAAAGCAGCTTTTCGCGCGGCGCACGGATCGCCTCTTTCGGCGAGGCATAGCCCGGCCCACAGCATTCTGACATTTTTTCCTCCCTTGCGATCTCCCCGATGTGCTCATATAGCGATAATTGTAGTCTCACAATGTAAGAATATGCACCTCGAACGCCTCACGCTCATTTTGGAGATCGTCGGCCAAAAGCAAGAAGCCACGGTCGCGGATATCTGCGCGCATTCCGACCTGCCCAAACCAACGGCATACCGGCTGGTTCAAGATCTTGTTGCTGTCGGATTGCTCGAGCCCGTCGCCCGAGGAACGTTCTCAATCGGGCTTCGTCTGAAAAAGATCACCCATAGTGAGCAGTCCGACCGTGCCTTGCTCGACATCATCGGCCCGGCCCTGAAACAGGCGGCGGCCAAATACGGTTCGGCGTTTTTCCTGTCGCGCCTGCGCGGAAAATCAGTGGAGATCATTCACGTCGAAACACCTGAGACAGGTGTTTCATACCTTCACCCCGGTTTGGGCAAACGCCCCTTGCATGCCTGTTCCTGCTCAAAGGCCGTTGCTGCGTTCTCGCCTGACTTGTTTTTGACCAGCGAGATGGAAGGCCGCCTGCGCGCCTACACTGAATTCACACTGACAAGTGTGCAGGATCTGGAAGCCGAATTCGAAACCATCCGCAAGCGCGGCTTTGCTGAATGCGTAGAAGAGATTGAGCGCGGCATGTGTTCTGTGGCAGCGCCGCTTGCGCCAAATGGGCCGGGTGCCACTCTGTCCATCGGTGCGACGGGTTCGGTACGAGTCTTTACCCCAGCCTTCCGCGAAAAGCTTGGCCCCAAGATCACTCAGATTGCCCGCGAAATGTCGGCAAATCTGGGGTGGGATTCGGCAAATTTGGTATTTCCATAACTGATCCTCGGATCCGCCATGCCCTCGAACAACGACAACCCAACATTGACCGACGTCGCGTATGACGAGATTTTGCACTGAGCCTTAGGTCCGGATTGAGCCCGAAATACAAGGTGTTGTGCCCATAGCGAGGTCCGCTTTCTGCAGAAAGCTGAATTGACACCTCTTTCCGTAGGCGAGGTGTGGCAACACAAGATTGACAGTTTGTTCACGCGCGCTCCGTTCAAGACTATGGGCAGCGCTAGCAACGCGCTCAGGTCAGCTTGCATTGTAATTCAGGTGTTAAGGTACTAGGTACCAAATACAAGGTTGTGGTCTTTTCTGGCAGCGGCGCGTCGCGCGGCAGAGATAACCGCGATCATCTATCACTAAAATTCAACGGTCACTTGCCGCAGCCGGAATCCGACGCTTGGGAAGGGTGCCAACGGTGTCGCGCGCGACCCTAATCGCCTCGTGTTTGGGGTTCATTCGCTTTGGTGGCCGGAACGATCCCATGAACTGCGACCGGGCATGAGCTGCGCCATCTCGGCCCATTTAGATTAAAGCTCACGCTGGCAGATTTCTCGTCAGTGCAAAACAGCGTGGCGGCGCTTTCTCCGCCAAAGGATCAAAACGAATGAATTTTCCTGAATGGACGAAACCCGGCATCTACGGTGCTGTGGGAGGCGCGATTGCGATTTCTATCCTCGGCTTCACGTGGGGCGGCTGGGTAACGAATGGCAGCGCCCAGGCTATGGCACAGGATTTAGCGGCGGAAGAGGTAACGTTGGCGTTGGTTCCGGTGTGCCTGAACACATCGGCGGCTGATCCGGAACGCGCAGAGCAACTCGCAGTTCTTCAAGATCTCACGGGCTCCGGCCGTCGCAATGCGATGATGGAAACAGGTTGGGCGACTCGCCCCGGTTCAGATACGCCGGACCGTGACCTCGCAAACGCCTGCCTGGCGAGGCTTGACTTGGATGGATCATAATTCAGCAGCATCGCTGCAATCGCCACAATCAGACTGTCCGGCACCTGCGTTAGCCGACGCCCGATTTCTTTGGGTCGCTTGCATGGGCCCAATCGTTGCCCTGCTTCTTCTCGCATTTCCTGCATTTTCTCAAACGATGCCTGAAAACGCCAGTGAACGTAGCTTCGGTGACGGCTGGGTGTGCAACGTCGGGTTTCGGCGCATTGGCGATGATTGTGCGGCCGTTGTGGCCCCGGAAAATGGGTATGAGACAAGCCGTACTTATGGGTCCGGGTGGGAATGTCATCACGGCTATCGCCTAGTCGATGAAACGTCCTGCGTCGCCGTGGTTGTTCCCGAAGGCGGGTATTTGGACTCATCGGGCGAACGATGGCGCTGCCTACGTGGTTTTTTCCAAGCGGGTGATGCCTGCCAAGAGGTCGTGGTGCCCGAAAACGGCTATCTTGTGAATTCGCCCTACGGGGAGGCCTGGGAATGTGAACGCGGGTTTGAGCGGGCGGACGACAGTTGCACCGCTATCGTGGTTCCAAACAACGGATACTTGAACGACTCTAACTACGGCCTTCCATGGACCTGCGACCGTGGATTTTTCGAACAGGGCGGTCTGTGCGTTGCCGTCGCCATCCCGGAATTCGCCTACTTCGACGACTCATCTTATGGCGGTGGATGGAGATGCCAAAGGGGCTATGAAGTTTCCGGTATAGGCTGCGAGGCGATCGAAATCCCCGAAAACGCCCATCTCAACAGGTCTGGAAACCGTTGGGAATGCAACCGGAACTTCCAGCAATCCAGGGGCCGGTGCGTCCTCAATAACTGAGTTCGCCGCACCAAAGCCCATGCCTCAACGCTCCGTTGAGAGGCAGTCTCGCCATCAAAGGACAGTAAGATGAAAACCGAAATCCAGACGGTAGATACCGATCGCCGTCCATTGAAGGGCGCTCAAACGCCCTCCATGATCGGTGACCCGGCGACGCGATCCCTGTCGCTAAATCAGATCACCGCGCTGCCAACAGCGGTTGTCTATTGCGAGCGCAACTTTGCCAAAGTTGATGGTAAGACGGCCAACGGCCTTGTACGTCATTCAGAAGCCTACAAGATTGTTTCGGTCATCGACAGCACCCACAGCGGCGAGAACAGCGGGCAGGTTCTTGACGGCGTGAACAACTCGATACCCATTCTCAAAGATCTAGGTGCCGCCGTCGCTCGCGAAACCTTCGCGCCGGAAACCTTCATCTATGGGATGGCCCCCTCTACAGGGCGGCTTTCGATCGTTGATCGTGGCGTCGTGCTGGACGCGATCGCGCGCGGGATGAACATCGTCAGTGGCCTGCACGAATACCTCAGCGACGACACCGAGATCGCGCAAGCCGCATCGCAACGACAGGTCACTATCCGCGACATCCGTAAACCCAAGCTCAGCAAAGACATGCGTTTGTTCGACGGCAGCGTCGCAAGTGTTGACGCGTTGCGGATCGCCATTCTTGGGACAGATTGCGCCATCGGCAAGCGGACAACGGCGACGGTCCTGGCACGTGCCCTGAACGCCAAGGGCATCAAGACTATGCTGGTGGGGACAGGCCAGACGGGTCTGATGCAGGGCGCAAAATACGGCGTGGCCATGGACGCCGTTCCACCGCAATTCTGCTGTGGTGAGCTTGAGGGCGCCATAGTTGCGGCCTCAGAAGCTGAGCAGCCCGATGTCATTTTGATCGAGGGTCAGGGCGCATTGAGCCATCCCGCGTTCTGCACATCGGCCTTCATCCTGCGCGGCAGTCAACCAGACGCCGTCATCCTTCAGCACGCGCCCAAACGTGCCCACCGTTGCGATTTTCCAAACATGCCAATGCCCACCACGGCCAGTGAAATTGCGTTGATCGAGGCGTTTTCCGATACCAAGGTCATCGGCGTCACGCTCAACCACGAGGGTATGTCGGATACCGAGATTGCTAACACCATCGCCGAGCAAATTGAGAAACTCGGCCTGCCGGTAACCGACCCGCTCAGCAGACCAACAGCACATTTGTTGGCGATGGTTATCGAGGCCTATCCCGGCCTTCAGCATGGAACCCCCATGGCCGCGATATGAATTGCCCTCGCGTAGAAGTTGATCTGCGCAAGATACGCCACAACACACGTACTATTGTCGAGCGGTTGGCGGGATGCCGCATTGGCGTGACAGCCGTGAGCAAGGCGGTTTGTGGACATCCAGCTATCGCCCAGGCCATGCTCGACGGTGGCGCCGGGGCTCTGGCTGAGGCAAGGTTGAGCAATGTGAAGCGGTTGCGGCAGGCTGGACTGACGTGCCCTATCACATTGATCAGAACACCACTGCTGAGCCAAGTCGATGACGTCGTGCAAGTTTGTGAGGCGAGCTACAATACCGAGCTAACTGTCATTGCGGCCCTCGCCGCTGCTGCTCTCCGACACGGAACGGACCACGGCATTATCCTGATGGTTGAAATGGGTGATCAGCGCGAAGGGATCATACCAAGCAACGTTGGAGACATGGCACAACGAGTGGTGGCGATGCCCGGTGTGTCACTAAAAGGCATGGGGGCCAACTTCGCATGCCTCAATGGCGTTGCCCCAACCGATGCCAAGATGCGGGCGTTGTCTTCTCTTGCGAATGATGTCGAAGGGCGATGCGGCCCGTTCCTTGAGACAGTCTCTGGAGGCAACTCCGCAAATCTGCCTTGGGCGTTTGGGGCGCGCGCGTCTGGTAGGGTCAACGACCTTCGCATAGGGGAAGCAATACTACTTGGCGTCGATCCGGTCACAGAGGGTCGGATTGAGGGTATGTATCGGGACGCCTTCACGCTTGTCGCTGAAGTGATCGAGACGAACTCCCACTCCTTGCGTCCACACTTGGGTTGCGCTGATAGCTCTTTGGCAAGACTTCGACTTGTCCCTGATGTCTCGGAGTCCACTCGGTTGCTTCTTGCGATTGGACATCAAGACACGGACGCATCGGGGCTTTCGATGCCGCCGGGAAACACACTTATTGGTGCAACAAGCGATCATCTTGCCATAGGCACGAATGATGCAACGCTATGCGTTGGAACGGAAATGCGATTTCAGATGAGTTATGGCGCTTTGATGCGTGCTATGGCCGCTCCGGATATTCAGACAAATCTACGCGACAACCGGGCGGGTTCGAATGTCCATGTTTTCCGAGGTTCAGGCAAACACTTGGCATTGACGTGAAGGACTTTGTTCAAAGCCGTCTACGTGAAACGAAAGAGGAGAATGTCACTTGGCAAAGCTAACAAAAACAAACGTCTTCAAGACCCAATATCCCAAGGCGGAAACACCGATCGACAAGACAACCCGGATCGCTCGAAAGATGGTCGAAGAAGCGACCGCAGAGCGAAAGGATAAGAGCGACCGTCTCCGCATCGCGCGCCTGGAGCGTGAAGCCAACACTCTGAAGAAGCGGTCGCGGTAGAATTTCGGGCTAGATCATCCAACGCCGCCATGCGCGATAACACACGTGTCGCCCGCGCCTTTCAAGCTTCAATGGCGCACCACCAAGCCCGAAGGATCCACCCATGACACCCGCAGACGAGAACGCAACAAAAACGCATTATATCTGTCAGACATATGTGGAACAAAAGCCCGGGCGTGACGGGCAGGCAGGCCTGAAAATTGGCAAGCAATTTCAGTATTCATCGGCGGCACAAGCCCAAAACAGAGCCGAACGGGAAGCTCAGTCCGAGGATTGCGCTGGTGCCGACGCCTATATGATCATTGAAGACCCACACAGTGGTGAAGTCGGAGACCCGAGCTTCCTTGTCAGGCTTGGACAAGTCCCCAATACCGATGATTTCTAGAGCTTTGCGTCTGACCGAGGATCCGCCCATAAGGCACTCGATAGGCATCCGCTAGTTTTCGGGAAAAGTGGCCACTAACCCAGCCTCAGCGGAATGGAGCTTCCATCGAAATCCTCGCAATGCCACGACGAGCGCCAACGTCCGCTTCAGTGCAGCTGCATTGCATCGACGTTGATTGTTTCGGATGGCAGCAATGGGCCGAAATCAGCCGTCATCGCAGCTACAGGGAATTGCGGCGAACTCCACATCTGACATTTTCCTCGCACGCTGAAAAAATCCGCTTTCACCGTTCACTGGAACGTTCGCCTCCCAAGACACGATCCTCGTCTGATGTGAAAGGGCTACCTTCGCCCCTGCCCCCAGCTGACCTTCAGATCATCAAAAAAGATCGCCGTACTGCAGGCCAAATGAGTACGCTCCGTTACAGGTTCGGTGAGATCATTAAGTCGTTCATCTACACATGCGCCGCGGTCGTCCCAAAATCCACACAGTCACCAACCGCCCGATAGAGCGTGCGAGAAGACCATTTGGTGGCGCACATAAACTGCACATGATACCGTTGAACAAATTGAAATCAAAAAATCTGCAATCCATCATCGGCGCGACAGACAAACGCGCGGCCTTCGTGGCGTTGTTCAAGGGCATTCTTATAGTCTCTTTCGGGGCCCCGCATTTCGGCTAGACCCGCGCTGCCCTATTTGCGCATACAACGAGTGACCTGCCTCCCTGCTCAGTCGCGATTGCGATGCGGCAGCAGGATCAGCCTTCCAAGTGGTGACACCCCCGCAGCACCTGCCCGAATCCGGTCAAAGCTTGAAAGCCGCCTGGACTTCCCGGTGCGTCGTTTCCGCCTTCGCGCTTTCGAACACAGTCGCACCGCGTTCCATGACATAGAATTTGTCTGCCAGGTCAAAGGCGAAATCGAAATACTGTTCGACCAACACAATCGCCATCGCGCCCTCATCGCGGAGCTGCGCGATCACCCGTCCAATCAGTTGGATGATGTTGGGCTGGATGCCTTCGGTGGGCTCATCCATCAGCAAAAGGCGCGGCTGCGTCACCAAAGCCCGACCTATCGCCAGTTGCTGCTGCTGACCGCCCGATAGATCGCCGCCGCGTCGGTTCTCCATTTCCTTGAGGACAGGAAACATCTCGAATATCCGCTCAGGTACCGTGCGCTCCGCCGCAGGCAAACAGGCCAGCCCGGTTTCAAGGTTTTCGCGCACGCTGAGAAGCGGAAAGATCATGCGGCCCTGCGGGACGTACCCGATGCCCATTTTCGCCAACCTGTGCGCGGGCAGTTTCGGGATCGCTTCGCCATCAAAAAGGATGTCCCCGCCAGAGCGGGGGTGTGTGCCCGAAATCGCTTTCATCAGAGACGTTTTGCCAACGCCGTTGGTTCCCATGATGCAAGTCACTTCGCCTTTCGCGGCAGAAAGCGACACTTGGTTCAGAATCTGGGATCCGCCGTAGTGTAGGGTCAGGTCGCGGGTTTCCAGCATATCTCTAACGCCCCAGGTAGACTTCAACGACGCGCTCATCCGCCATCACATGGCCAAGCGAACCTTCGGCCAGAACGGAGCCTTCGTGCAGAACCGTCACCCGACAATCGAGGCGACGGACGAATTCCATATCGTGTTCCACCACCACGACCGCATGGCTTTCCGCGAGCCGTTTAAGAAGCGCGGTCGTGTGTTCCCGCTCTTCATTGGTCATGCCAGCCGCCGGCTCATCCACCAGCAAAAGCTTAGGGTCCTGGGCCAGCAACATTCCAATTTCCAGCCACTGCTTTTGGCCATGGCTGAGGATGCCGGCGAGCGTGTTCAGATCATCGGGCAATCCGATTTCTTCCGCGATTTCGGCAATTCTTGCGCGTTCCGGGCTGGAAGTTTTGTCGAAGATTGCAGCCAAGGGTCCGCGGGGCTTTTTCAGGGCCACTTGCAGGTTGTCCCGCACGGTTTGATCCTCAAAAACCGTTGGCCTCTGAAACTTCCGCCCGATCCCCTCTTGCGCAATCTGCGCCTCGGACAGCGCCAACAGCGAATGACCCATATCGCCCCAGCGGACGGTGCCAGTGTCAGGTCGTGTTTTGCCCGTCACGATATCCATGAAGGTTGTTTTGCCTGCACCGTTGGGCCCAATAATCGCGCGCAGTTCAGGTAAGCCGATCTCGAAGCTAAGATTGTTGATCGCGCGAAACCCGTCAAACGTGACTGAGATGCCCTGGACCTCGAGGAGCGTGCTCATTGGCGGTCCTCCCGCGATGGTTTGCGGATGATGTAGTCTACCAATCCACCCAAACCTTTGGGCGCGAAGAGTGTCACCAGAACGAACCCTACACCCAAAAGCACTGGCCACCAGTCGACCCAGTCGATGACGAACATGCCGAGGTCGATATCTGGCGCCCGGCCGCCGGTGAAATAGGTCGACAGTAGAGACACAACAGCCGCGCCAATGACCGCACCATAAAGACGCCCGCGCCCTCCGATAGCGACCCAAACCGCCAGGTATATCGATGCGATGGGCGCAATCTCGTCAGGGTTGATGATCCCCGCTTGCGGGTAATAGAGCGCGCCTGCAACGCCGCAGAGCATCCCGGTCAGCGTGAAGATGAACAGTTTGTAGGCCTCGACCCTATAGCCCAGAAAACGCACGCGCTGCTCGTTCTCGCGGATACCTCGTATGATGTTGCCGAACTTGCCGGAAATAAGCCATGCGGCGCCGATATAAGTCAGGCCAAGGGCAACCGCGGACGCCCAGAAAAACCAGATCGAAATGCGATCCTGCCCAATTTCCGCAGCACCCGGGATGTTCTGCAGCCCCGACAAACCGTTGTTGCCACGAAGGCCGGTGTCGTTCTGGAACAGGTAAAGGGACAGCGCCAACGTCATCGCCTGGGTCAGGATCGACAGGTAAACGCCAGTCACGCGGCTGCGGAACGCGAACCAGCCGAAAACAAGCGCGAGTACTCCCGGCACGGCGACGATCAACACAAGCGTCAGAAACAGATTGTCTGACGCCGCCCACATCCACGGCCAATCCTCCGCCCCCACGACGCTGAAAATCTGCAATGCTGTTGCATCGCTGATCTCCGCCTCGGTTGCTGGGATCACTCCTTCGGCAAGGTTCGCACGCACCACCGCCTCGGTCCGCGCTGTCATCAACCACATGCCGAAGCCGTAGCCTCCAAGCCCGAAGAAGGCGAAGTGCCCGAGGCTCAAGATGCCGCAGTAGCCCCAAACCAGATCCATCGCCAAAGCGGCAAGACACAGGCACAGTGTCATGCCCAAGACTTTGGTGAAGCTGGTGGAGATTGATCCGGTCCCATAGGCCTCGGACATCACCGTCACGCCCAAAGCAAACAGAATGAGAATGCCAATGAAGATGGGGACAGAGCGGTTTTGGCTGAACACCGACATCGCTCAATCCCCCGCCGCACGGCCTTTGAGGGCAATGATGCCCCGGGGCCGGAACTGGATGAAAACGATCACAAAAAGGATCATGTAGGTTTGTGCCGCCAGCGTGTTCGAAGGGTTGAGCCATTCGATCGCCTTTTGCAGGCCACCAATCATGCCTGATCCAATCAAAGTGCCGAAGATATTGCCGACGCCGCCCACTACGACCGTCATGAAACTCTGGACGATGTAGTTTGCGCCCATGTCCGGCGTGACCTGAGCGAAAAGACCGATGGCTACGCCTGCCACGCCCGCGATGCCTGAGCCAAGACCGAACGTGAGCATGTTGATCCGATCCGGATTGATCCCCATCGACGCGGCCATCGCCGGGTTCTGCGTGACGGCACGCACCTCAAGCCCCAGACGTGTGCGGTTCAGGATCAGCCACAACAGCACGAAGAAGATGGCCGCCAGGATGAAAATTGCGATGCGAATGGATGAGATCGACACTACGTCATTGACCGTGATCGCTCCGGCCAGCCAATCCGGTGGCGTGAATGGGCGGGCCTGCGTGCCGAAGATTTGGCGGATGATTTGCTGCAGCGCGATGGACATGCCGAAGGTGGCCAGAAGCGTCTCCAACGGGCGGTGGTAAAGCCAGCGGATAACCGATCGTTCCATCAGGACGCCTAGAGCGAAAGTAACAAGGAAGGCCAACGGCAGAGCCACTGCAATCGAAAGGGTGTAATCTGCGATCAGCGTCTGGACGACGTAGCCCGTGTAGGCCCCAATCATGATGAACTCACCATGGGCCATGTTGATCACACCCATCACTCCAAACGTGATGGCGAGGCCGATGGCAGCAAGAAAATAGATGGAGGCGAGTGAAATCCCATCGAGCGACAGATCAAAGAACCGATAAACGCCAACCCGTGCCTCGATACTGTCGAGTGTTGCGCGCGCGGCATCGGTCACGGTCTGCGATGGTTCGCGGTAGGCATCGAAAAACACATTGGCCTCCAGGACGGCGGCAATTTCAGCCTCCGTCGGAATGGGGTCTGCCAAACCATCCACAACCAGGGCGGCATAGGCCGTGTCTCGGGCGGCATCGGTATTGAGCGACTGGACGGGGATGCCTCCAACCCGCGCATCTATGATGTTTGCGGCTAGAACATCACGCTGTTCGGCGCGCAAAATCAACGGTGGCGCAAGTTCCGCCTCCACCAGCATGTCGTAAGCTTCGGCGCGGGGCAAAGCATCTGAGCCCGGAACAAGAAGGCGCGCGATATTTTCATCCCCTGGCACATCCGCGGCCACGTCCCGGCGAGTCGTCAGCAAACGGTTCAAGATCGCGCGCGCAGCCAAACTTACGTTGCCATCCAATGTCTCAATGGCAGCGATACGGGCTGCGTCTTCTTCGGCAAACGCGATGACGAGGCCCGGCCGAACGACCTCCAATCGGGCGCGAATGGTCGGATCTTCTTCAACTTCAAGACGCTCTTCTACCAATGGCAGAAAACTCTCCTCCGGATCATCGGCAATGGCCTCAAGCGCCTCAAGGCGGACTTCGGGGTCGTCAGAATTCAGTTGGAACTGCACCAAGGCGCTGCCGATCACACGCCGCACACCCCCATTGGGTCGCAGCTGCGTGACTTCACGAGATCCTGCCTCGCCAATCCGTTCACCGGTTGAGATATCTAGCAACACCAATGGGTCAGCATCTTCGTCCTCAACATAAATGAAGAGGCCATCTGCATTGCGAAGCCAAGCTTCGCGCGATTGCCAGCGGGTCAGAAAACCGGGAAGTCCTGGATGACCTGTCGCTACCAGTGCATCCAAAGTCTCACCGACGGTGCGGCGCGATGGATCTGCGATCTGCTCAGTGTGCTCTTGCAAGATGTCTTGCAGGTCACGGTCTTGCGCCGAAACCGGCCCGGCGAAGAACGCCAAGGCCAGCATTGCCGTCGCCACAATTAGTCTTTTGGGCATATCGTCCGCCTGCTCGGAGGTCGTGTTGGCGGGCCGCCCAGGAGGCAGCCCACCGCAATGTACTTAGATCAGTAATTCGATTGGATCTGAACGCAGGTCTCGGTCGCGGTGTTGTACATCCCGCATTCCAGACCGGGCCAATCGCTGACCAGCACCGCCGATTCTGGTAGAAAATCGGTCCAGGCGTCACCGTCGACAGGATCCGTTTGGCTAATGATCGAGAACTGGCCGTTCGCCTCAATCTCTCCAATCAGGACCGGCTTGGCGAGGTGGTGGTTGGGCAGCATCACCGCCGTACCACCTGTCAAGTTGGGCACCTCAAGGCCGTACATCGCATCACGCACAGCATCGACATCGGTGGTGCCTGCAGCCTCAACCGCCTGAACCCACATGTTGAAGCCGATGTAGTGGGCTTCCATCGGGTCATTGGTCGGCCGCGCGTCGTCGCCGATGAACTCATGCCAGGCAGCAATGAACGCCTCATTCTCAGGCGTGTCGGCCGATTGGAAGTAGTTCCACGCAGCCAAGTGGCCGACCAGTGGGCCCGTATCCAGACCAGCAAGTTCCTCCTCACCGACCGAGAATGCAACGACGGGGATGTCATCTGCTTCGATGCCGGCTGCTGCAAGCTCGTTGTAGAAGCCAATGTTGGCGTCGCCGTTGATTGTGGAAATCACGCCAACCTGTTGGCCGCCCTCACCCAACGCCTGCACGTCGGCCACGATGGACGACCAATCAGAGTGACCGAACGGCGTGTAGTTGACGAAGATGTTCTCCTGCGGGATGCCCGCGTCGAGCAGATATTGCTCAAGAATACGGTTGGTCGTGCGGGGGTAGACATAGTCGGTGCCCAAAAGGGCGAAGGTTTCAACGCCAAGCTCCTCCAAGAAATAGTCTACCGCCGGGATCGCCTGCTGGTTGGGGGCCGCCCCGGTGTAGAACACGTTGCGGCTACTTTCTTCACCCTCGTATTGGACGGGATAGAACATCAGGCCGTTCAACTCTTCGATAACGGGAAGGACCGATTTGCGCGAAACGGAGGTCCAAGCGCCGAAGATTACGTCAACCTCATGGACCGTCAGAAGCTCACGCGCGCGCTCCGCAAATAGAGGCCAGTCCGAAGCGGGATCGACGACCACGGGCACGATTTCCTCGCCCAAAAGGCCGCCCGCGGCGTTCTGCTGTTCGATCAACATCAGCATCACATCGCGGAGCGTCGTCTCAGAAATGGCCATCGTACCGGTCAGCGAATGCAGGATGCCGACGCGAATTTCTGCGGTTGCAGCATGGGCAGAAACCAGAGACAGCGCACTGGCAAGAAGCAGTTTTTTCATGAAGTTCCCTCAGTCGTATACAAGTATTTTTGCAGATGCAGCATCATCAACACCCATTGACGTGTTGTTGTCTGCCGCTATTTTTGCGGTCCTGTGGTGCAATTTTTGCACCACCTGTGGATGAGCCCATGAAACACTTGAAAACCTATCGTGCGATCCGGCTGATCCATCGAACGGGATCCATTCGAAAAGCCGCGACGCAGCTTGCGATTTCGCCTTCAGCGCTCAATCGCTCGATCCAGGCCTTCGAGGATGAGCTTTCCTTTAGCGTTTTCGACCGACTGCCCGGTGGCGTGAGACTCTCAGAAGCAGGCGAACTGCTGATCGACGTGATCGACCGGCATCTGGTGGAATTCGGTGAGCTTCAGGCACAGCTTGGAAACCTACGGGACGGCGAGGCTGGAGGGTTGCGGATCAGCATGGGCGGCGACATCGCCTCCGGCGTCGCGCTGGACTGTGTGTCAGAGGTCGAGGACCGTTTCCCGGGGCTATCCGTGGAAATCCTATCCGATGACACAATCGACAACTTGCTTGCACGCCGTGTCCACCTGGCACTGTTGACCAACCCCGCAACCGAAGATGCGACAGAAGTTCTCTATTCCTGGGAATGCCCAATTGCCGTTTGCCAAACGGGCGATTCAGAAACGCCGCCCAAGGGTATCTGGGACCTCGCCCACCACCGCGTGACGTTGCCAGGTATTGGAACCGGGACCCGAACGGCGATCAGCCATGTGTTGCGGCGTAATCGATTGACCTTGGACAAGGTCACCGCAACCTCAGCCGCGCGATTGAGCCATCACATGCAAAAACCAGGCGCCGTTTCCGCCTTCCCGTCAATTGCGATCGATCAACAACTATACAATCACCTGCCAATCGACCTCGGCACTGTTCAGGTCTGTGCCATTAGGTTGGCACATATGCCGGTGATCCGTCCCGTACAGGCCTACCTGACTAGTCTGCAACGCAGGTTGGAGCAGCGCTAAGCGCACAGGTCAATTGCTTCTGTTTACGATCCCATTTAACGCGTCCCAAACACCGGGCGCGGCCCCCATGCAGAGCCCAAGTTTGGCGGTCGCAGGGTAAGGATGCGTCACGCCACCAGCCTCACGGATCATCAAAAGACCGGCCAGGCTGTCCCACGGGTTCATGCCGTCCTCCACATAGCCGCCAAGCCGGCCCGCCGCGACGCTGGCCAGCATGTTGGCGCCAGATCCATTGCGGTAAAACATGCCGCCCGCGCGCATGACGGCAAGCAAGATATCCGCAGCCGGCTCAGGCGCCGTTCGGTCCGACGCGCCGACGGCGATCAGACTTTGGTCCAAGCGACGCTCACCCTCCATCTGGAAAGGCACCTCGTTGATCGTGAACCCCTGCCCGGCGCGGGCCATGAATTGCTCCCCCTGCAGCGGCACGTCGATCACGCCAACCAACGTATCCTCGCCTTGGGTCAAGGTGATGACCACACACCAATGGGGCAACCCCATCAGGAACGGTACTGTGCCGTCGATTGGGTCGATCACCCAAGTCAGGCCCGATGTCCCAATGGCACTTCCACCCTCCTCACCCAGGATCGCATCGTCTGGAAAATGTGCGGCGATCTCACCTCGGATCATGTCCTCCACCGCGCGGTCCGCGATGGACACAAGGTCCAACTCACCGTTCTTGGTCTCCACCTCCAAGGCATCGCGGTTGCGGTAGAAGTCCAGCGCCACCTGTCCCGCGCGGCGCGCAAGGTCGGACGCTAGGTTTGCGCGCGCATCGATGGAGTCGGTCATGGCAACAACCTATTGCACAAGGATCAGGTCAGCGGGGTCGATTTGCAGATCAACGGCGTCACCCGCGGCCAAACGCGGTTCCGAAATCGGGCGTGAGACCAGGAACTCAAGGTCTTCATCCTGCACCACATATTCCATCCGGCTGCCCAGGTAACTGGCCGACGAAATGATCGCGGCACCTCCTGCGGCCAAGGTGATCCGCTCGGGCCGGATCGTGGCTGTATGGGCACCGTCCGCAGCGTCGACAGGTAGGGACAAATGCGCAGCAGAGAAAGTGCCGGCCGCGACCCGCCCCTCGATCAGGTTCGCATCGCCGATGAAGTCGGCCACAAAGGCGGAGGAAGGCTGCTCATAAAGCTCCGACGGCGTGCCAATCTGCGCAATCTGGCCCATCTTCATGACCACAATCCGGTCCGAGACAGCAAGCGCCTCTTCCTGATCGTGGGTGACGTAAACGGCGGTTAGCCCGAAGCGTTGCTGCAGGTCACGGATCTCGGCGCGGACCTTGCGGCGGAGTTTGGCGTCGACGTTCGACAGCGGCTCATCGAACAGCAAAACGTCGGGCTGCTGCACGATGGCGCGCGCCACGGCCACGCGTTGCTGTTGCCCGCCAGAGAGCTCAGACGGCAAGCGCGCCTCCAACCCGCCAAGGCCCACCTGATCCAGGATCGCGCGGGCTTGATCGCGGGCATCGGCTTTGGAAACGCCCCGGATCGTGGGGCCGTAAGACACGTTGTCGAGCACGGACATATGCGGAAACAACGCGTAGGATTGGAAGACCATGCCAACGTTTCGCTCACTCGCGGGATCTCGACTCACGTCACGGCCCGCTATTTTCACCTGTCCCTCGGACGGCAGTTCCAGCCCCGCGATCAGGCGCAGGGAGGTGGTCTTGCCGCAACCCGAGGGGCCAAGGAACGTCACTAACTCGCCCTTCCCGATGGAAAAGTTGATCCGATCCACCGCCGTGGCATCACCATAGCGCTTCACGACGTCCACAAATTCGATTGCCGTCTCAGCCATGCCTGTTCCCTATTCCGCTGGTTCCGGGACTTGTCCCTTGCCCTGCAATTCCTTGCGTCGGCCCAGTTTGCGAGTGCCGACGATGCCTTGAATAACCACGACGCAGACGATCATCACGATCATCAGAACGGCGGAATAGGCGATGGCGAGCGCGTATTCGCCCGCCTCCACTCGCCCCATGATGTAGGCCGTCGCCATGTTGTGCCGCGCGGAGACAAGGAAGATCACCGCAGACACAGCCGTCATCGCGGTCACAAAGGAATAGACCAGCGCGGTGAAGACGGCGGGTTTGATCAGGGGCAGGACCACGCGGCGCAGCGTGGTGAGGCCCCCTGCCCCCATGGTTTGCGACGCCTCCTCCATGCTGCGGTCGATCTGCGCCAAAGCGGCAAGGCCTGCGCGCATGCCGACGGGCATGTTTCGGAAGACAAAGCAGATGATCAGGATCGCAGCCGTCCCGGTGATGTCCACCGGCGGCACGTTGAAGGCCGCCACGTAAGACACACCCACGACCGTGCCGGGGATGGCGAAGGACAGCATCGTGCCAAACTCGAACGCCCGCCGACCCGCGAAGTCCTGTCTTGCGACGAGCCATGCCGTGAGGATGCCGATAAGTGTCGTCAGTGGTGCCGCGAGGGCTGCGACCCAAAGGGTCGTCATCATGCTGTCCCAAGCGGAGCCGTAGAGTTGCAAGCCGTCCTCAAACTCAAATCGGAAGGCCGTGACGATGTGCTGGAACGTCGGCGTCAGGTCCCAGCGCCCCACGTCGGTGACGAAGCCGCCGGTGACGATAATGATGTAGACCGCGAGAGTGAAGATAACCCATGGCAGTACCACGGCGAAGACGCCGATCTTGAGCACACCGGGCAATGGCGAGGCGAGGCCCGCGTCGGATTTGCCAGTGACAGTGACGTAGCTTTTGTTGCCCATCCAGCGCATTTGCAGCCAGAAGGCGATGAGTGTGAGGGCCAGCAGGATCATCGCCAACGTGGCGGCATTGCCAAGGTCATAACGCGCGCCCACCACGGCAAAGAAGATCTTGATCGACAGGACCTCATAACCACCGCCAAGCACGATGGGATTGCCGAAATCCGCGAGGCTTTCGATAAAGGCCAGCAGGAATGCTGCGGCGAGGCCGGGGCGCAGGAGTGGCCATGTGACGGAACGGAACGTCTTCATCGACTTCGCGCCGAGGGTCCGGGCAGCTTCTTCCAGCGTTGGGTTGATCGCTTCCAGCGTCGACAAAAGCACAAGGAATGTGACCGGCGCAAAGGCCAAGACTTGAGCGATCAAGATACCCGGCAACCCATAAACCCATCGGCCAGGGCGCACATCTAACAGATCGGCCACACCAGATGTCACCAGCCCTGTGCGCCCAAAAAGCAAAATGATTGCAACACCAACCACAAAAGGCGGCGTGATAATCGGAAGGATAGAAATCGCCCGCAACGCGCGTTTCATGCGGAAATCGGTGCGGTTAACCAATAGCGCCAGTGCAAGCCCTAACAGCGTGGCGAGCGTCGCTGACAGCACGCCGAGGATCACCGTGTTGATGACCACGCCGCAGCGTCCGCCGCCAACAAGGCAATTCAACCCCCAAAGATCGGGCGCCGTGATCCGCGCCCAGAACGTGCCGAGTGCTAGGTTGCCGTCGGTGTCCACAAAAGCCGCGAGGCCCAGTTTCAAGATCGGAAAGAAAACGAAAGCCGTTAGGGCCGCGACAATGGCTGTGATGCAAAACGACGCAAACCGCTCGCCCCGACAAAACCCGCGCGATGCGATCAGGTCCGAGAGCAAGCCGACAAGCGCTGCACCCGCAAGGAAGCCACCCCATCCAAGGCCAGTTTGCCCATCTGCCGCTGCTTCAAATACCCCACCGACCCAAGCCTGCGACGGGCCGCGAAGACCCACGGCGAATCCTTGCCAGAGGTAGAGGAACATCGCCCCAAGCGTCAGCCACAGCGCGATATTGGATTGCTGCCATTTTCGGGTGAACGTTGCAGCGCCCAAAGCGACGACAATCGCAATCAACGGCCACAGCCAGCCGTGGCCAGACATCCCTTCGGACAGCGCGGACGCCGCTGGTCCCTGCCAGATCGGCGCGCCCTTGTACCACGGGAAGGCCACCAGCGAGAGCGCAAGCAGACCGAGCCAGGCAATCCCAGCTCGGTCAGATGTCAGTTTTAGGGTCACGCGGCCTTACTGCGAGAGTGAGCCGATGTCCGCGTCCCACCGCTCAAGAAGACGGGTCCGTTCCTCGGACGAGCCGTAAAGCGCGAAGTCGTAGTCGATCAGCGTGATATCCTCCAACCGCGGCGCGGCCTCGGGCGTAGCTGCGTTCATGTTTGACGGGATCTGGAACGAGTTGTTCGCCGCCCCTATCTCCTGCGCCTCAGGCGTCAGGGCCCAATCGTAGAACATGCGCGCGCTGTCGGGGTTCGGCCCGCCTGCGATTATCGACATGGAGCCGACTTCGTAGCCTGTGCCCTCGCACGGTGCGACCGCTACAATCGGCGCGCCCTGCACCGTTTGCGCTACAGCATCGTGCATAAATACGATGCCGATGGCCGTCTCACCCGTCGCTGCCGCACGAATGGGCGCAGAGCCCGACTGCGTGTATTGTGAGATGTTGTTGTGCAGCGTCGCGAGGTATTCGAAGGCCTCTTCCTCACCCATCAACTGCACCATCGTGGCCAACATAGTGTAGGACGTGCCCGAAGAGTTGGGGTTGGCGACCTGCACGTCGTCGGCAAAGCGCTCGTCCAGCAAATCGGCCCAACAGGCGGGCGGATTCTCTTCTACAAGATCGGAGTTGTAGCCGAAGCCCAACCCACCGGCATAGATGCCTACGGTGCGATAGTTGGCAGTTTCAGCCTGACGCACGGCCCAATCCTGAAGGTTGGCCAGCTCGTCCGACTGATATTCCTCGGTCAAACCTTCCTGCGCGGCCTGGAGATGCGGATCACCGGTGCCACCCCACCACACGTCGCCGCGTGGTTGTTCGGCTTCAGCGGCCAGTTGCGCAAAGGTCTCGCCCGAGGAGCGCCGGGTCATCAGAACCTCGATGCCCGTCTCTCGCTCAAACGCTTCGGACATGGCGCGGCACCATTCCTCTTGAACCGAGCAATAGAGCACAAGCTCCTCCGCCTGCGCGGCCGTAGGTGCCGCGACGTACAGGCTGGTCGATGCTACAAGAATAGCAGTCAGGTTCGTTGTCTTCATAATATCCTCCCAAGGTACTAGCAGATTAACCCTCGACCATTAGCGCCGTAAGTCGCGCAATCTTCAACAAGTTTGTCGAAAAATGCGTTTCCGGAAAGTGCGTTGCGCGGTCGGGTCCAAACGGATCGCAACGACCTACAGCAGGCGAGTTGGGGGCATACAAAACCCAATATCAGGAAAAGCGCGCCACATCGAACGCCGAAAGATCTGCGTTTGCAGTCCGCCCTTCTATGACATCGGCAACGATCTCACCGGATTTTGGCGCCATCATCAAACCGTAGTGTGAATGGCCAAAGCAGGCGATCAACCCGTCCGCGCCCTTTACCGGCCCAAGTGCAGGCAGACTGTCGGGAAAAGAGGGGCGATGCCCCATCCAAACCTTTGCGCTTTGAGTGTTCAATCTTCGCAACGCCGCCTCGGCCTGCCGTGTCAGGAGCGCCCTCCGTGTTGGGTCGGGTGGCGCGTCAATCGCCGCAAACTCTGCCTGACCCGCGATGCGAATATCGCCGCCCATTGTGCTCAACACGACCTTCCGGTCCACATCCATCACGGAATGGGTCAACTCGACCCCAGGGTCGGCAAACTGCACATGATAGCCGCGCTCTGCCTGCAGCGGCAGCTTCAGGCCAGTTCCTTTAAGAAGCGCCGCCGACCATATCCCCATAGCCACGACCAGCTTGTCACAGGGGTGGCTGCCACCGGCGCAATCGACCCGCCAACCGCTTCCGTCCCGCGCAATCCCGCGCACCTCATCGGTCAGGAACGTAACCCCCATCGCTCGAGCCTTTTCAGCGATTGCGGTGCAAATCTCACCGGGTCCGTCGGCGCGCGCCTGACCCTTGATAAGCACTGCCGCTTGGAACTCTTTACTTAGGGCAGGTTCCAATGCGCGAAGCTCGGCCGCCCCCACAACTTCCATGTCGGCGCCCTTCTCGGCTCGCAGCTGATATTCCAGCGCAGAAAGATCCGCCTGTTCCACCTTACGAAAGGCGTGAATGTAGTAGGCGTCCCGCACCAAATGCTCGTGCCCGGTGCCCGCAAGATGGCGGCGGAAAAGGTCGATAGACGGGGCGCACAAATGCTCCATCGCATTCGACACTTCGCGCACACGATCTTCACGCCCATTCGCCAGAAACCGCAGGCCCCAGTCGACCATTTTCGGCCAATGCGATGGTCGCACGCGCAAGGGTTTGCCGGGGTCACTCAAAAGCGAGGGTATCTTTCGCCACAACCCCGGCATGGATTGCGGCACAACCGACCAGGGTGAGATAATCCCTGCATTCCCATAGGACGTCGCGCGCCCGGGCGCATCTCGGTCGATAACGCGCACGGCATGTCCGCGCTCCGCCAAAGACAACGCACAGCACAGGCCAACGATGCCAGCGCCCAAAACGGTGACGTCTTTGCTCACACTCAGGCCACAGCAGCGCTGCGCCGCTTGATGATCTGCGAGATAATCACTGGCGCGCAGAGGATCAGCGCGAACAAGTCCGCTTGTACGGACGGCGCGATGAACACGAGGCCTGCGAATGCCAACAAGCACCGGAAAGCTGCATTCACCGGCGCGTAGAAGTAGCCCACCACAGCCGTCGACAACGCCATCACACCCGCGATGCAACTTGCGGCGGTGTAGGTGAATTCCCACAGATCGAAGCCGGTCGAGGACACGAACAGCAATACCGGCGCGTAGACGAAGGCCATTGGCGCTACCACTTTCCCCAGACCTAAGGTGAAGGCCGATATTCCCGTTCGGAACGGGTTGGAGTTCGCAATCGCCGCCGCCGCATAGGCCGACGTACAGACCGGCGGCGTAATCTCCGCCACCACCCCATAGTAAAGCACGAACATATGGCTTGCGATTGGCGGAATGCCCAGTTGCGCCAGCGCCGGTTGAGCGACGGAGACCAACATGATGTAGAGCGCCGTTGTCGGCACCCCTGCCCCCATCAAAATGCAGGCCACGGCAATGAACACGAGGCTGATGAACAGCGTCAGATCCTCAACAGTGATGAATTGCAGGCCCGTTGCAGCGAACAGGACATGCAGGTCGGAGCCAAGGTTCGACGCGCCCTGCGTGACCATAAAGCCAATGCGAAATCCGATGCCGGTCGTGTTGATCACACCAACCACAATACCAACAGCCGCCGAGGCCGCACCAACGGCCAGCGCGTATTTCACCCCGGTCTCAAAGGTCTCTGCCATCTGAGGCAGCTTGATCCGCTGTTGCGGGTTCAGCGTGCCAAGGACCGAGCAAGCGATCAGGATACACGACATACCAAGGTCAAACCCTCCGCCCATGTATTTCCATATGACGAAACCGATGAACGCCGCCGCGTAGACCAGCGTAATCGGCTCTCGCATCCGGGACATGCCCGCGATGATCGCTACCGAGATGCCGCAGAAAGCCGACATGTAAGGAGTGTAGCCCGAAAAAAGCACGACCAGCAGCGCGATCAGCGGCACGATATTCGCCCATCCCTCGCTCCATACAGCCTTGAATTGCGGCATAGCCTCTTTGCTCAAACCCTTCAGGTCCAGCTTCTTCGCCATCAGGTGAACGACGGTGAAGACGCCCACGTAGTGCAGCAACGCAGGGAAGATCGCGGCAATAACGATCGTGGTGTAAGGCACCTCCAAAAACTCAGCCATGATGAAGGCGGCAGCGCCCATGATCGGCGGCGTAATCTGGCCACCCGCCGACGACGCAGCTTCAACCCCACCCGCGAAATGGCCGGGGTAGCCCAGACGTTTCATGTTGGGGATAGTCAAGGCACCAGTAGAAACGGTGTTGGCCACAGAGCTGCCAGAGATCGTGCCAAAGAAGGCCGAAGACACGACCGATACCTTCGCCGGACCGCCCGTATAGCGACCCGCGAGGATCGTGGCGTTGTCGATGAACAGCTGCCCCAGCCCCGTGCGCTGCGCGATCACGCCAAACAACACAAAGTGGAACACGATGGTCGACACCACCCAAAGCGTGACGCCAAAGATGCCTTCCTGCGGGAAATACATCGACGAGACGAACGTGCGGAAGCGGACGCCGGGGTGCTGCAAGACGCCCGGAAACAGCGGCCCGAACAGCGCATAGGCAATGAAGACGCAGATGATGGCGGGCAGGATCCACCCCAACGTCCGCCGCGCAATGTCGAGGACAAGGATAATCAGCGTTAGCCCAAAGAATATGTCGTAGTTGTTCGGATTGCCCATCCGAAACGTCTGCTCGTCAATCCCGAGCATCGGGATACCGCGCCACGCGAGGCCCAGGTAAAGGGCCGAGGAAACGCCAAGGATCATAAGCAGAATATCGAAAATTGGCACATTGCCGATGCACCAAAGGCTCGACCGCACCTCAAACGCGCGTTTGGTCTTGAAGATCGGGAAGAAGGCGTAGGTCAGGATGAACAAACCCGCCAGATGCCACCCCATGTGCCAGTGATCGGCAGGCAGCGCGAAACCGGCAGTCAGATAGTGGTAGATTGCAAAGGCCAACGCAACGCCGCGCAGGATCAGGGCCAGCTGTGGGCCAACGGGACGTGTGGCCGCGCCCTCGTCGTACTTGCGCTCGATCTCGGCGAGTTCCTCTTCGGTCAACTCGCGCGCGTCCGTCTGATCTGTGGTTTGATCTGCCATGAGGGTGCCCCTGCCGGTTCCAGTGTCCCTTATGATTGGGGCGCCTCATCGGGCGCCCCAATCTTTGTCCGAAATGAAGGCTGGGTTACTCCAGCAGACCCGCTTCTTCGTAGAAGCGTTGCGAGCCCGGGTGCAGCGGCACACCAAGCGCCTCGATGCCCGCCAGCGCCGTGTCAGGCGTAATCTGGCGGCCCTTCGGGTGGCCGTTGTCGAGGATGCGTCGCGTAGCGTCGTTCCAAAGCGCGGCGGTGATATTGTACATCAGCTCTTCCTCAACCTCGGACGACGTCACCAGAAGCGCCGAGACCGCAGGCGTCAACGTGTCGTTGTCGATGCCCTCATAGGTGCCGCCGGGGATCATCGAGGGGATGTAGGCCGGGATCGCTTCATTGATCCGCGCCATGTCTTCTTCGGTGAAGGAGTGCAGGTTCATGCCCGAGGTCGACGCCAACTGCACCATCGCAGCAACGGGCCAACCCGCTGCGTAGAAGTAGGCGTCAAGCTGGCCGTCTGCGAGGCGTGCCGCAGATTGGCTGTTGTTCAGTTCAGCTTCTTCAATGTTGTCCCGGGTGATGCCCCACAACTCCAGCATTTGCAGCACGGCCACTTGCGTTCCCGATCCCGCTTGGGCGATGCCAACACGCAGACCCTCAAGATCGCTGAGATCGTTGATCGTCACGCCCGCAGGCAGAACAAGGTGCAGGTCTTCCGGGAACAGGTTCGCGATGACACGAAGGTTTGGATGCTCCCGCCCTTCAAAGTCGCCCGCACCCAGATACATCGAACGGGTCACGTCAGCGGCGGCAAGGCCAGCTTCCAATTCACCGTTCTGAACGGCTGCGTTGTTGAACACCGACGCCGTTGTGGACTGCGCGATAGCTATCAGGCCTTCAACGCCACACTGCCCACCTTCGTCGCACGGGCGCGAGCCCGGAGGCGCTGAGATCGCCGTCGCAATCGCACCACCGATGGGGAAGTACGTGCCCCCGGCCCCGCCGGTGCCGATGCGGAAAAACTCTTGTGCTGCCGCGGGTGCAGCAGTGGCCATAGCCGCGACAAGCGCGATACCGGCCAGCTTGGGTGCAAAACTCATTGCGATCTCCCTGATTGCTTTTCGCGCCGGTTGTCCGACGCAATTGAACACTCAGAGCGTACCGATGAGATCCATAAATACAAATTTGTAAGTTTTGCAAAAACCAAAGGTTTCTCTATGATTTGACCATGAACCTACAGCAAGTCCGCACCTTTTGTGCCGTCATGACTTCACCCAGCATGACCGATGCCGCAGCAAAACTTGGCCGAACGCAACCGGCCGTCAGTGCCTCGCTGAAAGCTTTGGAGGACGTCCTTGGTGTGACCCTTTTCGACCGCGTAGGGCGAAAACTCTCACCCAGACCCGAGGCGCACTACCTGCTGTCGGAGGCGGAATCGATGCTCGCCCAGTCACGCCGCATCTCCCACACGATGCAAAGCATGGCGTTGGGACAGACAGGCTCGATGACCGCCGTGGCCATGCCCGGCCCCGCCGCGCTGCTTTTTCCACGCTTTGTGGCGAGCCTGCTGACAGGCACCGAAGGCGTTTCTCTTTCACTTTACGCCAGAAGCTCCTCTCAGATCGAGGAACTGGCAAAAGCCCAAAGTATCGACTTCGGCTTTGGCGATGCACCCGCGAGCCAGGACGGCCAAACACTTTACAATTGCCAGATCATGTCGGGGCAGTGCTTTGTGGTGATGCATCCCGCCAACCCCTTGGCGCAACACGATGCTGTCGAATTGCACGATCTGGACGGGATGGCATTGGGCACATTGCAATCAGACCACGCCTTGCGCCGGAAACTGGAAAACCAGATGACGACTGCGGGCCTGTCGCTGAACGTCTTTCTCGAAAGCCAGACCTTCTTGCCGGTTCTCCAGTTCGTGGAGGCCGGGCTATGCGCTGCAATCGTTGATCCCCTAACGGCCACCCACATCTACGCCACGGGCAAGTCACCAGAATCCATTCTTGTGAAGCCGATCCAATCGGAGTTCCGGTATCGTTACGGCATCTATTGGCCCCGCTTCCGCGCAATCCCCGCGCTCAGCCAGAGCGTACGCCAGAGTTGGGAGGCAGAAGTTTGGCGGCAGCTCATGGAAATCAACGCCATGCCGCGCCGCGAAGACCTGTAGGAAACCCTACTACACCTCCGTCAGCGCATCCTCATACGCGAACAGCGCCGCTAGCCCACCGGTATGGATGAAACACACCTTACTGCCCGTCGCGATCTCACCGCTTTCCACCAAGGCCGGGATCGCCGCAAAGCTTTTGGCGGTGTAAACGGGATCCAGCATCAGCCCCTCATGATGCGCCATCAAGCGCATTGCGTGTCGCGACATGGGCCCCAATTGCCCATAGCCCGGCGCAAGTGCTCCATCCCAAGTAATGACGTCTCCGTCCGAGACTCTTTCAGCACCATCATAGAGCGCGGCCAACCGTTCGGTGATCCGCCCAATGCGTGGGCACTGCAAATCCGCAGACCGGCGCACGCAAGACCCGATGACCGGCGCATTGCACCCTGCCCCACGCAATCCGGCCAGCAAACCAGTATGTGTCGACCCACTGCCCGATGCCGTGACGAAGACGTCGAAGTCATCCTTCTGCGCCAAAATCTCATGGGCCGCATCGACATAGCCAAGCGCGCCCAACGGCGGATGCCCCTCCGACAGATGAATAATGTATGGATGTTTGCCTTCGGCCTTCAGCTCTTCGGCGCGCGTATGAAGGGCGGCGTCGGCTCCCGCCTCGTCCTCACCTTCCGGATAATGGATGATCTCAGCCCCCATAAGCCGCGACAGCAGGACGTTTCCGCCGGAGCGATAGGGCGCAGCCTTGCCAGGAACCCGATCCTCAAGCTGAACGACCACCTCCATCCCCTCGCGCCGGGCAACGGCTGCTGCAAGCCGTGCGAAGTTGGATTGGATCGCGCCTGTGATCAGGATCACATCCGCATTCTCAGCCTTCGCCGCACCGAAGTAGTATTCCAACTGCCGCGCTTTGTTGCCGCCAAGGGTTGGGCCGGCCAGATCATCGCGCTTGATATGCAGCTCGATCCCAAGGTGCTCTGACAGCCCCTTGGCGTACTCAAGGGGCGTCGGGCCGGACAATATGGGTAAGCGCGGGTGCATCCGGCGATGGTGAGATTTCCGCCATCCCGACGCAACACTATTTGTCTGCGTGTAGAAATTGCCCCTGCCCGACACCCCATTGCCGCGCTACTGTTTCACCGAAGGGTGCAAGGGGGGACGCATTTTGGCACGTAGAATAGCCGTCACAGGTGTGGCCAGTGGCATCGGCGCGGAACTCGCCGCCCTCCTGACCAAGGCCGGAGACTCCGTCATCGGCTTCGATGTGGTTGAAACCAACGCGAATGTATCGACCTTCATCCCATTAGACCTCAGCGATCCCGCTTCAATCAAAGCCGCAACCGCGCAGGTCAATGGCCCCCTCGACGGCCTGTGCAACATCGCAGGTCTACCCCCACGCGACGGGCTTGAGGCGTTGATCCTTCAGGTCAATTTCATCGGGACCCGTAACTTTACCGGTCAGATGGTCGACAAGCTTTCACCCGGAGCCAGCATTGTGAACATGGCCTCGCGCGCGGGTGCCCAATGGCGCCAGAACCTTAAACAGGTTCTGCAATTAGGGGCGCTCACCAGTGCGACCGAGGCGGAAACCTTCGTCGCAAGCGAATCCCTCGATGCCGCCCGCGCCTACAACTTGTCGAAAGAAGCCATCATCGCCTGGACCACCGCCCTGACGGAAGACATGATCGCCCGCGACATCCGCGTGAACTCCATCAGCCCCGGCGCGGTCGCAACCGGCATCCTAGACGACTTCGCGCGTGTGTTCGGCGAGGTTATGCAGCGAAACGTCACACGCGCAGGCCGCGCAGGCACGCCCCTGGAAGTCGCCCAAATCGCGCAGTTCCTTCTGTCCGACCAATGCGCCTGGCTGAAAGGCATCGACATCCCCGTCGACGGCGGCATGGGCGGCTTCAACATGTCCGACATGCTGGGATTGGCGGCCATGAAAAGCGCCGATGGCAAAGGGGCCAGCACATGACACCCGAAGACAAACTCCGCACACACAACGCCGAATTCGAAAAACACATCTATGAGCTCGCCCCCGATGTCTACCTGGCCGTGGGCTATGCCGCGTCCAACGTCGGGCTGATCGTGGGTGACGATGGCCTGACCATCATCGACACCACCGAAAGCACGAGGGCGGCTCAGAATATCCTCGCCGAGTTTCGCAAGATCTCCGATAAGCCTGTCCGGACCATCATCTACACCCATTCCCACCGCGACCATATATCCGGCGCTACAGTCTTCGCCGACGGCCACGACGTCGAAATCATCGCCCACCGCAGCTTTGAAAGCGACCTGATCGGCGCGGCGGACAAACCCGGCCCGCACAAGGCGCTGATGACGCGAACCATCCGCCAATTCGGCATCGGGCTTGAGTTCGGGACAGAGCGGATCAACTTAGGGCTCGGCCCCGGCGACCGTCCGATGGAGGGGATGGGCCAGGGCCATATCCCCCCCAGCCTCCTGATCGATGCTGACGCCGAAACCCTGGCGCGCAGTGGGGTTGAGATGGTGTTCCACTTCGCCCCCGGCGAATGTGCCGACACGATGGGTGTTTATCTTTCCGCCACCGGCGTGCTGTTCTCCGGCGACAATTTCTACGCCAGTTTCCCGAACCTCTACGCCATTCGCGGCACGCCTTATCGCGACTTTGAGGCATGGGCGGACAGTCTGACCCTCTTCGCAAAACTGGCGCCCACCGTCCTGGCCCCCGGCCATTCCCGGCCCTTGTTCGGGGCTGAGACCATCGCGACCGCCCTTGCCGACTACGAAGAGGCGATCCGTTTCATCATCTCAAAAACCGCCGAAGGCATGAACGCAGGCCTAACGCCGGACGAATTGGTGGGTTACGTCACCCTGCCCGACCACCTGCGCGACAAGCCCTACCTTCAGGAATACTACGGAACCGTCGAATGGGCGGTGCGGGCCTATTTTGCAGGCACGATGGGGTGGTTCGACGGCGACGCCGCGACCCTGTTTCCACTGCCACCGAAAGAAGAGGCCGAAAAGTTTGCGGCACTCGTAGGCGGAGTAGAGACGCTCGCGCGGGCTGCCTCGGATGCATTGAACGCAGACGAAACCCAATGGGCGCTAGAGCTTGCCAGTCGTGTCCTGCGGCTCGATGCAACCCACTCGAAAGCGCGCGAAACCCGCATCAAAGCCATGCGCGCACTTGCGGTCGAACAAGAGAACGCCTGCGCCCGGAACTACTTTCTGCTTTCTGCCCGGCAGGAGGAAACAGAGGTCTAGCCCCCACACAGCGCCCAAAAGAAAACGCCCGGCAGGATATTTTCCCACCGGACGCCAATACCAAAAGCCCGCGGCCTACTCGATAACGCCCGCTTCACGGTAATACCGCTCAGCGCCGGGATGTAGTTGCGCCATGCCCCGCTGAGTTGCCGCGAACTCAATGTCCAGCGCTTCTGCCCAGGGAGCATCTGACGTGACCTGATCGATGTTCTCCCAGAATGCGCGCGTGATCTGATAGATCATCTCCTCATCGAGATCGGCGCGCACCATGATGCCGACTGATGTGTCAAACGACATGACTGTGTCTTCGTTCAACTGGTTTTCATAAAGCCCCGCAGGCACTTCGGCGCGGTAACGGAACGCACCAAGGAACTCTTCCACCTCAGCGTGGTCATGCCCCTCCGGCCCAAGAAAACGAACAGTCTCAGTCTCGGTAAACTGCAGGAACTGCTGACACGGATCGAGGCAACCGTTGGTGTACATGTCGATGGTGCCATCCAGGAACGCCTGGAACCCGGTCTGCCAATTCGCAGTGATCGCCTCATAATCCTCACCCGCAACCAAGCCGGTTGTGGCCTCGATCCAGCCCCGCGCCGCATTGAACGCGCCACCGCCCTGGGGCCCAAGGAACACCGTCGCCCCCTCGATATCGTCCAGCAGTTCGATGTCGCTGTCACCACGCACGGCGAAGTGGTATTGTCCGTAGGGGAACCACATCAAAAGCCGCACGTTTTCAGAGGCTTCGGCGGCGTCCGCTTCATTCTGGTACATCGCCACGCCGCGCGACATAAGGTTGTAGATCACGGGCGAGGACATCGCCATTTCAAGGTTGCCACGTCCAACTTCCAACTGATGCAACGTCGCGGCACCGCCGGCGGCCACCTCAATCGTGGTCCCGTCGAGGTTGTCATTCACCACGTTGGCGAACGTTGCCATCGTGATGGCAGCCCCCAGACTTGGGGCGATGGTCGCCATGCGCAGTGTGTCCTCTGCCGCCACCGGCGTCGCCAGCAGCAAGGCCGCCGCTGCGGGTCCAATCATGTGTTTCATTCAAACTCTCCCTTCGTTGTTATCACCCGCTTGGCCAATGGCTGCGGTTTTTGTCGTCCATCTATGCACACCAACCAGCACAATCCCAAGAACAAGTGCTGGACCGGCAATCACCATGTTCGGCAATAGGGCCGCCACCCCTACGACTGCACGCGCCACCCTTTCGACCAGCGACAGGGGCCCACGCTCATGTCCGGCCAAGGCCGATGACAACAGCCAAGCCGCTAGCGCGAAAGCCACGATGATCCAGCCAAACGCGAACCACGTGATCTCCGCCGGATCGATCATGGCGGACGAGCGTGAGACCTCGCCCCCGAACCAGACAAACGCGACTTGCAACTTGTACAGAACCGCCGGGTGGAAGGCGAAAACGAAGGGGATCAGGAACCCTGCCAACCCGATTTTCGCCGCCGCAAAGCCCGTTCGGATCGGGTCCGCCTGCGCAATCGGCGCTGCCGCAAAGGCCGCCAGCGCGACAGGCGGCGTGACGGTCGACATGACCGCAAAGAACACCACGAACAGGTGCAACGTCAGCTCAGGAATACCAACGGCCTCAATGCCTGAGCTGAGCGCAATGACGATGATGAAATACGTCGCCCCCGGTGGCAGGCCCATCCCCAACACAATCGACCCGAGCGCGACAACGATCAGCACAAGCAGCAACGGCCCATCGGCCAACTGCGCTAGCAGAAGCGATAAACGCCCCGCGAAGCCGGACAATTGGATCAGCCCCACGATCAACCCGATGGTCGCCACGATCACGATGATGGAGGCTGACATCCGCCCCGCGTCCACAAACGCCTTCCAGATCTTCGACCGATTACGGAACTCCGGGAACAAAGCTAAAGCCGTGATAACCGCCGCAAGGAACCCGTAGAAGCCCGCCTTCGGCACAGACGGCTGGATGAACAAGAACGTGGAAAGCACGCCCAATGGCACGATGAACACCAGACACTGTCGATATTCGCGCGCGTTCAGCGGCGGGCGCTCCGCCATCGGCAAGGCCCCGATGCCCGCGCGCCGCGCCTCTAGATAAACGGCCATGAAGGTGCCCATGTAGTAGAAGAGCGCGGGCAATATCGCGGCCACCACGATGTAGCGGTACTCCAACCCAATCTGCCCCGCCACGAAAAAGGCCACGACCCCCATCACCGGCGGCATCACCTGCCCACCGGTTGACGCCGCGGCCTCTACACCGCCCGCAAACGCCGGACGGAACCCGGCCTTCTTAATGACCGGAATTGTCATGACCCCGGTGGACACAACGTTCGAAATCGCCGCCCCGGACAAGGTGCCAAACAGCGCCGATGACGCCACGGAGGCATGGGCCGCCCCGCCGATGAACCCGCCCGTCAGCCGGTTGGCGATTTTCATCAATAGCCCCCCCGCGCCTGAGCCCATAAGCACGGCCCCAAAGACGATAAAGATCAGGACATTGCCCGCCACCACCTGCAACGGCTGGCCAAACATGCCCCCGGTCTGCGCCCAAAAATTCTGCACCATGGCCCGCAGATTCTGATCAAACGGCGCGTCTGAGCCCGCGAATATTCCCGCCCAAGACGGCAGATCACCCCGCACGAACAGGTAGACCACCCAGAACAGGCAAAACCCGGCGATGAACGCGCCGAACATGCGCCACGTCAAATACAGCGCCACACCGGCAGCCAGCGGAAACATCACGTAATCGATGGGATCGGCAGATGGCAGCAACCCCGCATCGGTGGCAAAAATACCTGCGATCCAGACCACCAGGGTCGCCCCGGTCAGCAGCGCCAAAAGCCAGTTCAGCCAACGCAACGCAGGCGCGTCATGGGCCGTCAACGCGCTGATCACCAAGCCGAACAAGATCGGCAGCCCAAGGATCAGACCGGTGGGTTGCAGCACATTGCGCTCCACCACACGCCAGCTTGCGCCCAACCAATGGTCCCTAATCAACGACCGCTGCTCCCGACGGGACAGCTCTTCAAACCCCTGCGTGGTGCTCTCGATAAACCAGCGCACGAAATCGCTGATCGGCCCACCTGCGGCATAGAACAGAATGACCAGCGCAAAGAGAAAACAAAGGGCATCAGCGGCCCGTTTCTCCAATCGGATGGGATCAGCGCTCGCCGTCTGCATCCTGCCCTTCCGCTCCCAGATGGTTCTGCGATACTGCGCGCCGGTATTTCTCGGTCAGTTCAGGCGGCGCTTCCGAGCCGTCCTTCAGGAACGGCATAATCCCCCGCCGCATCGACCGCCCGCGCATCCCCGCGATATCCGCCTCCGAGCGTGTGACCCGCTGCGCCATGCGACGACCCCATTGGGCCAACTTGTCATAGAGCCCCGCGATCTCATCCGCGTGGCTATCGCCCTTGGCCAGGTCAAAGAACTCGTCCGGGTCGCTTTCCAGATCGAACATCATCGGGCGCAAACCGCCCTCCGCGTGCATCATCTTGTAGCGCCCGTCGAAAATCATGAAGAGCCGCGCATCGCGGTTCGCAACCCCAACAGCATCCTGCATTGGCGTGACGGAATAATCGTATTCGCTGACCACATACTCCCGCCACTCCGGCACCTCGCCGTGGAGCCAGGGGATCAGGCTGCGGCCTTCCAGAATGTGATCCGCAACCTTTCCGCCCGCTGCCTCCACAAAGGTCGGAGCAAGGTCGATGGACTCGACAAGGGCGTCACAGGTCGTGCCGCGCGTGGCATCGGCCTCCGATCTCGGATCGTAGATAATCATCGGGATTTTGACCGAAGGGTCGTGGAACAAATCCTTCTCCCCCAGCCAGTGATCGCCAAGGTAGTCCCCGTGGTCCGAGGTCAGGACAATCATCGTGTCCTTAATCTCTCCGGTCTCCTCCAACCGGTCCAGAATGCGCCCCAACTGATCGTCGCATTGCTTTATCAGACCCATGTAGGCCGGGATGACCTTTTGTCGGACCTCTTCCTGCTGGAAGGCCTGCGCGATCTTGTTGCCCATGTAGGCGGCATAGACCGGTTGCGGATCTTCCCGCTCCTCTTCCGACCTCGTGGCCGCAGGCACGTGATTGGCCCCATACATGTCGTGATACGGCGCGGGCACGATATAGGGCCAATGCGGCTTGATGTAGGAGACATGGGCACACCATGGCCCCTTCGCCTCCTCCATGAACCGCAAAGTCTCGCTCGTCAGCCACGGCGTTTCGCTGTCTTCTTCACGGATGTTCGCGGGCTGGTCGGCGTTGTCGAACATCCAGCCACTTTTCATATGCCCGTCTTCGACACCCGCATTGGCATAGTCCGACCATGGGTTGTCGCTGTCGTAGCCTTTCGACTTTAAGTATTCATTGTAGGGGCTTCTTTTCTCGTCATAAAATCCGTCTGGCCCGTGCCCCCAAAGCCCGTCATCCCGTGCCCAGGCATCAAACCCACATTCCGCCTGCCGCGCACCGATCACGCTGTCGGCGCTCAACCCAAGCCGCGCCATCCCTTCGGCATCCGCCTTCATATGCGTCTTGCCAAGCAGCCAGCAATCCATACCCGCAGCCCGCAGGTGGTCGCCCATCGTGTGCTCGCCCACCCGCAGTGGAAAGCCGTTCCACGCCGCCCCGTGTGACGACACATAACGCCCGGTGTAGAAACTCATCCGGCTGGCACCACAGACGGGTGACTGGCAATAGGCCTGCGTAAACCGCACACCCATCGCGGCGACGCGGTCGAAATTCGGCGTGTGCAAATGCGGATGCCCGGCGCAGGACAGATAGTCGAAGCGCAATTGGTCATACATGATGAACAGGATATTCATCCCGAAGCCGCCCTCCCCAGTTCGTCTCCACCTCACACCACCCTAGGCAATTGAGGTCATTGCGCAAACCAAATGTCTGACGTGCCGAACCGAGGAATAGTGAGCGTCCTGAGTTAACCGCTCCCCGCCGCGCGCAGCTCGTTTTTTTGAACCTTGCCCATCGTGTTGCGTGGCAGTTCCGGCAGAATGCGGATCGTGCGTGGGATCTTAAACCGCGCCAACCGATCCGCCAGAGCCGCCAGGATCTCCCCCTCATCCGTCGCCCCCGGCGCGTTCAGCACGACCGCTGCTGCCACCGCTTCGCCCAAATCCGGGTGCGGCAGGCCATAGACGGCGCTTTCCAACACACCTGGCAGCGCATCAATCTCGACCTCCACCTCCTTTGGGTAAATGTTAAACCCGCCAGAGATCACAAGATCCTTCTGCCGACCAACGATCGACAGATAGCCGTCAGCATCCACCTGACCCAGATCGCCCGTGATGAACCAACCATCCTGCGTGAAGCTCTCCGCCGTCTTCTCCGCATTGCGCCAATAGCCCGGCGTCACATTTGGCCCCCGCACCTCAACTACGCCGATCCCGCTGTCATCGGGTTCCGCAATCCGTATCTCAACCCCCGGCAACGGATGCCCAACGGTGCCCGCGCGCCTGTCGCCGTCGTAGGGGTTGGACGTAATCATATTAGTCTCTGTCATCCCGTAACGCTCAAGAATGGCGTGACCAGTCTTTGCTTCAAATCCCGCGTGGCTTTCCGCCAGCAACGGGGCCGAGCCCGAAATCATCAACCGCATGTGCGCCAACGCCTCGCGCGTGAAACGGGGATCATCCAGCATCCGCGTGTAGAAAGTCGGCACCCCCATCATCGCTGTGCAATCCGGCAAATGCTGCGCCAACGCGTCGATGTCGAGGCGCGGCAGAAACCGCATCTGCCCACCGGCGCACAACGGCACGTTCGTTGCCACGAAAAGCCCATGGGTGTGGAAAATGGGCAAGGCGTGCAGCAGGACGTCCTGATCGGTGAAGCGCCACAACTCGGTAAGAACCTGGGCGTTCGACAACAGGTTGTCGTGGGTCAGCATCGCCCCCTTCGACCGCCCTGTGGTTCCTGAGGTATAAAGGATCCCCGCCAGATCATCGCCCGCGCGCGGCACTGGTCCAACCATTGGCCCTCCGGCTGTAAGCTCAGCCGGGCTGGAAACACGCACCCCACGTGCCTCCGCCACGCCACTGGCGTCTTGGGTGGTCTCATCCAAAATCATCAACGCCGGGGCTGCGTCGCCAAGGAAATAGTCGATCTCGGCGCCTGTGTAGCCCGTGTTCAGCGGCACAAAAGCAGCACCTGCCGCCACTGTGGCCAGGTACAGCACCAACCCTTCCGGCGACTTGGCAATCTGGCAAAGCACTCGGTCGCCCGTTCCAACACCGGCCACCTGCAAATGCCCCGTGGCTTGACCCACCCGCCGGCGCAAATCGCCGTAGCACAGCACGTCACCGTCCGGTGTTGTCAGGAACACGGCCTGGTCAGGTTGATGTCCCAACAGCGCAGCCAACAAAGTGTTTTCACTCATCAACAAAACCTCGAACCTTGGTCCCGCGCAATTGACCACAAACGGCCCGCCATTGGCCATGCCTCTTTCCCATGCTACGCCACCCGCGACCTCGAACAGAAAGACGAAAGAACCATGTCCACACTCGTCATCCCCGCGCCGCAGCAGGCTTCAATTCCCACCGCCGACGGCAACCTTTTCCCGGTCCGCCGCGTCTATTGCATCGGGCGCAACTTTGCCGACCATGCGATTGAGATGGGACATGATCCAGACCGCGAGGCCCCGTTCTTCTTCCAGAAAAATCCCGACAACCTCGATCCGTCGGGCGAGTTTCCGTATCCAACCAAAAGCGCCAACGTGCACCATGAGGTTGAGCTTCTGATCGCCCTGCACTCCGGCGGCACGAGCATCGCCGTGGAAGATGCCCTGACCCATGTCTGGGGCTATGGCGTCGCCCTCGACATGACCCGCCGCGATCTTCAGGGTGAGGCCAAGAAAACCGGCCGCCCGTGGGAGATCGGGAAAGCCGTCGAACGTTCCGGTCCCATCGGTCCGGTCCATGCGGTGGCGCAAGTTGGCCACCCTGCTGAGGGTCGGATCACCGTTTCCGTGAACGGCGAGGTCCGGCAAGACGGCGATCTGAACCAGATGATATGGAAGGTGCCAGAGATGATCTCGTACCTGTCCGAATACTTCGAATTGCAGGCCGGGGATGTCATCCTGGGCGGCACACCCGCAGGCGTCGGCGCGGTTGTCAAAGGCGATACGATGGTGGCCAGCATCGACGGGTTGGGCGAGATCACCGTCAACGTGATTTAGCGCCTATTCCCGCCCGTCCCGCTTTCGCGTCCAGCGATGCAGCCATACGGGGCTGAGCGCCACGCCCTCCGCATCGCGCAGCACCAGCCGCACCTCCAACGCCCGCGTCGCGTCGCCCGGTGTCAGCAGGAACGTGGCGCGTTGCCCGCGACCATCCGGCAAGTCAAACAGCGCCAAACCGCTCAACATCTCAGGCATTGCTCCGTCCCCAGAAAGGCTCAGGTCCGGAACCATCCCTTCAGACGAGCCCGCGAAATCAATTACATACCGCCGCGTACCGGGGTATTCATGCTCCCGCCCACTGCGCGATTGCAGAACGCGGACAGGCATATCCGTATCCGGCTCCGCCAGTGTCCAATCGATACGGTAGTCGAACCGATATTCGCCACCCGCCTCCAAGGCATCCTCGGGCCGCCAAAACGCCACGATATTGTCGAGGAATTCGGTGTCCGTCGGGATCTCAACCAACATCACTGCGCCGCGCCCCCAAGACCGGCTTGGGCTAATGACAGCGGAAGGCCGGTCTTCGTAACGGGCCTCGGTATCCTCGAAATCCTCATAGGTCCGCGCCGTCTGGAACAACCCGAAAGCCCGTGGATTTTCATCCGCGAAGGCCGAGGTCTCGACCGCCGCCGGGTTGCCGATGGGCCGCCACAACAACTCGCCCGCCCCGTTGGCAATGCACAGCACATCACTGTCATGCACCCTTGGCCGGAAATCATCCGACGCAGCCCCCCGCATCGGCCCTTTCAGGTACATCGACGTCAGCGGCGCCACGCCAATCGTCTCGATCCGCACGCGCGGGAACAGTGTGACCGAGACATCCATCACCGTATCCATGCCCGGCGTCAAAACCATGCTGAAATATCCAGACAGCGAGGGGCTATCGATCACCGCCTCCATTCGGATGCGACCCGCCTCCCCTTCATGCAAGCGCATGTGGGTAAAGCGTGGAAACTCTTCCGGCGCTGATCCACCCGTCCCAATCGCCACCGCCCGCGCAGACAAGCCATAGACCATCGCCTGCCCGATGGCGCGGAAATAGCTCGCGCCCTGGAACACCGCGACCTCGTCCATCACATCGGGGTCGTTCAACGGATGCCGAAGACGCATCCCCGAAAATCCCGCACCGGGGGATGCTTCGGGAATGTCGTCAAAGTAGCGCGGCGAGAAGTCAAACAGATCCGGAGTGAGAGGCAAATCTGTCCACACTCCGTCGACCTGTCGTTCAACTGTCACCGGGTCAGGAAAATAGAGCCCCGGCGGCAGCAGATCGACCGCAAACGCCTCCCCCTGAGGCAACATCGCAGCGCGCCCGGCAATCGGCCTGATACCTCGATAGGAGTCGTAATTCAGACCCGCAAAGGGTGGCGGCAGCACGCCAGACGGTGCGACGTAGTCCAAGCCCGCCAAGCCCCGCGCAACCTCCAGCAAGGACACCGCGCCGCTCTCCTGTGCGAACACCCGCAAACCGGGTGCCACCAAAGCCGCCATCGCCGTGCTCAGAAACAGCCGCCGCGACAGACTCAACTTAGCGCGCCTTTCGCGGCAACATCCGCTCCAACACGCCGTCGCGCTTGATCACGCCATGATAGAGCGCCGCGCCAATATGCATTGCAACCAGCGCGGCAATGGCCCACCCGGCGTAGAAATGCACCGACTTGGCAACCTCCGCCAATGCGTCTGAGCGTGGCACCAAGGCGGGCACACCCATAGCATCCAGCACCTCAATCGGAAAACCGCCCGCCCGCACCCTGACGTAGCCCGATACCGGCATCACCACCAACAGTGCATAAAGCGCCCAATGGGTCAGGCCCGCCACCTTTTGCTGCCAATGCGGCAGGTGCTCAGGCTCCGGCGGCGGCGGATTGCGCCAGCGGTAGAGAAGCCGCACGATGATCAGCAAAAGCATCAATGTGCCCAAATTCTTGTGGGTGATGAACATCGAATTCTGCACCGCGCGGGGCAATCCTTCCTGGATCATCACAAAGCCTGCGGGGATCATTCCGATCACAATCAGGGCCATGATCCAATGCAGCCATCGCGCGGGCCGACGGTAAGCTGTTGCCGAATTTGTCATTTCTCTCGTCACACCCTTTCTTGTAGGGCTCGGGGCATTACTATGAGCCTCTACATTGATCCGCTTCGCGCAACAGGAGCAAGGGCGTCTCGCCCGTCCAGTATTTCGATTTGACCGAAAGACCAGCAAACATTGACCCTTCCGGTTCGTCCGCCCCGGGGCCTCTCACGATTGTGACCTCACGCGGGGTCATCGCGCCCTTTGTGCTGATCTCGGCTGCGTCCTGTCTGGCTGTGATCTGGCTCACCTACGGCATTGCCGCTGCGGGTTCGAGCGTCGGTGTCCTCGTCGCAGGTGGCTTCTTCCTTACGGCGTCCGCTATCGCTCTGTTCGGCCTTGCCCGGACATACCCCCACGCGCACCTTGGCCTCTGCAACGGCGTCACCATTGCCCGCCTCGCACTGGCGTCCGTCCTTGTAGGCGCTGTGTTCTCGCCCGGATGGGCCCCGTGGCCCCTTTTTGCCATTGCGGGCCTTGCCTTCGCGCTTGATGGGCTCGACGGCTACCTCGCCCGACGCGACGCGATGGAAAGCGACTTCGGCGCGCGCTTTGATATGGAAGTCGACTGCGTCCTTGCCCTATCGCTGGCCTGCCTCGCATTCCAGACCGACGCCGCCGGGGCCTACGTTCTTCTGCTCGGGCTGCCCCGCTATGCCTTTGGCGTCGCGCAAATATTCCTGCCGTGGATGAACGCCACCCTGCCGCCCCGCTTCTCGCGCAAGGTGGTCTGCGTCATTCAAATCGCGGCGCTCCTGCTTATGGTCTTCCCGCCCGCCAGCTCGCCCCTGACCGACATCTGCGCCGCGATCGCGGCCCTGGCGCTCGTCTGGTCGTTCTGGCGCGACATCCTCTGGCTCAAGCAGGCCGCACAGGCATGAGGCTCGCAGCCCTTCTCGCAGCCGCCTGCGCGCTGCATCTGGTCCTGATCCAGCCCAACCACCCCGAAGCCATGTCATGGCGCGCGCTGCTCCTGTTCCCGCTGGAACTGCCGGTGACCCTCTTGGCGCTCATGGCGCTCGGCCAAACCCGCGTCGCAACGCCCCTCCGCATCGCAATCACCGCCGTCCTCACGATCATCGTCGCCCTCAAATCCGCCGATTTCGTCAGCTTCACGGCCCTCTCTCGTGGCTTCAATCCCGTCACCGACCTGTCACTAATCGACGCCTTCATCCGCCTCCTGATCGGCTCCCTTGGCACAACCCTGACTGTCCTGATCGGCCTCGCCGCTGTTCTCGCCCTCATCCTCACCGCCGCGCTCATCTGGTGGGCCACGGGCATCTGGGCCCGCTTGCCACTGCCTCGCGCCGCCCGCGTAACCGCTGCCCCCCTCGCTGTCCTCGCTGGAATCATCGCCGTCGCAGACGTCGGCCACGTCATGGGCCGCTGGACCCTCACACAAACACCCCCCGGCGCGGCCTTCACGACCCGCGTTGGCGTTGAGCGGATCGAGATGATCCGCGACACCCGCGCCCGGCTGGCAGTCTTCAACGAGGCCGCAGCCGATGACCCATTCCTCGACCGCACCGGCCTGTTCGAGGCCATCGATCGCGACGTTCTGGTGATCTTCATCGAAAGCTACGGCCGCACCAGCCTCGACACACCGCTCTACGCCGATCTACACCGCGAAACCCTCGCCCGTTATGAAGCCCGCCTCGGCGACCTTGGCCTCGCAATGCACTCCGGCATCCTTACCTCGCCAACCCAAGGCGGGCAAAGCTGGCTCGCCCATTCCACCTTCGCCAACGGCCTGTGGATCAACAACCAGATCAGCTATGCCGCGGCGCTGGCCAGCGGGCGGCAGACGCTCTACCACCACGCGGGCTCCAATGGGTTTCACACCGCCACGCTGATGCCCCAGATCACCCTCGACTGGCCCGAGGCCGACGCGATGGGGTTCGAGGACGTGCTCGTCGCCGCAGATACCGGCTATGCCGGGCCAAACTTCGAGTGGGTGACCATGCCCGACCAGTTCACACTCACCGCACTCGACCGCCTTCTGCGCAACGACCCCGACCACAGACACCTCTTCGCGCAGGTGGCCCTCGTTTCCTCCCACGCGCCCTGGACCCCGGTGCCCGAACTTTTGCCCTGGGATGAGATTGGCGACGGCACCGAATTCGCTGAGATGGCCACCTCAGGCGTTGCCCCCGAAGTCCTTTGGCGCAACTACGACGATGTCCGCGCGCAATACCGCCTCTCGGTCGACTATGCCCTGCAAGTCGTGTTCGAATACGCAGCCCTTCATGCCGAAAACCCGCCTCTCATCATCGCGCTCGGCGATCATCAGGCGGCAGGTTTCATCGCCCTCGACGACCGGGCAGAGGTTCCAATCCACATCATCGGCCCCGAAGCCCTCGTCTCGCGCCTGACTGACATCGCCCCCACACCGGGCCTGCTGCCCGACAACAACGTCCCCGTCATCGGGATGCAGACGATACGCAACACGCTACTGTCCGCCTTCCGCACCCCCGACGCCGCGCAGCTGGGGAATTGACGATGGGTTGGCTCAAATCCCCGCCACCTTGGCTCAAACTCGCCACACAGGTCGTCGTCCTCGCGGCCCTGGCCATTCTACTCATCCGCACCGTCGATTGGGCCGAAGCCTGGGCGTTGCTGACCTCCGCGAACCCGCTCCTCCTTCTGGCGGCAGCGGCCCTTTTGACGCTCCAGACTTTCCTCTCTGCAATCCGCTGGCGCATCACAGCAGCACGGCTTGGCATCTCCATGCCGCTCGCCCAAACCATCCGCGAGTATTACCTGTCACAAGTCGTCAACCAATCGCTTCCCGGCGGCGTCCTCGGCGATGCTGGTCGTGCATTCCGCGCGCGGCAGCAGGCCGGGCTCCTCGCCTCCAGCCAAGCTGTCCTGTTCGAACGCCTCGCCGGACAGATCGGGTTACTCTGCGTTTTCGCCACAGCCCTCGCACTCAACGCGTTGAACCCCAGCGGGCTAAACTGGCCATGGGGCCTCCAACTCGCCATCTGGATCACCACCGCCGTCCTCGCTCTATGTATCCTCTTTACCGCAACGCTCAAACGCACCGACACCGCATTCACCCGAGGCCTCGCCGCCTTCCGGCACGCCGTTTTCGCCGCCCCGGTCCTCATGCCCCAAGCCGCCCTTAACCTCGGCACGGCCCTTTGCAATATCGCAGCCTTCGCACTCTGCGCCGCCGCCGTCGGTGCCGCCCTGCCACCGCTCATCGCCGCAGCGCTTCTGCCGATGGTCCTGTTCGCCATGGTCTTGCCGCTCTCCATCAGCGGTTGGGGCCTGCGGGAAGGGGCCGCCGCCGTGCTCTTCCCGCTCGCGGGCCTTTCGGCCAGCGCAGGCCTCGCCTCCAGCGTCGCCTTCGGCCTCGTATTCCTCGCCATCACCCTGCCCGGCCTTCTGATGCTTAAGCATGTGCCGGATCTTGCCGCCAAATCACCTTCTGGTGCGGAGCCTTGAGTTTCTGCATCCGAACCCTAAACCTGTAATTACAATTAGATACTTCAGAAACGGACCCATGATGAATAGACCCACCGGCCTTTCCCGACGCACTCTTCTTGCCACCGGCGCAGGCGCCCTTGGCGCAGCCTCCCTGGGCCTGTCGCCGCGCGGCGCGCTTGCCCAAAATACCGTGAACTTCCAGCTATCTTGGCTGCATTCCACGCAATTCGCAGGCAGCTACATCGCGCAGGATCGTGGCTTCTGGGCCGAGCGTGGGCTGACAGTCGCGCTGCAACCCGGTGGCCCCAACGCGCCGGTCGAGCCGCCCGTGGTGTCCGGCACCGCCTTGATGGGCATTTCCGCCGCCGATTACACCGCCGCCGCCGTCTCCGAAGGTGCGCCGTTCAAGATCATCGGCGTGGCGATGCAAAACAACCCCTTCGCCATCGCCTCGCTCAGCGCGAACCCTGTGAACCAGCCTTCCGACATGGAAGGGATGCGCATCGGCATGGCTTTGGCCAACACCCCCGTCCTGCAGGCGCTCTGCACGATCAACGATGTGGATTTCGACGCGATTGAGATCATCCCGACGCAGTATTCGCCCCAGCCCCTTGTGGCGGGTGAGGTCGATTGCCTGCTGTGTTGGGCCACCGATCTACCGGTTGCCATGACCGTCCAAGGCGTTGAAAATACAACGATGCTGATGGCCGATCACGGCTACGCAGTTCATTCGCAAACCTACATCGTCACGGAAGACAGCCTCGCCAACCGCCGCGACGAAATCGTGGCCCTCATGGCCGGCGAAGTTGCCGGATGGAACGCCTACCGTGAAGACACCGAAGCCGCCACGGACCTGACGCTGGCCATGTTCCCCGATGCGGGTCTCGACCGTGAAACGCAGCTTTTGCAGGCCGAACGCCAAGTGCCGCTGATGTTCTCTGACCTCACCGACGCCAATGGCTTCGGCTGGTGGACGGATGACACCGTCGCCGCGAACATCGAAACACTTGGCCTTTTGGAACGGGAGGTCACGCCAGACCTCTGGGATCGCTCCATCCTTGAAGAGGTCCACGGCGCCTAAGGACCCGCGCGATGTCCGTCGAAATCATCTGCAGCGGCCTCTCCAAAACCTTCCCCGGCGGCGTGGAGGCCGTGCGCCCGCTTGATCTGACCCTCACTGCGGGTCAGACAACGGCGCTGGTCGGCCCCTCGGGCTGCGGCAAGTCCACGCTTTTGCGGATGATCGCGGGGCTGGAAGACGCCTCTTCCGGCACCATCACCATTGGCGGCGCCGCACCTTCTGAAACCCTGGCACGCGCAGGCCTCGCCGTCGCGTTCCAGGACCCGTCGCTTCTGCCTTGGCGCACCGTGCGGCAGAACATCGAACTGGCCCTCGACCTCGCGCGCAAACCGCGCAAACCGGCTGAGATCGACCAACTCATCCACCTCGTGGGCCTCGACGGCTTTGCCGACACGCGCCCCGGAGCCTTGTCGGGCGGAATGCGCCAGCGCGCGGCCATCGCCCGTGCGCTTTCCACGCAACCGGACCTCCTGCTCCTCGATGAACCCTTCGGCGCCGTCGATGAACTTACCCGCGCCCAGCTCGCTGCCGATCTTCCCGGCATATGGGAGGCGCGCGGCACCACCACCCTCCTCGTCACCCATTCCGTGACCGAGGCCGTGACGCTGTCCGACCGCATCCTCGTCCTCTCCCCACGCCCAGCGGCCATCGTGGCCGACATCACGGTCGACATACCGCGTCCGCGTCCCTCGAACCTCAAGGCCCTGCCCGAATTCCAGACGCACGTCGACGCCACCTTCGCGGCCCTTTCCCAAGGCGTGGCCGACACGCTGCCAAACGCGGCCCAATGACCGCCACCGCCCTGCGCCCCTGGCTCGGCCCGATCCTCATTCTGCTGGCGTGGGAAAGTCTCGCTCACCTCTTCGCCAGCGCCTTCGTCCTAGCGGCCCCCTCCGCGATCATCAACTACCTGTTCGACAACACCGCCCTCATGACCCGCGCGCTCGGCGTCACGCTCACCAACGCCGCCGCCGGTTTCGTCATCGGCAACGCCGCCGCCATCCTTCTGGCCGGACTCGCCATCACTCTCCCGCGCAGCGAAAACATGATCCGCGCGCTGGCCCTCGTCATATTCTGCCTGCCCCTCGTCGCCACGGGCCCCATCCTGCGCATCCTCTTTGGACCCGGCACTGGCCCACAGATCACGCTCGCGGCGCTGGCCGTCTACTACACCACGCTGATCCCCCTTCTTGTGGGCCTGCGCGCCGTGCCGTCCGACTGGCTCGACCTCGTGCGCAGCTATGGCCGCGGCCGAATGACCGCGCTCATCCGCGTGCGCGCCATGGCGGCGCTGCCATACCTCGTCGCAGGCCTACAAATCGCCGCCCCCGCCGCCTTTCTTGGTGCCATGGTGGGGGAGTTCACAGGGGCCGAGCGTGGAATGGGCGTCCTCACGATCCGCGCCATGCGGGATATGAACATCGAGATGACATGGGCCCTTGCAACGCTGGCCACGGTCGTCGCCGTGCTGGCTTACCTCGCCATCGGCCTCGCCGCCCGCGCGGTCCTGACCGAAGAGCCGCCCGTGATCCTCGCCGCCCCCGCCACTGGCAAACGCGCACCGCATAAGAACCTCGCCATGGTCGCACTCAGCACCGCCGCCATCCTTGCGCTATGGTGGGGCGGGTTGGAGGCGCTCAACCTCTCTTCCTTCTTCGCCAAACGCCCCGGCGACCTGATCGACGCGCTCTTCCTCGCCCCCGACGCCGCAGATACCCGCGCCGCCCTTTCAAGCGCCCTACGGGAAACCCTCGTCTTTCTCTTCCCCGGCTATCTTGCGGGCCTTCTGACCGGGGCTTCCCTCGCAATGGCCCTTGTCATGGCCCCGTCGCTTGCCAACACCACCATGCCGCTGGCCATCGCGCTGCGCTCAGTACCGATCATCACCACCGCCCCCCTCGTGGTCCTGCTCCTCGGGCGCGGGGCGACCGGCACCATTGCCCTCATCGCGATCATGGTCTTCTTCCCCACCCTCATCGCCTGCCTCCACGGCCTCCGCCAAGCCCCGGGCCGCGCCACGGAAGTGATGCGCTCCTACGCGGCCTCCCCAGCGGCCGTCCTGCGCTACGTCCGCATCCCCGCCATGCTGCCCGCCTTCTTCGCCGCCGCCCGCATCAACGTGCCGGCCTCCGTCCTTGCCGTGACCGTCGTGGAATGGCTCGCGACAGGAAACGGCCTGGGCTCCCTCATGGCGCTCTCCGCCTCGCTCTCGGATTACGACATGCTTTGGAGCGCGGTTGTCCTCACCACGCTACTCTCCGTCATCGGCTACGGCCTTGTCGGCCTGATCGAACGGCGCGTTCTGTCCACCTATGCGCCCGAGCAACTGGCATGATGCGCCCCGCAGCCTTTGCCATTCCCGGTGACATCACCACGCTCACCGGCGGCTACATCTATGAACGTCGCCTACTGGAAGGCCTGCGCACCCACGGCCATGACGTTAAGCATATCGAATTGGGCGACAGCTTCCCCGCCCCAACCGACGCCCACATGGCCCACGCCGTTGAAGCGCTCACCAAATTGCCCCCTGACCGCGCCCTTATCCTCGACGGCCTCGTCTACGGGTCCATCGAGACCAACGGCCTCGCAAAGGTCCGTGCGCCCATCGTTGCCATGATTCATCACCCCCTTGCTCTCGAGACCGGACTCGACAGCGCCACAGCAGAGCATCTCTACAAGACGGAGCGTGACAACCTCGCCCTCGCCGCACACGTCCTCGTGCCCAGCCCCCACACGGCCAATATCCTGACAACCGACTACGCCGTGCCGGAGGCAAAAATCACCATCGCCCAGCCCGGTACCAATCGCCCGACCCTGCCCTATGCACCCACCCAGCCGCCGCTGATCCTGTCCGTCGGCATCCAGCATCCACGAAAGGGCCATGACATTCTGCTCAGGGCGTTGGCCAAACTAACCCACCTCGACTGGCGCGCCACCATCGTGGGCTCTCCCCACGATCCCGCCCACGCCGACATACTCGCTCAGATGCGCACCGACCTATCCCTCACAACCCGCGTCACCCTCGCCGGTCGCCTGCCACAAGCAGACCTCGACCAACTCTACGCCGAGGCCACGCTGTTCACCCTTGCCACCCGCTACGAGGGCTACGGCATCGTTTTCGACGAAGCCCTCGCCCGTGGCCTGCCCATCGTCACCTGCGCCACCGGGGCCGTCCCGCAAACCGTGCCGCGGGACGCGGGCCTCCTTGTCCCGCCCGATGAACCTAACGCACTGGCCGAAGCGCTCGCCTTCGTCCTCACCGACGAAAACACCCGCGCAGCAATGACCCACGCCGCCCGCCGCGCCGGGGCCGCCTTGCCCTCATGGTCCGACACCGCGCGCACCGCCAGCGCGGTCCTGAACGCCCTATGACCTCACTCAAACGCTCCTTCGACACCTACTATCGCGATGGCGCCCGCACCGCGCGGATGGATGCCCTAAACGCGCAATTCGTGCGGCCCGGAACTCTAGCCTTCGACATCGGCGCCCACGTGGGCGACCGCACCGCCAGCTTCCTGCGCCTCGGTGCCACAACCGTCTCGCTAGAGCCGCAACCAAAGGTCTTCCGCGCCCTGCGGCTGATCCACGGGCGCACCGCGCGAGCCACCCTCGTCCAATCCGCCATCGGCGCCGCCCCCGGCACGCTTTCCCTGCATATCAACTCCGCCAATCCAACGGTCTCCACTGCCTCAACGGCCTTGGTGGAGGCCGCGCCAACCTCGCCCTCGTGGCAGGACCAGCACTGGGACGACACAATCGCCGTACCCGTCACCACCCTCGACACTCTGATTGCCACCCACGGCACGCCCGATTTCATCAAGATTGACGTCGAGGGGTTCGAGGATGAGGCCCTCAAAGGCCTCTCCATTCCCGTCCCCGCACTCTCGTTCGAGATCACAACGCTGCAACGCAACGTGGGCCTCCTTTGCATCGACCGCTTGGACGCTCTCGGCCCCTACCAATACAACCTCAGCCTCGGCGAGGATCACGCCCTGCGCCACGACCCCTGGCTCACTGCCGCGCAAACAAAAAACATCCTGACCACCCTTCCCGATGCCGCCAATTCCGGCGACGTCTTCGCGCGTCTCACCACGTGACCCGGCGCTTTACCCCCGCGTCTCGTTCCGCCATCCTCCCCCCATGATAGACCCCCTCGTGACCCCGCGCCTGCAATCCTTCGCCTGCCTCTTCGCGGTGGCACCTGAGACTGCGCTTATCACCCACGCCACAGCCAACGCATCTGACGTTCTGGGACACGCGGCCACTGACATGATCGGCGCCCATGCCCGTGATCTGTTGGGGAGTGAGCTCTGGCATGGCCTGCGCAATGCGGCCAGCAACCCCTCCTTCGCGGAGCGTGGCGTGCCGATGGCTGGCCTTGATGACCGCTATGACGGGCTCGAAGTCCGCGCCTTTGGTTCCGGCCCGCTTCACGTCGTGGAAATCGCAAAAATGCAACCCTCGGAATTCGGCGCGACGCCTGTGTTGGAGGTTGCGCAGATGGCCATGACTCAGCTTGTGCCGCTGGCCACCGAAAGCGAGGTTTGCGCGCAACTCGCCAGTCAGATACGCCATTTCTCGGGCTTTGACCGCGTGTCGCTCTGGCGCATCACACCGCACGGTCAGGCCATCGTCGCAGAGGAAGCCAAGCGCCGCTCTGCCCCCTCTTCCATTGGACAAACGCTACCCTGGTCGGACATCTGGCAAGACGGCTTGCCCCTCAGCCTTTTGGCCGACGCGCACGCCACGCTGGTGCCACTACTCAGCAGCTCCACAGCCGGTGCGCCGCCGGACGTGACCCGCGCGCTGTCATCACCCCCGTCACCGGGCCTGACCACCTATCTAGAAGGCGCCGGACACCGCGCCTCTGTGCAACTCCGCCTCACTTGCGCAGGCGCACCTTGGGGTGTGGTGGATTGCCAAAGCCCCTATCCACGCCACCCGTCGCACCAATTCCGCGCATTGGCGGAAACGCTGCGGCCATTCCTCGATGTGAAACTGCAAAGCCTCGCGCGCGCCTGAGGCCCTCACGCCAGAAGGTTGTCGACCATCTGCAAGAGCTCTTCCTTGTAGATCGGCTTTTTAAGGCTGTCCGTCGCCCCAACCTGATCGGCCATCTTCAGAATATCGCTCATGCCGGGGTTCTTGTACGTTCCCGAAACCGCGATAATCGGCACCGTATTCGGGGTCGCACTTTCGCTGCCCACGCGGCGCATGTTGCCAATCAGGCTGATGCCCCCATCCGGCAGGCTCTTGCCCCGCACCTGCACTATGATGTCGGTGATAACCAGGTCAAACCGCTCCGCCCCCGCAAGCGTGCGGGCCTCCGTCGCGTTCAGACAGCTGTTCACCTCGTGCCCGGCTTCTTCCAGCATTTCTGCCAAAAGCGCGCGCTGCAACGCGTCGTCTTCCATCAGCAATATCCGTGCCATACCGCCTCCGATGAATTTGGCTACCGCGTCCCTTGTGGGGTCACCTGCCTGCATAGGACGTCTTCAATCCATTTGCAAAAGCCGCGCGCACGGGGGACAAAACCGACCTGTCGGATTTCTCTGCCAAAGGCACACCCATGGACCTGCCCCTGCTGCTTCTGCCCGGAATGATGTGCGACGCGCGCCTTTTTCAGCCGCAGGTCGCTGCCTTCTCGGCCACGCGCCCCGTGATGTCGGCCCCATTGTCAGGCCACGACACGATTGAAGGCCTGGCCAGCGCGACCCTCGCCCACGCCCCGCCCCGTTTCGCGCTACTGGGCCTGTCGATGGGCGGCATCGTGGCGATGGAAATGGCGCGTCAGGCACCCGAGCGGATCGACCGCATCGCCCTTCTCGACACCAACCCTTTGGCCGAACCACCTGACCGCGCCGCCGCGCGCGAGCCTCAGATCGCCGACGTCCGTGCCGGTGGCCTGCGCCGCGTGATGCGCGATGAGATGAAGCCGAACTACCTCTCCGACGGGCCAAACCTCGGCGCTATTCTTGACCTCTGCATGGCCATGGCCGAAACCCTGGGCCCGGATGTGTTTGAGGCCCAATCCCGCGCCCTCCAGATCCGCCCCGATCAGACCGAGACGCTGCGCACGCTCAACATCCCCGCCCTGATACTCTGCGGTGAAGACGACACGCTTTGCCCAATCTCCCGCCATGAGCTTATGCGTGATCTCATGCCGGATGCGGAACTTGAGGTAATAAAGGGTGCTGGTCACCTGCCCGTATTGGAACAGCCTGAGGCGACGAACGCCGCCCTCACCCGCTGGCTTAAGCGCTAAGCGCAGCCTTCGCGTCCATCGCCGTGCCATATTGTGGCAGGTCGGCCTGTGTTTTGCCATGGGCCGCCATCAACGTGTCGCGGACATAGGCAATGTGAGCTGTCTCTTCGATGATCTCGGCCAGATACTGCGCCGCCATCAGCGTTGGCCCCGCGCCAATCGTCCCGTGGTTCGCCAACACTGCTGCCCGGATGTTCGGGTCGCGAAACACGGGGCTAATCTCTACCTCCGTCTGCGGCCCCCCATTGGACGACAACGGGATCAACGGCATCCGCCCGATCTTCTCGATGGTCTGAACCGTCAGACACGGGATCTCGATCCCGGCACTCGCGTAACCCGTCGCCCACGGCGAATGGCAATGCACAATCGCATTGATATCCTCGCGGATGCGGTAAAGGTCGAGGTGAAAGTCGAGGTCCTTGGACGGCTTCAAAGCCACTTCGCTCGGCAGGATCGTCCCGTCCAACATCACCACCTGCAAATTGTCCCGCGTGCATTCGTTGAAGCCCACACCCGACGGCTTGATGGCAATCGCATCGCGGCTGTCCAACCGCACCGACAAATTGCCACCCGCATTGGTCTGGAGGCCGCCGTCAAAGCACCGTTTGGCTGTGGCGATCAGGGCATCCATCTTGTCGTGCAGGTCGGGGAAATCAGGCATCTTCGGTCCTTTTGCTCATGGCAGTTTGCAACGCGGAAACGGCAGCTTGGGCCGTCTCAGGCGTGTTGATGTGATCGGGAATACGTTGGGTGGAATAGGCGCGCGCCTCAGCCTCCAGCACTTCAGCGGCGACCGTGCGCAGATGCGCGTCTTCAATGGCGCCGCCGATGCGGTCCTCATGGCTGAACCCGCCCATGGGCAGGATCACATGGCACGGCGCTTGCGCCTCATTCAGCAAGCCCGCCAAAGCCTGCGCTTGGCTCGCCATTTCGGCTTCGGTCAGCTTCACATGGGTGAAATAGGCGGAATGGCGGTAATGCGGGCGTTCCACATGCTCCGGCAGCAACGTCCCAATCTCACCCAACCCGATGAAGTTCAGCGCACCGGGCAGCACCACACGCGGCAGCCCATTGGCGCAGGAAAACCGCGTGGGCATCGGCACATGGGCCCCCGCCAGCCGCAAACGCCCCAACTCATGCACATTCAGGTCGATGACACCGGCAACCGCACTCTCTTGAACAAACCGCGCAAAAGCCGCGCCGCCATAACCATTGGCGTGAAACACCGTCGGCTCAAACCCCAGGTCCCCCAATAGCCGCGCCACTTCGGCCCCCGCACGCCCCGTGGCGCCCAGCGTCGTGACAGCCACCGCCGTCGCCCGCTCTGCGGTGGGAACCTGCGCGCGGTAGAGCCCCGCCACCATCGCTGCTGCATTCTCAAACACCTGCCGCAGCATCGGGTTGAGACCTTCGATATCGCACAAGGTGGGCACCAGCGTGATCGCCGTATCAGCCAACGCTGCCCGCGGATCGAAGGCCATCGTGGTAATCAGAACCTTGGGATAGACCGCGGGAAGTCCCTTCAGGGCCGCCAACACAATCTCCCCGCCCGTGCCGCCACCCACGCCTACAGCCACGTAGCATTCGTCACAATGCGCCGCGATATGGGCCGCCGCCGCCTCAGCCCGCTCGGCCATCCGCGCGAGCTTCTCAGCCCCCGACAACACCGTGCCCCCGGCCCCAAGCGACACGTCCACAGGCTCCACATCCAACCCGTTGCGCGCTAACGCCTCGGACAGATAGCCCAGTTCAACGCTCTTGGTTTCGAACGTTCCGATCAACAGAACCTTCATGGGGTCAGCCTTTCACCGCACCGGCCGTCATGCCCGTAATGATCTGCCGCGACGCGAACAGAGTAAACAGGATCGGCGGGATCGCCAAAAGCATCCCGGTGGCAAAGATCGTGCCAAGCCCATCGAACTCGGAGGCATTGTTCACGATCAGGATCGGCACTGTCATCGTGTCCCGGTCCGCCAAGGCGCTCGCCAGCAGATACTCGTTCCACGCGATGCGGAAGGTAAAGATCGACGCCGCAGCAAGACCCGGTTTTATCAGGGGCAAAACCACAAGGAAGAACACCTGAAACGGCCCCGCCCCATCTACCCGCGCGGCCTCTTCCAACGATTTCGGCACCTGCACAATGAAGCTCTGCAAGATCCAGATCACAAACGGCAGGTTCATCGCCACGTAAACGATGATGATACCAGAATGCGTTCCCGCAAGGCACACATCCCCGCGCCCGCCGAACGTGTCCCGGATCCAGCCGCCCACTAACGTATCGTTGTCGATGCAAAACGCGTTGTTCCAAAGACCAAACACCGGCACCAAAAGAACCGCAGGCGGGATCATCCGCACTGCCAGCGTGGACAGCGAAACCGTATCCCGTCCCATGAACTTGAACCGCACCAACGCATAGGCCGCCATACAGCCAAAGATCAGCGTCAGCGCGGTTGAGATCAGCGCGATGATGATCGAGTTGATGAACGCACCGCCAAACCGGATCTGACAGAACCGCAGATGCTCTGGCTCGTACCAAAGGATATCGCACAAAGCCGTCTCGTAGTTGCGGATCGTCGGCATGAAGATCAGCCCGCCCACACCCGATGTAATATCCACATCCAGCCGCATCGAATTCGCCAGCAGGATGATCACCGGTCCGACAGACATCAGGATCAGGATCGCGATCAGAACGTAAAAGGCAGGGTTCTGGCGGTCGTAAGTGGTGTCAGCCATGGCTCAACCCTCCTCTTCTGCGGCGAATTTCAACTTGCGCGACCGCGCCTCGGTCCAGCGGTTGAAGGCGAACATGCCAAGCGTCAGCAGCATCAAAAGCATCAGCAGGTAATTCGACATCGCCGCCGCCTCGCCCAATTCCCGGAACTCCCGCGCTGTACGCGCAATCCGCAAGGCGAGGATTTCGGTCGACAGGCCAGGTCCCCCGCCCGTCATCACCAGGATCACCTCAAGCACCTTGAACGCATCGATCAGGCGCAGCAGCATGGTCACAACAAGAACCGGCGCCATCAGCGGCAGCTTGATGAACCACACCTGTTGCCAGCCGGTCGCGCCGTCGATGCGCGCGGCCTCCAAGGCCGAGCGCGGCAGCGATTGCAGCGCGGCCAATGACAGAATGAAAATGAACGGCGTCCATTGCCAGATATCGGCGATGATGACAGACAGCAGCGGGTTCTGCCCCAGCCAATCCACTGGGCCGATGCCCAGAAAACTGCCCCACCACGTATCCCCGACCCAATTCAGGAACCGGTTAAACGTGCCGTAGGTCTGGTGAAACATGAACCGCCAGACAAGACCCACAACCACGGGTGCGATCATCATCGGCAGGATGAACAGGGTGCGCAGCACAGACATACCGCGAATATTGCGATCCAGCAGCAGGGCCAGCCCCACGCCGATCACCATCTCAACAACGACCACCGTGAAGGCGAAAATCAACGTGACCGAGAAGCTTTCCCAGAAAAACGCATCGCCCCAGAGACGGACATAATTCGCCATGCCAACGAACTCGGTCTCAGAGATATTCTGCGTCGGGTCCCAGTCGCGGAAGCTGCCCCACATCATGTAGCCGATGGGGTAAAACAGGGCCAAAGCCATCACCAGCGCGGCCGGTGCGATGAACATGTAAGGGGTCATACGGTTCATGGGGCGCGGACTTTCCTGGCCTTGGGAAGCGCCCCCGGGCACGCCAATGCACGCCCGAGGGTCAGGGAGAGGTAGGCCCGCCACGCCAAGCGCCGCGGGCCCGAAGTCACTGGCTTACTGCCAGGTGTAGTAGCCTTCTTCTTCCATCAGGGCGCGGGTGCGCTCTGCGATGCCGTCAAGCGCTTCCTGCGGGTCAAGACCCTCAGTCAGGACCTGAGACATCGTGGTGCCGATATCAGCATTGATACGACCCCATGGCGGGATGATCGGGCGCCAATCGGGATCAGCGTCCGCCAACGCTTCACCGAAGACGGACGACCAGGGGTACTGGGCGTTGAGCTCTTCGTTGGCATAGGTCGAGAAGCGCGATGGGTTCCCACCGGCCATAGCCACGGCCAGATCGCCCTCACGGCTGGTCAGCCACTGCATCAGCAGGAAGGCCGCTTCGGGGTTTGCCCCGTTGCGTGGGATGGCGATACCGAAACCACCGGTCTGCGACGCGCACTGGGTGCCGCACGGATGCGGAGCCCAACCAACGTTGCCAGCAACGGTCGACCGGCTTTCATCCTCAAACGTTGCCGCGAAAGCAATCGAGTCAAGGAACATGGCCGCCTGGCCTTGTGCAAAGGCATTGGCGGCTTCTGCCGGACCGAAGGCGCTGGAGCCTTCCGGACCACACTCAACGATGGAGCGCAGAGCTTCCGCCGCGGCTACACCTTCGGGCGAGTTGATGCTCGGCTCCCAACCGTCGCCGAACACACGACCGCCAAGTGGGGCGAGGTGCAGAAGGAACGCGTGGGACGCCTGGTGGCCCGATGCCGCGCGGGAGGCGACGCCACCCATGCCCGGAACCAGTTCAGGGATCTCACAGGCCAGCGCCAGGAAATCGTCATAGGTTTCAGGGACTTCCAGACCGTGCTCTTCGAACACATCCGTGCGGTAGTACAGAACCGACGTCTCAGAGCCGAACGGCAGACCATAAAGCGAGCCCGTCGGACCCGGCAGATAGCCACGCTCACCACCAGCAACACCGATGTTCTGAACATAGCCGTCGATCAGGTCTTCGGCGTCATAGTTCGGATCGGCCAGACGCGGGTTCATGAAGAACGGCGCAAGGTTCAGGATCTGATCCGCATAGACATAATCGGCCTTCGAGAAGACCACGTAGGCGATCATGTCGTAGGCGCCTTCGTCGAGGGCCAGCTCAAGTGTCTGACGCTCGCGCATGTCGAGGTAGGGAAGCATATCCACCTCAACCTCGATGCCGGTCTGCGCGGTAAACTCGGGCAGAACCTCCATCACAGCATTGTAGTGCGGGTGCGCGGGGAAGTTCACGATCAGTGTCGTGCCCTCATACTCCGCGTACGGGTTCGCATGGCCGTCGGCATAGGCCGCGCCCGTCAGGGCGACCCCCGCGACCATTGTGGTTGTTAAGAGTTTCTTCAGCATACTCATCCTCCCAGTTTGCTGATGGGGCGCTTTTACAGCGCCATTTCCGTTGTCTTGTCGAACAGGTGCAGCCCTTCTGGCCGCACCGCAAAGCGCAGGGTTTCCCCCAACGCGATAGGTGTTTCCGATTTCAGCTCGACCGTGACCTTGGCCCCGCCACAGTCACAGATCAGCACCGACTGCGCGCCGATGTATTCCGAGACCACAACATTCAGGTCGAGGCTTTGGTCGCTCGGTGCATTGGCGTCGAACTCCAGGTCGGACGGGCGCACGCCAAGCGTTGCCTGATGAACAGCCTTCGCTTTCGCACGGGCCGCCAGCGCATCGGGCAACCGGATATCAAACCCCTGCCCCTTCGCACGCAGATCGCCACCATCCTCAACCAGGTCAGCTTCAAGAAAGTTCATCGGCGGCGAGCCAAGGAAGCCCGCCACGAATTTGTTGACCGGGTTCTTGAACAGCTCCGTCGGCGTGCCCTGCTGCTGAATATGCCCGCCATGCATGACCACGATCCGGTCGGCCAAGGTCATGGCCTCAATCTGGTCGTGGGTGACGTAGATCATGTTCTTCTTGACGTTCTGACGCATCAGCGCCAGTTCCGCCCGCATCTGCCCACGAAGCTTCGCATCCAGATTAGACAGCGGCTCGTCAAACAGGAAGGTGGAGGCATCGCGGCACAGCGCACGACCCATCGCAACGCGCTGGCGCTGACCGCCTGACAACTCACCGGGCTTGCGCGCAAGGAAGTCGGAAAGGCCAAGCATTTCCGCCACCTCCTTGACCTTCTTGTCGATCACGTTCTGCGGCGTCTTCTGCAAACGCAGACTGAACGACATGTTCCGCGCGACGTTCATATGCGGGTAAAGCGCGTAGTCCTGAAACACCATCGCGATGTCCCGGTCCTTGGGGTCCTTCGCGCTGATCGGCTGGCCGTCCATGTAGATCTCACCTTCCGAGACCGTCTCCAACCCAGCCAGCATCCGCAGGGTCGTGGATTTCCCACAACCAGACGGGCCAACCAGCACGGTGAATTCATGCTCGGCCATCTCCAGCTCAATACCATGCAGGACCTCAACGACCCCGTATCGCTTGACCAGATTTTCAAGACGGATTGTTGGCATCGATTCCCTTCCCGGACTTTGGAACAGCATTCTGTATACAAACTAGATTGTAAATATCCAAAATTGCATTTCCCACTGGAATGATCTACTGCTGGCAAGACCAATCGACGCATAGGGCGAGGCCAAACATGGCGAAAGCAGTTGAAAAACAAGCCACATCCGGGCGCGGCTCCACCGTGCAGAGGATCGAAGCCGCCCTCACCGCCGAAATCTCCGCCGGCGCCCTCGCCCCGGGTGAGCGGATCGATGAAGTCAAACTGACTGAACGCTTCGGCGTATCCCGCACCCCCGTCCGCGAAGCGCTATCGCGCCTGGTCGCCCAAGGCATCCTTATTCCTGGCGAAAAGCGTGGCGTTCGCGTAGCTGAATATTCACGCGAGCAATTGGCGCAAATCTTTGAAGCTATGCATGAAATTGAGGCTGCATGTGCTCGCGTCGCCGCCCAACGCCTGACCCTTTTGGCCCGGGTTGAGATCGAAGCCGCACAGGCAAATTGTATGGCTGCGGCCAAGGCCGGTGACCGCCCCGCGTACCTTGCTGCGAATGAGGCTTTCCACCTCGCCATCTACAAGGCCACCGGCAATCCTTACATGGCCGAAATCGCCTCAGAATTCCGCAACCGTACGGGTGCGGCCCGCGCCAAGAAGTTCTCCAAACCCGAGGATTTGCTGGCCTCCGCTAAAAGCCACGAAAAGCTGATCGCCCTCATCTTCTCCGAAGATTCGAATGCCGCCTCCGATGGCATGAGAGAGCATATGGCCCGCTCTTTCCGGGAAACTTTGGCCGTCAACTGAGGGCCTCTGCATTTTTCGGCTTGCATTCGCACACACAGATGGCACTTTGTATACAAACGTGACTCGACCTGCGGAGGGATGTGCAAATGGGCGTTCAGGAAACCAAGATCTATCCGATCAACACCGGCTGGCTAGAGGCCGACCTTGGCACCTACACTTTCTGGAAAGGTCCAGCTGGCAAGAAATTCTGGAACCCCGTCTACTGCCACTACGTTGACACCGGCACCCACAAGATCCTTGTAGATACAGGCCTGTGTGACGAAGAACGCGCCACCAAATACCACCACAAATGCGACAAGCGCGGCTGCCTTCAGGTCCACGAACACCTCGAACAGAAGCTCGGCGTTCACCCCGATGAAATCGACGCCATCGTCTTCACACACCTGCACTGGGACCACGTGCAGAACATGAAGCTCTTCAAAAACGCACGCTACATCGCACCCAAGGCCGAAATCGAAATGGCCTACAATCCCCTGCCCCTCTATTACCGCACCTATGAGAGCGGCTACCTCGGCATCGAACCGGCCTACGCGGGCTGCGTCTTTGAAGCTGTCGATGATGAATGCGAAGTCCTGCCCGGCATCACCATGTTCCACACTCCCGGCCATTCCGTCGGCCACATGGCCGTGACCGTTGCCACCGCCGCTGGTGATATCGTTCTCGCAGGCGACGCCATCTTCCAGGAACGCAATCTGGAACCCTGCGCGGCGGAAGGCTGGCGCTACTGGGTCCCCGCCCGTTTCGTGAACTCCTTCGAGGGTTGGAAATCTGTGGAGGAACTGGACAAACGCGCCGACGTGATCCTGCCCTGCCATGATGAGGCTGCCAACGCGCGCTCGGACGTCTTCCCCTACGATGGCATGCCCCTGCGCAAACGCCGCCAATTCATCCCCGGCTTCCAATTCTACTTCGGCGACATGCCCGCAGGCTCCGTTGGCAAAGCCGCGCCCGCAATGAAGCCGGAAGAGGTCGAAGGCTACCTCGCCAGCCTCACCGACCCGAAAGACATGGCCGAAAATTAGTAAGATGCAGGCGCTCGACAGCCTTATGGAGGTGGCCGATCAATTCGACGCCATCGTCCTGGACCAATGGGGCGTGCTGCATGACGGCACCACGCCCTATCCCGGTGCTGTCGAAGCCATCCATGCTTTAAGAACATCCGGTAAGCGTTTGTCTGTGCTCTCAAACTCTGGCAAGCGCGCCGCCCCCAATGCAGCCCGCATCACCGACATTGGCTTCCCCGAGGATGCCTTTGAGGTCGTCATGACCTCCGGTGAAGCCCTCTGGCAAGACATCGTCGCAGGCCGCATCCCCCACAGCCGCTTTCATCCCATCACCCGCGACGATGGTGACGCAGAGCGGTGGGCGGAAGGTCTGCAAATCACCCTCACCGAAACCGACCCGGACGCCGTCCTCCTCATGGGCCTCCCCGATGCGGGCGCCGACCATAGGCTCCCTGCAAACCTGCCCGTCTATTGCACCAACCCCGACCGCGCCTCACCCCGCGCGGGCGGCGTCACCGTGGTCTCTCCCGGCGCGCTCGCCCACGACCACAAGGATAACGGCGGCGACGTCACCTTCTACGGCAAGCCCCACGAACCCATCTTCCGCGCCGTCGAGCAGGCCCTTGGCACTACAAATCTGCTTATGGTCGGCGACAGCTTGGAACACGATATTGCTGGCGGCCACGCCGCAGGCTGGTCCACCGCCTTCATCCGCGGCGGCCTTCACGCCAGCGCCTTCACTGGCGACCACGCCGAAACCATCCACACACTCGCCACCGCAGAGAACACACCACTTCCCACCTATCACCTTGCTCATCTAGGGTAGCTTCATGTCCCAACCCGCTGATTTCGCAGCCTTCCGTGCCCTATCCGCCCGCCTCGGCCAGGATCCGCTTCGCGTCCAGGGCCCCGGCGGAAACACCTCCATCAAGGAAGGTAGCACGATGTGGATCAAAGCCTCCGGCACCGAATTGGCGGAGGCTGAGACCAAGGACATCTTCGTGGCCGTCAACCGCGACGCCGCCCGGGCCGAGGCCCACGGCGCAGGCGACGGGACCTGCAAGGCCACTGTTCTTGACCCCGCGCAAACCCTGCGCCCATCCATCGAGACGACCTTCCACGCCGCCCTCGACTGGCCCGTCATTGCCCACACCCATTCCATCGCCACGCTCACCCATGGCGTTGCCCCCGAAGGCCGCGCCTCCGCCGCCGAGAAGCTGAAAGGATTGCCGCACGCCTTCGCCTCTTACGCGAAACCTGGCCTACCGCTGACCACCGAAATCCTCGGCAAGATAAATTCCGAAACCAAAGTGATCGTGCTGGAAAATCATGGGCTTATCATCTGCGGTGAAAGTGTTTCAGCGGTCCACGACCTCACCGAAGAGGTCGAATCCCGCCTCGCCATGCCGCCCCTTCGCGATATGGTTGAACCATTGAACGACCCTGTCCCGGAAGGCTTCCATTGGGCCGCAGAGGGCTGGATCGCCCAAAGCGTTCGCGCCTGCGCCCTCGCCCAATCCGGCTCCTATTACCCCGACCACGTCGTCTTCCTCCGCCCGGCACTTCCGACCGAAGACAGCGACGCCAACCCGCCCGTAATCCTCAAACCCGGCCAAGGCATCCTCCTGCGCGACGACGCGACCCCAAGCCAACGCGCCATGCTGCGCTGCCTGTCTGACCTGTTAATCCGCCTGCCCGACGACTGGCACCCCGAAGCCATCGGTCCAGACGCAGAGGCCGAGCTCCTCAATTGGGACGCCGAGAAATACCGTCAGGCCCTGGCAGCCCGCCAATGACCCTCTCCCTCTCCCTCGGCCTCGATCTCGGCACCTCCGGCCTGCGCTCCGCCGTCGTCGATGCAACCGGCGCCGTGCTCAGCACCGCGCGTGCCACCTACCCAGACACACACGGCGCAGCGGCATGGTGGGACGGCGCACACGCCTGCCTGACCGCCCAAATCGCCGAGATGCGCCAAACGGGGCTCGACCCGTCCGATATCGCGCGCATCGGCATCGACGGCACCTCCGGCTCCATGGTCCTGACCGACGCAGGCCTCACCCCCGTCTCTCCAGCCCTGATGTATAACTCCGGCGGCTTCACGGCCGAGGCTCAGGCCATCGCCGCCCACGCCCCCGATCCCCACATCACGCGCGGCCCAGGTTCCGCTCTCGCTCGCATGTTGCGCCTGCAATCGCAGGCCACAGGTGCCGCCCATCTGCTCCACCAGGCCGACTTCATCGCGGCCAAGCTCATGGGCCAAGGCGGCTACACCGACCACAACAACGCGCTCAAAACCGGCTACGATCCGGAAACCGAGAGCTGGCCCAATTGGGCCGAGGCTGCGGGCGTCAACACGGCCCTCCTGCCCAAACCCCTTCCCGCAGGCGCGCCCATCGCGCCCATTGCGTCCGACGTCGCGCAGGCCTTCGGCCTTTCCACCGACACCGTCATCCACGCGGGCACCACCGACAGCATCGCCGCGTTTCTCGCGGCTGCACCGCTTCAAAATGGCGCCGCCGTCACCTCGCTCGGCACCACTCTGGCGATCAAACTGCTCAGCCCCGTGCGCATCGACGCGCCCGACATCGGGCTCTATTCCCACCGCCTCGGCGACGGCTGGCTGGTCGGTGGCGCGTCAAACACCGGCGGCGGCGTGCTGCGCCACTACTTCTCCGACGACCAACTCAAAACGCTCTCCGCGCAGATCGATCCTGCCGCCGACAGTGGTCTCGACTACTATCCGCTCCTCACGACCGGCGAACGGTTCCCGATCAACGACCCGAACCTCGCCCCGCGCCTCACGCCGCGACCTCAAAGCGACGTGCACTTCCTGCACGGTCTCCTCGAATCCATCGCTCGGATCGAGGCGCGCTGTTACGCCGAGATGGAAGCACGCGGGGCCACCAAATCCGCCGTCATCTACACCGCAGGCGGCGGCGGCGCGAACGCAACATGGACTGCCCTGCGCGCTCGCATCTTGCGCGCCGAAACCCGCCCCCCCGACCAGACCGAGGCCTCCGTCGGCATCGCCCGCCTCATCGCCCAAACCGCTGGCTGAGATCTGCTCAACTGAACGCATTTTTCAGGAAAAATCTGCTCAAGTGAACGCATTTGCTTTCAGCTGAGCGCATATCCGCATTGCGCCGCCACCCATGTTCTCCGTCGTCGAAACAGGATAGCACGGGCACACCGACCCTATACAATGCGGCCTCGCCCTTGCTCATCCTCGCCCGCACCTACGTAATTTCCGCCCTCGGCGTCGGCGCATTCTACCTTCTGTCGCTACCACTTCCCTTCCTTCTCGGCCCCATTACAGCCTGCCTGATCGCCGCGCTCGCGGGCCTTAATTTACGCGGCCAACCCCTCGTGAACGATGCCATGCGCGCCATTCTGGGCGTGGCCGTAGGCGCAACATTGACCCTTCCGGTGGTCCTTTCCATGGGCGCGATGTGGTCCACGTTGGCGATGATGCCGCTCATGATTGTGGTGATTGGAGCCATTGGAATCCCATATTTTATGCGGCTTTGGGGTTTCGACTTCGCCACCAGCTACTATTCCGCCATGCCCGGCGGCCTGCAGGACATGTTGATCTTTGGCGAGGAAGCCGGCGGTGATGTCCGCGCCCTCTCGCTGATCCACGCCACCCGCGTGATGGTGATCGTGATGATCCTACCCTTCGTGCTCAGCTTCGCGTGGGAAGTCGACCTCTCCAATCCACCCGGCGCGCCCGCCTCGTCCATCCCAATAAGCCAGCTCGCCATCATGGCCGCCGCAGGGATCATCGGCTGGCAAGTTGCTAAAAGGATTGGCCTTTTCGGCGCATCCATCCTTGGCCCCTTGATCCTCGCAGCCCTACTCGCAGTCACTGGCATTCTGCAATCTCGCCCGCCCGCTGAGGCGATTTTCGCCGCGCAATTCTTCATCGGCATGGTCGTCGGCACGAAGTATTCGGGCGTCACCGGGGCGGAGGTTCGACGCGATGTCGCCGCCGCTTTGGGCTTCTGCGTCATCATTCTGATCCTGGCCCTGATCTTCGCGGAAGTCGCTGTTTTCTGGGGCCTCGCGCCACACTTGGAGGCGCTTCTGGCCTTCGCCCCGGGCGGTCAGGCCGAGATGACAGTGCTGGCGCTGATCGTCGGTGCGGACGTCGCCTTCGTTGTGGCCCACCACCTGCTGCGTATTTTCGTCGTGATCCTGGGCGCGCCAATTGCTGCGCGGATATTCGACCGGTCGTGATGCGCGCAATGTCGGCTCTGACATCGCATTTTTCGCAAATCGGCTAGCTGGGTTGGCCACATTTGTATACGAATTGTATACAAGGAGGAGGCCACAATGACCGACACCCCCGTTCGCACGCGCGCCGGAGGCCGCGCATCGCGCCGTGCGCTTCGTCAAGCGGTGGATGTCACCATGCTGCCGGGGCTCGAAAACACGCTTCCTTTCACCGAAGTCATGGATGGCGCGCAGGTCGAAAAGATCGACGAAGCCTCCATGCAAATCCTTGAAAACGTTGGCGTTCAGTTCCGCGACGACATTGCCTTGGCCGATTGGAAAGCCGCCGGCGCAAAGGTTGTTGGCGAGATGGTTTACCTTGATCGCGGCCTTGTTCGCGAGTTGATTGCCACCATCCCATCGACCTTCACCATCCACGCCCGAAACCCGGCGAACAACGTGCCCCTTGGCGGACGACGGTCCATCTTCGTGCCTATGACCGGCGCGCCTTACCTGCGTGATCTTGAGGATAAACGCCGCAATCCGATGCTCGAAGATCTGGCGATGTTCCACAAACTCAGCCACATGCTGCCCGCGCTCCATTCCAGCGCCCATCACATCGTGGAGCCTTACGATCACCCAATCAGTCAGCGGCATCTGAGGATCACCTATTCCTCGATGAAGCACTCCGACAAGACGTTCATGGGCATGACGACTAGCCCCAAGAACGCCGAGGATGTCATCGACATGTGCCGCATCCTTTTCGGTGCGGAGTTCATGGAGACCCACCCCGTCGTCACCGGCAATTGTAACGGAAATTCGCCTTTGGTGTGGGACGAAACCATGCTCGGCGCATTGCGCGCCTTCAGCCGTGCGAACCAGCCGATCCTCTGCTCGCCCTTCGTCCTTGGTGGCGCAAACACCCCCGCCTCCGTCCCTGCGACCGTGGCCCAACTGAACGCCGAAGCGCTCTCCGCGCTAGCTTACACGCAAGTTGTCCGCAAAGGCGCGCCCGCAATTTACGGCCACTACCTTTCCACCGTTTCGATGAAGTCCGGCGCGCCCATGGCGGGCACGCCTGAGATCAGCTTGATGAACTTCATGATCGGCCAGATGGCGCGGTTCTACGACGTGCCATGGCGCACCTCGAACACGCTCGGTGGGGCCAAGACTTTCGACGCACAGGCGGGATATGAAAGCGCTAGCACGCTGTCCGCCGTCATGCACTCGGGTGCGAATTATATATGGCATTCAGCGGGTTGGAACGAAGCGGGCATGCATTGCTCGACCGCGAAATTCATTGTGGATGCCGAACAATGCGCAATGGCCTACCGCATGGCGGAGGGACCGAAATGGCACGACTTCGACACGGCGCTAGAGGCCGTCCGGGACATCGGGCCAGGCGGTCACTACCTGGGCCATCCCCACACGCAGGAGACGTTTCAGGAGGCGTTTTTCATGCCGGAACTGTTCGACAACAACTCAATCGAGCAATGGGCGGCCGAAGGCTCGGTTGAGATCACCGATCGCGCGCTGACCCACGCCAAGAAACTGCTCAAGGCCTACGAGGAGCCAAAGCTGGACGAAGGTGTGAACGAGGCCCTGCTGGACTACATCGCACGGCGCGAACGGGAAATCCCCGCCGCCGATGCGCTGAACCAGACGGCATGAGGGGGCTCGCAGGCAAATGCGTCGTCATAACAGCAGGCGGCGGCGGTATCGGTGCAGCGCTCGCCCGACGCTTCGCGGCAGAAGGCGCGCGCGTTGCAGTGTGCGATCTGAATGGCGCGGCCGCCGAGGCGGTTGGCGCAGAGGTTAACGGCCTTGGGGTCGGCGCCGATGTGACGGATGAGGCTCAGATGAAGGCCTTCTTTGCAATGGTTGAAGACGCATTTGGCGGCGTCGACGTGCTTTGCGCCAACGCGGGAACCGGCGGCCCCGCAGCCCCCATCGAAGACATGGACTACACCGCGTGGCGGGCCTGCGTGTCGTCGAACCTCGACGGGGCCTTCCTCGCCTGCCGATGGGCGGCGCGGCACATGAAGGCCCAAGGCACCGGACGCATCATCCTCACCTCCTCCACCTCCGGCCTGTTCGGCGTGCCAACGCGCGCGCCCTATGTGGCCGCGAAATGGGGCTTGATCGGGTTGACCAAGACCCTTGCGATGGAACTTGGACCGCATGGCATAACGGTGAACGCCATCTGCCCCGGCGCGGTCGACGGGGACCGAATGGAGCGGGTTGTGAACATGGAGGCGCAGGCGCGCGGCGTGGATGCAGCGGAAGTGCGTGCCCTTTATGCCGAGGGCACGTCGTTGCGCACATGGGTGAACGCAGATGACATCGCCGACAGCGCACTGTTCCTCGCGTCAGATGCGGGCGGCAAGATCAGCGGCCAGGCCCTCGCAGTCGATGGGCACACGGAACGGATGACCTGAGCCGCTATTCCTGGGCCGCGCGGCGTTCTTTCCAGCGGATCACGGCGTTGCCCACAGCATCCCTGAAAGGCTGCGGCGGCAAGCGATCCGGTGCAGCCTCAGCCGCGAAATGTCGTGTAAGGCGTGTGTCAGCCCCGCAGGCCATTTCCGCAGCAGCAATGCCCGTTAGCGTGCCACGAGTTGTGCCAAGGCCGTTCTGGACACAGGCGGTAAACAGCCCCTCTTCCACCTCACCCGTCACAGCCGCACCGTTGCGAGATAGGCAGAGGTGCCCGGCCCACAGGTATTCCGGTTTTACACCTGCCAGCTTAGGAAACCGCGCTTCAAACTTCGCCTGCTGCGCAGCTGTCGCGCGCGCCATGTCTGCATCCCTGACCTGCATCCCCGACCGCAAAGTCGCCATTGTGCGCGTCAAAATCCGGTTGCCCCCCTGCGCTGCATCGATCCTGCGCATGGACGAGCCCATCGGATCAGACGGCGTAATCCCCCAACGCGGCGCGCCCTTCAGCGTATCGTCAGGCAAGTCCGGCGTCAGCGCGGCATAAAGGAAGACATGCATCAGCCTGCCCTGTGCGATGCCGAAGCTCTCCAAATGCCCGTTGATGGCAAGGATAACCTGCGTCGCAGTGACGGCTCCATTCGGCACCTGCACGCGCCAGATGTGACCGACCCGTTTGATCGAGATCGCGGGGCTGTTTTCGTAAAGCGCCACATTGCGAGAAAGCCCCTCCGCCAGCCCCCGAATATACCCTGCCGGCTGCAACATCACGGTTCCGGGCGTGTAGAGCCCCGACAGGTAATGCGTGCTGCCCGTCAACGCCTCCATCGCCTGCGCATCGAGGTGTTCGTAGGGCTCTCGCAACGCATCCAGATGGGCAGCGTAGCTGCGGTTCTGGGCATCGGACGCCGCACTCGCGGCCCCGTTCACCTTACCCGCTGGATCGAAAAAATCAGGGCTGATCCCGTATTCTTCGACCGCCTCCTGCGCGAAGGCTATGGCGTGACGGTTCATGGCGATTTGGGCAGTGTCATCGCCAGAGCCCGCGTAATCGTGGCTTGTCAGTTCATGGGGCAAATCAATCATGAAACCGGAATTTCGCCCCGCCGCTGCCTCGGCCACGCGCCCCGCTTCCAGCACCACAACCCGCACCTCGGGTCGCAATTGCAGCATCCGTCGCGCGGCGGAGAGACCCGCGAACCCGGCCCCGATGATCACGACATCAGCTGTGATTTCCTCTTCAAGGCGCGGGTAGACCGGGCCGGGGCCAAGGATGGCATTCCACGCAGCCTCTCCCCGATGCCGCGGCAAGCGCCGGGCGACGTATCGGCTCACTCCACGGCCTCGTCGTCATCATCACTCAGGTCGATCCAGATCGTCTTGAGCTGGGTGTATTGGTCGTGGGCGTGCAGGCCATTGTCCCGACCGCCAAAACCCGATTGCTTCCAGCCACCAAACGGTGTGGTGATGTCGCCCTCGCCAAAACTGTTCACCGTGACTGTTCCGGCCTTCAGCATCCGCGCGCCGCGAATGGCGCGTTTGGCGTTGGCCGTGAAAAGGCTCGCACACAGGCCGTAGGGCGTGGCGTTGGCAAGTGTTATCGCTTCATCGAAGCTGCTGACGGTCATCACCGACAGCACCGGGCCAAAGATCTCTTCAGTCGCTTGCGCGCTGTCTGGATCTGTTTCGATGCAGGTGAGTTCTACGAAACCGTCCTTCGCCTCACCGCCAAAAGTGACTTTAAGATCGGCGCTTAGATAACTTGTAACCTTATCAAAATGTGCTTGCGAGACGAGCGCCCCAACACGGATTTCCGGATCCAGCGGATCGCCCATGGGCCATTCACGGGCATGGGCCTCGATCCGTTCCAAGAGTGGCACCTTCACCGCCTCATGCACGATCAGGCGCGACGTTGCGGAGCAATTCTCTCCCATGTTCCAATACGCTCCGTTGACGACATGCGCCGCAACCCGATCCAGGTTCTCCGCGTCGTCCATCACGATGGCGGGGTTCTTGCCGCCCATCTCCAACACGACCTCTTTTGCATTGCTCTCGGCGGCATAGGAAAGAAATTTCATCCCCGTCTCGGTGGACCCCGTGAAAGACACCATGTCGATGTCCATGTGCCGCCCGATGGGTTCGCCCACCTCCGGCCCCGTGCCCGGCACAACGTTCAGCACACCGCGCGGCACCCCGGCTTCCATCACCAGTTCCGCCATCCGCAGCGCGGTCAGGGATGTCTCTTCGGCGGGTTTCAAAACCAGCGAACAGCCCGATGCTAAGGCAGGTCCGATCTTCCACGCCAGCATCAGCAGCGGGAAGTTCCACGGCAAGACAAGGCCCACAACGCCGACTGGCTCCCGCACCACCATGGCGATGTGGTCATCCGATGCGGGTGATACGGAATCGTAAATCTTATCAATCGCTTCCGCGTGCCATTTGATGCAGTTGATCGCCTCCGGCACGTCCACCGTTTCGCAATCAAAGATCGTCTTCCCGGAGTCCACGCTTTCCATCACCGCAAGCTCGCGCGCACTGCGGGTCATCAGTTTGCACAGCCGGATCAGCACGTCCTTGCGCTCCGCCGGATGCAGACGAGACCAGCGGCCATCGTCAAAGGCCTCCCGCGCTTTGCTTACGGCAAGGTCGACGTCCGCCGCGCCACAGGAGGCCACCTGCGCCAGCGCGTCACCTGTTGCCGGGTTCACACTGTCGAAGGTCTTGCCCGAGGCCGCGGGTCGGAATGCGCCGTCGATGAAAGCGCCGGTTGGCGGGTCGAGCGCCTCGGCCAATGCGCGGTATTCCTCTGCCGTCAAAAGATCCATCACCTCAGCCCTCTGCCTCGATCGCGGCGACGGTCCGTTTGACTACGGCCACAACCTGTTCCAACGCTCGTTTGTCGTCTTTGTTCAGCGCCTTCAGGGGCGCGCGCACGGCGGTACAATCGATCCCCAACATCGTCACGCCGTATTTGATGGTGGCCACGAATTTGCCGCCCTGCTCCAGCACCCGCATCAGCGGCAGGAGCGCTGACATGATGCGGCGCCCCTTGGCGAAATCGCCCTCCACTACGCAGGCGTTGTAAAGCGCCACATGCTCGCGCGGCAGGAAGTTTGATCCACCACAAACCCAGAACGGCGCGCCCCAGGCGAAGAATTCCAACGCCTGATCGTCCATCCCGCAGCCAAGCTGAATATGAGGATAGTCGCGCGCCAAAAGGTGCACCCGATTGATGTCGCCCGAGCTTTCCTTGATGCCGCAGAAGTTGCGCGAGCGGCCCACGCGGTCAAGGAATTCTTCGCCCATCATGGTGCCGGTCCGGCCCGGATAATTGTAGAGCATCACCGGCAGGTTCGCGGCCCGGTCGATGGCCAGCGCGTTCAGCGCATTCTCGCGGTCGGTGGGCACGGCGTAGGGGGGCGAGGCCAGCAGGATCGCGTCTGCTCCTATCCCTTGCGCGTCCGTTGCAAGGGCGATGCTGTCATCGGTCAGCATGGCACCGGTTCCCACCACCAGCGGCAAGCGTCCGTTCAGTCGCTCATGGGTAAAGCGTGCTATTTCAATGCGTTCCGCAACAGTCTGCGCATAATTTTCTCCGGTCGAACCGCCGGTGATCAGCCCGTTCACACCGTTCGACACGAGCCATTCCACCACGTCCGCCAAACGGTCCCAATGCACCGTGCTATCCTCAGCATAGGGCGTGACGACGGGCGTGTAGATGCCGTCAAAGTTGAATATCGGGGTCACGCGGGCCCTCCGGTTGCGATGTCATCGCCCAGGCCGAGGTCGAGCGGAGCAGGCAAAACGAAGCGCTCGATCTCATTCCGGCTGAGCGCCCAATGGGCCTCCGCCAGATTACCGGCTGCATCTTCATCACCCGCTTCTATGGCCGCGATGATCGCGTCATGCTGCGCGCTGGCCTCGGCCAGATTGTCGGCCATATGGCGGTTTTTCGGTTGGTAAAAGGTCATCCCGATCCGCGCGTGGTCGATCAGCAGGCGGTGGAAGGAGGGGAACAGATAGACGTTCGCGGCCATCTGCCCCGTAATCTCGTGAAACCGGTTGTTGGTCAGCGCCCGCTCCGCCGCCGTGCCCTGCCGTAGAGCTGCGGTGAAGGCGTTCTGAGCCTGCTTCAGCGCGGTGATTTGTGTGGCGGAGGCATTGCGGGCCGCCATCCGCAGGATCGCCCCATAGATCATAGGCGCCACCAGAAAGAAGTCGCGCAGCGTGGTGTGGGACAGAGCCGCGACCCGCGCGCCCTTGTTTTCCCGTAGTTCCACGTAGCCCGCGCCGTCGAGGTCACGGAAAACTTCGCGCACTGGGGTCCGGCTCAGGCCAAAGCGGTCGCATAGGGCCACTTCATCCAGATCACTGCCGGGATGATACTCAAGCGTAAGGATGCCCGCGCGCAGGTGATCGGCCAATGCAGCCTTGCGGTTGCGGGGGGAAAGATGATCAGGTGCCATGCACTAAGGAATGAGCCGAGTCCGCAAAAAATACAATATGTATTTTTTAGGTCACGCGAGCACGTGCGTGATATTCCGGCCGGTCCCACAGCCGGTCACGCAAGATCTCCGCAAGGATCGCCGCCGCGCCTCGCACGTCATCCTCGTCCAGATAAAGCGGCGTGAAACCAAACCGCATAATGTCGGGCGCACGGAAATCGCCGATCACGCCCCGCGCGATCAGCGCCTGCATTGCGGCATAGCCATTCTCGAAATGGAACGAGACCTGTGAGCCGCGCAATGCCCGGTCTCGCGGGCTGGCAAGCGTAAGGTCCGGACAAGAGGCCTCCACCTCCGCAATGAACAGATCCGACAGTCGTAAAGAGGCCGCGCGGACGTCGGCCATATCGACTTCGTCCCAGATCTTCATGGCCTCCTCCAATGCCGCCATTTGCAGGACCGGCGGGGTGCCCACACGCATCCGCTCAATCCCCGGCGCCGGGCGGTATTCGAGGTCGAAGGCAAAGGGTGCCTCATGTCCGAGCCAACCGGCCAGTGCGGGATCGATGCGATCGGCTAGATCAGGCCGCACGTATATGAACGCAGGCGCACCGGGGCCACCGTTGAGGTATTTGTAGGTGCAACCGACGGCGAATTCCGCGCCCGAGGCTGTCATATCCACCGGAACCGCGCCCGCCGAATGGGCGAGGTCCCAGATCATAACCGCCCCTGCCCCATGGGCCTTGGCCGTGATCGCATTCATGTCGTGCATCCGCCCCGTGCGGTAATCCACCTGCGTCAGCATTGCCACGGCGATATCGTCGGTGATCGCATCGGCCACGTCTTCGGGCGCCACAACGCGCAACTCATGCCCATGGCCCAGATGCCGAACAAGCCCCTCGGCGATATACAAATCCGTTGGGAAATTGCCGCTATCGGACAGGATCACCTTGCGGTCCGGGCGCATCTGCAACGCGGCGGAGAGCGCCTGATAGACCTTGAGCGACAGGGTGTCGCCCATCACCACACTGCCCTCAGGCGCGCCGATGATCCGGCCCACCATATCGCCCACGCGGCTCGGCTGCGCCATCCAGCCGTCGAGGTTCCAGCCTTTGATCAGATGCGCGCCCCATTCATCGCGCATCATATCGCCCACACGCTCTGACACACCCTTGGGCAGCGGCCCCAGCGAATTGCCATCCAGGTAGATCATCCCCTCGGGCAGCGCGAAGCGGTCTTTCATCGGCAAAGTCATAGCTGCCCTCTTACATTCCAAAGTTCCGGAAAAAGCTCCACCTCAAGCATCCGGCGCAGGTATTGCACGCCAGAGGTGCCGCCGGTGCCGCGTTTGAAGCCGATGATGCGCTCGACCGTGGTGACGTGGTTAAAGCGCCAACGGCGGAAGTAATCCTCAAGATCCACCAGCTTTTCGGCCAGCTCGTAAAGCGTCCAATTGGTATGTGGATCGCGGTAGACCTTCGCCCAGGCATCCTCAATCTCGGCCCGCGCGCGGTGTGGCGCATCAAGGGCGGGTTGCGGCAAGTCAGGGTTGAGCTTTTCGACGGCCACCGCGTAGAGCGACGGGCGAGTCAGCTCAGCGCTTAGCATTGCGTGCAGGTCCGGGCGATGTTCGTGGACACGCAGCATCGCTGTGTTGCGATTGCCAAGGATGTATTCGATCAGCCGATATTGGTGCGATTGGAAACCGCTGCTTTCGCCCAGATCTTCCCGGAAATCGGTGTATTCAGAAGGCGTCATAGTGCGCAGAACATCCCAAGCGCCGTTGAGCTGCTCGAAGATACGCGCGACGCGGGTGAGCATTTTGAAGACGGGCGGGAAATCGTCATCGATCAGGGATTTGCGGGCCGCGTCCAGCTCATGCAGGGCCAGCCGCATCCACAACTCGGACGTCTGATGCTGGATGATGAACAGCATCTCGTCATGGGCCTGGCTTTTGGGCTGCGCCGCCCCCAGGATCGGGTCGAGGGCAAGGTAATCGCCATAGCTCATCGCGCCGTCAAAGGACATGCGCGCGCCGTCGTCTTCGGGGTTCTCAGGCTTGGTCATGCCGCACCGTATCCGGTGCGTCTGCAGGCGCAAGACCCGCGCGGATCTTCTATCCGCCAGCGGCCACACCCACCCGGTGGCGCGCCGGGCCGAAGAGGCAAGCGAGCGCAAGGATCACGCCGGAGACCGCCGCGACCATCCCCGCCGCCGACACCGAATTCGACGCTCCCAACCAAAGGGGACCGTAGCCCGCGAGAATGTACCCGAGAATGGCGGAGAGCGTGGCGAAGACCACGCTCCACCCAACCTGAGCGCCCAATCGATTTGTCATCAAACGGGCTGCTGCGGGCGGGCAGATGAACATGGCAATCACGATGATGGAACCAACGGCATCAAAAGCCGCAACGGCCGCTGCGGCGGCTGCAGCCACAAGGCCCAGACTGATCAGGTTGACCGGAAGGCCGAGCGCCCGTGCGAAGCCCTCATCAAAACTGGACAGTTTCAGTGGGCGCCAGAACACCCACGTCAGAGCCGCAATAATGAGCGTAGCAATCGCCATGCGCGGCAGCTCCGGTGGTAAATGCGACAGGGCTATGGGGTCGAGCAATGACGCCCATCCATCGGCACGCAGCCAGATCAACTGTTCAAGATTGCCCATCAACGCGTGTTCGACATCCAGGTGCACGTTGGAGGTATCGGATTGCTCCAACAGCAGAACTCCGCCCGCGAAGAGCGAAGTGAAGATGACACCCATCGCCGCCCCCGGCTCGATCTTGCCTAAGCGGCGCACAGCCTCAATTAGGACCACCGCAACGAGCGCCGCCCCGGCAGCACCCGCCAACATCGGCCAGGTCGCCACGGTGCCGGTGATCAGGAAGGCCACGACGATACCGGGCAACACGACATGGCTGATCGCATCGCCAATCAGCGCTTGCCGCCGCAGGATCAGGAAATTCCCCGGCAGCGCGCAGGCGACCGAGGCAAAGATGCCAATGAGGATCGGCGTGAGAGAGAATTGAACGAACTCCGCCCCCATCAAGCAGCCCCCTCTGACGCGATGTTGCTGTCGATCCAGGCAATCTCATCGGGGGTGAAGACGTCCGTGATTGGCGTGAGCCCATCATAGCGCCCCGTCAGGCCCGTATCGTGGTGCAAGCGGCGGGCCACAGACCAGCGTTGTTCGTCCCGCGCAATGCGGGCGCAAGCGCGTTGCCCGGCCTCGGTCGCCACACCGTCAGGGCGCAGAAAGCCTTCATTGCGAAGGATCTTGAGGGTTAGGCGATCATGGATCGGCTCGGACCGGGCCAGCGCGAGCAGCCCTTGGCGGCGGTGCACTCTGGTCTGAAACGCGCGCCGTGCCATGACCGCGGCGACTACCCCGCGAGCGGGCGACAGCATGAGAGACACGGCAAAAGCCCCCGTCGCGACCAGAACGATGATCGGCCCGGTGGGCAGCGCGGGCGCGGAGGCCGACCAAGCCGCCCCGATCCAGCCGGAGACGCCGCCGATGGCACCCGCAATCCAAACAACGCTCTCCGCGCGCTCGGACCAGAACCGCGCCGTGACGGGTGGGATAATCAAAAGCGCCACGATCAGAATCAGGCCCACCAACTTTAGTCCGATCACGGTGACGGCAAGGACCACACCCATCATCGCCAGATCGACGCGGCGCACATCGACACCGCGCGCTGCCGCGAAAGCCGGGTCAAAGGCCACCAATGTCATCGGGCGGCGCAGGAGCCAGATCGCGCCTACGATCAGCACGCCGCCCACGGCAATCAATATGGCATCCTGACGAAGCATTCCGGCGGTCGAGCCGAGAAGGAAATCCTCTAACCCTGCCTGTCGCCCCCGGCTCATGCCCTGAATGACCGTCAACAGGACCACACCAAGCCCGAAGAACACCGATAATACCGCCCCGATGGCAGCATCTTCCGGCAAGCGTGTACGGCGGACCATCCATTCGACTGCCAACAGTCCAAGCCATGCCGATACGGCCGAGCCTGCGAGCAAACCAATTAGCGACCTTCCGTCCCCGCCAAAGGCCACCATCAGAATGAAAGCAATCCCGACACCGGGCAGCGTGGCGTGGGCGACGGCATCGGAAACCAACGCGCGTTTCCGCAGGAACAGGAAGGATCCACCGGCCCCCGCCGCAAAGCCCAGAAGTGTGGCCCCAAGCGCGACAAGGGCCGCGTTGTAGCCCGCTTGGAACAACAATGCGTCCAGGAAACCCGACATCAACCGCCCTGCAGGGCGAGCGCGTCGATCTGCACGGCCCCAAGCCGCCCACCATAGGCCTCGGCCAATGTATCTGCAGTGAAGGTTGTGGCGACTGGCCCTTCTGCGATACGGCGCAGGTTCACCAGAAGCACATGGTCGAAGTACTCGGCCACGGTTGAGAGATCGTGATGCACGGCAACGACGCTGCGCCCTTCGGCCTTCAGCGATTTCAAAACGCCGATGATCGCGGCCTCGGTCGCCGCATCGACCCCGGCAAATGGCTCGTCCAGCAGGAACAGATCAGCGTCTTGCGCCAAGGCCCGCGCGAGGAAGATACGCTGTTGTTGACCGCCGGAAAGCTGTCCGATCTGGCGGTCGGCGAAATCCTCCATCCCGACCCGCGCAAGGCAGGCGCGGGCATGGGCGCGGTGCTGGCCAGTGATCCGGCGCCAGAGGCCCACTTGGCCAAAGAGCCCCATCAAAACGACGTCCAAAGCGGTGGTCGGGAAATCCCAATCCACACTGGCCCGCTGTGGAACATAGGCGATGCGGTCGCGCATCCGGTCCGCGTCGCGGCCAAAGACGCTAACCTCGCCCGAAACCTTGGGGATCAGGCCCAAGGCGGCCTTCAGAAAGGTCGATTTCCCGGCACCGTTCGGCCCGACAATTGCGGACATCGCGCCTACTGGGAACTGCGCGTCGAGCGAGAACAGCGCGGGTTTCTCGCCGTAGCTGACCGTTAGCCCCCGCACGGCCAACGGGCTTGCGGGGTCAAGCGGTTCGGGCGTTTCGATGAGGGTCAGGTCTGCCATCTCAATTCCCAACCAATAGGCCCTGCATCCCGCCCTCGGGCGCATCACCACCAAGGGCGCGCGCGATCGTGGTGACGTTATGGTCGATCATGCCGATCCAGGTGCCCTCATAGGTTCCGTCCGGCCCCATGGCATCGGAGAAGAGCTCACCACCGATCACAACCTCATGGCCCTGGGCCGCGGCTCCTTCTATCAACGCACGGATGTTGCGATCAGAGACGGAGCTTTCGACAAACACTGCGCCGATATCGCGGTCGACAAGAAGGTCGACGAGTTCACCGATGCGTTGAAGGCCCGCCTCCGATTCCGTGGAAATGCCTTGAATGCCAACGACTTCGAAGCCGTACGCCTCTCCGAAGTAGTTGAAGGCATCGTGGGCCGTGACCAACACGCGGGCCTGTTCGGGAACGGTTGAAAGCACCTGCTCGGAGTAATTCGCCAGCGCCTCGATTTGCCCGCCGTAGGCTGTTGCATTGGTTGCAAAGACGGCGGCTTGCTCCGGCAGTGCAGCCTCAAGTGCGAGGCTAACCTGTTCAACCACACCCCACCAAAGACGCGGGTTCATCCAGACGTGGGGGTCGTATTGATCGGCGTAGTCTTCTGATCCGATCAGCGTTTCCGGGTTCAGCGTCTCGGCAACGGGGACGACGGTGTTGGTTTCTGCCAACTCCAGAAGGAACTCTTCCATCTGCGCCTCTAGGTAGAGGCCATGCCACAACACGACATCCGCACGCGCCGTGGCGACGATGTCGGAACGGGTTTGGCGGTAGGCGTGTGGGTCAACACCCGGCCCCATAAGTGCCTGAACCTCAACGAAATCTCCGCCGACCACGCGAGCCGCATCCGCGATCATGCCGGTCGTTGCGACAACTGTTAACGTGTCTTCAGCCTGAACCGTGGCAGGCAGAACAGCGGCGATGAAAGCAAGGGCCGTGAGGGACCGGGGCAATTGCACGTCTCCAGATCAGGTGTGACGCACTTGAATATGCGAGGCATTCGCAAGAAGTCAAGAAGTTGCGAATGGTTTGCAAGAAGTTGTGATCACGGCATGACGACGTAGTGCAGTGTTTGAAATTCCGACCGAAACTCCGCGGTTTGCAAGGCGAAGTTCGCCGGTTCATCACTATGCAAAGCGCCAGCAATCAGTTCAGCCAGACGCGGAATATCGCCTTTGTTCTGGCCAAAGCCCCACCGCACAAGCTCGGGTGTGCCAATGCGGATGGCGTTCATGTCCCCTGCGATCTCGGGCGCTGGGATGCCAATACCGCAAGCAATCAGCCCCGCCTTGTAGAGATGTTTGGAGGCCGCCTGCCCGCCGCCAAAGTCGTGGGCGGGAATGGCGAATTGGTGGCTTTCGGTGGCCCCGCGTGCGGTTTGGAAAACGGGAAGGCCGTTCGCTTCCAAGGCCTTAGCCAAGTCTCGCGCGACCTCGATCATCTTGGCGGCATAGGCAGTCCTGTGGACGCGCCAATCCAGCAAGGTGCGCGCGAGAGCGGCAGACTTGGAGGCGTCGAAGTTGGCAGTCATGCCGGGAAAGGCAATGGAATCCAGGCGTTCTGCGATGTCTGCGTCATTGGTTACGATCAAGCCGCCCGCTGGACCGCCCAGGCTTTTGTAGGTGCTCATCGTCATCAGATGCGCGCCCTGCGCCAACGGATCGGGCCACGCCTTGCCTGCAAAAAGACCGCTTTGGTGGGCGGCATCCATCAACAGCTTTGCGCCCAATTCGTCAGCAATCTCGCGGACTTCCGAGATCGGATGCGGAAGCAGGTTGAGCGAGCCGCCGAGCGTGATCAGTGAGGGCTTTTCAGCTTTAGCTAAGCGCCGCAGGCCATTGATATCAATCGTATAATGCTCTGCATCAATCGGCGCCTCAACGATCCGCAAACCGAACAATCCCGCACATCCAGCGCCGTGGTGCGTGACGTGTCCCCCAATGCTGGCCGGAGGCACGATGATCGTGTCGCCCGGCTTGCAGGTGGCCATGAAAGCGTACAGATTTGCCATTGCGCCGGAGGCGACGCGGATCTCGGTGAAGCGGGCGTTGAAGATTTCGGACGCCAGCTCGGCCGCGATTATCTCAACCTCTTCAATGGCTTCGAGACCCATCTCGTATTTGTCACCGGGATAGCCGAGGGATGGACGTGAACCCATTCCGTTGGCCAAGAGCGCCTCCGCTGCGGGGTTCATCACGTTAGTGGCGGGGTTGAGGTTGAAACAGCGCGTCTCATGGATGTCGCGGTTTTCGTCGCCAAGCACTGTGAGACGGGTGGCGATGTCGGGGCTTGGGGCGGCTGCGGTGCGGGCGGCGATGGTCTGGACGAGAGTTTCTAAAGGGGTCGGGACCCAAGGGCGGTGGGCGAGCGTCATATTGGGGCCTTTACGGGGTGATTTCGGGGAGTATGGCTGGGGCGATGGATGGCGGCAAACGGTTGGAGTCTAAGCCCGTTCGAACGGGCTTAGACATACGATTTCGAAGTCGCATGGAACCGATATTGGGAGGCGACTGAAAATGCACAACTATACGCCCTATTTCGGTCTTCAATGTTCTCTATGTTTCACCGCGAAACAACCATTGAGACAGTTTTCTGGAAATGCCCGAAATGCCGAGTAAAGAGCAGCTCAGATTTGGCCTGGCCGGGATCGGGATAGGTGTGGCGCTAAGCACCTTGAGTTTTGCGGTGGTTTCGCCCCCTCAAAGCCCCGACTTTAACCTGTCCGACCTGGTTGTGAGAGCATACACGCACCCAGAGTCTGAGCAGACACTTGTGGTTTTCGGCTGCTTGCCAATTCACAATGGTCGATCTGGCGGTCAAAATGCTCCTCTCGCCGCGCAGCGGCGAATAGATGCGAGAATTGAGGCCGGCATTTTCATTCAGCGAGATGCCCCTGACTACGAGGCTCCGCTTTTCACGGAGACGCTGGTGTCGGTTGTGGAGTCATCGCCAACACGCAATCGGATCCTTTCGGATATTCGGAGGGAGTATGGGTGTGACTTCGCATATAGCTCTCTGCCAGAATGACAGTCGAGGCGGTATTCCGGGCTCAGTGAAACTGAGTTGCTTGCCACGGCTTCCATTGCAAGGGCGTTTGCGACCAAGGTCCGCATTGTGCGTTTGACGACATCTTCAGAACCAACCCAGCGGGTTAACAGTGGCGAAACCGCTGCGTTATTCAGCAACCGGGAGGCGACTTCGCAAAGCAAAGTCTGCCGAAAGTGGACGGGCCGTCTGGCGGCCTGTCGATTTGGTGCGGCTTGGTGGATCGAATAAGCTGCGTACGGGCTTGGCTGGCACAAAATTTGCAGAGCGACCGTTGAGTCGATAGTCCTCGGCCCAACGATTGCGAGACTTAGAGCGGGGCTGATGTGGCGCGTTTGGTGGCGGACGCCCTACCCCAGTCGCCGCCCCTGATCCGCATCAAAAAGGTGCACCGCATTGGGTTTCAGCGCCAGACGCATCTCGCCCGTCGACGCTTCCTGATCCTTGGGCACGGCGACCGAGAACGCTTGCCCGCCCATCTGGCCGTGAAGCAGCCGCTGCGCGCCGAGTTCCTCAATGATGTCGACGTCGAGGGTCAGGTCGCCCTGAGGTGAGGGCATGATGTCTTCGGGGCGGATGCCGACAGTTACGGCGCCTGCGTGGCCATTGACGCTGGCTTGCGGCACGACCTCTCCGTTCTTCAGGGTTACGCGACCCTGGGCGGCGTCGGCCTCAAGCAGGTTCATCGGCGGTGCGCCCATGAAGGACGCCACGAAGGTGGAGGCGGGATGCTCATAGATCTCGTTCGGCGTGCCGATCTGTTCGATATGGCCGTTGCTCAGCACGATGATGCGGTCGGCCATGGTCATGGCTTCAACCTGATCGTGGGTCACATACATGGCCGTGGTGCCGAGGCGGCGTTGCAGGGCGCGGATCTCGATACGCATCTGGTTGCGGAGTTTGGCGTCGAGGTTGGAGAGCGGCTCGTCAAACAGGAACAGATCCGGTTCGCGCACGATGGCACGACCCATGGCGACGCGCTGACGTTGGCCGCCCGACAGTTGCGAGGGCCTGCGGTCCAGGAATTCGGTAAGGTTCAGCATCTCAGCCGCTTCGCGCACCTTGGCGGCGATCTGGCCCTTGTCCATGCCGCGGTTCTTGAGGCCGTAGCCCATGTTTCGCGCCACCGTCATGTGCGGGTAGAGAGCGTAGTTCTGGAACACCATGGCGATGTTACGGTCAGCCGGGTCGATATCGTTGACGATACGGTCGCCAATGGAGATCTCGCCTTCGGTGATATCCTCCAGCCCCGCGACCATGCGCAGCATCGTGGACTTCCCGCAGCCCGAGGGGCCGACGAGAACGCAGAGCTCACCATCGGGGATGGTGAAGGTGGAGGGCTCCAGTGCCTCGGCGCCGTTGGGGTAGACCTTGCGGACCTGATTGAGTGTGACCTGTGCCATTCTTGTTCTTTTCTTTCTACTTATCGGATTCCGTCAGGCCCTTTACGAACCAGTTCTGGAAGAAGACGACGATGAGCACGGGGGGTGTCATCGCAATGATGGCCAGCGCGGCGGCCTGCCCGTAATCGGGCGTCTCGGAGCCGTCGGCGTAGGATTGAACGATCTGCCGGATGCCGCGCACGAGGGTGAAGAGGCTCTCGTCCGTCGTGATCAGCGTCGGCCAGAGGTATTGGTTCCAACCGAAGACGAACATGATGATGAACATCGCCGCAATCATGGTTTTCGAAAGAGGCACGAGGATGTCGATGAAGAATTTCACCGGCCCTGCCCCATCGATGCGCGCGGCCTCAATCAGCTCCTCCGGGATGGAGCGGAAGAATTGACGGAAGAAGAAGGTGGCTGTCGCCGAGGCAATGAGCGGTACAATCAACCCGGTGTAGGTGTTGCCGAGGTTCATCCACGAGATCACCTCATAAGATGGCAGAATGCGCACTTCGAGCGGCAGGAGCAGCGTGGTGAAGATCATCCAGAAGGCCAGCGTGGCGAACTTCAGGCGGAAGTAGACGATGGCGTAGGCCGCCATCATGCCGACGATGATCTTGCCGATGGCAAACCCAAGGCCAAGGATCAGAGAGTTGCCGAGCATGGTCAGGCCATTCACGCTGTCCGTAAAGCCGCCGTATTCGAGAAGCGCTGCATTGTAGTTCTCGACCAATTGATCGCCGAAGCCGAACTGCATCCCCTCGCGGTGGACGGTGATCGCATCCCAGCTGGAGGTCGCGAAAACCATGTAGACGGGCACCAGCATCAAAAGCGCGCCTGCAATCAGGACGGCATGGTCGCCGATGTGATCCCAACGGATGCGCTTGGGCCTGCGCGTGGTGGCGGAGGTAGTGGTGTGCACGTTAGTGTCTGTGATGTCAGCCATGGTCCCCTCCCCTCACGTGTAATGAATGCGGCGTTCCAGGAAGCGGAACTGCACGATTGTCAGGATCAAAACGAGGATCATCAGAACTACCGACTGCGCGGAAGACCCGCCCAGATCGCCGCCCCGGAAACCATCAACGTAGACGCGGTAGACGAGCGTCAGCGGGTTGTTCCCCGGCTCGGACTTCACCAGCGTGTCGATGATGCCGAAGGTATCAAAGAGCGAATAGGTGATGTTGATGATCAGCAGGAAGAAGCCCGTGGGCGCCAGAAGCGGAAAGGTGATGTCCCAAAAGCGCGATGTGCCTGAACGGTTGTCGATCAAGGCCGCTTCGCGCACCGAGCGCGGGATGGCTTGAAGGCCGGACAGGAAGAAGATGAAGTTCACCGGGATCTGTTTCCAGACCGATACGGCGATCATGGCGCTGGCGGTGTCCCAGTAGTTCACACCGAGCCGGAATTCATAACCGAAGCTCGCGAGAAACTGCGTGAGGTTGCCGCGTGATTGGTCGAACAGCATCACTCCGATCAGGCCCGCGACGGGCGGTGCGATAGCGTAGACCCACATCAAAAGCGTGCGATACGTCTTGGCCCCGCGAATGACTTTGTCCGCTTTGACGGCCAGCAAGAGTGCGATGGTCAGTGAGAAGAAGGTCACGAGAACCGTGAAGATCACCGTGAAGTTCAACGCGTTGACGTAGTTCGTGGCACCGGCAAGGCGTGTGTAGTTTTCAAGCCCCACAAAGGTCGATGTGAAGCCGAACATGTCTTGTGCGTAGAAGGACGACTGCACCGCATAGGCGGCGGGCCAGTAGAAAAAGATCGCGATGATCACAAGCTGCGGCAGAAGCAGCAGGATCGGAAAGCCGATATGGCCAAAGGCGGCGCGTTTCATGGGGGCCCTGTCGTCTTATTGTTGGTGCGTCAGGGGCCGCACTCAGCAGCCCCTGACGGATCGTTTCAGGTAGCCTTAGCCCTGCGTCTGAGCGAAACGCTCTAGCAGTTCATTGGCTTCCGTTTCGATGATCTCGAACGCCTCTTCCACGGTGGCTTCACCGGTCAGAATGCGGCTGTATTCGCGGTTCATCACATCACGGATCTGAACGTAGAAGCCCATGCGATAGCCACGGGTGTAGTCACCGGCAGGCAGCGACAGCTGCTGGATGCCTACTTCGGCAGCCGGGAACTCATCATAGTGGCCCTGCTCACCGGCGGCGGCATAGGCGGCCGTGGTGATCGGCACATAGCCGGTTTCCGTGTGCCACATGACCTGCGCGTCAACGCTGTCGAGGTAGTCGAAGAAGGCAGCCGTGGCCGCATTCTCTTCGGCATCAAAGCCCGACATTGCGAACAGAGCAGCACCACCGATGAAGGTCTGCGTAGGCTCGGTCGTCACAGCTTCCCAATAGGGCAGCATAGTTGCGGAGAAGTTGAATTCCACGCGGTCTGCGATGCCACCGAACGAGCCGGAGGAGCCGAGCCACATGGCGACTTCGCCAGCCTCAAACGGGTTCTGGTTGTCGCCCCAGCCGGTGCCATACCAGGAGAATAGGCCCTCTTCCTGCCAATCGGCCAGCGCCTGGAAATGGGCGCGGATGGCGGGGTGGTTCACCATGATCTCGGTGTCGATGCCGTCATAACCGTTGTTGTTTGAAGCGAACTGCAGGTTGTGACGCGAGAAGAAGTTCTCAGTGAAGATCCACGGCAGGTGCGACTGTGCGAGCGGGATGTAACCCGCCTCGACCAGCGCGGGGCCAGTCGTTTCGGCAAACTCTTCCCAGGTCGTGGGCGCTTCAACGCCTGCCGCTTCCAGAGCGTCGGCATTGTAGTAGAGGATCGGCGTGGAGGAGTTGAACGGCATACCGATCATCTGGCCATCGCTGTCGGCGTAGAAGTAACGCACGCCGGCGATGTAATCCTCGATGTCGAATTCAACGCCATTCTCGCTGAGCAGCTGTTGCACCGGAATGGTCGCGCCCTGTGCACCGATCACGGTGGCCGCACCAGCGTCAAAGACCTGCACGATATTGGGCTGTTCGCCCGCGCGGAACGCGGCAATCGCCGAGGTCAGGGTTTCTTCATAGGTGCCCTTAAACACAGGCGTCAGGACATAGTCGCCCTGGCTGGCGTTAAAGTCGGCAACCAACTGGTTCACCGTTTCGCCAAGCTGGCCGCCCATGGCGTGCCAGAATTCAATTTCTGTCTGTGCTTGAGCGGCAGCTCCGGTCATCAGACCGGCAGCAAGGCCCAGTGACAATGTCGTCTTGAGGGTCATTCGTTTCTCCCAACTTCAAATGCAGCCGACATAGGCTGCTTGGACGCGACCGCTTGCCTATGCATTCAGCAAGTCATGCCATTTTTCAAAACAGGAGAGTCCGCACGCGCGGCCCCCCATTTGCTCATCGCGTGAGAGGCAGACTACACCGCGCCCGCGCGAACGCAAACGAAATGAACCGAAACCTGCCCCCAGGCATGTGAGGCGGGGGATAGGGCGAGTCGGTGACAGGCCCGTGACGATTGGAGCGGGAAAGCGTTACAAAACTGTCACTTAGGGCGAAAGTCGTGGTTTACGCGGTGTTGTCGTCCAGCGAGCGGATGATGCCAGAGGCCGTCGCCTCATTCACTGCCATTATCGTGTCATAGAGTATCGCAAGACGGATCAAAGATTTGACGTCAACGTCATGGGGCATCGCCGACAGCGGGTCGATAAAGAAAATGAGGGCATCGAGGTCTTCTTCTGCGATCATGGCGCCCAATTGCGCATCGCCGCCCAGTGGGCCAGATTTCAGAGGGGTAACATTGAGGCTTGTTTCGGCCTGCAAGCGTCCGCCCGTGGTGCCGGTTGCAAAAAGCCGGTGTGGCGAAAGCTGCGCCTCATGGGCTTTGGCCCAGGCGATCAGGTCATCCTTCTTTTGGTCATGGGCGACCAAGGCGATGGTTTTCATGGGCTCTCTCCGGAGTCAGGCCTTACGTCACGCACCATAGGGGGGATGCTTTGGGCGATGCCACCGGGAAATCTGGTTTTGGTCGGTGTGGGTCAGGCCGGATCACAGGTGATGACCGGGTCATGGACCGTGCCCGGCAGGGTCCACATCGTGTCGGGTGTGTGGACCTGAAAGGTTTGGCGGCGGTCGAACTGCGCGAAAGCGGACTGGGTCGTTGGAAGGTCGAAAGAGGCGATTTCGCCGCGTTCTGCGTAGAACGACAGGAGCATCGGGTCCTCGTAATCGGTCACGCCACCCAGATTGCCCTCCACATCCGCAATATCGAAAGACATGTAGTCGGCCCAATGGGGCGCGCGCACGATGTGGATGACGCGAAGCCGCCCGGTCAAGCCGGTGCCATCTGCTCCGGTGATCTGGAGCTGCCCATCGGTCAGATAGGCCGTGGCCTCGGACCCCATGCGCATACGCCGGGTGGTGGTGAACGTGAGTGAGGCGGTGAGTTCCGTGCCTTCTGGAAGACTGCCGTGCAGGGCTTCAGTCTCGATGTTGAGTGTCAGAGTGCAGGTCTGAGCCGGCGCGGTTGCGGGCCAAAGGGCGAGCGGCAGGGCGAGGCGTTTCATTCCAGTACCTCCCTGAGCGTGAAGGTGAAATCAGACGGTGCGCCCGTGGCAAGAGTCGCGCTGGCGTGACAGCCCAGGCAGGTGCCGTCACGGTCGGTCTGAAGGTAGGTTTCCATCGTGACGTTCGACAGAAAGCGCGGAAGCTCCCCGTGTTCGATGTACGGGCTGGTGTTGGCCCCGCGCCATTGGGCAGAGATCAGCATGTAGTGCTCAAGCGGTGTTCCGTTGAGGGCCTCCTGCCAGCGCGCATTTGTCGCCTGCGTCGGGCCAAAGATGTCCCAACAGCGCACAACTTGAGTGGGCTGCAAAGGCTGCGCATCGGCATCTACGGCGAAGGGCGGCGTGGCGTTCCAAAGTGTTTCGCCAGTGGGTGGTGTGTTCGCGGGGCTGGCCATGGCAGCGTTGAAGAGCAGAAGATCCTGCGCCGGATCATTGGGGGCGATGCAGCCCTCGGGGAACAAGTTGCTGCCGTAGATCGCGTTGATGTCGCGCGCGTCACCCGCCACAGGCGCATTGGCGCGGTGCTCAAAAGTGGCCCAAATCCACTCCTCCCTATTGCCGCTTTCCACTTTTGTGACGATGTGCATCCCCACCAGTCCAAGCGTGACCTCAAGGCAGAGCCCCTGCCCCGTGACGCTGCGCTCAGGTGGAACAACGATGAGACCAGCTGCATTGATGTAGTCGTCGGTGGGGGCCTCGAGAATGGTCCAGGCCCCCTTGAAGAGAACGGATGCGGGGTTTTCGGCGTCGCGGCCCTGGGGGAATTCGGCGGCATCCAAAGCGCTCTGCCCGTCCAGCGTGTTGAGCGCCGTTTCGTGGATGTAGTTGGCGGCGACAGGGTTCAGGCGTGACTCGTAAAGGATGTAGTTGCCGTGGCGGTCGACGAGGGCGTGGCCATCGGATTGCTCTAGGTCGGTGATGATAACTTCGGCATTCGCGGCTTGTGCGGCGCATTGAGCCGCGCTGTCGCGCCCCAGCACTTCATCGCGTCGTGGGAATGCGCGCCATCCAAGGTGGTCAGGATCATCCGCAGCATCGCGCCAGTTCAACGCAACAAAGGCCTGCCAGGCGTGACGATCAAAGGGGGCCTGTGCCGCACCGGAAATCACCATGTATTCGAAGAATTCGCTGAACTCCGGCACGTCTTGGGGGAAAGTCGGGCAAATTTGATCGTGCGGGGCGACGACGCAAAATTCGCCGACCTCCTCCTCCGCCACCAAGGGCCAAGCCAGAAGTAGAATTCCGGTGAGGGCGAACATCTGGATACGCATATTGAAAATTGGATACAATCTTAGATATTTGTCAACAAAGCTGCGCCTGCTACCCTGCGGTCTATGAAAGCACCGATCCGAGAATTGGCGGACCTCGCCCCTCTAAACCTGCCGCGCGGTCGCGTCGCGGCATTGGTCCAGGACCTTCGCGCGGAAATTGTCACCGGCACGATCGCGCCGGGCGCCACCCTCGTGCAAGAGGATCTCGCCGCGCGGTTTGGGGTCAGCCGGATGCCCGTGCGCGAGGCAATCAAGCATCTTCAGATGCTGGGATTTGTGACGGTTGAGGACAACAAGCGCGCTCGTGTGGCGGAGTTGAGCCGGGACGATTTTGTCGAAATCTACGACATGCGCGAGGGTGCGGAGGCGCTGGCCATCCGGTCTGCCATTCCACATTTGACCAACGCGCACATCGAGGCGGCAGCAGCCATTCAGGATCGGATCGAAGGCGTTGATCCGAAAGGCTTCGGTGCGTTGAACATGGCGTTTCACATGACGCTGTACCGGCCTTCCGGGCGGATGCGTTTGTTGACCCATGTGGAAATGCTGTTCAACGCGGCAGACCGATATGTCTCGATGGTTTCCGCCGGACCGGAGCTGAAGGCCAAAGCCAACGCCGAGCATCGTAGCTTGCTGGAACACTGTCTAGCGCGTGATACGGCCGCCGCAGAGGCTTGCGTGCGCAAACATATTTCGGATGCGCGCGACGCGCTAGCGCAATTCTTTTGAAGGATTGAAGGGGGGAAGTGGCGGACAGGAAGGGATTCGAACCCTCGAGACGGTCTCCCGCCTACGCACTTTCCAGGCGCGCGCCTTCGACCACTCGGCCACCTGTCCGAGGCGGGGTCTACCCGCGATTGGGGGCCGGGTGCAAGACCTAGAACAACCGAAAAGATGCAGTAAATGGCAAGTGGTCCGAGACTTGCTCGCGGAATTTGGCGCGTCCCATCTTGAACGCCCAATGGAGCGGGAAGAGGCGCAGCGAGCCTTGGATGTAGCGCGTTGAGAACCGGCGCGAGATGGCAAAGCCGTCCAACAGGTTCGCGCGCCCGCTGGACAGCACATGGCTCCACCGATCCTGAAGGTCCCAGGAGGAAGCAAAATCCATCACATCGGCCCCGCCAAGATGGTGAAAGTTCGACACGTCCTGCCCTGGGATCATGTTGAAATCCCCCATCAGGCAGATCGTGTGCTGCTTGTAGCCCGGCGTGTCATGCAAGTCCGTGATCCAATCGCCGATGACTTTGCATTGGGTATCGCGCTTGTCCTGATTGGGTTTGTCGCGGCCAGATTTCAGGTGCACGCCAATGACCACGGCCTTGAACCGCTGGCCCGCCCGCACATCCACCGCGATGGCCTGTCGCCCGCCCTGATAGTCACCTTCGGAGCCGGGAAGGAAACGGGGGTTGGAAACGGCGATATGGGGTTTGTGCAGGAACCCGATGTGCAGGTGGCTGTCAGGCTGGGGCAGAATGGTGATGTCGTAGTTCAGGTTCTTCTCGGCCATAAGATCGCGGAGGCGTTCGATATGGGTGAGAGGAAAGACTTCAACCAGCGTCACAAAGTCGGCATCGAGATGGGCGAGGCCCAGAGCTTGGCGAGCGGCCTGGGGATCTTGCGGTTGGATGCCATCACCTGCGCCGCCACCAAACCGGTCGTTGGAGGCGAGGTTCCAGACAGCCGTGCGCAGGAGTGAATTGGTCATGGTCGGGCCTCCTTTGGTGTTGCCGAAAGGATAGCACAGTTTGACGACCGGCGCGTGTCAGGCCAGTTCGATCGTGACGCGACGGTTCTGTTTGCCCTTGTTCTCGATCTTGGCGATGGTCAGTTTCCCCACCTCACCGGTGCGCGCCACATGGGTTCCGCCGCAGGGCTGTAGATCTACCTGATCGCGGCCCTCTTTGCCGATGCGCACCAAACGAACCTGCCCCGCCCCGCGTGGTGGCTGAACCGACAGGGTTTTAACGAGGCCGGGGTTGTCATCCAGCTCGTCATCGGTGATCCAGTCCACAGAAACGGGGAGATCGCGCGTGACCAGAGCGTTCAACTGCCCCTCAAGCACGGCCTTGTCTTCGGGCGGGTCCGGCATGTTGAAATCAAGCCGCCCCTTGTCGGCCGCGATGGCCCCACCCGTCACGGGCAGTGGCACCACAACCGACAGCAGATGCAGCGCAGTGTGGATGCGCATGTGTCCAAAGCGACGTTCCCAATCGAGGCGTTGATCCACCGTGGCGCCAACGGGTGGCAGGGCGGACGGCTCAGATGGGACCAAAACGATAGTGCCCTCTTCCCCCTTCACTGCCGTGGCAATCGGAATGCGCCCGCCGTCCCAATCCAACGTGCCACTGTCCCCCGGCTGCCCGCCGCCACGGGCGTAGAAGATCGTCTGATCCAGCACGATACCGCCCTCTTCAGTCAGGGCGGTGACTTTGGCGGAGGCGGATTTTCGGTAGGGGTCGTCTAGAAACAAGGTCTTGGTCATCGTTACTCAGGCTCTGAAGGGGCAGTTACTGGTTCTGGGCGCAGCGCTTCTGGATTGCGCAGCCAGATGTCGCGCTGTGCGAACGGAATCTCGAAACCTTCCACCGCGAAACGTTCGGCGATGCGATGGTTCAGCTCGTTGCGAACATCGCCAAATTTGTTGATGTCTCGCAGGATCACACGGACCCGGAAATCGAGGCTGTCGGCCCCGAAGCCCATGAAATCGACCCCGGGCTCAGGGAACTTCGCAACGTCTTCGTGGCTTTGCGCGATCTCAAGCAGGATGTCGGTCACGCGCCGCGTGTCGCTGCCGTAGGCCACGCCCACGTTGAGCATCACCCGGCCCACCGTGTTACCACGGGTCCAGTTCGTGACGGTGCCAGAGATGAAATCGGCGTTGGGAACGATCACATCGGTTTTGTCGAAGGTCTCGATTGTGGTCGAGCGGACAGAAATGTCCTTCACGATCCCCATGTTGCCCGCGACTTCGATCCAATCGCCTTCCGAAATGGGACGCTCGATCAACAAGATGATGCCCGAGACAAAGTTCGACACAACGTTTTGCAAACCAAATCCGATGCCAACCGACAACGCACCAACCACGAAGCCGAGTGCCGTCAGGTCAATGCCCGCGCTCGTCACGGCGATCAGCGCTGCAAGGGCGATACCCACGTAGCCCACACCCGCGCTGACGGCATTGCGCGCGCCGACATCCATCTTGGTGCGGGGCAGAACAGTGGATTTAAGCGCGCCTTGCAGAAGGCGGGTCAGCAAAAGACCTGCAGCGAAGACCAGCACGACGGCCAGGATGATGCCCGGCGTGATCCGCGTGTCGCCAAGGGTGAAGCCTTCGAGGATACGAACATAGAATTCTTCGAGCCGTTCCGGGCGCACACCCCAGGTGATCGCAAGAAGCGGAGCTGCGATCAGGAAGAGGACAAAGTTGGCCAAAACCGGCAACAGCGCGTCGCCTGCCGCGTCCACAGAGGTGCGGAAGACCAGCGCGTAGATGTCGCGGACCACAGCCTGCAGCGCCACAAGCAACCCAAACAGGAACAGGGTCATCGCCACGGGCACCATCAAGGCCACGCCTGCGTTGATGTATCCGATCATGCCTAGGAGCGGCCCGACGAACGCTACAATGCGCAGGGCGTTGCTCGTTAGGGCCAACACACCCTTCGCAAAGCCCGGGCCTTCGCCGTCGACCAGCGGCGCGCGCACACGTTGCAAGAGTCCCGCCAGCCGCCAATACATCAGCGCCAGACAAATATGCACTGGCACCACCAGAACGCCGCGGGCGGCGGGCGGCACGACGTCCAGATCAGCCACGACTTGTGCGAGATTACCAAGTCCCGTGAGCAATCCGATAAAGAGGATCGTACGCCTTAGCGGTTGCCGAAGGGTCAGTTCCGTTTCAAAGGCCGCCGGTCGTTCCTCATGCTTGGGAAACAGGCGTCCGGCCAGCCATAGAGCGGAGTAAACGGCCACGATCAGCGCAAGGACGGCCTCAGACAGGGCTTCGCCATCCTCACTCAGCACACCAGAGAAATCTAATGCGAGCACCAAAAGCAAGAAGCCCACAACTGGCAGAATCAATTGGCCAAGCGAGACCAAAAACCCAAGGAGGGTGCGCCCGCGGCGGCGGTCGCTGTCAAGGAACCGCTCGCCCATGCGAGCCACGAATGGACGCCCCCGCAGGATTAGGACAAAGCCGATCAGCAGCATGCCGATGATGGCCGGGGCATTGTCGGCGATCGTGCCGCGCACCTCTTCATCTGACAGCCGCTCTGCACTGTCGGATTGCAAAGTCGTCACCAAATCGGCCAATGCCGCGAGGGCGGTGGCCCAGTTCACCGGATTGATTGGCGTGGGCTCCAGCTCTAGCAATTCCTGGGTCTGGCGCTCGACAAGAAGGGCGTCGATTTCAGCGATCAAGCCATTGGCGCGATTGAAGGCTTCGTTCGCGGCAAGCCCCGGCACCTGCGCTTGTGCTAGCCGGTCATGCAACGCGGCGCGGCGTGCGGCGATTGCGTCTGGTTCAGCCTCGCCGTCGGCAGGGGCTGGTCCAAGCGCATCGATTTGGGCCTGAATAGTGTCGATCCGTTGGGCATTCTCGGTCTCTGCCGCAAGAAACCTCGCCCGCCACCGGACAAGCTCGGCCCGGCGGTTTTCAAAGAACGCGGTCGAGGCGACACCGCCAGAAATCAGGTTCTCTGCCGCAGTGGCTGAAGCCTCCCAGGCATCGTAGTCGAGACCGTCAGCGCTCGTGGCCGCCGCCTCTTCGGTTTGTGCAGCAACAGGTGCCATGGCTAGCGGGCCGCACAGGCATGCCGCCAGAACCAATAGGGTAAGACACCGAAGGAGGGCTGACTTCATTCTTCGAAAACCTGCGGCACATCGCGGCCGGGGCCATCCATCCATGGCGGCACGGGCAGGCCCTTCTCGCGCAGGAAGTCAGGATTGAAGAGCTTGGATTGATACCGCGTGCCGTAGTCACACAGGATCGTCACGATGGTGTGGCCCGGCCCCATTTCGCGCGCCATACGGATCGCGCCAGCTACGTTGATGCCCGACGATCCGCCAAGACACAGGCCTTCGTCGGAAAGGATGTCGTAGACGATTGGCAAAGCCTCCGCGTCGGGGATCTTGTAGCAAACGTCAGGTGTGAAGCCTTCGAGGTTGGCCGTGATGCGTCCCTGCCCGATCCCTTCGGTGATCGAGTTTCCACCCGCTTCCTGCCCCGTGTAGAGCTTGAAGAGGCCCGAGCCTTCCGGATCCGCCAGACCAATCTTCACGCCTTTGGGCTGCAACGCCATGCCGACACCCGCAAGCGTGCCGCCGGACCCCACAGCGCAAACAAAGCCGTTCACTTTGTGCCCGGTCTGTTCCCAGATCTCCGGCCCGGTCATGTCGATGTGAGCCTGACGGTTCGCTACATTGTCGAATTGGTTGGCCCAGATCGCACCGTTAGGGTCGCTTTGCGCCAGCCGCTCAGCCAGCCGCCCGGAGTATTTCACGTAGTTGTTCGGGTTCGAATAAGGCACGGCAGGCACTTCGATCAGTTCAGCCCCCGCAATCCGGATCATGTCCTTCTTTTCCTGGCTTTGCGTGTCGGGGATCACGATCACCGTTTTGAAGCCAAGCGACGCGCCCACCAGTGCCAACCCGATACCGGTATTGCCCGCCGTGCCTTCCACAATGGTGCCACCGGGGCGCAGATCGCCGCGTGCGACCGCATCGCGGATGATGAACAGCGCCGCGCGGTCCTTGACCGATTGGCCGGGGTTCAGGAATTCGGCCTTACCGAGGATCTCACACCCCGTGGCCTCGGACGCTGCGTTCAGGCGGATCAGAGGCGTGTTGCCGATGGCGGAGGCGAGGTCTTTATGGGTCGTCATGATATGCGCCTTTTGGGGCAGAAGGGGTTGCCGACAGGAGTAGGTGGTTCGGCGCGCGACCTCAAGCGCGGCTTACCCCAAACGCACCGTAGCGCGCAGCCGGTCACGGTGCAGCATCAGGAATTGCATCGACACCATTTGGGCCGCGTCCGACATGTCGCCCTCGGCCAGCATACGGCGGGCCAGATCGTAGGGGACAAGGTGGCTTAAGATGTCTTCGTTCTCATCCACATGACCGCCCAGGCCTGCAGCACTGTCAGGCAAATCGGCGATGGCGAGGTAGGAGAACAAAAGCTGCGCCACCCCACCCGGCGAGGGGTAGTAGCGCCCAACAAAGTGCAATTCGCCTAAGGTCAGGTTCGCTTCTTCGCGGGCCTCGCGGCGCGCCGCCGTCTCAGCCGTTTCGCCTGCGTCGATCATGCCTGCGATAGGTTCCAACAGCCACGGGTTCGCGTCGCCATGAGCGTAGGCACCGAAACGGAATTGCTGCACCAGAAGAATGCGGTCCCGCACAGGATCGTAGGGCAAAACCGTCACGGCATCGGCCACGCGAAAGACCGACCGGGTCAACGGGCCGCTCATTTTGCCATCGAAACGCGGATGGCTTGTGCGCAACTCCTCGGCATTGAAAAAGCCGTCGTAGGAATGGGTCGTGCCGTGGTGAACGATCTTCTCACGCGGCATTTGTGCCCCGACATGGCCGGGCCTGCGCCACCGACCCGCCCGCACAAAGGCGTGGGCACGCGCACGCATGATTGGGAACCGCGCGCCTGCCGCGTCGGGCGCAAGCTTGCCCATCTGGCGCATGATCTCTGCCGCGGCCACCGATTGGATCTCGCCCCACTGGCGAACCCAGGTCGAAAGCGACCAATCGTCCCCTGGTGTTTGCTCCGTGTCTTCCTGCGGGAACCAAGCCTCTGCCTCAATCTCGGCACCGTCCCAGATCACTTGCACTTTTTGGCGCGTGTATCCGAAGCAGGCTTCATAGAAATCGAGCCGGGTCAGAATGCGCGGCTCCGGCAGGATCAGCGCGCCCTCGGTCTGCGCGCCATCGCGCTTTTCCAGCATTGGCCACGGCTTGCCTTTAACCCAGGCCGTACGAAACCCGGGAAGCTGCGCGCTTTCCATGCGCAACTCAACACCAGCAACTGCGTCCAGCAGGGCTTGGTGGCACAGTGTGCCAAACAGGAAAATTGGTGACATCGTTACCGCCAGGCTCGGGCGGCCCATTCGCACAGCAACCCGCCGACGATCCCGCCCACAAACAGCGCACCCCAGATCTCAACCGTGAGCGACTGGAAGAAATACTCGAGGAAAAAGTTCATCGCGTCGGTCAACGCCTCACCAAATCCGTCGTAGCGCAAGCGCGCCGATTGGATGAACATCTCGCGCAATGCGAAAAACAGCAGCCCGAAGAAAGCGATCTGGAGTGAAGTGCGCAAGCCGTTGGCCAAGGCCGCCGAAAATCCCAGACCCGCCCGCGATCCGATCACCATCCAGCCATTCACCAATCCTATGAGAGCAATGGTTATCGGAAAATAGGTCATCGAAGTGCCTTCGGGGAAGGTCGGGATCACCTGCAATGCCGCATACCAGCCGATCGCAAAGAACACAACCGCACCGACGAGTTTTGAGCCTGTGGGCATTGGACCGCCCGTCCTCTTTGTTATGCCGGTCTTTTGACCGTTATCTGCGTTACGTCGCAATTTCCGAAATGGAACGTCGCGGCGCAAGAGGTTAGGTAAAAATTCCACATCCGCCGGAACCGGTCATCGAAGCCCATAGCGGCGATTTGGTCCCATTTGTCGTTGAAAACCTCGTGCCAGCGGCGGCAGGTTTGGCTGTAGCTTTCGCCAAATTCGATGGAGTTGTGGACGCTTAGACCGGCCCGCTCAACCTGCTCTTTCAGCACCTTTGGAGCAGGCAACATACCGCCAGGGAAGATGTATTTCTGTATGAAATCAACGCCCTTACGGTAGACCTCCCACCGCTTGTCTTGCACGGTGATGATCTGAAGCGTGGCGTTGCGGCCGGGCTTGAGGCGATTGCGCACAACATCGAAATAGGTGGGCCAATATTTCTCACCCACAGCCTCAAACATCTCGATGGAGGCGATGCCGTCATATGTGCCCGTTTCGTCACGGTAATCTTGCAGTTTTATCTCTACCTGATCGCTCAACCCCGCATCCGCGATACGTTTGACCGCGTAATCGTGCTGTTGCTGGCTGATCGTGAGCGCCGTCACCTTCAACCCACGCTCGGCTGCGGCATACTCGGCAAACCCGCCCCACCCGCAGCCGATCTCCAACACATGTTCACCCGGTTGGGCGCCCATTTCGTCCACCATCTGCGCATATTTGGCGATCTGCGCGGCCTCCAGGCTTTCCTGCCCCGTCTCGAAAAGGGCGCTGGAATAGGTCATTGTATCGTCAAGCCAAAGCGCGTAAAAATCATTGCCCAGATCGTAATGGGCAGAGATATTCTTCTTCGCCTGCTTCTTGGTGTTGCGGATCAGCCAGAAACGGAAGTTCTCGAACGCGCGAACAATCTTGATGCCAAGAAATCCGTCGTAAAGGTCGTCGTTATCCGCGTGGACGAGGTCAAGGAACGCCTGAAGGTCCGGGGTCGACCACCATTCATCCAAGTACGCTTCGCAAAAACCCAGATCACCTTCCCGGATCAACCGTGCGAAGATATCGACGTTATGGATATTGAGCTCCGCCACGGGGCCGGGCTCCTTGCCTTCGACCCGGAACAGGCGCCCATCCGGAAGGCGAAAATCGAGGCGTCCATGATCCAGGGCCTGTGCCTGATCAAAGACGGCTTTGAAGTAGCGCGGCAGATCGCGCTGCCCCTCAAGTGTCGTGAGTGCGGTCATTTTCTTCCCTTTGTCCCGCGCCAGTTTTGGTTTGCGCGGCGGCATGGGGCAAGCCCCGATTGATTGTCAGTGTAAGGTATCCACGACACATTGCTGTCAGAAGTTTCGGTTCTCATAGGCGTGGAGCGCGCGTTTGCGACCCTCGGCGGCATCAACGATGGGGGCCGCAGGATATCCGTCATTTGGCCCAAGGCCCCAGCTGCGTGGGATCGCCTCGAAAAAGCTAAGTGCTGTGGTTGGCGGCTGATTGGTGATTTCCGCCAGCCAGCGCGTCCGATAGCGCCCCGCCTTGTCGAACTTCTCAGCCTGGGTTTCGGGATTGAAGACACGGAAATAGGGCGTCGCGTCGGGGCCAGAACCCGCCGACCATTGCCACCCCATCGCGTTGCTGGCCGGGTCCCAATCGACAAGGCAGTCTTCGAACCAGTCTAGGCCAATCTTCCAATGGCACATCAGGTGCTTTGTCAGGTAGCTGGCCACCAGCATCCGCGCGCGGTTGTGCATGCGGCCGGTCACATACATCTCGCGCATCGCCGCATCGACGATGGCCATGCCTGTGCGGCCCTGTTTCCACGCCTTCACTTCAGCCTTGCGCTCATCCGTGTTCCACGGGAACGCATTCCAATCCTCGCGCCAATTGCCGGAGGTGATGCGCGGCGTGTGGTAGACAAGGTGATAGGCAAAGTCGCGCCAGACCACCTCTTTCAGGAAAGTCTCCGCCCCGGTCTTCCCCTCCTCCATCGCGCGCTGTCCGGCCCACCAGCAAGCTCGCGCACTGATTTCACCATAGGCGAGGTTTTCGGACAGCAGAGAGGTGCCGTTCTTCGCAAGGTTGTCTCGCGCGTCAGCGTAATCGTCGATGCCGTGACCAATGAAATTCGCAAGCCGTCCCCGCGCCGCGCCTTCACCGACGTTCAGGTGCTCGGCCACAATTCCGGCGCCCCGGTTCATCGCAGCCCCAAGCTTCCAATCGCCAATATAATCAGAGGCGGGCCAGCTATCCGGCGTTGGGAGGTTCGGGGTGCTTAACGCCTCCCCCGGATCGCGTGATCGCACGTTTTTCCAGAACGGCGTATAGACCTTGTAGTAGGCTCCACCGCCGGTCTCGACGGTCCAGGGCTCGAACAAGATGTGGCCGTTGTGACTGACCGCTTCGATGCCGGCATCTTTCAACGCGGCCTTCACGGCCTCATCGCGTTGGCGGCTATCGGGATCGTAGAGGCGGTTCCAATGGACAGACTTCGCGCCTGTCTCCTCCAACAGCTGTTGCAACGTGGGAAGCGCGTCACCCCGGCGCAGGATTAGTCTGGACCCTGCGGCCTCTAGTGCCTTTGCAAATACCTCCACGCCCAGACCCAACCGCCATTTCGGCGCAGCGCCGTGGGCCTCCACCACTTCGTCACAAATGAAGACCGGGATCACCGGGCCGCCAGCCGCGCAGGCTGCGACCAGTGCCGGATTGTCCGACAACCGAAGGTCCCTTCGGACCCAATAGAGGATTGGTGCGCTCATGCCCTGCCCTTGTTAACGCTTTGGACTGCAAGCTAGGGCGTGGGCGCGGGCGTCAAGTCACTCGACCGCTTCAACCAGCACAAGATCGCGTTCCGACGCCCCTTTCGCGTGGCTCAACGCCTCCTGATAGGTCTCGGATTCGTAGCAGGCGTTGGCTGCATCGAGGCTGGGGAACAGCGCCACCACATTGCGCGGATGGGCACGACCCTCTTTCTGGATGGCCGTGCCACCGCGCGCCATGAACTTGCCGCCGTGGGCAGTAATGGCCTCGGTCGCGAGGGCTGCGTATTTGGCGTAGGCCGCGTCGTCGGTGACAGAAACGTGGGCAATCCAATAGGCTCCGGGCATGGGTCAGGCTCCTTCGATGATGGCTGTTGCGGCGGCGATGGCCTCGTCGGCTTTGCTAGCATCGGCACCGCCACCTTGCGCGAAATCGGGGCGGCCACCGCCGCCCTTGCCGCCGAGAACAGGCGTCGCCGCGCGGACAAGGTCCACAGCGCTGATCTTGTCGGTCAGGTCATCTGTCACGCCAGCGGCGACGGCAGCTTTGCCACCCGCGTCCGCAATCAGCAGGACAGCGCCCGAGCCAAGACGGGCCTTGTGCTCGTCAATGATGCCCGCAAGGTCTTTGCCGGTGACACCGCTCAGCGCCTGAGCATGGAACGAGATACCGTTGATTTCATTGGCCTCGGGCGCGCTTGCGCCGCCAGCCATAGCCAACTCTCGGCGCAGCTGCGCCACTTCGTTCTCAAGCTTCTTGCGCTCGTCCAGCAAGGCTTTCACCCGCTCGGGCACATCACTCGCCGAAGCCTTCAACGCACCGGCGGTCTCCGCCAATAGGTGATCCTGCCCACGCAGATAGTCATGGGCCGCTTGGCCCGTAAGCGCCTCGATCCGGCGCACACCTGCGGAAGACGCAGAGTCGCCAAGCGTAACAAATGCCCCGATCTCTCCTGTGCGCGACACATGCGTACCGCCACACAGCTCAAGCGACCAAGTATCGCCGTTGATGCCCTTACCGGTCTGCGCGCGCCCCATGGACACAACGCGCACCTCGTCACCGTATTTCTCACCAAACAAGGCCTGCGCTCCGATAGCGCGGGCATCGTCCGGCGTCATGATGCGAGTCTCAACAGCCTCATTCTGGCGAATGAAGAAATTCACCTGACGTTCGATCTCTTCGAGGTCTTCCAGGGTCAGTGCGTGGTTGTGCGAGAAGTCGAACCGCAAACGGTCCGCCGCATTCAGCGAGCCGCGCTGCGCCACGTGATCGCCCAACCGCTCTCGCAGGGCCTCGTGCAACAGGTGCGTGGCCGAGTGGTTGGCGCGAATAGCCGAGCGGCGGCCATGGTCAACGGTCAGTTCCGCCCCCTGCCCTGGCTTGATTTCACCTTCCGTAACCTTGCCGATGTGTAGGAAAACGCCCGCCACCTTACGCGTGTCGGAGATCTCCACCGTTCCGGTTTCGGTTTTTACAACGCCGGTGTCGCCCACTTGGCCACCGGATTCCGCGTAGAACGGGGTCTGGTTCAAAACCACGGTCACGTCGCCCTTGGCGGCATCGACGGGTGCCCCATCACTGACCAATGCGAGCACCTGGCCTTCCGCGACTTCGGTGTCGTAGCCGAGAAATTCCGTCACGCCGTGTTGCTCGGCAATGTCGAACCAGATCGTTGCATCCGCCGCGTCGCCCGACCCGCTCCAAGCGGCACGCGCCTTGGCCTTTTGTTCCTCCATGGCCGCATCAAAGCCATCGGTATCAACCCCGCGCCCTTTTTCGCGCAGCGCATCCTGCGTCAGGTCGAGGGGGAAGCCATAAGTGTCATAAAGCTTGAATGCCGCGTCGCCCGGCAGATCGGCCTCGTCCGGCAGTTTGCCAAGCTCGTCATCCAACAGCTTCAGACCACGGTCGAGGGTCTGGCGGAAGCGCTCTTCCTCCAACTTCAACGTCTCGGTGATTAGCGCCTGCGCCTGCCCCAGTTCCGGATAGGCCTGTCCCATCTGGCTGACCAGCGCGGGCACGAGGCGATACATCAACGGGTCTTTGGCCCCCAGAAGATGCGCATGACGCATCGCGCGCCGCATGATCCGACGCAGAACGTAGCCGCGCCCGTCGTTCGACGGCATCACGCCGTCTGCAATCAGAAACGAGGTCGAGCGCAAGTGATCCGCGATCACTCGGTGGTGCACGTTCTGGGTGCCATCGATGTCGGTGGACGACGCGTTGGCCGATGCCTCCATCAGCGACCGCATCGTGTCGGTGTCGTAATTGTCGTGAGAGCCCTGCAGAAGCGCCCCGATACGCTCCAACCCCATGCCGGTATCAATGCTCTGCATATCCAGTGGTACCATGGAGCCGTCGGCAAACTGCTCATTCTGCATGAAAACGACGTTCCAGATCTCGATGAAGCGATCACCATCTTCCTCGGGCGAGCCCGGGGGGCCACCCCAAATATGGTCGCCATGATCGTAGAAAATCTCGGTACACGGTCCACAAGGCCCGGTCGGCCCCATTTGCCAGAAGTTGTCAGACGTCGCGATGCGGATAATCCGGTCCTCGGGCACGCCGACCTTTTTCCAAAGCTCAAACGCTTCGTCGTCTTCGTGCCAGATGGTCGTCAGCAACTTCGATTTGTCGATACCGAAGTCCTTGGTGATCAGCTCCCACGCGAAAGGGATGGCGTCGTCCTTGAAGTAATCGCCGAAGCTAAAATTCCCCAGCATTTCAAAGAACGTATGGTGCCGCGCTGTGTATCCCACATTGTCGAGGTCATTGTGCTTCCCGCCCGCCCGCACGCATTTCTGGCTGGTCGTGGCGCGGACGTAGTCGCGCTTTTCGACGCCGGTGAAGAGGTTCTTGAACTGTACCATACCGGAATTGACGAACATCAACGTAGGGTCATTGCGCGGGACAAGCGGGCTCGACGCGACAACCTCGTGCCCTTGCCGAGCGAAGTAATCAAGAAAGGTCGAGCGGATATCGTTCAGGCTGGTCATGGGCGCGCGTGTCCGTAGCTAAGGTGCAAGCGCCGATGTATCCCTGCGGCATGGGTCTGTCCACAGGATCAAACGAAAAAGGGCGGCCCGCTTGGACCGCCCCCTGTCACCTCGGATCGTGGCGACTTATTCGTCGTCGTCCAGAATATCCTCGTCGCCTTCACGCTCCATCTCGAAATCGAGGCCGTGGGCCGCGCGGATTTTGTCCTCGATCTGCAACGCGATATCGGAGTTTTCCTTCAGGAAGGTTTTCGCGTTCTCACGCCCCTGCCCAATGCGTTCATCGCCATAGCTAAACCAGCTGCCGGATTTTTCCACCACGCCAGCCTTCACACCCAGATCAAGCAATTCGCCCATCTTGGAGATGCCTTCGCCATACATGATGTCGAATTCCACCTGCTTGAAGGGCGGCGCTACCTTGTTCTTCACCACTTTCACGCGGGTGGCGTTGCCGACGACCTCATCACGGTCCTTCAGCGCACCGATGCGGCGGATGTCGAGACGGACGGAGGAGTAGAACTTCAGCGCGTTGCCGCCCGTCGTCGTCTCTGGCGAGCCAAACATGACGCCGATCTTCATGCGGATCTGGTTGATGAAGATCACCGTGCAGCCCGAGCGGTTGATGGAACCGGTCAGCTTGCGCATCGCCTGGGACATCAGGCGGGCATGAACGCCCACGGAACTGTCGCCCATGTCGCCTTCGAGCTCTGACTTCGGCGTAAGGGCCGCGACCGAGTCGACGATGACCATGGAGACTGCGCCGGACCGCACCAGCGTATCCACAATCTCAAGCGCCTGTTCACCAGTGTCGGGCTGCGAAATCAGCAGCTCATCCAGGTTCACGCCAAGCTTCTTGGCATACTGCGGATCAAGCGCATGTTCCGCATCCACGAATGCACAAACGCCGCCCTTTTTCTGTTCTTCAGCCACGCAATGCAGCGTCAGGGTCGTTTTACCCGAGCTTTCCGGGCCGTAGATTTCGACAATCCGGCCCTTCGGAATACCACCAATCCCCAACGCGATATCGAGGCCAAGCGACCCGGTGGAGGTCGACTCAATATCCGGCAGCGCGTTCTCGCCGCCCAGTTTCATGATCGACCCCTTGCCGAACTGACGTTCGATCTGGGCCAATGCGCTGTCGAGGGCCTTTTGCTTGTCGGCCGAGATACGGTCAGTCATGTCGAGAAGGTTCGCCGTTGCCATGGATTTGGATCCTTATGTCATGCCGCGGGGCGTAGCGGCAATGGGGCCGGTTGGGGTTATCCCCTGAAATCCGGCATGCTCTTTGTTCACCTCTTGTTCGCATATCGATTAGCAAACAAAACGAGAACAGTTCAAGTTAAATCTTCTACGTTGTGATATTTCGGTGTGAGACGTTAACAATCGGTTACGCAGGCAAAGAAATTTTGAGGGACGGGCATGTTGGTCTTTTGGAAAGCGCGGCTGGTGCTGTTGGCGGTGCCGAAAACCGGCACGACGGCGCTGGAACAGGCTCTCCTGCCCCACGCGGACACAGCGATTCTTAATCCGCCACAGCAGAAACACTGCACGGTGAAGCGGTATCGCAACCAATTGCAGAAGTTCTTCGAGCAGCGCGGGCAGCGCAGGTTGGAGCTGATGGCCATTGTGCGTGAACCAGTCGATTGGTTGTCGAGCTGGTATCGCTATCGCGCTCGCGAAGCGATCGCAGGCGGAGACAATTCCACCCAAGGCATCAGTTTCGATGATTTCGTTGCCGCATGGTTGCAAGATGATCCCCCCGCCTTTGCCAAGGTCGGCCGCCAATCGCGGTTTGTAGCGGACGACGCAAACGACATTGGGGTTGAGCATTTGTTCAGCCACGCGAAGCTCGATCAGGCCGTCGAATTTCTGGAAGGTCGTGTGAAAGCGCGGCTGGAACTTGGGCGCACAAATGTCTCTCCGACCCAGACCATAGAGTTAAGCGCCAGCATGCTAGATCGCCTACACAACGAAGCGCCTGAGGAATTTGCCCTTTGGGATCACGTGCATGCGCTTGGGCGTTAGTGCAATTGGCGCCGAACCGTTTCGGTCAGATCCGTGAGTGAGAATGGCTTAGGCAAGAACACCGACCCCGGAATTCCATCCGAACTGTCATCTAATGCGTCCTCGGCATAACCCGACACAAAGACGACCTTCGTGTCTGGCCGGTCTTTCAAAGCTTCGCGCACCCACGTCGGGCCATCGAGGCCCGGCATGATGACATCGGTGACGAAGAGGTCGATCTTCAGCTCCGCATCCGACAGCGTCTCAAGCGCCTCTTCCGCGCTGCCCGCCTCGATCACCGTATAGCCGCGCAATCGCAAGGCACGTGACGCGAAAGCACGCACAGGGGCCTCATCTTCGACCAGCAAAACAACGCCCGGTGCGCGATCATCGGTAAGGCTGCCGGCGAGTGATGCGTCACTCCCAATGGCGGCCCGCGCCTCTTCCGTTTCGATGGCCGCTTCATGGGCCGGAATGTAAATCGTGAAGGTTGTGCCCGCGCCGACCACACTGTCGACGAAGATATATCCGCCCGATTGTTTGACGATGCCGTAGGCCATCGACAGGCCAAGTCCGGTCCCCTCGCCCGCGCGTTTGGTTGTATAGAACGGCTCAAATATCCGGTTGAGTTTGTCCGCCGGAATGCCCTGTCCCTGATCGCGCACGCGGATCGTGACGTAGGAACCGGGCGGCACAACCGCCTGATCGCGTTTCATTACATCCGCCAGACGCACCATACGCGTCTCAACCCGCACCTCTCCCCCATCCGGCATCGCATCGCGCGCGTTAACCACCAGGTTCATGATGACCTGATCCAACTGCCTGCGGTCCGCTCGGATTGGCGTCAGCGCGGGATCATTGGAAAGCGTCAGCGTCACACGCTCCCCGACCAGACGATTCAGAAGATGCGTCAACTCCCCAATGGAATCGCGCAGGTCGATGACCTCCGGCTCCAGCGTTTGTTTTCGTGAGAAGGCGAGAAGTTGCCCAACGAGGGAGGCCGCGCGGTTGGCATTCTGGTTGATCTGCACCAGATCCGCGTAGTCCTGATCGCCCTGATCGTGGCGTAGCAAAAGCAGGTCGCAATGGCCGGTGATGGCCGTCAGCAGGTTGTTGAAGTCATGGGCCACACCGCCCGCAAGCTCACCGATTGCCTGCATTTTCTGGCTTTGAACGAATTGCTGTTCAAGCGTCTTCAACTCGGTCGCGTCGTGGAGAACGGCAAGCAGAGACGGGCCGGTGCCATCCACGATCCGGCTCAGCGAGATTTGCAGGAACGTCTCATCCTTGCGACGTTTGGCGCGCGCGACCTCGGATCTGTTTGGAATGCGCTCGGCCAGTGTGTCTGCCACCCAATCATTCACCGGACGGCCGAGGTTTTCCACGAATTGCGAGAGCGGCCCGCTCGCATCATTTGCGATCCCGAGCAGCCCCTGCGCGTGCTGGTTGGAGGCCAAAACCTCCCCCTCCGCGCCGATGTGCAAAAGCGCGACTGGCAGGGACTCAAACGCCCGCGCCGCGACAGAGGCCGCGGGCGGCTCCGCCAGACCGGGGACAGCGTAGACCTCCCTACGGCCATCCTTGGCCGGCACGACAATCGGGATCACCTCGATCTTGCCATCCACGCCGGAAAGGCTGGACCGTCTACCGGCCACCAGTGGCTGTTCCGGGAAAACATCTTCCAGGGTCGTCGCACGTCGCCCCAAAACGTCCCGCATCGCGGCGTTCATCGAGAGCACCGTGTCGTTATGACTGACCACCATCATCGGCAGGCCAATCCACTCCCCGTGGCGCGAATGCGCATCCGCCAGATCATCCAGCCGCCAGATCACACCGCCCCGCATCCGATGGGCCGCCAGCCGTACGGTCCCTCGCGGGGTCACAACAACTTCATGGGAGGACGGCCGGCGCCCGATCGCGGTTTCTTGGCGGAACACAACGGCTGCAGCATTTGGCAAGACACCCGCAATTGCGCGGGCCACGGAAAGACCTCGACGCTCACCAAATCGGCGGTCGGCGGCGGCGTTCTGCAAAACGATCGCCCCTTCCTGATCCGTGCAGAAACACGGGGACGGGTCATTCTCAATAAGGTCGAACGCGGCCTTGAATGTTGTGCGCACATTCCAGAGCCGCCACAGGTCACGCAATGCCACCAAAACGGCTGCACAAAGACACCCGCCGGTGACTGCAAGCAGCCCAAACCGAACTTCCGGGCTTGGTGCGAAAAACGTGGCCACACCCGTCACAATGCCAAGCACCAACAGGATAATGGGTTGTACGAACGGGCGGATGCTTCGCGCCTCGGGAAAGCCTGGATCAGCGGCTTCGTCGGTCAATGCGGTCCCTCGCCATTCGGTCGAATTGGTCCCCGGTCCCCCAGGGTCCTCCTGAGCCATAGCTCTCCGCCAAATTGGTTAAGTTAACCTTAAGACTGCCCGAATTTCAGCGCTCTGGCGAGTCTCAGGTCCGGCGAAGCGTGGCGGCGAAAAACCCGTCGGACGCGGTCAGTGGCGTATCTAGCCTGCGCGCGGTGCATTGCCAGCCATCGTGACGTTGCAAGAAGGCGTCAATCTGCGCGTCGTTTTCCAACCGAAACAGTGAACACGTCATGTAGACCAGTTGCCCACCCGGCGCGATCAATGCTGCCCCCTGATCCAGGATTTCAGTCTGTATCGCTTTTAGCTCCGCCAGACGATCCGGCGTCAAGCGCCACTTCGCTTCAGGGTCGCGCCGCCAGGTTCCGCTGCCGGAACAGGGCACGTCAGTTAGCACAAGATCAAAGGGGCCGTGGCTCGCAAGCTCAGCCGTATCCAGTTGCGTGATCTGAACCCCTGCCCGCGTCGCGCGCGGTCCGATGTCCTCCATCCGCCGCGGAATGGCGTCGTGCACGAAGACCTGCGCATCACCTTGATCGGCAAGCGCCAAGGCTTTGCCACCTCCCCCTGCACAGAAATCAAGGATACGCCCGTATTGAGAGAGATCGATTGCAGCGACAGCAAGTTGAGGTGACAGGTCCTGAAGCTCCACGAGTCCTTCGGAATAGGCAGTGGATTGGCGGATGCGGCGCGCGCCCTCAATGACTTCCAGCGCGTTTGGATGCGTTGAATGAGCCTGCGTTTCGATCCCATCGACGCGGAGCTCTTCGGACGCCTGATCGGCGGAGGTCCGTCGTGTGTTGACCCGCAACCAAACCGGGGCGCGGCGTGTCAAAGCGTCCAGAACGTCAGGCAGATCCGGAATTCGATTTTCATCAAACTCACGCAGCATCCACTCGGGTGTGTCCGCGTTGGGGGGCACATTTTCGGCGCGGCTCGCGCTTTCCATTTCATTCAATGGCCTAGGCGCATGCCCTTGTCCGGAGAACACATCGTCCAGATCCGCACCGCCATCGCGCAACAGCCCCAGGATAAGGGCACGGCCCGTCTCATCCCCACCAAGCGCGGCGCAAGTTCCTTTCCGGCGCAGGACATCATAGACGTGATCTCGAACCGCAGCCCGATCCTTGGACCCCGCATACCGCGCGCCACGGGCCCATCGGGTCAGCGCCTTTTCGACAGGTTCACCGTCCAGCCAAGCATCGAGAATACCAATCGCCGCTGCGTAGCGTGCCGCAGGCTGCATGTTAATGCATCACTTCAAATATGACGCGCAACACATTCATCCAGCGCGATAATTCGGACTCTCGCGCGTGATCTGGACATCATGCACATGGCTTTCCTTCAGGCCAGACCCGGTAATGCGCACAAACTGGCAATTGCGTCGCATTTCATCGACAGTACCGCACCCGGTGTAGCCCATCGCCGCGCGCAGACCGCCAATCAACTGATGTACCACTGCTCCGGCTGACCCTTTGTAGGGCACCTGCCCCTCGATCCCTTCGGGCACCAGCTTGTCGCTGGCCGCATCCTTCTGGAAATACCGATCCGCCGAGCCACGGGCCATTGCACCCAGGCTCCCCATACCGCGGTAGGATTTGAAAGAACGCCCCTGATACAGAATCACCTCGCCCGGGGATTCATCCGTGCCCGCGATCATCGAGCCGACCATGGCGCAATGCGCGCCCGCCGCGATCGCCTTGGCGAAATCGCCGGAAAACTTGATGCCACCATCCGCAATGACCGGCGTGCCTGATTTGATCGCCTCTTTAGCGCAGTCGGAAATAGCGGTCAGCTGAGGCACACCGACCCCGGCCACAATCCGTGTGGTGCAGATGGAGCCCGGGCCAATGCCGACTTTGATCGCATCCGCGCCCGCATCGATCAGCGCCTTGGTGGCTTCCGCCGTGGCGACATTGCCAGCCACTACCTGCACCTCGTTCGACAAGCCCTTCACCCGCTCAACCGCCCGCGCCACGCCTTCAGAATGCCCGTGGGCCGTGTCGATCACGATCAGGTCGCATCCGGCATCGACGAGCGCTTGGGATCGCTCAAACCCTGCATCACCAACCGTGGTTGCTGCTGCCACCCGCAAACGGCCCAAGGGGTCCTTGCAGGCCTGCGGGTTCAGAACAGCCTGCTCGGTATCCTTCAGCGTCAGAAGTCCGGTCAGCGCGCCATTGCCATCGGTCACAAGCAGCTTTTCGATCCGCCGCGCCTTCATCAGGCTGATGGCCTCGTCCCTATCGGCAGGCTCCCGCAAAATGGCGAGGTCGTTCGAGGTCATCATGGCGCTGACAGGCGTCGCGTCGTCTTGCGCGAAGCGCATGTCGCGGTTTGTGACGATACCAAGAACGCGGCGGTTTTCGTCAACCACGGGGAAACCGGAGAAGCCATAGCGCTCGGACAGGGCCTTCGCATCGGCCAAGGTCTGATCGGGCGTCAGTGTTACCGGGTTATAAACGATACCGCTCTCAAACCGCTTCACGCGCCGGACTTCTCGGGCCTGCGCCTCAATATCCAGATTGCGGTGGATCACGCCCATGCCGCCCGCCTGCGCCATGGCAATCGCCATCCGCGCCTCTGTCACTGTGTCCATGGCGGAGCTCAATAGCGGGATGTTCAGCGCGATGGTTTTGGTCACTTGCGTGCGCGTATCCGCATCGGATGGCAGCACGGAGCTTCGCCCGGGCACAAGGAGAACATCGTCAAAAGTGAGGGCCTCGCGAATCTCCATTGGCGTGTCTCCTTGGAGGGTGTCGGTTGGCACGTCCCTATCCCATGGGGTGGACCGAGGGGCAAGGACGAAATGTGGTGTTGGCCCACACGGCAGGGTTTGCGCCGACTGCGTCGCCGCTGGGGGCAAATGCGAGGAGGACCGGAGGTCCAAGGAGCGATTGAGTTTACGCCTAACCCTTGAAACCGGTGGCGACCACAAATTTCTCCGAACTGTCCTGGCGCGAGGCCCCCGGTTTGACATTGGCGACTTTCTTGAAGCGCTGCTTCAAGGTCTGCTGAAGCGAGCCCTCTGCCCCACCTGCCAAGACCTTGGCCACAAAGGTGCCACCCGGCTCTAGGACATCGAAAGCCAGCTCAGCCGCCGCTTCGCACAGCGCCATAATCCGCATGTGGTCGGTCTGTTTGTGACCCGAAGCGGAGGCCGCCATGTCGGACATCACCACATCGGCCTTGCCGTTGAGCCATTCCTTCACCTTAGCATCAGCGTCGTCTTCTATGAAGTCGAGCTGGTGCAACTCACACCCGGCAATTGGCTCCATTTCTTGCAAGTCGAGGCCGATGATACGGCCCACGGCCTTGCCCGACTTCTCACCCAAAGCGTTCACACGGCGTGCGGCGACCTGACACCAGCCACCGGGGGCACATCCCAAATCAACCACACGCGCACCGGGCACAAGGAAGCGGTATTTGTCGTCCAGTTCCAATATCTTATAGGCCGCGCGCCCGCGGTAGCCGTCACGCTTGGCGCGGGCCACGTAAGGATCGTTCAACTGCCGCTCCAGCCAGCGGGTTGAGCTGAGCTTGCGGCCGCGCGCGGTTTTGACCTTCACTTTCAGGTCCCGCTGCCCCCGCCCGCTTGTGTTCTTAACCATGTCGACCCTTCAGGCTCACTCGTCGTAGAGCCGGTTCTCGTCATTGTGCTTCAGGCGCTTCTCCACGTCCTCCAGCGGCACGTCAAGTTGGCCCTGATCGTGGATGGCTTGAGCGTAGGTCGGCAGCGCGTCCGTCAGGCCCGCTTTCTCCGGCGACCAGAGCCCTGATCTAAGCACCGCCTTGCCGCAATGGAAGAAGGCCTCCTCCACACGCACGACAATGGCGAAATCCGGAACGCGGGTCTTGATTGCCATGCTTTCGCGCAAAGGCAGATCGCGGGCGACCTGGGCCGACCCATTCACGCGGACAACTTCATTCCGGTTCGGCACAAAGAACACCAGCCCGATACGCCCCGTCTCAAGGATATTGCGAAACCCCATGAACAGATGGTTTCCCGGTCGGTCCGGGATCGCGAGGGTCTTTTCATCCAGGACTCTCACGAACCCTGCCGGATCACCCTTGGGCGAGGCATCAACGTTTCCGTGCCCATCCACGGTCGACATCACCAAAAACGTCGAATGGGCGATCCAATTGGCGCAGTGGCGGTCGATGTGGTCGATCACCTTGTGGCGTTGCGCAATGTGGATACCATCGACAACGGTGCGGATCTGCGCCTCGGACGTGACGGGATCGGTAATCTTGTAAGGCACGTCAGTACGGGCCGTCTTCCAAAACGCCGTCACGGCTCATCTGCGCGTAGAGCAAGCCTTCCCGCAGGCCCCGGTCCGCCACACTCAAACGATCCGTGGGCCAGGCGCGCAACAGCGCCTGAAGAATAGCTGCCCCCGACATTATCAGCGTCTGACGATCCCGCCCGATGCGCGGGTCGCGGCGGCGCCCTTCAGGGCCCAACGCAAGGTATCCGTTAATCACCGTATCGATCTGATCCGACGTCATCCGCAGACCGTCCACCTTGTTGCGATCATAGCGGCGCAGGCCGAGGTGAGAGGCCGCGACGGTTGTGACCGTGCCAGACGTTCCGATGATCTGGAACCCTTCCCGCGCCTGTTCCGCTGCATCGTCGTAGGGAGAGAATTCGGCCAATTGCTCCTCGAAATACCAGCTCATCAACGCAAACCGTGCACCGTCATCGGCGACGTCGTCATACATATCTTTGAGGGTCGCCACGCCCAATGGGATCGAAATCCAATCCACCACCTTGGCGCGCGGGAATACGTCGTCGGCATTATCGAAGCCATGGTGCAGACGCATGATCGCCTTGGGGCGTTCCAGCTTGGGCACGCGCGAAAGGTCGATCCACACCAACTCCGTCGAGCCGCCGCCAATATCGACCACCAAAAGTTGTTCCGTCCGGGTGGAAACCAGCGGCGCGCAGGAGACGACCGCAAGGCGCGCCTCCTCTTCCGGCTCAATAATCTCCAACTGCAACGACGTCTCGCGCTTCACCAACGCGATGAATTCGGACGCATTTGTCGCCCGGCGACAAGCCTCCGTTGCAATCAATCGGGCGCGCTCAACGCGGTGCTTTGAAAGTTTCTTCTGGCAAATCTTCAACGCACCTACGGCCCGCGCCATAGAAGCACGCCCCAAGCGGCCCGACGCCTCCAACCCCTGCCCCAACTGCACAGATTTCGAGAACGAATCCACCACATGCAATTGGCTTCCCTTGGGCTGCGCGATCAGCATACGGCAAGAGTTCGTGCCCAGATCGAGCGCGGCATACAGATCGTCGGGGTCAGGACCCGGCTTCTTGGTCGCGGCAGAGCGGCGTTCGACAGGCGGGACGACGCCCGGCTCGGACTTCGGTGTCACGGGCGCCACAGGTCTGGGGAACGGGCCGTCCCCGCCAGAGCGCTTGCGCGACATGGGGTTCCGCCTTTGGTGTTCACTAGTTGCCCAAAGCGTAACCTGTTCACGATTTTGAAACAATGGTCGATCCGGGCGATGCTCATGTTCATCTTGAGAATTTCGGGATGCTTGCCCTCTCGCGGACAGCTGATGCCAGCGCTAGGCTCAGCCGCACAAGGCACCACGTCGTTTTGGACTGGCGCGATGTCGAAAACAGGACCGGCGGCACGGACATGCGCGCCTATGGTGCGCGGAACAATGGGGCGACTCGCGACCCCAAAGACACGAAGGATTGGCCGATGGCTGCCATCACCCACGTTTTCTGGCGCGATATTCCCGCCCAGGTGATTGTCGGCAAAGGCCGGTCAGGCGCGAAAATGCCCCTGCCTGAGCGGTTCGAACAAGCCATCGACCGCGCCGCCATGAAAGTTGGCGCGAAAGACGATGACGCTTATCTGGCAGGCTTCCACCGCGTCGTTGTGGGCGAGGCCGACGGCGATCTTCGCGAGGTCGCCGAAGCGCAGGCCGCCGCCATCGATGCCGCCTACGACAACGCCCGCCTCAAAACCCTGATCGACGCCGAGGGGTTCGACCCCGCCAACGCCGCCACCTGACCTTGAGCATTCGGGAGAAACTCATGTCGCTTCTCAACTTCCGCAAGCCTGCGCCCGCGCCCACCACCGGCCCCACGCCCGAGATGGAAGCACTGCTCAAGGGCTATTCCATTGAGGTCATGCCGCGCACCGCGGAAAAGGTCGATGATTTTCGCGCGCTCCTGCCTGCAGGCACCCGCGTCTATGTCGCCCACATCGAAGGCACACCAATTGAGGACATGGTCGCCACCGCCGCACGGCTCCGCGCTGAGGGCTACGATCCCATGCCACACTTCCCGGCGCGCATCATCAAGGATGCCGCCACGCTGGAAGACTGGATCGCCCGCTACAGGGGTGAGGCCGACATTACCCAGGCCCTTCTGCTGGCCGGTGGCGTGGCCCAGCCTCACGGCGATTTCGACAGCTCCATGCAGCTGATGGAAACCGGCCTTTTCGACCGCGCAGGCATCACCCGCCTGCACGTCGCGGGCCATCCCGAAGGCAACCGCGACATCGATCCGAATGGCGGCGACGCGGCGGTGATGGAGGCCCTGCGCTGGAAGCAGGCCTTCTATGAGCGCTCCGACGCGCAAATGGCCATGGCCACCCAATTCGCGTTTGAAGCAGGCCCCGTCATCGCATGGGCCGACCGTTTGCAGGCCGAGGGCATTACGCTGCCCATACACCTTGGCATCGCAGGCCCCGCCAAGCTGCAAACACTGATCAAATTCGCCATCGCCTGCGGCGTGGGTCCGTCGCTGAAGGTGCTGCAAAAGCGCGCCAAGGATGTGACGAAACTGCTGCTGCCGTTTGAGCCGAATGAGATCATGGGCGAGCTGGCATCCCACAAGGCCGCCAACCCCGACAGCCTGATCGACACCATGCACTTCTTCCCCCTCGGCGGGATCAAGACCAACGCGAAATGGGCGATCACCAATGGCGGCGCCTCAGCGGTGCCCGCGCTTGGACCTGAGGCAGCGTTTGGGTGAAAAGCACCCCTTGTGCACGCGTGCACAAGGGGGTTAAGTCATTGATAACGCTTGATATCGGGTTTGATATTTACACTTTGTTAAGGGTTTGAGCGGGGCGTTTAGTGCTCGCTAAATGCCAGAACTGCATAGAGCACAGCCATCGGCACGTAGATCTCGGGCTTGCCCGTGGCCCATGCGGCAAAGCCGTGGCAGCCGGACAGTTGGCCGTAGAGGCTACGGTGACAGATGCAGGCTTTGGCGGCGGCGCGAATGCGGTCGGCGAGGGATTTCTTTTCGGTCTTCATGGTCAATCTCCGTATTCAAGATCGACCTGCGCAGGTCTTGAGCAGACACTGGCACATGCGGTTAACTCTCTGAGATACAGGAAGGGTGTCACGCTGTTACACCCGGAAGGTAACGCCCGCACGCGCGCGGGCGGGTAATGAGGGCCCATGACGATCCAAACACCTATCTCCCCTGCCCTCGAAGCTTTCGGCAAAGCCGTGAAAGCGGAACGGCAAGCGCGGGAATGGAGTTTGGCCACGCTCGCGGCAGAGGCGCTCGGGAACCCGGACCGGAAGGGCTATTGCTCTCAGGTCGAAAAGGGTCTGCGCAAGCTGTCCGAGGGCTCCATCCGCAGCTTTGCGCGCGCGCTCGACCTGCCCGCCTCGGTCATCGACCCGCTGACTGGGCACTTCTTGCCGAGCGAGGATGATACGACCCAATCCGATGCCGCCGCCGCTGCCCTTCTGCATGAGGTCGAGGCATTGCGCGATAAGTTGAAACTGTCGGAGGCGCTGGCGGTGGCCATCGCCTACAAATACGCCGACGGGAACCCCACCGACATCGAAGGCGCGCTAAAGGGGCTGGAGGCAGCTTTGGAATTGGCGGCGAAGGATCAGGAGCGGGGCCGGTTGCCCTCGAATTACGAGGACGCGGCGGAGGCGGTCATTCAGCGGGTGAATGCGCTGAACGCGGCGGGCGAGATCGACCAGGCCTACGCCGATCTGCAAGCCGAAGCTGCACGGCGGGCAGGGGCGATGGCGGCACAGAAGGCGGAGGATGGGCGGATACTTGATTTGCTGATCACGCAGGCGGCGCTTGCGAATGATGCGGAGGGCTATGCGCAGGCGCAGTTGCAGAAGGTGCAATTGGATAGCCCGGGGGCGGAGGAGACGTTCCAGCGCCTCCATGGCCTATTCATGGAACGCTACACAGACGGTTTTCGGCTAGGCACCCCATTCGCGCTCTCTGCCGCCGCTAGCCTCGCGCGCGCCTGCATCCGCACCGCGCCAACACCGTACCAGTGCGCGATGGCCCAAAACGACCTCGCGATTGTTCTTGCAAAGCAAGGCACCCGCGCACTGGCCACCGAAGGCAATACCCTACTGTCAGAGGCCGTAGAATACTATCGTGCCGCCCTTACCGTCCGCAATGAGAACGACCACCCTGTAGAATGGGCGATTACTATGCAGAACCTCGCACTTGCGTTGGAGTCCCAAGGAGCACGAATCCAAGGGACTGAGGGTAACTCTTTGCTTGCAAAGTCCGTGGAGTGCTACCGATCAGCCCTTCACGTTCTTACCGAAGCCAACCACTCGTTGGAATGGGCCTGTGCCATTCAAAACCTTGCCAGTGTGCTCGAAACCCAAGCCACACGGACCCAAGGCACCGAGGGTAATGCTGTTCTTGCAGAGGCCGTGGAGAGCTACCGGGCCGCCCTTCGCGTTTTTCGCGAAGCGGAGCACCCCGTGGATTGGGCTATGACCCTGCAGAATCTTGCAGGAGCGCTCGCAACCCAGGGTACGCGAACGCAAGGGGCCAAGGGCAATGCCTTTCTGCGTGAGGCCGCGGAGAGCCTCCGGGCCGCTCTCCGCGTTCGTACCGAGGCCGTCCACCCCGTGGACTGGGCTATGACGATGCAAAACCTAGCAAATGTGCTCGCAACCCAAGGCTCCCGTTCGCAAGGGGATGAGGGCAATTCGTTTCTATCAGAGGCGGTGGAATACTTCCTCGCCGCTCTGCGTGTACGTACCGAGGCCGACCACCCCATGGACTGGGCCATCACGCAGGAAAATCTTGCTTTTGCAGAACATGCACGCGCCAAACTTGGTACATCTATCGATCCGCGCCTACATCTTGAAGCTGCGTTGGCTCATGTGGACAACGCTCTACGCATCTACGACCCCGTCCACTTGTCCTACGACCACGGTAGAGCCACCGCCCTCCGAAACCATATCCTCCACGCCCTCGACACCCTCGACACCCCTCCCCCCTCATCATCTTCATGAGCCATTTGGCCCGTGACGTCGCCTCAGCACGCGTCTATGTCGCCATTGTGCCGTCCCGCCCCGCGCAACGCGCTTAGGGTCGCGCGAAATGGGGCCCGTGAGGCCTCGAAAACCGGCCTTTAGGGAGCGCCCGCACATGACCCGCACTGTCATCGAGTCGAAGACGAAAACCACCGTGATCGGGTTCGATGAACCCTTCTGCGTCATCGGTGAGCGGATCAATCCCACGGGGCGCAAGATCCTGAATGAAGAACTTGAGCGCGGCGATTTTTCCCGCGTGGAGGCCGATGCCATTGCGCAGGTTGCGGCGGGGGCCACGGTGCTGGATATCAACTCCGGTGCCGTATTCTCCAACAAGATGGCCGAAGACCCGCGCTATGCGGACAACAACTTTGTCGAGCCCACGTTGATGAAGCAGTTGGTGGAGGTTGTGCAAGCCGTCACCGATTGCCCGCTGTGCATCGACAGCTCCGTCCCCGGTGCGCTGGAGAATGGGCTGGCCGCCGCAGAAGGGCGTCCGCTGTTGAATTCCGTCACGGGTGAGGAAGAGCGTCTGGAACTGGTCCTGCCGCTGGTCGCGAAATACAACGTGCCCGTCGTGGCGATTTCCAACGACGACACGGGCATCTCCGAGGATCCCGATGTGCGCTTCGCCGTTGCCAAGAAGATCGTCGAACGCGCCGCTGATTTCGGCATCCCAGCCCATGACATCGTGGTCGATCCGCTCGTCATGCCCATTGGCGCCATGGCGACGGCGGGCCATCAGGTGTTCACGCTGGTGCGGCGTCTGCGCGAGGAATTGGGTGTGAACACCACCTGCGGCGCGTCGAATATTTCCTTCGGCCTGCCAAACCGGCATGGGATCAACAATGCCTTCCTGCCGATGGCGTTCAGCGCGGGCATGACGTCGGCGATCATGAACCCTGTTGCGCTGCCCGTAGGGCCGAAGAAGATCGCAGAGAAGAAGGCGCTGGTGGAGGCGGCCGGTGTGATCCTGCCTGAGGGGATGGATGACGAGGCGTTTGTGAAGCTGTTCGGCATGGGCTCCACCAAGCCGCGTGCGGGCAAAGAGATGGAGGCCATTCGGGCGGCCAACTTCCTGCTGAACCACGATGATGGCGGCGGGGCGTGGATCGCGTTCAACAAAGACCCCGACGCCGCACCGCGCCGGGGGCGTGAAGGTGGGCGCAGACGGCGCGCGGGATAAGCGCGCGGTCGTTGGATGGTACTGCACGTGACTGTGATAAGTCTTGGATTGATCGACGCCTCCGCATCGGTGAAACCTTTGCTTTCATGGGAAACGAAACCATCCAACAACCCTACAACGGCGCGCCGTGATGGCCCGCGCTTTTCGCATTGCGATCCGGCTGGCGTTCGTGGTCGTCATAGCCGTCGCTGCATCGCAGTTGATCGACTACGCGATGGATGCCAGCGACACGCTGTCCGATCCGGCGTCCGAGGCCATGATGACCTCGCTCCTGATCGGGCTGCTCATCGCTTACGCTTTGCTGATCGCCGTCCCCTTTGTGCCGGGGATCGAGATCGGGATCACGCTGCTGGTCCTGCGCGGGGCCGAGATGGCACCCGCCGTCTATGCGGCAACCGTGTTGGGATTGCTGCTGGCTTATGGCATCGGTCGGGTCGTCCCGCCGAAAGCCCTGTCCGACCTGCTGAGCGACCTCTACCTGAAACGCACCGCAGCGCTGGTTGCGTCTTTCACCGAACTGTCAGCGGACGAGCGCCTGACACGCCTCAACGCCAGCTTGCCGCGTGCCCTGGGGCTCTTGCTGGTGCGCGCACGCTACCTGACGCTGGCCGGTGTGCTGAACTTGCCCGGCAATGCGCTGGTGGGTGGCGGCGGTGGCTTGCTGATGCTGGCCGGCGTCTCCCGCACCTTTCGCCCTGCGCCCACGGTCCTGATGGTCCTTCTCGCCGTCCTACCGGTCCCTCTTCTGGTTTGGATCTGGGGGCCTGGCGTCCTCTGAGTCCAACACCCCGCCTCTTTCACAAAGGTTTTGTGGCATGAGCATCGATCCCCTTGTCATCTTCACGCCCTCCGGCAAACGCGGCAACTTTCCTGTCGGCACGCCGATCCTGACCGCAGCGCGCCAATTGGGTGTTGACCTAGACAGCGTCTGCGGCGGGCGGGGAATCTGCTCCAAATGCCAGATTGCGCCAAGCTACGGCGACTTCCCCAAACATGGTGTGACCGTGCGTGACGGCGCGCTCAGCGAATGGAACGAAGTTGAGGCCCGCTACGACCGCGTGCGTGGCCTGAAAGAGGGCCGCCGCCTTGGCTGTCAGGCCAAGGTGCAAGGCGACATCGTGGTGGATGTGCCCCCGGAGAGCCAAGTCCACAAACAGGTCGTGCGCAAAGCGGCCTCTGCCAAGCCCATCACGATGGACCCCGCCACGCGGCTAGTTATGATCGACGTGGTGGAGCCGGACATGCACGAACCTTCCGGCGATCTCGAACGGGTCGCGGACGCGCTTAAGGCGCAGTGGGACATCGCTCCTGTCACCGCCACCCTGCCCGTCCTGAAGGCCCTGCAGCCGGCCCTTCGCAAAGGCAAATGGCAGGTCTCCGTTGCTGTGCACACGCCTGCGAACAGCGACACCGCGCAGATCCTCGGCGTCTGGCCCGGCCTGCATGAAGGGGGCCTCTACGGCCTCGCCGTCGACCTCGGCTCTACCACCATTGCGGCGCATCTGTGTGATCTGACCGATGGCAGCGTTTTGGCTTCGTCGGGTCTGATGAACCCGCAAATCCGCTTCGGCGAAGACCTGATGAGCCGGGTGAGCTACGTCATGATGAACCCCGGCGGTGATGCAGAGATGACAGTGGCAGTCCAAGACGCGCTCAACACCATCGCTGTCGAAATCGCTACGGAGGCCGGGATCGACCCCATCTTGATTTTCGAGACGGTGATCGTCTGCAACCCGGTCATGCACCACCTGCTTCTGGGCATCGACCCGGTTGAGCTTGGCCAGGCCCCGTTCGCCCTCGCCACCTCCGGCAGCCTGACGCTCGACGCACGCGACATCGGCCTGACCAACATCGCGCCCACCGCGCAAACCTACCTATTGCCCTGTATCGCGGGCCATGTGGGAGCGGACGCCGCCGCGGTTGCCCTCGCCGAAGAACCTAACAATTCCAACGATCTCGCGCTCATTGTTGATGTTGGAACGAACGCCGAAATCCTGCTTGGCGACAAAAGTGGTGTCCTCGCCTGTTCCTCCCCAACCGGCCCCGCATTTGAGGGTGCGCAGATCTCCGCGGGCCAGCGAGCGGCGCCCGGCGCTATCGAGCGGATCGAGATCGACCCGACCACCAAAGAACCGCGCTTCCGTATCATCGGCGTCGACGCATGGTCCGACGACCCCACTTTCCCAGCCGACGCCCAGGTTACCGGCATCTGCGGCTCCGGCATTATCGAGGCCGTGGCCGAAATGCGCATGGCGGGCCTGCTCGACGCCTCGGGTCTGATCGGCAGTGCTGAGGCCACCGGCACCGCGCGAGCCGAGCCCACGGGCCGCACCCACGCCTACCTGATCCATGACGCCACCGACCAAGGCGGCCCCCGCATCACCGTCACCCAGGGCGACATCCGCGCCATCCAGCTTGCCAAATCCGCGCTCTACGCGGGCGCGCGGCTGCTGATGGACCAGCGCGGCGTCGACAAGGTGGACCGCGTCGTGCTGGCCGGGGCCTTCGGCGCACATATCTCGCCCAAACACGCGATGGTTTTGGGCATGATCCCAGATGTGCCGCTGGATAAGGTCCAATCAGCCGGCAACGCGGCAGGCCACGGTGCGCGGATTGCGCTTTGCAACCGCGCCGCGCGCACGCGGATCGAGGAGACGGTGCATCAGATCCACAAGGTGGAGACGGCAATCGAGCCGAAATTCCAGGAGCATTTCGTCAACGCCAACGCGATCCCCCACGCCACCGACCCGTTCCCGGAACTGGCGCAGGTCGTAATCCTGCCCGCTGTGGCCTTCGGGGCCAGCGGCACAGCTCCGGGTGGTGAAGGTGGGCGACGCAGAAGGCGGCGCGGATAAGGGCCGGCGCCGGACAGCGCTTCGGCCAAATAGCTGCTTATTTCTGGTAGCTCTTGTCCATAACTGGGTCGATTGTCCTTTGCTGCGAATGGCGGGTTTGAGCCCCAAGTCACCGTATGCTGCGCTTAGCAGGAACGGCTGTTTTTTGTTCTAAGCAGCGGAGAAGTCCCATGTGACGAGAATATTCTCTGAACGCCAAAGCGGCCCGGGGTCAATAAAACTGGAAACTTCGACACCGCCCATCTTCTTGTAAAAGCTCCGCGCCCGCTCGTTCTGTCGCACGACAGCAAGCGCCAAACCGAAGTCTCCAGCGGCTCTGCAGTGAATGATCGCAGTCTGGAGAAGCTTCTCTCCAAGTCCCTGACCTTGCGCACCGTTCGCTATGTACATATGCTTAAGCTCAGCCCGTCCTTGGAACACTGAATGATCGGATGATCCGATGCTCACAACACCAAGTATATTGGCCCCGTCATCTGCAACCCAGACCCCTCTTCCAGGTTCTGTTGCAGCGGTAGCCGCCGTCCAATAGGGCAAACGTTTTGCCTGATCCAATAGCTCCTTTGCTTCCTTCGGAGCTAGGTGGCCGTAGGTAGCCCTCCAAACGTCGACGTGAAGTTTGGCGAGATCAATGGCCTCATCTTGGCGGCCTCGGCGAATAAGGGGGGAGGTATCGGCGCTTCTCATTCGTTCCAAGTCATTTTGCGAATGCCATGCTGCATCCTAGAGCATTGGATTTGCTGGCAACATAGAAGAAGCAGCCATTTCAGCAGCCGCAGCGAACAGCTGCTCCGTGCCGCAATGCGGATCCCCATCTCATAAGCACTCGACCCAGCCGGTGGCGCACGTTGAGTGGGTGCAACCCACCGCTCGTATCGGCCATTCAAAACAGTCTGAGTTCCCTAAAAACTCGTTAAAGGGATCTCCGTTCCTGAGCCTTTTCAATACCTTAACCCCCGGTAGCACGCTGTAACCTCATCCATTCCTACCTTGACGCGCGCTCGGCACGGGCGTATCCCACCATCCAGCGGCGGGTATGGTGAAAAGGTATCACGGCAGCTTCCCAAGCTTTAGTTACGGGTTCAATTCCCGTTACCCGCTCCAAGCACCGCCTCCACCAGATCCGGCAGATCATCCCAATGATCGAACGCGCCCGCATGGGGCAGCATCTCCAACGGTGCCTTGCGATAGCCCGGCGTGAAGATCAGCGTCGACACGCCTGCACGATCCCCGGTCTCGGCATCCACCTCACTGTCGCCGACAAACAACGCTGGCCCCTCGCCCAAATCCGCCAGCGCGGCATGAAGCGGCGCGGGATCAGGCTTGCGAACCGGCAGACTGTCTCCGCCATAGACCGCATCGAAGAACCGCTCCAACTCCAGATGCCTCAGAACCGCGTTGGTCGGGCGGATTGGCTTGTTGGTGCAGATGGCCAACCGATGCCCCGATGCGCGCAAGGCGTCTAGCGCCGCCAACGCGCCCGGATAGGGTACGGTCTGATGCACGGCGCCCTCGTATGCGTCGATAAACCGGGCCAGAAGCTCAGCGTGCATTTCAGGCGAAAGGCCACGCGCTGCCATCATCCGTTCCACAAAGACCGCAGCGCCGGACCCGACGTAGCCTCGCGCCTCAACCGTTTCCATTGGCTGCGCACCCGTGCCTTCCAGCGCGCGATTGCCCGCCAGACAGATGTCCGGCGCGCTATCCAAAACCGTGCCATCCAGATCAAACGCGATACGTGCCATCTTGCCCCTACCCCTTTGCGCCGACACATTGGCCCCACTTGTCGTCGCGGAGCCGATCCATGCCTGACCTCGCCTATCACACGCCCCTGGGGCCCGACAGTCTTCGCGAACTCGGCATCCCAGCCCCGTGGACCTTCGGACTGGCGGATCGCGTGCGCTTTGGAGAGTTGGACGCGTTGGGGCACGTCAACCACACCGCCTACCTGCGTTGGTTTGAGAGCTTTCGCCTTCCGTTTCTGAAGGCACGTCAGGTCACCGACTACGGACCAACCGCGCCGCGCCTTGTGCTGAAACAGGTGCAATGCACCTATCTGGCCGAGATGGGATTGGGCCTGGATTATGTTGTGACGGGGCGGGTTAGCCGGTTTCGCACAACCTCCTTCACCATGGAATTCGCCGTCTGGCTGCCCGGCGATACCGCCAAGCAAACCGCGCAGGGCACCACGATCGTTGTGCTGCTCCGACAAGACGGGACCGGACGCTATCCCATTCCCGATGCTGGCCGGACTGCGTTTCTGGAGGATGATGGGGCAATAAACGACGCCTGAAACGAGGCAGAAAGCGCTCCGACATTTCCAAGTAAACTAAGGATTTCCTCCATTTGGGCCCCGGCCGCACTCGTGCATGTTCACGTTGCTGTTATTTCGCAGCTCGCGCGGCGCAACTTGCAAACCGGCACATTTATTTTAATGCCCCGGAAACTTCCCTGCCCCGCGACATTTCAAGGACCGAAACCTTTTATTGAAAGACGTTATCATGTCCCAATCTTCAAAAGCGATTTCCCGCATTTGCGCGCTCGCCCTTGTGGCAACCGGGGCCCTAACAGCCCCTGCCATGGCCAATTTCGTTGGCGTTAGCCGTTGCAATCAGGCCGGCAACAACGCGGCCGCCCTTCATTTCGTCGCCGGTGGCCAACGTTTTATCGTTGAGATCGGTCAAGGCGGCCTGACCCGCAATATGGTCATGAACGAGCGTCGGGCCCTTTCTTGGGCCGCAGCTTCTGGGCTTTTCCCAGAGGGTTCCGCGTTCGGACATTACGCGGGCTATATCTGCGGCATGCCGTATGAGGATGTGCAATCTGATCCGGAACCGGCGAACGAGCCTTCGCCCCCACCGGACCAGGAAGAGCCTCCGTTCTGCGAAGTCTGCGACTGAACCCAATCAGCGAAATGAGGCTCAAATGGCCTTGATTGAACCCGCGGCCTGAACGGCCGCCACAAGGGCAAGGGTGGATCCATCCTTGCCCTTTCCCTCTGCAGCCCCGGACAGAACCGGCTCCAGCGCGTTTGCCAATTCCTTACCCAATTCCACACCCCACTGGTCGAAGGAATTGATGCCCAGGATGACGCCCTCAACGAACACGCGATGCTCGTACAATGCGATGATCTGGCCAAGAACGAAGGGAGTCAGTTGGTCGTAGAGCAACGTGGTGGAGGGCCGATTGCCTGCAAACACGCGATGTGCGGCTTGCCGTTCCAGCTCCGCACCTTCCAAACCCTTCGCCGCCATCAACGCACGTGCCTCATCCATGGAGCGGCCCCGCATCAGGGCCTCCGATTGGGCAAGACAGTTTGCGACCAAAAGGCGATGGTGATGGGCAAGGTCTGGCTCATGCCCCTGGGCCGCCACGAGGAACTCACAGGGGATCACCCGCGTGCCCTGGTGGATCAATTGGTAGAAGGCGTGCTGTCCGTTGGTGCCGGGCTCGCCCCAGACGACGGGGCCCGAGTTGCGTGCGAGCGTGCTGCCATCCATGGCGACGGACTTGCCGTTGCTCTCCATCTCCAGCTGCTGAAGATAGGCTGGCAATCGGCTGAGGCGGTTGTCGTAAGGCAGCACGGCGCGCGTGGCGTGGCCCTGCACTTGATTGTGCCAGATACCGACCAGAGCCAGCAGGACAGGCAAGTTGTCGGCGAGATCAGCCTCCTGAAAATGTCGATCCATGGCGTGGGCACCGGCAAGGAACTGCTCGAATGCCTCGCGACCCACGGCAATCATCAGGCCAAGACCAATCGGTCCCCACATAGAATAGCGACCGCCGACCCAATCCTCGAACCCGAAGACACGCTCAAGCGGGATGCCAAACTCACCAGCCTTGTCGGTGGCCGAACTGAGGGCGGCGAATTGCGTGGCCGGTTCAGCGACGTCCTTGGCCATCCAGTCCCGTGCGGTCTGGGCGTTCGTCATCGTCTCGATCGTGGTAAAGGTTTTGGAGGCCACAACGACCAGAGTTGTCTTAGGATCAAGCCCTTGCAGGGTATCGTTAATGTCCGCACCATCCACATTCGACACGTAGTGCAGACGGGGGCCATCGTGATACGGAGCCAAAGCCAACGTTGCCATCGCAGGCCCAAGATCGGAACCGCCGATGCCGATGTTGATGACATCCGTGAACCGGCCGCCGGCCCCTGCGAACGCGCCGCTGCGCACAGCCTCGGCAAAGGTCAGGCACCTTGCGCGTGTCTCCAAAACCTCAGGCATGACGTCGGCGCCATCCACTTCGATGGGTCCGGCAGGCGCGCGAAGGGCCGTGTGGAGCACCGCGCGCCCCTCAGTCTCGTTGATCTTTTCGCCCGAGAACATGGCATCGCGCTTGCGTTCAACACCGCTGCTGCGCGCAAGTTCCAGCAGGAGGGACATCGCGCCGCCATCGATCTGGGTCTTCGAGTAGTCGAACAACATGCCGTCCGCCCGTGCAGAAAACGCCTCAGCCCGGCCGGGTTTGTCGAACAAATCCAGGATCGTGCGCCCGGCCTTGGCGGTGTTGTGTGCCGTGAGGTCCGACCAGATATCGCCCATGGTGTGTTACTCCGCCCAGTGAACCGTTGCGCCCTGCAAGACCGCCGAAATCGGCGCTTCGCGTGGGGTCAAATTGCGTGCCTGTTCAAGCGCTTCGCGTTTGTCTGTGCCAGTGATGACGACATGTTTGCTGACCGCACCGTTCAACACGGGCGCGGTCAGGGTGATGCGCGGCTCACCTGCGCCATCGGCCCGCATCGGCATCAGGATTGGAGCGTCGGCGGCAAGGGCTGCTTCAAGATTATCGGCACCGGGAAAAAGCGAGGCGGTGTGCATATCCGCCCCCATGCCAAGCAACAGGACCGAGATTGGAAGATGGCCCTCAAAGCCCGTTGCCAGATCCCCCATGGCGTCTTCCGCAGCCACACCGGGCTTGAAAAGGGGAATCAACGTCGCCTCGGAGGCCTTTGAAACCAATAGACGTTTGCGCAGCATGGCCGTGTTGGATCGTGGGCTGTCTTCATCAACCCAGCGCTCGTCGTTCAGGCACACCGCGACCCTGTCCCAATCGAGGGCCTGTTCGCTTAGCACATCGAAGATCGGCCCGGGGGTGGAGCCGCCCGGAACACAAAACGTCGCGCTGTCATGGCGGCGCAGGCAATCGGCCAACTCGGCAGTGAGCCGATCCGCCAGATCCAGCATCATCATATCGCGGTCGGGATATTCGACGAATTCCATCACAAGTCCCCTCGCAGGTTCAAAGTTACGCCAAGTCCCGCCAACGACGGCCATCGCGGTGCATCAGCATCAAGGCCTCTTCCGGTCCGGCAGAGCCTGCATCGTAACGCGCAGGCGTGTCGCGGCGTTCCTTCCATCCTTCGATCAGCGGATCGGTCCAGGCCCAGGCGGCCTCAACCTCGTCACCGCGCATGAAGAGCGTCTGGTTGCCGCGGATCACATCCATGATGAGCCGTTCATAGGCGTCAGGCACATGTTCCGCCGTCGGCCCGAGGGCATCCGCAAACGTCATATCGAGCGGCACGTCCACGAGACGCATGCCCCCCGGCCCCGGCTCCTTGATCGTGACGCTCAAATCGATGCCCTCGTCCGGTTGCAACCGGATCGACAACACATTTGCCTTCTGCCCGGCATCCTCATCAAAGATCGAATGGGGCGTGTCCTTGAACGTCACGACAATCTCGGACTTCCGCGATTTCAGCCGCTTTCCTGTGCGCAAGTAGAAGGGCGTGCCGTTCCAACGCCAGTTGGCTATGTGCAGCTTCATGGCGATGTAGCTTTCGGTGCGGCTGTCGGGCGCCTCGGCATCCTCTACATAGGACGGGCCGTCATTGCCAGCATATTGGCCGCGCACGATGTCAGTGGCGGGCACAGGCTCCAACGCACGGATAACCTTCAGTTTTTCGTCGCGCACCGCGTCGGGTTCGAACCGATTGGGCGGCTCCATCGCGGTGAGGCAGAGCAGCTGCATCAAGTGGTTCTGCACCATGTCCCGCATCGCGCCGGAGCGGTCGTAATAGGCCCCGCGCCCACCCACGCCGACTTCTTCGGCCACCGTGATCTGCACATGATCAACGTATTGCGCCTTCCACAACGGCTCGAACAACACGTTGCCGAAACGGATCGCCATCAGGTTCTGTACCGTCTCTTTGCCCAGGTAGTGATCGATGCGGTAGATTTGCGTTTCGTCGAAATGCTCGGCTAGGGTGCCGTTCAGCTCCTTCGCCGATGCAAGATCACGCCCAAAGGGCTTCTCTACCACAATCCGCGCGTCCTTGCGGGCAATGTCGTGCGTGTGCAGCCGTTCGGCCAATGCGCCAAAAAGGCTTGGTCCGACGGAGAAATAGAACGCCTGCGTGACACCGTCGCGCATTTTGCCCTTCAGTTCCGACCAGCCACCATCCCCCATTGCATCAATGGGCAGATAATCGAGATGCTGAAGGAACTCTTCCATCCGGTCGTCACGTTCATCCTCGCGCAGGAATTCCTCGAAGGCCGCCCGGATCTCAGCGCGATAGCCCTCGGCATCAAAGTCCGCACGGGCCGCACCTATTATGCGGGCCCCTTCGGGCATCTGACCATCGCGGAAACGACGATAGAGCGCGGGCAAGATCTTGCGCCGGGCCAGATCGCCCGTGCCGCCAAAAATCACCAGATCAAACGGCTCAACCGGAATGACGCGCGAGACCATGCTCTGTCCTCTCGAAACTCTTGGGGCCCGGTCAATTCGCCGGAACGTTAGCGCTAACAGCGCCTCTTTATCCGATGCGCGAGGGGAAAGTCTATCACTTCTATCAGGGGCGCAACCCAGGGAAGTCACATGCGCAGATTAGCCGCGCAAACGGGCCCACCACTCCTGTGGTCTAAGCCGGGGCTTTGCGCGGCGCGCTGCCCATTTTCGCGCCACGGCCCGCCCCCGTGCGCCGTAAGCTCCGGTGGCCAGACGATACCATCTCTTTCCAAAACTGTCAGTGCGCGGCTGGGTGAATGGGCAGACCCGCATACAGATTGCACAATCGGATTTCAATTTCGCCCAATAGCTAAAGCAGGCCTCCGCGTTTGAAGACCATTTCTTGACGCCTCGCAGGGTCGATTGCGACCCGGCTGCAACCTCTTGCCCGAAATCTGGCGGCCCAAACGGCAGCGCTTTGACCGGGCAGGCAACCGCACAGACATCACATTCCTCGCAATAAGCCTTCATCCCCAAGTCACGCGGGCCATCGACCGCCAGTGGCATATCCGTGAAAATTTTCGAGAACCGCACGCGCGGACCAAACTCCGGCGTCAGCACCATTTGATTGCGCCCGTATTCGCCCAACCCCGCCTTGATCGCATAGGGGATCACAAGGGCCGTGTCGTTCATCGAAGCCACGGCATTGTAGCCGAGGTTTCGGATGTAGGCCGCAAGTTGCATCACGATGGCTGCTTCATGGGAGTATTCACGCCCCGTGGCCGCCCCCGCCAGCGCGCTGGGATAGGTCTCAACCAGCTCCGCATCCATCGCATGCCCCATGACAATCACATGGCTCAAGCCTTCGGGCAGGTCGTTGGCGATGGGTTCCATCACACGCACATCGGGCCGGTCGGAGTAGTGCCAGCGGTCGTCGCGATGGGTGATCCCCAAAAGGTCCGCCCCAAACAGCTTGGCGATCGCCTTGATCTGGGCGGCCTCCTCCTCGGGCGATTGCAGCTCCGCCTGTTCCGGGGCCACTGGCGTATCGGCCCGGATCGCGCCCTGAAACCCTTCGCGCACGCCCTCCTCGCAGCTGCGCTCAGAGATTAGGTCGCTGATCAGCCACGACGCGTTTCTGAGCGCAAAGTCCTTCTGCGTGAACCCATCGCCGCGACGCGGGGCGGCCTCCATCCGGTAAGAGGCAAAGAAGGCCTCTGTATCCTCGCTTTTCACCCGCTCATCCCAGAAAGCGCGGGTGAAGATGTCGTTCATCTGGCTAAAGCGTTCGAACGCCTCCGTCACCTCGAACCCCGCCGCGCGGTCACTCTCACGCAGATGGTCCGGCAGACGGTTGGCGGGGTAGCTCACGCCTGCATCGCGCAAAGCAGTTCAAACATCACCGAGGCGCCAAGCCAAGCCGTCACCCCGTTGTTGTCGAAGGGTGGCGACACCTCGACCAAATCCGCCCCGATCACATTCAAACCCCGCAAGGCCCGCACGCATTGAAGCGCTTGAAACGAGGTCGGCCCGCCGACCTCTGGCGTGCCAGTCCCGGGCGCAAAGGCGGGGTCAATAAAGTCGATGTCGAAGGACAAGTAAGTTGGCCCGTCCCCGACCACTTCGTGCGCGACCTGCATGGTTGTGGTCCACCCAAGCTCCATACATTCCTCAATCGGAATGATCCGCACGCCCTTGTCCCAGCCGTACTGAAAATCCGAGTTGTTGTAGGAGGTCCCGCGCATCCCGATCATGACCGTCTTGGTCGGGTCGATGCAGCCCTCTTCAATTCCCTGCCGGAAAGGATTGCCGTGGGTCAGGGTCTCGCCCCCGAAATAAGGGGGGTAAAGATCCGTATGACTGTCCAGCAGAACAAGCCCAAACGGCGCGCCGCGTGCTTTGCGAAGCTCGCGCAGAACGGTCAGTGTACACAAGTGATCCCCGCCAACCATGAAGGGCCGGATATCTTGCGCCAACAGGCCTGCGATGAACGACTGCGCATCGTGCAAGGCCTGATCCTGATCCACCGGGCTCATCGCGATATCGCCCAAGTCGGCGCAGCGTGCGGCTTTGAACGGCTCTTGCCCGGTATGCCGGTTCATCTCACGGATCATGGTAGAATAATCGCGCAACGCCCGCGGCCCATGGCGCGCGCCGGGCCGGTTCGACGTGGCCCCGTCCCAGGGCATCCCGAAAAACCCGATATCCACCTCGGCGCGCCTTGGATGGTCGGCGGGCAGATAGGGCAGCCGCATGAAACTGGGCACCCCGGCATAGCGCGGCAGATCGGTGCCCGAGGGCGGCTGAAAGAAGGGGTCAGTCATGGGCTCGTCTCCGCAATCATCGCAGTAACGCTATCGGGGACGTGCCACCTTGTCACGCAACCCGCGCACCGCTCTTTGATCCGTGAATATGCCGTCGGTTTGAGGGTTGGCCCACAATACGCCTAGGCCTCAAGCTCGGTGTCCCAATAAAGGAAGTCCATCCAGCTTTCGTGCAAATGGTTGGGCGGAAACTTACGGCCTCTATTGCGCAACTCCTCAGCGCCCGGCTGGCGCGGCGGTTGCCGAAGCGACAGGCCGGAATGCTTCAAACTGCGCGAGCCCTTGCGCAAATTGCACCGCGAACAGGCGGCCACAACATTTTCCCAACTCGTGACGCCCCCCTTCGCGCGGGGCACCACATGGTCGAAGGTTAGATCGCCCTTGGCACCGCAATACTGGCAGCTGAACTCATCGCGCAGGAACAGGTTGAACCGGGTGAAAGCGACCCGCTTTTGCGGCTTCACATAGTCCTTCAGCACAACAACCGAGGGGATCTTGATGGAGGTCGAAGGCGAGTGAACATAGTCCTCGTATTCCGCCACGATCTGCACCCGTTCCAGCCAGACGGCTTTGACAGCCTCCTGCCAGGGCCAAAGCGACAACGGATAATAGCTCAGCGGTCGATAGTCCGCGTTCAGAACCAGCGCGGGATTGTGCCGTAACGCGCCCGGTGCACGCACGAAGCTGGTGCGAAATTCCGTATCAATACTGTCCGGGATTGCTGCCTGCATGGAAGACTCCCTCTCCGCCCTGTCTGCCCGTTTCCGGCATCAGAGCGGGAGCCCCCGCTCCTGCCTTTTCGCCACTATATCTAGGTGCCGCCCTGCGGCAAGCAAAATAGATGCAGTGGCCTTGGGGCTCTGCGTAGCGGCGCTTGGCAACAGAATTGTAACGGTGTCGGTGGGTGTTAGCCGGGCAGCTTGTCGCGCAGAAACGCCAGTGCCACGCTCAAACCATCAGGCGCAATGCCGTGACCCGTGCCCTTCATGATGTGGGCGTAGACCTCTTCCCAGCCAGCGTTTTGCAAACCTTCCGCCGCCTCTGGCAGCGATTGGGGGGGCACAACGTCGTCGGCATCGCCATGGATCAACAGGACCGGCGGGCGCACGACCACGTCGTCGGTGAGGCTCTCGGGATCCAGCAGACGTCCGGAAAAGCCAACGACGCCGGCGAAGGCCTCGGCGCGGCGCGGGGCGACATGAAGGCTGATCATCGTGCCCTGGCTGAAACCGACAAGGGCGGTTTCTTCTGCCGTTACACCATTCTCGGCAATCACATGATCCAGGAAGCGGTTCAGGTCGTGCACTGCGCGTTCCATGCCTTCCGCGGCCTCCTCCTCGGACGAGCCGTCGATCCAGGGGATCGGAAACCATTGAAATCCCATGGGATTCATCGTCGAACGTTCAGGGGCGTCTGGGGCTACAAAGACCGTATCGGGCAGGTGTTCGGCCAGCGGATCGGCCAGCCCCAGAAGATCCCCGCCATCGGCGCCGTAGCCATGCAGGAAAATCACGAGGCTTTTCGTATCGCCCGAATGAGAGCCCTTTGTCTTGTAGTCCAGCGTCCGCATCTCACAATGCCCCTTCACGTTTTGTTTTCTCGCGGTAGTAGGCCCAGAGCGCGCGGGCGGCAATGGCCCTGACCGGGGACCAGGCCTCGGCCATCGCGCGCATCTCCCGCTCAGAAGGGCGCGTGGGCAGCTCGAACAGCAGCTTCGCGCCTTCTTGCAGGGCAAGATCACCGGCGGCGAAGACATCCGCGTGGCCAAGGGCGAATTTCGCGTAGATTTCAGCGGTCCACTGACCGATACCTGGGACGGCTGTGAGGGTGCTGATGACTGTGTCTGTATCGGCCCTGCGCAGGGCAGCATAGTCGATATCGGCTTCGGCGAGCGCGCGGGCGTAGCGCACTTTGGGTCGTGACAATCCGCAGGCTTTCAGCGCCTCATCATCAGCTGCGCGCACGGCATTGTCATCGGCAAAGCCCGCGCCCTCAACCCGACCCCAGATCGCGGCGGCGGAAGCCGTCGAGACCTGTTGTCCGACAATCGCCTGTAGCAGCGCGGGGAACCCATCGGCACGGCGGCGCAGAGGTAAAGGCCCGGAAATGATGGTGAATTTCGGCTCCAGTTCCAGAAGCGCTTGCCGCCCGGCCTCTACATCCGCCTCAGTCTCGATCCGTTGGGGTGCTATCATTGGGTCGTTTTTCCTTGGTCTGCGACGCGCCAAAAACCGTGAACGCGTCACGCCATCTCTGGACCCTTCCCGGCAAAGTCTATACCGCTCAGGACATGGCAGATACCACCCAATCCGAAGTTATCCACGACGACACGCGCGCCAAGCGCAATGTGTTGGTTCTGGTCTTGGCACAGGCGCTTTTGGGCGCGCAGATGCCGATGATTTTCGTGGTTGGTGGATTGGCGGGGTTGATGATTTCGCCAAATCCGGCACTGGCAACAATCCCCATTTCCTTGATCGTTTTCGGGTCCATGACGACCGCGCCGTGGCTGTCTGCCCTGATGCAGCGGCACGGGCGCACGATCGGGTTTTATGTGGGCGCCATTGCCGGGGCCATTGGCGCAGCGGTGTCGGCCTATGGCCTTTGGATTGATAGCTTTCCGGTCTTTCTCGCCGGGTCCTATGTGACCGGTATCTATATGAGCGCGCAGGGTTTTTACCGGTTTGCAGCGACGGATACGGCGTCGGACACTTACAAGCCCAAGGCGATTTCCTACGTTATGGCAGGCGGGCTTTTGTCGGCGTTCATCGGCCCGCAGCTGGTGAAAGCGACGGCTGAGGCGACTGTGATCCCGTTTCTGGGCACCTATGCGGCCGTTGTGGTGGTTAATCTGGTGGGTGCGTTGCTGTTCACCTTCCTTGATCTGCCCAAGGCGGAGCCTGCGGCCGCCGATGCACCGCGAGGGCGTAACCGCTTGGAATTGCTGAAAGATCCAAAGATCGTTGTGTCGATGATCTGCGCGGCGGTATCGTACGCCCTGATGAACCTGATGATGACATCCACGCCGCTGGCGGTTGTGGGCTGCGGATTTACCACCGGGAATGCGGCGGATGTCGTGTCGGCCCACGTCATCGCCATGTTCGCGCCGTCGTTCTTCACCGGCCACCTGATTGCCCGCTTCGGGGCGGCGAAGATCGTGGCCACCGGGCTTGTGTTGCTAGCCTTGGCAGGGGGCGTGGCATTGACCGGGGTGGAGCTTTACCAGTTCTTCGCAGCACTTATCCTATTGGGATTAGGGTGGAATTTCGGCTTCATTGGCGCGACCGCGATGCTGACCCAAGCCCACAAACCGGAGGAGCGCGGAGCGGTTCAGGGTATGAACGACTTCGTGGTTTTCGGCTGTGTGACCATCGCCTCGCTGAGCTCTGGCGTGTTAATGCATTCGGGCGGAGAAGACGTTGTGGCGGGCTGGACGAGCGTGAATTTGGCCATGGCGCCGTTCCTGGTTCTGGCGGGGGCTGCGCTGATCTATCTGGCGCTGAAACCGGAACCCCGGCCCGTGTAAAATGCGTTCGGCTGAACGCATATGCGTTCACTTGAGCACATATTTTCCGAAAACTGCGTTCAGATGAACGCATCCCACCGCGTCAGACGCGACCGCTGATCGAGGCCCGGATCAAGGCCCACCGCTCGGCCAATGGCGCGCCCTCAAGACGCCCCTCGGCGACGGCCATCGGATCGCGGGCGGCGCGTGTGAGAATGGCGCGGGCGCCGGCAACTTCAAAGAGCGCCGCGCGGGCGGGTTGCGGGCCGGGCAGACGCTTGGGCATCGCGGCCAGCGCGTCGGCCGCGAGGGCGGCAATTGCCTCGGCCCGGCCATCGACCAGCGGAAGGCGACCACGAGCTTCCAGTTCCGGCACGGCGACGAGGTAACGTGCGAGAGCGGAGGTATAGCCAAGGGCCCGGACATCGTCGTCGACAGTGCCGCCGAGGGCGCGAAACCCGACCTCGATCAACGCGCTGCCGGTTCTGTCGAGATATTCGCGGAAGTGCGCCGCATCCTCGAAGGCGTCTTTATAGATGTCCCACCGGCGGGCGGCGACGAGCAGGTCGAGCTGCCCTGCCCCATCCGCATCCAGAAACCCAAGCGCATCGACGACTTCGTGCCGCCTGCCCCGGTCTTCAGCCACCTCTTCCAAAGCGTCGCGCCACCATTGCAGACGCATCTCGGCGATCATCGGTTCTTCCGTCAGCCACGGTGCACGGCTGACTTCGATGTTGAACGCGTAGAGCGGCAACAGGAGCTCACGCGCCGCCAAGGGCGCGGCCATTGCGGCCCGGAAGCGGCGCGGATCACCGCGCGCGACAAGGTCTGCGCAGGCCTGAACGCTCACTTGGGCCGAACGACCGACAGCATATACCCGGTTTCGTCCTTGTGCGTCCGCCAGGCTTCAATCTCGGCAGCTGCTTCATCGAGGGCCGCTATCATGCGTTCATCGGCACCGCGACGCAGGCGTGAGATGCGGTCTTCCATGGGGCGGTAGTAGCTTTCCCAGGCAATGTCCGAGATGCGGCGCGTGGCAAGTGTTTCATATCCGGCGTTATCGACGTGGGCGGCTATGCCTTCAGCATCGGTCAGGCCAGCATAGCCGTCCCACATGGCAATCGCGCCGTCAGATGGCGTGTCGGTGAACAGGCATGGCTCGGAAAAGGCAATTGCGCCGCCCTCGGCCAAGGCAGGCGCCCAGGCCTTCAACGCGGCCTCAATGCCCACGAAATAGACCGCGCCCGCGCACCAGATGAAGTCAAATGGCCCCTCGGGCGACAGGTAATCACCCGTCAGAAGCGTGACGCGGTTGTCTTTGCCCCATCGCCCCTGCGCAGCCTCAACGAAGCCTTCATGCAAGTCGATGGCCGTCACATGGCCCCGCGCCGCCACGCGAAGAAGCGCGCCGATATCGCCGCCGGGACCGGAGGCCGCGTCAAGGATGTTGGCGCGCGACGTGACCTCTGCCACTTCCGCCGCCCAGGCCACATCGGCGGTTTCGCCAGGGCCTTCGCGGGGCAGGTCAGCATGGATGGTGAAGAAGCTTTCGCGGTCAAATTCGCTCATGGTCTACCAGTCTTGGAAACAAGGGGTGTAGACGCCGGGGGCTGCGCCTTCGGAAAAAGTCTCGGTCTCGTTTTCAACGAGCGAGGCCGTCTGCGCAAAGATTGCATCAAGCGCCTGGGCCACGGGGTTGCGGATACACGATCCCTCGCGCACAGCCGTTGAACCATCATCGTATCGCACGACCACCGTGTCGCGCCAGCCTTCGTCGCATTGGCTGAGCAGATCGGTAGGGATGTCGCCCCAATAGAGGATGAGTTGGCTCAGTAGCTCTTCCGCAAAGCCTTCATCCTGCCATTCGACCATACGCGTGCGGCTGTCGTTGGCCCATGGGCTGTCGATGCGCAGGGCGCGGCCGCCGATGTCGTGGATGAAACCCGTGACGCCGTCGGACTCAGACCCACGTGAGTAGCAGACCGAAGACATGTCCTGAGCGGCTGCCAGTGTGGGCAGGGTCGCGGCGATCAGGGTGGCGGCGAAGGCGGCTTTCATCGGTGGATCATCCTTTGAGGAACGCGGGGATGGGAAAAGTCAGGGCAACATGCGGCAGGTATCGCGCAAGGCCGGAACGACCGGGCCGCCCCATGTGCGGGTCTGCTGCCCGACCGGGTCGCCGGTGGCGGCGACGACGGCATCGTTCAGGGCAAGGAACTCGTCGCTGATGCAAGGTGCGTCGTAGATCAGGGGCTCGGCATTCGCGAAGGCCACACCAATCGCGACGGGGCCCACTCCATCGTCTTCGCAAGTCTCGGCATCGGGGGCTTCGGGAAGCTCGGCCAGACCTGCCACGATGGTTTCTTCCAAAGCCGGGAACGTGTCCGCAAAGCCCGTGAAAAGGGCGCTTTCCATTGTCTCCGCGTCGCCTTCTGGGGGTATGGCCATGGCCAGCAAGTCGCCCCCTGCCCCGTAGATCACAACCGACGTGCCCTCAGCCGGGCCGCCGGCGGAAAAGCAAACCAGTTCTGCCTCTTGAGCCAGCGCGAGAGTGGGGGTCAGCAGGGCCGCGATAATGCAGAGACTTTGCTTCATGGGCTGGCCCCTTCGTGGATCAGTTTCCAGTTCACGGCATCCAACAGGGCCTCGAAACTCGCGTCAACGATGTTGGCCGAGACGCCCACGGTCGACCACCGCCTGCCGGTGCTGTCTTCGCTGTCGATAATGACGCGTGTGACGGCCTCGGTCCCGCCCTGGGTGATGCGGACCTTGAAGTCCACCAGGCGGATATCTTCGATGAAGCTTTGGTAAGGCCCGAGGTCCTTGGCGAGTGCTTTGGCCAGCGCGTTGACCGGGCCGCGGTCGGATCCGGTTTCGTCCATGCTTTCGCTGACCGACAGCTTCTTGTCGTCGCCGATTTTCACCACGACGACGGCCTCGGACAGGCTGACCATCTGGTCGTATTTGTTTTTCCGCCGCTCTACCGTGACCTTGTAACGCTTAACCTCGAAGAAATTTGGCAGAAGGCCGAGGGCACGGCGGGCGAGCAGTTCGAAAGAGGCCTGGGCGGTGTCGAAGCTATACCCCTGATCCTCCCGCGCTTTGATGTCGTCGAGGATTTGCGCCAGCGCCGGATTGCCCTTTTTCACGTCGAGGCCTGCATCGGTCAACCGCTTGCGCAGGTTGGATTGGCCCGCTTGGTTCGACATGGGGATGATGCGTTCGTTGCCGACCGTGGCAGGGTCGATGTGTTCGTAGGTGGCTGGGTTTTTGACGATGGCAGAGGCGTGGAGGCCCGCCTTGTGGGCGAAGGCCGACGCACCGACATATGAGGCTTGCCGGTGTGGAACACGGTTGAGTATGTCGTCGAGCATGCGGCTGGTGCGGGTGAGGCTTTCCAGCTTTTCCACGGCGATGCCGGTGTCGAAACGACTGGCATAGGGCTCCTTGAGCAAGAGCGTCGGGATCAGCGTTGTGAGGTTGGCGTTGCCGCAGCGCTCGCCCAAGCCGTTGAGCGTGCCCTGGATCTGGCGCGCGCCTGCATCGACGGCCGCAAGGGAGCCCGCCACGGCGGTTTCGGTGTCGTTGTGGGTGTGAATGCCAATGTGATCGCCGGGGATACCGGCGGCGATGACGGCCTTGGTGATGGTGTGGATTTCATCGGGCAGCGTGCCGCCATTGGTGTCGCACAGCACAACCCACCGCGCGCCTGCGTCATAGGCCGCCTTGGCGCAGCGGATCGCGTAGTCGGGGTTGGATTTGTAGCCGTCGAAGAAATGCTCGGCATCGAACAGCGCTTCGCGGCCCTGCGCCACGAGATGGGCGAAGGAGGCGCGGATGTTTTCGGCGTTTTCCTCCAGCGTGATGCCGAGGGCGTCGGTGACGTGGAAATCGCTGCTTTTGCCGACAAGGCAAACCGTGCCGGTGTTTGCGTTGAGCACAGCGGCGAGGACATCGTCGTTTTCCGCCGAACGGCCCGCCCGTTTGGTCATGCCGAAGGCGGTCATCTTGGCGCGGGTCGTCGGCGCATCGTCGAAGAACGCGCTGTCGGTCGGGTTCGCGCCGGGCCAGCCACCTTCGATATAGTCGAGGCCGAGGGCGTCGAGGGCTTGGGCGATGCGGATTTTCTCAGGGGTAGAGAATTGGACGCCCTGGGTTTGTTGGCCGTCGCGTAGGGTGGTGTCGTAGAGGTAGAGGCGTTCTTTGGTCATTGTTCGCCGCCCTTGAATTGGGTCCCAACTTGGATGGGTCGCTTGCGGCCCGTCCAGCCCCCGACCGGCCCGTCGCCCTGAAGGGGCGCTCGTACCGAGCGACGCGGGGGCTTCACCCCCACCCGCGGCCGGGGGCAGGCCTGTGTTGAGAACAGCATCAGAGACCCTCCAGCTTGGCAGGGTCGAACCCGGCGCCGGGCAGCAGTTCCACGCCTGCTTTCGACATGCGAACCTCCACGCCGGCATCGAGTAGCGCCTGTTTTAGCGCATCGACTTCGGAGAAATCCTTGCTTTCCATTGCCACCGTCCGGGCCTCGCGCAGACGATCTTCCAGCGCGGACAAATCCATGTCTGAGCCAGAGGCCCAATCCGGAACTGAGCCGTCCCAAAGCCCCATGAGCGTCAGAGACGCCCCTAGCTCGGATCCGTCCAGCTTGTGCATTTCGGTCAACGCGCCGTGGGTATTAAGATCATCAGCAAGGGCTACGACCACAGCCTCAGGCACCTGAGTGCCGTTTACCGCCGCCGCATACCATTTGCGCAGCGTTTTCTCGGCTTCTTCCCGCTTCTTCTCGGTCCAATCCATCGGCTTGCCATAGTGCGTCCCGAGGAACACGAACCGGATCACCTCACCCGGCACGCCCTTGTCGAGCAGATCCCGCACTGTAAAGAAATTGCCCAAGCTCTTGGACATCTTCTTGCCCTCGACCTGCAACATCTCGTTGTGCATCCAGATCCGCGCGAAGGCGTGGCCTGCGGCGCAACTCTGGGCGACCTCGTTTTCGTGGTGGGGGAACAGAAGGTCCGAGCCGCCTGCGTGGATGTCGAATTCCTCGCCCAGAATAGCGTGGCTCATGGCGGAGCATTCGATGTGCCAGCCGGGGCGTCCCCTACCCCACGGCGACTCCCAGCCGGGGATGGCATCCGACGAAGGTTTCCAGAGGACGAAATCCATCGGGTCCTCCTTGTAAGGAGCGACCTCAACGCGGGCGCCTGCGATCATGTCATCGACGGAGCGACCCGAGAGTTTGCCGTAGTCCGTATAGGCGCGGACGCGGAAGAGGACGTGGCCGTCCTTCGCATAGGCGAAGCCCTTGGCGATGAGGTCTTCGATGAAGGTGACCATCTCAGCGATATATTGGGTGGCGCGGGGCATATGGGTGGGCTGGAGCACCCCAAGCGCGCCCATATCGTCAAGATACCACTGAGACGTCTCAGCGGTGATGTCGGAAATCGGGCGGCCCGTTTCAGCGGCGCGCGCGTTGATCTTGTCGTCCACGTCGGTGAAATTGCGTACGAAGGTGACGTTTTCTTCGCCGTAGACATGGCGCAGCAGGCGGAAGAGCTGGTCAAACGCCACCGCAGAGCGCGCATTGCCGATATGGGCGCGGTCATAAACCGTGGGCCCGCACAGATACATCGAGACCTTGCCGGGAATAATCGGATCCAGCCGTTCAACGCGGCGGGTTTTCGAGTTCTTGAGGGTGATGTCGGCCATGATCTTCAAGCGTCCAGAAGCAATAAAGGGCGGAGGCGGGTCCGGCCTAGCAGCTTGCGAATTCAAAGAAAACCATGACTGACCGGCCCACAGGGTTCAGCGGGTAATGCAAATACCAATCGAGGTGCATGTGCAGGTCATGGGTCTTGGGTAGCATGTGACCATACGTCCGTAAACGGGTGTGTTATTTGCACCTGAAATCTTTTTAACTTTGTTGTAGCGTCCGCCCATGAGGGAACTTTTCGTCGATCGTTACTGTGCGGCTATGCCGGAAACCGAGCGGACAACGCCGTTCGGCGAGGAGACGATTATCTGGACCGTTCGGGGCCATATGTTCGCCGCCTACGCCGTAGATGGCGAAGGGGTGACGGTGCGCATGGCCGACAAGGTCTCGGCCCAGAAGATGGTGGGAGAGCGGCGCGCGGTGAGTGCGCCGTACCTGAAGGGTGATGGCTGGGTGCTGTTGCCGTGGGACACGCCACCTGACGAATTGCGCAGCCGGATCAACAAGAGCTATCGGTTGGTTTTCAACGACGGCAACCACCAAGGCTGAGGGTTTGCGCCCGCGTTGCGGTCGCCGGGGGCGAATTTTCCAAGAAAAATTCGCGGATCTGGTGGTAGCAGTTGTGTCCATGCCTTTGAGCCTGCCTTTGGCTCGGCCGGCCGGATTTGCATTTTCATGGAACAAAGATGGGGGGGTTGCGCGCCCTGAGCCGCCGTGGCCATCTGCGGCAAAAGTGGATTTGCGGTAGATGGAGAGCGCGCGATGCCCAAGATGTCGAGCCGGATCACCGGGCTGACCGGCGGAGGAGATGACGGCTGGGGCTTGTTTTACAAGGCCCGCGCGCGCAAGGCGGCGGGGGAGCCCATCCTGGAATTGAATATTGGCGAGCATGATGTGCGCACCGATCCGTCGATCCTGGAAGCGATGCATGCGTCAGCCAAAGGCGGCCACACTGGCTATGCGGCGGTTCCGGGGACACTTGCGTTGCGTCAGGCGGTTGCGGACAGGCTGAGCACGATGAGCGGCTTGGAATATGGCCCGGAAAACGTGCTGATCACGCCGGGCGGGCAGTCTGCGCTGTTTGCGGCCCATCATGCGGCCTGCAACGAGGGGGATCGCGCGCTTCTGATCGACCCCTACTATGCCACATATCCGGGCACGATCCGGGGTGTGGGCGCGGTGCCGGTGCCGGTTGCGACACGGCCAGAGGACGGGTTTCAGCCGCGAGAGGCAGATTTAGCGGCTGCGGCGGAGGCGTCGGGGGCGCGGAGCCTGTTGATCAATTCGCCGAATAATCCGACTGGCGCTGTTTATTCCGACGAGTCTATGGCGGGGATCGCACGGGTGGCGGCAGCCCATGATTTGTGGGTGATCTCGGATGAGGTCTACGACAGCCAGGTGTGGGACAGGCAGCACCGGGTGTTTGCCTCGGTCGACGGCATGTTCGAGCGGACGTTGACGGTCGGCTCGCTGTCGAAAAGCTATGCGATGACAGGCTCACGTCTTGGGTGGATCGCGGGGCCGGATGCGGCGATTGCGCATCTGGTGAACCTGGCGACCCACACGACCTATGGCGTGCCGGGATATATCCAGGACGCGGGGCTCTTTGCCTTGCAGCAAGGGGCCGAGGCGGAAGCCGCAGTGGCGGCCCCATTTCGGCGGCGGCGCGACATGGTTTTGGCGCGGCTGGAGGGGCAACAGGCGCTCAGCGCGATCCCGCCTTCGGGTGCGATGTATGTGATGCTTGACGTGCGCGCCACGGGGATGAGCGGCAATGACTTTGGTGAAGGTCTGCTGGCCGAGGAAGACGTGGCGATCATGCCGGGCGAGAGCTTTGGCGCGGCGGCGGCCGGGCATATCAGGGTGGCGCTGACGCTGCCGGATGATGTGTTTGCAGAGGCCTTGGATCGGCTTTTTGCCTATGCGGGGCGGCAAATGGAAAAGGCCCACGCATAAAGCGTAGGCCTCTCCTTGTTTCTCTGGGCAATCAGAAGCGGAAGGCCGCGTTGATGCCGAAGGTTGTGGCGGAGACGTCGAGGTCGCCGGCTGCGGTGGTGAAATCCTCAAACTCGTGCTGGAGGACTTCGGCACCGATGGTGATCTGGTCGGTCAGGAGGTAATCGACACCTGCACCGAAGAAGTAGCCATCACCGGTGTCTTCCGTGCCTGCGACGGTTGCCGTGGCCTGGGCCAGACCGGCGGTACCGTAGATCAGCGCGGGGCCGGCATCAAAGCCAACTTCCGCACCTGCGCGCAGCACGCTGTCGAGCGAGCCAATAGTGGCGCCGGCTGGATCAACAAGGTCGATGTCGGCGAGGTTGTAGTCAATCTCACCACCCACAACGATGTTGCCGAAGTCAAAGCGGTAGCCGCCGAAGATACCGTAAAGGGCACCGTCGCCAGTGGCCGCTTCGGCACCGGTGGCAGAGACATCAGCGGTCACGTCGCCGTATTCCAACTGTGCACCGCCGTAGAAGCCGGACCAATCGTAGCCGATTGGCGCAGGCGCCGGGGCGACGGGGGCCGGGGCCGGAGCGGCGGGTTCAACATAGCCCCCTGCATTGGCCGCGAAGGGTGCGATTGCCAGTGCGAGGCTGCCTGCAATTACTGCAATTTTCATCTGTCGGATCCTTTGTTTCCGTGTCTTGGTTCCGTTGGTCCAACGCCTAGCGTGTGCGCTGGTTCCAAGCCGACAGATAGGAGTGATGGGGCCGGATGCACGTCACGAGATCGTGTGGCCCGGCGAGCCAGCCAAAAGCCGCCGAGTGCACGATTTCAGATCAGCGGAGCGTTGCCGCGTCCGCCGCCAATCGCTTGATTTCGGCCCAATCGCCATTATCGACCGCCGCCTTGGGCGCAACCCAAGAGCCACCTGCGCAAAGCACGTTGGGCAGGCTGAGATAATCCCGAGCGTTGGAGGGCGACACGCCGCCGGTGGGGCAGAAGGCAACCTGGGGGATAGGCGCGCCGATGGCTTTGAGCGCGGGCGCGCCGCCGCTGGCCTCGGCCGGAAAAAACTTGAGCATGTCGAAGCCCTGATCGAAAAGCGCCATGACCTCTGTCGCCGTGGCAGCGCCGGGCAGAAGCGGAAACTCATTTGCGATGCAGGCGTCGATCAGTTTCTGGGTGGCCCCGGGGGAGACGCCGAATTCAGCGCCTGCGGCTTTGGCCTGTTCCACATCGTAGGGCGTCAACAGCGTGCCCGCGCCGACAACGCCGCCTTCAACAGCGGCCATTTCACGGATCACATCGAGGGCCGCGTCGGTGCGCAGGGTCACTTCGAGGGCGGGAAGACCTCCGGCGACCAGAGCCTCGGCCAAGGGGGCCGCGTGGGCTGCGTCGTCCACAACAAGGACCGGGATGATGGGGGCAAGCGCCGCAATACGGCGGGCTTCGTTGGATTGGGCTTGAGGCATCATGGGCGTGGCATCTTTCGTGGCTGTTCGGGGTTGCGCCCGCTTTGCGGTCGCCGAGGGCAAATTTTCAAGGAAAATTTTCGGGGCGTGGCGCGCGTTGGTGGCAAAGTCGGGCGGATGTGCGGGTGGTTGGGGCGGACCCTCCGGGGGGAGTTGTTTCTGCCAAGACGAAGGCGCGGGGTGCGGTCAGACAACCACGCCCGCGCCTGCGGTGGCTGGACCTGCGGTTTGGCGGAAGATGTCGAAAAGCTCGCGGCCAACGCCGTGGGCATTTGCAGAGAGGTCTGGTGTGACGGCGGGGCGGTCGGCGACGTCTTCGGCCAGAACGTTCAGGGTGCCGGATTTGGCATCGACGCGGATCAGATCACCGTCGTTGAGCTTGCCGATCAGGCCGCCGTCGAGCGCTTCGGGGGCAACGTGGATCGCGGCGGGCACTTTGCCGGAGGCGCCTGACATGCGGCCATCGGTGACAAGGGCGACCTTATGGCCCCTGCCCTGAAGGACCGAAAGGATGGGTGTGAGGTTGTGCAGTTCCGGCATCCCGTTGGCCTTCGGGCCCTGGAAGCGGACAACGACGACCACGTCGCGGTCGAGCTCGCCATTCTGGAAGGCGGCCTTGACGTCGGCTTGGCTGTGAAACACGGCAGCGGGGGCCTCAATGACGTGGCGCTCAGGATCGACGGCAGAGACCTTCATCACGCCGAGGCCGAGGTTGCCGGAAAGCTCCTTTAGGCCACCGCTGGCCTGGAATGGATCGGCGGGCGCGCGCAGGATCTTTTCGTTGAGGCTTTCGGTGGGGCCGTCGCGGTAGGTGACTGCACCGTCTTGCAGGATCGGTTCTTGCCGATAGAGGTCGAGGCCTTCGCCGGCGGCAGTTTTCACATCCGCATGCATCAGGCCTGCGTCGAGCAGTTTGCCGATCATGTATTGCAGGCCACCGGCGGCGTGGAAGTGGTTCACGTCGGCCAAACCGTTGGGATAGACACGCGCCATCAGGGGCGTGGCATCCGATATATCATTGAAATCACGGCATTCCAGGATCACACCAGCGGCACGCGCCATGGCGATCAGGTGGATGACCAGGTTGGTGGAGCCACCCGTTGCCATCAGGCCCACGAGGCCGTTGACGAAGGCTTTCTCATCCAGAATGTCGGCGACCGGCGTGTATTCGTTGCCAAGGCCGGTTATCTGGGCCGCACGTTCGGTGGCGGCGACGGTCAAAGCCTCTCGCAGTGGAGTGCCGGGGTTCACGAAGCTCGCGCCCGGCATGTGGAGGCCCATAAATTCCATCAGCATCTGGTTGGAATTGGCGGTGCCATAGAAGGTGCAGGTACCGGGGCCGTGATAGGAGGCCATCTCGGCCTTCATCAGCTCTTCACGGCCGATGTTGCCTTTGGCGAATTCCTGACGGACGCGGGCTTTTTCGTCGTTGGGCAGGCCCGAGACCATCGGGCCTGCTGGCACAAAGAGGCCCGGCAGATAGCCGAAGGTCGCGGCGGCGATCACGAGGCCGGGGACGATCTTGTCACAGACGCCGAGGTAAAGCGCGGTGTCGAAGGTGTTGTGGCTGAGCGAAACGCCAGCGGCGAGCGCGATTACGTCGCGAGAGAAAAGCGACAACTCCATCCCCACTTGGCCCTGCGTGACGCCATCACACATCGCCGGAACCGCGCCTGCGACCTGGGCCGTGGCCCCTGCCCTGCGCGCGGCTTCCTTGATGATGTCGGGGTAATCCTTGAACGGCTGATGCGCGCTGAGCATGTCATTGTAGGCCGTGACGATCCCGATATTGGGCGCGCGTTCGGCAACCAAGGCGTCCTTGTCCTGCCCCATGGCGGCATAGGCGTGGGCCTGGTTTCCGCAGGTCAGATGCGCACGGCGCGGCCCGGCTTCGGCCAATTGGCGCATCCGATCAAGGTAGGGCTCACGCGTTGGGCGAGAGCGTTCGATGATACGGTCGGTGACTGCGGCGATACGGGCGTCGAGGGGCATGGGGCACTCTACTGGCTGGCACGGAGATGTTTCCGACCGGCACCTAGCATGTTAGCGCTAACGGCGCCAGAGGCAAACTGGCGCAGTGAGGGCCCGACTATCGGTGACGGTTGGCAATCGCCGCGAAGATGGCGCGGAAATGGTCCGGTCCCGCTTGATCCAACGCGCCTGCGGCCACCTGATCCTCGGTCCAGGCAAGCGTTTCGGCCGGATCGTGCAGCATCGCCCAATCGGAGAACATGCGCTGTTCGGCTGGCGCGTCGAGCTGCATCATAACCTCCACGTGGCGATCATCGATACGGATACGTTCCAACGTGTTGCGTACTGCGCCATCATTACCTTCCAGAAACTGCAGATAGACATCGCGGCGGCAGATCAACGCCCCGGTGATCCCGTCGCGCTTGTTGCAGCGGCGGGCATCCAGCAGCAGGTTGCTGAGCAGGCTTTCGTCATATCCGAAAGGCGTGGAAGAATAGATGATCTGTGTCAGGGCCACGGCGGGCGTTCCTTCTGTGGGATGCGAGAGCATACCGGATTGGCGCAGTGCTGTCGTGTGGAATGTCACACACGATCAAGCGAAGGCTGAGGCGGACTGGCAAAAGGCGCTCATGCAACGGAGAGATCCATGGCCCTGATGAACCGACTGATCTGGCAAATCGAAGCCCATCTGGATGAGGCACTGACCCTTGGCGAGCTGGCCGACCGGTGTGGCGTGAACGTCCATCACATGTGCCGCGCGTTCCAGCAGGCGACGGGATTGTCGATCATGTCCTACATCCGCGCACGCCGCTTGAGTGCTGCCGCGCGCGAGATTTCAGGTGGTGAGGCGGACATCCTCAATGTCGCGCTCGACGCGGGCTATGGATCCCACGAGGCATTCACGCGGGCCTTTGTGGCCTATCTGGGGGTGCGTCCCTCGGACGTCAAAAAGGCGCGTGATCTGAGTGACTTGAAGCTTATGGAGCCTTTGGAAATGGACAAATCAATGATTGTGGATGTGGCAGCGCCCGAGATGCGGGAGCACGCCGCGTTTCGGGTGGTGGGCCTTGGCACAGAGGTGCGCGGCCATAACATCAGCGCGGTGCCGGGGCTGTGGCAGAGCTTTGCCGCGAAGTATGTTGAGCTTGGGGCCACCGGCGTGACCTATGGGGTCAGCTACGACATCGGCGGGGACGGCAATTTCCGCTATATGGCCGGAATGGAATGGGATGATGTGCCCGACGGCATGGACACCATGGATGTTCCAGGTGGGCGCTATGCGGTCTTCACCCACAAGGGCACCGTTGGGGACTTGCCGAAAACGATCTATTCGATCTGGAACAAGGCCTTGCCCGATCACGGGATTGAGCCCGCGGTGGCGCCGGAATTCGAACGCTATGATGAGCGGTTCGACGCAGTGACGGGGCGCGGTGAGGTGGAGATTTGGATCCCTGTCACCTAACGTGATCCATGCCCGGCCACTTTTGCGCCGGGCATGGACAATGGGAGAGCGTAACAAACGATGGCCGGTTTTTTCCGCAAGCTGTTTTCCAAACGGGCTGCACCAGGCCAGACCCGATCGACGGCGAAAGCAAAGGCCTCGATTGCCTCGAGAGACGAAGTCAATTCCGAGGTCAAGGCGGACGGGCAAACTGCACCCATCGACGCGCAGGCCGCGCGCAATGAGGCCATCAAGGCGCGTATCCGTGAATGGCAGATTGCTTGGCACGACCTGTTCGACGCCGATCAAACGCTAATCGCGGCCGGTGAGTTCGAGCGTCCCGATCCCTTGCCCGACCGGGAAGATATCGATTTCCGCCTGATCTTTGGACTGAGCCAGGCAGAAGCCGCCACGCGGGAGGCCTGTTTTGCACTGTTTCCGAACGGCGCGCAGATGGCGGAAAGGTTCAGTCAGCATCTTGGCTCTGTTCTTCTACCGCTGCCGGAGGAAGAGGCGCGCGCAGGCGTTGCGCAGATAGCGGAGTTACTGCCCACGATGGGGCCGCATGAGGAGGTCAACTTCAGCACAATCACTGTAGTGGACCGCGACACGCCAGAGGGCATGGAAGCCCTGCGAAACACGGACAACCTGACCTATACGCTTGAGAACACGCTGGTTGATCCGTTCAGTTTTCCGAATGTCGAGGCTGTGGCCGCACACCACTTATTGACCGAGCCGCTGTATGCGGCGGCAGGAAATTACTATCACCTGCATGATTGGGTGACAGGGGCGATGTTTGATCCGCGCTGGGACGAACTGCAGATTATTTTGTACCGACTTTGGCACGGCGGTTGGCAGGTATGCCTCGACGCCGATCAGGCCATTGTATTGGCGAAGCGGCATGTTGGCCCGCCCGCGACCTAAACAAAATTGGGACGGCGAAAATTCAAACGGCGGCCCGAAGGCCGCCGCTGATAGAATTGTCGAGATGCGTCCCTAGTGCGGCTGCACGCCAGGCAGGAACACCTCTTTATCGCGGTACAGCAGGCTGATGCCGTTGTGGAAGACGTGCACCTTGTCGGCCGAGGCCGTCAGTTTCACGTCATTGCCGCGCAGGCCCTTGTGGATGCCAGCGAGTTTGCCGATGACCGGATCGTCTTCCGCGTTGGCGCGCTGGAAGTAGAGCAGCGTGACCTCTCCCAAGGCTTCCGTGATCTCGACAGTGCCGTGGTAGGCGAAGTCGGAGCCCGTGGCCTCGACCATATCCTCAGGCCGGATACCAACCTCGACCTCTGCGCCCATGTCAGCATCGGTGGAGGGGTAGTTTGAGGTGATCGTGCCGCCGCCCTGCTCCATCTCGAGCGTTGTCGTGGCACCTGTGCCGACGATCTTGCCGCGCATCAGGTTCATGGCAGGCGAGCCGATGAATTTGGCCACGAAGGTTGAGTTTGGCTTTTCATAGAGCGTCAGGGGGGAGCCCACCTGCGCCACGCCGCCGCCTGCCAGGACCACAATGCGAGAGGCAAGCGTCATCGCCTCAACCTGGTCGTGGGTCACGTAGATCATCGTCGATTCAGGCATCTCTTCCTTGAGCTGCGCGATCTGGATCCGGGTTGCGACCCGCAGGCTCGCGTCGAGGTTCGAGAGCGGCTCATCAAAAAGGTAGACCTTCGGGTCGCGCACGATGGAGCGGCCAATGGCGACGCGCTGGCGCTGACCACCGGACAAGGCCTTGGGCAGACGGTCGAGGAAGTTTTCCAGCTGCAGTTTTGCGGCGGCGGCCTCGACCTTGCGGTCGATCTCTTCCTTGCTGTCGCCCGCGATCTTGAGCGCGAAGGCCATGTTATCGCGCACTGTCATGTGCGGATAAAGAGCGTAGGATTGGAACACCATCGCGATGCCGCGCTCGGACGGGGGGACATCGTTGACGACCATATCGTCGATCACCAACTCGCCGCCGGTGATCTTCTCCAGCCCTGCAATCATCCTCAGTAGCGTGGACTTGCCACAGCCCGAGGGGCCGACGAACACGATCAATTCGCCCTGTTCGATATCCAGATTGATGTCGCGCAGGACCTGAACGGTTCCGCCATAAGTCTTTTCGACGTCGGTCAGCTTAAGATTGGCCATGTCCCCGTCTCCTCCCGTTTATTCGATGTCTGCGGCACTGGCCGCGAAATAGGCTTGGAAAGGCGGCAGCGTGACGCCCTTGTCATTGATGATCGCCTCGAAGGGCGCCCCCTTGTCGTGTGTCCAATCGCCGTCTGGCAATTCAATGGGCAGGGCCGCGCCTGTCATGTTGAAGGCGCAGAAGAGCTGCTGATCGTCGTAGGTGCGGACGAACGACAAAATGCCGTCGGACTGACTGTGAAGCTCCAACGCGCCCTTGGTGAGCGCCGGATAGCTTTGCCGGAAGCCGATCATCTTGCGGTAAAAGTGCAGGATGGAGGCGCTGTCCTTGGACTGATTGCCTACGGCGCGCGACAGATGCTCAACGGCCATGGGAAGCCATGGCTTGTTGTCGGAGAACCCGCCGTTCTGGTTGTCGGAAATCCAGGGCATCGGCGTGCGGCAACCGTCGCGTCCCTTGAATTTGGGCCAGAAGCGGATGCCGTAGGGATCTTGCAGGTCCTCGAAGGCGACATAGGCCTCGGTCAACCCAAGCTCTTCCCCCTGATAGAGGCAGACGGAGCCACGCAGAGATAGCAGCAGACCGGCCATCAGGCGGCGCGCCTCTTCGCCGAGGTTCCAGCGTGAGGCATGGCGCACGACGTCGTGGTTGGAGAAGGCCCAACAGGCCCAACCATCGCCAATCTCGTTCTCGTAATCCGTCAGCACCTCGCCAAAGCGTTCCGGCGTGGGGGCCTGGCCCGACAGGAACTCGAACGAATAGCACATGTGCATTTTGTCGCCGCCGGAGGTGTATTCCGACTGGATTTGCAGGCCGTATTGCGCGTCGCCCACTTCACCCACGGCTGTGACCGCCGGATATTCCTCCATCAGCGCGCGCAGCCGACGCAGAAATTCCAGGTTTTCGGGCTGGTTCTTGTCGTGGATGTGATCCTGCCAGTTATAGGGGTTAACCTCTGGCGCAATGGTGGCGTTGCGTGCGTCCGGTGCGAGCGCTGGATTGTCACGCAAATCTTTGTCGTGGACGTAGAAGTTGATCGTATCGAGGCGGAAGCCATCGACGCCACGGTCCAACCAGAAGCGCGCGACCGACAGCAATTCGTCCTGCACATCCGGGTTGTGGAAGTTCAAATCCGGCTGCTCTTTCAGGAAATTGTGCAGGTAATACTGCATCCGCTCACCCGACCATTCCCAGGCCGAGCCGCCAAAGATCGACAGCCAGTTGTTGGGTGGCGTGCCGTCGGGTTTTGCATCGGCCCAGACATACCAATCGGATTTGGCATTGGTCTTGTTCTGCTGACTTTCCTGGAACCAGGGATGCTGGTTCGACGTGTGGCTGAGCACCAGATCGATCAGCACCTTCAGCCCCAGTTCATGGGCCCGCGCAATCAGCGCGTCGAAGTCGCCCAGACTGCCGAACATCGGGTCAACGTCGCGGTAGTCGCTGACGTCATAACCGAAATCAAGCATCGGAGAGCGGAAGAACGGCGATATCCAGATCGCATCAACGCCAAGCTCGGCGATGTGATCCATGCGGTGGATAATCCCCGCCAGATCGCCGATCCCATCGCCGTTGCTGTCCTGAAAGCTGCGGGGGTAAATCTGATAGATCACCGCACCGCGCCACCAGTCCTTGTCAGGGGCGATGATGTCGTTCTGGGGCATGTCCTGCATCAGGTTCATGGCCGTATCGTTCCTTACTTGACCGAGCCGGCCAGCAGGCCGCGCACGAGATAGCGTTGCATGGTGAAGAAGACGAGGAGCGGTACCGCAATCGACACGAAGGCCGCAGTTGCCAGAATGCCCCAGTCACCGCCGCGGGAGCCCAGAAGGTCGTCGGCGATCTTAACGGTCATCACGGCCGCATCCCCTGCCGAGGGCAGGAAGACCTTGGCGACCAGCAGATCGTTCCATGTCCACAGGAACTGGAAGATCGCGAAGGAGGCCAGCGCCGGGAAGCTGAGCGGCAGGATGATCTTAGTGAAGATTTGGAAATCCGTGGCGCCATCAACCTTGGCGGATTCGATGATGTCACGCGGCAGGCCGACCATGTAGTTGCGTAAGAGATAGATCGCGAGCGGGAGGCCAAAGCCTGTATGGGCTAACCATATCCCCACGAAACTCTGCCCGATGCCAAGCTGGTTGTGCAGATTCAGCAGCGGCACAAGCGCCAGCTGTAGCGGCACCACAAGAAGCCCCACCACGGTCGCAATCAAAAGCCCCCTGCCCGGGAAATCCATCCAGGCCAGCGCATAGGCCGCGAAAGCCGCAATCAGGATCGGGATGATCGTCGCCGGGATCGTCACTGTCAGCGTATTGATGAAGGCGCGGTCCATGTTGTCGGCGGTCAGAACCGTTCGATAGTTATCGAGCGTGAATTCCGGCGGCGTATCGGCCACAAAATAGACCCTCGGCGCGTCATCGATGGGTTCGGGTGAGGTGTAGACGTATGTGCCGTCGGCGTTCACCACGATGGTGCCGCCGTCGCGGTTTTCGGCCTCAACCCCCGCCTCAAACGCGCCGGGCTCCCGGCCACGCAGGCCGAAGGCTGCGATGGAGCTTTCGCCACCTTCGAAGCTATCGCGCACCTCTTCACTCTCGAAGATGTTGCCTTCGATCACGAAGAGGTTGCCCTGCTCGGTTGGGACCGCATCCGCGCGGGTCCGATAGGTCAGTTCGACCGAGAACGGCGCAACCCACCAGCCGGACGCCGCGATCTGATCACGATCCCGGAACGAGCTAACGAAAAGGCCAACGGTCGGGATCAGCCACGCGATCACGATCAGAAGCACCGCGATGTTGGTGACAAGGGAAAGGCTGCTTTTCTGTCCTGCGATATTGTCCATTGCTCTTCCCCCTCAGCGCATTTCTTTGCGCGCTTGCGCGATGTTCCAGATCATCACCGGCAGAACCACCAGCATGATCACGAAGGCAACAGCCGTGGCCTGCCCGTCGTCGCGGAACATGAAATCCATCATGAAAGACGGCAGAATTTCGGTTCCGAAATTGCCCCCCGTCATGGTGTAGACGATGTCGAAAACCTTCAGGACAAGGATGGTGATCGTCGTCCAGACCACCACAATCGTGCCCATGATCTGCGGCACCTTGATCTTGAAGAAGACCTGGAACGGGTTCGCTCCGTCGATGATCGCAGCCTCAATGGTTTCCTCGGGAATGCCGCGCAGGGCGGCGCTGAGGATGACCATGGCAAAGCCGGTCTGGATCCAGATCAGGATGATCATCAGCAGGAAGTTGTTCCAGAACGGGATCTGAAGCGGGTCGATCCCCTCTTCCGCGCCGAAGTAGAAGCGGATCGCGTTGATGATGCCGATGTCGCCGTCCTGCGCGTAAACAAAGCGCCAGATCAGGGAGGCGCCCACAAAGCTGATCGCCATCGGCATGAAGACCAGCGATTTCGCGATATTGCCCCAACGCAGGCGGTCGGTCAGCTGTGCGATGACAAGGCCCAGGAACGTGGCACCCGCTGGCACAAACAGCGCCCAAAGGATGTTGTTGAAGAAGGCTTGCCGGAAATCGGGGTTGTTGAAGAGGCGGGCGTAGTTGCCGAGCCCAACGAATTCGTCGCCAGAGCGGTCGTAGAGCGAGCGGAAGAATGAGCCTACAACCGGGTACATCAGGTAAAGACCCAGCGCGAACATGGCGGGGAACAGGAACACCCAGGGCCGGATCATATTGGCCCGGTTGATGTTGCGGCCCGCATTCTCGCCGCGCGCGGGGAACAGCACCTTATCGAGGAACAGGTTGGCGAAGTAGAAATACCCCACACAGCCGCCCACGCCGATGATGATCGTGATGATGCCTTGAATGATTGGCGACATGGTGCGCCCTCCCCCCGGTCGAATGGTGTCGGCAGATACGCTCTGGCCGGGCGGGCCCCGTGCAAGGGCCTAAGTCGTTAGAGTGCCGGTTGTCCGGTCTTTTGGGTGCAACCGGCCCGCAAATATTGCGCGGGCCGGAGCCGGTTCAGTGCTCCGTGAGCGGTGATTACTGAACTTCGTTCCAGCGATCCTGGATACGGCCTGCGACCGAGGCCGCGTCTTCACCGCCGACAAAGTCGACCATGCCGGACCAGAAGATGCCCTGACCGATTTCTGACGGCATCAGGTCCGATGCGTCGAAGCGGAAGGTCGTGGCACCCAGCAGGATGTCGTTCATCTGACGCAGCGTGTCAGAGGCGAACAGTTCGCTGTTCACGCCCGAATGCGGTGTCAGGAAGCCCGACTGGGCCATCCATACTTCGTGGGCGATCGGCGTCTGCAGGAAGGCGATCATGGCCTGCGCGGCCTCGCTGTCCTGGGTGATGCCGAAGGCGGTGCCTGCACCCAGAACGGGCGAGCCAAGATCTTCGGATTCGAAGGCCGGGAAGTAGAAGAAGTCGCTGTCCGCATCTTCTGGGAAGAAGGTGGGGATGAACGACGCCTGACGGTGCATGTAGCACTCGGCCGGGAAGGTGAAGAGACCGGCAGGGCTGTCACGGAAGTCGGTGGAGGCCACAGCCTCGGACCCGCCATTCACCCAGTCGTTGTTGCGCGCGAACGAGCCGAAGACTTCGATGGCGTTCACAACCGCTGGATCGTCAAAGCCGATCTCGTTGGAAACCCACTGGTCATAGACCGACGGATCCTGCGTGCGCAGCATGATGTCTTCAACCCAGTCGGTTGCGGGCCAGCCAGTTGCGGCACCGGAACCCAGACCGATGCACCAAGGCGTCTCGCCGTCGGCAACGATCTGATCGGACAGCGCAATCAGGTCTTCCATGGTCTCAGGAATGTCGTAGCCTGCTTCGTCGAAGGCTTCCGGCGAATACCAGACCAGCGATTTTACGTCGACCTTGTAGAAGAAGCCGTACAGAGCCTCTTCCCCGTCGGGTCCAGCGGCGGTTGCCAGCGACACCCAGGATTCACCCGCGGCGTAGTTTTCGCGGATCCAGTCAGCGGTCTCTGCGCTGAGCGGCGTCAGCTCACCGCGCGAGGCGAGGTCAGCGATCAGACCGGGCTGCGGGAAGACGGCGATGTTGGGGGCCGAATCGGCCTGCGTCGCGATCACGATGTCCTGCTCGAAACTGTCCGAGCCGGAGTATTCGACAACCGCACCCGTCGCGGATTCGAAGTAGTCGAGGACCGAGTTCACCAGTTCCGCGTCAGCGCCAGTCCAGGGACCGGTGATCGTGACGGTCTGACCCGCAAGATCGAATGCCTCAGCGTATGTGTTGTAGCTGTCCCAGTTAAAATCGCCTTCACCAACGGCAAAAACGTGGTTGATGTGTCCATCAGCCAGTGCGCCGCTCGCGGAAAGTGCCAGTGCAGCCGCACTGGCGAGATACATCTTTTTCATAGGTGACCTCCCAGTCAATTTCGCCCGGACCGTGATCCGGCGCGTGCATTGCCCGCCGCCCTTCTCTCCAAAGCGCTTTGGGTTGCCCGTAACCTTGCCGATGCAAGCGTCTCTGTCAATGAGACTCTGCGGGCGCGTGATTTTCAAGGCATTTTCTAATGTTTTTCTATGGCCCGCTCCAAAATACCCCTTTGACAGCCTGCGATCTGCCTCGTTAGCTTGCTTGCGAATTTCGAAGCGCTTTGAAAGCGGTTTTCTTATGAATCTCAAGCAATTGTCCGAGTCGCTCGGGCTAAGCCAAACAACTGTGAGCCGAGCTTTGAACGGCTACCCCGAGGTTCGGGAAGAAACCCGCCTGCGCGTTCTGGCCGCAGCTGAGGCTGCAAGCTACACCCCAAATGCCAAAGCCCGCCGCCTTGCCACAGGCCGCGCCATGGCAATCGGCCACGTGATGCCGCTGACCGGCAAAGAGGAACTGGTAAACCCGATCTTCGCCGACTTTATTGCCGGCGCCGGAGAGGTCTATGCACGTGAGGGCTACGACCTGCTGTTGTCGATGGTCCCGGCAGAAGGCACAGAGGCCGCTTACCGCCAGATGGCCGCCAACGCATCCGTTGATGCGGTGATGGTGCAAGCCCCCACGATGGATGATCCGCGCGTGCCCCTGCTGCAAGAACTGGGACTGCCCTTCCTTGTCCATGGGCGCACCGGAGCGCCGGAAGGATATTCATGGCTCGACGTGGCCAACATCCGTGCCTTCCGCCGCGCGACAGAGCTGCTGCTGGACCTTGGACACCGCCGGATCGCGCTCATCAACGGCCAGGAAAGCCTCGACTTCGCCCGCCGCCGTCGGATGGGGTTTGAACAGGCCATGGGCGCACGCGACATTGCACCGAACCCGCTATGGATGCGGTCAGACGTGATGACCGAGCAATATGGATACCGCGCCGCCTGCGAAATGCTGGACGCCCATGACCGGCCCACGGCGTTCCTCGCCTCGTCCATCATCCCTGCCATCGGCATTCGTCGCGCGGCGGGGGAACGGGGGCTGCGGATCGGGAAGGATGTGTCGATCATCTGCCACGACGATTCGCTCAGCTACATGGGCAACGAGGGCACGCTTGCCCCTGATGGTCCCGCCTTCACCGCGACCCGATCCTCCATCCGGGCGGCGGGGCAGCGGTGTGCCGAGATACTGCTCAGCCTGATTGACGATCCGACCCAACCCCCGATCCAGGAGTTGTGGGAAACCGACCTGTCCCTTGGGCGTTCCACCGGACCTGCCCCTGTCGGTTGACCCCCGTTTCACGCAACAAGATCCATGCAAGGACTTGCCCATCATGAACTTCACACGCGCCGATTTCCCCGACGGCTTCCGCTTTGGTGTCGCAACCTCGGCCTATCAAATCGAAGGCCACCAGTTCGGCGGCGCGGGGCAGACCCATTGGGACAGCTTCGCCGCCACGCCCGGCAATGTCGTGCGGTTTGAAAACGGCGCGCTGGCCTGCGATCACTACAACCGGTTGGACGAAGATCTGGACCTGATCGCGGGGCTTGGCGCGGATGTTTACCGCTTCAGCACATCCTGGGCGCGGGTGATGCCTGAGGGCTCAGGCGCCGTGAACGAAGCGGGCCTCGATTTCTATGACCGGCTGGTGGACGGGCTGCTGGAAAGGGGCATATCCCCTGCCCTGACCTTGTATCACTGGGAGCTTCCGCAACCGCTGGCCGACCTCGGCGGTTGGCGCAACGCCGATATGCCGAACTGGTTTGCCGATTACACCGAAGTTGTCGCCAAACGACTTGGCGACCGCCTATGGTCCGCCGCCCCGATCAATGAACCCTGGTGCGTGGGCTGGCTGAGCCACTTCGACGGGCACCATGCCCCCGGCCTACGCGACATCCGCGCAACGGCTCGCGCGATGCATCACGTCCTGGTTAGCCATGGGCGCTCCATTCAGGTGATGAAGGGTCTCGGCGTTCAGAACCTGGGCGCTGTATGCAATTTCGAATGGTCCACACCGGCCAGCGACAGCGCGGAGGATCAGGCCGCTGCCACCCGCTACGACGCAATCTACAACCGTTTCTTCCTGGGCGGCCTCTTCAAAGGGGAATACCCGGCGGAGGTTCTGGACGGGTTGGAGCCGCATCTGCCCGACGGCTGGCAGGACGATTTCCCGGTGATCCAATCCCCGCTCGATTGGGCTGGCGTCAACTTCTACACCCGCAAACGGATTGCTCACCGCCCGAATGCCCCTTGGCCCGCTTATGAAGAGATGCCCACCCAAGGCCCGCTGACCGATATGGGGTGGGAGATTTACCCCGACGCGTTGCAGATGTTCCTGACCCGCATGGCGCGGGAACACACGGGCGACCTGCCGATTTACGTGACCGAAAATGGTATGGCGTCGGCCACCAACCCGGACCCGGATCGCATCGACTACCTCGACCAACACCTGCGCGCTGTGCAGGCCGCTGTGGCTGAGGGCGCGCCGGTGGCCGGGTATTACGTCTGGTCCCTGATGGACAATTACGAATGGGCGCTGGGGTACGAGAAGCGCTTCGGCCTTGTCCATGTTGACTTCGAGACCTTGGCAAGGACGCCCAAAGCATCCTATCACGCGCTGGCGGAATGGTGGCGAGCGGGCCGCGAGGACGCATTGTGATCCGGGCTGTTTTGATTTATTTTGACGCCTGAAATTAAACTGGCCCCGAAGGAAACCTGATGTCCCTTTCGCTTGTTGCCGATATTGGCGGGACCAACACGCGCGTTGCCTTGGCGCGAGGCGCCGCCGTGGCGACCGAAACGGTCACACGCTTCCGCAACGCCGAACATGACGGCATCGGCGACGTGATCACGCGGTATCTGGAGCAGACCGGAACCTCGGATGAGGCGATCACCGGGGCCTGCGTGGCCATGGCCGGGCCGGTCCATGATGGTGTCGGCACGCTGACCAATCTGGATTGGCGCATCGACAAGGCGGTGCTGGCCGATGTGTTGAGCGCCGAGAAAGTCGCGGTGCTGAACGACCTGCAGGCGCAGGGCCACGCCATTGGACATATCGCGGAGGCTGACCTTCAGGTCGTGCTGCCGCAGCCCGAGGTCAATGAGAACGCGGCCAAACTGGTCATTGGCCTGGGCACCGGCTTCAACGCCTGCCCTGTCTTCGACACCGGCGCGGGCCGCTTTGTGCCACCGTCCGAGGCCGGTCATGTCAGCCTGCCCGCCTCCATCATCGAACTACACCCTTTGCTGGGGGAATTGGGCGATGCGATGGGCTACCCGTCGGTGGAAGAGGCCCTGTCGGGGCGCGGCGTTAGCCACCTGCACCGGGCGCTCCATGGAGAGACGGTGGAGCCGTCGGAAATCCTCGCACAAATGGGCACGGGCGACGCCAAGGCGCGGGCCACCTGCGGGCTATATGTGCGGGTTCTGGGCGAAGTCGCGGGCAATCTGGCCCTGTCGCATCTGCCCTTCGGTGGCATCTATATCGTCGGCGGCGTCAGCCGGGCCTTCGCGCCCTATCTGGAAAGCTGCGGCTTTGCAGAGGCGTTTCGCGCCAAAGGCCGGTTCTCGGACTTCATGGAAAATTTCGGGGTCAGCGTGGTCAGCGACGATTACGCCGCCCTGACGGGCTGCGCCAACCACCTGTCGCACCTGTAACGCCTCAATCGCTCCTCAGCGCTGGCGCGCGTCCTCGCAACTTCAAGCCACTTCGTGGCCCATGGCGGCGGTGTAGATTTCAAACCAATCAACGCGGCTGAGATCGACTTTAACAGCGTCCGAGAGAGCTTTGATCCGATTGAGATTATTGGTTCCCATCACCGGCAGGATCTTGGCCGGATGACGCAGTAGCCAGGCAACGGCAACCGCGTCGACACCCACGCCTTGCTCCGCCGCGATGCGGTCCAGAACGATGCGCACCGCTGCGCCTTCGTCACCAAAAAGCGTGCCGCCAGCCAGGGGCGACCACGCCATCAGCGGCTGACCCTGGCGCTGGTGGAAGGCCAGATCCCCATTGGTGAAGGGCGCGTGGTGCAGGACCGACATTTCGATTTGGTTGGTGGCCAGCGGCGTGTCCATCGCGGATTGCAAAAGCTCCCAATCCCACGGGCGGAAGTTCGACACGCCCACCGCGCGGACCTTGCCGGATGCCACGAGCTTGTCGAGGCAGGCGCCAGTCTCCGCATGATCCATCAGCGGATCGGGACGGTGGATCAACAGGAGATCAATGACATCAATTGCCATATCTTTCAGGGAGTTATCGACACAAGCTGCGACATACTCCGCGCTGGTGTCGTAGTACTTCACCCGCTTGTCGGAGTGCTTCCCGATGGGCGCCACGATATCGCATTTGGTCACGATCTCGATCTGATCGCGCAGCTGCGGGGCGCCCTTCAGGCACTCACCCAAAAGCGCCTCGGCGATATAGCCGCCGTAGATGTCGGCCTGATCCATCGTGGTGATGCCCTGCTCCAGGCAGGCCTCGACCTTCGCTTGCACGTGGGCGGGCGAGGTATCTTCGTCATCGCCCAGACGCCACATGCCGTAGACGATCTGGGACATCTCGATGCCCCCAACAGAAATGCGGTTCATCAGCGTCTCTCTCCCACTCCCAGTGGCGTGGCGGGGGTGCTGGCTGGCACGCGTCCGTAAACCTCTGGCATTGAACATGTTTTCAGTTCCGGCATGACCAGCCGGCCGAAGTGTTTGCATTCATCCATATGCGGATAACCCGAGAAGATGAAGGCGCGGATGCCCATCTTTTTGTATTCCTCGATCTGGGTCAGGACCTGATCGGCGGAGCCCACCAAGGCCGCACCGCAACCCGACCGCGCGCGGCCAATGCCGGTCCAAAGGTGCGGTTCAACATATCCGTATTTGTCCGCCAATTCGCGGGCTTTGGCCTGATGCGACACGCCAAGAGACGTGCTGTCCAAGGCCCGCTCGCGGATCAACTGGCCGTATTCGTCATCCAGCTTGCTCGTCAGATGCTCGGCATATTCCCGCGCCTCGACCTCGGTATCGCGCACGATCATATGGACTCGCAGACCGTAGTCGAGCGTCCGACCATAGCGTTCAGCCACAGCGTTCACATCGCGCATCCGTCCCGCCAACGCCTCCTTCGGCTCGGGCCACATGAGGTAGACGTCGCAATGCTGGCCGCAAAGTTCCAGCGCCGACGGGGAGTAACCGCCGAAGTAGAGCAGCGGCCCACCGGTCTGATACGGGCGCACGGGATCGGTGGTTAAGCCCGCGAAATCATAGACTTCGCCCTTGTAGTTAATCTCATCCTGGGTCCAGGCCTGCTTCAGGATCTCCACCACCTCGCGGGAGCGCTGATAGCGATAGGCACTGTCTTCCTTCTGGCCGGGGAAATCGCTTGAAATGATGTTCACCGTCAGCCGCCCTTCCAGCATGTGGTCGAGCGTGGCGATAGTGCGGGCCAGCATGATTGGCTGCATCTCACCACAGCGCACGGCGGCCAGCAGGTTGATTCTTTCGGTGATCGGCGCGCAGCCCGCAACAAACGACAGCGTGTCTTGTCCCACCTGGAAGGACGACGGGCAGAGGATATTGCCAAAGCCCTGTCGCTCGGCCTCTTTCACGATGCCTGAGCAATGCTCCCACGACGACCGCAGCTTGCCATCGGGCACACCCAAAAATTCGTAGTCATCCGAACAAAGGGCTGCGAACCAGCTGACTTCGGCGGCGTCCAGATCGGCCGATGTGACGGGAACCACTGTCATGTTCGCCTCCTCCCTTGCGCGAATGGTGCATCTCGGGTAGCACCGAAAATGTACTATATCAATGGTATATCAATTCCGGCCAGCGAGGGAGGACGCGCGATGCCGAAGACGCTGCGCGCCACCCCGCAGACGCCGCCCGCGGACGCCCCCACAGGCGCCCTGCCCACCTACCTGCGCATCGCAGAGGAGCTGACGCGCGACATCGGCTCGGGCCGGTTGAAGGCGGGTGACAAGCTGGCCCCCGAACGCGCCATGGCCGCAGAGAAGGGCGTGGCCGTGGCCACCCTGCGCAAAGCGCTGCAACTGCTGGTCGACCGGGAGTTGATCGAGCGGCGGCAGGGCTCGGGCAACTACATCCTTGGCGGAAATCGCTCGGTCGGAACCTATGCGCTTTTGCGGCTGGAACTTGCGGGCACCGGCGGCGGGCTGCCCACAGCACGGCTCCTTGATATGACCCGCGCCGCAAAGCCGACGGCCCTGCCACGCATCGGCCCATCGGACTTTGGCCTGCGCATCCGGCGCTTGCGGTTCCTGTCCGACACGCCTGTGGCCGTAGAGGAAATCTGGCTCGACGCGCGCTGGCTCGACAGGGGCGCGTTGACGCCACGCACCGTGTCGGAATCGCTCTACCGCACCTATGAAGACCGCCTCGGACTGAAGATCGACGCCGCCGAAGACGTGATCCGCGCCGGGCCGCTTCCAAACTGGGCACCGGATGATCTGGGGGCAACGCCAGGGACCACAATGGCCCTGATCGAGCGCCGCGCCTTCGACCAAACCGGCGCACCGGCTGAAGCCAGTTGGACATGGTACGACCCCACTCGTGCCCAATATTTCGCGAGGGTGCCATGACACCGCGCTTGCAACAGGGAAACACTACATGACGCGTTACGGCATCGTGGGCTCCGGCATGATGGGCCAGGAGCATATCCGCAACATCGCCCTTCTGGCGGGCGCAGAGGTCAGCGCGTTTTGCGAGCCCGATGATGGCATGGCAAACGCGACATCAGCGTTGGTGCCCAGTGCGGTGCGCTGCCCCGACCTGGAAGGCGTGGTGATGCGCAACGACGTGGACGCGGTTGTCGTGGCTTCGCCCAACCACACCCATGTCGATGTGCTCAAACGGATCGCGGCCACGCGGCCCCTGCCCCTGCTGATGGAAAAACCGCTCTATACAGATCCGGCGGATGAGGCCGTCTTGGCCAAGCTGGTCAAGGATTACCCCGCGCCCATCTGGGTCGCGATGGAATACCGCTACATGCCGCCGGTCGCGAAATTCCGCGAGCTCTGCGATCAGGCCACCGGCGGGATCAAGATGTTGGCGATCCGCGAACACCGCTTTCCGTTTCTGGAAAAGGTCGGCGACTGGAACCGCTTCAACCGCAACTCCGGCGGCACTTTGGTCGAGAAATGCTGTCACTTCTTCGACCTCATGCGCCTGATCCTGCGCGACGAGGCCGTGCGCGTCATGGCCAGCGCGGGCCAGGCGGTGAACCATCTGGATGAGACCTACAACGGCGAGACGCCAGACATCTGGGACCATGGCTTCGTGATCGTGGATTTCGCCCGCGGTGGGCGCGCGATGTTGGATCTGTGCATGTTCGCGGAAGGCAGCGAGTATCAGGAAGAGATCAGCGCCGTGGGCCCCGCAGGCAAGATCGAGGCCAAGATCCCTGGCCCCACCCGCTTCTGGAACTTTGACATCGGCCCTGCCCCGACTCCTAAGGTCATTGTCAGCCCACGCATGCCAACGACGGGCAAGGTCGTGCATGAAACCCCCGTCGACAAGGAATTGCTGACAGCGGGCGATCACCATGGCTCGACCTATTACCAACACCTGCGGTTCCTGGAGGTCGTGCGGAAAGGTTGGAAACCGGAGGTCACTCTGGCCGATGGGGCCGCTGCCGTGCGCATCGGGATGGCCGCGCAGGAAAGTGCTGTTACCGGACGCGCGATCTCGTTGATCTAACACAGGCGGCGCACAGCAACCGACATTCCTTTGGAAAGAAGTCGTTTTCCAACGGCGCGTCCTGAAAGGAACGTGCTAGGGTCCCTTATGGGGCAACGCATCGACATTGGAATTGACGGGGGCGGCACGGGGTGCCGTGTTCTTGTTGAGGTTGGTGGCCGCGAGGCGATGGCCGAAGGCGGCCCTGCCAATGTCGTCACAGACCCCACAGCGGCTGAAGCGGCCATTCGCGAAACGATGCTGGAAGCGCTGGGTGCCTTCGGACTAGGTTTGGACAATCTAGAGGACGCGCGGATTGTGGCGGGTCTTGCGGGCTGCCGCCTGCCCGGCGTGGCCGATGCCTTCGCCATGCGCATGCCGGTGCTTGCCTATGTTGTCGATGACAGCGTGACCGCGCTGGAAGGTGCGTTTGGCGGGGCCAACGGAACTTTGGTGAACCTGGGCACCGGATCGTTCTTCATACGTCGGGACAAGCGTGGGATCATCCATCAAGGGGGCTGGGGCTTTGTCTTGGGCGACGAAGGCTCCGCCGCGTGGCTGGGACGCGAGGCCCTGTCGCAGCTGATGAGGGTCGAAGACGGTCGCCTGCCCCTCTATGACGACGATCCGTTGCGAAGCGCCCTGTGGGACGCCTGTGGCGGCGATCACCCCGTGACATTCGCGTCCAAGGCAAGCCCGGATCAATTCGCAGCCCTTGCGCCGATGATTTACGACCTCACGTCTCCCTGGGCGAAGCACCTGCAAAGGCGGACAGAGGCGATTGTATTTCAGGGTTTGAATGCGATTGAGCATCCCTCAGGCGAGCCTTGGGCGTTGACCGGTGGATTCGGCGATGCGTTGGCGCGGCGACTGCGCGGCAGGCCAGCGGCCAGCTTGCGTTCTCCGGATGGCACAGCGTTGGACGGGGCTTTGTCGATGGCGCGCGCGCTACCCTAAGCGCACGAGCCTCAGGCGTTTTCCGCTGTTACCAATGGCCGTTGGTAGCCCTTCACAAAACCTTCGACGGCTGCACGAAAACGCTCCGCCTCGCCCTCTTCCACGGCGCTGCGCGTCTCACGCAGCATGCCAGCCACTTCGATCTGGCTCAGCCGGGTTTCCTCGGCCCGCAGGATCTTGGAATGGGGTGTGGCCACAAGCGAGGCATCGTCGATCAGCAATTCTTCGTAAAGCTTCTCGCCGGGGCGTAGACCCGTGATCTTGATCTCGATCCCCTCGCCACCGTCAGGCCCCTGCACGCGCGCACCGGACAGTTCGATCATGCGGCGCGCGATGTCGATGATCTTCATCGGTTTGCCCATATCCAGCACGAAGACGTCTCCGCCCTCTGAATAGGCTCCAGCCAGAAGCACAAGGCGCGCGGCTTCAGGGATCGTCATGAAGAACCGGGTCACCTCCGGATGAGTCACGGTCACGGGGCCACCGGTTCGGATCTGTTCCTGAAACAGCGGCAGAACGGAGCCAGAGGAGCCCAATACATTGCCGAACCGCACCATCGAAAACCGTGTGCCACTGCTGCGGGTCGCCAAATCCTGCACCACCATCTCAGCCATCCGCTTGGTGGCCCCCATGATGTTGGTGGGCCGCACAGCCTTGTCGGTGGAGACCAGAATGAACCGCTCAACTCCCGCAGCCTCGGCTGCTGTCGCAACGGTTTGGGTTCCGATCAGATTGTTACGCGCGCCCTCCAGCACGTTGTCCTCAACCAAAGGCACGTGCTTGTAGGCGGCGGCGTGGATCACCGTCTCCACCCCATCTTCCCGCATCACATTGGCCACGCGCGTTGGATCGGTGACCGAGCCCAGGCGCGCGGTGATAGCAATCTGCGCCACCTCGGACCGCGCCTTCAGTTCACGGTCGATCTGATAGAGCGCAATTTCTGACTGCTCAAACAGCACGATCCGCGCCGGATTGCATTCCATCAGCTGGCGGCACAGCTCAGACCCGATCGAGCCACCCGCTCCCGTCACCATCACAACCCGGCCGGCATAAGCCTTGGCGATGTCGGGCACGTCCAGATCCACCTTGTCGCGACCCAAGAGTGCATCCGGCGCCACCGTTTGCAGGGTCGTCGCCTGACCCGAGATCAGATCGACATAGGATGGCAGAACCTGCACTTCGCACCCCAATGCGTGCAATTCAGCAAGGATCGCATCGGTCTTGGCTTGGCTCAGCGACGGCATGGCCAGAAGCACACGTTGCACCTGACCGGTTGCCACCATCTTTCGCAGCCGCGCAGGGGTTGCCACTACAAGGCCCGAGATGATGAGACCGCGCAGGTTTGGGTTGTCATCGATGAAGACGACAGGCTCCACCTCGGACGACGCGCGCAGGGCTGCGGCCAGTTGGATGCCCGCAGCGCCTGCGCCATAGATGGCAACGGGTACGCCCGCGCCCCCAACCTGTGACCGTGAAACGATCAGGAAGCCAACGTTCCGCCCCAGAACGGACAGCACAAAGAACACAACGCCAAACAAGATCGGGATCGACCTGGGCGCATTCACGGCAAGCGCATAGCTGCACGCCATGGCGCATAGGATCAGGATAGCGGTCGCACCGGCAATCCGGCTCAGCGCCGACATATCCAGCGAGGCCAGCTTGATCCACGGAAGGCGCATCGCCAGCATAATCATCGGCCCCAGCACCGTCAGGACGACCAGAAGGGGCAAGCCCTCGCGCAGGAAATGGCTCGGGAAAAACAGCGAAAACCGCAGGACATAGGCAAGGTAGAACGCCACCGGCACAAGCAGGCTGTCGAAAGCGAGAAAGAAGTATCGCTTTTGGCGCCGCGAAAGCGTGCTCAGCATAATCGTCGTCCCCTGTGGTCGTTTCTTGATCCATGGCGACGCCCAACCTCGTGTCGGGCATCGATGAGACTGACCACCGATAGAGAATAGCGCAAAACGGCACGCCCTCGGAATGGGAAAATCGTCACAAACAAGTCAGGACGCGGGCGAAACACCTTCGAGATTGATTAACTATACTTTTCAGTCACTTAGATTTCGCAGGTTGAGCGGTCTTCCGCACACAAAAACGCGGCACGCGGAATTCAAAGGTTTAACCAGCGACGCACACTGTCAAAGCCCCTGCCCCAACAGCGCGCCGATCCCGCTGGTGATCGCCATAGCCAATGCGCCCCAAAGAACCACGCGACCCGCCGCGCGCATCTGCGGTGCGCCGCCTGCCTTTGCCCCCAATGCCCCCAGGCTGCCCAGGCCCACCAAAGTCGCTGCGGCCACCCACCAGATCAGACCGGTGACGGGAACCATAGCCGCCACACTCAACGGCACTGCGGCACCGGCCGCGAAGGTCAAAGCTGAGACGCTGGCCGCTTGCACCGGCTGCGGTGGGGCAAGGTCCGTCAATCCGATCTCATCGCGCAAATGCGCCGTCAGCGCGTCAGCCTCCGTCAGCTTTTCGGCCACCTGGGCTGCAAGTTCCGGGTCGAGCCCACGCTCCTGATAGATCGCCGTCAGTTCCGCCAGCTCGGCTTCCGGGTTTTGCTCCAGCTCAAGCTTTTCGCGGGCCACATCCGCCTTTTCCGCGTCGGCCTGACTGCTGACCGAGACGTATTCGCCTGCCGCCATGCTCAGCGCACCGGCAACTAGACCCGCGAATCCGGCCAGCAGGATTGTCGCTTTGTCGCCCGAGCCTGCTGCAACACCCGCAATCAGCGACGCGGTCGATAAGATCCCGTCGTTGGCGCCCATAACAGCGGCGCGCAACCAGCCCGACCGGCCAGACAAATGCGGCTCTGCATGAGCCGAGGGGACTTCCGACGCAGTGGGGCGCACCATCAGTCGGGCAACCGCATCTTACCGGGGTTGAAGATGTTCAGCGGGTCGATCCCACGCTTGATCGCGCCCATCATGCCAATGGCCGCTTCCCCCAACTCGCGTTCCAAATACTTCGCCTTACCCTGCCCGATGCCATGTTCGCCCGTGCAGGTCCCATCCAGCGAAATAGCCAGATCGTTCAGCCAACCGACAAAGCCTTCCGCCTTCGCGATTTCTTCTGGGTTCTCCATGTCGATCAACAGGAGCGTGTGGAAATTGCCGTCGCCCACGTGGCCCACAATCGGCGCGGTGAAGCCAAGCTCTGCCAGCTTCTCCTGCGTGGCCTTCACGCAAGTCGCCAATTGGCTGATCGGTACGCAAACGTCGGTGGAAATCCCCTGCGCGCCGGGCCTGAGCTGTAATGCCGCCCAATAGGCATCATGGCGCGCCTGCCAAAGTTTGGTGCGCTCTTCCTCCCGCGTGGTGAAGGTGAAGCCTGTGCCGCCGAACTCGCCCGCAATCTCGCCGAAAACCTCGGCCTGTTCGGTCACGCCTGCCTCTGTCCCGTGAAACTCCAGCAGCAACAGCGGCGCCTCAGTCAGGGTCAGGTTGGAATAGGCATTGCAGGCACGGACCTGTAGCGCGTCGAGCAATTCGATCCGCGCGACCGGCAGGCCGTATTGGAAGCACCCGATCACTGCGTTGCACGCGGCCTCAACTGTCGGGAAAGAACATGTCGCAGCAGACGTTGCCTCCGAGATGCCCTGCAATTTCAACGTCAGCTCGGTGATCAGGCCTAGGGTGCCTTCCGAGCCCACAATCAACCGCGTCAGATCATACCCGGCCGAGGTCTTTCGCGCCCGCTTGGCACTCGTCACGATCTCACCCGAGGGCAGCACGGCCTTCAACGCCAGCACATTGTCCTTCATCGTGCCGTACCGCACCGCGCAGGTGCCCGATGCATTCGTCGCCGCCATACCGCCAAGGGAAGCATCAGCACCGGGATCAATCGGAAAGAAGAGGCCGGTGTCGCGCAGATGCGTGTTGAGCGCCTTGCGCGTCACACCCGGTTGGATGACCACATCCATATCATCCGGATGCACTTCAAGAATGGCATCCATCTGACTGAAATCCAGTGATATTCCCCCAGCCGGCGCGTTCACGTGCCCTTCCAGAGAAGTGCCAGTTCCAAAGGCAATGATCGGCACGCCGTGGGTGGCACAGATACGCACGATGTCCTGCACCTCTTCGGTGCCCTGCGGAAAGATCACGGCATCAGGCGGCTGATTGCGCAGCCAGGTTGTCGTGTGCCCATGCTGCTCTCGCAGGCTTTGGCCGGTCTCGACACGCGGACCATAGCGCTGCGTCAGAATGCCAAGTGCTGTGGCGATCCCGTCTTCATTCCGTGGCAAATCAGCGAGTAGCGCCATGCCCGATCAGCTTTCCGTCGGCCCGCCCGCATCCTTCCAGGCCGGGAAACCACCGATGTTGGTGACGTTGGTGAAGCCCATGTCCTGCAAGGTCTTGCCCGCCAAAGCGGCTTGCCCACCTGCTCCGCAGACAAGGTAGATCTCGGCATCTTTCTCGAAAATCGGATTGTAGAGCGCCTCAACCGCCGGATCGGCATTGAACTCGATCATCCCGCGTGGCACGCGGTGCGCGCCTTTGATCGTGCCCGACTGCGCAATCGACGCGCTGTCGCGAACGTCGATAAAGGTGCCCTGCCCGGCGGCATGCTTGGCAATCGCGTCCTCTGCCGACATTTTCGGGACGGAGGCATTGGCGGCCTCCATGTAATCCTTGGCAGTTTTCATTGATCTCGCTCCCTATTCGGCGGCTTGTTCACTGGCGGCCTGCGCCGCTTCAATCTCTTCGGCCTTCTTCTCAACCTGTTCCACGATGTGGTCGACCATCTGGTCATTGCTCATCTTGTGGCTCTGTTTGCCCGCCAGGTAAACCATGCCGCTGCCCGCCCCACCACCGGTAAAGCCAACGTCGGTCATAAGCGCCTCGCCGGGGCCATTCACCACACAGCCGATGATGCTCAGGCTCATAGGCGTCTTGATATGCTCCAACCGCTCTTCCAGCGTGGCCACCGTCTTGATCACGTCGAACCCCTGCCGCGCGCAGGAGGGGCAAGAGATGATGTTGACCCCCCGATGCCGCAAACCCAGCGATTTCAGGATCTCAAACCCGATCTTAATCTCTTCCACCGGGTCCGCCGACAGGCTCACGCGCATCGTGTCGCCAATCCCGGCCCACAGCAGATTGCCAAGGCCAATCGCCGATTTCACAGTGCCACCGACGAAGCCCCCGGCCTCGGTGATCCCCATATGAAACGGTGCGTCGGTCTGGTCGGCCAATTGCTGGTAAGCCGCCGCGGTCATGAAGATGTCAGACGCCTTCATGGAGATCTTGAACTCGTGAAAGTCGTTATCTTCCAACAGCTTGATGTGGTGCATGCCACTCTCGACCATCGCGTCGGGGCACGGCTCGCCATACTTCTCAAGCAGATGCTTTTCCAACGACCCGGCATTCACGCCGATCCGGATGGAGCAATTATGATCCCGCGCCGCCTTCACGACTTCCTTCACGCGGGTCGCATCGCCGATGTTGCCCGGATTGATCCGCAGACAGGCCGCCCCGGCCTCAGCCGCCTCAATCCCGCGTTTGTAGTGGAAGTGGATGTCCGCCACGATCGGCACCGGGCTTTCGCGGCAAATCTCATGCATGGCCTTGGCGCTATCGGCGTCAGGAACCGACACGCGGACAATATCAGCCCCGGCCTCAGCCGCTGCAATCACCTGCTTGATCGTAGCGCTGGCGTCGGTCGTCAGCGTGTTGGTCATCGTCTGCACGGAAATCGGCGCGTCGCCCCCAACAGGCACATTGCCCACCATGATCTGGCGAGAGCGTCGGCGGTCGATATTGCGCCAGGGGCGGATGGGGTTGTGTGACATGGGGCGGCCCTTTTCCGGTCTTGCCCACAAGATAGACATGTCAGGCGGGCTGGACAACGCAGCGTTTTCGCGAAAGTCGGGATGCCGCAGCGGGGCCGTGTCCGCCAAGGCGGACGTTCAAGGCCAATCCGGACGTGCTGGGACCGTCAGGGGCGTGGGATCGGGCGTTCGGTGTCGGCGTCCGGCGCCAAAACAACCACCGGAAGCGCATTGCTGGCCACGATGGCGGCTGCCACATCTGCAGGGATGTCCGGGAACAACGCCAAGGCTGCTTCCACTTGCCCACCAGACGCACCAGTCGGATCGTAGACCACTGCCTGCTGCTGTTGCGGCACTTCAACCGGCGCCGCCGGGATCGCCGCTGCGTCCAGTACGAGCGAGGCGATTTCGGTCAGGTCTGGGTCGGCTGCGGTATCCGCGATGGAATAGGCCGCGGACAATGCGTCGGCTGTCAGCTCCACATCGCGCACGATCGAGGCACCAACACCAGCAGGCCCAAGCGCCACGCCGTTCACCGCAAAGTAAAGCGAGCCCGCGTTGCCGGATCGCAGTGTCGGAACCGTATCGCCTTCAGGCAGCACGTAGCTGTCGCCCGCGTTCAATGTCGCCTCGTAAATTGTATCCCCGGCGGGGGATGAGATGCGAACCCACGTGGGCCGCGTGGCAAAGATCATCACCTGATCGGTGGCCTGCGTCACCTGCACAACCGGTGCCGAGGCCGGGTTGCCCAGTTCGGGCGCAATGCGCGGCGCGGCATCGGCCAGTGCGCCGACATCGTCCGGGTTGACCGTGCCAATCGCGCTGTCCCGCGGCGTCAGAACCGGCGCTTCAAGCGCTTGCGGGCGGTAAAGGCGGTCCGCGCTTTCCGGGCCCGGCACCGCGATATCAAAGCCCTGCTCCGCATCGAAAGCGCCTTCAGCCGCTCCGGCCAGTGGATCAAGCTGCGCCAGCGGAATGGATGGCGCTTCATCAATGGGTGCGATGTTCAGGCGCTGAATGTCGTGCAGGATCGCCCAGGCGCCGTAGCCGATGCCACCAGCCAGAACGACCAACACCGCAATAGAGCCAAGCGCGCCGGGCTCGACCCGTGCAAAGAGGCTGTCCTTGACCGGCGCGTAAGAGATGCGGGTGGAGGACATGACCTCATTCGGGTCCAGCCGCCGGGGCGCGCTGCTGACCTGCCGTTTGACCTCAGCCGCCTGTCCAGCAGCACCGCCGTGGATGCCGCGAAAGCCGGTTTCCTCGCAGAAGCGGCGGAAGGTCCATTCCGGATCGATCCCAAGATAGCGCGCGTAGGACCGCACATAGCCCGCAATGAAGCCGGGCGATTGGAACGCGCCGACGTCGCCATTTTCGATGGCTGCGATGTAGGTGGCGCGGATGCGCAACTCGCGTTCGACATCCAGAAGGCTTTTGCCGAGCGTCGCACGCTCCCCCCTCAGTAGGTCGCCGAGTGGCACGTCATGTAGGTCGTATCCGTCGAAGGCTGGGGTTTGGGCCGGATCAGAATCGAACGAGACGTCGGATGCGCCTTGCGCGTCCCACTGACCATCGCCCCTATACTGATCGTTGTCATGGCCCATGCGGCCTGCCCCGATTCTATGGGTCCAACCACCACTTATCGTGGTGCGCTGCCCGTTTGTCCCAAGATGTTACCCCAAAACGGATGATTCCCAAAGGACCTCCGTCGACTTTTGTTTGCGATACCATGGTCAGCGGGCGCAATGCACCCCGCCTATGGACCAACTTATGCCTTTCGGCACGTTTCAGCCCATGTTTTTGCAAACAATTCGGGGGGATGCAGGAAACCGCGCCAAATGGGCGCGCCCCACGTGCGGCCTTAGCCCGCCAATTCCTGCCGGTTCAGCGCGCAATGGGACCACAGGCCGTCCATCGCTTGCACCAATCCGTCCAGCATTTTCGGGTCATGGACCGGCGACGGGGTGAATCGCAGACGCTCCGTCCCGCGCGGCACAGTTGGGTAGTTGATCGGCTGCACGTAGATACCGAAATCTTCCAACAGCATGTCCGAGATCGCCTTGGTGTGGACTGGATCGCCCACCATGACGGGCACGATATGGCTGCCGTGGTCGATGATCGGCAGGCCCAGGGCCTTCAGCCGCATCTTCAGAACCTTGGCGCGTTCCTGGTGCAGATCGCGCAACGCCTGATCGGTCTTCAGGTGCCGGACCGAGGCCGCAGCTCCCGCTGCAACAACCGGCGGCAGCGACGTCGTGAAGATGAACCCCGGCGCATAGGACCTCACCGCGTCACACATTTTTGCCGATGCCGAGATATAACCGCCATGCACACCATAGGCCTTGCCCAGCGTGCCGTTTATGATGTCGACCCGGTCCAGCAGGCCATCACGCTCCGCAACACCGCCCCCGCGGGGCCCGTACATGCCCACCGCGTGGACCTCATCTAGGTAGGTCAACGCGCCGAATTCGTCCGCCAGATCGCAGATCGCCTCGATCGGCCCGAAATCACCATCCATCGAATAGATCGACTCAAACGCAATCAGCTTGGGCGCTTGTGGGTCATCCGCCTCCAACAGCTCACGCAAATGGGCGACATCATTGTGGCGGAAGATGCGCTTGGCCCCGCCATTGCGCCGCACGCCTTCAATCATCGAGGCATGGTTCAGGGCGTCGGAATAGATGATGAGGCCGGGGAACAGCTTGGGCAGCGTGGAAAGCGTCGCGTCATTGGCGATGTAGGCACTGGTGAAAACCAAAGCTGCCTCCTTGCCATGCAAGTCCGCAAGTTCCGCCTCCAACGCCTTGTGGTAAACCGTGGTGCCAGAGATGTTGCGCGTCCCACCGGACCCTGCGCCCGTAGCCTCCAGCGCCTCATGCATCGCGTTCAGCACAACCGGATGCTGGCCCATGCCGAGGTAGTCGTTGCCGCACCACACGGTGATCTGTTGCTCGGACCCGTCTGGCTTTTTCCACACCGCATGGGGGAAATTGCCCCGACTGCGTTCAATGTCGATGAACGTCCGGTAGCGGCCTTCGTCGTGCAGCTTGCCCAATGCCTCGTCGAGCGCGGTCTCGTAGTTCACTGGCGGTCTCCTTGAGCGGGGCCACCCGCCCCGTCAGTTCGATAGCTATCGGGTTTTTCCCGTTGGCCTGACATATGGCGCACAAGGCCCCAAGGCCAAGATACAAAATGCCGCGTTGGGGACTTTGATCTGCGTCAAGCCGTAGCGTCAAAAGGCAAAAGGCCCCCGGCTCGCGCCCGGGGGCCTTTGCTGTATCGCATTATTCGCCGCCGAGACGCACTTCGAAGGCAGGGTAACCGAGGCTGTCAGAGAAGCTGAACCCGCCATGGCAATCGTGGCAGAACGACTGGCTGATGTTCATCGGGTTCCCATTGGGCTGCACGGCGGAATAGAACCAACCGTCGGTGTCAGGGAATTCTTCGGTCGTGCCGCGGGTCATGATAAACAGCGGACCCAGGCGTGGGGCGTTGTCGCGCAGGGTGTAGCTTTCCTTGGCGATGACGGTGCCCACGGGCATCTCGAAGCTTTCGTCATCCTCTTCGTATTGAATGTAGGCCTCGTATCCCACTTCATTGACGAAGGTGTTCAGGAAGCGCCCGCCATGCATACCCGGCGCGGCGGGGCCGGTCTGGGCATGGCCCCAGTCGCGGTAGACGGCGGCAACCTCGTCGCCCGCGCTTTGGTAGTTCTCTAGCAGCTCGGCACTGACGCAATCGTAAAGCGCGTCGATCTGTTCCTGGGTGAAATCGGGGATCTCGGCCTCAAACGTGCAGCCGTGGCTGTCGGCGGCGGCGGAAGTGGCAAAAAGTGCTGCCGCAATCGCGGTCAGGCTGAGAAGACGTGTTTTCATGTAGCTGGAGTCCCTGGCTGTGTGTCCCTGCGCCGGCACGGGCGCGATGGCTGCACGCTATCGGAAACCGTGAGAAATCCAATGACACGGGCGTTCACATCTGCGGGAGCGGCGCCTCACGCGCTCCTCGGGGCCACGCCCCTATGGGGCGCCACCCCTCCTCGCAGCCGCCCCGATCTGGTTGCACCTTCGGGTCCAAGCCGCCAAGTTGGGCCAAACCTCGTTTCATCGGAGCTCCCATGTCCCTCGACGCCGTCCTGTCCCGCATCGACGCCGACCTCGACGCCGCAACCGCGCGCCTGTTCGATCTGCTGCGCATCCAGTCGATCTCAACCGACCCGGCCTTTGATGGAGAGGTCGCCAAGGCGGCCGAATGGCTGGCCGCGGAACTGAACGGGCTTGGGTTTGAGGCCAGCGTGCGCCCCACCACGGGCCATCCGATGGTTGTGGCCCATGGCGCCGATGACGGGCCTCACGTCCTGTTCTACGGCCATTATGACGTGCAGCCGGTTGACCCGCTTGAGCTTTGGAACCGTGATCCCTTCGATCCGGTCATTGAAGAACAGAACGGCAAGCCTGTGATCCGCGCGCGAGGGGCGGCGGACGACAAAGGCCAGCTGATGACCTTTGTGGAGGCGTGCCGCGCGTGGAAGGCCGAAACCGGCAAATTGCCCGCGCGCGTCACGATCTTTCTGGAAGGGGAAGAGGAAAGCGGGTCGCCTTCCTTAGTGCCGTTCCTGGAAGAGAATGCAGATGAGTTGAAAGCCGAAGTCGCCCTGATCTGTGACACGGGGCTCTACGCCGAAGGTGTGCCCGGCATCGTGACGCAACTGCGCGGCATGTTGCAGGAAGAGATCACCGTCACCGGTCCCCGCATCGACCTGCATTCTGGCATGTTCGGCGGCGTGGCGATGAACCCGATCCGCGTTCTGTCTCGCGTGCTGTCCAACCTGCATGACGACCACGGCGTGATCCAGGTGCCTGGGTTTTATGACGGCATCCCGGAGTTGGAGCCGGAGCTGAAAGCGCAATGGGACGCGCTTGGCTTTGATGCGGAGGCCTTCCTTGGCCCCGTGGGCCTCAGCCATCCCGCCGGTGAAGCGGGCCGCGCGGGGCTAGAGATGATCTGGTCCCGCCCCACGGCGGAAGTGAACGGCATCTGGGGCGGCTACACAGGCGCGGGCTTCAAGACCGTGCTGCCCTCCGAGGCTCATGCCAAGATCAGCTTCCGTCTAGTGGCGGGTCAGGACCCACTGCGCCTGCGCGAGAACTTCCGCGATTGGGTGCTGTCGCAGATGCCGCCCGATTGCTCGGTGGAATTCGTGGCCCACGGCGCCTCCCCCGCCGGGTTGATGGACACGAGCCATCCGATTTTCGAGAAAACCCGCGAGGCGCTGTCAGAGGAATGGCCGGCCGAGGCCGCCTTCATCGGCAGCGGCGGCTCGATCCCCGTGGCGGGCTATTTCAAGACGATCCTTGGCATGGATTCGGTGCTGGCGGGTTTCGGCAAGGATGACGACGCGATCCATTCGCCGAATGAGAAGTACGATGTTGAGAGCTTCCATCGCGGCATCCGCTCTTGGGCGCGGGTCTTGGGAAAATTGGCAGAGAATTAACTAGCGTCGACGGCGTTAGGCCGGCACGCTGTTGGTCGTGAGTTTTGCCGACATGCGCCAGAAACGCAGCACAAGGATGGCGCCCGCGCCTGCGAGGCCAATGGCGAGGCCCGCCCAGATGCCTTCGCCGCCCCAACCCAACGGGAAGCCCAGCGCCCAAGCCAGCGGCACGCCAATGATCCAATAGGCGATGAAGGCGTAGATCATGGGCACGGTCGTGTCTTGCAGTCCGCGCAAAAGGCCCAGCGCCATGACCTGGGCCGCGTCCGCCAATTGGAAGAAGCAGGCCACAATCAAAAGGCTCGCGCCGACGGCGATGATCTGCGGGCGGAGCGGGTCAGAAGGATCGACGAAAAGCCCCACAAGCGGCTCGGCGGCGAGGATCAGGAGCAGGATCGTTGCGGCCACCGTCACACCGGACAACAGCAGCGCCGCCTTGGCCGCGTTGCGCAGCGCGTTCGGATCGCCCGTGCTCCATGCCCGGCCCACCCGGATCGTGGCCGCAGAACTCAGGCCGATGTGGATCATGAACGTGACGGAAATGATCTGCAGCGCGATGCCGTGGGCGGCCAACTCCAACGTGCCAATCCAGCCCATCAGGATCATCGTTGCCATGAACAGCCCCGCCTCGGACAAAAGCGTCACAGCGATAGGCGCGCCCAGCCGGAAAACCTGCCCCATGGCGTCCCAATCCGGGCGCCAAAAGCGAACGAAGAGCTCGTAGGCTCGCATGCCAGGACCCCGCGCAGCATAAAGCACAAGGATCGCGAAGATCAGAAGATGCGTCCCAAGCGACGCAATGGCCGCGCCTTTGATGCCCAACTCCGGCGCGCCGAGGTTGCCAAAGATCAGCACCCAGTTGACGAAGGCGTTCAGCACCAGCCCGCCAAGCCAGGCCCACAGCACGATGCCGGGGCGGTCCAACGCACTCAGGTGGGAGCGCAGGGCAATCAGCAGCACCCCGGGCCAGATCGCGAGGCCCGCGATACGCAGGTAGCTTTGCGCGTCTGCGGCAACTTGCGGGTCTTGCCGCGCCTCCAGCAGAATCGCTTCGGAGAACCAGAACAACGGGAGCGACAGCGCCCCAAAGGCGATCCCGATCCATAGACCCATCCGCGTAACGCGGCGCACCTGCACCGCATCATCGCGCGCGGACGCGGCCGCCACCATCGGCATGATCGCCAGCGAAAACCCCATGCCCATGATGAGGATCAGGTGAAAATAGCTCGACCCCAACGCCACAGCGGCCAGTTCTTCCACACCATACCAGCCCATCATCACCGTGTCGGTCACACCGATGAAGGTCTGCGCAAGCTGTCCGCCAATCAGCGGTAGGCCCAGCTTCAGCGTGGCTCTGATATGTGCAGTGAAAGTCATCATCGCGCCTTACGCCCCTGCCCCGGCCCCGGCAAGCGGTTCAGAGTGCCGCGAGTGCCAGTTGCGTCGCCAGCAGCGCCACGATCAAACCGACGGCGAGTTCAATCACGGGCTGAACACGACCCAGCGTCTCGCTGCCCGCCAGCCCCGCCAATACCCCGCGCCGCAAGCCCACGGCGGCGACGGCTACTGCGACAGTGACCGAGGCCGTGCCCAACGCCATCGCGAAGGTGCCCGCCACACCGGCCCAGAACACACCAAGCTGAGCGGTCAGGATCAACAGAAACAGAGCGCCGGTGCAGGGACGGATCGCCACCGCCCCGATCAGCATCGCCACGTCTCGCCATCCGCCGGCCTGTGCCAAAGCCTCCGGATCCGGACCATGGGCATGGCCGCAAGTCGAACAGGTGTGACCGTCCCCGGTATGCACATGGTCCTGCGAGTGCCCCGCAGCCCGTCGCAATCGCCACAGACCGCGCGCGCCGCGAAACGCGAGCCACAGGCCCACCAGCGCAATCGCCCCGAAACTCAGCGGTGCAAACAAACGATCCGCCGCGTCTGTCATCTGCTCGCGACCCCAGCCGACCAGCCAAAGGCCCACACCGACCAGCACCACCGCCGTCAGCCCCTGCGCCAGCGAGGACGCCAGCGCCACCAAAGACAACCGCCATGCCCCAACCGCGCGGGCCGCGCCATAGCCGCCAATCAGCAGCTTGCCGTGGCCCGGCCCCGCCGCGTGGAAAAACCCATATCCAAAACAGATCGACATCAAGCCCAGCACCGCCGCAGGCTCCCCCGCGCGCAAACGGCGCAAAGCCCCCGCCATGGCCTCTTGCGCCGTGCGTTGACCCTCCAACGCCCAGGCCGTGACCACGCGGTCGCCGCCCGACAACCAGAACGCCAGTCCAAGCCCTACGACCAGAACCGCGACGCCCGCAATCAGCCAGCGCATTCAAACACCACTTGGTCCGCGAAATAGGCACCGACCGCCGGAAAGTTGTCCTCCGCCGCGACCGCGCCGCCAATCTCTTCCATGGCCGCTTCCAGCACATCATAGGCGGCATCCAGATCGGCGCGGATCAGCTCTGGCGCGCAATCCGCGCCCTCAACCACCATCTCTCCGGTCATTTCAAAAGCGATGTAGAATTCCGGATCATAGGCCTGCGCCACAAGCGCGCCGTCACCTCCAGCGTCAACAACCGGGCGGCGATGGGTGGTCTGCATCTGCCCCTCGCCCACCAGATCCATGGACACCGGTTCCGGTGCACCAAGCTCCAGCACGTCATCCCCCCGGCGCAGCTCCAGCCCGCCGGTGAAACCACTGTTCCAGTTCAGATCGAACCCAAGCGTTTCGTCGACCTCCGCCTCCGTCAGCGCCATGTCAAAATCCGGGTCCAGCCCGTAATCTTCCAGCAAGATCAAGGAATAAAGGCCGTCGTAAAGCCATGTCACCTCCACGGCCGTCACGCGCCCCTCCTCCACAATCAGGCGAAGGCCCGCGTCGATGAAGACGTGCGGATGGGGCGTCGCCACGCCCGGCCACAGCACTGCGGCACAGGCCACCGGAAGGGCACGGATCATGGGGGCAGAACATCGCATCGCCCCTGTATCGGGCACGGACCCGGGGCGGGCAAGGGGCGACAAGACCCCTTCGGCAAGGATGCGCGCAGGGATTGTTCATAAAATGCCATGGGATTGTTCCCGAACCACACCTAATCGGCCACATTGCTGCCCGGTTTCAGGCGCATACCATCCGCAACCATTGTATCAAGGCGGTGTGACGTGAGCCTCAAGACCAACATTTTCGAGTTCGTGAACGAAGACAGCGGTGCTGTCACCGTTGACTGGACCGTTCTATCCGCAGCCGCGGTCAGCCTCGCACTTGCGACGACGGCTTACCTGACGGATGTGATCGACATGGTGTCCGGCACGATGGACAACGAATTGCGCTCGCGTCAATTGTCGGATGATTGGGTGGCCTTCCTCGGCTCCCACTACAACCCGATTCTCGAAACCGGCTACCTCTCCGAAGAAAACGCAGAGCTTCTGCACGGCGCCGCCAATGAGCTGATGAACCACGACGTGATAACCATTCTGGCTGACGGCATCGAAGCCCTGGAAAACGGCACGATCACAACCGATCAGATCGTTGAGCTTGTCGCGATTGCATCCATCGCGAACCAGCGCAACCTCGTGGATGACGCTATGCTGAACCACTACTTCGGTTTTGACGGCTCCGACCCCTTCTACATGACCGTCGCAAATGCGCCGGCTGACGACGGGAGCGGCAACGGCTACGCCTACGCCTACGGGCACGACAACACCAGCGGCTAATGCTATTGGACTGGTGTTGTTGGGCGACACAGCTCCCTTCACTCGGCGCTTGACCATGGTTCCATTAAGGAGCGCCTAAAGCGTCCAATCCGCCCCAAGAACCGACTTCCGCCGGAGGCCCTAGCGGTAAGTTTGGGCCTCCTGAAACGTTAGAATTGGTTGAACCTGCGCCTGCGCGGCCTCGGCAATCGCAGCCCGAACCACACGCCCTTCCGACAATTCAAAGGGTGAGCTGTCTTTTTCCAGGATTTCCAAAGGAATCCCATCCGGGAACAGCAGCATCAGGTCCGCGCGCGCGTCCTCACCTAGGCTTTCCCAAGCCTGCGGCCCCAGCAAAAGGCTTTCCGCAGCCACACCCTCCGCATCCAGAACGTAGTGCCCGTCCAGCAGGATATGAACGTAGTGAAAGTCGCGGTCAGGCGCCCATGGCTCCACGCCAAAGTGGCCGATAAGGTCTTTCGCAGGCGCAAGGATTGAGCTCGACCCCAACCGCGCCGCTACGCCTTCCCCGCCAATCGCCAAACGATGATGGCGTGAAACAAGTAGCCTGCGCCCACTGCACCCCGGCACGCTGACACCCTGCAACGCTGGATCAGCCAAAGCCTCAACCCGGCTCACCCGCCGCGCAAATGCCCAACAAACCGGCTGCGGCCCGGCATCCGCCGTCATCACCAGATCACCGGGCCTTAAGGCTTCGACACGACGATAGCCGTTGGGTGTCAGGATCCGAGTGCCATTGACGAAACAGATATTCGGCGCACCGGGTGTAGGCGTTTCATTGTTGTCAAACCCGGTCGACGTCCGCTGGATCGACCGCCCATCGACATCATTGCCGAAATCCTCGCCACTGCCCGATTGCGTGGCTGTCGTGGAAAAGCCAGTGTAATCCGTGGTCGGGTCATCCACGGTATCGCCGTTGTAGATGGCCTGGATATATTCGTCATTGGAGGGGTCATAGACGACGATGTTGTCGCGGTTGTTGTTGAAAACGCCGCTGCCAAAATTCGCATCGAACGCCAGGTTGTCTCCGGTGACCGCAGGCAAGCTGCCGCCGTTCTGCACATTGCGCACCACAACCGCATGGGCCCCGGCCTCAAGCACCGTGCCCGGTGGAAAGGTGAACCAGTTGCCACGACCCGCATCCCACAGCTCAAGGCCCGAGATATCGATGGCGCTGCCGGAGGTGTTGATCAGTTCCAGATACTCGTCAGCACCGCGCGCCACGCCATTTCCATCGGTATCGGTGTTGAAACCGCCCGTGCTGTTAGGGTCCGCAAGGATCTCGTTTATAGCGATACCGCCAAGAAGCGTATCTGGCATAACTCTGCCCAAACATTCGGATGAACTTTCAACACTATATGACAAGTGCGGTCGGAATATGGCGGGGAGAATACGCAAATAGCGCCCCGCGCACCTTCCCCCCCTCCCCCAAACCTGCCATATTTGGGAAAAGAACCCACAATATAGAGCAGAGCCATGGCAGACGACCTCCTTTCGGGTGCCCCCGACGCGACAGCCTATGACGCCTCTTCCATCGAAGTGCTGGAGGGGCTGGAACCCGTCCGCAAACGCCCGGGCATGTATATCGGCGGCACCGATGAGCGCGCGCTGCATCACCTCGTGGCCGAAGTGCTCGATAACTCCATGGACGAGGCCGTCGCAGGCCACGCCAACCGGATCGAGGTCACGCTCCACGCCGACTTCTCCGTCACCATCACCGACAACGGGCGCGGCATCCCCGTCGACCCGCACCCCAAGTTCCCCGATAAGTCCGCCCTCGAAGTGATCCTCTGCACCCTTCACGCGGGCGGCAAATTCTCCGGCAAGGCCTATCAGACCTCCGGCGGCCTGCACGGCGTCGGCGTCTCTGTCGTCAACGCGCTCTCCGATCACGTCCGCGTCGAAGTCGCCCGCAACCGTGAGCTGTTCGCCCAGACCTTCTCGCGCGGCATCCCCCAAGGTCCCGTCCAGTCGCTTGGCACCACCCCCAACCGCCGTGGCACCGCCGTCACCTTCCACGCGGATGAGGAGATCTTCGGCTCCCACCGCTTCAAGCCCGCGCGCCTGCACAAGATGGTCCGCTCCAAGGCCTACCTCTTCTCCGGCGTCGAAATCCGCTGGAAATCCGAAATCGACGACGGCGAAACCCCGACTGAGGCGACATTCCACTTCCCCGGCGGCCTCTCCGACTACCTCAACGAAACCCTCGGCACCGCCCCCGTCTATTCCGACAAACCCTTCGCCGGTAAGGTCGAATTCCAACCCCGCTTCGGCGTTCCCGGCTCCGTCGAATGGGCCATCAACTGGACCCCCACGCGCGACGGCTTCATGCAGTCCTACTGTAACACCGTCCCCACCCCCGAAGGTGGCACCCATGTCGCGGGCTTCTTCTCCGCCGTCCTCAAGGGCATCAAGGCTTACGGCGAGCTCGCCAACAACAAGAAGGCCGCCAATATCACCCGCGATGACCTCGCCAACGGGGCCTGCGCTTTGGTCAGCTGCTTCATCTCGGAACCTGAATTCGTCGGCCAAACCAAGGACCGTCTTGCGACGACCGAGGCCGCCCGCCTCGTCGAAGGGGCAGTCCGCGACCACCTCGACAATTGGCTCGGCCAGAACACCAAGGAAGCCGGCGCGATCCTCGATTTCCTCGTCCTGCGCGCCGAAGAACGCCTGCGCCGCAAGCAGGAAAAAGAGACCGCCCGCAAATCCGCCACCAAGAAACTCCGCCTCCCCGGCAAGCTCGTCGATTGCTCCCAATCCGCCCGCGAGGGGACGGAGCTTTTCATCGTCGAAGGCGACAGCGCCGGGGGCTCCGCCAAGATGGCCCGCGACCGCAAGACGCAAGCCCTCCTGCCCCTGCGCGGCAAGATCCTCAACGTCCTGGGTGCTGCCTCCTCAAAACTCACCTCCAACGCCGAAATCTCTGACCTCACCCAGGCCCTTGGCGTCGGCCTTGGCACCAAGTTCAACATCGACGACCTGCGCTACGACAAGATCATCATCATGACCGACGCGGACGTCGACGGCGCCCACATCGCCTCGCTCCTGATGACCTTCTTCTTCACCCAGATGCGCCCGATGATCGACCAGGGCCACCTGTACCTAGCCTGCCCGCCCCTCTTCCGCCTCACCCAAGGCGCTAAACGCGTCTATTGCATTGATGAGGCCGAGCGTGACGAACACCTCGCCAAGGGCCTCGGCGGCAAAGGAAAAATCGACGTCTCCCGCTTCAAGGGCCTCGGCGAAATGGACGCCAAGGACCTGAAAGAGACCACGATGGACGTCTCCACCCGCAAACTCATCCGCGTCTCCGTCGACGACGAATTCCCCGGCGAAACCGGCGACCTCGTCGAACGCCTCATGGGCAAAAAACCCGAACTCCGCTTCCAATACATTCAAGAGAATGCCCGGTTCGTTGAGGAACTTGATGTATAAGAACCTCATCTGTGTCGCTCTTGTCGCAACCCTCACCGCCTGCGCCAGCGCCACCGAAACCCTCATCATGTCGCGGCGCACCGGCCTGACCGGCACCGGCGACATCACCCAAACCGTCCTGCGCAATTCCGGCGAGATGACGATCCAGACCCAATACGAGACCTTCACCGGCCGCTGGGTCGCCGTCCGCGAAGGCGCAAATCAGGGGTTGGAGCTGCTACAGAGCGCCGCCGGAGGCTCCATCCTCCGCGAAACCGCCTCCATCCTCGCCGACACCGAAGCGGGCTTTGGCACGGCGATTTTGACGAGCGACGGAGGCCGCTCTATGCGCTGCGAATTCCGCTACACGGGAGTGAATATCACGGCGATTGGGGTGTGCGAGACGACCGACGGCGAAGTGTTTGATTTGCAGGTGTCGTGAGGGTGGGTGTTTAGCGTCAAATGTTCGAGCAACCGCGTTCTCCGATCCAGATATCCGTGCAATACCCATCCTTTACCTGTAGGTTCTTCAGGTTTGACTCGGAGTCGGCAGATAATGGGCCGCTAACAAAAGCAAACCTGGATCGCATTGATGCTTTAGATAGGCTTACTTCCGAATATGCATTCGCGATTGGCTCAAAAAAGGCTGTGGATTCTATCAACCGCGAACTCGCTTATGCACATAATGTGGCAGAATACGCGGCCAATGGCGTTTACCCAACCATGAACGCTACAATGAAGGCTGACAGCTTCAATGCGTTTGCTGGAGTGCGGGTCTTTCTCGAGGCAATAGTACGGGCTCAAGCAATTCTATGGTCTCCACAACCGCGAAGGATCGAATTGCTTGGCATCTATGAAAACGCTTTCAGAGATCATCAGGCCGCTCGTCGAAACTGGACTGCCCCGTTCTCCTCAAATGACACGGTTCCAGAACGTTTGGGGAAGTCACTCTCTAATCTTTCAAAAGAACAGTTCGCGCAGCTGCGTCCTAGTTCATACCGTTTTAGAACGCTTGGTTCGGAGCCATCAAAGCGCGAAAACGAACAGAAAACTCGCGACACTGAATTTCGCAAACAGCTCGAAGTCTGCAAATACCCCTTTGGAAGAGCCAACCAATTTTGGGGATGGACCAACAGTTGGCATTCGTTGGCTTCAAGTTTTTCGCATGCAGATCCGTTTGCCGTATCGATGTTGAATAGTTTCAGCAGCAGGCAAAGAGAATTTCAAATTGAGCACCGAGCAATCATCGTGGATATCATTGAGTTGGTTGCCCGCCACTTTGTTTCATTTGCAACCAAACTATTGGACGAACTCTCAATGGCTGATTTCTTGCCGCAATCCCCTGAAAAGGCCGAGCTGTTGCTGAGCGACTCGAGCTACCGGTCAATAGCGGACCAGTAAGGCAGCGCATCCTCTCTCTGATCGACGCACTTTATTCCAGCCGCGCAATTCCAAGCCATCAACCTCCCACCTAGCCCCACCAAAGCGCCGCCCCATTGGGGCGGGTCGGCGCTGGCCACGGCGCGCTGCGCGCTTGATTCCGTGGCTGGGTTCGCCCCACCCACCGTAGGGCGGGACTTGTCCCGCCATCTCCCCTCCGGCGGGGTCAAACCCCGCCCTGCGCGCTCCCACTCCGCCCGTTTTGCGCGAGCAAAACGGACCGGAAAACGCGCGTTTTCCGGCTGCCGCCAACCCTCCCACCTCCCCGAAACCCACCTTAACAAACCGTTAACAAAAATCTCTTTCCAAAACAAAATCAACAACTTAACCCCCTTGTGCAAGCGTGCACAAACCCACCCCCTTGCCACACCCCACCTCCCGCGCTCACACTCGGGCGTATTGATTGACCCATAAGGAAGACCCCATGCGCGCCCTCCTATTCTGCCTCGCCCTCCTCCTGCCCCTCACGGCCCAGGCCCAGACCAACGACACCTCCAACCCCATCATCGCCCGCATGGCCGCCCTCGTGGACGCCTACAACGCCCAGGACCTCGCCGCGATTGCCGCGGTCTACCACCCCGACGCCGTCCTGCTCGCGCCCGGTGAGGCCTCGATCCAGGGCCGCGATGCCATCGTCCAGCACTACGCAAACGCCATCCAATCCGGCGCGCGCGACGTGCAGTTCATGACCTTCGACATCCGCTCCACCGACACCACCGCCGTGGAGATCGGAGAGACCGTCCTGCAAGCTGGCGAGAACCGCGTCGTCACCCGCTACATGCATTTGTGGGAGGTCGTGGACGGCCAGATCCTTCTGACCCGCGACATGTACCACGTGCTCTCCATCCAATGACGCCCGCCGACGCGCAGGCCCTGCTGGCCGACCATTTCGCGCCCTGGGTCCTGGACCTCGGCCTCGCCGTGACCGAGATTTCCGAGGGCCACACCACAACCCGAATGCCCCTGACCCCCCGCCTCGCCCGCGTGGGAGGGATCGTGTCCGGCCAAGCCCTCGCGGCGCAGGCCGACACGACGATGATCCTGGCCCTTGCTGGCTATGTCGGTGATTTCGTCCCGGCAGGCACCGTCACCCTCGACACGCAATTCCTGCGCCCCGGCACCGGCACGGCCATCCTCTGCCGCGCCACGATCATCCGAGCGGGCAAATCGCTGGCCTTCGCCCGCGCCGATTTGAACGCCGAGGACAGTGGCAAACCCGTCGCCACGGCCACGGCGACGCTCGCGCTGCCATAGCCGCGCACTACAATTGTAGTTACAGAAAAACTACGGGAAAACTACAGGTTGAGGACTCGGCAAAAGCCCGTCACGATCAGGTCCATGCGGACCCTGCTTCTGATCCTGATGACCCTCGCACTGGCTACCTGCGGCCGCCCACTCACAGATGCCGAAGCCGCCTATATGGCCGAGCTTCAAGGCGACACATTCGATGCCTCGCGCGTGCGGATTGCTCAAAACCCGCTGGTTGGCATTTTCACCCAGACTTACCCGACACGTCCGCCAACCACCTGTCGGGAAAGAATTTTTCCACCACCCGAGACTGCGACCACCTCTGGCCAGACCGGCGGCATCGTCTTTTTCAACACGCTTCACCTGCGCGAAGACCTCGTCCTGCCAGACTATACGCGTTTCGAAGATGGCACCCGAGGCCTCGTCGCCGCGATGTTCTTCGCCCACGAGATGACCCACATCTGGCAATGGCAGAACCGAGAGGTCACCAACTATCATCCTTTCCGCGCCTTTTGGGAACACGCAACTATCGAAGATCCTTACCTTTTTTCCAACGAAGACCCGCGCCCGTTTCTGTCCTATGGATACGAACAGCAAGCTTCACTGGTTGAGGAATACGTCTGCTGCCGGGCCCTTGATCCGCAAGGCGCGCGCACAGGACGGTTGGAGCGTTTGATCGGTCAGGTCATGCCCGTCACGCCCCTGCAATCGCGCGCTGACGACACCGAAATTCGCATCCCTTGGGAAGACGCGCCCATTCGCGGAATATGCTCATAAATCAGGGGGATACATGCCCACCCAAGCGCTCATCATGTTCGCCGCTGGCATCGGCATCCCGCTTCTGGCGGCGCTGAATGCGCGGCTTGGCGCGAACATCGGCTCCCCCGCTGCGGCGGCGACTGTGCTGTTTATCGTGGCGTTCCTCTGCGCAGGCCTGACCGCCACTGTAACCGGGCTAGAGCCCCTGCGCGCCTTGCCTGGCCAGCCGAAGCACTTGTTTCTGGCCGGTGCGTTGGTCGCCTTCTACGTACTGACGATCACCTACATCGCCCCCACTTTTGGCGTCGGCAACGCCGTCTTTTTCGTGCTTCTGGGGCAATTGGTCAGCGCTGCGGCCATAGACCATTTCGGCCTGTTCGGCGCGCAGGTCAGCCCTGTCTCCGGCCTACGCCTACTGGGCATCGCAGTGATGGTGTCGGGTGTCGCGCTAACGCAGCTTGCGGCGCGTTAACCGGCCCTTTCTTCAAGCTCCAGCCACTCCATCTCGGCGGCCTCCAGCTTCGCCTGACGCTCCGCCAAAGCATCGGTTGCCTTCTGCGCCTTTACCGGCTGCGCGGTGTAGAGATCGGGATCTGACAGAAGATCGGAGAGCTTGGCGATTTCCGCCTCCAAGCGCTCGAGCTCGGCAGGCAAAGCCTCCAACCGATGCTTCTCGGTAAACGATAGCCCCGATTTCTTCGATTTTTCAGCAGGTTCCGCGTTAACCTTCTCAGCCTTTGCTTTCGGTTTCTCAGCCTTCGCACTGGCAACATCCCCCCGTTGCGCCATCATGTCGGTCCAGCCACCAGCATAAACAACGGCCCGCCTGCCCCCTTCCAGCGCCACGGTGGCGCCCGCCACCCGGTCGAGGAAATCACGATCGTGGCTGACCAACAAAACGGTGCCTGAGTATTCCCCCAGAAGATCCTGCAGAAGATCGAGCGTTTCGACATCCAGATCGTTGGTCGGTTCGTCCAAGACCAAAAGGTTGCTTTCCCGTGCCATGATCCGCGCCAGCAATAGCCGCGCCTTCTCGCCGCCCGAAAGCGAGCGCACCGGCGCGCGGACCTGTGCCTCGTCAAAGAGGAAATCCTTGAGGTAGCCCACCACGTGTTTCGGCACGCCACGAACCAAGACCTGATCGGCGCGACCTTTCACGCCAACCTCCGGATCATTTGCGAGGCTTTCCCAAAGGGTCGCATTCGGGTCGAGCGCCGATCGCGTCTGATCGAACACCGCCATCTCGATACCGGTCCCATGGGAAACCGTGCCAGTGTCGGGCTCCAACTCCCCCGTCAACATCTTCAAAAGCGTCGTCTTGCCCGCGCCATTCGGCCCCACAAAGGCCACGCGGTCCCCGCGCAACACGCGCAGATCAAACGGCTTCAGGATGTCTTTCCCGTCATAAGCCTTTGAAATCCCGCGCGCTTCGATCACTTTCTTGCCCGATTGCGATCCGGCCTCAAGCGCCATAGCGGCGGTGCCCTGCCGCCGGATCATCGCGGACCGCTCGGCCCGCAATTCGCCCAAAGCCCGCACACGGCCCATATTCCGTTTGCGTCGCGCGCTGATGCCTTCCACGGCCCACCGCGCCTCTGCCTTGATCTTGCGATCGAGCTTGTGACGGGCGAGGTCTTCCTCCGCCCAGATCGTGTCGCGCCATTCCTCGAACCGGTCAAAGCCGCGCTCCATCCGACGCACAACCCCGCGATCCAGCCACAACACGCCCCGCGCCAAGGCATTCAGAAAGGCCCGGTCGTGGGAAATCAGGATGAAGCCCGCCTTGGTGCTGGAAAGCTCCGCCTCAAGCCATTGGATCGCGTCGATATCCAAATGGTTCGTGGGCTCATCCAGCAACATCAAATCGGGCGCTTCCGCCAGCAGCCGCGCCAGTGCCGCACGCCGCCGTTCGCCACCAGACGCTGCCGAAACCTCGGCATCAAGCCGCAACTTCAAGCCCTCCGCCGCCGCCTCAACCCGCCATTCCTCCGACGGGCCAAGCGTGGCCAGGGCAAAGTCGCGCAAGGTCTCGAAGCCTGAGAAATCCGGGTCCTGTTCAAGGTATCCGACGCTCGTGCCATCGGGCAGCACCCGCCCACCAGCGTCCGCCTCAACCAGCCCCGCCATGACCTTCATCAACGTCGATTTGCCAGAACCGTTGCGCCCTACCAGCGCCAGCCGATCGCCCGCCTGAACCACCAGATCAAGGGCCGAGAACACCGGGTCGCCCCCAAACGTCAGGGCGATGTCATTCAGTTGCAAAAGCGGAGGTCTGGCCATGCCCGCCAGCTAGGCCAAAGGTGTCCGACATACAAGAGAGGCGCGTGCTACACCCGTGATTGTTCCTCAAAAAAGCAAGTCCAACGGAAGACCAAAAGACCGGCGCAATCCGCGTCAGCGGGCCAGCATCCAGGTGCCATCCGGCCAAAAGGCGTGGAACGCAAAAGCGAACATCACATCGTGTGGCACATCCTGACCGCTGGCGTTTCGCACCCGGATCTGGCCCACGTCCCGCCCCGCTGCGACCTGCGCTGCGTCGAGGGCCGAGGCCGTACCGGAAGCCCAGGTGATCGTCACGCCCGCCTCTTCCACTACACCTTCCTGAGACAATCGTTCCAATGTCCAGGCGCGGTCGCCCACGCGCACGACACGGGCCAGCGGGTCGATGCCATGAGGCGGCTCCTCACCGCTGTAAAGGAACGGCCAGCCGGAGGTATCGTAGCCCACATAAGGATTGCGCCCATAGGCCCGGCCATACCCGCGAGGCTCTGCCATCACGACGCCGTTCGGATGGGCGGATCTGAAGGACGCCCAACTTTCAAGCCAACCGGGCAACTGGCGCAACTCAGTGCCCGCATGGACGCCAACGATCCCCTCGCCCACCGCCTGCTGCCACCAGCTTTCCGTCTCGCGGTCATACATGATCATGTCGGAATGGCGCAGGTTGCCAGAAACACCGAAGCTCAGGACCTCGCCCCCAACCGTCCGGTCAAACACCATGGCAGAGTTGCAAAGCGGGCAATAAGTGACCGCAAAGGGGAAGCCTCCGACCTCATCGTTCACAATCTCATGCCAGGTCAGGTAACGCAGGGGATAGGCCCGCGCGGCGGTGCCTTGGAAGGCCACGGTCAAGATCGGCTCCCTTGGGTCGAGCCCACCGTCGCGGGCCACTGGGATCATGCGGGGAGCGTCAATTGCGGGGATGCCATCGCGCGGAACGCCGCCTGAGCGGACTTCGCTCAGGTCAATTATTGCCGTGCTGAAATCGGTGTTTGGCCAACCGGCTGTGGGATCAATCCCCTGAGCCTGCACAGGGCCCGCACAAAGCCAAATCGCCGCCAACGCTGCCCATATCCTCGCCATCCCAAAGCCCTCCCCCAATAGAAAACGGGCGCGACCGATCTGCAGCCACGCCCGTCTAGTCTGGGCCCTCAATGCGCTCCTGCACAGCCCCGCTCACGCAGAGTTGCAGGCGCGCGAGGGGTTATTCCAACTCAACCTCGTCGTCTTCTTCGGGTGGTGGCGCCACCGGATCGTCGTCTCGCACACGCAGGGCAACCATGCGGTCAGGCTCCCCCACGACGGACCCGTTGCGACCCCGGCCCCTGCGGATCAGATCCACGATTTCCATACCTTCAACGACCTGGCCCACGATGGTGTATCCGCCATCGAGATGCGGCGCGGGGCCGAACATGATGAAGAACTGGCTGTTGGCCGAATTCGGATCATTCGACCGCGCCATCCCAATCATCCCGCGCTCAAACGACACTTCGTCCGAGAATTCCGCAGGCAAATCAGGGTATTGCGACCCTCCCCGCCCGGCATAGCGCATGTCCTGGCCCAGACGGCCAAACTCCACGTCGCCCGTTTGCGCCATAAAGCCGTCGATCACACGGTGAAAGACGACGTCATCATAAGCGCCTTCGCCTGCCAGCGTCGTGATCCGCTCCACATGCAACGGGGCCGTCTCCTCGAAGAGGTCGATGACAATCGTCCCCTGTGCCTCACCCTCAAGGTCAATCTCCAACCCAGTCGCAGCAACCGGAGCCGCTGCGAGGAGGGTTTGCGCTGCAAGCAGCGCGGACCCGAGGAGCGCCTTACGCATCGGCGGCCACTTTCACCGAGATCATCGTGTCAGGATCTGCAGGCGGCTCACCGCGCGTGATCGCATCCACGTGCTCCATCCCGGCAATGACATTGCCGTAAACGGTATATTGGCCGTTCAGGAAATCATTGTCCTTGAAGTTGATGAAGAACTGGCTGTTGGCCGAATTCGGGTTCGACGAGCGTGCAGCGCCAAGCGAGCCACGGGCGTGGGGGATGCGCGAAAACTCTGCCGGAAGGTCCGGCTTGTCCGAGCCACCAGTGCCCGCCATGCGGATGTTGGCCGCGTCCTTGCCATGCTGTACGTCACCGGTTTGCGCCATGAAACCATCGATCACGCGGTGGAAGACAACGCCGTCATAGGCGCCTTCGCGGGCCAGTTCCTTCATCCGCTCCACATGTTTGGGGGCGACGTCAGGCAACAGCTCGATGGTGACGGTGCCGCCTTTCAGCTCCATCAGGATGGTGTTCTCGGGATCTTTGATATCGGCCAATGTGGCTCTCCTCTTGTTTTCTCAACCCGCCTCTAGCGCGGGAATTTCTCTAGCAGTGCGGCGTTCACGGGCGGGGTCACGAATTGCGACACATCCCCGTTCAACCGCGCGATTTCCTTGACCAGCTTCGATGCGATGGCCTGATGTTCGGCCTCCGCCATCAAGAACACGGTGGTGATTGAGGCATCCAGTTTGCGGTTCATGCCCACCATCTGGAACTCGTATTCGAAGTCCGCAACCGCGCGCAGGCCGCGAATGATGATCTCGGCCCCCACATCGCGGGCGCAGTCGATCAAAAGGTTCTCAAAGGGATGGGCGATGATCTCGGTCCCGAAGACCTCGGTCATCTTGGCGCATTCCGCCTCGACCATGGTCAGCCGCTCATCAAGCGTGAACAAGGGCCCCTTGTCGCGGTTGATCGCCACGCCAATGACTAGTTTGTCCACCAGCTTGCAGGCCCGTTTGATGATATCAACGTGCCCCAGCGTGATCGGGTCGAATGTTCCGGGATAAAGTCCTGTGCGCATCGGCACCTCCCCCTCGCTTTCCGGGGCAGACGGGAACACGATTGCGCGGTGGTTTGCAACCGGATCGCTAAGGCGCCAGCGTCAAAGGGATCAAAAGCCCTTGATCATGCCTTCCAGCGCTTCTTTTTCCATGGAGAGTTCTGCCAATTGCGCCTTCACCACGTCCCCGATGGAAATCAGGCCGACCATCTGGTTGCCCTCCATCACAGGCATGTGGCGGAAGCGGCCAGACGTCATCTTGCCGAGAACACTATCGACAGTCTCGTCGCGCGTGGCAGAGATGATCTTGGAGGTCATCAGACTGTCCACCGGATCGGCCAGACAGCCCGGCCCGTTGGACCCAATCGCGCGCACGATATCGCGCTCGGACAGAATGCCCGCCATTTGCTTGCCGTCCGAGGAAACGACGACGGCACCAATCCGTTTGCTCGAAAGGGTCTTCGCGGCCTCCCCCACACTCGATCCAGGCGCCACGGTCACGACGTCTCCGCCAGCTTTGTCCTTGAGGATTTGTTGAACGAGCATTGGGTGCCTCCCTTTCGTTGGCCGCGCTTCCCACCCCTCAAGCGTGGGTTGCCGGGGGGCGTTCTGTCAAGCATCGCGGCACAGCTTACGCGGCAGCGGCAGCTTCCAACCGGGTGATTTCGGAGCGGATGCCTTGTGTTAGAAGCCCTGCAATCCGATCAAGCCGCGCGTCCCCATGGCCCGGATGGCGCACCAGCCAGAAGGTGCGCGTCAGGGCGACTTCATCGGCAAGAACCCGTTGCAATTCTGGGGCCGCGGGCAATGCGAAATCATGGACCACGGCCAATCCGCCGCCCGCACGCGCCATCTGCAATTGCACGGAAATGGAGGTTGAGGCCAATGGCACGCGACTGACGCCTAGGGCACTCAAGTAGTCCAGCTCCGCGTCAAAGATCATGTCGGGGATGTAGCCGATCATGCGCGCGGTTTTCAGCGCATCAAGGCTTTGCGGCGTGCCGTTTTGAGCCAGCCAGTCGCGCGACGCGGCCAGCGAGAGGCGGTAGTCGCTCAACCTTTCCGCCCTAAGCCGCGCCGCATCGGGCTTGGACACGGTGATCGCTAAATCCGCTTCCCGCCGCGAAAGGTTCACGATCCGGGGAAGCGCCACAATCTGCAAATCGAGGTCTGGGTGCGCGGCGGTGATCGAAGCGCAGACCTGCGGCAAGAGATAGGTCGCGCAGCCGTCTGGCGCGCCAATACGGATCGCGCCGGATAGCGTTTCCCCTGCCCCGGACAACGCGCCCATGCCTCTGCCCAGTGCCGCCTCGGCCTCTTCCGCGTGGGACAGCAGCCGCTGACCCGCTTCGGTCAGCCGGTATCCTTGGGGCGATTTCAGGAACAGCGGCGCGCCAGTCGCCTCCTCCAACCGCGCAATGCGGCGCGCGATTGTGGCCGGGTCCAGCTTCAGCGCGTTCTTCGCAGACGTCAGGCTTTCGGCCCGCGCCGTGGCCAGGAAAACGCGCAGATCATCCCAGTTCATCCTTGTATTCCTGCAAAATGACCCTGCGAACCTGTCGCTTTTCCCAGCGGAAATGCAAGTATATTGTCCGCGCAACGGAACTTCGGCTTGGGAGAGCATCAGATGGAACAGATCGGTCACTGGATTAACGGCAAGCACGTCGCGGGCACGAGCGGGCGCACGGCAGATGTCTGGAACCCGGCCACGGGTGAAGTGCAGGCGCAGGTGGCGCTGGCCTCCAAGGCCGAGTTGGACGCAGCTGTTGCAGACGCTGCGGCCGCGCAACCTGCATGGGCCGCCATGAACCCGCAGCGCCGCGCGCGGGTGATGATGAAATTTGTGAGCCTTCTGCACCGCGACATGGACAAGCTGGCCGAAGCGCTTTCCCGCGAACACGGCAAAACGATCCCCGACGCCAAGGGCGACGTTCAGCGTGGCCTCGAAGTGGTCGAATTCTGCATCGGCGCGCCGCACATGCTAAAGGGCGAATTTACCGACAGCGCGGGCCCCGGCATCGACATGTATTCGCTACGCCAACCGATCGGCGTGGCCGCGGGCATCACGCCCTTCAACTTCCCCGCGATGATCCCGATGTGGAAGATGGCCCCTGCCATTGTCTGCGGCAACGCCTTCATCCTGAAACCGTCCGAGCGTGACCCTTCGGTGCCGATGATGCTGGCCGAATTGATGCAGGAGGCGGGTTTGCCAGACGGTGTTTTGCAAGTCGTCAACGGTGACAAGGACAGCGTCGACGCGATCCTCGACAACGACACGATCTCAGGCATCGGCTTTGTCGGCTCGACCCCGATTGCGCAATACATCTACGAGCGTGGCTGCGCCAATGGCAAGCGTGTGCAGTGCTTTGGCGGCGCTAAGAACCACATGATCATCATGCCCGACGCGGACCTCGATCAGGCCGCTGATGCGCTAGTTGGCGCGGGCTACGGGGCGGCTGGCGAACGCTGCATGGCGATTTCCGTCGCCGTGCCGGTGGGTGAGGAAACCGCCGACCGTCTGATCGAAAAGCTGGTGCCAAAGATCGAAGCGCTGAAAGTCGGCCCCTACACCTCCGGCAACGATGTGGACTACGGCCCTGTCGTGACCCCGATGGCCAAGCAAAACATCGAACGCCTCGTGCAGTCGGGTGTTGATGCGGGTGCCGAGCTTGTCGTCGATGGCCGTGACTTCAGCTTGCAGGGCTACGAGGACGGCTTCTTTGTCGGTCCGCACCTTTTTGACCGCGTGACGCCGGACATGGAAATCTACCAGAAAGAGATCTTCGGGCCGGTCCTTAGCACCGTCCGCGCAGGCTCCTACGAGGAAGCACTGAAGCTTGCCATGGACCATGAATACGGCAACGGCACCGCAATTTTCACCCGTGACGGGGATGCCGCGCGCGACTTTGCGAACCGGATCAACGTCGGCATGGTAGGCATCAACGTGCCGATCCCTGTGCCGCTGGCCTACCACACCTTCGGCGGCTGGAAGAAATCGGTCTTCGGCGATCTGAACCAGCACGGGCCGGACGCGTTCCGCTTCTACACCAAGACCAAAACTGTCACATCTCGCTGGCCTTCGGGCATCAAGGAAGGCGGGGAATTCACCATACCGGTCATGGAATAACCCAGGTAGAGGATGTTGGCGGCCCATCGCGGGCCGTCAATTTTCTCTTTTATCCTTAAGGTATTATGCCAGTTTCATTTGAAATAGACGCCAAACGCGGCATCGTCGTTGTCGAGTATTCCGGCCGCGCCGGACTTGACGAAACCTTTGAGGTTTTCGGCCAGTATGCCATGCACCCAAAAGCCGCCTCGGGTCAGGTTCACATGATGGACCTGTCCCGCGTGACAGAGGTTGAACAGGATTTTCCGAAGTTCATGAAGTTTCAGGCCCAAGCTGCGGAGGGATTTGGCAAGCCAGTTCAACCCTCTTTGATGGTCTTTTACTGTCCCAACCCGCCTGCGCGGCAGATGGCTGAGATGGTGCGAAAAAGCTGGGATGGGCTGGACGGCCTCACCCTCGCAATTATCGAGGATGAGGCCGAAGCTTTGGCCGTGGCAGGATGCACGGAAAAGAGCTTTGCTGAACTAAAACAGACAGTTGCAGAGCGTTAAGCGCGCATCATCGGTTCAGGTATTCCATCAAGGTCACACCGCCTGAGCGGTCGGCATCGTAAGCCGCAAGCTCTGCGCGTCCCTCGGCTTGGAGGCCGCAGATATCGGCAAGGCCACGGACCTCTTCTGCTTCGACCTGTGCGAGGCAGGCAGCGGACAGGCGTGCCATGTCGTCTTCGGCGACCTCTTCAAATTCCAGCGCCCAGTGAAGCTCAATCGCGACAATCTCATCGAGGGTAATAAGACCGTTTTCGTCTATGTCCGCGTGCAGGAAGTCCTCAGCCCGATCGCGAATGTTAACCGCTTCGAACTCGGCGTAGGAGACATCGGCGGAGCCATCGCCATCGGCGCGGTTCAGTTGCAATTCGGCGTAGGCGAAAAGCGTGCAGGGCTCATCTTCGTCCGTGGCGCAGTCCGGGTCTGCTTGCCAGTCGTCGACCAGAAACGTTTCAACTTCCGGCAGTGTAATGCGGCCATCGCCGTTTTCATCGACCTCCGAAAAGAACACGCGGATCTCGGCGTTTGCTATCGCCGGTGTTTGCGCTGAGACCAAGTAAACAAGGGCCAAAGCGAGAATTGGCAAGGCGAAAACGAGGCCGCGCAAAGCGCGGGTGTAGGTGGATTTGAGCATGACAGGCTCCATGGTTTGGGGTTGCGAATGACCGCGCCCCTCCACTTCGCCTTCGATCAGGCCGCGCACCATGTCTGACATCGTGCGACCCTTGCCGTCACTGACCCGCGACAATGCGGATTTCAGTTCGGGCGACAGGCGGATTTCGATGCTTTCCGTTTTCTTCGACATGGATCAGGCCTCCGGCTTCTTGTGCAGGCGAGTGGGTGGGTTCGGTGCCCACAGGCTGCGCCCGCCACATCCTGCAATATAGGCTCCTTCGCGCCCCGACGGGACAAAAATCGTGTCCGGACACGTTATTTCATTGGGTGTCCGGGCAAAAAAAGACCCCCGGAACAGGTCCGGGGGCTAGTCCAACAGGGAGAGAGAATTCGGGGAGGTTAGCGGCCAACGACGGCCCAAGGCGTTCCGGGAGGGGCAACCGCGGGAACATCGCCGGGTGCTGTGAACACCGTGTTTTCAGGGGAAAGGATGCCACGTGTTTCGGCGTTGGCAGCTGCGCCGAAGACGAATGAGCCGAGGACGGCGATGGTCAGGATGGAGCGGATCAACATGGGTCAGGGTCCTTTCGAAGTTGCCATTAACCTACTTCGACGGACGCCCGACCGCGATTGCGGGAATCCCTACGTTCGGGCTTTCTGAGGTCAGGAAAACCCGCCCATTTGGACGCATATGCGCTCACTTGAACGGGTTCTTCGCAAAAAATGCGTTCAAATGGACGCTTTTTCCAAGTTCGTAGCGCGGCGCGCCGATCAGCTTGCGCGCACAGTCACGTCGAGGCCGAAATCCGCGCCCGCCGGGGTTGCGCGGGTGGCGATCAGAGCCTGCAACTGGCCGGTGGTCGAGCCTCGGAAAACCGCGCTTGCCGACATGGCCGCGACGATCATCGCAGCAAATCCCGCGCCTGCATCCTGATCGCCTCCGACAAGGGCAGAGACCTCAGCCGTCAGACCGCCATCCACGCTGAAGACGGCGGTCGCACCACCGGCAGTCGCATTGTTCAGGGTCCAGCGCGTCACGTAGCTGTCGAGGCCGTTTTGGCCCTCGTAGTGGATGCCGATGCGGCTGTTGGAGCTTGCGGCCATGATCCGGCTGACCGCATTGGCGCCAAACTGCGCCTGCACGCTAGGTCCATTGGTGAAATCCATCGTGAGACGCCCATTCCCACCCGCGCCGAAGCCGGGGATCGTGAAGCTGCCGGAGGTGGAAAAGCCAGGCGCCTCAAGCAGGGCGGAGCCGGTGGATGCAGCGACAGCGGGTTGGCCAGAGAGCGTCAGCAAGGCGGGTGCGGCGAGAAAAGAGGTCGACAGGAAGGCGCGGCGGTTCATGGGAGAAGGTCCTTAACAAAAGTTTCGATTTTCAAATTGCCCCGGCTTTTGGGGAACACCGCTTAGATGCCCAATTACAGCGGGTCCCGCGATTGCGGAAAACCTGAGCGACGGAAATCCAACGCCCGTGCGTAAGCGCGCTTTTCCTTGCCATATCCGCACACCCGGCCCACCTTACCACGAAGGGAGGCCCGCGATGGCGCAAAGCTTTGCTGACGATCATTTCACGCTCGGCATTGAGGAGGAATACCTTCTTGTCGACCAGACGAGTTACGATCTGGCGGAGGCCCCTGCGGGTTTGATGGAGGCTTGCACAGCCAAGCTGGAAGGTCAGGTCAGCCCCGAATTCCTGAAATGCCAGATTGAAGTGGGCACCGGCATCTGCCCCAGCATCGCCGATGCGCGCGCCGATCTGCGGCGCTTGCGGGGGACGGTGGCGGAATGCGCGGGTCGCTTCGGCCTCGTCCCCATTGCCGTGTCCTGCCACCCCTTTGCCGATTGGAAGGATCAGCCGCACACCGACCGCGACCGTTACAACCAGCTTGCCCGCGATCTGGGGGGGGTTGTGCAGCGCATGTTGATCTGTGGCGCCCATTGCCATGTGGGCCTGCCGGACGAAAACCTGCGCATCGATGTGATGCGGCAGCTGACCTATTTTTTGCCGCATCTTCTGGCGCTGTCCACGTCTTCTCCCTTCTGGCAGGGGCGCGATACGGGCCTGGCGAGTTACCGGCTGACGGTTTTCGACAATCTGCCACGGACGGGGCTGCCGCCAAATCTGGGATCATTTGGGGAATACCGCCGCTCGGTCGATGTGCTGATCGATCTGGGCCTGATCGAGGATACGTCAAAAATCTGGTGGGACCTGCGCCCGTCGGCCAATTTCCCGACGTTGGAGACGCGGATATGCGATGTCTCGCCCAGGTTGGAAGATCAACTGGCGCTGGCGGCGCTGATCCAATGCCTCGTGCGGATGCTGTGCCGATTGCGGAGCCTGAACCAGCGTTGGCGTGTCTATGACGCGTTCCTGATCAACGAAAATCGTTGGCGCGCGCAGCGCTATGGCGTGTCGGAAGGGTTGATTGATTTCGGACGCGGCGAAGTGGTGCCGATGCCGGAGCTGATCGATGAATTGATTGCGCTGACCGCGGAGGATGCCGAGGCTCTGGGGTGCGCGGACGACGTTGAACGTTTGCGCGATATGGCGCGCCAAACCAGCGCGGACCGGCAGAGGGCCGTGTTCCAAGGCACATTGGATGCGGGCGGAGACCGGGGGGCTGCGATGCGGTCCGTGGTGGAGCATCTGGTGGACGAATTCCACGCCGATCTGTGACTGAACAAACCGGAGATTGATATGTATCGTCTAGCTGCCGTCGTCGTGGCCCTGATCGCCGCGCTCCACCTTTACATCGCGTGGTTCGAAATCTTCGCCTGGACCACGCGCGGCCCGCAGATTTTCACGAGCTTCCCGGCGGAATTGTTTGAGCCGACCGTGACGCTTGCTGCGAACCAAGGCCTCTACAACGGGTTTCTGGCCGCGGGTTTGATCTGGTCCCTGCTTATCCGCGACCCCGTCTGGCGGATCAATGTGGCGGTTTGCTTCCTGCTGTTTGTGGCCGTGGCCGGGGTGTTCGGGGCGGCAACCGCATCGCCGCGCATCCTGCTGGTCCAGACCGTGCCTGCGGTGATCGGGCTGGCGCTTTGTTTTCTGGCCCGACGGAAAGTGTGACGCGAAGCGCTTGCAACATTGCTGAAAGACTCGGTAATTAAACAAGCGTTCAATTCTTGCGGGAGGGACAGATGGATTTCGCACTCAGCGAAGAGGCCACGGCCATCTACGACATGGCGCGCGCCTTTGGTGAAGCCGAGATCGCGCCCCATGCGCAGGCCTGGGAGCGGGAGGGGACGATCCCGAAGGACCTCTGGCCAAAGCTGGCGGAGCTTGGCTTTGCGGGGCTTTATGTGGCCGAGGAAAACGGCGGCTCAGGCCTTTCGCGGCTGGAGGCAACGATGGTGTTTGAGGCACTTTCGGAATCCTGCGCGTCCGTGGCAGCGTTCCTGTCGATCCACAACATGTGCGCGAAGATGATCGAAAGCTTCGGCTCGGATGAGATGCGCGCGCGGTTCCTGCCCCCTGCCCTTACGATGGAAACGGTCTTTTCCTACTGCCTGACGGAGCCCGGCTCAGGCTCGGACGCAGCGGCGTTGAAGACGCGGGCCGAGCGCACGAATGAGGGCTACCTTTTGACTGGGACCAAGGCGTTCATCTCGGGCGGCGGCTATTCCGACGCCTACATCGTGATGTGTCGCACGGGTGAGGAAGGGCCCAAGGGCGTGTCGGCCATGGTCGTGGAAGATGGCGCAGAGGGGCTGTCGTTCGGCGGGCTCGAAGACAAGATGGGCTGGCGGTCGCAACCTACGCGGCAAGTGCAATTGGATGCCTGCGTGGTGCCGGCGGAGAACCTGTTGGGCGAGGAAGGCAAAGGCTTTCGCTACGCCATGGCGGGGCTGGACGGTGGGCGGCTCAACATCGCGGCCTGTTCGCTAGGGGCGGCTGCGGCGGCATTGCGCGCGACGCTGGCGTATATGGGTGAGCGGAAGGCGTTCGGAAAATCGATCGACCAGTTCCAGGCGCTGCAGTTCCGACTGGCGGATATGGAGATCGAGCTTGAGGCCGCGCGTGTGTTCCTTCGGCAGGCCGCCTGGAAGCTAGACAATGGCGCGCCGGATGCGACGAAGGCCTGCGCGATGGCCAAGAAGTTCTGCACGGAAGCCGGATCGCGGATCGCTGACCAATGCCTGCAATTGCACGGCGGCTATGGCTATCTGGCCGACTACGGGATCGAGAAGATCGTTCGCGATTTGCGGGTGCATCAGATCCTGGAAGGCACGAATGAGATCATGCGGATGATTGTGGCGCGCCAGATGCTAGCGGAACGGGGCTGAGATTCGGGCGTTGCGCATGGGTGCAATGTCGGATTTTTTGCATTTTCATAGAACAAAGATGAGCAGGGACGCGCGCGCATGAGCGACGATATTCACATCCGCATCGAGGGCAAGGCCGGCCGGATTACGCTGAACCGGCCCAAGGCGCTGAACGCGGTGACGTACCAGATGTGTCTGGAGATCGAGGCGGCATTGGACGCCTGGGCCGAGGATGATGCGGTTGCCCTGCTGGTGATCGACGCGGAGGGCGAGCGCGCGTTTTCGGCGGGTGGCGACATTCAGGAGATGTATGACACCGGCACTGCGGGGGATTTTGCCTATGGGCAAAAATTCTGGGCCGACGAATACCGAATGAACGCCAAGATGTTCAACATTCCCAAGCCGGTTGTGACCTTCCTGCAAGGATTCACGATGGGCGGCGGGGTTGGCGTGGGTTGCCACGGCTCGCACCGAATTGTGGGCGAGTCGAGCCAGATCGCGATGCCGGAATGCGGGATTGGTTTGGTGCCGGACGTGGGGGGTACGTTGCTTTTGTCTCGCGCACCGGGGCGGTTGGGCGAATATCTGGGCGTGACGGCGGCGCGGATGGATGCGGGTGACGCGATCCATGCGGAGTTTGCGGATTACTTCGTGCCTGAGGCGCGGTGGGACGCGTTGAAGATGGAGCTTGTGGAAAGCGGTGATTGGGACGCCGTGGATCGCGCTGCTGAGGCCGCACCTGAGAGTGCGTTGAAGGCGGCACAGCCGGAGTTGGACCGTTTGTTCAGTGGCGAGACGTTGCGCGATGTCGTCTCGGACCTTGTAGGCAGTGAAAGTGACGTGGCGCGGGGTGCGGAAAAGCTGATGGCGCGGAACTCTCCGTTGGCCATGGCTTGCGCGATTGAGCTGGTGCATCGCGCGCGGGGGGCGGATGATATCCTGATCGCGCTGCGCAATGAGTATCGCTTTACGGCGCGGTCGATGGAGCACGGGGATTTCATCGAAGGCATCCGCGCGGCGATCATCGACAAGGATCGCGCGCCGAAGTGGAAGCATTCCGGGCCATTGGACGTGCCCGCGGTCGATGTTGCGAACATGTTGCGCCCGTTAGGAGAGCGCGAATGGAGGATGGACGGATGAAGATCGGATTTATCGGACTGGGCAACATGGGCGCGCCGATGGCCGCGAACCTTGCGGAGGCGGGCCACGAGGTTGTCGGTTTCGACACGGTCGAAGGCGTGGGGACGGCGGGGACGGCGGCGGAAGCGGCAAGCGGCGCGGATGTGGTCATCACTATGCTGCCCAATGGCGCGATCCTGAGGGCCGTCGCGGCAGAGGTGATCCCGGCCATGCGTAAAGGCGCGGTCTTTGTGGATTGCTCCACCGTTGAAGTGGATGCGGCGCGCGAAGTTGCGGCGCAGGCCGAGGCGGCGGGGCTTGGGTGGCTAGATGCACCGGTGTCTGGTGGTGTCGGAGGCGCGTCGGCAGGCACGCTGACGTTTATGGTGGGCGGGTCGGAAGCGGCATTTGAGACGGTGACGCCACTGTTCGACATCATGGGGCAGAAGGCGGTTTTGTGCGGGCCTGCGGGGAATGGGCAGGCGGCGAAGATCTGCAACAACATGATCCTGGGCGTGACGATGATTGCGACGTGTGAGGCTTTTGCTATGGCCGACAAGCTGGGTCTGTCGCGTCAGAGCATGTTTGACGTTGTCTCGACGTCGAGCGGCTATTCCTGGACAATGAACGCCTATTGCCCGGCGCCGGGTGTGGGGCCGCAAAGCCCGTCGGACAATGATTATCAGCCGGGATTTGCGGCGGAGTTGATGTTGAAGGATTTGGGCCTGTCGCAGGCTGCTGCTGAGGCGGCGGATGCGGATACGCCGATGGGTCAGGCGGCGCTGGAGCTGTATCGCCGGTTCGTGGAGGATGAAGACGGTCTAGGGCGGGATTTCTCGGCTATGTTGCCGCGCTTCGAGGGGCGTGGGCGGGATAGCTAGACGTGGTTGCAAGGTTGCAACCGGGGGTTAAGCCACTGGCAAGAAAAGATTTTGTCGATTTCGTTTACCTTAGATTAGCCACGATTAAAGCACTTTGCGTTTGACTTGAATCGCAACCCGCTGCCTCTCGCCTGCGGCTCGAACGCGGAACGCGATACGGTTAAGCAAGAAAAAACGCAAAGTGCTTTAGCCGTGCGAGGCGCGGCTATCGGCGGGCGCCTCTTCCCGTTCAAACATGCCGTAATCGCGGATCACGGAGGCAATGCGCAGGCGGTAGTTGTCGAATATCCCGCCCCTGCCCTTTGCCTGCGCGCGACGGTGCGCGGCAAGCGTGCGCCAGCGCTGCACCGCCTCCTCATCTTCGAAAAAAGAAAGCGAGAGGATCTTGGCGGGGTCCATCAGGCTTTGGAACCGCTCGACGGAGATGAAACCCTCGACCTCGTCGATCATCGGGCGCATCTCGGCGGCGATGTCGAAGTAGTCGTCGCGGCGGTCGGTCTTTGGGTGCACTTCGAAAATGACGGCGATCATGGGCGTTGTCTTTCTTTTCTGGTCAGTCGTCGCGGGTCGGCTCGGACGGATTGTCGGAGAAGAGGGCGATTTTGTTGCCATCGGGGTCGCGCAGGTAGCCGACGTAGAAGCCGGGGCTATAGTCGGCGCGGAAGCCGGGTGCGCCGTCACTTGTGCCACCGGCGGCGAGGGCTGCGGCATGGAGGGCGCGCACCTCGGCCTGGGTGGGCACCTCAAAGGCGGTCATGGCGCCGTTGCCAGCCGTCGCTGCCGCACCGTTGAACGGCGGTTTGACATAGAAATCGGGACCATTGGCGGGATCGCCGGGGGCGAAACTCAACCCTTCGGGGCCCTCGCTCAGGCTATAGCCGAGGGCGGGGAGGACGGCCGTGTAGAAGCGTTTCGACCGGGCAATATCATTGGACCCGATGGTGACATAGGCGATCATTCAAGCGCTCCGTGAGGGAGGGACACATTGCGCAACCATGTGCGGTCTTCGCGCAGAAGGAAACGCTCGGATTGCGCGAATTCGTAGTTTTCGCGGCCCAACGGATCGGCGGCCAGGCGTTCGCGATAGGCCTCGTAGGCGGCGAGGCTTTCGATGTTGTAGATGCCATAGGCCAAGGTCGAAGAGCCTTCGTCGGGGGCGTAGTAGCCGATGAGGTCCGCGCCGCAGCGTGGGATCGCCTGGCCCCAATTGAGGGCGTATTGGGTGAATTCGGCCTTTTTGGTCGGGTCGATCTGATAGCGGATGATACATGTCAGCATGATGTCTCCTGTCTTTTGCTACCCTCGGTCTAGCAGGTTGTGAGACGCAGATGCTTCGACTAAGGTCGAAGTATGAAAGACGGACCTGACATCGCCCGCATCGCCGCCCTGATCGGGGACCCTGCCCGTGCGAATATGCTGACCGCGTTGATGAGCGGGAAGGCCCTAACCGCGACCGAACTGGCGCGCGAAGCCGGGGTGACGGCGCAGACGGCGTCGAGCCATATCGGGAAGTTGCAGGCCGGCGGGCTGGTCGCGGAGCAGCGGCAGGGGCGGCATAAATATGTGTCGCTGGCCAATGATGATGTGGGCCGCGTGTTGGAGGCGCTTATGGGTGTGGCCGCCGGGGCCGGGCATCTACGGACGCGCACGGGGCCGCGCGATGATGCGCTGCGCCATGCGCGGGTGTGCTACAACCACCTGGCCGGGCATCGCGGGACGCAGATGTATGACGGTCTGGTCGCGGGCGGGCATTTGGTGGGTGAGACCCTTTCCGAAAGCGGTGAAGCGCTGGTGCGAGAGCTGGGGGTGGATCTGGAGGCGTTGCGCAAAGGGCGTGCGCCGCTGTGCCGGGACTGTTTGGATTGGAGCGAGCGGCGGGCGCATCTGGCCGGGAGCTTAGGGCGCGCGTTGCTGACCCGGTTCGAGGCGCTGGGATGGGCCGCGTGCGATCCAAACAGTCGCGCAGTACGATTTTCGGATAAGGGGGCTGCGGCCTTTGACAGCTTATTCGCCAGGTGAGTCTGGTTGGTGCTTTGACCAGCCTACCTCATGCAAGATAATTATAGCGCCTTAGACCGAAATGTGGCATATATGTCCGTGACACTCCAAGATATGCCCGGTTTGATCGATCCGCGCGCAGCATATTGAAGGTGCACCTCGTACGTGCTGACGGACCCTTCGGGCACCCCGTGTCAGAGACCGCCCTGTGGCTCGCGCAGGGCGGTTTTCTGTGAACCCCCTGAAATCCTGTGAAATACGTCTATTCGGCAGCTGTGACCGGCGCCATCGCGGCCAGCAGTTGATCGAGCCGCTGGTAGGAGGCTTCCATCCCTGCGGTCATGTTTTGTTGCAAGACAAGCTCTCGCGTATTGGCGTCCGGGTAGATGATCCGGGTGATGACACGAGTGCCGCCGGCGACGTCATGAAAGACGACGGTGTTTTCGGTGGCATCCGCCATGGGCTTGCCGGGATCGCCCTGATGGAAGCTTTGCCGATCCACCATAAGGCTGTGGGGGCGCACGGTAATGTAGTCGCCAATACAGCCGAACGCCGCGCCGGTTTGCGGATGACGCCAGCCCCATTCGTAGCGCCCGCCGGTGCGTGCATCTATGTGGCAACGATCCATGCGCCAGCCCGGAGGCCCCAAAAGCCAGCGCTGCAACAGCGCGGGTTTGGTGAAGCTTGCCCAGATCAACGGCCTGTCGCCTGAAAAGTCGCGCGTGACCTTCAGCGCATCTGTGCCTTCACGTTTCGCAATTAACGGAGCCTGCACCGGCGACCCTCCTGATCCAACGGACGGCCCTTTTGGCCGAATATGTAGCTTTTACAGGCCTCGGCCTATGAATCAGTTAACGCGTCATCGCGAAAATCCGCGGGAATGTAAAAAAGATTTACTTTACCCCTTGCCCCGCCGCGCCGCTATCCCATATGAGTTAATGTGATTAACATTTACATTCACAGCAACACAGAAACCAAGGAGACAGAGCATGACCACCACAACCGCCCCCGCCATAACCGCTGAGGCCCAGGGCTGGTTCAGCAAAGCGGAAAACTGGCTTGATGCCCGTGGCAAAGGCGCATGGATCGCCGCCATGGTGTTGGGCTTCATCTTTTTCTGGCCAATTGGTCTTGCCCTTCTGGCCTATATGATCTGGAGCAAACGCATGTTCAACGGGTCCTGTTCGTCCCGCCGTAGCGCCCATCGCGGGCACAAATTCCGCACCTCTGGCAACAGCGCCTTCGACTCCTACAAGGCCGATACGCTGCGCCGCCTCGAAGATGAGCAAGAAGCGTTCGAGAGCTTCCTGAACCGTCTGCGCGAAGCCAAGGACAAGCAGGAATTCGACCAGTTCATGGACGACCGCAAAAAAGCCGGAGATGCCGAAGAGGCCTCTGCGTGATAAACTGGCCGGGCCCGCGCGCTGCGTTGGCCCGGCCTTTTCGCAACCCATGCGCCCAACGACGCGCCCAAGGACAGTAGATATGCCAGATCACAGCACGCCCCCCGCCCCGCGCATCTCGACCCCGGTTCAGGTCATGTCGATCCTGCTTTATGCGGGCTTCGCGATCTCGGTCTCGATCGTCACGATGGCGATGTTCGGACAGATCGGCATCCTTCTGGCGCTGTTCTTTGCCTGGCAGTGGGGCCGCATTCCGGCGGTAAGTGGACGCTTCACGCTGGAGACCGGCGTGGCCGCCTTGCGCCCCGATGTGCCGAGCGAAGCCGAGCGGCCCACTGGCAACAGCAGTTTTGACGCCTACCGCGCGACGCTTCTGGATCGGCTGGAAAAGGAACAGGGCCAGTTTGAAGGCTTCCTGGACCGGCTTCGCGACGCCAAGGACAAGCACGAGTTCGATCAATTCATGGATGACCGCGCGCGCGAGCAACGCCGTGCGGCCCTGCCCGCCGAGGCCTGAACACTCTCCCCAAGGGACGCCCCCCGCCCCGCAGGCCACGGCCCGCGCGCATGCTGCATCCTGTCCTTCCCCTTGGATGCGGCGTGCGCGCCACCCCTTTTCAACGGAACCTTTGATCCCCATGTCCACATCAATGACCCATCTGCCTGACCCGAACTATGACGCCGCCTACTACGATGGCGTGCTACCCAAGCGCTTCTTCGCCTGGGTGATCGACGCGGCCCTTGTCTTTGCGGCGATGGTCTTGCTGAGCATCTTCACTGTCGGCATCGTTTTTGTGCTGTGGATTCCAATCCATTTCGCGCTGGCGTTGCTGTACCGTTGGGCAACCATCAAGGCCCAATCGGCCACCTTCGGTATGCGCGTGATGGCGATCGAGTTGCGGGGTCCTACAGGCCAACGATTGACGGACAAGGAAGCCGGATTGCACTCGCTGGTGTTCTTGGTCGGCGCGACTTTCCTAGTCGTGCAATTCATCTCCATGGGGATGATGATCGCGCGGCCCTTGAACCGCGGTTTGGCCGATGAGGTCACAGGCGCGGTGATGATCAACCGCCCGGCCTGACCCGCGTACCCTTAACCCTTTTTGAGAAATCTGTTGCGGGCAAGCCCCTTATCTTGCACCCTATTTTCGAACAATTGGACGCTTCTTGATGCGCCATACACTGCCCATTGCGCCGCAATTCTATGTGACGGCTCCTCAGTCCTGCCCGTATCTTGACGGGCGGAGGGAGCGGAAGTTGTTCACTGCGCTGCAGGGGGATCAGGCCGAAAAGCTAAACAATTCGCTGTCGAAACAGGGCTTTCGCCGGTCGCAGAATGTGCTTTATCGGCCGTCGTGCACCGATTGCGCGGCCTGCCTTTCGGCGCGGATCCGGGTGGCGGATTTCGCCCCCAAACGCGGCCACCGACGGATCGCCAAACGCAACGAACACTTGATGCGCAACCCACGCTCAGCCTGGGCCACGGAAGAGCAATATGCGCTGTTCCGCAGCTACCTGGATGCGCGCCATGCGGCAGGTGGCATGGCGGATATGGATGTCTTCGAATTCGCCGCGATGATCGAGGAAACGCCGGTCCGCACCCGGGTGATCGAATACCGTGATCCCAATGCGGAAGAAGACCTCGCCGCCGTGTGCCTGACCGATATTCTCGATGATGGCTTGAGCCTGGTTTATTCCTTCTTCGCGCCTGAGTTGCAGAAGAACTCGCTCGGGACCTACGTGATCCTCGACCACATCGCGCTCGCGATTGAGGCGGGCCTTCCGTACGTCTACCTCGGCTACTGGGTGCCGGGCAGTGACAAGATGGGCTACAAGGCCAGCTTCCCCGCGCTTGAAGTCTACGTGAACGGCCAGTGGCAGAACATCGGCGCGCCTGAGGACTACTCGACCCAGACCCACCCGCTGTCGACCGACCCGATTGCGCAGCAGGTGGCCCAGATCACCCTTCCGGATTTGCGCGGCGATACGTGAGGCTGACGCTCGTCACGCTTTTGGTGCCGAGCTACGAGGCGGGCATCGCCTTTTTCGTCAACGGCCTGGAGTGGACGCTGACCAGTGATGAGAATCAAGGCCGCAAACGCTGGGTCACTGTTTCGCCCAGCGCGCCCTCTACGGATCCCCACGTGTCCCAAGCGCAGATCCTCCTCTCCGTGCCCACGTCTGACGATCAGCGCGCGGCCGTGGGCGCGCAGACCGGCGGCCGCGTGGGGTTCTTTCTGCAAACGGATGATTTCGCCCGTGACGCGGCCCGGATCGAAGCCGCTGGCGGCACTCTGATCGAGACGCCCCGCGAAGAGAGCTACGGCACCGTCGCCCAATGGCGCGACCCCTGGGGCAACCTGTGGGATTTGATCGAACCGGCCTGATCCCGCCCCGTTCCGACATCCACGCCCGTCTTCCATGTGCCCGAAATATATTCGGGGTGAATTGCCGTCTCTGACGGCAAGAGGGGGCAGACAGCCCCCTCCCCCGGTGCATAAAAAAAGGGGCCCGCAGGGGCCCCTTTTGGATATGCGCAATCGCTGTGAGGATCAGTTCGGAAGCAGGTCCGGAACAATCGTCACGATCCCGGGGAAGAGCCATAGAAGCGCTAACCCCAAAACCTGGATGCCGACGAACGGCAGCACCCCGCGGTAGATGTGGCCCGTTGTCACCGACTTCGGTGCAACCCCGCGCAGGTAGAACAGCGCAAAGCCGAAGGGCGGCGTCAGGAACGAGGTCTGCAGGTTCACCGCAATCATGATCGTCACCCATTTCGGATCCAACGTGCCGCCATAGATGACCGGCCCCACAATCGGGATCACGATGTAGATGATCTCAAGGAAATCCAGAACGAAGCCCAGAATGAACAGGATCAGCATCACCAGTAAGAAGACGACCATCTCATTGTCGAAGGCCCTCAGGAATTGCTGAATGTAGTGCTCGCCCCCGAAGGAGATCAGGACAAGGTTCAGCAGCTGCGAGCCGATGAGGATGGTGAAGACCATACTCGTGACCTTCGCCGTTTCTCGCACCACCGGTGAGAGGACCGAGGTTCGGAACAAAACGTAGCAGCCGTAGAGCAGACCGAAGAAGGCGAAGTGGTAGGCGATCTGAGCGATGATGTAGGCGACCCAATCCTGGAACGGCACCTCGGCGCGGGTGATGCGCAGATCGAAGTTCACGCCCGCCAGGATCATGATCACCACCGCGAAGCTGGCCCAGATGATGATCTTCGAAAGCCCATCCTCTTCCTTCAGCTTGCGGTAAGCCGCGAGCATGATGGCCCCTGCCGCGCCAAGTGCTGCAGCCGGTGTGGGGTTGGTAATGCCGCCAAGGATCGAGCCAAGCACGGCCACGATCAGAACCAGTGGTGGGAAGACTACCCGCAGAAGTTCGTTCTGCGACAGCCGCCCCATCGCCGCGCGACACCCATACAGGGCCGCCGCAATCGGGATAGCCAGGATCAGCATCGTGTTGCCCGATGATGTCGTGGGCGCGATGAACAGGATGTCCGCCAGCAGGGCCGCGACCAGACCCAGCCCGCCGATGATCAGCGGTGTGGGGCTGGAGGAAGGTGAAATGCCGCGCGCGATGATCAGGATCAGGCCAAGCAGCGTCACTACAACTGCCACACCGACACCGATGGGCGCGATGTTACCGGCTGCGGCGGCACGCGCCTCAACCAATTCTTCCTCGGTCAACTCAACTGCGCCACCGTCGTCGCCGGCCTCAGCCTGGGCCGCGGCCTGTGCTGAGGCTTCATCCCAGACGGATTGGCCGTGCAGTTCGATCATCGCGGCTTGGCATTGCTCGGACACATTGGTCCGCAAGCTGGGGCCAGCCTCACGCTCAGCATAATCGGAGACCGTTACGGTCTGGCCACCGACCACCCCCCCCATACCGCCCACGACCATCGCAAGGATCAGAGCAACAGGGGCAAAGAGGTACCACAGCAGGGCTTCATTGCGGGTGACAGCTTCGCCGCCCGACGCGTCGCCCATTTGCACCGGCGGTGCGGAAGATGGACGGACCAGCGCGAAGCCAAAGGCGTAGGCCCCATAGAGGAAGGCCAGGAACAGGCCCGGCAGAAGTGCGGCTTGGAAGAGCGTGCCGACGGACAGAACCGCAGGCTCACCCAGGAAGGTCAAAGCATCGGAACAGCCCGCAAGCTGCGCGCGGGTTTCCTGACCCGTGGCGTAGAGATCGCCCACAAGCGTTCCGAGCAGAACGATCACGATGGACGGCGGGATAATCTGCCCCAAGGTGCCTGACGCTGCGATCACACCCGTGGCAAGCTCGGGCGAGTAGTTGTTGCGCAGCATGGTCGGCAGGGCCAGCAGCCCCATGGTCACAACAGTCGCGCCAACGATGCCGGTGGAGGCCGCAAGGAATGCGCCCACGATCACGATGGAGACGGCCAGACCGCCGGGCAGCGGGCCAAAGACGCGCGCCATGGTGGTCAGAAGATCCTCGGCGATGCGCGAGCGTTCCAAGGTGATGCCCATCATCACGAACATGGCGACGGCCAACAGTGTCTCGATGGACTGGCCAGCAATCACACGCTCGTTCATTCGGTTGACGATAAAGGACAGGTTGCGGTCCATCGCCTGTTCCCAGCCGCCGGGGAACAGATGTTCCTCTATTCGCGGCAATTCGGGGTATCGGAAGGTGGATATCGCGTCGCGCGCCACGCCCTCGGCCACAAGCGCCCCATATTCAGCGGAGGAGGTGTCGATCGCCTGGTGGATTAGGAGACCAGAGCTGTCGAGCGCTGCGATGATCGCAAACGAGATGATGCCCGCGCCGCCAATGGAAAAGGCCACCGGAAAGCCCGTCATGATCCCTGCGAAGAGCGTCAGGAAGACGATAATCAGACCGATCTCGACCCCATCCAAACCGAATAGCATGGTTTTCGTCCCTTATACGTGCGCCCGTCGTGGGGCGCTTTGTGTCATTGGTGCGCGTGTGGAGGTCGCGTCATTAATGGGCGGCAGCGGCGGCTTCGGCGGTTTCATCGCCAAGCACATCCTTGTCGACGTATTTGCCTTCGCTCTCCGGCCCTTCGAGCCATTCGAGGTAGGAGCGCCAGAAGAAGGCCATCGCTTGCAGGAAGACCAGCACGCAGAAGGCCACGAGCAGGATCTTGAACAGGAAGTAGGCGTTGAAGCCGTTGGGGCTGAAGCCGATGGTCTCAACGTTCCAGCGCAGCACGCGGGCCTGCATCAGCATCCGATCCAGCTCCACCGATGCGGAGGGACCGGGCACGACGAGGTGACGCCACATGAAGAACCAGGCGTACATGTAGGTCAGCACAATGGCAGGCATCATGAAGATGATTGAACACACCATGTCGATCATGCGTTTGGTGCGGAACTTCACGGCGGAGTAGACCAGATCGACGCGCACATGGCCGCCCTGCACAAAGGTGTAAGAGACGCAGAGGCAAACGATGATGGCGTTGTAGAGCTTAAGCCCCTCACCCCACCAGCTGAGGTCTTGCACAAAGGCCGTGCCAAACGGCCCAAGCTGGATTTCGGCCACACGGAAGATGCGCTGCAGAAAGACGATCATGACTTGTTGCAACACCATCAGGAGGCCCGCCCAGGCGGCAATGCGTCCCATCAAGTTGGCGAAGGCTTCAAGGCCCCGCACACAGCCCCACAGGATCTCGCGCTTCCAGGCCATGCCGAGCGCGGTGATCACCAGGAAAACGGTAAAGACGGCGAAGAACAACTCGACCGAGCCGCCGTAATAGATGAAGCGGGCCAGTGCCTCTGGATTGCTCCAGTTCAGCCAGTCGCCCGGGTTCGTGATCGCAAGAAACAGATGGTACGGCGCAAGCGCAAAGTTTTGCAGCACCCAAAGGATAAACTCGCCCATGGTCTGGTCCCCGGTCTACGGTTCGGCCTGAGGTCAGGCGCCCGTTCTATCGTGTGAATTCATATGCTTCGCCCGACGATAGCCGGGCGAAGCGAATGCGACTTTGCGAAGGATCAACCGGCGTTAACGCGGTTACGCTGATCCATGTAGTTGCCGTCGGCGAGGTCGAACCACGACGCCGATTCTGCCATCGACGAGAAATACGACTCAGCGATTTCTGCGTAGATCGGATCGCCCATGTTCTCTTCGCGAACCTCTGCGGCGGCAGCGCCGAAGGCATCCCACACGTCATCAGGGAATTCGCGAGTCTGAACACCAGCTTCCTGCAGACGGGCCAGAGCGGCACCATTTTCAGCAAGCGTCAGCGACAGGTTGTCGGAGTGAACGGCACGCGTCACGGTGTCGACCAACAGCTGCTGCTGCGGGGTCAGCGATTCGAACACGTCGTTGTTGAACGACAGCGTCAGAACCGAGCCCGGCTCGTGGAAGCCAGAGGTGTAGTAGAGGTTGGTGACTTCCTGGAAGCCCATCCGCTCGTCCGCGTAGGGACCGATCCACTCAGCACCGTCGATTTGACCGGACGAGAGAGCCTGGTAGATTTCGCCGCCGGGGATGTTCTGGACCGATGCGCCGAGGCGACCGAGAACCTGACCACCCTGACCGGGCATACGGAAGCGAAGACCCTGGAGGTCTTCTGCCGAGTTGATCTCGGTGTTGAACCAGCCGCCGGGCTGCATTGCGGTACAACCGCACGCGAAGGAGCGCAGGTTGAACAGGGATGCGAGGTTGTTGTGATGCTCGTGACCACCGCGATGGTAGTACCAGTTGTTGAATTCCTGACCGGTCATGCCGAAAGGCACGGAGGTGAAGAAGGCAAACGCCGGGTGCTGGTTGAGGAAGTAGTAATCTGCCGAGTGGTAGATGTCGGCCTGACCGGACGACACGGCGTCGAACACTTCGAACGCACCCACGAGGGAGCCTGCAGGCATCTTCTGGATGGTCAGCTGACCGTCCGTCAGGGCCGTGATGCGATCTGCTGCGAGCTGAGCCGCGTCGTCAAAGATTGCAAACCCGTCAGGCACCGAGGTGACCATGGTCAGGGTGCGGTTGCCCTGCGCGTAGGCAGGTGCGGCCAGCGTTGTGGAAGCCGCGGCTGCACCACCGATTGCGGATGTGCGCAGGAATGAACGTCGATCCATGAGTATTATCCTCCCCTATTGGATCCTCCCCCTTCGGCCCCGCATGGGCCCAGGTGGGTAGAAGTGGGCGCACGTTAGCGAATGGGTCAGGTCTCGAAAACAGGTTTTCTTGTCTGAATGGGCGTTTTTTGTAAAATTTTCTTACCAATATCGGCAAAAACCGCGCTTATATACCTGAGATGGTTGTGTTTTGCGCTAACACAACTCTGGGGATAGCGGGGGCACACAGGGGAGTTTTCCGCCTATTTATTAAGCGCTTAGCAAACAAGACGCGCCGTCGCAGCGAAACGATGTTTCGAATCCTCCGCCCACGACATTTGATAGTTGCGCGGGCTTCGTTTGGCCCGACTCGGCGCTTCGCGACGTCCGAACAACAAAGGGGCCGCATACAGCGACCCCTATCCTGACACCTTGGTCGGCGGCTTAACCGATGGTTGCCCCGTCCTCGCGCCAGACCGCAATGACTGACGAGCGCGGCAGCGCATCGCCGCCATCAGGCCAGCTTCCACCGGGATGCTGGATGCCCACAAAGGCCACCGTGCGGTCCGCGCTCCAGGTCAGGCCCGTCACCTCGCTGCCGGATGGGCCGGAGAGGAAACGCGCAATCTCACCGGTCACAGGATCGCCCACCAGCATCTGGTTGTTGCCCATCCCTGCATAGGGCCCTTCGTTGCTATCGTCGCCGTCGGTCTGGATCCAGACCATGCCTGCGCTGTCGATCTGCATCCCGTCGGGTGAGTTGAACATATTGCCCTCGGTCACGTTCTCGGATCCCGCGTAAGGCCCCATCCCGACGACAGGGTTGCCGGCCATGACGTAGAGATCCCAATCAAAGCCATCGGCGCCGTGATCCGCGCCAGCGGGTCGCCAGCGCACGATTTGACCGTAGTGGTTGTCGATCCGAGGATTGGGTGAGTTCGGCGCATAGCCCGCGGGATCACCGCCGGCGTTTGTGAACCCATCAATACGGCGTGAATTGTTGGTCAGACAGCAATAGGCTTCCGGATGGACGCCTGAGACCGCAATCCATTCGGGGCGGTCCATGGTTGTAGCGCCCACGGCCGAGGCCGCCTGGCGGGTATGGATGGAGATCATGGCCGGATCGTCCATCCCCGTTGCCTCGGGCGAGAGTTCAACCCACTCGCCTGTGCCGTCGTCGTGGAAGACGGCGGCATAGAGCGTGCCGTCGTCCAGCAAACCCTCCGTCGGCCCGCCTTCGGAATAGGTCCCGTTCGAAACATAGCGATACATGAATTCGCCACGCTCATCGTCGCCCATATAGACGACAACGCGTCCGTCTGTAGCGAGCGTCATGGCCGCGTTTTCGTGCTTGAAGCGACCCAACGCGGTGCGCTTGACCGGCGCGGCGTTCGGATCGGCTGGATCAATCTCGACAATATAGCCGAAACGATTGGCCTCATTCGGCTCGGCGGCGATGTCGTAGCGGCTGTGGTAAAGCTCGTAGGCGTAGCGGCTGTCGTGATCGATGCCGTAGCGGGCGAAGCCTTCGGGCAGCTCAAGCTCCGGGTCGGTTGAGCCAAAGTAGCCGTTGAAGTTTTCCTCGCAGGTCAGATACGTGCCCCAAAGCGTGCGGCCAGACCCGCAATTATTCATCGTCCCCAGAACCTGCGTGCCGCTTGGGTCGGCAGAAGTCTGCAACAGCGGATGTCCTGCGGCGGGGCCAGCGATGGTCATCGGCGTGTTGTGGTGAATGCGGCGGTTGAAGGGGCTGTCGACGACAACCTCATAGCCGTTGGTACCACGCGCCACTTCCATGACGGTCACACCGTGCAGGTTCATCAATGTGGCGACGTCATCGGCGGTGGGCGGCACGTCTTCGCCACGATCCGGGATGTTGATCGCTGGATTGACGTATTCGTGGTTGATCGCGATGACCTCGGCGCCATCGATGGCGAACAGCTCCATACCATCGGTGTTTTCGCCGAAGATCAGGTCGGAGCCGTCGACACCGTGCCCGTTGTCGAATGTGGGCGCGCCTGAGAACAGCGGATCGCCCCAGCGGGCAACGGTTTGCCAGGAATAACCTTCGGGCACATGAACGTCATTGTCGGTGAAAATCGGGATCGGGTTGAACGGAAAAGCCGCGCCGGTTTCGGCCAGGGCGGTGGTTCCGCGCAGCAAGCCTGTGCCCATTACGGCAGCCCCCGACCCAAAGGCCAGGACGGAGCCCAAAAAGCCGCGGCGGCTGAACGAGGCTTCAACCACGCGGTCGAAATCGGTGCTCTCGGGCGCCGGGCGGATCTGTTCATCCCAATCGTCCCAGCTCAAATCACTTCTGTCGATGTCTTTCATCTTGGTGCAACTCCCTGGAAGGCATCCTGCGCGGCCCCCTGCCGCGCCTACGCGAGACGCTAGGGCGGCGGTGTTACGGTTTTGTAATGGCTTGGTGACGGCTTGATGATGATTGCGGGATGGGCCGATACTTGCTGAGCCAGAGTTTTGTTTCGCAAACGGGACCGCTGGCGACACTTTCTTCACGAATTGACCGTTTTCACTGTTGACGGCCAAAATCCCCAAACCTATCGTCCCGTCCACGCGAACACGAGGAAACCCGCATGTTGTCGGAAATTGTCGTACTTGTAGGAGACAGGCGCATGGGTCGGTAAACCGACATCCATACTTGGAACCATGCGCCCCCGGATCACCGCCGGGGGCTTTTTTGTGTCGCAGACTAAAATCGAAGCGCGGATATAGAGGACAAGCGCAATGTCAGAGCAAATGACCGGAGCGAAAATGATCGTCGAAGCCCTGAAGGAACAGGGTGTCGACACTGTATTCGGATATCCCGGCGGCGCGGTCCTACCGATTTACGACGAGATTTTTCAGCAAAACGCGATCCGGCACATTCTGGTGCGCCATGAGCAGGGTGCGGTTCATGCCGCAGAGGGCTATGCGCGATCGACCGGCAAACCCGGTGTTGTGCTGGTGACCTCTGGCCCCGGTGCCACGAATGCCGTGACCGGCCTGACCGACGCGTTGATGGACTCGATCCCGATTGTTTGTCTGACGGGTCAGGTGCCGACGTTCATGATTGGCTCGGATGCGTTTCAGGAGGCTGACACGGTTGGCATCACGCGACCCTGCACGAAGATGAACTGGCTGGTGAAGGAAACCGACGCGCTGGCCGACACGATCCATCAAGCGTTTCATATCGCCACCGAAGGCCGCCCCGGCCCGGTTCTGGTCGATATTCCCAAGGACGTGCAGTTCGCCACAGGTCAGTACACGACCAAACCCAAGGCCAAGGTCAGCCATTACCAGCCGAAGGTGAAAGGCGACATCAACGTCATCACGGCGCTGGTAGAGGCTATGGAACAGGCCGAGCGCCCAGTCTTCTATACCGGTGGCGGTGTCATCAATTCCGGCGACAAGGCCAGCACGCTGCTGCGCGAGTTGGTGGAAGCCACGGGCTTTCCGATCACATCCACGCTGATGGGTCTGGGCTCCTACCCTGCCTCGGGCGAGAAGTGGTTGGGGATGCTGGGGATGCACGGCACCTATGAAGCCAACCTGGCGATGCATGGCTGCGATCTGATGATCAACATCGGCGCGCGGTTCGACGACCGGATCACCGGGCGGATTGCCGATTTCAGCCCGAAAAGCCGCAAGGCCCATGTCGATATCGATCCTTCGTCGATCAACAAGGTTATCCATGCCGATTTCCCAATCATCGGGGATGTGGGTCATGTGCTGGAAGACCTGTTGAAGGTGTGGAAGTCGCGGGGGCGCAAGACGAATTCCGCCGCCGTTCAGACCTGGTGGACCCAGATCGAAGCCTGGAAGGCCATCCGCTGCCTCGACTACAAGCAAGACGGCCCAACCATCAAACCGCAATACGCGCTGGAGCGATTGGAGGCCCTGACCAAGGACCACAAGGCCCGTTATATCACCACCGAAGTGGGCCAGCACCAGATGTGGGCGGCGCAGTACCTGGGCTTCAATGAACCGAACCGCTGGATGACGTCGGGCGGTTTGGGCACGATGGGCTACGGCTTCCCGGCGTCGGTCGGTGTGCAGGTTGCACATCCAGACGCACTGGTGATCAACGTGGCCGGTGAGGCGTCCTGGCTGATGAACATGCAGGAGATGGGCACGGCGGTGCAGTACCGCCTGCCGGTGAAGCAATTCATCCTCAACAACGAGCGTCTGGGCATGGTGCGTCAGTGGCAGGAGCTGCTGCATGGTGAGCGCTATTCGGAAAGCTGGTCCGAGGCCCTGCCTGATTTCGTGAAGCTGGCTGAGGCGTTCGGGGCGAAGGGCATCCTGTGCTCTGATCCCAAAGATCTGGATGATGCGATCATGGAGATGCTGAACTATGACGGTCCGGTGATCTTCGATTGTGTCGTAGAGAAGCACGAGAACTGCTTCCCGATGATCCCGTCGGGCAAGGCCCATAACGAGATGCTACTGGGTGAAGCCGAGACGCAGGGCGTGATCGGTGATGCGGGCGGCGTTCTGGTATAGGAGCGCCCCGGGTGGAGATTGACCTAAAGATCGTCGCCACCCGACGCCCTGATCTTTTGGGGCGCACGCTGGACTCCCTGATTGGCACACACCTTAAGGAATTCACGATCCGCAGTGCGGCCATGAACCTGGATCCCGCGTTCGGCGATGAGGCCGACGCCGACGCTTGCAGGACAACTTTGCGCCAGCACTTCCCTGACGCGGTGATCCACGAGCCGGCAACGGCATCTTTCGGCGGCGCGGTGAAGCGATTGTGGGCGGAAGCCGGCGCGCGCCCCATTTTCCATCTTGAAGATGATTGGGTCGCCCTTGCCCCCTTCCCGCTCGCATATGTTGAAAAGGCATTCGCCGACGGGTATGGCGCGGTGACCCCGCTGAGCGAGCACCACAATTGGGATCGTGGCAGCCTGGATGCGATCCGTTTGAAGCGCCGCCGCATCATGGGTTTCCGCTTTGGCAAGATACGCACCGGGACACATGATTTCGGAACGTCGCCCCGGTTCATTCAGGGGCCGCTTGCAAAACGGATGGCCGAGATGATGGACCCCGACCTCGACCCGGAAAAGCAAATGGAATTTCGCCCGTTGTCGGAGGTCGTAGAGAGCTTTCGCTCAGTTTACCTGACCCGCGCCAGGAGGCAGCCCATTATCGAAGATATTGGACGAGAGTGGCGCGATGCGCGTGGCATTGTGAAGAAGACCGTCAACGCCAAGAGCATTTGGATAGAGGAAAGCAAATGAATATTGGGCGCGCAGTGCGAACGTCGCGACGTGGGACCAGCCTTTTGGCCTGCGCGTTCGGCGTATTGGCGACCGCCCCAGCACATGCGCAGGCGGTTGATGCGCTCTTCGATCTGCTGTGCGGGCGGACAGTGCATTTCTACGACGATAGCGGCAATCAGATTGAATACACCTCCGGCGATGGCACGGCCTATCTGTGGTTTCACGATGTAGATGACGTGATTGTGGGAACATGGGGGGTCTATTCCGACGCCGAGATCGCTGAGCGGAACAATGACGGGTCCGGTGACGAAGGGCGCGACGGCGGGCTCGACAGCAGTGATCTGTTCGATACGCCGACGGCGGGCGCACAGGTTTGCTATGAATATGCGCCCGGTGCGTTCGGGCCGTTTGATCCGGGCGGGTTTCACTGCTTCTCGGAGCTGGAGCTGTTCGAGACCGTGGTTCAGGGCGGTGTATTCCCGGGCGACCGTTATGGGCTAACCGACGGGGAGCCGCCGTTCCTTCTGCGCGAACATCCGTTTGTGGAGTTGGAAAGCTTCGACGCCGATTTCCCGCAACTCCCGCCGGAACCCGCCTGCGGGGTGCCGATCTCATGATCCTTCGCGCACTTGCTCTGTGCTTTCTGACTGCCCTGCCCGCCTCGGCCCAGACCTTTCAGGGGTTGCTGCCTGGAATGGCGGCGTCAGAGCTTGCGCGACTGGGTGAACCGCTCGCGATCGATGAAGGCGGGCAAGGGTTGACGACTGCGACCTATCCGCTGCCATTCAACGAGCGCTTGCGCGCCACCCATGATGGAGCCCGCATATTGGCGCTGAGCTCATGGACCGAAGTTTTGGCACCGGCGCCCGAGCGCGATGGCTTGCAGGCCTTCGAGACGACGCTTGCGGACGCCGTGGAAGCTGCTGGGTCGGAGGGTTGGTTCTACGAGGTGGAAGGCCAGGTCGACAACATGTCGGCCTCTTCGACCTGGCGCATGTATTTCGACGTTCCGGACCTGCCCGAGGTCTTACTTGCGCTGGTTTTTTTCAGCACTTCGCCCGCTGTTGCACTTGAGGAAGACGCAGCATATCAGCCCCTGCCGCAGGATGCTGACCTGATCCAAGCCGAGCTGTTTCACCGCGACTATATACGCGCCCAGGCCGGGCGTTTTGGTGACATCCGTATCGACCGCCCAGATGCCATCCCTTTCGCTCTGCCCTTGACCGAGGCATTTCCAGCCACGCCCTGACCCCTTGCCTTTCCACCCCCCGCGCGCCAAACCGGCCCGCGACGAAGGAGACCCGACACAATGGCCCTCAATATCGAACAAGGCTCCACCAGCCATTCCGCCTATGACCTGCGGTCGCATATGTCCGACGCGATCGAGACGCACACGCTTGCGATCCTCGTGGAAAACGAGCCGGGCGTGCTTGCCCGTGTCATCGGGCTGTTTTCGGGCCGGGGTTATAACATCGAAAGCCTGACCGTGGCTGAGGTCGACCATGGCGGGCATCGGTCGCGCATCACCATCGTGACCTCCGGCACACCGCAGGTGATCCAGCAGATCCGGATGCAGCTGGAGCGGATGGTGCCGGTGCATGAGGTCTCGGACTTGACCGTCGAAGGCCCCTTCGTCAGCCGCGAATTGGCGCTGATCAAGGTGGTGGCCAAAGGTGAGCACCGGGTTGAAGCGTTGCGGATTGCCGAAATTTTCCGCTGCAACGTCGTCGACAGCACGCTGGAGAGCTTCGTGTTCGAGCTGACGGGGATGCCCGAAAAGATCGACGCCTTCACTGATTTGATGCGGCCCCTGGGCGATGTGCGGCTGGCGCGGACCGGCGTGGCGGCGATTGCGCGTGGCCTCTGACATGCGGCTGATACTGGCGCTCTGCGCCTGTGCGGTGGCGGCACCGGTGAGCGCGCAAAACTATCGCGGCGTGGTTTTGGGGCAGCCGATTTCGGACAGTGTGCCGACACCGGTCGGGACCGAGGTCGCGGCACCTTTTGCCTACACGCTTTGGGCGTTTGAGGACGAGGGCCTGTCGATGTCGGCCACCGCCGACTCTGAGACCGGCGATGTTGTCTATTTGGAAATGTGGCGATCCCTGACGGAAGGCACGCAGCGCGCGCCCTTTGGTGGGATGTACTTTGGCGAGACCACCCGCGGCGATCTGGCGGAGCGCTTTGGCTCAGAAGGCATTGTGTTCGAAAACCGGGGCCGGTTTGCAGAAGTGGGGCCACTGGCGGTCTATTTCATCAGCTATGAGATTGAGGGCAGCGATACGATCGTGTCGTTTGTGACCGTGCAGCCCCTGGCGGAGGCCAGCGAAGAGACCGCGGATGCGTCTGTGCTGGATTCCGTAATTGTGGCTGACGGGGCCTATCTGGATCTCGCTTGGGGCGTGAACCGGGGTCGTTTGCCAGACTACACGCCGATCGCCGATCCGTTCGAATGATTTGAAGAGTGTTGGTCCAACTGGACCAAGACGCGGAGGCCGTCTGCCCCGCCCCCGCGCCTTGTCCCTGACCGATTCAGGGGCGAACCGGTCAAAGAACGCTACAGCATGCCTCGGAAGCCAAAGGCCCGTTCGATACCCTGCCGCGCTGCGCGCTTTCGGGACATCGAACGACATGATCCAATGGAACTTCCGAAGACATGTTAGCCAGCCGGAATAAGGCCGGCTTCTTCTGCAGCGCCAACTTCGTCTGCGCTCAAGAGGCCATCGGCATCTGCGTCAAGCGCCTGGAACTCCGCCTCGGTCAGGGCGGGCATCAGCGTCAGCAACTCAGCGAAGCTGACCATGCCGTCACCGTCGCTATCCACGGACTCGGCCTGACCCATCGCCAGGGACGCCCCGCCCACCAGCACGGCGAAGGCGCCAGCAAGTGTCACGGCAGCAAGGCGGGGAGTGTTGAATTCGGATCGCATGGGAGATTTCCCTCCATTTAGGTTGCGTTCAGATGCGGCACCAGGATTGGCAGCGCATCTACAAGGGAAGAGGGGGTGAGAGGTGGATTTGATCCGGGGGGCTTTGGGTTGGTGGCCAGATCGGCAGCGGACTGCCCAAGGGGGCCCTCGGCCATGGGCGACGTCCCGCCGAGGATCAAATGATCGGCAAGGGATTGCCCGATGGAGGGCGCGATGGGCGGCAATGGGCGCGCGAAGGCGGGTTTCAGGGGGCGCGCTTGCGGGATGGGCAGCAGAGGCGGAGCGTCAGGGGCACACTCACGGAACCCCCCCAGCCTTTTCCCCCTCGAAAGGTCGTCTGCCCCATGTCCCAAGTCCCGCACCCTGCCCCGTCGCAGCCTATCCCCTTCACGGAAGACGATGATCCAACCGCCCTTCCCCACACGCGTATCTTCACGGCCTTGCTTACTGATCTGCAACGCAGCGCACGGCGATTGGCGCGCTCGGGCGCGGATGCCGATGATCTTGTGCAAGATACGCTTCTGCGGGTCTGGTCGCGGATGGCCATGATTTCGGACGGCCATAAGGACGCGACCCCAATTGAGGATTTGCGCGCCTATGCCTTTGCGACCCTGCGCCACCGGGCTTTCGCGCGGTATTCCATCGCGCGGCCCACGGAGGAGGCGGATGAGGATATCGTAGCCCCGCGCGGATCAGACGGGGTCACACGACTGGCCTGCGCGGAGGCCTTGCAGGCGTTGGAAGATTTACCGGACGATCAGAAAAGCCTTCTTCGGCTGCGGGCGATGGATGGGCTAAGCTACGCGGATATTGCGCGGAAGACAGGGTTGCCGCTTGGCACTGTCACATCGCGACTTGCGCGCGGACGCGCGGCAATGCGGGAGGCGTTGGACTTGCCGCCCGGTGCGCCGGTGACGGATCTGCTGGGGGGCGAGCCTTCGTAACGGCACGGACAGCCCATGTCTTGCGCGACGTGGAAAATGTCGCCCATGGGAAAGACCGGATTGCGGCGGGCAACGAGCATCGGAACAGAATTTCTGCTGCAGGAGCCTCGACCATGTCCGACGACAGGATGCGCCCCCTGGCCGATGTAATGGCCCCCATCGACCGCGCGCGCGGCTTGCCGAATGCCCACTACACGGACCCAGCGACAATTGCAGTGGAGAACAAGGCCGTGCTGGAAGCCTCCTGGTCCGCGCTGGCCGTGGGCGCGGATGTGCCGGAGCCGGGTGATGCCAAGCCCATCGAATTCCTGGGCCAACCCCTGCTGCTGCTGCGCGACGACGCGGGCGCGGTGCGGGTGTTCTTCAACATCTGCCGCCATCGCGGCATGATCCTGGTCGATGCGCCCCGCAAGATCGAAGGCGCGATCCGCTGCCCCTATCACTCGTGGTGTTATTCCAAGGCCGGAAAGCTGGTGGCCACGCCCCATGTCGGTGGGCCCGGACAGAATGCCCACGACGGAATCGACAAGGCCACGCTTAGTCTGGCGGAGGTGCGAAGCCATATCTGGCGGGATGTGGTGTTCATCAACCTCTCCGGTGAGGCCGCCCCGTTTGAAGAGATCCACACCGATCTGCTGCAGAGGTGGGCGGAGTTCGAGCAGCCGATGTATCACGGTGGGGCGGACAGTCAGTTCACACTGGAGTTGGAGACAAACTGGAAACTCGCGGTCGAGAATTACTGTGAAAGCTACCACCTGCCGTGGGTGCATCCCGGGCTGAACAGCTATTCGCGGCTGGAGGATCACTACCACATTGAAGAGCCTGACAAATTCTCAGGCCAGGGCACCTATGTTTATCGTCAGTTAAAAGGTGAAGACGGCGCGATGTTCCCGGATTTCGCGGGGCTGAGTGACCATTGGGATGCGGGCGCGGAGTACATCTCTGTCTTTCCCAATGTGCTGATGGGCGTGCACCGCGACCATGCCTTTGCGATTGTGCTGGAGCCCGTGGCCCACAACCGCACGCGGGAGCATGTGCATCTGTATTATCCGGTGGCCGAGACCGACACGGCGTTGCGCGCCGCCAATACCGCGCAGTGGAAAGAGGTGTTTGAGGAGGACATCTTCGTGGTCGAGGGCATGCAACGCGGGCGTGCGGCCTCGGGCTTTGATGGTGGGCGGTTCTCGCCTGCGATGGACGGGCCAACGCATCTATTCCATGCTTGGGTCGCCGCGCGTATCGAGGCGGCGGGCTGAGCCGGTTGGACAAGGCGGCACTTGATGCGGCGCTATTGCGCGCCCACGAGGTGGGCGACCGGGCGGCCTTGGTGACGCTTTATGCAGAGGCGGCGGAAAATGGTGGGGACGCGGAGGCGTTTTACCTGACACACGCCTATGTGTTTGCATTGGAAGCGGGGGACGCACGGGCGCCGGCCCTTCGAGCGCGGCTTGTGGCGCTTGGGGCGGAGGTTCGCTCAGAGTAACTCAATCGGTCCTAAGCTTAGCGCTCCGCCCAGACGGTTTGGCGGTAGCGCAGAAGGCGCCAGCTGATCAGCAGCAACCAGACCGTCCAAAGTGGCCAAAACAAAGCTGCGTAACGCATCGGGTGGCAACCGCGCGTGCCCTGCCAGCGGAGCGCATCGCGGAGGATATCGCCCAACCCATCGTTGTTGCGCCCGGGTGAGATGGTAGCTGTCCCGTCGCCCGGTCGTGTGATCCCCATCGTGCCACGATCCTGCATTAGGGTGAGGGTTTGCTCCGCCCCTTCTTCCGTCAGGCGGTTTTGCAGAACGTCTGCCGCAAAGACGCAGACATTGGCCTGCGTGAAGGCTACGACGCCCTGAAGATCAAGCGTGTTTGTGAATTGAGACCACACGCGATCACGGTTCTCGGCGGGCGTGTCAGCGCAAGTGCTTTCATCGCACAGCGTCACGGTGATCGGGTCGAAATCAATGCCTCGGCTACGGTCGCTGGCCCAAGCGATCACAAGGGCTGCAAGACAGCAGAAGGCGAGCCCTTCCAAGAAGCGCAAGCCGCGGGCCAGCGTAAATGGATTGCCGCCTTCCGGATCATCCTCCGGCGCGGGATCAGCTTCTGGTGCCAAGGATCACTCGCACATAGTGCTGGGTTTCGGCGAAAGGTGGCACGCCGTCGTGACGCTCCACCGCTTCGGGGCCCGCGTTGTAGGCGGCAAGCGCCAGACGCCAGTTGCCAAAGCGGCGGAATTGCTCCGCCAGGTAGCGCGCGCCGCCATCGAGGTTGGCGACAGGGTCTTCAGGATCAACGCCCAAAAGGTCTGCGGTGCCGGGCATCAGCTGTGCCAGACCAATTGCGCCTGCGTGGCTGACGGCGGTGGTGTTCCAGCCGGATTCCTGTTGCACGAGGCGAAGGAACATATCCTCTGGAATGCCATGGCGGCGAGCGGCGGAGCGGGCGACCTCAAGAAACGGGCCATCATAGCCGCCTTCATAATCGGGCAGTCCGCGTTCCACATCGCTTTCAGGGCGCAGGCGGTTGGAGAATTCGTATTGCGTTGCAGCCCGGCCGTCGAGCACGTTCATCATCCGGTCCAGCCGGTCGAGCCCGCTTTGGGCTGAAGCGGGCAGAGCAAACAGAAGAGCACAGGTGGCAGGGATCAGCAGACGAAAATGAGGCACGAGACAATACGGTTGCTGTGGATAACTGCGCGCACCATAGCCCCAAGACGCGCTTTGATCCAGCCTTGGCACATTTCCCGGCGGGATTAGGGTTTTCTTCACCAAGATGCGATGGTCTAACCGAGAAAAGCGCTGCGCGCTGAATCATAGGTGGCAGCCCGACTGACAGAGGGGGAAATCACATGGCAGGCTCGGTCAACAAGGTCATTTTGGTTGGCAATCTGGGGCGCGACCCCGAAGTGCGCAGCTTCCAGAACGGCGGCAAGGTGTGCAACCTGCGCATCGCCACGTCCGAGACGTGGAAAGACCGCAACACCGGCGAGCGGCGCGAGAAGACCGAATGGCATTCGGTGGCGATTTTTCAGGAAGGTCTGGTGCGCGTGGCGGAGCAATATCTGCGCAAAGGCTCCACCGTTTATATCGAGGGCAAGCTTCAGACCCGCAAATGGCAGGATCAATCCGGCCAGGATCGGTATTCCACCGAAGTGGTGCTGCAGGGCTATGACGGCACGCTAACCATGATCGGTGGCCGCGGTGACAGCAGCGGCGGTGGTGGCGGCTACGGTGGAGGCAGTGGCGGCGGCGGTTATGACGACCGTGGCGGCAGCTTTGGCGGTGATGATCGGGGCGGCTCCGGTGGTGGCGACTTTGGCGGTGGTAGTGGCGGCGGCGGGGGCTCGGACCTCGACGACGAAATCCCGTTCTGAGCAACGGCCTGTGACGGCGGCCGCATCTGTAATGGTGGGCCGTCAGCGCGGGCTGAGGCCCCTGATTTTGCATTTTCATGGAACAAAGATGGGCAGGGTCAGCGCCCAGATCGCGTGAGGGAGAGCCAGAATGCAGCCGGTCAATCCCGCCTTCGTGGCGACTTTTCCGCCCCCGGTGATGGAAGCGCGGCGCTGGATCGAGGGGAAGGTGTTTCCCGAAGATCGCCCGCTGATGAACCTGAGCCAGGCGGCCCCGGTTGATCCACCACCCGAGGCGCTGATGCAGGCGATGGCCGATGCGATTATGTCGGACCCCTCAGTACATCTCTACGGGCCAGTGTTGGGACGCGGTGATCTGCGCGAAGAGCTGGCAAGCCAGTGGAGCAAGGGCTACGGCGGCACGGTGCGCCCGGCGCAGGTGGCGATCACGGCAGGCTGCAATCAGGCCTTCACCTCGGTCCTGTCAACGTTGGCGGGCGCAGGCGATGAGGTGATCCTGCCCCTGCCCTTCTATTTCAACCATCAGATGTGGCTGGATATGGCGGGTGTTCGCGGCATCTACCTGCCCACGGGTGCCGATCTGTTGCCGGACCCGGAGCGCGCGGCAGAGCTGATCACCGAGCGGACCCGAGCCATTGTTCTGGTCAGCCCCAACAACCCGGCGGGCGTGGAATATCCCGCGCCTCTTTTGCGGGCGTTCTACGATCTGGCGAAAGCCAATGATCTGGCGCTGGTGGTGGACGAAACCTACCGCGATTTCCATTCGTCCGATGGCGCGCCCCATGACCTGTTCACCGACCCCGATTGGGACGGCACGCTGATCCACCTTTATTCTTTCTCCAAGGCCTACCGGCTGACTGGCCACCGCGTTGGCGCGATCATGGCGTCCGAGGCGCGGCTGGCAGAGGTTGAAAAATTCCTCGACACCGTTGCGATTTGCCCACCGCAGGTCGGCCAGATCGGGGCGCTCTGGGGGATGCAGAACCTGGGCGATTGGCTGGCTGGCGAGCGGCTGGAAATCCTCGCGCGCCGCGATACGATCCGTGCCGGGTTCCAGCGGTTGCCAGCGTGGGAGCTGCTCGGATCGGGTGCCTATTTCGCCTATGTGCGCCATCCGTTCGACGTGCCGTCAGACCAAGTCGCCAAACGGTTGGTGGATGAGGCGCATCTGCTGGTGCTGCCGGGCACGATGTTTGGACCGTTGAAGGCACAAGGCGGATCAGGTCAGGCGGAGGACACGTTGCGGATTGCCTTCGCCAATGCTGACGCGGCGGGCCTTGACGATATGGTGACCCGCCTATCAGCCATAGAGCCCTGAACCGCTTGCCCCTCGCGCGCCGATTGCTTATCGATCTGCGAACCGTTTGACCCGAACCCGAAGGGCCCTGAGACATGGCGAAAACCGCGGCTAAGAAAGTCGGAAACATCTTTGTCTGGATCCTGATGGGTCTGCTTTTCGTGGCGCTTGCGGGCTTTGGCATCGGCTCTTTCGCCGGTGGGGCCAGCCAGGTCGGCTCGGTCGGTGACGTAGAGATCACTGCGGATGATTATTACCGCGCGCTCAACAACGAAATCCGCGCGCAGATCGCAGACACCGGAGAGGTCGTGACCTTCGCCCAATTGCGCGCGCGCGGTGTGGATGAGCAGGTGCTGACCGGTCTGGTGGCGCGTGCGGCGCTGAGCCATGAGGCGGCGGAAATGGGGATCTCGGTCGGGGATGGCGAAGTTGCCCGTCAGATCCAGCAAATTCAGGCGTTTCAGGGCACCGGCGGCTCATTTGACCGCAACACCTATGAATTCATGCTGGCACAACAGGGCGCCTCCCCACGGGAGTTTGAAGAAGACACGCGCGAAGATATTTCGCGCGCGCTTTTGCAAACCGCGGTGGTCGGTGGGCTGACCCCGCCGGATTTCTTTGCCGAAACGATCGCCGCCTATCAGGGCGAGACACGCGATTTCACACGTCTTTCAGTTGGTCGCGCGGAGCTGGCCGATGAGCTGCCAGTGCCGTCGGACAGCGATCTTGAGGCCTACTACGAGGAAAACCCCCAGCGTTTCACCCGGCCCGAGGCGCGCCGCATCACCTATGCCTGGATCACGCCGGACGCGATCCTTGACGACGTGGACCTGTCCGAGGACGATCTGCGCGGCCTTTATGAGGATCGGCTGAGCATCTACGTGCAGCCCGAGCGTCGCCTGCTTGAGCGCCTCGCCTTCGGCACCGTGGAAGAGGCGCAGGCCGCATTCGATGCGATTGCCGCGGAAGAGACGGACTTCGACACGCTGGTTGAGGACCGCGACCTGACGCTGGAAGACGTCGATATTGGCGAAGTCGCCGCCGACGATCTGGGAACCGCGGCGGCCGAGGCGATCTTCTCGGACGACGAGAGTGAGATCATCGGGCCGGTTGATACCGCACTCGGCCCCACCCTCTTCCGTGTCAATGCCGTGCTGGAAGCCTCCGAAGTGACGTTCGAGGACGCCCGCGATGATCTGGCCGCCGAAATGGCCGAAGATGCCGCGCGCCGCGAGATCGACGCCATGCGCGAAGAGATGGACGATCTATTGGCCAGCGGCGCAACGCTTGAAGAAATGGCCAATGATACCGCCATGAGCCTCGGTATGATCGACTACACCATTGCCTCCGAGGACGGCATCGCGGCTTACGACAACTTCCGCGATGCGGCTACTGAGGTGGAAGAAAGCGACTTCCCGGAGCTTTTGGAGCTCTCCGATGGCGGCCTCTTCGCCCTGCGGCTCGACGAGATCGTGCCACCCACCCTGCCCCCGCTGGATGAAATCCTCGACGAGGTAGAAGAGGCCTGGACCATCAGCGCCCTGCGCGATGCGGTCTCCGCCCGCGCCTCGCAGCTGGTGGGGCAGATGGCCCAGGGTGCCACACTGGAAGACCTTGGTGATACCGCCGAGGAGCGTCTGATCCGCCGCCAGGACCTGTTGCCGGACCTGCCCCCCACCACCGTGGCGCAGGTGTTCCAGATGGAGACTGTGGGCGATGTTGTGATGATCCCCGGAGCGGAGGCCGCCCATGTGATCCGCCTCGATGCGATCAATTCGGCCACCCGTGACGCGCCGGACACCTCGATCATGCTTCTGATCCTGGAGCAGACCATCGCGCAATCCATCGCCACGGATGTGTTCGAGGCCTACGGTCAGGCGACCCAGGCCGAGGCCGGGTTCACCACCAATTCCGCTGTCATCAACTCCGTCCACGCAGCCTTCCCCTGATGGCAGAGCTCAGCGACTTCGAGGCGTTCAAGACGGGCTGGGAGCGGGGCGAAAACCAGCTTGTCCACGCGCGCCTGGCCGCCGATCTGGATACGCCCGTTTCGGTCATGCTGAAGCTGACGGACGCGGGGCGGGATGCCTTCATCCTAGAATCGGTGACCGGCGGCGAAGTGCGCGGGCGCTATTCGATCATCGGCATGAAGCCGGACCTGATCTGGCGCTGCCACGGCGAGACATCCCAGATCAACCGCGCCGCCCGCTACGACCGCGACACGTTTGAACCCTGTTCGGACGCCCCGTTGGAGGCAATCCGCTCCCTGCTGGCAGAGAGCGCCATCGACATGCCCGCCGATCTGCCCGCCGCTGCTGCAGGCCTTTTTGGCTATCTGGGCTACGACATGATCCGGCTGGTGGAGCACCTGCCCGATGTAAACCCCGACACACTCGGCCTGCCTGACGCAGTGCTGATGCGCCCTTCGGTCATCGCCGTGCTGGATGGCGTAAAGGGCGAAGTCACGGTGGTCAGCCCCGCCTGGACGTCTTCGGGCCTGAGCGCCCGCGCGGCCTATGCCCAAGCCGCAGAACGCGTCAGCGATGCTTTGCGCGATCTGGAACGCGCGCCCTCGGTGGCCGCCCGCGAAATGGGCGATGCGCAACCCCTTGGCGAACCGATCAGCAACTTCACCCACGACGCCTACCTGCAGGCCGTGGAAACCGCCAAAGATTACATCCGCGCGGGCGACATCTTCCAGGTCGTCCCGTCGCAACGCTGGACACTGGATTTCCCGGAGCCACCCTTCGCACTCTACCGCGCACTGCGCCGCACCAACCCGTCGCCCTTCATGTTCTACTTCAACTTCGGCGGGTTCCAGGTGGTGGGCGCTTCCCCCGAAATCCTCGTGCGGGTCTTCGACAAGCAAGTCACGATCCGCCCTATCGCAGGCACCCGCCCCCGCGGAGCGACACCGGAAGAGGACAAGGCGCTGGAGGCCGATCTGATGGCTGACCAGAAGGAACTGGCCGAGCATCTGATGCTGCTCGACCTGGGCCGCAACGACACCGGAAAGGTCTCGAAAATCGGCACCGTGCGCCCGACCGAGGAATTCATCGTCGAGCGTTACAGCCATGTCATGCACATCGTCTCCAACGTGGTGGGCGAACTGGCCGATGATCAAGACGCGCTCTCGGCCTTCATGGCCGGCATGCCCGCAGGCACCGTCTCAGGCGCGCCAAAGGTCCGCGCGATGGAAATCATCGATGAGCTCGAGCCGGAGAAGCGCGGCGTCTATGGCGGCGGCGTCGGCTACTTCAGCGCTGGCGGCGACATGGACATGTGCATCGCGCTTCGCACAGCTGTCGTGAAAGACGGCAAGCTCTACATCCAGGCCGGCGGCGGAGTGGTCTACGACAGTGACCCAGAGGCGGAGTTCATGGAAACCGTCAACAAATCCCGCGCGATCCGCAAAGCCGCCGAAGACGCCAGCCTTTTCTCCCGCGACACCAACCGCTAGGCCACGCTCAACCGCTTCTCGGGCCCGCGCCCCTGCGGTGCTTCGGCCCTCCTCGCAGCCGCCCCGTCCTTGTTTCGATAATACTCCGGGGATCAGCGATCTTTTCCATTGGAAAAGACGCAAAGGGGGCAGCGCCCCCCAATTCTTAGCAAAAGGAGTGCGCCGCAAGGCGCTCAATTTGACGAAGGGTGCTGCGCCAACCTAGCGCTCGGACGCCCGCAGAAGCGTGGCCGACAGCGGGGCCAGGGCCACCGCTTCTGACCGATCGCCTAAAGCCCAGGAAAACAGGGCTGTGACTGTATCGGGTCGCGTATGGCCTGCTACGATCACAGTGCCTTCTTGCGCGGCGGTGAAGGCGGCGCGGGAAAGGAAGCGCGTGATTTGCGTGGCCCTCTGGTCCTCGTCATCCAGCAGCCGGAACAAGGTCGCGCCGGGCACGCCCGCCCGCGACGCCGTCTGCTCCGCCGCGTTCAGGCCGCGCGGAAAGGCCAGAAGCCCATGGCCGGTCTCGGCCAGCAAGGCGACGGTCGCGTCCAAAACCGGGCGGTCGCCTTGGATGCGGCTTTCGGGCGTGTCGAGCAGCGCCACCGTTTCCGGCAGCATCGATTGCGCCGCGCCGACGGCCACTTCGGTATCCGCCGCCGTGGCCCCTTCGGGCAGCATGGAGCCCAACATGACCACTTCGAACCCGGCCTCGCGGTACATGCCCGCGCGCTCGGCGGCATCTGGGTGCATTGGATCAACGGCGAAGGCTACGGGGAAGGTGAAGCGGGTCAGGGTCGATTGCTCGATGCGACTGTCGGGGTCGTCGATCAGCACCACGGCCATCAGGGGGCGTTCTTCGTTTGCATCGAAGGGCACCGCGTAGGCTTGGATCGCAGGAAGATCTTCAAGGTCCACCGGGTCTAATTCTTCAGCCTCAGCCTCGACCGTTTCTTCGACCTCTTCCACACCGCCACCGGCTTGCGGCAAGCGTGAGACCTGCGGGAAACGAGGCGTCGTGGTCTCGACCGGGTCTTCCGCCGGAGCGGCGTCTGCCTCGGCCGTCTCGCCACCAATAGTGGGAAAACGGGGCGTTTCCAAAGCAGGCGCTTCGGGCTCTGCCGCGTCTAGCTCGGCGATTTCTTCCCTTGGGGCAGTCTCGGCCTCGACCGCTTCCGCGATCTCTTCGGCCTCGGGTTCGGGTTCCGGCTCCGCTTGCGGCAACGGCGCAGCGGTGGTCTCGATCTGCGGCAATGCGCTGGTCGCAGGTTGGCTTAGCGTCGGGGCCGCGCCGGTTGCGGCGACAGAGGCAGAGCCCGACGGAGCGGCGGGCGCTTCGCCTAATGCTGGGGCGGCGGCAATCGCGTCCGGGCTGTCGGCGGTCACATTGGGTTGCGCGGCGGGCGCAGTGTCGAAACTGGGGGCGTCTGACAGACCCGCAGCGAGCGGAGCTTGGGGCGCTGCGGCAGCAGGTGCTGCATCGGCGGAGGGCAGAACAGCGTCTTCTTCAGGCGGGGGGCGATTGAATTCCGACCCGGAAGGCAGCGGAACATTGGTGGCAGGGGCCGAAGCGACGGTCTCTTCCTCCTGGGCGGCGGGCTCGGCTGCGCCGGTTTCTTCGTCCACAGCCGCAGGTGCGGCCTCTTCCGGGGCGCGCTCTTCCGCTGGGGCAGGCTCTTCCGCCGGCTCAGGCTCGTCTTCAACAGGCGCGCCTTCTTCGGTTTCGGGTGCAGGCGTTTCCTCAGCTTCTTCGTCCGCAGGCGCCTCAGGCGTCTCAGCTTCTTCGTCTGCCGGAGCTTCAGGCGCGGCCTCTTCGACCGCAGCTTCCTCAACCTCAGCCGCCGCGTCCTCGCCTTCCGCGCTGACCGTGACCTCAAGCTCTTCCGCGCCCGTGCGCGGCGGCAAAGGTGTGCTCAGCGAGACCGCCGCAAGAACGACGCCCGACACAAGTAGTCCTGATAGAATACCGACACTCAGACCACCCATGGTCCATGCTCCTGTCTGCTCGGGCCCGGGTTGATCCCGAGTGCCCCCTGATGCCCTGGATGCGACGGCCTGCCTTGACCCCCGCGCGTGGCTTTGAAACATGTATAGCGCGGGCGCGCGGCGCCTTCACCCCTTTTCGCGTGAGGTCGCCATTCGATGCTGCTGCTGATAGATAATTACGACAGTTTCACCTACAATCTGGTGCATTACCTGGGCGAGTTGGGCGCGGACGTCCGCGTTGTGCGCAACGACCAGATCACCGTGCAGGACGCGATGGCCTCGGGCGCCAGCGGGATCGTGCTCAGCCCCGGGCCCGGAACGCCCGAGCAGGCGGGCATCTGCCTGAGCCTCACGAAAGCGGCCGCCGGTGCGCAGATGCCCCTTTTCGGCGTGTGCTTAGGCCACCAGACGATTGGCGAGGCCTTCGGCGGCAAGGTTCAACAGCATTCCGACATCGTGCACGGCAAGATGGGTGTGATTCAGCATGAAGGCAAAGGCGTCTTCGCGGGCCTGCCCTCGCCCCTAGAGGCCACGCGGTATCACTCGCTGGTCGTGGATCGCACCTCCCTACCCTCTGACCTCGAAGTCACCGCCGAGCTTGAAGACGGCACCATCATGGGCGTCCGCCACCGCACGCTGCCCATTGAGGGTGTGCAGTTCCACCCTGAAAGCATCCGGTCCGAACACGGCCACGCGATGCTTAAGACTTTCCTTGAGACGACCCAGACGAGCGAGCCCGCATGACCGACGCAAACGACGCAATGAAGCCCATTATCTTCGCGGCTTCCGAAGGCCCCCTGTCCCGCGCCCAAGCGGAAGAGGCCTTTGGCTACCTCTTCGAAGGCGCGGCCAGCGCGGCGCAGATGGGCGGGCTAATCATGGCGATGCGTGCACGCGGCGAATCTGTCGCCGAATATGCCGCCGCAGCCCAGGTGATGCGCGAGAAATGTATCGCCGTGAACGCCCCCGAAGGCGCGATGGACATCGTCGGCACCGGCGGGGATGGGATGGGGACGCTCAACATCTCCACCGCCACGGCCTTTGTGGTCGCAGGCGCGGGCGTGCCCGTGGCCAAACACGGCAACCGCAATCTGTCGTCGAAATCCGGCGCGGCGGATGTGCTGACCCAGATGGGCATCGACGTGATGGTCGGCGCGGACAAGGTCGAAGCGTCGATCAAAGAGGCCGGCATCGGTTTCATGATGGCCCCCATGCACCACCCCGCCGTCAAACATGTCATGCCGATCCGGCAGGAGCTCGGGTGCAAGACGATCTTCAACATCCTCGGCCCGCTGACGAACCCTGCTGGCGTGAAGCGGCAACTGACCGGAGCCTTCGCCATCGACCTGATCTACCCTATGGCCGAGACGCTGCTTGAATTGGGATCCGAGGCCGCGTGGCTTGTCCATGGATCCGACGGGACGGACGAAATCTCCATCTCCGGCACGACTTCTGTGGTGGAGTTGAAAGACGGCAAGCTGCGCTCGCGCGAGGTCCATCCCGAGGACGCGGGCCTGCCCGTGCATCCGTTCAAGGACATCCTCGGCGGCACCCCCGACGAAAACGCGCAGGCCTTCAGCGCGCTTCTGGACGGGGCCGAAGGGGCCTACCGCGATGCGGTACTGATGAACGCCGCCGCCGCCCTGATCGTGGCGGGCCAAGTGGCCGAACTGCGCGACGGGGTGGATGTGGCCCGCGAAAGCATCGCCAGCGGGGCCGCGAAATCCGCCGTTGAGGCCGTGGCGCGTGTGACCTCCGCCAAGTGAAGCGGCACGTTCTCCCCTTCGGATTCGGGTTGATCGGGCTTGCGATGCTTGGGCTGGCGCTGGTCCTGTTCCTACATATGCAGTCGGAAACACGTATCGGTCAGCGTCTGATCGACGAAGGCGTGGCAACCGATGCGCTGGTTGTGACGGCGGAATATCGCGAACGGCTCAGCTGTCGGGGCGGCACGATCAAGGTCTGCAACCGCGATGACCACGCTTTGGCGCAGATCATCTATCTGGTCGACGATCGCCGCGCCGTGACGGATGTGACGCTCAGCGAAGAGGCATACGCGGCCTTTGAGGCAGGCGATGAGGTCCGCGTACCGATCATCTACCTGCCCGACGCCCCGCTTGAGATCGAACGCACACGCGGCGACCGTTTCGCTGCGGTGCAATTCGATATGCTGGAAATCTCGATAGCCGCCGCCTTCGGCATCACCTTCGTCCTCATCGGCGGAATTGCGGCGCTTGTGATGCGCAAACGGCAAGCCGCCTGAGCGCCCCTCTCGACACCCCTGTTTTCCTTGCCTAAGACGGTTCCATGAGCACCATTCTCGACAAGATCAAAGCCTACAAGCTGGAAGAAGTGGCCGCCGCGAAGGCCGCACGCCCGCTGGCCGAGGTTGAGGCTGCGGCCCAAACGGCCCCGCCCGTGCGCCCCTTCAGTGCCGCGCTGAAACAGGCGCAGGCCGAGGGTTACGGCCTGATCGCCGAGATCAAGAAGGCCAGCCCCTCCAAGGGTCTGATCCGCGCCGATTTCGACCCGCCCTCCTTGGCAAAAGCCTACGAGGCCGGCGGCGCGACATGCCTATCTGTCTTGACCGACACACCAAGTTTCCAAGGCGCGCCGGAGTTCTTGCAGCAAGCCCGCGCCGCCGTTTCCCTGCCCTGTCTACGCAAGGATTTCCTGTACGACACCTACCAGGTGGCTGAGGCCCGCGCCTGGGGCGCCGATTGCATCTTGATCATCATGGCCTCCGTTTCCGACGCGCAAGCCGCTGAGTTGGAAGAGGCCGCCTTCGCATGGGGCATGGATGCCCTGATCGAGGTGCATGACGGGACCGAACTGGACCGCGCGCTGACCCTGAAATCGCCGCTTCTGGGCATCAATAACCGCAACCTGAACACCTTCGAGACGACGCTGCAAACCACCCGCGACCTGTCGAAGCGCGTGCCCGGCGACCGGATGCTGATCTCGGAAAGTGGCCTCTTCGCCCCCGCAGACCTCGCCGACATGGCCCGCCACGGCGCGCGCACCTTCCTGATCGGCGAAAGTCTGATGCGGAAGGATGATGTGACAGCCGCCACCAAGGCGCTCCTCTCCGAACCGGTGCCCGCATAACATGGCCGAGCTGACCCACTTCGACGGCCAGGGTGCCGCTCATATGGTAGATGTCTCGGGCAAGGCCGTCACGGACCGGGTCGCAGTGGCCGAATGTTACGTGAAGATGCAGGCACAAACCCTTGAAAAGGTTATGGAAGGCACGGCCAAGAAGGGCGACGTTCTGGGCGTCGCACGGCTGGCCGGGATCATGGGCGCAAAGAAGTGCTCCGACCTCATCCCGCTTTGTCATCCCTTGCCGATCACCAAGGTTTCCGTCGATCTGGAGGTTGACGCAGACCTGCCCGGCGTGCGCATCACTGCAACCGTAAAAGCCACCGGCCAGACCGGGGTGGAAATGGAAGCGCTGACCGCCGCCTCAACCGCCGCGCTGACCGTCTACGACATGCTCAAAGCCGCCGAGAAAAGCATGGAAATCGGCGGCTTGCGGGTCGTTCTTAAAGATGGCGGCAAGTCGGGCCGGTATGAGGTAACCCCTTGATCTCCGTCGAAGAGGCCCTCGCCAAATGCCTGGCCCTCGCCACCTCGGTCGGCACGGAAACCGTACATCTCACGGACGCTGGTGGCCGCGTCCTTGCCGAACCCGTCACCGCCTACCGTGATCAACCGCCCTTCTCCGCTTCCGCCATGGATGGTTACGCCGTCCGTGACGTCGAGGCGATCCCGGGCCGCCGCCTGAAGGTCGTGGGCGAGGCCCCCGCTGGCCGCCATTGGCCCGGCACCATCGGACCCGGCGAATGCCTTCGGATCTTCACCGGCGCGCCCCTGCCCGCAGGCACCGACCGCGTGGTGATCCAGGAGGATGTCACCCGCGACGGCGACCGGATCATTCTGGGCCGCGATCTGGGTTCGAACACCAACATGCGGCCCTCGGGCGCGGATTTCGTGGCCGGGGCGACGCTTGACGCGCCCCGCCGCCTCAGCCCCGCCGACGTGGCGCTCGCCGCCGCCATGAACGCGCCAAAGCTGACCGTCTCCAAACGCCCCGATATCGCGTTGATCGCAACCGGCGATGAGCTTGTCAGCCCCGGCGAAGACCCCGCCCCCGATCAGATCATCGCCTCAAACACCTACGGCCTGAAAGCCCGTATCGAAGCTGCCGGAGGCCACGCGCGCCTTCTTCCCATCGCACGTGACAATCGCGATAGCCTCAAGCAAGGGTTCGATCTGGCCAAGGACGCCGATGTCATCGTCACCATCGGCGGCGCGTCGGTGGGCGACCATGACCTTGTTGGGGAAGTCGCCCAGACCCTTGGGCTCGATCGCGCCTTCTACAAGATTGCAATGCGCCCTGGTAAGCCGCTGATGGCGGGCAAACTGGGCGACGCGACGCTACTTGGCCTACCCGGCAATCCGGTCTCGGCCATGGTTTGTGCGGAACTGTTCCTGATCCCAATGATCGACGCGATGATGGGCCTGCCCTCCGGCCCAAGGCCCCGGCTCAAGGCGCGACTTGGCGTGGATCTCGACGCCAACGGCCCGCGCGAACATTACATGCGCTCCGAACTCACGCCCGGTGAGGACCTGCCCACATTGACCCCCTACGGCAGCCAAGACTCCTCGCTCCTGACGATCCTGTCCGGCGCCTCCGCCCTGCTCGTTCGCCCCATCGAAGAGGGCCGAAAACGGGCGGGCGAGATCGTCGATTACGTCCCTCTGACCCAGCTGTTTTCCTGATTCGTTGACAAATTGTTCGGAACAAGGGTAGAACATACCCTGAACGGGCCCGGAATGTGCCCGCAAAACTGAGCAGTCGCCCGAACGGGCACAACAATCGAGGAGACGGGGATGCTTACGCGCAAGCAGAGGGACCTTCTGGAATTCATTCACAAGCGGATGCAGAAGGACGGTGTGCCACCATCCTTCGACGAAATGAAGGAGGCGCTCGACTTGCGCTCGAAATCCGGCATCCACCGGCTGATCACAGCCCTTGAAGAACGCGGCTTCATCCGCCGCCTCGCGCATCGTGCGCGTGCGATTGAGATCGTGAAGATGCCCGACGCCATGAACAACGGCGGCTTCAAACCCCGCGTTATCGAAGGCGACCGTTCAGATCCGCCCGCAGGCGCCATCCCGGTGCAGGCCGCTGCCGCCACCGAACTGCCCGTCATGGGCAAGATTGCCGCCGGTGTGCCCATTGAAGCCATCAGTCAGGTCGCGGCCCATGTCTCCGTCCCGCAGCAGATGCTGGGAACCGGCCGCAGCCACTATGCCCTTGAAGTCAAAGGGGATTCGATGATCGACGCGGGCATCAACGACGGCGACATAGTGGTCATCGAAGAAGGCGACACCGCCGACAACGGCGACATCGTCGTGGCCTTGGTCGAGGATCAGGAAGCCACGCTCAAACGCCTGCGTCGCAAATCTGGAATGATCGCCTTGGAGGCCGCCAACCCGGCCTACGAGACGCGCATGTTCCGCGACGATCAGGTGAAGGTGCAGGGCAAACTGGTCGGCCTGATCCGCACTTACTGAGATCGTACCGCTGCGAGGAGGGTTTGCGCACCGAGGTGCGCGGACCCGAGGAGCGCGTGATCTCTGCCCTACCGGCAGAAGTGGCCACACCCGTGCCCGCCACAACATCCAGCACGCATAGCGCGCAGATCAGCGAAAATCAGCCGTTTTCAGACAGTTGCGCCAGACCCATCTTGCGCAAGGCCGCGGCCACGACTTAAGCCCGCCCGTCTGCAACAACCATTGTATCGTAAAAATGCCCTCGTATCTCTCTCGCGTGGCCTCCGCGTTTACCGGCCTTTTCGCCCTCGCCGCTCTGCCCGCATGCGCAACCCTCGCCGATCTGAACCTTCCCGGCTTTTCCCAGGACGACCCTGAAGTCGCTATAGAAGAAGTCGCCATGCGCTGGGATCACCGCCCGGAAGCCGGCGAATGGACTCGCACCGCCTTTGCCGCGCTAGACACCCACGCCTCGATCCTGCCCACCCTCGTGCCCAATGACATCACCGAGTGGTGCCCCGCCTACCCCGAAGCCACCGAGTCCGAGCGTGAAATGTTCTGGACCGGTCTTCTGTCGGCCCTCGCCCGCCATGAAAGCACCTGGAACCCGCAGGCCGTTGGCGGCGGCGGACGCTGGCACGGTCTGGTGCAAATCAGCCCCGCCACCGCGCGCCATTATGGGTGCCAGGCGACCAGCGGCTCTGCCCTGCAAAACGGCAGCGCCAACATCTCCTGCGCCTTGCGCATTTGGGCGCAAACCGTGCCACGCGACGGCGTTGTCGCCGCAGGCCGTGGGGGCGTGGCCGCCGATTGGGGGCCATTCGTGCAGGCCAACAAGCGCGAGGAAATGCGCGCTTGGATTTCCCAGCAACCCTACTGCGCTGAGTAATCGAGGGCGCGGGCCGGGGACGTTTTTCTTGCCCCAGACCGCGCCAAAAGGCTAAATGACCTGTCTGCTGCCAATCCGGGGGGATGGCCATCAATGGGCGCATTGCGTCTGATCTGTCTGCTTGGCGGTCTGTCCGCCGCACTTGTTGCCGTGCCTGAAAAGGCGCGCGCGCAGGCTGATGTGGTGTCAGATGTTGAAGTGACGTCAGGCGTAATCGACGACGATGTCGCCCTTGACCGTCCCGAATTGGCCGAGGGCGATTTGCCGGAAGTCGCCGCCATTCTTGCAGAAGAAGCAGAACCCATCAGCCCCCTTGCGCCCGCCACCAGCTTGCGGCCCGTGGTCCGCGACACCTGGGCTATTCCGACCGCCCGCTGGGACGATCACCCCAGAGGCACCAGTTGGACCGCTGCAGTTCTATCCGCCCTGCGCGGCCCTGGCGCGCCGCTGCTGGAGGTTGAGCCACGCGATATCCACGCATGGTGCCCCGGCTATCTTCAGGCCTCGCCCGCACAACGCGCGGCCTTCTGGACGGGCCTGATTTCCACCCTCGCCTGGCATGAAAGCACCCATCGCCCAACGGCTGTTGGTGGCGGTGGGCGTTGGTTTGGGTTGGTGCAGATTGCCCCCGGCACCGCGCGCTGGCGCGATTGCGATGTCGAATCGGGTCAGGCGCTGCTGAACGGGCCTGCGAACCTGCGTTGCGCTATCCGGATCATGGGTATCACCGTGCCTCGCGATCAGGTCGTCTCGGAAGGGATGCGGGGTGTGGCGGCTGATTGGGGGCCATTCCATTCGTCCCGCAAGCGCGAGGATATGCGCCAATGGGTCAGCGGGCAGGAATACTGCCAAATGCCGGCGTCGCCCACGCGTCCTGTCATGCGTCCGGCCAATCTTGGCGATGCAGCCCTCAGCCCTGCCAACTTAAACCTATTGCCAGACACACAAATGGCCCCGGTTTCGGGGCCATCACTTGGTCTGACAGTGCGTCCTCAGCCACGGCCTGAGGCGGCTTGAATAGTCTGTTATGAGTTAGCTGACGGCGATCCCGCGCTCTTGCGCGGCGCTCAGCAGCACGTCTGCGTCCGGCACGCATTCCACCGGCAATTGCAGCTCACTGCCATCGTCCATCATCACGCGGATGCGCTTTTCTTCACCACGGGCAACGGTGCGCAACGACACGATCTGGTTGACCGGGATGGCGATGTCATCGTCGCCGCCAATCAAGTGCAGCGTTTCATCGGTGATTTTGATCCCATAGCTTGGCACATTCATGACCTGCCATGCGCAGATCGCCAGGGCAGGCACCAGGATCAGCAGTACGAGGCCGGGTGCGAGTTGCCACAGGAAGGTTGCAAGGGCTCCGAGGCCGACAAAGCTGACGACGCTGAGGGTGGAGCTACCGGGGCGGGCGATATATTCGAAGGATGTATCAGACATAGGCTTACAAGGCCCCCCAAAAGTGACAAGAATGGGGAAGGCTTGGGTCCAACCGGCGGCACGGGCGGTGCTTTTTTCGGATATCGCCCAAAGTGACGTAGGGTCATAACAAATTAGGGACCCAAGCGGCATGCAGCGTAGGGCATGACAGGAAAAAACAGAGGCATGACGATGATGGCATCCGACCTGGCGGATCAAACCATGGCGCGGGCGCGCATTCCGGCCCTGGACCTCGCGCGCACCTTCGCCATCGGTATGATGGTCGTGTTCCACTTCACATTCGATCTAGAGCTATTTGGCTACCTCGCCCCCGGCACTACCACCCTGCCCGGCCCCTGGCGCGCGCTTGCGATCCTGACCGCAGGCTCATTTCTGTTCCTCGCAGGGGTGTCGCTTTGGCTCGCCCACGGCTCGGGCATCGAATGGCGCGCCTTCTGGTGGCGCTTCGGCAAGGTCGCGGGCGCGGCGCTGCTGGTGACCATCGGCACCTATATGGCCTTCCCCGATGCCTTCGTCTTCTTCGGCATCCTGCATTCCATCGCGCTCTGCTCGCTTCTGGGCCTGGCAGTCATCCGCCTTCCAGCACTAGCCGTGGCCCTTCTCGCTGTCGTGGTCTTCTTCGCACCTGATTTCGCACGATCCGAGGCCTTCAATGCCCCCGTCTTCTGGTGGACCGGTCTGCAAACGGTCCCGCTGCGCACCGTGGACTATGAGCCGATCTTTCCCTGGTTCGCACCCTTCCTCATGGGGCTTGCCACGGCGAAAGTCTTCGATCAGTTCGGCATCTGGGCCCGGCTCAGCAACCCGGCCCCCTCACGGGCACAGCGCATCCTGAGCCTGCCCGGCAAACACAGCCTGATCATCTACCTGATACACCAGCCCATCCTGATAGGGCTGATCTGGACCGTCACGCAGGTGATCCGCTAGGGCGCAACACCCTGCGCGCATCCGCATTCGACTATACCGCGCGCATCCGCGCGACCATCTCACCCAGATCCCGGCTCAAGCCTTCAGCCCCCGCAATCCGCGCCAATTGATCCTGCATCATCTGCTGGCGGTCCGCATCGTAGCGCTTCCAGGTCTCAAACGCCGTCGACATCCGTGCCGTGGTCTGCGGGTTCACGGCATCGAGCTTCAAGAGCCAATCCGCAAAGAACCGATAGCCCGCCCCTGACGCCGCATGGAACGCCGCTGGATTGCCCGAGGTCAGGCCCGCCATCAGCGACCGGAACCTGTTGGGGTTCTTCCAGTCGAACAGCGGATGTTCTGTCAGCGCTTCGGCAATCTCGACCGCATCGGCGGCGGGCGCGCTCCCGACGCTCAACATGAACCACTTGTCCATCACCAGCCGGTCGTCGCGCCATTGCGCCTCGAACGCGGCTGAGGCCTCGCGGTCGCCATTGCCGATCAGCACGGCCAAGGCCGCCGTCTGATCCGTCATATTGGTGGCCGTCTCGAAATGCTGCCGCGCAAGTTCCGGGTCCGCCTGCATCCCGAGCAATCCCATCGCCGTGTTGCGCAGCGCGCGCTTGGCGGCGCTCTCCGCATCGGGGGAATAATCGGGACCGGGATCGAACGCCGCATAGGCATCCCGCAACGGGCCCTCCAAGGCCGCCGCCAGCGCCACGCGCTCATCACGACGCACAGCATTGATCCGCACCGGGTCCGGCACCACGCCCGCATCCACGACCGCCTGCGCCAGGTCATCCTCCGACGGGAAGCTCAAAACCAGCGCCCGGAATGCCGGATCAAGGGTATCGTCACTCAGGACACGCCCCAACGCTCCGTGCACACTATTCTTGATTTCTGTCGTGCTGGCTTCATCAGGCGCGGTGATCTCCGCCACCAGCATCTCCCGCACAAGGCTGCGTCCGGCTTCCCATCGGTTGAACGGATCCGTGTCATGGGCCAGCAGAACCGCGCGATCCTCAGCGCTCAGGTCGGCATCCAGCAATACCGGCGCCGAGAACCCGCGCAGAAGCGAGGGCACGACATGCTCCGGCGCATCCCCATCCTTCGCTAGATCAAAGCTGACCTCTGCGCTCGGGCCATCCAGCGTCACCAGTGTTGTCGGCACAATCTCCGCACCGTCGCCATCCAGCAGACCCAGCAGCACGGGGATTACCGCAGGCTCCTTCATCGGCTGGCCGGGCGTCGGCGGCACCTCCTGGCTCAGGCGCAGGGTGAAGCGGCCACCGTCGCGCGTCCACTCGGCCCGCACCTTTGGGGTGCCAGCCTGCGAATACCAGCGCTTGAACTGGCTCAGGTCGCGGCCCGAGACCTCTTCAAAGCACGCCAACCAGTCCTCAATCGTGCAGGCCTGCCCATCGTGGCGATCAAAGTAGAGGTCCACACCGGCCCGATACAGCTCCGCCCCGATCAGGATGCGCAGCATGCGGATAACTTCAGCCCCCTTCTCGTAGACGGTAGCCGTATAAAAGTTGTTGATCTCGATATAGCTCTCGGGCCGCACGTTGTGGGCCAGCGGCCCCGCATCCTCCCGGAACTGCCGCGCGCGCAGTTGCAGCACGTCCTCGATCCGCTTTACCGGTCCACTGCGCATGTCGGCACTGAACTGCTGGTCCCGGAACACCGTCAGCCCCTCTTTCAAACACAGCTGGAACCAATCACGGCAGGTGATCCGATTGCCGGTCCAGTTGTGGAAATACTCGTGGGCGATGATCCCTTCGATGAAATCATAGTCCCGATCCGTCGCCGTCTGGGGCGAGGCCAGCACATACTTCGAGTTGAAGATGTTGAGCCCCTTGTTCTCCATCGCGCCCATATTGAAATCGTCGACCGCCACGATGTTGAAGACATCCAGATCATATTCGCGGCCATATTCCGTCTCGTCCCAGCGCATTGAGCGGATCAACGCGTCCATGGCAAAGGCGCATTTGCCCTCATCCCCGGGCCGCACCCAGATGTTGAGGTCCACCGGCGCCCCGCTCGCCGTGGTGAAATTCTCCGAATGGGCCACGAGATCGCCCGCCACCAAAGCAAACAGATACGCAGGCTTGGGGTGCGGGTCGTGCCATTCCGCAAAGCCCTCACCCGCGCCCGCCGGATTGCCGTTCGACAGAAGCACCGGCAACTCGCTTTCCACCCGCACCTTGAACGGCGCCATCACATCGGGCCGGTCGGGGTAGTAGGTAATTTTGCGAAACCCTTCGGCCTCGCATTGGGTGCAATACATGCCGTTCGACATATAAAGCCCTTCCAGGGCAGTGTTGGCGGCGGGGTTGATCTCGACCACCGCGTCCCACGTAAATGCCCCCTCAGGCACCGGCACTTCGATCCCGCCTGTAACCGGCGTGACTGAAACGTTCTGGCCGTCGATCCGCGCTGAGATCAACGTCAGATCTTCACCATGCAAAAACATCCGCGCAGGCGCATCTGCCGATGGCACGAACCGGATGCGCGACGTGACGCGCGTGGCTTCGGGCGACAGCGCGAAACTCAGCGAGACGGCCTCAATCTGCCACGGAAACGGCGTGTAGTCTTCGAGGCGAACGGGTGCGGGGGCTGCGGGGACGGCATCTTTCATGGGCGTGCTCCTTCGGGGCTTACGCATAGCTAGAGCGCGACCCACCCGCTCGCAACGCAAATCCCGGGGCGCCCCTTTCCGGCGTTTGCGGGTTTCCCGCACCTGCGCGGTTCACGTCCCCGTGATACACATCGCGCATTATTTGAAGCACATTTTTTATGACCATTGGAGGCAGCCATGCCCGTTCATATCCTGACACCCGGGTCCGATATCCGTGGATACGGCAATGATGATGACACCATCTGGGCCTACGGTGGGGCGGATTACATCTACTCCGGCGGTGGTCGGGACAATGTTTACGGTATGGATGGCAACGACACGCTCATCGGTGGCTACGGGGGCGACCGCCTTGATGGCGGCGATGGGCGCGACGTAATCCACGGTGGAATGCCTGGTGGCAATGACGACGGCAGCAACACAATCTTCGGCGGCGATGGGGACGACACCATCTATGCAGGCAATGAGGGCGATGAGATTGACGGCGGTGCCGATGAAGACGCCATCTATGGCGGTCTTGGCAACGACACGATCAACGGCGGGCGTGGCAGTGACTATATTGATGGTGGCGAAGGCGACGATGACATTGAAGGCGGCGACGGCTGGGATTCGATCCTGGGTGGCGAAGGCGATGACACCATCGACGGCGGGGATCAGAACGATACGATCCGCGGCGGCGATGGGGATGACCACATCCTTGGCGGCAACGGCAGCGACTCATTGTATGGCAACCGTGGCAACGACAACTTGTTCGGTGAAGACGGCAACGACTACCTGAACGGTGGGCGCGGCAACGATTTCCTGTCCGGCGGCGACGGCGACGACACAATGCTCGGCGGAAGTGGCCACGACTGGTTGCTTGGCGCAGACGGGGATGACTATGGCTCTGGTGGATCCGGCAACGACTGGATGCACATGGGGGAAGGCAATGACACGGCATACGGCGGCTCGGGCAACGACACCATCTATGGCGGCGACGGCGCGAACCGCGTCTCAGGCGGCAATGGCCACGATCTGCTCGACACCACGGAGGACAACCGCTTTTCCTTTGTCCCCGCTTTCGATGACACGATCTTTGGAGGTGAGGGCAACGACACGATCCGCACCGGTCAGGGCAATGACTGGGTCTCTGCCGGCAACGGCAACGACAGTATTGAGGCCGGGAATGGCGCTGACACGATCTATGCGGAAGGCGGCGATGACATCGTGCGCCTGCAAACCAATGGCAGCGTCCTCGTCGGCGATAACGTCGATCTGGGCGATGGCGATGATGTGTTGCTGTCCGAGGGCTATGGCCATGACATCGTGCAGGGTGGCAATGGCAATGACTTCATCTTTCTCCATGACGGCGACAACATCGGCTTTGGCGGTGATGACAACGATACGATCTTGGGCGGAGACCATGATTTCAATGCTGTTGAAGGCGTCCACGCCAGCCTCGACGTGATCTACGGCGGCAATGGCGACGATCAGATCTTTACGGGCGGTGGCCATAACATCGTTGATGGCGGCGCGGGCGACGATACGATCAACGCCTACCATGGTCAGGACCAAACCCTGGGCGGCACCACACGAATGAACGGTGGTGCGGGCGATGATCATCTGCTGGGTCGCATCGGATCGGTTGATGAATTCGTATTCGACCATGGCGGTGATTTCGGGAACGATCAGATCAGCCATTTCGAGGCTGGGACAGATCGCATTCTGATCAACACGTTTCAGGATGATGCCGTGGACTACAGCGTTCAATCGCTGGCCCCGGGTGTCTTTAGGGTCGAATTCGACGGCGATCTGGGCTCTGTCACCATCGTAACGGATACCAACAGCTTCAACGACAACTGGATCGAATTCATTTAGCAAATCGGCCCTTTGCGTGCCCTCGCAGGGGCGCGCCCCCTTGCCCGCCTCCGCGCCCTGCCCTAAACCCGGCTCGTTCCACGCGGCTAGAGGCGAAATCATGCTCGACCTGACCTACGAGACCCCAAAACCCAAAGTCATCGCCGGTGCCAAGCACGATTGGGAGCTTGTGATCGGGATGGAGGTCCACGCACAGGTCGCCACAAATGCCAAGCTTTTCTCCGGCGCCTCGACTACCTTCGGGGCCGAGCCCAATTCCAACGTCGCCTTCGTGGACGCCGGAATGCCAGGCATGCTCCCGGTGATCAACGAGGCCTGCGTCGCACAAGCCGTGCGCACCGGCCTTGGCCTGAAGGCCGAAATCCATCTGGAATCAGCCTTCGACCGCAAGAACTACTTCTACCCCGACCTGCCGCAGGGCTATCAGATCAGCCAGCTCTACCACCCCATTGTGGGCGAAGGCGAAGTGCTGGTCGAACTGGGTGACGGCACCGCGCGCATGGTCCGGATCGAGCGCATCCACCTGGAACAGGACGCCGGAAAGTCGATCCACGATATGGACCCCTCGCTCAGCTTCGTTGACCTCAACCGCACGGGCGTCGCGCTGATGGAGATCGTCTCCCGTCCCGACATCCGTGGCCCGGAAGAGGCCGCCGCCTACCTGCTGAAACTGCGTCAGATCATGCTCTATCTGGGCACCTGCGACGGCAATATGCAAAACGGCAACCTGCGCGCCGATGTCAACGTCTCGGTCTGCCTGCCCGGCCAATATGAAAAGTACCAGGCCACCCAGGATTTCGACCACCTCGGCACCCGCTGCGAGATCAAGAACATGAACTCGACCCGCTTCATCCAGCAGGCCATCGAAGTCGAGGCCAAACGCCAGATCGCCATCCTCGAATCCGGCGGCACCATTGATCAGGAAACCCGCCTCTACGATGTCGACAAGGGCGAAACCCGCTCCATGCGCTCCAAGGAAGAAGCGCACGACTACCGCTATTTCCCCGATCCCGACCTGATGCCGCTCGAAATCGAACAGGCCTGGGTCGATGACATCGCCGCCTCCCTCCCCGAACTCCCCGACGCCAAAAAGGCGCGCTTCATGGGCGATTTCGGCCTTGCCGACTACGACGCCTCCGTCCTGACGGCCGATCTCGACGCTGCCGCCTATTTCGAGGCCGTCGCGGGCAAAACCAATGGCAAACTCGCCGCCAACTGGGTCATCAACGAGCTTTTTGGGCGCCTCAAGAAAGACGACCGTGAGATCGAGGACAGCCCCGTCACCCCTGACCAACTCTCCGCCCTCATCGCGCTGATCGAGGCCGACACCATTTCCGGCAAGATCGCGAAGGACGTGTTCGAGACCTGCTACACCACCGGACGCGACCCGGAAGAGATCGTCGAAACCGAGGGCCTGAAACAGGTCACCGACACTGGCGCCATCGAGGCCGCCGTGGATGAGATCATCGCCGCCAACCCCGATCAGGTCGCCAAGGCCAAAGAGAACCCCAAACTCGCAGGCTGGTTCGTGGGCCAGGTCATGAAGGCCACGGGCGGCAAGGCGAACCCCAAAGCGGTCAACCAGATCGTCGCGCAGAAGCTAAACGGGTAACGCGGGCGTTGTTCGTTCGAGCGTGTTAGGCTTTCAAGATGACGAGCGGGATCAACCACATAGCACCGGATGAGAAGCACCCGTCTGTGGTGAAGCTCAAACTGGACACCACCCGCAACATCAAAGAAGGCCGCATCGACGTCAGCGGCATTTGCATCGCTGCAAAGGATTTCGGCGCCCATCCCACGCTGCGCCTTTCAACCGTAAAGGGCGAAGTTGATCTTGCCTTCAAACCCGACGAGTCCCCGCGTCGTCAAAATCGCTTCAGCAAGGTCAGCCTGAATGCGCTTGCCTGTGAGCTCCAACCCTTCAGCGTGCTTGAGAAAGACGTTCCTGCAACCCTGCTGTTGACGTCCGAAGACGGCTCGCAGGAGGCCGTACTCGCCCAATTCGGCGCCCATCCTGTCGAACAGATCCACGATCAGCTTGTCCAACAGGTTGAACAGGATGCAATCGATATCGACGCGCTGGACCAAGCGCTCGCCATCCTGCCGGAAGACAGCCGGACATCGGACGAAGGTCAGTTGATGGCGGCGGTCCTCAATATCATGCGCCACGGCTATGAAGGCACAGGTGAGGCTGAACTGCGCGCGATGCGGCGCATCTACCGGAGCCGGGAGCGATTCCTGATGTATCCCCGCTACATCGACCTGCTGAACCTTGCCATCGCACCGGTCGTCTATGGCAATCACGGGCTGACGCAGAAATTCGCGGATATGGAGCTCACGCCGGATTTCTGGCGTGCGCTCAACGACTTCCTCGCCTTTCTTGACACTGAATTCGGTCCCAGCTTCCTTGTTTCCGGCTCCCTCCTTGGCTTGATCCGCGAAGGGCGGCTCCTGCCCCACGACGATGACCTCGACATCGCCATTGTCCTGCCCGCCAGCAACGCAGCAGAGGCGGCTGAGCAATGGAATGGGGTCAAACTGAAGCTGATCGACAAGGGCATGTTGAACGAAGGCATGACCGCGACAGCACGCCTGCCCCTGTTGAAGTCCATCCGCATCGAAGGGGTTCCGACCGACCTGTTCCCCGCCTGGCTGGAAGGCGACAAGGTTTTCGTCTTCCCACATACGTTTGGTGAATTGGAACGCGCCGACGTGCTGCCACTGATCTCCGAGGAACAGTTCGGCGTGCCAATCCCGCGCTGCCCGGAGAAGATGCTCGAAATCAACTATGGTGCCAGTTGGCGCACGCCGGACCCCAACGCGAAATTGGATTGGCCACGCTGGAACAAGAATTACCGGGCCTTCACCAAGTCAAAGGTCTTCTCCGATTGGCAGGTCTGAATTCGCACCTGTAACCGCTCGCACGTCCGCCCCTTGCACCTGCCCCCCACTCCAATTCATAACGCTCCCATGAGCATCGAATACAAAGTCGTCCCCGCCCCCGAAAAGGCCCGCAAGCATCGCGGCCTCAAGGGCGCGGCCCTGTTCGCCCATTCGATTGAAACACTGATGAATGAGCTCGCCGCCGACGGCTGGCAATACGTTCGCGCCGATGTCCTCCCGCAGGAGGAGCGCTCTGGCTTGACCGCCAAAACAACGACCTACCGCAACCTATTGGTTTTCATGCGTGAAGTTGCGGAAGACACGGTGGAACCCACACCCATCGCAACCCCGGAACCGGCCCCCGAGCCATCCGTGGAAGAGCCTGAGGACGACGATGTCGTCAACCTGTGGCAAAGCAGTGATACGGAAGAGGACGCCGCGCCAAGCGGCCCGTCACTCACGAACCGTTAGGGCCAAGGCGTGGATCTGCCCCATCAGATCCTTGCCCAGTGCATTATGGACAGCCCGGTGCTTGGCGATCCGGCTTAGCCCGGCAAACGCCTCGCTTTCCAAGCTGACCCGGAAATGGCTCTCGCCGCCTTCCTGAAAGCCCGCGTGGCCTCGGTGTGCTTCGCTCTCATCGACCACATCCAAGGCCCTTGGCGCAAAGGCCTCGCGCAAGGCCGCTTCGATTTTCTCTGCTCGTGTCATCTTTTTTGGCCCTTCGCATCTTTCCCTCGCCCGTCAAAACCCTAAACTGCTCCTTCCGAGTCGAGAAGGGTGCGCACATGGCCGACAAAGACCCGTTCAATTTTGATCTCCGCGTTTCCACGGACAAAAAGAAGCGTCGTACTGGCAGGCGCGGTATGTCCGGCGCGTTCGAGACGTCGCAGCGGGTCTGCGAGCATGACGGCTGCGAACAGCAGGGTCAGTACCGCGCGCCCAAAGGCCCTGATAATCTTGAGGATTTCCGCTGGTTTTGCCGCGACCACGTGCGCGAATACAACCTGAAATGGAACTTCTTCGAAGGCACGACCGAGGCCGAGATGAACGCCCAGATGGACCGCGACCGGGTCTGGGACCGCCCCACCAAACCCTTCAAGCAATCGGCGGAGGAAAAGGCCTGGGCGCGTCTGGGCATCGAGGATCCGCATCAGGTTCTGGGCCAGAACGCCACGCAGAACCCCGGCAAGGGCGGCGGCACCAAGGGGCGGCGCCTGCCCCCGACCGAGCGCCGCGCCGTCGAAATCCTCGAAGTGCAGGACAATGCCACCAAGCCCGAAATCCGCAAAGCCTACAAGGCGCTTATCAAGGTGCTACACCCGGATATGAACGGCGGAGACCGATCTGACGAGGATCGTCTGCAAGAGGTCGTCTGGGCCTGGGATCAGCTCAAAGCCTCCCGCAACTTCGCGGACTAGGGGTTTGGCGCTTTTCGCAGACCTGCAAATCGCCAAAGAGGTCCTGACCGCGGACGCCGACCTTAGCACCGCAGACGCCGAGGCCTTCCTTCGCCGCGCCCGTCCCGCGATCACTTTCATGCGCCACCTCACCGATGAAACGGCGGTACCCGTCGGCGCGTCCAAAATCGGTGGCCGTCCCGACATGGCCTCCGATATCCCCTGGCCAATCCGTGCGCCCTATGACGGCGTAAGCGAGGGCATCGACGCCTGGCCGCCCGTAATGCGCACCATCTACAGCGAAGGCTGGATCGAGGCCTATCGCAGTTACCTGACCCAACCCGCTCCTTTGGCGTTCATCGCGCAATTCGACCTTGAAGGGCTGTCCGAGCGCGCCGGTTTAGATCCCGCGCTCCCCCGCATCGGGCGCCTGCTACTCTTCACCGATCCCCGTAGCTATGATGGCGGCGCAACACCCCTGTCTGCACCGTGGCTGCAAGTCCTGCATGACACGACCCCACTCTCCGAGATCATCCGCCATCCCACGCCCCAAGCTCTGCAAGGCTTTTGGGAAAACAGCCCGCTTCTGGACAAAAACGTCTACGGCGACAGCGAACCCTGGTCCGAAACCGCCCAATGCGAGCGCCTCAATCTAGTCGATGCGATCAGCCTGCCCCACGACCGTGCGTGGCAAGCCTCCGACCAAACCAGACGCATCCTTCGCGCCCTGAACGACCGACATCTTGCAGGTCTGGAGGAAGCGACACGGTCAGACTATGAGGCCGGCCTCGCCTACCACGGCGACCAATTGGGCGGCCATCCGATGCCAGTACAAGACAACATCGACGCCGATTTCGAACGCTCCACCGGCGAAACCGGGGCTTGGCGCCACCTCTTCACCGTGCAGGGCGAAACCTACCTGCCGCAACTGATGACCGATTGGCGCGACGGCGACCTCTACGTGATGGACCGCCCCTTGCCTGACCGCCCCGACTCCATCGGACCGGTCTGGGGCCTTAGCCAATCCACCTGACCCCTTGCCCGCCTCCGGCAATCCGCCTAGGCCCCAGACCATGAGCAAATCGGTCAACACCCTGATCCTCGGCGCAGGCGCCGCTGGCCTGATGTGCGCAGCCCACGCAGGCCCCGACACGCTGGTCGTGGACCATGCCAAGGCACCCGGTGAGAAAATCCGTATCTCCGGCGGCGGGCGGTGCAATTTCACCAACCTCTACGCAGGTCCTGAAAATTTCCTCAGCGAGAACAAGCATTTCGCCAAATCCGCGCTCAGCCGCTACACGCAATGGGATTTCATCGACCTCGTCGACCGCCACAAGATCGCCTGGAATGAAAAGACCCTCGGTCAACTCTTCTGCGACAACTCTGCCAAGGACATCATCGCAATGCTCTTGGCCGAGATGCAGCCTGCCGAGCTGTGGCTCCAGACAGAGATCGGCGAGATTTCCCACGACGGCAGCCATTTTCGCGTCACCCTCACCCGTGAGGGCCGCACCACCCTGGCCACCGCCCGCAACCTCGTCGTCGCCACAGGCGGCAAATCCATCCCCAAGATGGGCGCGACTGGCCTCGCCTACCGCCTTGTCGCACAGTTCGGCCACCGCCTCACCGATACACGCCCGGCCCTTGTGCCGCTCACCTTCGATGGTGAGGCAAAGGCTCAATTCGCGGCCCTCTCCGGTACCTCCGTACCCGCGCGCGTGGCCTGCAACGGAACCAGCTTTGACGAAGGCATGCTCTTCACGCACCGCGGCCTGTCCGGCCCGTCGATCCTTCAAATCTCCTCCTATTGGCAGGCGGGCGACAGCCTATCGCTGCACCTCCGTCCAGACCTTGACCTCTACGACACCCTCCGCTCCCGCCGCAGCACCAGCGGCGCAAAAGCCCTCACAACGGTTCTCGCCGAACTTCTGCCCAAGGCGCTCGTCCAACACCTCGCCTTCGACACCGGTTTCACGGGCAACCTCGCCGACCAATCCGACACCGCCCTGCAGGCCCTCGCACAGCGCCTCACCGATTGGCGTGTCACGCCAACCTCATCCGAAGGCTACCGCACCGCCGAAGTCACCCTGGGCGGCATAGCCACCGATGGGCTCTCCTCCAAAAGCATGGAAAGCACCCACTTGCCGGGCCTTTACGCCATCGGCGAAGCGGTCGACGTCACTGGCTGGCTCGGCGGCTACAACTTCCAATGGGCCTGGAGCTCTGCCGTCGCCGCAGGCCGCGCCATTGCCAGCGCGTAGGCGCATGCCCTCCGCTAAGTCAGATCTCTCACGCTCGCCAAAACGCCGTTGTGAACAGCACCATCACCGCCATCAACTCCAACCGCCCGATCAGCATCGCCGCTGACAGAATCCACTTCGCCGTGTCGTTGATTGTCGCGTAATTGCCCGCAGGCCCGATCACATCGCCCAGACCCGGCCCGATATTCCCCAAGGCCGCCGCGGCCCCGGAAACGGAGGTGATCACATCCAAGCCCGTCAGCCCCAGCAACACAGCCGTCACCCCAAGGGTCACGAAGAACAACACGAAGAAGGCCATGACCGACGACAGGACTTCTTCCGCCACGGGCCGCCCCTCGTAGCGGGGCTCGAAAATGCCATGGGGCGCGTAAAGACGGCGCACCTGGGTGGCGACGGTGGCGAACAGCAACTGGTAGCGGAATACTTTGATTGAACACGATGTCGAGCCCGCGCAGCCCCCGATCAGCCCCATGAAGAAGAAGGCGGTCACCGCGACCGCTCCCCAGACCTGATAGTCCGTGCTGGCATAGCCCGTGCCCGACACGATGGAGACGACGTTGAACACGCCCTCCCGCAAGGCCACCTCCGCCCCCGTCCCGTTCGCTGCCACACGGTAAAGCGCCAACCCCAGAACGATCACCAATATCGTCGCAAAATAGGCCCGGATCTGACTGTCGCGAAAAATTGGCTGTGCGCTGCCTGCCACCAATTGGATGTAGCGCACGAATGGCAGGCTCGCGAGCAGCATGAACAAGGCGCCCGCATATTCCAGCGGGCCCTGAAACGCCCCGAAAGACGCGTTGTAGTTTGAAAAACCGCCGGTCGAGATCGTCGTGAAGGAATGCATGATCGCATCAAAGGGGGTCATGCCCAAGGCCGCGTAGGTCAACGCGCACACCACAGTCAGTGCCACGTAGATGACCGAGATGCGGCTTGCGATCTCACCGGCGCGGGGCAGAATTTTCCCCATGGTGTCAAAACCTTCCGAGCGGAAGATCTGCATCCCCCCCACCCGCAACTCAGGCAGAAACACCATCGCCACAACGATGATCCCGATGCCGCCAAACCATTGCATCAACCCGCGCCAGAGGTTCAGGCCAACGGGCAGCGTATCCAGTTCGGTCAGGATTGTGGCCCCGGTCGTGGTCAGGCCTGACATCGCCTCAAACACGCCATCGACGAACCGCAACTCGCTTTCGCCCAGAATGAACGGCAATGCTCCGAAAAGCGGCAGCACAAGCCACACGCCAGTCGTCAAAACAAACGTCTGCTGGATGGTCAGGCCTTTGCTGACACCGTTGGCGCAGGCCAGCGTCACAAACAGCCCCGTCAGCACCGTTATGGCGCAGGCCTCGGCAAAGGCCCCCCAATGGCCGTTTCCAGCCAGGATATCGGCGACCAGCGGCACCAGCATCGTGACCCCAAGGGTCAGAACCAGAAGGCCCAGGACATAGCCCACAGGGCGGAGATCAAACATGGGGCGGAGCGTTGGCCCGCCATCCCCGCGCTGTCAAGAACGCGGGCGCGCTGGCATGGCCCCACAGACCACTAAATTATTGATTTGGGACATCTTCGTGGCTACGCTATCGTCAACGACGACACCCGGTTCCGCGCTGCCAATCGCGACTTCCAACCGAAAACCGGGGTGAGGGGATGGATGATATGGCCAGTGATGCCACGAAAAGCAAAGCGTCCAAGACGCTGAACGACGCCGATATTGCCACCTACGCCCGCCGTGGTGGCCCGGGCGGCGGTCACGCCGGTACGGACGCTGATTCTCATACCGATGCCGATCAGGTTGCCACCGACCATGACGCGCCTGTCGCCGCCGCCACGGACGCCGATACGCCGGTTCATACTGACAAGGACTAGACCAGTGCCGCCGTTTGGGCGGAAAAGACATTTAACCCAGCCAGAATTAGCAAGGGAGCCCATCACATGACCGACACCCCAGGTGACAAGAAGAAAAAGAACCCCTCAGCCGGGAAACCGCTGACTGAGGATCAGATCAAATCCAAGCGCGTCGGCCGCCGGACCGTTCTGCGCTCGGTAGGTCTTGCGGGCTTTGGGGCCGGTGCCATGGGTGTATCGGGCTGCGTCGCTTACGGCGTGACCGACGTGGACAATGGCAACATCACCGATCCAATCGGTGCTGGTCGTGGCTCCCCAATCGGCTACCGCTCGGGCATCACCGATGCGGACTTTGGCGGTAACATCACCGACCCGATCGGTCGTGGCCGCGGTCGCCCCTACTACTAATTCTCGCGAGAGACACCACCTACCGGCCCCGTTTGGGCCGGTCCCTTCTGGAAGGTTGACGCTCTGATGACTGACAAGAAAACCAAAACACTTGGTGCCGATGATATCAAATGCACCCGGATGAACCGCCGGGCTATGCTGCGCACGGCTGGCATTGCTGGTCTTGCAGCTGGCGCTGCCGGTGTCTCGGGTTGCGTGGTTGTGCCAGCGGGCCCTGGCTATGGAACCGGGATCACGGACGCCGACAATGGGCCAATCATTGATCCAGGCGGCTTTGGTCGTGGTGGCCGGACATTCTCGTTCACGGGTTTCACCGACGCCGACAACGGTCCCATCCTCGATCCAGGCGGACAGGGCCGCGGCCCCGGCTACTAAGGCCAATCCGGAACGCAAAAACCCCCGCAGAAGCGGGGGTTTTTCTTTAGGGGCAATGCCTTACGCAGCGATGCTCATCCAACGTGAATCAGCGACGGGAACAGTTTCGGGTCAAGGCTGACCTCTGCGAAGGTTTCACCCTCGGTCAGAAGGCTCACCGCATCGTGGCTGTGCAGGCTTTCCTGATGGCTCGCCATCACACGGAAGTCGCCCACACCTTCGTTGGCTTGCAGCTGTTCCGCAAAGAGCCGCGCGGCATCTTCCACGAAGATCGGATTGGCTGCGTTCAACTCAGCAAACGCTTGTTCATCCTCTCGCTTCACCATCACCTGCGTTTCAGTCGGTACTCCTGTGCGGGCCATCTCGATCAGATCCTCGAACCAGACGCCCTCGCCTTTCAATTCCACCGAAAGCCGTGCAACCGAGCGCTGCGAATGCGGCGTCGCCAGTTGGCCCCGCGTGGCGCGCGCGTGTTCGGACAGCTCCAATGAGCACGGGCAAGTCGACGAATAGACGTAGTCCAGATGCACGATCCGCTGCCGCACACCATTGGTTTCCACCAACTCCAGCGCAATATCGTAGTACTGCCAGCCCGACAGGCCGGAGCGCAGGCTATCGACCTTCATCGGATAGCTCAGGCGCATTTGAATGCGCGCATCGAAGCTTTCCAGGTCGGCCTTGTAGTCATCCAAAGCCGCCTCGATCACATCGAAGCCGAATTTCTCGTCCGCGTGCTTGTAGAAAGACCGCATGATGCGGCTCATGTTGATGCCCTTCTTGTCGGCCTCAAGGCTGACAGTCCCGGTCACGGAGGTCTCTAGCAGCGTCTCGCCACCGCCCTGCACCGAATACCGGATCGGCAGTCGGAAATTCGAGATACCCACATGCTGAATGCGCCGGTTCTCGCCCTTGATTAGGCTAGCCGGTCCGTTCTGAAGATCTGGAAGAGAGGCCTTATACGCCTCATCCACCTTGAACTCCGCCGGATACTCCCGCGCGAATTCCGGATAGTTGCGGGCCCGCAAAAGCCGCGCGACCTCAGGGTCCAGCGCGTCCATCCGGTCGCGTCCAGCGGCCTCGGCCCATTGTGCCAACAGTGCCAGTGCCGCTTGCGCGTCTGAATCTGATGGCTGTCTCTCGGCGGTCTTAACATGCACATTCATGTGCCACCCCTTCCCTTGGTTTCCGGGCCCTAGCTGGTCCACTCCCCAATATGGGGCATCCAGCAGATATCTAAAGCCTTGTTTTCAGAATGTTCTACGCTATCGCCGGACCCTTGGATCAGTTTTTGTCCAAGTTTCAGGTGGTTAGGTCGGAACGGCGCGTTTATGCGCTGAATCTGTTCACGAATGTTTGCAGGATGCGTTCCGGCATCGTGATCTCTTCTGCCATCACAGCCTCGGTTAGGGCCGCTGCATCTTCGGGCGCGAAGTAGCCGCGATGCTTGTAGATTTCGATGCGTTGGGCAAAATTTTCGCCCCGCGCTTCAGGGTGAAATTGCGTAGCATAGACGTTTTTACCGGCCCGGATCATCTGAAACGGACAGGGCGCGGAGGCCACCAGATGCATCGCCCCCTCGGGCAGTTCTTCCACCGCCTCCTTGTGGCCCACCAGCGCCCGAAAGCGTCTCGGAAGACCATTCAGCAGCGGATCACGTGCGCCCTCGTCGGTTACCGAGCATTCGACGCCGCCAATTGCCTCGCCATAGCGCCCCTTGCCCACGGGCGCAGCAAGCGCCGCGCCAAGGATGCCCATCCCGTAGCAGCACCCAAGGAACGGCATATCGCGCGCCAGCACCTCGGGCATCAGCCCCATGATGTCCGCCTCGATCCGCGCCTCCAACGGGTCCTTGCCCGCCGGGTCATCCGACACGCAGCCCGGACCGCCGCCGACAATCACACCCACATAGTCATCCAATGAAACCGCCTGCAAAGGCGCCTGATCCAACCTGATCCGCTCCACCTGATCCGCAGCCAACCCGCCACGCTCCAGAAACGCGCCGAATTCTTCGTCCGCGGCCTCATCCTCGGGCCGCAATTGCAGGATCAGGAACGGCTTCATGCGGCGGCGAACCGGCGCACGAGGCGCTTTTCCATAACCGCATTGGGGATTTTCACGCCCGCGCGCTCAACCTCCTGCGGTTTCACAAGCCGCCACCCCTGCCGCTTGAAGAACGGCTGCGCCAAAAGGCTCGCCTCCGTCTCCAACCGCAAAAGGCCCTGCACCCGGGCGCGCCCTTCGATCACCGCATAAAGCGCGTCGGCCACGCCTTTGCCCATCGCCTCGGGTGCCACATAGGCGAAATCCAAATATCCGCTGTCCATGTCCAACGTCATGAAGCCAAGATGCGCGCCATCGCGTTCGGCCACAATGGTCTCTGCCTCCTCGACGCGCGCACGCCATCCGGCAGAGGTAGGCGGGCGATCACACCACGCCTCACGCTGCTCGGGCGAGTAGTGCTTCGCCGCCCCCTCCTGCACTGCACGGTGGAACAGCGTTGCAAGGCCGATCGCGTCGGAGGGCCGATAGGGTCTGATGATCAAACCATTCATACCTGCGCCAATGCCCCTTTGAGGTCCGCGATCAGATCAGCCGGGTCTTCCAGCCCAACCGACAGCCGGACCAAACCGCTCGAAATTCCCGCCTCAGCGCGCTGTTCATCACTCAAGCGCTGGTGCGTGGTGGTCGCCGGATGAGTGGCGATGGATTTCGCGTCGCCCAGATTGTTCGAGATTTTCACAATCTCCAACGCATTCAAAAACCGAAACGCCCCCGCCTGCCCGCCTTTGACTTCAAACGCGATCATGGTGCCGGGTTTTTCCATCAACTGCGCCGCCAGCCCCCGTTGCGGATGCGAGGCCAAGCCGGGAAAGATCACCTTCTCAAGCCCTGCCTGACCTTCCAACGCCTCCGCCACAGCCACCGCCGACGCCGCCTGCGCGCGGACCCGCAAATCCATCGTTTCCAGCGATTTCAACATCACCCAGGCGTTGAATGGGCTCATCGCGCCGCCGGTGTGTTTCAAGTAGGGCTCAACCGTCTTGCGGATGAATTGCTCAGTCCCAAGGATTACACCGCCCAGACAGCGCCCCTGCCCGTCAATGTGCTTGGTCGCAGAATACACAACCACATCAACACCTTGTGCGATGGCTTCCGAGAAGACCGGCGTGGCAAACACGTTGTCACAGATCACGGTCGCACCGACCGCATGGGCAATCTCGGACACGGCGGGGATGTCGATCAATTCAAGCGTCGGGTTCGACAGGCTCTCGAAGAACACCGCCTTGGTGTCCGCCCGCACCGCTGCGCGCCATTCCTCAAGGTTGGTGCCATCGACAAAGGTCACCTCCACGCCGTAGCGCGTCAGCACCTCATCCAGAATGTAGTGGCACGAGCCAAAGAGCGCCCTTGAGGACACCACATGATCCCCGGCCTTCAACATCGACACCAACGCGCCGTTTACCGCCGCCATGCCTGATGCCGTTGCAAAGGCCGCCTCCGCCCCTTCCAGCGCCGCGATCCGGTCCTCGAACATCGCAACAGTCGGGTTACCATAGCGGGCGTAGATGAACTCATCATCACCCGCCTTGATGAACCTCGCCTCCGCATCTTCGGCCGTGTCGTAGACAAAGCCCTGGGTCAGGAACATCGCCTCCGACAGCTCACCATATTGGCTGCGGCGGGTGCCGGAATGCACCGCGAGGGTGCGTTTGGACCATTGTTTCTTCTGGGCGGTATCTTTCATGCCCCTCACTCCAAATCTGCGGGCCACGCAATCTAACGGATCGCGGGCAGACAATATGATGGTCGGGGGGTGCGCAATCTTCTGCGCCCTCGACCTCTTTAGCGGAATGTTTAACGTGGCCCGCAATCCGGTTCACAAATCGCCACGATCCTTGGCTTACGCCCGCCGCAATGCAGCGTCAAGGCACCTGCGGTCACATCTGGGGAACCAGACCGCCCGCTTCCCCCTTGCGATCTGACGCCACGACACCGATGTTCCAATCAACCGGCCAAGCGTCGCCGATAGCGCGCGGCAATGGCTGGTTTTTGCAGGAAAACCTGCATATCGTTGCACATGACAACGCTTGGCGAACGTGACAGACACGCGAGCAGCAGGCGACACGAAACGAAACGGGGCCGGACCATATGTCATCCACCTTCCTTCAAGGCGTAAGCTTCTTTGTGCTGACCCTTGTGATCATCGGCGCGATCTTCGGCGGCTTCGGGGCGCTCTGATCCATGTCGAAACGCTTTGGCGGAGAATTCAGCCCCACAGGGGAGCGCGCAGGTGATGCATCGCGCGAAACCGTAACCCATCAGCGCATGGAGGTGGCGCCCTTCAAGGGCCGCAAGCCTCTGCGACATGGGGCCAAGATTAACATCCTGTTCCTGTTGCCGCTGCTCACGATCTTTCCGGCGGTGATCTTCAACTCCGGCGTCACGCAGATGGCCGTGGACCTTGCAGGCGGTGCAATGCTTTTGCTGTCTGCTTGGCTTACCCGCGACGGCGTGCGCGCGGAAGACGCTTACAATGAACGCAAAGTCGCCCGCAAACCGGCGATCCCTCGCAAGATATTCGGCTCCATCGGCACCGGCTTTGGCGTGGCGCTCTTGGTTTTGGGTGGCTCGGCGTTCTCGGTCTCGGAAATCGTGGCCGCCAACGTCGTGGGCTTTCTCGCCGCGGGCCTTCACATGTTCTCCTTCGGCCTCGATCCCTTGAAAAACAAGGGGATGGAGGGCGTGGACACGATGACCACCGAACGGGTCGCCCGCAAAATTGATGAGGCTGAGGGCCTGCTGACCCAACAAAAGGACGCGATCCTTCTGGCCCGTGACCGCCAGCTTGAGGCGCGTGTGGACCAGTTCCAGACCACCGTGCGCGCGCTGTTCCGGCAGGTCGAAGAAGACCCCCGCGACCTGAACGCCGCACGCCGCTATCTGGGCGTTTACCTGCAGGGCGCGCGCGACGCGACCGTGCAATTCGCGAGCCTTTACAAAGACAAGCGCGATGATCAGCTGCGCGCCGATTACATCGCTTTCCTCGACGATCTCGAACAGAACTTCGCCTCTCGCAAAGAGACGCTGCTGATCGATGACCGCACCAATTTCGACGTGGAGATCGAGGTCCTGCAAGACCGTCTGCGCCGTGAAACGCAATATCTAGAACGACAGGGATAAGACCTATGGAAACTCAAACACATGAACAGGCCAAGGAAGTCGAAGCGCTCGTAGATGAGCTGAACGCTGTCGTCCTGCCCGAACCCTCCGCCGATCTGGTGCCGCTGCCCGCAGCCGACGCACCGACCGCCGAAGAAATCCGCGCCCGAATGGCGGAAATCGACATGGCCGACACGAACTCCATCGTGTCCTTCGGGTCCGCCGCTCAGGCCGAGCTGCAGCAGATTTCGCAGAGCATGCTGGCCGGTGTGAAGAACGACGATATCGGCCCTGCCGGTGACAGCCTGCGCGAAATCGTGGGCACCATCCGCGGCTTCTCTGTCGACGAGTTGGACCCCAACCGCCGCCGCTCCTGGTGGGAGCGTCTGTTCTCCAAGGCCAAGCCGGTCCACGATTTCCTTGCGAAGTACGAGGACGTGCAGGAACAGATCGACAAGATCACCGACAACCTGCTGCAGCACGAGCATACGCTGATGAAAGACATCAAGTCGCTCGACAAGCTCTATGAAAAGACCCTCGATTTCTACGACGAGCTGGCGCTTTACATTGCCGCCGGTGAAGAAAAGCTGCGTGACATCGATGAAAACGTCATCCCCGCCAAAGAGGCCGAGGTGAACGCAGCGCCTGAGGATGATCAAGTCATCAAGGCGCAGGAGTTGCGCGACCTGCGCGCCGCACGCGACGATCTGGAACGCCGGGTCCACGACCTCAAGCTGACCCGTCAGGTCACGATGCAGTCGCTGCCCTCCATCCGTCTGGTGCAGGAAAACGACAAGTCGCTGGTCACCAAGATCAATTCCACCCTCGTGAACACCGTGCCGCTCTGGGAAACCCAGCTGGCTCAGGCCGTCACGATCCAGCGCTCAACCGAGGCCGCCAAGGCCGTCAAGGAAGCCACGGACCTCACCAACCAGCTTCTGACCCAGAACGCCGCCAACCTGCGTGAGTCGAACAAGCTGGTCCGTGAAGAGATGGAGCGCGGCGTCTTCGACATCGAGGCCGTGAAGCAGGCCAACGAGGATCTGATCGCCACGATCAACGAGAGCCTCGAGATTGCCGACGAAGGCAAGCGCAAGCGCGCCGAAGCAGAGGCAGAGATGACCAAGATGGAGGCGGAATTGCGCGACACGCTGGCCTCCGCTTCCGCACGGCGCCCCTCGGCAGAGGGCGACACACCGCCCGCTGCCCCGCAGGCGTAAGCGTCGGAGGGGTCTTGGTGCGAAACCCCTTCCGCCTTTTGATACCTAGCGTGACGCTGGCCCTCGCGGCCTGCGTCACCTCGGCCCCTGACACCTCTCCGCGCCCCGAAATCCGGGCGGAGGAGGCGCCGGTGGCGGTTGAACCTTCGGCAGAAAGCCGGGCGTTCACCAACTACTACAGGTCTGTCCAAACGCGGCTGATTTCCACGGGCCTCCTGCGCACCGATGGCGGCGGGCCGGATACGCCGTTCTCTGTCGATCAGCTGGCGCGCAATTTTGAGCGCATCGCGCTCTACGATGAATACACGTTGGAAAACGGCCAATTCGTTGAACGCCAGACACCCTCGCGCCTGCGCCGCTGGTCCGGCCCCGTGCGCCTTCAAGCCCATTTCGGGTCCACCGTGGATGACGCCCAGCGCGCCGAAGATGCCTCCGTCCTAGGCACCTACGCCACGCGCCTCGCGCGCGTCACTGGCCACCCTGTGCGCACCGTCAACTCCGGGGGCAACTTCCATGTCCTTTACATGAACACCGACAGCCTCTCCGCCTCCGGCCCCCTGCTGCGGGAGCTTGTGCCGGGCATCTCCGACGCCACCGTGCGCGAGATTGAGACGCTGGGGCGCTTCACCTTCTGCTCGGTCTACGCCTTCTCGCGCTCCGGCAGCTCGGACTACATCGCCGCCATCGCCGTGATCCGTGATGAGCACCCCGATCTTCTGCGCCGCTCTTGCGTGCATGAGGAAATCGCCCAAGGCTTGGGCCTGCCCAATGACAGCCCTGCCGCGCGCCCGTCGATCTTCAATGACGACGAGGAGTTTGCACTGCTCACCCGCCATGATGAGCTGCTTCTGGAGATGCTCTACGACGATCGCCTGACCCCGGGCCTCGGCCCGGAGGATGCCCGCGCGACGATCCAGCTCATCGCAGCGGAGCTTGTCGGCGGCCCCTCGTGAGCGTCTCTCAGGCGCTCCTCGGCTCCGCACTGCTCGCAGCGCAGACCCTCCTCGCAGCGGCCCCATCCCAGGCGCAGGATGCCGTGAACTGGTTGAGGCGAGGCATCGACATGCCCTCCGACCTGCACATTTCTAACATGTGGCACCCGCGCGGCGGGCAGCTCTATGCGACAGATCCCCTGACGCTCTGGCAAACCGAAGGCGAAACACTCCGCGTACCCGACGCCCCTGCCCGCCTGATCGGTCTTCTGGAACGTGAGCAAGGCCGCACCGCCGCAATGGCGCTTATCTGGTCCGAAGCAGATGTGGTCTGCGGCGAAGACCTCTCAACGGTCGGCGTCGACACGGGCCTCGCGGGCTTCCTCACGCCGGCCAATGTCGCCGCGCTCGAAGCCTATTCCGATCCCAGCCAGGGCCCTTACCACGGCACCTATGCCGAGCAACTCGACGCCACCATCCCCACAATCCCGTTCATCGTCGAGCTTCCGTCCGGCGCCACCTTTCCAGTGTCCGGCTCCGGCTGGGGCGATGGCGGCTACCCGGTCGCCAGCCTCTATGACGCAGACGGTAACATGGTCGCGCTCTACGCCCAGTTCATGGGCGGCACCGAGGATTGGCTCCTGCCAGCCCCCTGCGCCGACCCAACCTCGTAAGGCGCGTGCCAACGCAAATCAGATCTCTTGCGGCGCACTTCGCTCCATTTGCGAAAAGCCAGGTCACAGGGGGAAACAACCTGCGGTTTTCCCCCAGCCACAAATCTGTGGCGACATCGCGCGCGCCCCTATATGATTCCTGAAAACAGACACAATTTTAACAGGGGGACTGCGACAGCCATGCCCATTATGGATTTTCTCAAAGGCCAGTTCATCGATGTCATCGAATGGACCGATGACAGCCGCGACACCATGGTCTACCGCTTCGAGCGTTACGGACATGAGATCAAATACGGCGCCAAGCTGACGGTACGCGAAGGCCAGGTTGCGGTCTTCATCCATGAAGGCCAGCTGGCCGATGTGTTCACCCCGGGCCTCTATATGCTCGAAACGAACAACATGCCGATCATGACGTCCCTCCAGCATTGGGACCACGGCTTCAGCTCGCCCTTCAAATCCGAGATCTACTTCGTCAACACATCGCGCTTTACGGACCTGAAGTGGGGCACGAAGAACCCGATCATGATCCGCGATAGCGACTTCGGTCCGACCCGCGTGCGCGCCTTTGGCACCTACACCGTGAAAGTCGCAGACGCCGGCCTCTTCATGACCGAGATCGTGGGCACGGACGGTGAATTCACCACCGACGAAGTCACCCACCAGATCCGCAATATCATCGTGCAGCAGTTCAGCCAGGCAATGGCAGGCTCGGGCATCCCGGTGCTCGACATGGCTGCCAACACCGGCCAGATGGGCGATCTGGTCGCTCAGAAAATATCTGAGACCATCGCGTCCTACGGCCTGACGCTGCCTGAGCTTTACATCGAGAACATCTCGCTTCCGCCCGCGGTGGAAGAGGCGCTCGACAAGCGGACCTCCATGGGCGTTGTCGGCGATCTCAACAAATACACTCAGTTCCAGACGGCAGAAGCCATGGCCGCCGCCGCCTCCACACCTGGCGGTGGCATGGGCGAAGGCCTTGGCATGGGTATGGGCATGGCGATGGCCAACCAAATGGCCAACAACATGAACGCAGGCCAGCAGCAGCCCCATCAGGCCGCCCACGCAGCCCCGCCGCCGCCGCCCGTCGAACACGTCTGGCACGTGGCCGAGAATGGGCAGACCACTGGCCCCTTCTCCAAGGCTGACCTCGGGCGCATGGTCTCGGATGGGTCGCTCAGCCGCGAAACAATGGTCTGGACCGCGGGTCAGGACGGCTGGAAATCGGCAGGCGACGTGACGGAGCTTGCGCAGCTCTTCACCGTGATGCCGCCCCCTCCGCCGCCGCCCCCGGCATAACAACGACAATTCGAATGAGCCCTGCCCCAACCGGCGGGGCTTTTTTTGGGCTCCATGAGAATCGTAGGAAAAAACTTAACGCGATGAAGAGTTACGGCGCATAGTGTGGCCCCTGCATTTGCCCCCACGCCCACGAGGCACCATGAAGCATATCGATCAAGTGTCGCTTGCCCAAAGCGAGAACCTGCTCAATATCATCAGCAAGCTGCAACTGGCCGTGGCCGCATCGCGCATGGGCGTGTGGGAATATGACGAGGCCACCCAAAGCGTGCATTGGGACGACAGGATGCTAGAGATATACGGCATCACCGACGGCAAAAACCAACGCCCCGACGACTTCTGGGAACGCCACATTCACCCCGACGATATCGAGGCGATGACCGCCTACGCCGAAGAATGCCGCCGTGAAAACAAGGACTTCAACCACGACTACCGCATTGTCCGCGAAGATGGCTCCGTCCGCCATATCCGAAGCCTTGCCAGAAACGTGTCGACCCCCGGTGAGAAAAGCAAACTGGTCGGCGTGAACATTGACGTCACCGAAGATTACCTGCGCGCGGAAGAGTTGAAGAAGGCCCAAACCCAACTCAAGCACGACGCACGCCACGACGTCCTGACAGGCCTCGGCAACCGCCGCGCGCTTGATGAGGTCACTCAAGATGCCTTCGATGTGATGGCTGCGACAGACCGCTATTGCCTGATGCTCCTCGACCTCGACTATTTCAAAGAGGTCAACGATGAGCTTGGGCATCTCGCCGGTGATTTTGTTCTGAAAACCGTGGCGCGCATACTGGTCGATGTGGTTGGCACATCAGGCACGGTCTTCCGCATCGGCGGCGACGAATTTGCCACTTTTTTCCCTGTTGCCCCGCCTGAGGGCGACATCGTCGCGCTCTGCGAAACTCTGATCGAACAGGTCAAGGCTCCCATTCCCTTCCAGGGGGAGGATTGCTTTATTGGCGCCAGCATCGGCTTTGCCTTTGGCAAAGGCCCCCCAAAAACTGCATCGCGCATATTCTCAGACGCCGACACCGCCCTTTATGAGGCCAAGCGCAACGGGCGCAGCGGCTATTGCGCCTATTCCTCGGACCTGACGCAAAGGCCCGCCTGCGTCACCAACACCCGGCGCGACCTTCTCAATGCGCTCTCAAACGACGCCTTCATTTGCCACTACCAGCCGCAATTTGACGCCAAAACGCTCGAAATCATTGGGGCCGAAGCCTTGGTCCGATGGCAATGCCCGCAACGTGGCCTTCTGCCGCCCGCGGCCTTTCTGCCCGAAGCCACCGACCTGAACCTCGTCATCGATATCGACGAACGTGTGCTGGAACTTGTTGCTTCCCAACAGGACGACTGGCATCTCGAAAGCCTGCCATTCCCCACGGTCTCTGTGAACACCTCGGCAGAACGCCTGCGCGACCCGGACTTCACCCAAAAGGTCGATAAGGTCCTGCGCCCCCATCACAAAATCGCCTTTGAGCTTTTGGAAACGGCCTTCCTCGACGACATCGACGACGTCACACGCGCCAATCTCGATGCCCTGCGCGCACGCGGCATCCGCATTGACCTTGATGATTTCGGATCGGGCCATTCCTCGGTCACGGCCCTGCAAACGGTCAAGCCCCATCAAGCAAAGATCGACCGCAGCCTCGTGCGTCCGATTGAGACCAACCCCCGCCAGATCATGACCTTGCAAGCGCTGTGTCGCATCGCGCGGCTGGCCTCCGCCAAAACCGTGATCGAGGGGTTGGAAAGCGGCCTCATGCTGGCCGCCATCCGAAGCGTCGATTGTGATGCCCTACAGGGCTATGCACTTGAACGTCCGGCCCCGGCTTCCGACTTCGCGGCACTCCTACGTCGCGCCGCACAAACGTCGGTCTAGGCGTCTGCGACGTCTCACATCATTCGTTTCAGCAAGCCGTCCTTCTTGAACAGCTGATGGCGCAGGACCAATCCGATGTGACCCACCATCGCTGCCAACAAAACCCAGCCAGCGATGATATGCACCCATTTGAACACATCCCGCATTGTGTCACTGCGCGGCAAAGGCCTTGGCATTTCCCAAACCCCGAACAGGTTCACGCCGTAGTGCCCATACATCACGTAGAGCCAGCCCGAGATCGGCATCACCAGCATGGCCGTATAAAACACCTGCTCCACCCGGTGGATGAACTTCTGCTCAAACCCTGACAGCGTCGGCGCCCAGGGCGGCAGCTCGCCCACGCGACGGTTGATGATCCGTAAGATCGCAATCACCAGCGCCACCAGCCCAAGCGATTTGTGCCAATTGTAATAGTCGTTCGTCTCAATCCCCGCGAAACTGGAATTGAACCCGATTGCGACCATGATGTTCCCGCCCAGATATTGCGCGGCGAACAGGATCACGATCAGCCAATGGAACAGCTTCGTCAGGCTCCCGTAGCCCGCAGCGGAATTCGTCAAACCCATCTCTGGTTCTCCCTATGGCGTTGTATACACCATGGAAGACACGCAAGCGTTGCGCCAGAGGTTTCACTCCATAAAGCTGCGAGGACGCCCCTCGGGCGGAGGAGCGATTGAGGATTACGCCGCCTTCCACTCCAACCGCCGCGCATGCAGAACCGGCTCGGTATAGCCGCTCGGCTGGTTCCGCCCCTTCAACACCAGATCCAACGCCGCCGCATAGGCGATCCCGTTGAAGCCCGGCGCCATCGGGCGATAGGCGGGATCAGCGGCGTTTTGGTGGTCCACCACTTCGGCCATCCGGCGGAACACCTCACCCACGTCAGCCTCGGTCACAACCCCTTGGTGCAGCCAGTTGGCGATATGCTGCGCCGAAATCCGACAGGTTGCGCGATCCTCCATCAGGCCGACACCATTGAGGTCCGGCACTTTGGAGCAGCCCACACCGTGGTCAATCCACCGCACCACATAACCCAGAATGCCTTGCGCGTTGTTTTCCACCTCGCGGATCACCTGCTCACGGGTCCAGCGTCGATAGGCCGCCAGCGGAATATCCAGAAGCGCCGTCACATAGGCCCGCCTGCCGCCCTGCTCCAACTTCTCCTGCACAGCCGCCACGTTCACCTTGTGGTAGTGGAGTGCATGCAAAGTCGCCGCCGTGGGCGATGGCACCCAGGCACAATTCGCGCCAGCCCTCGGGTGTTCGATCTTCTGCTCGATCATCTCGGCCATCGCATCGGGCTTGGCCCACATCCCCTTGCCAATCTGCGCCCGCCCGCGCAGCCCGCATTCCAGCCCAATATCTACGTTCTGGTTCTCATATGCCGTGATCCAGCCCTTCCTTTTGATGAAGTCCTTCCGGCTGAACGGCCCGGCTTCCATCGACGTGTGAATTTCATCGCCGGTGCGATCCAGGAACCCTGTGTTGATGAACGCCACCCGGTGCTTCGCCGCCCGAATGCACTCTTTCAGGTTCACAGACGTCCGTCGCTCCTCATCCATGATGCCGAGCTTGACGGTGTATCGCTCCAACCCCAACGCCGCCTCGACCCTTGTGAAAATCTCGTCGGAAAAGGCCACTTCCTCCGGCCCATGCATCTTGGGTTTTACGACATAGACAGACCCGGAAACCGAGTTCCCCCCCTCCCGCGCCAAATCATGCTTCGCGATCAGCGTGGTGATCATCGCATCCATCAGCCCCTCGAAGGCCTCGGACCCATCACGCAGAAGGATGGCAGGGTTCGTCATCAGATGGCCCACATTACGCACCAGCATCAACGCCCGGCCCTTCACAGTCATCTCCGCGCCATCGGGCGCGACAAACGCCTTGTCGCCCGCCAGCCGCCGCGTCATCTGCGCGCCGCCTTTCTCGAACGTTTCTTCCAGATCGCCGCGCATCAGACCCAGCCAATTGGAATAGGCCTGCACCTTGTCCTCGGCATCCACGCAGGCCACGGAATCCTCGCAATCCATGATGGCCGAGACCGCCGCCTCCATCCGCACATCGGCCAATCCCGCTTGGTCGCGCGCGCCGATGGGATGGGCGCGGTCGAACACCAACTCCACATGCAACCCGTTGTTAACCAGCAAGATCGCATCCGGCGCCTTCGCCCGCCCCGAATGGCCCGCGAACTGCGCCGGATCCGCCAGCGGCTTGTCATCGATCAGCAGCGCACCCTTTTCCACATGGTAGCGCCGCACATCGGCGTGCGACGCGCCGACAATCGGAAAGGTGTCATCCAGAAAAACCCGCGCGCGAGCCACAACGCGCGCGCCCCGACCCCGGTCATAGCCGCCCGGCGTGGGCAGGCTGCCCATGGCGTCGGTCCCGTAAAACGCATCATAAAGGCTGCCCCACCGCGCATTCGCGGCGTTCAACGCGAACCGAGCATTGGTGATAGGCACCACCAACTGCGGCCCGGCAACATGGGCGATCTCAGGGTCGATCTTGCTGGTTTCAATGCTGAAATCTGGCCCCTCGGGCACCAGATAGCCGATCTCTTCCAGAAAAGCTTTGTAAGCATCGGGATCATGGGGCTCGTCCCGCCGCGCCACATGCCAAGCGTCAATCTTGCCCTGCACGGCCTCGCGCTTCTCCAAAAGCGCCGCGTTTTTCGGGGCCAGATCATGCAAAAGCGCTGAAAAGGCAGACCAGAAAGCCTCTGGCTCAACACCGCTGCCCGGAAGCGCCCGCGCCTCGACAAATTCCGCCAATTCCGCCGCGACCTGAAGGCCGTCTCTCTCCACCCGGTCGGCCATGCCGCCCCTCCCCTTTTCATGCTTCGGAAAGGTCTAAGCCAGCGCCCGCGCCCCGGCAACCTACGCCCGGGGCCGCTCCGCCCGGCACCGGTCCGAACAATAGCGCACCTCGTCCCAGGCTTTCGCCCACTTCTTGCGCCAGGTGAACGGACGCCCACAGGTCACGCAGGTCTTTTGCGGCAGGTCGGATTTCTTGCGCATCTTGGCCATGGTTGGGGACATAAGGCCCGACGCCGCCCGGACCAGAGGTCGGATTTTGCATTTTCAGGGAATAGAAATGAGCGGGTCAGCGCGCTTACGGCGACCAGAGGCGCTGCCCTTGATGGCGCCGCGCGGTGTCCAGCCGCAAGCCATCAGGGCCCACCGAGAGCGCCACGGCGCCGGTGCGGGCCAGAATAGTTGGGCTAAAGAGCAAGCAGGTTTGAGCTTCCTGCGCATTCGCCGCGCCCAGCGGCGGTGCGGTTGCAATCAGTCGGGCAAGGCTGTCGGCCTCCGCTTCAAGCAACGCATCGGTCGGTTCATCCGGCCAGCTATTCACAACAACAACCGGGTAGCGCGCACACACCTCCGCCGCCTCACGCGAAGCGGCGCGCCCGGTGCCGTGCCAAAGCGTCAAACCTCCCAGGTCAGCCACCTGCCCTGCGCCGGCCTCCGCCCAAGCGCCACGCGCCGCAGCACTCTCCTGATCCGCCGGATCGCCATCATTCTCCAGCCAGATACCAGCCACAAAGCCATCGCCGCGCGGACGGCTCAGGGCGCGGCCGTCCTCCGTCATGCGCCCAACCAAACCACCGCTTTCCGACACCAACGCCAAGGGCCGCTCCGCCCCCGTCCAGATCACCATCGCGACCACCACCGGCAGCGCCATCACCCAGCGCCCGCGCCCTTTCCACAGGCACAGGCCGATGCCACCCAAAGCGATCATCGCCAGCACCGCACCAGGCGGGCTTGGCACCATCTCCACCGCGCCCGGCAGGTCCGCAATCCGCTCCGCCACGCCCAAGATCCACTCCAGCGCCTTTTCCATGATCCAGAAGGCAACCCACGACAGACCGAACGGCGTCAGCATTAGGGCCAGCACCGCAAACGGGATCACGATGGAGCCCATGACCGGCACCGTCAGCAGGTTCGCGGGCAACCCGTAAACCGCCAGCCGGTTGAAATGCGCCGCCGCGAAAGGGGCCGTCGCCCCGCCCGCTACGACCGACGAGACCACCAGCGCCCAGACCCCCTTCACCCATCCGGGCCAATTGCGCATCCACGCTGCCCCTTGCAGCCCGTTGAAGATCGCCACCAGCGCCGTTGTCGCCGCAAATGACATCTGGAACCCGGGTGACATCAGCGTCTCGGGCCGCCTGAGCAGCACGATGATCGCCGCGATGGCAACCGAGCGCAGGGTGATCGCGCGCCGGTCCAGCAGGACCGCCGTGAACATCACCGCCACCTGAATGAACGCGCGTTCCGTCGCCACGTTCCCACCCGACAAGGCCAGATAAAACGCCCCCGCAACCAACGCACTCGCAGCCGCCCATTTGCGGATCGGATAGCGCAGGGCCAGCGGCGGGATCAGCGCCAGCAACACGCGCAAAGCGGCATAGACGAACCCCGTCAACAGCCCCATGTGCAGGCCCGAAATCGCCAGCAAATGCGCGATATTGCTGTCGCGCATGTCCTGGATCGGCCCCTGCTCAAGGCCAGAGCGATCTCCTGTTAAAACCGCTGCGGCAAAGGCCCCCGGCTGGCCCGGGATCGCCGCTTGAATGGCCGCCGACATCCGCATCCGCAGGCTGAAAAGCGGCGTTGCCCCGGCCTCTGGCGCCTCCAACAACAGCGCAGGCACACGGGTGTAGCCAACCCCACCAAGCGACTGAAACCAAGCGTGGCGTTGAAAATCGAAACCTTCGGGCTCTGCCGCCCCGCCCGGCGGGCTGAGGTGGCCGGTCATCATCACAATCGCACCCGGCACCGGGTCGAGATATCCCTGTTCGCCATGCAGTGAGACGCGCACCCGCAGTGGAACATTGCGCACATTGTCCAGCCGGACCTGATCCAGCGTGATCCGAACCGCATCGCTGGCCGATCGGTCGATGCCCACAATCCGCCCTTCAATCGGGCCATAATATCGGAAATCCATCACCGGACCCGCCACCTGGTGCGCGCGCCAGCCTGCAACGCAGACGCCAAGCGCCACCAATGCAAGCGCAATGCCAATCGGCCCCAACACCTCGCGCCGCCACGCGAACAACACGGCCCCGAGCGCGACGGCCAATCCGGCCAAACTGTAGCCCGCCAGTCCCGGCTCCACCGGCAATGCAAAATAAACACCGACACCCACGCCCAGACACACGGCCGCCCACGGCATCAGCGCCCCGCGCTGGCCTTGCTGGACCGCGTTCACCGCGCCGAATATCGAGCCGGCCTTCACCCTTGTCGCCCCTTCGCAACCGGTTTAGTCACCCGCCAAACGTGCCACGACGTGGTTTAAGAATGGTTAACGCGGGCCCATGCCAGTAACCCGCCGGAAAGGTCCGACATGTCCAAGCAAGCCCGCATCGTCACTCGCATTGCGCCCTCGCCCACCGGGATGATGCACATCGGCACCGCGCGCACGGGGCTCTTCAACTGGCTCTTCGCGCGCAAGCACGGCGGCCAATTTGTGCTGCGGATCGAGGATACGGACCGCGAGCGTTCCACGCCTGAGGCGACCCAGGCGATCCTTGACGGTATGGCCTGGCTTGGTCTGGACTACGATGGCGAGGCCGTCAGTCAATTCGCCCGCGCCGACCGCCACCGCGAGGTGGCCGAGCAGATGCTGGCCGACGGCACTGCCTATAAGTGCTTCTCGACGCAGGAAGAAATCGCGGCCTTCCGTGATGCTGCGCGGGAAAAGGGCGAAAGCACGTTGTTCCTCAGCCCCTGGCGCGACCGTACCGATCACCCCGATGCGCCGTTCGTGATCCGCCTAAAGGCCCCCCGCGAAGGCACCACCATCATTGCCGACAAGGTGCAGGGTGACGTGACGATCCAGAACGCCACGCTCGACGATATGATCCTACTCCGCTCTGACGGGACGCCAACCTATATGCACGCCGTGGTTGTGGACGATCACGACATGGGCGTCACCCATGTGATCCGGGGCGACGACCACCTCAACAACGCCGCCCGGCAGATCCAGATATACACCGCCATGGGTTGGTCGCAGCCCGTTTGGGCGCACATTCCGCTGATCCACGGCGAAGACGGCAAGAAGCTGTCCAAACGCCACGGCGCGACCGGCGTTATGGAATACGCCGAAATGGGCATACCTGCAGCAGCGATGCGCAATTACCTCGCGCGCCTTGGCTGGTCCCACGGCGATGATGAGCTCTTCACCGACGCCCAGGCTCGCGAATGGTTCGATCTCGACGGCATCGGCAAGTCTCCCGCACGCCTCGACATGAAGAAACTGGCCAATGTCGCAGGCTGGCATATCGCAGCCACGGATGACGCGGAATTGGTAGACCAGATCACCACCTATCTTGCGCTCAACAACCAACCGCCTCTTTCGCAGGCGCAGCAAGATGGCCTTAAAGCCGCGATGTACTGCCTAAAAGACCGCGCGAAAAATCTGCCCGACATCCTCGATAAGGCCCGGTTTGTGCTGGAAAATCGCCCGCTCGCGCTCGATGAAAAGGCCGTGAACAGCCTCGATCCTGTATCCCGTAGTATACTGAGTGAATTGACTGCGCAGTTGCAGAATGCTAGCTGGTCCCGTGACACGCTGGAGGGTGTACTCAACGCCACCGCGGACTCCCATGGGTTGAAATTCGGCAAGCTTGCCGGACCGCTGCGCGCGGCCCTGTCGGGTAGAACCGTCTCTCCGTCCGTGTTCGATATGATGCTTGTCTTGGGCCAGACCGAAACCCTCGCCCGACTGACAGATGCGGCCTCCCTCGACACCTGAAAAGGGGGGCTAACGGGGCCTCAGAAACATTGGGCCAGCCCCTGCCCCACCACCGGCTATTCCGCCGGTGCGCCAGTTGCTTGAAGGGACGAACATGGCCGACAACCAGACCAGAACCGCCACCTTGACGATTGACGGCACATCTTACGATTTGCCTATGCATTCCCCCACCGCAGGCCCCGATGTGATCGACATCGGCAAGCTCTACGGTCAGGCGGGCGTCTTCACCCACGATCCGGGCTTTACCTCCACCTCCGCGTGCGAAAGCTCCATCACCTTCATCGATGGCGGCAAGGGCGAGCTTCTGCATCGCGGCTACCCCATCGACCAGCTGGCTGAACAGTCGAACTATATCGAAGTCTGCTTCCTGCTGCTTTACGGCTACCTGCCCTCCAAAGCGGAATACGAACACTTCGAGGCGACGATCACCCGCCACACCATGCTGCACGAGCAGATGGCCAACTTCTTCCGTGGCTTCCGCCGCGACGCGCACCCGATGGCCGTTATGGTCGGTGTTGTTGGCGCCATGTCGGCCTTCTACCACGACTCAACCGACATCAACGATCCGCGCCAGCGCGAGATCGCCTCGCATCGCCTGATCGCCAAAATGCCAACAATCGCGGCCTGGGCCTACAAATACACCATCGGCCAGCCCTTCGTGTATCCGCGCAACGACATGTCCTATGCCGCAAACTTCCTGCGCATGTGCTTCGCTGTCCCGGCTGAGGAATATGTCGTTGATCCGATCCTTGAGACGGCGATGGACCGCATCTTCACACTGCACGCGGATCACGAACAGAATGCCTCCACCTCCACGGTGCGTCTGGCCTCGTCTTCGGGCGCGAACCCCTTCGCGTGTATCGCGGCAGGTATCGCCTGCCTCTGGGGTCCTGCCCACGGCGGCGCAAACCAGGCCTGTCTTGAGATGCTCGAAGAAATCGGAACGGTCGACCGCATCCCCGAATTCATCGCCCGCGCGAAAGACAAGAACGACGACTACCGCCTGATGGGCTTCGGTCACCGCGTCTACAAAAACCATGATCCGCGCGCGACGGTGATGAAGAAGTCTGCCGACGAAGTGTTGGAACTGCTGGGTGTCGAGAACAACCCGAAATTGCAGGTCGCCAAAGAGCTTGAGAAGCAGGCCTTGAACGATCCGTATTTCGCCGACAAAAAGCTGTTCCCGAATGTCGATTTCTACTCGGGCATCATTCTTGAGGCGATGGGCTTCCCCACCTCGATGTTCACTCCGATCTTCGCGCTCTCGCGGACCGTAGGCTGGATTTCACAGTGGAAAGAGCAACTCGCCGATCCGGCGCTGAAAATCGGTCGCCCCCGGCAGCTCTATATGGGTGAGACGACGCGCGACTACATCCACATCGACAAGCGCTGATCGCGCGCTTCGCAAACGTCATCGGCCGCCCCACCCGGGCGGCCGTTTTGCGTTCAAGTGAACGCATGTCACAGTGGCTGAGAATATCCGTTCAACTGAACGCAGTTTTCCAAAAAAACCTGCTCACATGAACGCATCTGCGTTCACCTGAACGCATTCAGGCGGCCTCAGAGGCCAGAAAACGGATCCGCTCCACCATCGCGCGCACCCCGTTTGAACGTTGCGATGACAGATGTTCATCCAACCCCAACCGCCCCAATTCCGCCGGTGCATCCACCGCCAGAACCTCCCCATGGGACAACCCGCCATATAGCGCGTGGAGCACCGCGATCAGCCCGCGCACGATGATCGCGTCGCTGTCGCCCTGAAAATCAAAGGTATTCCCTTCGATACGCGGCAAAATCCAGACCTGGCTGGCGCATCCATCGACCTTGGTGGCGGGCACTTTTACTGCATCATCCAGCGGCTCCATGGCCTTGCCCAATTCGATCACGTGGCGATAGCGCTCTTCCCAATCGTCAAGGAATTCAAAGGTTTCCGCGATTTCTTCGAAGGCTTCGCTTGCCATTGCCACTCTCCCGACGGGTTGGTTTGGCTTCAGGTAGGCCGTGCGCCGCGCGAGGTAAAGGGCAACAGGTTTGAACGCGCGTCCGCGCAGTGCTTTCCAAGCCAGCCATGATCCGCTAGGCAAGGGCAATACTGACTGCCCGAAGGGTTCATTGATGCTATTGCGCGCCGTACTTCTCCTGTCTCTGACCCTTTCGATCGCGGCCTGTGACAGTCGCCTGAACCCGTTGAACTGGTTTGGCGGCGACCGCGAGCAACGTATTCGCGTTGACCCCAGCGAGGCAGGTGGAACTGTGGCCGATCCTCGCGGCTTAGTCACTGAAATCACACAGCTTTCCGTCGAACAGACAACCTCTGGCGCGATCCTGCGAGCAACGGGTGTAACGCCGTCGCAGGGCTATTTCGATGCGGAGCTCGTGTTGGTTGAAATCAACAACGGCGCCATCGTTTTTGACTTCCGCGCCGCCGCCCCGCAAGGCAACCAGCAGCCCGGCGTCCAAAGCATCACCGCAGGTGTGACGCTGACGAATGGAGAGCTCGCCGGTGTTCGCACCATCACGGTGATAGCAGCGCAGAACCGGCGCACGGTGTCGCGTCGCTGACATTAGCGTCGCGGCATAAACCGTTGAAGATAAACAGCGTCAGACCGATACGATCTTGATTTTCTGACCCTTGGCTGACAGCGCAATTTCGCCATTCAGCAGGCGTTCAGCGTCCGCCCCGAACACCTCATGCCGCCATCCGGCCGACCACACGCCTTGCGTGTGGCCCGATGCGATATCGTCCAAATCACTGGACGACGCGATCAGCTTCGGCGCAACGCTCGCCTCTTCCGCTTTGGCCTTCAACAACACCCGCAACAGATCCGCGAGCGCGGGATTAAGGTTCGAGCGGTCTTTGCCGTGTACCGGTTTCGGCACATCGGAATTCGGCACGGCCAAGCCACGTGCCACAGCCGCAATCAGGCCTTCAGCAATCGCTCCTTTACGGGCATCGCGCAGCAGCAACCGAGATTTTGATAGGTCTTGCAATGACTTAGGCTTGGTTCCCGCAAGCTCCATCAAGGCGTCATCTTTGACAACGCGATTGCGCGGGATGTTCTTTTCCTGCGCGTAGGTCTCACGGAACGCTGCCAATTCGCGTGCAATCGCGACCATCCGGCCCGAATTCGAGCGCAGCTTCAAACGCCGCCACGCCTCTTCCGGTTTAACCACGTAATTGCTAGCGTCCGTCAGCTGCGCCAGCTCTTCTTCCACCCAGTGGGTCCGCGCTGTGCGCGCCAATTCCGCCGAAAGATACTCATAAATCTGGCGCAGATGAGTGACGTCCGCGATTGCATAGGTTTTCTGCGCATCGCTCAGCGGGCGCCGTGACCAATCGGTGAAACGGCTGGATTTATCCAGGCTTGCCTTGGCAATCCGGCGCACCAATGTCTCGTAGCCCACCTGATCCCCGAAGCCACAAACCATAGCCGCTACTTGCGTGTCGAAAAGCGGCGTCGGCACCACGTCACCTTCGACGTGAAAAATCTCAAGATCCTGCCGCGCGGCATGGAAGACTTTGACAACATTGGTGTTTTTGAACAGCTCGTAGAGCGGCTCAAGCGACATGCCTTCGGACAACGGATCGATCAGAACGGCATCTGTATCGTCCTCGCCGGGCAAGGCGACCTGCACCAGACAAAGCTGCGCGAAGTAGGTCCGCTCGCGCAGAAATTCGGTGTCGACGGTGACGTAGGGCACTTCCGCCGCACGGGCGCAGAAGGCAGCAAGCTCTTCGGTGGTGGTCAGGGTGTTTGGCACAGGATTTTGTTTTGTATCGTTGGGAATAGGGGCCGTTTGGCGGTGATAGAGGAGGTTTGCCGCGAAGGGAAGAGAGGGACGTGGAACTGCGCGTCTCAGTGTCCCATCGCCTATGATCTAAGCCTACGAAGGCAGATGAACAGGCGTCCGATCGCCAGCTGCATAGCGGCGCAACACGGCGGGGTAGAGTTGATGTTCCAGTGGCAGAATGCGCCCCGCGAGCGTGTCGGGCGTATCACCAGGCAAGATCGGCACCCGGGCTTGGCCAAGGATTGGGCCGTCGTCGAGCTCTGGCGTGACCTCGTGCACGGTACACCCTGCCTCAGTATCGCCCGCCTCAATGGCCCGCGCATGGGTGTTTAACCCTTTGTATTTAGGCAATAAAGATGGGTGTATGTTGAGCATCCGCCCGTCCCATTGCGTCACGAATTCAGCGGTCAGGATGCGCATGAACCCCGCGAGGCAAAGGATGTCGGGAGTGTGCTCCACCAGGGCGCTTTGCAAAGCAGCCTCAAACGCCACGCGGTCCCCATTGAACTGCCGGTGATCCACGCAATCCGTTGGAATCCCAAGCGCTTCGGCCCTTTCAAGCCCTGCGACATCCGGAACGTTAGAGACAACCAGACAGGGCCGCGCGGGATGGTCGCGGGTCATGGACCGCGCAAGCGCCACCATGTTGGAGCCGCCGCCGGAAATCAGGATCGCGACGCGCTTGGTCACACAAGCCGCCCGGAATAGCGCACGCCCTCCCCGGCCGTGACCGTGCCAATACGATGAACGGTTTCACCTGCGTCGTTAAGCGTTGCGGTCAGCGTATCGGCAGCATCCGCGGAAACAACCAACACCATGCCGATGCCAGCGTTGAACGTTTTCAGCAGTTCTGCTTGATCCAGCGCGCCTTCCTGCGCCAACCACCCGAAGACGGGCGGAAATGGCCAAGCATTCAGGTCGATGTCTGCCCCAAGGCCTTCGGGCAAGACGCGCGGCAAATTCTCAGTCAGGCCGCCACCGGTGATATGGGCCAACCCATGAACGCCCCCTGCCCGGATCGCGGCCAGGGCCGAGGTCACGTAAAGCCGTGTGGGGGCCAAAAGCGCCTCGCCAAGCGAGCTTTGGGCAAACGGCGCGGGCGCGTCCCACGAGAGCCCAGTGCGCTCCACCACGCGGCGCACCAGAGAATAGCCGTTGGAATGGACCCCGTCCGAGCCAAGTCCAAGCAGAACGTCGCCTTCCGCGACGCCTGCGGGCAATGCGGTGCCACGGTTCATTGCGCCCACTGCAAACCCGGCAAGGTCGAAATCACCGGGTGCGTACATGCCCGGCATCTCGGCCGTTTCACCACCGATCAAGGCGCAACCGCTGTCGGCGCAGCCTTTTGCAATGCCTTCGACTATAGTGGCGGCAGCCTCCACTTCCAACTTTCCGGTTGCGAAATAATCGAGGAAAAACAGCGGCTCTGCGCCCTGACAGACCAGATCGTTCACGCACATCGCGACCAGATCAACACCGATTGTGTCGAAGTGGCCGGTATCAATTGCGATCTTCAGCTTTGTGCCAACACCATCGGTGGCGGCCACGAGAATCGGATCATCATAACCAGCTGCTTTCAGATCAAAGAGCGCGCCGAACCCGCCAAGACCTGCCATCACACCAGACCGGTTGGTGGCCGCTGCTGCCGGCTTAATCCGATCCACAAGCGCATTGCCTGCGTCGATATCGACCCCTGCCTGTGCATATGTCAGCGCGGATTTCGTCTCATCGCCCATGATGCTGCTCCCCCAAGATGCGGCTTCGCCCGTCCGTTATCAGGGCATGGCCGGGGCGTCCATGCGACAGCCGGGCCGCTTTCGCAAACTCCGCCCAATTTTAGACAAATTGCATTCGTATCGCTGCTCAAAAGCCAAAAACACGACCCGAGGCACGAGATGGCAAACAAGCGCAATACAGAGATTTTCTTCATCGTAGATGGCGCCCGGCTTGAGGCGCAGGCCTGTTTGCTTGCCCCCAGTCTGAAAGAACATCTGCAACCGCATCAAAAAGCTGTGGCCTATGTGCGCGAAGATTACCGCGATGAAATTGGTTCCCTGACACAGGAAGTTCTGGCGGCATCCAACGTCGAAATTCGCTGCATTCCCGGCACAGATGGTGGACACGCACCTTGGGCTGCCCCCTATCCCCATGGCAATAAGATCCTGGCCGCCGCTGCCCCACGCGATTGCGACATCTCGGTCTTTCTGGACACCGATACCGTTTTGGCGGCACCCGTGGATTTTGAAGCAGAATTGGGTGACGCGCTTATCGCAGCCTGCGTCTCGGACTACGCGGCCTCTGCCGGAAGTGATGAGGATTGGGCCGCCTACTACGCCGCCTTCGGTATGGAGCCTACGGAAGACCGCGTTCAGTACAATGCGGGTCGGCAGTTGGTTTCCTTCCCTTACTACAACGCCGGCGTGATCCTGTTCCACGAACGCACGGACGACGGAGTGCCCACGGGAATTGGTCGCGACTGGCTCGGTGCCGCATTGCGGTTCGAACAGGAAGTTGAGCGCGAGTATTCCCGCTCCAATATCGATCAGTTCACTCTCCCAATCCTGGGCTATCTGCGCGGCGCACCAGTCAAATCGCTTCCGCAACACATGAATTTCAATGTTCAAAGCTTTGGGCAGGGCGAAGGTCAGTCGCAAAGCGTGGTTCACTATCACCGTCTTGGCATCCTATGGGCCCATCGACGCCATGGTCGCCGTGCGTTGGACCGATTGGTGGAAATGCGTGGATCACATGCGGCGGAAGAGTTCCTTGAGACCTTCGGAACGATCGTCAGACGCAAGCGGATGAAACATCATCTGCGCGCGATGCAAGAGGAAGCCGCCGCCTTTGCAGCAGCCTCTGAAGCGCGCGCCGCTGCAACAGCGAAAAAGGCTCAGCGCACCGACGTCGCCGAGAACACGCAGCAAGTCGCGTAAGGCAATGGCCGACGTCTGGAACCTGTGCGGCGGGGCCACCCGTTTTGGCATAGTCGGTGCTTTTCACTCGCTTTTCCCTCTGCTACCTCTGGCGCATCGCAAGGGGGCCTGTAGCTCAATTGGTTAGAGCAGAGCGCTCATAACGCTTTGGTTGCGGGTTCAAGTCCTGCCGGGCCTACCAAATCACCCCACGCATCTTTTGGCTTGGCCTCTTGGGTATCTGAGGCACTCCCAAAGCCTGAATCGTCTAACGTGGCAGGGTCAGGTCGATGCGCAATCCGCCCATATCTGTACTGGTACCAAGGATCAGGTTTCCGCCATGCCGCCGGGCAATGTCGTCGGCAATGGCCAGTCCAAGACCCACACCTGAGCCAAGATTCTGATTGCGCGCCGCGTCAAGTCGGATGAATGGGCGTAGGGCATCAGCCCGACGATCCTCAGGTATGCCAGGGCCGTCATCTTCGACGGTGAACTTTAGGGACCGCTCCATCAAGGCCACGCTCAGGCGCGCGGAAGTCCCATATCGCAGAGCGTTAGAAACAAGGTTCATCAGGGCCCGTTGGATGGCCACTGGTCGCAGGTCAACTTCTTGCCCGTCAGCAGGAAGAACCAGATCAACCGTTTGCCCACCACGGCGCGCGTTCTCAACAACTTTGGTTGCAAGCACCAATGGATCGCAAGGTTCTGGGTCATCGAGTGCATCGCCACGAACGAAGTCGAGGAAGGTGTTCAGCAAAGCCTCCATCTCTTCCACGTCTCGGGTCAGATCAGCACGATCGGGGCTTTCCTCCATCATCCCCAACGCCAACCGCATCCGCGTAAGCGGGGTGCGTAGGTCATGGCTGACGCCCGACAGCATCAACGTCCGCTGCTCCATATGCCCCTCAATCCGGGCGCGCATATCCAGAAACGCCCGCCCTGCTGAGCGGACTTCGGTCGCGCCGGAAGGGTGATAATCCACCGGACGGCCCTTTCCGAAGGCCTCCGCTGCGCCCGCAAGCCGCCGGATTGGGCGCAGCTGATTGCGCAAAAACAGATAGGCCACCAAGGTCATAAGGATGCCGGTCGCCACCATGATCACCAACAATTGGTGCGGCGCGGGTGAGGACGCGCGGCGACGGGCTGTATTGAAGGCCACGCGATCACCATTGCTGCGATCCACGATGATCTGCACTTCGCTGAGGTTGCTGCGAAGATCGATCGCAACAAGGCCGGGAACCATTTCCTCCAGCACCCGAACCACAGTGATGCCTGAAATGTCGAGGAACCGGCGCTCCGTCGCGCCTTCGATACGGGGCTCGGTGAGCGATAATTCCAGTGCTGTGGCCATTTCAACGGCAGCCTGTTCGCCATCATTATCCCATGTCTCAAGGATGAGGTTCAGATCCAGGCTCAGGGCGCGGGACAGTTGCTCCGCGACATCCTCAAAATGACGTTGCAGAAAGACAGAGCTGACGACCAACTGGATCGTGACAACAGGAACAATCAGGATCAGCGCCGCACGCCCATAAAGGCCGCGGGGTAGGAATTGTTTGATCCAATGGTCGACTTTCATAGGTTTCCTATATCCGGTTCAAACGGGACGAGACAGGTTTGACGCGAAGGGGCGCGTCAATATAGTCGCCAGTTGTGATTGGACGCTTTTTTCAGTGCGTTCGGCCCGCCATTTATCGGAGGCCCCGCGCCCGTGCCCCATGATGTCCTGCAGCCCGGCCTACGCCGGATCACGGCCCCTAATCCATCACCTATGACGTTTACCGGCACGCAGACCTATCTGGTTGGCGAAGGCGAAGTCGCGCTGATCGATCCCGGGCCAGCGCTGCCCGCCCACCACGAGGCGATCTTGGCGGCTCTTGCCCCGGGCGAACGGATCACCAAGATCCTCGTAACTCATTCACATCTTGACCATTCCCCCCTTGCCGCTCCGATGTCTGAGGCGACCGGCGCGCTGGTCATGGCCGCAGGACCCTCCGATTGGGGTCGTAGCGAAGTGATGCAGGTCTTGGCCGAAACTGGTGCTGTCGGAGGTGGCGAGGGCGTCGACAACGACTTCGCACCATACGAACAGATTGCAGAAGGCGACAAGTTGGTGGGCTCGTGGGGCACAATCGAAGTGCTCGAAACGCCAGGCCACATGGCCAACCACCTCAGCTTCGCCTGGGGGGATACGCTGTATTCAGGCGATCTGGTCATGGGCTGGTCTACATCGCTCGTTTCACCGCCCGATGGTGATATGACCGCTTTCTTTGCATCTGTTCACCGTCTCGCTTCACGCGCGGAGGACCGGATTTACTATCCCGGCCACGGCGAACCGGTGACCAATCCGCAGGCACGTTGCGAAGCATTGTTGGCACACCGTCGCGAACGAGAGGCGCAAATTCTCGCGGCCTTGAACACAATCGGCCCTTCAAACGCAACAAAGCTCGCGGCCCACATCTACACTGATGTCGCCCCCGCATTGCTCCCAGCAGCGGCCCGTAATGTCCTGGCGCACCTGATAAATCTGACCGAACGCGGTCTGATTTCGTACACCGACAACATCACCGCCGACGCAACTTTTGCTCCGCAATGAAATTTTCCGGTTTCCCCTACTGGACGGCCCAAAACCGCCTTGCTATACGCGCCCTCAGTTCCGGCGTAGCTCAGCGGTAGAGCAGTTGACTGTTAATCAATTGGTCGTAGGTTCGATCCCTACCGCCGGAGCCAATTTTTTCTAAATCAAAGCTGCCTCGATACGGTGACTTATCGTCACCGGCCCACGCGCGCTGCTTTGCGCATCTTGGTGCCGCGCCATCCTTAAGGTTCAAACCGCGACGTTGCCATGCAATTTCCCAAGTCGCGTCCCTCGTTTTACAATCGCACGGCTTGATTTGTAAAAAAACTTACAAATCAAAATCTGAACCTCCCTGTATGATGGAGAATGCAAACTGCGTCCTCCATAGTTTCGGCGAGCGAGTGTGCTGGAGGAAGTGCTCTCGCTCAAACCATGGGAGGAATACATGAGTTTTTCGAAAGTCTCGCGTCGCGGGGTCATGAAGACCGGCGCCGCCACTGGCGTTGCATTGGCCGCGCCTACTCTGTTTACCAGTGCAGTTTGGGCCGATGGCCACACTGGTTTCACCAACGCGCCGGGTGAAGGCTCGGTCACACTCGGCTTCAACGTGCCCCAGACCGGCGCATATGCCGATGAAGGCGCGGACGAGCTGCGCGCCTATGAGCTGGCCGTTCAGCACCTGAACGGTGAAGGCGACGGCGGCATGCTGAACACCTTCTCCGAGCGCAACCTCGACGGCACCGGCATTCTTGGCCGCCGTGTTGAGTTTGTGACCGGTGACACCCAGACCAACTCGGACGCCGCACGGGCCTCGGCCCGCTCGATGATCGAGCGTGATGGCGCAATCATGATCACCGGCGGCTCGTCCTCTGGTGTGGCTGTTGCTGTGCAGGGTCTGTGTCAGGATGCAGGCGTGATCTTCATGGCTGGCCTGACCCACGCCAACGACACGACCGGTAAAGATCGCCGTGCCAACGGTTTCCGTCACTTCTTCAACACGGAGATGACGGGCCGCGCACTCGCGCCGATCCTCGAAGGCCTCTATGGCAACGAGCGTAAAGCCTACCACCTGACCGCAGACTACAACTGGGGTTGGAGCCAGGAACGTTCGATCCGGGCCTACACTGAGGGCTTGGGTTGGGAGACCGTTAACAACGTTCTGACGCCGGTTGGCGCGGGCGATTTCTCGTCCTACCTGACACCGGTGGCGAACTCCGGCGCAGACGTGCTGGTTCTCAACCACTACGGCGGCGACATGGTGAACTCGCTCACGCAGGCAGTACAGTTCGGCCTGCGCGATCTTCAGGCCAACGGTCTGAACTTCGAAATCGTCGTGCCGCTCTTCTCGCGTCTCATGGCGCAGGGTGCGGGTTCCGCGATCGCGAACATTCACGGCTCCACGAACTGGCACTGGTCGCTCAGCGATGAAGGCTCTCAGGCCTTTACCCGCTCGTTCGGCACTGCATACGGCTTCCCGCCGTCGCAGGCTGCGCACACTTGCTACGTGCAGACCCTGCTTTATGCAGACGCCGTTCAGCGTGCAGGCAGCTTCAACCCCTGCGCCGTTGTCGAAGCCCTCGAAGGGTTCGAGTTCGACGGTCTGGGCAACGGCCCGACGCTCTACCGTGCCGAAGATCACCAGTGCTTCAAAGACGTGCTGGTCGTGCGTGGCAAAGAGAACCCCGACAACGAGTATGACCTTCTGGAGATCGTGGAAGTCACCCCGCGTGACGCCGTCACCTACGCGGTTGACCACCCCGACTTCGTCGAAGGCCAGCTCGGCACCTGCAACCCGGGCGCCTAAGGCCGGGCCAAGACATTCGATCCGGGCGCCACGCCGCGCCCGGATCACTTCTGACACTGCACCCACGCGGACAGGTGCAGCCATTTTGGGGATCCAGGGACAATGGAATCGATTATCCTTCAGTTGCTGAACGGATTGGACAAAGGCTCGGCCTATGCGCTGATCGCTCTTGGTTTGACGCTTATCTTCGGCACATTGGGCGTGGTGAACTTCGCCCACGGTGCTTTGTTCATGATGGGCGCGTTCATCGCAGTGACGTTGAACATGGTGTTCGGCATCTCGTTTGAGGTCGAAGACCCGACCCGCACCGACTTCCTTGGCAACGTGATGATGGTGGACACGCCCTACGTTGTTCATTGGTTCGGTGAAGGTGTTGGCAACTTCCTCATAGACTGGTCAGTGCCAATGGCTGTGGTCATCGCAATTCCAATCATGGCGCTGATCGGCGTTGTGATGGAACGCGGCCTGATCCGGTTCTTCTACAAGCGCCCGCACGCAGACCAGATCCTTGTGACTTTCGGCCTGGCCATCGTTCTGCAAGAGATCATCAAAGCCTTCTACGGCGCGAACCCGATCCCGACCCCCGCACCTGAGGCCTTTGTCGGTTCGTTCGACGTAGGCCAGCTCTTAGGCTTTGATCCCTTCGCGATCATGTATCCCTACTGGCGCCTCGTTTACTTCTTCTTCGCCGCCCTGATCATCGGCCTGGTCTTTGCGTTCCTGCAGTTCACAACCTTCGGCATGGTTGTGCGTGCAGGTATGGCAGACCGCGAAACGGTGGGGCTTCTGGGCATCGACATCGACAGGCGCTTTGTCCTGATGTTCGCACTGGCCGCCGTTGTCGCAGGCCTGGCGGGCGTCATGTACGCGCCAATCCTGTCACCGAATTATCATATCGGGATGGACTTCCTTGTCCTGAGCTTCGTGGTGGTTGTGGTTGGCGGCATGGGCTCTCTGCCCGGTGCTGTCGCCGCGGGCTTCCTTCTGGGCATCCTGCAAAGCTTCGCGTCCATGTCTTGGATCATCGAGCTTATCCCCGGCATCAACCAGGTGGTCATCTACCTCGTCGCCATTGTCATTCTGCTGACCCGTCCGCGTGGCCTGATGGGCCGCAAAGGCGTGATGGAGGAATAAGAATATGTTGGGTTTGACCGCAAAAGACGCACGCCTCTACCTCATCGTACTGGTGATGCTCATCTTCGCCCCATTCTTCCTGAACCCCTTCCCCGAAGGCTCAGGCCTGGCACAATTCAACGCCGGCTACCCTGACATGATGCAGCGCTTGGTGATCTTTGGGCTGTTCGCAGTGGGTTTCAACATCCTCTTCGGGCTCACGGGCTACCTGTCCTTCGGCCACGCGGCCTTCCTCGGGGCCGGGTCTTACGCTGGTGTCTGGATGTTCAAATTGCTGACAATGAACGTTATCCCGGCGTTGATCGTTTCGACCATCGTGGCGGGCTTGTTCTCGCTGCTCATCGGGTTCATCTCGCTTCGGCGGTCAGGCATTTACTTCTCGATCCTGACGCTGGCTTTCGCACAGATGTGCTACAGCTTGGCCTATTCGGTTCTGACACCCATCACTGGCGGCGAAACCGGCCTGCAGCTGGCGCTAGACGATCCGCGGGTTCTTGGTGTGACCCAAACGGCGGAGGGTAACATCCCGGTGCCGCATCTGTTCGGATTGCCGATGAACGCCTCAACCAGCCTCGACATTGGCGCTTGGTCGTTCACCTTCTCGGTCGGCTACTACTTTGCCGCAGTGGTCTTCGCACTCGCCTTCTACTTCACCATCCGCCTGTTCCGGTCGCCTTTTGGCCTGGTCCTGCGGGCGGTTAAGTCGAACCAGGGTCGATTGAGTTACACCGGTCTGAACGCGCGCCCCTACACTCTGGCGGCTTTCGTGATCTCAGGCATGTTCGCAGGTCTTGCGGGCGGTCTGATGGTATCGATGGACCCATTGGCGGGCGCCGAGCGGATGCTTTGGACGGCCTCGGGTGAAGTCGTTCTGATGACCATCCTCGGCGGCGTCGGAACGCTGATTGGTCCGATCCTTGGTGCGGGTGCAATTACCTACCTTGAGGCGATCATCTCGACCATCAACTCGACGGTCTTGCACCGCTGGTTCGACATCTTCCCCGAGTGGCTGGAAAATCTGCTGGTCAACATCGTGTATCCCTTCGTCGGCTCTGGCTGGCACCTGACCCTGGGCCTTGTGTTCATGATCGTGGTGATCTTCCTGCCCGGCGGCATCGTGGAAGGCGGGCGTAAGATCTATGGCCTGTTCTCCCGCAAACGCGAAGAACCGGGTTCCATGCCCCCCAACGCAGCCGCCCAACCGGGCCCTGGTGAGTAAGGAAACGGACGATGGGAATTCTTGAAGTCCAAGGCATCAACAAGCGTTTCGGTGGTCTGCAGGCGCTTGGGGATGTGAACCTCGACGTGCAGGAAGGCAGCTGCCACGCGATCATCGGCCCCAACGGGGCCGGGAAATCGACGCTGCTCAACGTTCTTGTCGGCAAGCTGAAGCCGGACACCGGCACGGTGAAGTTCGAGGACAAGAACGTTCTGGGTTTGAAGCCGCACCAGATCAACCAACTGGGCATCAGCCGCGTGTTTCAAACGCCTGAGATTTTCGGCGATCTGACCGTGATGGAGAATATGCTGATCCCCTGCTTCGCGCGGCGTGACGGTTCGTACAGCCTGAAGGCGTTCATCGGCATCCCGTCCGAGAAAGCGCTGAACGCTGAAGCAGAGGAGATGCTGGACGAAGTTAGCATGCTCGAAAAACGCGACATGCAGGCGTCGTCCCTTTCACGTGGCGACAAGCGGCGTTTGGAAATGGCGATGTGTCTTGTGCAGCAGCCCCGCCTTCTGCTGTTGGATGAGCCGACAGCCGGTATGGCGCGGGCCGATACCAACAACACGATCGAACTGCTCAAGGAAATCAAAGAGAAGCGGAACATCACCATGGCGATTATCGAACACGATATGCACGTCGTGTTCTCACTCGCCGACCGCATCACGGTGCTGGCCCAGGGTACGCCGCTCGTCGAAGATGTGCCGGAAAACATCAAGGGCCATCCAAAGGTGCGCGAAGCGTATCTCGGCGAAGCCCAGGTCTGAGCGGAGGACAATCAGATGAACGAACGCGCAGACGTCTCAAAAGGGGCCAACCTGGCCAAATCCGCCCCAGCTTTCTTATCGGTTTGGGAAATCGACGCCTATTACGACGAAAGCTACATCGTCCAAAACGTGTCCTTCAACGTACATGAGGGTGAGATTCTTGCCCTTTTGGGGCGCAACGGCGCAGGCAAAACTTCAACCCTGCGCACCCTCGCGCGGGTCGATGATCCTGCACTGCGCCACGGCGAAATCTGGTTGGATCACCAGCCCCTTCACAAGATGAAAAGCCATGAGGCTGCGGCCGCTGGTCTCGGCCTCGTACCGGAGGATCGCCGTATCATTCCCGGCCTGACCGTTGAGGAAAACCTGAAGCTCGCCCAAATTGCCCCGCCGGTCGGTTGGTCATTCGAGCGCCTTTATGAGCTGTTCCCCCGCCTCGGCGAACGTCGCAAGCAAGAGGGCGTCACGCTTTCGGGCGGCGAACAGCAGATGCTTGCGATCGCCCGCGCTTTGGCGCGTGACGTAAAGGTGCTGCTACTTGACGAACCCTATGAGGGCCTCGCGCCCGTAATCGTTCAGGAAATCGCCAAGACGCTTAATGTGATCCGCGAACAGGGCATCACCACGGTCATTGTGGAACAGAACGCCGTTGCGGCCCTGAACCTCGCCGACCGCGCGGTGATCCTTGATACTGGAAGCGTGGTCTTTGACGGATCGGCCAAGGAAGTGTTGGACAACAAGGAACTGCGCGAGGAATATCTCGCCATTTGACGCATCCTGGCTTCGCAAGAAATCGGCCCGCAGCACCCCTGCGGGCTTTTTTTTATTCGGGAGTGAAAGGATGGCTTTCATCTTGTAGCAGGTTAGGTCAGAAATTTGTAAGCTCCCCTTTCTCTTTCAGCGCCCCAAATGACCATTCGCCTTCTCAAAACGCTCGTTGCCGTGGCCGACACGAAGACCTTCAGCGCCGCTGCCGAAGTGGTCCATGTCACCCATGCTGCCGTCAGCCAGCAAATGCGCACGTTGGAGGCTGACCTTGGCTTTACTCTATTTGACCGAACCAAACGCACCCCCACCCTGACACCAGCGGGGCAGCAAGTTGTAGAACGCGCCCGCAACCTGATCGCGGACTACGACGGCCTAGCAGCCTCTGTACTTTCCGATGATGGCCTTTCCGGCACTCTCAAACTCGGTGCCCTGCGGACAACTCTGACTGGTCTGACACCGCAGGCCATGGCGATCCTGAAGACCCGCTTTCCTGAGGTCGGCCTCTACATCCGCCCTGGTCTGACCAGTGCGCTATTGACCGACCTGCAACGCGGTGAGCTGGACGCAGCCCTGGTCTCCAAACCACACCTTCTGCCAGCAGGTCTGGTCTTCCATGATCTTGTGCAAGAACCGTTGGAGCTGATCTGTTCGCTGGACGAGCCCGAAAATGATCCACTCATCCTGCTCATCAAGCGGCCCTACATCCGCTTCAATAGAAATGCGGTCGTGGGCACTTTGATCGACAATTGGATCACGTCCAAGGATTTACAGGTCTCCGAGACCATGGAACTCGACAGCCTTGAAGCGATCACCGGAATGGTTCACGCCAACCTTGGCGTTTCGATTGTGCCCCGCCTTGCCGTCCCGCCCATCGAAGCAGCGCCCGTCAAACGCCTCCGCCTGGGCGACGATGCGCCGACCCGCACCCTTGGATTGGCCCATGTCGATCACCCGCTAAAGGCCCGTGCCGTCACGGAATTCCTCGCCGTATTGCGCAACGTGCTGGAGCATCAAGGTGCCGGTTGAGATGATCGTCTACCTCCTCCTCGGCGCCGCCGCCGGAGGCTTCATCAACGGACTTTCCGGCACCGGTACGGCCCTGTTCGCACTAGGATTCTACCTTGTTGTGCTGGACCCTGTGACCGCCGTGGCCATTGTAGCATTGATGTCGGTTATCGCAGGCATCCAAGGCCTCTGGGTCGTGCGCGGTGCGATATTCGAAAACCCGAAACGCCTTCTGCGCTTCGTGATCCCAGGCCTTCTGGGCGTGCCATGCGGCGTCTGGCTTCTCGGCGGGTTGGACGCCACTTTCCTGCGCCTTGGCGTCGCGGCATTTCTGATCCTCTACGGCGGCTATTTCGCCTTTCGCAAAGCCCTGCCCGCTTTCTCACGCCCAACCCCAGTGGTTGATAGCATGGTTGGCGGCATCGGTGGCCTTTTGGGCGGCGCGGCAGGCATGTCTGGCGCCCTTCCATCAATGTGGATGTCCCTGCGTCCTTGGACGAAGTATGAAACCCGCGCGGTCCTGCAGCCGTTTAACATGGTGATGCTGGTGACGACCGTCACCCTTCTGTTTTCCCGAGGCGCTTACGAAGGATCGCTGCCCGCGCTTGCCATCACAATCCCCAGCGGCCTTTTCGCCGCACAAGTCGGAATATTCGTCTTCAAGCGCCTCAGCGACACGGGCTTTCGCCGTATCCTGATCCTTCTGACGCTGGCGATGGGCCTTGGAATTTTGGCGAGCGAATTGCTCTAGATCACCTCGTCGGTGCGATCATCACTCTCTCCATAGCGCTTGAGCACCGCTGGCTTAGTCCCCTCATAGACTCGCGCAACATTCTCAGCGATCTTGGCATTCTCGCGCTCGAACAGACAGTCTCCGTTGAGGTCGGAGGCAACGATGAACGGCCCCATCTTGTTGCACTTCAGAACCCACATAGCCTGGGCGAGACCAAGCTCCTCATTCCAATGCACGGCTTCCACATTTTCCACCCCTCGCCCCAAAAGTGCGCCAGTGCCATAGCCAACGGTCGACAAGTAAACAGCCCCATTGGGCACAAAGTATTCCTTGTAGTCCTTCGAGGTCATGCCGCCCTTGCCCACGATCAGCTTCGCGCCGGTCTTGGCCATCCATTCGGGCAACCACTTGGCAAAGCGGAAGCTCGCCGTCGCTGTCACGGCCCCCATGTCGAACGAGCCATCCTCATTGATCCGCGCCGCAGGCGAGCAGTGGAAATTGGCAGCCGATTGTGCGGGCAACTCCATCGGGATGTTCGCCCGCTCCTCCAGCGCGCGCATGTAAACGCCCTCCCGCGCCGTATACATCAGGCCCGACAGGTAGACGACATCGCCAAGGCGCAGCTCCGCGATGGCCTCGTCGGTGGGCGTGGTGGAGAGTGTGATTTCCCGCGGGCTCATGGGGTCGCTCCTGGAATGGTGAGGGGGTGGGCCGGTGACATTTGCAAGTCGACGACACCCTTGCCCACCCAATGAATTTTTCTGTGAAAATTCATTGTCATTCCGCCGCCTCCTGCACCGGTTCCCACTCCACTGTCTCGCGCCGTTGGTAGTCCGTAAACCAATCAGGGTCCGTGCGATGCCCCACCCGCCCGTCGGCATGGATGCGCGCCACCGCGCGGCGGGACGACAGGCAGAAAGCATGGACGGACATCGGCATGCCGCCTGTGTGGCAGTAACCCACTTCAATATTACAATCTATCACCATGTTTTTGCCCACAAATCCCATGGCGCCCATGCCGATGGAATTGCCCAATTCCTTGAACTCATCCTCCATCTCGGCAATCCGTGGGTCGGAATTGCGGCTGCCGACAATCCGCAACGTCGAGGCGCGCTTGCCAAGGGTCATGCAAATGTCCTTCGACCCGCCGAGCCCGATCCCGATGATCGCCGGCTGACACGCCAGACCGCGCTTGCCGAACGCCATCAGGCTGTCGAGGTAGAACCGCTTGATCCCTTGCACCCCGTCACTCGGAAACAGCATCCGGTAATCAGTACCAAACAACCCGCCTTTGTGGACGGTGATCAGGTCGACCCACTCCCCCTCCGGCTCGAACCCGTATTCAATCTCAGGCGCGCCGATGCCGACATTGTTGTCGTGATCCGTCCGCCACAAAGGATGTACCCGGTTGGGCCTCAGCGGCACGCCGTTGGTGGCATTAGCCGTGGCCCGGCGCAGCGCCGCTTCCAGCGCAACCATGCCGCCCTCGACCCGTGCCTCGTTGCCCATTTTCACGAACCACCTCGGCACGCCGGTATCGCCACACATTGCGCGCCGATCTTCCTTAGCAGCCTCATAGTTCTCCAACATGGCCTTCAGCACAAAGGAAGACAGGTCGCCATCCTCCGTCCGCGCAGCCTCCTGCAACCCATTGAGGTAATCCTGTGGGATCTCGATGGCGGCCTTGTCCATGAGGGTTTCAGCGGTCGATTGGATAACGGATATCGGGATCATCGGATCGCTCCTTCATCTTGGCCGTACAACTCCGGGGGTTTGGGAGCTGGTCCCCATTTTTCCACGCCCAGGATCATTGCGCAGCCACCAGTGTTTCGGGCTCGCCATCGGGCAAAATCGACTCGCCCGGGCGAACGATGGTAAACCGAACGGGTTCGCGGGCGACCGTCACTGCATCGCCATCCATCCGAGCGACGGTAAACTCGCTGTCCTCCATCGCGCCCGGCTGAGGGAAATCCTCCCGGAAATGGGCCCCGCGGGAATTTTCGCGGGCGATCCCCGCCTTGGTGATCACCTCCGACACATCGCAGAGCGACCGCAAGTTCAGCCAATCGTGCCATGTCAGATTGAAAGCGAGATTGTCACTCGAAACACCCACATCCATCAGTGCGTTCGAGACCTTGGCGATGCCATCCAGGCCCCGCTTCATTCCCGCCTCGGTCCGCATCACGCCAACCTCGTCCCACATAATGTCCTGCAATTTCTTTCGCAGGGGGAGGATCAGATCAGGCTTCCTCGAAAGCGGATAAATCGCGCGCTCGACCTCTGCAGCCAGCACTTCCTTATCAGGCTCGCGCAAGCTCATGCCCGCAACATCCACACCCATCGTGTCGCCCGCGATTCCACCATAAACCGTTGAATTCGCGACGCCATTCCCACCAAGCCGATTAGACCCGTGGGCACCACCGGCATCCTCACCGGCAACGTAAAGCCCCTCCATTTCGGTCCGCGTGTCGACATCCACAACGACACCGCCCATGAAGTAATGCGCCGTGGGCACCACCTCGACCTGCCCGCCAGCCAGGTCAAACCCGCTGTCGGCACAGCGCTTGACCATGCCCTTGAACTTCTTCGCCACCCATTCCGGCCCGAGGTGGGACATCGAGATAAAGACTCCCTCCTGCTCCGGATTGTTGTTCTTGCGCATCTCGGCATAGATCCCGCGGCTGACCACATCGCGGGTCGCGCGTTCGCCCTTGCCGTCGTAGTCGAACATGAAGCGTTGCCCGGAATGGCTGATCAATTGCCCACCCGCGCCGCGCAGGCCTTCCTCCAACACCGTGCCGGTCATCCGCGTGTGATCGCCCGCCAGCAGGCCTGTCGGGTGGAACTGCACCATCTCCATATCGCGCAAGCTGAGGCCCGCGCGCAATGCCATGGCGAGGCCGTCCATCGTCTTGTCGCCAGAGGGCGTGTGATACTTATACATCGTGGGCCCGCCGCCGGTGCCCATCATCACGGTCTTGGCGCGCACAAAGCGGAACCCACCGGTGCGCATGTCGATCATCAAAACACCCGCCAAGGCGCTGCCGTCCTTCGTGGGGATCAAACCCACGGCGCGATGCTCCTGCAGCTTTTCGACACCGCTGGCGAGTACCTTTTCCATCAGCCGGTTAATGATCTCAATGCCCGTCAGGTCGCCCTTGTGCACTGTGCGGTCGGCGGTTTGCCCGGCAAAGGCTTTCTGATGCAGCGAGCCGTCCGGATTGCGGTCGAAGAAACAACCGACCTCATTCTCCAACTCACGGATGCGCACCACGGCCTGTTCGCACAGTCGCCACGCCATGTCCTGGTTCGGCAGCCACTTGCCACCGTTGATCGTATCCATGAAGTGCCGCTCGACCGTGTCGCCGCCACCCAGCGCCACGTTATATCCGCCCTGCACCATTCGCGTGCAGCCGCATTTCCCGATCAAGCCCTTAACGGCGATGGTAATCTTCGTGCCCTCGGGCGCCGTCTGTTGCGCGTGAAGCGCCGCAAAGAGCCCCGCCCCTCCGGTACCGAGGATCAGGATATCCGTGTCGTGACGTTCAATCGAAACCATCTCACACCGCCTGTAGGAAAAACGCGCCCGCAATCAGGAACGAGATTGCCGCCGCCCCCGCCGCCAGGCTCTTTTGTGCGGGCCGCCAAGGCAGCCATTCCAATGCCAACACGCGCAAGCCGCCGAACATGTGAACCGCCAATAGGAAAACGAGGCCAAATTCAGCGACCTTCACCAGCGTAGCTTCCGTCAGCGCCAAGAAACCATCGAGCCGCCCAGGATCGGAGACTGCCATGGCCAGCACCCAAAAATGCAGCGGCAGGAATGCCGCGAGGGCCACACCGGACAGCCGATGAACGATGTAGGCAATCCACAAGGGATGGGCGCGGGCTGGGGCCTTCATGTTACCACCCCCGCGAATGTCACGGCCCAGACCGCGCGTGCGCCAAGGGCAAAGAACGCGAGGCCCATGCCCCACATCAAGACATCAAGCGCGCGGCCCTGAACCCTGCCCCATTCGTGCGCAATGACCCGCAATCCGATCGCGCCATGGATCGACACCGCCACCACAAACAGACCGTAGAACAGGAACCACAGGACCGAGCCTTGCGTGCGCCCAAGTATCTCAGCCGCACTCAAACCGCCTTGGATCGCGTAGATCATCACAGCGATATGGCCGAGCACGAACGGTCCCATCAAAAGCGCCGTAATGCGCTGCGCCATATAGAGCCGCAAACCGAGCATTAGCGCCCCCTCCAGAAGAAGTTCTTTGCCGTCTCGCGCTTCAACCCGGCGATAGCCGACATCGGATCAAGCTCATTCGGGCAATAGAGAGTGCAGGACCCCATCGAATGGCAGTTGTGGCACCCACCATCGCCGGAAACGGCATCAAGGATCGCAACGCTACCCTCATCCTTCGCATCATTCAGTAGCGTCCAGGCTCGCTGCAGCGCCGCTGGCCCCAGGTAGTCCGCGTTGCCAGCGACCGTGTCGCAGGCAGCATAGCAGACTGAGCAATTGATGCATTCGATCCCGGCATTTGCCTCCACCCGCGTGGCGCTGCCTTCATCGACCACCGCAATCGAATCATCACGAGTCAGCCCGCCGTGGTGAACGCCTTCCGCCGCCACCCATTTGTCAAAGAATGGATCCATGTCGACGGCCAAATCTTTGATAATCGGTAAGTTTCGAAGTGGACCGACATGGATCGCGGCACCGTCAGTCACCTTTGATACATGGGTTCGGCACGTCCAGCGCGGCACGCCGTTCACCATCATCGCGCAACTCCCACACATCCCCACGCGGCAGGCGAAGCGGTAGCTCAGCGTCGGATCAGCATTCTGCTGCACCCAGCTGACAACATCGAGCACAGTCTGGTTATCGTAAGCCGGAACTTCGAAGCTCTCCGGCCCATTGGCTCGGTCAATTGTCACGTGGAGGACGTCAGAAGGCATCTTGGCTCCGCACATTGGCTTGGCTTAACGTTGGTCTACACCGAAAGCATGCCTTAATGAATGCGAATATTTGTGACAGATGATGTAAGCCAAGCTAACGTAAACCTATTGCGAAAAGCGCTTCAGTCCCGCTTTGCAGATGCACCCGCTGTCGCGCCGCATGATGCGCTCACGACAATGGCTGCGCGGGGCTCTTGCCGGGATTTCAGCGACGCGCCGGTGTCGTCTGAGATTCTTGAAACGCTGTGCGCGGTCGCCCTTTCCGCACCGACCAAAAGCGACCTTCAGCAGCGTGACATCATCCTGCTTCATGATCCAGCAAAGCGGACGCGCCTTGCGGAACTTGTGGGTGGTCAGGCTTGGGTCGCCCAAGCGCCAATGCTTGCCGTGTTCTGCGGCAACAATCGTCGCCAAAGACTGCTGCATGAGGCCGCAAATGTGCCGTTCGCCAATGATCACTTGGATGCCTTCTTCAATGCGGCATGTGATGCAGCCATCGCCCTTGGTGCGTTCACAGCCGCGGCGGACGCATTTGGTGTCGGCACCTGCCCGATCAGCGCCGTGCGGAATGAGGCGCGCGCGGTTGCCGACCTCCTTGATCTACCAGACCACGTTTTCCCATTCGCAGGGCTCGCAATCGGTTATCCCGCCCACGCTCCGCAAATCGCCAAACGCCTTCCGCTTGGCGTTACCGTCCACACGGACCATTACAACGAAGCCAATCTGCATGAAGACGTCGCTGCCTACGACGCCGACCGAGCGGCCAACCAGCCCTATGGCAACCAGCGGTTTCCCGAAATCTTCGGTAAATCAGACCCCTACACCTGGTCCGAGGATAAAGTTCGACAGTACAGCCAGCCGGAGCGTGCCAATTTCGGGGCCTATATCCGGTCGATTGGCTTCAAACTGGACTAGGCAGAAAAGTCCGTGATGACCGCCGTACCCGGCGCAGTTGGCCCCTTCATGGCGTGAAGCTCTGCGCTTGCGCTCGAAAGCGGCACCTTTCGCGCCAACATGGGGGATATATCGACTGCGCCGCGCTCGATCATCTCCAGAAGGCTCGGATATTTCCAAGACGGCATCCCACGTGTGCCAAAGAATGAGAGCTGTTTGGCGTAAATTGCGCGCATATTCACATCCATCATCCCGTCGCCCGCAGGCATACCGACCTGTACGTGACGGCCCAGAATACGCAAACATTCCAATGATGCGTTTGTCGTCGGCCCAATCCCAAGCGCCTCGATGGAAACATGGGCGCCGCCGCCAGTAATCTCGCGGATCGCTTCCGCCGCATTAACTCTGGCGGCATTCACTACCGCTTCGGCCCCATGAGCCTTCGCGTGGTCCAGTTTCTCATCGACCACATCCACCGCCACAACACGCGCGCCGAGGGCCTGCGCCAGAAGCAGGGTCGCAAGACCGATGCCACCTGTTCCATGAACCGCAACCCATTCGCCGGCGCGAACCGACGCGCGATCCGTCAGGGCGTGCCAAGCCGTCGTCACCCGACAACCGAGCCCCGCCGCCAGGGCCGGCGACATCGTTTCCGGCAGGTCTACCAGGTTGTGGTCATACGGAACGGCAACGAATTCTGCATAGGCCCCGGGCGTCCCGAACCCCGGCGTGATTTGGTTTGCACAGGTGTTCGATACGCCGGTCGCGCAGGCCGGGCACGCCCCGCAGGCCAAGATGAAGGGCGCAATCAGCCGCTCGCCAATCCTGTGGGTGGCATTAACTCCCGCTTCTACAACCGTTCCGCAATACTCATGGCCGAGGATTGAGCCGGGACCGACCTTCGGATGCTCCCCAACCCACCCGTGGAAATCGGATCGACACACGCCGCAAGCTGCGACCTCCAATACCACGCCGTTCTCTGGACAGATTGGATTTTCAACCGTTTCGATCGACAGGTCTTCACCGAATTCCCGCACCACTGCTGCACGCATCTTGATCCTCCGTCGTTTTCCAACGGTGACGCTACGGCGCGTAGAGCTGCGAAATCAACCTGCGTCTAGACCGCGTCACGCTATGCAGAATATTGGCAAAGCCCGGACCGCAATTCAGCCTGCCCATGTGGCCCCAGCGGGATCGTCGGTGGCAACGACATGGTACATTGCAGCCTCCCCCGTCATCGACGGCATTGCAGAGCGCTCCAGACCCGCCGGCACTTTCATCGTATCACCCGAGGCAAGCGTAGTTTCGCCCGCATCGAACACGCCATTTCCGTCCCAGGTCACCCGCCAATGGCCCTTTACCGGCATCAAAACCGAGGCGCGGTCATGACTGTGTTTGGCGTCCGTCGCTGAGCCACGCGTGATGAAATCCACCTCAAAACCTGGCTTGTCGCGCAACATACCGTCGGCCCCTATGACCTTGGCAGGAGAGCGATCCGACAATGCAACCATGTCCCAATACCGCGCCACGTAGTTGGGCACGACGTCGCTTGTCGTAGGCTCGGGAAAGGCCTTCAATTCTTCCGCGGTCGGCACCGGCATCGGTTGCACATCGGCAGGCAAGGCCTCACCCTTTTTGGTGTCGTAGAGCTTGCCCTGTTCCGACAAAACGAGGCCATGGTTTGCTGCATCTTCAATCACTTGTGGGGCCCAGATCACGCCGCCGCCTGCGTCGTCACCACCGAGGATTGCCATTATCATTCCGTAGTCATCGCCGATATTCTCAAATCCCCGGAAAATGCCCGTGGGGATGTTGAAAATATCGCCTTCCTCCAACGTGACTTCGCCCGCATCGCCATACCTGCCCCAAAAGAACCGCCAGCGGCCTTTAAGAACAAAAAACACCTCTGCCGTGCGGTGGCTGTGAAGCGAGTTCCGGCAGTTCGGCGGCTGGCCTGCCGCGCCGATGTTGAAGCCGATTTTGTCTTTGATATGAACATGTTGGTCCGCGCTTTCGCTGACACCACCGCCAATGATCGTGAAGTTTTCCTTCTGATCGCTGCCGGGCGTATGGGCGTCGATGAAGGCGGTTTTGCAGGGGCGCAGCTCTCCGTAGCGGACAATGTTGCGCTCCATCTGGGATTGGCCGAGGTCTTTCATATCATCCTCCAATAGATGGCTCGAGGTCGAAGATCGCGGCGACGAACACCACTTTTCTGGCCGTTTTGCGCTGTAATGAATCTGTAGTTTTTTTGTAGTTTTTTTATAACTACAAAAACCTCACCAACTCCGTCTTCCCGCATGAAAAAGCCCGCCGCCATCGCCGGATTGGGGAGCATTCGTCTTTCCATCGCCAACTTGCCAATCCACCAAACACATCCGAATGGTGGGGCCACAAGAGTGCCGTAACGGTTCTCAAATTGCCGTTGCATCGGTATTCAGATTTTGGAAGTTCGGGCCGTGCGGCACCTCGTCAGATGCGCCATAGGCGACCTGGATTGGTATGGGGCACCGACCTGCCAGCGCGGCGAAGCATGTGCCACGCCAGAACCTGATTGCTGGAAAGCACCGGTAGGTCGAGCGCCGCTTCGATCTCTTCAATAACATCAAGCGTCCGCAGATTGGTGCAAGATAGGAACACCGCGTCGCAATCCGCTTCTGCGGCGACTGAGATTGCCGCATCGCGGGTGGAGGATGGGTCGATACGGACGACGCGCGCCTCTTCGGCCTCTTCGAAATTCACCACTGCAGGAAACTCCAGACCGCTCTTCTCTAACACCGCTTGCAAGTTGTCGGACACCGACGCGACGTAGGGGCTGACCAGTGCCAAACGGCGCACACCCAGATGCGCGCAGGCCGCTGCCAGGGCTGAGACGGGCTCGGTCACTGCGGCAGAGACACATCCCGCCTGCACCAATTTCGCGATCCGGTCCGATCCGATCTGAGCCGTGCCGGAGGTGCAGCCATATCCCACCGCTTCAAACCGGGCGGCACGTGGAAAGAGGGCGACAGCGCCCGCCAAGTCACCTTCCATCGCGGCAAGCGTTTCTGGCGTGACATCTTCGGCGGAGGGGATGCGCGTTACCAAGAGGTCTACGTCATCGGGCAACAGCCTGCGCATATCGCGTTCAATGGTCTCATCAGATTGCAACACCACCAGACCCAGCTGGGGTGAATGTTCTTCGATGAGCTTGTAGGAGGCCTTGGTCATATCACCCGGATCTCCCGACTGTCGCGGCGGCTCAACCACTCCGCCCCGCTCGCACCGATCACAATATCTTCTTCGTGGACCATAATCTTGCCGCCGCCCATGTCCACGCCAGGCTCCAACGTCAGGACCATGCCGGGTTCTAGCACCGTGTGATCTGCCGGAATGATGGAGGGGCCTTCGGTAAGCTGCATCCCGAGGCCATGGCCCAAACGCCCGGCTTCCGAGACCGCGCCACCGGGGTTCACAACATCATTCATCGCGTGGAACAGCTCTGCAAAGGTGGCACCGGGTTTGGCCGCTGCAAACCCCGCCTCGACCGCATCTATCAATTTGGAATGACCCGAGGCCACCGCATCCGAGGGGGCGCCGACGCTGAAATTCCGGTCGAAATCGCTGAAGTAGCCGTCGCGGATAACGCCTGTGTCCAGCATCAGAACGTCGCCCTTGCAAAGGGGTGTATCTGTCGCGGGAGAGATTACATCGCCGTAGCCGCCCTGCCCCGCAGCGCCCGCGAGGTACGGAACCCAATCTGCGCCTTCCTCAAGGCACAGCATTTGGAACCGGCGAAACACCTCGCTTAATGCGATGCCTTCGCGGGCGATTTCGCCGACGCGGTCAAAGGCGCGGTCGGCGACGGCCACCGCCGCTGCGACCTTCGCGATCTCGGCCTCGGACTTCACCATCCGCAGACGCCAAGTGATGGTATTGTCTGATACCAGCGCGCGGCCATCCAAGGCCTGTTCCAACACGCGCAGGCTTTCGCGGGGCATTCCGACGTGGCTTTCGATGTGATCGGCCAAGCCGATCCAGCCATTGGCCGACACGACCTCTCGCAGAGTCTCGGCCAGTAATCCCACCCCGTCGTCTTCATAATCCGGGGACGACCACGTTCGGATGTCGGACACCCAGGTCTGGCCCATCAAATGCGCCCCGATGGAGGGGATGACCGCAATCGGCACGCCACTGGCCGGCAGGACGACAAACCATGGCCGCGTCGGGCTTTCCCAGAACCGCGTCAGGAAGCCGGTATAGTAGCGGACTTCGACCTCAGTCGTCAGAAGCAGGGCCTCAAGACCCGCTTCCGCCATCGCGGCCTGTGCCCGATCGCAGCGTGCCTGAAACTCGGAAACGGGAAAGATCACTCCGGCCCCTCGCTCAGAACAAGCAAAACCCGCGATGCGGCGTTCAAACCAACATCAGCAACCAACATCCCCGCGAGCCCCGCTGCACCGGAGGGCGTCGAGGGCATGCCGATCCGTTTCGCTATATCTGCGCCCGCCTGCCCCTCTGCTTCGGAAATCACCATGAAATCATCAGCATCGCGGGCGAGCCCGTTTAGGGCAATCAAAGAGGGCTCCTTACAATCGAGCCGCCCCATGGCAGACGCCGGTCCGGGTGCGACAACTGAATGGCCTGCTTCCATGGACGCTTTCAGCGCCGGTGCAACATCAGGTTCCACAATGATGATACGTGGGCCGCTCCCCCACACCTTGCGCGCATAAGCGGCGCAGGCGCAGGCCAATCCGCCGACACCCGCTTGCAAGAAGATATGCGTGGGAGGCTCGGGCAGTTGCGCCACGGCTTCCTGCATCAGAACCAGATAGCCTTCCATCAGCCTATGGGGGCGTTCGAGATATCCGTCCCAGGAGGAGTCCGACAAAAGCACCGCGCCCTCGGCTTCAGCGTCCTTCGCCGCGGCTTCCATGCTGTCTTCGTAGATCGCGCCGCGCCAGCGCACCTCGGCGCCCAATGCTTCAAGCCGTGCTGCGAAAGCCGTCGGCACCGTTTCAGCGAGGTAGATCACCGCCCTTGCCCCGAAGGCCTGCGCGCCTGCCGCGACAGACAAGCCGTGATTTCCTGCGCTCGCCGTGAAGTAAGACGTGCCTTTCGCCTGCCCTGCTTCCGCGTCGCAGGCGATGACATAAGCCGCGCCCAGGGCTTTGAAGCTTCCCAGGCCCATGCGACCGCGTTCATCCTTGATGTGCAGGGATGCGACCCCGCGCGTCTGCGCAAGTTCGGGCTGCGAGACCAATGGTGTTTCCGCCGCTGCCGGGCATCGGGCGAGCAAATTCGCTGGCGCGTCGGCCGCGTCACTGGGGAATGGAACGTCGCGCAAGCTGCTTAGAACGGCATCACGCAAGGCGGGGGTTTTGTGCAAGATCTTCATGGGCGCCATCTAGCATCGAGGCGCGCGAGAAAATCCATACGAAACCGACACCCCAAACGAAAAGGACGCCCCGAAGGGCGCCCGTTCCGGGGAGAGAGAGGGAGGTTTGGGTCTTACTCGTCTTCGAGCGATGCAGCGCGGAGGCGTTCGAAGATGTCTGCGCCGGCGGCAGGTGTGCCCGATACGACGGTTGCGCCATTCACGCCCCGCAGGTCGCTAAGGCTGGTGGCGGAGTCGTTGAAGACACCGAATGCCGTGGCGAGTGCGCCGCCACCTGCGGTTGAGACGCGCTGCGAATTCTGACCCGAGGGGATGGAGACGATGTCGGACGTGCGCTCAGCAGAGAGGTTAAAGTGCTGGATGGCAGCCACGGTCGAGGCAGACTGGGCGAAAGCAGGGGCGGCGAGGGAAGCGGCGACGGCGGCGATGATTGCGATGTTTTTCATGGTTCTATTCCTTTTCAGTGTGAGAGGGCCTCAGCTGGTGTTGGTGGCCCGGATTTGGTTGTTTGGTTTGGCTGGCCGGTGTGGCCTGCCGATGAGATGAATATGACGGCCATCTACCTCCTATTCCACACACGGAAACGCGAGAAATGCCAAATATTGGTGCGCCAATGCACAATACGGGATTTGCGTCGCACGGACCCCACGACGGCGTGAGAATGGCTGTCGCGGGCGTGAGAAATGATGCGGAAACTGTAACCTTCATCGGTGGGGCGAGTCGCGACGGGTGGAGTGATTCCACCTGTCCCTGCCTGATTGAGCCTCACCCAAAGGAAATTGCCGCCCGTTTATTGGGCAGCGCCGGAATCTCTCGGCTAAATGCGTGCGCGCCCCTTCCAGATGACGATTGGACCGCACAGGATGATCTCAGCCATTGACTGCGGGATCGTCTCCTCCCTTCCTAGATCGCGCGGCTTGGCACGCCTTAGTGCTGGCGGCCCACCTCTTCGTCTCTCTTCCATCTAAGTGGGCTGTCAGCGCATTTTTCCCCGCAATCATTGGGCTTTGTCGTGGCCGGCCACAGTCTTGCCACATTGTTGCCCCGGGAATCGCCAGATTCGCGGCGGAGGGTCATCGCTACAAAACAAAAAAACTACGGAGCAGACCGATGCCAACCCAGAAACCCGCGCCGTCACCGGCAAAGGGACAGGCCCCCGCGAAAGAACGTCCCGTTCCGATCCGTTTCTCGGATTGGGCCAGTATCTGATAGACCCGTGGCCCAAGGAGGCCCCGGATGACAGATGAGACAGCGGATGACGCCCTAACGACGATCCGCAACATCGGCCCCGCATTGGCCGAAGCCCTGACACTTGCAGGGATCGAAAATGCACCTGCCCTGCGCCGCCTCGGCGCGCATGAGGCCTACCGGCGCATGCTGCAAACAGGCACGCGCGCGCACTTCATCACCTACTATGTCCTTGAGATGTCACTTCAGGGCCGCCCCTGGAACGACTGCAAAGGGGCCGAGAAGGACGCGCTTCGGGCGAAGTTCGATGCCCTGAAGGCCGAAGAGGCCGCAGCCGGGAATGACCCTGAGTTAGAGCAGTTCCTCAACCGCATTGGCACGGGGATGAAGCGCTAAATGAAAAAGGCCGCCCCGAGGGACGGCCTTAGTCAATTCCGTCAGCAGGCCAATTAGCCTACCAGTTCAAGACCCGAGAAGAAGAATGCGATTTCTTCTGCTGCGGTTTCAGGCGCGTCGGAGCCGTGGACCGAGTTTTCACCGATCGAGAGGGCGAATTCCTTGCGGATCGTGCCGGGGGCTGCATCGGCGGGGTTCGTGGCACCCATGACTTCGCGGTTCTTTGCAATCGCGTCTTCACCTTCGAGAACCTGAACGACGATCGGCTCGGAGATCATGAATTCGCAGAGTTCATCAAAGAAGGGACGCTCCGCATGCACGCCGTAGAAGGCTTGTGCCTGGGCCAGCGTCAGCTGGATGCGCTTGGAGGCGACGATGCGCAGGCCGGCCTCTTCGAATTTCGCGGCGATCTGGCCGGTCAGGTTGCGCTTGGTGGCGTCGGGTTTGATGATCGAGAAAGTGCGCTGGATAGCCATGTCATTGCTCCGTTCGGGCATTGGAATTTGCGCGCGGGCTAACATGCCCATCCAGCATTGAAAAGGCCCCTACTCCACCCGGATCAGCGGCTGCTGCAATCCAACGGTCGGCCGGTTCTCAGGGTAATAGAAGCCGGTGCCGTCCACGTGCTTGCCGCCCATGAAGAGCATGTTGGGCGTATCTTCGCGAACGTAGAGGAAGTCGTGGTCAACTACGATGTCGGACCCATCGACGAAGTTCAGAAGAGCGCAGGGTTGGCCAAGGATGTCGCGCACGGCGTTCAACTCGAATGGTCCCTCCCCACAGGCCCCATCTGGCAGCTGGTTCATCTGCTCGACCATGGGCGGGGCGAGCAAGGTCAGCTCTAGCTGGCGGTTCAGGACGTAATCCTGGCTCCATGCTCCTTCGACAGCGGGATTGGGACCGTGCCATGCAATCTCGCCTGCGAAGTCGTAGGCGACGGCTGGGATCGCGCAGGCAGCATCTGCGTAAACGGTGATATTGGCGCTGAACCCGCCGTCGGCGTCGTAAGTGAAATCGCGCGTCAGGTAGCTTGGCGTTGGGGCACCGCCGTCGGGGTTCGGGTTCGGACGCATCTCGCATGCGATCGAGGTCCAGGTGCCGACTATGCGGTCCTGCAATCCTTCAAGCGAGGTATCGGCGCTGGCCTGCATTCCGGCAAGGATCAGAGCAGTTGTGGTCAAAAGCCGTGTCATCTTGGATCTCCATTTGAGGAATTTGGATAGCCAAGACTTGGGGACGAAGATATGCTTTCCACAACTACGCAATTTTTTTTGAGGTAGTCTTCAAAATGGAACTATTGGTGCCAAATCAGAGCGATCTGGGTTGTCCGGTTACGCAATGCCTTTCGATGATCGGCGGCAAATGGAAGCCTGTGATCCTGTTTTTGGTGATGAACGGTGTGAATCGATTCGGCGCGATGCAGCGCGCGGCCCCGGGCTGCACTAAGCAGATGCTGACAAAGCAATTGCGAGAGATGGAGGCCGATGGCCTGCTTCACCGCGAGATATTCGCCGAAATCCCACCACGTGTGGAATACAGCCTGACGGAAAAGGGGCGCTCGCTTTTGCCGGTTATTCAAGCGATGCGCGATTGGGGCGAGGCGAACGCCTAGGCCCGGTTATCAGTCAGCAGGGGCCCATGCGCGCGCGGCTAATGCTGCGCCCAATGCGCCGAGCGCGATCACCCCCATCAGGCCAAGCAAGGCCGCAGGTGTCGTGACGCTTCCGATAATTGCTGTCGCCACAGACGTAAGTGCTGCCCCTAGCGCCAAGGTCGCAGCCCCCAGAAACCCTGAAGCGCTGCCTGCCAATTCGGGCCGCACCGATAAGGCACCTGCCGCCGCATTTGGAACCGAGATGCCATTGCCCAGACCCACGCAGAGGGTTCCCACGAAAAGCGGCCAAAGGGCCTCTCCACCGCCCGCGAAATAGACCCACGCGGCGGCGATACCGGCGACGGGCACCAATCGGCCGATAAGGATCAACCGCATCTCGCCCAACCGCTCAACCAGCCGCGCACTGGCACCGGCCCCCACCAGAAAACCGGCGGTGGTCGTGCCCAAGACGATCCCGGTTTGCGCGGATCCAAGCCCGAAGACCGCAACCATCACGAAGGGCGCGCCCGTCAGGAAGACGTAGAACACGCCGACGCCGAGCGCGTGAACGGCGACGTAGGCCCAGAACAGGCGTGATGCGAACAATGCGCCGTATTGTCTGCGAGAGGCTGACTTTTGCTTCGTTTCACCCAAGTCCCGCCAGCACCAGATCAGCAGCGCGGCACCAAGAACTGCATAGGTCAGGAAGATCGATCGCCAGCCGAACGCGGCCTCCAACGCGCCGCCCACCATTGGGGCCAGCATCGGGGCCACTGCCATGGCCGAGGCGATAAGCGAGAGTTTCGCCGCCGCTGCACGCCCGTCGTAGAGATCGCGCACGATGGCGGACGATAGAATGCCCCCGCCAACCGCCACGGCTTGCACAACGCGGGCCAGCAGGAACACCACGATATCATCGGCCAAAAGGCACATGACCGAGGCAAACGCGTAGACTACCAACATGCCCAGGATCACCGGACGCCGCCCGATCCGGTCCGATAGCGGGCCCAAAACCAGTTGCAACAAGGCCGCCGCCGCCATGTAGAGCGAGATTGCCCAACCGATCACCGCCGCTGACACGCCAAAGGCCGCCTGCATCGCCGGAAGGGCGGGCAGGAACATGTTCAGCGTCAAGACGGTCAGCGCCGTGAGCAGAACTAGCGTCACCAGATGGGGGGCATTTCGGTCCATGCATTCCGCCTATCAGCGCCCTGCCCGGGCTGCCAGCGGGCAAGTGATTGACGCGGCCGATGGCTTTCGTCATGTCCCCCCCATGCTGCGCATCAAAGACATAAGCTATTCGGTCGCGGGCCGCCCTTTGCTTGAGGGTGCCTCAGCCTCCATTCCCAACGGCCACAAGGTCGGAATCGTAGGGCGTAACGGCACGGGCAAGACGACGCTTTTCCGTCTGATCCGGGGGGAGCTGACGTTGGATACGGGCGCGATCACCCTGCCCTCTGGCGCCAAGATCGGTGGTGTTGCGCAGGAAGTGCCTTCCTCGGACACCTCACTGATCGACACGGTGCTTGAGGCGGATACGGAACGCGCGGAGCTTCTGGCCGAGGATCCGAGCGATCCCGCCCGCATCGCCGAGGTCCAGGAACGTCTAACGGCCATCGACGCCTGGGGTGCAGAAGCGCGTGCGGCAACGATCCTGAAGGGCCTGGGCTTCACCCATGCCGAGCAGCAGATGCCCTGCTCTGCCTTTTCGGGCGGCTGGCGGATGCGCGTGGCGCTTGCGGGGGTTCTTTTTGCGCAGCCTGATCTGCTGCTGCTGGACGAGCCGACCAACTACCTCGACTTGGAAGGGGCGCTGTGGCTTGAGGCCTACCTTGCGAAATACCCCCATACAGTGCTGGTGATCTCTCACGACCGCGGCCTACTGAACCGCGCCGTGGGTCACATCCTGCACCTGACCGACAAGCAGTTGACGCTTTACACCGGCGGCTACGACACTTTCGCGAAGACCCGGGCCGAGCGTCGCGCCGTGCAGGCCGCTGCCGCGAAAAAGCAGGAGGCGCAACGCGCGCATTTGCAGAGCTTTGTGGACCGCTTCAAGGCCAAGGCGTCGAAGGCCAAACAGGCGCAGAGCCGCGTGAAGATGCTAGAGCGGATGGAAACGATCCGCGCGCCGGAGGATGCGGCGCGCACGGTCTTCACATTTCCCGAGCCCGAGGAACTGAGCCCCCCTATCGTCAATATGGACGGGGCTGCTGTGGGTTACACCGAGGTGCCCGTGCTCAAACGCCTTAACCTTCGGCTGGATCAGGACGACCGAATTGCGCTTCTGGGGCGCAACGGGGAAGGCAAATCCACGCTGTCGAAGCTTCTGGCCAGCAAACTGAAGGTCATGGAGGGGCGCATCACCTCTTCCACCAAACTGCGCATTGGCTATTTCGCGCAGCATCAGGTGGATGAGCTGCACTTGGATGAAACGCCGCTCGATCACATCCGGCGGGAACGCCCGACCGATGCGCCGCCGAAGCTGCGTGCGCGCCTCGCCTCATTCGGTCTTGGCGCTGATCAGGCGGAAACGCTGGTTGCGAAACTCTCCGGTGGTCAGAAGGCACGCCTGTCGCTGCTGCTGGCCACGCTGGATGCACCACACCTGCTGATCCTGGATGAGCCAACCAACCACCTCGACATCGAAAGCCGCGAAGCGTTGGTTGAGGCGCTGACCGCGTATTCCGGCGCGGTCGTGCTCGTTTCCCACGATATGCACCTGCTCAGCCTTGTGGCGGATCGCCTGTGGCTGGTGAAAGACGGCCATGTCGCGCCCTATGAGCACGATCTGGAGACGTATCGCGCCTCGCTCCTCAGCACGGCGCCGCCAAAAGAAAAGGCGCCGAAGCCGAAGAAGAAGGTCAGCCAATCCGACATCAAAGACCTCAAGGCGGAGGTCAAACGCGCCGAGGCCCGCGTGGCCAAAATCGAAGACATGCGCGATAAGCTGGCCAAGAAACTGGCCGACCCGAAGCTCTATGAGGATGAGAACGCCGACAGCCTACAAGTCTGGCAGGCCAAATATGCCGAAGTCTCCGAAGGACTTGAGCGCGCCGAGGCGCTCTGGATGAAAGCCGAAGAAAAACTGGAGAAAGCCCAAGTAATCTGACGCGCCCTCCCCGTCATCTTGGCCGCCACAACTCCGGGGTGGGCACATGAGTAATCGAATGCGGCGCAAGCTGCGCCTTTTGAAAACATGCGAAACGCCTAATGGACCTCAGCTTCTACATCCCTGCCTTTGTGACCCTGTTCGTCGTGATCGATCCGATCGGCCTGACGCCGCTGTTCGTGGCGCTGACCAAGGGGATGAGCGACCGCCAACGGCGCATGATCGCGATCCGGTCCGTTCTGGTCGCCTTTTCGATCCTTTTGCTGTTCGGCCTTGCCGGTGAAGCGGTGCTGAACTTCCTTGGGATTTCCATGCCCGCCTTCCGCATGGCGGGCGGCATCCTTCTGTTCCTGACGGCCCTCGACATGCTGTTCGAGCGGCGGACCGAACGGCGGCAGGGACAGGCCGACACGGCGCAAGCCGAAGATGCATCTGACGATCCTTCCGTCTTCCCCCTCGCCATTCCCTTGATCGGCGGGCCCGGGGCAATTGCCTCGATGATCTTGCTGACCGGGCAGGATAGCGGCGTTCTGCATATCGCCGCTGTGCATGGCGTTATGGTCCTGGTTCTTCTGATCGTCCTTGCCCTTTTCTTCCTTGCTGCGCCCCTAGAGCGCCTGCTTGGCCCGACTGGCATCACTGTTGTCACGCGTCTTCTGGGTATGCTGCTGGCCGCGCTTTCTGTGCAATTTGTCATCGATGGGCTGCGGGACCTGCAAGTCATCTGATCTGCGCCTATATCTAACCAAGCGCAGGAGGCTCCCATGGATATGGTCACTGGAAATCTCATCTATCTTATCGTGCTTTTGGTGGGCCTTGTTGGCTTCACGCTGATCAATCGCCGCCCGAACGTCGGCCAGATGGGCAAGGCGCTGGCGCTTTGGGGCGTGATTTTTGTGACCATCCTTGTGGGGGTGCTGTTGTGGAACGACATTCGGTCTGACATCCAGCCGCAGCAGGTGGTCCTGACCGACAGTGCCATTTCAGTGCCGCGCGCCAGTGACGGGCATTTCTATCTGACGCTTGAGGTGAATGGCACACCAACGCGCTTTGTTGTGGATACCGGGGCCAGCCAGATCGTGCTGACCCGCGCCGATGCTGAGGCCGCGGGGATCGACACAGATGGGCTGATTTTCTCAGGGCGCGCCAATACGGCGAATGGAACGGTTGAGACAGCGCCCGTGCGGCTTGACACGTTAGCCCTTGGCGGAGGGATCGAGACCGGTGTGCGGGCGGTGGTGAACAATGGTGAGATGAATGAGAGTCTGCTTGGCATGTCCTACCTCAGCCGCTTTTCCCGGCTTGAGATTGCCGATGGTCAGCTGGTGTTGGAACGGTAGAGGCCATTCACTACTAAGATGCTAAGCCCCGCCGCTTTCGGCCTTCATCTCCCACTTCCCGGATTCCTCCGACCAGTATTTTGCGGCCACGCCAGCGCCTGTGAGCGCTTTCCACTGCTCCCGCGCCGTTTGAAGCGCTGCTTCGTCGTGGCCATCGAACAGAACCATCACGCGGGTCATTTCGCTGATTTCATCGGAGGTCACATCTGCGCCCTCGACCGAGACCAAACAGGTCGGGTTGTTCGAAGCTGTGCCAGTCGTCAGCAACACGGGCTGCGCCGTGTCATGGGGCCCGCCTGCGCGACCATGGGGCAGGAAACCGTCTTCCGGTCGCAGCCAAAGCTGCGCGTCCAGGCGGTCGAGCATTGCGTCAGTCCGGCCACGCACGGCCACGCGCCAATCGGCCTGCAGCGACTTGCCCAGCAGCGTCGCCAAAGTGACCTCAAGCGGCGCACGCGTCAGGTGATAAAAGTATGCTTCACCCATAACTTACGCAGCGAAGTTCATGTGATCGGTCAATCCTCATAGCCATCCCGCACCAGGCGATCGAGCGCCATGACGCCCCAACCTGTGGCACCCTTTGGGGCCAGCATCGTGTCGGATTTCACCGAGGCCGTGCCCGCGATGTCGAGGTGGATCCATGGCGTTTCAGGCTTCACGAAGCGTTGCAGAAACTGGGCCGCTGTGATTGAGCCAGCCGCCCGCCCGCCGACGTTCTTCATATCGGCAATCCGGCTTTTCAGCATATCATCGTAGGCCTGTCCCAAGGGCATGCGCCATGCGCCTTCGCCCTCTGCGTCGGCGGCTTTCAGGAAGGCTTTGCAGATATCGTCATTGTTCGAAAAGACCCCGGCGTTCTCATGGCCCAACCCGATGATGATGGCACCCGTGAGCGTGGCAAGGTCGATCATGCCGATGGGTTCAAACCGTTCCTGCGCGTACCACATGACGTCACACAGAACGAGGCGGCCTTCGGCGTCGGTGTTTATGACCTCGATCGTGTCACCCTTCATGGATTTCACGACATCGCCCGGGCGCTGTGCGCGACCGTCGGGCATGTTTTCGACCAGGCCGACCAGCCCAACGACGTTCGCCTTTGCACCACGCAGAGCCAGGGCCTTCATCACGCCCGAGACAACGCCTGCGCCGCCCATGTCCATGGTCATATCTTCCATGCCACCCGCGGGCTTCAGGCTGATGCCGCCGGTGTCGAACACCACGCCTTTGCCGACCAGTGCCAGCGGCTTCTCATCGCCGCCGCCGTTCCATTCCATCACGACGATTTTCGATGGGCTTTCAGAGCCGAGGCCCACACCCAGAAGCGAATGCATTCCGAGCTTTTCCATCTCGGCCTCTTCCAGCACTTCGACCTTCAGACCCGTAGATTTCAGGGCCTCCAGACGATCTGCGAATTCCTGCGTTGTCAGCACGTTAGCAGGCTCATTGACCAGATCGCGGGTGAAGAACACACCCTCTGCGACGGCCATTGCAGCCTTGGCGGCCTCGCGCGCTTCATCGGGTTTGGAGCACATGATCGACGCGCCCTCGGAGGCTGTTTCGTCCGCCGTTTTGTGATCGGTGAAATCGTAGGCGCGCAAAGCCAGTCCGAGCGCCAGATCATCGATGCGTGTTGTGGCGCCCGCACAAACCGTCAGCGCGCCTTTGCCTTTGAATTTCGCCAGCGACGCTCCCGCCTTGCGCGCATCGTCGACACTTGGGCGACGATCAAGCTTCACAACCAGCAAGGATTTCGCCGCCAGTCCTGCCGGGAAACCTAAGGTAAACCCTTGGCCCAGCTTCACTTTCTCCCAGCGGTCACTCTCAACCAGGCGCGCAATGGCTTGTTTGGTCAACCGGTTCACGCGACGTCCGGCCGGGTCCAGCTTGCCGTCGGACGTGACCAAAACCGCGACCTTTCCCTCAACGCCAGCCAGCGCATCAAGGTCAGTTTCGGCAAAATCGATTGAGATCGGCGTGGTCATCGGGCGGCTCCTGCGCAAGAAAAGCGTGACTTTCAGGTCGCGACATTAGGCCGGTGTTTCCGGGATGGCCAGATCACCCCTACGCTTCCCCGAAAATGTGTTTTAGAACATAGATGACGCGGTCGGTCTGCCAACCACACACCGCATATGGGGGTTCGCCTACGTGGGTCAGTATGACCGATATGTGCTGCGACAGCTGGTCATGCTGTTCGGCTTTTTCAGCCTCGTGCTGGTGTCGGTCTATTGGGTCAACCAGGCGGCGCGCCTGTTCGACAGCCTGATCGCTGACGGCCAGAATGTGAGCGTTTTCCTTGAATTTTCGGCCCTCACACTGCCCTGGATCGTACAGCTGATCCTGCCGGTTTCGGCCTTCGTGGCGACGCTATATATCTTCAATCGGATGATCGGTGAGAGTGAGCTGGTGGTTCTTCAAACCGCTGGCCTTTCGGCCTTCCGTCTACTGCGCCCCGTATTTTTCTTCGGCCTTCTCATGGCCTTACTGGTTGGGGCCTTGGGCAATGTCCTTGCACCCACGGCGCGCGCGCAGTTCATCGACAGGCAAGATGAGGTCCGCGATGATCTGACGGGGCGCTTCCTGCGGGCTGGTGAGTTCATTCATCCGACCGATGGGCTGACGGTCTATATTCGTGAAATCACCGAGTTGGGCGAATTCCGGGATCTGTTCCTACAGGATGCCTCCAACCGGGGGGTTGAAGTGACCTATTCCGCGACCAACGCACTGCTTGTCCGCTCACCCACCGGGCCGCGGCTGGTGATGTTCGACGGGCTCGCGCAGACGCTGGATCTGGAAACCGGGCGCTTGGCGACCGTGTCGTTCAGCGATTTCACCTATGATGTGGGCGCGTTGATCGATTCCGGAGATTTCCGACAGGTTGATGTGCGCGAACTGCCAACGCCCCTGCTGCTCAGCGCCGATGCACCCATGGCCGATGCGCTCAACATCCCGCTGGCGCATATGGTGTTCGAGGGACATGACCGCATCGCGCAATCGCTTTTCGTGATTTTCGTGCCTTTGATAGGCGCCGCGTCCTTGATGCTTGGCTCTTTCAGTCGCTTCGGCGTCTGGCGGCAAATCCTAGTCGCGGTGTTGCTGGTGTTGCCCATGCAGATTGTGCGCAATGCAGGTGAATCCGCCGTTCGCGCGGACGCGGACGCTTGGCCGCTGACCTACGCCCAACCGGCCATCGCGGCATTGGTTGCTGCGGGAATGGTCGCGCTCGCCATGCGACGCCGCAAGGGATGGAGGGCCGTGCCGGCATGATCCTTCATTTCTACATCGCTGGTCGCTTCTTGCGTGCGTTCGGGATTGTGCTGGCAGTGTTCATCGCCATCCTTTTGCCAATCGACATGGCAGACCAGTTGCGCCGCATCGGCAGCGACCAGGGGTTTAGCGCGGTGCTGCAACTGGCCTTGTTAAACTTGCCGCGCAGTCTGAACGGTTTGATGCCGTTGTTTGTGATGTTGGCGACGCTCGTGCTGTTTCTTGGCCTTGCACGAACGTCTGAGCTGGTTGTCGTGCGCGCGGCGGGGCGGTCTGCCCTACGCTCGGCTGCGGCGCCAGTGATCACTGCGCTTTTGATCGGTGTGCTTTCCCTGCTGATCCTGAACCCCTTGGTCGCCGCGACCGCACGCCAATACGATTTGACACTTGCGCGACTGCTTGGGCAGGAAAGCCGGACCGTCTCTGTCACCGGTGAAGGCCTCTGGCTTCGGCAAGGTGTTGGCAGCGAGCAGACGGTGATCCGCGCCGCTGTGACCAATGGCGACGGCACACATCTGTTTGAAGCGTCCTTCTTTACGTTCAACGAGGATGGTTTGTTGCTGGAGCGCATGGATGCGTCCGAGGCCGTGCTTGAGGCTGGGGCTTGGACGTTGACCGGCGTGCGCGTTTGGCCGCTTGCGGGTTCAGACAACCCTGAGGCGGACGCGCGCAGTTTTGACACGCTCACCCTGCCCTCAACCCTGACCGCTGAGCAAATCCGCGACAGTTTTGGCAAGCCCGAGACGGTGCCTATTTTCGAGCTGCCTGGGTTCATTCGCCAGCTGAATGACGCGGGCTTTGCCGCCCTTCAACATCGGACGTGGTTCCAGATGCAGCTGTCCTCGCCGCTTCTACTGGCCGCAATGGTCCTGATCGGCGCAGGTTTCACCATGCGCCACACGCGTTTTGGAAAGACTGGCGTTATGGTTCTGAGCGCGATCCTTTTGGGGTTTGGCGTGGTCTTCATCCGGCGCTTCGCGGAGGTTCTCGGCGAAACCGGTCAACTTTCGGCAACACTGGTGGCCTGGACGCCCCCGATTGCCGCAATTCTCTTGGCCACGGGCCTTTTATTGCATACGGAGGACGGGTGACGCGCCGCTTGCGCCATATGTTTGCGGCCTTATTGGCCTTGTCCCTCTGCTGGGGTGCCCCCCTTGCAGCGCAGGGTGCCCCTTCGCTGGTGCCAGCGACGCTTATTGCCGACAATATCAGTTTTGACGGAACCTCTTCAGTCGCCGCCAATGGCTCGGTCGAGGTGTTCTACAACGGGGCGCGGCTTCGCGCGCAGGCCATCACCTTTGATGGGGCCACAGAACAACTGCGGGTCCAAGGGCCCCTGACGCTGACCGATGCGGCCGGGAATACACAGATTTTCGCGGAGTTTGCGGAGCTTTCGGGCGACCTGCAAAACGGGGTTCTTCAATCGGCCCGCTTGGTCCTTGACCGTCAGCTTCAGATCGCCGCCACCCAGATCGACCGCACCGATGGGCGCTATACGCAGCTTTACCAGGCGGTCGCATCTTCGTGCGAGGTCTGTTTCGAAAACCCGACGCCGCTTTGGGAAATCCGCGCGCGGCGGATCATCCATGATGAGGTCGAACAGCAGCTCTACTTCGACAACGCGACGTTCCGTATCATGGGCATCCCGGTGTTCTACCTGCCCCGGATGCGCCTGCCGGATCCGACGTTGGAGCGGGCCACCGGCTTCCTCGCGCCGTCGATCCGGGCAGATGACAGCACCGGCACCCAGTTGCGCGTGCCCTACTTCATCATGCTCGGCGATCATGCCGATGTGACCGTCACCCCATGGATCGGTCCCGGCAGCCAAACCATCGAGCTGCGTTATCGCCAGGCGTTCCGCAATGGCAGCCTGCAGGCCGAGGGGGCCGTGTCGTGGGACGATCTGACGGATGACGAGACACGCGCCTACCTGTTTGCCAATGCGCAGTTCGAATTGGGCGGCGGCTTCATTCTGGATTTGCAGGGGCAAGCCGTCTCTGACCGTGGGTATCTGACCACTTACAGCTTTCCCGACCCGGACATCCTTGAAAGCTTCGCGCGCATCAGCCGCGTGCGCCGTGCTGAATATATCGAAGTCTATGGCACGCTGTATCAATCGCTTCGTGAGGGCGAGGACAACGATCTTCTGCCGACGCGCGTGGGCCATGCTGAGATCATCCGCCGCTACACTCCTGCTCTGATCGGCGGTGCGTTGACGGCTGAGCTTGAGGGCACCGGATTTTACCGCTTCTCGACCGTGGAAAGCATGGGGGCTGACGCGAACGGGCGTGATGTGTTCCGTGTGACCGGCGAATTGGATTGGCGCCGGACCGAGATTTTCGGCGGGCTTGAGGCGACCTTTGAAGGGGCTGTGCACGGCGGCATCTACTCCACACAGCAGGGCGGTGTGTTGAACGGGACAGAAACGCGCATCACACCCTACGCGGCGGTCGAATTGCGCTATCCGTTTCAGGCCACCTCGGCATCGGGCGTAAGCCATGTGATTGAGCCGGTCGCACAGCTGGTTTGGTCTGAGACATACGGCAATGAGGTTCCGAATGAGGACAGCTTCATCGTGGAATTCGACGAGGCCAATCTGTTCTCGCTGGATCGTTTCCCCGGCGCGGATGAGCGCGAGGTTGGACCGCGCGCCAACATCGGGCTGACCTACACCCGCTTCGCGCCCACAGGCATGAGCTTTTCGCTGGCTGGTGGTGTGGTTCTGCGGACAGACGAGCAGGGTCAGTTGACGGACGGCTCTGGCCTGAATGGGGCGCAGTCGGATTTTCTGGTCGCAGCCCATGTCCGCTTCAACGACCATCTGAGTTTGGTGAACCGCGCCCTCTTCGACACTGAATTTGATTTCACCTCGTCAGAGATGTCTTTGTATTGGATGGGTGACCAGCATCAGCTGGTTTCAACCTACACTTTCCTGGAAGCCGACCCGGGTGAGCAGCGGCCAGATGACTTGGCCGAATGGGCGTTCGACGCCGAATACGCTTTGCCAAGTGGCTGGGAGGCCGGTGTGAATTGGCGCTACGATTTCATTGAAAACTCGCCCACCCGCGCGGGTCTGTCGTTGGGCTATGGAAACGAGTGTGTTGATATGGAATTCTCGGTCTCGCGGCGTTATACGACAGGCTCAAGCGTTGCACCTGCGACAAGCTTCGGCCTGACCGTTTCGTTGGCCGGATTTGGCGCAGGGCGCGAAGGTCGATCGATCTCGCGCAGCTGTCGCGGATAGGGAAAGACAAAGCCACAGGATCGTGGCAGTAATTCAAGGCAACGGCACAGACAAAAGGGCCGGATTGAGCATGACGCATTTGAGCTGGGAGAACACGGGCATGGTCGGGATTTTCAAACGGATCATGTTGGGATCACACCGCATCTGGGTGGCAGTTCTGACACTGCTGGCCCTGACGATTTCAGTGCAATCCGTTCAGGCCCAAAACCCCTTTGCGGTGGCCGTGCGGGTCGACGATGCGGTCGTCACAAACTACGAAATCGACCAACGCGCGCGGTTCCTTCAAGTGCTCAACGCGCAAGGCGATCTGCGCCAACAGGCCACTGAGGCGTTGATCAACGAGCGCCTTCAGGTCAGCGCCGCTCTGGCGCTTGGGGCTGAGGCTTCTCCGGAAGACATCGAAAATGGTCTGACCGAATTCGCGGCCCGCGCCAACTTGGGGGCGGAACAGTTCCTGCGCCAGATGGCGTCGCAAGGTGTGGCTCCGGAAACCGTTCGCGATTTCGTGGCAAACGGGATCACCTGGCGCAACGTTGTGCGCGCCCGCTTCTCGGGGCAGAGGGAAGTCACCGACGAAGAGATTGATCGCGCCATGGAGTTGGGCACGATCCTTGGCGGTGGCATCGAATTGTTGCTGGCCGAGATCATTATTCCAGTCAGCCCGGAAAATCAGGAGAACCTGGTTTCCGAATTGCTGCGGCTGCGCGGCCAGATCGCAGGCAGCACTGAAACGTTTTCAGAAGCCGCGCGGCGCTTTTCCGCGGCCCCGACACGCGAGAACGGCGGCTTGACCGGGTGGCGTGGCGTTAACGAATTGCCGGAAGGGCTTCGTGATCTATTCATGACGATGCGTGTGGGTCAGGTGACAGAGCCCGTTCCGCTTGGGGGTGGACAGGCCTACGCCTTGTTCCAGTTCCGTGGACAGCGTGAAGTTGAAGCCCCGGACCTGCCAGTGACGGCCATCGACTATGTCTCCATCGCCATCCCAGGTGGCCGCAGTGCGGAAGCGCTTGCTGAGGCAGAGCGTCTGCGCAATGCCGTGGACACCTGCAACGATTTCAATGGCGTGATCCCTGGTGGGTTTCAGCGTCAGTCGGTGGCCCCGCGCGACCTGCCCGAAGATGTAGCGCTTGCGCTGCGGGCATTGGATGAGCGTGAGATGTCGACCTCGGTCACCCGTTCCGGTGGCACGGTCCTTTTGGCTGTCATGCTGTGCGACCGCGTGCGGTCTGAACCTGAGCAGGGTCGCGACGTAGTGCGTCAGCAGCTGATTGGTCAGCGGCTAGAGGCTTACGCGACCGGCTACCTTGAGGAATTGCGGGCCGAAGCGCGCATCTCCTTCGAGAATTGAGCGCGCGGCCCGTGGGCCTTACGCACCCCATTGCAGTCAGCGTCGGAGAGCCTGCTGGTGTCGGGCCAGAGCTTGCTGCAATCGCGTGGCAACAGATTGGTTCCGCGCTTCCATTTTTTGTTATCGGCGATCCTAGGCATCTTTCGGGGCACGGCGCCCCACTGGTGGAAATTGAGACGCCCGCTGACGCGTTGGGCGCTGTCGAACGCGGGCTCCCTGTTTTGTCTATGGAATTTGCGGGCGCCGTCTCACCCGGGATACCGGATCCGGCCAACGCGCAAGGCGTGATCGATGCCATCGCAATGGCTGCGGATTTGGTGACACGTGGCGAGGCTGCCGCGGTGACAACTGGTCCAATCCACAAGAAGGCGTTGATCGACGGTGCTGGTTTCGCCTTTCCGGGGCATACAGAGTTCCTGGCGCATCTGGCCGGGGTCAGCCGGGTTGTGATGATGCTCGCCTGTCCTGAGCTGCGCGTTGTTCCGGCCACCATCCACATTCCCCTGGCCGATGTTCCCGCCGCGTTGAGCGAGGCGTTGTTGGTTGAAACGCTCCAGATCACCGAAGCCTCGCTGCGTCGGGATTTCGGCATCCCTGTCCCAAGGATCGCCGTCGCGGGTCTGAACCCGCATGCGGGCGAAGGCGGTGTGATGGGGCGCGAAGAGATTGACCTGATCGCGCCGGTGTTGGAGCGGTTGCGGGGCCAGGGCATGGATCTGCTTGGGCCGATGTCAGCCGACACGATGTTCCACGCGGGCGCGCGGGCGGGCTATGATGCAGCGGTTGCGATGTATCACGATCAGGCGCTGATCCCGATCAAGACCATCGACTTTTCCGGCGGGGTGAATGTGACCCTGGGCCTGCCATTCATCCGCACCTCGCCCGATCATGGCACCGCCTTAGACATTGCCGGGCAAGGGAAAGCTGATCCCACCAGCCTGATTGCGGCCCTTGAATTGGCCCGCGATATGGCCATCGCCCGGCAGTCCCCATGAGCGCGATAGATGACCTGCCTCCCCTGCGTGAGGTGATCGCGACCCATGGCCTGTCCGCGCGCAAGGCCTTAGGGCAGAATTTCCTGTTGGACCTGAACCTGACGGCAAAAATTGCGCGCGTGGCTGGCGACTTGTCAGAGGTTGATGTGTTGGAGGTCGGACCCGGGCCCGGCGGGTTGACGCGCGGATTGTTGGCCGAAGGCGCGCGGCGGGTTGTGGCGGTTGAGAAGGACGCGCGTTGCCTGCCAGCGTTGGCAGAGATTGCCGAAGCCTATCCCGACAAACTTGAAGTGCTTAACGCAGATGCACTTGAGGTGGATTGGGAAGCCGCCCTTGCCCCGCCGCGCAAGGTCGTGGCGAACTTGCCCTACAACGTCGGCACAGAACTGTTGGTGCGTTGGCTGACACCACCAAGCTGGCCCCCGCCCTGGCAAAGCCTGACGCTGATGTTTCAACGCGAAGTGGCAGAGCGGATCGTGGCACAGCCCGGCGGCAAGGCCTACGGGCGCCTGGCGGTTCTGGCGCAATGGCGCTGTTCTGTACGGATCGCCATGAATTTGCCGCCTGAGGCCTTCACGCCGCCTCCGAAAGTGCATTCTGCCGTAGTGCATCTGGAGGCCCTGCCAGAGCCAAAGTTCGAGGCAGATGCGAATGTCCTCAGCAGGGTCGTGAAAGCCGCCTTCGCCCAGCGGCGCAAGATGCTGCGTGCGGGGCTGAAGGGCTTTGCGCCGGATATCGAGGAACGACTGCTCGCCGCCGGATTGAAGCCAACGGACCGGGCCGAACAGGTTCCAATCGAAGGGTTCTGCGCTTTGGCGCGCGAGATGGCCAAGACATGAAAAAGGGGCCCGCGGGCCCCTTCGTCTTATTCTGCTGCTTCCTGCGGGGGTTGATCGCCCCCACCGCCGCCTTCGCCTTCGCCGCCCTCAGGCTTGCGCCGACGACGCTGGCGCTTTGGCTTAGGCGCGCTTTCGGGCGTTTCCACCAGACCGCTTTCGCCGCCAGGATTGTCGATAACGGCATCGAATGAGCCCTGCTCAGCCGTGGGCTGTTCGGCCTGCTGTGGCGCATCACCCTGGCCTTCATGCTGAGGCTGCTGTTGGGGCTGATCCCCACCACCGGGCTGCTGGTCGCGATCACGGTCACGGCGGTTGTTCTTACCGCCCCCGCCGCCACCTTGCTGGTTGTTTTGTTGATTGTTCTGCTGCTGTTGCTGCGCTTCGCGCTTGGCATCCTGTTCGCGCTGCGCTTCGGCCAGCATTCGCAAGTAATGCTCTGCGTGCTGCTGGAAGTTTTCAGCCGCGACGCGATCATTGCTCAGCTGCGCATCCCGCGTCAGCTGGTTGTACTTGTCGATGATCTGCTGCGGGGTGCCACGCACCTTGCCTTCGGGACCCGAGCTGTCAAACACGCGGTTGACGATGTTTCCGACAGAGCGGTTGCGGTTCCCTTTGGACCGCGAGCGGTTCTTCGATGATCTCATGTGTGTTTTGGTCCAGTGGTTCTGGTTTGTCGGCCACTGCACGTTGCGGGCCGGAAATGGTCTCAGTTTACGCTGTGGTCCGCATCCCCGCCGACCTCTGCGCTGTCTGGTAAGAAAGGCGCGGTGGGCCGGATCGGCCTGTAGTATCGCACCTGTATTTGAGTAAGCATGAGGGCATGCGGCTGTCCAGCGCAAAGTCACGAAATGTTGGAAAAACACCGTGTTTCCGCGGGATATTGCCGGCAGGCGTTGCGTTTTCGCCGGTTCAGGGCCGATGGCCGCCGACCACGCGGTCGTGTCCATTGATGTCGGTGTGCAAGAGAACGGGATCAAGACCCGCATCGTCAAAAATGCGATAAACGGCTGGCCCCTGGGCATAACCAATCTCAACGAGCAGCCGCCCGCCCGGTGTGAGGTGGGCCTGCGCGGCCTGGGTGATGGCGCGATAGGCGGCAAGGCCATCGCCGCCGGGGGTGAGCGCCAGATGCGGCTCCCATTCGCGGACTTCGGGGGCGAGCTCTGGCATTTCGGTTTCCGCGATGTAGGGCGGGTTTGAGACGATGAGGTCGAATTGGCCTTCGACCCGTTCAAACCAGTCGGACAAGATGAGGGTTGCGCGATCCCCTGCCCCATGCCGCGCCAGGTTGCGCGCGGCGATATCGAGGGCGGGCTGCGAAACATCTGTTCCAACACCGGTTGCCCCGGGGCGTTCGGATAGAAGAGTCGTAAGAATGCAGCCCGAACCGGTGCCGAGGTCGAGCACTCGGGTAAATGGCTCGGACAATGCAATATCGATCAGCGTTTCTGTGTCGGAACGAGGGGTGAGAACGTCCTGCGTCACTTCGAACGCCCGCCCGTAGAACTCCACCTCTCTCAGGATTTGGCTGAGCGGCTGACGCGCCTGCCGTGCCTCCAAGATCTCCTTCAACCGCCTGTCCTGCTCCCCATCCAGAGGAGCATTTGGATCGGCGATCAGGCTAGCCTGAGAACGACCCGTAACACGGCCCACGATCAAACGCGCTTCACGGTCTGCTTCATGGGATGGTAGGAACTCCGACAATGCAGCGCGGCTTGTCTGGAGCGCGCCGCCGATAGTCGGGCTCACCCCTCCATCTCCGCCAGCTTCATGGCCTGATCCTCAGCAGTCAGAGCATCGATGATTTCATCCAGATCACCGGCCATCACTTGATCCAGCTTGTAGAGTGTCAGGTTGATGCGGTGGTCGGTCATCCGTCCCTGCGGGAAATTATACGTCCGAATGCGCTCGGACCGGTCGCCGGAGCCTACCTGCGATTTCCGATCCGCCGCGCGTTCGTCATCGATCTTTTGACGTTCCAGATCGTACAGCCGCGCGCGCAACACACCCATCGCGATCTCGCGGTTGCGGTGTTGGGATTTCTCTGAAGAGGTCACGACAATCCCCGACGGCAAATGGGTGATCCGCACCGCCGAGTCGGTGGTGTTGACGTGCTGCCCTCCTGCCCCGCTGGCGCGCATCGTGTCGATGCGGATGTCTTGCGCGGGGATGTCGATGTCGACGTCTTCAGCCTCAGGCAACACGGCGACCGTCGCAGCCGACGTGTGGATGCGCCCACCGCTTTCGGTTTCCGGCACGCGCTGAACGCGGTGTACGCCAGATTCGAATTTCATCCGTGCAAAGACGTTTTCGCCCTCAATGCGCCCTGTGACCTCTTTGATGCCGCCAAGCTCCGTCTCGGCCAGATCAATGATCTCGAGCCGCCATCCGCGCGCCTCGGTGTATCGGGTATACATGCGCAGCAAGTCGCCTGCGAACAGGGCCGCCTCATCGCCGCCGGTTCCGGGGCGAATTTCGATCATGGCGGGCTTCGCATCGGCTGCATCCTTTGGCAGTAACGCGATTTGCAGGCTTTGTTCGGCGGCTGGGATCGCCTCGCGCAGGCGCGGCAGCTCTTCCTCCGCGAGCGGCTTCATGTCGGGATCTTCCAGCATGGCCTCTGCCTCGGACATATCTGCCAGCAATTGTTCATATCCCGCGATCTCGGCAACCACAGGCTTCAACTCGGCATATTCTCGGCTGATCTGGGCGATCTCGGACGCCTCCGGCCCGGCATTCAACTGCGCTTCGAGGTATTCAAACCGATCAGTGATTTGGCGAAGGCGGTCACGGGGCAACATGGGGACGGGCTTTCAGATCAGGGAATGAACGCAGAGACGGAAAAAGACCCGTCGCTAATCGCCGTCGCTGAAAACAGTCGCGCCGCGGGCGGCCTGCGACCAGCGATGGGCCCGCCGCGTGTTCACGCCCCAATCGGAATAGCCGTAGCGTGCACGCGAAAAGAGGTCGAGCTGCGTTCCATTGCCTTCAGCTCGCCAGCGCAGCGAGACGATGTCGGGGAACCCGAAAACCCGCGACCGCACGCTGTACGTCACATGACCCTCTTCAATCGACCCGGCGAGCAGTTCGGCGCCGTCCGCATCCGCCACGGCGGCAATGCGCGTGCCCACCTCATCAGGTGTCGCCTGGATGAACGCGCCTGACGTTCCAACCATCAACGCATGGTTCGGCGCAGCGGGCGGCGTGACAGCGCCTGGGTCCACATGCAACGCCTGCGCGTCCAACGGAGCGTTGCGAATGTAGAGGGCGGCCCCGACAACCAGAACCGCAATCGCGATCACGATATATAGCAAGATGCGCATATCCCTCAGATGCGACGGGCAAGGCGCGGCGTCAAGCCTTCCAAGCCGCGTCTTGCATCCCCTGACCAAACGGTCAAACATCCGCCGAACAATCCGGAGCGCTTATGCCACGCAAGATTATCATCGACACAGATCCCGGTCAGGACGACGCGGTCGCCATCCTTCTGGCGCTGGCTTCACCCGAAGTTGAGGTGCTGGGTGTTGTCGCTGTGGCAGGCAATGTGCCGCTGGATCTGACCTCCAAGAATGCGCGGATCGTGTGTGAGTTGGCCGGTCGCCCGGACATCAAAGTATTCGAAGGCTGTGACCGCCCGATGCGGCACACGCTTGTGACGGCCGAGCATGTGCATGGCAAAACCGGCCTAGACGGACCCGCGATGCCTGATCCCACCATGCCATTGCAGGATGGACATGGCGTCGATTTCATCATCGAAACGCTGCGCGCCGAAGCCCCTGGGACCGTCACTTTGTGCCCGCTTGGACCACTGACCAATATCGCGACTGCCTTTGAAAAAGCGCCCGATATTGCCGATCGCGTTCAGGAAATCGTGCTGATGGGCGGGGCGTACTTTCAGGTTGGCAACATCACCCCGGCAGCGGAATTCAACATTTACGTCGACCCGGAAGCCGCTGATATCGTGTTCAAATCAGGCTGTCCCGTTACCGTCATGCCGCTGGATGTGACGCACAAGGCGCTGACAACAGCACCGCGTGTTGAGGCCTTCCGAGCCCTTGGCACGGAAGCCGGGCGCATGGTCGCCGAATGGACCGATTTCTTTGAGCGCTTCGACAAAGAGAAATACGGTTCTGCCGGTGCACCTCTCCACGACCCATGCGTCATTGCCTACCTGATCCAGCCCGACCTTTTCTCGGGCCGCCACGTGAACGTAGAGATCGAGACGCTATCGTCGCTGACGCGCGGCATGACGGTCGCCGATTGGTGGCGTGTGACCGACCGCGCGCCCAACGCGATGTTCATGGGGGACCTCGATGCGGAAGGGTTCTTTGCACTTTTGACAGAGCGGATCGGGGAGTTGTGATAGCTTGATCCCACATTGCCGTACCTGGAACTCAGATTTGGAGAATTGGTATGAAAATTTATTGGTCCGCAAACGCTGTCCCTGAGCTTCAGGGTCTCGACCGCAAGGAACAGATGAAGCGGTTCAAGGAAATCAACAAACATGGCCGAAAGCACATCGGTGTGATGCCTTGGATCTATCTGACGATCACCGGACTTATCGTTGCAGTTGGTGCGGTTCTTCTCGGATTTGGCGGCGTTCTGATGGGTGCAATCGTCGGCGGGTGTATTGGTTTCGCGGTTGTCGTGTTCATCCAGTCGCCCTCCATCGAGCATGGCCGGTCGTGGTATCGGGAGCACTACGGGTCCGACGCTGAGTGAACGGGCGGGCTGCATTTGCGGCCATCGGGCTGTGGCTCACTTTTCTGCCGTCGCTCGTTCTCGCCGATGGCCCCGCCCTCGCTCATCTGACACTTGAGGGGCGGACGATTACACTGACCGCTGATAGCCAAGTGAACAATCCTCAAGCTGAGGGGGGCTCCCTCTATCTCCACTTTGCTCAGCGTCACCTCGGGTTTCCGCTGCCGCCGATGTTGACTGTGGACTTACGCAACACGGATGGGACTTGGGTGTTGTCCGCCCTCACATTGGACAGAACTGAGCCTGAAACACCGCTGATCTTCCCGCTTCAGTCCTTTGAAATCACCGGGATTCAGGGCGAAAGCCCAAACCTCTCGTTGACCATCGAAGGCGATGCGATGGCCCTGAACCGCGGACCAATTCCAGTCCATCTGGAAATCACGCTGCGGTCTCCCTGACACCCGCCTCTGGTCGCTGGCCGCCTTCGCGCATACATGTGGCGCACCGCAGCTTCGGGAGCGCTTACCTATGTCCGCCCACTTCCCATTCGACAACAGCTACGCGCGTTTGCCCGAGCACTTCTTCACGCGACAAAACCCCGTACCCGTAGCGCAGCCTAGGCTGATCGCGGTGAACGAACCTCTTGCCGAGCGTCTCGGCCTCGACCTGCCAGAAGACGCTGACGCGCTCGCGCAGCTTTTCTCTGGCAACCAGATCCCCGACGGCGCGGCCCCGCTGGCGCAGGTCTACGCGGGTCACCAATTTGGCGGCTGGTCGCAGCAATTGGGCGACGGCCGCGCGGTTATGTTGGGTGAGGTTGTGGCCCCAGACGGCGCGCGTTTCGACATCCAATTGAAGGGCGCGGGCCAGACCCCCTATTCACGAATGGGCGACGGGCGCGCATGGCTCGGGCCAGTTCTGCGTGAATACATCATCTCAGAGGCGATGGCGGCGCTTGGCATTCCCACCACTCGCGCGCTTGCCGCTGTGGAAACCGGTGAAATCGTGCTGCGTGAGGGGCGGATGCCGGGGGCGATTTTCACGCGCGTCGCCTCCAGCCATATCCGCGTCGGCACGTTCCAGTTCTTCGCAGCGCGCGGTGACACTGAGGCGTTGCAAGCGCTGCTCGACCACACAATCGCGCGCCATTACCCGGACGCTGAGGGGCCAGCGGGTTTGCTGGACGCCGCAATCGGCGCGCAGGCCAAACTCATCGCCGCCTGGATGGGCGTGGGCTTCATCCACGGCGTGATGAACACCGACAACATGACACTGTCGGGCGAGACCATCGACTACGGCCCCTGCGCCTTCATGGACACGTACCACCCCGAGATGGTGTTCTCCTCCATCGACCAATTCGGGCGCTATGCCTACGCCAACCAGCCCCAGATCGGCGCGTGGAACTTGGCGCAGCTTGCCACATCCCTGCTGCCCCTGATGCCGGATCGCGATGCCGCCATTGAGACCTTCACTGAGGCTGTGAATGGCTTTGCCGGACGGTTCGATGCTGAATGGCACAGCGTTTTGGCCGCAAAGCTGGGGCTTGCGACGGTCGAGGATGGCGACGTCGCACTGGCGTTCGATCTGCTCAACCGTATGACGCAGGGCGGCGCGGATTTCACGCGCACCTTCCGGGCGCTTTCATCGCCCACGCCCGAAAATGCAGCATCGGCCTTTGCGGCCCCCGCCGCGTTCGAGCCGTGGCTGGCCGAATACAAGGCGCGCCTTTCGCGGGAGACCCGGCCAGAGGCTGAGCGTATCGAGGCCATGCTGCCTGCGAACCCGGCCCTTATCCCGCGCAATCACCGTGTGGAAGAGGCCATCCAATCCGCCGTTGCGGGCGATTACGCCCCTTTCAATCGCCTGAATGCCGCGCTGGCTGATCCATTCACCGACCGACCCGACATCGAAGATCTGCAATTGCCCCCGACGGAAGACGAGCGCGTGAAACAGACCTTCTGCGGCACCTAACCCGTGCGCGGCGGTCGGTTGATCAGGATCAGACCGCCACAAACCAAAGCCAGGGCGATCAGGATGCCCGACCCCACCTGCTCACCCAACAACATCCATCCAAGCAGTACGCCGAAAACGGGTGACAGGAACGAAAAGGCCGCGACTGAACTGGGTTGGTAGATCGACAAAAGCCACAACCAGAACAGGAAGCCCGCCGAGACAATGACGACGATCTGAAAGCCAAGCCCTGCCCAATGGATCAGCTCCGGCTCCCTCAAAAGCGGGCCGAAAAACAGCGCGGCGATCAACAAAAGCGGGGCCGAGATCGTGAGCTGCCAAAGCAATTGCACCTCTGGCCGCACTTCGCGCAGGGCTGATCCGCGCGCCAAAAGCGCCAATCCCGCCCACCCAAGGGCGCCAGCCAGTGCAAGCAGATCCCCGGCCAGCGAAGCCTCGCCGCTGTCCCCGCGCATCGATAACGCGATGACGACCCCGGCAAATGCGAGCACGAGGCCGGCGGATTTCGCAGGCGTCAGGCGGTCGCCGGGGATAAACATATGCGCCCCTAGCGCCATCCACATTGGCATGGTGTAAAAGATCACGGAGGTGCGGATTACGCTGGTCAGGTCAAGTGCCCAGAACAGACAGATGAACTCGATAGCGAAAAGCGCGCCCATGAAGAGGCCGGGAATGATTGTGTTCGAGGGCAGCGTGAAGGCAATCCCGCGCAGGCGCATCCATGCGAAGATCAAGAGCGCGCCACCGAGCGAGCGCAGACCCGCGAAGAACACCGGTTGCAGCCCCTCGTTCACCACTTTGATGATGACCTGATTGAACGCCAGAAGCAGCGCAAACCCGGTCAGGGAGACCGCGTCAAAGGCATCCATTCTAGGTCTTTCAGCCATAAGGCCTCCGCCGATTGCACTGGATTGGCAGTGGGCCGGAGCGTCGGCGGTGTCAAGCTGGGGGGAACTTCGCACCAAGGAAACCCTTCGCGCATTCACCGAAGTCTGCCATGCTGCCCCCCATTGATTTCGATCTGGGAGGATTGGGTGATGAGCCTGATGAGAACTTTGGCCGCTGTGGCGGTGGGTGTTGCGGCCACCAAAGGCGCGCAAGCACTGGCGAACCGGAACCGTGGCGATGGTGGCGGCGGTAATCGCGCCGGCCTGCTCGACTCGCTGCGGGAACAGGCCGGTGGTGGCTCGGGCGGGCTTGGTCAGCTTCTGGGCGGTGGCGGTTCGGGCGGGCGCTCGGGCGGCGGTCTGGGCGATTTGCTTGAGGAATTTGGCGGCTCGAACGCCTTGGGCGGCTTGGGCGGAATGCTTGGTGGCGGCGCTGCGGCCGGTGGGCTTGGCGGCCTTCTGGGTGGGCTGGCCGGTGGTAGCCGTGGTCAGGAACCGGCCTTTGGGCGTCGTCTGAACCAGGCCTTGATGTCGGGTGGTGAGCCCGATGACCCGCCCACGGATGACGAAGAGGCAATGGCGGCCCTCATGATCCGCGCGATGATCATGGCTGCGAAGGCCGATGGTCGAATTGATGGGGATGAACGGGAAGCTCTTACCCGACACTTAAGTGAGCTGGATCCCGGCGAGCGGGCTTTTGTCATGGAAGAACTGAACGCGCGCATCGACGTCCATGATTTCGCCCGCGACGTGCCCGACCACCCTGCCTTGAAAGCGCAGATCTTTGCCGTGGCAATGTCCGCCATCGACGTGGACAGCGCGGCAGAGCGACAGTTTGCAGAAGATCTTGCGGGCGCGTTGGGGCTTGAGGATAAGGCCCGCGGACACGTGCAACGGCGGATGTCGGGCCACTATGGCGAAGTCCCGGATCAGCCTTGGGAAAAGTCGGAAAACACCCGCGCTTATTCGCAACCGATCCCGGCGCCACCGCTTCCGCCCGGCCGCAAATCCTGACGGAACCTGCGCGCGTGGGCTTTCACCGCGCGGGCAAATCCCATAGACCCTCCGGGCGTCCAACGCCGCCCGGAGTTATTGGCATGAACGACACCATTGAGGATCGCTGCGCCCAGAAGGGTCTGCGCATGACCGAACAGCGGCGCGTGATCGCCCGTGTTCTTGAGGGCTCGGACGACCACCCGGATGTGGAAGAACTCTACGCGCGCGCCGTTGCCGTCGACCCAAAAATCTCCATCGCCACGGTCTACCGGACCGTGAAGCTGTTTGAGGAGGCGGGCATCCTTGAGAAGCTCGAATTTGGCGATGGGCGCGCGCGATATGAGGATGCGGAGCGCGATCACCACGACCATTTGATCGACATGAATTCCGGTGAGGTGATCGAGTTCGTGGACCCCGAGATTGAGGCCCTGCAAGAAAAGATTGCCGAAAAACTGGGCTATCGTCTGAAGGGCCATAGATTGGAGCTTTACGGGGTGCCCCTGAAGCGGAAATAGCGAGCCACTCCGTTCGGTATCACGCGTGATACCATAGGTTATCTATCTGTTTTCAACACGAAACTAGTTTCGTCTTTACTCTTTCTTAACCCGAACACCTGCGAGGAGGGCCAACCCGGCCCGAGGAGCGGCGGACAAAACCCGGAGCGGGAATGGACAACCTCAAGGGCATGGGATGGATGGTGCTGGCCAGCCTTGGCTTCGCGCTGGCCGATGCGTGCCTCAAGCTCAGCCTCAACAGCTTACCTGTGGGTCAGGTCATGGCCTTTTTCGGCGGCGGTGGCGCGCTCTTTTTCGGCCTATGGGCCAAGGCGAAGGGCCAGCGTTTCTTTGACCCGGCTCTGTTCACCGCACCCTTCATCGCGCGCCTTGTGGCCGAGGCGGTGGCGACCGTCTGTTTCGTGACCGCCCTTGCCCTGATCGACCTTTCGCTTCTGTCGGCCATCATCCAGGCGAACCCCCTGCTGGTGACAATCGGGGCCGTGTTCTTCTTCGGTCAATCTGTTGGCTGGCGGCGCTGGATTGCCATTCTCATCGGGCTTGGCGGCGTTCTGTTGATCGTTCGCCCCGGTGCCGCAGGGTTTGAGCCTGCCGCGTTGCTGGCCGTTGGGGCCGCGATTGGCCTTGCTGTGCGTGATCTTGCCACGCGGGCCATCCCTGAGTCGGTCTCGACCCTGTTGCTTGCGGCTTGGGGGTTTGCGTCTGTCTGCGCCTCGGGCCTTGCGATCCTGGCCGTCCAGGGTGACACCGCCATCCCGAACCCAACGGTCGCCCTTTACCTGATCGGTGGGCTCGCCTTTGTGCTGGTGGCCTACTACGCCATCACCGCCGCGATGCGCGTGGGGGAGATCGCGGTTGTCACGCCATTCCGCTACACACGGCTTGTCTTTGCGCTGGTCCTTGCCGTTGCCGTTTTTGGCGAACGACCGGACGCGTGGACTTTGATTGGTGCGGGCATTGTGATTGCGACGGGGCTCTATACGCTCTGGCGCGAACGGGTGGCGGGCACCTAACGCTGCGGCATGTTACCGCTAACAGCGCGCTTTCGGTTTGGCGCGCAAGAGTGCTATAGCCCGCCCAAGCCAGACATGGAGAGCGCCCACATGAGCCTTATCATCGACATCCACGCCCGCGAAATCCTCGACAGCCGTGGCAACCCGACCGTCGAAGTCGACGTTCTTCTCGAAGACGGAACCATGGGCCGCGCCGCCGTGCCTTCGGGTGCCTCGACGGGCGCCTATGAGGCGGTCGAAAAGCGCGACGGCGACAAGGGCCGTTACAAGGGTAAGGGCGTTTTGGAGGCCGTGGCCGCCGTGAACGGTGAGATCGCCGACGCGCTGGTGGGCTTTGACGCCACCGAACAGGTCGCCATCGACGGCGCGATGTGTGAGCTGGATGGAACAGACAACAAAGGTCGTCTGGGCGCAAACGCGATCCTTGGTGTGTCGCTGGCCACCGCGAAAGCCGCCGCCGATTTCACGTCGCAGCCGCTGTATCGCTATGTCGGCGGCACGCAGGCCCATGTCTTGCCCGTTCCGATGATGAACATCATCAACGGTGGTGAGCACGCCGACAACCCGATCGACATTCAGGAATTCATGATCATGCCTGTCTCGGCCACCTCGATTGCCGAGGCTGTGCGGATGGGCGCAGAAGTGTTCCACACCCTGAAGGGGGAGCTTTCGGCAGCAGGCCTGAGCACCGGCATCGGTGACGAAGGCGGCTTTGCCCCCAACCTGTCGTCCACCCGTGACGCGCTGGATTTCGTTTTGAAATCAATCGAGAAGGCCGGATATACGCCCGGCGACGATATGATGCTGGCCCTCGATTGCGCCGCGACTGAATACTACAAAGATGGCAAGTACGAATTGGCGGGTGAAGGCAAATCGCTCAGCTCCGATGAAAACGTGGCCTATCTGCAGGCCTTGGTCGCCGACTACCCGATCCTAAGCATTGAAGACGGCATGGGCGAGGATGACTGGGACGGTTGGATCGCGTTGACCGAGGCGCTTGGGGACAAGGTGCAATTGGTCGGCGACGACCTGTTTGTGACCAACCCGACGCGTCTGGCGGACGGAATTACACGGAAGGCCGCGAACTCGCTGCTGGTGAAGGTGAACCAGATCGGCACGCTGACCGAGACGCTTTCGGCGGTCTCCATGGCTCAGCGCGCAATGATGACCTGCGTGATGTCTCACCGCTCTGGCGAAACCGAGGATGCCACCATCGCAGACCTCGCCGTGGCGACGAATTGTGGGCAGATCAAAACCGGCTCGCTTGCGCGGTCGGACCGGCTCGCGAAATACAACCAACTGATCCGCATCGAAGAACAGTTGGACGAGACCGCGGTCTATGCAGGCAGGTCGATCCTGCGCGGCTAATTATCCCTTTTGAGTGAGAAAAGCAGGCCCGCCCCGCTCCGGGCGGGTCTGTCCATTTCGACAGGTTGCGGAACCGTGCGTTTCCTATGAATTTCGGCGCCAACCCATGGGAACCCCTATGGATTGATTAGCAAACGACCGAATTGGACGCACGCCCGCACGCATGAGTATGTCCTCTCCATCATTGGACCACGCGGACCCGCCCGAGCGCGGCCAACCGGATCTGTCCGGGCTGTGGGAGTCTGAGTTCGCGTCAATGCGCGAAGTCGCTTTGCGGTCGTTGGCCTGCCTTAGCGTTGTCGGACTTCTTTACTTCTATCAGCCATCACTCCTGTGGCCGATGTGGGCCTTCGCCTACCTCGGCTGTCTGGCACTTTGCTATGTAGGGCTGGATCAGGCGCGCAGTGTCTTGCCGGACACAGCGCGGGTCGCATTGTACATGATGTTGCTGCTGATCTTCACGTCGCTGCCGACTTACATGGTGATCTCCGGCGATCAGGTTCTTGCCTTTTGCGGGACCTGCGGGCTGGTCGGTCTTGCAGTCTGGACGTTGTTTCGCGTCGACCCACCCCGGATTGTGCTGCCCGCCGACATTGCGCGGGGCTGGCTGGTGTGCGGCGTGGCGGCTTGGTCCGTGGCTTCGATGAGTGAGACACTGGCTGCCAAGGCCACTGTGGTGGCAATCAGCATCGTGCTGGCAACCTATTACACTATGGCATTGGTGCAAAAGCGGGCGGCAGTGATCAAACAGGAACGCAGTGCCCGGCGTGTGCATGAGGTGCGCCAGATGGAAGCTGTCGGCCGATTGTCCGGCGGAATTGCCCATGATTTCAATAATATCCTGACGGCAGTTCAAGGCAGCCTTGAGCTCTACCACGAGGTGCCAGAGGGCCCTGAGCGTGACGCGCTGGTCAAGGACGCGCGGGAGGCCAGTGCCCGTGCCTCAGCGCTGGTGACGCAACTCCTCAGCTTCGCACGGCGCGCCAAGCTGGAGGCAGAACCGATTGCGACGGCAGATGTTTTAGAAGAGTTGGCGAGCCTTTCCCGTCGCATGCTGCCAGCGACTGTGGCGTTTGAGTGCCGTGACGGGCCTGCGGGCCTGAAGGTGCTGGCCGACCACGACAGCCTGATCTCCGCCCTCTTGAACCTTGTTGCAAACGCGCGCGATGCCGTCGGGACGCGCGGTGAGGTCATTGTGTCGTGCGAGATGTGCGAAGGCTCGGCCCGCGACGGGGGCGACGTGCCGGCCCTGAACGGGCGCAACGCCCATGTGCGTTTCACTGTGGCCGATGACGGCCCCGGGATGCCGCCCGAAGTGGAAAGCCGCGCATTCGAGCCGTTCTTTTCCACCAAGGCAGTTGGCCAAGGCTCTGGCCTTGGGCTGCCGATGGCCAAGGGTTTCACTGAGCAATCTGGTGGAACACTGCGGCTGACGACGTCCGCGACCGGCACAACAGTCGCTATGCATCTGCCATTGGCAGTCTCTGAGGTCTAAATCGGACTGGAACGGCCCAAAAGGGCGGGATTCACTCCGTTGCACCGCGCGTCTTCCGGCGTAATTCTACTTGAAACGCAGCCGATTGCGCATGCGTGCCCCTTGTAACGACCGCGTGAAGACCCATATTCGGTATACACCAGTATACAATCAAAGAAATGTAGAGAATGCTCGACACCCTTCTGTCCGGGCCTTTTGTGCCCTTTACCGTTTCGCTTGCCCTGCTCTTCGGCCTTCTCGCGCTGGAGATCATCCTTCTGTTGCTTGGCGGCTCCCTGATCGGGGACGGCGAGGCGGAGGTTGATGTGGATGTCGCCGATGGGTTGGACATGGACGTGGACCTTGATCTGGAGGTCGATCTGGACGCCTTCGATCTGGACCCCGGCGAGTTCGAGCTAGCCGTTGACGATTTTGAAGTTGAAGTAGAGGTCGAAACGCCGGGCACCGCGACCCCGGGCGCCATCGCGGCGCTGAGCTGGCTGGGGCTTGGCAAGATGCCAACGCTCATTTGGCTCGCCACGATATTCCTGTCGTTCGGTGTGGCAGGTATCGCCCTGCAAGGCACCGTCCTGTCGTTGACCGGCAGCCCGTTGAACGTGCTGTTTGCCGCAGTCCCCTGCGGAGCCGCTGCCCTATGGTTCACCGGACGCTTTGGTGCACTCTTTGCCCGCGCCCTGCCCAAGACCGAAAGCCAATCGGTCTCAACCCGCACCCTTGGTCGCCGCCGTGGGCTTGTAACCCAAGGCACCGCGCGCCGGGGCAACCCAGCCGAGGTTCGCGTGACGGACCGCTATGGCAACACCCATTACGTGCGGGCAGAGCCGATGCAGGACCACGCAGAAATCGCCCAGGGCGAGGAAGTTCTTGTTCTTCGCCATCGCCCCACAGGCAGCTTCAGATTGATCCCGCTTTAAGCGGGGTCCGCTCAACCGCGCCGATGAGAGCGCATTCATTGAAAGGCACCCTGCCCCTTCGGGCGCCGCATATTGAAAGGACACGTACACATGGAACTTGGTTTTCTTGGAATTATCGTCATCGCCGTCATCGCGGCGCTCGTTTTTGTCGGGCTGGTCATCGGTCGGCTCTACAAACGCACAACACGCGAGGTCTCGCTGGTGAAAACCGGTGCAGGCGGCAAGCAGGTCATCATGGATGGCGGCACGCTGGTCATCCCGCTGCTGCACGAGGTTAGCCCCGTGAACATGAAAACCTTGCGTCTTGAAGTGAAGCGGACCGGTGAAGGCGCACTGATCACGCAGGACCGTATGCGTGTGGACGTGGGCGTGGAATTCTACGTTTCGGTCATGGCCAACGAGGAAGGCATCGCGCGGGCGGCCCAGACCCTTGGCGACCGGACGTTCTACGTGGACCAGTTGCGCGAGATGATCGAAGGCAAGCTGATCGACGGTCTGCGTGCCGTGGCTGCGAAAATGACCATGGACAACCTCCATGAGAACCGTTCGGACTTTGTGCAGCAGGTGCAGAACGCGATTTCCGAGGACCTGTTGAAGAACGGTCTGTCGCTGGAATCGGTCTCGCTCACCGCTCTCGACCAGACACCATTTGAAAGCCTTGATGAGAACAACGCGTTTAACGCCGTTGGTATGCGCAAGCTGGCCGAAGTTATCGCAAAGTCCAAGAAAGAACGCGCCGAGATTGACGCGGAAGCCGAGGTTGCCGTGCGCCGTGCCGCGATGGAGGCCGAGCGTCAGAAGCTGAGCATTCAACAGGACGAAGAACAGGCCGCCATTGCCCAGATCCAGCAGATTGAGACGATGAAGGCCGCGCAAGAGATGGAGATTGCCCTGCGTCGCGAGGATTCGATGCGTGAAAGTGAACGCGCGCGGATTGCCCGGGAAGAGCAGGTCCGCTCGGCCGAGATTGGCCGCGAACGCAACATTCGTGACGCCGAGATCACCAAAGAACGCGAGTTGGAAGTGGCGGAGCAAGAACGCCAGATCATCATTCAGCAGAAATCCGAGGAAGAAAGCCGCGCGCGTGCCTCCGCTGACCTCGCCCGTGCTGAGGCCACCAAAGCGACCGAGGCCGTGGCCACGGCCCGTGAAGTGGCAGAAGCCGAGCGTGCCAAGCAGATTGCACTGATCGAGGCCACCCGCGAAGCCGAGCGCGAAGCCACCCGCATTCGCGTGGCCGCCGAGGCCGAAAAGGTTGCCGCAGCCGACCGCGCCGAAGCGCGCCGCGAAGAAGCACAGGCCGAGGCCGACGCAATCTCCATCCGGGCAGACGCGAAGAAGAAGGACATGCTGGCCGAAGCCGAAGGTACGCGTGCGATCACCGAGGCCGAGAATGCACTGAGCACCGAGATCGTGGCGATGAAGGTCGATATGGCCCGCATCGACGCGCTGCCGGGCATCATGGAGCAGATGGTCAAGCCCGTGGAGAAGATCGACTCGATCAAGATCCACCAGGTCGGCGGTCTGGGCGGCGGCAATGGGGCCGGCGGATCCGCTGGTGCCGGTGCAGGCGCAGGCGACAAGCCAGTGGTCAACCAGGCGCTCGACAGCATCATGGGCATGGCCGTTCAGATGCCCGCCCTGCGGAAGTTGGGTGATGAGTTGGGTCTGAGCCTTGAGAACGGCGTCGAAGGTCTGGCGGACTCTGCGCTAAAGGACCGACCTGCTGCCCCCGCGCCCGAGGCGATTGACCTGCCCGCACCGGAAGCGCCCGCCAACGGCGCCGATCCGCGTCCCGTCTGATGACGGGTGACGAGATCATCGCGGAACTGGATCTGGCTCCCCACCCTGAGGGGGGCCATTTCCGTCAAACCTGGGTGGCCGAGAATGAGGGCCGCCCGTCCGGCACGTGCATCTATTTTCTGTTGAAGCAAGGTGAGGCGAGCCATTGGCACAGGGTCGATGCGACGGAGATCTGGCTGTTCCACGCGGGCGCGCCTTTGGTGTTGTCGATGGCAGAGAAGGATGAAGGACCAGCCGTGGATCACCTGCTGACGCCTAAATTGTCAGAGGGCGCGCCACAGTTGATCGTGCCCGAGGGCCATTGGCAGGCGGCGCGCAGCACCGGGGCGTTTACGTTGGTGTCCTGCACCGTATCGCCCGGATTTACCTTCGATGGCTTCACCCTTGCGCCCGGAGGGTTCGACATCCCACGCGGCTAGGGCAGGCGCGATCCACCGATATCAGCGCAGGCTGAGCCTACGCAGCCATCTGGCGGACCAGGCACGGCCCTTGGCGGGGCCGCGCGTCGCGTCAGGAGGGGCGACTTCTGCGGCCGCCGCCAACCGGGGCGGCAACGCCCGTGGTACCGGGGGCGGACGTGGGCAGGCCGCGCGCGACGCGGACGGCGAGGTAGGCGAAGGCCTGAGCTTCCAGTGCATCACCGTCGAGGCCGACTTCTTCCACCGCTTGCACCTCGGCAGCAGTGGCGTCGGCAATCATAGCCATGAACGTGGCATTGCGGCGTCCACCGCCGGTGGCGAGGATCGTTTGTGGGTGCTGCGGCAGGTGACTAAGGGCGCGCCCGACGGCTCCGGCGGAGCACGCTGTGAGAGTGGCTGCGGCGTCTGCATCGGGCAGGTCGGCCACTTCAGTGGCGAGGGCAGCGAAGGCGTCGCGATCAAGGGATTTGGGAGGGGCAATATCGAACCAAGGGTCAGCCAGCATGCGTTCGAGGATATCCATGTCGATTTGGCCCTGCGCGGCAAGGGCACCATCTTTGTCGAAACGGCCCAAGTTGCGGGCGGACATCAAGTCGTCGATGGGGGCGTTGGCGGGGCCTGTGTCAAAGGCAAGGCAGGCGTCAGTCGCTTCGGACGCATCCAAGCGAGGATCGACGTAAGAGATGTTGGCCACGCCGCCAAGGTTGAGAAACACAGTCGGCCCATCCGCGCTGATCCAGCGCGCGCAGGCCCAGTGGTAGAAGGGCGCAAGCGGCGCGCCCTGCCCGCCAAGGCCCATATCGGCAGAGCGGAAATCCCAAATGACCTCCAGACCCAGCGCATTGGCGAGGACCTGCCCGTCACCGACCTGATGGGTGCGGCCCCCAGCTGGATCATGGGCGAGGGTTTGGCCGTGGAAGCCGAGGAGTTCTGCGTTTTCTAGGCCTGAAAGCGCCAAAATATGCGCGGCCTCGACCACATGCGCGGCCTTGTCGACCCGCGCCTCGCCGGGCCAGGCACCCATGGCGGCGCGCAGCACTTCGCGGTCCTCTTCCGAATACTCCGACGACCGCGTTTCACCGAAATCCACGATCTCCACACCGTCTGTTTCGATCACGGCCACGTCGACCCCATCGAAGGATGTGCCGGACATCGCGCCCGCAGCCCATATCGGCCTCTTTTCCTTGCCTGCCATTCCCGCTAGACCCTCCACTCGCAAACAATGGCCCGGACGCAGCATGACCTACCACCCCAAATCCGACTTTCTTCGTGTGATGATCGAGCGCGGCTTTCTGGCCGATTGCACCGACTACCAGGGCCTCGACGACGCCCTGATCGCGGGTGTGGTGCCGGGTTATATCGGGTTCGACGCTACGGCGACCTCGCTGCATGTGGGCTCGCTAATGCAAATCATGACGCTGCGCTGGATGCAGAAGACCGGGCACAAACCGATCACGCTGATGGGCGGTGGCACAACGAAGGTGGGCGATCCGAGCTTTCGCGCGGATGAACGTCCACTTCTAACCCCCGAAAAAATCGATGAAAACATCGCTGGCATCAAAAAGGTCTTCTCGACCTACATCACCTATGGCGATGGCCCGACCGACGCGCTGATGCTCAACAATTCCGAGTGGCTGGATGAGCTGAACTATCTCGATTTCCTGCGCGATATCGGGCGGCATTTCAGCGTGAACCGGATGCTCTCGTTTGAATCCGTTAAGTCGCGGCTGGATCGGGAGCAATCGCTCAGCTTCCTCGAATTCAACTACATGATCTTGCAGGCTTACGATTTCCTTGAGCTGAACCGGCGCTATGGGTGCCGCGTGCAATTCGGCGGCAGCGATCAATGGGGCAATATCGTCAATGGTATCGATCTGACCCGCCGGGTGCTCGACAACGAGATTTTCGGCATGACCACGCCGCTTCTGACCAAATCGGACGGCACCAAGATGGGCAAATCGGCGAGCGGGGCGACCTGGCTCGATGCCGATTTGCTGAGCCCATACGAATTCTGGCAATTCTGGCGCAACATGCCCGATGCCGATGTGGGCCGGTTCCTGAAGCTCTATACCGAGCTTCCGGTGGACGAATGCGACCGACTTGGTGCGCTTGAGGGGGCCGAGATCAATGAAGCCAAGATCATTCTCGCCCGTGAAGTGACCGCACTGTTGCATGGGATGGAGGCGGCTACGACGGCGGAAGCCACAGCGCGTGAGGTCTTCGAGAAGGGCGGTGCCGGGGACGATTTGCCGACGCTGAGCCTGACGGCAGAGGAGATTGGCGAGGGCATTTCCATCGTGCAGCTTATCACCCGTTCGGGCCTTGCGAAGTCCGGTAAGGAGGCCAAGCGCCTGATTGCCGAGGGCGGCGCGCGCCTGAACGATGAGGCTGTGACGGATACCGGCCTGATGATTGGCGCGGGCGACCTGGATACACCGATCAAACTGAGCGCGGGCAAAAAGCGGCACGCCTTGGTGACTTTGGCCGAATAACCGCGGCGTCGTTAACCAAATTTTCGGGCTTCGCGTGAAGGTTGGTGGGCATGTTCGATATGTCACCTCCGCCCAGCCCGCGCGTCCAACCATCTGCCGCCTTGCAGCAGAGCGATTTGTGGCTGAAGGCCACGCGACGCCTCGGCTCAGACGCGGATATGGAAAACATCGTAGGCACGCGCGCATTGGTTCTGCGCAAGGCGCTACCGTTTTGCGGGGAGCTGGCGTTGCTGTCGCGGGCGCAATTAGACCTCGACGTGTCGGAGGCTGCTGCGTTGCGAAAGCAGCTTAGTGCGCGACATCTGATCGTAAATTCCGAGATTGTGGAGGATGCCGTGGCAATGGCTGGGGCGGGGTTCCACCGGATCGGGGCCTCGCGCATAATCGCCGAATTGCCGCTGTCGCCGTCGACCGAGGATATGGCGCGACGACTGGCCCCGAAATGGCGCAACAGGCTCCGCCACGGACAATCTCAAGGGCTGGAGTTGCGGCGTCGCCCCCTGCCCGCCGATCCGAACCATTGGATATTGAAGGCTGAAGCGAAGCAATCCGCGCGGCTGTGGTATCAACCCTTCCCGCCCGAGATGATCGCGGCGTTGGCCGCCAGCGCCCCCGGTGCCGCGCAGCTGTTCACGGCCTACCATCTGGGTCGGCGGGTGGCGGGTATGGTGTTTCTGCGGCACGGGCAGAGTGCAACGTATCAGATCGGCTGGACCAGCGGAGAGGGGCGCAAACGCTCTGCCGGGCCGGTTCTGATGTGGCGTGCGATGGTGGAATTGCAGCAGATGGGTATGGACCGGATCGACTTGGGCGCAGCTGATCCTGTTGGCGCACCCGGCCTGACCCGTTTCAAACGCGGCACCGGCGCAGAACTGCGCGCCTTGGGCGGCACCTGGATCGACACGGCCTGGGCCAGACGCAAAGGCCCCAAAGCACGTGCTAGGGCGATTTCGCATCTGCGCGGGGCCAAGCACCGGCATTTGCTGTCCGGTGTGGGGTCTGTTTGGGCAAAAGCTTAATCGGCTAGCCTGCAACGCTTCGCAGCAAGCGTGCGCGGGCGGGCGGCACGGCGCTGATCTCCAGCCCCGTGAACACATGCAGCGTGCCAAGGTCGTCGTCGATCACAGCGTGGTCGCTGACCCACCCTCCCATCAACAGGTAGGTGCGCAGAAGCGGCGGCATCTTGGCCTGCGCCGCCTTCAGATCAGGCTTGCCTGTCAAACGCCGCGCGAATTGGAACACGCTTGGCGCCTTGACCCTCGGCAGCCAGCGCTTGGGGGCCAGGTGGCGGTCGCGCAGCAAGGCGAAGGCATCATGGTATTCCCGCGCCTCGGTGCCATGGAAAGAGGCGCAGCCAAACAGCATTTTAACCCCTTCAGCATCGACATAAGCCGTCATCGCGCCCCAAGCGACCCGCAGGATATCGGCATCCTTCCACTCCGGATGGATACAGAACCGCCCCATCTCAACCATTGGGCCATCGAAATCCTTCAGCGCGGAAAGCTCATAGAACTGTGCGGAATAGCTGCGCCCGATGTCAGCGCCTGAGGGCAAATGTAGCATCCGAAAGCAGCACACAATGGTGCCAGAGCGCTGATCCTCAACAAGCATATGCGCGCATTCCGCGTCGAACGGGTCGCTATCCTGCGCCCCTGATCCACGAAACACCTGTGCCCGCAAAGCATAGACGGCGCGCAGATCATCTGCGCTGTCAGCCAATCGCGCCGCGTATCGCCCTTTCAGCAAGGTCAGCATTCATCCGCTCCGGCGCAGGCCCAATCCGTATCAACCCTCCCACGGCATGGTGACGTAGGAGTGACGACCACAAGATGTGTGCCATAGCTTGCGCGCGCAAGACGTCTTTGCGTCAGCCGCCAATATCGCCCAGATTGATGCGGCCAAAGTTCGACAGGATCTGGCGCAGGAAGCCCACATCGCGGACCGAGGCCTCGGTTACACGGCGCGAAAGCTGAACGATTTGCCCGTCTTCCAACCCGAAACGTTCGATATTCGTCACGCGGCCCGCGTCGCTGAACGAAATGGCGACGATGTCGCGTTCGATCACCTGCGGCGCGTTGTAGGTGAAATTGCGCACGCGGTATTGGGTGTAGAACCAAGCCTCATCCCGCACGACGCCCGCCGATCCCGGCGCGCCGGCCAATTCGGCCACCTGATCGCGGCTGGCCCCGATACCAATTTCCGACAGGACTTCGGGCGGTGGCACATAGCCGTGGTTGGTGTAGGTCGCCGAACAGGCCGCAAGGCCCACGGCCAGACCAAGGGCCATAACCCCGCCCCGCGCCTTTGAAATCAGAAAATCAATCATCTCGAATATTCCTGCCTGAACTGCACGTCCGGCCCCATCGGGGCTCAATTGGGCGGCGGCCTGCTTGCGGCAGGCGAAAAACCGCAATATCGGCTTACCCCAGTGGCACGCATGGGGCAAGCGAGGACCCCACAGACAGCTGCCGGAGGAAAGATCATGCCCCCCACCACATTGCCCCTGTCCCGTTTGGGTCGCGCATCGACGACCAGCTTCGATGTCCAGCCAGACGCCCCGATGCGTGAGACAATCGCCAAGGATCTGGGCATACGCGGCCTGCGCAAAGCACGCTTGACGGGCGAGCTGATAGCGGAGGGTAAGGCCGATTGGCGGCTGGACGCCAAATTGGGGGCCACAGCCGTTCAAGATTGCGTGGTGACCCTCGAACCCGTCACGACCCGCATCGACACCGGTGTGACCCGCTCCTACCGCGTCAACCTGCCCGAGCCTTCCGGTGATGAGTGGGAAATGCCCGAGGATGACACGATCGAGGCCCTGCCGGACACGCTCGACCTGCTCCAGGTGCTGAGCGAGGCGCTGGCGCTTGCCCTGCCCGACTACCCGCGCGCCGAAGGCGTGGAGCTGGGACAAGCCGTTTTTGCCGCTCCCGGCGTAGTGCCCATGACCGATGAAGAGGCCAAGCCGCTGGCCGGTTTGGCAAGCCTGCGTGACCAACTGGCAAAGGGCGGCGAGGACGAAGAAAACTAGGGTTACACCCACCCTGAAAGGCCTATAGGAAAAGGGCTTGCATGGGCGGGGAATCGGAGTATGTTCCCGGCCTCATTCGCCCCCGGTTTTTTTGACCCTTTCGGGCTTGCAGCGCACCCCGCGCGCAGGTCCAAATCGGCACCCGGTTGCGAGACGGAATTTTGACAAGCAGGGCGCATGGCTTCGCGTCCACTAACCCGAGGTTGTGACATGGCTGTCCCCCAGAATCGAGTGACGCGTTCCAAGCGTAACATGCGCCGCGCCCACGATGCGCTTGACGGTGCAAACCCTAACGAATGCCCGTCCTGCGGCGAGCTGAAACGCCCGCACCACGTGTGCCCGTCCTGCGGCACCTACAATGACCGCGAAGTCATTGCGCAGGCTGACGAAATCGACCTCGACGAAGACGCGGCCTGATCGCCGCCTGACCCAAGGGCGGGCCCGATCACATGACCGATGGCGCAGCGTTGACAGGAGAAACGGTGAACGGCACCGTTTTGTCTGTGGACGCGATGGGGGGCGATCTTGGCCCCTCTGCTGTCATTTCGGGTCTCGCCAAAGCCGTCTCCAAAAATCCCGATCTGCGCTTTATCGTGCACGGCCCCAAAGCCGAGTTGGAACCGTTGATCGCCCGCAAACGCGGCCTTTCCGAAAAATGTGAGATCCGTCACGCTGAAGGTGTGGTCACGATGGGCGCCAAACCGTCCCACGTGATGCGCAATGGCAAAGACACCTCCATGTGGTCCACGATCGAAGCCGTCCGCTCAGGCGAGGCCACTGTCGCCGTCTCTTGCGGGAACACCGGCGCGCTGATGGCGATCTCGATGATCCGCTTGCGCAAGATCGAAGGCGTGAACCGCCCCGCCATTGCCTGTCTTTGGCCCTCGCGCAATCCGCAGGGCTTCAATGTCATGCTGGACGTGGGCGCAGACATTCGCGCCGATGCTGAAGACCTGTTGCAGTACGCGCTGATGGGGGCAAGTTACGCCCGCAACGGCATGGACCTGCCCCGCCCTCGCATCGGCCTGCTGAATGTCGGCACCGAAGAGCATAAGGGCCGCGCAGAGTTGAAGGTCGCATCCGAGCTGATCGATCAGGCCGCCGACGCCGCCGATTTTGAGTTTGTTGGGTTCGTCGAAGGTAACGACCTGCCCTCTGACCGGGTCGACGTGATTGTTACCGACGGGTTCACTGGCAATGTGGCCCTGAAGACCGGCGAAGGCACAGCACGATTGATCCGCGAGTTGCTGGGACAAGCCTTCAAGAAAACCCCGTTTTCGCGCGTCGCGGCCCTTCTGGCCTACACCTCGCTGCGCCGTCTGTCCAAACGGATCGACCCGCGCCAGGTCAACGGCGGGGTGTTTCTGGGGCTGAACGGCACGGTCGTAAAATCCCACGGATCCGCTGATCCCACGGGCGTGGCCGCAGCCATCAAGCTTGCCGAACGCCTGTCTGCGACCGGTTTCCACAAACGCCTTGCCGCGCGCATTGCTCAATCCGAGGCCGCCGTTTCGAACATCATCCAGCCGGAGGATTCGCAGCAATGACCATTCGTGCGGTCCCCGTCGGCATCGGCCACTACCTGCCCGAACGCGTCGTTCCCAACGCCGAGTTCGAGGCAATGGAGAGCATCGAAACCTCCGATGAATGGATCAAGGCCCGCTCCGGGATTGAACGGCGCCACTTCGCGGCCGAAGGTGAGACGACAAGCCAAATGGCAATTGCCGCGGCAGAGCGCGCCCTGGCCCATGCGGGGCTGAGCGCCGATGATCTGGATGCTGTCATTGTTGCCACTTCCACCCCCGACCTGACCTTCCCGTCGGTCGCCACGATGGTGCAGGCCGGCCTCGGCATGACGGGGGGATTCGCGTTTGACGTGCAGGCAGTCTGCGCCGGTTTCGTCTACGCGCTTTCCAATGCCAACGCGCTGATCCTGTCCGGCCAAGCCAAACGCGTGGCCGTAATCGGCGCCGAAACCTTCAGCCGCATCATGGATTGGACCGACCGCACCACCTGCGTCCTGTTCGGCGACGGCGCGGGCGCACTGATCCTTGAAGCACAAGACGGCCAAGGCACCTCCGCCGACCGCGGCATCCTTGCGACCGACCTGCATTCCGACGGCACACACCGCGATTTGCTTTACGTCGACGGCGGCGTCTCGGCCACGCAATCCACCGGCGTGCTGAAGATGCAGGGCAAGGAAGTTTTCCGCCACGCCGTTGAAAAACTTACGAAAACCGCCGAAATTGCCCTCGAAAAAGCTGGCATCGGTATCGCGGATGTGGACTGGGTCGTGCCCCATCAGGCCAACATTCGTATCATCACTGGCACCGTGCGCAAATTCGGCCTGCCCATGGATAAGGTCATCGTCACCGTACAAGACCACGGCAATACCTCCGCCGCCTCGATCCCGCTTGCCATGAGCGTGGGCGTGGGTGATGGGCGCATCCAAAAGGGCGATCTTCTGGTGACGGAAGCCATCGGTGGCGGTCTCGCCTGGGGCGCCGTGATCCTGCGCTGGTAGGCCCCAATCGGCGTTGAAGCGCTACCGAAATGCCCCCCTGCAACACACTGGATTGACTAAGGAAACCGCCTCCTTCATCCTGTCCCAAACTAGGGGGACACGATTAATGGCGGCTAAGACCTTGACCCGGATGGACCTGAGCGAAGCGGTGTTCCGCGAAGTTGGTCTGTCTCGCAATGAATCCTCGCAATTGGTTGAGCGCGTGCTTGAGATGATGTCCGACTCGCTTGTCGAAGGGGAGCAGGTCAAAATCTCGTCCTTCGGCACCTTCTCGGTCCGCTCCAAGACGGCGCGTGTCGGCCGCAACCCCAAGACCGGGGAAGAGGTTCCGATCAGTCCGCGCCGGGTTCTGACCTTCCGCCCCTCGCATCTGATGAAAGACCGCGTTGCGGCAGGCAACCGCGGCTAAAGCATGTCGCTCAAAAGTGGGAACCGGTTTTGAGCTTCCCGGACATGCGAAAGACTAGAGACTTGGCGCATTATCCCGAAAGAGGATGAGCGCACCGTAGGCAAAAACGACACCTCCGAGCAGGAGTGACAAGCCATGGCCAAATCCGCGCAAGCGTTCCGCACCATTCGGGAGGTCGCCGATTGGCTTGGCGTCGCCGCCCATGTGCTGCGGTTCTGGGAATCCAAATTCAGCCAGATCAAGCCCGTGAAACGTGCCGGAGGCCGTCGGTATTACCGCCCCTCCGACATGGAACTCGTGGGCGGGATCAAGGTGTTACTACACGATCGCGGCATGACGATCCGCGGCGTGAAGAAGATGATCTCCGATGAAGGGTTGGATGCAATCACCGCCCTGTCGCCCCCCATCGACACGCTACTGGAAGACCCAGACGTCATCGACATCACGCCGGATGAGGCGTGGGAAGCGGACGCTGCCGCGGAAAGCGTTGAGGAGCCAGAAGGCGCAGAAGTTCCGGAAGAAATCCCGGTCGAGACTGCTCTGGACGACGAAAATGAGACGGAGGTTGCGGCCCAGTCCGAAGAATCGCCCGAAGCGGTGGCAGAACCAACGCCTGACCCCGTTGCCGCCGACCCGGCGCCCCGGCCCTCCGCCCCAATCCAAACGCCATCGCCCTTGCCGTCCTCCAGCGAAGGCCGCCTTGGCCTACTCGCCCACAGGGCACGCGCGTCCGATGATCTTGTGCCACATCTGGCCGCCTTGAAGGCCCTGCGTGACCGGCTCGCCCTCGGCCCCGGCCAGCAGTAGCGCCCTTTCCCCAAAGCGACCCTTGCGCCGCCCCGGGAAATGAGTAGAAGGGCTGGCAGTCGGGCTATGGCGCAGCCTGGTAGCGCGTCCGTCTGGGGGACGGAAGGTCGCAGGTTCGAGTCCTGCTAGCCCGACCAAATCATCGCACTACCGCCTCTATTTTCGCCGCGCACCCTTGCGCGCGCGGGGCTTTCCCGCTTTTCTCTGGCGCCAAGCCAGCCTGACGGAGCGCGACACCACATGACCACGACCGACGCCTCCGGGGTGCTGCCCGACAACGCAATTGCCGCAATGCTCGACGCGGGCCAGATCATTGCATCTGAGCCCCTGCCCGACGGCCAGATTCAGCCAGCCAGCCTCGACCTGCGCCTTGGCCACACCGCCTACCGCGTGCGCGCATCTTTCCTTGCCGGTGAGGACCGCCCGGTCGCCGACCGCCTGCCCGAATTCACCATGCATCAGATGGACCTGACCCACGGCGCAGTGCTGGAAAAGGGCTGCGTCTACGTGGTGCCCCTGATGGAGGGCCTCTCCCTACCCTCAGATGTCACCGCCGTCTGCAATGCCAAGTCTTCCACCGGCCGTGTCGATTGCCTGACCCGGGTGATCGCGGACGGCGGCGTCGAATTCGACCGCATCCCGGCCGGCTACAAAGGTCCCCTCTACGCCGAAATTTGCCCCCGCTCTTTCTCCGTCAAGATCGAGCCGGGCCTGCGCCTCAACCAAATCCGTTTCCGTCGCGGCCAGGCCACGCTGTCTGACGCCGACCTCGCCGCGCGTCATGCGAAAACCCCGCTCGTGGACCAGCCCCCACTGATCGACGAAGGTCTCGGCTTCTCGGTCGACCTTTCGCCGTCCGAAGGCACTCTCGTCGGCTACCGCGCCAAACCTCATACCGGCGTGATTGACCTGACCCAAATCGGCACCCACCCAACCGCCGATTTCTGGGAGGAACTACACTCAACCAACGGCCAGATCATCCTCGACCCCGGCGCCTTTTATATCCTTGTCAGCCGAGAGGCCGTGACGATACCGCCCGATTGCGCCGCCGAAATGGCGCCCTACCTCGCGATGGTTGGTGAATTCCGCGTCCACTACGCAGGCTTCTTCGACCCCGGCTTCGGCCATGGCGTGCCTGCGCGCGGCGTCCTCGAAGTCCGCTGCCACGAGAGTCCCTTTGTCCTCGAACACGGCCAAACCGTGGGCCGCCTGGTCTACGAGGCCATGGCCGCCGCCCCGACCCAACTGTACGGGCAGGACATCGCGTCGAATTACCAGGGCCAGGGCCTGAAACTTTCCAAACACTTCAAACCCTGACGCGCGCCCTCCCTTCATCTTGGCCGGTACAACTCCGGGGGAATCGCGCCTGCGCGGTGGGTGCAGCGCCCTCCAACCCTGAGCCTAAGGCGCGCAAGTGCCGACGCGAGGCGAAAAACCTGCGGCGCAAGCCGCGCCATCAACTCACATGCGCAACATCGGCCAGACCCGCGCGCTGTACTGGCGTCAGCCGATCCATCGGCACCACATAGGTGTGGATCGAAAACACCACGGCCTGCGTCTCAAGCAATCGCAGCAGAACCTGCCGTTCGGATCGCAAATACTCTCCACCCTGCCTGACCCTCGGCGCCTCCATCCGGCGCGGCTGAAACAGCGCTGGATCATCATAGATCAGCGCATTCTGCCGCCACACCGGCGTGTCCCCGCGCAGATTATCAAACACCCGCTGCACCCGCCGCGCCATGCCTCCGTCGTATTCCACAACAGGCCCATGTATCTCCGACAAAGGCCGTCCGATCTTCTCGGCCAGAGTCCAGCTGGCCGGGAAACACAATACCGCCGCCGTAAGTATATGCTCCTCTGCACCTTCCGGCTTTTCCAGAACGCAGAAATCCTGCTGCACCAACCGCGCCAGAGTGCCCAATGGGTCGCTGTCATCCAGGCGTACGAGCACCCCGTCCGGGCGAATGCAGCCCTCCTCACACCACCCGTAGGCCTCCCGTCCACCAAGGAAGTACAGCACCTCTTCATACAGCTCCCGCACCGCCTCTTTCGAACCCGGAACCGCGGCGATCACTTCATCCCGGCGCTGCGTCAGCAAATGCTCTCGCACCGTCATTTGGCCCGCGAACGCCTCATCATGGGGCAACCAATCATGGTAGCCCTCTAAGGGCTGCAACCCCGGCAAACGACGCGTGGCCTCCGACATCCAGGGCGCGCTTGGCAAGTGATCTTGTAGAACTTTGTCCATTTCCGACGCCTTTGATGCCGCATTCCGGCGCGATTGCCCCCTCTCCCCTGCGTCACGCTGAAGGGGCAAGGGAGACGACAATGAACCAAGCCTATCGCCGCCACACCCGCAAGATTGACCCGGCCCATGGTTTGAACCTGCCCGACGGCACGCTCAACGACAATGACCGGATCGAGATTGGGCCGACCCCGCTGGCCTATGCCGAATGGGCTGCCGCAGGCCTGACGCTTCCCAACCTGCCGAACTTGCGCCAATTCCGGCTCGACCGGCTGGTGGCGCAGTTGCAGGCGAATGGTTACGGCGGTGTGCTGGTCTTCGATCCACTCAACATCCGCTACGCCACCGACACCACAAACATGCAGCTGTGGAACACCCACAACCCCTTCCGCGCCTGCCTTGTCTGCGCCGACGGGCATATGGTGCTGTGGGAATATAAAAACGCGCCATTTCTGGCCGATCACAACCCTCTGGTGCGCGAAGTCCGGTCAGGCGCGTCGATGTTCTACTTCTCGGTCGGCGACCGGGGCGATGAGACTGCGGAGGCCTTCAGCGGCGAAGTAGCCGAGATCATGGCCGCCCATGCGGGCACGAACAAACGCCTCGCCGTCGATAAGATCCTGCTCCACGGTGCCCGCGCGCTTGAGGCGCGGGGCTTCGATCTCAAAGACGGCGAGTTCATCACCGAACATGCCCGCAAGGTGAAGGGTCCCGATGAAATCCTCGCCATGCGTTGCGCCGTTGATGCTTGCGAGAAAAGCCTCAAGGCCATGGAAGACGCCATTCAACCGGGCAAGACGGAGGATGAAATCTGGGCCGTCCTCCATGCCGAAAACATCAAACGCGGTGGGGAATGGATTGAGACGCGCCTCTTCTCCTCCGGCCCGCGCACCAATCCTTGGTTTCAGGAATGCGGCCCCCGTACGCTTCAGGCCAATGAAATCAGCGCCCTCGATACCGACCTGATCGGCTGCTACGGCCTTTGCGTCGACATTTCCCGCACCTGGTGGACCGGCCCTGATAAGCCGCGCCCGGATATGATCGAGGCCATGAAGCACGGGATGGAGCATATCCAGGTCAACATGGACCGCTTGCGCCCCGGCATCACGATCAACGATCTGGTCCACAACGGCCACAAGCTCGACCCGAAATACGACAAACGGAAATATTCCTGCCAGATGCACGGCGTTGGGCTCTGCGATGAGTGGCCCCACGTGGGCTACCCTGATCACCACCATGACAGCGCGTGGGAATATGCGCTGGAGCCGGGGATGATGCTGTGTGTGGAGGCGCTGATCGGTGAAGAAGACGGCGATTTCTGCATCAAGCTGGAGGATCAGGTGCTGATCACCGAAGATGGGTACGAGAACCTGACGAAATATCCGTTCGATGCCGCATTGATGGGCGAAGCTTAACCGCCTTGCTCAATCCCACCCGATCTGCGCCACTAAACCGTAGTGGTCCGACCCGAGAAGGGGCCTGCGCTCCACCATGCCCTCGCCGTTGGTCAGCACATGGTCGATCTGAAACGGCACGTCTCGCACTTCGATCGTCGTGAACAAAGGCCCGATCCGTTCCGTGCCCGTTGTCTCGGCGATCTGACGAACAGAATGCCCCCAAGGCACCATATTGAAATCGCCCGCCACAATGACCCGCCCCTCGACGCTCTCCAAAAAGGGCAGCGCCTCTTCCAGGTGGCTCGCCTGCGCGTGGGGATAAGGCCAGACCAGATGTGTCGAGACAGCCCAAACCGGCCCGCCCGGCGCATCGACCCGCGCAGCGGCAAAGGATCGATGGGGCGAACAATAGGTCTCCAACAACGGCCATCGCGTCATTACCGCCATTCCAGAGCGATCCGAGAACCGGCAGACATGCTGATGGGGGTGGCTTTCCAATAGCGCTGCGCCGAAATCACTGCGCGTGCGGCTTAGCTCCTGCAGCAGGACGATATCCGCACCGGTTTGCAGAATATCTGCCGTGATGGCCCCATCATCGCCCCACCCGCCCAAGGTGTTCTTAGTATAGACTGTCACCGCACCGCTTGGTGTCTCGGAGTTGGGTCCATAGACCATCGCGGCAATCGGCCCGCCCGCAACCAATGCGAAGAGGATTGCCGTCCAACCGGCCCGTTTTACGGAGAGCATCAGCGCAAGCAACCCCGCCACGGCCACGCCTCCTGCGATCCAGGCGCGGAACACGGCCAGCGAATCGCCCACAGGGTGAACGGCGCCCAGATAGCTCGCCAATAGGGTCAAACCGCCCAACACCGCGCACAGGCGCACGAACCCTCTCAATAGACGCACTAAAACCACCTCGATTCATCACGTCTTAGCCACGTAGGTGCACGGGGCCGTGAGAACAATGTCACAGATGTTGCGGCAAGCGGGCCTCCGCCCACATGGTCGATCCAATACAAGGGACAAAGACCATGCCAACCGAACGCTTCACCTTCCCGGGCCACTCCGGGGAACTGCTCGCCGCCCGCCTCGACCTGCCTGACGGGCCCCATCTCGCCACAGCTTTGCTGGCCCATTGCTTCACCTGCGGCAAAGACATCATGGCCGCCCGACGCATCGCCGCGCGCCTTGCCGCGCAGGGCATCGCGGTACTGCGCTTCGATTTCACCGGGTTGGGGCATTCGGGCGGGGAATTCGAAAACACCTCCTTCACCTCCAACGTCGCCGACTTGATTGCCGCTGCCGACACGCTGGATGAACGCGGCATGGCCCCCTCGCTCATCATCGGCCACTCCCTCGGCGGGGCGGCCGTGTTGCGTGCCGCCGGTCAGATCCCTTCGATCAAGGCCGTAGCCACCATCGGCGCGCCTTTCGATCCCGAGCATGTCACTCACAACTTCAACGACGCTTTGGATGACATCGTCACCAATGGCGCGGGCGAGGTTATCCTTGGCGGTCGCCCGATCCGCATCGGCGCCGAGTTTATCGAAGACGTGAAAGCCTCGGAACTTGCCCCCGATATCGCCAACCTGAACAAGGCCTTGCTCGTGATGCACGCGCCGTTGGATGAGGTCGTGGGTGTGGAGAATGCGACGCGCATCTTCCTGGCCGCTAAACATCCGAAATCATTCGTAACTTTGGACGATGCAGACCATCTCGTCAGTCGTCAGCAGGATGCGGACTACGCCGCCGATGTGATCGCCTCCTGGGCGGGCAAATACCTCGACCTGCGCCACCCTGCTCCACCCATTGGCGCGCCCGAAGGTGTCACCCGTACCGACGAGGTCGACCCGAACGGGTTCCGGCAGGACGTGTTCGCAGGGCCAAAGCACCATGTGACGGCGGATGAGCCGGAGAGCTATGGTGGCACAGATCAAGGTCTCACGCCCTACCAGTTCCTCGCCGCTGGTCTTGGTGCCTGCACATCCATGACGATCCGCATGTATGCCCGCCGCAAGAAATGGCCGCTGGAGCATGTCAGCGTCGATGTCACCCACAACCGTGTCCACGCACAGGATGCGGGCGTCGATATCGGCCCGCTCGACCAGTTCACGCGGAAAATCACCCTCAAGGGCCGTCTCGATGACGATCAGCGCCAGCGCTTGTTGGAGATCGCTGACAAATGCCCCGTCCACCGCTCGCTAGAGGCAGGCGCCAAGATCAAGACGGAACTGAAGCCAGTGGCAGAAGTGGCGTTGATTTGATCTCTTCCATGCTCAAGAGGGCCGTGACGTTGTAGATCCGCACTTCCGAGATAAGGGCCTGGTAGAATTCGTCATAGGCCCGCGCGTTCGCCACGCGTACTTTCAGAATGTAATCGATGTCGCCCGCCAGCCGGTGCGCCTCCATCACCTCCGCACGTTCCCTGAGCGTGCGGAGGAACTTATTCTGCCACTCCGCTTCGTGCTCAGACGTCCGGATAAGCACGAAAAAACACGCCTCTAGCCCCAAAGCTTCTGCATCCAGCAGCACCGTGTGCTGGCCAATGATCCCGCCTTCACGCATCTTGCGAATCCGTGTCCAGACGGGCGTCTTGGACGAGCCCACAATCTTGGCGATTTCGTCCAAGGACCGGCTTGCGTCTTCCTGCAAGGCGACGAGGATTTTCCGGTCTAGCGCATCGATCTGGACGGTCATTCGGGCAATCCTTGCTTTGGCGAACGCTGGTTCCAGCCTCACCGCAATACAGAACGCATGTCCCTTTCAGCAAGCCTGATCTGCCAATTATTAGGAAAAAATTCTATATTGATCGGAGCAAACGCTTCCGAGGTTCTGAACCATGCGCCATTTTCCGATCTTCCTCGACCTGCGCGGCCGCCGCGTTGTTCTGGCCGGTGGCGGTGATGCGGCCTTGGCCAAGCTTCGCCTCATCCTGAAGACCGAGGCGAAAGTGACCGTCTTCGCCGAGGACGCAGCGCCCGAGATCATTCAGTGGGACACAGACGGCAAACTTCGCCTCATCAAACGCGCCTTTGCGCCGGGTGATGCCCTTTGCGCATCGCTCGCCTATGCCGCGACGGAGAATGATGCCGAAGACGCCCGCATCGCCACGCTGGCCCGCGCGGACGGCGCGCTCGTCAACATCGTCGATAACCTCGACGGCTCCCAATTCATCACCCCCGCCATAGTAGATCGTGACCCTGTCACAGTTGCGATCGGCACCGAAGGCGCCGCGCCTGTGCTGGCCCGCAAGATCAAGGCTGACCTTGAGGCTGCGCTCCCACCGTCGCTCGGCATCCTTGCCCGCATCGGCCAAGGATTCCGCTCCGCCGTAAACGTCCTGCCCATGGGCCGTAAACGCCGTGATTTCTGGCGCGCGTATTACTTCAAGACCGGCCCGGAAGCCCTTGTAAGCGCTGGTGAAACCGGCGTGGAACAGGCTCTTGCCGACTTGCTGGTCGACCACATCACCGCTGACGACCGCAAAGGCCATGTGGCCCTTGTCGGCGCTGGCCCGGGCGACCCGGAACTCCTGACCCTCAAGGCCCGCAAGCTTCTGGATGAGGCCGATGTCGTCATCCACGACCGCCTCGTTGCCCCCGAAATCCTGGAGCTCGCACGGCGCGAAGCCACGCTTCTAAACGTCGGCAAGCAGGGATTCGGTCCGTCCACCCGGCAGGAAGACATCGGCGCGCTGATGGTCGAACACGCCCAAACCGGCGCGCAAGTTGTACGCCTGAAATCCGGCGATCCCGGTGTTTATGGACGGCTGGACGAAGAACTCGACGTGCTCGACGCGCATGGCATCGAACGGTCCATCGTCCCTGGCATCACCGCCGCCAATGCCGCCGCAGCGCAACTTGGCCAAAGCCTCACCAAACGGGGTCGCAACTCCGCCATGCGCTTCCTGACGGGCCACGATGTGAAAGGTTTCGCCGAACACGATTGGCGCAACCTGACCAAACCCGGCCAGGTCGCCGCAATCTACATGGGCGCAAAAGGCGCGCGGTTCCTGCAAGGCCGCCTGATGATGCATGGCGCCGCCCCCGATACGCCGGTCTCCGCCGTCGAAAACGCCTCCCGCGCGGGCGCCCGTATCATCAACAGCACGCTTGCGACCCTGCCCGCCGACATCGAGGCGGCAGAAACCACCGGCCCCGTCATCCTGATGCTTGGCCTGTCCCCCCGGGCAGCCGCCGCACAACTCCCTGCCCTACAAGAGGAATTTGCATAATGGCCCGCGCTTTCACGCCCAAAGTCCTCACCGCCAATGCCCTGCTTGAGGGCGATGTCGTCTACCTCGACGCGCAGGGTCACTGGACCCGCGATCATTTGAAGGCGACCCTTATCGAAGATGAGGCCACCGCCGACATCCGCCTTCTGGAGGCGCAGGCCCAAGGACATGAAATCGTCGGCGCCTACCTCGCCGATGCCAAAGCCGGCCCAGACGGCCCCGAGCCCATCCATTTCCGCGAAGCGTTCCGCACCCGCGGCCCGTCCAACTATGCCCACGGAAAGCAAGCCGCGGGCCCGGACGAAGAACTACAATTGTAACTACAGAAAAACTACAGGTTCACTACAGGATCTTGCAGCCCATTTCGCGCCCTAAGGAGGCCCGAGCCCATGTACGCCTATTCCGATTTCGACCGTGATTTCCTGGCAGAGCGCAACGCCCAGTTCCGCGCCCAGGTCGAGCGCCGCATCGACGGCTCGCTGACCGAGGATGAGTTCAAGCCGCTGCGCCTGATGAACGGCCTCTACCTACAATTGCACGCCTACATGCTGCGCGTGGCGATCCCCTATGGCACTCTGAACGCTGGACAAATGCGGCAACTGGCCATGATCGCCGACCGATGGGACAAGGGCTATGGCCACTTCACCACGCGCCAGAACATCCAGTACAACTGGCCCGAACTGCGCGACGTGCCCGATATGCTCGACGCGCTGGGTGAAGTTGGGATGCACGCCATCCAGACCTCGGGCAACACGATCCGAAACGTCACCGCCGACCATTTCGCAGGTGCTGCCGCCGAAGAGGTCGCGGACCCGCGCCCCATTGCCGAATTGATCCGCCAATGGTCCACCGACCACCCGGAATTCCAGTTCCTTGGCCGCAAGTTCAAGATCGCCGTGACGGGCTCCGATCAGGACCGCGCGGTGACGGCTGCGCACGACATCGGTCTGCGTCTGGTGGAACGTGACGGCCAACTTGGCGCGACCGTTCTGGTCGGCGGCGGACTGGGCCGCACACCGATGATCGGTAAAACCCTCAATGAATTCGTGGGCTTGGACGATCTGTTTCCCTATCTGGAGGCCATCGTCGCCGTCTACAATCTGCTGGGTCGGCGCGACAACAAATACAAGGCGCGCATCAAGATCACGGTGCACGAGAACGGCATCGAGGAAATTCGCCGCCGCGTCGACGCCGAGTTCCCCGCCCGCAAAGCCGCCTTCAACGGCGCCGATATGGCACTGCTTGAGGAAATCGAAGCGGATTTCGCGGCCCCTGCCTTTGAGGAGGGCCAGGGCGCCTTCCCCACGCACTACCAGCATGACCCCGTCTTCCGCAGCTTCGTGGATACCAACACCAGCGCCCACAGGCATCCCGATTACGCGATCCTGACGGTCTCGACGAAGGCCCATGGTGCCACGCCGGGGGACGCCACGAGCGATCAAATGCGTGTGCTGGCCGACATCGCCGCGCAATACGCCCATGATGAGCTGCGCATCTCCCACGAGCAGAACGTCATCCTGCCCCACCTGCCCAAACGCCACCTGCCCGCAGTCCATGCAGCACTGGCCGAAGCCGGCCTGGCCACAGCGAACGTTGGCTTGATTTCCGACATCATCGCCTGCCCCGGCATGGATTACTGCGCGCTGGCCACAGCCCGCTCCATTCCCGTCGCACAGGAAATTGCCCAACGGTTTGAAGCACTTAAGCTCGAACACGAAGTCGGCCCCCTGAAGATCAAGATCTCCGGCTGCATCAACGCCTGTGGCCACCACCACGTGGGACACATCGGGATCCTCGGCCTCGACCGGGCCGGTGTGGAGAACTACCAGATTACCCTTGGCGGTGACGGTGGCCCTGACGCGGTGATTGGCGAACGGGCGGGACCGGGCCTTGCCTATGACGAAGTGACCGATGCCATCGAGCGGCTGGTGCGTGCGTATCTCGACATCCGGCAGGATGCGTCTGAGACCTTCCTCGAAACCTACCGCCGCCTCGGCTCCGCGCCGTTCAAGGCCGCCCTCTACCCCGAGGAAAAAGCCAATGCCGCTTAAGGAACTCGCCGAACGCCGGTCGCTCCTGCACCGCAAAAGCGACGCGCCCACACTGCTGCGCCACGCGCTAGATGACATGTCCATCGGGCCGGTCGCTATGGTCAGCAGCTTTGGCGCGGACAGCGTCGTGTTGCTGCATATGATCAGCGAGATCGACCCGACGACGCCGATTTTGTTCATCGACACTGAGATGCTGTTTGATGCCACGCTTGCCTATCAACGTGAGGTGACGAAACAACTGGGCCTGACCGATATCCGCGTCATCAAACCATCGCGCGAGGCGCTGCTGGAACGCGACGTTGACGGCACGCTGCACCACTTCAACCCTGACGCCTGCTGCGCCCTGCGCAAGACTGAGCCGTTGGAACGTGCGCTTGATGGCTTCGGTGGCTGGATCACGGGCCGCAAACGCATCCATGGTGGCGCGCGTAAGTCTTTGCCATTGTTCGAGAAAAGCGAACGGCGCATTAAGATCAATCCGCTAGCAAATTGGACTACGGCCCAGATCGCCGACTACATCAATCAGCACAACCTGCCGCGCCATCCGATGGTGGCGCAGGGCTTCCCGTCCATCGGGTGCCAGCCTTGCACCACACCTGCAGAGGCCGACGAGGACCCGCGCGCCGGACGTTGGCGTGGCCAGGAAAAGACCGAATGCGGCATTCATTTTGTGGACGGCAAGCCCGTCCGCAGCGCTGCTTGAGCAAAGGTAAAGACAAATGAGCAACGCAGTTCTTGTGACCGATGCAGGCTTCGCCGACGACGATTGGTCGGGCGAATTTACACCACTTTCCGAAGGGGTTGCGGCCAATGCCGCAGCCGTGGATGTCGCCAGTTCCGACGATGTTTTGGGGCTGCACAACCACCTTGATACCGTGCAGATGATCCGCGTGGATTTCCCCAGCTTTGCGGATGGGCGCGGCTTCACCCTCGCCCGCCAGTTGCGCCAGATGGGATATACCGGACGGCTCCGCGCGCGCGGTCACGTTCTGGCGGATCAATACGCCATGGCCCGGCGATCCGGCTTCGATGAGGTCGAAATCGACACAGCCCTCGCCGCGCGTCAGCCTGAAAGCCAATGGCAGTACCGCGCGGACTGGCGCGCCCACGACTATCAGGCTCGCCTGCGCGGCTAGTATCAAGAATTTCAATAGAGCGTTTGTATCATCAAGTTTCTCGATGATGCGACGCTCTTCCCCTGACCCAGATCAATGCGTATCAAGATGAGGCAGGTGTAAATCGCACCTGACAGATGACATGACCGAGCAACGCCCCGTGAAAGACACAGATGCATCGCCCGTAAAGGCGACCCCGACCCTCCCCGACGCGCAGACCGTGACGGATGTGAAGCACTACACAGACCGCCTGTTCAGCTTCCGCTGCACGCGCCCCGCTTCGTTGCGGTTCCGCTCGGGCGAGTTCGTGATGATCGGCCTGATGGGCGACCCGCACCCGGAAACGGGCAAGCAAAAGCCGCTTCTGCGCGCCTACTCCATCGCGTCGCCAAGTTGGGATGAGGAGCTGGAATTCTACTCCATCAAGGTGCAGGACGGTCCGCTGACCTCAAAACTACAGCACATCGCAGTCGGAGATGAGATCATCCTGCGCCCGAAGCCCGTCGGCACACTCGTCCATGACGCGCTGTTGCCTGGCAAGCGGCTCTGGTTCTTCGCCACCGGCACCGGGTTTGCGCCCTTCGCGTCCCTCCTGCGCGAGCCGCAGACCTATGAGGATTACGATGAGATCATCATCACCCACACTTGCCGCGAAGTGGGTGAGCTGACCTATGGTCGCGACCTGATCGAAGCGCTCAAAGAGGACGAGCTGCTGAATGAGGTCATCGGCGAAGGCTTCTGGAAGAAGATCAAATACTACCCTACCACCACACGCGAAGAGAGCGCGAAGATGGGCCGGATCACCGACCTGATGCGCTCGGGCACAGCGTTTGAGGATCTGGGTGTTCCGCCACTGAACCCCGACACAGACCGCGCCATGATTTGCGGGAATCTGGCCTTCAATCTTGAGCTGAAGGACATGCTGGAAGACTACGGGCTTGTCGAAGGGGCCAATTCGAACCCGCAGCACTACGTAGTTGAAAAGGCGTTCCTGGATTAAGGTTCTACTTTAACAACGCCCGAAATCATCCTCTAAAATAAGAAAAACCTCCGCCAGAACAGCGGGGGTTTTCCTTTTCTTTTTCGAGGGGCTCGGGCTTATTCGAGGCCCAGTGCTGCGCGGGCCTGCTCGAGAGCAGCGGCCAGCAGGTCGGGGTTGTCACGTGCGCCTTCCAGCGCGGTCGTCACAGCCAAACGGACCGGAGCCGAGATGTCGGCCTCGTCCAAAGCAGCAGTTGCCTGGTCGAAGTCAAAGCCTTCTGCGGTGAACAGATCGGACAGACCGGCGGTCGCTTCATCTGCGGCACCGGCGGCAGCGTCAGCAGCGGCTTCCGTGCCTTCTGCGGCAGCGTCAGCGGCTTCCTCAACGGCTTCAGCAGCAGCCTCAGTGGTTTCCTCGGCAGCGGCGGCAGCTTCTTCGGCGGCAGCAGCGGCTTCAGCTTCGGCGGCAGCAGCAGCTTCTGCAGCGGCCTCTTCCGCCGCGGCGGCTTCGGCTTCAACGGCGGCAGCGGCTTCGGCGGCTTCCGCCTCAGCGGCAGCAGCAGCTTCTTCTGCGGCAGCGGCAGCAGCGGCGGCCTCTTCCTCAGCGGCAGCAGCAGCGGCAGCGGCTTCTTCTTCGGCAGCGGCAGCAGCGGCAGCCGCTTCTTCCTCAGCAGCGGCGGCAGCGGCGGCGGCCTCTTCTTCGGCGGCAGCGGTAGCTTCTTCAGCGGCTTCGGTTGCCTCATCGGCAGCACCAGTCACCTCTTCAACCGCGCCTTCGACGGCATCAGCCGCGCCTTCAACCACTTCTTCAGCGGCCTCGACAGCACCTTCAACGGCGTCGCCCGCCGCGTCAGCTGCATCACCTGCGGCATCGCCGACAGCTTCGACTGCATCTTCAACCGAAGGCGCTTCGCCTTGGGTCAGGAAGTAGCCACCAACGCCAAGTGCGGCGAGGATGACGATAATGATAAGAGCTCTGCTCATCTTGGATCCCCCATGTGGGTCAGACTAAATTAATGAAAAAGCGCTTAACCCGCGCCAGCCGGTCACGCAATGCTGCAAATCCTCCAACATTCCCCGCAAGACGCAATTGGGCCGTTATCTGCCTTGAAGATGTCATGCGGGAGGGATACCTTAGCGCCTCGAATGCTTTGGCTACAAAAAGGACATACACCATAGCCCGCAGACCCCATAACGCGCCGCCGCAACGTGATACCGGCCCGCGCGTCAACGACCGCATCCGTTCCGACCAAGTCCGCCTGATTGGTGCCGAAGGCGAAAACCTGGGTGTTGTCACCCCCGCCCGCGCCATGGAATTGGCGGCAGATGTGGACCTGGACCTCGTAGAAATCTCGCCCAACGCTGACCCGCCGGTCTGCAAGATCATGGATTTCGGCAAATTCAAATACGAGACCCAGAAGCGCGAGGCGGAAGCCCGCAAGAAACAAAAGACCATCGACATCAAGGAAGTGAAGATGCGTCCGGGCACGGACGATCATGACTTTGAGCGTAAGGTGAATGACGCCGTCAAATTCCTGGAAAAGGGCGACAAGGTAAAAGTTACCCTGCGCTTCCGGGGTCGCGAGATGGCGCACCAGAACCTGGGCCGCGAGATGTTGGAACGGGTCGCCGACCAGGTCGAAGGCATTGGCAAGATCGAGTCGATGCCCAAGATGGAAGGCCGCCAGATGGTGATGATGATCAACCCGGTGAAGTAACCGGCATCCACATACGGCATCTTAAGCCGCGATTTACGAAATGCCCTTATCCTATTCAGGCCGAATTGGCTTGAGGATAGGGGCAAGACGTCCATGACCACCCCTGACATCGATACACTGTCGGATCTGTCGCGCGCCTGTTTCGCGGCAGTCGGCCCATCGCGCATCGCTGTCGCCAGCTTTGTGTTGCTGTCCGACGAAAGCCTGCAAGACGGGGCAACCGCGGAAAGATTTTCCACCGCCCGCATGCGGATCGATACGGCTGCAACCATGCTGAAGAGCCAGCTCGACACAAACCTCGCGCTTTTCGATCATCACAAAAGCGCCGAGTTGAGTGACGCGCAGACCGCAGCAATCGATGCGCTGGCCCCCATCTCATCCGCCTTGTTGAACAAAGGCTACGATATCAGTTTGCCATTTGGTGGCCGGCAATCACTCAACACGTATTATTTCGATGTCGTGGAGCCCAGAATTTCTGCCTTTCTCAAGATTATGACTGAGGAGCTGGCGCAGTCTGAAGCGGCGACCGATAAAGCCCGTGCAGCAGAAACGCTGCGCGATGTTCAGCGGGCGACTGTTATCGGCCGTGCTATCAAGTTGATCGCCGTGAATGCCGCGATTGAAGCATCGCGGTCCGGGCACAAAAGTTTCAAATTGATCGCCGATGAGATCAAGGGATTGGCGAGTGAAACGCAGGGTCTTCTGGACGGCATCGTTTCGTCCGTGCGCAGGGGATGACGTGGCGCAAAAAAAACGCATCCCTAGATTTTGATGTGCGTCCAGAGATTGGCGACTTTCCGCTTGGTCAGCACCTATTGAGCAATTAGTACTCGGTCTGCGGCAGGTGCTCTGTCTATGATGAACCACGTTCAACGAGTAGGACAGTTCAATGAAAAAACTTATGGGTATCGCCAGTGCCGTCGCTTTGGTTGGCAGTGTCACAGCAGCACAGGCCAATGGCATTGATCTCAGCGGCACGGTGTCGATGGGTCTGCAGGCCACCACGGCAAACGGATCCACAACCGTCAGCCCCTACACGCGGGTTCAAGGCACCGCTTCCTATACGATGGAAACCGACATCGGCGTGACCTTTGTGCTCGCTATCGATTTCGACACAAGCCTTCATGAGCCAGAGGCAGGCTTCCTGCCCGGCCACCGCTAGGGCAGCGCACGGCCCGGGTTCCCGACCACGCGGGTGCCCGGCGCCACATCTTTTGTCACAACCGTACCTGCGCCAACGATGGCCTCATCTCCGATTGTGACACCGGGCAAAATAATCGCCCCGCCCCCAATCCAGACATCCGTGCCGATTGTCACCGGCAGCGCCCGCTCGATCCCCTTGCGTCGCAATTCGACGTCGCGGTGATGGTCCGCGCAATAGATCTGCACGGCCGGGCCAATCATCGTGCCGTTCCCGATGGACACCGGTCCAGTGTCCAGTATCACACAATTAGCGTTGATATAGACATTCCGGCCAAGGTGGATGTTGATCCCATAGGCGCAATGGAACGGAGCCTCGATCAATGCGTTCTCGCCGGTCGTTCCAAATAACGCCGCGAGCGCCGGTGAGATGGCCGCCAAATCCCGCGGCGACGTTGTGCGGTGTTCAAAACAGGCCGCGCGCGCTGAGTTCCGTAACGCGCCCAACTCACCGTCAAGGCAGCTGTACCATTCGCCTGCCTCCATCTTTTGCCGCTCTGACATCACTGCCTCCAATGAAAATCCGCCGAGGTTGCCCCCGGCGGTTTTCTTACGAAAGGACAAGCAGTTTAGGAAGCGGCAGCCGCCGCGCGACCTGTCATCACCTTGACCAAATGGGCGCGGTATTCAGCCGTGCCATGCAAATCGCTGATCATGTCGCCAGAGGGCGCCGAAAGCCCATCGACCGCGCCTTTCGAGAAGTCGGACGACAGCGCCGCCTCGGCCTCGGACCAGCGGAAGACACCGTCGGCACTTGCACCTGTTACAGCCACCCGCACGCCGTCCGAGAACTTGCAGACGAATACGCCAACCAATGCGAAACGCGAGGCTGGCTGCACAAACTTCTGGTAGTTCGACGCCTGCGGCACCGGGAACTTCACCTCGGTGATGATCTCCCCCTCGTTCAGCGCTGTGGTGAACATGCCGTCGAAGAAGTCATCCGCTGCAATCTCGCGCGTGTTGGTCAGGATCGTGGCCCCGGCCCCAAGCGCTGCCGCAGGGTAGCAGGCAGAGGGATCATTGTTGCCAAGCGAGCCACCAATCGTGCCCCGATTGCGCACCGCCGGATCACCGATCCGCCCCGCAAGGCTGGCAAGCCCGGGGTAATGGGCCGCTGCCTCCCGCGCGACAGTCGCGTGGGTTGTGGCCCCGCCGATGCAGACCTGGCCCGCGTCATTGACGCAAACCCCCTGCATTTCCGCGATGCCATTCAGCGAGACCAACGTTTCCGTCTGAGCAAGCCGTTGTTTCATGGTGGGAAGCAGAGTTTGCCCCCCACCCAGCGCCTGAGCCTCCTCCTGCCCGAGCGCTGCGACCGCCTCAGCGATCGTTGACGGTTTGGAGAATTCGAAATTGTACATGTGTTTTCTCCTTAGTTCTGCATTGCCGACCAGACGCGCGCAGGCGTCAGGGGCATGTCGATATGGGTGACGTCGGTGTGGCCAGCCCTTTGCAGGGCATCCACCACGGCGTTGACGACCGATGGCGGCGATCCAATCGCCCCCGCCTCACCACAGCCTTTCACACCCAGAGGGTTGTGCGTGCAGGGCGTGGCGCTGGAATGATCCACCTTGAACATCGGCACATCGTCGGCACGCGGCATGGTGTAGTCCATATAGGAGGCGCTCAGAAGCTGGCCATTTTCATCGTAGGAGACATTCTCCAACAACGCCTGACCAATGCCCTGCGCCAGACCGCCATGGACCTGACCTTCTACGATCATCGGGTTGATGACGTTGCCGAAGTCGTCAGCCGCGGCAAAGGACATGATCTCGACCTTGCCGGTATCGGGGTCAATCTCCACCTCGCAGGCATAGGCGCCCGCGGGATAAGTGAAGTTGTTCGGGTCGTAGAACGCCGTCTCCTCCAACCCCGGCTCGATTTCCTCCAGCGGGTAGTTGTGGGGCACGTAGGCCGCAAGCGTCACATCCCCCCAAGCCACCGATTTGTCGGTACCCGCGACGCTGAACGCGCCATCCTTGAGTTCAATATCGCCCTCGGCAGCTTCCATCAGGTGGGCCGCGATCTTCTTGGCCTTGGCGATGATCTTCTCGGTCGCGCGCACCATGGCCGAGCCGCCCACTGCGATAGAGCGGGAGCCATAGGTGCCCATACCCATCGGCGTATTGGCGGTGTCGCCGTGGACGATTTCCACCTGATCCTCGGGTATGCCAATCATATCCGCCACAACCTGCGCAAAGGAGGTCTCATGCCCCTGCCCGTGGCTGTGCGAACCGGTCATCACAACTAGACCGCCCGTCGCGTTCACCCGCACGGTGGCGCTTTCATAGAGGCCCGCACGCGCGCCCAGTTGCCCCACCAAGGCCGACGGCGCGATACCGCAGGCCTCAATGTAGCAATTCACGCCCATACCGCGAAGCTTGCCGTTGGCCGCACTCTCTGCGCGGCGTGCTTCGAACCCGTCACGGTCGATCATTTCCAGCAGCTTGGTCATCGTGCCTTCGTAGTCGCCCGTGTCGTATTCCACGGCCACAGGCGTGGCGTAGGGGAACTCGGTGATGAAGTTCTGGCGGCGGAGTTCAATGGGGTCGACACCCAGCTCCCGCGCGGCCTTGTCGACCACACGCTCCAACTGGAAGGTCGCCTCGGGGCGACCGGCCCCGCGATAGGCGTCAACCGGAACCGTATTGGTGAAGACCGCTTTCACGTTCACGTAGATATTGGGCGTCTTGTAGTTGCCCGCCATCAGCGTGCCGTGCAGCCATGTCGGGATCGACGGCGCGAAGGTGGAAAGATAAGCGCCCATATTCGCGTAAGTTTCGGTCCGGATGCCGGTGAAGTTGTTGTCCGCATCCAAAGCCAGTTCGATCTTGGTTACATGGTCACGACCATGGGCATCCGTGATGAACGCCTCACTCCGTGAAGATGTCCACTTGACCGGGCGCTTCACTTGCTTGGCGGCAAAGGTCACGAAGGCCTCTTCTACGTAGTGGAAGATCTTCGAGCCAAATCCACCGCCCACGTCCGGCGCCACAACGCGCAGCTTATGTTCGGGGATGCCCAACACAAACGCGCCCATTAGAAGGCGGATCACATGGGGGTTCTGGGATGTCGTGTAGAGCGTCGAGTCGTCCGTCCCCGTGGCATAGTCACCCACCGCAACACGCGGCTCCATCGGGTTCGGGCTCAGGCGATTGTTGACCAACTCCAACGTCGTGACATGCGCCGCCGCCTCGAACGCCGCATCCACCGCAGGCTTATTCTCTTCCACAAAACCCCAATCGTAGCAGAGGTTCGAGGTCAGATCGTCATGCACCTTTGTGGCACCATCCTGAACTGCGGCCTTCATGTCCACGACAGCAGGTAGCTCATCGATATCCAGCATAATCGCTTCGGCTGCATCACGCGCCTGCTCAGGGCTATCGGCTACAACGGCTGCAATCGCATCGCCGACATAACGCACCTTGCCCTGGGCCAGGATCGGGTGTGCGGGCTCCTGCATCGGCTCGCCATGCTTGTCCGTCACCTGCCAACCACAGGGCACGCCACCCACGCCTTCAAAATCGGCGCCCGTGAAAATGCGAACCACACCGGGCATCGCCGCTGCAGCGCTCGTATCCACGTTCTTCAGCACCCCATGGGCAACATCCGAACGCAGGAAATGCACATAGGCCTGCCCCAGCAAGTTGATGTCATCGGTGTAGCGGCCCTGCCCAGTCAGAAACCGCACATCCTCCCGCCGCTTTGAACTGGCTCCAATACCTGAATCCTTCGGCATGGTCGGTCCTCCCTATTTGTCCCCCCGGCCGCTCACCACCATAGGGAGCTGGTCCGGGATGATGAGGCCTCCCCGCCCCATCTTTGTTCTTCAAATATGCAAAAGCCCGGCCCGCATCCCTTGGGGCCGGTCCGCGTTACTCCGCAGCGATGGCCGATACGTCTTGCCCGCTGGCCGCCATGATCGCTTTGACGATGTTGTGATAGCCCGTGCAGCGGCAGATATTGCCCTCAAGGTACTCCCGCACCTCTTGCTCGCTCGGTTTAGGATTGTCCTTCAACAATGCTGCGGCCGACATCACCATGCCCGGCGTGCAGAAACCGCACTGAAGCCCGTGATGGTCCTGAAACGCCTGCTGGATCACACCCAGCGAACCATCGGCATTGGCCATGCCTTCGATGGTCTTCACCTCTGCGCCTTCCAGATCCAGCGCCAAGGCGGTGCAGCTTTTCACAGCCTCGCCATTCACATGCACCACACAGGCCCCGCACTGGCTGGTATCACAGCCCACATGGGTTCCGGTCATCCGCTGGCCTTCTCTCAGGAATTCGCTCAGCAGGGTCCGCCCTTCAACGTCCCCCGAAACGGCGCGGCCGTTTACGGTCATCGACACCTGGGTCATTCAATCCTCCCTTGGTTATTGCCTCCATCCAAACACGGATGCGGGGATTCACAAACAGGAAATTCCGGCTCATTTTCAGGCGTTTGCCGGAAATTTGGCATGTGCAGTTGCGGCATCATTCACCGATATGGTTGACTGATGCAGAATAGTTCACTAATTCACCCATATGGTTGAACGAACTAACGATGATCCCCTGACCCTGATCCTGAAAGCCGCCGGTGATCCCACCCGGCGGGCCATTCTGACGCTTCTGGCGCAGCAGGGCCCGCTTAGAATTGGTGTCATTCGCGGGCATTTCGACATGAGCCTCAACGCCGTCTCCAAGCACATCAAAGTGCTGGAAGGCGCGGGTCTTGTGACCCGCCGCACCGAATGGCGTGAGCATTACATCGAGCTGCAACCCGATGTGCTGTCGCAAGTGGATCAATGGTTCGTTGAGCTGCGCTCCATCTGGGATCAACGGCTGGAGGCGCTTGACCACATCATCACTGAAGGAGCTGCCAAATGACCACCTCGACCCAAAATCTGGAACTCACCTGCATCCGCACCATCGCCGCCGCACCTGAGGCGCTTTACGATGCCTGGCTTGATCCAGCGATGCTGGCTCGTTTCATGTTGCCCGGCCCGAACATGAGTGTCCCAAAGGCCGAAGCCGACGCGTGCATTGGGGGCCGGTTCGACATTGTCATGCAGGCAGGAGAACAGGAAATCCCGCACTGGGGCCTTTACCGCGAATTGGACCGTCCCAACCGGATTGTCTTCACGTGGAACAGCCCGTTCACGACCGACGAGGATTCAACTGTCACCCTCACCTTTGTACCTGTTGATGGCGGCACCGAAGTCAAGCTGCACCACATCCGTTTCCCAAGCGAAGAGAGCCGCAACAGCCACGAGGGCGGTTGGACGTCCATTCTCGCGGCCCTGAGCGAGGTCGTAGAATGATGCTGACCGAAAACGCCGATTGGCTATCCGCGCGACGCGACCTGCTGGCCGCCGAAAAGGCCCACACGCGCGCGCAAGATGACCTTGCCGCCAAACGGCGCACCCTGCCCCGCTTGCCCATCACCAAGACCTATCGCTTTGCAGCCGAAGATCGACGGTATGGTCTTGCCGACCTTTTCGGGCCTCACAGTCAACTCTTGGTCTATCATTTCATGTTCCCGCCGGAATGGGAGGCAGGGTGTCCGTCATGCTCGTTCTGGGTCGACAATCTTGAGGGCCTGCGCCCCCACCTCGCGGCGCGCGATGCGAACCTGGTTCTGACCTCGTCCGCGTCCACCGATCAAATCTCCAGCTATCAAGCGCGCATGGGCTGGACGATCCCGTGGCTATCCGAGGTCGATGGCGATTTCGGGCGCGACCTGGGCGTTCGATTTACAGAGGCCGAGCGGGCCGATGGCGCCAAGATCTACAACTTTGGCACATCAGGTTTCCCTGTGAACGAGGCGCCGGGGTTGAGTGCGTTCACCAAGGAGGGTGATGACATTTTCCTGACCTATCAAACGTTTGGGCGTGGGCTCGAAATCTTCAATGCAGCCTACGGATTGATGGATCTGCTACCGAAGGGTCGCGATGAAGACGGCCGGGGCATGGCCTGGCTCAAACGGCACGACGATTACTGATCGCGTGCCTCTCGGGGGCGTGGGCGGGAGGGGATTTCCTTGAGCAGGCCCCCAACCCCCATGCCCGGAATGTCGACTTGATCCAGCGGCACGCCGCAGACCACCCGCTCCATCACCCAGTCCGCGCCGTTGAGCGCGGGCGACCGGGCGCATCCCGGCAACCCAATCACCGTCTTCTCACCGATCCGGCCCAGAAACAGCAGATTGCCGGGGTCCACAGGCATCCCGTAGTGCAACACCTCGCCGCCCGCTGCCCGCACCGCCGCCGGGGCCACATCCGCAATGTCCGACGTCGCGGACCCCGTCAGGATCAACAAAAACTCGCCCGGCGCGTCACCCAACGCCGCCGCAATATCTGCGGTGCGATGCGGCACGAGAACCCGTTCGCTCAACAGCACCGCAAAGCGATCCAACCGCCCCTTGATCGATTGCCGGCCCTTCTCAGGCGGCACGTCACGGCCAACCTGCGTTTCAATCAGGCTGGCCGAGGCAACCTGCCCCTCCAACAACCGCACGGCAGCGCGACCGGCTTCACAGGCCAGCGCCACGTCCTCTTCTGGAACGGCGAAGGGGATAATCTTCACTGTGACCGCAAGTCCGCGCGGCCCCAACCGCGCAAACGGCGCAACTGTGGCGACGGTTATGCCCGGATTGATGCGGTTGACCTCTTCGATGGCTCGGGCGTCAATCTCGACTATGCCCACGGACCCGGCACGCAGATTGACCCGTCCGGTGCTGGCCCTGTCCGCCTCCAGCCCCTGCCCCATCATGGCAGCCGCGATCCTATGCGCCGCCTCATCCTCGGGGACATCGCCCGGCTCCAACCGCGCGACCGTGACGTCTGCCACGCCGTATTCCCGCAGATCCGCGATGTGCTGCGCCGTCAAAACGGTGCCTTTAGGGATCTCGTAGGTTAGAGACTCGTAGAGCACCGGGTCGGCGGCTGTTTCCGAATGGGCAAGGATCGCGCCCTCGGAATCCTTCACCGGAATCGGACCAAATTTCATACCTGGCGCAACGCCTGTGTGACCTGCGCCATGATCGACACCGCGATCTCGCCCGGTCCCTGCGCGCCGATGTTCAGGCCCACCGGCCCGTGGATGCGCCCAACCTCTGCCTCCGAAAATCCGGCCTCCTCCAGCCGCGCCACGCGCTTGGCATGGGTGCGCTTTGAGCCCAGACAGCCAAGATAGAACACGTCCGACCTAAGCGCCCGCTCAATCGCCGGATCATCTAGCTTCGGGTCATGGGTCAGCGTCACCACGCAGGTCCGCGCGTCCGGACCAATCGCATCAAGCGCCTCATCAGGCCAATCCTCTAAGATCCGCTCGCCCGGGAAACGCCCCTCCGCTCCGAAGGCCGGCCTTGGGTCAACCAATACGGCGTCGTAACTGGCCATCCGTGCCATCGGCATCAGCGCCTGCGCGATGTGAACCGCGCCGACCACGATCATCCGCAAGGGTGGATTGTGGATATGGACGAAGACGTCATCCTCCATCCCCGACTTGTCAGCCCGAAACCGTTCGGGCCATGCATCAGCGCCCACAATCTGGCGCTCTCCGGTCTCGACATTCACGCAATAGGCGGCGGCCTTTCTCTCCGCCCTTGCCGCGACCAGCTCTGCCAGCCGCGCCTCGCCCATCGCCACGACCGGTTCGATCCAGACCTTAATCCGTCCGCCGCAAGCCAGCCCCACGGCAAAGGCTTCATCGTCAGAGACGCCAAATTCCAGCATTCGCCCCTCGGACGCGGCCACCATCTCCATCGCTTCAAGAACTACGGCGCCCTCAACGCAGCCGCCCGAGACGGAGCCTTCCATCTCACCCGCGCCCGACACCACAAGCTGCGACCCGACCCCGCGCGGCGCGGACCCCCAGGTTTCAACGACCGTCGCCAAGACCGCGCCCTTGCCTGCGCGATGCCAGTCCAGTGCCAGCTCAGGCATCCGTTCGAGATCATCCATCTTGCCGCCTCCCTATCCCAAGCGTATAGCGCGTGTGCCTGCATGCAAGGTCGATCAGACAGTCCAAACGCAAAACGCCCCGACACAGGGCCGGGGCGTTCGAAGATGGGATCGGGAAATGCGTCAGTTCGCTTGCGCCGTCTGCAACAGCGGCGTGATCCGGCGGACGACAACGCGGCGATTTTCACGCTCATCTTCCAGTGTCGCCACCTTCAGATCCGTCTCACCGTATCCTTGCAGCACCATATTGGCCGCAGGCACCCCGAAGAATTCCGACAGGGCCAGGGCCACGCTTTCCGCGCGACGGTCTGAAAGCGTCAGGTTCGATACGGCTGAGCCCACGGCATCGGTATGGCCTTCGATCAGGAAGACTTCACGCGGATCGTTAGCAATCAACTCCGCCATCAGGGTACCCAGTTCAAGCAGTTCTTCCGCCTCAGACCCACGCACGGCAGCTGAGCCGCTCTCAAACGTGATGTTGTCGACTTCAATTGCCGGGGCGAGGTAACGCACCCGCTCAATCTCACGCACTTGGGCGAGGGAAAAACTCCGTTCCACAGCAGATGCCTGCAACAATGCAGCCCGCAGCGCTTCGGTGTCCGTTTCCTGTAAGGCTGTCGTCGCGGCCGGTTGGGGGGCGGGCAAGGTGCTGACATCAACCGCAGCCACCGACTGCGTGTCGTCGAACAGCACAATCTCTCGCCCGTCCGTGCCAATAATCGACCGGCGAAGAACGCGCAGTTCGGCTGAGCGGATGGTCACAATTCGGCTGCCATCGGCTTGCAGAACGATCGTGCGGGTGGAGCCATCCTGAAACCGCTGCGTCGTCACTTCCGAGCCTGGCTGGCGCAGGATCGCATCATCATCTCGCAGGATCTGGTAGTTGCCGTTGGGATCCTGAACCACGATCCGGTCAGGGGCGCGGCTGACCACTTCACGGTCCCCGTTCAAGAGCGCGCCGATAACGACGCCACCAGCAGCACCAAGAAGTGCAGCCTCAAGGGTCGAAAGGCCGCCACCGTTCTCATCACCAGCGCCATCAGCAGCAGGAGCAGCCTCTGCGGCAAATTCCTCATCCGAGCGGCGACTGGTTTCTTCCGTCACCACTTCGATCACTTCCTCGACCGCCTCGCCTTCGCCTTCGTCGGTTCCGGCGAGCGTTTCTGTGGCTTCACCGCTTGCGGCTTCCGTCTCCGCAGTCGAAGGGGCATCGGTCGTTTCTGGGTTAACCTCAGCCTCCGTCTCAGCAGCCACTTCAGCTTCGGTTTCTTCTTCGATCACGGTTTCAGCGGCAGGTTCTGCTTCAGCTTCGGCGTCGACGACCGGGTCAACCTCCGTCTCCGCGACAACATCCGCTTCAGCTTCTTCCTCAACCGCTGGAGCCGCTTCCGTCTCACCGTCTGCTTCTGCCTCAACTTCAGCTTCCACCTCGACTTCAGCTTCCACCTCGACTTCAGCTTCCGCTTCTGCCTCTGCTTCAGTTTCAACGGCTACGTCCGCCTCTCCTGTCTCTTCCTCTGGGGTGACTTCAGCTTCCGCTTCAACAGCCTCCTCGGGTGCTGCATCTTCGGCGGCCTCCTCAGCGGGCGCTGCATCTTCTGTTAGGTCTTCCTCGACCGGAGCGTCTTCGACAGGTGCTTGCGCCTCTTCGGCTGGCGCGACCACTTCCGCAGGCGCTTCTTCCGTGGGCGCTTCCTCCACGACGGCTTCCTCTACCGGCTCCTCCGCAGGCACCTCTTCCACAACGTCCTCTTCAATCACCTCTTCCTCGACGACATCGTCCGCGACAATGCCTTCTTCAGATTGCAATGCGGCGCAGGCCTCAGCGCTTAGGTCTTCGGGACAGGCCACAGCATCCGCTTCCTGCGCCACTAGGGGCATGGGAACGGCAAGCGACAAGCTCGCGACAAGGGCAGTGGTGGTGGCAAAGGAACGGCGCATGTTGGCCTCCAGGACTGTTTCAGTTCCGGGAAGAAACGTTGCCGCCGCGCGAAAGTTCCAGTGCGCCGCACGCACCAGCGCAAATGCGCCATTTGCCGCCTAACTTGCGCGCAAAGCCGCCATCAAACGCGCCTTTTCGCCCGGATCATCGGGCCGCGCGACCGCTTCGGCCAACCCTGCCAAAGCCGCAATATTGTGGCCCGCGCGAAAGCTCGACACATGGGGCAACATCGCGCGGATGCCGGCAGCTTTGGGTGCAAACCCGTCCCACCGCAGCAATGGATTGACCCAGATCACCCGGCGCGAAGACAGCGCAAGCCGCTCCATCGCCGCCTCCAGCCGCTCCGGCTCATCGCGGTCCAACCCGTCGGTGATCAGCAAGACAACCGCACCACGCCCCAAAACGCGCCGCGACCAATCGCGATTGAACGCCTCCAAACAAGCTCCGATCCGCGTCCCTCCTTCCCAATCCTGCGCCTCGGCACCCGCCGCCGAAAGGGCCGCATCCACATCCCGCGCGCCCATGTGGCGGGTGATATTCGTCAGCCGAGTGCCGAAGGTGAACGCATGAACCTCGGCCCAGCCCGCGCCTTTCTGGTTCGATACCGCATGGAGGAAATGCAGCACAGCCCGTGAATAGGAACTCATCGAGCCCGAAATATCGCAGATCGCTACCAGCGACGGCCAACGCTCCCGCCGATCCTTTCTTGCGAATTCCAGCACATCGCCACCGCGCGCCATCGCACCGCGCATCGTGCGCCGCCAATCGGGTCGCGCGCCATGGACTTCCGCTTCTGTCCGGCGTGACGTCAGCGGTGGCACCGACAGCGTCATCTGGGCGATTAGCCGCTTGGCCTCTGCCATCTCAGCCACCGACATCTGCTCAAAATCGAGGGTCTTGAGCTTCTCCTCTCGGCTCATCGTGAGGGTGGCGTCAACCTCAATCTCGGTGCCGCCCGCCTCATCCTCGCCCATGTCAGGGCCATCGCGATCAACGCCGTGCAGCAAAGCCTCCGCCGCGCGTTTCTCGGCCGACTTCAACTGCCGATCTTCCGCCACACCGCGCACGGCGGGGGTCAGCATCGACATCATATGTTCAAGGTAACGCGGGTCGCGCCAGTAGAGGCGGAAGACCTGATCGAAGACCGCGCGATGTTCGGGCCGGGCCGTGAAACAGGCGCGCAAGGTGTAGTAGAACTCCGCCCTCTCACTGAAACCTGCGGCGGCAACAGCACGCACCGCATCGGCCACACGGCCCGTGCCCGCAGGCAGGCCCGCTACACGAAGCGCGCGCGCGAAATGGGTGATATTGGTGGTCAGCTGCGGATCATCGGGCAGCTCAAGCGGCGCATGTTCGATCATATCCGCAGCATGACCCCGCACGGGGCGGGGTCAAGGTATGTGCATCAAATTCTGAAGTGTCATCCCCGCATGAAAACACCCCCGGCCTCTACGTCAGGACCGGGGGCGCCGTGTCGGCAAAATCAACGGCTCACTCGTAGATCCACAGCTCCGCCGGGTTGTTGGAGGAGTTGTTGTAGGCCCCGGCCCAGATGTCATACTGCCCCGCCAGAACCGGAGAGAACGTCAATGTCGAGTTGAACGTGCCATTGCTGTCGTCGTTGAAGAACCACTGACCATCAGGCGTATTCACCAGCAAAATCGTGTCCACCACATTTGAAGTCAGCTGGAACGTCAGCCGCCCGGTCGGTGAATTGCCCTGATAGAAGAACCGGAAATCGGGCCGCGTAATCGTAAACCCACGCCAGCCCGTGCCAGGAAAGCAGTTGGTCAGTGCGAAACGCCCGCCCGCCGTGATCCGTGGCACGCGGTAATTGCCTTGGCCCGCATACATCGTGTGCTGGCCGAATGCTGTGTTGGCGATGGCATAGTTCGGGCAGCCTGAGTATCCGCCGCCGCCGCCATGCACAAATGCGCCGGAGCTGATTGCCGTCATCGCGCCAGGTGTCGGAGCCGGGGCCGGTGCCGGGGCAGGCGCAGGTGCCGCGCCACCCGCATAAATCCCCGCCGCAAAGCCGGGTCCCGCACCGTGGTTGGACGCGGGGTTGGAGCAATCGTTCGCGTCCGTGCCCCAGGCGCACAGGTTCAAGCCGTTGGGCTCATCACAGTCGCCATCGTTGGTGTAGGGGCATGCCACGGGAACCGGCGTGGGCGTCGGTGTAGGAATGGGTGTTGCAGGACCGTAAATCCCTGCCGAGTAGCCAGGCCCACTGCCGTAGTACGCATTCGGGTTAGAGCAATCATTCGCATCCGTCCCCCATTCGCACAGGTTCAATCCGTTCGGCTCATCGCAATCACCGTCGTTTGTGTAGGGGCATGGATTGTAAAGCTGTGCCATCGCCGGTGCGCCTGTAAGCCCGAAAATGGCCAGCGTCGCGGCCGCCAACGCGAGCCTGATCTTATGGAATAACATCGAACTATCCTTGATAAACCTAGACTTGATGCGTCCAGTGAACACCTACAGGTCGAGTCGTGTCAAAACTATTGCGCGGATCTGGATGCCGCGATTTCTGCGGCCAAAGCACAGGCTGCCGCATTTGCCGTCAGGTGGGTCACATCCAACACACGCGCCTCGGGCAAATGCAGCAAGGAATGTCTGGACCGAAGGTCATCCAAAACGTCCGCGTCGGTCAACTTGCCAGAGCCAATCCTTGCAGGATCGCTGAGACGTCTTCGGTTCTCGTTTGCCTCAATCGCCAAAACAAAGGGGATCAGCTGCGCGCACCTGGCTGCCACGAAATCCAACATCGGCACCACAAGCGGGCTTTCGGCGTCCGTTTGCGCCACCGCATCCGTCAAGATGATCGGCACATCTTTCGGCAGACCCAGCGCCGCATCGTAGATCACTGCACGCAGTCTTTCGCGCAACGCAGATCGCTGTGCCGTGCCACGATCAAACAGCGCGCTCGCCGGGTTCAGGATCAAATGATTGTCGATCAAGCGCGCCCCGATCTGGTCGCGCAGTTCCATCGCAATCGTGCGCTTCCCGCTGCCCGGCCACCCACAGATATGGATGACCGGTGCAATGCTCATGACAAGGCGTCTGAGCGCAGGTCATCCAGGATGCGTTTCGCCTCCGACCCCTGCAATTTCTGGATGTCGTCCTGATACTTCAGGATCGCACCCAGCGTGTCGGCAATCACTTCAGGGCTCAACTCAATCACATCCAACGCGAGCAAACACTTTGCCCAATCCAGCGTCTCAGCCACGCCGGGGCGTTTGAACAGGTCTTCCGTGCGCAGGCGCTGCACGAAGGCCACGACCTCGCGGCTCAGCGTCTCTGCCGCTTCCGGAACGCGGGCGCTCAGGATCGCGAGCTCCCGCTCCAAATCCGGGTAGTCGACCCAGTGATACAAGCACCGCCGCTTCAGCGCGTCATGCACTTCGCGCGTTCGGTTGGACGTCAGGATCACGATCGGCGGCTCCGGCGCCTTGACCGTGCCCAACTCAGGGATCGTGACCTGAAAATCGCTGAGCGCTTCCAGCAAGAAGGCCTCAAACGGTTCATCCGTGCGGTCAATCTCGTCGATCAACAAAACCGGCGGACCCGCCGAATCGGGGCGCATGGCATCCAGCAGCGGGCGCTCGATCAGATAGTCTTCGCTGAACAACTCCGCCTGCAGCGACGCCCGCTCCGCCCCACCCGCGGCTTCCGCCGTGCGGATGGCCACCATCTGAGCGGCGAAGTTCCATTCGTAAACCGCGCTGGAGGCATCGAGCCCCTCATAGCATTGCAGCCGGATCAGTCGCCGCCCAAGGCTCGCGGCCATGGCCTTGGCGATTTCCGTCTTGCCCGTCCCAGCCTCACCTTCCAGAAACAATGGCCGTCCCAGCTTTAGCGACAAGAACACCACCGTGGCCAAGGCACGTCCGCAGACATAACCCTGCTCCGCAAGATTTTCCTGAACTCTATCAATGGTTTCAAACGTGGCCATGGCCCCTCCGCCGTGCATTGCCTGCCATCAAGGCCACTTGCGCCGCCCGGGTCAAGCCATCGAGCGGCTTGCTTGCAGACGCATTGTTTACGGATCGTTTACCAATTCCCACCGAATTGACTGACCCCCATCGCATTGCCGCCACACTCTTCCCCGAAACCTTGCCCCGTGCCATGGTTGGCCACATGTTCTGTTACGATTGCCCAAGAGTCTCTGCCAACGATGCCTGATACGAGTGCCCCCATAGATCCAAGACGCGAATGGCTGCGCCACCTGGCGCGTGTCGGTGCTGATCACGGCGCGTTTGAGCGTCTTGATCCGCGCCACTTTGCGTTGATGGTTGAGGAAGAGGCCGAGACGCTGGTGCTCAGCTTCGACCGCGTCGAACGGCTTTGGCAGCGCGGCGCAGAGGGGATGCCCTTGGGGTTTGAGGCCGTGCCCGCTCACGAGGTTTCGTTCTTGTCGGTCATGTCGGTGGGGCGCACATGGTTCCGCTCCCCTGAAGTCGAGGCAATGCTAGCAGGCCTCGCCGCGGACGGCTTCTTCTCCAGTTTCCAGCAAGTTGTCATCCTTGCCACAGGCCCCGATTGTGGGCACGCCGCCGCGCGCGCCGCGGCCCTCGTACCCGGCGCGCGCGTCCTACTTAGCCGTCCGGCCGCAGCGGTATCGGCCACCTATGCACCATTTGAGAACCGTTTCCGAGCCGACCGCCGCGCGGACCCCGACACCCCGCCGCCCCTGCCTGCGGAAGCGCTGGCTCAAGCTGATCAGACGACCATTCTGTTCGACCCGCGCGATGCCCGAGATGCCGCACAAGCAGCACTTTTCCACGCGCCCGTCACAACGCGCGTCGCGCTGCCGCTTGGAGGAGAGGCGATCAGTCGTGCTATGTCGACAGCCGAGGCCATTGTCCCTTTAACCCGCCACTTGATCCGCGGCCCGCTGGAGGCAAAGACAACGCGTGCGATCTTGCGTCCGGTCCTACGTGCCGACCCGGCCTACCGCGCACGCCTTTCAAACCGCCACTAGGCGCCCTATTGCGCCGAAACCCCAGTGATTGGCCACGAGTTTCCGTAGCCATCGCTTTCGATCACGATGCCACCGAACTCAGGGAAATATAGGTAACCAGCAATGGTTCCATTATGGCTGGGGTCCGTTGGTTCGCTGTGCAGCGCTAAGGGCACAGCCACATAGGTGCAATCACCAAACGTCGCATTTCGCGCCGCGCCCCAGACAAACCGCATGTCATCGACCCTTGTGGTGCCAAAGCCTGTTCCCGTCATGCGACTGCGCCATTCCACGCCCGGCGTCGGATGCGGGCTGCTTCGGACATCGGGGTTGAACTCAGCACGCCACGGCGCGTCCATGTCGGGTGTCGCCAATGACACGATGAAAACGCCACGGGCGAGGTCCATGGTTTGCACAGGATATTCTGGTGACCATTGAAACCGCGCCTGACGGTCGCGACCTTGCCCGCGCAATTCCCAGTAAACGCCCGGACCCATCTCGAACCGGACACCGCCCGCCAGATCATCGGCACTAACGCAATTTGCCATTGCAGGCAGCGGCGCAACCAAGGTGGCCATCAACAGCAGCGATCTTATCATGTCTCGTTCCCTTGTGTGGCGCATGGGCTGCGCGAATCCCTAGTTCACGGCAAGCGGCGCATAAAGCGTCGGATGCGGCCCACCGTCTTCAGGTACATAAAGCGCTGGCTCACCGGGGCACTGAACAATTGTCGGAAAACCGCCATCTCTAAGTGGCACAGGACCGAATCCAGCGCACCTTCGCCCCATTGTATCGCGCAGCTCGAACCGGCAGCCAATGAAGCACGACTGGCCTGTCACTCCAAAAGATCGGGCACCGATCTCGGTCGGGATCACCACCGTCTGTTGCGAACAGGCCGACAGAAGCAGGGCAAGCGAAAGCCCAAAGACACCCCGCTTGCCGTTGTTTCGCCAGAGCACTCAGTCAGACCATCGCAAAGATACGAGCGGGTCCACCGGTGCCCTTGCCTGTCTTGGGTGCGCCAACAACCAGCGTGGCCCCTGCCGCAGGCAGCCCAGCGAGCCCCGCGATGTTCTCGATCCCATAACGGTTTTGCGGCAACCACGCGTAGTGCGTTGCGAAATCGGCAGAAATCCCGTGATCGAGCGACAGTGTATCCACGGCAATCGACGCCGCCCCCGTCTCTAGCAGCATCTGCGTGGACTCAATATGGAAGCCTGGGAAATGCAGCACGCCATCACCATCGGCATTGCGGAAGGCGTCCGTGCGCACCTTCTCCGCCCAGCCGGAATACATCGCCACACAAGCCCCTTCGGGGATCTCGCCATTGGCATCGATCCAGGCCTGCAGATCGTCGGGCGTTAGTTGCGTATCCGCATCCTCTGCCGCACGGTCCGCGATGTCGATTTTCACCAGTGGGCACACCAGGGAGCTGACTGGGATCTCACTCACATCCTGCCCATCGGCGCTGAAGTGCAAGGGCGCGTCGATATGGGTGCCGACATGCTCCATGAAGGTGATGTTGTACAGGTTGAAGCCCGACTCCGCGAAATCGAAAGTCTTCTCATAGGTCACACCAGGCGTGCCAAAGAACGTCGGGAAGGTCTCATCGACCATATGCGTCAGGTCACTGACCGCGCTATGCCCATCGGCCAGCGCAGGCGTGGCTTTCATGGTGCCTGCCGCAGCGGCCCCAACCGCCGCTGCCGCGCTGCCCTTGAAGAAATTGCGCCGCGACAGCATCCGCTCCTTCACCGAGTTCATCACACAAATATCGCACATTTCACTTTCCTCCTCGTTGCATCCTTTTCGCCCCCGAGGGGCGCACTGCTTTGCTGCCCGTTAGGGGCGCATATATTCCTCCAGATCGCGCGTCCGCCGCTCGGTCAGGCGGGTAAGGCAGGTCAGTTCGATCATCGGCGCGATGGAGCCTCCCTCATACCGCGCCCGTTCCATGCGACAGGTCAAATCACGATAGGTAATCCAGGCCCGCTGCGCCTCGCGCAGGTTCTCCTCGCCCTCGGTATCCAGCGTCCCAATCACGCGCTGGTAGACTTCGTTGAGCAATCGATCCCAGCCTTCGAGCCTTTCAGCATGACACTGCGTCAGCGCCGATTGCGGCTGGTTCGGGTCACAGAGGTCGAGTTGCGCGTGGGCGGGTGTGGTCGTTGCAATGGCAATCGCGCTGACGGCACGTGCCACTGAAAGTCTGAGATTTGTCATTCGACGGAGCGTAGGCGGTGTCTGGCGCTTCAGGCAAGCCCCGCCTTCAGGTGTCGCCCTCGTGCCTGCGCCCCCTTCCCGACTCTCCTCAAACGCTATAGCACCCCACCCCATGAGCCAAAGCATCACGATCCGCCGCCCCGACGACTGGCACCTGCACCTGCGCGATGGCGCCATGATGCAGACGGTCCTTCCCGAAACCGCCCGCCACTTCGCCCGCGCGATCATCATGCCGAACCTCGTGCCGCCCGTGGTGACCGCCGAAGATGCACTGGCCTACCGCGACCGGATCGACGCGGCCCTGCCAGACGGCGCAGATTTCACGCCGCTCATGACCCTCTACCTGACCGAGCAGACCGATCCAGACGATGTGCAGGCCGCTTTTGCTGATGGCCTGATCCACGCGGTCAAGCTCTATCCTGCTGGCGCCACGACCAATTCCCAATCCGGCGTGCGCGACTTCAAGAACGTGCGCCACGTGCTTGAGAAGATGGCCGAAATCGGCCTGCCGCTTTGCATCCACGGCGAAGTCACCACCCACGACGTCGACATCTTTGACCGCGAACAGGTGTTTCTTGAAACCGTGCTCGATCCCCTGCGCCGTGACATCCCCGAGCTGAAAGTCACCCTCGAACATATCACCACGTCCCACGGCATCGACTATGTGCGTGAGGCGTCTGGCGACATCGCCGGTACGATCACCACGCACCACCTGATGATCAACCGCAACCACATGCTCGTGGGCGGCATCCGGCCCCACTACTACTGCCTGCCCATCGTCAAACGCGCCGAACACCAGAAAGCCTTGCGCGCCGCTGCGACCTCAGGAAACCCGCGCTTCTTCCTCGGCACTGACAGCGCGCCCCACCTCGACGGCGCAAAAGAAACCGCGTGTGGATGTGCGGGTGTGTTCTCGGCCCCCAACACCATGTCCTGCCTCGCCCAGGTGTTTGAAGAGGAAGGCGCGTTGGACAAGCTGGAGGCTTTCGCATCCCTCAACGGCCCCGCCCGTTACGGCCTCGCCCCGAACGAGGCTACAATAACTCTCGAAAAACGCGACGCGCCCTGCACCTACCCCGCCAAATACGACACACCCGATGGCCCCTTGACCCTTTTCGACCCGGGCACGCCGCTTCATTGGCACGTGCTCTGATCTTCATCTTGGCAAATACAACTCCCGCCGGAGGCTGCCACAGCAGCGCCCGGCACCGCCCGATAGGATAATGCGATGATCCCTTCCTCCTACCCCGATGACGCAACAATGGCCGCCATGTCGGCCCGTATGCTGCTCGACATCAAGGCGGTCCATTTCAACTCGGACGAGTTGTTCACCCATACCTCTGGCAAGCAGGCCCCCACCTACATCGACTGCCGCAAACCCATCGCCTTCCCGCGCGTCCGCTCCACGCTGATGGATTTTCTCACCTGCAAGGTGATGCGCACCGCTGGGTTTGAGGCGTTCGACAATATCGCAGGCGGCGAGACGGCGGGCATCCCCTTCGCGGCCCTTGTGGCCGAACGCATGGCGCTGCCGATGTCTTATGTGCGCAAAAAGCCCAAAGGCCATGGCCGAGGCGCGCAGATCGAAGGGGCAATGAACGAAGGCGAGCGCGTACTGCTTGTCGAAGACATGACCACGGATGGCGGATCCAAGATTACATTCGTCGATGCGATCCGACGGACGGGTGCTGTCTGCAATCACACCGCCGTTCTCTTCTACTACGACATTTTCGACCACGCGATCCCGACCCTGCGTGACCATGGGATCGAGCTGCATTGGCTCACCACCTGGGCCGATGTCATCGCCGAGGCGCGGCGCGGCGGCGACTTTACTGAAGAGACCCTCGCAGACGTCGAGCGATTCCTTAGTGACCCCGAAAGCTGGCGCGTAGATCGTGGTCTAGCGTGACGTCCCGGGAAAATTCAGTTTACTGGAGTCCGTTGCAACTCGGCCACGTAACGCCGAAATGACACTGGCCTGACACGCCACATCCAGACAGCGCTCGACGCCTCCCCACAAGATATGGTTGCGCATTCGCCCCCAAAGTCCCATCTTACTTGTCCACAGACTTACCAACGTTGACCCGGCCTGCGGGCATGGCGCTATACCCGGCCCTGAACCCGCGCCTCGGTCCTGCCAGACCTTGAGCATGGGCCGTCACATGAACGCTTGGGGGAGCAGATGAACGAAGTCGCCGCATTCAATCCGAACCTACCCGCCGATCCGTCGGCGGAGGATACGGCCCCCGTCCTGCCCCACAATATCGAGGCCGAACAGCAGCTTCTGGGTGCGATTCTGTCGTCCAACGATGTGCTCGACCGCGTCGATGACCTCGTGAAGCCCGACCATTTCCACGACCCCGTCCATGCCGCCCTATTCGAAATGGCCGCCGCCCGCATCGCCAAGGGTCTGCAAACCGACGCCACCACGCTCAAAAGCTTCGCCACCGACATCACCGGCCTCGCAGACCTCGGCGGCGCGGAATACCTCGTCAAACTGCAACTCTCCGCCATCGCCACCTCCGCCGCCCGCGACTATGCGCAGTTGATCCATGACCTTGCCGTCCGGCGTGAACTGATTGACCTCGGCAACCGCGTCTCAGACCGCGCCCGCGCCATGCGCGATGCCGTCACTCCGGATGAACAGATCGTCGAGGCGGAAAGCGAACTCTTCGCGCTGGCCTCCACCGGGTCCACCAACAAGGGCTTCCAAAGCTTCCTCGGCGCGCTCCATGACGCCGTGCAGATGGCCAACGCCGCCTACAACCGGCAGGGGCAGCTTGCAGGCATCTCCACCGGCCTCGATGACATGGACCGCAAACTTGGCGGCTTGCACAATTCCGACCTTTTGATCCTCGCCGGCCGCCCCTCCATGGGAAAGACCTCGCTGGCCACAAACATCGCCTTCAACGTCGCGAAAGCCTGGCGCGAAGGCACCAAGGAAGACGGGACAACCGGCACCGTCGACGGCGGTGTTGTGGGCTTTTTCAGCCTCGAGATGTCGTCAGCGCAGCTTGCCCAAAGGGTTCTGTCCGAGGCGGCGGAAATCGAATCCGAAAAGCTGCGTCGCGGCGACCTGACAGAGCAGGAATTCGCCCGTTACCTCAAGGCTGCAGGCGATTTGGAGCGCTGCCCGCTCTACATCGACGACACGCCCGCCCTGCCCATCGCGCAGGTCGCCGCCCGCGCCCGCCGCTTGAAGCGTTCGCCCAAAGGCCTCGACCTTCTGATCATCGACTACCTGCAGCTTCTCCGTGGCTCCGCCAACAACCGCGACAACCGCGTGAACGAGATTTCCGAGATCACCCAAGGCCTCAAAGCCATCGCCAAGGAATTGAACATTCCTGTCATTGCGCTCTCTCAGCTGTCCCGTCAGGTCGAGAACCGCGAAGACAAGCGTCCTCAGCTGTCGGACCTTCGTGAATCGGGCTCGATCGAACAGGACGCGGACGCCGTCATGTTTGTTTATCGCGGCGAATACTACAAAGAGCGTGAGAAGCCCGGCGAAGAGAATCTGGAGGCCATGACCAAGTGGCAGCAGGATATGGAATCGCTCCACGGCAAGGCCGAGGTCATCATCGGCAAGCAGCGCCACGGCCCCATCGGCACGGTCGAGCTCAGCTTTGAAGGTCGCTTCACCCGCTTCGGCAATCTCGCGAAACCGTGGCAGGGCGACGGAACGCAGGGGTTCTAGCCAACCGCGTAAAGCCCGCCCGTGGGCGTCGCTAGAAACGCGCCCAAGTCAATTTCCTCCTGCTTCAGGAAGCCCTTCGTCGGCAGCGCCCCGTCGCGCACCATCTCAATAATCGCCACGACGGACCCCGCCGTCGTCCACGAAATCGCTGTGCGCTTTTTGCCCGCGACTTCCACTGGGCGATAGCCGCGCACGAATTCGCGGCGCTGCAATTTGCCGTCAATCGTGCCCTCCGCCGAGGCATGGACATAAACGATATCGTCCTCCACAGGCGGCTTGGCGTTCACCAAAATCTCCCCCGCCTCCGCCCGCCGATCCCGCATCAGCAATTCGTGGAAAAAGAAGTTCATCAACTTTGCATGGCCCGGATAGCGCATTGTTTTGTAATCGATATTCGCGACCTTGCCGTGGTAGGTCTCACACATTGTGCCAAGCCCACCGGAGGTCGTGAACGCCTCCAATTTCATGCCGTCGATGTAGATGTCCTCCATCCACTCCATCGACGACACCAGCTTACGTTCGCCATCCTCGATCACTTCGCAATCGTTGAGGTACTCGTTCACCACCCCCTCGGGCGACCAGTTGAAGGAATAGCCCATCAAGCCTGTCGGGTTCTGCGGCAAAGCCCCCACGCGCATCTTGCACGACCGGCATTCGTCCAGTTGGGCAATCAGCGACGCCCCGACGATCCCGATAAAGCCCGGCGCAAGCCCGCATTGCGGGGCCATCAAACCTTTGGAAGTCTTGCTTAATTCGATGATCCGGTTGGTCGTCGGCACATCTTCGGTCAGGTCGAAATAGTGGATGCCAGCACGGCAGGCGGCCTCGGCCAGCGCGATGTTCAGATGGAATGGCAAGCAGGACAGAACGGCGTCCTGTTCGGCAAAAAGCGCCTCCACACCGCTTGTGTCGCTCAGGTCCAGTGTTTCCACCGGAAACGGCAGCTCAGCGCGTGGAACCACATCTATGCCCGTCACGTCAAAGCCCGAGCTATGCAGCAGTTCCGCCGCCAGGGTTCCAACCTTGCCAAGGCCCAAAACGGCGATCTTCTTCATGGATGACGTCCCTTACTGCGCGCGTTGGCCCGATTAAACGCAACATCTGCGCCAGTCATAACCGCAGAATTTCTCGCATATCGCCAAACCTTTGACGTTCCGCCAAAAGCGACGCAGGATACGCGCCATGGACGACCTAGATCATCAACTTCTGCAACTCCTGACCAAAGACGCCCGGATGCCCGCGACCGCCCTCGCGCAAGAGCTTCGCGTCTCCCGTGGCACGGTGCAAAACCGGATCGACCGGATGCAGCATCAAGGGGTCATCAAACGCTTCACGGTCGAATTATCGGCGGGTGAAAAGGATGTGCAGGTCAGCGCCTTCACCCTGATCCGCCTTAAGGCCGACGATGGAAAGGCCACTATCCAATCCCTGAGGCGCATTTCCGCGATCCTTGACATCCACACGCTCAGCGGCAGCTTTGATCTTGTAGCAGAAGTCAGGGCCTCGTCCCTCTCAAACCTCGATCAAGTTCTCGACCGTATCCGCGCCCTGCCCGAGGTGGCCGAGACGCAAAGCCACATCCGGCTTTCCTCAAGCAAAGCAAGCGGTTACTGACAATCATGTCCATCACTGGCCTGAACCACATCACCCTCGCCGTCGCTGATCTCCCTCGAGCCGTGGCGTTCTACGTCGACGTCCTTGGGGCCACCCAACGCACGCACGCCGCGCGTTCGGCCTACCTCGAACTCGGGCCAATTTGGCTGTGCCTTGAACAGACAGACGCGGTCACGCCTAGACACGACGACACTCACATCGCCTTCTCCTGCGCACCGGACGACTTCGCGCGCCTCTCCGCCCACATCGCGGCACATGCGGGCCTCTGGAAGGAGAACCGATCCGAGGGCGCGTCGCTCTACTTCCTCGATCCCGATGGCCACAAACTTGAACTTCACATCGGCGATCTGCAATCCCGCCTGGCCCATTATCGTACGCGGCCTGAGAAGGGTGTGAGGGTCTTTGACCCCGATTGAGCGCGTCCGAAAGTCTTAATGTTTCGTTAAGAAAAATCGACTTCTACCTAAGTTTCATAGGCTTAACCCATGGTTGCAAGCGTGCAACCCGCGCGCTCCCTTGACCTGCCCCCAGGAAACCCGCATCCCACCGCCATGGCCTCCGGCACCCTCCATATCGACCTTGCGGCCCTGACCGCGAACTACCGCGCGCTGGCTGCAAAATCCGCCGCGCCCGCAGCCGCCGTGGTCAAGGCCGACGGCTACGGATTGGGCAGCACCCTTGTCGCTCAAACCCTCGCCAAAGCCGGATGCGAAACCTTCTTCGTGGCCACAGCTGAGGAAGGCGCCACCATCCGCCCAGCTCTCGGCCCCTCCGCCACGATCAACGTCTTCTCCGGCCATATGGAGGGCGACACAGAGCTCCTCCGCGACCACGCCCTGACACCCATGCTCAACAGCCCTGAGCAGATCGCACGCCACCAAAACGCGCTCCCCAACCACGCCTACGGCTTGCAACTGGACACAGGCATGAGCCGCCTCGGCCTTTCCCCGCAGGATTGGCCCGCCGCGCGCGCGCATGCTGATGACGCCACGCTCATCATGTCCCACCTCGCATGTGCCGACGATCCGCCGCACAGCCAGAACGCCCAGCAACTCGCCAACTTCCACGCGATGACCGACGGCCTCAGCACACCCAAGTCCCTCGCAGCCACCGGCGGCACGCTTCTGGGGCCCGACTACCACTTCGACATGATCCGCCCAGGTGTCGGCCTCTACGGCGGCTTTCCTTTCACCGACGCCCAACCCGTCGTCCGCCTCTCCCTACCGGTCATCCAGATCCGAGAGATTCCTGCCGGCACGGCGGTCGGCTACTCGGCCACCTACGTCGCCGACAGCCCCCGCAAGATCGCCACGCTATCTGCAGGTTACGCCGACGGCCTCATCCGCGCGATGTCATCCAAGGCGACCCTCTGGCATGGCGACACGCCCTGTCCCCTGGTCGGCCGCGTCTCCATGGATTTGCTGACCATCGACGTCACTGATTGCGCCGAGCCACCCCACGCGCTGGACATCCTCGGCCCCCACCAAACCGTTGATCAACTGGCAGAAGCCGCAGGCACCATCGGCTACGAGATTCTCACTTCCCTCGGCCCCCGCTACACGCGCGTGCCCACGCCATGATCCTGTTCGCCCCCTTCGGCGCCCTTGGTCGCACAACCCTCAGCCTCCTAGCTTCCATCGGTCAGGTCGCACTATTCGCCTTGTCCGCCCTTCGCCACCTCGTCACGCCGCCCATCTACCTGCGTGAGATCGCCCAACAGTTCCTCACCATCGGCTGGCTGTCCCTCCCTGTCGTGGGCCTAACAGCGCTCTTCACTGGCGGCGCGCTGGCGCTTCAGATCTACGCCGGCGGCGCGCGGTTCAATGCAGAAGCAGTTGTCCCCCAAATCGTCGCCATCGGCATCACGCGTGAGCTCGGCCCCGTCCTCGGCGGTCTGATGGTCGCTGGCCGTGTCGCCTCAGCAATCGCAGCCGAAATCGCCACCATGAAGGTCACCGAACAAATCGACGCGCTTCGCACCCTGTCTACCGATCCAATGAAATACCTCACCGTCCCGCGCCTGATCGCCGCGACGCTCTCATTGCCCATCCTCGTGGCGGTCGGCGACAGCATCGGCATCTTCGGCGGCTATCTCGTTTCCACCACGCGGCTTGGCTTCAATGAAGCCGCCTACCTCTCCAACACCACTGGCTTTCTTGAGACGTGGGACGTGACCTCCGGCCTCCTCAAAGGCGCGGCCTTCGGTTTCATCGTGGCGCTAATGGGCTGCTTCCATGGCATGAACTCCGGCCGCGGCGCGCGTGGTGTGGGGCGCGCCACAACCCAGGCCGTCGTCTCAGCTTCGATCCTAATCCTCGCCGCCAATTACCTGCTGACGGAGGCCTTCTTCTCCGCCTGATCCCCGCAACCGCATTGCTATGCACTCCGCCCCGCGCTTCCTTGTTCTCCAAATACCCCTGGAGTTTGGGGGCTGATCCCCAAGACATCGCCCATTATTCAAAACGGCCCATGACCGCAAAAATCGCTCTCAAAGACCTGACAAAGAGCTTCGGCTCCAAACATGTTCTCCGGGGCATCACCCTGGATGTGGGCAAAAGCGAAAGCCTCGTTGTCATCGGCGGCTCCGGCACTGGAAAATCAGTCCTTTTGAAATGCATTCTCGGCCTGATCAAACCCGATGGAGGTTCCATTCAGATCGACGGCCAGCCCGCCTCTATCAAATCGCTCGAAAGCTTCGGGATGCTGTTCCAGGGCGCGGCATTGTTCGACTCCATGCCTGTCTGGCAGAACGTTGCCTTCCGCCTTTTGCGTGGTCCCTCCAAGCTGCCCCGCAAAGAGGCGCGCGAGATTGCCATCGCCAAACTCCAGCGCGTAGGCCTGCCGCCCGAGACCGCCGATCTTTACCCGTCCGAGCTCTCCGGCGGGATGCAGAAACGCGCAGGGCTGGCGCGCGCCATCGCGGCTGAGCCACAGATCATCTTCTTTGATGAACCCACCACCGGTCTCGACCCAATCATGTCGGGCGTCATCAATGACCTGATCTCTGAAATCGTGTCCGAGATGGGCGCCACAACGATAACCATCACCCACGACATGTCGTCGGTCCGCGCAATCGCTACTCATGTTGCGATGTTGCATCGGGGGCACATTCACTGGCACGGTCCCGTCGGTGATCTCGACACGGCCCAAGACCCCCATCTTCGGCAATTCATCTCAGGCGCGGCACAGGGCCCTATCGAAACCCTGCGCTAGGTCCTTGCCAGTCGCGCGCGCAGCGGCCAAACCCAGCCCATGGACAGCATCATCATCCCGGCCGACGGAGGCCCAATGGATTTCGCCGCCTCTGAATGGGCTTTGATCCTGACCGGCGCGCTTCTTATTCGCCTGATCCCAGCGCTCATGCTGGTCGGTGGCCTTCTCAAACTCCGCGAATTTCCTGATTTGCGCGCCGTGCACCTCAATCTGATTACCTCCGCCGCGCTTGTTGTCATCCTTTCGCTCATCGACACGATCTGGCCCGAGATCATCCCGACAGCCCTGCGCGCGAGCTTCTTCTGGTCGTTCTTCTGGATGTTTGCGATCGCCTGGCTTGCCGTGGCGTGGGTTCGCTCAGCCTTCAAAACAGGTCTCCGCCCGCGCTGGATCGAGGTCGCCACCCTGGCCTGCACCGCCGCGCTCGGCATTGCGGCTATGGGCTTTATACTGCCCTCATTCGGTGCGCAATGATTGTCATACTTCTGATCGTTCTCTTGGCCGTTGGCCCCTTTGCCGTCCTTGCCCTTCTGGGGGCAAGCGCCATCGTCGCTTCAGCCTCACGAGCATTCTTCCTCGCCTTCGCAATAGCAACCATCGCCCTGCTTTGGGCTTATGCAACCATCGACTTTGTCGACATGTTCGACGGTCCCATGCGCATCACAGCGGAGGCCGACTTCGTCGGCGCCGGTGCAGGTCTGCCCCCATCCTTGAACCCGGACGGGGGGCCGCTTCCGGTTTGGTGGATCATCGCCCTTGCCGCGGCCGCATTCGGCGTGGCTGCTTACTTCGCCAAAGCCAAACCGCCCCGCGTCCTGGCGCTCTGCGGTTTGGGCGCGATTGCGGTAAGCCTCGCCTCCTTGGCGTTGCTTGACCAGATTTAATAAGCCAATGGCGGCGGTTCAGATCATCGAAGCATTCGCCAGCCTGCTTTGGTGCTACGCGGGCCTCACCCTTGTGCACTGGGCCTTTCGTCTATCCCGACTTGATCGCCGCCAGCACATCCCAACAGTGGCCGAGCTGCTTTCCCACCTCGTCCCCGCAATGATTGCATTGGTCCTCACCGTCTTGATCGGCAGTTTCGTAGGATTGCCGTCAGTCGTTGTTCTGATTGCGCTATTGTTCCCTGCAGGCCTCGCCTACGGGGGCCATTCCGCGCTCCACGACCTTGACCCGCCGCCCTCTCGCAAACAAACGCTGGTTCGCTTTGCACTGGCGATTGCACTCGCCGCGTTAGTTGTCGCGGTGCGCCAATCGCAATGACTTCAAGACATGCTGGCGACGCCCACGCGCTTTGACAATAAATGCCAAAGCTTCCCCCTTGCGCCAACGCGCTCGAACCTCAAGATCGAAAAGACATTAGATTTCAAAGGCCCCTCCATGCACAAAGCCCTGATCGCCGCCAATCTTTGCCTGCTTGTGCTATTCCCAGTTTCGTGGTTCGCCCCGCTGATGCGTGCGGGCCTGCTGCCATTGTTTGGCCTGTCGGAGATCTCGATCCTCTCTGGTCTCGGTTCTCTGGCTGAGGACGGCGAGTGGGCGCTGGTGGCCATCGTCGCACTCTTTGCGTTAGTGTCGCCCATGGTCAAAACAATCTGCCTGACCCTTGTCCAACTCTCGCGCGCTCCTGCACGCCTTCTGCCAGCCTTGGAAATTGCCGGCAAACTGGCCATGGCCGATGTGTTCCTGATCGCGGTCTACATCACGCTGGCAAAAGGTCTGTCCGTAGGAAGGGTCGAGACGGCCTGGGGTCTGTGGCTCTTCACAGCTTGCGTCCTGACCTCTCTGGTCATCTCCATGCTGACCGCCCGCGCCGCCAAAGCCGCGCGGGCGACGTGAAATCCCCCTAGAACCGGAACGATACCCCAAGTGCGCCCTGCGTCGTCTCCATGTCCGAGCCGATACCACCATAGCTGACACCAACCGAGACATCGGCCATGTCGCTGACCCCAAGGTCCAGGCCTAGTTCAACCCGGGTCGAGCGCCCTTCCCGATCATTCCCGATCAACACCGGGCCTGCATCGCCTTCGACGCTGAATTCGTCTGAGAACAGACCAAAGGAAACCGAGCCCATATCGCCGATCTGATGCGAATAAATCGCTCCAAGGGAGGTCTCTGTGAACGTCACTTCACGCGTGCCAGCTCCGGCCAATCCGCCGCCCGTCCCGGTGATCTCTTCCCGGCCCGACAGAAGCGCCAGTGTCGGCGTTATGGTTCCACCGTTGCCCAGTTCAAAGTCGTAGCCGAGCGAGGCGCGGAAGACTGTCGCAGTGCTTTCTGCCGCACCTGAGACTCCCAGAAATACCTGATCCAGATCGTAGCGCCCGAACCGAACCGCCGCATCCGCGTGCCAACTGCCTGTCTCATAAAGCGCCGAAAGCGTCAGCACTTGGCCATTGGCCTCAGCGTTGTCATTAGCCGCGTCGAGCAGTGATTCAGCCTCGCTTCGCGTGAAAGCAATCGAGGCCCCTAACGTCAGGCCAGGCGTCACCTCGCCATCAAGGCCAAGTTCCACGACGCCAGCAGAATAGGCACGCAGGTTGTCTTCCGCCTGAAAGCCCGAAAGCTCAACCCAAGGCACCAGGACAACACCGCCCGACCCTTGCGTCGAATAGTTGACTTGCGTGTCATTCATCGTGGCAAACAGCCCCGAAAAACTAAGGCCCGGTGCACGCGACGCGACATCAACTGCGCCCGCACCACCGCGCTGCGGCTCACCACGCAAGAGCGTTGAATTCAAAGCCCCCAACGTATTGGCCGCATTGCCCAATTGGCTGTCCTGTGACGGCCCGACATAAAGCCTTTGCACGTTCTGCGATGCCGCCTGAGTTGCAGGCAAGCACAGGCACATCGCGGCCATCGCCGCGAATGCATGTCTAATTTTCATGGATTCCCCCAAGTCTCTTGTGATCGCCCCGATCACAGACACAAAACCGCAGCGCGCCGTCGCGCGCGAGGTCCGGAAAACCACCATTGGCCCCTATTCCCCTCCCCCGTGCCCTCCGCTACACCACGCCCATGGCAAAACCCGTTACCACCTTCACCTGCTCCAACTGCGCCGCGACCCATAAGAAATGGTCGGGTCGCTGCGATGAATGCGGGGAGTGGAACACGATCCGGGAAGAGACGCCTTTGGGCACTGGCCCCGGGAAGGCAGCACTTGGTTCGGCCAAGGGCAAAAAGATGATCCTCAAGGATCTGCGGACCAAAGAGACGCCACCACCCCGGCAATCATCGGGTGTGGCGGAGTTGGACCGCGTGTTGGGCGGCGGCCTTGTGCCCGCCTCGGCCACTTTGGTGGGCGGCGATCCGGGCATCGGGAAATCGACGCTGCTCCTGCAAGCAGCAGCCGCGTTCGCGCGGCAGGGGTTGAAGGTGATCTATGTGTCGGGCGAGGAGGCAACGGCGCAAGTACGGATGCGGGCAGAACGTCTTGGCCTTTCCGACAGCGCCGTGATGCTAGCGGCAGAGACCAACTTGCGCGACATCCTGACGACGTTGGAGGCGGAACAGCCTGACCTCGCCATCATCGACTCGATCCAGACCATGTGGCTCGACACAGTCGACAGCGCCCCGGGTTCCGTCAGTCAGGTGCGCGCCTCGGCCCATGAGCTGACGACCTTCGCCAAGCGGCGGGGCACTTCGGTGATGCTGGTCGGTCATGTCACCAAGGAAGGCCAGATCGCGGGCCCCCGTGTGGTCGAACATATGGTCGACACCGTCCTATATTTCGAGGGCGAGCGCGGCCATCAGTTCCGCATTCTCCGCTCGGTCAAGAACCGCTTCGGCCCGGCCGACGAGATTGGTGTGTTCGAGATGACCGGGCGCGGGCTTGCCGAGGTCAAGAATCCTTCGGCCCTGTTCCTGTCGGACCGCGAAACGCCCGCCCCCGGTTCTGTCGTTTTCGCAGGCATCGAGGGCACAAGGCCGGTGCTGGTCGAGTTTCAGGCTCTGGTCGCTCCGTCGTCGCTCAGCCAGCCACGCCGCGCCGTCGTGGGTTGGGACGGAAGCCGCCTGTCGATGATCCTGGCTGTGCTGGAAGCGCGTGCTGGCATCTCGTTTCAGGGGCTCGACGTCTACCTCAACATCGCAGGCGGGATGCGAATATCGGAGCCCGCCGCCGACCTAGCCGTCGCAGCCGCCCTGCTTTCGGCCCGCGAAGACAGTGCCGTTCCCCGCGAAACCGTGGTTTTCGGGGAACTTTCTTTGTCCGGAGCGCTCCGTCCGGTGTCTCAGGCGGAAAATCGGTTGAAAGAAGCGGTGAAACTTGGTTTTTCCAGCGCAATCGCACCGTCAGGGTGCCGGATCGCGGATAACGCGGGCGTAAATGTTCAGTCCATGGCGGACCTCCCCACTTTCGTGGGCGACGTGTTCGGGGCAGGATAAGGCGCGAAAGAGACGAGGTAGAGAGCAGACATGGACGGCTTCACCATTTTCGACGGCGTCGTAGGCGGCGTGATCGTGATTTCGGCGATATTGGCCTATGCGCGTGGCTTCATCCGCGAGGTTATGTCGATCGCTGGGTGGATTGCGGCGGCATTCGTGGCCTTCATCTTCGCGCCCAATGCGCTGCCTTTGATCTCGGAAATCCCCATGCTTGGCGATTTCATCGGCGAAAGCCGAGAACTTGGCATCCTTGCCAGTTTTGCCATCGTCTTTGTCGTGGCCCTCGTGGTCGTGTCCCTGTTTACGCCGCTGTTTTCCTCGGTCGTGCAACGCTCAGCCCTTGGCGGACTGGATGCTGCGCTCGGGTTCCTGTTCGGCGTGGCGCGCGGGGTGCTTTTGGTCATCGTGGCCTTGATCGCCTACGACCGTATCGTGGGCGATGAACCGATCCCGGCGATTTCAGACAGCCGCTCTGCCGCCGTCTTTGCCAACATGCAGGAAGACATCGAGGCGCAGATCCCCACCGACATGCCAAGCTGGATTCAAGACCGCTATGAGGCACTTGTAGGCGGCGAGGAAGAGGCCGCAGCACCTGAGCAAGAAGCGACCGAGTAGCACTATCCGCGCAGGAACGCGTCGCTGGCATCCAACATGACCTCAAAAGCGGGGTCAGATGGGGCCACAACGTGGTTGGACGTCGGCAGGGATTTGAATTCTGCATTGGGCAGACGTTGTGCCAGCAATCTGCTTTGGGCGGGCGGGTGGATCGCATCACCTTCCGACGACAGGATAAGCACCGGCGCTGTGACTTGCCCTAGAATGTCCGAGACATCGAAGCGACCGATCGCTTCTCGGAGGATTGCGGCCCCTTCCGAGTCCGCGGAAAGCGCCTGCATTTCGACGAGGCCGTCTACCTCTTCGGAAGTTCCTTGCGGCAGAAACAGCGTCGCGAAAGCCTTTACGAAGGGACTTCCCGGCGTGCCCCAACCCGCGCGGATCATAGAAAGCATGGTCTCGGTTCCCGCCGCGTCGCCCCGCGCCGTACTGCCCTGAGCGAAGCCATTCACCAGCACCAGCCGCCGGATCCGGTCCGGATAGCGCGCTGCATGGGCAAGGGCCACAGGCGCACTTTGGGACACGGCGACCACGTCAACGGGCTCAGGACCGGTAGCGTCCAGAACGGCGTGCAGATCGTCGACTGAGGCTTCAAGGTCCATTGATGACGGCTTGCGGTCCGAAAGCCCCGACCCCCGTGGATCGAACCGGATCAAGCGACGCCCCGCGCCAAGCCGCAAAAGCAATGGCCGCCAAACCGGGTTTGTCCAATCGTGTTCAAGATGCGAAATCCAATGGCCCGCGCGCACCAGTTTTGGCCCATCTTCGCCGGACCTGGCATAGGCAATCGAGGTGCCATCGGTGGACGTCACGTAACGAATAACTTGCCTTGGCGTGGCCGCCGCGGGTTGTTCGCTTGGCGCGGCAGCACCGTCCGACAAAACCGGAACCACCATCTGCACGCCACGGCGCGGCACGGTGCGAATGATCGCCTGCGTGCGCCCATTGTCGCCCAAGGCCGCCCGTGCCGCACTGATGCGCGCGCTCAAAGTGGTGTCAGACACAATCCGACCGTTCCAAATCTCCGCGATCATTGCGTCATAGCTCAGCAGGTTCGGCGCTTCCCGCGCCAGCGCCGCGATCAAGTCGAACACTTGCGGCTCGACATGCACCTCTTGTCCATTCCGCAAAAACCGGTGCCCGGCGACGTCCAGTTCAGCATCTGCGAATTGGTAGATCATGGAGGTAGCCTGACGCGAAATGCGCCGCGTTCTCAAGAAGTTTGGGTCAACTCGAAGGAATCTCCGGCAAATCACAAGGGTTTCACCAGACCGTCTTCAAGCGCGGAGGTTTGGGCCATGTCACCTTTCAGGGGTACCAAACGAAAGGACTTCGCAATGACCCGCCCCCTCAAAACCAACCGCGACGGCTCCATCAACACGGCCCACTACATTGCCATCGGGCGTCAGGCCCGCAGTGATGCGGCAGCCGACCTGTTTCGGCGACAGCCTACACGTGGACGCAAGCTACGCTTCGCCCCGATCCTTGTGGTGGTTCTGGCGGCTATCGTTGCCGCGCCTGGGTTAGTTTGACCCGGCCCCTAGCGCCTTCAGTTCCGACCGACCGTCATGGCGAGCCCGGCGAGGAGAAGAATGAAAGCACCGCCCAGATACATGTATAGGCCCGCGCGGATGAAATCGCCGACCAGCTCGTAGGCCTGACCAACATCTTGGAAATCCACGGCAAACGGCAATCCGATATCGCTGGTCAATTCCTCGGCGCGCGTGCGGAAGTAGACGATCAGAACGACCGGCGACAACCCGGCCAGAAATGTGAACAACGCGGACCCGCGCCCGACCAAGGCCGTGATCACAGCCAAACCGGCCGCAGCAAAGCCGCCTAAGAAAACCCAGTTCTGCCAGGGGCCCTCGGTGATCATTTGCTGCAAATTGTCGCCAATAAGCGACGAGGGGGACAGTTCCGGCCCTGCAAAAGGCGGTTCTAACCAAGGGACGAAATAACTACCCACCATGGCCAAACCGGCCAGAATAATGAACAATCTCATGGGCCTGCTCCTGAATGCGGTTTTCTGCTCAATTGTTTGGTAGGCTACCCCAAATTGTGGTGCCGGTCCATTGCTCTACTATATGAGCGGGGGATGGTTTGTGATCCTTTCGTGACACTGCAGCCGCATTCCCTTAGGCAGGGGCGAGCCCAGGCACCGGAGATTCGCCCGATGGACGAGACATCCTTTCCTTCGCATCCGTTCGACCCAATCGACGATGACAAATTGCGGGAAGAATGCGGTGTTTTCGGTGTTATCGGCGTGGCCGACGCCGCGAACTTTGTGGCACTTGGCCTGCATGCCCTACAACATCGCGGACAGGAAGCAGGTGGCATAGTCACCTGTGATGCCACGAAAAATTTCCATTCCGCCCACCGCTTTGGACTGGTGCGGGATACTTTCACCAGCCAGAAAGTGATGGAAACCCTGCCCGGCTCGCTTGGGATCGGGCATGTGCGCTATTCAACTGCCGGCTCCAAAGGTGCCACGCAGATCCGCGACGTGCAGCCATTCTTCGGCGAGTTCTCGATGGGCGGTGCGGCAATCGCGCACAACGGCAACATCGTGAACGCTGACGAATTGCGGCGGGAGTTGATTGAGCGTGGCTCGATTTTTCAGTCCTCTTCAGACAGCGAATGCATCATCCACCTGATGGCGCGCAGCCTGCAAAAAACCATCCCTGAGCGGATGAAAGACGCACTGCGCCGCGTGGAAGGTGCGTTCTCCGTTGTCGCTATGACCCGCACCAAACTGATCGGCTGCCGCGACGCCCTTGGCGTGCGTCCGCTGGTGATCGGCAAACTTGGCGATGGCTATGCGCTCAGCTCTGAGACCTGTGGCCTCGACATCATCGGTGCGGATTATCTGCGCGAGGTTGAACCGGGCGAGATGGTCGTCATCACCGACAAGGGCATTGAAAGCTTCCGGCCCTTTGAACACCGCGCCTCACGCTTCTGTATCTTTGAACATGTCTATTTCAGCCGTCCCGACAGCATCATCGGCGGCCAATCGGTCTACACCACCCGCCGCCAGATCGGCGTCGAACTGGCCAAGGAGACCCATGTTGATGCGGACCTCGTTTGCCCGGTGCCAGATAGTGGAACCCCCGCAGCGATCGGGTTCAGCCAGGAATCCGGTATCCCCTACGCGATGGGCATCATCCGCAACCAATACATGGGCCGCACGTTCATTGAGCCGTCCGAGCAGATCCGCAACATGGGTGTGCGCCTGAAGCTCAACGTCAATCGCGCGCTGATTCGTGGCAAACGGGTGATCCTTGTCGATGATAGCGTCGTGCGTGGCACTACAAGCCGCAAGATCAAGGAAATGATCCTTGATGCCGGCGCGGCTGAGGTTCACTTCCGCATCGCCTCGCCGCCGACCTCTTGGCCCTGCTTCTACGGCGTCGATACGCCGGAACGCGAAAAGCTGCTGGCCGCGACGATGTCCGAAGATGAGATGCGCGACCATCTGGGCGTCGATAGCCTCAAGTTCATCTCGCTCGACGGTCTTTACCGCGCAGTGGGTGAGGCTGAGGGCCGCAATCCAGCGAAGCCCGCCTATTGCGATGCTTGCTTCTCGGGCGAATATCCCGTCCGCCCGACCGACCAACTTGCGAAAGGGTTCCAATTGGTGGAGGCCGCGGAATGATCCGCAAACTTTTCCGACGTGACCGCCCTGCCCCCGTGGTTCCAGAAGCCGAATTGGCCCGCCGTCTGGTGGACCCTGACTATTGCAGCCCGAATTCAGGTGAGCCGCTCCGCGCGGCCAACGGCGTTGTGCGCCCCGAAGCGCCCTTCAGCTGGAAAAACCCGCCCGAAGCGAAGGAAGATGAGACCTTCGAATTGGGCTACATGGAAATGCTGACTGATAACTATGCGCGCCGGGACGGCATTTTCTTCTTGCGCGCCTACCTGCCTGTGCCGCTGAAAGACACCGACGGTCAGGTTTTTATCGGTATCTGGTGCAGCCTTTCGTCTGGCCACCACGCGCGGTTTCGCTCAGCCCAGGCGCGGGGTGAGGCTGACAAACTGGGTGAGATGTCATCCTGGCTCTACACGCAACTGCCGCGCCTGACTGGGCCACTGCTGACCAAAGGCGTGTTGGTGCCCTATTCCGAAGGCCGCACGCCATTCTATTGGATCACGGATGAAAAGCACCCGTTCCACACGGCTCAGAACGAGGGCATGAGCGCCACTGATATTCTGGCGCTCTACGAGAGCTTCGATTGCGCGGATGTGGTCAAGCAAATCAAGGCGTGACCGCGCCGCTCAGCTGCCAACGAACCGCAGGATCAACCTTTCGATAGAGTCATCATCGCGCACGACCACGTAGAGCGGGTTGATACGACCAATGAGGTTCGTGTCGCTCGGCAGACGCTCCGGAACGTCGCACCGCCGAGAGGCTGAATCGACTTGGATTGCCGCGACTGGGTAGCGATTGCCGGTGCGCCGTTCTGCATCCAGATAGTTGAAACCCGGCCCGTAGTATTGGCTCGCGCAGAGCGGGTCAGTCATGAAGTGGGCGGCATCCAACCCAGTCTCGCGGGCATAGCCAGTACCGGGGCCGAACAGGCCGGTTTCGGGCGGAAGGTCCAGCAAATCAAACAGGCCCTCTGGGCCGAAAGTAACGCCAAGGACCTCAGGGAACGGCTCGGGCAGTGTGAAATCGAACGCGGCCGCCGCGAGTGTGGCCACGTAGGTCCCGCCTTCCAATGACATAGCTACGGCGACGCGGTCTTGTTCCACGCCGAGGCCAAGCAATGCCGTTCGATCTTGTGCCGCCACAGGGCTGGCCAAGGCGAAGCTCAAGACAAGGGCTGCAATACGCATGGAAGACGCTCCACAAAACAAAAGACCGGGCCCTATCATGGGACCCGGTCTCAATCTCTCAATGGCGGAAACCCCGCCGTTGCAAAAGGCTTAACGGCGCGACAGCGCAGCCCAACCACCCGTCACGATCAGGGCAGCAAGAACGGCCTTCACGACGTCACCGATCAAGAAGGCAGACATGAAGTGCGTCCAGTAGAAGCCCAGGCCCTGCCCGGCCCAACCGGCCTCAACACCGGCGATGGAAGCAAGGCTCATCGGCCATGCGATGCCCGGCACATAGAGCAGCGCCGAGATCACGATTGCGGCCAATGCCGTGCCAACAAAACCGCGCGCGATACCACGTTCAGCGGCCCAACCGGCGGCCCAGGCCATGCCAACGAAACCGATCAGGAAGCCGCCCGTCGGACCAAAGAAGGCCGCGGCGCCTAGGGCCGTGGTGGGCGAGAAGACCGGCAGACCGGCAGCACCTTCGGCCAGATAGGCCAGCAGAGTGATTGCACCAAGGCGGGAGCCAAAGGCGAAGCCTACGCCCAGAATGGCCAGGGTCTGCAGCGTCATCGGCACCGGAAACATCGGCACAGACGTGCGCGCGGCCAGTGCGATGATCAATGTGCCGCCAAGCACCAGAAGAACCTTGCGCAGCAGGCCCTCTTGCCCAAGCGTTGCGGAAAGAAGTGTCATATCCCGGCCCATTTCGGTGCCTCCTTGTCCCTATTTCGTGGGCGCGCGTTCCGCCCGCTGCCCAAGGGTATTCCTCTGCGGCGCGGCGAAGTCAACCAAGCCTGCGCCCTTGCACTTGCCACCGCGCGCTGGCAAAGCCCGCGCCATGACGCAAAAGCCGCTTGAAAACCGTATCGCCCTGGTGACCGGAGCCTCCCGTGGGCTTGGCGCCGCCTCTGCCCTTTGGCTCGCGGGGCAAGGCGCCCATGTCGTGGCCGTCGCCCGCACCATCGGAGGGCTGGAAGAGCTGGATGACAGAATCAAGGCTCAAGGCGGTCAGTCAACGCTTGCGCCGATGGACCTGACGGACGATGGCGCGATTGCGCATCTTTGCCGGTCCATCCACGACCGTTGGGGCCGTGCGGACATCTGGGTGCATTCGATGATTCATGTGAGCGCCCTAACCCCTGCGCCGCATATTCAGCCCAAAGACCTCGACAAGGTCATAACATCCAACATCCGCGCGTTTTCGCGGCTGGTGACGAATGTAGAGCCGTTGATCGCGCCCTCAGACGCACCCAAGGCCGTGTTTTTCGATGATGGCTGGGATGCGAAGTTCGCGGGCCCCTACGCCATGTCGAAAGCCGCACAAAGGGCACTGATCGAATGCTGGCAAGCGGAAACGGAAAAAGCGCCGATGGACGTTCACATGCTGCGACCCAATCCGATGCCAACGGCGGTCCGCGCCCGGTTCTATCCCGGTGAAGACCGCGCACCATTGGCCGATCCGCACGACGAGGCCGCGCGCCTGCTCGCTCCAATTCTGGCGGGGTAATCTCAGACCGGATCGGTGGCAGCCGCTTCCATTGCATCGGCCATAGCCTCCGCCCGGGCGGTCAATTCCGCCAAGCCATCCGTCAACGCATCGGGCAATTCCGTGCGTGGCCCTGCTTCCTGCAATTCCGAGATGCGGCGCGCACGGTCAGCCAGTCGTTCCTCAGCCGAACGCAAGGCTTTGTCCTGGTTGGCCACCTTGTCCTGCATCGCCCGCAGCTCATCTTCCAGCGCCGCAGTCTTGTCGGCCAGCATGAGGCCCGCCATCAACAGCATCCGCTCGGGCGGCATTCGCCCAATCTGGCCGAGCACCACGGCGGCTTCAGTATCCAACATCTTGGCGGCAGTGCGCAGGTAGCTTTCCTCACCATCCTGACAGGCAACACTAAAGGCACGTCCCCCGATTTCCACATCAACCTCAGGCATGGGCGCTTCCTCCTCCGGCTGCGGCCTGTCCGGCCTCAACATCCGCTATGATGCGGTCCAATTCCGCCGCATCCGCCGCGCGCAACTGGCGAAGCGCTTCCAGTTCGGACACGAGGCCCTGCTCCAACGCACTGTCATCCGCGCCGCTGTTTACGATGGCTAGTTGCGCGGCCAGGTCCTCGGCGCGGCCCTTCATCAGGCGCAACTGACGGCGCAGGTCCAGTACCCGGTCTTCCGGCGTCTCACCCATCGCTTCACGGAGTTCGTCGGCGATATCCACCGCCCTGTCGCAAGCCTTGCGCGCCTCGTCCCGTTCCACCCGCGCCCGCTCAACCCGGCGCGTCATGACGGTCAGCGCCTTTTCCATGTCCTCAACGTCAGGATCATCGCTGGACGATGCACTTTCGGCCGGTGTCGCCTCCTTGGCCTCAAGCGCCGCCTGCGCCTCAGTCAAAGCGGCGTCTTTTTCCTCAAGTTCCGCCGCACGCGCGGAAAGCTCGGCATCCTTCTCGGCAAGCGCTTCCTGCGCCGATGCCTTCTCGGCCTCAGCCTCGGCCAGCCGCTCTTCAAGGACCGTATTCGCAGTTGTATCCACGTCAGCTGCTGGCGCCGTCTGAATTTCCTCTAGCGCTGTGCGCGTCCGGTTCAGATCCTCGGTCGCCTCACTCAACGCATCCTGCGTCTCAGCCAATTGCGCTTCCAGCATGTTGACACGTTCTGACAGCTCTGCCGCCCGCGCTTCAGCCTCTTCGCGCGCCGCTTCTGCGGCCCCATCGCTGGCCGGAACGACTGCAACGGGAACCCCACCAGCCATCGCCGCCTGACCGGCTGCGATCCGGTCCAGCGCTGTCGTCAGCCGCGCTTCCAATTCTGTCAGTTTTTCAAACTCGGCACTGTCGCCCATAGCCGCATTTGCCCCTTCGTCCGCCCAAGGGCCGCTTGGGCCATGGGTCCTGTTCGGTTTTGCCTCGATCCGCGCCGGGTCTGCCCCGATCTGATGCGCACCAATTGCGTGTCCTGCCTCTGACACATCTACATTTGGGGGTCAAACCGCACCGATTTGCAAGGTTTTCCGCGTGGCACATGCGATTTTGCGCTGAAATCAGCCCCAAACAGGCCATCGCGCGGCTTGCACTCAGGCCGGGCAATGGTATCACGCCTGCGTGTCTGCGGGGCCTGGTCCCGCCCGTTGCTGCCAAAAGGAACTTCTCCACGATGGATATCGCCGCCCTCGCCGCCCGCAATCCCGACCATTGGGCGCGCGCCGCCTGTATCCGCACCCTGACGCTGGACGCTGTGGCCGCCGCAAATTCGGGCCATTCCGGGATGCCGATGGGTATGGCGGATGTGGCAACGGTTCTGTTCGACAAACACCTGAGCTTCGATGCCTCCGCCCCCGATTGGCCAAACCGCGACCGGTTCATCCTGTCGGCAGGCCACGGCTCCATGCTGATCTACTCGCTGCTGCACCTGACCGGCTACGAAGACATGACGCTGGAGCAGATCAAGAATTTCCGCCAGTTGGGCGCGATCACTGCGGGCCACCCCGAATACGGCCACGTGAAAGGCGTTGAGACGACCACAGGCCCGCTGGGGCAAGGCATCGCCAATGCCGTGGGCTTTGCCATGGCCGAAGAGAGCCTGCGTGCACGCTGGGGCAAGAAGGTCATCGATCACTACACCTACTGCATCGCAGGCGACGGCTGCCTGATGGAGGGCGTGAGCCAGGAGGCGCTGGCGCTCGCTGGACGGCAGGAACTCAGCCGCCTGATCGTGATGTGGGACGACAACGGCATCACCATCGATGGCAACGTGTCCATGTCAGATATGACCGACCAGAAGGCACGCTTCGCGGCCTCCGGTTGGGACGTGTTCTCCTGCGATGGCCATGACCCCGCCGACATCGACCGCGCGCTGACCGAGGCCAAGGCCTCACCACGGCCCGCGATGATCGCCTGCAAGACGCATATCGCAATCGGATCTAGCGCGCAGGACACGGCGAAAGGCCACGGCGCGCTGACCGATGCCACATTGGTAGCCGACACGAAGGCCGCATACGGCTGGACCCATGGCGCGTTTGAAATCCCCGCAGACCTTAAGGCGTGGTGGGAAAGCGTGGGCCAGCGTGGCGTGGGCACACGGAAAGACTGGGAAGATCGCTTCGCTGCGCTATCCGCAGGCAAGCAAGCCGACTTCACGCGCTCGTTTTCCGGCGAGATGCCCAAAAAGCTGAGTGCCGCGATCAAGGCACACAAAAAGGCGTTGTCCGAAGACCAGCCGAAGGTTGCGACCCGCAAAGCCAGCCAGATGGCGCTTGAGGTTATCAACGGCGTTGTGCCCGAGACGCTTGGGGGCTCGGCGGATCTGACCGGCTCCAACCTGACCAACACGCCTGATCTGGGCATCTTCGGCCCCGACAACCGCAAGGGTCGTCACATCCACTACGGTATCCGTGAACATGCGATGGCCGCTGCGATGAACGGCATGGCGCTGCATGGGGGCGTGAAGCCCTACGGTGGCACGTTCTTCACCTTTACCGACTATGCGCGTCCTTCGATGCGGCTGTCGGCATTGATGAAAATCGCGCCCGTCTATGTGATGACGCACGACTCGATTGGGGTTGGTGAAGACGGTCCGACGCACCAGCCGGTGGAGCATCTGGCGATGCTGCGAGCGACACCGAATATGAATGTCTTCCGCCCTGCCGATGCGGTGGAAACGGCAGAAGCGTGGGAGATTGCGCTGACCAGCACGACAACGCCTTCGACGCTGGCCTTGTCGCGTCAGGGGCTTCCAACCCTGCGGACGGAGCACAAGACGAAGAACCTGACCGAACAGGGTGCCTATGTGCTGGCCGATGCGGAGGGCAAGCGGCAGGCGATCCTGATGGCGACGGGCTCGGAAGTGGCGATTGCCATAGCGGCGAGGGATTTGTTGCAGGCCGAAGGGATTGGGACGCGGGTCGTGTCGATGCCTTGCTGGGAGCTGTTTGAGGAGCAGGACGAGCGCTATCGCAAGCGGGTTCTGCCCGGCGGACCGGTGCGTGTGGCTGTTGAGGCCGCGATCCGCTTTGGCTGGGATCGGTGGCTGTTCGGTGAGCGTGGCAAGCGCGAGAAGTCGGGCTTTGTCGGCATGCATGATTTCGGCGCATCGGCCCCTGCGGGCGAGCTTTACGCGCACTTTGGCATCACGGCGGAGGCCGTGGCCGAGAAGGCGAAATCGCTGCTGAAGTGAGCGCGCGGCGCGCCGGGCCTGTCTTGGCGTGCGCCGGTTGCTAGGTTGCAACCTAGGGTTAAGCATCTGACCGTAAACGAAAAACATCTTTTCGTTTACGGTTTCTTAAGGAAATATTGCGGCAGTTGAGGAGCTTTAATGCGCCTCTTCTGCCTTTCCACCAAGTCCCACGGCACGCATCAGCGGCGCAAGGATCTTGGTGACGACGGGGATAAGCAGCAGGCCAAGGATCAGCCCGCCGATGCCGTCGATAACGGCCTTCACCAGCCAATTGCCAAAGCCCTGTTCGCCGGCAAGCCGTTCTGCCACATCCTTCACCCAATCCTCGGGCGCGTGCCAACCGATCTCGGCCACTGCATGGAGGATGATCGAGCCGCCCACCCAGAGCATCGCCAAGGTGCCCACGAAGGTCAGCACCTTCAGGAAGGTGGGCATTCCGCGCACGATGGCCTCGCCGATTTTCTGTGTGGCCCCCAAGCGCCCATTGGCGGCCATGTGCAGACCCACATCATCGGCCTTCACGATCAGGGCAACCGCGCCGTAGACCAGAACCGTGATACCAATCGCGACCACGGCCAGCGCCGCGCCCCGGAACCAGAGATTGTCCGTTTCCAATGCGGCCAAAGCGATAGTCATGATCTCTGCCGACAAGATGAAATCGGTCTTGATCGCGCCTTTCACCTTCTGTTCTTCCAGATGCGCGCTGTCTTCTGCCGACATCTTCTTGGCGACCGCCTCTTCCACGTCGTGATGTTTGGGTGACAGCCAGTGGTAGACCTTCTCGGCCCCCTCAAAACACAAATAGGCGCCGCCAAAGACCAGGAAGACGGGGATCAACCACGGCGCAAAGACCGACAGGATCAAAGCGGCGGGAAGCAGGATCACCAGCTTGTTGAAGATCGACGCCCGCGCGATTTTCCACACGATGGGCAATTCGCGCTTGGCCTCGAACCCGTGCACGTATTTCGGCGTCACGGCGGCGTCGTCGATCACGGCCCCAGCGGCTTTCGCACCAGCCTTTGCGGCTTGCCCGATCACATCGTCAACCGAGGCGGCGGCCACTTTCGCAATCGCTGCCACATCGTCCAAAAGGGCCAGAAGTCCGCTCATCTGCCTGTCTCCACGTGCTTGGTCTGAACCGCCATATACATCCTTCGCCAACCACGTCCACCCACGCCGGGTTCCACACCCTGTTAGCGCCATCACATGATGTTTGCGCAACCGTTTCCGCTAACATACCGAAAACACGCAGCTTTTGCCTTTTCAGAAGCGCCGCTGGCCCCTATCGAAAGACTAGGCGACAGGAGGCCATGACATGACCATCACCCTCGGCATCAACGGTTTTGGACGCATCGGGCGCGCAACTCTGGCCCATATCGCAGAAAGCGCGCGAAATGACGTGCAGGTGGTCAAGATCAACGCCACGGGGCCGATTGAGACCAACGCCCATTTGCTGCGCTACGACAGCGTTCATGGCCGCTTCCCCGGAGAGGTTCGGGTAGACGGCGACACGATGGATCTGGGCCGTGGACCGATGAAGGTCTTCTCGACCTATGAGCCGGAGGAGCTGGATTGGGACGGCTGCGATGTGGTTCTGGAATGCACCGGCAAGTTCAATGATGGCCACAAAAGCGCTGTGCACTTGGAGCGTGGCGCGAAGAAGGTCTTGATCTCGGCCCCTGCCACGAACGTCGATCGCACGATCGTCTACGGCGTGAACCACCGCGACTTACGTCCGGAAGAGCGTATGATCTCCAATGGGTCCTGCACGACCAACTGCCTCGCGCCGCTGGTGAAAGTGCTGAACGAGGCCATTGGGATCGAGCGCGGGATCATGACGACGATCCACAGCTACACCGGCGACCAGCCAACGCTCGACCGCCGCCACAAGGACCTTTACCGGGCGCGGGCGGCTGCGATGGCGATGATCCCGACCTCCACCGGCGCGGCAAAGGCCCTGTCCGAGGTGCTGCCCGAGATGGAAGGCAAGCTCGACGGCACCGCCCTTCGCGTGCCAACGCCCAACGTCTCTGCCGTCGACCTAACGTTTGAAGCCGCGCGCGACGTGAGCGTGGCCGATGTGAACGAAGTCGTGGCCGAGGCCGCAAACGGCCATATGGGCGCCGTTCTGGCCTATGATCCGGAGCCCAAGGTCTCCATCGATTTCAACCACACCACGCAATCAAGCATCTTTGCCCCGGACCAGACCAAGGTTGTCGGCGGTCGCACCGTGCGGGTGCTCGCGTGGTATGACAACGAATGGGGCTTCTCGGCCCGTATGGCCGATGTGGCGGGCGCCATGGGGCGGTTGATGCACTGAAGCCCTAATAGGTTTCGATCTGCGGGGCATCGTCGGCGATCTCGTAGTAGTCGCCCTTGTCTTTGACGAAGATATGTTTGGCGGTGTGAAAGCCGGTTGGCGCGTCCAGGCACCCGGCAGCTATCCCGATGCCGGCTTCGTCATTCATTCGGTAGAACAAGCTGGACCCACACCCCGAGCAGAAGCCGCGTTTGGCATAGTCCGACGATGTGTACCAAGTCAGCCCTTCATCGATCTGGAATGTCAGTGCCTCGAACGGCGCATGCGTCGACGCCCAGACGTGCCCGCTGGTCCGGCGGCATTGCCCGCAATGGCACATTGTGACCGCCTCGCGCGCACCTTCGACCGTGAAGCGGACCTTCCCACAATCGCATCGCCCTGTCAGCATGTTGTTACCTCCTCGTTAAGTCGTCCGTAGAACGTCATCCGTGCGCTTTCGGACAATTCCACCCCCGGCTCCGCATTATAGGCGAGCACGGCCAGCATCCGGGTCTTGTCGCTTTCGTTAGGGCTGACCCGGTGGATTGAATTGCGCCCGCGGAACAAGACCAGCGCGCCCGGCTCCATCGCCAGAACATCGGGCTGCACATCACCATCGAGCAGCGCCTGCACGCCCGCGTAGTTCATCTCGCCCGCTGCAGCATCGCGCAGATCCTTGATGTATTCAAAGCGGCTGCCCGCGTTGGGCTTTTCGATCAGCAGAGTGATGGCGAAGGAGGAATTGTCAAAATGCCACCCAAGCTCCTGCCCGCGGCGGGCGTAGTGGATGTTGATGGAGGAGAGCGAGTCGGCATAGGGGTGCAGCTCGGCCTCGCCGGTAACTGCCATGACAAAGGCACGGAATTGCGCGTCGTCGTAAAGCGTTCGCAAAGGCGATTCCGGCGCCACGATGTCGTCGCAGATACATCCCTTGGAGGAGGTCACTTGTCGGTTGGCCGGGTGATCGTCTGACAGGGCCGGGTCAGGCGGTGTCAGGTAGACGGAATGGGTTTGGGCGCAAAAATAGGCCTGAGATTCGCCGGCTTCAGCCTCCGCCTGCATAGCCGCCAGAGCATCAGCTTGGATGAAGTTCTGCAGGACCAGGACGCCGTCCGTCGACAAGGCCTGACGGCATTGTTCTTGAAAACGCGCGTCGGCCAAAGGATAGGCGCCGAGATCGATGATCGTGTCAGGTGTCATTGCGTCCCCGTCTTTACCTTTCGTGTCCCGCCTCGCAGTCTGGTCGTTCAGATCAAAGGATACCAGCCCATGACCGACACCTACCTGATGAAAGCCGCCGAGATTGAAGCGATGGAAGGCCTGGCCAAGGTCCACTTCCGCAATCCCAACGCCAAACGGATCAACAAGTCGCTCGGCGATGCGACGGGGCTGACGGGGCTTGGCATCCATATCATTGAAGTCGCGCCGGGTGATGAGACCACCGAATACCACGTGCACTATCATGAGGATGAGGCGGTCTTTATCCTGGCTGGCACTGGCACGGCGACGATTGGCGACGAAGATCACGCCATCGCACCCGGCGACTTCATTGGCTACCGGGCGGGCGGTTTGGGCCACACGATCGTCAATACCGGGTCTGAAACCCTGCGCATTCTTGTGATGGGCCAGCGGCTGGATCACGACGTGGGCGACTACACACGGCAAGGCAAGCGCATCTTCCGCAACAAAGGGCTCGACTACGGGTTGGTCGACATCGACGCGATCAGTAATCCGGTGCTCGGCGCGAAGAAATAGCCTTCCGCCCCGGCGCGGCCCATGGCAGGGTCCGCGCCGATGACGAACGCACTTGCGATATGGATCGGGATCATCCTGATCGCCCTGCTGGCCGCTGACGCCGTTTTGTTTGATTGGTCGAACGCGAATTTCCTGGCGCGGAAGTTTCTAGGTGTCCTGCGATGGATGGCGTTTTGGCGCTGAAGTGCGCGTGCATCGCCCTATCGGCCCTTCCCATGCTGGGTGACACAGGGTAAGACGCCTCCGTTACCGCTAACACAGGCGCTGCATCCTTTGCCAACATGGGCCAGGTCCAGCGCAGACATGGGAAGTCAGGAGGCTCACACATGGCCGTCAAAGTCGCCATCAATGGATTCGGTCGTATCGGACGCAATGTCTTGCGCGCCATTATCGAGTCCGGTCGCACAGATATCGAAGTGGTCGCCATCAACGATCTGGGCCCGGTGGAAACCAACGCCCACCTCCTGCGCTACGACTCTGTCCATGGCCGCTTCCCGGCCACTGTGACAACCACCGAGACCACCATCGATGTCGGCCGTGGCCCGATGGACGTCACTGCAATCCGCAACCCGGCTGACCTACCCTGGGGCCATGTCGACATCGTGCTGGAATGCACCGGCATCTTCACCTCGAAAGAGGCGTGTCAGGCACATCTTGAAAACGGATCCAGCCGCGTGCTGATCTCCGCGCCCGGCAAGGATGCCGACAAGACCATCGTCTACGGCGTGAACCATGACAGTCTGACCTCTGACGACATCGTCGTCTCGAATGCATCCTGCACGACCAACTGCCTGTCGCCGGTCGCGAAGGTCCTCAACGACGCCGTGGGCATCACCAAAGGCTTCATGACGACGATCCACAGCTACACCGGTGACCAGCCGACGCTGGATACGATGCACAAGGACCTCTATCGCGCGCGTGCCGCCGCTATGTCGATGATCCCGACCTCCACCGGGGCCGCGAAGGCCGTTGGCTTGGTGCTGCCGGAACTCAACGGCAAACTCGACGGTGTCGCAATCCGCGTGCCTACACCCAACGTTTCGGTTGTGGACCTGACGTTTGAGGCCTCAAAGGCCACCACGGTCGAAGAGGTCAACAACGCTATTATCGCCGCCGCCGACGGCCCGCTGAAAGGCGTGCTTGGCTACACGGACGAGCCGATGGTCAGCATCGACTTCAACCACGACCCGCATTCGTCGGTCTTCCACCTCGATCAGACCAAAGTGCTGGACGGCAACATGGTCCGTATCCTGAGCTGGTATGACAACGAATGGGGCTTCTCCAACCGCATGGGCGACACGGCTGTGGCCATGGGCAAGCTCATTTGAAGCGACGGGTGAACATCAACCCGCCGGGCCTATGGCCATCGCGCGGGTTCCCGATGCAACATGGTGTGGCCGCCCCGGATGGCCACACGATCCACATCACCGGCCAAGTCGCCTGGGACGCGGACGGGCAGATCCTGCACGTGGGCGATGCCAAGGCGCAGACCCATGCGGCGCTGGACCACATCGCGACAATCCTTGCGGAGGTTGGTGGAACGCTCGACGATCTCGTGTCGATGACCACCTACCTGATCGATCGCTCAGATTGGCCGAGGATCAGCGAAGCGCGCGCCGAACGTTTTGCCCCCGATCATGGGCCTGTTTCGACGGCAATCATGGTGGCGGGCCTCGCCGATCCTGAGTTACTGGTGGAACTGCAATGCATCGCCGTGATCCCCGCGGACCGCTTCAAATCTACGGACTAACCAAATGACCTGGAACACCCTCGACGACATGGATCTTGCGGGCAAGATCGTCCTGACCCGTGTGGATATCAACGTGCCCGTGGAGGACGGGAAGGTCACCGACACGACCCGGATTGACCGCATCGTGCCTACGATCAAAGATATTCTGGCGGCGGGTGGCACGCCCGTCATGCTCGCGCATTTTGGTCGGCCAAAAGGCCAATTCGTCCCTGAGATGAGCCTGCGCGTGACCCTGCCCGCGTTGGAAGCCGCTCTTGGACAGTCTGTAACCTTCATCGAGCGCCCAGACCGCGCAACGCTTGAGGCGGCAACCGGCCCGGTCCTGATCGAGAACACCCGCTTTTCCGCGATGGAAGAGGCGAATGATCCGAAGATGGCAGGGTTCCTTGCCTCGCTTGGCGACATCTATTGCAACGACGCCTTCTCGGCCGCCCACCGCGCCCATGCGTCAACCGAAGGCGTGGCCAAGTTGCTGCCCAACTGTGCGGGCCGTCTGATGGCCGAAGAACTTGGCGCGTTGGAAAAAGCACTGGGCAATCCCCAACGCCCTGTTGTCGCGGTGGTTGGCGGCGCCAAAGTGTCCACCAAACTCGACCTGCTCGGCAATCTGATCGACAAGGTCGATACAATCATCATCGGCGGCGGCATGGCCAATACCTTCCTGGCGGCCCAGGGCGTACAGGTCGGCACATCCCTGTGTGAACACGATCTGGGGGATACCGCGCGCGACATCATGGACAAGGCGGCGACGGCCAATTGCACCCTAATCCTGCCAAGCGACATAGTTGTTGCCGCTGAATTCAAGGCAGGCGCGGCAAACGAAATCTGCGATGTTGACGCCTGCCCCGCCGACAAAATGATCCTCGATGCCGGGCCAAAAACCGTTGAAACCATCCATGCAATGTTCAACACCGCCAAAACCGTCATTTGGAACGGACCCCTTGGCGCGTTTGAAATCGAGCCGTTCGATAAAGCGACGGTCGCAGCCGCGCGTGCAGCGGCTGAGGTAACGCGGGCGGGAACGCTGATTTCTGTGGCCGGTGGCGGTGATACCGTGGCCGCCCTGAACCACGCGGGCGTTGCCGATCAGTTCACCTACATTTCCACCGCTGGCGGTGCGTTTCTGGAGTGGATGGAGGGCAAGACCCTGCCCGGTGTCGCCGCGCTGATGCAACAGCCTGGCTGATCCCCACCCCACTGATAGCGCAACCATGATTGTGGCCCTGCCCCCCACGGCTTAGACCGCCCCCAACCGCAGCGGATGGAGGGCGAGATGGCCACGGCAGAGCAAATCGCACAGATGCAAAAAGGCGCAGGCTTCGTAGCTGCGCTGGATCAATCCGGCGGCTCCACCCCCAAGGCGCTGAAGCTATATGGCGTGGCTGAGGGCGCCTACGGTTCGGACGATGAGATGTTCGATCTGATCCACCAGATGCGCACCCGCATTGCCACTGCACCCGCCTTCACCGGCAAAAAGGTCATTGGCGCGATCCTGTTTGAGAAGACCATGGACCGCGAAATCGCTGGCCGCCCGTCCGCCGAATACCTCTGGGCTGAGCGGCAGGTTGTCCCTTTCCTGAAAATCGACGACGGCTTGGAAGAGGCACGTGATGGTGTGCAGCTTCTCAAACCGATCAAGACCCTGTCCAACAAGCTGGCCCGCGCGAAGGCGGCTGGCATCTTCGGCTCCAAGGCGCGGTCGGTGATCGCTGAAGCGCACCAGGAAGGCATCAAGGCCAACGTCGCGCAGCAGTTTCGCATCGGGGATGAGGTGCTGGATAACGGCATGGTCCCGATCATCGAACCTGAGGTCTCCATCACCGCGCCTGACAAGGCAGAGGCTGAGGCGATGCTTTTGGATGCGATCCTGGCCGCCTTGGACAGTGTGCCCGCAGATCGTCAGGTCATGCTCAAGCTGACCTTGCCCGAAGCGCCCGATCACTATGCGCCGCTGGTGGCACACCCCCGCGTGATGCGCGTTGTGGCGTTGTCGGGTGGGTATTCACGAGATGAGGCAACCGGGCGGCTGGCCAAAAACCGCGGCGTGATCGCGAGCTTCAGCCGCGCGTTGACCGAAGGCTTGTCGGCACAGCAGGACGATGAAGCGTTCAACGGTGCCATCAGCCGCACCATTGATGAAATCCACGCAGCCTCCATAACCTGAACGCCCGTGGCGCAGTTGCGCCGGACGAATCGCGATTCGACGTGGGGGATTCCCAAAGCCGTCTGAATATGCGAATCTGCCCGAAACCGCCCATCAGAGGCGGCACGCTTGTGGGCCAAACGGCCACATATGAGGCAGTTATGTTGCGTTCCCTATCGCTAGGCCGGGCCATTGTGCCGGGCCTGTTGTTCCTTGTCGGTTTCTATTTCACCTTCACAGCTGTGCAGGGCAACAACGGGCTGTTCCAACGCATTCAGGTCGAGGCTGAGCGTGACCGGCTTGAAGAAGAGCTTGCCCGCCTTGAGGGGCAAGTGGACCGGATGGAAATCCTGACGCGCCGCCTGTCGGACAACTACCTCGACATTGATCTGCTGGACGAACGGGTCCGTAACGTTCTCGGTTATGCCCGCCCCGATGAGCTGATCCTACCCTAACCCCTTCCACAACAAGCCTTTCGCCCTATGCATAACGGGTCTGTTCCCCTGCGTCAGGTTGACGGGAAGACTCGGCGAAACAAAGCTGCTAATGGATAGTTCAACGTTAAACTATTCCCAATTCGGGAGGGGAGATCGCCCTATGGCCGCACGCAAAGCCACGGAAAAGGCAGACGCCAAGCCCAACGTCTCAGCCGAAGAGCTGAAAGAATACTACCGCGAAATGCTGTTGATCCGCCGCTTCGAAGAGAAGGCCGGCCAGCTTTACGGCATGGGTCTGATCGGGGGCTTCTGCCACCTATACATCGGCCAGGAAGCGGTTGTTGTGGGGCTTGAGGCCGCCGCTGAGGAAGGTGACAAGCGTGTCACTTCCTACCGCGACCACGGGCACATGTTGGCGTGTGGAATGGACCCGAAAGGTGTGATGGCCGAGCTGACGGGCCGCGAAGGCGGTTATTCCAAAGGCAAGGGCGGCTCGATGCACATGTTCTCGAAAGAGAAGCATTTCTACGGCGGCCACGGCATCGTTGCAGCCCAGGTGCCGATCGGCGCAGGCCTCGCCTTCTCCGACCACTACAAGGGTAACGACCGCGTCACCTTCACCTACTTCGGTGACGGCGCGGCCAACCAGGGCCAGGTCTATGAGGCCTACAACATGGCCGAAATCTGGGGCCTGCCCTGCATCTTCGTCATTGAAAACAACCAATACGCCATGGGCACGTCGACCAAACGATCGACCCACTCGCCGTCCTATTGGGAACGCGGTGCCGCCTACGGCATCCCGGGCGAGGAAGTGGATGGTATGGACGTGCTGGCCGTGAAAGCCGCTGGTGAAAAGGCCGTCGCGCACTGCCGCGCGGGCAAGGGCCCGTACATTCTTGAGATCAAAACCTACCGCTATCGCGGCCACTCCATGTCGGACCCGGCGAAGTACCGGACCCGCGAGGAAGTGCAGGAAATGCGCGAAAAGCGCGACGCTATCGAACATGTGCGCCAGATGCTTTTGACTGGTGGTCACGCGTCCGAGGAAGACCTCAAGGCCATCGACAAGGAGATTAAGGAAATCGTGAACGAGGCGGCGGAATTCTCCAAGACCTCGCCCGAGCCCGTCTTGGAAGAGCTTTGGACCGACATCTATGCCGAAGAAGTACCGCAAGGGGAGGCTCTGTAAATGGCTGTAGAAATCCTGATGCCCGCACTCTCCCCCACAATGGAGGAAGGCACGCTGGCCAAATGGCTGGTGAAAGAAGGCGACACCGTACAATCCGGCGATATCCTGGCCGAGATCGAAACCGACAAAGCCACGATGGAATTCGAAGCTGTCGATGAAGGCGTGATCGGAAAGATCCTGATCGAAGAAGGCACCGAAGGCGTGAAAGTGAACACCCCCATCGCGATTATCGGCGAGGAAGGGGAGGACATGTCGGCCGCCTCCGCAGCGCCTGCGCCAGCCGCAGAAGAAGCCCCCGCGCCCGCAGCCGAAGCGCCAGCAGCCCCGGCGGCCGCGGCACCGGCGGCGCCCAAGGTCGACACCAGCCCCGACTGGCCCGAAGGCACCGCGATGAAGACCCAGACGGTCCGCGAAGCCCTGCGCGACGCCATGTCCGAGGAAATGCGCGCCGATGAAGGCGTGTTCGTGATGGGTGAGGAAGTCGCCGAGTACAACGGTGCCTACAAAGTCACCCAGGGCATGTTGGACGAATTCGGCGCAAAACGTGTGATCGACACGCCCATCACCGAACATGGCTTTGCCGGGATCGGTGTTGGCGCGGCTTTTGGCGGGTTGAAGCCCATCGTCGAATTCATGACGTTTAACTTCGCCATGCAAGCCATTGACCATATTATAAATTCAGCAGCCAAGACGCTCTATATGTCCGGCGGCCAGATGGGTGCACCCATGGTGTTCCGTGGCCCCAACGGTGCGGCCGCCCGCGTGGGCGCGCAGCACTCCCAGGATTACGCCGCGTGGTACAGCCAGATCCCGGGCCTGAAGGTTGTCATGCCCTACTCCGCCGCTGACGCGAAGGGTCTATTGAAGACCGCGATCCGTGATCCCAACCCGGTCATCTTCCTTGAGAATGAGATCCTCTACGGCCAGTCCTTCGACGTGCCGGATATGGATGATTTCACCGTTCCATTTGGCAAGGCAAAGATCTGGCGCGAAGGCACTGACGTAACGCTCGTGTCCTTCGGGATCGGCATGAAATACGCGCTGGAGGCCGCTGACAAACTGGCTGAAGACGGGGTTTCCGCCGAAGTCATCGACCTGCGCACCCTTCGCCCTCTTGATTACGACACGTTGCTCGCTTCGGTCATGAAGACCAACCGCTGTGTGACGATTGAGGAAGGTTTCCCGGTCTGCTCCATCGGCAACCACCTCAGCGCCTATCTGATGCAGAACGCGTTCGACTACCTCGATGCCCCTGTCATCAACTGCACCGGCAAGGACGTGCCAATGCCCTATGCGGCCAACCTGGAACGCCATGCGCTCATCACCACCGATGAGGTTGTAGAGGCCGTCAAGCAGGTGACCTACCGCTGATGCGTATCCTTGGGAAAAACGGCTCCGCTGATGCCTACCGTGTCGCCATTGATCTTGGCGATGCGGAGGTTGTGGCGCTGGTCTCTGACGCGCTTCTGTCCGAGCAATACGGGACGGATGCGAAGGTCAGCCACGATCAAGCCTATGAGTGGATCGCCGCCCAACAGCACGACCTGAACGACGCCATCACAGCCTTGCACAAGGGCGCCACACCGCGCGCGCCCTTTACTCACATAACGCTCGAATAAGCGACCCGCTTGAGGGAGACCGATCCAATGCCCATCGAACTGCTCATGCCCGCCCTCTCCCCCACGATGGAAGAGGGCACCCTTGCCAAATGGCTTGTGAAAGAAGGCGATACCGTCAATTCCGGCGACCTACTGGCCGAGATTGAGACCGACAAGGCGACCATGGAATTCGAGGCCGTCGATGAGGGGATCATCGGCAAGATTCTGGTGGCCGAGGGCACCGAAAACGTGAAAGTGAACACCCCCATCGCGCTGATCGGGGAAGAGGGTGAAGACTTCTCTGCCGCGCCTGCGCCCGCCGCAGAGGCCCCCGGAACCGGCGGTGATGGTGGTGGCCCAAAAGCTGAAGATGTTCCGGCCCCGGCTGCAAGCGCAACTCCTGCCCCGTCGGCACCTGCTTGGTCCGATGGCACGCGTATCTTTGCCTCGCCCCTCGCGCGTCGGATCGCCAAGGACAAAGGCCTCGACCTTTCGGCCATCAAGGGCTCCGGCCCCCATGGCCGGATCGTGAAAGCCGACGTTGAGAATGCCCAACCCGGTGCAGCACCCGCCGCAGCGCCAGCAGATGCCCCGAAAACGGCCGCAGCACCCGCCGGTGGTGGCTCCATGCCGACCGGCCCGAGCGCGGAGCAGGTCCTTAAGATGTACGAGGGCCGCGAGTTTGAAGAGGTCAAACTCAACGGGATGCGCAAGACGGTTGCAGCCCGCCTGACGGAGGCGAAGCAAACCATCCCGCATTTCTACCTGCGCCGCGATATCCAGTTGGACGCGCTGCTGAAATTCCGCAGCCAACTCAACAAACAGCTTGAGCCGCGCGGCGTGAAACTCTCGGTCAATGACTTCGTCATCAAGGCCTGCGCGCTGGCGCTGCAGGCTGTGCCCGATGCCAATGCCGTTTGGGCGGGCGATCGGATGATCAAGCTGAAGCCGTCAGATGTGGCCGTTGCCGTGGCCGTCGACGGCGGCCTCTTTACGCCGGTCCTAAAGGACAGCGACACGAAATCTCTCTCGGCCCTATCGGCTGAGATGAAGGATCTTGCGGGTCGTGCGCGGGACGGAAAGCTGCAACCCCATGAATACGTTGGCGGATCTTTTGCGATCTCGAACCTCGGGATGATGGGGATTGAGAACTTCGACGCCGTCATCAACCCGCCCCACGGCGCAATCCTTGCAGTCGGCGCGGGCGTCAAGAAGCCGGTTGTCGGCGCGGATGGGGAACTGGCGGTTGCGACCGTCATGTCCACCACGCTGTCGGTCGATCACCGCGTCATCGATGGTGCTTTGGGGGCCGAATTGCTGGCCGCGATCAAGGAGAACCTTGAAAACCCGATGGTCATGCTCGCCTAAAAACTGGCGGGGTCAGGGACAGGGGTGGGGGTCTGGCGCTCCCCCCCGCCTCCAGAGAATTGTCTTGAAAAACAAGGATTTCATCAGCGCCGAAAGATCGACGGACGCAGACCCGCGCCAGCACTTTGGGCCACATCATCGATGCGGCGCGTCCGCGTGGGGGCTGTTTTGGCGGTCTTGATCCACTCCAACGTACCGCGTTTAACAGAGCGCGGATAGGCATCCCAGATTTCGCGTGCATCTCCAAGGGCTTGCGCAAGATCGTCCGGCACTTCCAGGCGTTCGACATCGTCGAGGAAACCCCACATGCCATTGGCTTTCGCAGCGGCGATTTTGGCCTCTCCTGCGTCGGTCATTTGCCCCTCGGCGCGCATCCGTTCCACAATCTCTTTGTTAACCGCCGACCAGGCGGAAGTCTCTTTCCGGGGCGCGATACGGTGCTTCATCCGGTCTTCGTCAAGCGCAGCAACTTGGGCGTCGACCCAACCCCAGCAGAGCAGCTCTTCCACCGCCTGACCCCATGGCAGGTAGTCGGGGTGGTGCTTCTTGTAGGTGGCAAGCCAGAGGGAATCCGACCATGTTTCATGGTTCTTTTTCAACCACTTGCGAAGCTCTGCGCGGTTGCGGACTGTGAGGATATCAGGTTCAGACACCGACCACCTCGCGCCATTGGCCGGGGAACAGATCGTGCAGATCGTGTGGGCCAATGGACCAGCGCACGAGGCGGATTACGGGGTAGCCCACATGGGCACACATGCGGCGGACCTGACGGTTTTTGCCTTCGCTCAAAGACAGCCGCACCCACGTGTCGGTGATGGATTTCCGAACTCGCACAGGCGGATCGCGGTCCCAGATCCAGTCGGGTTCGGTGATGGCCTCGGCCTTGCACGGGGCGGTTTGGCCGTCTTTCAGCCGCACACCGTTTTGCAATTGATTCAATGCGTTATCGTCGGGCACGCCCTCGACCAGCGCGTAGTAGACTTTGGGCTTCTTGAACTTGGGCGACGATATCCGCGCCTGCAGGCCGCCGTCATCCGTCAGCAGCAAGAGCCCTTCGCTGTCGCGATCCAGACGCCCCGCGGCGTAGACGCCTTTGGGCAGGCCGAAGCCGTCCAAGGCGGGCCAGCCGCCCTCGGAGGTGAATTGCGAGAGCACGTTCATGGGCTTGTTGAAGGCGATCAGCATGGCACCACCGAAATGCGTTCACGTGAACGGATATGCGTCCAGATGAACGGATATTTTGCGAAAAGTGCGTTCAGATGAACGGATCTCATGGGGCGGGCCCCCTGAAGGCTAATTGGACCTCTCTTTGACGGCCAAATGCGCCGAACCAGAAGACCGAGCCGAAGAGGCCGCCGAGGAGCGGCGTGATCACAAGGGCGGATAGAAGAGTGAGTATTCCGCCATCCGCAAACCCCAGAACACCTCCGACACAGAAAAACACTCCGGCGCAAATGGCCGCCGCTTGCAGCACACTGACGCGTTTGCGCATTCTGGCCAGTACCGCCCAGATGAGGAGCGCCACAATCGCGAAAGGGATGGCGAGGAGGCCACCGAAGATCAAGCTCAGCGCGAAGGATTCTCCGGCGCTGGCCGGGCCGTCGAGGGTGGCAATTATGGTGAAGACGATGACGCCTGCGAGGTAGGCGACGACGCAACCGCGCAGGACATAGATCCATTGCGGCATCAGGACTGTCCCTTGTCGTAGTCGGCGAGCCAGCGTTTCGGGGCCATTTCCCGCCACGTGCGGCGCAGGCGAGCCTCGGCCCAATCGCGCTCGATCCGGCCAGCGGCGACGAGGATCAACCCGTGTTTGGCGTAGTGGTCGTGCAGGACGAAGGTTTCGGGATCGGCCTGCATCAGCATTTCGCGTTCTTCGATGGAGCCTTTGAAGATGGCCGCGTCGACGTAAGGCGACCACCAGCACCAGAGTTTTCCATGGGCCTTGAGGGTGGGATTGCCCCAGGAGACGGCGTCTTCGACCTTGGGCAGTTCGAGGGAGTGGGCGAAGATGCGGAGTTCTTGCCAGGTTCGGATCGCGCCCATCAATGCGCCTCAGCCCAGTTTGCCCCCTGCCCGGCATCGACGACAAGCGGCACATCCAGCCGCACCGCAGGGTCGGCTGCGCCCTGCATAATGTCGCGGGCGCGTTCGATGAGGCGGTCGGCGGCGTCTTCATCGACCTCGAAGATCAGTTCGTCATGGACCTGTAGCAGCATCCGCGCGGGGAGATCAGCGATGGCGTCGTCCATGCGGATCATGGCGCGGCGGATGACGTCGGCGGCGGTGCCTTGGATCGGCGCGTTGATGGCCGCGCGGCCTGCAAAGCCCGCGCCGGGGCCCTTGGCGTTGATCTCGGGCGTGTGGATTTTGCGGCCGAAGAGGGTCTGGACGTAGAGGTGATCCTTGGCGAATTTCTTGGTGTCATCCATGTAAGTGCGGATGCCGGGGAAGCGTTCGAAGTAGCGGTCGATGAAGCCCTGCGCCTCGGCCCGGGGGATGCGCAGATTGCGGGCGAGGCCGAAGCCGGAGATGCCATAGATGACCCCAAAGTTGATCGCCTTGGCCTGGCGGCGGACGTCTGGGGTCATCTCATCAAGGGGGACATTGAACATCTCGGACGCGGTTGCGGCGTGGATATCCTGCCCGTCGCGGAAGGCCTCTTTCAGAGCGTCGATGCCCGCGATGTGGGCAAGAATGCGCAGCTCAATCTGGGAATAGTCGAGGGAAACCAGCACCTTGCCGGGTTCGGCGACGAAGGCTTCCCGGATGCGGCGGCCTTCTTCGGTGCGGACGGGGATGTTTTGCAGGTTCGGGTCAGTTGAGGCGAGACGGCCCGTGTTTGCCCCCGCAATGGAGTAAGACGTGTGCACGCGGCCCGTGTCGGGGTTGATGTGTTCCTGCAGCGCGTCGGTGTAGGTGGATTTGAGCTTGCTGAGCTGCCGCCAGTCGAGGACGCGGGCAGGCAGTTCGTGTTCGGTGGCGAGGTCTTCGAGGATATCCGCACCAGTTGAATATTTCCCGGTCTTGCCTTTCTTGCCGCCTTCTAAGCCCATCTTATCGAAGAGGATTTCGCCAAGCTGCGCGGGGGAGCCGACGTTGAAAGCCTCGCCCGCCAATTCGTGAATTTCCGCCTCCAGGCCTGCCATTTTCTGGGCAAAGGCGTTGGACATGCGGCTGAGGACGTCGCGGTCGACCTTGATGCCGGAGCGTTCCATGCGGGTGAGGACCGGGACCATCGGGCGTTCGAGCCGCTCGTAGACCTTCGTGACCTGTTCTTGATGGAGGCGCGGTTTGAAGAGTTTGTGGAAACGCAGGGTGATGTCGGCGTCTTCGGCGGCGTAGGGGGAAGCCTTGTCGATTTCCACCTGATCGAAGGTGATCGCGGATTTGCCGGAGCCGATTAACTCTTTGATCGGAATGGGAGAATGGCCAAGGTAACGCTCAGACAGGGCGTCCATGCCATGGCCGTGGAGGCCGCCGTGGAGCGCGTAGCTGAGCAGCATGGTGTCGTCGATGGGGTTCACCTCGATGCCGTAGCGGGCCAGCACCTTCACATCATATTTCGCGTTCTGGGCGATCTTGAGGACGGAGGGGTTTTCGAGGAGCGGCTTGAGGATGTTGAGCGCGTCGTCGAGGGGGATCTGGCCCTCGGCGAGGGAGGTGTCTGCAAACAAATCATCGCCGCCGCCGCGATGTTGCAGCGGGATGTAGCAGGCGTGGCCGGGCTCGATGCAAAGCGACACGCCGACGAGTTCGGCGGCCATTTCGTTGAGGGAGGTGGTTTCGGTGTCGAACGCCACTTCGCCCCGCGCGGTGGCGCGGTCGATCCAGGATTGCAGGGTCGGCAGGTCGCGCACGGTGTCGTAGGTGGCGTCCTTGAGGTCCGGCATTTCGGGGGCGTCGGGGGCGGCTTCGGGTTCCGGCTCGGCGATCACCGGGGCCTCAGCGCCAACGTGCTCCGCGATGCGTTTCGTCAGCGTGCGGAATTCCATTTCTGCGAGGAATCCCAGAAGGTTGTCGGCCACGGGTTCGCGCACATCGAGGTCATCGAGCGTCTCTTCCAGCTGCACCTGATCGTCGAGCAGAACAAGCTGCCGCGACAGGCGGATCTGATCGGCGTTGTCGATGAGCGTCTGGCGGCGTTTGGGCTGCTTGATCTCTTCCGCACGCTCCAGAAGCGTGTCCAGATCACCGTATTCGTTGATGAGCAGAGCCGCCGTTTTCACGCCGATCCCCGGCGCGCCGGGCACATTGTCGACGCTGTCGCCCGCCAAAGCCTGCACGTCCACCACCCGCTCGGGCCCGACGCCAAACTTGGCCTCCACCCCTTCGCGGTCGATCACGGTGTTTTTCATCGGGTCCAGCATATCCACGCCGTCGCCGACCAGCTGCATCAGGTCCTTGTCGGACGAAATGATGGTGCAACTGCCTCCGGCCTCCCGCGCCTGACGGGCGAAGGTGGCGATGATGTCGTCGGCCTCGAATCCCTCGAGCTCGATGCAGGCGAGGTTGAAGGCGCGCGTGGCGTCGCGGGTCAGCGGAATTTGCGGGCGCAGATCCTCGGGCATCGCCTCGCGGTTGGCCTTGTACTGGTCATAAAGGTCGTTTCGGAAAGTGTGGGAGCCCTTGTCGAACACCACCGCCACATGGGTCGGCGCATCGCGGGTGTCGTTGATCATCTTCCACAGCAAGTTGCAAAACCCGCTCACTGCGCCGATTGGGAGGCCATCGGATTTACGGGTGAGCGGCGGAAGCGCATGGTAGGCGCGGAAGATGAACGCCGATCCATCCACGAGGTGAAGATGATGCCCTTTTCCGAATGCCATTTGCGCACCCTCCCTGTTTGCCGTCCGTTCTACCCTGCCCTGCTTGCGGCTGCGACCGTGATTTTTGCCCACGGCGCTGCGGCACAGATGCAGCTTGATGAAACCTGTGTCGAGGTGGAGGGGTCAGAGACCTCCTGCGTCCATGCGGTCGCCTGTATTGGAGACGATTTATTGCTGGTGGGCCAAGCGGTTGGCTGGGATCAGGGCCTATTGCAGGGCGAGTTGTCGTCTGGTGCGACCTGCACCGGGGTCTGGAGCAATATCGAAAACCTCGCGAACTTCACCTGCGAGGATGGGATGACGGGGATCGTGACCTACTCGTTAAAGGACCCGGACACCAATGTCGCGGTCGGCGCGGGGCAGACGATCGTTGGCCTGCCCATCAACGCATGGTCAGGCGCAGACCTTGCGGCCTACATCGCGCAGACAACTGGCGAGAGCGAACTGACATGCGGCGCACATAGCGTCGCGCTCAACTAAGCCCCGCCCGCCAAAGTGATAGTCGCAAGCTGTAGGGAGTGGGCGTCCAGATGCCCGCTTGCACGCCTGCCGTGCGAAGCAACCGCCCAACCCAGGTGTTGCACGTCCGCAGGATGTGAAACCGTCCCTCCGCTTCCACAAACCCGTCCGTGGGCGTGAAACCCACGCCGGTGAGCGGTGGTCCATTGGCCGTGGCGGCAATTGCTTCCAGCAACGCCTCGTATTGCGCGATGCTGAGGTGCAGGCGCGGATAGTCTGCCGACGCTGGGATCGGCCCGGTCACATCCACGCGCAAGACGGAGGCATCTCCCATCACCGCACGCGCAGTCGCACCCAGCGTGATGTCCGCATAGGTGCCGGCCGTAGTGTAGAACTCCCGCGCGCCCCAACCGACAATGAAATGCTCGACGCGTCCGTCGCCCACCGGCACGCCCGCGCCTTCCGCAAACCCAAGCGCCGCGCGCGTTTCTTCGGTGGCAGGCAACAAGAAATCGACGTGGATCGGCCCGAAGAGAAGACCGATTTCGACGTCATCGCCCTCAGCCACTTCGGCCACCTGCCCCGGGATCAATCCGCCGAGTGCCGCCACGCCGAGATACAGCACCAAAACGACAAAGACCGCCCCGAAGAGGCGGCCCATCCAACGCATCAGCCTGCGCATCACTTGGCCTTATCGGCGAAATCCTGATGGATGAATTTCTTGTCGCAATAGCCGCATTCGACTTCACCGGTCACGCGGCTCAGCGACAGCCAGACACGAGGATGGCCCAAGGCGCCCTCGCCCCCATCACAGGCGACGCGCCATTGGCTTACAACTTCGGTCTCAGGGGCGTCGATGCTCATCGTTTTGGTCCTTCCAGCGCTAGCGCTTCTCTATCGCACCTCGCCCAAACCCCGGCAAGAGGCATAGCTGAAACGGCGCGCCTCAGGCCTTGGCCAACATGCGGCCCAACGGACGCCCACCAAGGATATGCATGTGGTAATGCGGTACTTCCTGCACGCCCGCCTCGCCTGCATTCGAAATAGTCCGGTAACCGCCCCCGCCCTCGCCGGGTGAAACCTCCAGCTCGGCGCAGATCTTGGCCGCAACCCGGTGGAAATCGGCGATCTCGGCGTCGCTGGCCTCGGCTGCGAAATGATCGAAGCACACATAGGCGCCCTTGGGGATCACCAGCACATGGACCGGGGCCTGTGGGTAGAGGTCGGCGAAGGCCAGCGTGTGGTCCGTTTCGGCCACGGTTTTGTTGGGAATTTCGCCGCGCAGGATACGGGCGAAGATGTTCTGGTCGTCGTAGGTGTAAGCCATGATAGCCCCCGTCAGTCGGCGAAGAGGTGTTGGGTTTCGGCCAGCTCATGGGCCCGGTTCGGGTCGGCCCCGAAGAATTCCGCAAGGACCGCGCCGTTCTCTTCGGGCGATTTACCCTCTTTCAAGCGCCAATGCTGTTTGAATTCGGCCTCGCGGATCGCAGTTTGCTCGTCCAGGAATTCGTGGCGCAGGGTGGGCAGCATCCGCTGGATCACCTCGCCCGGCGTGTCTTCGGTGGCAAGGCCCACGCGATGGGCGTGGCCCACGAGGTATTGGTCGTCGAAGTGGCACTGCAACTCAAGAATGCGGGCATTGGCGCGGTCTGACATGAAGTCGCGCATCAGGTCGAGGTTCGCGGGATCAAGGCAGATTATGAGCTGCTCGGTCCCGTAGTAGTCGAACAGCATCCGCATCAGCGCGCGGCGGTGGCGGTTGCGCTTTTCCAGGGTCCGTTCAATGCCGCCCAAATGCGGGACGCGGCAGCCAGCCTCATCAAAGAGGTATTCGATGCCCTTGATGTCGAGCTTTTCGGAGGACGCCTTCAGCAATCGCTTGGCGACGTGCCATTTCTTGCAGACGAGCATGTAAAGGTCGCGGTCGGCACCCAGGGTGCTTTCGCGTTCCCAAAAGCGGGTGCCGAAGCGTTTGCCGACCCGGCCCCGGCCCGTGAGGAAAGCGTGGAGCTTCGGCCCCTCCTTCGAGGTGGCGAAATCCTTGCGGTCGGAATTCCACAGCGCGCCCAAGCGTTTCTTGAGCAGGTCCGCTTCGGGCGAGATTTTGCGGGCGAACAGATAATCCTGTGAAATCAACAGGTCATACTGGTCGTTGTAGAAGGTCACGGGCATCCCGTAGTCGCTGAACATCTTGAAGGTCAGCGTGCGGCTTTCAATCTCCCGTGTGGGCACGAGGTGGCGTACGAGAGTTTGAAAGAATGTCTCGTCCGGGATCCAGGTGGTCTTGAAGAAGCGGATCACATCCGGGCGTTCCTTACAGAAATCGAGGATCGCTTGAACGGTGTTACGCCGCAGGCACCACCATTGGCTGCCGATCATGACCTGGATGTCTTCGGGGATCTTGCGTTCCATCCGCAGGCGGCGCTGCAGGTTGAAAGAGGTGTAGAACAGCCATTTGCGTTGGCGTTCGTTGAACCAGTGGCGGTAGAACAGACGCTCACCTTTGAAGCCGGTTTTGATCCAGTCGGAGTTGAAGAAATCAAAGCTTTCGACGTAATCGACGTCGCGGTCGTCGAGGAATTTGTGCGCGTAGGTCGCCGATTTGACCGAGGCGCAATCGCCCGACAGCATGTAGAAATGCGTGGCCTTCGGAAACGCTTCAACCGCCGCTTCGACCGCATGAAGGGTGGCTTGGCACAAAGACCACTCCCCCCAGCCGCATTTGATGCGCTTGGTTGCGAAGGTCACACCGGCATTGTCTTTGAGTGCTTCGGTGATCGCGGCAAAGTCCGCAGCCTTCGCGCGCGCATCGAAATGGATCGAGACATAGTCGCCCGTCGCCGTCAGACGCTCAGCCTGATGGATGATGCTTGGCGCATCTTTGTGACACAGGAGAATGAAGGCGATTTTTGCCATGCTCGAAACATTTGCCCTTGGTTGAGGCTTATTATCCCTTCTTTAATGAATAATGTGCGTTGATGCGACACCATTTCTTTGTATTTTGTGAACGTTAAGACCCGGTGCATAAGTCCGGGCGTTAGTGAAGGTGACGAGCAAATGGGTTTCCCAGGCACCTGGATGACGACGAGTGAAAGCATGGTGTACCGTGTGGTGCCCAAATGCGCCTGCTCGACGATCGGCCAGATCATGTATTACACCGATAATGGTGAGTTTTTCGACGGCGACATCCACGACGCAAAGGGCGGGATGCACAAATGGGCCTTCGATGACAGCCAGCCGGTGATCGAAACCAACGTGAAGGCGCACAAGAGCTTTGCCTTCACGTGCGTGCGCAATCCTTACACGCGGATCCTGTCGAGCTTTTTCGACAAGATCTGTGGCATCCAGCGCAATGGGAAACGGTATCGCGGCAACCTAGTGCCACTTTTGATCCAGAAATACGGGATCGAAGTGGGCGGCGAAGATGGCAAGGGAGAGTTTGACCAGATCGCCAGCTTCCGCAGGTTCCTTCTGTTCACCCGCGACACCATTCGCTGGCGGCGTCCGATGGACCCGGACATCCACTGGTCGGCGATGTCTGGCCATGTCTCGACCTTCATTGTGAACGGTGGAAAATACGACCGCATCTTCTGGACGGAGAGCTTTAACGACGGTATGCAAAGCGTTCTGGAATCAACAGAAAACGCCAATCCGATCAAGCTGAAGGATGTGCCGCGTTTCAATGAATCTGAGGGGCACGGCCCCAAGCGTTTGCACCCGGTTGAGGATTACTTCGACGATCTGTCGATGCATCTGATCTATGAAATCTACAAGCGGGATTTCGAGCTGTTCAAATACGATTTCGAGAACCCGGGCAACAAGATGCCTATCGGCGAAATCGACCTGGACGAGGTTCATGCCAAACTGGGTGACTAGCCTCGTCGCCATGCTCCTGTGCACGACGGGCGCGGCGGCTGAGCCGCGCTACGTCATCTACTACGGCTCTCCTGCTACACCGCTTTTGCATGCGGCATCTGCCCACTACACCCACGTCAACATCGCCTTCACGACGGTTGCACCCGTCCCCGCTGACGCACCCATCGTTCTGGTCGAGCCCGATTTCATGGACGGTCAGTGGGGCGACGTGGCCGCGCTGCAGACGAGCGGCCAGATCGTCATGCTGTCGTTCGGGGGCGGGGCGATGGACGAGGCCGCCTGGGCGTCCCTGGTGGGGCGCGAAGCCGAACTCGCGGAGGCATTGGCGGCCTGTGTCGCATTGCGAGGCCTTAATGGGATCGACATTGATTTCGAGATCTCGGCCTCGCTAACCGGGCAATCTAGCCGCCCTTTCGACGGCGTGGCCTTTCTGATTGCACTGACGGAGGCCCTGCGTGCGGTCCTGCCAGAAGAAATGTCCATCAGTCATTCGCCGCAAGCCCCCTACCTTAGCCAGCGCTGGAACGATGCGCCTTACCTGCAAGTGATGGAGGCGGTGGGCGATCAGATCGATTGGCTGCTTGTGCAGTACTACAACAACCCCGGCTTTGATGCGCCATTGGCCGAGCAGATCATCGGTGTGGCGGATGACCCGGTCGACAGCTCCGTCGCGGGCATGATCTCAGGCGCTGGTGGGTTTGCGATACCCGGCGATCAGATCGTGGTGGGCCTGCCAGTTTACCATGCGGATGCGTCCAACGGGCATTTGCCGCCTGAAACCGTTCGCTCGGACATCCTGCTGCCCCTGATTGCGCAATATGACGACCAGTTCGGCGGGTTGATGGGATGGCAGTATTCGGACCTGACTGACGACCATCGCTATTGGAACGAGCAGATGGTGGCAGGCACAATCATGGGGCCGCCGGAGTAACGGGCATTCCGCTGCGTCGATTCGAGCTACGCCGGTGAGCCATCGGCGCGAGAGCGTGTCCTGAGGGGGTATGGGCGGTAAACTGCTGATTTTGCGTTGCCCATAAGCCTCAACCCCCCGGTGATTGCAGCCCTCTTGGGGCCACTTGCGTTGATCGTAGCGGGCCATGCCGTTAGCGTTCGCGAGCGACAGACGTTTATTAGTAGCGAGGAATTTTCCATGTTGCGTGCCACTATTTTGGCATCGGCGGCGACGCTGGCCCTTTTGGCCGCGCCCGCTTCGGCGCAATCTGCAGATCTTGAGGCGCAGCGGCAGGCCGTGTTCCAGCAAATGCTGGCCGATCCCGCCAACCGCAGCCTGATGCAGCAATACGCCCAACTCTCCGTGCAAATGCGCGATTTTGAGGCCGCGGCCGCGACGCTTGAGCGTTTGGTCGACCTGGAACCTACGAACACCGCCGCGCGGGTTGAATTGGCCATCGCCTACTTCGCGCTCGGCTCCTATGACGTGGCGCAATATCACCTTGCCGCTGCCCAAGCCTCTGGCGCGCTCAGCCCGGCTGATGCGGCCCGCGTGGCGCGCTATCAGGCGGAAAGCGAAGAACGCGGTGACGGAACCGAGTTGGACGGTCGGATTGAGGCCGGTTTGGCGTGGCCTGCAGAGAGCGGCGACACCGGCACTTTCTTCAACGCCAACCTCGACTATCGGTTCGATCTAGGCGACGCGAATGTGACGATGTGGGTGACGGAGTTTGCCTATTCGAACTACACGCCCGATACCGGTAGCCTGAATGCACGGCAAAGCGCGCGATTGCGCACGGGCCCGGAATTCCGCATCTCTGGCGACGCTTACGGGCCGCGCCTGCAACCCTATGTTGAGTTTGAGTGGCTGGACCGCGACCCGACCCTGTCGATCAGCTACACCTCGGTGGCGGTTGGTGCGGCCTACCAAAACCCGATCAACGAACGCTTCACGGCCTATGCCGACCTGCAATTCGGGCGCGCATCGGCGACAGAGCCCGCAGACGTTGATTTCGAATTTCACGAAGCCTCGCTTGGCCTGACCTACCGTCCGTCCCGCGACACCCGTTTCCGCCTATCCGGTTGGGTCGAGGAATTGCGTGAGGTTGACGTGGCCAACCCCTTCACGACTGGAATTGCCGGCGTACGGCTGAGCGCACAACACGCGTTCAACCCCGATTTCAATGTGCTGCCGAACCGTTGGGTTGCCGGCGGGTTTGTTGAAATTGAACAGATCGACCGCGAAAACACTTTTACAATGACCGAGATCGAGGAACAATCGTATGGCGCGTTCCTTCGGGCTTTCGTCTTCGAAGATATTTACGTTGAGACCGCCTGGGCGCAGGTGATGCAGGACGCGACAACGTCCGGCGTCACGACCTCTTCCGAGGAAAGCGTCGTTTCCGTCCAACTTGGTTGGGAGTTTTAAGGATGTCATTCAAACCATTCATGCTGTGCGCAGCAGCGGCAATTGCGCTGGCGCTGCCCGCTGCGGCCCAGAACATCGGCACCGTCGCCAGTCAGGAGCCGACCTTGCGCGGCACGCCGCCGGGGGGTGGCACCCGCGCGCTGAGCCTTGGGACGGGTGTTGTGCAAGATGAACGCATCGCCTCTTCTGCTTCGGGGCGCGGTCAGATCCTGTTCATCGACCAAACCACGCTGAGCCTGGCGCCGAATACGACGATCGTTCTGGACCAGTTCGTTTTCAACCCCGGTGGCGGCGGCCAGTTGGGGTTGCAGATGACCGAAGGCGCGTTGCGCTTCATCGGTGGCTCGCTGAGCCGCGATCAGGAGGCCACGGTCGCTACGCCAACGGCCACGATCGGTATCCGCGGTTCTTCCGCGCTAGTGATCCGGGCGCGCGGTGAAACAATCACGATCTTTCTGGCCGGTGAACGGCTGTGCCTGACCAACCAGGGCGGCCAGCAATTCTGCACCAGCCGCCGGGGCGGTGTTCTGACCGAAGATGGCTATGTCGGGCGCCTGAACCCCGCCTTTCTTGCCCGCGCGCTGGAGCTGATCGACGGCATCCCACGCGGCGGCGGTGGATCGGGCCTGGGGTCGGGCGTGAACAGTCCGAACCCCTCGGATCGCGGGCCAGTTTCGACCACGGGCGAAGAGTTCGACCGGGATATTTTCGACGATGATTTCACCTTTGATGATCTGGTCGAATGGCTGCCGGAGGATCCGCCAACTGGCTTCATAGGCTGTACCAATCCAGCCAGCTGCTGATTGCAAACAAGTGTCTACCGCTTTGTGAGTGCCACAAACGCCCCCGCCCAATCGTCTGGCGGGGGCGTTTTTCTGTAGTCTGCAATCCGATCCAGATAGAGCTGCGCCAGAAGGCTGGTGTTGCAGAACGGCGCGTTCAGGCGCGCGACGCGGCCAAAGGCGGCCTCGGCCTCGGACCAATCGCGCGCCACGTAGGCCGCTCGCGCCTCGATCATCGCTTGCGCGAAGGCCTCGGCCCCATCACTCATCCGGGGCAATACGGTGGAGACTTCAACCGCATTGGCAAAGCCTTTCACCGCAATCAGGTCGAGGCCCACGGCGATCAGGTGATCGGGGCATTCCGCGACGGTAGCGGGCCCCACGCAATTGCGCGTGCCGTAGATACGGGTCAGCCCCTCAAGCCGCGCGGCCAGTGTGACGCTGTCGCCGATGCAGGTGTAGCTGAGGCGATCTTTCGAGCCCATCAGCCCGACCGACGCCGGGCCAGTATTCAGCCCGATGCCCAGATTGATGCGTGGAAGGCCTTGGGACGTGAGTGAGAAATTCGCCTGCTCTGCCGCGTCGTTGACCGCATGCAACGCGCCCAAGGCTGCACGGGCATGGTCTTCGCGCGCAATCGGCGCGTTCCAGAAGGCCATGACTGCGTCGCCCATGAATTTGTCGATGGTGGCGCCGTGATCCACAAGCGTCTCTGCCACGGCACTCAAGAAGGTGTTCACCAGTGTCACCACGCGGTCCGGCGGCATTCCTTCGGTAACGGTCGAAAAGCCGCGCATGTCGACGAACATCACGGTCAGGTCGCGCTCTGCCCCTTCCGGCGTCAGGGCTGCGGCGGGGTTCTTTTCGATCTCCGCAATCAGGGGCGGTGGCAGGAACCGGGCGAAGCGTTCACGGATCGAGCGGCGGGCGCGTTCCTTGGCGAGGTATCCCAGCGTGGTGCCAGGGATATAAACCAGGACGGCGGTCAAAACGGTCATGACGGGGCTGAAAAGGAGGCCCCAGTTCATGAAGGCGAGCAGGCCACCCGCAACGGAGCCGCCACCGAAGGTCAGAGCGGCGGCCAGGCCCAGCAGGGGCCGTTCGAGCCGGTTGAAGATGGTAAGTGCAATGCCCGCGAGGGCGACGATGAGGATCTCAAGCCCGCGCATCCAGTCGGGGCGGGTCAGAAAGCTTTGCTCGATGACCTGTTCGATGATCTCGGCATGGAGCGTGACGCCCGCAATCTGGCCATCCAGCGGCGTGGTGCGGATGTCGAAAAGCCCCTGCGCCGACGAACCGACGAGGATGATCCGCCCTTCAATGCGCGCCTGCAGGTCTGGGTCAATGCCGTCAGCCTCCAGCAGATCGGCGACGGCCGTAACGCGGTCGGGCTGATAGCCAGAGAAGTAGATGCGAAAGCGGCCATCGGCCTCCAACGGGTAGCTCAACACGCCGGTCTGCATGGCGGTGGCGGCAACCGTGCCGCCCGAAACCTCACCCGAGGCTTGGGAGGTTTTCAGGACATGGCCCCCTGCCCCTTGCGCCACACGCAAAAGCTCGGCTGAGAGCGACGGCACGAGCACGCCGCCGAAGTCAGAGACCATGGGGACGGTACGGGTGATCCCATCGGCGTTTCGGCCCAGGCTGATCGTGCCAAGGCCCATCGCGGCGGCGGTGAGGTCGGGCAGGTTGCCGATGGCGGCGGGATAGCGGGTGAGCGTGTTGGGCACTTCGCCAGTGACGGCGAACCCGGCAAGGGGTGCGGCAGGCTCTCCCTCCAGCCCGCCGGCCATGGCCAGAACCACGGCGCGACCCTGCATGGCTTGGGCAAAGCGGGTGTCGTGGGGCATGATCCCCAGATCGGGCAAGGCTGGTGGCACCTGATCAGAGAACCTCACCCAGCTTTCCACGATCCGGTCCGGCGACGTGCGGTCGGGTTCGGGGAAGAGAACGTCGAAGCCTACGGCAGCAGCACCATGTTCGAACAGGCGGTCGGTCAGTTCGGCCAAATATGACCGGGGCCAAGGCCATTGGCCGTATTCATCCAACGCAGCCTCGTCGATGTCGATGATATGAACCGGGGATTCCGGGTCGTAAGGGCGCGGTTGGGTGCGTTGGTAGCCGTCGAACACCGCATCGCGCGCTCGGTCCAGAATTGGCGGCGGAAAAGCCGTAAGCAAGACCAGTGCAAAGGTTACAATCAGGCCAAGCGCAAACGTCAGGCGCGGCATGGCGCGGCCCTTCCGTGGCTTGGACTGTAGTTCTGCACGTGATCGCCTCCCTAAGGCCGCGCGGCCTTGTTCAGGCGCGAGAGTGGCGGAATTTTCCTGTCGTAGCAAACCCTTCCGGTGTCGTTTCAGGATTTGACAGGGCGAGTGGCGCGCGCCACCTTGTGCCTCGGCACGGGAGCCCCTTCTCCGCTGCAAGGGACCGCAGTATGGAATTTTCTATCTGGACGGCTGCCGGCCTTCTGGGCGTTGCGCTGTATCTGAGCGCCTATGGAGCCTTGCAGCTTGGTTTTCTGCGCGGCTCCTCGCCTTGGTACACGATCCTGAACATGGCCGCGGCAGTTTTCGTCCTCGTCAGCCTTATCGAGGCCTTCAACATGTCGTCGCTGTTGATTCAGGTGTTCTGGATCACGTTGTCGATCATCGGTCTGGCCCGCATGGCGTGGGAGCGCAGCAATACAAGGTTCTCCGACGAAGAGCGCGTATTTCTTAGCGCCCATTTCGCGAGCCTGCCGCCGCATCTGGCGCGCAAGTTCCTGAAACTGGGCCGTTGGCAAACGCTGAGCGCGGGGACCGTCCTGACAAGGCAGGGACAAGCAGTGCATGAGTTGGTGTATGTGGCCAAAGGTCAGGCCGACGTTCGCGCCCATGGCTCTAGCGTGGCCACGCTCGGCCCCGGCGCGTTGATCGGAGAGCTGACAATCATGCACGGGTCGGAAGCCACGGCAGACGTTGAAATCACCGAAGAGGCGCGCGTCTTTACCCTGCCCCGCGCGGCGTTGATCCGCGAGTTGGAGGCCGATCACGACTTTTCGCTGGCCGTGTCTGGCGCGTTGCAGATCGAGGCACAGCGCAAGATCGACATCGCAAATCGGGAACGTGCAGGTACGGTGGCGCAAGGAGCCCTCTAGGACGAGGCGCGGTCCATCGGCACGGAATAAGCGACCTTGCGTGCCAGTTCATGCCCGAAGAGCGCTACCATCGCGTTGTTGAACGCCGGAGAGCGCGCCATGCGTTTCTTGAGCGCTGCGTTTTCGACACGCAGGACCGTGCCGCCGTGGGGCAAGGTCACGGTGGCGCTTGAGGTGTCGCCGGTCAGAAAGGCGATCTCGCCCACAAAGGCGGGGCCTGAGATGGGGAAGCTTTGGGCGTCCTTGGTGATCGTGATCTCGGAAGTGAAGACGAGCATCAGGTCATCCACGCCGTCCCCCTCTCGCGCCAGGACCGTGCCGGGGTCGGCCTGATCTGTCTGCATCATCCGGCGCAGGCGGCGGAATTGGCCGGGGGTGAGCGTTGGGAACAGCACAAAGACCTCGCGGTCATCGGGGGTCATGCGCCAGGTCGTGCGCTCAAACAGGATGGCCCCGATAAGGATCACGTTGACCGCCAGAAGCGCGATATTCGACAGGACCGATGGCACAATCGGATCGGGACGGAAGAAATAGTAGCCCGCGTCGCAGATGAAACCGCAGACCACAAGCAGGCGCAGCATCAGCTCATCGCGCACGGCAAAGCCGGTCAGTTTGAAGACGAGGCCAACCAACAGGATCCAGATTGATCCGCCGCCTACCGTCAAACTGTCCAACATATCCGTCACGCGCGTTTCAGACCCTCAGAATTAGATCAGGCCTGCGTCGGCAAACACCACGCGCAAGGACCGTTTCGGACGTGGGCCGACGTGGGCGATGACCTCTGCCGCTGCAGCGACGCCCATTTTTGCAGATGTCTCAAGCGTTTGGCCCGTGGCCAATCCGTATAGGAACCCGGCTGCGAACTGGTCGCCTGCGCCGGTGGCATCGACGGGCGTGACGCGCGTCACGGGCACTTCGACGCGCTCACCGCCGCGAATGGCCACGACCGGATTGCCTGAGCGGGTGCAGACCACGGTTTCACAGACCTTGGCCGCCTGCCCCAGCGCCGTGTCCAGGTCATCGGTTTGGTAGAGGGAAAGCCATTCTTCCTGATTGCCCAGGGTGATTTCCATCTCTTCCTCGATCAGACGGCGGAAATCGTCGCGGTGACGGTCGACGCAGAACGGGTCGGACAGCGAGATGCCCGCCTTGCCGCCACCAGCGTGGCAGGCCTGCGCGGCCGCGGTGAAGGCGCGTTTGCCTTCGTCCTTGTCGTAAAGGTAGCCCTCAAGAAACAGGAAACGCGTGTCTCCCGCGACGCTTGTGTCCACGTCGCCTTCATCGAAATCCGCGCCCGCGCCGAGGTAGGTGTTCATCGAACGCTCGCCATCGGGTGAGACGAAGATCATCGAGCGCGTCGTTGGCGGGATATGCGCGCCTGAAACGGGCGGGTTGGGAAACCCGATGCCATCTTCGGTCATGGCCTTTTGATAGAACAGGCCCAGCCCGTCGTCTTTGACCTTGCACAGAAAGGAAGTCTTCAACCCAAGTGATCCAACGCCTGCGACCGTGTTGGCGACCGAGCCACCGGGGGTTTGCACCCGGTCTTGCATCGCGCCGTAAAGGATCTCGGCCCGTTCCCGTTCGATCAGCTGCATGATCCCTTTCTCGATCCCCATGTTGTCAAGAAAGCTGTCATCGGCGTGGGAAATCACATCTACAACGGCATTGCCGATGCCGACGAGGTCGTAGGTCTGGGTCATGGAAGGGTCCTTTTGGGCGCCGGGTCGGGCGTTTTGTCTTCGAAGGTGCACAGGTCGCGGATCAAACACGCCCCGCATTTTGGTTTGCGCGCCACGCAGATGTAGCGGCCATGCAGTATCAGCCAATGGTGCGCATGAAGCTGGAATTCAGCCGGAATATTGTCTTCGATCTGGCGCTCGACCGCGTCCACATCCTTGCCAGGCGCGATGCGGGTGCGGTTGCCGACACGGAAGATATGGGTGTCGACGGCCTGCGCGGGCTGGCCCCACCACATGTTCAGCACCACATTCGCGGTCTTGCGTCCTACGCCGGGCAGCGATTGCAGCGCCGCACGGCTCGACGGAACCTCGCCGCCGTATTCGTCGACAAGAATTTGGCTGAGCTTGATGACGTTCTTGGCCTTGTTGCGGAAAAGGCCAATGGTTTTGATGTGCTCAATGACCCCCTCTTCCCCCAGGGCCAGCATCTTTTCCGGCGTATCGGCGATCTCGAACAGTTTCGCGGTGGCTTTGTTGACGCCCGCATCGGTGGCCTGCGCGGAAAGCGCCACGGCGACGACCAGCGTATAGGCGTTCGTGTGGTGAAGCTCTCCCTTCGGCTCAGCCTCGGCCTCGCGGAACCGCGTGAAGATCTCGTAGATCGTTTGATAGTCGAGGGGTTTTTGCACCTTTGCCATGGCGTCTTTTGGCCTGTGCGGTGCTGCGCGGCAAGGGCTCAAGTTTCGTCAAATTGCAGGCGAATACGCACGGCGCCTTAACCCATGGCTAAGGCAAGTCGGGCCAATTGGGGCGGTTCAGTTCAAGGACCGCCCATGGCCACCTACGATTTCTACATCTACTCCGGCGCCGCCCTGCCCTTTGATCCGGGCAGCGGCACGTTCACCTTCGACCCGAACTACGACTTCACGGAAGATCGGGTGCACCTGTCCGTCACGGACGACGACATCTACATGGATGGCGACGAGAAGGCGGATGAGATTGGCGAGGATGCGAACCAGACCGCAATAGCCACATTGCCGAACGGCACACAGATCGCTTCCGGACAGGTCTACGCCGAGCAATATGCGGTGATCCAGGCCCCTGATGGCACCCAAATCACCATCGACCGGATCGAGATGGACGGCGTACTGATCGGCTATTCGCCATCCCAACCCCTGACCCCCGGCATGACCTACAGCTATGTCGACGGCAACGATGTCGACAATTCGCTGGCCTCGCAGGACGGCGCGGATACCCGCCTGACCTACAGCCAGTATCAGGCGCAATCGGTGCCCTGTTTCGTCTCGGGCACAATGCTTCTGACCCGTGATGGCATGACGCCGGTGGATTGGATTGGCGTGGGCGATGATGTTTGGACGCAGGACCACGGTTGGCAAAAGGTACGATGGCGGGACCTGAGGCATTTTGAGGAAGGCCCGCATTTTCCCACTCCGGTCGAGATTGCGGCAGGGGCGCTTGGCCCCGGTTCACCCGCGCGCGCAATCCGCGTGTCGCCCCAACATCGGGTCGTGCTTTCGGGTCCGATCTGCGTCCTGCACTTTGGTGTGGAGCAGGTTCTGGTGGCCGCCAAACATTTGTTGCATTGGCCGGGCGTCAACGAGGTATCGATGGAGGCAGATCACGCCTACCAGCATCTGTTGTTCGACCGGCACGAGGTTCTGATGTCAGAGGGGGTTGCAACCGAAAGCCTCTATCTGGGCGAGCAGATTGAAGTACTGAGGCCTGGCCCGCCAATCCTGATGCGGCGTGCTTTGGCCGTAGGACATCGCCAAACGGCCCGTCTTTGCCTGTCGGCACGCGAAGCGCGGGTATTGCCGCCGGGCCGGTTTCCAACTGTATTCGATGTCCCAGAAGACGCAGGAGTCGCGTCACGCGCCACCCCGGCCGTTCGAGCGGCTTAACCCGGCGAAAAAGCGTCTTGGTGCATCGAAGCCATTGCTTCAGCGCTGTTTGAAACCCTGAACTCGGGCGCGGAAACGTGGTTCCTCAAGTTTTAATAAGATTCACTTTATCCATATTTTTCAGGCTATTGGGCAGCTTGTACAACCGTGCACAAACCGCGAATTTCGATAACCGCAGCTTCCGGGTCGCGCCGCCGTTCGCCCTTGCCTAAATTACCCGGCAAGGAGACCCGCGATGACCGATCAGACCCCGCCAGACGGCCAAGGCCAATACCATTTCAACGTCATGCGCCGTGCGCTTGATCTGATTGATGCCGACCCACACCAATCGCTCGACCATCTGGCCGCCAGCCTGAACATGAGCCCCGCGCATTTCCAGCGCACCTTCTCGGGTTGGGTGGGCGTCAGCCCCAAGCGCTACCAGCAATATCTGACGCTGGACCATGCGCGCCGCCTGCTGGCAGAGCGTTTCACGATGCTCGACACCGTCGCCGAGACCGGGCTGACCAGTGGCGGCCGGCTCCATGATCTGTTCATCCGGTGGGAAGCGATGAGCCCCGGCACCTATGCCAGCGGCGGCGAAGGTTTGACCATACGTTGGGGCTGGTTCGACAGCCCCTTTGGCCCAGCCCTTGTGATGGCGACTGACAAAGGCATCTGCGGTATCGGATTTGCCACGGAAACGGGACCTGAGCCTACGATGGCTGATTTGCGCAGCCGTTGGCCGAATGCGAATTACGTGGAGGACCCGACGGCCCTGAAGCCTTTGGCGGACGCAGCGTTTGGAGCGGGTGGCAACGTGCAACTGGCCCTGATCGGTGCGCCGTTTCAGATCAAGGTATGGGAGGCGCTGCTGTCTATCCCCACGGGCCACGTCACCACATATTCTGAGATCGCAGGCGCCATCGGCAAGCCCCGCGCCGTGCGCGCCGTGGGCACCGCCGTGGGCCGCAACCCGATCAGCTGGCTCATCCCCTGTCACCGGGCATTGCGCAAATCTGGTGGTCTAGGCGGCTATCACTGGGGTATTCCGGTCAAACGGGCCATGCTGGCTTGGGAATCCGCCACAACCGAGGAAGAGGGTGCGGCCTGAGCGCCCGCCCGCCGGTGCCGTGAGCCGCGCGCGTTTCCCCCTATCCCACTTCCGCGCCTTTGCTATACTGCGCTGCAATAACCCCTTGGAAACGGGGCAACAGGCGACAACAAAGGCAAGTCCATGGCATATCTGATCAAACCCCTCCTTCTGGCAGGCGCGGGCGCTTTGGCGCTTTCGGGCTGCGTGGGCAATTCACTCGCTCCGGGCGTTCCGGCGGACCCAAACGCAAACCGTACCCGTGATGGTGCCGTGATCGGCGGCATACTTGGCGGTTTCCTCGGCGCAACGGCTGACGACGACAACCAGGGCCGCAACGCGGTGTTGGGTGCGGTGGTTGGCGCGGCTGCAGGCGGTGCCATTGGCAACGCGCTTGACCGGCAGGCGCAGGATCTGCGCGGCTCCCTCAACAACAGCCAGATCCAGATTGAGAACACGGGCTCTGAGCTGGTCGTGACGATGCCTGAGGGCATCCTTTTTGACTTCGACAGCGCCGCGATCCGCGCGGGCCTTCAAGGTGATTTGCGCGCATTGGCATCAAACCTGAACCAATATCCGGCCACGGATGTGATCGTCGAAGGCCACACCGACAACACCGGCTCTGCCGCTTACAACCAGGACCTGTCGACGCGCCGCGCGCAGGCTGTGGCAGGTGTGCTGCTGGAAGCTGGCGTTTCGCCGGGCCGCGTCCGCTCGATCGGGCGTGGCGAAGATGATCCGGTGGCGACGAACCTCAACGAGGCTGGCCGTCAGCAGAACCGCCGGGTCGAGGTCATCATTCGGCCGCGCTAGACTCCGCAGCGATCTGAACATGAAGGCCCGCACCCAGTCGTGCGGGCCTTTTTCATGGGCGCGCGCCCCTAGACACACGTGGTCAAGTGGTCATACCATTTGACCAATTCCGGAGGGGTCCCATGCCATTCCAGCGCATCGAAGCCGAAAAACTCTCGCAATCCGTGGTCAAGCAGATCGAGAAACTCGTTCTGCGCGGCATCCTGCGGCCCGGTGACCGGCTGCCGTCGGAGAGGGAGTTGAGCGAGCGACTTGGCGTCTCGCGCCCATCATTGCGGGAGGCAGTGGCAGAGCTACAATCGCGCGGGCTTCTGGCGACGCGGGCCGGGGCGGGTATCTATGTGGCCGACGTTCTGGGCTCTGCCTTTTCGCCGGCGTTGATCGAACTCCTTGGCTCCCACGATGATGCGATTTTCGACTACATCGCCTTTCGCCAAGACCTTGAAGGGATCGCAGCAGAGCGGGCGGCGCTGCAAGGCTCAGACACCGACCTGAAGGTGATCGATACGATCTTGCAGAAGATGGAGGTGGCCCACCGCAAACGAAATCCGTCCGACGAGGCGGAACTGGATGCGGAGTTTCATCTGGCCATTATCGAGGCGAGCCACAACGTGATCCTGCTGCACATGATGCGCGCCAGTTTTGATTTGTTGCGGCAAGGTGTGTTCTACAACCGCCAGCAGATGTTCAAGAACCGCACGACACGAGACATGTTGCTGGATCAGCACCGCGCCATAAACGCGGGTATTCAGGCGCGCGATCCGGCGGCGGCAAAGGCCGCTGTGGTCGCGCATCTGGATTATGTGACCGAGGAATTGTCTTCGTTGAAGTCATCGGAGAAGAACGAAGAAGTGGCCCGATTGCGTTACGCGCAGGAGCGCGAGCGCTAGGCCACACGTAATTGTGCGTTTTTTAGTCCACCGACCCACCCGCAAAGGCATTGCCGTTTTGCCAATCACAGGGCGCATCCTGCATCTCTAGGTGCAGCCGGTCGCCGGTGTAGAGATTGGCACGGGCCAGATCGTCGTTCAGCTCGATGCCCAGGCCGGGGGCTTCTGGGGCCGAGACAAACCCGTTCTCCACCTTGGGCCGCCCGGTGACGAGGGCGTCGTGGAACGGCGTTTCAATCGCTTCGACCATCAGAAGGTTGGTGCAGCTGACGCCCAGATGGACATTGGCCGCCCATTCGACGGGGCCCGCGTAGAGGTGCGGGGCCAGCTGCGCGCCAGCGGCCTCGGCAAGCGTAGCGATTTTCTTGCCCTCCCAAATGCCGCCCGCCCGGCCCAGGGCCGGTTGCAGGATCCGCGCGCCATAGCGCAGGGCGAGAGCGAATTCGCCTTTGGTCGTAAGACGTTCGCCGGTGGCCACGGGGATTGACGTGCGCGCCGCAACTTCGGCTAGGCATGGCAGATTATCGGGTGGGATCGGCTCTTCGAACCAGAGCGGATCGTAGGGTTCGATGGCTTTGGCCAAACGGATCGCACCGCTGGGGATGAATTGGCCGTGCGTGCCGAAAAGTAGGTCGGCGCGCGTGCCCACGGCGGCGCGGATCGCGGCACAGAAACGGGCGGAAAGGTCGATGTCCGACAGCGCGGGCATATGGCCACCGCGCATGGTGTAGGGGCCAGCAGGGTCGAATTTGACCGCGGTCCAGCCTTCGTCGGCGCGGTTTGCGGCAGCCTCGGCAGCGGCGTCGGGATCGATCCAGAAGCTTTGCGGGTCGTGATGCGGTTCGGGATAGAGGTAAGTGTAGGCGCGCAGGCGGTCATTCATACGCCCGCCAAGAAGCGCCCAGACTGGGCGATCGCGGGCTTTGCCGAGGATGTCCCAGCAGGCCATCTCAAGCCCAGAGAAGGCACCGAAGACGGTTGGATCGGGCCGCTGGGTGAAACCGGAGGAATGCGCGCGGCGGGACATTTTTTCAATGTCTTCAGGGCTTTCGCCATGCATGTGGCGGTGGAAGACGTCCGTAATGACGGCCTCCATCGCTTTCGGCCCGACGCCTGCGGCATAGACCTCCCCCAGGCCAGTTATCCCGCAGGCCGTGGTGACGCGCACGATCAGCCAGTAGCGCCCACCCCAGCCGGGGGGCGGTGGGGCGATGGCAAAGATTTCTAGGCTGTCGAGTTTCATGGCGGGTGAACCCTTGGGGGCCAGCGCCCCAAACCCCCTAGCATTTTCAGGGCAAGGAGGGGCGCAGAGCCGTGGATGGGACGGATCAGAACACGATCACATTGCGCCGTGCCTGGCCAGAGTTGGTGTCGGCGATGGCCTCGTTGATCTGGTCGAAGGACCAGGTTTTGGAGACAAGCTCATCGAGTTTGAGACGGCCCTGGCTATGCAGGTCGACCATCCAGGGAATATCGCGTTTCAGCACAATTTCGCCGAGGTAAGAGCCGCGAATGCCCTGACCGGTGGCCGCGAAAATGACCGGCTCATAGGGCGTGGTGTCACCGGTATGGGGCATACCCACGGCGTAGACAGTGCCGCGCGGCGCGATAAGGCGCAGAGCACTTTCATAGGCGGGGATGGCACCGACGGAGACAAAGACATGGTCCGCGAGGTGGCCGCCGAGGAGCTTGTAGAGCGCCTTATGGGGTTTCGGTTCGGACGCCAGCAGGGTGTCGGTGGCGCCGAATTCTAGCGCGTCGGCAAGTTTCTTTTCCTCAAGGTCCATCGCCACGATCCGGGCGGCACCGGCGATGCGCGCGCCCTGGATGGCGTTCAGGCCAACGCCGCCTGCGCCGATCACCACCACCTTGTCGCCGGGACGCACCTTCGCGGTGTTGATGGCCGCGCCCACACCCGTGGGCACGCCGCAGGCCAGAAGGCAGGCAACCTCGGACCCAATATTGTCGCCAATGGGCGCGGTCTGGCTGGGGTCGACCACGACCTTTTCGGCAAAAGCGCCGCAGTTCATCGCCTTGGTGACTTCGCCGCCGTCTTGCGTGGTCAGCACGGGGGCTTCTGCGGTATTACCCGAGCAATACATTGGTTGCGCGGAGGCGCAGGACGCGCAGCCGCCGCAGGATTTCGCCAGCGTCACGATCACGCGGTCGCCCATGGCCACGCCGGTGACGCCGTCGCCCATCGCCGTCACACGGCCCGCCGCTTCATGGCCGTAGACCGCAGGCAACGATCCGCCCCACGCGCCTTCCATATAGGAGATGTCGGAATGGCAGATCGCCACCGCATCGAGGCTGACTTCGATCTCGCCTGGACCGGGATCGCGCAGGCGCAGGGTTTCGATTTTCAGTGGCTCGCCAAAGGCATGGCAGACAGCGGCGCGGATATTCTTGGGCATGGCCCCCTCCCCGGTTTTTCGTGACTTAACCATTGCGCGGGCAGCTGATGCAAGCGGGCCGGAACGCGTCACGCGAGGAGCATTTCGCGACCTTGGCCAGACGGGAGGGGCTTGCACCGGGCGGGCGGTTGGGCAGAAGTGGGGCCATGGATATGCTGAGTTTTGATGATGTGAGCCTGCATGTGCAGGTTGAGGGGCCCGAAGATGGCCCGCCCGTGGTCTTTGCGAACTCGCTGGGGACGGATTTTCGGCTGTGGGATGGCGTCGTCGCCGCGCTGCCGCCGGGCCTGCGTGTGATCCGCTATGACAAACGCGGCCATGGGCTGTCGACCTGTCCACCCGCGCCCTACGGCATGGGGGCTCTGGTGCGCGATGCGGAGCGGGTTATGGACGCGCTGGCAGTGCGCGATGCGGTTTTTGTGGGCCTCTCGATTGGCGGGATGATCGCGCAGGGGCTCGCGGCGAAGCGGCTGGATCTGGTGCGCGCGGTGGTGTTGTCGAACACCGGCGCCAAAATCGGCACGCGGGAGATGTGGGAGGATCGCATCGCGATGCTGCGGGCGGATGGTTTGCCCGCGATGGCCGACGCGATCATGGAGCGCTGGTTTGCGCCCGAGTTCCGGGGCTCGGAGGCCGTGACCCCGTGGCGGCGCATGGTCGAGACCTGCCCTGAGGAGGGCTACGCGGGATGTTGCGCGGCGATTGCGGGCAGCGATTTCTATACGACAACAGCCGCGCTGCGTTTGCCGGCGCTGGTGATTGCGGGCGACCGTGACGGGGCGACGCCACCCGATCTGGTTCGGGAATTGGTGGATTTGATCCCGGGCGCGCGGTTTGAGTTGATGCATGGTGTGGGACATTTGCCATGTGCGGAGAAGCCTGCGGAATATGCGGCGCTGCTGACCAGTTTTCTGAGCGATATCGGGCATTTGCCATGAGCGTTGCGATCTTCGATAGCCCGATGCATCGGCATCTGTTTGGCGATGCAGAGATCGGGCGCCTGTTCAGCGACACGGCTGAAGTGCGCGCGATGATGCTGGTTCTTGGCACGCTCGCCAAGGTGCAGGGCGAGGCAGGCGTGATCCCGAAAGTGTCGGGCGCGTTCCTGCACCGCGCGGCAATGGAGGTGCAGATTGATCCCGAAGGTCTTGGCGGCGCGAATGGGGTTATAATTCCCGCGCTGGTCACGGCCTTTCGCAAGGCGCTGGATGCACCGGAACATGGGCAATATTTGCATTGGGGCGCGACCAGTCAGGACATTCAGGACACCGGTTTGATGCTACGGATGCGGCAGGTGTTGAGTCTGATTGAAGAGCGGCTGAAAGTAGCGTTGGGGCATCTGGCGGATATGGCGGAGGCCGAGGCCGACACGTCACAGGTCGCGCGGACCTATGGACAGGCGGCGGTGCCGTCGAGTTTTGGTGCGCAGGTGGCGAGTTGGGGTTGGCCTGTGCTGCGGCTTCTGGAGCGTTTGGACGGGGTGCGGGCGCAGGCTTTGGCGGTGTCGTTGAGTGGGGCTGCGGGCACGTCGAGCCAGTTGGGGGAAGATCCAGCGGCGTTGCGCGAGGCACTGGCGGAGGCCTTGGGGTTGAGCGATCCGGGGGCAAGTTGGCACAGCGAACGGAGCCGGATTGTGGAGCTTGCACAGTGGCTTGACAGCCTTTGTTCATGTTGCGGAAAGGTCGGAACGGATATTCTAGTCGGCGCACGCTCGGACGTTGAGGAGTTGCGGTTGGAGGGGGCTGGAGGCTCCTCAACCATGCCGCAGAAGCAGAACCCGGTTGGGCCGTCGGTGATGGTTGCCTTGGCGCGGTTCGCCCCAGCTCAGACAAGCATCCTTTCCGCACCCCACACGGAGGCACGCGATGGAGCGGCTTGGTTTGCAGAGTGGATGGCATTGCCCCAGCTGGCCATGGCTGCGGCGCGATCTGCGGCTTTGATGGGTGAGACATTGCAGGCGCTTTCGCCGGATCGGGCGGCGATGGCGGCAAGGATGGAGGCTGGCCACGGCGCGCTTCATGCGGAGGCGCTTTCTTTTGCGCTGGCAGGAAAATTGGGGCGCGCGGAGGCGCAGTCGGAGGTCAAACGGCTGGCGCGGGAGGCAGCGGCGACCGGCACGTCCCTACCTGCGCTAGTCGCCGCGGCGCATCCCGATGTGGCCCTGCCGGATCTATCCGACCTCGGCCAAGCGCCAAACGAAGCCCGCGCGTTTGCGAAGGCGGCCCGCGCGGTCCTGTGAACGAGCCACTTGTTGTCAGGCGTGTGTCAATCTAGATTGACACAACCTAAGCGAGACCCCGATGCGCCTGCCCACCGTTTTCATCCTGATCACCGTGACCATCGACGCGATGGGCATCGGACTTATCCTGCCGGTCATGCCCGACCTGATCGCCGATGTGCGCGGCGGAAATCTGGCGCAGGCCGCGGCCTGGGGCGGGGCATTGTCGTTTGCCTACGCGGTGATGCAATTCCTTTGCGCGCCGGCACTCGGCAACCTGTCGGACCGCTTCGGCAGACGCCCGATTCTGCTAATTTCAATGGCGGTTCTGGCTCTCGACTACGTGGTGATGAGCCTCGCCTCCACGATCTGGCTCCTGCTGATTGGCCGCATTGTCGCGGGCATCGCGGCGGGCACACACGCGACGGGGTTGGCGTATATGGCCGACATCTCCCCACCCGAAAAGCGGTCACAGAACTTCGGTCTGATTTCCGCAGGGTTCGGTGTTGGCTTCATCCTTGGCCCCCTGATGGGCGGCCTTCTGGGCGACCTGGACCCACGCGCGCCCTTTGTGGCTGCCGCCTGCCTTGCGGCAGCGAACTTCGCTTTCGGCTATTTCGTCCTGCCTGAAAGCCTGCCGAAAGAACGCCGCCGCCCGTTCCAACTGCTGCGTGCCAATCCCATCGGCGGGCTGATCATGATCGGCAAATTGCCCGGCGTGGTCACCCTGCTGGCCGTGATGCTGGCCTATCAGACGGCCAACTTCGTCTATCCCGCGATCTGGGCCTATTTCACGCAAGCCGCCTTTGGGTGGAGCACTGGGCTGGTCGGGTTTTCACTGGCGGTCTACGGCGTCTCGATGGCCTTCGTGCAGGGCGGGCTGATCCGCCCCGTTCTCGCCCGCTTGGGGGAGACGCGCGCCGTCTACTACGGGCTGATCCTCAACACCGTCTGCCTTGTGGCATATGGCGTCGCGGGCGAGCCATGGATGATCTGGGTGCTGATCCCGATCTCGGCTTGCGGCGCACTTGTGGCCCCGGCGATGCAGGGCGTGATGAGCCGGGCAGCAGGCGCCGACCAGCAAGGCGAGTTACAGGGCGTGCTCGCGTCCATCTCATCGCTGTCGATGATCCTGAGCCCGGTGATGATGACGCAGGCGTTCTTCTGGTTCACCCGCGACGGGGCGGATCCATACCTGCCGGGCGCGCCGTTCCTGTTGGCCGCGATCCTGATGGCCCTGGCCTTTGCGATCTTCGCGGCGACGCAACGGGGGTCTGCGCCCGCGAAGGATCCGGCCTAACCCTCCGCCATGATCCGCGCGTAGAGGTCGGGGTCGACGTTACCGCCCGAAAGCGTGGCAATCACCGGCCCATCGGCCAGCTCTTTGCCGTGGAACAAGACCGCCGCCAGAGCCACCGCCCCGCCCGGCTCCACCACCAGCTTCAAGCGGGAGGCCGCATGGCGCATCGCTGCTTTCGCCTCCTCATCCGTTACCACAAGGCCTGGCCCGCAATGGGCGGCCATGATTGGGAAGGTGATGTTCCCCGGCGCACGCGTTATGATGGCGTCACACAGGCCGACCTCTGGGCCGTTGTTTTGCTCGATTCCGCCGGAGCGCAGGGAGCGTGCGACATCGTCGAACCCTTCAGGCTCCACCGGGCGCACGACCGTTCCCGGCGCGTGGGTGGCCAGCGCCGTGGCGATGCCCCCGGTCAGGCCACCCCCACCACAGCAGGTCAGCACAGTGGCCTCGGTCACGCCCGCCTCGGCCGCTTGCTCCGCAATCTCTAAGCCGCAGGTGCCCTGCCCGGCGATCACCATCGGCTCATCATAGGGCTTCACCAGCGTCAGCCCGCGTTCAACGCGCAGGGCTTCCCCCATCTCTTCGCGGCTTTCGCCACCCGCGCGGTCATAGAGCACAACCTCCGCCCCCATCGCGCGCGTGTTTTCGATTTTCAGCGCAGGCGCATCGGCGGGCATCAGGATTGTGGCGGGGACCCCGTGCAGTTTCGCAGCCCAGGCCACACCCTGCGCGTGGTTGCCGGACGAGAAGGCCAATACACCTTGTTTCCGGGTCGCTTCATCCATGGCCGACAAGGCGGACCACCCGCCGCGGAACTTGAACGAGCCGGTGTGCTGCAAAACTTCGGCTTTGAGGAACACTTGCCGTCCAGCGATCTCATCAAGGAACGGCGAGGACAAAAGCGGCGTCCTGCGCACAACGCCTTTGGCGCGGTCTGCCGCCGCTTCGATATCTGCAACAGTGATCATTCAGCCTGCTCCACAACACTATCAATCACCGCCCTTGAACCCGGTTCATCAAGGAACGGAACATGCCCTCGGTCACCCAATTCGACGAAGGCCATATCGGGCCTACGCCGCCGCATCTCTGCCGCTGTTTCCGCCGACAGGATGTTGGATTGCGCGCCCCGGATCAGGCCAAGGGGCAAGCCGTTCAGCGCATCGAACAGCGGCCAAAGGTCAGGCGCCACGAAATCCGGCGCGAAGGCCGGGGCCACCGCGTCGCGTAGTTTGGGATCGTAGCGCAAGTGCAGCGCGCCGCCATCCTCCCGCCAGATGCGGCGCACGAAGGCCTCCCATGTGGTGGCCGGCACGTTGCGGAAGATGCCATCGTAAACCGTCGGCATCGCCGCTGCGGCCTCGGCCAGCGAGGAGAAGGCAGGCGGTTTGCCGATGTAGTCCATGATAACAGAGAGGCCTTCGCCCATGATGTCCGGCCCGATGTCGTTGAAGATCACACCGGACAGCCGGTCCCGCGCCATGACCGCTAGCATCAGCGCGACAAGACCGCCGCGTGAGGTGCCTAGAATGCAGGCTTTCTCAATGCCCAGATGATCGAGCAGGGCGACCACATCCTGGGCTTCGTGAGGCGGCGAATAGGTCGCATAGTCCGTGTGATCCGAGGCGCCGCGTCCACGGAAATCCATACGGATGACCCGCGCGCGGGTGGCGTAGTGCTCCAGCACCGGCTCGAAATCGTCCATGTTGCGCGTCAGCCCGGGAAGGCACAGCAAAGGCACGCCCTGCCCCTGATCGTCATAGGCTAGCCGGACACCATCGGCTGCGGTCACGAAATCCATCACGCGACCCCGGCAATTGTTGGCACACCCGTCAGGTCCGCGGCCACACGACCTGGCTGAGTTCCAAGCCGGTCCACAGGCTCACCTGCGCGGTTCACCCACAGCGTGTCGAACCCGTAAGCTGCGCCGAAGGCTGCGTCCCAACCATTTGACGAGACGAACAAAACCTCTTCTGGCGCACAGCCAAACCGCGCGCCCACCATGTCGTAAACCCTGACGTCAGGTTTGAAGATGCCCACATCCTCAACACTCAAAACCGCATCGAGAACACCGCCGATACCGGCACTTTCCACGGCCCCCTTGAGCATCTCGGGCGAGCCATTGGACAAGATCGCAGTCTGCAACCCCGCCTGCTTCAACGCCGCCAACATCTCCGGCACCTCCGGATAGGCCGCCAATTGCCAATACAGCCCCAACAGCGCCTCGCGCAGCTCAGGCTCGGCCACATCCGAGCGCTCCAGCGCCCAGTCGAGCCCGTCTTGCGTTACCTGCCAGAAATCAATGTGATCGCGGGCCACGGCCCTGAGCCACGAATAGCTCAGCTGCTTGGCCCGCCAATCGGCCGCAACCTGCTGCCAGACCTCGGCGAATGCCTCGCGCCCAGGCTCATCCGCCAAGGCGCGCGCGGCGGCTGCCACATCAAACAACGTGCCGTAGGCATCGAATACACAGACCTTGATTTGCGCCATGAAACGCCCTCCTCTCCGGAAGCCTGACACGCGTCCCGGCAGCGCGCAACGCGCCCTTTCATCTTGCCGAAAAAACCTCGGGGGGGGGCGCATATGCGACGGGGGCAGCGCCCCCTCCGCCTTAGCAAGACGCAATGCCGCTTCAGCAGCGCAATTTGATCAGAGGTTCTCCGGCTGCGCCATGCTCAACACATGAAAACCGCCATCCACGGTGACAATCTCGCCGGTCGTGCAGGCACCGTAGTCGGAGGCGAGGTACACCGCCGTGCCGCCGACCGCCTCAAGCGTCGCGTTCGAGCGCAATGGCGCATTGGCCTCGGTCGTCTTGAACGTTTTGCGCGCACCACCGATCGCGGCCCCAGCGAGCGTTTTCATGGGACCGGGCGAGATTGCGTTCACGCGCACGCCCTGCGGGCCCAGATCATTCGCCAGATAGCGCACCGAAGATTCCAGCGCGGCCTTGGCCACGCCCATCACGTTGTAGAACGGCGTCACGCGGTTGGACCCCTGATAGGTCAGCGTCAGAAGCGTTCCGCCCTCAGGCATCAACTCCGCCGCACGGCGGGCCACGTCGATGAACGAAAAGCACGAAATCGTAAGCGAGTTCTGGAAGTTCGCCCGCGTGGTGTTTGTGAAGCGCCCTGTCAGCTCGTTCTTGTCGGAATAGGCGATGGCGTGGACGACGAAGTCCAAAGTGCCCCACCGTTCTTTCAACGCGCCAAAACAGGCATCCATGCTGTCGTCGTCATTCACATCCACATCGACCATGAAGTCGCTGCCAAGGGAGGCCGCCAGCGGCTCAACCCGCTTGCCGAAGGCTTCCCCCTGGTAGGAAAACGCCAATTCTGCGCCTTCGCCATGCAACGCCTTGGCAATGCCCCAGGCAATCGAGCGTTCGTTGGCGACACCCATCACGAGGCCGCGCTTGCCCTTCATTAAATCAGCCATATCGAAAACTCACTTCTCAAATCGGCTCAGGATCATGGAGCCGTTGGTGCCCCCGAACCCGAAGGAATTCGTCATAACAGAATCTAGCCCGGCGTTTCCCACGTAGGCTGTTGCAATCTCGGCAGGATCAAGCGCGGGATCCAGCGTTTCCACGTTGATCGAGGGCGTGATGAAATCACCGTCCAGCATGAGCAGACAGAACGCGGCTTCGAGCGCACCAGCCGCACCCTGCGCGTGGCCTGTCATTGACTTTGTAGAAGAAATCGGTGGCGTCGTGCCCTGGCCAAAGACCCGGCGCACGGCCTCTACCTCACCCACATCGCCGACGGGTGTCGAAGTGCCGTGGGCGTTGATGTAGCTGACCTTCCGCCCCTCGGGCAGCGTCTGCAAGGCCAGCCGCATGGCCCGCTCACCGCCTTCACCGCTTGGGGCCACCATATCGTGGCCGTCGGATGTGGCCGCAAAACCAGTGACTTCCGCGTAGATCTTCGCGCCGCGCGCCACGGCGCGGTCGAGCTCTTCCAGCACCAGCATTGCACCGCCACCGCCGATCACGAACCCGTCGCGATCCGCATCGAAGGCACGGGAAGCGCGCTGGGGCGTGTCATTGTATTTGGAGGACATCGCGCCCATCGCGTCGAAGAGGCACGAGAGGGTCCAGTCCAACTCTTCCGCGCCGCCTGCGAACATGACGTCCTGTTTGCCCATCATGATTTGCTCCGCCGCATTGCCGATGCAATGCAGGGAGGTCGAACAGGCCGACGTGATCGAATAGTTGATGCCCTTGATCTTGTAGGCCGTCGCAAGGTTTGCAGAGATTGTGGACGACATGCATTTGGGCACCGCAAAGGGTCCGATCCGCTTCGTCGCACCCGTTTTCAGAACCGTCTGATGGGCCGCAAACATCGCGCTGGTGGATGGCCCGCCGGAGCCTGCCACCAGGCCCGTCTGTTCATTAACGACGTCGTCTTCGCCAAGCCCCGCATCGGCAATCGCCTGACCCATCGCGATATGAGCATAAGCCGCACCCGGCCCCATGAACCGCAGCGTGCGTTTGTCCACGTGTTCGGATGTGTCGATCTTCAGGGTGCCCGCGATCTGGCTTCGAAAGCCGTGCTCCGCCATTTCAGCACTGGCTTCGATCCCGGATCGACCCGCCCGCAGGCTGGCCTCGACCTCTTCGGCATTGTTTCCGATGGGTGAGACAATTCCCAACCCCGTAACGACGACACGGCGCATACAGCACTCCCTTGAGCTTTCGACCGTATCTAGGACCTCGCCCCCCGGTCGCGCAACCAGTTAGCCCTTTTGGCCGAAGTGAATATTGCTGTCCCGACCGAGCCCGCGCAGCAGGCACCAAGCAATCACCGCAAGGCTGATGAGGAACCACAATGCGCCCCAGATCATCGTCGTGCCGCCGATTTCCTCGGCCAGCATCCGCGCGTCTGACCGCAGGTAGGAGCGTCGGATCGTGTCATCCCAGATGTCGTAGGGCACGTAGATCAGGCTGCTGAGGCCGATGATGCGCAGGATAAGATCGCAGATCTGTTCACTGAAATAGCGCGAGGCCGCGATGAGGGCCGCGCCAGTGAGACCGCAGATCAGGATCGCAGGGATGTCACGGACGTAGAGGACCAGCACCACCAGCATGACGACGCCGGTGCCCGCGAGGATGACCTTGTCCATCCGGCTGCGCAGCGCGATGAGCAGAAGGGCCACTCCGATCAGGAGTGAGCCCAAATAACCCGCCGTCAGTGTCAGGAAGCGCGAGCCGCCCCGCGTCCAGACCTCCCCGCCCTGCTGGAAGTTGACCGAGAAACTTTCGACCGATCCACCCGTGGCAATGGCCATCAGCGCGTGAGAGAGTTCGTGGAAAAAGACGACAAGAAATTTGAGGGGGAGGACGATGGGCGTGGACCAAAGCGCGAAGACGACTGCGATAATTGCAAGAAGCTGCCAGTGTCCGCGGAGGTAGGTCATGGGCGAGGTCTCCAAGATCAGTACTGCGATTACATCATCTTGAAGACCGAGGGGTCAGGCCCTGTCCGAAGCCCCACGTCGAGCGATTTGAACGCCTCCACCTCGTCAGCTGTCAGCTCAAAATCGAATAGCGCGAGGTTTTCGGCCTGTCGCTCGGGTTTGATGGAGCGGGGGATGACCGCATGGCCTGACTGGATGTGCCACCGAAGGATGACCTGCGCCGGGCTTTTGCCAGTGCGTTGCGCCGCAGCCTTGATTGGGTCCGCCTCAAATGAGCGCGCATTTCCCAATGGCGTCCATGCCTGCGTCACGATGTTATGGGCGGCATTGGCGGCACGCATCTCGGGTTGCTGCAATTCCGGGTTGAGCTCGATCTGGTTGAGGACCGGCGCCTCGCCGGTGGCCGAAATGATCCATTCCAAATGGTCGGCGTTGAAATTCGACACACCTATCGACCGCATCAAGCGTTCATCGCGCATTTGGATGAAGGTTTCCCAAGTTTCCACGAAAAGGTCCTGGCTTGGCACCGGCCAGTGGATAAGGACCAGATCCAGCTGGTCGACACCGATGGTTTCCAAGCTGCGCTGCACCGAAGCGCGCGCTTTGTCGCGGCCGTGATCGAAATTCCAGACCTTGGTGGTTATGAACACCTCTTCCCGCGGAACGCCCGAGCGACGCAGGCCTTCGCCCAGCCCCTCCTCGTTCATGTAGAGATAGGCTCCATCGATCATGCGATAGCCAACTTCAAGCGCGGAGCGGACAACCTCGGCGGCACCGTCCTTGTCGACCTGCCAGATGCCGAAGCCCAATTGCGGCATTGTGTGGCCGTCATGAAACGTCAGGTTCGGGATGTCGGTCATCTGCGGGTCCTCTCAGGCAGCGGCGTTTCGTGCATTCGCCTTTCGCCCTTTCGGCTGTTGCAAGAGCTTAGGCGGAGGTGACTTAACTCTCGCTCAAAGCCACCTTCATGTCCTTGACCTCGTAGATCACCTCGCCGTCTGCCTCCACGATCCCATCAGCCACACCCATGGTGAGCCGGCGCGTCTGGATCGCCTTGGTGAAATCGATCTTGTAGGTCAACATCTTGCGGTCGGGCCGCACCATGCCTTTGAGCTTCACCTCACCCACACCGAGCGCATAGCCGCGCCCCTGCCAACCGCGCCAGCCGAGGTTGAAGCCAGTCAGCTGCCAAAGGCCATCGAGGCCCAGACAGCCGGGCATGATCGGGTTGCCGGGGAAGTGGCAATCGAAGAACCAAAGCTCGGGCGTGATGTCGAATTCGGCAAGCACATGGCCTTTGCCGTGCGCCCCACCGTCGCCGGAGATATCGGTGATCCGGTCCATCATCAGCATCGGCGGCTCGGGCAATTGCGCGTTTCCGGGGCCAAACAGCTCCCCCCGCGCGCAGCGCAGTAGTTCGTCCCGATCAAAGCTCGTCGGATAATCGGCCATATGCCCCCCGGTCGTTTGTCCCAGCCATCTTCGGCGTTCACCCCGTCTATCACCCCAGCCTTTTCAGGCGCAAGGCCGGGTCGGGCATAGGCCCGCACACCAGAACATGCACGATAGTGCTGCACCCTTAAGAGGATTTGCAAAGCACGCGCAAAACGCCATATATAAGGGGCGAAACAGACAGAAAGCCACGGGACCATGACCCCCGCAGCCCTAGAACGCTCCAAAACCTGGTTGTGCCAGTCCGACTTGCGCCCCACGCGGCAGCGGTTGGCTTTGGCGTCTTTGCTGGTGGGTGACGGACAGGACCGCCATGTGACGGCGGAAGGTCTGCATGAGGCCGTGCTTGGCAGTGGCGACAAGGTTTCGCTGGCGACCGTCTACAACACGTTGCGCGCGTTCTGTGACGCGGGGCTGATGCAGGAAGTCACCGTCGACGGAAATCGCAGCTACTTTGACACGCGCGTTGACGATCACCCGCACTTCTATCTTGAGGAAGACGGTGCCCTGACCGACGCGCCTGCGGCTGAGCTGGAGATCCGCTCCCTGCCTTCGGTGCCCGACGGTTATGAGATCGCCAAGGTCGATGTGGTAATCCGGCTGCGCAAAAAGGATTGATGGGACGCCTCGGTGCTGGGATCGCGGCAGCTATTTCTCTGGCGGTCACTGTCATATTCACCTTTGCCTTCTACGACCGGTATTGGCGGCACCGGAACTGCTTCAATGATCGCGGCAATTGTTGGGTCAGCGAAGACGGTATCAACTACACTACGAGTGGTTTTGTCTGGGGGCCGCTTGCTATCCTATTCGCAACGCTTTTTGCCATCGCCCTAGTGAATACCCTGCGTCGTTGAAGAGTTTTCTACGCTTGCGCCCTTTCACCCTAGCCATCCCGGACAAAACCGCCTAAGCGCGCGGCAACTCCTGATCTCTTACCTAAAGGCCATCCTCCCATGGACCTCCGCAATATCGCGATCATCGCGCACGTTGACCACGGCAAGACCACGCTAGTGGACGAGCTTCTCAAACAATCCGGCGCGTTCCGTGAAAACCAAGCCGTGGCCGAACGGGCGATGGATTCCAACGATCTTGAGCGTGAGCGCGGTATCACGATCTTCGCCAAGCCCACCTCGCTGGAGTGGAAGGGAACGCGGATCAACATCGTGGACACGCCCGGCCACGCCGATTTCGGCGGCGAGGTTGAACGCATTCTATCGATGGTCGATGGCGTTGTCCTGCTAGTGGACGCCGCAGAAGGCCCAATGCCGCAGACGAAATTCGTGACATCCAAGGCCTTGGCTCTTGGCCTGCGACCCATCGTCGTGCTGAACAAGGTCGACAAACCCGATGCCGAACCGGATCGCGCTTTGGACGAAGTCTTTGATCTCTTTGCCAATCTTGACGCCAACGAAGACCAACTCGACTTCCCGCATATGTATGCCTCGGGCCGCTCCGGTTGGGCCGATCATGAGCTGGACGGCCCGCGCAAAGACCTGCACGCTCTGTTCAACCTAATCGTGAACCACGTCGCCCCGCCCAAGCAGATCGCCAAGCAGGACGACGATTTCCGGATGCTTGCGACAACCCTTGGCGCGGACCCATTTGTGGGCCGCCTGCTAACGGGGCGTGTGGAATCCGGTCGCCTGAAGGTCGGCCAAACGGTGCAAACGCTCTCGCGTCTCGGTGAGAAGGTCGAACAGTTCCGCGTCACGCGTATTCAGGCCTTCCGGGGACTCGCGCAGCAGGACATTGATGAGGCTCTGGCCGGAGACATCGTGTCGCTTGCGGGCATGACGAAATCCACTGTCGCCGACACGATCTGCGCGCTGGCTGTGGATGAACCGCTGGAAGCGCAACCCATTGATCCGCCTACGATTACCGTGACTTTCGGAATCAATGACAGCCCGCTGGCGGGCCGTGACGGCAAAAAGGTGCAGTCGCGCGTGATCCGCGAGCGCCTGATGAAGGAGGCGGAGTCAAACGTCGCGATCAAGATTAGCGATACGCCGGGCGGCGAAGCCTTTGAGGTTGCCGGACGTGGCGAGCTGCAGATGGGCGTTTTGATCGAAAACATGCGTCGGGAGGGGTTTGAACTCAGCATCTCCCGCCCGCAGGTCCTGTTCCGCGAGATCGACGATGTACGCCATGAGCCAGTTGAGGAAGTCACCATCGATGTGGATGACGATTATTCCGGCGCGGTGATCGAAAAGCTGACCGGCGCGCGCAAGGGCGAGTTGGTGGAAATGAAGCCTGCCGGCGCGGGCAAGACCCGCATCATCGCCCATGTGCCTTCGCGAGGCCTGATCGGCTATCACGGCGAATTCCTGACCGACACGCGCGGTACGGGTGTGCTGAACCGGGTCTTCCACGAATGGGCCCCCCACAAAGGTGCCATCCCGGGCCGCCGTCAGGGTGTTCTGATCTCGATGGAAAACGGCTCATCCGTGGCGTTTGCCCTGTGGAACCTGGAGGATCGCGGCAAGATGTTCATCGGCGCGCAGGCCCCAGTCTACACCGGCATGATCATCGGCGAGCATTCCCGCGACAACGATCTGGAAGTGAACCCGCTTAAGGGCAAGAAGCTCACCAACGTGCGGGCCTCTGGCACGGACGAAGCGGTGAAGCTGACCACGCCGGTGACCATGTCACTGGAGCAGGCGATCGCCTATATCGACGATGATGAGCTGGTTGAGGTCACGCCCAACGCCGTGCGCCTGCGCAAGCGGTATCTTGATCCGCATGAACGGAAACGCGCTGCCAAGGCGGGGTGAAAGCGGCCGTTTTTCACCGTGACAGGGCAGAAGCGATGCCAGTAACCTGCGGGCATGCTAAAAAAACTATTTGCTTTCGTCCTTTTCCCGCTCGTGCCTTTTGCCTCGCCCGCACAGGCGCAATCTAGTCCTTGGCCAACCACCACTTGGGTGGCCGAATGTGTGACGAACGTGCCCGGTCAGCCGGATCTTGAGATCCGATATGACGGTCCGCCCGGCTCGTACTGTGTGTACGAAAATTACCGCCCCAACGCGGGAACTGGCGCGCCTATGACAGTGACATTCTATGAATTTCAGGTGCGGCGCGCGCTTGAAGAGTTGGAATTCGCGTCTGAAATGATGCAGGCCGCCGGCTTTGCGCAACCTGCCCTTGAACGCGATGACGCGCCCGAAGGCGTACCTGCCAATTTCAGCGGCAGCGGCTACATTTTGCGGCTCAGCCCCGAGCTGACGGGCCAAGGTCTTGACGCAGCAGAGGAAATTGCCGCCGGGCAGCAGTATCTTGGCGTATATACTGGACGCAACAACACGGCCCTACGGCGCGCGGGCGGTGTCGGGACGTTGGCGGCAAGGTTCCTGATCGATAGCGAAGGCTTCAGCACGCCTGCAGATGATCTGGGCGTGACCCTCGCCCATGAACTGTTCCACGCCGTTCACGTCGAATACGCGCGCGATTACGCGGCGGCGCGACTTCTGTTTGATGAACATTGGGCGGAGGAGGGATTGGCCGAATACGTCGGCCAGACCATAGGCGCCCAATACGCAACCTTTGGAAGCCCATTCGGTCCCAGCCTGCTTGACGGGTTGCCGCTTCACACGCGCGCCGATTTCTCCCCCGATGCGCGCCATACCGATGAACCGGAAGGGTTGTTTGCAGGAGACGAGGCAGCCGCCTACGACACGTCGGTCTTTTTCAGTCACCTGTTCAACCGCCAGTTGGACGGGTTTGAGGCACTGGATGCGATGATGCGCTTTGACGGGGCGGAAGATGCCACCACGGCCGCCGATCTGATGAACACCTTCACCCTGTCGCACCATCAGTTGTCTCTGACCCAAGCCATGGTTGCGTTTATGAAAGATGTGACGCGGGTTGATGGCCCCTACGCCTCCACCCGATCCCAGATTCTGGATTGCGCCAATGGCGGCACGATTGCCATCGATCCGGAAGAAGACGCGCCGCGTCGCAGGGTGGTGCTGAATGAGCAACTTGGTGCTGACGCGTACACGGGCTTGGGGGTGGTGTGTTATGATCTGGAGATCGACACGAGCGCCGGCCAGATCGAAATCTCGCTCGAGCCTGAGATTGACGGGGTAGAACTTTCCCCGCAACAGCATGTCGTCATCGGCAACAGCGTGCTCAGCCAAGGCGATACGATCACGCTTGAGGCAGGTTATTCGCAACCGCTGACCATCGCGAGCATGGTTGCCCCCTTGGACGGACCCGCAGCAGACGATGACCTGCAGGTGCGTCTTGCCTCCATCCTGTTCGAAGCCACACCTCTGCGGCCCTGCGGCGAATTCAATGCAGACCTGCATGACCAGATGACGCGCGGCAACCAATACGCACAATGGCACAGCGCCATTCCCGGAGCCGTGCCACAATGGGGGGATGCGACGATCACGGTGGAAGCGGGAGGCGCGTTTCAAACCGGCGCGGCCTGCATGCGCATTGTGCGCAATGCCTTCGAGATGGATGAAGGGTCATTGACCATTCAACTGACCACTAACCCTTCTGATCCGACGTGGCAGGAGCGTCGGTTCCGCCGCTTTACGCTTTTCGTGCCGGGTGAGTATATTCAGCCCGGCGATCTGTCCGGCGGTCCTGTGACCCTACTGAACCAATCGCCGCGCAGCACAATTCCGCCTAACCCACAACAAAACCAGTTCTTCTTCGGCCCCATGCATTCAGCCGTCGCACACCCCCTGAACGCACAGTTGAACATGGACATCGAAAGCGGAGGTCGGCGCGGCCTCTCCGGCACCTACGAGATCATCTACGACGGGCAGGTGTTTCAGGGCACAAGCAACAATGGCCAGCCCATAAGCTTCACGGTGAGCGGAGATTTTGATGTGCCTGTGCAACAATGGGGCCCAGGGCTGACGGGTCAAGATTGGACGAACTATTGCGACAATGCTCTGTCAGAAGGGCGTGTTCAGGACGCGCTATCGTGCAGTGCAGCAGCCCCCGATGGTGGTTACTATGATCGGATGGCTGCAAACATTGGGCTCGCCTATCCCGGCTGGTTTGCCTCGTTTGGACGATCTCCACAACGCTAGCAAACTACGTGATTGACCCACCAAACAGATGGTCCATCGTCATGGAAGGCTGCGCGCAACCGGCCTCGCCCACGATCTTCGCCGGAATACCTGCGACCGTCTTCATCGGCGGTACGGCTTCAAGCACGACAGAGCCCGCAGCGATGCGGGAGCAATGGCCGACCTCGATATTGCCAAGCACCTTCGCGCCTGCGCCGATCAGCACGCCGTTTCCGATTTTCGGGTGACGGTCTTCCTCTTCCTTGCCGGTGCCGCCAAGAGTCACGGAGTGCAGCATGGAGACGTTGTCGCCCACAACGGCCGTCTCACCGATCACGATGGAATGGGCGTGGTCGATCATGATCCCCTGCCCCACTCGGGCGGCGGGGTGGATGTCAACGCCGAAGACCTCGGACACGCGCATCTGGATGAAGTAGGAAAGATCCTTGCGCCCCTCGCGCCACAGCCAATTGCCAACGCGGTAAGCGGTCACGGCCTGGAACCCTTTGAAGAACAACAAGGGCTGCAGGAAGCGATGGCAGGCCGGGTCGCGGTCATAGACGGCCACGATATCGGCACGGGCCTGCGCACCAAGCGTGGGGTCCGAGGCAAAGGCCTCATCCGCGACTTCGCGCAGCAATTGCTCGGACATCTCGGAGGATGCCAGCTTTTGCGCCACACGATACGCGAGGGCTTTTTCGAGAGTGGGGTGATGAAGCACGCAGGCATGGACCAGCCCGCCGAGCAAAGGCTCGTCAGCAATGGCGGTCGATGCCTCATCCGTGATCCGGCGCCAGACCGGATCGAGTTCGCTCACATGGGATTGGGTGCGGGCCATGGCTGGCCTCCTTTACCTACCGTCGACGCCAGAATACGGCAGCGGCAGGCAAAGGTCCATGCAACGAAAACGTGTAGTATGTTAGCTGAGCTGACAGGTCAGACGACGTCCGGCAGAGCCAGTTCAGCGTAGTGGGCGACAAGACGGATCGTGCCGTCTGCAAAATCCCCGCCCTGTGCGGTGATTTCCAACGCAGTGGGCGACCAATAGACCTGCGGTGCGCCGGGGCCGTTGACCCAGGAATTCGCCGGAAGTCCCAGGCCCGAGCCATAGCGTTGCAGATCACCGGTGATGCCGAGATCCCAGGTGGAGACCGCGCCGGTGATGGCCGAAGTCACGCGGCCTGTCACGCCGTAGGCAATCGCGCGCGCCGGGAACAGAACCGGCGTTGTCACGCTGGCACCGGCGGTCAGTGGCACGTCAACTTCAAGCGATTTTATGGCGACGGAGGCCCCGTTAGGCGTCATGGTCTGGGCCCCGACCCGCCATTCTGCTCCATCGAAAATGGCCAAGGCACCGGCGTCGAGCACAAGCGCGCGCCAGCCACGCGACGGGCTCACGAAGACCCAGCCGCCACCAGAGGCGATGGCGACCGTCCCATCCTGCCCGGCCCAATCGTTCACACCGCCGGTCGGCACGCCATAGGCCAGCCCTTCGATGGCGGCGGGCGGCGTCGTCTCGGTCACGGAAGCCAGGCGCAGTTGGGTGATGCCGTCGAGACGCACCAACGCCTCGTTCACGGTCACATGCTTTTGCGCCTGAGCAGGGGCCAATAGCGGAAGGGCCAGGTTTGCGGTCTCAGTCATTGATTTCGGTCCTTGCAAATGGCCCCGCCCCGAAGCGTTCGGAGACCTGGGCAACCTCGATAAAGTAGTCAGCAAGCGTGCCATCGCTGGCGCGCATCGCGTCGGTGTAGGTGAAGGCGGATGTGGTCAGGATTTCCTCGCGCCGAATCGAACCGGCATCGACAACCCGGAGGATATATTGCTCAGACGCCTCGCCCAACGGCACGTCGGTGCCGTCCCAACTGTCGGCGTCGATCCGCGAGCGGCGGATCCAAGTGACCTCACGCGCGCTGCCCTGACGCGGGGCGCGCAGGTGCACGGGGCTGTAAGGACGAAGGCCAATCCCCTGAAACGCAACGGTTTCTTCTGTATAGCTTGCATCATCAACCGCGCGCCGGGCCGGACCAACGCGCCATGTCCGCTCCAACCCGCGGGCGGAGCTGGCAAGGTCCACCTGCGTGACCGCCGCGTCCAGCAACACGAAGACAGAGCCTTCGGGCCAGACCTCCGGCATCACGCCGTCCGTGCCCGCCTGTCCGCGCAGACGCATCCCGATGTCCCAAGTGCCGGGGCCGATCAGGGTGGCGTCCGCGAATTGGATCACCTCCCACACACCGTCTTGCCCGGACCCAATCGCCGCCGCATTGGCACCCGCCAGAACGAAGGACATCTCAGCCGAGGACAGCGCGCCGGTCTCAAGCTCAACGCGCAGAACACCTGCACGGTCCCAGATCCCTGATTTCTGTTTGAACAAAGGCGTTTGCAGCGTGCCGACAATCGCTGGTTGCTCCACGATCTTGTTCAGCGTGAAGCCGTCTGTCCCGGGTGCCGAAAACACCGCCGCACTGCCGGGCCAAGGCTCGGCTGCCACAGCCAGATGCGGGGCATGTTCGACCTCATCCCCCGTGAGCAACGGCAAATCGAGGAAGACGGGCGTGACGGGAAGCGGCGGCACAAAGGGTTCGACCCTCACGACCTCCTCAACCTCGTCGGAGGGGATGGCCGTCGAAGGTTCGACCCGGGACGCCTCGATCTGGCGATACCCGCGGTCTTCGACCCGGTCCACGCGCCAAGTGTGGCCATCTTCCGTGGCCACAAGCGCGCCCGCGCCCAACGCACGGTCCGAGGGCGGTAGGGCAAAGCGCAACGTGTCTTGCGCCACGCGCCCCTCCGCCAACCAACGTTCGGCCATCCCCTGGCCCTCTGCCCGCGTCAAAGCGAGGGGCAGATCCACGTCATTCACTTGATCAGCGCCGTCGCCAGGGAAGACCGCTTCGGCAACCTTGTCGCCGTAGCTGGCCTCAGCTTCGGCAAACCCGATGCGAAGACGTCCCACGGTTTCAGCTTCGGGTGCGCGGATGCGGGTAAAGCCCCCCTCACCGTCATCGTCGCGGGCCGTATCCGGGGCGTCGATGACCTTTGCGGGCACGTCTGGAAGCGGCAGGAAGACAAGCTTTCCATCCCGTTCCACCGCCTGAAACCCATAAGCCATCATCAGCGATTGCAACCGCGCACGTGCGGTTTCGGTCTGGGCCGAGACGTGACCGCGCACCAATCCGTAAAGCTTGGACACGTCATAATTAGTCACGCCGGCCTGCTCGCAAATCTCTGCCACCACCAGATCAAGCGGCTGCGCATCGAGCCTGCCGGTCAGCCAATGGCCGCGTGTCCAATTTGCACCATCTGTCCAACGGGAAAGATCGTTTGGGAACGCAGGCCAAGGCCGAGCATCCCACGCCCAAGCATGGGCACGACCAAGGTCAAGCATTGGCCCATCATATTGATCGGATTGGGGATTTCGCTCCTCCTCCGTCCAATATTCCATGACCGCGCGCAGGTACTGCGCCTGGATCAGGTCATCACGCCGCCCATTTGAGAAATGCGGCAGATCGCTTTCGGAAGACTTCGGATCGAGGAATTTGTTGGGCTGATTTGTGCCCTTGTCGATCGCGGCACAACCAAATTCATCGGACCATGCCAAATCAAATTGCGGCCCCCTGAGCGCCTCCGGATCATGCGACGAATAAAGCCGCGCCTCAGCCCCATTGGGCCAAACCAGCATCCGCTCGCCCGCCACCCAACGCGGCACCCGGTCGGGCGGAGAGCAGGCAATCAACCCGCTCTCCCCCTTCACCATCACCGCCAAGGCCTGGTCATAGGTTTCGCCCACCAGCGCAACGCGGCGGGCCCGACCGGGGGCCTCAGGCGTGTCGCCCTCAACCATCGATCGCACCCACTCTGCCCCCGCGCGGGTCTTGCCGGCACCCCTGCCGCCAAGCACAACCCATGTCGTCCAATCCCCTTCCGGCGGCAATTGATGCGGCAGCGCCCAGAATTCAAAGATCCAGGGCAAGGCCGCCAGCGCGTTGTCATCCAGGCTCTCCAGAAACGCCATCTCCTGCGCGATCGTCGCGGAGGCAAGCAAGGCGGAGCCTGATTTCAGTTCGGGCAGCCCCAAGGTCGAGTTGTCCTGCGCCACTTGCACCGAACCGTTTGCTTCCTGCTTCATGGGCCTTCTCCCGCATACTCATTGCCAGCATGTAGGCGCCGTTCATTTGGCGCACCGCCTTGCTAACTTCGTCCTCGCCCAACGACGGTTCGGCCTTAAGCTTTTTGCAACTTTCCCGAAGTGCCTCGACAGCAGTGTCGAATGCATCCTGAGCCTGCTCCAAAAGCAATTCGGCACGCTCCATTCCGGGCGTGGTCTGTCCAATTGTAGCTTTCATGGTCATTTCCCCGTGTCCGTTCATCATCTCCCGGGCACGAGCAGAATGCAGGCTGTCATCAGAATGCCGACGGTGTCTTGCGACCCCGGCTCACACGGCACAAAAAAACGACCTCCGAGGCGTTACCCCGGGGCCGTTGACCCACATCTTCCAGCGTGCCTAAAGAGGTGCCATGGACCGTTCGGTCGGTCAAGAAGTTTTGTGTTTTCAAATGGTTAACCGCACCACCGCGCGCTAACCAAATATTAACCAGACCCCGGAAAACACAAGAGTTTCAACGCTCTGACCATGCGTCAAATCCACAAAGCAGCGCGCTTTGCTCATCCTTGTTCCTGAGATATGCAAATGGCCCGCTCAACCAAACATCCAAACCCCGGCTTCTCGGCCACCCCACGGGCCGGTGGGCGGGGCGATGTGCTCGCACAAGCGTCGTCCCGGCCCCTTAATTCCCGCTATTGCGCTCCGCTTCAATCTCGCGCCACCGCGCAACGTTGCGGTTATGCTCATCCAACGTCACTGCAAAGGCGTGCCCACCGGTGCCATCCGCGACGAAGAAGATGAAATCTGTCTGATCCGGGTTCAGCGCCGCCATGATCGCATCCGCTCCGGGGTTGGCAATCGGCGTCGGTGGCAATCCGTCAATCACATAAGTATTCCACGGTGTTTCGCCCCGCAGCTCAGATTGCCGCAAACCACGCCCCAGAATCCCGCGCCCGTTTGTAACGCCGTAGATCACGGTTGGGTCTGTTTGCAGACGGATGCCCTGATTCAAACGGTTGGTGAAGACGCTGGCGACCATGCCACGTTCTTCCGGGACGGAGGTTTCCTTTTCGATGATAGAAGCCAGGATCAACGCCTCCTCCGGCGAAGATATCGGCAGGTCCGGAGCACGGTTCGCCCAAGCATCGGCTAGGATACGCTCTTGCGCCGCCTGCATCTCGGCAATCAACTCCAGCCGGTTCTCGCCCCGGTTCACTTCAATTGTTGCGGGTGCCAAGGTACCTTCCGCAGGAATATCCGGAATTTCCCCGTCCAGGAAATCCGCCGCCATAAGCCCCTGAACCACCTGCCAGCTTGTAAGCCCCTCGGGGATCACAAGCCGGTAAATCATCGGCACGTCCTGCTCCAGCAGCGCCGTGTACTCCTCGGGCACGCCATCCTCATAGGCAAAGCGCACGATCTCTTCGACCTCGCCCGTGCCCGGCACCCGCTCACTCAAACGCAACTGCCCGCTGCCCGAGTTCCGTAACACGTAAGTCGCGCGATAGCGGAACGATGACGGGCCACCAGCCGTCACGATATCCAGCACCTCTTCCATCGTGGCACCCGCTGGGATCTCATAATTCCCAAAGCGCAGATCGCCTGACCGATCCGCCGCACGAACCCCGACCCGGAAAATCGCCGCAGAGCGGATCACGCCAGCATCTTGCAACCGTTCCGACACTCGACCCAGCGTATCGCCCTGCTCCACCTCGAAAAATGCCGCCGTCTCAAGCGGACCCTGCGCATCCCACTGGTTTTTACCCCAGCCCAACGCGGCGGCCGCTGCAATAAGCGCGACAATCAGAAAGGACATGCCGTTTGCGGCAATGTGTTTCCACATGGGGTGTTACTCCACCTCGCCCATGATCAGGCAGGCATTGGTTCCACCAAAGCCGAAAGAGTTGGACTGCACGATGCGGATATCCCCTTCCTGCTTGGCATTGGCGCAGAGATTGATCTCCGTCTCCGCGGCAGGCGTGTCGAGGTTGATCGTCGGCGGTGCCACATTGTCCCGGATCGCAAGGATCGAGAAGATCGCCTCAATCGCGCCAGCGGCCCCTAATAGATGCCCCGTCATGGACTTCGTCGAAGACATCCGCAGGTTCTTCGCATGATCTCCCATCAGGCGCTCTACGGCGCCCAGTTCGATCGTGTCCGCCATGGTCGATGTGCCGTGCGCGTTCACGTAGTCGATGTCGCTCGGCTGCAATCCGGCGCGCTTCAATGCGGCCCGCATAGCCCGCTCCGCACCTTCATGGTCTGGGGGCGGCGCGGTGATGTGATGGGCATCACCCGACAGGCCGTAGCCTAGTATCTCAGCGTAAATCCTAGCGCCGCGGGCTTTGGCATGCTCGTATTCCTCAAGCACAACCATACCCGCGCCCTCACCCATCACGAAGCCGTCGCTGTCGGCATCCCATGGGCGCGAGGCCTTCTCAGGCTCATCCGCACGCTTCGTGCTCAGCGCTTTACAGGCGTTGAACCCCGCGATCCCGATGGCGCAGATCGGGCTTTCCGCCCCGCCTGCAATCATCACATCTGCATCATCCAGCGCAATCAATCGCGCGGCATCGCCAATCGCGTGGGCACCGGTGGAACAGGCCGTCACAACCGAATGGTTTGGTCCTTTGTAGCCATAGCGGATCGAGACCTGACCTGAGATCAGGTTGATCAATGCACCCGGCACAAAGAACGGCGACACACGCCGTGGCCCGCGTTCATTCAGCACAATCGACGTATCAGCAATCGACGAAAGCCCGCCAATACCAGCGCCAATCAAACAGCCTGTGCGCTCAAGGCTTTCGGTATCCTCCGGCGTCCAACCCGCATCGGCAATCGCCTGATCCGCAGCCGCCACACCATAAAGGATGAAATCATCAACCTTGCGCTGTTCCTTGGGCTCCATCCAATCGTCCGGATTGAACGTGCCGTTCGACCCGTCGCCACGTGGCAGTTCGCAGGCATAGGTGGTGCCGAAGCCCTCCGCATCAAACCGTGTGATCGGCCCCGCCCCGGATTGCCCGGCCAAAAGCCGCTCCCAGGTCTGCTCAACTCCACATGCCAAGGGCGTTACCAGCCCCAGCCCTGTCACAACCACTCGACGCATATATCGGCCCCCGCGATGCTCTTTGCGCACCAATTACCGGAAAGCGCGCCCCCGGCGCAATCCCTGCGCCTCTACGCCCGGCAAGGCTTCGCCCGATCGGCGCTATTCTGCGGGACGGCGGGAGGGGCGTCGCTGCAAGCGCGCGTCTCCCAATGTCCCGGAAAAAAGAAAAGCGGCGGCCGGATCACTCCGCGCCGCCGCCAATTCTTGTTCAGCGAAGTCCTTACTGGGCTTCGTTGATGAACTTGACCGCATCGCCAAACGTCTGGATCGTCTCGGCGGCGTCGTCCGGGATCTCGATGCCGAACTCTTCTTCAAAGGCCATGACCAGCTCAACCGTATCCAGCGAGTCAGCGCCAAGGTCGTCGATGAACGAAGCGCCTTCGGTCACTTTTTCTTCGTCAACGCTCAGGTGCTCAACAACGATCTTCTTCACGCGGTCTGCGATGTCGCTCATTTTCATGTCCTCATGGTCTTTCAGGGTGCAGCCCCGTGTCGGGCGCCCTTGTTTCAGTACTGCCGTTTCGGCCGCTCAATGTGCCATCACACCAATTATCAGGTGGTCAGGCCGGACCGGTGGAACAAGGCCCCCCGGCAATTCTCGCGCCGCCTATAGCATAAGTTGCGCCCATGTCCATGCCCTCTGCACGGGTTTCTGACGTGGGGGAAAGCGTGCTACAGCATCGCCATCCCACCATTCACATGCAACGTCGTGCCGGTCAGGTAGCCCGCCTCGGGGCTCGCCAAAAACAAAGTGGCAGCAGCGATTTCAGCGGGTGTGCCCATGCGACCTGCAGGGATTTGGGTCAGGATCTTGTCCTTCTGATCGTCCGTCAGTTTGTCGGTCATGGCCGTCTCGATGAACCCTGGGGCCACGCAGTTGACGGTAATGCCCCGGCTCGCAACCTCATAGGCCAGCGATTTCGACATCCCGACCATCCCGGCCTTAGACGCAGCATAGTTGCCCTGCCCCGGATTGCCCGTCGCCCCAACAACGCTGGAGATATTCACGATCCGCCCCCAGCGCGCCTTCATCATACCGCGCAGCGCACCTCGGCACAGACGCATGGTTGAGGTCAGGTTCACGTCCAGAACGCTTTGCCACTCCTCATCAGACATCCGCATAAACAGGTTGTCGCGGGTGATACCGGCATTGTTGACCAGAATATCAAGCGATCCCATTGCCGTAGCCGCTTCCTTTGGCAGAGAATCGACCGCCGCCGCGTCCGACAAGTTGCAAGGCAGCACATGGGCGCGCTCGCCCAATTCAGCCGCCAGCGCCTCCAAAGGCTCAATCCGCGTACCCGAAAGGCCAACCGTTGCCCCAGCACTGTGCAAGGCCCGCGCGATGTCCGCGCCGATACCGCCCGATGCGCCTGTGACCAGCGCCGCTTTTCCCGTCAGATCCGTCATGTCGTCTCCCCTTCCCAATCAGCCGTTGATGGCGGCCGCTGCGGCACGCACATCATCCGCGGTTCCAACCGCCTGCGTTGCAACCGAGCGGTCGATCCGCTTCACCATACCCGACAGCGCCTTTCCGGCCCCGATTTCGTAGAACTCTGTCACCCCTTCAGCGACCATCCAAGCCACACTCTCGCGCCAACGAACGCGACCAGTGACCTGATCGACCAAGTGGTTGCGGATCACCATGGCCGAGCTTTCGGCCCGCGCAATTACGTTGCCAACAAGCGGCACAACGGGGGCCTGCATATCAACGTGGCTCAAGGCCTCCGCCATCGCGTCAGCGGCGGGCTGCATCAAGGCGCAGTGGAAAGGCGCGGACACGGGCAACAAAAGCGCGCGCTTGGCCCCCTTTTCCTTCGCCAGATCCGCGGCACGTTCGACCGCCGACTTGTGGCCGGATATCACCACCTGCGCAGGATCATTGTCATTTGCAGCTTCGCAAACATCCCCCTGCGCGGCCTCTTCGGCCACAGCCGTAACCGTATCAAAATCGAGGCCCAGAACTGCAGCCATCGCGCCCTCCCCCTCGGGCACCGCGGCCTGCATCGCCTCACCCCGCAGACGCAACAATCGTGCCGTATCGGCAAGGCTCAACGCGCCAGCGGCTGCCAACGCGGAGTATTCCCCCAGCGAATGACCGGCCACGAAACTTGCGGCCGTCACCTCGACGCCCTCGGCCTTCAAAGCCGCCATCGCAGCAAGCGACGTCGCCATCAAAGCAGGTTGCGCATTGCGGGTCAGGGTCAGCGTTTCGATCTCACCCTCCCAGATCAGGGTCGACAGCTTTTCGCCAAGGGCCGCATCAACTTCGTCAAAGACGGCGCGCGCCTCAGGATAGGCTTCGGCCAGATCGCGGCCCATGCCGATGGTCTGGGCCCCTTGGCCGGGAAAGACAAATGCGCGGGTCATCGTGGCGCTCCTGCTGTGGATCTCATGTCGCAGGATGGGCTACAGCACGGACGCGCAGGGCGCAATGTAAGACGGCGGCGCCCCAACCGGGACGCCGCCGCCAAATCGTCTCAAACGAGCGGCTGAGAATTACCAGCCGCGCACTTCCATTCGGGTCGTGCAACTGCTTGGCGAATACGCGCCGATCCAGATATCAACACGACCGTTCAGATTGGCCGTATCCGTCAACCGCAAACGAGAGCGCAGGTGGTTCGGGTAGTTGTAGTCATCGTTAAAGAAGAACGTGCCCGAAGCATCACGGATTAGAAGCGTCGTATCGCAATTGCTGGCTTCCACCAGGAACTGGACGGTGTCGAAGCTATCCATGTCGCTCAAGTACATCGTGAACGTCGGGTTCGCGTCGAAATAGCCACGCCGGTAGGGCATGCCACCACTACACGACCGCAGATCGGTGTATCCCGAGTGCGCAGTAGTGTGATCGTTGCCATTGCCGAAGTCCGAAGGGCCCTGCACCAGCGGCTCACCGTTGTAGAAGTTGTTCGGACAGCCTGCGACCTGACCGCTCGCCGGGGGCGGGAACGGATCGTTGCCCGCATTCGGATCGGGATCAGGGTCCGGGGTCGGATCAGGATCGGGATCAGGCGTCGGATCGGGATCTGGATCAGGCGTCGGGTCCGGGTCGGGATCAGGCGTCGGGTCCGGATCGGGATCCGGGTCGGGAGTGGGATCGGGGTCGGGATCCGGGGTCGGATCAGGATCGGGGTTCGGATCAGGGTCCGTGCCGCCGCCGCCGGTCGGATCACCACCACAAGTGCCAGCACCGTCGCACTCGTCACCGGCTTCGGTGTCGGGCAGAACCGCCAATTGGTTGTCCCAGGCGGTTTCAAACAATCCATCCTGCATTTCACCGCGGATGTTCGCGGAATGCTCGGTCAAATCCTCGTTGGTTTCATCGGCCAGCCAGACACCCAGTCCGACAAGCGCTGCCAAAACGGCCACATAGTCGACCGTCGCTACGCCATGTTCTCTAGTCCAAAACGGGTGGAACACCGGGGGCCTCCATTCCTACTCAAATCAAGCCGCCTGAAACGGCCGAAAATACGCTGCACCGCCCACGTGGACGGAGTTTTCCGATGCCTTCATGGCTGCACTTCATGGTCGAAATGCGGCGAAACCCGGAAATCCCCGTGGCATACACGCGGATCACAGGCGAAACGGCCAACGCGGGCTGGACATACGCCCCTCCCGCGCCTATACGCGCCCATCGCTTCGTCATGCATCTCGAACGGCGTGATCCCTCGTGGCCGGGGGACGAAGCGATACATGCCCGGCCTTTGAAATGCGCCCTGAAAATGAACTGGAGCTCCCATGCCTCTCTATGAGCATGTGATGATCGCGCGTCAGGACCTGTCCAACGCGCAAGCCGAAGCGCTGAACGAGCACTTCGGAACCGTCCTGAAAGACAATGGCGGCACCGTGGTCGACACCGAATATTGGGGTGTGAAGACCATGGCCTACAAAATCAACAAAAACCGCAAGGGTCACTATTCCTACATCCGCACTGACGCACCGTCAGATGCCGTTGTGGAAATGGAACGCCTGATGCGCCTGCACGACGACGTGATGCGTGTTCTGACCGTCAAGGTCGACGCCCATGATGAGGGCCCTTCGGTCCAGATGCAGAAACGTGATGAGCGCGACACCCGCCGCGAACGCCGCTGATTCTTAAGGAGTGACATTCCAATGGCCGCAAAACCATTCTTCCGCCGCCGCAAGACCGACCCGTTTGAGGGCGAGAACGCGCCGAAGATCGACTACAAAGACACCCGCCTGCTTCAGCGTTACATCTCTGAACGTGGCAAAATCGTCCCTTCCCGCATCACCGCGGTAGGCGCAAAGAACCAGCGCAAGCTCGCCCGTGCGATCAAGCGTGCCCGGTTCCTCGCCCTGCTGCCCTACGCCGTTAAGTAAGGAGCGAACATCATGGACGTTATCCTACTGGAACGTGTGGCCAAGCTGGGTCAGATGGGCGAAGTGGTCTCCGTAAAGGAAGGCTACGCGCGCAATTTCCTGCTGCCGCAGAAAAAGGCGCTTCGTGCCAATGAAGCCAACCTTGCCACCTTCGAGAACCAGAAAGCGCAGCTTGAAGCCCGCAATCTGGAAACGAAATCCGAAGCCGAAAGCCTTGGCGAAAAGCTCGACGGTCAGCAGTTCATCGTGATCCGCTCGGCCTCTGACAGCGGCTCGCTCTACGGCTCCGTCACCACCCGTGACGCAGCTGAAGCGGCCACCGCAGAAGGCTTCTCCGTTGATCGCAAGCAGGTCGCTCTGACCGCACCGATCAAGGATCTGGGTCTGCACGACGTGGTCGTTCGCCTGCACCCCGAAGTTGAGGTGACCATCCAGCTCAACGTCGCGCGCTCGCCTGAAGAGGCCGAGTTGCAGGCGTCGGGGAAGTCGATCCAGGAACTCGCGGCCGAGGAAGAGGCTCAGGCCGAATTCGAGATCGCGGAACTCTTCGACGATATCGGTGCTGCTCAGCTCGACGAGCTGGAAGGCGACGACGACGCCCCTGCCGCAGCGGCAGAGGAAGAGGCACCCGCCGAGGACAGCGAAGAGGAGTAATCACTCCCCGAGCCCTGCGGCTCTCCTTGCACACCACATACGACAGGCCGCGCCCACATCGGGTGCGGCCTTTTTCGTTGGCGGATTTTAGCTGCGAGGAGGGTCGCACGACCCGAGGAGGGGCTGATTGCGCGAAGCGCACACCTATATCAGGTGTAAGTTCATTCACCACGAGGCTTTCATGCTCCGCGCCCTGCCCTTTTTACTGCTCGCCACTCCTGCCTTCGCACAAGCCCCCGTTGATGACGGAACACCGAACCTGCCCGACACGGTTCCAGCTTTTCCGGAACAGACAGATGCGCCCGAGGTCTTCTCGGACATCACTCTAAGCGAGGAAGTTATCGTCGGCGCCCTTGCACGTCCCTGGGCAGTAGCCGTGCTACCAGACGGCGGGGGATATATAGTGACCGAACGCGGCGGCACACTGCGCCACATCACGCGGGACGGGACGATGGGCCCCGAGATCACTGGTGTACCGGGCGTGCGCGCAATTCAGCAGGGTGGGCTTCTGGATGTCGTCCTACACCCGGACTTCGCGGAAAACCCTACGCTGTTCCTGACCTATTCCGCCCGCGAAGGCTTGGCGAGTTCCGCAACGGCTTTGGCCCGCGCGATGCTGTCAGAGGATCACACCGCGCTGGATGAGGTTGAAGAGCTTTGGCGCCAAACCCCGGCCTCCGTCGTTCCAGCCCATTTCGGCAGCCGCGTGGTTGTCATGCCCAACGGCAATCTGATCGTCACCACTGGCGACCGCTTCACCCCTGAAAACCGCGAGCTGGCTCAAGATCCGGTAAACACCTCCTATGGCGTTGTGGTGGCCCTCTTCCCCGATGGGACGCCCACGGCAAACGATGCCATGCCAGACATCCTGCCGGGCAATGTCAGCTTCGGACACCGCAACATCCAAGGGGCCGCCGTTCAACCGGGTACTGACGTGCTCTGGACGCTAGAACACGGCCCCGCCGGTGGGGACGAGCTGAATATCATCGAAGAAGGCGGCAACTATGGCTGGCCAGTGGTCAGCTACGGTGTGAACTACAACGGGTCTGACGTGGGCACCGGCGATCAGACCCATGCGCCTGACTATGTGGAGCCGCGTTACTTCTGGGACCCCTCCATCGCACCCTCGGACATGATTTTCTACGAGGGTGAGATGTTCCCTGACTGGCAGGGCGACATTCTTCTGGGCGCGCTCGCAGGCCAGTCCTTGGTCCGGCTCGACATCGAAGGCCAGACGGTCATGGGCGAAGAACGGCTGCGCACAGGCGAGGGCCGTGTGCGGGATGTGGCAATCGACGACGATGGCGCGATTCTCATACTAATCGACGACGATCCGGGTGCGCTAATCCGACTGACGCCTGCCAACGCCCCCGAGTAGACCCGCGGGTGCACGCGTGCACACGGCCGCAACCCATTGAAAAGGTTGAAAGGGCCTTCGAAAATTAACCCTCTCTTAACGAAATCACCGGCGTTTTCAGGGTTATCCCGACCGGCTTGCTCTCAGGGCGACCAACCCGGCCACACCGAGGCAGGCCGCGCCAATCCGGTTGATCAGGCGCAGCACAAACGGCCCGCTCAGATACTCTCGCAAGCTACTTGCCAGAACCAACCACCCCAGTCCGTTGATTGCCGCCACCACGGTGAAGGTCGCGGTCAACACAGCGAATTGCATGAGCACATCGCCACTCGGGTCCACGAATTGCGGCACGAAGGCCATGTAGAAAACCGGACCCTTGGGGTTCAGCGCACTGATAAGCGTCGATTGCCGGAACAAGGCCCCCAACGGTCGGCTTGGGGCCGCGTCGTCAGTGCGGATTGCGTCAACCGGGGCGGTCCACAAACGATAGGCCAGCCACAACAAATAAAGCGCACCCGCCACCTTCATCGCAGTGAACAACCCGACAGATGCAGCCAGAATCGCCCCTGCCCCGGCAAGCGAGGCCGACATCGCCAGAAGTGCCCCCAAGGCCTGCCCTGGCACCGTCGCAAGGCCAGATCGCAGTCCATCCCTGATCCCATAGGTCACGGTCAGCACGATGTTGGGGCCAGGAATGACAACAACGATTGCGCTGGCCACAACGAAGGCCAGCCAGGTTTCGATTTGCATGGACGTTCTCCCTTTGAACGTCAGCAAATCATCACGCCTGGGAAATGAAAAGGTCTTCCCAATCAGCGCACAAACGAAAACGGCCCGCCAATTGGCGGGCCGTCTCGTTAGACCATATCGGTCTTGGAAAACTTACCAGGTTTCCATCTGCAGCGTCGCGCCACAGGTCTGGGTGCCGTAGGTGCCAACCCAGATGTCATAGACACCGGACTGGGGGCTGTAGAGGTTGATGGCAGGGTTCAGGTTGCCATAGCTGTCATCATCGAAATACCAGTTGCCGGTTGCATCGTTGACCAGCAGAACCGTGTCGCAAGAGCCGATAACGCGCATCTCAAGGCGGTTGTAGGCATGCAGGCCGTTGATGGTGAATTCGAAGTCGGGGCGCGAAATCACGTAGCCCGAGTGGTTCCAGCCACAGTTACGCAGGGACTGCGAACCGCCTGCAACAACCGAGTAGCTGTTGGGGGTCCAGAGGTCCTGACCGTTGGTGACGCCGGTCTGGACGCCTTGGTTCTGCCATGCGGGGCAAGCGGCAGCGATACCAGCGGTGGCGAGAAGGATTGCAGAGGCGGCAAGAAGCTTTTTCATCGTGTTACTCCGGGTGTTCTTTTTATCTTCAGCAGAAGGGGTAAAAGGGGTTTTAGGTTCAAAGGGTTAGGGGCGATGGTGCCCCCGGTGAAGGGTAGGGACACTATCCATTTTTGGGGCTCAGGGCGAAAGGCAGGAAACCCTTACCCTGAGCGCAGGGGGCTGGATCAGAAGTTCCAGGTCTCCATTTCGAACTCGGCCTCACACGCGATATCCGCGCCAAAGGTGCCAACCCATATGTCCACGCGACCATTGAGGGCAGCGGTGTCCGTCAGGTTGAGTTCAGGCTGCAGGCTTCCGCCCGCATCGTCGTCGAAGTGCCAGTTGCCCTGGGCGTCATTGACCAGAAGCGTGGTGTCGCAGTCGCTGGAGACTTCGATTTCAAGACGGCCATAAGTTTCCATGCCCGAAAGCTGGAAGCTGTAGTTCGGGGCCGCGTTGATGACACCGGCACCGGGCAGACCCGAGCAGCTGGCCAAAGAGGTCACGCCGCCGGCTTGCACCGTGTAGGTGGTGGGGCTGTAAAGCTCCGCACCGTTGGACACGACCTGAATGCCTTCCAGCGATGTGGTTGGGCAACCGCCAGCCGGGGTAGGTGTTGGCGTTGGTGTGGGTGTCGGGGTAGGTGTAGGTGTAGGTGTAGGTGTAGGAGCCGGTGCTGGCGCCGGAGCCGGAGCCGGTGTTGGCGCCGGTGCCGGAGTTGGCGTGGGCGTCGGTACAGGTGTTGGAGCCGGTGCTGGCGCAGGTGTCGGTGTCGGCAGTGGCTGCGGCACAGGCTGTACCACTGGCACGGCCTGCAAAGTGAATGTACCGGCACAGCTGTCACCACCAAAGGTGCCAACCCAGACGTCGATCCGTCCATTCAGCGCCGCTTGATCGGTGATGGTCAGCTCAGGCTGGAAGTTCCCCTGCCCGTCATCGTTATAATACCAGGTCGTGTCTGCGCCATTCACCAGAAGGGTCGAATCACATTCGGCGTTGGCCAGAAGCGACAGGTTGTGGCCCTGCATCTCGGACAGGCTGATCGAGAATTGCGGCACCTGGCTTGCAGTACCGCCACCTTCAACACCGGCACAGGATCCGACGGACACACCGCCTGTGGCTTGCGCGATGTAGCTGAGCGGCTGAAGGATCTGGTTTGCTGTGAATTGCAGCGCCGGACCAGGGACTTCCCAGGTCGGGCAACCGGCAACCGGCGCAGGCGCGGGTGCCGGGGTCGGAACCGGTGTTGGCACTGGCGTGGGCACAGGTGCGCCGCCTGTGGCCTGAACGGTCAGGGTCGCGGGGCAACCGCCACCCGAGAAGGTGCCAATCCAGATGTCTACACGGCCATCAGCGGCAGCGGAGGGCAAACGCATACCGGGCTGCAAGCCGTTGCTGTCATCGTTGAAATACCACTGGCCCGAAGCGTCGTTGACCAGCATCGCGGGGTCACAGCTTGAGTTGACGAACAAGTCGAGCTCGCGCCCAACCATATTAGTCAGTGTAAGGGTCAGATCGGGGGCGGCGCGGAACTGGCCGTAGCCAAGGCTACCAAGACCACATTGGTCCAGCGTGAACTGGCCGCCCGCCTGGACGTTGAAGTTCAGCCCGTTGGCAATCTGTGAGCTGTCGTAGTTGAAACCATTTTGGGCCAATTGGTAATTCGGGCAGGCCATTGCGGCACCGCCCATAGCAATCAATGCGAGTGCGCTTGCAGTCATAAGACGCATAGGGGGAGTATCCTTCCTGTGTGTGGGGGCCGTTGAAGGGCAACCGACCCGCCGAAAAATAGACGTAAGCCGGGTCAGGTTATGGGATGGCAAACCTCCGCCAAACTGCGGAAACCCTGACCTTCGTTATACAACCTTAACGTTAACGGCGGTCTGGCGGTTCACCAAAGCGTTTTTTCCAAACGATCAAAAAAGTTTAGGGCCCGGGTGTTTCACCGGGCCCGAATCTTTCGGGTGTTACTGGCCGAAAATGCGCTGCCAAAGCGACAGACGCGGTGCAGCGGCATTGGCCAGTTCTGCGCCATCGCTGTGGATCACGGCCGTGTTGGTTCCGTTCACGACAGCAGTGTTTACGCCGGACGCGACCAGCGTGTTTGCGCCAGCGGGGGCTTCGACTGCGGCAATATCCATAGCCTCAAGCAGCGCGCCCATGTCGGTTGCAGCGGGGGCCGCCTCGGGCACACGGGCCAATTCAGGGATGGCCAGTGTGCGCGGGCGCAGCACCGGACGGGGCGAGGACAAGACAGTGGTGTCCAACTGGAGGGCCGCAAGCTCGGCCGGGGCGATCTGGATCACCCTGGGCGCGACAATGCGGTTGGCGGCGGCACCGTTCAAAAGGTCACCAAGACCAAGCTCGGCGATCATGGCGCGTGGGTTCATCATATCGTTGATGTCCTGAGCGAAGGCCGGGGTGGCAAGGCTGGCAGCAAGGGCCAGAACGAGGGGAAGGGAATGTTTCATGGGTTTGACTACTCGATTGGTTTGAATGGGTTAACTGAAGGGGCGCCCTGCCCCAGACGACGCGGGGCAAGACAGGATTAGGTCAGCGGAACGGGTTGACGATGATCGTGTTCCCGGGATGGCGCGGCAGGTTGTAGTGGTTGATGATCGCCGGACCGGAATGACCGAAAGAAAAACGGCCAGGCAGATTCTGCCAATTGAAATGCGGGCGCGGGATCACGTGCAGCGCCTGGGGGCGATGGTCGAGACGCTCCTGTACTTCTTCCAGAAGCTCGGCAACATCGGCAATCCGGTCACCGGCGCTCTGCTGCCAGCCATAGTTGCCGTGAATGCGTGGCAAGCGCGGCGCGGGGATGTGGTAAGGCGCATAGTCGTCATAAAGCTCGGCGACTTCCTCCCACTCCTCGGCATGCAGGGCCCAGCGTTTTGCAGCATCGGCTTGCGCCAGTGCGATCAAGTCCAGGACATCAGCATGGCCTGCTCCGGGAACACTGCAGGCAACGCCAAAGCGGTGGCAAAGCTCAAACGTCTGGTCGAAGGCGTGGTCTTCAAACGGGGTGTAATCCTCGACCAGATCGGGCCGTGGCAATATGGGAAGCAGCGTGTCAGCCGATGCCGCGGGAACGACCGCGGCAAGGCCAGCAAGGGCTATGAGGGTGTGTTTCAACATGGGTCAGGGCTTTCGAAAAGAATGGGTGCGTAAAAAGACGTGCAAGAAAATTGTGTGCCATTGATCGGCGATTGCCCAAACCTGCCCCTGCCTCGACGTGTTATACAACCGCCGGGGTCCGTTATCCGATAACAGACAGGGTTAAGACTTTGATCTACAGAAGTTTTTCGGAGATTTAGCTGCGCGTGCTATATTTCGGCAAAGTAATCTCCATCAGCAGATCATCATGCCATACATCGCCCATTTTGAGGGATCGCGGCAGCCGCGCAACGGTTTCGAATCCGCATGACGTGTAGCAACGGATCGCGCGGTGATTAAACTCCAGCACCCGCAAATCGATGCTGACCAGCTCCATCTCAGTGAACCCGTGGTCCAGCGTCTGCATGATTGCCTGACGCCCGTATCCGCAACCCAGATCCTCTTCCAGAAACAGGCCCACGGCCATCCGCGCGGTCCGTTCTTCGGGGTCGTGACTGTGCAGTCGAATTTCACCGACCGCCCGGCCATCAACTTCGATGATGCGCGCGAAGGGATGTTCGCTAAGCCACACAAACCACCCTTCCGAGCGCGCAAGGTTGGCTGTGGGCGGGATCTCAGGATCGCCCCCGTACATCACGTGGATCTCACGGGACTGCGGCAAGGCGAAGTGTATTTCGATGTCACTTGGCACGGGCCGGCGCAGCGTGATCTCAAATGCGGTGTCGAGGTCCTTCGGCATATCCCAACCCTAAGCAACAAAAAAACGCGCCGCCAAGGGGCGACGCGTTCACATTTCCGAACCGGCGTTCGGCTTATTCCTCGTCGAGGGCGTCGACGGCAGCTTTGAGGTCATCCTTGGAGACCTCTTTTTCCGTCACCTTGGCCAGCTCGCCGATGAAATCGACAACCTTGTCTTCAAACAGCGGTGCACGCACCTGTTGCTGTGCGGCCTGGTTCTGCTGGATGAACTCAAAGAACTGACGTTCCTGACCAGGATACTGGCGCGCTTGCGTCATGATCGCCTGCGTCATCTCGGCGTCGGAGACCTGCACATCGTTCTTCTGACCCAGCTCGGCCAGCAGCAGACCCAGCTTCACGCGGCGTTCGGCCAGCTTGGTGTGCTCATCGGTGGGCTCGACCTTCTCGTGGTCGTGGCCTTCGACGTCAGGGTTTTCTTCGTGCCACAGCTGGTGGGCGATCTGGTCGGCCTCTGCCTGCACCAGCGACGGGGGCAGCTCAAACGACACAACATCATCAAGCTGATCCAGCAGGCCACGCTTCATCACAGCACGCGCGGCACCGGCATATTCCGCCTGCAATCGCTCAGTGATCTGACCTTTCAGCGCGTCGAGGTCTTCGGCACCGAATTTCTTGGCCAGCTCATCATCAACTTCCGCCGGAACCGGCTTTTTGATCTCTTTGATGGTGCAGGCGAAAACGGCGGCCTTACCGGCCAGATGCTCGGCCTGATAATCCTCAGGGAAAGACACTTCGACGTCTTTCTCATCCTTGGCCTTCACACCAACCAGCTGCTCTTCAAAGCCGGGGATGAATTGGCCCGAGCCCAGAACCAGCGGGAAGTCTTCGGCAGACCCGCCGTCAAAAGCCTCGCCGTCCACGGTGCCAACGAAATCGAACACGACCTGGTCGCCGTCCGCCGCTTTGCCCTTTTTGGTGGCAAAGTTCTGGGCGTTCTCGGCCAGGTTCTTCAGTGCCTCGTCGATTTCATCGTCGCCGGGCTTCACGACCAGCTTCTCCAGCTTCAGCTTCTTGTAGTCGACGTCCGGGATCTCGGGCAGTTTCTCGTAGGACATGGCGACAACGATATCGTCGCCCTCTTTCCAGTCTTCGTTCGTCATTTTGACGTCAGGCTGCATCGCCGGGCGATCACCGGATTCTTCGAGGTGGCCCTGCATCGCCTCATCCACCGATTCCTGCATCGCCTCGCCCATGATCCGGGGGCCGAACTGCTTTTTCAGCAGCGCCATGGGCACTTTACCCTTGCGGAAGCCCTTCATCTCAACTTCGGGCTGCGCCTCTTCCAGCTTGGAATTCACGCGCGCTTCAAGGTCTCCGGCGGTGACGGTGATCTGGTATTCGCGCTTCAGGCCCTCGGACAGGGTTTCGGTGATCTGCATGGGTTACCTCGTTTGCGGCGCCTCGGGGCGCGCGGGTTCGTGCGGCATTGAAAATCAGACGCCCTTCTAGGGGCGGCTTGGACAGGGCGCAAGGGGGTTGGGGCCATGAAATGCTGGGAAAAAGACCCGCGCATACGCTCACCCGTGTTCACGGCAAGGCGAGCGGCAAAAACAAACGCGTAAGGGAAACCGGACGTTTACAATTTACCCCGGAATTCGCCATATTCGCAGGAACCACGACCTGAGACCCCTTCGCGCCTGCTGCCCGCAATAAATGGCGCCCCCTCAAAGGCCGGACCAAAAGAAGATGAGTGACGATCCCGCCAAAACTAAGGTGCTGCCCGATGGCCCTGCAGGCGAATTGCCTGTGGGCGCTGAGCTGTCGTCAGGCATGTACCGCGTCACCGGCCGTATTGCGGCGGGCGGTTTTGGCATCACCTATGAAGCGCGCGATAACCTGGACCGGAAGGTTGCGATCAAGGAATGCTTTCCTGCGGGCCTTGCCCTGCGCGCGGGCGATTTCACCGTTTCCGCTGCCAGCGCCTCTACAACCGAACCATTTGAGACCGCGCGCAACCTGTTCCTCCGCGAAGCGCGCACACTGGCCGCCCTACGCCATCCCAACATCGTCCACGTCCAGACGTTGTTCGAGGAGAACGGCACCGCCTATATGGCGATGGACTACATTGAAGGCCGCGATCTACAGCACATCATCGACCATGAGCCGGAAAAGCTGACGCCCGCCTATATCATGGAGCTGACGCGCACGATCCTGGGTGCGCTCGACTATCTGCACCGCGATGCGCCTGAGCGTGGCAAGGAACGGCTACTGCACCGCGACATCAAGCCTGCCAACATCCGCATCGACCCGCTCGACATGCCCGTGGTGATCGATTTCGGCGCGGCGCGGCAGGAAACGAAGAACCGTTCGCGCGCGGCGGGAACGTTCCGCGTCGTCTCGGACGGCTACAGCCCGAACGAATTCTATGTGGCCGGCACCGAACAGGGCCCGGCCTCGGACCTCTATTCGCTGGCCGCAACGCTGCACCATTGCATCGCAGGCAGCGCCCCTGCCCCCGCCGATGAACGCGCGCAGAAAGTCTCCAACGGCGAGGACGACCCTTACGAGCCCATCGCGGGACGCTTCCCTGACCACGACCCCCGTCTTCTGGCGCTGATTGACCGGGCACTCGCCCGCCCGATGCGCGACCGTCCTGCCGATGCCGCCGCCTGGTTCGCGGCGATCCCGGATTCGGCCACACGCATTGTAGAAGCAGCCCCCATTGCAGCAGCAGTCGTCGCAACGCCTACCCCGGCCCCCGAACCAAGCAAATCCGGCTTCTGGAAAGGCGCGGCTGTTGGCGGCGGATTGTTGGCTCTACTGGGCGGCGGCGCCTACTTCGCGATTCCAGGCATTGCGTCTTCAGGCGGCGACAACACTGAAATGCAGGGTCAGCTGGACGAAATGGCCGCCCAAGCTGCCGAGTTGCAGGCCGAAGTGACATCCGTGGCCGAAGCCCGCGATCTCGCGCAATCCCGCGCTGATGAGTTGGACCAGACCGTCGAAGACCTGCGCGCTCAATTGGCAGCTGCGGCAGAAGGCGACGAGGCCGCAACAGCAGAATTGCGCACGCAATTGAACCAGGCCCTGACAGATCAGGACGGGGCCCGCGAAGCTCAGCGAACGCTTGAGGCCCAGGTGGCTGAACTGGAGTCAGCGCTTGCGATGGCACGCGAAGAAGCCTCCGCCTCCGCCGCGCCCGAAGATGTCGAACGTTTGGAATCCGCGCGTGCCGCTGCAGAAGCTGAAACTGCCGAGGCCGAAGCGCGCGCAACAACCCTTGCCGCTGAACTCGCGGCTTTAGAAGCTGTCATTGCGGAATCCGGTTCGGACATCGATCCGGCGGCCCTTGCAGCGCTTGAGACTGAACGCGACACCGCCTTGCGCAATGTCGAACGCGCGCAATCAGATCTGCAACGTATGGCGGCAGACCTGTCGGAGGCCGAGGCCGAGGCAGATCGCCTGACGATGGAACTCCGCGATGCACGCGCCGAGATCGAATTGATGCTGGCCAGCGGCACAACTCCAAACCCAGGCCCCAACACGCCCGGCGGCACGGTTGCGGGCGGCGGTGGCGGTTCAGCCGCAAACTGCCCGACTTTGGCGGTGACCGGGTCGCAACAACGCTTTACCGGCACCGACATTTACACACCTCAGAACCTCCAGGTTCGCGCCAGCGGCACGCAGAACCTCAGTGCCTGCACGGACCTGCCGTTCAACGTCACAGGCTTTGTAGACCAGATCCCCGACTACACGCTCTACCTGACCGAGATGGCGCAATTCCGGCGGTTGGAGTTGGAAGTGATCTCGGATTGCGACACCAACCTGCTGGTCAACACGCAAGACACAGTCTGGCACTTCGACGACAGCACTGGCGAGAATGGCGCACCCCTTCTGAATCTGACCGGGCAGGCCGCCATCGAGGGTCGCATCGACATTTGGGTTGGAACCAGCGATGGTGCGGGCTGCGACGCGACACTGGAAGTTGAGACCTGGCTCAACTGATCGCCCTTGGGCTTCCGATAACTAGAGCGCGTCTGGATCATACTCCGTGCTGATCCACTCCCGCAGACCAATCGGCCCGTCTTGGACCCGACGCTCATAGGCCTCCAAAAACCGATCCAATACGCCGGTCTTGGACCAACGCACATGCAGATGGCGCAACCCAAGGGCGCGTTTGGCCTCGGCGACAGGGCGCCCTTCCACATGAATAGCCCACATCGCGGCTGCCAGTCCGGTGCGATCCGCGCCCGACTTGCAATGGATTAGGGCAGGCTTTTCCAAATCATCGAAGATGTCCAACAGATGAAGCAAGGGTCGTCGGCGCGGCGCGGCGCGCGCTTGAAATGCGACGTTGCGCAACCGCAATCCCAAGGCTTCGCAGGCCTCAGCCTCGAACAGGTGAACCGCCGATTGCGCGGGGCGAAGGCTGATGACCTCAACAATACCACGCGCCTTCCAATCAGCCAGCGTCGCAGCGTTGGGATGGTTCGACCGATAGACCCCCGGCGCGATGATGCCCTCGTTGCGCCACCGCCTGCGCAAAAGGCCGTGGTCATTGATGGCTGCAAAGAAGCGGCCCTGCCAGAGGCCCATCTCGCTATCGATCTCTTGATCGTAGCGCCCGCGTGCCACTTCCCACGCTCCGCGCAGTTTTCCGAAAAAGCTCAGTGCCATTTGCTCTGACGTGTCCCAGCGCGCGTCCGATTGCAAGCCTTGGCCGCGCAACAGTGCCCAGACGTCTGGAAAACATACATTTACAGGGACGCGAACCCGCGCGATTGTGCCCGGGCAATGCCCAACGATACGCCAAATCCCCGCGGCCCTGACGCCACCACACACATGCTACCAGCAGGAGAGCTTCCGCCGGGCTGGAAACTGTTGGGCGGCCAGTACGAGATCAAGCGCCTGATCGCTTCGGGCGGCTTCGGGATCACCTATCTGGCGAAAGACACGCTGGACCGTGACGTTGCAGTGAAGGAATGCTTCCCGCTGGGTCTGGCGCAGCGTGCGGCGCAAACCCATACGGTCAGCGCGACCTCCGCCGGAACCTCGGAACATTTTGAGACGGCGCGCGCGCAATTCCTGCGCGAGGCGCGGATGCTCGCCCGTCTGCGCCACCCAAACGTCGTGCATGTGCAGACCCTATTCGAGGAAAACGGCACCGCCTATATGGCGATGGATTACATCCACGGCCGCGACTTGCAGGAAGAGATCGTGGCCAGCGATGCGGACCTGCCGCCGCACAAGGTGCTTGAGCTGGCCCGCGACCTTCTGGGCGCGTTGGAATACGTGCACAGCCAATCGGTCCTGCACCGCGATATCAAACCCCAGAACATCCGCATCGACCACTTCGGGATGCCGATGCTGATCGACTTCGGCGCAGCCCGTGCTGAAACGCAGGCACGGTCACGGATGGCAGGCACCTTCCGTGTGGTTACAGACGGCTACAGCCCCCATGAATTCTACGTCTCCGGCGCACAGCAGGGCCCCTATTCGGACCTCTACGCGCTGGCCGCGACGCTGCATCATGTCATCACCGGTGCCGCCCCGGTAGCCGCGGACGAACGCGCCAGCGCCATCGCCACGGGCCAACCAGACCCCTACCAACCCATCGCCGATGCACATGCTGACCAAGATGGTCGGCTGCTGCATCTGATCGACCGCGCCCTGCGCATGACGCCCGGCGACCGGCCTAAGGACGCGGCGGCATGGCTGGCCGCGCTTGCCGATGCGCCAACCCGCATGGTTGCCGCTTCCATGGCGACAGACGAAGTGGTTGCAGATACGCCGCCCCGACGCGGGCGTTTCCTTGGCGGTGCACTCCTTGGCGGAATACTAGCAGCTTCCATCGGTGGCGGGATCTGGGCCACGCAGCCCGGCTGGCTGAACCCCGGCATGGGCGAAATGATGGAAGAAATGGGCCGTCTGGAAGAGGCTTTGGCCGAGGCTGAGCTGGCCCGCGAAACCACCCTGCGCGACCTTGAGACCCTCCAAGCGTCGCTCACCGAAGCCGAAGACAACCTCGCCCGTCTGGAAGCCGCTGATGGCGATATGGCCGCAACCATGGCCGAGTTGGACGCAGCCCGCGACGCCCGTGATGCCGCGGCAGCCCAAGTTGCCGATCTGGAACGCACGGTTGAAACGTTGGCCGTTACCCAAGCGGCCCTGGAAGACGCCCGCGCGGCCCGCGATGCCGCTTCGCAACGGGCCGCTGATTTGGCCGATGATAACGCAACCGCCACCTCGCGCATCGAAGCGTTGGAAGGTGAATTGGCAGAGGCGCAGGAAACGTTGCGCGCGGCCCAAAGTGCCTCCACCGGATTGACCGAAGAGGTGGAGGCCGCAACCGCAGAAATCGCCCGTTTGGAACAACAGCTCGCCTCAGAACGCACTCGCGCTGCTGCCTTGGCAGAAGTGGACGCCGATCTGACCGCCGCAGAAACTGCACTGGCGGAGGCGTCCGACGAAATCGCAGCGCTGGAAAGCCGTCTCGCCGCAGCGGTGGAGGCAGGCGCAAGCACTGACGCCATGGCACAGGAAATGGACCGGCTGGAATCGGCGCTAGAGCTGTCCGAAGCCGAGCGTATGCGCCTGCTGAATGACCTCGAAGAAGCTGAGGATGCGGCCAATAACACCGATGCCAACGCGTCAGAAATCGACCGCCTGCGGGCCCGGATCACCGCGCTCGAGGCTGAGAATGCCGCACTGCAAGAGGCGCTGAACATCGCTGAAGAAGCCCTGGCCGAAGCGCTGACAAGCGATGAGATGTATCTGGTTGAGACCGCGACACTCAGCGCGCCCAATGGTACCTTGTCGCTGTTACCGCGCTTCTCGTGGGACAATGAAACCGTAGGCCTTGTTGACAGTACCGGGGGCATCGCCCTTTTTGACCGCGAAAGTGGCGCCTACCGCGCCCATCTGGCACGCGGCATTCCTGATGAGATCACGCGGCTTGGTTTCTCCATGTCCGGCGGCTTTGCCATTGCCACCACCGGTGCGGGCACGCCCAACCGCCTCTACGACATCGCCGCACGGCGCGAGATCTTGCGGTTTGAGCCGACGACCGTAACCACCGCCAACCGCGCCATATCAGGCAGTGAAAGGCATTTTGTCTACACCCGCGCAAGTGTCGGCGGGCAAACCGACATCGTGTTGGTAAACCTGGCTGAGACAACCATCGGCGCGCCGTCTGAAGAGATCCTGACTTCGGTGCCCGCCGGAACCTCGGTCCGTGTGACTTTTGCCGAAAACCAGGATCAGATCACCGTCATCACACCCAGCCTTGTACGCATATTCGCAACGGACGGACGGCTAGTACAAACCGCCGGGAACCGCATCGGGGCGTTCGTTGCGATGTCACCCATGGGTGGCGATCAAGGGCTTTTGGTGCTCCGCGGGGACGGAACCGTCACACTCTACGACAATGCACTTGACCAACGGGAACTGGCGGAATTTGCACCCGACGGCACCTACACCAGCTACCGTCTTTCAGGCGACCGGCTCAGCTTCATGCGCGCCAATGCGACCCGGTGGGAGGTCATCGACCTTGCCGGACGCACGATCCGTGGCGCGGGCGAGTTGCCGGCGGGCGAAGGCGATGCATTCCTTTCGGTTTCTGCCGACGGCACGATGGTGTTTGTCGGGGCCGCGGGTGACACGCCTGCCCGTCTGGTGGATGTGGCGACGGGCGGCGAAATCCACGACTTCGGCGATGCGGCCCAGGGCTATTTCAGCTTCGACAACAGCCATATTGCGGTCGGCAGCCCCGATACCGCACAGGCGCGCATCGTGCGCCGCGAAGGGTCACCGCCCGAGATCACCTTTGACGAGCCCGCAATCGTCAGCATCGCCCCGCAGGTCCCCGCACCGGTGGTGCGCATCGACACGGGCGTTTGCTCGGCGCTTGGGCAGGTTGGCGACAGCGCCGGGATCACCCCCGATTTCCAAGGCCGCTCGCGCCTTTTCCCGGCTCAGGCCGGCGGTGCGATGAACCTTTCCGAATGCTGGTCGCAATTGCCTGGCGACCTCACCGACATCGTCGAAGCGGCCAACCGCCCGCTTTTCATCGCGCCTCAGCCCGATTTCTCAACATCCATTCTCGCAACTTCGCGCCCAATCTCGCTCGACCTATTGGCGCGGTCCAGCTGCGACGCCCAAATCGTCGCGCAATTCGGTCAGACTTGGCGCATCGCCGACCCGCTGTCCGTCGATGGCGCGATCCGGTTCAGCGATGCGGGCGACATCAGCCAACCCCTGCGCGTTTGGCTCGCCACCGCCGATGGCGACACCACCTGCGATGCACTGATCGAGTTGCGTTTGAATGAACCGGACGGCGAAGGTATCGGCGAATAAAGCCCTACGTGACCAACAGATAGACGCTCGACGCGATGATCCAGATCGACGCCAGCGTCTTGAGCCACAGCGACCCCAGCAACGAAGCGATCCCCTTGGCCAGGAACCCGCCCACGATTGCACCAGGCACAGCGATCAGGGCAATTTCCAGCCGCACTAGATCATTCAAGTAGCCGTCCCAGAAACCCACGATCACACAGACCACACTGACCCAAACGGCCACCGCGATGGCCACTTTCGTGGGGAAACGGCGCAGGATCAGGTAGATGGCAAGGAACTCACCGATACCGACGGAGAACAGCGCCGTCACAGCGCCCCCGATGATCCCAAGGCCCATCAGCACCCAAATCTCACCGGGTGACACCCAAAGCTTGCGGTCCTTCGCTGCCTGCCTGCGTTGGACCCATGTGAAGATCAGTAGGGTCACACCCAGCGCCAGCGAGAAGAACTTGAACCAGATGATAAGCTGGTCGCCCTCAACCTCAACAAAGGCCTGCGTCAGCAGAAGCGCGGGGATGCCCGTGGCCAATGGCGCGAACGTCAGCGCGGCCAAGGTCTGCGACGAGACCTTTTCATCCCACGCCAGATTGTCTTTCACGAAGATCCCATAGGCCCAGGTCAGCGCCCCGATGGACATACCAAAGCATTGGATAGTGAAGGAAACGGCCACGCTTTCCTCAGGCTTTAAGGTGGCAATGCGCACCAGTTCCGGCGGGATCATTATGCCGCCGTCCTGCAAGGCCGCAAAGACCGGTACGAAAACCACGCCGCCCCCGGTGCCCGTCGCATTGGCGATGATCGCGCCCATGATGCCGACGGGAAAGAAGAACCACAGCCCCATCATGATCGACAGGTCCAGCGTGCTTTCGCGGAACAGCAGGAAATAAGCTCCCGCCAGAAGGGCAAGATGGATCGGGATCCACGCCTTCACCACAGGCGTCATGGCGGATTGCACGGCCATCAGAGCTTGCCGAACTGGCCGCCCTTGAAGCGCCAGCGGACGAAAATCGCCTGCAAGGGGCCGAGAAGGGCAAAGAACGATGGGATGAAGACACATGTGAAATGCAACAACGCGAGACCGATCGCTGCCGAACTAGAGAAATCAACCAGAGGCGCTGGTTGGCCTTCGACGGAAACCGGCAGCCAAGGGATCAGACCCGCGCGCGCCAGCGCGAAGACCACGGCGAATTCCACCCAGGAAAAGAAGAACTGATAGGCAAAGGGCCAATCGCGGTCCCACCGCGTTGTCTGGATGAAAATGTAGATCGGGTCGAGCAGCAGACCCAATCCCGTGATCGTCACCAGAAACAGCAGGAACGGCATCGCGATGTCGTAGTCCCACTTCCATCCCGCAAGGATGAAGACATAGGCCAAAGTGATCGGTATGCCTATGAAGAGAAACAGGAAAAGGCGGGTTTGCAGCCGTCCGGCGAGGGTGGGGATCATGGTCTTTCTCCTCTCACGGCCGTGCGCCGACCATCCACTTGGTCCAGCCCCCGAAGGACCGGAACGGCCCCAGGTTGCGCACCTTGTGAATGCGTTCCGTTACAAGATGATCGACGGAGCGCAGGGCCGAATATTGCAGGCCCAGAAAGCTGTCGACGGCCAGATAGGGCCCGCCGGTTGTGATCGTGCCCGCAGCATAAACCCGGCCCGCGTTGTTGCGCAGCCCCTCGATCTCGAAATCATTGGTGCAGCGCAGGCCTGTGGCCCCGCCTTGGCTCGGCTTGCCGTCCTTCAAGCGATAGGCGTGGTTGCGCGGCAAGTGATAGGTATCGAGCATATCGGCCAGGAAGGGCGAACGTCGGATATCTGCAATAAGCCCCGTACAATCAATCAGATAGTCGGCGTTGAGTGTTTCGATATTGCCCTCGACCGTATCAATCGACACTTGCACGCCGTCCGGTTGCTCTGGCCCGGGTGAGGGCAGCGGCTGAAGCTCCGAGATGTTGCCATAGACGGGCCTGTACCACCCCTCCTCCGCGCCGCGCTCAGCAATAGCGATCCAGTCTGAGCGTTCGGCGGTCGTTGTCCCGCCCAGCTGACCCAGCATGATGCCGCGATCCTCGTCACTGGCGCGTTCATATTCCACCCGAAGATCGCCACCCCAGCAGGATTTCGGCCAATTAAACGGTTGAATTTCCACATTGTTGCGGACCAGCCTGCGGGCCTTGCGGAACACGGCACCCTCACGGGGGCCAATTGGCGTGCGCATCGAATGCAGGATGCGGATGTCGGGGTTCTTGTTCCGCGCCTCGTAGAGCCGCTGGATGATCCGGCTTGCCACAATCCCCCTGCCCCGCACCACAACTTGCACCGGACCACCGCGCCGCTCGGCTTCCGCATACATCTGGTCGTGGGGCTCATAGGCGTTGGCAACCTGCGCTCGGCTGTCGGGGTGATTGGTGATAAACGTCTGGAAATCATCGACAAATCGTGTCGCCGGATAGCCCGTAGATAGATGCACCACGTCCGCAATCAGGTAGCGATTGCGCGCTTCACCCTGCGCCTCACCGCCCCAAAGCTTGTAGGCCACCGCATAGCGCCCGTCCGATGTTTTGCGCAGCCCCAACACCTGCGCCTTGACCAGCATGTCCGACCAGCCGATGCGTTTGGCCTCCACATCGAGGCTGTCGAAAACATCGCCTGCGCGGGGCGTGTAGGATTCCGACAGAGTAGGCTCGCCAAACACCTGAAAGATGCCTTTCACGCCGATGCCTTTGCCAACCTCGCGCATCGCATAGCCGGGGAAGCCCCAGATATTGTCAGGCCGCGATAAAGCGTTGGAGCGCAGGCGTTCGTGATCAGGGATCTGCGAATTCTTGCAGTAACGCTGGTAGGTCCGGTAGCAGACCTCTTCCGTCCCTATCGCCCTGATATCGCTCGCGGAAATCCCGTAGCAGCGAAGGTGATCGACCCAGACGAAACTGCCAAGTCCCCCGCCCACCGCGCAGAATTTGACCTCTTCGACCGGATGACCGGACGCCCGCAACGCCTCAATGCCCACGGTGTCCTTTCCGGCAAATTCCATCTCCGGGAACGTGCGGCGCGACGGCGGTGGCGCATCATCGTCGGTAATGACCAACCGGCTAACGAGGGAGGCATCAACTTCAACCCCTGCAATCCGCGTCGCACTCGCCGCACTTTTCGCCGGGGCCAACAATTCCAGCAACCAACCGGGGATGGAGATCTGATCGCCAACTTCCAGCACCTGCTCATCCACCCGGGTGCCATTCACGTATGTGCCGTTGGTGGAGCCCTCGTCGCGGACGCGCACGTCCTCAGCGGTCAACACTATAGACATATGTTGGCGGCTTACGGCATCGCCGGTCAGCGGCACATCCGCCTCATCGGTTTTCCCCACCAGAAACGCGCCGGGTTCTTCGCACAACAGAATGCGTGACGACCCCATGGTGTTGCCATCTATGCCAATCTGGCGGACGCGAAAGCGGACAGGAAATGTAATCATCTCAAAACCTTAAGAGTGCACCCAGTAAGAGGTTCCATCCCCCAGACGCTGCCCGCAATAGCGGCAGTTCTCGCCCGGCAGATAGGGGTTCAATTGGCGGCATTCCGCGTTGGTGCAGCTTAGCCCTTTGCCCTCTTCCGCGGACATGATCCGCAAAAGCTGACCTCGAATATCCAAGGTGGCCAGGTGGTCCATCGGCACCGCCTCTCCGGCATCCAGCATCCTGCGGTTGTGGCTGACCTCATCGCTCATCCCGCATATCGCCTCGACCCCACCTGCGCCGTCAGGGCCGATCATCACCAGCACCTGCGCGCCCTCGCCACGAGCGTCTTCAAGCGCCTGTGCCGCACGCCCCTTGCGACGCCGCATCAGCACTTCTGACCCGCTGGCGACCAGCGCAATCGACACGCCATCCAGATCCAGCGCCTTCAACCGCCCGGTGGACGAGCTGTCATAAACCAGATGCAGCGGCTGCCCGATGGCATCAACCTGCGCCTCTTTCGGTGAACAAACGGTCACGCGCAGACCCACCGTCTCAAACGCACGCATCGCACCGGCGGCCATGCGCACAGTACCACCCCGCCCGATGGGCACGGGGGGCGAGCCTTCCTGCCCGATCTGGGCCACACCGTTGGAGGACAAATCCGTTACCACAAGTCCGCCGTCACCCGACGGTGTGATCGTCAGATGCTGGCGCGAAAGCGTGCCGTAACCCTCGCCGAAATGCACCACGCGACCGTCACCGGCACTGATCCGCCCAACATTGTCCGCGCCGAACCGCCCGATCTCAATCGGCAGGCGCAGCGTTTCCGTGGCCAGCAGAACCGAGCCCCCGGTCACTTCGCGGATTGAAAGCTCCACATCGTCGCTCATCTTGGTGTTGGTCCCCGTTGTCTTCGGTGTCTTGTTTTGGTCGTGTTACCGGCGGCGCTGCAGAACGGTCACCGTTCCGTCCGGCTGCCGGATGATGGCAAAGCATTGCTGTGCTTGGCAAATCCTTTGAATGTTACCCGTAAACGGCGGCAACATGGGTGTGATTGTTGCACCATTCGCCGCCCCGCCCTGAGGGTTGAAGGGCGGTTGAAGTATCTGCGGTGCCGATGGTTCGCGTGGTGCCATCTGCGTCTCACGCTCACCTTCGCCGATATCGTTGATCGCTGGATCAAAGATCAAGGGCGGGCGCGCCGGAGTTTGCGGCTGCTGCGGTTGAACCTGGGGTTGCAATGGAACCAAGGGTTGGGGCTGTTGTGGCACGGGCTGCGGTTGCGGCGTCGCAACTACTTCGCCTTCTGCATTTGGCGCGCTGAGCCCTTCGCGCAACGGCCCGATACCTGGCACTGCTGATGCTGCCCCACCCTGTTCCGGTGCAGGCGTCGGAGTTGGGGTTGTCACGGCAGGGGCCGGTCCGGGGGTTTGCGTCGGCGCTGGCGTAGCAGCGGGCGCTGGCGTTGGTGTTGGAGTAGGGACGGGCGTAGGCGTTGGGGCTGGTGTGGGCGTCGGAACAGGTGCTGGAGTAAGTGCCGGCGCCGGAGCAGGCGCTGGTGCGGGGGCAGGTGTTGGTGTTGGCTCAGGCGTAGGTTCAATGGCCCCTGCTGCTCCTCCATCTCCCGCAGTTTGGGCGTCGTCAGCGCTGGGTGCTCCAGAGGAGCTTGGCACCGCGGCACCCCCAAGCGCGCCGCTTTCGATCAGGTCAGTGGCGCTACCAACACCGGGCGTTGGGGATTGCGTCGCATCGGGTGCCTCGGTGACGTCCGGGGCCGTATCTGCCCCATCGCCGACAACCGCTTCCGCTTCGCTTTCAGCACCAGCATCAGGCGTTTCGCCCTCAAGGCTCGCGCCGCTTTGCGCTTCCGTATCGGTTTCACGATCCGGGGTTTCGTCTTCCAGCGCGCTCGGCGTGGTCGCATCACCGCTGCGCGTCGGATCAGGCGTGTCAGCGGCCTCATCCGCTGCGCCTTCATCCTCTATGGGCGTCTCTTCCGCACCACCCGTGTCGGGGTTGGCAGCATCCTCTGCAGCCGGCTCAACGGGTTCATCCGGCTCCGCCTCAATCGGTGCTGTCTCAGGGGCGCCCGCCTCTTCCTGCGCAGGCAATTCATGAACGGCTTCGGCTGCATCCGCTTCCGGCTCTGGCGTTTCGGCCGCCTCATCGGGTGCAGCCTCTTCCACAGCCTCCGCGCCATCATCGGTGGCGACCGGGGCCTCCACAGGCTCTTCAACCGGGTCTTCCGCGACCGCAGGCGCTTCCGGCTCTGTAATTTCTGGGTCTTGTGACGGCGTCTCTGGCGCGTTCTCAACAACCGGATCCTCTTCCGTCTCCACAACTTGCGTTTCATCCGAGGCGACCACGCCTTCCGCTTCAGCCTGTGGTGGGCTGGCGGTCAGGTCCGTGTCGTCTTGCGTGCTCGGCAGGCCGAAAATCAGCCCAAGCCCCAGTGCCGCCCCGCCGAGAAGGGCCGCAGGCACCAGGATATTCCGTTTTCGCTCCGGCGGGTCGGGGTCAGGCGCGGCAGATGGCGTCGCACTGGCCGCAGCACTCGCCGTGGCCGTACCACCAGCAGCAGCAGCAGCCGCCGCAGTCGCACCGCCAACAACGGCGCGCTCTCCGTCGGACGTGGCTGTGCCAGCGGCAACGCCACCACCACCACCGCCCATACCGTCGGTCAATTGCAGAACGAGAATGGCGGTATTGTCCTGCGCCGGGTCATCAAGCTTGTGAAGCGCACCCATCAACGCATCTGCGATCTTGCGGCTGGAGGCCGCGGCAGGCAGCCCCTCCAGCACCCTCACAATCTCGGCCTCGTCCAGATATTGCAGCCCGTCTGAGGCCTGGATCAGCACATCGCCGGGGTCCAGAACCGTGGCCGTTTCCGGCACATCCATCGACTTAACGGAACGGCCCATCAAAACGGACGTCAGCGCATTGCGGTCGGGGTGATTGGCGGCCTCTTCCTCGGTGATTTCACCCGATTTCGCCATCTGATCGATGACCGGCGCCATGGAATGATCTTCGTTCAATTGGCGCAATTTGCCCTCGCGCCAAAGGTAAAGCGGGCTGTCCCCAACGGAGGCCCAATAGAGGCGATCCTCGAACAGAACCGTCGCAAGGAACGTCGCCCCCATGCCTTGCAAACGCCGGTCATCCGCGCCGCGATCCTTAAGCACATCATTGGCGGTCTCAATGGCAGAGGTCAGCTCGGACTTGAGGTTTTTCTCAAGCGTCGCCCCATCATGCATTAGGAATTTGAGGTGGCTGACGGCATCGATCACGACAAGTCGGCTTGCCAGATCACCGGCGGCGTGACCGCCCATTCCGTCAGCCAAAACCGCGAAACCGCGATCCATGCCGCCATGGAAATCTGCCAGAAGCGTGTCTTCTTGATAGGGACGCTTGCCCTGCCAGAGAGCGGTGGCAACATCATAGCCGATCATCGCCGCCCCGCCCGATCCCTGCGCGGCGCTCATGCGTTGGCCCAATCGAAATCGGGGCCACAGAGGGCCACAAACCGCAGACTGGTGTCGCCGATACGGATCACATCGCCATGATCCAGCGTCTCGGCGGTCAAGACCGGCGCATCATTGCGGCGCACGATGTTGGTTTTGCCGCCGTGGCTCAGGTGAAACAGCCGCGTTTCACTGTCATAGGTGACGAAGGCGTGGGCATCCTGGCTGATCGTGTCGTCGCCGAAATCGACCTGGGCCGCGTTATCCGGCCCGCGTCCCACCGCGTTCATGCCTGCCGTTAGTTGAACAGAAGCGCCCCGGCCCGGACCTGCCGTGACAACCAACCACCCGACAACCGGGACGACATCCGACATATCCATCGTGCCGTCCATCGCAGGCTCGGCCTTGGCCGCGTCATTTCCAAGCCCGTGAATACGTGTCTTTGGACGCGCGTGGCCCGAAGCATCCCGGCCCTGCTGTTGGGCAGGCATCGGGGCGTCAGCCTCAGCGTCTTCGACAATACGTGTCGCGGCACCGCCAGCAGGGGCCGCGGGCCCGCCCACAGGGCGTGTTACGCTGGAGTTCGCACCGGGCGGCGGCGGAGGGCTCGCAGACGGCAAGCCGCCATCAAGCTCATCATCGGTGAGGATGGGTTTCTTGGCCATGTTCATCCTTTCAAAGGGCGCGCAGGCTGCGGTTTCACTCGCGCAGGCACCCTGGCTCGTTTCGTCAGTGTCCTCCAAAGGGGCGAGCTTCGGGGAACGCATGCCAATTGGTAACACACTCGGGCCAAACGTGAAGGAATTTGGCGGCGGGCGCGAGTGGCGGAAATCCATGCCGCAAAGCGGGACAAGATCACGGGGCCGTGTGGGCCGTTTCAACCGCGCCTCCAGCCTTCGGTCGTCCTCGCAGCGGTACCGCTTAGTCGTTGTCCGACAGCCCCGCGCCTGCCCCTTTGGCACGGCTTTCCTCGGTCGCGGGCGCATAGGTGCGTGCGGCAAAGACTGTGAGCGTGGCGAAGGCCTCTTGAGAGACTTGCGCGCGGGTCTGGCGCATGAAAGCCGCAGGACTTGCGCAGTCCGTTATGATGAGGGGGGCCAGTGTCGTGGGAAGCGGGGAGCCCGCCATTGCTCCGTCCACACCGATCGAAATCACACCCTCGCCCGCCCGCAATGACAATCCGCGTCCTGCGCCACACAGACCTACCAGAAACGGCGCCACCATCAGCGGGCACACCACCGGCCCGATTTCACCCTCCAGCACAGCACCCGAATCCGACAAAGCCACCCCAAGCGCCAACGGACACCGGGCGTCTGTCCCATCCGTCGCCTGCAATAACGCAGCTAAGGCCCCGGCCCCGTCATATCCGCGCTCAATCAGGAACCGTGTCGCGAAAGCCGCCTCTTCCGCCAAGCCAAATGGCCGCCCCGCGCCCCGCGCCGCCTTCAGGGACAGCGCCTGCACTTCCCCCAACGACAGGTCCAGGGTCATGGCGCGGGATAGCTCCAATCATCGGGGTCCCCATCCGCCAGCTCACCCGGGAAAGGCGCATTCTGGAACATGGTGATCCTGAGCCACCGATCCGAACGGGGATCAAACCGCGTCGCGCCAAAGAAGCTCAGCTTCGCGCGCAATAGGTCGATCGGGGCCATCTCTGCATGGGTTGTGTTATCGCGGACCTCGGCGTATTCGTGCGCCTCCGCGATCTGCAACCGGCGCACCGTGTGCCGATGTTCCGGATGGCGCAGCAGGAACCCTGCGACAGGCCCGATTTCTCCTTCCAAAGCCGCATGGAGTGCCGCTGCATCGCGCGCAGGGCAGAGCGGCTGCGCATAATCGTCGAGGTCTTCTTCCGCGCGTTCCCCCAGCCGAGGCTCCAGCTTCTCCGCCGAAACATACCAGACCCGCGCCTGCTCCTCCGGCGCGTCCCAATCAATTGCTAAGGCATCCGGATGCACCGCCTCAATCAACGCACGCAAGTCATTGACATCGCGCCCACCGTCGATCCGCACCGGCCCTTCATCCGCCGCCATACAGCCAGCCGCGCAATCCACGATTGCCCCATAAGGCTCCAACAACAGCGCCGCCAATTGCTCCTGCCCCTCAAGGCTCAGGGTCGCCTCACTCCAACGCCACAGGCGGTCCCAAGGCAGTGCCGCACCAAAATCGAACCGCTCCAACTCCGCCAACAGCACCGCCATATCCCGGCGCAAATCTGCAAGTTTCGCCTGCTGGATCGGATGCTCAGACTGCCACTCCGCCGCATTCTTCGCGGCGCGCGCGGCATATCCCCGAAACACCGCAACCTCGTCGGCACTGGCCCGCGCCAAACCGCGCACTTCTGCCAACGCCCACTCCCGCGCCGCAATCCAATTGTGGATCAAGCGCGGGTGGTTCATCAGGAACGGTGCCATGCCGAGGCCGGTTGAATTGCCGATCCCGAACCGCCGACGCAGGGCCGGGTTAAGCGCCACGGCACCCTCAGACCGCATCCGCGCCATATGTTCCACCAGATCCATCACAAAGGCGCGGATCAGGAAAACCGTCAGCATCTCCGCCTGAAACGGCGCGCTCAACTCGGGCCGCTCCGCGATCTCCGCCCGGTCCGCCGCGCCAAATTTGGCCGAGCCGTAAACCGCCGTCGTCCGCATCAGGTAGCCCACGCTTTCAACGAGTTCCATGTCGGGCTGCTGTCCGCTGGCAAGCCGCTCCACCACATGTTCCCACAGCCGCACAGACCTGTTCGCCCGGCTGAGCGTCAGCTCGCGCCCCGAGACGCGCCCGGCCTCTTGCTTGGGCACATTGCCCCGCAACCGCTCGATATCCTCGGGCCCCGGCACCCCATCAAACAGCGCGAACGTCGCGTCCCAAGCGGTCGCAATCACCCGGTCACTGCGTGCCTCGGGCGGCAAGTCATGGGCAAAGGCGACCAATGAATAAGTCCGCTCAGGCCCCTTGGCGCAATAGACCGCATGACCCACGCCGCGCGCATCCACAGACCAATCGGCGCAGGAAAAGGCCCATTTCTCCACCTTCATCCGCCGCAGCAAAATCCGCATGAAACTCAATCGCGACTGATGGAATGACCCCATACGCTTAAGCTTCATCACTACCTGCGGGTCGCGCATCGCAACCTCGGTATGCGTCAGCTCCTTCATTCCGCAGCCCCGAAATTCTTGTCAAAGAAGTCGAGCCAATTGCCGCCCATCACCGCGTCCACACCCGCCTGATCAAAGCCCACAGCGCGCAGGCCCGCTTCAAGCTTCGGGAAATCGGCATTGGTGCGGAACCAGTCCGGCTGCGGCGGGAAGCCCGCGTTATCGGCGCTGCCCTCCCCATAGTCGATCTTCTTCGTCCACCGCCCCACGCGCATCCATTCGACCACGCTGTCGGGCTGATCCTGGCACAGGTCAGAGCCAATCCCGAAATGCCCAACGCCATACCGCTCGGCCATATCCGCGATCATCCCGCAGAAACTGTCGAGGGTGCAATCGCCGCCATCTTTCAGGTGGTGCGGGTAGATCGAAAATCCCATCATCCCGCCACCGGCAACCACGGCCTCAATCACCTCATGGCGCTTATTACGCCGCGCGGGATGCCAGTCGAACGGGTTCGCATGGGTGATCGCAATGGGCCGGCTCGAATGTTCCGCCGCCTCAATCGTAGACCGGTCGGCAGAGTGGCTCATATCCACCACCAGCCCCACCCGGTTCATCTCGGCCACCACCTCGCGGCCCATCCGCGTGAGGCCCGGATCCTCGGCCTCATAGCAGCCCGTCGCCAGCAAAGACTGATTGTTGTAGGTCAGCTGCATGAACCTCAGACCCAGCGTATGCAGGATCTCCACCAACCCGATGTCAATTTCCATGGGCGACGGATTCTGCGCCCCGAAGATGATCGCCGTCTTGCCCGCCGCCTTGGCCGCGCGCACGTCGTCGCCCGAACCTGCGCGCACAATCAGATCGCCGTAATCCTCAAAATACCGGTTCCAGCGCTCCATCTGCAAAACGGTTTCGCGGAATACCTCGTGGTAGGCGATGGTAACGTGGACCGCATCCATGCCACCTGTCCGCATCTCCTCGAATACGCGGCGCGACCAGTTGCAATATTGAAGCCCATCGATGCGCATGCCGCCATCTGTTACGGAGCGAGCGAACCCGGTCAAGCACCCTGCTTCCTTGTTTCAAAAATACTTCCGGGGAGTCGCCTCTGGCGACGGGGGTGGAACCCCCAAAACGGGGTGGGTGGGCGGGCCCGCCCACGTCTCAATTGAAATAGATCTTCCACCTCTCCCGCACCGCCGCATCCATGGCGGCATCTACCTGGCAGGCCCCCTGCGCCAAAATCTCGTTCTTCCGCGCAATCGCATTGGCCATCAGATTCGGCTTCTCGGCTTCTTCCCATTCCTTTGGGCTCATCCGATTTCCCAGCGTGGGATAGACAAAATCCGACTGCATCAGCTCCAGCGTCTTGTCAGTGCCCAAGTAATGCCCCGGCCCGTTCAGGCAGACGTCAGCCATTTGGTCCAGCGCCAGAGTCTCGTCATTCACCTCGATTCCGCGCACGCAGCGCATGGCCTGCCCTATCAGATCGTCGCTCAGGATCAGGCTCTCCATGCTGAATCCCAAAAGCGACGCGTGCATCCCCGCCGCCTCATAAACCATGTTGAGGCCCGAAAGCCCCGACATCACGTTGGAACACATCTGCTCCCACCCGGCCTGCATATCGGGCATCTTGCTGTCGCTCGCGCCACCAGCCGCCCCGCCGGGCAGCCCGTAGAATTGATGCATCTGCGCACAAGCCGCACTTAACAATGCCTGTTCGCCAGAGCCGATCGACATCGCCCCGGTCCGCAGATCCAGATTGAACGGCCACGTTCCAAAGATCGCCAAATGCCCCGGCACCAGCGCATTCACATAAACCAGCCCCGCGAGGCATTCGGCCACCGCCTGCACCACCGCGCCCGCGATGGTCGAGGGTGCCGTCGCCCCCGCCATACCTGCCGACAAAAGCAGCACTGGCATGCCCGCACGGATGCAATGCTCCATCGTCTCGCAGCTTTCTGTGGCGAATTTCATCGGTGGCACGACAAAGCAGTTGGAGTTCGAGATAAACGGCCGCTCGCGCCACTTGTCCTCGCCCCCCGCCAGCATGTGGATCATCTCCATGCAGGGCGCCACATGGGACGGATCGCTGAACGACATGCCAATGTGCTTTTTGGTCCCCGCCACACAGGCGTAGATGGAGTTCAGGTCCATCTCCAGGTTGTCGGCAATCTCCCGGCACACCATCGGGCGCTGAAAGAAATGCACGTTATCAAGCACCTGCATGATCCGCGCGGCATCATAGAGGTCCTGTGACGTGGAATGGCGGTAGGAATTGTTCTCCACATCTACCACATTCACCGCCGCGCCCGCCGTGCCGTAATGCACCTTGGTCCCGCTCAGATGCATATCAAACCGCGGATCGCGCCCCTGAAGCGTCACGTCCCGCGCGGCCTTCGCCAGCATATCTTCTACCAGCGCACGGGGATACCGCAGGCGTCCGTCCTCGCCCAGAATGGCCCCGGCCCCGACCATCAGGTCGATCCCCGATTGCGGTGCGTCGGCCAGGCCAATCGTCTCCAGCGCCTCCAACGCCGCATTGTGGATTTGCAGGATCTGCGCCTCGGTCAATACTTTCAGCGTGCCGCCTTCCATGCCCGGTCGGATGGGTCTCACATCATCGGGCAATGCCGCTGCCCGCGCCGCCACCCGCGCCGCCCGGCCACCGCCACGGCGGCCCTTACGCTCTTGAACTTCAACCATCTGCACTGCCCTCCCTCAGCATTGCATCAATCTCATCTCCCGAGGCGCTCGCCTTGAACGGCGTCAGATCGCCCGCCATCAGACCCGCCATCCCGTCCCGGATCGCCGCATGGGTCAGCCGCGCGACCTGCGAGCCCAGCGAAATCCGCCGCACGCCCATGCCCGCCAGTTCCTGCACCGACAAATCCTGCAACGGCCCCACAGCCAGCGCATTCACCGGCGCAGAAACCGCCGCCAGCACTTGCACCAATTCCGCTCTCCCCGGCGGCACCGGCAGGTAGAGGCAATCGGCCCCCGCCGCCTCAAACGCCTGTAACCTTCGGACGCCCTCGGCCAGGTCATAGACCCCGTTCATGATCCCATCCGCCCGCGCGGTCAGCACGAATGGCCGCCCGACGGACCTTGCCGCTGCCACACCCGCGCGGACCTTTTCCAAAGCCAAATCAAAGTCATAGGCCGTGACGCCCTCGCCGAATGCCATGTCCTCGATCCCGCAGCCCGACAGGCCAACCTCGGCTGCCAAGCGCACCGTCTCCGCCACATCCTCGGGCGTATCGCCGAACCCATTCTCGAAATCGCCCGACACCGGAAGGCGCGTCACCGACAGAATATCCTGCGCATGGGCCAGCGCCTCGTTGCGGCTCACGCCCCCCATATCGGGCCGTCCCAAGGTGAAGGCATGGGCCGCCGAAGAGGTCGCCAAAGCCACCGCCCCCATCGCCGCCATCATCCGGGCCGAGCCCTTGTCCCACGGGTTGGGCATCACGAAACAGCCGCTCCCATGCAACTCCGCGAACCGTTCATGCCTGTCCGTCATGCAAGCCTCCTCAGCGCGCCGCGCAGGATCAATTTGTGGGGGATCAAGACCAGCGCCAGATACAGCCGCCCGGCCCAATGGTTGAACCAGATGTTTGTGGTGACAGCCGCCTCGCCGTCCCGCACTTGCGTCAATATCGTGAAGGTCAGATGACGGTCTTCCAGCCCCAACTCATAGGCCTCATCCGTCTCGGAAATCACCGGCAGATCGGCCATGCCCTGGCCCATATCCGGTGTCTCAAGGCCGAAAACTCCAACGACCCGGTTTCGGATCGCCAGCGCCGCCTTGGCCCATGGCGGCATCTCTCCCAACGCGGTCTCATATGCCCCGCGCGCCGTGCCAATCGCGGGCCGCACGGGTCCGCTGTGCACATCGGCCCAATCAGGCGGGCGAAGCGGGCGTTTCAGACCATTCACCGCCCCAACCTCCGTGCGATTTCCGCGATATGCGCGGGCCCAACCTCACAGCATCCGCCCACAATCGTGGCGCCCTGATCGATCCAGCCCATGACGTAATCGGCATAGGCCTCCGGCCCCATATCCCGCCGCGCGGTCAAGGCATCTACCGTCGGGGCCTCGCCCAGGAAAGCCTTGGTGATCTGCGTGAACCCATTGGCATAGGCCCCAAACGGCTTACCCACCTGCCCAAGGATATCCAACGCAGGCGCCATCGCTTCGGGGGCTGAGCAATTGGCCAGCAGTGCCGCTGCCCCTTCCGCAAACCCCAAAACATCCGCCAACGGTTCTCCGGATCGCAAAATGCGGCCATCCTCATCATCCACTGTGAACGCCAGCCACACCGGCAGCGCGGTGTGCGACGCGGCCTCAACAGCCGCCCGCGCCTGCCCGACCGAGGCGATGGTCTCGAAGATGAGCAGATCGCAGAGCGGCGTTTGCAGCTCCACGATCTCTGCATAAAGCGCGACCGAGGCAATGTGATCGGGGCCCGCATCCGGCACATAGGATTGCCCCAGCGGCCCGATCGCCCCCGCAACCCTGCCGCCCCCATGGGCCTCTCGCGCCGCGCGTGCCTGCTCCAGCGCCAACACATGCAGCGCCTCGAATTCGTCCTCGACACCGGCCCGCACCAATCGATCCCGATGGATCGCATAGGTGTTCGCCGTGGCCACCTGCGCGCCTGCGGCGAAGTAATCGCGATGCACGTCGCCCACCAGCTCCGGCTTGGCCCGCATCACATCCGTCGACCACAGCGGCGTCGGCGGCTCGTTGGAGCGCGCCACCAATTCCTGCCCCATCCCGCCGTCCAGAAGGGTCACGTCATCCATCACCGCGCCTCTGTCGACAGATCACGTGACGCCAACAACGCGGCCGCGGCCAGCATCAAGGCGCCTGAAATGCGGTTCAGCCAGACACCGTTTAGCGCTTTCACCCGGCCCAGCGTTTTGGACGCGGCCCATCCCCACAGGATCAGCGTCACGCCGTCCACCACAAGATATGTCACCCCAAGGATCAGCAATTGCGGTAGAACCGGCATCGACGGATCGATAAATTGCGGAAACAGGGCCCCGAAAAACACAACCGCATAAGGATTGGCCGAAGAGGTCAGAAACCCCTGCCGAAATAAGGCACCGCGTGTCGGACCAGCGGCTGCCTCATCCCGATCTCGGGCAGGTTTCGATAAGATCAGTTTCACTCCCAACCACGCAAGATACGCAACGCCTGCCCATTTCACGATCCACAACGCATCGGCCGAGGCGGCAATGATGGCGGTCAGTCCGAACGCCGCTGCAGTCATCTGCAATGCGTTGGCCGACAGATCACCCGCCACCGTCGCAAGGCTGCGCCGCAATCCGTGACGGGCCGCGTTGGACATGATCAGCAACTGACTGGTATCGGGCGGGGTGGCGAAGAACGCCACCAACACGCCTAGATACAGTACGTAGACCTCTGCGCTCATGCGCGGATCCTCTCATTCTGCGGATCCCAGAGCGGGCCGTCACCCTGCACCGTGGCCTTGCAGATCTCGCCGTAGATGTTGACGTCCAGCTCCGTGCCCGGCTCCGCCAGATCAGCGCGGACCATGGCCAGCGCCACGGAATGACCAACCCGGTAGCCCCACGCTCCGCTCGTGGTTTCTCCCACCACGTCGCCGTCCTTGATGATCGTCGACATGTAAGGTGCGTCGGCCTCGCCCGCGTCAACCTTCAGCGTCACAAAGCGCTTCTTCACGCCCTGCTGCTTCTCAGACTGCAAAGCCGCCTTACCCGGGAAGTCCTGCGGCTTGTCGAACTTGATGAACCGCTCCATCCCACCTTCCAGCAGCGTGTAGTCGGTGGAGAGGTCGCCCTTCCACGCGCGGTAGCCTTTCTCGATCCGCAGCGCATTCAGCGCGAACATCCCGAATGGCGTGGCCCCAGCCCCCAGCACAGCCTCGTAGATCGCTGGCATCTCGGCCATAGCGGCGTGGATTTCCCACCCAAGCTCACCCGCAAAGGACACCCGCGCCAGGAAGGCAGGTTTGCCCGCGACGGTCGCTTTCTGGTGCGTCAGCCACCCCAGCGACAGGTCCGCATCAGTGCCAATCGTCTCGAACAGATCACGCGCTTTCGGGCCGGTTACGATCAGGGTCGAGAACTCCGTCGTATGATCCGTCAGGCTCACACCCTCGGGCAACCCGTCGCGCCACAACACCTCGTAATCATGCCACTGCGCCGGTGCTGCCGTGATCAGCGTGAAATGATCCTCTTCGTGGCGGATCAGGGACATCTCGGTCAGGATCCGGCCCCGCTGATCGGGGAAGTAGCCAAGGTTCATACGGCCCACTTTGGGCAGTGCGCCCGCAATGCGACCCCGCAGCCATTCCGCGGCCCCCTCACCGGTCAGGTTGAAGCGGCTAAAGCCCGGCAGGTCCAGAACGCCGACACCATCGCGCACGGCTTCGCATTCTTCCTTCACCCGCTGCTCCCAAGGTCCAGTCCGGCCCCAGGTTTCCGTCGCCTCAAGCGAGGTATCATCGCCGTCCTTGGCAAACCAATTGGCCCGCTCCCAGCCCGCGAACGCCCCCATCTGGCCGCCTAATTCCCGGACCTTCGCATCATTGGGCGACAGCTTCTTGTCACGCCCCGCAGGCCACGCCTTCCACGGGAAGTGCATGCCGTATTCGTGGCCGTAGGTCTCCAGCGCCTTGTCCAGGCAGTAGTCATGATCGGCGTAATCGGTGTAGCGGCGTGGATCGACCGCCCACATATCCCACTCCGTCTCGCCATGCATGATCCACTCGGACAGCACCTTACCAGCGCCGCCGCCCTGCACGATCCCAAACGTAAACGAGTGCGCCTCGAACGCGTTCTCAACCCCGGGCATCGGGCCAATCATCGGCAACCCATCGGGCGCATAGGGAATGGGCCCATTGATATTGCGGCCCACACCACCTTCACCCAACAGCGGCACCCGCTCCATCGCGTCCTCGATATACCACTCCAACCGGTCCAGATCGTCGGGATACAGCTGGAAGCTGAAATCATCGGGCATCGGATCGTCCGGCGTCACCCAGTGCGCCTTGCAGTTCCGCTCATAGGGCCCGAGGTTCAGCCCGTTCTTGTCCTGCCGCAAATAGTACGAGCTATCCACGTCCCGGATCAGCGGCAGCTTCTTGCCGTTCTGCTCCGTCCACTCCTTCACCTGCTCGATCTCTTCCGTCAGGAAATACTGGTGGCTCATCACCACCATCGGCACAGTGCGCCCGCCATGGGGCTTGAACCACTCGCCCACGCGCTGCGCATAATACCCCGCCGCGTTCACCACATACTCACAGCGGATCTCGCCCTTCTCGGTCTCCACAATCCACTCGCCATTCTCTCTGCGCACGCCAGTGGCGGGCGTGAACCGCGCAATATGCGCCCCCAGATCTCGCGCGCCCTTGGCCAGCGCCTGGGTCAACTGCGCCGGATCAATATCGCCGTCATAGGGGTCGTACAGAATCCCGCTCAGGTCATGCGTCTCCAGGAACGGATACATGTCCTTCGCCTCGTCATTGCTCAACATCTTCATGTCGATGCCCTGATACTCGGCCATCCCCAGCACCCGCTCGAACTCCTGCCGACGCTCCTTGGTGTGGCCCAATCGCAGCGAGCCCGTGACGTGGTAATTCATCGGATAGTCAACATCATCCGCCAGCGTCCGATACATCTCCAGCGAATAGCGCTGCATGTTCAACACCGCCCAGGAGGTCGAGAAATTCGGACAATTCCCTGCCGCGTGCCACGTGCTGCCCGCCGTGAGCTCGTTCTTCTCCAACAACACGCAGTCGGTCCAACCGCCCTTCGCCAGATGATACAGGGCCGAGGTCCCCACGACCCCTCCCCCGATGATGACAACCCTTGCAGTGCTCGGCAGATCAGCCATGTCTCTCTCCCCTGGCGGGCGCTGCCATCCCGGCGCGCCTCATGATGGTCTTGCGCGCAAGTATCGTATCGGAAACTTTGCAGTTCAATTCGCAAGTGGCATCTGTTTTAATCGGATAAACCGATTAGCCCGCACGCCCGTCTTTGTTCCTCGAAAATGCCGGGGTTTTGGGGGCTGGCCCCCAATCTGAGGCCCAAATGCAAATTGACCAAGTCCAAACCTTCCTCGACCTGCTGGAAACGCGCAGCTTCAATCGCACCGCGGATCGCCTAGACGTGACCCAATCCACCATTTCGGGCCGGGTGAGGGCACTCGAAAAGGCCCTCGGCGAAAAACTCTTCGAACGCTCCCGCTCTGGAACACAGCCCACAACTGCCGCCCTGCGGTTCGAAACCCACGCTCGCGTGCTGCGCCGCGCCTGGGCGGACGCGCAGGCCGACGTCAAACCCTATGGCGCCGCCGTCATGCTCCGCATCGGTATCCAGCATGACCTGCTCGACAACCACGTGGCCGACTGGCTGACCGCGCTGCGCTCGGCCTTGCCGGATTGCGGCTTCTACGTGGACGGCGACTATTCCCGCCAAATGTGCCGTGATCTGGAAAACGGTGCGCTGGATCTCGGCGTCGTCTTCACCCCCCGCCCCTCCCCCGACCTCTATTTTGAGTCTATGGGCGAAATCCCCTACCGTATGGTCTCCGCCACCGCGCACACTTTGGCCGAGGTCAAACCAACCGACTACATCCTGCCCAACTACGCCCCCGCGTTCGCGCAAACTCACGCGACGCTTCTGCCGGGCCTCAGCGAAGGCACCGTCTCCTCCGGCCAGGCCGCCGCCGTGCGCGGCCTGCTGATCGCACTGCAAGGCACAACCTACCTCCCGTCAGAGATGGCCGACGCATTGATCACCGAAGGGACCGCTCGGTCAGTCGAAAACGCACCCGTAATCGCCCAACCGGTCTTCACGGCCATGCATCTACGCAACCGCCACCGCGCGGGATATCGGCGCATGGCTAAGGTCCTGAGGGGGCAAATGGGCACGTGACCGCAACCGGCAATATCCAAGGGCCGACGCCCATCTTCAATACAGACGAATTTCGCGCACCATCAGGTCAGCAACGTGGTCGCGCCCATAGGCCACGATCCCGATGCTCACCACGTCCCCCGGCGCAAAGCCCGGGTCCATGCCAACATGGGACTGCACAAACCCATCCAGCGGCAACGTCACCTCCGACCATTGCGCACCGGCGACAAACGCCGCGCTGTAAGAATGCCAGACCCGGCGCAGCCCCCCCGTTCGCAGGAACACGTAATAGGTCTCGCCATTGCCCCGCACCGACAGGCGCAGGCCTTGCGTGTCATCCGGCCAGCCACCCTCAAACCTGCGCCGAACCTGAATGAAGCCGCCATTGTTCTCGGTGCTGACCTCACCCACCAGGCGCACGGCCCCTTCGCCCGGCACAAGTTCGGCCCGCCCTTGCGACACTCCGCCCATCACGCCATCGGCCACGTAGTCCCAACGCGCGCCACTTTGCGCGTCGAACCTGTCCCAAACCTGCGCCATCGCCGTCTCCGTCCCGCCGCATGAAACCGCCAGCGCGAACGCCATTGCGTATACTTTTCCCATGCTGCACCTGCCCTAGTTGCATCCCGCCAAGTAGCGCTCCAAGTCCAATAAAAAAGGGCGCCAAAAGGCGCCCCACGCTCTCAATCGCAAAGGCTCACGCACTACCGGTGAGCTTTGCAACAATGTCCTCGACCGAGATGCCAAGCCCGTCCAACATCGACAGACCGATGCCGTTATCTGCGAGGAGGCTCGTGATGCCCTCTGCATCCAAATCGCCCAGCGCGCTCGGGTCGATGCCCGCTTCACCCAGCTTCTCCATGATCCCGTCCAGGCCACCGCCCTCGCCGCCCAGCAGGCCGCCGATCATATCTCCAATACCCATGGTCGCTCTCCCTGTTGTTGGGTGTTTCACCGGGAAGATTGCACGGGCGCGGGTGCCCGCGACAGGGGAAAGATGCCGTCCGACATCCAAAAACACTTCTATGAATATAGAAACGCTCATTCCATCAAGTCATTGATTTCATTACTTTCTTACCTGATCTTTCATCTGATCACGCGTGAGCAACTTTGCTCAGCCTCGCTTCACCACCACCTCATACCCTTCTTCCTCAGGCTCCTCGTCGACCAGCTCCATCGGGAACCCATCGGCCCGCACGTCCAGCCCGGTCGCCGCCTCCAACAGCTCGATCATCCGATCCGATTGCGCCGCTTCCCCCAACACCCGCTGCCCTTCGGTCAGCATCTCGATCATCTTCGGGCTTATCTCCAGGGGCACTTTGTTGCGCTCCGCGATCGTCTGGAACAGGCCCACATCCTTCTGGATCAGATCAAGCGTGAAGTTCACATCGCGGGAGCCCGACAGGATCAGCTGGCTCTCGGTTTCATGCACAAACGAGTTCCCGGAAGAGACTGCAATCGCCTCATAAGTCGTTGCCATATCCACGCCCGCAGCCTTCATCACCGTCAGCGCCTCGCACAGCATCAGCAAGTGCCCGGTCGCCAGATAATTCGTCATCACTTTCAAGGTCGATGCCGTGCCCAGCGGCCCCGTATGCAGCACCCGCCGCCCCATCTTCGTCAGAAGCGGGAAGACCTGATCAAATACGTCCCGCGCACCGCTCATGTAGATTGAGATATTGCCGGTATCCGCTCGGTGGCATCCACCAGAAACAGGGCATTCCGCGACCTTACCGCCCCTACCCTCGATCAGCGGCGCGATCCGCAAGATCTCAGCCGCATCCGTCGTCGACATCTCCATCCAGATCTTGCCCGCGCGTACCTCCGGCAGCATTTCGTCGACCACGGCGGCCGAGGCGGCAGGCGACGGCAGGCACGTGATCACCACATCACAGTCGCGCATCAACGCAGCGGCACTTCCACCGGCCAAGGCCCCACGCGCGACAAAGCCGTCCACAAGCGCCGCGTCCAGATCATGGACGCGCAAAGCCGCCCCGTTGCGCAGCAATGATCCGGCAAGCTTTCCGCCCACCGATCCCAATCCGATAAACCCTACCTGCATCCCACTGCCCTTCTATTGGTCCGCTCCACGCTTGCCGCAGCGCATCGCCATCGCCCGCCTGTTTCCGACATTCCGTCAGTCGACTGAGCCGCCAAGTGCCTCCAACTCAGCAATAAAGCGACGATGAGCAGGTCCTCCGTGGGCGATCAACTTCACCTCAATGACATGCTCGGGGTCTTCCGACACCACCGACAGCAGCAAGGCAGGCTGCCCCTGCGAGGGCCAATAGGCGACGGCGCAGTCGGCCTCAAAGGCGACGGTCGCGGCATCCGACCATTCATCGGCCTCGGCCAATTCATCGTAGATGTCGTCGGGGACCGACAGCCGCACCGGCCCACGCCCCCGCTGCGCCGTAATTTGCCGGATCAACGCATCGGTGAACCGCGTGACCTCCGCATCAATCACATCGCGCTCTATCGACAAGGATCGCGGCGGATGGGTGTAGGCGAGCGGCAAATCAAACGCGAAGGGCACACTCTCCTGTTCGCGCGTGCTCACCGGTGCCTCATCCCGCTGCCACCAATCCAGCAGCTCGTCCCATTTGTCTTGCACCCGCTCCCACAGGCTGGGGCGCAGGATGCGATCGACATCGAAGTTAACGCCCTTGGCCTTGAGGTCCGCAGCAACCGCCCGCGCGTCCTCAATCGCCTTGTCCCGTGCATCTTCCACGGCCCTAACGGCGGCCTCCTGGCTCTGCTCTGACACCTCAGAAAGCTCAGCCACCGATTGCGCCTGCAACAAATCGGCAAGGTCCGGCACCTCACCACCCTTTGGAAACGACCAAATCTCCAACGCTGCACTCATTCTAGGATTTCACATACGTGCACAGCGTTCATGACGTCGGGCGCGCCCACTGGGATCGTGTGAAAGACCGGGGTGCGGTAGATTTCCCGCCACGCGCCCCGCGCTGCATAACCAGCAATCGCATCAAGGTATGCCGCCTCTTGCCCTGCATCATGGCGCATCGAATAGACCAACAAACCACCTGTCCGCGTCACCCGGATCAACTCGTCAAACGCCTCAGGCGGTGCGTGGCCCGGCGTGATTGTACCCGCCGTCATCGTGGCTGCGAATTGCCCGGTTTCAAACGGCAGCGGGTCCCCTAAGGCCGCTTCGATCAGATGATCGTACAGCCCCTTCCCCCGCGCCACGTCCAACATCCCGGGCGACAGATCCAGCCCGGTAAAGCCGCGATACCCCAGCAGATGCAACGGCTCCACCTGCAAGCCACCACCGCATCCGGCATCAAGGATCGGGCCTGCGTCCCGTGGCAGATGGGCCGCAACCGCCGTCGCCATAATCCATGGCAACCGGTATCCGCCCGCCAGAAGCTCTGTCTCATATGTATCCGCCCAGGCGTTGTACTTCGCTCGCGTGGCATCCGGGGTCTGCGCGTCATAGGCGCGGCTCAACTCGGTCATGGGCAGCCCTTCCGCATCGGCACCTCCAAACACTCGCGCCATCGTCACGCCACGGTCAAGCGCATCGCCCGTTGAACTGGACTCATCAAAAACAACCTTTGGGAGAAAAAAGACCTTTGGGAATGAAAGGAATCACGCATACCCTGCGCGATACGGACCAACAAACCCGGAAAAACCGGGTTGGTGCGCCGCCGAGGGCTTGTCACGGCAAGTAAGGGAACGGCGGCTCGCTTCAGAAAAAGCGCGCATGGACGAGGAGACCTGCATGTCAATCAAACCCCCATTAACGGATCTACCGATCAAGACCGCTGATAGCGGCTTTTATCGGGGATTCAGTGTCAATGTGACCGTCGTCAGTAAGGTCATCATCTCAGTTCTTGTCGTTTGGTGTATCTTCTGGCCCCTTCAGGCCGGTGAGGTCCTTGGCGGGTGGAACTCTGCGATCCTTGCAGGTTTTGCGGCCTGGTATATCTGGGTTGTCGCCGCATTCATTATCGTCTGTCTTGGCTTAGCGATCTGGCCCACTGCGGGGCGAATGAACCTTGGCGTGGCAGGCGAGAAACCGGAATTCTCCAACTTCTCATGGTTCTCGATGATGTTCGGCGCCGGTATCGGCGTGGGCATGTTGACCTGGGCCGTGGCAGAACCCGTCGCGCACTTCCAGAACAACCCCTCAGTTATCACCGGCGACACGACGGCACTGGACGCAAACAACGTGCGCACGGCCTACGTCTGGTCGTTCCTGCACTGGGGCCTGGGCGCCTGGGCGTGTTACGCAATCGCGGGCCTTGCACTGGCATTCTTCAGCTACCGCCGCGGTCTTCCGCTGACCATCCGTTCGTCGCTGACACCCATCTTCGGCAAATCGCTTGCGGGTGTTGTGGGTCACATCATCGACATCGTGGCTGTTGTGGCAACGATCCTCGGCGTGGCGCAAACGCTTGGCTTCGGGGTGGAACAATTCGTGGCCGGCCTGAACCGGATCGGTATTGGCGGGCTGGTGCTGGAGGACGGCACAGCCACAACTCTCGGCATTGTTGTTGCCCTTTGTGTCATCATGGGCGCGTCGACATTGTCGGCTCTTTCCGGTGTTGGAAAAGGCATCAAATGGCTGTCGAACATCAATATGGTGTTGTCGATCTTCCTGCTCGGCTTCTTCATCATCTTCGGTGCGACATTCTTTGGCGCTTCCGCCTTCTTCGTCGGCATCTGGGATTATCTCATCCAGCTCCCGTGGCTCAGCTTCAACGTCTACAGCTCTGACGGTGTTGAGGGATCGGAAGCCTTCCTGCTGACGCAATGGCAGGGTTGGTGGCCAGTGTTCTACTGGGCATGGTGGATCGCATTCGCGCCCTTCGTGGGCCTGTTCCTGGCACGCATCTCGCGTGGTCGGACCATCCGCGAATTCGTTCTGGGCGCCATGATCGTTCCTTCACTGATGTGCTTCGTCTGGTTCTCCTGGGCCGGTGGCACTGCCATCGATCTGGAACTCAATGGTGACGCAAATGGTGTGATCCTGGATGCGGCCAACGGCGACAAGATCTTCGCCATGACCGAGTTCATGCTCGCCCCCATCGCGCAGGCTCTGGCCTGGTGTATGGCGGTGCTGATCGTGGTCCTGCTGATGACGTTCCTTGTCACCTCCGCTGACTCCGCAGTGCTGATCGTGAACACGATCAACGCGGCGGGCGACGAAGGCCCCAAGGCACGTCCGCACATCCTGTTCTGGGGTGCAGCTCTGGCCCTTGTGGTTGGCGGCTTGCTGATCTCAGGCGGCACAGGCGCGATCCAGACGGCCATGGTGATCGGGGCGCTTCCGTTCTCGGTTGTGATGGCACTCATGTGCATCGCGCTCATCAAGGCGATCTGGAACGATGGCCGGCGTGAAGCGGCAGGCGTGGCCACCACCCATGACGAGATCCCGTCAGCAACGCCTGCGGAGTAATCCGCACAGCCAATAAGCTTAGGACGGGCCGCCATCGCGCGGCCCGTTTTCATGTCCAACGGAGGAAAAAGATGGACGACGATCTGTTTAAGAAGGGCCTTGAGCAACGCCGCGCGACGTTGGGCGCGGAGTACGTGGACGCCAACCTCGCCGCAGCGGACGATTTCACGCTGCCTTTTCAGGAGGCGATGACCGCTTGGTGCTGGGGCTTCGGTTGGGGGGATGAGGCGATTGATGCCAAAACCCGCTCTATGATGAACCTGTCGATGTTGGGCGCCCTGGGCCGCCTGCACGAATGGGAAACTCATTGCAGGGGCGCGCTGACTAACGGCGTAACCAAAGAGGAAATCCGCGCAATCATCCACGTCGTCGGCATCTATTGCGGCGTACCCATGGCACTGGAATGCTTCCGCGTCGCCCGCCGTGTGCTCGAAGAAGCGGGGGAGCTCTAGCGCCCCGCCCAGCGCAACCCCCGTGTCACTTCCGGATTTCCTTACCTTCTGCCATGCTCCAATGGGGATTACGTCGGAATAAGAAAATGAACGCCGTTCACGCAGCGGCACCGACAAACGGACCAGGAAGGACAAGCAGATATGGCGCGCACAGGAACCCTCACCCGCCGTGCCCTGCTGCTAGGCGCAGGGGCTGTCGGCGGCTACGTCGCTGGCCGTGCCTGGGCCCCGGGCCTCAGCCAGCTTGAGGGCGTCGATCGGATCGGCGGCGATCTGACGGATCCCACAGTGTCCAACCCGCCGCTCTTCCTCAACGATGCCTCCGAGATGATGGCCACGCCCATCCACATCCACCAACGCCCCGCCGCCCACGGCGATGCCCTGATCGAGGCCTTCCGCGCCGAGCTCACCGCCGCCCAGTCTGAGGACCGCCCAGTCTGCGTCTCCGCCGCGCGCCACTCCATGGGCGGGCAAAGCATCCCACGCGACGGCCACGCCATCACCGTCGATGATGCCTGGATCGAGCCCGACACCGCCAACCAGACTTACCGTGTGAACGGCGGCGCGCGCTGGCGCGACGTGATTCAGGCCCTCGACCCGCTTGGCTTCTCCCCCGCTGTCATGCAGTCCAACCACGACTTTGGCGTCGCCGCGACCTTCTCCGTCGGTGCCCACGGCTGGCCCGTCCCCTACGGCCCCATGGGCGCCACCGTCCGCAACCTCCGCATGGTCCTGCCCTCCGGGGAACTCGTCACCGCCTCGCGCACGGAGAACACTCAACTCTTCCAGATGGCCATGGGCGGCTACGGCCTGACAGGCCTCATCGTCAACATGGAAGTCGACATGGTCCCCAACCAGCGCCTCACCCCGGCGTTTGAGACCATGCCCGCCGCCGATTTCCCCACCGCCTTTCAGGCCGCCGTCGACGACCCGACCAAACCCATGGCCTATGGACGCCTCAACGTTACCCGCGAGACGCTCTTCAACGAGGCACTCCTCATCACCTATTCGCCGACCGAGGATCAATCAGACATCCCCCCCGCCACGGAATCCGGCTGGATGTCCTACGCCGCCTCTTACCTCTACCGGGGTCAGGTGGGCCGCGAGGGCATGAAAGACTGGCGCTGGTGGGTTGAGACGTCCCTCGGCCCCAGCTTTGCGGGCGAAAGCACCCGCAACTCCCTGATGAACGAACCTATCATCACGCTCGATGACCGCGACCCAACTCGCGTCGACATCCTCCATGAATACTTCGTCCCCTTCGACGCCTTCGATGGCTTCCTTGAGGCCTGCCGCGACGTGATCCCCGACGCCTTTGTCGAATTCCTCAACGTGACCCTGCGCTTCGTGGATGCCGATACCGACAGCTTCCTGCCCCACTCCCCCACGCCCACCATCGCCGCGGTCATGTCCTTCACCCAGGAAATGACGGCGCGCGCGGAGGCCGACCACGCCCGCATGACGCGCGCCCTGATCGACCGTATCATTGCCATCGGCGGGCGCTACTATCTGCCCTATCGGCCCCACGCCACGCAGGACCAGTTCACCCGCGCCTACCCCCGCGCAGCAGAGCTCGCCGCCCTCAAGCGCGAAATCGACCCGAGCCTTACCCTCCGCAACAACCTTTGGGACAGATACATGGCTACCCTGTAACCAACTCGCCCCTTCCGTGTTTCCAAAATACTCCGGGGGCGCCTGCAATCCTTCAGAAGCGCGCGCACGGCAGCTCCCCCCTTGCGGGCTTCGCCCGCAGGCCCGAGGCGCCCGCTAAGTGAGGCAACGAGACGAAAACCCTTGCGGCGCAAGCCGCTCCTTGAGATGACGCCAATCCAGGCGCCCAACCGCAAAGGCCTCAAACATGTCCCTCATCCGTCGCCTCTGCCTCGTCTACGCCGCCGTGCTCCTCGCCGTGGCCGCGATAAACTACATCCCCGGCCTGACCGATGACGAGGGCCTGGCCTTCGGCATCTTCGCACTCGACCCCTTCGACGACGCGCTGCACCTGGCCTCCGCGATCTGGGCCTTCCTCGCGGGCCTGATCTCCAACCGCTCCGCCCGCACCTTCCTTCTGATCTTCGGCGCAGCTTACCTCGCGGACGGCATCTTCGGCATCTTCACCGGCTGGGGTTTCCTGGATTTCGCGATCTTCACCAACGAGAGCCTCGGGCCCGAATTCACCTTCCTGCGCCTCGCCGCCAACGCGCCCCATATCGGCCTTGGGGCTATCGCGCTGATCTCCGGCCTTCTGGCAGGCCGCCAGACATGAGGCTCATCGGCACCTTCCTCAAACGCGCCCTTCAGCTGCTTTTGATGCTGGTGCTGACGCTTGCTGCCCCATCGCTCTACGTCGAAACCATGTGCCGGGGATCAGGTGAACCCGCGCCCGCCAATCCGCTCTCCTCCGAGACGCGCCCCGAAATTCGCACGCTCCTGACCTACCCGGAATGGCACATCGTCCACGCCTATGACGATTACGCCCAGGTCATCGATCAGGACGACCCCCACGATTTCGGTTACCTGCGCGCCATCGCGGGCTATTGGTCGTCGCTCTGCACCCTGACCCGCGCCAGCGCTGATTTGGGGGAGATTGACGGCCCCACACGCCAACTCGTCCATGTCATCGGTGTCTCCTTCACGTTCGAGATGCTGATGAAGGGCCTATACGAGGAAACCGTTGGCCGCGTCGCAACCATGATCCGCGGACCACAGCAAACCCGCCTCGACAACATGTCGGCCCTTCAAGCCGCCGACTACGCCGCCTTCCTGCAACAGGTTCCGTGGTATCGCTACGATTTCCGGGGCGACGCTGCCACGCTCAATGCCGCCGCCACCGATGCCTTCCGCGATCAGGAACGTGCCTTCGCCCTTGGCCTCGAACACCTCACCCGCGCCGCCTACGCCGATGTTATCGCCCAGGCCGTCGCGGCCACGGGCTTCGATGATCTGACCCTGCAAATGGTTGTCACCGGCCTCACGCCCTCCCAGATCGAAGCCGTCGAAGGCGTCACGATCCTGCGCGACGTGCAAGGCGGCATAGAGGTCGAGACACCCCGCTACCGCGAACTCACCGGCATCCTTGCGGGTTGGGCCGATCAAGGTGCCACGTTCCTCGACATGGCGGGCAACGATCAGATCATGTTCACCGCGATCTCCGAGACGGAAGAGTTTCCCGACGCCCTCGCCTCGCTCCGCCGCCAAGGCTACGAGGATACCCGCCACGTCTTCCTTGTCCCCGTCACGTCACTGGCCGAGGCCCTGCGCCGTCTCGATGCGAATGGCCTGACCCTTGAGCACATCCATGACTATTGAGGGTGATGCGTTCACTTGGACGGATCTCGGCAAACCCGGGAAATATCCGTTCATCTGGACGCATTTTCGGCAAAATATCTGCTCAACTGAACGCATATGCGTTCACCTGAACGCATGTTGAAGCGCCTCCTGATCGCCCTGCCAGTGGTCCTGATCGGCTGGATCGCCATCCTCGCCCTCGTGATGTGGCTCGGCGGTGACGCGCCCGCCGCGTTTGTGCCCTTCCCGCCAGACGGTTTTGTGGACGCCCTACCCTCCGGCACCGCAATCACGGGGCGCTCCCCAATCTCGCTAACCCTCAGATCAGAAAGCGAAAATCTGCCTGCTGAGCTGTACCGTGCGGGTGCGTGGCTTGTCCTTCCGGCGGGGCTAGAGGCCTGCATCCCGAATTTCCTGCGGCAAGAGATTTGAGAGCCTGCTCCACATTGAGCGCGCCTTCAGCTACGCTTGCACCATGAACAGCCCTGCGAAGATGCAAGCCGAGTGGCCCGCGCACCACGTCCAACGCCTTGAAAAGATGCGGGAATTGATCTTTGCCGCTGCTGATGCGACCGGCACCACGCCACTCACCGAAACGCTGAAATGGGGCCAAGCCGCCTACCTGCCTGCGAAGCGCGCTGGCACCACCCTGCGCCTCGGCATAGAGGCAGAACGCCCGGCCCTTTTCGTCCACTGCCAGACCGATCTCGTCTCCCGCTACCGCGTTCTTTTTCCTACAGAATTCACCTATTCAGGCAGCCGCGCGGTTTTGCTGCCGGAAACCGGTCCCTTCCCGGAAGCAGCGTTCCAGCAGATCGCCGCAATGGCGCTCACTTACCACCGTGACAAGCGCGCAGCCCGCTAAGAAAAAGGGGCGCACCGGTCCCCCAGCGCGCCCAATTTTTCAATCAAATCAACCTGTTCAGCGGTGCAGATCGAACCGGTCGTTCTCCATCACCTGCACCCATGCGGCGATGAAATCATCGACCATCTTCTGCTCTGCATCGTTGCAGGCGTAGACTTCCGCAACCGCGCGCAGCTGCGAATTCGACCCGAAGACAAGATCCGCAACGGTCGCCGTCCATTTCACGGAACCGGAAGCATCTCGGCCTTCCAGAACACCACTGTCGGTCTCGCTCCAGGACGTCTCCATGCTCAGCAAGTTCTTGAAAAACTTGTTGTTTAGCACACCGGGTGTGTCGGTCAGAACACCGTGGGCGCTGTCGCCATGGGTTGCCCCAAGCGCGCGCATACCGCCCACAAGAACCGTCATCTGCGGCGCGGTCAGGCCCAGAAGCTGCGCCTTGTCGACCATCATTTCCGCCGGGCCACGCAGGCTAAGTGGTGCGTGGTAGTTGCGGAACGCGTCCGATGTCGGCTCAAGCACGGCATAGGCTTCGACGTCCGTCTGCTCCTGGCTGGCGTCACCGCGACCAGAAGTGAAGGGCACCGTCACATCGTAACCACCTGCTTTGGCAGCACTTTCGATGGCCGCGCCGCCAGCTAGAACGATCAGATCAGCCATCGAAACCGGCTTGCCGAACCCGCTCTGGATGCCTTCCAGCACGCCCAGAACCTTGGACAATTCGGCCGGGTTGTTGACCTCCCAATCCTTCGCAGGCGCCAAACGAATACGCGCACCATTGGCCCCGCCCCGTTTGTCACTGCCCCGGAAGCTCGCGGCCGAACCCCAAGCCACGCGGACCAGTTCCTGAACGCTCAAACCGCTGTCAATGATCTGCGCCTTCAGCGCCGTAACATCCGCATCGCTCAGCGTCGGACCAGCCGGCACAGGATCCTGCCACAGCAGCTCTTCACTGGGCACATCCGGCCCGAGGTAACGCTGGATCGGACCCATGTCCCGGTGGGTCAACTTGTACCACGCCCGCGCGAAGGCATCGGCGAACTTGTCGGGGTTGGCATGGAAATCGCGGCTGATCTTCTCATAGGCCGGATCCATGCGCATCGCCATGTCAGCTGTCGTCATCATAATGAAGGTCTTGCCCTGACCGTCTGCGGTCGGGGCCATATCTTCCTCTTTCAGATCAACGGGTTGCCACTGGTTCGCCCCAGCAGGCGACTTTGTCAGCGCCCATTCGTAGCCGAAGAGCATATCGAAATAGCCCATGTCCCACTGGGTCGGATTTGGCGTCCAGGCCCCTTCGATGCCGGAGGTCGTGGAATGCACGCCCTTGCCGCTTTCGAAACCATTGCGCCAGCCAAGGCCCATCTGGTTGATCGGCGCGCCTTCGGGCTCTGCCTCCACCAATTCGGGATCACCGGCCCCATGGGCTTTGCCGAATGTGTGGCCACCGGCGACAAGGGCGACGGTTTCCTCATCGTTCATCGCCATGCGCGCGAAGGTGTCGCGGATGTCATGGGCGGAGGCGAGCGGATCCGGATTGCCGTTGGGCCCTTCGGGGTTCACATAGATCAGACCCATCTGCACCGCACCAAGCGGGTTCGCCAGCTCGCGGTCGCCGGAATAGCGCTCATCGCCAAGCCAGGTCGCTTCCGGACCCCAATAGATATCCTCATCAGGTTCCCAAACGTCTTCGCGGCCACCGGCGAAGCCGAAGGTTTTGAAGCCCATGCTTTCCAACGCCATGTTGCCCGCGAGGATGAACAAGTCGGCCCAAGACAATGATTTGCCGTACTTTTCTTTGACCGGCCACAACAGACGACGGGCCTTATCGAGGTTGCCGTTGTCCGGCCACGAGTTCAGCGGCGCGAACCGATGTGTGCCGTTTCCAGCACCACCGCGACCATCAAAGGTCCGGTAGGTGCCGGCGGAGTGCCAGGCGAGGCGGATCATCAGGCCGCCGTAGTGCCCGTAATCCGCAGGCCACCAATCCTGGCTTTCGGTCATCAGCGCTTTGACGTCATCCTTGACTTGCTCCAGGTCCAACTTCTGGAATTCCTTCGCGTAATCAAACGCTTCGCCCATGGGATCAAGCTTAGGCGAATTGCCGTTCAGTGGCTTGAGGTTCAGCTGGTTGGGCCACCAATGTTCATTCGAGGTGCTGGCGCTTGGTTGCTTGCCTGGTCCGTGCATCACTGGGCAACGGCCTGAAATCGGGGCTCCGTCCATCATGTCTTTCTCCACTGTTTGTCTATGACTGGCACGCGGCGCACCGACTTGCGACTCGCGATTGACTAAAGGTTACCAGCCCCGGCCGATTAGCTACAGTTGGATTTCCTGATAGTCGTGATAAGCTCACCTGATGAACAATCTGACGTTGAAACAGCTGCGATATGTTGAAGCCTTGGCCCAACACGGCCACTTTGGGCGCGCAGCCGACGCCTGCGCCGTGACTCAGCCTGCGCTGTCTATGCAGATCAAGGAGTTGGAGGAAGGTTTCGGCCTGCCCCTGTTTGAACGCGGCGGTGGGCAGGTGCGATTGACCGGTTTCGGCGAACGCTTTCTGGAACGTGCGCACCGTATTCTGCGTGACGTCGACGAGTTAACGGAACTGGCCCGCGCGGCGGAAACCAGCCTTGTCGGGCGGCTGCGGTTAGGGATCATCCCAACCGTCGCCCCCTACCTTTTGCCCCGCATCATCGGCGCGTTGAGCCTCAGCTATCCGGATATCGACCTTCATATCCGTGAGACGCTCACGCCAAGACTGATTGAAGATCTCAACGCCGGACGTCTGGATTGTGCCGTTCTCGCTTTGCCGGTGTCCGAGCCGGGATTGAGCGAAGTCCCCTTACATGACGAGGAATTCGTGCTCATTCGCCCCGCGACCGACGCCGACAAGCCCGTGCCAGATGCCGAGACACTGGCGCAGATGCGGCTTCTTCTACTGGAAGAGGGCCATTGCTTTCGCGATCAGGCGCTGGAGTTCTGCAATATCCGATCCCCCCTGTCCCGCGAAGGGCTGGACGGGTCAAATCTGTCGACACTGGTGCAAATGGTCGGCGCAGGGATAGGAGTGACGCTTATCCCAGAGATGGCCGTGAGTGTCGAAACTCCATCCGCCGCCGTCTCAGTTGCACGTTTTGGGCGGCGCAAACCGAAGCGAACGGTGGGGATCGTCTGGAGAAAGAGCAGCCCCCTCGGCCATCAACTCAACGGAATGGCCGAGGTGTTGCGTGAGGCAATTCAGGTCGTGTAGCGCCACGAACCGACGCGTGCCTTAGGCTCGCGCCGCCAGATGTGTGGCAGTGCGAAACGGGCGAAGTAGCCGTTGATGATGTGCCTGCTGGACATTAGCCGATTGCGCGCCACAAGCGGGAACAGGAAATTTCCGAAACGCTGATCAATCACGGCGGGACGCATACGTTTCTTGGGCCTCTGCAACAAAGTCGGAATGCGGAACGCTCGCGAAAAACCACGCGGTTTCAGATCGTTGCGCACATCCAGTATGTCTGTCAGGAACAGGCGGTGCGACGGAAGGATCGAAAGGTATAGGTCCGGATTGGGCTCATCGGGGATGTTCAGATTTTCGTTCGCGACGCCCGCATTGAAGGCCGGGTAGCTGTCGGCGACCTCAATTGCGCGGCGCGCAGCACCAAACGGTACGAAAGGCGCGCGCACCACAAGAAGAGCGCGATTGGCGGTCAGATGTTGCGCGTATTGCTGTGCCACGTCCGTCGGCACGCCTGCTTCCTCGATCATGTCCTGAGCAGACCTGCGCGAGCGTTGTTCAACCACACTCATGCTGTCTTCGGGAAATCCTTCCGCTTTCAGCGTGGCAATCGCGGCATCTGCATTGGCCGGATCTTCGTAGAGCCGGGTGACAATCGTGGACATCTTTACGGGCCTCCCCAAAGTGTACAGACGTGGCTACCTGCCAAAGCAAGCTTACCAAATCATCAAGTTAGGGCTCAACACCCAGATTTCGAGGCGCTTTCGCATGTAAGCGCCAAATTACGCAAAGGGCCGCCACCAGGAACACCGCTTCCAACAGGAACACGGGCACATAGGGCGCGGCAGGTTGGTTGGTTCCGGGCATGGCCAGAATGACGTCACGGATAATACCACCGGCAGCAATTGCGATACCTGCGGCTGTTGCTTGCACGGCACCCCAGGCACCAAGTGCCAGGCCAATCTGGGCCCGTGGCGCGCGGCGCATCGTGGCAGTAAGGGTGCCGTGGCCAAACAGGCCCGCACCGACGCCAGAGATGAAGGTGCCAAGCGTGAAAAGCGCCACACCGCCCATCTGGGCTGCGATGGCAATGGCGATGAAAGCAGGCACACCGATCGCGGCGCCAAAGGTGGCTACATTCAAAGGCTCTGCCCCGCGCAACAATACGTGGCTCGCAATCCAGAAGCCGATCAAACCACCGCCTGCCAGCACCGCGGTCAGCCGCGTGGTCATCGCAACCGTCATCGACAGGACTTCGCCGCCGTAGGGCTCCAACAAGACCTCAGCCATACCGTAGGCCATGGTTCCAAGGGCTATGACGATCAGCAACCGCATCGTGCCCTCGCGGGCGGAGAAAACGGCCCATGCGTCCGAGAAAGCCTCAACCGGCGGCGGGTTGGCAGCGCGCGCACGGTCGCGCGGCTCCTGCTTCCAAAGGGCCAGAAGGTTCAGGGCAATCGTGGTCACAGCCGCTCCCTGCACAACTTGAACAAGACGGCCCGGCGTGTAGTCCGCCAACAGCCAGCCAAAGACCAAGGCGCTGACGATCATGCCAACCAGTAGCATCACATACATCAGACCTACGACCTTGGGCTGCTCTTCGACTTCAACAAGATCGGTCGCCAAGGCGAGCCCGACGGTTTGCACTGTATGCACGCCCGCCCCGACAAGTAGAAACGCCAATGCCGCTGATACACGACCAATCCAAAGCGGCGCGTCGGCGGCCTGATCGTAGCCAGACAAGACAAGCAGCGCGAATGGCATGATGGCAAAGCCGCCGAATTGCAGCATCGTGCCCTTCCAAATGTAGGGCACCCGCCGCCAGCCAAGGGCAGAGCGGTGTTGATCGGACTTGAACCCGATAAGCGCGCGGAAGGGGGCGAAGATCAGCGGCAGGGCCAGCATGATCGCAACGAGTGAGGCAGGCACACCGAGTTCCACGATCATCACGCGATTGAGCGTGCCGACCAGCAAAACAAGAGCCATACCCACCGAAACCTGAAAAAGAGATAGACGCAGAAGGCGTGACAGCGGGGCCGTTTCGCTGGCGACATCGGCAAACGGCAAATAGCGCGGCGTGATCTGGGTGATCCGGCGCAGGATATTGTCACGAATGGCGCTCAAAGCTGCCCCGTTTCTGCTGGCCGCTGAAAATTGGACGACCGGGCCGGGTCAAGAAGCGGCGCGCGCTTCTATCCCCCGGTCGTGGAGAACAAGCCGCTCAGTCGAGCGCCGTGTCAGTTGGTATCAATGTCCTCGCAGAGGCCAGCGTCATCGGGTCCTCGATGACAAGCCGTGCTGTCCGCCCGTCGGGCAGGATCACCGTCATGCCATCAGTGGCAGCGGCGTCGAGATACATTGGTGTATCTGCGGTTACATCAGCGCTGGCAGGCAGCACCGTTGCGTCGGTTTCCAGCGCAGCCGAGCCCGAGCCGAGTTCCTGTCCAGACAGGAAATCAGACACCCAGGTGGTGTTGCTGACAACGGCGACATGCACCGCAAAAGAGCCGACAGCGACCGCTGATAGAAACAGCGGGATGCCGACTGTGGGCTTAACGACAAGCCAGATCTTTGAATTGTTCATGTGATCTTGCTCCCGTTAGCCAAGCCAAGGCGTTGCAACAGCCACGAGGAAGTGGGCGACCAGAGCGATCCCCCCGAACACCCGTGTGCCATCGATGAGGTAGCTATGCACCTCTTCCGCCTCTTTGAGGGTCAGACCCGTGGGCCAGACTTTATCCGGATCATCAGACATGAGATCCCTTTCCTCTTCGCTTCGAGATTTGATCCAGGGACCGGGGCCCCCAAACCGGCGAGCGACAGGCCCGCAGAGGCATAGACGTTTCGGTCCAGCATCCAGGTCCATCATATCCAAGAATGTCATATTGATCTGACAGGTCAACTGTAAATTGAACCTTACATCTATCGGTCGCCTTGAACATGGCCCTCAAACCAAGAAGCGATAACGGGAAGCCGCATTAACCAATTGTTTTGAGAGCTATTATTTGACGCGGCATATCCTTACGAACGCAATGATCCATATAATTTCGATGCTCGGTCTGGCAGTCAGCGACGCCCGTTAGCGCCCTATAGCGCCGCCAGAAACACCAAAAATTGCGCCAAAAGTGTCAGACTTACGTGACACATGAATCGCCAGATCGTTAGGTTTTGGCCCCTCGCACTAAGCCAGTGATCGTTCATGTTGCCAGAAAAATCGTCTGAAATTGCGATCAAACGGCGCAGCTCTCCCCGCCATTCGCCGCAATCCCGACACGTTCGAAGGCCGGATTAAGGGATGCAGGCGCGCCGCCGGACTGACCCGGCCTCGTGCTGCCCTAAACCGAAGCCACAGGCATGCAAAATGGAACCCGACCACACCCCACAGGGAGATGAACTGCCCCCCGGGTCTGCCCTTTGCGGTGGGCAGTATGTGATTGACCAATACCTCAACGCCGGTGGGTTCGGCGTGACATACCTCGCGCGTGACAGCCTTGGGCGGTGCGTGGTCATCAAAGAATGCTTCCCCAGCGCGATGTGTTACCGAGCCAATCAAACAGTTTGCGTTCGCAGCCAAGGCAACGCGGTCGAGTTCGACGCCATTCTTGAATTGTTCGAGAAAGAGGCCCGCGCGCTTGCGTGCCTACAGCACCCCTACATCGTGGGGGTGCATCAGTATTTCCGCGACAATGGCACTGCCTACATGGCGATGGATTTCGTCGAAGGTCGCACCCTTTTGGACCTGATCGAAACGGACCCGGATCGTTTGACGCCTGATGTCGTGAAGGCACTGCTCGGTCAGTTGTTGCAAGCGCTAAGCTACATTCATCGCAACGATATCCTGCATCGCGACATCTCGCCCGATAACATCCTGGTCGATGACGATAATCTGCCGGTCCTGATCGACTTTGGAGCCGCGCGCGAAGACGCAACGCGGGTCAGTCGTGTATTGTCGAAACTACAAACGGTCAAAGACGGCTATTCACCCCAGGAATTCTACCTCGCCGGTAGCGATCAGACCTATGCCAGCGACCTCTATGCACTGGCCGCAACATTCTTTCACGTCATCATGGGGAAGGCCCCGCCAAGCAGCCAGACCCGTATGGCCGCCGCTGCGCGCAAAGCGGCTGACCCGTTGGCGGATATCCCCCGCATTGACAGCTACGACCCCAGCTTTGTCGCAGCCATCTGGACGTGTCTCGGCTTGTTTCCGAAGGACCGTCTGCCAAATGCAGAAGCCTGGCAGGAAGCCATGGATGAAGGCCTTCGACAGAGGAAACTGCTGCAAGCGGCTGAACGGGATCAATCGCTTGACAGAACGGTGTCGCAACTTGTCCGCGAGTTTTTTCACGACTTTCAGCCCAAGGCACCAGAGCCAGATCCAAAGCCCACACCACCTGCCGCGCGGGTCGTTCAGACTTTTGCAACGCCTATGCCCGACAATCTTGAGGACGACGTCGAAGCGGAAAACGAAGCGCCCACCGTTCCCGCGACCCCAAACCCTGTTCCGCAAAAGCCGCGGCTTCAGCCAATCGAGAAGATGAAAGTGAAATACCACAAGCGCGACATGGCACCCGTTGAGGAAGGTGAGGAGACCACTCCGACGAAATCGGGCTGGCTCTCGTTTTTTACAAAACCTTCCCAACGCGCTGGCAAGCCGCCGCGTGATGACGACCGAGCAGAGGAATTGGCATGAGCATGAACCGTTTGCGCAACGTGGCCGTCCGGATGCGCCCGCCAAAACCACAAAGCGATACCTTGCCCGCGGGGTCAGATGACCTGCCAGCGGATGAGGTCGCGCAAGTGTCAAACTCCATGGCGCCGCGTCGCGTCGTGGTCAGTCGCCCTGACACAGATCAGAAACGTCAGATCTGGGACATCGAAGACGAGGTGACTGAAGCTTCGGCTCGGACGCCTGTGCAGACGCCGCAACCTTCCGCGCAGGCAGTACCCAGCCCTGCCCCTAGCCGTGCAAAGACACGTATCTTGGGTTTCCACGCAGAAGAAATTGCACCGGGCCCTTCCGATGACATCGATCAGGGCCCGGTGTACCCAGCTGGCTTCCTCGTCGTTGTCGATGGGCCCGGCCGGGGGGCATTCTTCGCCGTGACAACGCGCGTTTCGACTATCGGACGCGGCGCGGATCAGGACATCCCCCTCGATTTCGGAGATGAGAGCATTTCGCGCTCTGGCCATGCCTCAGTGATGTACGACGCCGAGCTTAACCGCTTCTTCCTAGGCCACGGCAACAAAGCCAACGCCGTGCGTCGCAACGACAAACCCGTGCTCGCGACCGAAGAAATGAGCCATGGCGACGACATCCGCATCGGCAAAACGACCATGCGGTTCCATGCGTTCTGCGGTCCGGACTTTACATGGGACGAGGTGGAAGATGACTGAAGCGCATGAGATCGAGTTCGATGTCGCCTCCGCCCTCGCACAGGGCGCACGCGCGCGTCAGGAAGATGCGCTGGCGGTCGCCTTTGCCGACGGCGCACCAGACGGTTTCGCAATCCTCTCTGACGGGATGGGCGGCCACGCCTCTGGTGATCTGGCAAGCCGGGCGATTGTGGCGGAGGTCTTTGCTGCACTGACCCTGCAAGGCTTCTCACAAAAGGCAGGCGCGCCAGATGCATTGCGAAAAGCGGTCGAGAAGGCGAACACCGGTTTGAAGGCTTGTGTCGAGGCCCGCCCGGACCATTCCGGGATGGGTGGAACCGTGGTTGCCGCGCATGTCAAAGGCAGAGCTCTGCACTGGGTGTCCGTTGGCGACTCGGTCCTTTACCTGTTTCGCGGCGAAACGCTGTCGCGGCTGAATGCGGACCATTCCATGGCGCCGCAGCTCGATTTGATGGCCGCAAACGGCGCTATGTCAGAGGCTGAAGCCGCCGCCCACCCCCAACGCAATTGCCTGACATCCGCGCTGACAGGCGACCCCATCGCCGAAGTCGATTGCCCGGATCGACCGTTGGATCTGAACCCGGACGATATCCTCGTGCTGGCCAGTGACGGGCTGCAATATCTGCCCGACCCGATCATTGAAGCGCTGCTTCTGCGCGCCCGCAATGAGCCGAGCCGCACCATCGCCCACGACCTGTTGGAGGCGTTGGAGACGCTCAATGATCCTGAGCAAGACAACACCTCCTTGGTTGTCATCCGGCCTACGCGCATCAAGCGGCGCGAACGTCAGGGTGGGCTGTTCCAAACGTCGTCCGCCATGCTGAAAGCCGTTCGCAGGGCTGTGACGCCGTCTGTCCCGATCGAGCCGCGAGCTCCGTAATGCAAGCGCTGGCCATGGATCAGACCGAAACCCTCAACCGCTTGCAGATGCTCGCGCAATCCGACCGGCTTCCTGCGCGGGATGCCGCGCGCTGCGCGCATCTTGCCGATACTTTGCAAATGCCTGTCCGCGTTTGCCTTTTGGGTCCGGCGAGTGGCGATTTGCGGACAATGGTCTACGCCATTTTGGGAAGTGACGTGGCCCCGGACGGCATGCCCCTGCCCCCGGCAATTGAGATGCGTTTTGGCAAATCGGTCCAGACACAAGCCACCTTGGAAGACGGCACGTTGCTGACCTGTGACGGTTGGCCAGATGCAGATCTTTTGGCACAGGCCCCGGTTTTCCTGCAACTCCATGCGCCGGTGCCCGCGCTGAACGGAATGTCGTTCCTGGCCCTCTCGCTCGAAGTGAACCCGGCAATGCACCGTCCGGCACTTGCCTGGGCCGCGCGGCGCAGTGAAATCGCCGTATGGTGCACACCGCGTTTTTCTGTGGCCGACGCCCGCATCTGGGCAAACGCGCCGGAACGGCTGACCCATCACGCCTACCTTGTTGAGACGGACCCCAGCGAAACCACGCCCCATCAGGCAGAAAGCGGATCATTCACCGGCACCTTGCACCTGCCGATACCCGTCGACATCGCGCCGCTGCTCAATCAATTGACGGACGATATCGAAGCGGCTCGCGTTGCCGATATCGACGCGGCCCAGTTGCTCCTGCACCGTCTTGGCCATTTTGGACAGGCATCCGAATATCTGACAATCGAAGTGACGCCCACTCCAGGCCGCAGCGTCGGGCAGCTTGCCCGCCTACGTGAAATCCTGTCCGAGCCGACGCTTTACCTTGCCCGCCGCGCGCGTGGATTGGCCGAAGACCTTGCATGGGTTGATGCGGATACCGACGCTGATTGGGCTGAGACCGCAATCGCGCATTGCGTAGAAACCACCGAAGGTCTGCGCGAAAGGGCAATCGGTTGGCCCGACGATCTACCAGAATTCGCATCTCTCGCAGCCATGATTGATGAGGCGGCAGACCTCATCCTCCTTCTACAAATGGAGGCCGGGCCAGATCAGGCCGAAGACGCCGTGGGCCTTTTGCACCAACTTCGCACAGCGCTGGATCAGTGCCGTCTTGGCCACGGGGCAGCTCAATGAAGCATGACCCGAAACTCAAAACGCTTTCGCACGATCAAGAACTGATCGCTCACGCCTATCGCGGGCTTGCCCCTCTCTCGCGGGACTTCGACAGGTTGGAAACTGCGCTTGATCATCTGCAAGTCGCGAGCGGCGCCGAACATGTCGAAACCATCCGCGCCTTGCGGGCCAAAGTGCAGGCCTTCACGCCTGCGGTCACATTGATCGGTCAGGTAAAGGCGGGCAAAACATCCTTGGTCAATGCCATGGCAGGCACACCTGGGTTTTTGCCGTCGGACATCAATCCATGGACCTCGGTGGTGACATCTCTGAACTTGTCGCCACGCCGCACGAAGGCGCAGCAACGGGCCGACTTCCGCTTTTTCACCGATGCCGAGTGGGCGAACCTTCTGACAACCGGCGGTCGCGTTGGGGAGTTGGCCAGCCGTGCCGGGGCGGATGAAGAGCTCGCCAAGGTTTGCCGCCAGTTGGACGCGATGCGCGACGCCGCGCGTGATCGTTTGGGCGAACGCTTCGAAATGCTGTTGGGCCAAAGCCACGACTACAGCTACGTCGATCCGGAACTGGTGCAACGGTATGTCTGCCTTGGCGATGATCTGGACGGTGAGCCAGGACAGGGTCGCTTTGCCGACATCACCCGCTCTGCCGAATTATTCTTCGGGCAGCCAGCCCTGCCGATCCCCCTGTGCTTGCGTGACACGCCAGGCGTGAATGACACGTTCATGGTGCGTGAACAGATCACTGTGAATGCCATTCGCGGAAGCCGATTGTGCGTTGTGGTTCTGTCCGCCCACCAAGCGCTTTCAAATGTGGACCTCGCCCTGGTGCGTCTGATCGCCAACGTCCCTGCCCGAGATGTCATTATATTCGTCAATCGCGTGGATGAGTTGACTGATCCAGCCAACGACATCCCAGAAATCCGCGCGTCGATTGAGGCCACGCTGAAATCGATGAGCATCCCGGCAGAGGCCGAAATCCTGTTCGGCAGTGCGAAGTGGGCGAATGCTGCCTTATCCGGCGACTTGGGCCAGATGGGGCGCGACAGTGCAGAGGCCTTGTTGAATTGGGCGCGTTACCAAGCCGAACATGGGGCGCTTGAGAAAGATACCGCCACGATGGTGTGGGAGCTTTCGGGGCTGCCCGCCATGGGGCAAGCGATTGCGGACCGCATTGCGGCTGGCGAAGGTGCGGCAGCCCTGTCCCGGTTGGGCGGTGCCGCCCGCAACGTCGCAGGCGCGATTTCGGCTGCGGCCGCGATTACAGACCGCCAGATTGTCGAGCGCAGGCCAGCACCTGTAGATGCATCCAAGCTGGAAAACGCGCTGGATGCCCTTTCGACCGAGGTCACGCAAACCCTCAGCAATGGGCTTGCGACACTGACTGCGGACCTCGACCTTCGCCTTGGCAAAGCGCAGGAAACCTTCGGCAACCGCGCCACAACGGCGCTGATCCGGCACCTGGAAAGCTATGGTGAAGAGATCGAGTGGACCTATGAACCCTCAGGCCTGCGGCTCTTGCTGAAGTCCAGCTACAATGTATTCTGCGCCAAATCCCACAAGGTTGCGGAGGAGGTCTTTCACGACGCAGCCAGCCGTATCCAGGCCCTGTTTGAGGAAACATTCGCGCTAAGCCATACAGGATACACGCTCGACGCGCCGCAGGGCGCTGATCCGCCGGCGCCGATCATGCTTGGACAGACCATTGCGCTCGATATCAAGGGAAGTTGGTGGAGCCGCTGGTGGCGCAAGCGCCGGGACTATTCTGCTTATGCGCAAGAATTTCGTGCCCTGATCGATGCGGAAATCGCCCCAATGGCCGATGCGCTGACAAGCGATCATGCCGCCCCCCATGCGGAGGCTCTCCAAGAGGTATTGAAAAGCTTCCTGGCCGAACAGCGCAAGGTGTTGATGGGTTTGGCACAACGCTCTGCACCCGATCTCGAACACCTACGAAAAGAAGAGGCCAAGGCGGTTGGCGCCCAAACGGATGCCCTTGCCGCAGCACAAGCCGTCTTGACCGACATTGGAAGCAATCGACGTGAGGGGACACGATGAGTGAGATTGAACACAAACGACCCTACGTGGCCTTGTTGGGTGAATTCTCTGCCGGGAAAAGCACGTTGGCCAATCTGTTGTTAGGCAGCGCGCAATCGCCGGTCCGGGTCACGGCCACGCAGATGCCACCCCTTTGGTATCACTTTGGCACAGGGGCGCCGATGCGGGTGCTTGACGATGGCAGCGAAGAAGTCTTGCCTGATGCCGAAAACATCGCCGTGCCGCTAGATGGCACCAAGGCCCTAAAGATTGCGCTGGATGCGCCCACACTCGAACGGTTTGACTTACTGGATATGCCGGGCAGTTCTGACCCAAACATGTCGCCTGACATCTGGGACGGCTTGCTTCCGATGGCCGACATCGCGATCTGGTGTAGCCCCGCAACGCAAGCGTGGCGCCAATCGGAGGCCGCGATTTGGGAAGGGATGCCTGAACGGCTGCACCGACGCAGCCTGCTGCTTTTAACCCGGATGGACAAGGTAAGTGCGCAGGACCGCAGCCGGGTTTTGTCTCGCGTTCGCCGCGAAACCAAAGACCAATTCCGCCATGTGCTGCCAGCTGCCTTGCTCTCGGCCGCTTCACCAATCGAGAGATGTGAAAAGTCTGGCTTGGCCGAAGTCATGACTGCCATTAACGATCTGCTGCTGAACGCGACTGCGGTGATCAGCATGTCTGACCGTCAGTCGATCGAACCTGCTAGCGCGTCGAACCCGACCGTTCCGCGCCGGGTTACAACTCTGCCAACCGCTCAAGTGAACCGCCAAAGACGCCGCTCAACCGCGTCCAGCGCGCTGATCTAAGTGACCAAGCATATGTCACCTGCAACTCTTCCAGACTTCCGCGCACAGAACCCTGACTTTGCTCTGCTATTGATCAGCGACACGCGCACCGGGACGATTTTGGCCCACGATGGCTCTCTTTCTTATCCTCAGGAATATCTTGATACGCTCAGCAAAACGTCTCTTCAGATCTTGGCTCTCGCCGATGAAAGCGCGTCTCACGCAGTGTTTCAAACTCCGAACGGCACGCGAATATTTGTGAAACTGCCACTGCAAGCGGACCTAGCGCTTTCAGGTGTAATCCACGCGGGCGCGGACGTGACAACAGCGTTGGATGCGCTCATCTCGCTTGCCGAAACCTTTGAAACGGAAGCAGTAACACAATGACCGTCCTCATCCGTATCCAGGACACGCTAAATTGTACCGCCTCACTCGGTGAGGTCGCTGGCACTGACGAAACGCTGCGCACCCTCACAAATGCGATCAACCGAACGGTGTTGCCGCAACGCATCGAGGTGCGGTTCAAAAATGGAGACGAGCTGCACCTGCTCATTCACAATCGACGTCTGCATCAGGTCGCAACGCAGGGCGGCGCAAACGCGCTCGGCAAGGATAAACTCGGGCCGGAAGATTTGGATGATGTCGTTCAGGTTTTAAAGGACCGCAGAATTCACGAAATTACCCATATGCATTCAGTGTCGCTTGGAGGCGGACTACCCCTAGGCGGCATCGGATTGTCTGCCGCTTCGCTGCTTGAAAGGCTTATTCCCGGATGGGACAAGACGCCGACGTCATCACTCGAAGAGCGACTGACTCATTTTGCGACCGACTACCCAAACAGGGTTGAAGCCAGTTTCGCGATGGTCGGCGACGAGATGGCCGCTGTTACAGGGTCGAACGACGCCGTCGAACGCCTTTCACCGCCCGTTGCTGAAGTGTTGGCGAAAGTAACTGACGAGGCGTTCACTGTGGCCGGAAGCTTAGAGACCGATGGTCTCTTATCTCTCCGTCACCGCAGCATACCGGGTGGCTGCCTGTTGATCGTCGGCCAGATCGGCACCCTAGGTGTGCTGGTGCTACGAGACATGGGTCCAGACGAGGCGCTGGCTCTCTGGCAATCCTAGCGCTTCGCCTCCTGCACTGGCCCTAGCGATCCCCGCAGGCGCAATTCAGCATTCAAGTTCTGACTTTGAAGCGGCACGCCAGTTTCCAGCAAATCAATCAATGCACGGGCGGCACGGCGACCCATTTCCCGGTGCGGAACACGGACGGTTGCAATTTCAGGCGACGTCACCTGCGCCAGTTCGATGTCGTCGAAACCGGTGATTGAGACGTCACCGGGAACGTCCAACCCCATCACCCGGGCCTGCTTCATCGCGCCCACTGCAAGCACGTCATTTGCACACATGACTACAGTCGTTTGCGGATGTGCGCGCATCACCTCTGCAAATCCGGCAGCACCAGTTTCAATACCGTAGCGGGTGCGATGGATGACCAATGTATCAGCGGGCAGACCGGCCTGCTGCATGGCTTCGGCCACGCCGCGCACACGTTCGGCCACACGGTCATTGGTATCCGTCTCTGCCGCGATCAACGCCACATGACGGTGACCAAGACGCAAGACCTCCTCCGTCAGACGGCGCATCGCGTTTCGATTGTCAAAACCGATTGTTGGCCTGGTGCGCGCCGGATCGTAGGCCCAGGTGATCAGTGTAGGAACGCCTTGCGCCTCTATGAATTCAGTGATGGCAGGCGCACGCTCGTACCCGATCAACAAAAGCGCATCGGCACCGCGTGCAATCAAAGAACGTATCTGCTGTTCTTCCAGATCCGTCCGGTACGAGGAACTTGCGACCAGAAGCGTATAGCCGTCGGCGTCCAGCTCCTCCTGAAACGCCTGGATCCCCTGCGCGAAAACGGCGTTTTCCATGGTCGGAATGATCGCACCAATCGTGCGCGTGCGCTGCGCCGCCATGGCGCGCGCCCCGAAATTCGGCGAATAGCCCAATTGCGCAACGGCTTCCTGCACCCGTTCGCGCGTTGTGGCAGAGACCTGCGCAGGTGAATTCAGACAACGCGACACTGTCGCCGTCGAGACCGAGGCCAGGCGCGCGACATCCTCCAAAGTGGGAGCGGATTTGGTGTCCTTGGTCATGCCATCTCCGGATAGGCGCGCAAACGAGCGGGCGCTTGGCCGATGTAAGCGCCAGGCTTCAGCGCGTGCAAGGGCTTGCATGGTTTGCAACGGGCGGACGTGGATGGGTTGTGGCAAGACGCCGGACCAGCAAGATTGCGGCATAAGCAAAGGACACTATGGATGGCGGAATTTAGACGATATGGCATCTACCTAGTGCCGGACGGTGACTTATTTGAAATGGCGTCGTCGTGGCTTGGCTGGGACTGCATCCAGGGCAAACGCGTTCCGCACCCGCACATTGGCGGCGTAAACGTACCGATCGAGCCGTTAACACGCCGTCCGCGGAAATACGGGATACACGGCACGATGAAGGCGCCCTTTACTATAGCCGAAGGAAAAGGTGCGGATAGTCTGAAGCAGGCATGCGATGAGTTCTGCAGCAGGCATGCGGCAGTTTCGATCCCTGAGCTTGCCGTTCGCCCCTTGGGCCGATTTGTGGCCATCGTTCCGAGTGGCCCAAACCACAAACTGGCTGAACTTGCTTCGTCTTGCGTACAAGATTTGGACCCATTCCGCGCGCCACCCACTCAAGCCGAGCTGATCAAACGCCGAAAGGCTCGTTTGAGTGCAAATCAGCAGAAAATGCTGAACCAATGGGGCTATCCGTACGTATTGGACGAATTTCAGTTTCACATGACGTTGACAGGACCAACCGACGATGCGGAAGACTTGGCGACCGTCCTCAGCGAGCATTTCTCGGCAGTTCTGGCGCAACGCTTCAACGTGGCATCGCTTTGCCTGATGGGCGAAGACGAGGACGGGTTCTTCCACATGATCCATCGCTCCGCCTTGTCCGGTTGAACCACGACCAATCTTGGTCGAAAAAGCGGCAACGGCACGTAAGCCGTTAAAGGATTTCATACATTCTTCGGTGATTTGGTGCGGGTGAAGGGACTTGAACCCCCACGCCTTGCGGCGCCAGAACCTAAATCTGGTGCGTCTACCAATTCCGCCACACCCGCATCGGCGAGCCGTCTAGCAGCCTTGCGCGATCAAGGCGAGACCAAAAAACTCCTCAGCATTAACCTAAGTGTAACGCGGTTTCGCCCAGATTATGCCCGAATCCAACGCGAGACATGCTCTCAGAAACGGGCTGCCACCCGAAATCCTGAGGGGAAGACACATGACCGACACCGCACTTCACGTTGAAGAAAAAGCTCGCCCGATGGGTGCAGATGCCGTAACCTCGCGTTCACATAAACGAGGCACTCAGTGCCCGAACGAGCGAGCAGGTATCGAAATGACAGATGCGACCCCACGGCCTCAGGCCGGAGTGGGCGGCAGCGTTGGCACATGTGAAGCTGGCCTTGCCCCCGGAACGCAAGTTCTAACGCTTGACGGTGCGATCCCCGTCGAATTCCTTAATCCCGGCGACCGCATCATCACGCGGCGTGGCGTGCGCAAGCTGAAGGCGGTCATGCGCCACAACTTGCCCGAAGGCACCCCGCGTGTTCGGGTCTCCGCCGAAGCGCTTGGCGGAAAGCCCTCCAACGACGTAACACTGATGCCCGGTCAACGTGTGCTGGTCCGCGATTGGCGCGCCAAAACCCTCTGGGGCAAAGACATCGCCGCCGTTCCGGTCGCGCGCCTGGTCGACGGCAACTTCATCCGCACCGAAACCGGCGGACGCCAGATTATGCTTTCGCTCTATTTTGGAGCACCTGAGATCCTCTATGCCGACGGGTTGGAGCTTGCCTCCGCAGATAAGCCGAAGGTGGCAGCCTCGGCGAAATAAGACCCCGTCGTTCGCGCGGTGTTTGCGCGCGGACTGGCATTGGCGGACCTAAACCCGCCACAGAGGATATGGGCGCAACGCTGCGCCCGCTGACCGTGAATTTGGCGTTGCAGACCGCCTTCCCCCTCACGGACTGGAAACGGCGCCCCGGGACTGGGCGCCGTTTTTCCGTTCAGCCCACGCCCAAATCGCGAAAGACCGTTGGAAGCATATCCGGCAGGTCTTCGGCAATCAGGCCAGGCCCAAAAGCCCGCGCGGCCTCCACATGCAGGTAGACGCCGGTTTGGGCGGCCCAGAATGGATCGAACCCGCGCGCAAGCAAACCGGTGATGATACCTGTCAGCACGTCGCCAGAGCCTGCAGTTGCAAGCCAGGGCGCAGCCCGGTCGTAGGCTGCGGAATGAATACACGCAGTGCCGTCAGGACATGCGATCACTGTGTCTGGCCCCTTGAAAACAACCACACACCCCGCTTGTTGAGCTGCTTCTCGTGTGGCGTCCAATTTGGAAAACGCAGGACCAGTTTCCGCGCGAGCCGCAAGGCGGGCCGCGATTTCAGGGAACAGCCGCGCAAACTCTCCACCATGGGGCGTGATCACCGCGCACGACCTCAACCGCGGCATCAATTCGTTGGCTTGGCCTTCAAAGCACGAAATCGCATCTGCATCGAGGACAACTGACAAACCCCGACCTTTCTCGCTCGCGGCGATCAATGCCGCCAGCACCATCGCGCGCGTTTCACCCGTCGCGCCAAGACCAGGCCCAAGGCAAAGGGCGTTGATGCGCCGATCCGCCAGCAGAGCCGCCAGCGCACTGTCGTCATCGCAACGGCGCAACATGATCGACGTCACTTGCCCCGCACATTCCATCACGGATGCGCCCGGTGCGGCCAACGTCACGAGGCCAGCCCCCACGCGCAAAGCTGCCCGAGCCGATAACCGCGCGGCACCTGTTCGACCCATTCCGCCTGCCACAACAAGGCCGTGACCATGGTGGAACTTGTGCTCCCCCGTCGCGCTTTTTGACAGCGCGGGCTCGGTCAGCAAGGGGTCAGGCAGCCGCGCCAATGGAACGCCTTGCCCTGCTTTTTCCAACCCTATGTCGACCACCGCGAGGTCACCGCACAGCATTGGGCCATCACCCAGAATGTGGCCCCGTTTGGCTTGGTGAAAGGTGACTGTCAAATGCGCGGCAATGTCGCCAACCCACGGGGAGTCCGCCCACAGAACGCGGCCGCTGTCCGCATCTAACCCTGAAGGGACATCAACCGCGACGACGTAAGGAGGCAGTTCCTTGCGATGACCCCAAAAGCCATCCGCAAAGAGGCGATGAAATATCTCCCCAACCTCACCCGGCGGAGCGAACCCACGGCTCAAACCAGTGCCAAACATCGCATCGACGATAATATCGGCGTTGTCTGCAGTGGCGGCAGCAAGTGGCTCAATGATGCCCACAGCCTCCCACCTTTGCCGGTTTTCAGCTGCATCCGATGGCATTTGCTCGACCCCACCGATGCCGAAAACTGAAACGCTCCATCCTCGGTCGTGCAGCAGTCGCGCGATAACATAGCCGTCGCCGCCGTTATTGCCGGGGCCGCAGAAAACAACGGCACGATGTGGCCTTTCGGCAAGCACAGGCCATCGTGCGAACACTGCATCTACAACGCCATTGCCAGCGCGCTCCATCAGCTCCAGCCCGGTCACCTGCCCTGACGCCATGGCCTCCGCTTCGAGATCCCGCATTTCTTTTGCCGTCAGAAGGTTCACATGCGCCCCGATTCAATTACGCACAAAAAATAGGCGCTTTGCACAATTTGCCAGCGACACCCTTGGATTCCGCCCAAAGTTTGGCCATTGCCGTCGGTGCTGCATGGACGCCCTCTGCGCAAGATGGTGTCAGAACATCGAAGAGATGGCGAGGGGAGTCGGATCGTGAAGAAGATCGAAGCAATTATCAAACCGTTCAAACTGGATGAGGTCAAAGAGGCCCTTCAGGAAATCGGCGTTCAGGGCTTGAGCGTGACCGAGGTTAAAGGCTTCGGACGTCAAAAGGGCCACACCGAGCTTTACCGTGGTGCAGAATACGTCGTGGACTTCCTGCCGAAGGTGAAGATCGAAGTTGTTCTCAGCGACGATCAAACCGACGCCGCCATCGAGACCATCATTAATGCGGCTAAGACCGACAAGATCGGTGACGGCAAGATATTCGTCTCTGACATTAGCCAGGCAATCCGTATCCGAACCGGTGAAGCCGGCGAAGACGCGCTGTAAATCCTGCCCCGCCACAGGGGCGACCAACCGAATACACCTTTCGAACCTAAGGAAAGTTGAAGATGAGCACAGAGAGCTTTTTGAAACTGATGAAGGACGAAGACGTGGAATACGTCGACATCCGCTTCACTGACCCGCGCGGCAAGTTGCAGCACGTGACGCTGATGGCCGATCAGGTCGATGAAGACTTCATCGAAGAGGGCTTCATGTTCGACGGCTCTTCCATCGCCGGTTGGAAGGGCATCGAAGCCTCCGACATGAAGCTGATGCTGGACACCGACAGCGGCTACGTTGACCCCTTCTACGCCGAGAAGACGCTCTGCGTGCATTGCTCGGTCGTGGAGCCTGACACCGGCGAAGCGTATGACCGTGACCCGCGCGGCACTGCCGAAAAGGCCGAGGCTTATCTGAAATCTTCCGGCATCGGCGACACGTTCTACTGTGGGCCCGAAGCTGAATTCTTCATCTTCGATGACGTGCGCATGTCGGTTGAGATCAATAAGGTCTCCTACGAGGTCGATGCCCAGGACGCCTCCTGGAACGGCGACACCGAGTACGAGATGGGCAACATGGGCCACCGCCCGGGCGTCAAAGGCGGCTACTTCCCCGTCAACCCGATCGATGCCTCCCACGATCTGCGGTCTGAGATGCTGTCCACCATGAAGCGCATCGGCATGAACGTCGACAAACACCACCACGAGGTGGCGTCGTGCCAGCACGAGCTGGGTCTGATCTTCAACAGCCTCACCAAGCAGGCTGATGAGCTGCAAAAGTACAAGTACGTGATCCACAACGTGGCCCACGCCTACGGCAAATCCGCCACCTTCATGCCCAAGCCCATCGCGGGCGACAACGGCACCGGCATGCACGTGAACATGTCGATCTGGAAGGACGGCAAGCCGCTGTTCGCGGGCGACAAGTATGCTGACCTATCGGACGAAGCGCTGTGGTTCATCGGCGGTGTTCTCAAGCACGCCAAGGCGCTGAACGCCTTCACAAACCCCTCCACCAACTCCTACAAGCGTCTGATTCCGGGCTTTGAAGCCCCCGTTCTGCGCGCCTATTCCGCCCGCAACCGCTCGGGCTGTGTGCGTATTCCGTGGACGGAAAGCCCGAAGGCCAAGCGTGTGGAGGCTCGCTTCCCCGATCCGGCGGCGAACCCCTACCTGTGCTTCGCGGCATTGCTGATGGCTGGCCTCGACGGCATTCAAAACAAGATCAACCCCGGCGATCCTTCGGACAAAGACCTTTACGATCTGCCGCCGGAAGAGCTGGCGGGCATCCCCACCGTCTGTGCCTCGCTTCGCGAAGCGCTCGACGAGCTGGAAGCCGATCACGAGTTCCTGCTGAAAGGCGATGTCTTCACCAAGGACCAGATCGAGGGTTATGCCGCGCTGAAGTGGGAAGAGGTTTACGCCTACGAGCACACGCCGCACCCGATGGAATATAAGATGTATTATAGCTGCTGATCAGCGGCTTGAGACACGGAAAGGGCGCCCCGCGAGGCGCCCTTTTTCTTTGAAGCCGGTCCAGTTGATCACGCGTGATAAGCAGGCCTATCCCACTGGTTCAAAAGTGTTTCTCCATTTCCGTCAACCAAAAGTTAGCGTCACAAGCCCCTCAACACCCCTCGTTGAAGATGCCCGCAAGCTGGAGACCCGGCGCGCAGAGAAGCCCGCCCCATTGGTAGGCTTGTTGGCCATTCTGCAGCTGAACCACCCACCATGAATAGCCGTTGAACTGAATGCCGCTATCCGTGAGCAAGGTCATGGGCTGGCCATTGAAGGTCGATCCGACATCCGCGAACTGCGTCCCCGGCCCGTCCCGCAGGTTGCCGCCAAAAGAGAAGCCCGCAAACGGCCCAATCTGTGGATCAAACCCGCCAACTGCGTTTCCACCTGGCTCGTCGATGCTTGTCACAACACAGTTGAAGTGCGCGCCCGAGGCCGTCGTCAAAAATGCCTGCCCCTGATGTTCCGCGAAATCGAGGCCCGTCGATGGATCAAAGAACCGCGAACCGCTGCCCGAAACGGCCGGGTTCAAAACAGCCCGCGTCACCTGCCCATTGGATTGGTTCCGGGCATCAACCCCGACGACATCTTCCTCATCGAAATATGTGGCGGTGAATTCGATCCCGTTAAGCGCGCCGCACGCATAGTTCACGTTTGCCAAAGACATGGTCGGCGCACCGAGTGACAGGGCCAAGGCCACAAGAGCGGTATTGTATTTCATGATATTTCCTCAAGCTGATGCACGATGATTGCCGGACAAAGGCCTCAACACAAAGAAAAAAGCGCCCCGGCTGGGGCGCTTTGTTGCACGCGAGATGTGTCGCTTACTTGGCCGTACGCTTGCTTGCGAACGTCGCACCATCTTGCTTGCTGGCGATCCGCGCCTGATCGGCCTTGAAGGCGGCAAGTGCCCTATCGTGGCTGCTGCCCATTGCAATCCGATTGACGTGGATATCACTGCGCGGTGTGTCCACCGACTGAAAAAAGCGCAAAACGCTGTTGATCATCCGCTCCATAGCTCTGCCTCATGATCTGTTTTTTTTGATCTTGAGGCAGAGGTGGCGGGCAAATGTGGCGAAATCTGGGCACCGATTCCAGCGGTAGGCAAAGGGGCGCTATCTGTGGCCCCCCTGCCACCCCTTCCGGTATCAGTCAGCTGTGTAGTCGAGCAAAATGGACTCGGACCAACGCCCGCCCTCACCACTCACGGTAAGCGAGGCAAGCCCCTGACCTTCGGTCGGGTCCGTCAGATAGAAGCTCGCTCGACCTTGGATGCCGGCCGCCACGTCATGGAACCAACCGGTTCCCTGATAGTCACCATCGCCGCGACGGCTAAGCACGACGTCCCGTGCAATGATCAGATGCCGCTCGGAGGCCAAGGTCGGTCCGAAAAGGGGCAAACACGCGTCCATTCGCATGGTGATTGCATCCCCACGGAAATCGAGTGATCCAAGAGGGGCCGCAGGAGGTTGGGCGTAAATCGTCCACGGGGCCGAGGTTGCGTCTGCAATACCGCCATTGGCCAGGACATCCGGATTGTTGGACGCGTTCAGCCCAACTGGAATGGCTACAACGGGACATTCGGGCGTTGTCACAACGATCGGGTCCAGGGGTTGTACGCCGCTCCCGGGGATCGGGAGGCTGTCAAACCAGCCTTGCTGCTGCAGTTGCGAGAGGTCGAATTCCTCCGGAAAGGTGATCAGGGCATCGAGGCCTTCTGGGAAATAGCCTGGGGAGATCGTCATGCGATCACCATCCCAGTTCGTGCCCTCTTCAAAATTAAAGCTCGCGCGATTTTCGACCCAGGAGCCATCGAAGCTGGCCGGACCAGACAGGCGGAACTCCAACCCGCCCCAGCGACCTGAGTTTTCATGGACCCAGGCCCCGCGCAAAACGTCGCCGGTGACATTGGTGTAGCCGATGATCCAGCCGCGATCGACGTATTCGCCATACACGAGGCGACCGTCCTGGATGAGGTTGAGGTCGCTATAGGACGTATCCCAATTGCCCTGCCAAGGGCCGTCGGCCAGTGCGGCAAGTGGGGTGAGTGTCAGGGTCAGTGCCGTAGCGGCGCGAATGAAGGGGCGAAGGGGCATCGTCGTCACTTTCTCAAAGGAATATCACAGAAATGTGAGCCCAAGGTGATCGACGTCGGCAACGATTGTTAGTCTGGATTTCCTTAAGGGGAGCAGTGGCTTACCGCTCCCCCTTTGAAAGCTTTGATCTATCAGCAGCTTTCCAAAACACCCGCAACGCCGCCTGCGGGCACGCAGATCACACCGCCCCACTGGAAGGCGATTTCGCCGTTGGGTTGCAGGATTTCCCACCAATTGTAGCCATTGAATGGAATGCCACTGTCGGAGAGCAGGAGGATTTCGGTGCCTTCGCTTAGCCCACCGATATCGGGGAACGCGGTGCCCGGCCCAGACCGGAGATTACCACCGAGGGAGACCGCCGGAATGTTCAATGCACCAGCCGCGTCGATAGTCACTTCGCCGGCCCCGTCATCAGTGGCGGTTTCATACGCGGCGCACGCAGCTGGATCGTTGACCACGCCCGGCGCATCACCGCCGGGCACACAGATCACGCCACCCCACTGAAAGGCGATCTCGCCACTTTGCAGCTCAATCTCCCACCAATTGTAACCGTTGAGGGAAATGCCCGTGTCGACCAGCAAAGTGATCGCGGTGCCTTCATCAAGGCCGCCCACATCCGCAAATTCGGTGCCGGGCCCGGACCGAAGGTTGCCGCCAAGCGAAATGGCCAAGACATCCGCGGCGCCTGAGGCATCGCCAGTGGCCTCGCCCACGTCGTCCACTTCTACCGTTTCGACGGTTTCTTCCGCTGGCGCGACCTCAGTATCCGTAACAGTTTCAACAGGTTGCTCGGCAGGTGCAGGTGCGGGTGCCGCAGCCTCGGCCCCTTCGAGCACGCATTGCACCGTGGTATCGCCCGCGGTCAGATCCGCAGTGTCGCCTGTTCCGCGCAGCAAAAGGTCGCCGCCGGCATATGTGATGCCGTCGCCGCCCCGTTGCGCGCGCATCGTGACGGGGTCGCCGCCGCCGGAGGGGTTATCCGCCCCCGCGATAAATTCGGCCACCGCAGCATCGGTGCCATCAATCAGGATAATCCGCACATCCACGTCGCCGAAACCGGGACATAAATAGGCCTGCGTCTGAGCCTGGGCCGCGCTGGCGGCCAGAAAAATTGCCCCCGCGCTGAGGGTCATTCGGGTAATCATTGTGGTGTTGTCCTCTCAAATTGAGCACACGCACCCTGCCGCGCTTTTGCGGCAGACCCAAGCGGGGATTTGTCGCTTGGGCTTAGAAGCGTCCGATCCGCCGAGCCATGCGCAAAGCACCCTTGGTGTTGCTTGCCGCGGCGTTGCTGCGGGCGCGATCTTCGGGCGCGTCGCTGTTGCCAGCGCGGGTCACGGCATTGATGCCGGCATCAACGCCACGGTTCACCACGCGACCAATCACGCGGCGGATAATCATATTCAGAATACGGTCCATTTGGGTGCCCTTCCCAGTTCGTAGATACGTTCCGATGAACGCATATCCGTTCAATTGGACGCAATTATGGCGAAAAATGCGTTCAGTTGAACGGATCCGCAGGGCTACTCGTCTTCGATCAGATCGTCATCAAGGGCCGCGTCCACGTCATCGTCGAACATGTCGCCGGTATCGTCGTCGCGGGTTGGCTGCGCGCCCTCCTCTTCCGGATCCTCGGGCGGGCGGCTTTCGAGAAGACCGGCGTCGCGCAGTTCCTTGAGGCCGGGAAGATCGCGGGCGTTTTCGAGGCCGAAATGGTCGAGGAATTCGGGTGTGACCACATAGGTGACAGGACGACCGGGCGTCATGCGGCGACGGCCGAATTTGATCCAGTCCAACTCGATCAGCTGATCGACAGTTCCGCGACTGACAGACACGCCCCGGATCTCTTCGATTTCGGCGCGTGTGACCGGCTGGTGATAGGCCACAATGGCGAGTGTCTCGACCGCGGCGCGGGAAAGTTTGCGCTGTTCGACCTGCTCGCGCGCCATGAGGAAGCCCAGATCAGCGGCGGTGCGGAAGGCGTAGGCATCGCCCACTTTTGCAACCTGCACACCGCGCCCGTCATAGCGCTTGCGCAACAAAACCAGCGCTTCGGCCGGGTCAGAACCATGGGGCATCCGCGCCTCCATCTCCGACAAGCTGACCGGCTCGGCGGAGGCGAAAAGCAAGGCCTCGATCATCCGCTCCTGCTCAGCCAAAGGCGGGGCGCGGAACAGGCTCTCTTCGGTCTTTTCAGACGTGTCGTCGCTCATGTGTCTTTCCGGCGCAGTTGGATGGGCTCGAATGTATCGGATTGGCGGATCTCAACCTTTCCGGCCTTCGTCAACTCCAAAGCCGCGGCGAAGTTGGCCGCAGCGGCGGAGCGGCGGCGTTTTGGATCACTTGTCCAACCGTCGGGGAGGTAGGACATCAGATCGGCCCATTCACCCATGTAACCAACCATGCCGCGCAGACGGTCGAGCGCCTCTTCCATGGTCAGCACCGCCTCGCGGTCCATGACGTAGGGGCGGAAATCATCCTTGGTGCGGATGCGGGCATAGGCCTGCATCAGGTCCAGCAGGCCTGCAGTGTAGGTGATCTTGCGATTGGTGGTCATCGCTTGCGGTGCGCCGCGCACGAAACGGTCGCGGCCTAGGCGATCGCGCGCCATCAGCTTGGCGGCGCATTCGCGCATCGCGGCGAGGCGTTCGAGTTGGAAGGCCAGATGTGCAGCGAGGTCTTCGCCTGAGGGGCCTTCATCGCCCGGTTCCGGCGGCAAGAGGAGCTTGGATTTCAGGAACGCGAGCCAGGCGGCCATCACCAGATAATCGGCGGCCAATTCGATGCGGAGCTGGCGCGCCTGTTCGATGAAAACAAGGTATTGTTCTGTCAGCGCGAGGATCGAAATCTTGCGCAGGTCCACCTTTTGAGTGCGGCTGAGCGTCAGGAGGAGGTCAAGCGGCCCTTCAAAGCCATCGACATCAACAATCAGCGCCTCGGCTTCGCGCCGGGCGGTGACTTTATCCCAATCATCTGTGTTCGCAGGTTGCCCGGCCTCAGACATACACCTCTCCGCCCAGAAGGGCTGAAAGTTCGGCTTCAGTGGCCTGGATGTCAAGCGGTTGAGCCTCAGGCCGGCGGGCAATCACAGTGTCGGCGCGTGCCTGCGCGGCGCCGCCCAATTGGCCGCAATTGGCCAAGACCTGCTCCATCTCGGCGCGCTCGCCATTGCAGTGCAGGATCATGTCACATCCGGCCTTGCGCGCAGCGCTCGCGCGGTCGCCGATGGAGCCGGGAAGCGCATTCATCGACAGATCGTCCGTCATCAGAAGCCCGTCGAAATCAATGTCTTCGCGGATCACCTTCATCACTTTCGAAGACAGGGTCGCGGGCAGATCGGGGTCAATCGCCTCGAACACCACATGGGCGGTCATGCCCATCATGATATGGTCCATCTCGGCAAATACGGCGAAATCGGTGGCGTCGAGGGCGTCGCGGTCGAGCGTGACACGTGGCAGGTCATGGTGGCTGTCGACCGTCGCCGCACCATGGCCGGGAATATGTTTCACGACGCAGCCAATGCCGCCATCGGTCAAACCTTCGGCCACGGCGTTGGAAAGGTCGATCACCGTATCGGGATCGGAGCCATAGAGGCGGTTGCGCAGGAAATCGTGCGTGTCGTTGCGGGCGACGTCCGCGGTAGGGCCGCATTGCACGTCGATGCCCACGGAACGAAGCTCTTCAGCGATCAGACGGTAGCGCAGATAGAGTGCGGTCGCCGGGTCCGACGCCTTAGCCACCATGTCGAGCGGGGGCAGCCATTCGCGCCAATGGGGGCCGCGCATCCGTTGCACACGACCGCCTTCCTGATCGATGAGGACGGGCGCATCCCGGCCCACGGCAGACCGTAAGTCCGCTGTCAAAGCAGAGAGTTGCGCAGGATCATCGACGTTGCGGGCAAACAAGATGAAGCCCCAAGGCTGTGCCTCTGCGAAGAAGCGCTTTTCGTCGGCGGACAGCGTCAGCCCCTCACATCCAAGGATCGTGGCCGCCTGTGTCAACGCACAGTCACCGGGATGCAGGCGGCACCCTGTGCGACCAGAGCAGCGCAAAAGCGGCGCGAGGCCGAAAGATCGCCAAACCCATGGGCGCGGAGGCGATAGAAGCTTTGCCCGCCGGAGGACGCTTGTTCGATCACTCGGGCGCGGCCAAGGAAGAAATCGGGGTAGTTTTGTGCGAGCCGTTGCCATTCGGCGCGGGCCAAATCGGGCGTGTCGAAGGCGCCAAGCTGAACAAGGCGGGTGCCGGTTTCCAACTCCGAAGCTGCGAGTTCGAATTCGTCAGCCCCGATGGGTTCGTCAGCGGTGGCGGCGGCGGCTACTTCTTCTTCTACGGGAGCGGCAGCAACGGCGGCTTCGGCGCGCGCCTGCAGGCCTGCCGGGCGCGAAGTTGGGCGTGGCGACCGGCGGACGCCGGGTACGGAGATCGGGATAGTGTCGGCGCGGGCCACAAGCTCAGGCTCCTCCGTCGCATTTGGCAGCGTGGAGTCTTCAACGACATCAAGGGGTTGCGCCTCGGCCAGAAGGCGTTCGATCAAGGCTTCGGTGTCTTCCGGGGTGACGGGGGCTTCTTCAACAGCGACTTCGTCCACAACCGGCGCGACCTCTTCCACGACAGGATCAGGCGTGGCGGCAGAGGCGCTTTCAAAGGCCTGCTCAAGCTCAGGCACGTCCTCGAAATCAATCGGCGGGGGGGCGAGAACCAGCTCGTCCGGGACGGGGGCGGCTTCTTCGCCTTCGGCCAGGCGATTTACGGCAAGGCCCTGGTTTTCGGCCACTGCGCCGCCGGGGTTTTCGGGGGCCACGCGCATCGGGCCTTCCATTGCGCGGATCACCGGCACGTCCGTCACATCGCGCATCAAAAGTTGCCATGCCCAGATCGCCATGCCGACCACAAGACCGATGGACACAACCGCACCGGCCCAATTGATAAGCTGCGTTACGCGGCCCACTTCGGCTGCGGATTGCGCCTGTGCCTGCGCATAGTCGGGGGAATAGTCGTAACCAGACTCAGGGGGGTAGTCCCCGGAATATTGGATGTCTGCCATGCCTGCCTCGTTTGCCCGAGCCTTTTGGCGGCCCGATGTCACTTGCTCGACCGGCGCGACGGGAGGTCTTATGCCTCACATTTGTTCGACCGGCTTCACGCCCAAAATACCAAGCCCGTTCGAAATGACAATCGCCACGGCGGAAATCAGGCAAAGTTTCCCGGATGTTGCCGATGGGTTGTCTTCCTGGAAGAAGCGCAGGTGCGGATCAGCGTTACCTTTGTTCCACAGCGCGTGGAAGTCCGAGGCGAGGTCGTAGAGGTAGAATGCGATGCGGTGCGGCTCGTGACTTTGGGCGGCTGCCTCGATCATGCGGGGGTATTCGGCGAGCTTCGCGGCAAGCGCCAGTTCGGCTGGGTCGGCCACCGCGTCGAGGTGTTCGGTGTCGGGGTGCATGTCAGCTTCAGCGGCTTTGCGCAGGACCGAATGGATCCGCGCATGGGCATATTGGACATACCATACCGGGTTGTCTTTGGACTGTTCGCGCACCTTGTCGACGTCGAAATCGAGCGGCGCGTCGTTTTTGCGGGTGAGCATGTGGAAGCGGGTCACGTCGGCGCCCACCATCTCGACCACATCGGCCAAGGTCACGAAGGTGCCGGCGCGTTTTGACATCTTCAGCTCTTCATCACCCCGGCGCAGTTTGACCAGCTGGGTCAGTTTGATGTCGAGCGGCACGCGACCGTCACTAAGCGCTGAGACCGCCGCCTTCATGCGCTTGACGTAGCCGCCGTGGTCGGCGCCAAATACATCAATAAGCTCGTCGAAACCCCTGGAAACCTTATCAAAATGATAGGCGATGTCCGGGGCGAAATAGGTCCAGGCGCCGTCGGATTTCATCACTGGGCGGTCCACATCGTCGCCGTGTTGGGTGGACTTGAACAGCGTCTGCTCACGCGGTTCCCAATCCTCGGGCTTCTTGCCTTTTGGTGGCTCGAGCACGCCTTCATAAATCAGGCCCTTGTCGCGCAGATCGTCAATCGCGGCCTCAATCCGGCCCGTGCCGTAGAGCGATTTCTCGCTGTAGAAGACATCCATTTCGACGCCGAGCATCGCCAGATCGGCGCGGATCAGTTCCATCATTTTCTCGGTCGCGAATTCACGAATTTCGGCCAGCCAGAACTGCTCGCCCTTGTCGACAAACTGGTCACCGACCTTGTCTTTCAGCGCCTCGCCCACATCGATCAGGTAGTCGCCGGGGTAGGTTCCATCCACGAACGCGACCTCTTGGCCGTGGGCTTCGAGGTAGCGCAGGTAGACGGACCGCGCGAGGACATCGACCTGCGCGCCGCCGTCGTTGATGTAGTATTCGCGCGTGACCTCATAGCCCGCGGCATCGAGAAGCGAGGCCAGCGCATCGCCAAACACGGCGCCACGGGTGTGACCCACATGCAACGGGCCAGTGGGATTTGCGCTGACATATTCGACGTTTACGCGACGTCCCCGCCCTTTTGCAGAACGCCCGTAAGCGTCACCGCCCTGCACCACATCGGCCACGACGCCCTGCCAGACCGACGCCGCAAGACGCAGGTTCAGAAAGCCCGGCCCGGCCACCTCAGCGCTGTCGATACGCGGGTCATCGGACAGCTTAGCAGCCAGCGCCTCGGCAATATCACGCGGTTTCATCTGGGCGGGTTTGGCCAGCACCATCGCAGCGTTGGTCGCCATATCGCCGTGGGCCGCGTCGCGGGGCGGTTCGACCGTGATGGCGCGCGTCTCAAGCCCGGCGGGCAAGGTGCCCTCAGCGGAAAGCGCATCAATGGCAGCGAGAACTGCCTCGCGGATCTGGTCGAACAGGGTCATGGCGGTGTCCTTGGAACGGTCACCGGGGGTGTATCACCATAGCCTGCGGCGTCAATCAGATCAGGGCGTGCAGCGGTTGTAGTCAACGACGATCCCGTCGCGGATCATGCGCATGACCTGCCCGTCCTGCAGCGGGATCAGGAACATGTTGGCGGTCCATTCCTCGCCCTCGCCCGCGCAATTGCCGACGTAGGAGTAGCCGTCAGTCCCATCAACCGGCACAGGATTGGCCAGCGTGCAGACGGATTCGTAAAAGGTGAGAACGTTGTTTTCGAGCCGCACGACGGTCTCAAGCGGATGGGTGGTGCACGCGCCGATCTGGAAACGACCGTTTGCGACCTGTGCAGAGGCGCTGGCGGTGGCGGCCACCAGAAGAACGGCAGAAACGCCGAATGATTTCAGTGTCATGGGTTCAATTCCTTGCATCAAATAAGGCGCGCGGAACTGGAAAATCAGGGTTCGCAGCGCGCGTAGGTATAGGCGTTATTGTTCAGCACCACGACCATCCCGTCTATGGAGGCTTCCCCCACCAATAACCGCGCCTCGAAGTCGTTGCCTTCGGCGGTGCAGGCCCCGTCGTATAGGAAGGTTTCCGACATATCGCGGATGTTGATTGGGTTGGACAGATCGCAGCATTGTTCAAACAAACACAGCGTCGGGAAGGACAGGGATGCAGTGCGTTCTCCGCCTGGCGTGAAACCCTCGGCGGGGCAGGTAAAGCCCTGATAAAATTGGCCATCCTGCGGAAAGGCATGGCCCGTGGTCAGGGTCGCAAAGAGGGCCGCCACCGAGGTGGCGAGGCGAAGGAAATTGGGCATTTTTCGGCTCCGGTAATGTGAGCTATAGGGGCCGTTTCAGTGTGCCGCGATCCGGGCCAACGATCAACCTTTGGTGGCATTGCAGGGCAAATCGGTCGGTCATGCCCGAGATGTAATCTGACACGATCCGGGCCAATTCGATGGCATCCCCTTCGATGGCCTCAACGTCCTTGCGCCATTGCTTGGGCAATTGGTCTGGATGGGCCTCGAAGAACGGAAACAGATCCTCGACCACCTGCGTGACCTCTGTGCGCATCTCGATCACCGAGGGCGCGCGGTACATGCGTTTGAATAAAAATGTACGGATGAATTTTAGATCGTCGAACAAGCCCTTGGAAAAGCGAATAATGGGGCGTCCTGCCATTCGGATATCCACAGGGGATTGTGGATCGATTTCCTCCAGCGCGGCCCGGGCGCAGGCCAAAACATCTTCCACCAGAACGCCGAAGAACCGACGCAAGGCCTCATGCCTGCGGCGGTAATAATTGAGGCCGGGATAGCGCGCATCCACGGCGGCGAAGCACTCGCGCAGGATGGGCAACTCGGCCAGCTCATCGGTCGAAAACAGCTCTGCCCGCAACCCGTCGTGCAGGTCGTGGTGATTGTAGGCGATGTCATCGGCAAGGGCTGCCACCTGTGCCTCGGCACTCGCGTGGGTTGAAAGCTCAAGATCGACATCGGCGCAACAGGCGTTCAGGGCCCAGGGCAGCGGCGGCTCCACCGGGCCGTTATGTTTCGCGATCCCTTCCAGCGTCTCCCACGTCAGGTTCAGGCCATCGAATTCGGCGTAATGCCGTTCCAGCTGCGTGACGATGCGCAGGGCCTGCGCATTGTGATCAAAGCCACCGTGGGGCGCCATGAGCGCTTGCAGCGCATCCTCACCGGTATGGCCAAAGGGCGGATGGCCAAGGTCATGGGCAAGCGCTACGGTTTCGGTCAAATCCTCGTCCAGACCCAGCGCGCGCGCCATGGTGCGGGCGACCTGCGCGACCTCAAGGGAATGGGTCAGACGGGTGCGGAAATAGTCGCCCTCATGCTCCACAAACACCTGCGTTTTATGCTTTAGGCGACGGAAGGCGGAGGAATGGATGATACGGTCGCGGTCGCGCTGAAAGGGCGAGCGGTGGGCGCTTTCCTCTTCGCTGACCAGACGTCCGCGCGTGTCCAATGGGTCGCAAGCGAAACGCGCGCGCATGTCCCTGCCCTTCACATCTTTTAATTTCCCTTTCTCAATACGGGAACGCGCCGCTCAGTAACAGTGGCCCGATGCGCCTTCGCTGTCGCCTTCAGGCTCTTCGTCTTCCATTGGTCCCAAAGCCTCGGCCAATTCGCCGAGCAACGCGCGACCAAAGGGCAGATTGCTGGCCCATCCGCTGGCGGCCCCGCGCAGCCAATGTTGCGCGATGCGGCCAGGATGGATCGTGCGGCGCACATCCTCAGACAACGCAATCGCGCGCTGGAAGGCTTGTGGATCGCCGCTTCGGATGGCCTCCGCCACGGCGTCCATCGTGTTGGAAATCGCGTTCAGACCCTCGACCTGCCAATCCAGATGCCCCGCAACAATGCCACTGGGCAGTGCAAACGCGGCTGTCACCGGCACCTGACCGGTCGCTGCCTGCGCGATATCCTGCACGACTGAAACATATTGACGGGCATCCGCGTCACCTTCGGCGATTTGCAGGCCGGACATGGCGGCGCGCAGGCCCGACAGGTTGCGCAACAGGTTCGACGGCAAGGCAATCGGGTTTTGGGTGTCGGCGCGCAATTGCTCGGCCCGCACAGCGAAGTCATAGAGCGGGCGAATGTCTTCGGCGGTCAAAGGGCGGTCCTGTGCGGCGAGCGAGGCGACCATATCCGGCAAGATGGTCGCGGCGCGTTCCAGCAAGGCGATCTGGGCATCAAGGGCGCGGTCGACGCGGCCCTCCCCAGCCTCGGCTAGCTCTTCCAGTAGGACAGCGGCCTGATCGGCGTGGGCTTGCCCCTCAGCGTGGGTCGCCAACATTTGGAGCGCCTGAAGAAGGGGATCGTCCGGGGTGACACCGCGCTGTTCCAGCAGCAGGTGCATCACCTCAAGGCGCTGGCCATAGTCGGAAAGCGAGACCGGCTCAGTCGGAAGAACTTCACGCAGGGCCGTTTCCGCATCGGCATAGCCGGCGACCGGCGGGATCGGCTCGGCATATTGCAGCTCGGACGGCAGGCTGGCGTAAGCGCGCGCCCAGGCCCGTGCGGCCTGTTCCATGTGGCGGTGATAGGCGACGCAGTTCGGCCCGGTGCTTCCGAGCCTGACCGCGGTGCCGAAATGAAAGGCCCGGACGCGGACGTGGCTATAGGCCTCGGCAATCTGGCGCTCCATCCGGGCGTCCATTGCGCGGAGCCGCTCCATCGCGGGCGGAAGAACAGCCTCCGCCGTTGCGATATCGACTTCACCAAACCGCAAGGCGCTGGCCCATTCATCAAGATTGCGAATGGCCGAGGCATAATACTCGTCATAGTCGAGATATTCGTTGCCCATCCACCGGCCCCACGTCGACGCGTGGTCGGCGCTGACCGACTGGCCGATCAATTGCAGCAGTTCTTCCCCGGCGGGGTTCACTGAATAGCGATCATGGCGGGCGCTGGATATGCCACGGACCTCAGCGGCGAAATCAGAGGCCATGGACTGCGCCGAGGCAGGAAGGCCGCAGGTGAGAGCAAGGGCGGAACTCAGAAGAAAGCGGCGCATCGGAAACCTCGGGGCAGGCAAAGGGGTGCAGCAACCATACCACCCGCCCCACGTTTGCAGTATGGCGGACACCCTTACCGCAGAATGGTTGACCCCATTGAGCGCGCGGGGTTCCGCACATATATTCGCAGTGTCCGACACGTTAGGCGACAAACCATGATGCTTTCAGTGCCCCCCAAAGTGACCGACCGCGCCTTTGCGCGGCTGGCTGAGATCAACGACACGGCTGACGCACCACAAGCGTTGCGCGTGGCGGTTGAGGGCGGCGGCTGTTCTGGGTTTCAGTATGAGATTAAGCTGGACGCTCCGGGCGACGATGATCTGGTTCTGGAAGGTCAGGGCCAAAAGGTCGTTGTAGACAGCGTTTCGCTGCCATTCCTTGCAGACGCGGTGATCGACTTCACCGAAGAGCTGATCGGCGCGCGGTTCACCATTGAGAATCCGAATGCGACCTCGTCGTGCGGGTGCGGAACCTCTTTCTCGATGTGACGTCCCGTCGGGCTGGCGCTTTTGTCAGCCGGTGCTACCCTTGCTACCAAGCCAAGGGAGGGCGCGATGGACCTGAATTTTTCCGAAGCAGAGCAAACGTTTCAGGCTGAGGTTCGGGATTTCCTATCCGCCGCCCTGCCCCGCGAAATTTCTGAGCGTATCGGTCGCGGTGAGGAGCCCACGCGCGAGGATATGGAACGTTGGCACGCGATCTTGAACGAACGGGGCTGGCTGGCGGGAACCTGGCCCACGGAATTCGGTGGGCAAGGTTGGGGTCCGATCGAGTTGCATATCTTTGAGGAAGAATGCGCACGCGCCAATGCGCCCCGGATCGTGCCGTTTGGCACCAAGATGCTGGGTCCGGTTTTGCAGAAATTCGGCACGCCGGAGCAGCAGGCGGAGTATCTGCCGCGCATTCTGGATGGTTGCGATTGGTGGTGTCAGGGTTATTCCGAGCCCGGCGCCGGGTCCGATCTGGCGTCGCTCAAGACAAAAGCCGAGCGCGATGGCGACCACTACGTCGTGAACGGGCAAAAAACCTGGACGACATTGGGCCAATTCGCGAACAGGATTTTCTGCCTTGTGCGGACGAAATTCGAAGGCAAGCCGCAGGAAGGGATTTCCTTCCTGCTGATCGACCTCGACACGCCCGGCATTGAGATGCGCCCGATCCGCTTGATCGAGGGCGGGTATGAGGTGAACGAAGTGTTCTTTACGGACGTTCGCGTGTCTGTTTCCAACCTTGTGGGCGAAGAGAACACCGGCTGGACGATTGCGAAATATCTGCTTGGGCATGAGCGGACCAATATCGCGGGCACCGGCTTTTCCGTGCAGGCGCTGGAGCAGGTCAAGGCGCTGGCAAAGCAGGTGAAGCGTCGTGGTAAGCCGTTGATCCAGAACCCTTTGTTCGCAGCGCGGCTGGCTTCGGTGGAGGCTGAGCTGGAGGCGGTGAAGATCACCAACCTGCGAATGCTTTCGAAGGCGGCGGCGGGCGGGCAATTGGGCGCGGAGCCGTCGATGCTCAAGATCAAAGGCACGGAGATCCGTCAGGAGTTGAACGATCTGGCGCGGCGGGCTTTGGGGCCAGCGGCGGCACCCTTCCCTTCCGAGGATCTCGACAACCTAGCGATTGCGCCGAGGGGGGCCGCGCATAACGCGGGCGGATACTTCAACAACCGCAAGATCTCGATTTACGGCGGATCGAATGAGATTCAGCGCAACATTCTGGCAAAAGGGATGATGCGCGGATGAATTTCGAGATGAGCGATGACCGCCGAATGCTGGCGGATAGTTTGGCGCGGTATCTGGCGGACGCCTGCCCTGTCGAGAAGCGCGCCGAGGTGGCTTATCAGGCGCCGTGGCATTCGGAAACGGCCTGGGCCGGGTTGGCGGAACTGGGGGCCTTCTATGCGCTGGTGTCTGAGGACGCGGGCGGCATGGGCGGGTCCGGGTTTGATATCGCCGTTGTCTTTGAGGCGCTTGGACGGGCTTTGTGCCCTGAGCCCGTTCTCGGAACGCTCCTTGGCCTGCGCCTCCTCGCAGCTGCCTCAAAGGATGTGGAGTCTGTTTTGGCAGGGCAACGGATCGCCGTCGCCGTGGGCGAATTGGATGCGCCCTATGATCTGGACGGGATAGAGACGCGTGCCGAAGGTGGCCTTCTGACCGGGCGGAAGTCGGTGGTCTATGGTGGTGCAGGCGCTGAACGGCTGCTGATCGCGGCGCAGTCTGATGGCAAGCTAGCGTTGTTCGATGTGGCGGCAAAGGATGCGCAGGTCTCGGGCTACGGCATGATCGACGGCGGGCCTGCGGCGGAGGTGTTTCTCGACGCGACGCCAGGCGAAATGGTGCTGGAGGACGCGCGCGCAGCCCTAGAGGACGCTCTGGATGCGGGCGCGCTGGCGCTCTGTGCGGAGGCCCTGGGGGCGATGGGCGTCGTGCAAGAGATGCTCGTCGACTACCTGAAGACGCGTAAGCAATTCGGGCAACCCATTGGGGCGTTTCAGGCCTTGCAGCACCGCGCAATTGACCTGGGAATCGAGATCGAACAGGCGCGGTCGATTGTGATCCTTGCGGCCGCGGCCGAGGGTGGACCGGAGTTCGGCAAGCGCGTGGCGCAGGCGAAGTTTCTGTTCGGCAAGATCGCGCGGCAGGTCTCGGAGGAAGCCATTCAGATGCATGGCGGGATCGGGATTACCTGGGAATATCCGCTGGCCCATTTTGCGAAACGGCTGGTGATGATCGACCATCAGCTTGGCGATACCGACTGGCATCTGGAACGGCTTATAGCCGAATTGGTGGAGGCTTAGCCGGCCTCAGGCGGGAGTTGTACCGGCCAAGATGAAGGGGCGGCGTTACGCGCCCAGGCGGGCGGTGAGGCTGTCCGGTGTGACAGTTCCGATGACCTCTCCGTCGTGTTCGACAGCCAAGGGGGACGGGGTCTCCGCGAAACGTGTGAGGATGTCCTTAACGGGCATTTCAGCAGGGATGCGGGGATGGTCGGTTGGAATATCCTGCATCACATCGCGCGCGGTCAGGACGCCAAGCGGGTTCATATTGGCCACGAATTCAGCGACATAGTCCGTCGCGGGCTCCGAGAAGATCTGCCGGGGCGTGCCGATTTGCACAATGCGCCCGCCCTCCATGATCGCGATGCGGTTGCCGATCTTGAACGCCTCATCCAGGTCGTGGCTGACGAAGATGATCGTGCGTTTCAGATCGCGTTGCAGGTCGAGCAGTTCGTCTTGCAGCTTGGTGCGGATCAGCGGGTCGAGGGCTGAGAACGGCTCATCCATCAGAAGGATCGGGGCTTGGGTAACGAAGGCGCGGGCGAGACCCACGCGTTGCTGCATCCCGCCAGAGAGCTCCCCGACCTTGCGATCGGCCCAATCCGACAAGCTGACAAGGGCCAGTTGTTCATCGACTTTTGCGGCGCGCTCTGCCGCGCTTTGGCCCGCCAGTTCAAGACCGAGGCCTACGTTTTCGCGCACCGTGCGCCAGGGCAGCAGGCCGAATTGCTGGAACACCATGGAGACGCAGTTCTGACGCAGGTAGCGCAGGTCTTGCGTCGAGGTGCCGGGCAGCGTGCAGTTCCAGTCGCCGTCGCGCACGTGCACCCTGCCCCGCGCCACCGGGTTGAGGCCGTTGACCGAGCGCAGGAGCGTGGATTTACCTGAGCCCGAAAGCCCCATGAGGACGAGAATTTCGCCCGCCTCCACGTCGAGCGAGCAATCGTGGACGCCCAGAACATGGCCGGTTTCGCGCTGGATCTCGGAGCGGTTCTTGCCGTCATCCGCAAGCTTCAGAGCCTGCGCCGGGCGCGCGCCGAACATGATGCAGACATCATCGAAAGAGACAGCGACGCTCATGTGTTAGCCTCGTATCGCAGGGTGCCGGCAACACCATCGGGTGGACCGCCGTCGTTGGGGTGGTTCTGGCCGTCGTGGACGATGATCTCGGTCAGCTCAAAGGGCGTGTGGCCGTCTAGACAGGCCATGTTCACGCCGAATTCCTGCGGGTTTGAGCGGCGTTGGTGGTGAGTGTAGATGCCGCAAACATTACAAAAATGGTGACGCGCGGTGTTGGTGCCGAATTGGTAGAGCGTCAGGTTTTCCGCGCCTTCGGTGATCTTGAGGCCATCGAGCGTGGTGGAGAGGGCAACCGCGCCGCGCATTGTGCAGAACGTGCAATCACAGCGGCGCGCGGACGCGAGACCATCAGGCAAGTCGACGGTGAATTTGACGGCGCCGCAGTGGCAGCTGGCATTGTGGATCATGTCTTAACCCTCAGAACGCGGTCGAGGATGATGGCCACGACGACAATGATGAAGCCGGACTCGAAGCCCAGGCCGGTGTTGACCTGATTGAGCGCACGCACGACAGGGACGCCAAGGCCGTCTGCACCGACGAGGGCCGCGATCACCACCATCGACAGCGACAGCATGATCGTCTGGTTCAGGCCGGTCATGATTTGCGGCAGGGCGTAGGGGAGTTCGACTTTGCGGAGTTTCTGAAACTTGGTGGCTCCGAAGGCGTCGGCGGCCTCGAGCAGCGGCGTGGGCGTGGAGGAGATGCCCAGGTGCGTCAGGCGGATCGGGGCGGGGACGACGAAAATCACCGTGGCGATCAGGCCGGGGACCATGCCGATGCCGAAGAAGACGATGGCGGGGATCAGATAAACGAAAGTGGGCAGGGTCTGCATCAGGTCGAGTATCGGGCGCATGCCCGCGTAGAGGCGGGGCGAATGGGCGGCGAGAATGCCGATTGGGACGCCCACGCCCATGCATACGAGGCAGGCGGACAAGACGAGGGTGAGGCTTTCGGTGGTTTCCTCGTAGTAGTCCTGATTGACGATGAAGAGGAAGCCGAGGGCCACGAGCGCGGGAACTTTCCAGCCGCGGTGGAGCCACCACGCGAGGCCCGTGAAGATCGCGATGATGAGGAACGGGTGCAGCTCGGGTGGGTAGAGGAAGCTCGCGTCGCGGAGACGGACGTCGGAGATCCAGCTGGTGTTGGGGGGCTGTTGGAGGACGGCGAGAATGGCCTCGATCATCGCCTCAAGACCCAGGGCAATCAGATCGAAGACGCCGGAGAAGTTGGCCTGCATCCAATCGAAAACGGCCTCGGCCGCGTCGCCGATGCGCAGCTTGCATTCGGTGAGGAAGGTGATTGGGCCGGTGACGTCGGGGTCGTTCGGGAAGGTACACTCGGCGATGCCGTCATCGGCCCACCAGGCGCGCAGATCGCTCCACCAGCTCATGTCTTTGTGTCCCTTCGGTCGTTTGAGGGGATCATGGCGCGGGCGGGTCGGGATGGAAAGGGGGGGAGGTGTGGGGCGGGTGTGCTCAAGGTTGAGCAAGGGGGTTAAGGTGTTGGTTTTGTTGGGAAAGGGGTTTGGGCGTTAAGGGTTTGTTAAGGGGTTGGGGGCCTCAAGCGGATCAAACTTTTTCCTTCTCAAGCCGTTTGATCCTTCCGATGACCCTGCGCATGTAACCTAGGAACGCCTGCACCTCATCATCGTTCAAGTCTGCCAGAACATCCTCGTTGATTTCCAGTGCCGCCTGATAGGCTGAATCGCGAATAGAGCGCCCGCGTTCCGTGAGATGGATCACACGCGCCCGTGCATCGGCTGGATGTTCCTTGCGAACGATCAAACCGTCCCGTTCCATCCGTGTCAGAGTATTAGCGAGGGTCGCCTGCTCAATGTCGAGCATTCCCAATAATTCCTTCTGCGTCAGGCCTTCCCTCTCCCACAATGCCAATAGCGTGGGAAACTGCCCTGGAACGATACCAAGCGGCGCAATGCGTTTGCGGAGAACTTCGACAAGCAGGCGCGCCAAGTTGTTCACAAGGTAACCCGCAGAGGACATGCGATCAAATTCCATAGCACCTGTTTATCGTTGCATTGCTTGCTATGTAATATTAAATAGCTTGCTATACAAATCGAATCGAAAGGACATCAAAGATGAAATCGTTGACGATGAGCTGTGCGATGCTTCTTGCCTTGGCCGGCATAGCGACTGCGCAATCGACCGAACCCTCGCCCGGCGTTGAGCTTTCAGACCTGATCTTTGGGTCAATGGAGAATACGCCAACCGGCACCGTCGACTTGGGTGAATTCGTAAACTTCGGACGCGACATCTTCGCTTCGATGGACACCGACCAAAGCGGCGCGATCGATTTGGAAGAGTTCACAATATGGGACTTCGGCTTCAATTTCATTGCTGAGGACGAAGGACAGGAACGGGCGTACCAGACCGCACAAAGGGTTCTGTTTGCGTATTGGGATCATGGCGGCGACGGCGAGATCGACGAACGCGAGTATCATCATTCGATGGTCTGGGATTTCCGGCGCGCAGATGTCGACAACGACGCCTTCCTGACGCGCGAAGAATTCCAGAGCGGATACATTGTCAATCTTGCCTACCGCGCTGCCATCGGTGGCCAATAGGCACTGCGTCCTTTCCTGCGAGGATTACCCCATGAAAAGTTCCACCACGAAATACGGTTCCGTCCCGGTTTCCATTCACTGGCTGAGTGCAATCCTAATTATTGCCATGCTCGGCTCCGGCTTCATCGCGTCATCGCAAACGGAAAGTGCCGCAAAGGCCGCAATTCTGGCGATACACGTCCCGGTCGGCGTGCTGATCCTGCTGTTGACGTTGTTCCGCCTGTTCTGGTGGTGGCGCGTCGACACGAAGCCACGTCCTGTTGCGGGAGATCCTGCCTGGCAGACCCTATCTGCCCGAGCAATCCATATCCTGTTCTACGTAGTCATGCTTGGGATGGTCGCGAGCGGAATTGGCCTAGTCGCTACATCCGGAGCTGGTGGCGTTTTATTTGGCGCCGGTGAAGGTGCTCTACCCGACTTCACCGAGTTCCTGCCCCGGACTCCCCACGGCCTTGGCGCACGGTTGATGCTGGCGTTGTTGGCGCTTCACGCAGGTGCTGCACTCTATCACCATTTCATCAAAGGTGACGGGCTGCTGTGGCGCATGTGGTACGGACCAAAGGGAAAGGAGAAGGCGGAATGATCAAAGCGGCCTTCAACATTCTTGCAATCTGTGGTGCCGCCGGGTTCGCTGGTGTGATGCTCAGCATCGGGGTCACACTCGGTGGATAATGGCGCAGTCTTCCCACGCGCGAGTTCCTCGACTGGTTCGCAGCCAACAATCAATTCGTGTCGCGCTCAATCCCGATTGTCTTCATGCCGACATTGCTGGGTTTGATCGGGTCTGTCTGGCTGTCCCGGGGCAGCACAGAGCTCAAATTCTGGCTCATGTGCGCAGCCTGCATTGTCGTTGTCGCTGTGCTGACGTTCGCATTTTTCGTTCCAACCAATACCGCGTTTGCCAGCGGCACTTTGGAGGAGGCAGAGGCGGCGGCGAAGCTAAGCCGGTGGCTGACGATTCATAACCTGAGGATCGGGTTCGGCATGGCGGCTGCCATTTTCGGATGCATCGCCATAAGAGCGTGAAAGGCTGGAGGGTTTATCCTTTCGTGTCGCCAGCGACACGCAAAAAGGGCCCCGCCGACTCCGGCGGGGCATCCCCTACTCTCTCAAACGCTAGCGCAGCTTACAGCCCCAGCGCTTCACCAACAGCCGCCGCGGCATCGCCGCCGTCGATGGTGGTCACGCCATCGAGCCACGCCATCACGGCGTCAGGGTTCGCGGCCATCCAGGCGGTGGCAGCGTCTGCAGGCTCTTCGCCGTCATTGAGGATCGCGCCCATGATCTCGTTCTCCATGGCCAGCGAGAATTCGAGGTTGGTCAGCAGCGCGCCGACGTTGGGGCAGGCCTCGACGTAGCCGGCGGAGGTGTTCGTGTAGACGGTGGCACCGCCCAAATTCGGGCCGAACCAATCGTCGCCGCCTTCAAGATAGGTCAGCTCGAAGTTGGCGTTCATCGGGTGCGGTTCCCAGCCGAGGAAGACGACGGGTTCATCGCGGTCAGTGGCGCGGGCGACCTGGGCGAGCATGCCTTGCTCGGAGCTCTCAACGACCTCGAAGCCTTCCAGATCGAAGGCGTTGGCCTCGATCATGTCCATGATCAGGCGGTTGCCGTCATTGCCGGGCTCGATGCCGTAGATCTCACCGTCCAGATCGTCGATGGCGGCAGCGATGGAGGCGAAATCGGTAATACCCAGGGCGGCGCCGGCAGCGTTCGTGGCAAGAGTATATTTCGCGCCTTCAAGGTTGGCGCGGACGGTATCGACGGTGCCGGCCTCGCGATAGGGGGCGATGTCAGCTTCCATCGTGGGCATCCAGTTGCCGAGGAAAATGTCGACGTCGCCTTCGGCCAGCGAAGTGTAGGTGACGGGGACGGAGAGGACGAGGATTTCGGTCTCATACCCCAGCGCTTCGAGCACAACGGTGGTGGCCGCGGTGGTTGCGGTGATGTCGGTCCAGCCCACGTCGGAGAAGGTCACGGTGCCGCATTCGGCATGGCCGTCGGCCATGGCAGCGCCTGCGCTGACGGCAAGCGCCAAGGCGCTGACAGTGGTTTTCTTGAGGATCTTCATGTTTCTCTCCCGGTTGGTGGTCTTTTGTTGATTGACCAGTCAATTAAAAACGTATTTCTGGGGCAAGGCAACGAAAGGATCGCACATGCCCCGCACAGGTATGATGGCTATACGGAAGGACGCGCTTGTCAACGCGACGATCGCCGAGATCGGCCGCGCAGGCCATTTGGACGTGACAATGGGCCAGATCGCGAAGGCGGCGGGCGTGTCATCGGCGCTGGCGCATCATTACTTCGGATCGAAGGATGAGCTGCTTTTGGCGGCGATGCGGGCGATTTTGGCGGAGTTCGGGGCCGAGGCGCGGGTGCGGTTGGCTTTGGCCGAGGGGCCGATGGCGCGGTTGCGGGCGATTGCGGAGGCGAGTTTCGAGGGGCGGAATTTCCGGGCGGAGGTGATTTCGGCCTGGCTGACGTTTTACGTGATGGCGCAGCGCGATGCGGAGGCGGCGCGTTTACTACGGGTGTATCAACGGCGGTTGGTGGCGAACTTGACGCATGCGTTGCGGCCTTTGTCTGAGCGGGCAGAGGATGTGGCGGCGACGGCGGCTGCACTGATCGACGGGCTTTATATCCGACATGCGTTGGCCGATGCGGGCGCGCCCGACGGAAATGCGGCGGTGGCGCGTGTGATGGAGTATCTTGAAGGGGCCGTCGCATGAGCAAGCCGAACATCCTGATCCTGATGGTGGACCAGCTGAACGGGACGTTGTTCCCCGATGGGCCTGCGGAGTGGCTGCATGCGCCGAACCTGAAGGCGTTGGCGGAGCGATCTACACGGTTTGCGAATTCCTACACGGCGTCGCCCTTGTGCGCGCCTGCGCGGGCGAGTTTCATGTCGGGGCTGCTGCCGTCGCGATCAGGGGTTTACGACAATGCGGCGGAGTTTCCGTCTTCAGTGCCGACCTATGCGCATCATTTGCGGCGGGCGGGGTATTACACGGCCCTGTCGGGGAAGATGCATTTCGTGGGGCCTGACCAGTTGCACGGGTTCGAGGAGCGGCTGACGACCGACATTTACCCAGCCGATTTCGGCTGGACGCCTGATTACCGCAAGCCCGGTGAGCGGATCGATTGGTGGTATCACAATATGGGCTCGGTGACGGGCGCGGGCGTGGCCGAGATCACCAACCAGATGGAATACGACGACGCGGTCGCGTTTGAGGCGGAGCAGAAGCTCTATGACCTGTCGCGCGGGCATGATGCGCGACCCTGGTGCCTGACCGTCAGCTTCACGCATCCGCATGATCCTTACGTGGCGCGGAAGCGGTTATGGGACCTCTATGAGGATTGCGACCACCTGATGCCCGAGGTGGGCGCCCTGCCCTATGACGATCAGGACCCGCATTCGCAGCGGATTCTGGATGCCAATGACCGGTCCAATTTCGACATCGCGGATGAGGATATCCGACGGTCGCGGCGGGCGTATTTCGCAAACATCTCGTATCTGGACGAAAAGATCGGCGGCGTCTTGGACGTGTTGGAACGCACGCGGCAGGAGGCGATTGTGATCTTCGTCTCGGACCACGGGGACATGCTTGGCGAGCGTGGATTGTGGTTCAAGATGACCTTCTTTGAAGGGTCGGCGCGGGTACCGTTGATGATTTCCGCGCCGGGGATGGAGGCGGGGTTGGTAGAGGCTCCGGTCTCGACCATCGATCTGTGCCCGACTTTGTGTGACCTGGCAGGCGTGGACATGGGCGAGGTGATGCCATGGACGGAGGGCGAAACCCTGGTGCCTCTGGGCCGTGGGGCCGCGCGGGTGTCGCCGGTGGCCATGGAATATGCGGCGGAGGCGTCTTATTCGCCGTTGGTCGGGCTGCGTGATGGCAAGTGGAAATACACAAATTGCGCGATTGATCCGGAGCAGTTGTTCGACCTCGACGCCGATCCGCTGGAACTGACGGATTTGGCCGACGACCCGGCGTATGCGGACGTTTTGGAACGGTTCCGCGTGATGGCCGCCGCTCGGTGGGATCTGGAACGGTTCGACGCCGATGTGCGGAAGAGCCAGGCGTGCCGGTGGGTCGTTTATGAATCGTTGCGGAACGGGGCCTACTACCCGTGGGATTTCCAAACCCTGCGCGATGCCTCGAACCGCTACATGCGCAACCACATGGACCTCAACATTGTTGAGGAAAATCAGAGATTTCCCCGAGGCGAATAGCCCCAAATCGAATGGATGGTGAATGATGCAACCTGTTGCTTCGCATTTTGTGAATGGCGCGTATCTGGAAGATACCGACGGCGCGCGGATGCCCGTGATCTTCCCGGCAACCGGCGAAGAAATTGCTGTTGTGCATGAGGCGACGCCTGCCGTGGTTGAGGCCGCTTTGGCCTCGGCAGCTGCCGCGCAAAAGGAATGGGCCGCAATGATGCCGGTTGAACGCGGGCGCGTGCTGCGTCGGGCGGCGGACATTATGCGGGAACGGAACCGGGAGTTGAGCGAGCTGGAGACGCTCGATACGGGCAAGCCGCTGCAAGAGACGCTGGTGGCCGATGCGACATCGGCGGCGGACGCGCTGGAATACTTCGGCGGGATGGCTGCGACCTTGACGGGCGAGCACATGCCGTTGGGCGGCGATTGGGCCTATACGATGCGGGTGGCGTTAGGCGTGTGCGTGGGGATCGGGGCGTGGAATTACCCGACCCAGATCGCGGCCTGGAAAGGCGCACCTGCGCTGGTCTGCGGCAATACGATGGTGTTCAAGCCGTCTGAACAAACGCCGCTATGTGCTTTGAAAGTCGCGGAAATCCTGGTCGAGGCGGGCGCGCCTGCGGGCGTTTACAACGTCGTGCAAGGCGCGGGGTCTGTCGGGAAAGCGTTGGTCGAGGACCCGCGGACGGCAAAGGTGTCGCTGACCGGATCGGCGGAGACCGGCAAAAAGGTTTACGCTTCGGCGGCGGCGCAGATGAAGCACGCGACGATGGAGTTGGGGGGCAAATCGCCCCTGATTATCTTTGACGATGCCAACGTGGAATCGGCCGTTTCCGCCGCGATAAACGCGAATTTCTATGCTTCCGGACAGGTTTGTTCGAACGGAACGCGGGTGTTCGTGCAGGGCGGGATCAAGGACGTGTTCCTGGCGCAACTGGCCGAGCGTACGGCTAAGGCCGTGATCGGCGATCCGCGTGACGAGGCCACGAACTTTGGCCCGATGGTCAGTGAAGAGCAGCTTTCAATCGTTTGTTCTTACGTTGAAAAGGGCGTCTCAGAGGGCGCGCGGCTGGTCCATGGCGGCAAGCGGTTGGACCGGCCCGGGTGCTTCATTGAGCCCACGATTTTCGCCGATGTTACCGACGACATGACCATCGCGCGGGAAGAGATTTTCGGGCCGGTGATGAGCGTGCTGGACTTCGACACCGAGGAAGAAGTGATCGAACGCGCCAATGCCACTGATCTGGGCCTGTCAGGGGCGGTTTTCACCGCTGACCTGACGCGCGGACACCGGGTGGTTCATGCGATTGATGCGGGCTCTGTCTGGATCAACCAATACAATCTGACGCCCGTGGAAGTGCCCTTTGGCGGCATGAAAGGATCCGGCGTCGGGCGCGAGAACTCCAAGGCTGCCATCGAACACTACAGCCAGTTGAAGACCGTATATGTCGGCATGTCTCCGGTGGAGGCGGCGTTCTGAATGGTTAACGCGATGGAAGCCGACTACGTCATTGTGGGTGCCGGATCAGCCGGTTGCGCGATGGCGTTCAGGTTAACGGAGGCCGGGAAATCCGTTCTGGTCATTGAGCATGGCGGCACCGATTGGGGGCCGTTCATCAACATGCCTGCCGCGCTGTCCTATCCGATGGGGATGAAGCGTTACGATTGGGGCTACGCGTCTGAGCCGGAACCGCATATGGGCAACCGGCGCATGGCTGTACCGCGCGGAAAAGTGGTCGGTGGGTCCTCCTCCATCAATGGCATGATCTACGTGCGTGGCCATGCGCGCGACTTCGACGCTTGGGCTGAGATGGGTGCGGAGGGGTGGTCTTACGCGGATGTCCTACCCTATTTCAAACGGGCTGAGACGTGGCACGGCGACGCTGGCGATCCGGCCTATCGCGGCGACTGTGGACCGATGCACATCACGCGTGGCGCACGAAAAAACCCGCTATTTGATGCCTTTATCGCCTCTGGCGCTGCGGCAGGCTATGGCGCGACCGACGACTACAACGGGCACCGGCAAGAAGGTTTCGGTGCGTTTGAGATGACGGTCTGGAAGGGCAAACGCTGGTCGGCTGCCTCTGCCTATCTGAAGCCTGCCTTGCAGCGCGAGAACTGCGATCTGGTGCGCGGGTTGGTGGAAAAGATCGAGATCGAAGAGGGGCGCGCCACTGGCGTTCGGCTGGCCGATGGCCGCGTAATCAAGGCGCGTGCGGAAGTTGTGTTGGCGGCCGGTGCAATCAATTCGCCTAAAATTCTAATGACGAGTGGAATTGGACCCGCCAAGCATCTGGCAGAGCACGGTATTTCTGTTGTCGCGGACCGGGCCGGAGTGGGTCAAAACCTGCAAGATCACCTTGAGCTTTATATCCAATACGCGGCCTCAAAGCCCGTTTCCATTGCGCCCTACTGGTCGCTTTGGGGCAAGGCGCTGGTGGGCGCGCAGTGGCTGTTCACCAAGACGGGTCTTGGGGCCACGAACAACTTTGAGTCCTGTGGCTTCATCCGCTCGGACAGCGGTGTGGAGTACCCTGATATTCAATACCATTTCCTGCCCATCGCCATTCGCTACGACGGCAAAACGCCCCCGGGCGGGCACGGATTTCAGGCCCATGTAGGCCCAATGCGCTCTCCCTCACGGGGCGAGATTACGTTACGCAGTGGCGATCCCGCTGACGCGCCCAAAATCAAGTTCAACTACATGTCGACCGATCAGGATTGGCAGGATTTCCGGCGCGCCATTCGCCTGACGCGGGAGATTTTCCAGACCGATCCGATTGCGCAATACGTCGATCATGAGATTCAACCCGGCAGCGAGGCGCAATCAGATGAGGCGCTTGATGCGGTCGTTCGTGAGCATGCGGAGTCGGCTTATCACCCCTGCGGCACGGCCCGGATGGGGCGTCGGGATGACCCCAGATCTGTGGTTGACCCCGAGAACCGGGTGATTGGAGTTGATGGGCTACGGCTTGCCGACAGCTCCATCTTTCCGTTGATTCCAAACGGCAATTTAAATGCGCCTTCGATCATGGTTGGCGAAAAAGCAGCTGACCACATCCTTGGGCGCAGGTTGCCGAGCGAGAACCTGCCATCATGGATCGCGCCGGACTGGCGGTATGCGCAACGGGAAGGACATGCCATTTCGCAGGCAGCGGAGTAGGTTAATCGCCGATCCTCAGGAGCCGTCCGAACGGGGCGTCCACCGCTTGGCGGCCTGGAACTGCCCAGATCACCGGATAGCGCGGCGCATCTGGCGCGGGGGCGTCGAGGTCGGTCAGGATGACTGCGACAGACGGGTCGAGCGCCTCAATCGCCTCAAAGAGCTGACGGAAATCAGTACCACCGCCGGTGCGCAGGTTGAGGGCGGATACGTCTGCGGCGATACCGTCAATGCGCCGCGCCTCGAACACTTCTTCATCGAAGGCCAGCAGGTGAACCTCCGCCCCTGTGCGGCGCGCAACCCCCTGAATCTCTGATGAAAAGAGCGATGAGGTAAGCGCGTCGATGGAGCTTGAGGTGTCAATCGCGACGGCCACGCGTGGGCGCATTCCGTTGCGGGCGCGGCCCGGTTCGAAAACGGGCTCTAGCATGCCACGCGCTGAGGCGTCGGCGGCCATCGCAATCCATCGCCCCGCGGGCCTGCGGTATGAGACCTGCGGCACGTCGGCCAGGGCTTTGGCGAGGAGACCGCGCAATTCGATTTCCCAGGGCACACCGGGCGGCGCGAGATCCGCGAGGATTGCGCCCAAACGCCCGATGCCCGCACCGGCTTTTCGACCCGCCTCCATCGCGCGCAGCATCTGGTTGCGCCAATCGGCGGCAGTCGGTACTTCGCCGTCGTCGTTGGGCTCGCCTACCTCGACGTCTTGGGTGAAGGCCTTCTTCTTTCCAAATTTCCGCGCCTTTTCCGCACGTTGCGGGTTAGCGTGTAGATGCATCGCCAAGCGGTCGGTGTCCCATTCCGACAGCGCTGCCACGGCTGACGGTGCCTCTTCTCCGATCTCCGCCAAAAGGTCCGTCAACAGGACAGCGGGTCGTGGCAAGGCGTGGCCCGCAAGCAGAAGGGTTTCGTTGATGATGCCATCCGCGGCCAATCCGAAGAGCGATCCGTCGAAACGCGGACCAAGACGTTCCGCCAAACTCGCCTGCCGATCAGAGTGTTGGAGCGCCACGTGGAGCACGTGATGCGCCACTGTCCCAACCTGCTCAGCCAATCCCAATTGGCTGAAAGACGGACCATAAAGGATTGATATTCCTTTGGTTCTTGTGTGTCCGTCGTCATCGCGGTGCCTGCACCATAGGGCCAGCACAGCCAGCGCCGGATCCGCCTCGCCCAGATGCGCGAGGGCGCGGCTGGCGCGGTGCGAGTGCATCATGGCAGGCCTGCGGCTTCACGGTCTTTTTGGTAGGATGCGAAGGCCTCGGATCCCGCAAATGCGGCTTGCCACCCCTTTTCCAGCGCGCGGGCGATGAGCAGCTCGAAGCCAAATGTTGACAGTTCCGAGACAGGCAGACCGGGTCGGTCCACGGTGCGCAAATCGGACAGGATTTCAATGGCTTCGGGGAGAGTGACCTTATCAACCGCGCCGACCAGCCCATAGATCAACGCGGTCAGACCATGCAGCGTGTTTGGATACATCCCGGCCCGTTCCGAGCGAGTGGCCGTGAGCATGGCATCAATTTGGACGGTGGCGGATAATTCGTCGGCCAGCAGAAGGAACTCCGCTGCTGCGGCCTCGCCCACCGTGCCCGCGATCATGACTTGTCGCGTTGCGCGCGGGGCGTCCAGCTGCATGATGTCGCTAACCCGGCTCCACGATCTTGGCGTGCAGGCGATGGCTTCGCCACGTCGCAGGGCGGCTTCCGTCGTCTCGAAAAGATCAGGGCGTGTCTTGAGGAAAGCCGCGACGCTGGGGTGGGTTTCGGCATTGGCGGCGTAGTTTCGCAGCCAATCTTCAACGTCCGCTTGCACAACCATATGCACGAGGCGGTCGGACAGAGCCGTGCCCATTTCATAGGCAACAGCGCCGTCTTCAACCATATTTCCGGCGGCGAGGATCAGCACGTTTCGGGGCAGCACATGGCGCCCAACGCGGCGTTCCTGAAGCAGGCCATATACCGTGGGTTGGAGGGATGGTGACGCGGCGGTCAGCTCATCCAGGAAAAGCACAGCTGGGGCGTCGCCGTCGGGCAAATCCTCTGGCCGATACCAGACTGTCTTGCCCGCTTCGTGGTCGTAGAAGGGCAATCCACGCAGATCCTGAGGCTCGATGGTTGTTAGGCGCAGATCGAAGAGCTGTGCGCCGATTTCCCGCGCAAGTTGTGCGACGATTTCGGATTTTCCCACGCCTGGACGCCCGTGCAACATCCAAGAGGCCGTCAGATCACCCGCCGCTTGCGCGCGCCACGCTTGGCGCAGAACGTCCAATGCGCCGCCAGCGGAAACTCTGGTTGCATTGATCGCCAACGTCAGGCCTCCACCGCTTGGGCGTCCATCCAAGCGGACAGGCGTGTGTGGGCTGATACGCCGGTCGCCTCGATCCCAACATCTTGAATGGACTGCTCTTTTCTTTGTTGAGCGCGATGCAGATCCTTTTCCGAAAGAGTTTCATCGAACAGTTCAGTCAGGATTTGGCGATCCTCTGCCGCCAGCGGCACGACGTGCGGTTCCGGCGTCGCGGATTGGACCGAAACGAAGGTCAATGGGGGGACGCGCGCCAGTTCTGATTGTTCCGCGACGAGGCGCAGCTCGCCCTCCGCGATGCCACGGCGCGCGGCGACGCGGCGCAGCAGCGCCTTCGCGCGGAAGTTGAACGCGTCGAGGATCCGGTCCGCCTCTTCTTCCGGCATCAGGCGCGCTCGACCACGGTCGGACAACCGAAGCACTTTCATTTCAACCACACCAATCACTAGCACCATCGCGAGTGGCGCTTGCGTGATGGGCAGTGCAAGGTCGCGCGACACAAGGATCGGGACGAGAAATGGTAAAAGCGCGATCAAGTAACGCAGGAATTGCATCTCGAATATCAGCCGCAGCCATGTGCCAAAGCCCGCACCCCGCGGCAGTATTTGAACGCGGCCGATGATCTTTTTGGGCAACGATCGCGTCTCTAGCGCTGCCGCATTCACCACGGTGTCGGGACTGAGGAGGATCATATGGGCGTTTGTCCCTTCGGATCGCGGTATTCATGCCGCAATATAGCGTCCAACACGCGGGCACCAAACGCAACGGCTGGATCGCCCGACCGTTCCCGGCCTATAGCGAGTGTGCGTCATTGAAAGGACCCGGCCATGCGCCCTTTGTCGACACCGCTCAGCTTCTTCAAGGCATACGACATTCGTGGTCGTCTGGATCAAGACCTGACAGAGGAGAACGCGGAACGCGTAGGACGCGCATTTGCTGAGGTTTTTCAGGCGAAGCGGGTCGTTGTGGGGCGGGATGTGCGCCCGTCGTCCGAGGGGCTGTGTCGCGCTTTGTCAAAGGGATTGGTAGATGCCGGCGTCGAGGTTTTGGACCTGGGTCTTTCGGGCACGGAAGAGACCTACTTCGCGGTTTCACATCTGCGTGCAGACGGCGGCATCTGCGTGACCGCGTCCCATAACCCGATGGAATACAACGGGATGAAGATGGTTAAGACCGGCTCTGCGCCGGTGGGGGCCGAGACGGGAATGGCGGAGATCAAGGCCCTGGCGGAAAGCGGCGCATTTGCGCCTGAGAAGGATGGAGGGCGGATCGTGGATGCCTCTGACACCCGGGCTGCCTACATCGAGAGGGTCATGGAATTCACTTCAACCTCTACGCTCAAACCATTGAAAATAGTCGTGAATGCCGGAAACGGCGCTGCGGGCCCGACGTTTGACGCGCTGGCCGAAGCTTTGTTCGCGAAAGGCGTGGCTTGGGAATTCATTCGGATGCACCATGGGCCCGATGGAACCTTTCCAAACGGTATTCCGAACCCGATGCTTCCGGAGAACCAGCCACCAACGGCGCAGATGGTGCGCGAAACGGGTGCAGACCTGGCCGTGGCCTGGGATGGGGATTTTGACCGCTGCTTCTTCTTCGACCACGAGGGCACATTCATTCCCGGCGAATACGTGGTCGGGCTTTTGGCCGAGGTGTTCCTTGAAAAGGAGCCCGGAGCGAAGATTGTCCACGATCCGCGGATCATCTGGAGCACGCAACATGTTGTGGAGGCAGCTGGTGGCGAAGCCATCATGTCGCGCTGCGGGCATTCAAACATCAAACAAGTGCTGCGGGAGACCAATGCAGTTTATGGCGGTGAAATGTCAGCCCATCACTACTTCCGTGACTTCGTTTATTGCGACAGCGGGATGATCCCCTGGCTGCTGGTATGCGAGTTGTTGGGGCGGCGCGGGCAGAGTTTGAAGGATCTTGTGGCGGAAAGCATGGCAGCCTTTCCCTCATCCGGTGAGATCAATTTCCGAGTGGAAGATGCAGCCAAGGTCATCGAACGTGTGGAAGCGGAGTTCGCTCTGCGCGCGATTGCTCGCGATGATACGGACGGGTTGAGCATGAGCTTTGACGATTGGCGTTTGAACCTGCGCTCGTCCAATACCGAGCCTCTATTGCGGCTGAATATCGAGGCGAAAGGCAGTCGGGAACGCGTTGATCAGGCGTTGGCAGAGGTGCAGGCGCTGATAGAAGCGTGAGTATGGGTCTAGGTTCGTTTTATGCAACTATTTGCGCAATTCCTCGCATTATCCTTAGCTCCGTTGAATACTATAGGTAATTTTTGGGAGCAATATTTCTCAGCAAGTGTAATACTTATCAACAGACTTATCCCCGGTTTGCCATCCTTGCCGCGTTGGGACTGCTTGCCAAGCATATGCCACCGCTCCATCCTCTGATCTATGGGGCAATCATCCGCATTTGTGATCCGTGGCGCTGAGATATTGGACAGCGCGGGGCGTCGTCGTGCCGACATCAGGGTCGAGCACGGGCGCATTGCGGAGGTTGGGGAGAAGATCACATCCGACCTTCCCACCCATCACGCAGACGGCCTGATTGCGACGCCAGGCGGCGTCGATCCTCATGCGCATATCGAGCAGCGATCTGGCATGGGCCTATGGAATGCCGACACGTTTGAGACCGCGACGCGTTCTGCTGCGATGGGTGGAACGACCTCTGTTATTTCCTTCGCTGCCCAAGGAAAAGGCGAGCGTTTGCAGGATGTTGTCGCAGATTACGCGGCGCGGGCGGACCGCGGTGCGATGATCGACTACGCCTTTCACCTGAGCCTCTCTGATCCCGATGTGCCGCACTTTGAAGCGGATTTGAAGGCGCTGATCGCGGAAGGGCATCGATCCGTGAAGGTCTTCACGACCTACAATATCGCGCTCGACGACGTACAGATCGCGCGCATCCTTGAGGTGACGGCGTCAGCGGGCGCTTTAACCTGCGTTCACGCCGAGGATGACGGGATCTTACAGGAAGCGCGCAACTCCCTGCTTTCGCAGGGCAAAACCGCGCCGAAATACCATGCGGAGGCCCGTCCGCGCGCAGCTGAGGCAGAGGCCGTCACGCGCATCTGTGCCATGGCCGAACGGCTCTCTGCGCCGGTGATGATCTTCCATGTGACCTGTGTCGAAGCGTTGGAAGCCGTGCGGGCCGCCCGCGACAGGGGCGCTCCGGTTAGCGCCGAAACCTGCCCGCATTACCTGTTCCAGACGGCGGATATTCTCAACAAACCGGGGCTGGAAGGCGCGAAGTGGATGTGCTCGCCGCCGCAACGGGCGAAGACCGATCAGCTTGCACTTTGGGAGGCGCTTGGCGATGGGGCGCTTGATTTGATCTCGTCTGACCATGCGCCATACCGCTTTGATGAAACCGGGAAATTTAGCGCCGGGCCTAACCCGCCTTTCCCAGACATCGCCAACGGCCAGCCGGGGTTGGAGACGCGTATGCCGTTGCTGTTCGATGCCATTATTTCACAGGGCACCCTGCCAGAAACCACCTTCCCGCACCTGACAGCGCAACGCGCAGCGGAGGTCTATGGATTGCCCGGAAAGGGCCAACTGACGCCGGGGGCGGATGCGGATATCGTGCTGTGGGATCCGTCCCGCAGTTACACCTACGGGGCCAACGACTTGCATGACAACGTGGGCTACAATCCACATGAGGGTCGCACCGTAACCGGTTGGCCCGTAGACGTTTTCCTGCGTGGCAATCGGATCGTGTCCGATGGTGCGCTGACTACGGAACCCGGCCAAGGCCGATGGATCAAACGGAGCCAAACATGACCCAACGTCCAGACGCACCAAACCAACTGGCGATCACCTTTCTTTACTACAAAGACCTCGCGCGGGCGGAGGCATTTTACCGCGATGTGATGGGCTTCCCGCTGGTGATTGACCAACAGGGGCTGGCCAAGATCATGCGGGTTTGCGATGGCGCACACATCGGGTTGGTGGATGAGGCCCACGGGATGCACAAATGGGCCGAAACGCGGCCTGTGCAGTTCTGCGTGCGGGTGCCGGATGTGGATGCGTGGTACGCCTATATTGAGGCGCAAGGCGTTGAAAACCTCAGCGAAATGTTCGTTAATGATGCCATCGGCATCCGGGCTTTCGTGTTTGATGATCCGGAGGGGTATCAGTTGGAAATCCAATCCGCGACGCGGGACGGTGCCTGACGTGGGCGACAAACGATACCTCTATGTGCTGAACCCGAATTCGACGGAAAGCGTGACCCTCGGCATTCAGGATGCGGTCCGGCCGCTCGAAGGGTTCGGGCGGCGGATCATCTGCATGACGAATTCGCAGGGGCCGAAGGGGATCGAGAGCCAGGCACAGGCGGATTTGACCATTCCGCAGACCCTGAAACTGGCCGCCCAGGTCGAAGACTCAGCGGCTGGGTTTGTTATCGCCTGTTTCGGCGATCCGGGGCTGCACGCGCTGCGGGATCAGACAGATAAGCCCGTGCTCGGCATTCAGGATAGCGCGGTTCTGACGGCGATGAGCCTTGGGCAACGCTTTGGTATCATTGCGATTTTGCCGGGGTCGATACCGCGCCACTTGCGCAGCCTTTGGGCAATGGGGGTTCTGGATCGGCTTGCCGGGGATCGCGCGATTGGCCTGCACGTGAATGAGTTGAACGACGCCGGAAAGACGCTTGAGCGGATGGTTGAGACGGGTCGCGCGTTGCGCGATGAAGATGGCGCGGATGTCTTGATTATGGGATGTGCCGGTATGGCGCGGTTTCGTTTTCCATTGGAGAAGGCGCTTGGGATTCCGGTGGTGGAACCGTGTCAAGCAGCCGTGGCCATGGCCCTGCCCCGTATCGCCTTGAAACAATTCCACAAAGTTGGAGATGACTGATGCTTGATGCGACCGCCTCCGGGGTCTTTACGATTGCGGCCACGCCCTTCTTGCCGGACGGCGCACTCGATCTGGAAAGCATCGACACGATGGTCGATTTCTACGTGGAGAAGGGGGCGACGGGGCTAACGATCCTGGGGATCATGGGCGAAGCGGGGGAGCTCTCAACGGAGGAATCGCAAGCCATGATCGAACGGGTCACGGCGCGCACGGACCTGCCGGTGGTTGTTGGGGTGTCGTCGCCAAGGATGGATGCTGTTGGGGGTCTGACCAAAGTGGCGATGGATCGGGGTGCGGCGGGCGTGATGGTTGCGCCGCAAGGCGCTCCGGCTAGTGATGAGGACACTATCGCCTATTTTCAGCAGGTTTCTCAGATGCTTGTTGATGTGCCTTGGGTGCTGCAAGATTTTCCACTGGTCACGAAGATCCACATTTCCGCGAAGGCATTGCGGACCATTTTCGATGTTTGCGACAATTGCGTGATGCTGAAGCATGAGGATTGGCCGGGGCTGGAAAAGATCAGCGCCCTGCGCGCGGCGGAGGCGGATGGCGCAAGGAAAGTGTCGATCCTGTGCGGCAATGGCGGGCAGTTTCTGTTGGAGGAAATGCTGCGCGGGGTGGATGGGGCGATGACGGGCTTCGCATATCCTGAGATGATGCGGGATATTGTAAGCCTCTGTAATCACGGTGAAATAGACCGCGCGCGCGACATCTTCGATGCTTATTTGCCACTGGTTCGCTATGAGTGTCAGCCCGGTTTGGGTTTGGCGGCGCGCAAATATATCCTGCAACGACGCGGGGCGATTGCCCATTCAACAGCACGCAAGGCCGGGGCCACGCTCAGCGCAGCGGCGATTGATGAAATCGAGACCCTCATCGCACGGCAGGAGGCGCGGCTTTCCGCGCTTTAGGTGACGGGCCCGGCACGCACCCCCTTCCGGCCCGCGCGCCTTTGGCCTAAAGCCCTTGGAACCGCCGCCCGAAGGAAGGCCTGATGAACGCCCCCCGCTTCGCCATCGTGATCCCCATGCTGAATGAGGCCGAAACCGTGCCGCATCTATTGGGCGCCTGCGTGGAGGCCGCGACGCCCTTGGGCCCATTCGAGATTTGCGTGACCAACGACGGCTCGACCGACGGGACCGAGGCCGTTTTGCGCGGTTTTCGGGAGGGGCATCCAGAAGTCGCGTTAACGATCGTCACGCACCCAAGGCCGGCTGGCCAAAGTGCGGCGATCCATTCCGCGATCCGTGCCGCGCGCGCGCCGATCATTGCCATGCTCGACGGGGACGGACAGAACCCGCCCGAGGAACTGCCGAAGCTGCTTGCGCCCCTGCTTGACGGGCCGGAAACCCTGGGGCTCGTGGCCGGGCAGCGTGTGAAACGGGACGATCCGCCCGCAAAACGCATCGCCTCGAAGGCTGCAAACGCGCTGCGCAAGGCGATGTTGAAGGACGGCACGCGCGATACGGGCTGCGGGTTGAAGGCGTACCGCCGCGATGCCTACCTCGCCCTGCCCTATTTCAACCACATGCACCGGTTCCTGCCCGCGCTTTTCCAGCGCGACGGATGGGACATCGCCCATGTCGACGTGGCGCATAAACCACGTGTGGCCGGCGCCTCGAAATACACCAACCTCGGGCGGGCGATTGTGGGCGCGTCGGACCTGCTGGGTGTGGCGTGGCTGATCCGGCGCAAGCGAGTGGTCTTGCCAACCGAGGTGCAGGTCGAACGGGCCGAGGATCGCTGAAATGCAGAGCTGGCTCTTTGATTTTCTCAATATAGACAATTGGTTGGAGTTCTGGTGGGTCGCCTTGGGCTTTACAGCTCAAGCAATCTTCGCCTCTCGCTTCATCGTGCAATGGATCGCGTCGGAGCGCGCGGGGCGCAGCTATGTGCCGGTCGCCTTCTGGTACCTGTCGATCTCTGGCGGGTTGTTGATGCTGGCCTATGCGATCTACCGGGCGGACCCAGTTTTCATCATGGGCCAATCGACCGGCGTGATCGTTTATGCGCGCAACCTGATGCTAATCCGGCGCGCCAAAAAGGCCGACGCGGCAGAGGCGGATGCCGCAGACGCGGCCCACGAGAAACCCTGATATGGACGGCGTCGCGCGCGTGCTGGAGCATCGCTTCGCGCCGCTTTTCGTGCTGTGCCTGGCGCTTCTGAGTTTTGGGATCGGGCTGGCAGAGCTGCCGGTTCAGGATCGCGATGAAGCGCGCTTTGCGCAGGCCGCGCGGCAGATGGCTGAGACAGGCGATCTGATCGACATCCGGCTTCTTGATCAACCACGTCACAACAAACCGGCCCTGATCTACTGGCTTCAGACGGCGGCGGTGTGGATCACCGGGGCGGAGGGCGACACGCCAATCTGGGTGCACCGATTGCCATCGTTTCTGGCCGGAGTGCTGTCGGCGCTTGCGGTGATCTGGGCCGCGCGCCCCCTCCTAGGACGCCGGGGCGCCGTCCTCGCAGGGGTCATGTGCGCGACGATCTACATGCTGCATGCGGAGGCGCGGACGGCGAAAACTGATGCCGCACTGCTGTTGTCGGTGGTGCTGGCAATGGGCGCCTTGGGGCGCGTGTGGCTGGGGCAGGCAAAAGGTTGGATCACGCCGGCGATTTTCTGGACAGCGCTGGCGGCGGGGTTTCTTTTAAAAGGACCTATGGTCGCCTTGCCGGTGTTGGGTGCGATTGCTTGGTGCGGTTGGCATCGGCGCGGTTTGGGCTGGTTGCAGGGGCTGAGGCCCTTGGCCGGGGCGCTTTGGTTCATTGCACTGGCCGCACCATGGTTCATTGCCATCACACTGGTCACCGATGGCGCATTCTGGGCAAGCTCCGTTGGCGCGGATCTGACAAACAAGATCACTACCGAAGGGGAACACTCGGGCAGCCCGCCGGGGCTCTATCTGTTGACCACCTGGTTCACCTTCTGGCCGTGGACCTTGCTGCTTCCGCTTGGTTTAGCCCACGCCTGGACGACACGGCAAACACCAGAGACTGCCTTTCTGCTCGGCTGGCTGATCCCAGGCTGGTTGGTGTTTGAGGCCGTGCCAGTGAAACTGATCCACTACACGCTGCCGCTTTATCCCGCGCTGATGATCCTTTGCGCGGCGACGCTTGTGCAGATGCTCGACAACACGCGCCAGTTTCGTGGTTGGCAAGCATGGCTTGGCAGCGGGGGTTTCGCGCTAGGGGCCGCGCTGTTTGCTGTTTTGATGGTCGGATTTCCAATCCTCTACGGCCCTGGTCTGGAAGTGCTGAGTTTGTTGGGTGCAGCAATTGTGAGTCTGGCGGCGATTACAGCGCTCTATTGCTTCTGGAGCGCGCGTTTCCTGACGGGCACAGCCGCACTGGCGCTGGCGGGGATGGTGATGGGCTGGACCCTGACCGCGGCCTCGCTGCCCGCCGCGCGAGACCTTTGGATGGCGGCCCAACTGGACACCGCGATGGAACAGCACAGCTGTCTGTCAGGAGCTGTCGCCTTGGTTGGGTATCAAGAACCGTCGGCGGCGTTTCTGTTGGGGGGGAACGTCCTGCTGAGCTCAGAAGAAGACGCATTGGCCTATCTGGCCGAGGGCGAGGGGCGTGCGGCCTGGCTACCGATTGTCGATGAGGTGGCCGCGGGCATTGCGGGTGTGACCGAAGTGCGCGGCGTGAACTCTGCCAACTTCCGCGACGTGGCGCTGCGCCTTTGGATCTCTCCCGGTGTGCCCGCGCCGGACGCGCCATGCGGCTAGGCCTGTTTCTGCTGGCGCTTTCGGTGGCGTTCATTCTGGATACGCCGATCCATGATGCGCTTGGCCATGCACCTGAGAGCGTGGCCCGCGCGGCGGGAATGGTCACATGGATCGGCAAAACGGATTGGCAGGCGTTGGTTCTGTTGACGTTGATGGTGGGGGCAGCCTTGGTGAGGCCCTCGCCCACTTCCGCCGCTGTGTTGCGCTTGGCTGTCGCTTGCTTTCTGTTGATCTTGCTGACCGGGCTGGCGGTACAGGCGTTGAAATACGGCTTTGGCCGTCCGCGCCCGGCCCACCTTGGCGACCTGTCGCCCATGACCTTCGCGCCGTTTTCGTTCCGATACGGGTGGAATGCTTTCCCGTCGGGCCATGCGACAACGATGGGGGCCTTGGCGGTATTGGCGGTTCGGATCTGGCCCGGGGCGCGGGTCTATGTATGGGGACTGGCGGGTTTGGTGGCGGTGAGCCGGGTTTTGGTGGGCGCGCATTACGTCTCGGACGTTGTCGCCGGGCTGGCTCTGGGGGCCGTGTTGGCGGGGTGGATGCTGGACCGTTGGAAGGTTGTGCGGCCTTTTGAGGCAAGGGGCGAGGCACAGACTGGCCTCCCCGCCATCCCGCGCACCTTTGGCACGCTGCTGCGCGCTTTGGTGAGGTACTGACCTGTCGCTGACGCGCCCATGCCGCGTCGCAAATAGTTTGGACAGGGCTGTCCAATGCCCCGTAGCATTTGCAACACGAACAGATTCGCCAAAGCCGGAGGCCGCGCCCCATGAAATCTCACTACCGCGTTGTTGTGATCGGAGGGGGCGTGGTCGGCTCTTCGGTGCTTTATCATCTGGCGAAACTCGGCTGGACCGATTGCGTGATGCTTGAACGCTCGGTTCTGACGGCGGGGTCAAGCTGGCACGCGGCGGGGGGCATTCATGCGCTGAACGCAGACCCGAACATGGCGGCGTTGCAGGCCTATACCATTGATTTGCTGTCGGAAGTTGAGGCAGAGAGTGGGCAGAACATCGGTTTGCACATGACCGGCGGCCTGACGCTGGCGGGCACGCCGGAGCGTTGGGAATGGCTGCAATCGGCGTACCGCACGTTCCAGAGCATCGGCATCCATGATTGCCACTTGATGACCCCGGAGGAGGCGCAGGCCGCCTGCCCGATCATGTCCACCGACGGCGTGCTGGGCGCGCTTTGGGCGGATCGGGAGGGGTATGTGGACACCACCGGCACGGTCCACGCCTATGCCATTGCCGCGAAAAAGCGGGGCGCGGAATACTATGAGCACACGAAGGTCGAGGAGCTGATCCAGACGGCCGATGGCTGGCAGGTCGTGACCGACAAGGGGACGATCACTTGCGAACATGTGGTCAATGCGGGCGGGCTTTGGGCCAAGCAACTGGGGCGCATGGCGGGGATCGAACTGCCCGTCTCGCCGCTCAAGCACCACTATCTGATCTCGGACACCATTCCTGAATTGGAGGCACTCGATTTCGAAGTGCCAATGACCGTGGACCTCGAAGGCTTCACCTATATGCGGCAGGATCAGAAGGGCCTGCTGCTTGGCATTTACGAGATCGACTATGAGCATTGGGCCATGGACGGCGCGCCGTGGGATTACGGGATGGAACTGTTCCAGGAGCAAACCGACCGGATCGAAAAAGAGCTGATCTTGGGGTTTGAGCGCTATCCGGCGTTGCAAGAGACAGGCGTGAAGACTTGGGTTAACGGGGCGTTTACCTTCTCGCCTGACGGCAACCCGCTGGTCGGCCCCGTGCCGGGTGTGAAGGGCTATTGGTGCGCCTGCGCGGTGATGGCGGGCTTCCTGCAGGGCGGCGGTGTCGGCAAATCGCTGGCCGAGTGGATGATCGAGGGCGAGACGGAGGCCGACACCTACTGCATGGACGTCGCGCGCTACGGGAAATTCGCCGAGAACCGCGAATATATCCGGCAGACGACGGGCCAGTTTTACTCTCGCCGGTTTGTGATGTCTTACCCGAACGAACAGCTTCCGGCGGGGCGTCCTTTGAAGCGCGCGCCTGCGTATAGCGATATGACGGCGGCGGGTTGTCGGTGGGGGCAATCGTGGGATCTGGAGGTGCCGCTCTACTTCGCGCCATCCGAGGATTTCGAGGAAAATCTGACGCTACAGCGGTCCAATGCGCATGATATCGTGGCCGAGGAATGCAAGGCCGTGCGCGAAGGCGTGGGGCTGTTGGATATCTCTGGCTTCTCGCGGTTCGAGGTTTCGGGGCCGAATGCCGAGGCGTGGTTGGACACCCTAATGGCGTCGAAACTGCCGGGGCGGGGCCGGGCCAAACTCGCACCGATGCTGGCCCCCAGCGGGCGGCTGATGGGCGACCTGACGCTCTTCAACTGGGGTGACGGGACGTGGTGGATCATGGGATCCTACTACCTGCGGGCCTGGCACATGCGGTGGTTCAACGATCACCTGAGCGACGGCGTGCAGGTGCGTGATCTGGGGGAGGAGTATTGCGGCTTCTCGCTTTCGGGGCCGAAATCGGCAGAAGTTTTGCAGAAGCTTGTGACGAACGACCTCAGCCCGATGCCGTTCATGGGCTGCGCGACCTTTGATGTCGGTCTGATTCAGGCCCGCGTGGCGCGGATGAGTGTGACCGGCGAGAAGGGATACGAGATCAACTGCCGCTATGGCGATCATATCACCTTGCGACGGTTGCTGCTTGATGCAGGCGCGGAAGAGGGCATCCGAGAAGTCGGGTTCAACGCGCTTTTATCGACCCGGTTGGAGAAGAGCTTCGGCATCTGGTCGGCAGAATTCACCATGGGTTACACCGCTGCACAGACCGGCATGGATCGTTGGATCAATTGGGATAAGGTGTTCATTGGAAAGGATAAAGCGCTGGCCGAGCGGGACGGGAACGGCCCGGCGCAGAAGGTGGTGACGCTGGAAATCGCGGACGGGGACTCGGAGGCGATTGGATATGAACCGGTCTGGCAGGATGGCGAGATGGTGGGCTTTGTGACATCCGGCGGCTATGGCCACACGCTTGGCAAATCGCTCGCTATGGCGATGGTGAACGTGGAGGCGGCAGGCGAAGGCACGGACCTTTCGGTGCATATCGTGGGGGTCGAACGGGGCGCGAAAGTGGTCGCCCCTTCGCCGTATGACCCTGAAGGCAAGGCCATGCGGGGATGACCCGCCGAAACCGCGCTCGCAACGCAGACGGCCGACGCCCTTCGGCGCGGGTGACGAATTATCGGCAATTGAAGAACCCCTTCCCGCCGATGGACGTCTTCACCGCGGACCGGATCGAAGCGATGCACGAAGCTGCGCTGAGCGTTCTGGAAGACCTTGGCGTGAAGGTCCTGCTGCCCGAGGCTGTGACGATCTTCGCGGCAGCAGGCGCAGTGGTGAAGGGCGAAATGGTCCACATCGGGCGCGAGATTGTAGAGTCTGCGATTGCGTCAGCCCCCACCCGGATCGAAGGGCGCGCAGGAAGTCGCGAGCGGAATGTTCTGCTGGAGCTTGGCTCGCTGGTGTTTCAGCCCGGTGCCGGTGCGCCGCACGCGACCGATGAAATCCGGGGCCGTCGGCCAGGATCAGCGCGGGATTTTCGGGAATTGGTGCAACTGACCCACCATTTCGACGTGTTCCAGATGATGCCGCCTTTGGTCGAGCCGCAGGACGTGGCCACAAATATCCGCCACTACTTCACGCTTGAGACGCAACTGACGGAAAGCGACAAGTTCCCCTTCATCTTCTCACGCGGCACGCCGCAAGTGGCTGAAAGTTTTGAACTTCTGTGTGATTTCCGGGGACTGTCGGACAAGGAGTTCCACGCCGAGCCCCACTGCTACACGATCATCAACACAAACTCGCCCCGCACCTTGGACATTCCGATGGCGCAGGGCCTGATCGACTTTGCCCGGGCAGGTCAGGTCTCGATCATCACGCCGTTTACATTAATGGGCGCGATGGCCCCAATCACGGTCGCGGGCGCGATCACGCTGAGCCATGCGGAGGCGATCGCCGCCCTGACCCTGACCCAACTCGCCAAGCCCGGCGCGCCGGTTTGCTACGGCACCTTCACCTCGAACGTGGATATGAAATCGGGCGCGCCAGCCTTTGGCACGCCCGCGCATTTCCAGGCCTCGCTGGCGGCAGGGCAACTTGCGCGGTTTATCGGCCTGCCCTGGCGCTCGGCGGCGGGATCGGCGGCGAACCTCAACGATGTGCAGGCCGCCAATGAAAACCAATTCGGCCTGTGGGGGTGTTTGCTGGCAGGGGCGACTGTAGTGATCCACTCTGCCGGGTGGATCGAAGGCGGGCTGTCGGTGTCCTATGAGAAGCTCGTCACCGACGCCGAAGTCCTCAATATGGTGGCCGAACTTTGTGCGGGCGCGCAGGCGGGTGAGGCCGAGATCGGGCTGGACGCCATCGCGGAAACCCAACCCGGCGGGCACTTCTTTGCCGCCGCCCAAACCATGGCCCGCTACCAGACCGAATTCTACGAGCCGGTCGTGCACGACTACGCCAATTTCGGCACCTGGACGGAACGCGGTGCGAAAGACGCCTCGACGCGGGCGCGCGACATCTGGCAGGCTATCGTGGCGAACCCATCGCGCCCCGCCATCGACGCGGACCGTCACGGCGCGCTGAAAGACACGATTGCCAAGCTGACCGCCAAGGGCGGCGCCTACCCGGAAAGCTGACCCCATGCCGCGCCCTGCCCCGCTGTTGCACCGTGATGATCCGGCGAAATATCCGCTGACGGGCCACGTGAAGGTGACGCGCGAGGATTGGCTGAACGCCGCGCGCGATGTCTTGGTCAGCGAAGGCGCGGGTGAGGTCAAGATCCTCACGCTCGCCACCCGTCTTGGCGTGTCGCGGTCCAGCTTTTACTGGTACTTCGGCTCGCGTGCGGAGCTGCTGGCTGCGTTGTTGGATGATTGGGAGGCGCGCAATACCGCGCCCGTCCTGCACCATTGCGCCTTGCCTGCCGACACGATCACCGAGGCGCTGTGCAACTTCTTCCGCTGCTTCGTGGACGACAGCATCTTTGACGCCCATCTGGATTTCGCCGTGCGGGAATGGTCACGGCGCGACAAAACCGTGCGGACCCGGATCGATGCCGCCGATGCCGCGCGGCTTGAGGCCGTGACCGCGATGTTTGCCGCCCACGGCTATGCTCCGCATGAGGCCGACATCCGTGCGCGCATCCTTTATTTCATGCAGATCGGCTACCACGCGCTGGAGTTGCGCGAAAACATGGCGCTGCGGATGGAACGCTTGCCCGGATTTCTAGAACATTTCACGGGTCGCAAGCCGTCTGAGGCGGAGGTTGCGACCTTCTCGGCCTTCGCCATGGAACGGACTGGCTAAAGCGTCACGCGCGCGCCCGTGCGCACGCTTTCGTCCGCCGCCAGACAGATCGCCAGCGACCGAACCGCATCTTCCATGTGGCGCGACAGGTCCAGATCTTCGGCAATCGCGCGGCGCATATAGGCCTGCTCGGCATCGCAAAGTTCTTGATGCCCCGGCTCATCGTCCAGTGCGATCATCTCATCCCCATCGATCCGGTGAACCAGCAGCCCGCCGACCTTGGTGTGGCCGTCGATATCCGCACTTTCGCCCTTATCCGCGTCGGTGATCGAGACCGAGCCATTGGGGCTGATGATGTCCTTAACGAAGAATGCCGTTTCGCTCATCATCGGGCCCCAGCCGGCCTCGTACCAACCGACGGAGTCGTCGTCGAAGATCACCTGGAACTGACCGTAATTGTACATGTCTTCCGCGATTTCGTCGCTCAGGCGCAGGCCCATACCGTGCACCGCCACGGGCCGCGCGTCGGTGATCTGGCACCAGACATCCACGTAATGCACACCGCAATCGACGATGGGTGCGGTGGTGTCCATGAGCGCCTTGTGCGTTTCCCACTCCGCGCCTTTGGATTGTTGGTTGAGGTTCATGCGAAACACATAAGGTGGTCCAAGCGCGCGCGCCTCGGCGATCAGACGTTGCCAACTGGGGTGGTGGCGCAGGATATAGCCCACGACCAGCTTGCGACCCGTGTCTCGCGCTTTGTCCACCACCGCCTGCGCGTCGGTGACGTTGGTGGCGAGTGGCTTTTCCACGAAGACATGGGCGCCGGCTTCCATGGCCTTGATCGCAATCTCGGCGTGGCTGTCGGAGTAGGTGGCGATGACAACCAGATCGGGCTTTGTGGCAAGCGCCGTGTCGATGTCGGCAAACCACGGATAGCCTTGCAAGCCGTCCGGCAAGTCGGGTGCGGCGCGGCTGACCAGCCCAACGATTTCGGCATCTTCAGCTGCATGGTGGGCCAACGCGTGGCTGCGCCCCATATTGCCAAGTCCGATGATAAGAACCCTTAGCGCCATATCAACTCTCCAACCGCCGCGCCGCGCCAATCGCCACCTCTTTCCCGGTCATGCGAGAGCGGACGGCAGCAAAGGCCATGGCAAGGCTACGTAGGTTCTCCGCCGCGCCATTGGCAGGTTCGCGATCTTCTTCGATGGCGACCAGAAGCTCGCCCATCGTGCCCATAAAGCCGTCGTTGAACCACTCGCCCTCAAGATTGGGCCGGGCGATGCCGTCCGGTGTGGTCATGGTCACGCGCTGCTGGCCAAGGTCGGGACCATCGGATTGTAAGCTGCCCGCCGTGCCGCCCAAAAACGTGGTGTCGCGCGGCCCGTGGGGAATGCCGCCATCGAACACGAGCGAGGCCTGAGCGCCGTCCGCCCGCACCAAGGCCTGCGCCAGAAGCGGCACCTTGTTGGCCTGCCCTGCGCCGCGCAACGCGCTGGCAAAGACCGACTCCACCCGGTCGCCGAGGACCGAGTTCACGAAGTCAAACCAATGCACGCCGAAATCATAGAGGATCAGATCCTCGATCTCGTCGAACGGTGTGCCAGCGGTCCAACCATGGTTCCAATGCACATTGAGATGCACCGACAAAACCTGCCCGATATGGCCCGCGCGCGCGGCCTCTCGCATGAAGGCAAAATACGGCGCCCAGCGCGCGTTCTGGTTCACGGCGAGCTTCACACCCTTGTCTTGCGCGAGCTTCACAAGGTCCATGCCCGTATCAAGATCGGTGACAAACGGCTTCTGGCTGAGGACATGTTTGCCCGCGTTCAATGCCGCTTCAATGATCTCGGTCCGATGTTCGGGGTGTAGCGTGATGTCGACCACGTCGATATCGGGGTTTGACAGGATCGCCTGCCAATCGTCTTCGATCCGGGCATCCGCACAATATTCCGCTGCCTTTTCCTCCGCCTTGCCACGGGTCCGGTTCCACAACGCAGAGACCTGCCAGCCCGCCTTGCGGTAAGCATCGAGGTGGGAGCCTGAGATGCCGCCCGTCCCGATCACCCCGATCCTGGGCCTCAAATGCTGCGGCATGGGCGGTTGGTAGGCCACGTCCGGGGCGGCGATCTCAGGCAGGTCGGCCGCCTTCAAGGCATAGGTATCGCTGTCACCTGCGTCTTTCGTGGTCTCACTCATGGCAGCAATCCAAGCGTTCGTTTCTGCCCCGCCGAGGCGGCGGCGGTGTCGACAATCCGTTGCGCCACCAAGCAAAGGTCCGGGTTGGACGGCCCCGCAGGCCAAGCCCCGTCCTCGATGAGGCCAAGGATGTATTCGATGGCGTTGGTGCGTCCCGCGGTCAGCGGGTCCACAGGGATATCATGCCGCTCGGGCCGCGCGCGGGTCTGCACGGTGACGTGGCTCGCGTAATCAGGCGACGAAATCGTGCCTTCGGTGCCCACGAAAACGAACCCGCAGGTGGGCTGCGGATTGACTGTCCAGGGATCGGTGAAGGTGCCCCATCGCGTCTCCATCTTGCTGAGGCCCCAAGGGTAGCGCACGACCGCGATCGCATGTTGGTCAACCTCGATCAGGGGCGTCTCATCAACAGTGCAAGTGACTTCAAGCGGCTCTTCCCCGCCCATGTACCAAGTGCCCAATGTCGCGCCGTAGCCCAGATAATCCAGTAAACTGCCCCCGCCCGACGCCTTCTTGTACCACCAACTGTCGGGCTTCTGGCGCTCAACCTCTTCCGGGCTGACCTCAACCTTGTCCGCTAGGTGATAGAGCGGCCCGCGATTGCCGTCATAAAAATGCACCTCGCGAAGATCGCCGATCATCCCCTCCTCAATCAGGCGCTTGGAGGTGACGTGGCTTTCCACCCACGCCAGCGGCCAGTTGATCGCCATGATTTTTCCAGTCGGCTCCATCGCCTTCATCATCCGCCGTGCATCATCGGCACTGGCGGCAAAGGGTTTTTCGACGTGGATATGCACGCCGTGAGGGGCGAGCCGCTCGGTCATGTCGGCGTGGTCAGCGGTGGCGCAACACAGGATTGCCAGGTCGTAAGGCCCTGCCGCCATGCAGATATCGAAATCCGTGAAGACGCGATCCTCAGGTACGTCGAACGTATCGATGGCGCCTTGCATCTTGGTGCGGTCAGGGTCGTAGAGGCCCGCGATTTCCGCGTCTGGGTGCGCGTCCACCATCCGCAGCAAATCACCCATATGCATGTGATCGAAGCTGATCCCGACAACCTTGAAACGTGCCATCTACCTACTCCCCGTGATCCTCACATAAAGCGCCGTGACCAGTAGAATAATCAACCCAAACAGCGCAATCCGCGCGCCTTCCGGCATCTGCAGAAGGGTCAACATCGTGTCGATCACCCGCAGAATGAGCGCGCCGACGATGGCCCCGGCGAAACTGCCCCGCCCGCCGAAGATGGACGTGCCCCCGATCACCGCTGCCGCCACGGATGGCAGGAGGAGTGGGTTCGCCAGCTGCAAGGACGGCGTGCGGATCATTCCCAGATAGAGCAGCCCCGCCAATGCGGCGATCACGCCGGACAGCGCGTAGAGCGCCAGGAACACCTGCCAGCTTTTTACACCGCTCAGCTTGGCGGCATGCTCGTTCGATCCAAGCGCAAACAAGAGCCGCCCGAAGCCGGTGAACCGCATCAGCCACAGGATGAAGAGGGCGAAGGGTAAGAAGAGGAACAGCCCGTTGGGCAGCCCGATTGTGCGCCCGGTGCCGAGCCAGACAAGGAACTCAGGCACCAGCGTGCCCGTGGAAATCACAAAGCGCTGGTAGACCTGCAAACAACCCGTGGCGATCAACCCCGTGCCAAGGGTCATGATCAGCGGATGGACCCGCACCACGCCCACACCGAACCCGTTCACGAGGCCCACTACAACGCCGCAGCCTATCGCAATTGCAACCGCGCCCGGCACACCGATTAAGGGCGCCAAAGTCGCGCAGACGAAGGCCGCAATCGTCGCCACAATGCCCGCCGACAGGTCGATCCCTGCCGTCAGCATCGTCAGCACCTGACAGGCCGCCAGCATCGCCAAGGGGATCGCAAATTTGATCAGGTTGTTGACCCAAAACGCCGACAAAGCACCCGTCCGCCCGGTTCGCAGGGGCATGACGATGTAGAAGTGCGAAATGACCAGCAGGATCAGGAAGAAGATCAGTGGGATGACCGGGTTGTCGCGCAGGAACCGTCCAAACCGGACAAGGCCGCGTTCCTGCTCAGCCTCCGCATGGATGCGCATGTCGCTCATGTCCGCCTCCCTCTGTAGGTCAGCACCGCGCCCAGCATCACGACGGCCACCATGACAACGCCTTCCACGATGGTGGTGACGTTCGGGTCCACGTTGGCCAGCGTCAGGATCGTGCGGATGATGCGCAGGATGAAAACGGCGACGATGGGCCCGAGCAGCCCGCCGCGCCCGCCGCCCAGCATCACGCCGCCAAGGACCACCGCCGCGACGGAGGCCAACAAGTAAGGCCCCGGCACAGGCTCTCCGATGCCCGTCAACATGATGAGGCTCAGGCCACCCATCGCCGCCAGCACACCAGCCAAAGCGTAGGCCGCGACCTTGGTCCAGCCCACCGAAACGCCAGAGCGGAAAGCGGCCAATTCATCGGAACCTACGGCATAGATGGACAGCCCCAGTTTTGAGCGCTTTACCGGCACCCAGACCAAAGCAATCGCGATCAGGATCACCAGTAAGGCGTTGGGAACGAACGGAATAAGCGAGCCATTGATGAGGCTGCGCAACCCCGGAGCGACAGAACCGCCCGGGCTTTCGAGGATCAGAAGCGCCACCCCTTCCCACACGAACAGCATCGCTAGAGTAACCACGATATCCGGCACCTTCGTGACCACGATCAACCCGCCGTTGATCGCCCCCATCAGCCCGCCAAGTGCCAGTGTGATGGCGACCGCAGGCACGGCCCCCATGCTCTGCATCAGCACCGCCGCCGTGACGCCGCACACAGCCATGATCGATGCAATCGACAGGTCGATGCCGCCCACGATCACCACAATCGCCATGCCCGCCGTGGCGAAGGCGAAGGGCAAAGCGGCACGTGCAAGGCTTTCAAGGCCCGTCGCCCCGAAGCTCGGCTGGATCAGCTTGGTCACGATCAGCAGCACGGCTAGCAGCCCCACCAACCCCATGACCCACGCGTTTTTCCGCACCACGTTCATGACGCGACTTTCGCTTCGGTCAGCCCATAGGCCGCGCGCATAAGCGTCTGTTCATCAGCTTCCGCCGCGTCGATTACATCCACCACGCGGCCGTTGAAGATCACCACCGCGCGGTCGCAGGCCAGTGGCACTTCTTCAAGTTCCGAGGTGTAGAACAGCACCGCTGCCCCCTGCTCGGCCAACTCGCGCACGAGCGGATAAATCTGCCGCTTGGTGCGCACGTCGATGCCGCGTGTCGGGTCGAACAGGAGGAGCGTTTCAACTCCGTGGGCCAGCCAACGCCCAATTGTCACCTTCTGCTGGTTGCCGCCGGACAGGCGCTGCACCTCGCCCTGCGCTCGGGTATCAATCTGAAGCTTTTCAATGGCATGGCCCACGCGGGCGCGCTCATGTTTGCCTTTGAGCGGCCCCCAGTTTCGCAAACTGGCCGAGAATGGCAGCGCGATATTCTCTCGCACCGACCGCTCCCGCATCAAAGCTTCGGCTCGGTCGCCGGGCACGAAGGTCAGACCCTTGGCGATGGCTTGTGAAGGATGCGCGAAGCTGGCCGGTTCCCCGTCCACCTCCAACGTGCCGCCGGTCGCCTTCCGGAAGCCAGAGAGCACTTCGAACACCTCATCCTGGCCTTGCCCTTCCAGCGCCACGACCCCCAGAACCTCACCGGGGTAAAGGTCAAACGACACATCCGTCACTTTCGGAGCCACAGCCAACCCACGCGCGCTCAAGCGGGGCTGGCCGGTATTCTCATGCCGCGCCCGCGCTGCCGCTTTGCCAAGGTCGATCTTCGCTCCCAGCATCAGTTCAACGACCCGTTCCTCGGCCCCCGTTTCGATCTTCAGATCGCCGACCGTGCGCCCATCGCGCAAAACGGTCGCGCTGTCGCACAACTCCTGGATTTCCGTGAAACGGTGGGAGATGTAGATCACCCCGCGCCCTTCATCCGCCTGCCCGCGCACGGTTTTCAGCACGCGTTCCACCAGATCAGTCGGCAGTGCGGCGGTCATCTCATCCAGCATCAAAACGTCCGGCTCCGCAGAAATCGCGCGGGCCAGATCAAGGATGCGCAACGTAGCCAGCGGCAGGTCCGCGATCATGTGATTCAGCCGCAGCCCCTCAATCCCCAGCTCGTTCACCCAATGCCGGAACGGCTCCACCGGCGTATCGCCAAGGCGCAGATTGTCGGCCACATCCAGATCGGGGATCAGGGAGGGTTCCTGATAGACAGGCACAAGCCCGGACCGCCGCGCTTGCGCGGGGCTGCCCACTTGGGCCGGATTGCCCCGGATCAACACCTTGCCCGCATCGGGTCGCAAAGCGCCGGTGATGATCTTCACGAAGGTCGATTTGCCCGCACCATTCGCGCCCATCAGCGCCACGACTTCACCGGGGGCCACGTGCAGCGACGCATCGGTCAGCGCCCGCACCGCGCCGAAGCTTTTGGCAACGCCGGTTGCATCCAACAGCGCATTTTGGTTTTGCCCGCTCATCTCGCGCCCCGGAAAATCGTTTGATTTCAGTATGCGCCCCACGTTTTGACACGCGGGACGCACTTTGTCAGAGCGTTCTGACGAATGGCCGCCAGAACGTCAGATCAGCCCTCGCAGGCGATGATCTCTTCCATCGAATAGTCCGTCCACCCGGGGATGGAGACCGAGACCGGCCATTCCGGATCAAGGTTCGGGTTCAATGCGCCCGCGATGATCTCCTGCCCCTCGGCGGAGGTGTTTTCCCACAGAACCGGATCGACAAGAACCGTCGTCTCAGCAGGTGCTTCTCCGTTCAGGATATCAACGGCCAGCGCGATCCCTGCCCCACCGACAGAGCCGGGGTTGGTCACCGCAGCGCCCTGAAGGCCTTCGGTCTCGGCCAGGTATTGCACAAAGCCCGCGTTGTCCGCGCCCACGATGGGCACAAGCGGCGCGCCAGATTCCACGAAGGCATCCACAATCACGTTATCGATGCCCGACGTCCAGACGCCGTCAAACGGAATGCCCGTAGCAAGGAAGTCGAACATCTGCTGCTTGCCCTGGTCTTGCTGCCAGCCGGTGAAGACCTCATGCACCACCTCAATGCCGGGATATTCCGCCAAGGCGCGCTGGAAGCCGTTGTCGCGGTCGGTATCGGCCGACACACCTGCGATCCCGCGCATGTAGACGACGGCGCCTTCACCGCCGAGCTGCTCAAACAACCAACGTGCGCCGAGGTAGGCGTATTCTTCCTGATTGTTCGACAGGATATACGCGCCCTCCGCCGTGACGCCTGCGTCCACGGCAACCACAACGATGCCAGCAGCCATCGCCGCATCCAGCGCGGAATTCAGGGCGTCAGGGTTGGCGGGGTTCAGCACGATGGCATCAACGCCCGCTTCGATCAGGTTGTTGAGATCCTCAAGCTGACCCGCCGCGTCGGTGTTGCGGTGCGCCACGATCAACTCGGCCACATCCCCTTCGCTTGCAGCCTGCGCGCGCATGGCGCAGATCATCTGCTCGCGCCAGCCATTGCCCTGTACGGTGTTCGACACGCCAATCGTGTAGGCCGCATGGCCATCGGCAAAAGCCGCGCCGGGGGCCAGCATCGCCAAAGCGGCGGCGGTTGTAAGAAGTCTTTTCATTGGTCTTCCTCCCTTAGGATTACAAAACAAATTCAGGGGCTTGGCACCCTCTACTTGATGAATGGGGCCAGCACGTCACGCGCCAGCAGGAACCCGCGTTTGACCTTGTCGTCGGTGCCTTCGAACAGGCGATCTTCATGCTCGATGATGATGGGGCCGTCGTATCCGGCGCGGTAGAGCCCGCTGAAAAAGTCGCTCCAGTCGACATCGCCCAGCCCGCAGAGCCGTGGAATTTGCCAGCCCATGCCGACGGACATCACGCCGTTCTCATAGAGCCCGTCGCGGTCCACCATCACGTCTTTGGCGTGGACATGGGCCATGTGGCCCCCGAATTCCTTGATGAAGCGGGTCTGGTCGATGAACTGCCAGATCAGGTGCGAAGGGTCGAAATTCATGCCGACCGCATCGCCCCATTGCTCGAAGATGCGCCGCCAGATCTTGGGGCTGTAGGCGATATTGTGGCCGCCCGGCCATTCGTCGTAGCTGAAGATCATTGGGCAATTCTCAAAGCAGAGCCGCACGCCCTGGTTCTGCGCATGGGCGACGATCGGCGTAAAAATTTCCACCGCGCGCGCCCAGTTTTCATCGACGTTAAGCGTGCGATCCCCGCCGACAAACGTGTTCACAATCGGCACACCCATCGTGCCTGCGGCCGTGATGACCTTCATCAGATGACCAGTCACTTCCTCCCGGTGATCCGCATCGGCATGGAGCGCGTTGGGGTAGTAGCCGAGGCCTGAAATCTCGATGCCGTGCGCGGCCAGACCGCCCTTTATGTCCTCGCCCTGCGCTGCCGTCAGCCCATCGACATTGATATGAGACGTCCCGGCATAGCGCCGCGCCTCACCACCGCTGGCAGGCCAGCACGCCACCTCAAAGGCCGAGAACCCGTTCGCCCCGGACCATGCCGCGACTTCCATCAGGTCGCTGTCTTCAAACGGTGCCGTCAGTAGCCCAAGTTTCATGCCTTACCCCCCGATCTCATCCAGCCGCACCCAGCGGTTTTCGCGCGCACTCAGCACCACGGCGTCGCAAAAGCGCATTTCGTAATGGCCATCCTCGAACGTAGCCCAAGTGCTATTCTCCTGCCGCCCACCCGCTTCAACATCGGCGTACACAGCCTTGAAAAAATTGAAAAAACTGTCTGCGAAGCCTTCCACATGGCCGGGCGGCAGGCTCGCCGCCGCGACGCCTGTGTCGTTCATCAGCGTGAAGTCGCGCATCAAGGTTTCATTGGCGCGGTCCCGGTGCCCAATGAACAAATGATCCGGTGTCTCACTGTCCCACGCCGCGCTGGCCTTGGCCCCCGCTACATCCCATTGCAGCGAGTTCTTGCGACCCATGTTGATCTGGGACGTAGACATCACCCCACGCGCGCCATCGGCATAGCGGATCACGATCATCGCAGCGTCGTCGGTGTTGATCTGGGCGGTCTCGGTCGCGCCAGCCGCCGAAGAAAATGTCTCTACCGGCCCGATTGGCTTCTCGCGCTCCGGTATGAACGTCGCGAGCTCCGCCATCACCGCTTCGGCCTTGAGGCCCGTCACGAAGCTCGTAAGGTCCACCCAATGCGTGCCGATATCGCCAACTGAGCGCAACGCACCGCCTTCTTCCGCCACCAGACGCCAGTTCCAGTCGGTGGGTTTGGCCAGCCAATCCTGATGGTAGTGGCCCGTGATGAACCGGATATCCCCAAGCTCCCCCGCTTGCACCATTCCGTGGGCTTGCTGGTTCAGCGGATAGAAGCGGATGTTGTAGCAGACGGCGGCAACCTTGCCGGAGGCCATGGCGATCTCCACCATCTCAGCGCTTTCCGCACTGGTCATCGCTAACGGCTTTTCACAAATGACGTGTTTGCCTGCCTGCAATATCGCCTTCACCTGCCCGTAGTGCGCGTGGTTGGGCGAGGTCACATGCACCACGTCCACGGCATCATCGGCCAGTAACTCCTCGAGCGTGGCGTAGGCATGGGCGACGCCGATCTCGGCTGCCCGTGCCGCGCCACGCTCTGGGGAGGACCCGAGAACCCCTTTCACCTGCACGCCCAGACGGCGCAGTGCCTGCGTGTGGACCGTGCCGATGAAACCAGTGCCGATAACCGCCGCGCCTATTGATGAAGGTCCACTCATAAAGCCCTCTCAAACAACAGAATATCCTCCGTCGACCGGCAAGGTGACGCCGGTGATGAACCCCGCCGCATCGCTTGCCAAAAACATCGCAGCCCCCGCGATATCGCCGGGCTGACCCCAGCGGCCCATCGGCGTGCGCGCCTCGATCCCCTTGGCGAAACTCTCATCTTGCCGTGCACGCGCCGATTGCTCGGTCACAATGAAACCGGGCGCGATCGCGTTCACGCGGATGCCGTCTCCCGCCCAGGCAATGGCCAGCGATTTGGTCATCTGCTCAACCCCCGCTTTGCTGGCCCCATAGGCCGGGTTCCGGGGGGAGCCGAAGCGCGCATACATCGAGGCGATATTCACCACCGCCCCGCCCTTCAGCGCGTCTTGCAGCGCCTCCGCGCAGCGTAGACTGCCCACAAGGTTCACGTTCAGCACATGGGCGAAGAACTCCGGGTCCATCTCTTCCCCGCGCCGGGTGATCGCGGCGCAGTTGACCAACACGTCGAGCCTGTCGATGCCCGCCGCAAAGGCGCGCACGGCGCCCGTGTCCGTCACATCCAGCTGCGTGTAATCGAAGCCTTCGTCGGGCTCGGGCGTCGTTTCCACCCCCGTAATCCGCACATGGGCCCCGGCATCGCGGAACGCACCCGCAATGGCAGTGCCGATCCCGCCACGGCTTGCGCCGACGATCAGAACCTCAGCCCCGGAGAAATTCCCCTGATATGTCGCGGATGCCGCTATGGGCTTATCCTCCCTGTAATCGATTTCAAACCCATGCGATAAACGCTTTGCGAAATATGAAATCGATTACATACTCGAAGCGGAATCAGATTCGTGTCAAGCGGCGATTTCAAAACCAAGGGATGAAAATGGCCCCCAAAAGCGCGACCATTCAGGATGTGGCCCAGGCGGCGAAGGTTTCGACCGCGACGGTCAGCCGAGCCCTGTCGAACCCCGGCCTATTGTCCGAACGGACCCGCGAGCAGGTGATGGAGGCGATCCAGGTCACCGGCTACAGGGTGAACCAGGCGGCGCGCAACTTGCGGATGCGGCGCGCGGGCGCGGTGCTTGTCCTTGTGCCCAACCTCGGCAAACCCTTCTACTCCGCCATCCTGCGCGGCATCAGTCAGGGCTTTGCGGGCAGCGACTATTCGATCCTGATTACAGACACCGAGAATACGCCGCTTGCCGAAGGCGAGTTGGTCGGCAACTTCAACCAGGGTCGCGTCGATGGCGTCGTGTCGCTTGATGGTGGCCTGACCTCTGTCACGCTCGATCAATGCAAGGAGCAAGGTGTCGACAGCCGCATCGTCTTCGCCTGCGAATGGGTCGACGGCTACGCCTTCCCCTCCATCCAGTCCGATAATTGCGACGGCGCGCGCCAGGCAATCCGCCACCTCGCTGATCTGGGCCACCGCAAGATCGCTCATATCACCGGCCCACGCGGCAATGTGCTGACCGCCGTGCGCCGCGAAGGGGCACTTCAGGAACGCGCCCGCCTTGGCCTGCCCGCCCGGGACGATTGGATCATTCGTGGAGACTTCTCGCTGGAATGCGGCCACGCGGCGGCGGAACAAATCCTGGCAATGGACGACCGCCCTACGGCGGTTTTTTGCGCCGCCGACATGGTCGCCTTTGGCCTGATTGCCGGGTTGAACGCGCGGGGCGTTCGGGTGCCGCAAGATATCTCGGTTGTGGGATTTGATGACATTGATATGGCGGGCAGTTTTGTGCCCGCCCTCACCACCATCCGCCAAGATCGCGAGCTTCTTGGTCGCACGGCTGCCGAGCGCCTGCTGACCCGCCTCAAAGGCCCACAGCCCGGCCCGGCAGTGGAAGAGCTTTTGCCGGTTGAACTGGTCGTCCGCGCCTCTACCGCCCCGCCTGCCTAAGGCGGCGCCCCGACAACCCATTGCTCCAGATCAACATTGACGCCCGTCATCGGCGCCGAGGCGTCTGACAGCATCCAAACCGCCTGCGCCGCGCATTCCTGTGCCGTCACAAAGCGCCCCAACGGCTGCTGCTCGCCCTGCGCCTCTAGCCACCCCGGCCCTTTGTCAGCCGCATGCAAAGCAGCCTCCGTCTCTGTCGCGACCCAGCCTAGATTGATCCCGTTCACCCGGATCCTATCGGCCATATGATGCTGCGCAGCGTTCTTGGTCAGTGTCTGCAAACCGCCCTTCGTGCCCGCGTAAATCGCCAGATCAGCCACGCCACAATGGGCGTTCATCGACTGGATATTCACGATGGACCCCGCAGTCCCACGCTCTTTCAGGTGGCGGATCATCTCGGACATCAGGAAGAACGGCGCGCGGAAATTCACTGCCACAAGTGCGTCGAAGCGCTCGACATCGGCATCCATGAACGATGCGCGTGTGGTGATCCCTGCAGCATTTACCAGCCCATCGACCCGGCCTGCCTGCTCCATAGCTTCTGCGAAGACCCGCCCCGGGGCCTCCGCCTCCGCCAAATCCGCCACGATCCCACCGCAGGGGTCACGGTCCACGCCAATCACCTCAGCGCCCGCCGCTTCGCAGGCCGCTGCAATCGCCGCCCCGATCCCTCGCGCGGCCCCGGTGACAAGCACAACTTTTTCTGAAAGATCGCTCATTCCGCCGCCGGCACCGCATCGGCCCCATGGAACTCTTCGCGGTAGGGTTTCGCCGTCGCAGGCAACTCCCGCCGCACGTAGTATCCCGGTTCCCGCCGCATCTGCAGAACGGCTCCGATCATCTCTCGATACCCGTCCATAATCGATGGGTTCGGCGCGGGAAGGTCGTGTTTGATCGCTTCATGCAGGCGCGGCAGGGCGTGATAAGGCACAGTTGGATACATGTGATGTTCAACGTGGTAATTCATGTTCCAATAGATCCAGCGGCTCACCGGGTTCATCAACACGGTGCGCGAGTTCAGCCGGTGGTCCAGCACGTCCTCTGCCAAACCGCCATGCTGCAACAAGCCTGTCAGCACCATGTGCCACGTCCCGTAGATGCGCGGCCCACCAATCAACATAAGCGGCAGCAACGACCATGTGGCCAGCGCAAGCAGAACCGCCGCCAGATGCACCGCCACAAAGACCCGCGCCCAGAACAACGCCTTGGGAATCTGGCTTTCTGGGATGTATCCACGCTCCGCCTCATCGGGGCCGGATAAGGCCTGCCGCAGCAAAATACCGAAGTGCTGGAACACGTCCGGAATGCCGACAAAATGCAACGCTTTGCGCGCAACATCGGGCGGGCGCATGATCGCAATCTCGGGGTCACGCCCCACAATGATCGTATCGGTATGGTGGCGCATATGGCTCCACCGCCAGGCGACCGGATTCCGCATCACCATGAAGCTGGCGAGGTTGTAGACCCAGCGGTTCTTCCATTGCGTCTTGAACGCCGTCCCATGCCCGCATTCATGCCACCGCGAGTCGCAGGCCGAGCCGTAAAGCACCCCGTAGACGAGGAAAAATGGCACGCACCACCAAGTGCTCCACGTCAAAACTCCGCCCGCGCCGGACACCAACAGCAACCCGATCCACAGCAGAGTGTCCCGCGTGGCCGGGCCATCGCTGCGCTGCATCAGCTCTTTCATGACCTTGCGTGGCACATCGGAGTGATACCACCCGGCTGAAACCAAACCCAATTCCTCCGCCCGCGCCGCCTCTGGTCCGGTCAGGGAATAGTCGCGTTTTGTGATGTCTTGACCGTCCACAGTAGCCCCCTTTGCGGCGTGCCTGCCGCCGGAACACCCGTGCAGCCCCGGCGGCAGGCTTGTCGCGATCCGCCCGGCCAACAATCGGAAGAGGTTTGGGAGAGATCCGATGGCCCCGGGCGATCAAGCGTGCGGTCAGCCTAGATGCGCCTAAACCTCAGAGTCAATCAACGCATGATGCTTTTTGGCTCAGAGCACGCCTGTTCGAACAAATATCTTAGAAAATGATAGATATTTTTACCTGACAAATCATGAAATACCTCATATCACATCATTCATGCGACCAACCCTGCCCGATCTCGCCAAAGCCGCTGGTGTCTCAACCGCAACCGTTGACCGGGTCCTAAACGACCGCCCCGGCGTGTCCGACCGCACGCGTGCGTTGGTCAAAGACGCCGCGCACCGCATCGGCTACCTCGCCCATGATCCGCAAAGCCCGCGCGCCGTGCGCCTTGCGATCCTACTGCCAAGCGGCACCAATACCTTCATTGAAGAACTCCGCCATCACCTGACGGCTGCCGCGGCCACGGATCCCGGTGTGACGCTCGATTTCCCCGAAATCCCCGACCCGTCGCCCCAAGCCATGACCCGCGCGCTTGATGCTGCCGCCGCGGCCGATGGCATCGCCGTTCTGGCCCGGCACCATCCGATGATACATGAGGCCGTCCAGCGCCTCACCCTCGCGGCCAAGCCGCTTGTCACCCTCGCCTCCGATCTGCCAGACACCCAGCGGCTTGCCTATGTCGGCATCGACGACACCCGCGCCGGACGGCTCGCGGGTCAGGTCATCACCCGCTTCCTTGGACACAAACCCACGGGCAAAGTCGCACTCTTTGCAGGCAGCCTCAGCTATCGCGGCCACCATGAGCGTGAGATCGGATTGCGCCAGATCCTGTCGGAAGACGCCCCAGACCTGACCCTGTTGGAAGTCCGCGAAAGTAATGAGGATCGCGACCGCGCTTATGCCGAAGCGCTTGAATTGCTGCGCACCGAGCCCGACCTCGTCGCCATTTACAACGCAGGCGGCGGAACCCAGGGCATCGCGCGCGCCCTGCAGGAAACCCACCGCGCGCAGGACACGATCTTCGTCGCCCATGAAGCAACAGTGCCCAACCGCGCGTTGCTACTGGATGGAACGCTCGATGCCGTCATCGACCAGAACGCCCGCGCCGAAGCTTTTGAGACGATTGCCACCCTCAAAGCTGCCGCGCGCGGGCAGGATCACAGCTTCTCACCCCCCGCCCTGCACCTGATTTTGCGTGAAAACCTCCCCACCCGGATCGCTTGACCCAGATCAAGGTGCCCCGCCTTGGCCCATGCGAGCCTGCCCTCGCATGCAACCAACCAAAGGCACCCAAGATGTTTTTCGAAAAATTCGACGGCAGCGCTGACCTGGTCAAAGGCATGGCCGAACGCACCGGCCACGACCTCAGCGATCCCGCCACTGCATCCAACTTCAAACAGATGGTCATGGCTTGCACCGGCTGCTCTGATCAGGACGGCTGCACGCGGCTTCAGGCCGAGAACGAGACCCTAAACGCCGCCCCCGCCTTCTGCCGCAACGCCGCGCGCTTCAACGGTTAAACGCGCAGCCCACAGGCTTCGAACGCCTCTCGGGTCGCAGCCTTTTCGGTGTCTGTCAGGTTCAGCATCGGCGCGCGCACCGGCCCGCCCACCTGCCCCAGCAGGTCTTGCCAGTATTTTCCGTGGGCCTGCGGCTTGTCCGCCGGTTTCGTGCGTTTGAACGCCTCGCGCACCGGGTTCAGACTGTCGCGCACCAACCGCGCCTCATCAAAGCGCCCCTCAAACGCCAGCCGCGTGTACTCGTTCATCCGCTGATCGGCTTTCGACTGCAGCTGGTACGGCGGCGACGAACACAGATAAAGCTTCCACCCCAACTCCTCGATATTCTCCAGCCACTCCACCTCCGACGCGGTCGAGACGTGGATCTTGTCCCCCGCCAGCCGGGTCAATTCTGCGTACATGGGTCGTGGAACGGAGTATTTGATCGCCACGATATTCGGCAATTCCGCGATCCGCGCGCAAAGCTGCGGTGACATCATGTAGCCCGAGTCCGGGTGGCTCCACATCGCGATCCCGATATCCACCCGCTCGCACAAAGCCTTGTAATATTGATACAACACCTCATCCTGCGCGCTCACGAAATGAAGCACCGGCGCGTGGACCACCACGTAATCCGCCCCGCAATCCTGCGCGTGTTGGGCCAGTTCCACGACCGTCTCGAAATTCTGGTCACTGGCCGAAAAGATCGTCCCCGCCGCCCCATCGCATTCATTCACCGCGACCTCGATGTTCCGTTTCCGCTCCGCCAGCGTCATTGAGAAAAACTCCCCCTGCTTTCCGGCAATGAACAGCCCCGCAATGCCCAGATCATCAACCCAGTGCCGGATGTTTGACCGAAAGCCTTCCTCGTTGAACGATCCGTCCTCGCGCCACGGGTTCAGGCAGGCCGCCCAAATGCCGCGCATATGCTCCCGCGCGTGGTCCTTCGCGTCCAAATGGCTGTATTTCATGTCTTTTTCTCCTCAGCGGCCCGCATGGCCGACCAGATCTTGCACGGGGTCAGGGGCATATCCAGATGCTCTACGCCCAACGGCGCCAGCGCATCCAGCACCGCATTCAAAATGGCCGCAGGCGCGCCGATCGTCCCGGCCTCGCCCACGCCCTTCGCGCCCAATGCGTTCATCGGTGAGGGGCTTTCCGTCTTGTGGATGTCCAGCACCGGCATATCCGCCGCGCGGGGCATGGCGTAGTCCATGAACGATCCGGTCAAAAGTTGCCCATCCTCATAGACCATCTGCTCCATCAGCGCCTCACCCAACCCTTGCGCAAAGCCGCCGCGCACCTGTCCCACCACGAAGGCGGGGTTCACCAACCGCCCGGCATCGTCCAGGCACATCACCGGCCCAAGCGCGGGCACGCCCGTCTCACGATCAATCTCAACCGTCACCACATAGACGCCATGGCCCCAGGCCTGCCCTTCATTCTCGTAACGCACCTCTTCGGTGATCGGAAAGGTATCACCCCGCAACTGCCGCGCGCGAACTTGTTCGGCCGCTGCGAACACCGCGCTCCCGCCAATCGCTGTACCACGGGAGGCAACCGCCCCGATCCCCGCAGGGCAGGTGTCCGTGTCGCCCTGCACCACCTCGATACTGTCCAGCGGCACCTTAAAGACCTCCGCCGCGATCTGCGCATAGGCCGTCTCGCGCCCGTGGCCCTGGCTGGACGAGCCACTGGCCACCAAGACGTTCCCCGTTGCCTCCAACGTCACGCGGGCGCTCTCGAACCCTTCGCCGGAGGGCTCCAGATAGAACGCCGTTCCAATCCCAAACAGCCGCCCCTCAGCGCGCGCCTTTGTGCGATCTTCTAATAGTTGTGCGTAGCCAGAAACCTCAGCAGCCCGACAGAGCGTTGCCGAATAATCTCCCGAATCCAGCAAGTTACCCGTCGCCGTCCGCACCGGAAGCGCACCGCTTCGGTGCGCATTCTGCACGCGCAAATCCATGGCACAGCGATCCAAAACGCCCGCCGCACGCTCCACCAACCGCTCCATCAGGCACGCCGCCTCTGGCCGCCCTGCCCCGCGATATATTCCGACAGGAGCGTCCGCCATAGGAACCGCCTTCGTCTCGATATCAACCGTTTCAATGTCGTAAGGGCCGGGCAATATCCGCGCCGCGTTCCACGCGGGCACCAGCCCCGAATTCGGCAACCACGGCCCAAGCGGTGCTTCAACCCGCGCCTCCAGCGCCAAAAACTGACCATTCGCCGTAAAGGCCAACCGCCCCCGGCTTGTCACGCCCCGGCCTTGCGTGGCCGACAACATGTCTTCTCCACGTGCGGCGATCCACCGGACAGAGCGTTTGTGGCGCAGCGCCGCCCAAACCGCAAAGACCTCTTCCGGATAGACCGAGCCCTTCATGCCAAACGCGCCGCCGACATCCGGCGCGATGACCCGCAGGCGGTCTGGGTCAATCCCAAGGATGCTCGCAATCTCACTGCGCGCGCGATGGGGCGTTTGCGTCGACAGCCAGATCGTCACCCGATCCTCCGCCCACTCCACCGCGATGCCGCGCGTCTCCATCGGCGACGGCGCAAGCCGCGGGTGGCGGATCGTGACCTCCACCACATGGTCCGCCTCCGCAAATGTCACATCCGGGTCACCCGTGCGCCAGTTCTTGACGGCAATCGCATCGCGGCTGATGACCTCGCCATCCACGATATCGACGTCCACCGCTTCCGCCCCATCCAGGGCACCATGGGGTGTGTCCGCCAGCACAGCGGCTAGTGGTTGGCCCAATGCGCCAACATGTTCTTGCACAAGAATTGGAAACGGCGGACGGCGAAACAGCGGCAAGACCTCGTTGACACTCAGGTTCCCCAAACCCGTCACGTCCTCCCCGACATGAACCGCGTGAACTCCGTCAACATCCAGCGCGTCACTCGCGTCCAGCCGCGCGATCCGACCGCGCGCAGCCGAGGACCGCACGAACGCCAAATGCAACGGATCACGCAGCGCCACATCCGCCACGAAACAGCCCTGCCCGCGCAATCGCGCAGCCGCGCGGCGGTCATGGGGGCTGCTGCCGATGGATGTCTTTCGCTCGTCGAACATGGCCCGTTGTCCCACGCGTCAGCGTTCATGGAAAATCCCATGTCCGCCGCACACTATCCGGTTTCTGGATAGCAGAGGCATTTGATGCTACGAAAATGATATATCAGAGGGAGAGCGTATATGCGGCTGGCAATTATCGGCAAAGGGGCCATCGCGGGCTATGTGACCGACGCGATCGTGGCGCGACCTGAGCTGTCCCTCGTGGGCCGCGTGTTGCGCCAACCCCAAGCCCATGCCGTGACCGATGTGGCCGACCTGCCACCCGTCGATTTGCTCATCGATTGCGCGGGCCACGCGGGCCTCACCCAACACGGGCCTGCCGCAATATCGCTTGGGATCAACGTGTTGACCTTATCGCTCGGGGCGCTGGCCGATGCCGACCTAGCCGCCACCCTCGAACAAGCCGCCCGAACCGGCGGCGCGCAGCTCCACCTCGCCTCAGGCGCCATCGGCGCGCTTGATGCCCTGCGCGCAGGCGCGGTCGGCGGGCTTACAAACGTCACCTACACTGGCCGCAAACCGCCCGCCGGGTGGCGCGGCTCTCCTGCCGAAGAGGCCCTCGACCTCGACACGCTCACCGATCCAACGACGCATTTCACCGGCACCGCCCGTAAAGCCGCCCTCGCCTACCCGAAAAACGCCAATGTCGCCGCCGCCGTGGCGCTGGCAGGCGCGGGTTTCGACGCCACGCAGGTCGACCTCATCGCCGACCCAAGCGCTACCGGAAACATCCACGACATCCGCGCCGATGGCGCGTTCGGCACGCTGGCCTTCCGCATCACCGGGGCCAGTTTGCCCGACAATCCCCGCTCCTCCGCGCTCGCCGCCATGTCCGCCGTCGCCGCCCTGTCGCAGGCCACAAGCCCCATCCGGTTCGCCTGACATGGGCCGCCTCTACAACCGCGCGCTCAACCGCCTGAAACTGCGTCAGCTCAGTCTGCTCGTCGCAGTCGGCCAGCACGGCAACATCCAGGCTGCCGCCCAGTCCGAGAACATCAGCCAACCCGCAGCCACCCGCCTCATCAAGGAGCTTGAGGCCGACTTCGACACTCGCCTTTTCACCCGTACCAATCGCGGGGCAGAGCCGACGTCGCAGGGCGCGGCGCTCATCCGCCACGCGCAACTGATTTTCGCCCAACTCTCCGCCGCCACGCAGGAGATGGAGGATATCACCGAAGGCTCCACCGGCCGCGTCGTCGTCGGCACGCTCCTTGCAGGGGCCGCGCAGCTCCTGCCCATGGCGATCCAGCGCGTCGTGAACGACCGACCCAACGTGACGATCCGCGTGATCGAAGGCACCAACGACGCCCTGATGCCCCGCGTCCAATCGGGAGAGGTTGATATGGTCGTGGGCCGCCTGCCCCACCACCGCCACCGTAAGGGTCTGATGCAGGTGCCGCTGACCCAGGATGATGTCGTTCTGGTCGTGGGCCGCGCCCATCCGCTCGCCGGTCGCGCGGATCTCAGCTTCGATGATCTGCGCCCCTTCGGTTGGATCCTGCCCCCGCCCGAGACCACCCTGCGCCGCCAGATCGACGAAGTGTTTGTGGAGGCCGCGCAATACCAACCGCCCAAGATCGTCGAAAGCGTCAACTATCTGGCCAACCGCACGCTTCTGGGGTTTGGCGCGTTCATCGGCCTCGTCCCCCGGGGCGTGGCCGCCCTCGACATGGCCATGAACGTCCTGGCTCCGCTCGACTACGCGCTCCCCTTCGGCTCCGGCCCCATCGGCGTGACGCACCGGGGCGAAGATCAACTCTCCCCTGCCGCATCGGTGTTTCTACGCGCTTTGCAGGAAGAAGCGGAGGTATTGACCCGGGGGAAAAGCGCCTAGCCGATCAACGCCGTCGACAATACTGGAAAATAGCTGAGCAAAATCAACACCAGTGCCACCGCAATTAGGAAAGGCCAAAGCTGGCGCAGGATGCGGCCCGTCGGCGTCTCGCCCATGGCGCTCGCAATATAGAGCCCCACCCCAACCGGCGGCGTAAGCAGCCCCAGGACCAGGTTAAGCGAGATTACGACGCCAAACTGATACGGGCTGATTCCATAGCTTTCGATGGCAATCGGCAGCAAGATCGGCGTCACAAGGATGATCGCCGCAATCCCGTCGATCACCATGCCGACGAACAGAAGCACCAGATTCACGATCAGCAAAAACACAAACGGGTTCTGCGTGATCGTCGTGATGAACTCGGCCAGCCGCTGCGGCACGGCCTCATAGATAATCACCCAGCCAAAGACGTTCGCGGCAGCAATCATGAAGATGATCAGCGCCGCGTTCAACGCCGTACGCTTGAACATATCGAACAGCTTTCCCGGCTCCAGCTCCCGATAAAGCAGCCACCCCAGCAGAAATGCCACCACACTCGCCACTGCGGCGGATTCCGTCGGTGTCGCCACGCCGCCGATGATCCCGCCAATGATCGCCGCCGGGATCAGCATCGCAGGCAGCGCATATAGGATCGCTTTTCCGGCCTCACGCGCCGCCAACCACTCACCTTTCGGGAATTGCTGCTTCAACCCGATCAGCGCGATCACCAGCGCAAAGCAGACCGACAGGATCAGGCCCGGAATGATCCCCGCAAGAAACATGTCACCGATGGGGATCTGTGCCAAAACGCCGTAGATGACGAACAGCATCGACGGCGGGATCACCGGCGCCAGCAGCCCGCCAGCAGCGGTCGTCGCGGCGGCAAATCCCCGGTCGTAGCCCTCTTCCTCCATCGCCGGAACCATAGCGCGCGACATCACCGCGATCTGCGCCGCAGCCGACCCCACAATCGCCGCCATGAACATGTTCGCCAGAAGGTTGATGTAAGCGAGGCCCCCGCGAAAGCCCCCCACAAAGACCCGCGCGGCGTGGATCAGACGACGGGTCATGCCGCCCTCATTCATCAACTCGCCCGTCAGCATGAACAGCGGAATGGCAAGCAATCCGTAGGCTTCAACGCCCGAAAACATCCGCTGCGCAAAGCTGTCGTACAGGATCGTGTTGTCGCTCTCCCAGATGTACCACATGGCCGTCAGCGCGAGGACAACGGCAACCGGCACGGCAAGAAGGAGCTTGGCGAAGAAGAGGACCGGGGTCATAGCGGAAGCCGCGTATCGTCGGGCCGCGGTGCGGCGATCCGGCCGTGGAGGCGTGCCACTTTACGGCACCCAAGCATTAGCTCCTTTGAAGCGGGGCACCAAACCGTACCAAATCGCCGTGCCGGGGGGCGGCCCGTCGATGCGCGGCGGCCTGCGGCCTTGATTCCGCGCCCGGCGATACTGGTGCAAGCAAACCTCACACCGCTACCTCCGCCTCTTTCGCCTCAGGCGGCGAAAAATCTACCAGATGCGCCAAGGCATGCAAAAACACGCCCGCCGAGAAGAGCGGCATCACCAGCCAGATCACCCATTTCGGCACGCCCAACGTGCTCGTCGGTTCCGCATAGATGAAGTTGAACGTAGACCCCTGGAACGCCATCACGTCCCACCCGGCCTGCGCCAGAGCTAAAGGATTGAACCAGCGCCAGCAGAACCAGAGCATCTCCGCGGCGAACACAAACACCGCCACATCCACCAGCTTTGCCGCCACTCTTTTTGCACCTTCGGGCAAGGCGTCCGTCAGGATCGTAATCGCAACCTGCTGCCGCATCTGGATCGCGGCGGAGGCACCCAGGAAGGTCATCCAGACCATCGTGTAAATCGCCGCCTCATCCACCCAATAGATCGGCGCGCCTGCCGTCCGGGTCACGACATTGAGCAGGATCAAAAGCGTCACCCCCACCGCCAGTATGGCGGCGGCGGCCAGCTCAATCCTGGCCCAAAAATGGGAGATACGGCTCAACATGTAGGGCGTCCAAGCAAAACCCGGACGCCTGACAACGCCCGGGTTTTTCCGTGCAAATTCAGATCACTGACGCGTCGCTTCCGCCACACCGCGCAGGGTTTCCAAAGCGTCGGGCGCGCGCTCTTCCCAGATCGCTTCCCATTGGTCCACCGCATCGCCAAAGAACGCCCGGTCCCCTTCGATGTAGTTCACTTCCGTGCCCTGAATCTCAACCAACCAGCCTGCGTCCCGCTCCTCATAGGTGGTCAGCACACCGTCCACGGCGGCCCCCATCAGGTCCGAGATCATCGCCTGATCCTCTTCCGACAACCCCGCCCAGACGCGGGCCGAGACCAGACCAACCATCGGGAACATCATGTGATGCGTCTCGATCATCGTGTCGGCATGCTCATGGTAGCGCAGCAGCACGATCAGCTCGGCGTCCATGTCGATCCCGTCGACTTGCCCGTTGGCCAGCGCGTCGAAGACGGCAGGCAGCGGCATCGGCGTCGGGGCCGCGCCAATCGCGTTGTAGAAGTCGAGGTTCGCCTCAAATGGCGTGATGCGGATCTTCTGGCCGCTCAGCCCCGCCGCATCGGTCACGCCGCCATTCGTCAGGATGTGCCGCATACCTGCCGAGCCATAGCCAAGCCCCACAACGCCAAGCGCACCGGGCAGTTGATCCAGCATCGCGCGCGCCTCGTCCGAGCGCAGAATGCGCGCGGCGTGCGCCATGTCGTCGGCCAGGAACGGCTGGTAGAACGTGCCAAAATCCGTCGCACGGTTCGACACCTCGGCCACCGTCATGAACGCCATATCCAAGGCGCCCGACTGCAACTGTTGCAACATGTCGGCCTCATTACCCAACTGCCGCGCGGGGAAGACCGTGACGGTGTGTTCCCCACCCGACGCCTCGGACAGCGCCGTGCCGAATTCTTCGGCGGCCAGCGTCCAGACGTGGGGCGGCGGTGTGATCAGGCCCAAGCGGAATTCCTCGGCTAGCGCGGCACCGGCAAACCCGGTGACGGCCACGGCGGCGGACGTCAGCAATGCGTTGAATGTCTTCATGTCTTCTCTCCCTATCCGCCCTCGGCTTCTTGTGTGGCCGGGGCTGTTTTTGATTGGTTCCGGCAGAGCCTAGCCGGATTTCGGACGCCCGCGCAACGGATTGCCGCTAAAGCGTCACCCAGCCCTCCGGCGGTTCCTTCCCCGGATGCACCTCCCCACAAGACCCACAGGTCCGCGCCTCTTCCGAGGCATAGAACTTGGCGTAGACAGGCGGCAGATCATCGACGATCGACGTCAGATGCAACTCTGCTCGGTGCACCAGCGACCCGCAATTGAAGCAATACCATTCAATCGCATCCACCGCGCCCTCGGGCCGTTTCGGTTCGATCACCAGCCCCACAGATCCCTCCATCGGGCGTTGGGGCGAGTGCCGCACATGGGGCGGTAGCAGAAAAATCTCCCCCTCCCGGATCGGCACATCATAGAACTCTCCCTGATCGTAAAGCTTCAGGACCATGTCGCCTTCCAACTGGTAGAAAAACTCCTCCACCGGATCGTCGTGGTAGTCGGTCCGCTTGTTCGGCCCACCTACGACCGTGACCATGATATCGCTGTCCTCGAACACCATCTTGTTGCCGACCGGCGGTTTCAGAAGGTGGCGATGCTCGTCGATCCAGGCTTTGAAGTTGAAGGCCGAAAGCCGTCCCATATCCGTCTCTCCCCGTGTCTGTCGCCGTCCAGTTTGCCCCGCTCAGGTATAACCGCAAGGGCCGATTTCCGCGTTCGCTATCCACAAAGCGGATATCAAAGATTGGCGAAATACTCCGCTTGCTCCCAATCCGAGATATGCGCGAGGTAGCGGTTCCACTCATGTCGCTTGAGCGTGATGAGCCAATCGTGCACCTCAGGCGTCAACGCGTCGCGCATCGTGTCGGAGGCTGCGAAGGCGTCAATCGCCTCTCCTAGCGAAGCCGGCAACGCGGGCGCATCACCGCAATACGGGTCCGTCATCTCCGGGGCTGGATCCTGCGCGGTTTTCAAGCCCGCTCGGCCCGCAATCAACTGCGCGGCCAGTGCGAAATACGGGTTCGCTGCACTATCCGGCAGCCGATTTTCCACTCGATCCTCCAAAGCCCGCACCATCGCCCCGCGATTGTCCCGCGCCCATCCGATACGGGTCGGGGCAAGCTGATAAGGCGTGAAGCGCTTGTAGCTGTTCACCGTCGGATTGGTCAGAAGAGCGCAGGCCGGGGCATGGTCCAGCAAGCCCGCGATCCAGTGGCCCATAACGACATCGCCCGAAACGCTCTGATGAATATGCCACCCGTTCGCCACAGCATTGGGCAGCGCGGGCTTCGGCATGAAGCTGGCGAGTAGCCCATGACGATGGCTCAATTCCTTGGCAAGCATGCGGAAACTCACCGCCTGCTCTGCCACGTCCATCGGCGATCCGGGCGCAAACGTCACCTCATATTGCGACGGCCCCATCTCCACCTCGACGGAGCGCACATCGATCCCGATCTCCTCCGCTGCACGGCGCAGGCGGTCGAGCATCCCCTCCACCTCCGCGTAGCGCGTCTCGGTCAGGTATTGGTAGCCTTGCGTCGTGTTCTCCACCTGCGGCGGCTGGCCCGGCATGGTGGATTGCGAAGGCGCCAAAGACGGGTCGAGCACGCGGAAGACCTGGAACTCGATCTCCACACCCACCGTGGCGCGCAGCCCGTCCTCGGCTAAAGCCTCCTCGCAGCGGCGCAGAATTCGGCGCGAACAGAACGGGCTTTCGACATCACAATGGATCACCGCCGAATGCGGCGACCATGGCAGCTCGCGAAACGTCGCCGGATCGGGCCGCAACGTCACATCCGACGCCCCGTGCATCGGCGCGCCGTCGCCCGCCCAGACCGGAAACGCCGAGCGGTGCGACAGGTCTTTCAACAACAACGTCGACGGCACCCGTAGCCCATTCTCCAACACCCCCGGCAGCGCAGAGGCCGTCACCGTCTTGCCCCGCAACACCCCGTGCGGATCGGTGAAAACAACGCGGATCGTCTCGATCCCGTCCTTCTCTACCAGCTTGAGAATATCGTCTTTCGTCAAACGCTTGCATCCCAGGGGCACTGGCCCCGACGCTCCAAGTCTGCCTGAACGGAGGCCGCCTGCCAATCATCATCGGGCGCAATCGCATCATTCGACAGCGGCCCCTTGATGGCTTCCGTCCCGCCATTCTGCATCTTCAGGCCCTGCGCCTCGCCTGCCTCAGCCGCCGCAATCGCGGCCCGCAGCATCCGGCGATACTTGATGATCCCAACATCGGTCTTGCCCAAATGCTCGAACCGCCGATCCTGTATCCGACCCATGCTCTCGACCGCCCATTGATCGTGCACGTTGATGTCGAGCCCCATGCCCGTGTAGGTCTGATCGGCCTGCTCATCCGCATCATAGCCGTAGTTGTTCCGCGCGTTCTTCAGCGGCGCATAATCCGGCAGCCGATGCTCCGCCAATCGCTGGTCGCGCATGGTCGCCTTATCAACGGGCGCTTTAAAAGACGTGAACATCGAATACCAATAACAGGTCTCATCATCGACCGGCACATGCCATTGAGTGATCGTCATCTCCCGGCTCATCGGGATGCAAATCGCCTGCGGGAAAATTTGGTTCGTCACCCGCACATGCGTCCGCCCATCATCGAGATGGCGCAAAGCTGTCAGCTTCATCCCGTAGTCCGTCTCATCCACCGTGATCTCGGGCCTGGGATAATCGCGCAGCAATTTCGTCATCGGAATTTCGGTGTTTCCGGCCTTATCCCGAAACTGCTTCCCATAGCTGTCGGCGGGGTCTTCATCCTGAAGGAACCTATGCAGGAAACTCGCGTGGGCCGGGTCGATGCCCACCTCCATCGCCTGCAACCAATTGCATTCCCACAGCCCCTTGAAGGCGAACACATGGCTCTCCGGCGCTCGGAAGCAGTCGAAATCGGCGAACGGCGGCGGATCGCTCGGCCCCATGTAAGCCCATATAATCCCGTTCTTTTCCTGAACCGGATAGCTCACCGCCTTGATCTGCTCATGCATCTTTGAGCCCTCAGGCTCCCCCGGCTGCTCAACACATTGTCCGGTGCAATCAAAGTGCCAGCCATGGAACGGACACCGCAGGCCGTTGTCTTCCAGACGCCCATAGGCGAGGTCCGCGCCCCGATGCGGGCAATGCCGCCCAATCAGGCCCAGCGTCCCGCTCTCATCGCGGAACAGCACCAGCTCCTCACCCATCAGCTTCACCGGCACCACGGGCCGCGCGCCCATCAACTCGTCGCTTAGCGCCGCCGGTTGCCAATACTGCCGCAGGACTGCGCCGGCCCCGGTGCCAGGCCCGATCCGGGTGATCTGGTCATTCAACTCCTGGCTCATCATGGGCAAGATCCTCCGCTGAAAATGTGCGATATACGCACATTTGTTGACATATTGAGCTTGGCGCGCTCTGATGCCTCTGTCAACGAAAGTGCGGCCATGTCCAAGACCCTCTCCACCACGCTTCTCAAAGGCCTTGGCGTACTTTCGGCCTTTGAGGGCGTGCCAGCCCTGACACTTGCCCAAATCGCGGACCGCGCGGGCCTTGACCGCTCCACCGCCCGCCGCCTGACGCTCACGCTTGTCGAGGCCGGTTGGATCACCCAGACCGGCCGCAGCTTTGCTCTCGCACCGCGCGTCCTGCGACCCACCGGGGCCTTCCTTCAATCCGGCAGCTTCGGACGCTCCGTCCAGCCCATTCTCAACGCCCACGCCGAAACGCTTGGCGGAGAGATCAGCCTCGCCCTGCGCGACGACGATGTCGCAGTCTATGTCGCCCATTCCGCCCGCCCCGGTGCGCGGGTGTCGCTTGGCCTCACCGTCGGCTCCACCCTGCCGTTGCAGACAACCGCCATCGGCCAGGTCCTCATCGGCAGCGACCAGCCCGCGCAAGTCATTCGCGGCGCGTATGAGGCGGGCGTTTGCGGCCTGGCCGTCCCCATCGGCCCGCCGAACGCGCCCACGGCGGCCCTTGGCACCACACTCCCACTCGCCTTGCCTGATCTGGAAACCCGGCTAGAGTCGGCACTGGCCACATTGCAAATGACCGCCTCCGATCTGCGAGACGTCCCCGCATTGGCCGCGCATCCATGAATGCGTCAATCGCTCCATTGCAATTTGAGACCAGAAGTCTCAATACTACCCACATGCACTGGCTATAAGGCCCGCGCGATCTGGCCATATGGCCTTGCCCGCCCTTCCGGGATTAAGGCTGTTGGACAGACTACTTTTGGGGGACACAACACATGGCGCAACCGACACTTGACCTGTCCCCGAAGGTCTCGGACGAAATCCGCAAAACCACCTGCTACATGTGCGCCTGCCGTTGCGGGATCAATGTCCATATGAAGGACGGCAAAGTTGCCTATATCGAAGGCAACCGCGACCATCCCGTGAACCAGGGCGTCCTTTGTGCCAAGGGCAGCGCGGGCATCATGCAAGTCAACGCGCCGTCCCGCCTGAAAGCGCCCCTCAAGCGCGTCGGCCCACGCGGCTCCGGTGAATTCGAGGAAATCTCCTGGGACGAAGCCTACGGCATCGCCGAAGGCTGGCTCCGCCCGATCCGCGAAGAAGACCCCTCCAAACTTGCTTTCTTCACAGGCCGCGATCAGTCCCAGTCGTTTACCAGTTTCTGGGCGCAAAATTTCGGCACCCCTAACTACGCGGCCCATGGCGGCTTCTGCTCCGTCAACATGGCCGCTGCGGGCATCTACACGATGGGCGGCGCGTTCTGGGAATTCGGCCAGCCCGATTGGGATCATACCAAGCTGTTCATGCTGTTCGGCGTCGCCGAAGACCACGACAGCAACCCGATCAAGATGGGCCTCGGCAAGATCAAGGCTCGCGGCGCCAAGGTCATCGGTGTGAACCCGATCCGCTCCGGTTACAACGCGGTCGCCGATGAATGGGTCGGCATCACGCCCGGCACCGACGGCCTCTTCATCCTCGCCATGGTCCACTGCCTGATGAAGGCGGGCAAGATCGACCTCGACTACCTCGCGCGCTGGACCAACGCGCCGGTTCTCGTCGACAAGGACACGGGCCTGCTGCTCCGCGACAAGGACGGCAAGGAACTGGTCATCGACCGCAAGACCGGTAAGCCCACCGCCTTCGACAAGCCCGGTGTCCAGCCCGACCTTTCGGCCACCCACAAGGACGGCCACAAACCCGTCCTGCACCTGATGGCCGAGCGCTACATGTCCGACGAATATGCCCCCGAGGCCGTGGCCGAGCGCTGTGGGATAGTGGCCAGCCGCATCCGCGCCATCGCCGCCGAACTGGCCCGCGTCGCGTTCGAGGAATCGTTCGAGCTTCCGATCGAGTGGACGGATTTCCGGGGCGAGACACACACCAGCATGACGGCGCGGCCCGTCGCCATGCACTCCATGCGCGGGATCAGCGCCCACGCCAACGGCTTCCAGACCTGCCGCGCGCTTCATGTCCTCCAGATCATCCTCGGCTCCGTCGAGGCCCCCGGCGGTTTCCGGTTCAAACCGCCCTACCCCAAGCCCTCCAAGATCCACCCCAAGCCGCACTGCAAGGTCACGCCCGGCCAGCCCCTCGACGGCCCGCATTTGGGCTTCGTACACGGCCCCGAAGACCTCGCCCTGAAGGAAGACGGCACCCCCGCCCGCATCGACAAGGCCTTCACCTGGGAAAACCCGATGAGCGCGCACGGCCTCATGCATATGGTGATTTCCAACGCCTACGCGGGTGACCCGTACAAGATCGACACGCTGTTCATGTATATGGCGAACATGTCGTGGAACTCGTCGATGAACACCGGCGGCGTGATGAAGATGCTGACGGACAAGGATGAAGAAACCGGCGAATACGTCATCCCGCACATCATCTATTCCGATGCCTACAGCTCCGAAATGGTCGCCTACGCCGACCTGATCCTGCCCGACACAACCTACCTTGAACGGCACGATTGCATCTCGCTCCTCGACCGCCCGATTTGTGAGGCAGACGGCGCCGCCGACGCGATCCGCTGGCCGGTGATCGAGCCCGACCGCAACGTGAAGGGCTTCCAGAGCGCCCTCTGCGACCTTGGCGCGCGCCTGGGTCTGCCCGGATTCGTGAACGAGGATGGCTCCCAGAAATACGCCGACTATGGCGACTACATCGTCAACCACGTGCGCAAGCCCGGCATCGGGCCGCTGGCCGGATGGCGCGGCGAGAATGGCGATCAACACGGGCGCGGCGACCCAAACCCCGACCAGCTGAACCAGTACATCGAAAACGGCGGCTTCTTCGTGAAGCACGTGCCCGAAGGCGCGAGCTATATGAAGCCATGGAACACTGCGTATCAGGGTTGGGCGGTGGAAATGGGCCTCTATGACGCCCCCCAACCCTATCTGTTCTCGCTCTATGTGGAGCCGATGCAGAAGTTCCGCCGCGCCGCCCAAGGCCATGGCGACATCCAGCCGCCCGAGCATCTGCGCGCCCGCGTGGAAGAGAACATGGACCCGCTGCCCTTCTGGTCGGACCCAGCTCCCGCCAATCAGGTGGATGACTACCCTATCACCGCGCTGACCCAGCGCCCAATGGCGATGTACCACTCCTGGGGCACGCAAAACGCATGGTTGCGGCAACTCCACGGCCACAACCCGCTGTATTTGCCCACCAATCTGATGCAGGCAAACGATCTGAAAGACGGCGATTGGGCTAAAGTCACCTCGCCGCACGGCTCGATCACCGTGCCGGTGATGGAAATGGCGGCACTCAACGAAAACACCGTCTGGACCTGGAACGCTATCGGAAAACGCAAAGGCGCTTGGGCGCTGGACAAGGACGCGCCCGAGGCCACGAAAGGCTTCCTGCTCAACCACCTGATCCATGAGCTTCTGCCCCCGAAAGGCGACGGCCTGCGCTGGACCAACTCCGATCCCATCACCGGTCAAGCCGCGTGGTTCGACCTCAAGGTCCGCATCGAAAAGGCCACCGCGCCCGCGGAATCCCAACCCGCCTTCCCGCCAATCAAGTCCCCGGTCGGACAGGGCCCCAAAGATCTCGCATGGAAGGTCGGCAAATGACCCAGCTTCCTACCTCGACCCAGAAAAAACTCGGCCTCGTGATCGACCTCGACACCTGTGTCGGCTGCCACGCCTGTGTGATCTCCTGCAAAGGGTGGAACACCGAAAACTACGGCGCGCCACTCTCGGACCAAGACGCCTATGGTGCCAACCCGTCCGGCACGTTCCTGAACCGCGTCCACTCCTATGAGGTCACGCCGCTCGCGACCTCCGCCAAACCGCATCCGGCGGCCCAGACCATCCATTTCCCGAAATCCTGCCTGCATTGCGAAGATGCGCCCTGCGTCACGGTCTGCCCCACTGGGGCCTCCTACAAGCGCGAGGAAGACGGCATCGTTCTGGTCAACGAAAAGGATTGCATCGGCTGCGGCCTCTGCGCCTGGGCCTGCCCCTATGGCGCGCGCGAGCTGGACCAGGACGAAGGCGTGATGAAGAAGTGCACGCTCTGCGTCGACCGCATCTACAACGAGAACTTGCCAGAAGTGGACCGGACCCCTTCCTGCGTGCGCACCTGCCCGGCAGGCGCACGCCACTTCGGCGATTTGGGCGATCCCGACAGCGACGTCAGCCAACTGGTGGCTGAGCGTGGCGGGATGGACCTGATGCCTGAACAAGGCACCAAACCCGTCAACAAATACCTGCCTCCGCGCCCCAAGGACGACCTGCCCGAATTTGACGTCCTCGCCCCGTATCTGGAGCCTGTGGCCGAGAACTCCGGCGGCTTCATCGGCTGGCTCGACAAGGCACTCGACAAACTTCCCTCTAAGGGAGCGAACTGATGCATCCAGCCCCCTCCGTCATCATCTTCACCACGCTCTCAGGGCTCGGCTTCGGCCTGCTGTTCTTCCTCGGCCTCGGAATGCCCGACGTCACCGGTTGGACAGCCTTCTGGTTCTTCGTCATCGGCTACGTACTCGCCGTCGGCGGCCTGATCTCCTCGACCTTCCACCTCGGCCACCCCGAACGCGCCATCAAAGCCTTCTCCCAATGGCGCTCCAGCTGGCTTTCCCGCGAAGGCATCTGCGCCGTCGCGGCCCTCTTGGTCATGGCGCTTTTCGGCGCGGGCCTCGTCTTCTTCAATTCCACTTGGCAACCCTTGGGCTACCTCGGCGCGCTCCTCAGCCTCGCGACGGTCTTCACGACCTCGATGATCTACGCGCAGATGAAGACCATCCCGCGCTGGAACATGCCCTGGACACCCGCGAAATTCCTGACGCTCTCCCTCGCCGGCGGTGCCCTTCTGGCCGGTCAAGTGACCCTCGCCGTGATCCTTCTGGTGATCTCCGGCGGCATCACAGCCGCCACCTGGGCCATCGGCGACGGGGCCTTCGCGCGTTCCGGCACCGATATGGAAACCGCCACGGGCCTCGGCCGCATCGGCAAGGTCAAAGCGTTTGAGCCGCCCCACACCGGCACCAACTACCTCCTGCGCGAGTTCGTCCACGTCGTGGGCCGCAAGCACTCCCAGAAACTGCGCATCATCGCGGGCACTCTCGCCTTCGTGATCCCGGTTTTCATCCTTCTGGTCCTGCCCTTCAGCCACGTCCTCGCCCTTGTCGCGATCCTTAGCCACATCGCAGGCGTCGCTTGCGCGCGCTGGCTGTTCTTCGCCGAGGCTGAACACGTGGTGGGCCTCTACTACGGCAAACGGTAGCGCCTTGGGCCTCTCCTACACCTTCACCCACGCGATCTGCCGCGCGCCGTCAAACAGCATCATCGACGGGTTGCGCGCGGTGGATACCGGCACCCCGGACCTCGACACTTTCCGCCAGCACCACGCCGACTACGTCGCAGCCCTCCGCGCGACGGGGGCGGAGGTCACTGTCCTTGCGCCGTTGGAAGAGTTCCCCGATTCCGTCTTCGTCGAAGATGCCGCGCTCTGCCTGCCCAAAGGCGCCGTCATCATGCGCCCCGGTGCACCAAGCCGTTTGGGCGAGGCCCTCGCCATCGCGCCCGCAATCGCCGAGACCTACGGCGAGGTTCGTGCAATTGAGGGCCCCGGCTTCATCGAAGGCGGCGACATCCTCGTGACCGAACGCGAAATCCTCGTCGGCAAATCCGCCCGAACCGACGCGGATGGGGTCGAGGAACTCCGCGCCATCGTCTCCGACTGGGGATATACCCTTCGCGAGCTTCAAACCCCGCCGGACGTGCTGCACTTCAAGACCGATTGCAGCCTTCTGGATGCCGAGACCATTCTGACCACCCGTCGCCTCGCCGCCTCGGGCTGCTTCGACGGCTACAACCTGATCTACACCGAAGACGACGAAGAGGCCTGCGCCAATGCCATCCGCTTCAACGACCGCGTGCTCTTCCCCGCTGGCTTCCCACGCACCGCGGAAACCCTCGATAAAGCAGGCTACAACGTGACCGAGATCGGCAATTCCGAGGCCGCCAAACTCGACGGCGGCATGTCCTGCCTGTCCCTGCGCTTCACACCGCCCGCCTGATTCCGCGACCTACGGCCTTCCTCCATTGCCACGGGATTGCCATTGGCAATTCGCTGTCCAAGCCCCAAGTTTAGAGCCTACACGCCACCCATAAGGACCAAAGCCCCCATGCGCGCACTCACCTTTGCCGTCGCCCTTGCCCTCACGCCGCTCTCTGCCACCGCCCAGTCAGTCGAAGAACTTGCCCGCGAATACGCGGCACTGCCCGCCGTGCAGGAAATGATGAGCGCCATGTTCTCGCCCGAAGCCTCCGCCGCACAGATCGCGGCCACCCTGCCGCCGGGTATGGAACTGACCGACCAGCAGCTCAGCGACCTCGGCAATTTGCTGTCTGAAGAGCTTGTCGATTTCCAGCCGCGCCTTGAGGTGCTGATGATTGAAGGCATGGTCGACACCTTCAACGAGGAAGAGATGCAGGCGATGATCGATTTCTATTCGTCCGATGTGGGCCGCTCGATCCTGGTGCAGACACAGCCCATGTTCACCAACATCATGACTCAACTCGCCCCGGAAATGCAGGCGCGCATGTTGGGCCGTCAGGCAGATATCATGGCGATCATCATGGGTCAGTAACGACCCTAGAGGTCGCAGAAAAAATGAAGCTGGTGACCGGCCATGTCGGTCACCGTGAATTGCCGCAACCCCCACGGCGTATCGGCCAGCGGCCCCGTGATGGGCGCACCACGCGCAACCAGATCGCCATGCACCGCATCCACATCTTCGCAGAAAATCCATAGTACGTTGGGCTGAATGTCCCCATCGGTCTCCCGCAGGAAAATCACCGCCTCGCCATGGGACACGCCCCCGATCCGGCCTTCCTCGTGGTGCCACTTGATCTCGAACCCGAGGTGATCGCGGTACCAGTCCTGTGCGTCAGGCACGGAGGTGACAGGCAAGGCCACCGTGGGCTGTGCGATAGAAACCATTGTGCAATCCTACCACCTCGCCACGCGTCCACCAATCCCAGAACCGCGAAATCCCTACGTTTCAGCGATGATCGAGGCCGCATCCCACGGCTGCGCAGACTCCGCCCAAAGCGATTTTGCCGGCGAATAGAGACCCGGATCATCCAGCGATGCGGCATGGACGTAGACCCGGTCACTCATCCGCGTGCTGTGCCGGGTCAGTTGAGACCCGCACATCGGGCAAAATCCGCTGAAGGTCGGTTGCCCTGACCCGCCCAGCATCTCATACGTTCGACAATCCGCGCCGATCGAGAAAGTGTCTCGCTCCAGCGCCATCATTTCCGAATGCCCCGATCCGGTGAGTTTCTGGCAATCAAGGCAATGACAGCGGAACATCGGCACGTCGAGGCGCGCGCCCTCGTACCGGACCAGCCCACATTTGCAGCCACCAGACACACGCTGCGACATGCTGCTGCCTCCTGCCTTCACATCAGATGCGCGAAATCCGGGTGCGCCTCGAACCGCCACTTGCGCAACGGCCCCGCCATCACGTTCAGGTAATACATCTCCACCCCGTACGGCGCGCCGCACGGATGGTGCCCCTTCGGAACCAGAACCACATCGCCATCGCTGACCGCCATCGTCTCATCCAGCGAGCCGTCCTCGGTAAACACCCGTTGCACGCCAAAGCCCTTGGCCGGGTTCAGCCGGTGGTAATAGGTCTCTTCCAGATAGGTGATGCGCGGGAAATCATCCTCGTCATGGCGGTGCGGCGCGTAGCTCGACCAATGGCCTGCCGGCGTGAACACCTCCGTCACCAACAGTGAATCTGCCACGTCCAGATCCTCCATCGCGATGTTGTGGATATGGCGCAGGTTGGTCCCCTCGCCGCGATCGACCATTTCGATCCCATCTGGCCCCAAGGCCTTTGCGGGCCGCTCCCCAGAACCGGGGGCCGAGCACACCGCCAGCACGCAATCCGTCACCGCCTCCACCCGCCAATCGCCGGGCTGGTAGGCACAGGCAGGCGGCGTCTTTTCCCACACGCTCATGCGAACGCCCATCTCACCCAACCCATCAACCACGGCGCGGCCTTCGACCAGCACAAGGATCACCTCGCGCCCGGCCTCTCCGCCCGTGGCCACGTCACCGGGCGCCAGATGCCACAGGTCAAACCCAACGTAGCCCCACCCGGCACTCTCGGGCGTGATCGCATGGACCTGTCCGCTCTTGCCGGACGGCTTGACCAGCAGGTCCACCATCAGATCCCCCGCCGCGCGATTTGGGCATCCAATGCGCTGGCAAAGGCCTCCGCACTCATCCCCTCAGCCAAACCGCGCCGCACCAGTGCAGCCATGCTTTCAGGCGCCAATCCACCCACCGGCGGGTCCGTGTCGAGGTTCGTCGGAAACGCATAGCCTTCCGACGTGCAGGCAATCGCCGCCTCACGCCGATCCGCGGCCAGGTCACCCATCACCGAGAAGATCAGCTTGCTCATGCCAACGCGGTCCACGCTCTCCATTGCGCGCCCAAAGGCCGACGACACCTGCAACAGGTTCGCCATCCGGTGGATATCCCTCGAAACATTCGCCCCCGCCGCATGGAACAGTGCGGGGTTGAAGAACAACCCATCCCCCTTCTCCAAAGGCAGTTGAATGCAATGCGCCTCAAAATGCTCCGCAAACTCTGGCCGACGATAGGCCATGTAGCCCGCTGCAAACATCTGGCTGAAGGGCAACAGCTTGGTCGGTCCGCTTGTCAGAGGCATATCGCAATGGGCGATCGCGCCCTGCAACGTCATGACCTGGCTCAGATCATGGACATGGGCGGGGTATTTTGCAGCCACATCCGCAGTCTGGAACCCCAGGTGGTAGTCGCGGTGCGCGGTCTGCGCCTGTCCACCGGGCCGCACAACATTCACTTGCGCGGTCATCTGGAAAGCGGGACCCAGCCAGGCCTCCGATACGGCGGTTACAGCGGGCATCCCGTAGTAGGCCGCATATCCGCTGGGATCCAATTTGCAGTGCTTTTCAAGCGCGTTCCAGATCCGTGAATTTGCTCCAGCGGCGGCAAAGTGATCGGCCCCGCCGCCTTGTCCCGCTTCCTCCGCGATGATCCGGTCAAACACCGCGCTGGCCGCATCAATCGCCGCGTGATCCGGCTGCGCCTGTCGCAAGACCACAGCACCCGCCGACTTGCCCAGAACCCACGCCCATTCCGCCAGCAATTCCGACCGCTTCGGCCCTGAAAGCACCTCAGCCAACGCGCCCATGTCGTAGATCGGCACGTTCTTTTCCACGCGGTCCGCGAACACCAGATCCGAGGCATCCAGCGCCCGTGCGGTCAACTCCGCAAACTCCACCAGCGTCCCACTGTCGGAGGTGAAATATCCAGTGTGCTTCATAGTCTGATCCTTTCTCAGACGGTTCCGCCCAATGAGCCTTCCAGCTGCGCCATCTCCTGACCGCCGGCCATAAGATCCTGCAACTCTTCCGGCGTGATCTCACCGCGCGCCGCGGTGCCGAGCGTCTGGCCACGGTTGAGCACCGTAAACCGGTCGCCCACGGCCATAGCGTGACGCACGTTGTGGGTGATGAAGACCACCCCGATGCCCGCCTTGCGGACGCGGTCAACCGTGGCCAGCACGTTGGAGGTCTGTCGCACACCCAGCGCGGATGTAGGCTCGTCCAGGATCAGGACCTTCGCCCCAAAATAGACCGCCCGTGCAATGGCCACCGTCTGGCGTTCTCCGCCCGACAATGTGCCCACCGCTTGATCGGGCGAGCGCAGGTTGATGCCCATCTTCTTCATCTCGGACATGGTCGTCGAATTGGCCTTGTCGAAGTCGATGAACAGGCCCTTCTTCGGCTCCCGCCCCATCCAGAAGTTGCGCGTGACCGACATCAGCGGGATCATCGCAAGGTCCTGATAAACCGTTGCAATCCCTGCCTCCATCGCGTCACGCGGGCTGTTGAAATTCATCCGGCTCCCTTCGAACATGATCTCGCCCGAGGTCGGCTTGTGCACGCCCGACATGGTCTTGATGAAGGTCGACTTGCCCGCGCCGTTGTCGCCCAGAAGGCAATGGCACTCGCCCGCCTTCACGTCGAACGACACGCCGTTCAGCGCAATCACAGGGCCGAAGTGCTTCTTGATATCGACCATTTTTACGATTGGGTCAGACATATCAACGCTCCCCCGTGATGATGCGGCGGACATAGGTGTTCAGGATCACCGCAAACAGCAGGATCACACCCAGGAACACACGGAACAGCGAGTTCTCAACGCCCGCAAAGAACAAGCCCTGCTGCACCACGCCAAAGATGATGGCCCCCAAAGCGGCCCCAACTACGGAGCCATAGCCGCCGGTCAAAAGCGCGCCCCCGATGACCACCGCGATGATGGCTTCGAATTCCTTCAGGATACCCCGATCCGCCGCTGCCGTGCCGAATTCGAACACCTGGCAGCAGGCGAAGATCGTCGAACAAAACGCCGTGACCATGAACATGGAGATCTTCACCCGGTCCACCGGAACGCCCACGTAGCGCGCCGCTTGTGCGTCGCCGCCCGCTGCGAAAATCCAGTTGCCGTAGCGTGTGCGCGTCAGGATCGTGTGGCCCACAACCACAAGGATCAGCGCCCAGACGATCAGCATCGGAATGCCAGTCACCACAGGCTCCCCCTCACGCGTGCCGCGGGTGAACGTGTCGATCCAACCCCATTCGGCCATCAACACGAACAGCCACTGCATGATGTCCGCGCTGAAGATGGAGGCCAGCCAATCGCCTTCTGCCGCGTCTTCGATGCCACCGATGATCGTGCGGCTTTCCACCGTCTGCGGGATGAAGATCGTGAAGCCGCGCAGGATAAACAGGAAGGCCAGCGTCACGATAAAACTCGGCAGCCCCGTGCGCACCACGATCAACCCGTTAATCGCGCCAATCGCTGTGCAGATGACGAAGGTGATCAGAATAGCGATCCACATCGGCAGGCCCCAAACCACACCGAACATCGCAATCGAAATGCCCGCAAAACCGATCATCGAGCCGACGGACAAGTCAAACTCACCGGCCACCATCAACATGCACGCGCCCACGGCGATGATCATGAACTGCGCCGAAACCTGGCTCCAGTTCAGGATACCCTGCGGGTTGAACATGCCACTGTCCCCGGCAAGAAAGCCGAAGAAGATGAAAACGGTGATCACACCGACGATCCCGCCCAATTCGGGCCGGATCAGCCATTGGCGCAACCCTCCGATTTCCTTGATGCGTTCGTCGTCCGGCCCTCCGGCCGGCGCAGGATCATTTTGTCCGCCTGCTGCAGGCTGCGTCTCTGACATGTGCCCCTCCCGTGTGTGCGTGTCGTCTGGTGTCTCTCAAGCGTCTTGCGAAAGGCCCAATGGCCTTGCGAAATCCGCCGTTGAAAAAGGGCAGGCAACGTCTCCGCCACCTGCCCCGATGCTTACGCGATCACATGATCGCCACGCGCCTTAGCGGAATTCACCGGCCAGAGCTTCAACCAGCTCAAGACCATCTGCGGTGATGAAACCGGGGCCCGAGTTGATGTTGTTGCCCGGCAGGACACCGTAGCGGTGATAGTTGGTCAGAACCACAACCGGCAGGTAGGCCTGCAGGAACGGCTGCTGGTCGATGCCCCACTGGATCACGCCGTCACGGATACCCGCCACGATGTTCTCACCCAGGTCGAAGGTGCCGAAGTAGATGTCGCCGGAAAGGCCCATCTCTTCCAGCGCCAGGATCGTGGGATCTGCCGAGGTCGGCCCGAGGGTCAGGATGCCATCGGTTTCAGGATTGGCGTTCAGATAGGCGATAACCCGGTTCTGGATCTCTGCAGGGTCCTGGCCTGCATCGATCATGCTGTCGCCCAGTTCCACACCCAGACCATCCGCAAAGCCCGAGCAACGCTCAGCCACAACGGGGTTGGAGATGACGTGGTTCACGCACAGGAAGCTGGTCACACCGTCGCCTGCTGCGCGCAGACCGGCTGCGTAACCTGCGTCATACTCAGGCTGGCCAACATACATCAGCGCACCCACTTCGCGCGCCTGCTCCGGTGTGCCGGAGTTCATGATGATAACGTCGATGCCCGCGTCCACGGCTGCACTGATCGAGTCGCCCAGAACGGCGGGGTCAGCAAGCGTGGTGATGATGCCATCGGGGCCAGATGCCGCCGCCTGCTCGATGATGCGCGCCATATCGGCGATGTCACCGGTTGGCGGGTTGCGGTATTCAACCTCAACGCCCATCTGCTCGCCCGCAAGCGCCAGCGCGTTGCGGATCGTGTTCCACCAGCTGTCGCTGTCAGGGGCGTGGCTGACAAGAATGTAGCGCTCGCCACCCTGGTGCCCGTCTGCTGCGGCCATGAACGGCGTGGCTGCGACCAATGCGGCTGCGGCAACCGTTTTCAAAAGTGATTTCATGATGTCCTCCCATTGGATCTCACGACGGATCGGGCTCGCGCCTGTCCGTCTTGTGGAAAACCGTAGCCGTGATTCTGATTCATTGCAACCGGTTGCAAAATTCGATTTGATTTCGCATCGTGGGGCGCGTTTAACGGGCTGGAATTACACGGAAAGGACGCGCTGCCATGGGCGTAACGCTGAAGGATGTGGCCGAGAAAGCCGGGGTTTCGACCTCTGCCGTCTCACGCACCTTCACCGAAGGCGCCTCCGTCTCGCCAAAAACGCGCGCCAAGGTCGAACGCGCCGCCGACGCGCTTGGCTATTCACCCAACGCTTTGGCCTCCAGCCTCACGACAGGGCGCACTAAACTCATCGGGTTGGTGTCCAACAACTTCCACAACCCCCTGTTTCTTGAAGTCTTTGACCGCTTCACGCGCGGCCTTCAGGATCGTGGATTGCGTCCGCTTTTGGTGAACCTTGCCCTGGATGAAACCGATCCCCAGGCCTCCGTCCGCATGTTGCGGCAGTATTCCGTCGATGGTGCCATCGTCGCCTCCTCCACCCTGCCCCCTTCATTTGCCGAGGCTTACCGCGCCGCAGGCATTCCCGTCGTGAACTCCTTCGGGCGCTTCACCACCGCGCCACAGGTCCATGTCGTTGGCATCGACAACGTCGCTTGCGGACGCATGGCGGGTGAGGCGCTGATTGCACGAGGTTACAAGCGCGTGGCCTTCCTCGGCGGCCCGGAACAGGCCACCTCCACCCAGGATCGCGCGCTCGGCTTCATGGCCGCCCTGCGCGAACATCCTGAGATTGAGGTGACGGCCAGCTACGCCTCCGCCTATTCCTTCGACGCGGGCCGGGTCGAGATGACCAAGCTTCTCATGTCCGAACCGGCGGAGGCGTATTTTTGCGGCGATGACGTCCTTTCCATCGGCGCGCTTTCGGCGGTGCAAGAGGCGGGCCTATCGTGCCCGAACGACATCGGCATCATCGGGCTCAACGACATGCAGATGTCGGGCTGGCAAAACATCGACCTCACAACGATCCGCCAACCGGTGGCTGAGATCATCAGCGCCTCCATCGACCTTGTGATCGACACTGTCGAAGATCCCAAACGCCACCCCGAAACCCGGCTGTTCCCATGCCGAGTCATCGAGCGGGGCACCCTCCGCCCCGAGCGATAAAATGCGTTCAATTGGACGCATCCGGGTGTGTTCATCTGAACGGATCGAAGTCTGCTCATCTGAACGCACTTTTTCGGAAAAATGCGTTCAACTGAACGCATTTCCGTTCACGTGAGCAGATATCAGCGGAACATCGGGGGCCGCGCATCGACCCATGCGCCGCGCTCTTTGGCCGAGGCCACGGCACCGTAAACCGCCGCCATCGACCGCACCCCATCCGCCGCCGTCGGATAGGCCCCATGCGCCTCTCCCCGGATCGCCGCGGCCAAGTCTACATAGATATTCGCAACCGCCAACGGAAAGCCTTCGGGATGCGCAATGGCGACCCGTGAAAGCCGCTGCGCCTCATCGGAAAGGCCCGCTTCGCCCTTCTCCATGATCTGCGTTCTGCCACCCACTGGCGTGTAGAAAACCTGGTTCGGTTGCTCACTCGCCCACCGGAATCCTCCAGTCTCTCCAAAGACTTGGATATCGAACCCGTGCTGACGACCAATCGCGACCGAGCTTGTCCAAAGCCGTCCCACCGTGCCGCCTTCCATGCGGAAATTGACCATCGCGTCGTCTTCCAACGTGCGGCTTGGAATGGTGCTGGCAAAGTCCGCAGACAGCTCCCGCACCTCATCTCCGGCAATGAAACTCGCCATGTGCAGCGCATGAATTCCGCAGTCTGCAAACTGCCCCGAAACCCCCGCCATCGCCGGATCGTACCGCCACCGCACGCGCGGATTGTCCGCATCCGTCGCATCGCCATGATGCCCGTGCGAAAAAGACGTTACCACAAGTCGGATTTTTCCAATAAATCCAGTACTTACAAGATGTTTCATCTCCCGCACCATCGGATAGGCCGAGTAGCAATAATTCACCGCGCAGATCGTTCCAGAGGCCTCAGCGATCTTCACGATCTCCTCGCCTTCTTCCACCGTCATCGTCATCGGCTTTTCGCATAAGACGTTGAAACCGCTCTCTAAAAACGCCTTCGTAATTTCGAAGTGTGTGGAGTTCGGCGTGGCCACCGTCACCAGATCAACCCGATCCTCGCGGACTTTTTCGCCCGCCAGCATCTCCCGCCAATCGCCATAGGCCCGATCCTCAGACACCCCCAACCGTTGCGCATAGGCCCGGCCCTTCTCGGCATCATGGTCTAAAGCCCCGGCAGATAAGACAAAATTCCCGTCCGCCTGCGCGCCCAAACGGTGCGCTGGCCCGATTTGAGAGCCTTCGCCGCCCCCGATCATTCCCCAATTCAAACGAGCCATCGCACGTCCTCCGTAGAAAGGGCCTCGGCCCGTCGTCGCTCAAAAACCAATCGATTCCAGATACTTGCGGTTCGCGACCGCGTCATCCATGGGCCGCACATCCAACGTCGGGTCGCAATCCTGCTCAACCGTGCACCACCCCTCAAAGCCCGCATCCAGCAACACCTTGCGCACGGCTTCAAACTGCACGTCACCCTGCCCCAGATTGCAGAAAATGCCTTGCCCGCAAGCGTCATAGAACCCGGTGCCCTTGGCGATGACATCCGCCTTAACCATCGGATCTATGTCTTTGAAATGCATGTAGGAAATCCGATCCATATTGCGCGCCATGAAGGCTACGGGATCAAAGCCTGCATAGGAATGGTGGCCGGTATCGAAGCAGATCTTAAGGATCTCTTCAGGCACTTCGTTCAAAAGACGGTCCAGCTCCGGCTCAAAATCCATGAACCCCGCCGCATGGGCGTGCATACCCACAGTCAGTCCATATTCCTCTGCGCCCATCTTGGCGACATGGGAAATTCGGTCGCGGTAAGCCGTCCACTCGGCCTTGTCCATTTGCTCGGCATCGCCAGCGCGGCCCGCAGTGGGTGCACGGCGCGGAGAAATTGAGTCAATCAAAACAAGATGTTGCGCACCATGGGCCGTCAACGCCTTACAGGTTCGCACGGCCCCATCCAGCACATCATCCCAGGCCCCCGGATCGTGGAACGGTCGGAAAACCACGCCGCCAATCAGCTCGAGATCATGCTCCGCCAGCGCCTCGCCCAACTCCACCGGGTCCTCCGGCATGAAGCCCACAGGCCCCAGCTCAATCCCCTTGTAACCGGCTTCCGCACATTCGCTAAGAACCGTACGCCACGCCGGGTTTCGCGGATCGTCCGCAAATTCCACACCCCAGGAACAGGGTGCATTTCCGATACGGATTGTCATATGATTTCCCTTTCAAATCTGAGGGATAGAGACCCAGCCACCGGTTTCGGCAGCGGTGAAAGCGGTGTCGACGACGCGGCTGACCTCCAGCCCGTCGCGGAAGGTTGGCCAAATGGCGTCGCCCGTTTCGATGGCCCGCAGGAAATCGCGCGCCTCGATAATGATCTGATCCTGATATCCGGTTCCGTGCCCCGGCCCTTGGCAGAATGGCAAATAATCGGGATGTTCCGGCCCGGTCAGAATCTTGGTGAACCCGCGCGTCGCCTCGGGCCCTTCGGCACGGTAGAGGTAAACCGCATTCTGATCTTCCTGATCGAAGCGGATGGAGCCTTTTGTGCCATGGATTTCATAGGCATAGCCCATCTTCCGCCCCGTCGCGATGCGGCTGAAATAGAGGTGCCCCATCGCACCATTCTCAAAGCGCACCATCATTTGTCCGTGGTCATCATTGTCGACCACACCGCCGGGGCGGGTGCCATGAACCGTCTCAATCCGCGCGGAAACCTCCGCCATCGGCCCCATCAAGGCGAGCGCGCAATTAATCATATGCGGCGACAGATCCCCCATGCAGCCATTCGCCCGCCCCGTCGTCCGCCAATTCGCAGGCAGGTTCCGGTCGCCCAGAAAATCCTCGGTATGCTCACCCCGGAAATAGGTCACATCCCCAATCGCGCCTTCGGCCAGTAGTTGCCGCACGAACTGCGTCGCAGGCGTGCGGACGTAGTTAAAGCCGATCATATTCGGCAGACCGCTCTCCTCAGCGGCCGCAACCATGGCCGTCGCATCTTCCAACGATCCGCCGAGCGGCTTTTCGCAAAAAACAGGTTTTCCGTCGGCAAAAGCGGCCTCAGCAATGGCGCGGTGTGTGCTCTGGGGTGATGCAATCACCACCGCTTCAACCTTCGGGTCAGCCACGAGATCGCGCCAGTCCCCAGTGCCGCGCGCGAATCCGTAGGCAGCGCGATAGCGTTCGGCAGATGCGTCTGAGGAGGCTGCAACAACTTCAAGACTGGGGCGCAGGTGCGTGTCGAACACGGCGCCCACTGACGCCATGGCGACCGCGTGGGCCTTGCCCATATAGCCGCCGCCGACCAGACCGATGCCGATCTTTGCCATGGCGCGCCCTCCCTTGCTGATGCCTGTTGCAACCGGTTGCAAAACACGTATCCTGCAACTCGAAGCTGCGCAATATCCAATCGACCGGGCCCACCCGGCAGCGCTGCGCAACGGGGAGAGACCATGACCGCATCCGCGCAAACCATCCGGCTGACTGTGGCTCAGGCCATCGTGCGCTACCTGATGAACCAATACATCGAAATCGACGGGGTCGAGACGCGCATCTGCGGCGGAGGCTTCGGGATTTTCGGCCACGGTAACGTGCCGTGTCTGGGGGAGGCGCTGTTTCCCGTGCAGGATGAGATGCCGCTCTATCGTGGTCAGAATGAACAAAGCATGGGGTTCGCCGCTGCGGCCTACGCGAAATACCACCTGCGCCGCCGCTTTATGTTTTGCACGGCCTCGGCCGGGCCAGGCACGGCGAACCTGCTGACAGCCTCAGCGCTTGCGCACGCAAATCGCCTGCCCATGCTGATGCTGTGCGGCGATACCTTTCTGACCCGCCTGCCCGACCCGGTGCTGCAACAGTTGGAGCATTTCGGAAACCCGACGCTCGGCGTGAACGATGCCTTCAAGGCGGTCACGCGATTCTGGGATCGGATCACACATCCCGCGCAGATTATTCAATCACTTCCAGCGGCCCTGAACACAATGCTTGACCCCGCAGTTTGCGGCCCGGCCTTCCTTGGCCTGCCGCAGGATGTGCAAGGATGGGCATATGACTATCCGACGGAATTCTTTGAGCGGCGCGTTCATCGCATTCGTCGCCAGGCCCCAGATTCCGCCGAAATTGCGGATGCCGCAGCACTGCTGGCAAGCGCCAAGCGCCCGATGATCATTGCCGGGGGCGGGGTGCAATATTCCGGCGCGGTGGCGGAGTTGACCGCCTTCGCCGAAGCCCATGCGATCCCGGTCGTCGAAACCATCGCTGGCCGCGCCAATATGGTGGCAGAGAATGCGCTCAACATCGGGCCGCTTGGTGTGACCGGCTCGGACTCGGCCAATGCAATTTCAGAGGAAGCGGACGTGATCCTGGCTGTTGGCACGCGTTTACAGGATTTTACGACCGGGTCCTGGACGGCTTTCGCCAAAGATGCGCGTATCATTGGGATGAACGTGGGTCGCCACGACGCAGCAAAACACCTGTCCTTGCCCGTCGTGGGTGACGCGAAACTCAGCCTTCAGGCGCTGGGTGACGCGATGGCCGGATATACTGCTCCGGCAGAATGGACTGGTAAAGCACAGGGCGAACGCGCCAAATGGGACGCCTATGTTGCGGACAACGTGGCGCATGGAAATCGCCCAAACTCCTATGCGCAGGCCATCGGCGTTGTGAACGCCCTGTGCGACAAGCGTGACCGCGTTGTGGCCGCGGCGGGCGGGCTTCCTGCAGAGGTCACAGCGAACTGGCGGACACTGGACATCGGCACGGTCGATGTGGAGTTTGGATTTAGCTGCATGGGTTATGAAATCGCCGGGGGCTGGGGCGCACGCATTGCACAAAGCGAACGTGAGTCCACATCGGATACTGTCGTTTTCACCGGAGATGGCAGCTACCTTTTGATGAATTCGGACATCTATTCAAGTGTTCTGACGCAGAAGAAGATGATCATCCTGGTACTCGACAACGGCGGTTTCGCCGTAATCAACAAGCTGCAAAACAACACCGGGAACGAGAGCTTCAACAACCTCATCAAAGACTGCCCGACGGTGCCCGAACCCTTCGCGGTGGACTTTGAAGCGCACGCGCGGTCCATGGGGGCCGATGCCGTCACGGTGGCAAATCCAGCGGAACTTGGGGAAGCCTTCAAACGTGCCAAGGCGTCGGATAAGACAAGCGTGATCGTCATGCAAGTCGACCCATATGAGGGCTGGACGACTGAGGGCCACACGTGGTGGGAGGTCGGCACCGCGCAGGTCTCCGCGAACAAAAACGTGCGCGAAAAGCACGTGGAATGGGAGTTGGAACGCGTCAAACAAAGGCAGGGCGTGTGATGGCAAATCGCGTTCTAGCGGGCATCCAAGAGGGCCGGTTTTTGGTCATCGGGCGGGTCGGGATGGACCTGTCACCTACTGACCGAGCGCGCACAGAAGACGCGACCGAGATGATGGTCGCCATGGGTGGATCCAGCGCAAATATTGCGGCCGGGTTGGTGAAACTGGGATTGTCGGCGGAATTGGTGACATGCGTTTCCGACGATGCGGTTGGCCGTTACTGCTTGGGCCAGTTGGATGCCTATGGCGTCGGTCGCGGCCATGTGCGCACCATCCAAGGCGAAGAACGTACGTCCCTTGCGGTCTACGAGACACGGGTCGAGGACCACCAATCCGTAATCTACCGCAACAACGCCGCCGATTTTCAGATGTCGGTCGCGGATGTTGAAGCGCTCAACTATTCGGCGTTCTCCGCGCTCATCACCGCGGGCACGGTGTTTGCCGCCGAACCCTCCCGCTCCGCCGCATTTCGCGCGTTCGAGCTGGCGCGGGAGGCGGGCATTCCGATCATTTTTGACGTCGACTACCGTCCCTACTCCTGGCCATCACCAGAGGTTGCGGCCGACGTCCTGTCGCGCGCGGGCGCTATGTCTGACGTCATCGTTGGCAACGACGAAGAGTTCGGATTTATGGCTGGCGACTTCAACCAAGGCCTTGAAAAAGCGCACAATCTGGCCCGCGACCACGCCACAATCGTGGTTTACAAAATGGGTCCTGAGGGGGCTGTGACGTTTTCCGGCGGTGATGAGGTGCGAACCGGCATCTACCCTGTTGAGGCGGTCAAACCCACCGGCGCGGGGGACAGTTTCATGGCAGGTCTGCTCGCCGGCCTTGCCGAAGATCGCCCGCTGCGCGAAGCCGTGCTTCGCGGCTCTGCCTGCGCCTCCATCGTCGTCGCCCAACCCGGCTGTGCGCCTGCCATGCCTGACACCGACATCCTAGACACATTCCTGGCCGAACACCCCGGCCCGACCGACGCCTGAAAAGGAGCGAGCCGATGCACATCGCGCCCCATGACAACAAGAACAAGGCCATCGTCGATGTGGGCGACGCCCATGTGCCGCTCACCTACTTCAACATCGTGAAACTGAAAGCCGGGGAGAGTTTCGACTATCGGATCGAGGGTTATGAAACTTGCGTTGTTCCGGCGACGGGGACTGTGGATGTGGAGGTCGGCGGTGAGACGTTCGCTGAGATCGGTAATCGTGGCGCGGATGTGTGGGATGGCGACCCTGAAGGGGTCTATGTGCCTACAGCAACCGGCGCGCGGATTACAGCGCGTACGGATACCGAGACGTTCATCGCGGGTGCACAGTTTGGCGAGACGCTCGAGCCCTTTGCCGTACGCTCGGCGGATCTGGATCTGGTGCAATACGGCTCGGACGATACAAAAACACATCGCAAGATCAAGCACATCCTTGGCGCCGGGCACCATGATCGCGTCGGCCGCCTGTTGGTGTCAGAGCTCTTCACAGTGGGTGCAGGCGGCTGGTCCGGTTTCCCCTCGCACAAACATGACACGGACCGTTTGCCCGATGAGACGCGGCACGACGAATGTTATAATTTCCGGTTCAAGCCAAACTACGGCTCGGGCCTTCAGATGCTCCAGCGGGAAGACAATGAGCCGGGCGATGCTTATCACATCATGGATGGCTCCACCGTTCTGATCGACAAGGGTTATCACCCCTGCTGCGCTTTGCCGGGGTATGAAATGTACTATTTTACGATCCTCGGCGGGCTTTCGCAGCGCAGCCTGAAGCAGTATTTCCAGCCGACCCATGAAGAACAACTTCACACCATTCCGGGCATCATGGACATGGTGGCAAAGTTCAAATGACTACGGCCACTCTTGCAGAGGTTTTGCAGCCTGCCCTGAAGGATGGTTACGCGGTGCCTGGACTTGTGTGCCTTGGCTGGGAGGACGCCCGCGCCTACGTGGCGGCGGCAGAAGCCGAACGCGCGCCGGTGATCTTGCAAGCCGGACCATCGTGCCGCGAGCACACGCCCTTGCCGATCCTTGGAAAGATGTTTCGCCACTTGGCCGAGCTGGTGGATGTGCCCGTCGTGGCCCACCTCGATCACGGCTACACCATGGAAGACTGCGAGGCGGCGCTGGAGGCTGGGTTCACCTCGCTGATGTTCGACGGATCACGCAAGCCTTTGGAAGATAATGTCAGAGAGACGCGCGCGGTTGCAGATCTGGCGCATTCCGCCGGTATCTCAGCGGAGGGCGAGATCGGATTCGTGGGTTATTCCGGCGGTGAGGACAGCGCCGGAACGGACCCCGAGGAAGCCGCGATCTTTGCCCGCGAAACCAATGTGGACGCCATGGCGATCAGCGTGGGGAACGTGCATTTGCAACAGGATCACGAAGGCGGCCTAGATGAGGCGCGCATCCAGGCAATCGAGGCCACAACTGGCGTTCCGCTGGTGATCCACGGCGGCTCTGGCGTGCCGCATGAGCAGCGACTTGCGCTGGCGCAGGGGTCTGCCATTTGCAAGTTCAACATTGGGACCGAATTGCGCATGGCTTTTGGCGCCGCGTTGCGCGCGGCAGTGAACGCTGATGCCGCGCGGTTTGACCGTGTGCAGATCCTGAAAGACACACATGACCCGGTGATGGAGGCCGCTCGATTGGCGATCCGGTCCACCGGTGCCTCCGGGAGGGCGTGACATGATCCGCGTTGGTTTGTTGGGCTGCGGGCGTATCGGACAAGTTCACGCGCGCACGTTAAGGGGCATAGAGACGGCACGGATTGTGGCCGTTGCGGATGCAATGCCAGTGGCGGCTAAAGCGCTCGCCGAGACCACCGGCGCGGAGGTGCGCGAGACCGCTGCGGTTCTTTCTGCGGGAGACATCGACGCGGTAATTATCGGCACGCCGACGGACACGCATTTCGGGCAGATCGAGGCGGCGACGAAGGCCGGCAAGGCGATCTTCTGCGAGAAGCCGGTCGACATGTCCGTCGACAACATCCGCACGCTGATGGCAGGGGTCGAGGCCGCCGAAGTGCCGTTTTTCACCGCTTTCAACCGCCGCTACGACCCGAACTTTTCGGCGTTGGAAGCCCGCCTTCGCGGTGGAGAGATCGGCGCGATTGAGCTGATCCAGATCACATCGCGCGACCCATCCCCGCCACCGATTGGCTACATCAAAAGCTCCGGCGGATTGTTCCGGGACATGATGATCCACGACTTCGACATGGCGCGTTTCCTGATGGGTGAGGAATTCACCAATGTTCATGCGGTGGGCTCCAGCCTTGTGGATCCGGAAATCGGCAAGGCGGGGGATGTGGATACGGCGGCGGTCACGCTGACGACGGCCTCGGGGCGGATTTGCCAGATCTCAAACTCCCGTCGCGCGGCCTATGGCTATGACCAACGGATCGAGGTGCATGGTGCGCAGGGCATGTTGCGGGCGGAGAATATCCTGGAGACCTCCGTGGAAAGTGCGACGGCAGAGGGCTTTCGACGCTCACCAACCATGCACTTCTTCCTTGAACGCTACGAGGCTGCTTATGCGGCTGAAATGAAAGCGTTTATCGCGGCAGTGAGTGAGGGCAAACAACCCAACCCGTCAATCCGCGACGGTCTTCAGGCGCAGATCATGGCTGATGCCGCGACCCGGTCCCGCGAGACCGGGCAACCGGTGGCGCTTTAGTCGCCTTCGGGCGGGTCCTTAGGGAAAGCGACGATCAGGTTGTAGGCAAGGTAGCCGCCGATCCCTGCAAAGAGGTAGGCCCAGATGTCGTTGCCCTGGCTCATCTCGAATGCCGCCCAAAGGAAGCAGGCCCCGACCATGGCGTATCGTCGCCAGGCGGGTCGGAAGAACGGATGGGATGGGTCGAGCAGGCGCATCAGATGACAGCCTCGAATAGCGTGCGGAGGTTCTCTGCGTTGAGTTCAACCGGGTTGCCGCCACAGGACGGGTCGCGCAGCGCGCCCGCGACAAGGTCATCAATCCGGTCGACCGAAACTCCCATCTCGGACAGACGGCGCGGGATGCCGAGGCTGTCATTGAAGCCTTGGACGAAGGCGCAGAATCCGTCGAAGCCGCCTTGCACGCCCAAGTACCCAGCCGCCACATCGAACCGCTCGCGGATCACGGGGGCATTCAGTTCCAGAACCGCAGGCATACAAACCGCATTCGTCGTCCCGTGGTGGGTGCCGAAAATCGCGCCGACCGGATGGCTCAGCGCATGGATGGCCCCCAACCCCTTCTGAAAGGCCGTAGCCCCCATGGCCGCCGCACTCATCATATTGGCGCGCGCTTCAAGGTCCGCGCCGTTGGCATAGGCACGCGGCAGGTTCTCGATCACCAGCCGCATCCCTTCCAGCGCTATGCCCTGACTCATCGGGTGGTAATGCGGGCTTGAGAAGGCCTCCACACAATGGGCGAAGGCATCAAGGCCCGTGCCCGCCGTGATCGCAGGCGGCATTCCAACGGTCAGCTCCGGGTCGCAAATGACGACGGAGGGCAGGACTTTGGGGTGAAAGATTATCTTCTTCTCATGGCTTATGCTGTCCGTCAGCACCGACGCGCGCCCGACTTCCGAGCCGGTTCCAGCCGTCGTCGGGACGGCCACTATGGGGGCGATGGCGTCGGCATCCGCGCGGGTCCACCAATCGCCGATGTCTTCAAAGTCCCACACGGGCCGCGTCTGACCGGCCATGAAGGCCACCATCTTGCCGAGGTCGAGGCCGGAGCCACCGCCAAAGGCCACGACACCATCATGGCCACCGCTGCGATAAGCTTCGATCCCAGCAGCAAGATTCACCTCATTCGGGTTTGGGTCGACGTCCGAAAATAGCCCACGCCCAAGACCTGCTCTTTCCAGAACATCCAGTGCCTGCGCAGTAATCGGCAAGCCCGCAAGACCCCGGTCCGTCACGAGCAGTGGCCGCGAGATGCCCGCCTGCGCACAGGCCTCCGCCATTTCCGAAATGCGCCCGGACCCGAAGCGAATTGTAGTCGGGTAGGACCAGTTTCCTGTCAGGCTCATTCAGCAGCTCCATCTTTGATCGGTTGGCCCGCCATGAACAGGAACGGCCCGTGGATTAAGTGGAATTCCCTTTGGCCGTAGAGCCGGTCAAACGGCGCGCGTCGATGGGAATCCGGCAGTTTCGCAATTGCCGCCTGATGGCTGTGCCAAATCGCACCGATATCATCGCAATCCAGGTAGATCACAATCTGCCGGGCTGGATCATCCATATCCGCATCGGGCGGCGCGTTGATGAAGCGCACGGCGCCATTGCCGCTTTCGCAATAGGCGTGGCTTTCGCTTCGGAACGCGGTTTCAAACCCCAGACAATCGCGCATGAAGGCGCAGGCCGCGTCGATGTCGACCACGGGAAGCATGGCTGTTGCGTCGCGGATCATGCTTTTTCAAACCCGCGTGCGATTTCGTAGTCGGTGACTGCGCGGTCAAACTCCTCAATCTCCCATTCGGCGGCGCGGGCGTAGTGGTCGATCACCTCGTCGCCCATGGCGTCCCGCAACATGCCGGAGCCGAAAAGTGCGGCGCGGGCGTCACGCAGGTTGCCGGGGATTTGAGGCGCTTCGCCATCGCCATATGCATCCCCAGAGAAGGCATTCTGAAGCGTCAGCCCCTGCTCGATCCCGGCGAGACCGGCGGCGAGCATAGCCGAGAGGCCCAGATAGGGGTTCATATCCGCGCCGGGAATGCGGCATTCGACGCGTATGCCGCCAGTGCGCTCGCCCACCAAACGGAAGGCGGCGGTGCGGTTGTCGACGGACCAGACCAGCCGCGTGGGTGCGAAGGTGCCCGCTGCGAAACGCTTGTAGCTGTTGATATAGGGCGCGAGGAAACAGGTTATATCGGGCGCGTAGGTCAGCAAACCCGCCATGTAGCTGTCCATCAATGCAGACTTACCCAAGGGAGCATCGGCATCGCGGAAGGCGTTTTCCCCATCGCGGAACAACGACTGGTGGATATGCGCGGCGGACCCCACACTATCGGGCGACAGTTTCGCCAGGAAGCTTGCGGCATGGCCCTGCTGGTGGGCAATTTCTTTCACCGCGTGTTTTGCGATCATGTGGTGATCGGCGCAGGCGAGCGCGTCGGCGTAGCGGATGTTCAACTCCTCCTGCCCGGCCTCAGCCTCCCCTTTCGACCCCTCAACCGGCACGCCCATGGCGCGCAGATGGTTGCGGATCGGACGCATCACCGGCTCCTCTTTGGAGGTCTGGAAGATATGGTAATCCTCGTTGTAATGGCTGATCGGTTTGAGAATTCGGAAGCCCCCATTGGCGATCTCATCGTGAGTGCCGTGGAACAAAAAAAACTCAAGCTCCGTCGCCATTACGGGACTCAACCCAACGGCCTCCGCCCGAGCGATCTGGCGCTTCAGCATCTCGCGTGGTGCATGGGGCACCGGCGCGTGGGAGTGGTGGTCGATTACATCGCACAGCACCATCGCGGTGCCGTCGAGCCATGGGACCGGGCGCAATGTGCTGAGGTCAGGCTTCAGGATGTAGTCGCCATAGCCCTTTTGCCAGCTGGACGAGGCATAACCTTCGGGCGTGGCCATGGCGAGGTCTGTGGCCAGCAAGTAGGTGCAGCAATGGGTTTCGCCTTCAGCGACATCCAGAAAGGCCTCCGCATGGAAGCGTTTGCCCATAAGGCGGCCTTGCATATCGACCATGCAGACCAGCACGGTATCCACGGCACCAGAGCTAATCTGCGCCTTCAGCGCCTTATAGGTCAGAACTGTCATCCACATCCCCCGCTTTGGCGCACTTTGCCAAGGACGGCGCGATTAGGCGAGGGTTGAATGCACCTCCGCGATGACATCACCGGCCATCATCACATGATCCCGCGTGGTGTCGAATTGCCCGACGCTGAAGCGGATCACCTTGCGGCCCTCATGGGCACCTTGGGTCAGGTATATGCGGCCATCGTCGTTGAGCGCGTCGACGAGGCGTTGCTGGCGGTCGTCGTCACCGGGACACCGGAAGGTAAAGAGACTCAGGATCGGGTCTGTCACAATCTCGAACCCGTCCATGCCGCGGATCACCTCGCAAAGCTCTTCCGCCCAAGCGACATGGTTGCGGATGCGTGCGCGAAGTCCGTCGAGGCCATAGGCGCGGATGAGAAACCAGATCTTTAACGCGCGGAAACGGCGGCCAAGCGGGATCGTCCACTCAGAGTAATTTGTAACAGGCGAGCCAGAGGTTCTCAGGAATTCGGGCTCGATCTTCAGGGTGTTTTGCTGTGGTGCGGGGTCGCGAAGGAACTGGACGGAGCAATCGAATTGCGCGCCCATCCATTTGTGCGGGTTGAAGACGATGCTGTCGAAACCTTCGACACCGTTCCAGAAATCCGCGCGAAATTCAGGGCAGATCATCGCAGAACCCGCCCAGGCCGCATCTAGGTGGGTGTAGAGGCCTTCACGTTTCGCAACTTCAATGATCCCCGTCAGATCGTCCGACGCGCCGATCCCCGTGCCGCCGGTGCTGCCAATGACCCCGGCAGGCACATGCCCCGCCGCGCGGTCGGCCGTGATCGCGGCTTGCAATGCGTCGGTGTCCATCGCGAACCGAGAGCCGTGCGTGGGAATTTTCACAAGGTTTTCCTGCCCGATCCCAGCCACCCAACAGGCGCGGTCGATAGATGAATGCACCCCGCCTGAGCAGTAGATGCGCAGGTTGCCCTTTGCGTTCAGTCCTTCTCGGTTGCCCGAGTAGCCGGTGGCCTTTTCGCGCATCGTCAGGACGGCGGACAACGTCGCGGACGAGGCGCTGTCCTGAATGACGCCAGTGAAGCTCTCTGGCAGGTCCATGGCCTGACGCAGCCAATCGATCATCACGCCCTCGATCTCGGTCGCGGCGGGCGAGGTCTGCCACAACATGCATTGCGCGGCGATGGTGGTGACGAGGAATTCCGCCAGCATTGAAGGCGGCGCTGCATTGGCTGGGAAATAGGCAAAGAAACGGGGGTGTTGCCAATGGGTGATCCCGGGCATCGCGATGCGCTCAAAGTCATCCAGGATCGTTGCCATACCTTCCGGTCCATCCGGCGGGGCCGCGGGCATTTGCGCGGCGATCTCTCCCGGTTTGGTTTGTGCGCGGACGGGTTTTTCCGCGAGCGTTTTGTGATAGTCCGCCGCCCATTCGCTGATTTTTGCGCCCCATTCGGCGAATTCATCCCAGTGCATTGTGGATCTCCTTCCCACCCCGCCAGACCGCATGGATTTGCGACAAGTCGCCAGCGATATGGACCATATCGGCGGGTGACCCGGTGTTGAGACGCCCCACGCCGCCACCCAGAAAGGCCACATCTGCCGGAATTGCCGTCGCCATCGCCAGCGCCTGTTCAAGCGTCGCGGCACCCCAACTCACGAGGTTGCGGATGGCTGTCAGCAGGTCAAGGTCCGCCCCGGCCAAGGTGCCATCTTCCAGCGTTAGACGCGCGTTCTCTCGGTAAACGGTGCGACCGTTGAGCCTGAAGCTAGTGGCGTTTGTGCCCGCCACGGCCATAGCGTCCGACACCAGAAAAATGCGCCCTGGCCCGGTCTTTGCGGCAAGGGCTGCGCGGACGCTCGCGGGGTGGACGTGGATGCCATCAACGATCAACCCGGCAGAGACGCCGCCATTCGCGAGCGCCACACCGACCATGCCGGGTTTACGGCTTTCCAGCTGGCTCATGGCGTTGAAGAGATGCGTGAAGACAGACGCGCCAGCGGTGATTGCGTCGGTTGCGATGTCGAATGAAGCGTTGGAATGGCCGAGGGCGACAAGGATGCCCGCCTCTTTCATAGCTTCAATCTGGCCGGTCGTTACTGCCTCAGGTGCAACCGTCAGTTTCAGGCAAGGCAAATTCTCCGCCACCTCCAGATACCGCGCCAGATCGACATCCTCCATCGGGCGGATCAACTCGGCGCTATGTGCGCCCTTCCTGGCAACATCCAGATGCGGCCCTTCCAGATGGAGCCCTGCAATGCCTGGCACGCCCCCGACAGCAACAGCGTCAATCGCGGCGCGGGTCTGCTCCGGTGTGTCGGTAATCAATGTCGGAAGAAAGGAGGTCACCCCAAGCTGAACGTGAGCGTCGGCAATGGTTCGCAGTGTCCCTACACTTGGGGCGTCGTTGAACATGACGCCGCCGCCGCCATTGACTTGCAGGTCCACAAATCCCGGGCAAAGGAGGCCACCATTCAGCTCAACTATCTCCGCGCCTTCGGGCACACTCTCTGCAGCAACGACTTCTTCGACGACGCCATCCGACACCACCACGGCCTGCCCTTTGTACAAGGTCGCGCCGTCAAAAATCTCGGCTCCGATATAGGCGTATCGCGGCGCAGTCATTGAGTTGATCCGTGGAAAGGTCGGCCCCGCAGGTGTCCGGCACCAGCATGGTTCAGGTCAAGGGCGAAAGACCCTTGCGGGACGGGGCATCGATCCGCCACAAAGTCGCGCAGGAGCGCCGACCATGAAAAGCAGTTTTCGCCAGACCGAAATCCTCGACATCGCCCGCCGTGACGGCAAGGTCACGGTTGACGGCTTGGCGGGGCACTTCGACGTCACCGTGCAGACCATCCGCCGCGACCTGAGCGAGTTGGACGAGGCCGGGCATCTGGCGCGTGTGCATGGTGGTGCGGTCCTGGCGTCCGGCACAACGAACGTCGCCTATGGGGAACGTCGCGCCCACCTGGCCGAGGAAAAAGCCGCCATGGCGCGTGCCTGTGCTGCGCAAATTCCCAATGATTGCTCAGTCTTTCTGAACATCGGCACCAGTACCGAGGCCGTCGCCGCCGAGCTTTTGGACCATAAGAACCTGCTCGTCATCACCAACAACATGAACGTCGCACACATCCTTGAGCGGAACCCGGATTGCGAGGTTATCGTGACCGGCGGTAGCCTAAGGCGCGGCGATGGCGGGCTGATTGGTGCGATGACGGTCGATGCAATCCGGCGCTTCAAATTTGACTTTGCCGTCATGGGCTGCTCGGCTTTGGATGCCGATGGCGATGTGCTGGACTACGACATTCAGGAAGTGGGCGTCAGCCAGGCGATCATTACTCAAGCCCGTGCGCCGCTTCTGGTCGCCGACCATTCCAAGTTTCAACGCAGCGCGCCGGGGCGGATTTGTTCGCTGGCCGATATGCACACGGTGGTGACCGACCAGCCCCTGCCCCCACGCCTTCGCAAATCTTGCGCCGACTGGGGAACAGAAGTTGTTGTTGCGGGGCCCTAGGCCCTGAGACGCTTGAACTCAGGATCGTAGGGGCTTGCCGGGATCACGCGCGCCCCGACCATTTCCCCACACAAGTCGAGTTGCATCTCAGCACCCGTTGCCGCCAGCTCCGGCTCCACAAAGGCATAGGCCAGGTTCTTGCCCACCCGATGTCCCCAATCGCCGGAGGTGATAGTGCCGACAACCTTAGGCCCGCGCATCAGCGATCCACCGCCATGGGCCGGCGCACGGTCTGTTGCGATCTCAAGGGTCACTAGCTGCTTTGTGGGTCCGGCTTTCTGACGCGCCAGAAGCGCATCCCGCCCGACAAAATCGCCCTTCTCCAGCTTCACGAAGCGCGACAGGCCCGTCTCGAACGGATCAAATTCTGTCAGGATGTCGGCCTTCCAGTGCAGGAAGCCCTTCTCCATCCGCATCGACTCCACCGCGCGGGCACCGAAGATTTTCAGGTCATGGGCCTCCCCGGCCTCTCGCAACGCCAAGTAGGCTGCATAGAGCGAGGCATTGGGGACGTGGATTTCATAAGCCAATTCGCCGGAAAAGCTGACGGGCATGATCGTCGCCGGGGCAAATCCCACATGAGCTTCGCGCACGCTCAGCCACGGGAAGGCCTCCGCCGACCAATCACCGCGCGCGCAGGCTGACAGCACGTCGCGCGATTTCGGACCGGCCAGAACAAGGATCGTCTGGTCGTTTGTCAGGGACCGGATCTGCACATCCTCATCATCGCGCAAATGGGCGGTCAGCCAATCCATATCATGATATTCTGCGGCGGCGGCAGAGCCATACCAGACCCTCTCAGGCCCACGATCGCTGGCGGGCAGATTGGCGAAGGTCGCCTCGCCCTTCAGCATACCGTGGTGGTTAAGGAGGTATCCCAAGCCCACGCGCCCTTCCCGCTTGGCAACGGTCCCGCAGACCATCCGATCGAGGAATGCATGGCGGTCAGCGCCCGCGATCTCAAACCGATTGAACCCGTTGACCTCGCAGAGTCCAGCATTGGTCTGAACATTCGCGACCTCTGCGGCCACGACATCAAAGGCCTCGTCGAAATCGAAGCTTAACGAAGGATGAAAGTCCGGAGACGGCTTGATGTAGTCCACTCGCTCCCATCCATTCACAACGGTGAATTCCGCCCCTTCCGCCGCAAGCACCGGCGTCAGTGGCGTGGTCTTCGCGGGGCGGCCCGCGGGGCGGTGTTCATGCGGGAAGTGGAAGCGGAACTCGTTCTGGTAATCCTCGATTGCTTTCAGCGCTGTTAGCTCCACGCTCGCGTGTCCCGTGAACCGACGCGGGTCGATCACCCAAGTGTCGTATTGCGCCTCGCCGTGCACGATCTGCTGCGCGAGAAGCCAGCCGTGGCCGCCGCCTTCGCCAACACCCGCGCGCAGGCCGATGATACAGAAAGCGTTGCGCTTGCCGGGGATCGGCCCGACCAGGGGCGCGCCGTCTATGGTGTAGGTGATCGGGCCGTTCACCACGCGCTTGATACCTACTTCTGTCAGCGCAGGCATCCGTTCAAACGCGCCCTCCAGAACGTCCATCACACGGTCCAGATCATCCGGGCAGAGGTCGTTGGAGAATGCTGGGCTGATCCCGTCCATGCCCCAGGTCTTGCAATCCTGCTCGTAGAATCCAACCAACAACCCATTCTTTTCCTGCCGCGAATAATAATCGCTAATCGGGCAGCGCAGCAGCGGCATCCGGTGGCCCGCCTCGGCTATCGCAGGGATATCTTCGGTGACGAAATACTGATGCTCCATCGATGCGACCGGGTGCTGCACCCCCATCATCGCGCCCACTTCGTTTACACGGTAGCCACAGGCATTCACGACGATGTCCGCGTCAATGTCGCCCTTGTTGGTGTGAACCGTCCAAGTGTCATCCTTGTGTTGGGTAAGGCCCGTGACATCGGTGCTACGGTAAACCTCTGCCCCCGCCTTGCGCGCGTGAAACGCTAAAGCCTGACACAACTGCGCCGGGTCGATGTCGCCGTCTTCGCCGTCCCACAGCCCGCCCAAAAGGTTGTCGGTCGAGATCAGTGGGTGACGACGGGCGCATTCTTCAGCGTCAATCACCTCGAACTCCACACCCATCCCCCGCGCCATGGAGGAGAAATGGCGATACCCCTGCATCTGCGCTTCGGTATTTGCCAATCGGATGCCGCCGTCGCCATGGTGGTAGCCAACCGGGTACTCGGGATCGTCGCGGAGTTTCTTGTAAAGCGCGATGGAGTGGCTCTTCAGCCCCACCATCGTCTGGTTCATCCCGAAACTCGTGACCTGCGCGGCGGAGTGCCAAGTGGTGCCCGAGGTCAGCTCATCCCGCTCGATCAGGACAACATCGGACCAACCTTCCTGCGTCAGGTGGTAGAGCGTCGAACACCCGGCAATTCCACCGCCGATGACGGCCACTTTCGTGCGCAATTTCATGGCGTCTCCTTCCTGAGCTGTCGGGCATCAGAAAGCGGCGAAAATCAACGCGATGCAAGCGCTTTCAAAGTTCCAGTTCAATCACACCGTCTGGCTCTGCCGCGCGGGACTGGCACGTGATGATACTGATCTGACGCTGTGCATTCGAAAGCACGAAGTCGCGGTGCTCCACTTCACCCGCACCTAAACCGCATTTGCAAACCCCGCAAATCCCATCCGAGCACTTCAGATCGATGGGATAGCCATTTTCGATCAAGACATCTGCTGCGGTCTTATCTTCCGGAACAAGGAATTCCTTTCCGGATCTCAAAAGCTTGATCGTAAACGGGTGGTTCTCGTAATCCGGCAATTCAGGGACCGAGAAGTATTCAAGATGGCGGTCGTCTTCCGGGAATCCTTTGGCCTCAGCCACTTCCATCACCGCCGCCATGTAAGGCTCGGCCCCGCAGGTATAGACATGCGCGCCCTTGGAATGGGTTAGGATGTCAGCCAGGTCTGCGCGCGTGCCCTCCGACGAGACATGCAGCGTCACACGGTGCTTCCAGGGCACCGCCGCCAGATCATCCAGATACCCCATCGTCGCCCTTGTCCGGCCCGAATAGTGCATCTCAAACGGTTTGCCCAAAACGTGAAGGCGATGGGCCATGGCAATCATCGGCGTGATGCCGATCCCGCCCCCCATCAGATAGGTCATCGGCGCATCTTCATGCAGCGGGAAGTGGTTAATCGGCTTTGAGATAAAGACCTTCCGCCCCTCATTGAAAATCCGGTGCAGCAGGGCCGAGCCGCCGCGCCCCTCAGCTTCCCGCAGCACGCCAATCTGGTACTTCGACCGATCCGATGGGTCGCCCGACATGGAATATTGCCGCAAGAATTCGGGTGCGACCACGATATCGAGATGTGCGCCCGCTTCCCATTCCGGTAGATCCGAGCCGTCTAGGCTTGCGAACTCGTAGATCGTCACATCCTCAGCCGACTGTTCGGCGCGCGAGATCTCGACCCGCAAGACCGGGCTTTCGTCGTAGTCCCGCGCCTTGTCGGCCGGGTCCTCGCCCCGCGCCAATCGTGCCTTATACTCTTCCGCGGTGATCATCTGCTGGTAGGCTTCGATCCCCGCCTCGCGATCCATCGGGTAGGGATAAGGATAGGGGTGCGGCACCAGCGGTGCGGGATAAACAGCTAGCGTCTGGTCCTCATATTTTAGGTCCAGATCCTTCTGAAGGCCGCGTTCATTGACCGGCTTTTTCGTGGGCCGGTAGCCGCCGTCTTCCTCCAGCTCCAGATCCCACCACCATTTCTTGACCGGGTTCAGATCGCCACGGTTGAGCATGTCATCCAGCTTAGCCAACGCCGGCGCAGATCCCGGAACCTTCATCGCGGCCCATCGAAACACCGCGTCCCCCAACACGCCTTCCAGGTTCCACGGGCAGGTTTTCATGCAGCGCCCACACATCGCCCCGCCGGGCGTGGTGATCCGATAGGTGGCGCATTTCTGGCTGTCGGATTTCCAGATCTCATAGCCGTTGAACATCAGCTTTGGTCCGGCAGTAATCGCTCCAGAAGGGCACTCGCGGGCGCATTTCTTGCAGGCCTCGCAGAAGCTTTGCAGACCGAAATCGATGGGTTTGTCATGCTCCAACGGCAGGTCTGTCGTGACAACACCGGATTTCAGGCGCGGGCCGAGGTAGGGGTTCAGGATCACTTCACCAATGCGGCTGACTTCCCCCAGTCCCGACAGAAGCAGCAGCGGCGGCTGCAACACTTCTCCGTCCAACACCGTGTGGGCCTTGGCCTTGTAGCCAAGATTGCGCAGTTGACGCGCAACGACCCCACCCAGAAGCGAGAACCTCAGATAAGCGCGCATGCTCTGCGCCACGCTGATCCAATCATCGCCTGAGGCCCCTTCCATGGTGTCAAAGCCCTGGTCGATAATCATCGAGATTGCGTGGTCGTGCGGCGGATCAAGCGGCTCTCCCGCCGCATCGTGGGAATACCATGTCCAATCCGGGCAGCGGCTGAGGCCCACGGCATCAGCTCCAAGGAAGTAACTTGTCGCCTTCACAAGCTCTGCCGCATCGCGTGGATGAAGATCGGCCTTTTCCGGTACAGCTTGCCCATCTTGTAGAAGAACGAAAGCGCCCAACGCGCGGCGTTGGGCCATTGATGGGGCCGCCTTGCGCGCATAGTAGCCACCCTTGGCCCCGTCCTGCAGTGGCTTTCCCATGTCGCCAAACTGGGCGCGGGCGAACATATCCGCCCGTTTCGGCACACGCGGCACGCGCGCCTCGTCGATGAAGGTGGTCGGATCATCGACGCGTTTCAGTTTCTCGAACGGATGCGCGCCATCTACAAAGCGGCGATTGGCGTAGGCCTTGGCGCGGGACGGCATGACGTTCCCGCGCGCGAGGGGCATATCAGCCGCAATCTCGAACGAAGTGGTGATTGCCGCGATCCCATAGTCCGTCCCGATGAACGGCGCTTCCGGCGTTCCATGCCCCGCAACGGCGAGCCCCGAAGCCACGGCGAGACGGTTCAGATCAACGTCAGAGGAACTCGCCGTATGGGCACGGGCATCATGGCCAAGGGTGCGCAGATAGTTCGCAATCACCACCGCTGTTTCCGCCGCCAACAGGCAAGAGCGATGCGCCGAAGCGCCCATGACCCAATCCGTCCCCGGCTCATCCGCAGTGGGTGCGCGAGGATGCTCGTAGAGGAAAACAAGCGCGTGGGTATGCCCCGCAATTGTTGTCGGCGGCGCCTGCATGGACTCCTTCAGATCCGCCATGATCATGTCGATGCCGGAGGCGAGCGTCTTGGTCTGGCGGGTACGTAAGTCTTCGGCCAGACGCGCGATACCGGGGTTGAGATAAGGCTGCTTCAACACCACCTCAGGAGGCAGAACGCAAGCCCCGATTATCGAGGCATCTGCGAAATAGCCAAAAGATTTCAGATGATTGGCGCGCTCAGAAAGATCATCCGGCGTTTCAGCCACGGCCTTGTTGATCAGCCCATCCCGTATCGCATCCAGCATCGCCTGATGATCGCGCATCGCATTGACGATGGAGTCCGGGCGGTCGTCTTGTGCGAAGGACAGCTGCTGAAAGGGGGCGACACCTGACAGGTCCGCGCTAGTAGTCCGCGCGAGCGTCTCCATCCGGTGCGGCCCCAGATGCATGGGACGAGACTTATCGGAAAAAACGCGCAATCCCATGGGGCCAGCCTTCTTGTATCGTGCAAACCGCTGCATTCTTCACTGTCCACCTTAATGCAGTGCAAAGACAATCGGTTTGCTGGATTTCTTGCGACCCTCAAGTTTGCCGCGCGGCTTCCAACGCCTCCGACAAGATGCCGCGGTCGCCGATGTGATTGGCCAAGACCAGGATCAGCCGCGCATTCAAGGCATCGGACTGGCCCTTTGTCAGACCGTCATGGGCGGCCAGGAGCGTGTCGTAGAACCCGTCCGGGTCCGGAATGTTAGGCTGCGTGTTTAAGGTCATGTTTGGGCCGTCGCGGTTTTCAGGGCTTGGGTGATCTGCTCCGCAGTCGCATCGCGCCACCGCGCTACGATATGTTGGTCAGGGCGGATGAGGTAAAGCGCATGGGGGGCCGCGCCGAGATAGCGGTCGCGCAGTGTATCGCTCGGGTTCGGGAGGCTCACCGAATGCACGCGGATGCCTGCCAGGCCGGGATGATCGCGGGCCTCCGTACCGATGGCCAGAAGCGTGAATCGACCGGTCAATTGGTCGAGCAGGAAGCCATTGCCAAGATCAGCGTCTGGGCACGGGCTGCCAGGGCGAGTGCGCTCCGGGCCACCAAGTCTGTCTTCGCCGTTCAACGAGTGACCATCGTAAGTGCATGGCACGCTCAACCGGCCAGAATTCACCATGGGGCGCGCGAAGGCTTGGTCCTTGGCGAGCGTCAGCACCGCATTGCGAAAAATCTTCGACATCTCGGACTTCGGCGTCAGGAAATCCGTGGCACGGGTTGAATTGAGGATGTTCTCGTCTGCCGCAAAGGCGCGCTCTTCGTTGTAGCTGTCGAGCAAACCATCTGGCGCGTGACCCTTCAAAACAAGATCGAGTTTCCACGCCAGATTGTCTGCATCCTGCATCCCCGAATTTGCGCCCCGCGCGCCGAATGGGCTGACCTGATGCGCACTGTCGCCGGCAAAGATCACCCGGCCATGGCGAAAACGCTCCATCCGACGGCATTGAAATGTGTAGATGGAGGTCCAGACGAGCTCATATTCGGTGCCATTGGGTAGGAACTCATCGATCCGTTGGCGAATACGACCCTCTTCCAGCTCGGCTTTTCGGTCGATGTCCCAGCCAAGCTGAAAGTCTATCCGCCACACATCATCGGGCTGTTTGTGAAGGAGCGCGGATTGCGGTGCTTCGGCCAACGGCGGCTCGAACCAGAACCAGCGCTCCGTGGGGAAATCAGCGGTCATTTTCACGTCCGCAATGAGGAAGTTGTCCTCAAACACGCGCCCCTCGAAGCTCAGCCCCATCAAGTCCCGCGTCGGCGACCGCGCGCCGTCGCAGGCAATGACGTAGTCGGCGGTCACGCTATATGGCCCGTCCGGCGTGTCGATCTGCAGCGTAACGCGATCCTCATCCTGCTCGATCCCGGTCACAACGTTGCGACCGCGAATTTCGATCGGCTTTCCCGCTGCTTCAGCCCGGCGAAGGGCGTCCATCAGGAACTTCTCGAAATAGGGCTGCTGGAGATTGATGAAGGCGGGATTCTTGTGCCCGTCTTCAGGCAGGAGGTTGAAGTTGAAGACCTCGCCGTCGCCGTGAAACACCCGGCCCACATTCCACACGACGCCCTTTTCAACCATGTCTGGCCCTGCGCCAAGGCGATCTGCAATTTCCAGCGTCCGCTTCGCAAAACAAATCGCGCGGGAGCCTTGGCCGACGCCTTCGTGGTCATCGAGGATCAGCGCAGGCGAGCCCTTTTGCGCAAGATCGAGGCCGGTCGCCACGCCGATGGGGCCACCGCCAATGATGACGACCGGGTGATGCACCGGTGCCTGCGCAGATTGGTCCGGAACTGCGGTGTAGGGGTAAAGCTCGTGGGCAAGGGCGTAGGTGGCGCCGACCATGTTCAATCCTTCCGTGTCGTCCCTTAAATCGCTCCTCGGGTCAGCGTTCTAGCGGAGCGCAAACCCTCCTCGCAGATCAGCCTTGCAGGGCTTCCCACATCTCGATGTCGCGTTTGTCGGTCCAGATCCTTGGATGGTCCAATCCGCGCGCTTCGTCATAGGCACGGGCCACATTGAAAGGCAGACAATGCTCATAGATGGCGTAATCGCTGAACTTCCGATCGCATTCCGCGCGAACCGCGTCCCACGCATCTTTGAGGGTGCCGTTCTTGGCGGCCACACGGGCAGCGGGGCGATAGGTGCTGTCGACGAAATCGCGGGTAGACTCAATGGCCCTGTTGACCATCTCCTGGCCAACCAAGGCATCGCCGCGACCCGGTGCGATGGCATCAACCTCGTAGGCCTTGATTGCGTCCAACGTGCCGCCCCAATCGGCGAAGTGACCGTCGCCGCAGTAGCAAGCGGAGTGATATTCGACAATATCACCGGTGAACATCACGTTGGCGTCCGGCACGTGGATCACCGCATCACCCGCCGTATGGGCGCGACCCACCTGTTTGATGTCGATGCGGCGGTTGCCAAGATAAACGGTCATGGCATCGCTGAACGTTGTCGTCGGATAGGTCAGACCGGGGATGCTTTCGTGCCCTTCAAAGAGGCGCGGGAAGCGTTGGAATTCGCTGTCCCAATCCTCTTGGCCCCGCTCGACAACCATCGACCGCGCGGTGTCGGACATGATGATCTGATCCGCGCCATAAGCTGACGCGCCTAAGACACGGACGGCGTGGTAGTGCGTGAGGACCAGATGGCTGATCGGCTTGTCCGTTACCGTGCGCACGCAATCGATGACTTTCTGAGCCAAGCGCGGTGTTGCCTGCGCCTCGACGATCATCACGCTGTCGTCGCCGATGATGACGCCCGAATTTGGGTCGCCCTCTGCCGTGAAGGCGTAAAGACCCTCCCCGATCTCATCAAAAGTGATTTTCTTCTCGGTCATATCCCCTTGCGAGGCGAAGGCTTTGGCCATTTCGATCAACTTTCGTCGTTGCGCGCAGGGTCACCGCGCTCTTTTGAGCATTTTTAAAACAAGGAAGCGATCAGGGGGCGAATGGATGTTCAGCAGCGGGCATGACGCGACCGGTGCATGGGCCAAATCCGATACGATAGCCGTCGCCGTGGGAGGCACCGTGCAGGGCAAGTGTGTCGTTATCCTCAATGAAACTACGGGGTCCAGACGCCGTTTCGAGAGGCTCCTTACCGCCCCACGATAGCTCCAAAAGCGAGCCCCGATTTCTCTTTTCAGGGCCGGAAATGGTGCCAGATCCCAAAAGGTCTCCCACACGCATCGGGCCACCGGCGGAGGCGTGGTGGGCCAGCTGTTGAGCTGATGAGTAGTAGAGCTCGTTGGAATTGGTCTGGGCGATTTGCTCGCCGTTCAGTGTAACTGAAAGCGCGATGTCGTGGTTCATCGGCGTGGTGTCCGCGAGGTGCGGCAGCAGTGGCTTTTCACGTGGCGGCGTGGCCGTACGGAAAGGTTTCAGCGCGGCCGCCGTCACGATCCATGGGGAGATCGTGGTCGCAGTTGCCTTGGCCTGGAAGGGGCCCAGCGGCTGGTATTCCCACGCCTGAATGTCGCGCGCAGACCAGTCGTTCAGAAGCACATAGCCGAAGATGTTCTCAAACGCCTGATCGACAGTCAGGGGCCCGTCAGAAGGCGTGCCGACAATCGCGCCAAGCTCCAGCTCGATATCGAAGCGTTTGGATGGCGCGAACACGGGCGTATCCGCGTTCGGGGCCTTTAGCTGCCCCCAAGGGCGACGGATATCGGTGCCTGAAACGACGACGGAAGATGCACGCCCATTGTAGCCGATGGGCATGTGCAACCAGTTCGGCGGCAGCGCATTCTCCGGCCCCCGGAACATGGTGCCCACATTCGTGGCGTGGTGTCGGCCTGCGTAGAAGTCGGTGTATTCCGCGACCTTGAACGGCATATGCAGCGTGGCTTTGGCCATCGGCACCGAAAACGTGGTTATGATGTCCTGAACATGGTCATCCGCGCCCTCAGCCAGCATCATCGAAAGCACTTGCCGATAGGCATACCAAGCGACTGGCCCAAGCTCCATGAAGTCGTTCCAGTTGGGCGCATCGAGCACATAGGCGTCGGGATCGGGGCGCAGATGGCCCGCAGCCTCTAACCCCGTTGCATCTACGATCCGATCGCCAATCGCCACACCACAGCGCAGGTCGCCGTCATCGACAGAGAACACCCCGTAAGGCAGGTTGTTGAGGGGAAAATCGGTCTCGGGCGCATTTGCGCTCTCAAGCCAGGAGCGTTTGAGATCGGACATCAGGTCTCCGTTGCGTCGGGTTGGTTTTCGGGCGCGGCGGCCACGATTTCTGGCACGTCCAGGCAGGCCGCCTCGATCCGGGCGATCTTCGGGAATGGGTCCAGTGATAGCCCCCAGCGGTGCGCGTTAACGCATTGCGCCACAATGCAGAGGTCGGCGAGGTCGGGCGTTTCACCGAACGCGAAGCCGTCGCGGTCGGGCAGCAAAGCCTCCAGCGTTTCAAAGCCTTCGTCCATCCAATGCAGCATCCAGTCTTTCTTTGCTACGGCATCGGCCCCAAACCGGGCCTCAAGCTGGTCCAAGACGCGCAGATTGTTCACCGGATGAATGTCAGTCGCGACAACCAGCGCGGCTGCGAGCTGCTGGCATCTTTGTGCAGGATTACCCGAAAGCATGGGCGGTTCGGGGTAAGTCGCGTCGAGAAAATCGATGATGGCCAAGCTTTGGGTCAGCACAGTGCCGTCATCCAGCTTCAGGGCAGGCACGCCATAACCGGGATTGATGTCGCGATAGGCCTGCCCATGCTGTTCGCCGTTGTAGAGATCGACCGAGACCTGTTCATAGGCCACGCCCTTCAGGTTCAGCGCCGCACGAACACGGTAAGAGGTGGTGGAACGCCAATAGGAATAGAGGATCATGTCACGTCCAGGATCGTCTCAAACCCGCCCATGATCATGCGCGCGCCATCAACCAGTCCCGCTCCCATCAGCTTCTCGGTCTCAGGGTCAGACCAGACCGCCTCGTGGGCGGCATTACTGGTGGCCTTGTCGGGAAATTCCATCCAAGCGAAAACCACTGCCTCGCCTTCTAGCGCCTCGACCGCCCGGGGAAACGAAGTCCGCTGACCCGGATCCAGCGCCTCGCCCCAGCTTTCGACGCAACGCATGGCCCCATGCGCAAGGTAGAGCGCGGTCATCTTGCGTGCGGCCTCAACGTAGGCGGCCTTGTCGGCTCGTTTCACCGGCAGCACAAATCCGTCGATATGGCTCATCTCAGTCCTCCCTTTCGCCCGTAACCTCGCCTGCGCCTGTCTTGCCGCCAAAGCTGCGCGCGATGGCGACAAGGGCCACCGGGAACGCGATAGAGGCGGCGATAACGACACCAAGAAGGGTCCAGGCGAGCGGTGTCATGTCACTTCTTACCCGCGGTTCCGTCGAATTTCTTCTCAAGGCTTTCCCAGCAGTCAATGTAGTCGTCCTGCAGAGGCGCCTCATTTGCCGCAAACCCTGTCAAATGTTGGGGAAACCGGGTCTCGAACATAAACGACATGGTGTTGTCGAGCTTGTGAGGCTTGAGGTCCGCGTTGGACGCCCCTTCAAATGCATCGCGATCCGGCCCGTGGGGCAGCATCATGTTGTGCAGGCTCATACCCCCCGGAACAAAGCCCTGGGGCTTGGCGTCGTACTGGCCGTAAATGTTGCCCATCAGCTCGGACATGATGTTCTTGTGATACCACGGCGGGCGGAACGTATCCTCGGCCACCATCCAACGCTCTCGGAAAAGAACGAAGTCGATATTGGCGACACCCGGCTGGCCCGACGGAGCGGTCAACACGGTGAAGATCGACGGATCGGGGTGGTCGAACAATACGGCGCCGACCGGGCAATAGGTCTTCAAGTCGTATTTCAACGGCGCGTAGTTGCCGTGCCACGCGACCACGTCCAGTGGCGAATGGCCAATCTGGGTCCGATGAAACTGCCCACACCATTTGATCGTGACGGTTGAGGGCACCTCGCGATCCTCATAGGCCGCGACTGGTGCCTTGAAGTCGCGCGGGTTGGCCATGCAATTGGCGCCGATTGGCCCCCGCCCCGGCATCTCGAATTTCGCGCCGTAGTTCTCACATACAAACCCTCGCGCCGGGCCGTCCAACACCTCAACCCGATAGACCAGTCCGCGGGGAAGGATCGCGATCTCTTGCGGCTCCACATCGATGATGCCCAGTTCGGTGCAAAACCTCAGACGCCCCTCCTGCGGCACGACAAGCAGCTCACTGTCAGCGGAATAGAAGTAGTCATCCACCATCGACGCAGTGACCAGATAGATATGGCTAGCCATGCCGACTTGCGTGTTTACATCTCCTGCGGTGGTCATCGTCCGCATACCGGTCAGCCACGTCAGCCTTTCATCGGAATGGGGCACCGCGTCCCAGCGGTATTGCCCGAGGGAGATCACATCGGGGTCCACATTCGGTGCGCTCTGCCAATAGGGCAGCGCAATATTTTCATAGCGTTTGGAATGCTTGACGGAGGGGCGAATGCGGTAGCACCACGTCCGCTCGGGTCGCACATCGGTAAAGGCCGTCCCCGAGAGTTGTTCGCCATAGAGACCGTAGTTCACCTTCTGTGGCGAATTCATCCCTTGCGGCAACGCGCCTGCGAGCGCCTCGGTCTCGAAATCATTGCCAAAGCCCGGCATATAGCCTTCATGGGGCCCGGGTAGACTGGGGGCCTGCACCATCGGACGTGGCGTGGATTGTTCAGTCATTGCAGCTCTCCCCGTTCGAGAGGGAGGTAACAGTTACTTTTGTAACTAACAAGCCTGCAGAGCGAAGGGGCCGCGCCATTTCTAGAATAAGACGGTAATGCAACTAAGGGGGCGGGAGTTAGGTTTCCGCATCCGAGCCTGGATCCGCTGTGATACGGTCGTCGTTCCCTGAAACAAAAAGTCAGAACCAACATCTCACTTCCGGTCCGCCACTCGCTGATCGTAGCCCTTCAGGGTTTCCAGCAGCGCTTTCCCTTCAGGCACAGAATTCCGGTCGCAAAACTCTTGCCAGACGGCACCTGCCGGAAGGTCCTTGATCTCTTCTGTCACCATCAAGCGTTGCGTGTAGTCCAAGCTGGCTTCTGCCGTTTGCAACTGCGCCTTCGGCATCAAGAGCGCGCGCAGCAGGGCCTTTTGCATGTTGCGCGTGCCGATCACCCAAGCCGCCGTCCGGCTGATCGTGGCGTCGAAGAAATCGAGGCCGATGCGCGTGCGGTCCAGCAGATCGGCGAACACCAATTCCTGCGCCATCGCCACGATGTCGTCGTTAAGCAGGATTACATGATCACTGTCCCACCGCATTGGGCGAGACACATGGAGCAGGATTTCATCCAGAAACAAAGCGACCGAGCTGAGTTTATCGGCCACGTTTTCCGTCGGGTGGAAGTGTCCCATATCAAGGCACAGTAACGTCTTGTTGCGGATCGCATAGCCCAGGTAGAACTCGTGACTACCGACGGTGCAGGCCTCTACGCCGATGCCGAACAGCTTGGACTCAACCGCGTCCAAAAAGTGCTCCTGCGGCGACGCCAGCATGGCGTCCAGGGATGCCTCCAACCGCGTCCGGGCGGCCATGCGATCTACCGGGATGTCCTTGTAACCGTCCGGCACCCAGATGTTGTTGACACAGGCGCTGCCAAGTTCTGCCCCCATCCTTGCAGCAATGTCTCGCGACCGTTTTCCATGCTCGATCCAGAACTCCCGGATACCCGCATCAGGGTGGGACAAGGTGAGATTATCGTCGGCCTTCGCGTGCGCAAAGAACGTCGGGTTGAAATCAAGGCCAAGGCCCTGCTCGCGCGCCCATTCCACCCAAGGCGCGAAGTGCGCATATTCGATCTCGTCCCTGTCGGGTGTGGCATCCGTATCGAGATACATCGCGTGTAGGTTCAGCCGATGGGATCCTGGGATCTGTGCGTAGGAAAACTCCAGATCCGCGCGAAGCTCATCCGGCGTGCGGGCGCGGCCCGGGTGATTCCCGGTCGCTTGAATGCCGCCACCGGACGCGCCGGTCTTAGCCTCGAACCCCGCCACGTCGTCGCCCTGCCAGCAATGCATGGAGATTGGAATGCCCGCTAAACGCTCCATCGCCGCTTCTGTATCCACGCCCCAGTCGGCGAAGATCGCGCGTGCGGTGTCGTAATTCTGCTTTGTCATAACGCCGCCCTCCCCTAACGCGTGAACGCCTGAACGTTTCCCGCATCCACGTTGATGATGTTGCCCGTGGACTTCGCAGACAGATCAGCGGCGAAGAAAAACGCGGCTTCCGCAATATCTTCCGGCAGTACAGAGCGCTTTAGCATGGAACGTTCTCGGTACATCTCCTCCAGCCCGGCTTTGTCCGTGCCGTAGGTCGAGGCGCGTTGATCCAGCCAATCGCCTTGCCAGATCTTCGAACCTTGCAGCACCGCATCAGGGTTTACGACGTTGACGCGAATGCCTGCCTCCGCCCCTTCAAGCGCGAGGCAGCGGGCCAGATGCAGCTCACTGGCTTTCGCGGTGCAATAGGCCGATGCGTTCGGGCTGGCCGCAAGGCCGTTCTTGGAGCCGACGAACACAACCGATCCGCCCATATCCTGCACCCGGAACATCTTGAACGCTTCCCGGCTGACAAGGAAATAACCGGTGCTCAGGATATCCATGTTTTTCTGCCACAACGCTAATGACGTCTCTTCCACTGGCGCAGATGAGGCGATGCCTGCGTTCGACACCAGAATATCAATGCCGCCAAATTCCACTGCAGCCGCTGCGAAGGCGTCCGCAACTGCGGTCTCACTCGTGACATTCATGGATACGCTTCGGACGACATCGTCAGAAAAGCTGTTGCTCAGGGCGTCCGTGGTGGCAGACAGGGCGTCATCGTCGATATCCGCCAGGACCACGCAGGCCCCCTCCGCCAGGTATCGCGCCGCCGTAGCCGATCCAATGCCCCCCGCCCCGCCGGTAACCAGTGCCACCCGACCTGCCAGTGCTTTGGGCTTGGGCATGCGTTGCAGCTTGGCCTCTTCAAGCAGCCAGTATTCGATGTCGAAGGCCTCTTGCTCGGGCAATCCGCAGTAGGTGCTGACCGCACTGGCACCGCGCATGACGTTGATCGCGTTGACGTAAAACTCAGCTGAGATTCGCGCAGTTGCCTTGTCCTTGGCAAAGGTGATCATGCCGACGCCGGGGATTAGATAGACGACGGCGTTCGGGTCGCGCAGCGGCGGGCTGTCGTCATGCTTGCAGCGCTCGTAGTAGGCGGCGTAGTCCTCGCGATAGGCGGCGACTTGTGCCGGCAGACCCTCCAGCACTGCGTCCACATCCGGTTTCGCAGGGTCAAAGCTGACCACGAGAGGGCGAATTTTCGTGCGCAGGAAGTGGTCGGGACAAGATGTGCCGAGGGCCGCAAGGGCCTCCATATCGCGTGCGTTAACGAACTCCAGCACCGTGTCGCTGTCCTCAAAGTGTCCCACCATGTGCTGTTGACCGGATACCATCCCCCGTATCGCAGGCATCAGTTTTGCGGCGATCGCGCGTCGTTCCATCGCTGAAACCGGGTTGTGGATCACCCCGCCAAAGGCAGGCACGCCCTCAGTCTTGGCGGCAAACCAATCCATCGCCTTCTGAATGACGTCGACGGTCAGGTTGTAGCAGGCTTCTGCGTCGTCATCCCAAGTGAACAGCCCATGGCTTTCCAGAACCACACCCTTGGCGTCCGGGTTTTTCAGGCAAAAGTCTTCCAACCAAAGACCCAACTCGTAACCGGGCCGTTTCCAAGGCAACCACCCGATATCATTGCCGAAAATCTCTGCTGTCAAAGCCTTGCTGTCCGCCGCTGCGGCAATCGCGATGATGGCATCGGGGTGCATGTGATCCACATGCTTGCGCGGAACATAGGCGTGCAACGGCGTGTCGATGGAGGCGGCGCGGGCATTTAGGTTGAAGGTGCAATGGGGCAGCAGGCCAACCATCTCATCTTCAAACTCGACGCCGCGATAAATGCCCTTCAAGGCGCGCAACTTATCCATGTAAAGCGTGGCAAACCCGTCCATCTTGATGGATCCGACGTCGCCCCCCGATCCCTTGACCCAAAGCACCTCGACCAATTCGCCGGACAAGGGATCGGCCTCCATGACCTTTGCTGACGTGTTCCCGCCCCCGTAGTTGGTAATCCGCTTGTCAGACCCCAGCAGGTTCGAGCGATAGAGCAACTTCTCCGACTCGGACATCTGGGCTGCTTTTGATGCATCCCAATCGTTGGATAAGCGCGCCTTTTCAGTGGTTTCCAACATGAAGCCTCCCCTTCGGATGTCCGTTTGTCCGGCAATTAATCTGTTCCAAGGCTGCGGCGAGGCACAACATAAGTCAATCACGAATAATCATTTCCAATCATTCTGCATCGCAGCATGATTGGAAATGACATTTAATGATTGACAGATGCGCAGATGAGGGACCAACGTGACTCAAATCTGGGAGGATTCGATGCACGAGAAAGAACGCCACAACGTGATCCTGTCGGCAGTGCAGGAGCGTCCTGTTGTGACGGTGGCGGAATTCTGCGCGATGACTGGCGCGTCCGAAGCGACGGTCCGGCGCGACATCAACACGCTTCACACTCAAAAGCGCCTGCGCCGCGTGCGGGGCGGGGCGGAGGCATTGACGCCGCCACAGTTTGTGGGCCTTGCGGGGCGCACATTTGCCGTGAACGAGACGATGCGCGGCCCCGAGAAGCAGGCCATTGCACGGGCGGCAGTGGAGCTTTGCGATGACGGTGACGCGATCATCGTCAACGGTGGAACGACGACATTTCAGATGGTGCATCCCCTCGCCACACGCCGAATGCAGGTTTTCACCAACTCTTTCCCAATCGCCGAGCATCTCCTGAAGAATTCCAAGAACACCGTCATGCTGTCGGGCGGTGTGATCTATCGTGAGCAAAACATTATTCTGTCGCCGTTCGACAATGACGTAACGCGCAATTTCGCCGCGACCCGCATGTTCATGGGCGCCCAAGGCCTCGGACCGCTTGGATTGATGGAAGCCGATCCGCTTCTCATCCAAGCCGAGCAGAAACTGATCGGTCAGGCGGACGAGTTGGTGGTTCTGGTGGACAGCTCGAAATTCGAACAACGCTCCAGCCTCGTGCTGTGCCCCCTTAACCGGATCGATGCGGTGATCACTGATGACGGCATTTCTGATCGCGCACGCGCAATGCTGGACCAGGCAGAAATCAAACTGATCGTGGCGCAAACAGGCGCTGCGGCGGAAACCGGATCGGGCTGACGCCCCCATCCATCAAGACGAACTCAACGGGAGGAACTATGATGAGTATCACACGTAGAATTTTTGGCGGTACCGCTTTGGCGGCCTTGATGATGACCGGCTCAATGGCCCACGCCGATGATCCGATCCGCATCGCATTGGTCGTCAAGGCGCTTGGCATTGGCTTCTTTGAGGCTGCAAACGATGGCGCCATGGAAGCAGCAGAGGAACTCGGCAACGTCGAGATCATCTACACTGGCCCCACGTCCACCACGGCTGAGGGTCAGATCGAAGTGATCAACTCGCTGATCGCACAAGGCGTGGATGCAATTGCTGTGTCAGCAAATGACCCTGACGCGCTGGTGCCAGTGCTGGAACGCGCCATGCAACGCGGCATTGCCGTGATCTCGTTCGACTCTGGCGTCGCGGAAGATGGCCGGATGCTGCATCTCGCGCCATCCTCGGACGCGCTGATCGGGCGGACGATCATTCAACTGGCCGCAGACCACCTGCCAGACGGCGGCCAAGTCGCGCTTTTGTCGGCCACAGCGACATCCACGAACCAGAACACCTGGATCGCCGAGATGAACGCGGTCATGGGCGACTACCCCGGCATCGAAGTTGTGGCGACGGTCTATGGCGATGACCTGGCCGACCGCTCCTACCGCGAAGCCATTGGCCTGATGCAGACCTACCCTGATCTGGACGCGATCATCGCGCCGACATCCGTGGGCATCGTGGCCGCCGCTCAAGCGGTCGTCGACCAAGATATGGTCGGGCAAGTGAACGTCACGGGCCTTGGCCTGCCGTCCGAGATGGCCGGGGCCATCGAGTCTGGCGCGTCGCAATCCTTCGCGATCTGGAATCCGATTGATCTGGGATACGCAGCGACGATGCTGGCTTACGAGCTGTCGGCCAATGGGGCCGAAGCCGCCCCCGGCGCCGTAATCCCGATGGGTCGCATGGGCGAGTTGGAGTTGGACGACACCACGACCGGTGCGATGGCCCTACCGTTCACCTATGACGCTTCAAACATCGAGCAGTTCCGCGAGATCTTCTGATCTTTGCCCCCTGCCTTGCCCGGCGCGCGGCCACGTGCGCCGGGTTCTCCAAACCTCACGGGTAATCCGATGTCTCAACCAGCCCTCAACACAACAGAGGCGCAGGACACACCCGTCCTCCGCCTTGCCGGGATCACCAAGACCTTCCCGGGTGTGAAGGCCCTCAATGAGGTGTCGTTAGAACTCTATCCCGGCCAAGTCACTGCACTGATCGGTGAAAACGGCGCGGGAAAATCGACCATTGTGAAGGTTCTGACCGGCATCTACCGCGCCGACGGCGGCACCATCTCGGTCGACGACCGGCAAGTGAATTTCACTTCTGCAGAAGATGCGACAGCCGCTGGGATCACCGCCATCCATCAGGAAACCGTCCTGTTCGACGAATTGTCTGTCGCAGAGAACATCTTCATCGGCCATGCCCCCCGTGGGCGGTTTGGCTTGATCGATACCGCCGCCATGAACGCACGCGCACAGGGCATTCTGGACCGTATCGATGCGCCGCTGACCGCATCTACACCGCTCAAAGACCTCGGCATCGCCAACAAACACCTCGTTGCCATCGCCCGCGCCCTGTCGGTGGATGCGCGCGTGGTCATCATGGATGAGCCGACCGCCGCGCTGTCGCAAAAGGAAATTGAAGAGCTTTACGATTTGGTGGGCCGCCTGAAGGCCGAGGGTCGTGCGATCCTGTTCATCTCTCACAAGTTTGATGAGATTTTCCGCATCGCGGACCGCTATGCCGTGTTCCGTGATGGGGAACATGTGGGCGCGGGCCTGATGGCCAATGTGACCGAAGGCGACCTTGTGCAACTCATGGTCGGGCGTTCCGTCGATCAGATTTTTCCGGCCCGAGAGGCCAAAATCGGCGCGGAAGTGCTGCGCATCGAAGGCTTCGCACATCCTACCGAGTTCGATGATATCTCCCTGATGCTGAACGCAGGCGAGATCCTTGGCTTTTACGGCCTTGTTGGCGCCGGCCGGTCCGAGTTGATGCAAGCCATTTTCGGGATCACCAAACCTTCCGCTGGAACGCTGCACATCGGCGGCGAAGCCCGCACGATCCATTCGCCCGCTGACGCCATCGCGAACGGGATCGTCTACGTGCCGGAAGATCGCGGCAAGCAGGGCGCGGTTCTGGGCCTGCCCATTTTCCAAAACGTGACTTTGCCGTCATTGTCTCAAACATCGAAAAGGGGTTTCCTGAAACTCGCCAACGAATTTGCCCTCGCGCGGGAATATACCGAACGGCTGGAACTGCGCGCCGCGGCGCTGGATCAGGACGTGGGTAACCTGTCGGGTGGTAATCAGCAGAAAGTGGTAATCGCCAAATGGCTGGCCACAAAACCCCGCGTGATTATTCTGGATGAGCCGACAAAAGGGATCGACATCGGGTCTAAAGCTGCAGTCCATTCATTCATGGCCGAATTGGCGGCGGAGGGCCTTGCGGTAATCATGATCAGCTCGGAACTGCCGGAAATCCTTGGCATGTCAGATCGCGTGATCGTCATGCGGGAGGGGTTAATCGCAGCAGAATTGGCCCGTGATGAGCTAAGCGCGGAGACCCTTGTCCGCCACGCCGCCGGGATTGGAGCGCCGTCATGATCCGCCTTTTGAAATCACGTGAGGCGCTGCTTGTCGCCGTGATCATTGCGCTGACCGCCCTGATCGCCAGCCGTTTTCCCGCGTTCATCGCGCCCGCCAACCTCGTGAACGTGTTCACCGATACGTCGCCACTGATCATTCTGGCGATCGGGCAGGCCATCGTAATCCTGACACGTTGCATCGACCTGTCCGTCGCCTCCAACCTCGCGCTGACCGGTATGGTCTGCGCAATGGTCAACGTGGCTTACCCCGATCTGCCGATCCCCGTTATCATCGGCATGGCCTTGATGCTCGGCGCTGCCCTGGGCGCAATTAACGGCATCCTCGTTTGGAAACTGACCATCCCGCCCATCGTGGTGACGCTAGGCACACTGACCATCTATCGCGGCATCATTTTCGTCATCTCGGACGGTGCATGGGTCAATGCACACGAGATGTCGGCCAGCTTCACCGGGTTTCCACGGGCCGAGATCCTGGGCCTGCCCGTTCTTGCTTGGCTCGCGATCCTGACCGCTGCCACCTTTTTCGTTGTCATCGCTCGTACGCCCCTTGGCCGCTCCTTCTACGCGGTCGGCGGCAATCCCAATGCCTCCGTCTATGCAGGTATCAACGTGGGCAGAACGCAGTTCTGGGCCTTCGTGCTGTCAGGAATGTTGGCGGGGCTGACGGGCTATCTCTGGGTGGCGCGCTACTCGGTCGCCTACGTCGATATCGCCAAAGGGTTCGAGTTGGAGGTTGTGGCGGCCTGCGTTATCGGCGGCATCGCCATCGCGGGCGGGGCGGGCACCGTTATGGGCGCGATCCTTGGCGCGATCTTCCTTGGCATCATCAAGAATGCACTGCCCGTCGTCGGAATATCTCCATTCTGGCAACTGGCGATTTCCGGTGCGGCCATCGTGATCGCGGTCGCCTTCAACGCCCGTGCTGGCCGCGCGAAGGGCCGCATCATCCTCAAGAAAGCTGAGGCACAGGCTCAGGGAGCGACCGCATCATGACCGACATTACCGCACGTCAGATTCCGGACCGCCTGCAAAGCCCCGTCCTCAAGGCGTTCAAGTCGTGGGAGACCCTTCTTTTGGCCGTCGCCATAGCGATCTTCATCACCAATTCCTTCCTGTCGCCCTATTTCCTGAACGCCTGGAACCTTTCCGACGCGACGTTCAACTTCACTGAAAAGGCGATGATCGCTTTCGCAATGGCGCTGCTAATCGTGGCGGGCGAGATTGATCTATCCGTCGCCTCCATCATCGCGCTGGCCTCCACCGCCATGGGGTGGGCCCTGCAATTCGATGTGGGCGTCGTGCCGCTGGTTCTGATCGGCCTTGGCACGGGGCTGGTCTGTGGCGCGTTCAATGGCTTTCTCGTGACCGGCCTTGGCCTGCCGTCCATCGTCGTGACCATCGGCACAATGAGCCTCTTTCGTGGCATCTCCTACATCATCCTCGGCGATCAGGGCTTTCGCGGCTATCCGTCCGAGTTCAGCTATTTCGGTCAGGGATACGTCTGGTGGGTAATCTCATTCGAATTCGTGCTCTTTGCCGTTCTGGCGCTGCTTTACTACATGCTGCTCCACCGCACGAACTTTGGCCGGGCGGTCTACGCCATCGGCAACAACCCCACGGGCGCGCTGTTCTCGGGCATCCGGGTGGCGCGGGTGAAGTTCATCCTGTTCCTGCTAACCGGCCTGATGGCCGGTGTCGCGGCGATCTGTCTGACGGCGCGGCTAGGCTCCACCCGGCCCACCATCGCACTGGGGTGGGAATTGGAGATCGTCACCATGGTTGTTCTTGGCGGCGTCAACATTCTGGGCGGGTCCGGCACCATTCCGGGCGTCGTGATCGCAGCGTTCGTGATGGGTCTTGTGACCTTCGGCCTTGGCCTTCTCAACGTTCCCGGCATCGTCATGTCGATCTTCATCGGCTGCTTGCTGATCGGTGTCATTGCCCTGCCCCGCCTCTGGTCGATGTGGAGGGCATGATGGAAAAATACGCCTTCAAGATGCAGCTTAATCCGGGATGTCTGGCAGAATACCGAAAGCGCCATGATGAGATCTGGCCCGAGCTTGTTGACCTGCTGAAAGAGGCTGGCGTCAGCGACTATTCGATCCATTTGGACGTGGATACCAACGTTCTGTTCGGCGTTCTTTGGCGCACGCAGGACCATACAATGGACGCCCTGCCGGATCATCCGGTGATGCAACGCTGGTGGGCCCATATGGCCGATATCATGGCAACGCATCACAGCAATGAACCCGTTGCCACACCCCTCACCCCGGTCTTCCACATGCCATGAGCTATATCGCTGCCATCGACATCGGAAAGACCAACGCCAAGCTGGCGCTTGTGGACCGCGCTACTTTGGATGAGGTGGCCGTCGTCACGCGCCCCAACACTGTGCGCCCTGGCCCGCCGTGGCCGCATTTCGATCTGGAGGGACACTGGATGTTCCTTCTGGACAGCTTGCGTGATTTCCATACCAGCCACGGGATCGACGCAATCTCAATCACGGCCCATGGCGCGTCTTGCGTGCTGCTGGATGCCGATGGCGCGCTCGCCGCCCCAATGCTGGATTACGAACATCCCGGCCCGGAAGAACTCACCGAGACCTACGACCCCCTGCGCCCAACATTCGCTGAGACAGGTTCGGCCCGATTGGCAGGCGGGCTGAACGTCGGTGCGCAGCTGCATTGGATGTTCGCGCAAGATCCATACTTGCGGGCGCGAACATCGCAGATCCTGACCTATCCACAATACTGGGCCTACCGATTGACCGGGGTAGCCGCGACCGAGCGGACATCGCTTGGCTGCCACACGGACCTCTGGAATCCCGGCTCCGACGACTTCTCTACGCTGGTGAAGTCGTTTGGGATCGAAGGGAAAATCGCGCCGGTCCGCATGGCGTCCGATGTCTTGGGCCCGATCCTGCCGCACGTGGCGCAACGCACTGGCTTGCCTAGCACCACGCCAGTGACCTGCGGCATCCACGATTCCAACGCGTCCCTATTGCCCCATCTTATGACGCGCCCCGCCCCGTTCTCGGTCGTCTCTACGGGCACATGGGTCATTGCCATGACCGTCGGCGGTGACGCGCCGCATCTGGATGAAGGACGCGACACCCTTGTGAACGTCAACGCCAATGGCGACCCGACGCCGTCCGCACGTTTCATGGGCGGGCGAGAGTTTGAAACACTCCTCAAGGGCGCATCCTGCCAGCCAACCAACGCCGACCGAGAGGCCGTCCTGAGCCAATCCACGATGCTCCTACCCGCAGTCTCCTCGACAACCGGACCGTTTCAGGGCCGCGCGGCCAAATGGCTCCCACATGAGCCACCCCACGGGTCAGGTCAGCGCAGTTTGGCCACTTCATTCTACCTCGCATTGGTAACGGCAGAATGTTTGAAGTTGACGGGACACAAAGGTGACATCGTCGTGGAGGGGCCGTTCGCCGCAAACGTAGACTACTTGCAAATGCTGTGCGTCGCGACGGAGTGTACCGTTCTCGCTACAAGAAATGCGACCGGAACGAGCCAAGGCGCCGCGCGGTTGGTGGCGGGGACGTCACAGGAACCGCCCGAGTACCGCCAGCACCATCCAGCTGAGAATACAGCCTTGCTCCGACAATACGCGGAGCGATGGAGCGAAATGGTCAGGTTGGCTGACGACGCTGCGACTGCATAGCATTGGATTGCTGAACTGCATCGCCGAAGACCGTAATCGTCGGACCACGCCAAGCCGAAAAACAACTCATTGTGGAACCGTTGCGCGCGCTGCGCGTTCTCCCCTGATGAAAGCATTGTTTGTCTCTTCCAAGATTGGCGCCTTGGCGACCACGGCTCTGTTCGTTTTGGCCCTCCTCATCGTACTGGATCAGGCGCAAGGGCTTCTCGCACCCATACTGAGTGCTGTGGTGCTGGGCATCGTACTCGCCCCGTTTTGTGACATCTTGGAAAGATGGCGTATCCCAAGCGCTGCCGCCGCCCTGTTGATCATGGCGACCTTCCTGTGCGCGGTGGTGCTGATCTATTTGGTCGTTGAACCGACAATCAGCGAGGCCATCCGGAACGCCCCAAACATCTGGTATGAGATGCGGACGCTCTTCGACAGCCTGCGCGGAGCAGTGGCCGGCGTACAGGAATTGCAGGAGACTGTCGCAGACGCGCTGACCGATGGTGCAGAAGCGGACGCAGACGCCGCCGCGGTGCCAGTACCAAACCTCCTCGACGCCTTGTCCTACGGCCCGACGATTTTGGGAGGGTTGCTGATCTTTGTCGGTACTCTCTACTTTTTCCTGGCAACACGCCGCGATGTTTACGCTCGGGTCAGCAGGTTGCTACCACCGCTGTCCGAAACCCTTCTTCGCGACGCAGAAATCCGGGTTTCCGGCTATTTCTTATCTATCGCACTGGTCAATGCGGGCTTCGGCCTGACAGTTATGATTGTGATGTCAGCCCTCGGGATGCCGCAGCCGATCATGTGGGGGATGGCTGCATTCCTGCTGAACTTTGTCCTCTACCTAGGCCCAGGCTTGATCGCAGTGTCGCTGCTTTTGGTAGGAGTGATAACATTTGACGGGGCGATGTCAGTTGTTCCGATGGCAGCCTTTATCTTTCTGAATATGATCGAGTCGCAATTTGTTACACCCACTTTTGTTGGCCGCCAGATGGCGCTCAACCCGCTGATGGTGTTCCTGTCGTTGGTCTTCTGGCTATGGCTTTGGGGCCCGATTGGAGGGTTGGTGGCCATTCCCCTGTTGGTATGGCTGCGCTTCATTCTCTCAGGCGGGAACGACGACAATGTGCCGGAACCGATCCCGCTGGACGAAGCCGCCTAGCGCAGTGCGGTTTTGTTGGCCTACATCGCAGCCCGATGCGCGCAGAGTACGGATCGAAGCGACCGTACTGGTTTCCCCAATCCTTGCCTTACCTACTTCGTCGTGGGCAGCACGAAGTAAGACCATGCATGCGCTGTCAGCCAACGCCAGCGGGTGCGTTCTCAATCTCGTGCGAAACGAACGATAACAGTTGATGAGCGGGGCCGCTCGCGACCCTACGCCCTATGAGCAGCGGCCCAACATCTGATTCAACCGATATCGGACAAGCCGTCGATTGAGACACACCTGGGTGGTCCCTGCTCGGCGTCGCCCGACCTGACCACATTACCCTTGCTAGATTCTCATAAGGCTTGAGTCAGAGCTGCGAAGTTCCCATCGGCCTGCGCCACGATCCGGCTTGGCTCAACCAATACACCGCAAAACGTCACCAAGCTCAGAGGGCACGAGATGTCGCTCCAACGGCCCGTTAGTTCATGTTTGGCCGTACATCTTCCCTGACAGCACCTCATCCGGTGACCAACTGGCAAAACAATGTGCTCGACGTTCAGCCTCTTGGTCATCGAGGAATGGACATCATGACATGGGACACGATCCGTTCGTTCCCAAAAGAAACCCCCCACCCGATGAACGGGAGGGGGTAAATTCTGTTAGACCTTAGGGCCTTCCGACCCTCTAGGCCGCTTCATCGATCCGTGCATCGGATGATAGCGTTTCCTTCACCCGCGCTTGGCCCTCCGCCACAGCCTCTTCGGCCACTGCCTTCAGCTTGGCTTTCTCAGCTTGGTAAAGGCGGTCTGCTTCATCGAACAGGCGGTCACGGTGTGCCCCAATCGTTCGGTCTTCAATCTGTGTACGCGGCAGCATCATCGCCAACGCAGCACCGGCCGCCAAGGCAAGCCCGCCAACCATCAGCGGATGGTCATGGGCGGTTGTGCGCGCGACCCGCGCGGCACGCGCGGCTTCGGCTTCGGCACGGGCGTGGACGGCAATCGCGGCTTCGCGTGCCTGGCGAACGCGATCCTTCGCGCCATCCGGCAAGCCGTCGAGGCCATCTTCAATACGTGCACGCAGGCTGTCTGCGGTGTCGTAAAGACGCTCTTTGGCGGCGCCCAATCGAGTATTCGTGCTGTTCGTGTTCTCGGTCATGGAGATATCTCCTTTCAGAATGCTATCAGTTTGATCGGCTTTCATCGCTGCGTCGGCGGCCGCCAAACGTGCGTCGAAACCTGCCATCTGCGGCGTTGGTTGGCGCAACCCACCCGCGGTTGGACGCGAAGTGGTGTCATAGGCGGCGCGTGGGCCGGGCGTGCGCATCGCGGCTTTCACCGCCATCCATGCCAACCCTGCGCCGGCCACGGCCAGCGGCCCTGGATTGCGCCGCACCGTATTGACCGCGCCTTCGCTGGCTTGGCCCAGTAACCCACTGGCACGTGAAACCAATTCAGCTGGGGCAAATTGCGCCTCAAGCTGCGTCAGCTGCGCGCGCAGTACGTCGCGCTCGGCCTGCAATTCAGCTTCGATATGTTTCGAGCTAGGCATTGATCCGCTCCTTCATCAGGGCAACGTCCTGTTTGACGTTCGCAATGCTACGGTTCGGCACCAGACGCTCGGGCTTGAGATCACGGATCCCCATTACCGCTAGGATGGCTGCGATCAAGGCGAGCCCCCCACCAACGGCCAGGGCAGCCCAATGGATCGCCCACCCAATCGAGACAAGCGCGGCGATACCGGCACCTGCCAGCGCGCCCAATGCAACGAAGGAAAGGACAACTGCGCCCACGATCAGGCCGATAGCTGTACCGGCGCGAGACAGGTTTTCACCCATCTCGGCCTTGGCCAGCGCGGCCTCTTTGCGCAGGATGCGGCCCACCTGGCTGACCATGTCCGACAGAAGGTTGGCCGTGCTGCGTGGTGTTTCTTGGTCGGGATACATTATGCGTATCCCCAGCGACGGGCGTTCTGATCCGGGTAAGCCGCCTGATTTTCAGGAACACTGGGGTAATTGTGCCGGTCCGGCGCGGTTGCCACGGCGCCTGCACGCTCGGACGCTTTCATCGCACGGGCTGCCAAGAAGCCAAGGGCGGCAGCACCACCGAAAAAGACCAACGGGTTGCGCCGTGCGAATTGCGTTACGTCCTGTTGGATGTGCGAGAGGTCCATGTCGCGCACGGCGGAGGCCGCATGCGCAAGGTTGTCGCCAAGATACGTCAATGCATCAGATGCAAGATCATTGCCCTCAAACGCGGCACTTGCTTCGCGGAAGTTGTCAGCTTGCTCGGACACCCGGCTGGCCACTTCCTCCTTGGCAGCTTCCGCCTTCACGGATGCGTTCGCCTTGGCGGTTTCGGCCACCTCTTTTGCGGTATCTTTGGCTTTGTCAGCCACTTTCGACGCTGTTGCGCGTGTCATAGTCAAACTCCTTCGCTTTGGCGGCAGACTGCGCGGGCTTTTTGGACAAAGGTCCTCCATGCAGGTCCAGCAGGGCCGAACTTGCAACGCGTCTCATCTGCATGTGTTTGTTTGTGGTGAAGGAACGAACGAACGCCCCGAAGGTTCCAAAATTTCTTTACCGAAATCAGGTTTTTCGAGGCGTCAAACCATTTCGTCTGGAACGAAGGGCAACGGCTTAGCCAATTGCGCCTGTGCCTCGGGGTCGAAGGGCAAAAGAAAATGGTTTCGATCTTGCGGCAGCGTAGCCCGCGCCTGTCTCAGCGATGCATTGATCTGCTCCACGACCGCGCGTGGCTGGCCCAACGGATCCGGCGCATCATCACCAAGCCAATGCTCGAAGACCCGGGGCCAAAGCGGCGCCACATGCGCGCGCTCCGTCAGGTGCAATCCCGCCTCTGTGTCCCACTGAAAGCTGCGCCCGTTAAGGTTGGCAGACGACAAGATCGCCTCGTCCTGCCCAAACAGAGAAAGCTTGGAGTGCACGTAGATCAAGGGTGCGCCGTGCAGGATAGCCGCGTCGGGTTCATCCTGGGCAGGCCGGGCCTGTGCGGGCGAGGCAAGGGCCAAACGCTCCCCAAGACCGTCTCCCAGGATTTCCAACGCTTCCATCTGGATTTGCGCGCCAAGTTGCGCGTCTTCGGCTTCATTGCCCTCGAAAGCCACATCTTCAGGTGCGGCGGGCAGAACAAGGATGCAGCCCAACGCGTCGTGCTTTTGGGCAGCCTTCACTATTGCTTCGGCCAATGGCTTATGACGGAAGAATTGCGTTTCCAGATAGATCAGGCCAACGCACCGCGCGACCGCGTCCAGATGGGCTTGCTCGATTTCGTTCACCAACGGCTTGGGCGCGATATGGATCAGGTCTTGGGACCGTTTCGTCGAAAGCGTCCGCAAGAAACCCGGCGCTTGCGGTGGCGCTTCCTCGCGGGCTTCGGTCACAGACCGAAAACGCCGCAAATGTGTGGCCGCCGCGCGAACCACTGGGCCGCGTGCAATGGCCTGAATGTCCTGCCATGTTCCGTCCGAAGGTTGGTCATGCGAGACCGTATCAAAGCGCCGGTTGTTCAGGTCCAGCCCGCCGATATACAGGGCCTCGTCATCGATCACCGCCAGCTTTTGGTGGTGCGTCGCGGGAACCATCGGAAGGTCATCGCTCGGGTCCAGCCCCTCCAGACCAGGGGTCAGCGGATCGACGTCATTCTGCTCCAGCACCTCCGCAGTTTTGCCATGCAGAACCCGCCGCGGCACGTAACCCACTCGCGCTGGGTGCATCACAATCGCAAAGGTCAACTTCGCGCCGGTCGACAGCTCATTGAGTGCCGCCAATTGGCGTGCAGCCTGCCACGACCGACGATGATCGTCCGTGGCGATGATGGGATCGAAATCACTGATCGAAAGATCGATCTCCACGCCTTTGTTGAGGAGATGAAGCAGCAGGTCGAACCATGTCTCACCGTGAGCGCGCGCCTCTTCGCTGTGAAGCGCGGTGGAAGGATCGAACACCCTGAAGCATCCACGGATACCTTTCTTCGCAGACAGGCACAGTTTCTCAAACGCAGGGAACGCCTCGCTTGCCGTGAAATATGCCTCGAAGTTGGTGATGGGGCTTTGGTCGCCAACAGGTACTTGCGCCACGATATGCTACCCCGCCCGCACCGACGCTTCGGCAACAGCCGCCACGTCATCGATGTTATCCCCGTCACCGTCCGATGGGGCCGCGAAAGCCGTGAACGTGACCTCGAACCGGTAGATGCCTTCTAGCTGCGTCACCTCCGATGTCCCGCCGAGCTGTGAAACGAAGGCTTCGACAAGACGCGCGCCAAGACCTGTTCCATCGTTTGCCATTTCGTCTTGCACGGCCTTTCCCAGAGTATTCTCAACCGTCAGCGTGATATTGCGTCCCCTGTCTGTCGCAAGGCGCACGGAAATCTTCGGCGGCTGCACTGCATCTGGGGCACCAAGATATTTGATCGCATTTGTCACCGTCTCGTTGGCCAGCAATGCCAAAGGCACGGCTTGATCAGGATCAAGATCGACTGCGTCAAGCTCCAGCGACGTGACGACGCCTTTGCCCGGAGGGATCCCAGCGCTGAAAGAGGCCTGCACCACTTCGCTCAGCAGCTTGTCGCCACGCACATGCGCCATCGATGTGCCAGTATAAAGCGCCTTGTGGATCATCGATAGGCTCATCACGCGGTCCTGGACGCGTCGCAGCACACGGCGCGCGTCGCCATCTGGCACGCTGCGCATTTGCATATTCAGAATGGACGCGATCAGTTGAAGATTGTTCTTCACCCGGTGATGCACCTCGCGAAGGAGAAGCTCTTTTTCTTCAAGGCTTTCGGCAAGCTCCGCCCGGTCACCGAGCATCCGGTCGATCATGCGATTGTAAGTTCCTGCAATCTGTTTGAATTCGGCAGGCGGGTTGTCGAGCGTTGCAAACCCTGAGCCCGGATCATCAAACGAAAACGCGACCATCCGATGCCGGATTTCACGCAAGTGTTGAAGAACCAAACGGTCAAGCGCCAGGAAGCCAATCCCAAACGCGACGATCCACATCAGGACAGGAAATAGTGGTGTGAACGTCCCGAAGATGGGAACTGAGTAATTCTGAACCGAACCATTCCAGAGGCCGACAACATAAACGCGGTCTTCGATCAACGGAACGAGTGCCGCTAACTGCTCCGTTCCATCTTCGCGCACAACGTTGAACATGACGCCGCGAGGGGACATGCCAAGAGATTCCGGCTCAATATTGAGCGCTTCGAAAATGCCGGCATCGGTGATGCCCGTACTCGCCGACAGGACCTGACCCGTCTCATTGATCAGGGCAAGGTCCACCTCTTCCACCTGCGCCGCCAGCAACGTGTCGGTCAGACTATGGGGCAGTGAGACGGACGTAGCACCAAGAAAAGCATCCGTGTCGGGGTCAAAGATTGGCGACACGACCGTCAGAAGCGACTCTGCTCCGGTCTCGGCATCAAAGCCGATGGTCACGTTATGTGTGGGACGTTGGATGAAGTCCTGCCACGCCGGATCATCGGACAGATCCATCTCCTCCCCCGTGGATGAGCAGGTGGTCATACCGTCCGCGTTTGTGAAGCTCGCCGATGCGTAAACATCGACGCGATCCACGAAACGCCGCATGATGCGTTCGCACAACTCCGGGTCATCGGCGGCCTCTACGGCGCCTGCACCCAAGGCTGTCGCCGCACCGTGCGCGCGCCTCAACAGCGCGCGTTCGGTGCTGGCCGCCTGCCCCGTGCGTGCCAGAATATCAAGCTGCTCAAGCGTTTGCGCGTCGCGCACCACGGCCGACGTTTGAACAACCGCAATCATACCAAGTGGCAGAATGGCGAGGCTCAGAAACAGGGCCAAACGCGATTTAAGCGACGTAACCCTGTGCCATACGCGGGCGAAAAGCGTCATGCAGCAGGCGAGCCAGACACAACCGCAACAGTGACCGCGTCCGTCATCTCCAATGCATCGTCCTCATCCAGCTCCAGGATTTCGGTCAGGCGTTTGCGCGCCCGATTGACGCGGCTTTTGATCGTGCCGACGGCACACTCACACATGTCCGCAGCTTCCTCATAGGAAAATCCGGATGCGCCCACCAACAGCAATGCCTCGCGCTGTTCGTCTGGCAATTCCTCGAAGGCAACGGCGAAGTCCTTCATCGCAAGCCGGCCATCATGGGCAGGTTTTTCTGAGAGCTGGGCGGTCATCGCCCCGTCCACATCCGCCACTTCACGCACGGCCTTGCGACGCGACGAGTAGAATGTATTGCGCAGGATTGTGAACAGCCAGGCGCGCATGTTCGTACCAGCCTGAAACTTATCGATGTTCGACCACGCCTTCACGACAGTATCTTGCACCAGATCATCGGCAGAAGCGTGGTTGCGTGTCAGCGAACGTGCGAAGGCGCGCAGAGATGTAAGATGCTCCACGATCTCGTCGCGGGGATCATTTGCCATCTTTTCCGGCCCCTTCTTTTGCCTTCAGTTGAGCGATCAGATCAAGGAACCGATCCGGCAGTTCATCCTTCATCGCATCGTCAAAGACGCGCTTGAGGTTCTCGTCGATCTGCTGCTCCACTCTGGATTTTTTGTTGTCTGAGGCCATGTCTCACCAGTACCGAAAAAAATGTTGTCTTGGTGGGAACCAACGAGCGCGCAAAAGGTTCCCAATAAAATGTGCACGAGGAGAAGTTAGCATGGGATCGACCGAAAACACGCAGGATCTGAGCACCGACTTGATGGAGGATTTGCCGTTCCTGCGCCGGTATGCCCGGGCGCTGACAGGCGCGCAGGACACCGGGGACCGATATGCCGTCGCCACGCTAGAGGCGATTGTGACCGACCCATCGAGCGTTGCGGATGATCCATCCACCAAGATTGGCCTGTTCCGCATTTTCCACGGCATCTGGTCCAGCTCCGGCTCGCCCAGTGCGGATGACGGTGAGAACACTGATCTTCTGGAAGAGCGTGCGCAGCAGCGTCTTGCAAAACTTACCGCCAACACGCGTGAGGCTCTTCTGCTGCACACCGTTGAGGGCTTTGGGTTTGAGGCGATCGCGCGGATCATGGACGTCTCGCAGTCTGAGGCTGAGGAGCTTGTGTCGCGCGCCATGGCCGAGATGACCGATATGGTCTCAGGCGACATCCTGATCATCGAGGATGAGGGCATTATTGCCATGGATCTGAAATCCATCGTCACAGATATGGGCCACACCGTCACCGACGTCGCGCGGACACGTGATGATGCGATTACGAAGGGCAAGGCAAAAGTGCCTGATCTAATCTTGGCCGACATTCAACTGGCAGACAAATCCTCCGGTATTGATGCGGTGAATGCGCTGCTTGAAGATCTTGGCGATAGGCCTGTCATCTTCATCACAGCCTTCCCCGAACGCCTTCTGACGGGTGAACGGCCCGAGCCTGCGTTCCTGATCACCAAGCCGTATTCCGAAGATCAGGTTCGCGCAGCGGTAAGCCAGGCCATGTTCTTCGCCACCACTGAACAAATGGATGTGGTCGCTTAAACCACTCTGCATCTCAGAACTAAAAAGGCCCCGTCCAGTTCGGTCGGGGCCTTTATTGTTTGAAGCGATGATTTATTCGGCAGCAATGGCGCGCAACATCCACGCGGCTTCTTCGTGGAATGCACTGCGTTCGGTCGCCAAGTCCTCAGTCACCGGGTCCTTGTGATCGCCCGACAACTCAACCAACGCATGCAGTCGGTGGGCCAGCTTTTCATGGTCGCTTGCCAGGTCCTCCATCATCTCACGTGCGGACGGCATTTCATCGAGGTCCTCAACACGCGACCGCTTCAGGATGTCGTTCATCCGCATCGGCGCTAGCTCACCAAGGGAACGAATGCGTTCGGCCAATTCATCCGCTGCGGCGAACATGTTCTCGTAATGCTCGTCCGTCAGTTTATGGATCGAATAGAACGCCGGACCAGTGACGTTCCAATGATAGGCGTGCGTCTTGAACGTCATGCGATAGGTATCAGCAAGAACATCGGCGAGCCCCTCTGCAACAACGGCTTTGTCGCGGACGCCCGTGCTCACTTCGTCGGAAGTGGGAATAACTTTCAATGTGTCAGACATTTTTGGTCTCCTTTCTCTTCGACGTGACAACCCATCGCTCGCCCTAAAAGTTCCCTGACTTTTTTGTGGAACCCAACACCCTGCACCCGCGTTGCCGTGGGAACAAAAGGAAACGCTCATGCGCGAAGAAATGGCCGTCCGCAAGGCAACCCGCCTCAGTTCCAAACTGATCTACGAGGTCATCCGACGCGATGGCGAGGAAGAGCTGGAGCGTCCGACGCGTTCCCTGATCTGGTCAGGTGTTGCGGCAGGCATCCTGATATCCTTTTCGGTGCTAGGAGAGGCGATCTTCCGCACGTACCTTCCTGACGCGCCGTGGCGTTTTCTTGTCGAAAACCTCGGCTACAGTTTCGGGTTTCTGTTGGTGATCCTCGGTCGAATGCAGCTGTTCACCGAGAACACGATCACGACCATCCTGCCGCTAGTAGCGGAACGCTCCGGTCGATGCGTTGTGGCCGTGGCACGGCTCTGGGGCATTGTCCTGACCGCTAATATCGTCGGTGCATTTATTGCGGCGGCCTTCATGACACAAACGAGCGGAATTGCCCCCGACCTACTGGCGACGATCAATGAGCTTTCGCATCACGCGACCGGTTTCTCGGCTTCCGAAGGCTTTCTACGCGCCATTCCAGCCGGAATTCTCGTCGCCTCCATCGTCTGGATGATGCCCGGGCAGAACGGTGGCGAGGTTGTGCTCATCGTGATCTTTACCTGGCTCATCGCTGCGGGCGATTTCACCCATATCATCGCGGGCTCCGTCGAAATGTGGGTGCTGATCCTGCAAGGCGAACTCATGGCTCAGCCCGCCGTATTTGGTTTTTTCCTTCCAGTACTGGCAGGCAATATTTTCGGTGGAACATTGGTTTTCGCCTTACTCGCTTGGGGCCAGGTGAAAGCGGAGATCGAAGAAGAGGATTAATTTGGTTGGGTGAAGGAACCGGCACCACGTCCAGCTCGTTGACTATCCGAACAGTAAGGAGAAACCAAATGTCCGCACCGGATACCAATCTCGACCGCCAAGCCCGCCGTCACAAACCGTCGCTCTGGGGTATCGCCATTGCTGTGGGCGCAGCAGCCATCTTTGCTGTTACAGCATTCCTTTTGGATGGCGTGCCGGCCGATGACCAAGCGGCAGGCATCCCGGAAGCAACCGTCGCAACTCAGTAAGTGCAATGTCAAAAAATAGGGGCTGCGCCGACAATCCGGCGCAGCCCCTTTCTCTTTCTTTCTCACCAACGTCAGATCAAGGGACGTCGCGCCAAACGCTCAACCTCGATCATCGCCATTTCTTCCATCTTCTCGCGGTTGTGCAGGCCCAACTTGCCGTCCTCCAGCGAGAGGATTTGTTTGTCTCGCAGCTTCATCAACGTCTTGTTGGTATGGACCAGCGACAGGCCCAACGCGTCGGCCAGATCCTGTTGACGGAAGGGGAACGGACAATGGTCGCCATCCGTCAAACCCAGATCATCACACCGCGCGTGGAACCGCAGTAATCCCCAGCACATTCGCTCCATCGCACTCATCTGCCCGATGGAAGCCAAGGCTTCACCGAGGAAATGCTCATCCATCGCCGAAAGCCAGGTCAGGTCAAAGGCCCGCTCAGGCTCAGACTTAAACAGGTTCCACAGCTCAGCCCGGTCAAAGACACACAAAACCATGGGGGTTGTGGCCTCAACCGAATGCTTCATCTCACCCATCACGCCCGCTTGCAGGCCCAGAAACGCGCCAGGCAAGGCAAAGTTCACAACCTGTCTGCGCCCGTTCGGCAGAAGCTTATATCGCAGCCCCATGCCCTTCAGGACGGTGAACAATTGCGGACTATTTGACCCCTCCATCAGCAGCGTCGTGCCGGGATCAACCTTCAACTCGCCCACTTTGAAGCGGCGCATGAAGGTAATCTCATCTGTATTGAGCGTGTCATAAACATCGCGTTTGCGGAGCGGGCAATTTGAACAATCTGTAACCATGTCTCTTTTCGTCGTTGCTATGTCCTAGTTTAATGCATGACTGATGAAATCGTTCCAAATGGCGCGATGACATCCCTCCCCGACACCCCAAAGGAAACGGCCGCGCCCGCAAACGGGCCGACAGGAGCGACCTGCATCATCGTGCATCCGAACGTTCTGGTGGCCGAGGACTTGCGCGAAATTCTGTTGAGTTCCGGGGCACATGATGTCCGTGTGCACCGCAACCTTGCTGAAGTTGGCGCCGCACCCGTCGCCTTGGTGATTGTCTCAGACAGTCTTCAGGGGGGCCTGCACACATCGCATCTTGATGCGTGGGTGCAAAAGGGCACGCAAGTCATCCTCCTCGGCAGCAACGGTCCGGCAGGGGATCCCACATCGCATGGACTCCACAGTTTGAATGAGCCCTTCCGCACAGAAGACGTTGTAGCCTTGGTAACCAAGTTAGGGGTTTTCTGAAGGCCTGATGGAACCCATCGGCTAGGCAGTCGTTGACATCGTGTAACTGAAAAGGAGACACACCATGCTACGCTGGGCCGTCACATTCCTGGTCATCGCGTTGATCGCCGCTCTCTTCGGATTCGGAGGGATTGCTGGCGCATCCGCAGGGATCGCACAGATCCTCTTCTTCGTCTTTATCGTCCTGTTCGTCATTTCCTTGCTGGCGCGGGCAGTCAACGGGCGAAGCTGACACTCTCCGCACCTCGCGGAAGCCCAAAAGGGGCGAACGGCCTGACCTCATGGCCGCTCGCCCCTTTTCTTTATCTAATTGTTTCTAAATCAAAATTTTATTGGAACCTTCGACGGAACTGCTCGTTGGTTGTCTAGACGAAAAGGAGAATACGACATGAAAACCGGAACCATTCTTGCCATCGCCATCGCCGCAGTTGTTGCTGTCGTCGGCTTCTACATGGTCGACATCGATCAGACCGAAGAGGCCGCTCTGCCGGACGTAACGATCGAAGGCGGCAACCTGCCCGAGTTCGACGCCGAAGTCGGTACTGTCGAAATCACCGAGGAAACCGTGACCGTCCCGGGCATCGAAATCACGCCGCCCGAGAACGACGACATCGCGTCCAACTAACACGAGCTTCCCGCTTTTTTTGACCCACCGACCCAAGGAGATACGCTATGAACCGCGATCAGATTGAAGGTAAATGGACCGAAATCAAAGGCCGCCTCCGCGAAAGCTATGGCGACCTGACCGATGACGACCTGGAAAGCGCGAAGGGCGACCGCGAGCAAATGGAAGGCGTCCTGCAGCAGAAGCTTGGCAAATCAAAGGCTGAGGTGCGCGAAACCGTCGATAATGTGCTGAACAGCATCTAACGCGAACAGCAGAACTACGTCTCAAAGGCCCTCCTCGTGGGGGCCTTTGGCTTTTTTGGCCTTTGTCATTGCCGTGAAAACAACGTGCGCCGACGGGCCACTGGTGGGGATGTGCGGTGAATTCATCACAACGCCAGACCAGCCACGCATGATGCGGGGCGCAGCCTTCCAACTCAACGAGAACAGCCAAATCAATGGGCTGGCCGGAGCCGCGAAACCAAGTCTTGCCTGACTGAAAAATACAACCTAAGGCCGAATGCGACCGAGCCAGCTGTAGGACCACGCCCGTGAAAGACCTGAGCAATCACATGCTGTTGCGCGGTGCACCCGTGCGGGCGCGTATACTTGAAGAAGTCACCGAATATGTGCGCCAGGCCGGTTCCATCGGGCGACTCGTCTCCATCGCCATCGGTGACATCCCCGAGGTTGGCGTCTACATCCGAAACCAGAAGCGCGCCGCCGAAAAGGTCGGCCTGCCCTTCGATGAACAGATCTGGCCAGCCGAATCCACGCCGGAAGAGGCCAAGGCACGTATCCAGGCGATGAACGATGATCCGGACGTCTTGGGCATCATCCTGCAACGCCCGGTGCCGGAGCATATCAATGTTCGATCCCTGCAATCCGCGATTCATCCGCTGAAAGATGTGGAGGGGATGAACCCCGCCTCCATCGGCAACATCGTCTACAACGACGTGGCCCTTGCGCCCTGTACAGCGGCGGCAGCGGTCGAGCTGATCCGCGAAACCGGTCTGCCCATGCAGGGGCTGGAGGTTGTAATGATCGGCCACTCCGAGATCGTCGGGAAGCCCGCCGCCATGATGCTGATGGCCGAAGGCGCGACAGTGACCGTCTGCCACCACATGACCCGCTCAGTCGCCATGCACTCACGCCGCGCCGACGTTGTTGTTGTGGCTGTGGGCAAGGCAGGCCTTGTGGGCGCAGACATGATCAAGCCCGGCGCGGCGGTGATCGACATCGGTATAAATCAAGTTGAAGTTGATGGCGAAACGAAGATCGTCGGTGACGTCGACACTTACGCAGTGGCTGAGGTTGCGGGTTGGCTGACCCCGGTCCCCGGCGGCGTTGGCCCAATGACAGTCGCGATCCTTCTGCGCAACGCGACCGTGGCCCATCAACGCCAACGCGCGGCGGGCTGGATCTAAACCCCGAGCGACCCTATCGCTGCAAACACCGCGACAACCGCCGCCCATTGCGGCAAGCGCATCCGCTCTTTTAGGAAGATCGTGGCAAGGACGACCGTGATCAGCCCGAAGGTGGAGGCCGCTACGGCGGCAAATTCCGGGTATGGCAGGCTCCCCGCGGCCGAGACCGCGCTGATCGCAATCACATCGAGCGTGCCAATGATGGCGAAGATCCAAAGCGATCCGATACGCGGCATCATGTTTTGCCGCCACGCCAAGGCCATCGCGACCACGGCCACAATCGCGGCCATCCTGAACGGCACCATGATCGTCCATTCATCGGACAAGACCGTCGCCGATTGGCTGAGCGCAAAGGCCACTGCAAATCCTGGCCCCGAGACCAGCGACCAGAAAATCGCGGCACTTTTTGAGCCGTCCGATGATCCCTCATCACTGCTAATCGCGATGAAGGCGACGCCACCGATCACGACGAACACCGCCAGCCAGTGCAGCAGTGTCAGCGGGCTGCCGGTATAGGCCGCCCACCCCATCGAAATTATCGGATAGGCCCCAATGATCGGCGCCACCAAGCGCACCGGCCCAATCTCAAGCGCCTTGTAGAGGCCCAGGCCCGCAATAGCGTAGACCAGCCCCGCAATGACCGCGCGCCAATAGGCTTCCGCCGGGGCTGCGGAGGCGTCCCCCCAAACCAGCGCAAAGGGCAATGCCACCAACGTGCCGAGCACGAGGACCGAGACGAGCGAGGCAAACGTTCCCTCCGCCGCGGAGACCTTGCGCACGCACAGATCGTGGACCGCCCAGGAAAACGCCGCCAACAGGCCGAGAAGAAGTGAGGCCACGAGTCCCTCCGATCCGTAAATAGTCTTTGACCAGGCGGGTGTGACACCGCCCGGATCGGTTGAACAGATTGCAGTTGATCCCTGCAGGAATTTTCTTAAAGTTAAATTAATTTTCCGCTGAGGCAACATTTGATGCCATGGAGGTCAGCGTGCTGGACGACATCTACCCCCCGGTTGTGCCCGGGCCGCCCAAGCCCAGCAAGGTATTCGTGCCCTCGGTCTTCAGTCTGCCGCCGGGCACCGAACGCTATGTCGTTGAAGGTTGCGGCGCGGTCCTGATCCCGCTCCATACCGGTGACACCCTGCGCATCGTCAACACCGAAGGCGGCCAACCCTGCGAGGTTGTGACAGCAGGCGCAGGCGGACGCCTCGTCGACTTGCTCGACGCCAAGGCCACCGCCACCGCCACCGGTCTCCAGCGCCTCCTCACCGATCACGACCAATCGCTGCAAAGCCTCCATCTCGGTCTCCAATCCCGCGGCATCGACACCGCCGCGCTGAACGCAATCCACATCTTTGAGGCCACAACCCCCGCCGGAACGGAAGAAACCTTCACCGCCCAATCCGATGGCACCCTCATCGTAGCCGCCCCCCATCCCAACCCCACGGGCCAGATGGACGCCGAGGCGCAAGACACCGCCTCCCCCCTGACCGTCTGGATCACCCGCGCCACGATCAAACCGCACAGGGGTTTCGAGCTGCCCGATCCGCTGGCAGAGCCCATCGAAAACATCCGCGTGCACACCCGCATGGCAGAGGCCTATTTCGTCAAGGCCGGCGACTACATCCAGATCCTCGACGTCGACGGCCGCCAATGCACCGATTTCGAATGCTTCTCGGCCCGCAAGCTCGACAAAGGCATCGAACACGCCCTTGACGTCACCACCACCCGCACGCTCATGGCCCGCGACTACCCAATGCCCGGCCTGCACGCGAAGTATTACGACCAGGAGATGATGCCGCTCATCGAAGTGGTCCAGGACACCTGCGGGCGGCATGACGCCTTCGCGTTGGCCTGCTCCGCCAAATACTACGACGACATCGGCTATCCCGGCCACGCCAATTGCTCGGACAACTTCAACACCGCGCTGGAAAAATTCAACGTCTCGGGCCGCCCCGGCTGGATGGCGATCAATTTCTTCTTCAACACCGCCATCGACGACCACGGCGTTCTCTACGGCGACGAACCTTGGTCGCGCCCCGGCGACTACGTCCTGCTGCGCGCGCTCACCGACATCGTCTGCGTCACCTCCGCCTGCCCCGATGACACCACAGCCGCCAACGGCTGGAACCCCACTGACATCCACGTCCGCACCTACTCGGGCGACAACACTTTCCAACGCGCCATCGCTTTCCGCGCCACTCCCGAGGCTGAGCCCAAGATGACCAAACAAACCGGCTTTCACGATTGCTTCGCGCGCCACACCCGCAATTTCGTCGAATACAACGGCTATTGGCTCGCCAATTGTTTTGCTGAGGCCGGTCCGATCGAGGAATACCATGCCTGCCGCGAGGCCGTGGTGATGATGGACCTCAGCCCGCTCCGCAAGTTCGAGATCACCGGCCCGGATGCCGAGGCGCTGTGCCAATACATCTTCACCCGCAACATGAAGACCCTTGCCGTGGGCGGCGTCGTCTACACCGCGATGTGTTACGAGCATGGCGGCATGATCGACGACGGCACCGTCTTCCGCTTGGGCAAAGACAACTTCCGCTGGATCGGTGGCAACGACTACGGCGGCGAATGGATCCGCGAGCGGGCCGAAAAACTGGGCCTCAAGGTCCTCGTCCGCTCCTCCACCGATCAGCTGCACAACGTCGCCGTCCAGGGCCCAAGCAGCCGCGACCTCCTGCGAGAGCTCGTCTGGACTGCCCCCCACAACCCCGAATTCGACCAACTCGGCTGGTTCCGCCACACCCCCGCCCGCCTCCGCAATGAATCCGGCACCCCCTTCGTCGTCTCCCGCACTGGCTACACCGGCGAGCTTGGCTACGAGGTCATGTGCCACCCTAAGGATTGCGAGGAACTCTTCGACGCCATCTGGGACGCAGGGAAAAAATACGGCCTGAAACCCATGGGCCTGGAAGCCCTCGACATGGTCCGCATCGAAGCGGGCCTGATCTTCGCCGGCTACGATTTCTCCGACCAGACCGACCCGTTCGAGGCCGGCATCGGCTTCACCTGCCCCCTCAAATCCAAGACCGACGACTTCATCGGCCGCGACGCGCTGATCCGCCGCAAAGAGCACCCCATGCGCAAACTCGTCGGCCTCGACATCGACAGCAACATCGACGTGACCCACGGCGACTGCATCCACATCGGGCGCGCGCAGATTGGCGAGGTCACCTCCTCCATGCGCTCACCTCTGCTGGGCAAAAACATCGCCATGGCGCGCGTGGATGTCGCCCATGCCGAACCGGGAACCGAGATCGAGATCGGCAAGCTAGACGGCCACCAGAAGCGCATTCCGGCTGTCATCCGCAAAGACCTCTCCGCCTACGATCCCACCAAGGAAAAGCCCCGCAGCTAAACGCGCCCCTCGTGGGCTGGGTGAAACCCACCGCACGGCAACATTTCACCTCGCGGCAGCGCAGCGAAGGGCGGGTTTGAGCCCATACCTACTAAACCAAATCGCCCAATTGTACGGCAGTGGCAACTGTGAATGGCACCCCAACTCATCAGCATTCGCCAGGCAAACGACGCGAGGTCGGCAATGATGCAACAACCGATAAAAAAGCGCATGTAGGGGGCAGAAAGCCGCCTGAAGGGCATGCAACGTAACCGACAAGAGACCTTCTAATTTCTGGGAATTTTCATTTCTTATAAACTTGCATTCGCCGCCGCTGCCCTGGCAACTTTGCCCGCAACCCACGCAGCCGCACAGGATTGGTCCGGTGCTTATGTCGGGATCGCGGCATCCTCAATTCAATACGAAGCCGAAGGCTTCGTGACACCTATTCCAGCAGTGACTTGGTACGGTGAGAACTCGACAGGCGTCGGAACACTTTTCGTCGGCTATGATTGGCAAGTCGGCCCGCGTGAAGTGGTGGGTGTTGAATTTGACTATTCCTTCAGCCTTTTTGGTTCGGGCAGGACGGATACCTTCGCAATACAGGCGATCAACGAGGAACTCTCGAACGTTGCGAGTGCTCGGGTGCGGTTCGGCTATGCCTTCGACAATATCCTTCCCTACGTCTCCGTCGGTCTCACCTCCGCTGACTATGAACTATCCACAGGCGGCGTCTTGACGCCAACGTCAAGGACACGAAATGTGGTGGGCACAACCGTGGGCGTTGGCATCGACTACTTGATTGGTGAGGCGCATCAACTGCGCGTTGAACTACTGCACACTCAATTTGACGATCAGCAATTTCCTCAGTTACCCGTCGGTATTACGGCGGTTACATCAACGGGTATCAACTATTCCGAGTTGCGCGTCGGCTACGCCTACCGCTTTTAAGTATGACTTCCCAGGTTCTGCGGTGACATTGCGGACCTGCACCACAATTTGTTTGTTTTGCATCCGCAGCGAAGGGCCGCTTCGTCCCGCAATGCGGACTTTTGACCCTTACCTAAACGCTACCCCGATAAAGCCGCCCTCCCCACCACTCCCGCACAATTCCCCTAGACGCACACGACATCTCCGTAGACCATCACCCGACCAACAAAGCCGCCAAGCCAAGGCCACCACATGAAACACGTCCTCGCCGCCGCGCTCCTCCTCGCCACGCCTGCACTCGCTCAACCCGTGGCCGTGCAACTCGACGCCGAGGAAGTCACCGTGCTTCTCACCGGCAACACCGCCATCGGCGAATGGGAAGGCACACCCTACCGGCAATACTTCGGCGAGGACGGCGTGACGCTTTTCGCGCAGCCCGAGGCCCGCACCACACGCGGCGAATGGCGCGTGGATCCGGAGAGCGACGAATACCAAAGCATCTGGCCCGGCGATGCGGAATGGGAGGGTTGGATCGTCATGGTCTGGATGAACGAGTATTACTGGCTCAGCCGCTCGACCCCACCCACGGTCTTCGAGGTTGTCGACGGCCAGCAGTTGGTGGCGGAATGAAAGCTCCGGTCACGGCCCTCGTGCTGGCGCTCACTATCACCGTGGCCCAAGCCGACGGCTTCTGCGACACGCTGACCGAGATGCAGGCCATTGCGGGCAATCCGGATGCTGGCGGCTTCACAGTCGCATTCCCCGACGCAATAGCGGCCGAGGCCTCCTGTCGCGCGGTGCTTGAACTCGGCGGCATCCGATCGCTTTCGTGCAATTGGGCGTTTGACTATCGGGCGGATGCGGCGCGCGCGGCCTTCGATCTGCTGGCCTCCGAAATTGCCGCTTGCGCAGGTGACCCCATCGCAACCGAGGCCCCGGTCAATCATCCCGACAGTTACGATCTGTTGTCCTTTGCCGGTGGCATAAGCGCCGCCCTGAAGGACAAGGCGGCGCTGCAAGAGACCCATGTGATCTTGCGCGTACAGGCAGGGTGAAGTGGGTTAAGAAAAGGTAAACGGGTTCTCGGATTCCGTTTTTTATCAGATGCTTAACCCTGCTTATCACGCGTGATATGCGCCGTCAATTCTGCAGGTAAACCTCCAGGCTATCATCCAGCGCATCCTTCCAGGGCGTGTGATGTTTCGGCGCCATCGTGCCCGTGATGACCGATTTGTAGCCATTGTCGCGGAAGGTCATAATGCCCTTCTTCTTGTGGCCTTTCCATTCCTTGAAGGCCTGGCATGCGCCGTCGACATCGAAGCTCGGATAATCGGTCTCATCGATCAGTTCCTTGACGTAGTCGCCCTGATACCAGATCGCATCGTAATCATCCTCACCCGCATCTTCACGCGCCTCGCGGTCGGCCACATCCGCCTCCATCGTCGCACGGTCCGGCAGCGCGATCTTGTCCATGATGACGTCGCGAACCCACCAGGCCTGAGCGTCGAACATGTTGAAGGTGAACCACTGATCCTGCATGCCCAGATAGAAGAGCGCCGGATTGTCGATGAACGTCGTGCCCTTGTAGAGCATCGCCGACGCCAACCGGTTCGCCGTTTTAAGCCGCAACTCATCCGCCATGAAGGGGAAGTGGTGCTGATACCCGGTACATAAGATCACGGCATCGACTTCACGGCTGCTGCCATCCTTGAAATGCGCCGTTTTGCCTTCCAGCTTCGTCAGCAACGGCACCTCGGCCCAATTCTCCGGCCAATCATACCCCATCGCCGCCGTGCGGTGGCTGACCGTGATCGACTTCGCGCCATACTTCCAGCACTGCGAGCCAATATCTTCAGCGGAATACGAAGTCCCGATGATCAGGATATCCTGCCCCTTGAACTCCACCGCATCGCGGAAATCATGGGCGTGCAGGACCCGGCCCTGAAAGCTCTCGAACCCATCGAACTGCGGCACATTCGGCGTCGAGAAGTGCCCCGTGCAGCAGATCACGTGGTCGAACTCTTCCGAGTAAACCCGATCCCCCGGCAAGTCCTTCACCGTCACAGTGAACTTGCCATCCGCAAAGGTCACATCCTTCACCGCCGTCTCGAACCGGATCCAGTCGCGCACCCCCGCTTTCTTCACACGGCCTTCGATGTAATCGAACAGAACAGCACGCGGCGGATAGCTGGCGATCTGTTTGCCGAAATGCTCCTCAAAGGAATAATCGGCAAACTCCAACCCCTCCTTCGGGCCATTCGACCAAAGATAGCGATACATTGAGCCATGGACCGGCTCGCCATACTGATCGAGCCCCGTCCGCCAGGTGTAATTCCAGAGCCCGCCCCAATTCGCCTGCTTCTCGAAACAGACGATTTCAGGGATCTCGTCGCCATTCTTGGCGGCAGATTGGAAGGCGCGCAGTTGGGCGAGGCCTGAGGGGCCCGCGCCCAGAACAGCAACTCGTTTGGTCATTCGGTGATCTCCTTAAAGCAAAAGGGAGCCAAGACGCAGCTGCGTCCGGCCCCCTACCCGTGTGTTTGCAAAGTGGCCGAGACGCTCAGATGTCGAGCGTGTTGTCCTTTTCCCACTGGCTGAAATGCGAGACGTAGGAGTTCCACTCCTGCATCTTCATCTTCAGGTAGGCGGCTGAGAATTCATCCCCCATCGCTGCCTTCAAGCCTTTGTCCTTGTCGTATTCGCGCAAGGCGTCGAGCAGGTTCAGCGGCAGCTTGGGCGCACCACGAACCTTGTGACCTTCGGCATACATATCGATGTCGTAGCGCTTCCCGGGATCTGCTTCAGATCGAATGCCCGAAAGGCCCGCAGCGATGATGACCGCCTGCAAGAGGTAAGGGTTCGCGGCACCATCCGGCAGGCGCAATTCGAACCGGCCCGGGCCCGGCACACGGACCATATGGGTGCGGTTGTTGCCGGTCCACGTCACGGTGTTCGGTGCCCAGGTCGCTCCCGACATGGTGCGCGGCGCGTTGATGCGCTTGTAGCTGTTTACCGTCGGGTTGGTGATCGCGGCCAAGGCGCTGGCGTGCTTCATGATCCCGCCGAGAAAGTGTTTGCCGCGTTCAGAGAGGCCCACTTCACCAGTCGGGCCGTCGCCCTCACCAGCAAAGACATTGGTCTTGGCAGCCGCACCCGGCGCATCCCAAACCGAGATATGAGCGTGACAGCCATTGCCTGTGAGGCCTTCGATCGGCTTCGGCATGAAGGTTGCGCGGAAGCCGTGATTTTCGGCGACGGATTTGGTCATGAACTTGAAGAAGGAATGCTTGTCAGCGGTGCGCAGGGCATCGTCGAATTCCCAGTTCATCTCAAACTGGCCATTCGCGTCCTCGTGGTCGTTCTGGTATGGGCCCCAGCCGAGCTCCAGCATGTAGTCGCAAATCTCACGCACGACATCGTAGCGGCGCATTACCGCCTGCTGGTCGTAGCAGGGTTTTTCCGCCGTATCGAACGGGTCGGAAATCTGCGAGCCGTCGGGCGTCAGCAGGAAGTATTCCGCCTCGATCCCCGTTTTTACGTGCAGCCCTTCGGCGGCGGCTTCATCAATCAGGCGGCGCAACACGTTGCGGGGGGCTTGGTCGACGTCTTCGTCTTCCATCACGCAATTGCCCGCGACCCATGCAACTTCGGGCTTCCATGGCAGTTGGATCACCGAGGAAGGGTCCGGCACGGCGAGCATATCCGGGTGAGCAGGCGTCATGTCGAGCCATGTGGCAAAGCCCGCAAACCCCGCGCCATCTTCCTGCATGTCGGCAATCGCCTGCGCCGGGACCAGCTTGGCGCGCTGGCCGCCGAAGAGGTCGGTGAAGGAGATCATGAAGTATTTGACGCCCTTTTCCTTGGCGAAGGCGGCCAGATCAATGGTCATGTTTCAGTTCCCTGTGGTGGTCTTTTGTTTTGTCTTTTCAAAGGCGAAGGGCGCGACGTTGAACCGCCGCGCCCTTGCACTAGTGTCAGTAGCCGGTTCCGGGTTTACCGGGGTACCAATCGGTGCCCGCGAGTGGGATGCGCGCCATGGCGGCGGCTTCCATCGTCAGCGCGCAAAGGTCCTCGGGTTCAAGATTGTGGAGGTGGTTCTTGCCACAGGCCCGCGCGATGGTCTGGGCCTCCAGCGTCATCACCTTGAGGTAATTGTTGAGCCTGCGTCCGCCCTCGATCGGGTCGAAGCGCGCCATCAAGTCCGGGTCCTGCGTTGTGATGCCGGCAGGGTCATTGCCCTCATGCCAATCGTCATAGGCGCCAGCGGTTGTGCCGAGCTTCTGATACTCATCTTCCCAACGCGGGTCATTGTCACCCAGCGCGATCAGAGCCGCCGTGCCGATTGCCACGGCATCAGCCCCTAGCGCCATGCATTTGGCGACATCGGCACCGGTACGCACGCCGCCGGATACGACGAGCTGCACTTCGCGGTGCATCCCGAGGTCCTGCAAGGCGCGGACGGCTTCGCGGATACAGGCCAGGATTGGCTGGCCGACATGTTCGATGAATACGTCCTGCGTGGCCGCAGTGCCGCCCTGCATCCCGTCGAGGACGACGACATCCGCCCCCGCTTTCACGGCAAGCGTTGTGTCGAAGTAAGGCCGTGCGCCGCCGACTTTGATGTAGATCGGCACTTTCCAGCTGGTGATCTCGCGCAGCTCAAGGATCTTGATTTCCAGATCATCTGGGCCGGTCCAGTCGGGGTGACGGCAAGCGGAGCGTTGGTCGATGCCTTTCGGCAAGTTGCGCATTTCGGCCACGCGGTCTGAGATTTTCTGACCCAGCAACATGCCGCCGCCGCCGGGCTTTGCGCCCTGCCCCACGACGACTTCGATGGCGTCCGCCTTGCGCAGATCGTCCGGATTCATGCCGTAGCGGGATGGCAGGTATTGGTAGACCAATTTGTTGGAATGGCCGCGTTCCTCTTGCGTCATCCCACCGTCGCCAGTGGTCGTCGACGTGCCAGCAAGTGTAGCCCCACGGCCCAAAGCTTCCTTTGCGGGGCCGGACAGCGCACCGAAGGACATGCCCGCGATAGTGATCGGGATATCGAGTTCAATCGGGTTTTCGGCATGGCGCGTGCCCAGGGTGACGGATGTTTCGCACTTCTCCCGGTAGCCTTCGAGCGGGTAGCGAGAGATCGATGCGCCCAGAAACAACAGGTCGTCGAAATGCGGGACCTTCCGCTTCGCGCCGCCGCCCCGGATGTCATAGATGCCCGTAGCGGCCGCGCGCCGGATTTCGGCATTGATGCTCTGGCTGAACGTGGCGGATTGGATCGGCGTGGTCCGAGGGATGCCGTTTGATTTCACGTCTTTCACGACCGCCCCCTTAATACGCGTTATCGATGTTGAAGTTGTAGAGTGTTCTGGCCGAGCCGTAGCGCTTGAACTCTTCCGGCTTGGCATCGCAGCCGCCGCGTTCGAGCAAGTCGGCCAGAATTTCGAGGTGCTCAGGCCGCATCTCTTTCTCGATGCAATCGGCACCAAGAGATTTGACCGAGCCGCGCACGAAAAGCCGTGCCTCGTAGATGCTGTCGCCAAGCGCGTCACCTGCATCGCCGCAGACGACGAGGTTGCCGGACTGCGCCATGAACGCGCTCATGTGGCCCACGTTGCCGTGCACCACGATATCGATCCCCTTCATGGAAATGCCGCACCGTGAGGATGCGTTGCCCTTGATGATGAGGGTTCCGCCATGGCCCGTCGCGCCCGCGTATTGGCTGGCGTCCCCTTCGATGACGACCGTGCCGCTCATCATGTTTTCGGCCACGCCCGGACCGGCAGAGCCGTGGACATGGACAGTGGCCTGCTTGTTCATTCCGGCGCAGTAGTAGCCAGTGGAGCCCTTCACGTTCACTTCGATGGGCGCATCAAGGCCCACGGCGATTGCGTGGCTGCCTTTCGGGTTCACCACGTCCCAAACCGTTTGATTGGTCGTGGACGCTTGGGCATGCAGCGCGGAGTTCAGGGCGCGAAGGCCCTCGGCCTCAAGGTCAAAGGTCTGCATCTTAGTGATTCCAGAAATAGACGGTTGCGGGCTCAGGCTCCCAAACGCGGGCGTCTTCGATGCCCGGAAGGTTGACCAAAGCGCGGTATTCGCTGCCGAAGGCGACGTATTGATCGGTTTCGGCCATAACGGCGGGTTTGCAGGCAATCGGGTCGCGCACCACGCCGAAGCCGTCTTTGGTGCCCACAACGAAGGTGAAGAAGCCATCCAAATCGTCGAGGCTGCTTTCCAGCGCTTCGCCAAGCGTCGCGCCGTTTTGCATTTTCCAGGTCAGGTAGGCGGCTGCCACTTCGCTATCGTTCTCGGTTTCGATGTGAACCCCTTCGCGGCGCAATTTCCGGCGCAACGAGTTGTGGTTCGACAAGGAGCCGTTGTGAACGAGGCACTGATCCGCGCCGGTGTTGAACGGATGCGCGCCCATGGTTGTGACCGCCGATTCGGTAGCCATGCGGGTGTGGCCGATGCCGTGACTTCCACCCATTTGCGCAACCTCAAAGCGCGCTGCCACATCTTTAGGCAGGCCAACTTCTTTGTAGATCTCAAGGATATCGCCTGTGCTCATCACCCGGATCGAACTGTCGATTTCACGCAGTGCCGCGCGGGCTTCGGAAACTTTTTCGGCGGGCATTTCAAGCACCGCGTGCGTGTCCTTGCGGCGCAATGTGACCGGAGATCCGATGGCGGTCGCCAGCTTTTCAGACAGTCCAGAAAAGGCCTCATCTGCAGCATCCGACTGGATCGTCAGCTTCCCGTTAGCCTCTGAATCTTCACTATAAATCGCGATCCCTGCGCTATCCGGGCCGCGATCCGTCATGGTAATCAGCATATCCGTCAACATGGTGCCCAATTCAGGCTCCAGCGACTTGTCTTTCAAAAAAAGCCCGACGATCCCGCACATGGCGACGCCTCCCTGTTCGGCCCTCGCATTCTCGACTCAGACGCTAGCACCAAATTCGCAAACGCGACAACCACCAGGAAACTTTTTTTCACCTAGGGCAAAAAATGCTTTGGAGATGCGCGATTGCCATGTTTCATTTCGCACGTGCTTTCGCGCGCAACAGATAACGACTGAAATAATCTACATGGAGGGACCCGTGGAGGAACAAATTGCAGAGCTGGCCGCACAAGTCGCGGCGCTCGAGGGGCGGGGCGCTCTGACGAACACGATGTTCGCGGAGATGTTCTACTACATCACTATCCCCTTGATGATCATCATTCACGCGGGCTTTCTAGCCTATGAGATGGGCGCATCCCGCGCCAAGAACGCCTTGTCGTCGGGCGTGAAAAACATCCTCGCTTTCGCCTTTGTCATTCCGGCCTTCTACTTCTTTGGCTGGTGGGTCTATTGGGGCCTGCCGCAAGGGTTCTCAGGCGCGGCAGGACCAAACGGCCTGTCGGGTGCGGAATTCGCTAATTCCATTGCATGGGGTTGGGGCGCATCTGCTGAGTTCATGGGGCCGAACCTGAGCGACCAGATCTCTGGTGTGTTCTGGGGGGCGTTCACGCTCTTCGCGGCCACAACGGCGTCGATCATGTCGGGCGCGGTCATCGAGCGCATCCAGACAGTAGGCTTTGTCATCCTTGCAATCATTCTGGGTGGGTTTAGCTGGACCTTGGCTGCCGCTTGGGGTTGGCACGCGGATGGCTGGCTGGTCCTGAACTGGGGCCTGCATGACTTTGGTGCTGCCGGTCTTGTTCACGCAGTAGCGGCATTCTTCGCCCTTGGTGTTCTGATCAACCTCGGCCCACGCATCGGCAAGTTCAACGCCGATGGCACGGCCAATGACCTGCCAGGTCACAACATGCCCTTCACGGCAACCGGCCTGATGCTGATCATCGTCGGCTTCTGGGGTTTCCTGATGGCCTGTGTGGTTGTCGGTGGTGAGGCTTGGTCGTGGGGCGCAAACTTCGCCACCATCTACGGCACGCCCATCACACTTGGTGCGTTGGCCTTCAACATCCTGATGTCGATTGCCGGTGGCATCATTGGCGCGTGGATCTACACGAAAGATCCGTTCTGGATGATGTCTGGCGCGCTTGCCGGGATCATTTCGGCGGCCTCTGGTCTGGACATCTACTTCCCGGCGCTCGCGTTTATCGTGGCCTTCGGGGCGGGTGTGATCCTCAAGCCTTGCGCCTCGATCCTTGAGCGCATGGGTATCGATGACGCCGTTGGAGCGGTCACTGTGCACGGCACCATCGGCATCTACGGCATGTTGATGCTGGGGATCGTCGGGTCCGGCTATCCGGCGGCCTTGGGCGAAGGGGCGGCAACCGTCAGCTTCGTCGGTCAGTTGGTTGGTGCGGTTGTGTTCATCGCAATCGGTCTGATCACCGGCTACGTGGGGTCTTTGATCCTACGCATGTTGGGAATGTTGCGTGTTCCCGAAGCGGCTGAAATCGCAGGTCTCGACACCGTCAAGGTGCCGGCTCAGGCCTATCCAGAAGGTATCCCGGCCTCCGCGCCGGCGGCCGAATAAGAAGGAGAGACATCCATGTTCGGATTTCCACACGACAATGGCGGCACATGGGACGGCGTCGAAGGCGCGGTCTTCATGGGCGCCAATGGCGGCGCCGGCACCTACACCTTCATTGCGATCGCGATCTGCATCGTCGCACTGGTGATTGGTCAGATGGCCGAAGCCGCAAAATACTCCAAGCACAAGTAATCCTGTGCCGAGTTCGACCTTTGGAAGGGCCGTCCGTTTGGGCGGCCCTTTCGTATTCGGGGCAGAAAATTTGCCTATCAGGAAAAAAATCTGCACCACAGTATTGATTTTGAAAGCCGCATACGCCTGAATACCGGCAACCAAAAACGCAAACAGGGGGGCCAAGCACATGGCCATTTTATGGAGAACATCCGCGCTCGCTCAGCGCCATGCAGAAATCGGCGGCGAGCTTGAAGATTGGAATGGCATGGGCACGGCGTGGTTCTACGACGACACGCCCGAACGCGCGAAGGCCGACTATGAGGCGATCCGCACTAAGGCGGGCCTCATGGATGTGTCGGGCCTGAAAAAGGTCCATGTGGTGGGCGAAGACGCGGCTTACGTGATCGACCGCGTCACCACCCGCAACGTTGAGAAAATCGCACCGGGTCGTGCGGTCTACGCCTGTATGCTCGATGACCGCGGTCTATTTGTGGACGACTGCGTGATCTACCACCTGGCCGTGAACTCCTGGCTGGTTGTGCATGGCACTGGCATCGGGATGGAGCAACTGACCACCGTGGCCGCGGCCAAGAACTGCTCGGTCATCATGGACGATGACCTGCACGACATGTCGCTGCAGGGGCCAAAGGCGGTGGATATTCTGGCCAAGGAAATCCCGGCGATCCGCGATCTGGCGTATTTCGGCATCTGGCAAGGGCGTCTGTTCGGCCGTGACGTGATGATCTCACGCACCGGCTATACCGGCGAGCGCGGGTACGAGATTTTCTGCCGCGCGAAGGATGCGGTTCATATCTGGGACAACGTGCTGGAGACCGGTGGCGACGATGTGCGCCCGACGCAGTTCTCCACCCTCGATATGCTGCGGATCGAAAGTTATCTGCTGTTCTACCCCGGCGACAATTCGGAGACCTTCCCTTTTGAAGATGGCTCGCCTGCTGGTGATAGCCTTTGGGAGCTTGGCCTCGATTTCACCGTCTCTCCGGGCAAGGAAGGCTTCATCGGTTCCGAGAACCACTACGCCATGAAGGGCAAGGAGCGGTTCAAGATCTATGGCGTGCAGCTGTCTGGCGGCGCCATGGATCAGATGGAGATGTTCGCGCGCGTCCACGCGGACGGCAAGGATGTGGGTGTGATCACTTACGGTCTGTCATCCGAGTTGAACGGCTATTCCGTGGCCATCGCGCGGCTTGATCCGTCGGTCGCCTCGCCTGGCACCAAGCTGACCGTGGTTCAGCCTGACGGCACCGAACTGGCGGCAACGGCGGAAGAAATGCCGTTCTACGACAAGGACAAGACGATCCGCACCGCCAAGGGCTGATCTGAATTCGGGCGCCTCCGGTGGGGGCGCCCTTTCCATTCCGACTGACGCAGGGAGCAACCGACGCGATGTCGAAATTCCAATTTCCGGAAAGCATCAAAAGCCGCCCGGTCTATGGCACGTTAGAGCCGCGCCCGGGAAAGGCGCATCTGTTTGTGGCGGACGCCGAGGGCGCCGAGGCGATCATTGAGGTTGCGGCACGGGACGCCGGCCTGATGGCTAAGGCGCATATCATTTACATCCCGAAGGGTGCGGATTTCGCGGACAAGTTACACGCTTTGAACCCTGCGCAGTTCTATGAGGGGCCAACCTACGCGGCCTCGGTCCAGCGACTGCGCCATGTGCTGGAGAACGCACATCAAGGCTTGCAGGTCTACCTGACCGGCACCGAAGGCCTGATGGGTCAGGCTCAGAACGAAGCGATGCAGGCGGGCATCCCGCATACCGCGATCCAGACAGAACATCGCGGATCGGTCGCGCGCCGGATGCAGTGTGTGCACTGCAAAGGCATCACCGAGGATGTGATGACCGATCCTTTCGTGTGTTCGCATTGCGGGCTGAACCTCTTCGTTCGAGACCATTATTCGCGTCGTCTGGCCGCCTATCAGGGCGTCTGCATTGACGCCGAAGACCCCGGGAACGTCCCCGAACCTGTGGAGCTGTACAAATGAGCGCCGCCCCTCAGAAAGCCAAACCCGGTGGCCAGCAGATCCCCGTCGTTGTCAGCGCTGTTGTGCCTTTGAACGACCTCGTGACGCGGTTTGAATTCCAGCGCCGTGATGGCGGCTTGTTCCCGCCCTTCTCAGGCGGCGCGCATACGGTGGTAGAGATGAAAGACGGCGACTTGACCCGCCTGAACCCCTATTCGCTGATGAGCGACCCGGCCGATAGCTCGACCTACGCGATCTCGGTCCGGCGAGAGGATGACGGACGCGGCGGCTCGCTGTTTATGCACCGCAACGTGACGCAGGGCGACGAGATGATGATCTCGTATCCGGTAAACCTCTTCTCGCTCGATTTACGGGCGAAAAAGCACATGTTCTTTGCCGGCGGCATCGGCATCACACCCTTCATGGCGATGATTGCGCAGCTGGAGCAGTCGAACGGCAATTGGGAACTGCACTACGCCTGCCGGACGGAGAGCCTTGGCACTTACGTCGATGTGCTGTCCTACAAATACCCCAACAAGGTTCACGTCTACTACGACGACCAGAAACAGGCGATCCCGCTAGAGGATCTGCTGGACGGCCAGCCGCTCGGCACCAACGCCTATGTCTGCGGGCCCAAGGGGATGATCGACTGGGTCCACGCCACGGCTCAAGCCGCCGGGTGGCCCGATGCGCAGGTCCACTCCGAAGAGTTCCTGAAGCCCGAGCCGGGCAAGGAATTCGAGGTGCGCCTGTGTAAGTCCGACAAGACGATCACCGTGGGCGAAAACGAAAGCCTTCTGGAAGCCATTGAACGCGCAGGCGTCGAGGCGCCGTTCCTTTGCCGTGGCGGGGCTTGCGGGCAATGCGAGACCGACGTCGTCAAGGCAGACGGTGAATTCGTGCACCGCGACCACTGGCTGGACGACGAACAACACGCCAGCGGCGAGAAAATCATGCCATGCGTCAGCCGGTTCCTCGGCACATTGGAGTTAGACAGATGACCATCCAATTCAACGACGAGACGTTCCGCGACGATTATTCGTTCCGCAATTCCGACTGGGCGATCAAACGCTTCCCCTTCCCGTTCCACGAAGACAGCTACATGTATGCCGTTAACATGGAGCAGCACCGGGGCGGGCCGGAAGGCTCGGTCTATGAAAAACGCTTCGATGTGGACGAGCATTACGTGAGCGAAATGCGCGACCGGGCCATGGTGCTGGCCGACGATCCCCTGCGCTGCCAGTCCTTACCGCATATGACGCTGGCCGGGTGGGACCTGCTGGAACTGATCATGGTGTCGAAGTCCGAGGATTACCCGGACTTGTTTGAACTGCACCGCGACGGCAACCAATGGCGTTGGATCAACAAGCCGCTGGGTATCGATGACAGCTTCACGTTCCTCGATGAGACCACCCTGCCCTACGGCCCGATGGAATACATCACACGCCAGACCCAGGGCGATTTTTGCGTGTTGGATCAACGCGATGATATGCTTTGGATGGACGCAGGCATGGTGACAACACAGGCCGATTGGTCGCTTGATTTCGACATCGGGATGAACTTCTTCGAATGGCACGCGCCGGTGCCGCTTGCCCATGAAAAGGGTATTTTCGTGCGCGCGTTGAAGTTCCTGCTGAACATCCAACAAGGCGCGCCCGCGCGGCGGCTGAACTGGACGATGACGGTTAATCCGCTCCTCGATACCAGCCCTGAGAACTACCACAAGTGGGGCATCCAGAAGACGACCCTGACGCCCGAAAACATCGGGTCGAAACAGCATCTGCGGGTGGAGTTGCAGACGTTCTTCCGCCTGCCCCGCTCGAACGCGCTGGTCTTTCCGATCCGCTGCTACCTGTGCAGCTTCCAGGATCTGATGACGATGCCAAAGTGGGGTCGTCGCCTGCATCGTGTGGTGCGCGACCTGCCGGAGGAATTGGCGACCTACAAAGGGTTCATCGACAACCGCCCGATGATGCTCGACTACCTCAGCCAGTTTGACGATGGTCAACCCACATCGCCCGGCGTTTGGCCAGATTTTGAAACCGAACCACCGCTGAAGACCTAGGCGCCTTAACCGTTTGGCGACATATCCATCGATATAGTGGGGGAGGTCCAACGAAGGCGCCCCGCGATGTCGAGTGTTTTTTCGAGTGTTTTCTCGGCCGTAAACGGTTTTGTCTACCGCTGCGCCAACGACAGCGACTACACGATGCAATTCATGGAAGGCTCCGTAAGGGGGCTGACCGGCTACGATTCCTCGGCCATTCTTTCAAATTCACAAGTCTCCTATGTTGGCCTTACGGCAGATGAAGACAAAGACCGCGTTTTTGGCGAAGTGGATGCCGCAATCGAGGAAGGGGAGACGTGGGACGTCTTCTACCGTTTGACCCATGCCAAGGGGCATTTGGTCCCGGTCCGCGAACGTGGCAACGCGATCTACCAAGGCGGGCAATTGACCTACCTCGAAGGGTTGGTTGTAAGCGCGGACGCCGAAAGCCGATTAACCGGAAAGTTGGACGACCTGGTATCTGATACACGTCAGGTAAATCAGGAAATTATTGGTCTGACCAAACAGATCACCCAGTCCTTGCGCGCCCTCAAGATGCTGTCGATAAACGCCCAAATCGAAGCGGCACGCTCAGGCGATGCCGGTCGTGGATTTGCAATCGTCGCCAATGAGATCAAGGCCTTGGCCGATGAAAACAGCGCCTTTACTGAAGTTATTCACGCAAAACTAGCCGCGCACCAATAATGCGCGCGCTCAGGCAATCTGCGGATAGCTTATGATTGCCAGGTAGCGCGCAGGCAGCTCGACCAATCGCTCGGGACCGTGCGGCGCGTCGGCATCGAAATGCAACGTGTCGCCCGGACGCAGCGAGAAAACCTGATCCCCATGACGGTAATCTACAGCGCCTTCCAACATGTGGATCGTCTCGATCCCGCCGTGCTGAAAGATCTCGAAAGTGTCCGAGGTGCTGGTCAGTGTGATCAGATAAGGCTCTACAATCACGCCACTGGAATTCGAGCCGAGATGCCCCAGCAAATTATACTGGTGCCCGGCGCGGGTGCCCTCGGCCACCACAACCGATCCTTCGCCAGCTGGCGTGTGAACCGCTTGTCTGCGCTCTTCAAACTTCCGAAAAAACGACGTCAGCGGCACCGCTAGCGCATGGGACAACGCCTCCAATGTGCTGAGCGACGGCGACGTGTTTCCGTTTTCGATTTTCGACAACATGCCAATTGACAGGCCGGTCATTGTCGAAAGCTCAGCCACTGTGATGTTTTGCTGCTTTCGAAAAGCCCGCACCTCTCGCCCGATCGCCACCTCTAATACGTTTTCGCGCTGTTCCCGAAGGGAGTGCGGATTTTGGGTCAGAACGGGTTGTTCGATCTTGTTCATTGCGTGCTCTCATTATGTGCATTCACTCTAAAGTGTTTCTTGTGAAGGCACAAATTTTTCCTCACAGTAGATTCGATGGCACAAGAGTCAGCATATCGAATTGGGTTCCTTCTCTTTCCGGGCTTCCCTATGGCTTGCCTGACATCCATGATCGAACCGCTGCGTGCAGCCAATGAGATTTCGGGCACCGGCAGCTTTGTTTGGTCATTGGTCTCGGAAGGTGACGCAAAAGTCGAAGCCAGCGCAAATGTTGCATTTGAGGCTGGGTTAACGCTGAACAGCGCACTCGATCTCGATTGCCTCATCATCTTGTCCGCCGCCGTCTCCGAGTTCCAATCGCCCCACTCTCCAGCGCACCTCAGGGCACTGTCGCGCCACGGCATGACGTTGGGCGCTGTATCGGGAGGCGTATTTCCTTTGGCACGGGCGCAAGTGCCCCTGCGCGACCCGATCTCGGTTCATTGGTGTTATGAAGCCGCCTTCGCCGCCGAGTTCCCGGACGTCCAAAAGACCGAGCAGGTTATCGAGATTTCCGACAAGATCATGACAGCGGCCGGGGCGACCGCCGCCTTCGATCTGTCGCTTCAACTGATCCAGGGACGTCTTGGCGCAGCAATCGCCACGGAGGTCGCCTGTTGGTTCCAGCACCCGATGATGCGCAACACCGACGTGCGCCAATCGACGCCTGCCATCAGCAGCATTGCCAAATCGGAGCAGGCGCTTCCCGCAAACGTGGCCCGTGTGATCGACATATACTCCGCCGCTCTGACCGATCCGCCGCGGTTGAGTGACGTGGCAGATGATATTGGCATCTCGACACGGCAGCTTGAACGCAACTTCAAGCGGGCCACCGGTCTGAACCCTTCACGCTATCTGCGCCGTATGCGCATGAAGGCCGCGCGGCAGCTTGTCATGTATACAAATCAGTCGTTTACCCAGATCGCGGAGGCTGTGGGCTATAGCAGCACAACGATCCTAAAGCGGTATTACACCGAAGTGTTCGGGATCAGCCCCCGTGAGGATCGGGAGCGGATCAACCTGTTCCGCGTCAATGGAAACGTGCCCCTGCCCGCGACCTAGACCGCCGAGTGCATCGCCGTCAGGATTGCGTGGTGGAGTGATCCGGCGGAGGATCGGGGGCCAAGGATACGCACCCAGTCGGAGGGATCGCGGCGCAACATGAAGCAGCCGAGGTGGTCGATCACCGTCCGCGTTCCGTCGCCGGTTTTCATCACACGAATGTCCACGGCACATAGACGTTCAACAACATCTTCCATGCTTTCCCCACGCAGGTCGAAGACGACCCAGGCGTCTGTCTGCTCGGTGATAGATGCCGTCTGCCCAAACCGCGCCTTAAGCTGGTCGGCGAGGTCTTCGTGGGTCTCAAACGGCGCGCCCACCATCCACAAATCAGGCCCCATCCAGAAACCCGCCTCCGGGTCATGCAGCTGGGTCTTTCCAGGCGCAGGGACCGCGCCGATGACGTTTTTCAGATGCGCGCGGCAGGCGTCCTCGTGCCCCATACGCGCTGCAACGGAGGCAAGCGCAATGTCGGGCTTCTCGGTCAGCGTCACAGTCCCAACGGTGTCTACCCGTGGCGTCGTTCCACCCAAGGCAGTTATCGGAGCCAGATCATGCACGAAGCCTCTCCCCCTCTGGATCAACGAAATGGGCGCTGACGACTTCGACTTCATGGTCCACACCCGTCAACGGACTGACCAGCCGGATTACCTCGCCAATCCGCGCATCGCCGGATTTCAGGAAGCCGATCCCGATGGCGAAGCCCAGGTTAGGTGAGTAGCAAGCGGAGGTGACGTAGCCCTGATCGTGGGCCGCATCGACGGGGGAACCCTTGGTCATCAGGTGTGCGCCCGCAGGCACTGTGTTGGCCGGATCCACGGGCTTGAAGCCGACCAGCTTCAGGGCGTCGTCCTCTTTCAGCCCCTCCCGCTCCGACAGGGTGGAGCCGATGGAATCCTTGTTCTTGGACACCATCCGCCCCATCCCTAGGTTCAGCGCCGTGGTCGTTCCGTTCAACTCATTGCCCGCCGCGTGCCCCTTCTCGATCCGCATGACGCCGAGCGCTTCGGTGCCGTAGGGCACAACGTCAAACTCGGCACCCGCCTCCATAATTTTCCGCATCAGCGCGTCGCCGTAGCGGGTGGGCACCGCGATCTCGAACGCCAATTCGCCGGAGAACGAGATCCGGAACAGCCGCGCGCGCAACCCGCCACAAACGGTGATGTTGGCACAGGCCATGAAGGGGAAACCTTCATTGGAGAGGTCGAACTCCGGGTCTACGATCTTCTGTAGAAGTGCGCGCGAATTAGGGCCCGCGACCGCATATTGCGCCCAAGCCTCGGTTGTGGAGATGAGCTGCACGTCCATGTCCGGGTAGAGGCATTGCCGCACGAATTCCATGTGGCGATAGACCGGAACCGCGTTGGCGGTGGTGGTGGTGACGACGAAATGATCTTCGGCCAGCCGCCCCGCGGTGCCGTCATCCATCGCGATGCCGTCCTCGCGCAACATGAGGCCGTAGCGGGTTTTGCCGACGGCTAGTTTCGCGAACCCGTTGCAGTAGATCTTGTTCAAAAACTCCGCCGCATCGGTGCCTTGGACATCCACTTTCCCAAGTGTGGTCACATCACAAACACCTACCGATTTGCGGGTCTGCAAGACCTCACGGTCCACACTCTCGCGCCAATGCGTCTCACCGGCTTTCGGGAACCACTGCGCGCGTAGCCACATGCCGACTTCGACAAACACCGCGCCCTGCTCCTCAGCCCATTTGTGGGACGGTGTCTTGCGGGTTGGCCGGAATTCTTGATCACGCGACCGGCCCGCGAAGACACCCATAGCGGTGGGTGTATAGGGAGGGCGGAAGATCGTGGTTCCAACCTCGGGGATCGGCTTCCCAGTCAGTTCAGCCATGATGGCCAAACCGCCCATGTTGGATGTTTTGCCCTGATCGGTTGCCATGCCGAGCGTGGTGTACCGCTTGAGATGCTCGACGGAGGTAAAATTCTCCTGATGCGCGAGCTTCACATCCTTGACGGTCACGTCGTTCTGCTGATCAAGCCAGGCGCGCGTCGCGCCCGGAACGGTCCAGTAGGGCGTGATGTTGACGGGGCTATCTTCGGCTTCTGGCAGGTCCACTGCTGTCGCGGTGATGCCAAGATCATCCAGCGCGGCAACGGCCTCTGCCGCGCCGCATTCAAGCGCACCGCGCGTGGACATATGGCCCGCTGCCGCCCCGGCGACCCGCTGGCCCGGCACGCCCATGACGTCCGGCACAAAGGCCGCGATTGCCTCGTTCCAGCGCGGGCGTCCGCGTTGGTGGCACGTCATGTGGACGTTGGGGTTCCAGCCACCCGAAACTGCAACGGCTCCGCAATCAAGCTGGAAGGTCGTGCCATCGGGCCGTGATACTGTCACCGCATCGACGGCCAATCGCCCGCGCGAGTTGCTGATATTGCCACCCGCGATCACACGGTAGTCGTCGCTCTGCGGCGCATCTTCGCGCACGTCGACGACGGCTGCGATTCTGACCCCTTTGGCGTGAAGGTCGGCAGCGGTTCGATGGCCGTCGTCATTGTTCGTGAAAACCGCGACCTTGCGGGCGGGCGTCGCGGCGAAGCGGTTGGCATAGGTGCGGAGGGCCGAGGCCAACATGATGCCGGGCCGGTCGTTGTTTTCGAAGGCGATGGGCCGCTCGGTCGCGCCGCCCGCCACGATGGCGCGCTTTGAGTAGATGCGCCAAAGAACCTGACGTGGCTTGCCGGGTGCGGGAACCGACAAGTGGTCGCTGACCCGCTCAACCGCGCCATAGACGCCGTGGTCGAACGCGCCCATGATCGTGGTGCGCGACATGACGCGGACGTTGTCCATGGAAGCCAGTTCGGCCACGGCCTGCGCCGCCCAATCTGCGCCACTGCCCTGCCCGACCTCGAAGGTTTCCGCATTAAGGCGCCCGCCGAGAACAAAATCCTCATCCGCCAGGATCACCCGCGCGCCCGCACGGCCTGCCGTTAGCGCGGCGGCAAGGCCTGCCGGTCCCGCCCCGATTATAAGTAGATCGCAGTGCAGGGATCCTCTGTCGTAACTGTCAGGATCCGGCTCGAAAGAAATGGAGCCAAGGCCCGCCGCACGGCGAATGATCGGCTCGTAAACCTTCTCCCAGAAGGCTGCCGGCCACATGAATGTCTTGTAGTAGAAGCCTGCCGTGAGGAACGGCGAAAGACGGTCGTTGATGGCCATGGCGTCGAAGGCGAGTGACGGCCAGCGGTTTTGCGATTTGGCCTCTAGCCCCTCATACAGCTCCGCCGTTGTGGCGCGCGTGTTCGGCTCCTGTCGCGCGCCCGTGCGGAGCTCAACAATCGCGTTTGGCTCTTCCGATCCAGCGGTCAAAGGCCCACGGGGGCGGTGGTATTTGAATGAGCGGCCCATGAGCCGCACGCCATTTGCAAGCAGCGCGGAGGCCAGCGTGTCGCCCGGATGGCCGGAGTAGCGCTTGCCATCAAAGGTGAAGTTGAGGCCCTTTTCGCGCCCGATCAGGCCGCCGTCCAACCGGTTTTGCTGGCTCATTTCGACCGCCCCTCCGCCCGGGCCACATCGCGTGCGAGTTGCACATCGGTGATCTCGTGTGTGGTCGTATCGCGTGTAACCACGAGCCACGAGCGGTCACCTTGCTCGTGAAACCACAGCTCGCGGTGTGGACCTGCCGGGTTGTCGCGCAGGTAGCCGTAGGTGGTGAATTGCGCCAAGGCATCCTCCGCCTGCCAATCGGGGCGATGGATCATTGCAGCGTCGCCCAGATAGGTGAATTCGGCAGCATCGCGGGGTCCAAGGAGCGGATGTTCAATAATCATCAGTGCAAGTTGGGCTGATTGCCCATCCCTTTTTCGTCGATCATCCGACCCGTTTCGAAACGATCAAAGCGGTACGCGGTAGCCGTTTCGTGGGGGCGGTCGGTGGCCAGCAGATGTGCGTAGGCCATGCCGCTGGCGGGCGTCGCTTTGAAGCCGCCGTAGCACCAGCCGCCGTTGAAATAGAGCCCGTCGATGTGGGTGCGGTCAATGATAGGCGAGCCGTCCATCGACATGTCCATGATGCCGCCCCACATCCGCAAAAGCCGCACGCGCCCAAGCATGGGGAAGATCGCCATGCCGCCCTCGCACACGTCCTCCACCACCGGCAGGTTGCCGCGTTGGGCGTAGGAGTTGTAGCCGTCAATGTCGCCGCCAAAGACCAGCCCGCCCTTGTCGGACTGGCTGCAATAGAAGTGGCCCGCGCCGAAGGTCACGACTCCCGGAAAGACGGGCTTCAGACCCTCGGTCACGAAGGCCTGCAAAACGTGGCTTTCAATCGGCAGCCGCATGCCGGCCTTCTCCATTAGGCGTCCCGACGAGCCCGCCACACAAGCCGCGACCTTGCCCGCGCCGATGAAGCCGCGCGATGTCTCAACGCCCAGGCATTTGCCATTCTCGATCCGAAACCCCGTCACTTCGCAGTTCTGGATAATGTCGACGCCCCGCCTATCCGCCGCCCGCGCATATCCCCACGCCACCGCATCATGGCGCACAGTGCCGCCGCGATGCTGCGCGAGGCCACCCTTGATCGGGAAGCGCGCGTTATTCACGTTCAGGAACGGGTAGCGCTTAAGGATATCCTCGGTGCTCAGCAAATCCGCATCAGCACCGTTGAGCATCATTGCATTGCCGCGCCGCACGAAGGCGTCGCGCTGCGCGTCGGAATGGATCAGGTTCAGAATGCCGCGTTGGCTGACCATGGCGTTGTAGTTGAGGTCTTGCTCCAGCCCTTCCCACAACTTCAGCGACATCTCGTAGAAGGGCTCATTGCCATCAAGTAGGTAGTTTGAGCGGATGATGGTCGTGTTCCGGCCTACGTTACCGCCGCCAATCCAGCCCTTCTCGATCACCGCAATGCGGGACTTTCCGAATTCCTTCGCAAGGTAATGCGCCGTGGCAAGCCCATGACCGCCGCCACCAATAATGACGAAATCGTACTCTGCCTTTGGGTCAGGCGTGCGCCATGCAGGGCCCCAGCCACGATGGCCGGTAAGCGCCTCTTTTATGACCCGAAACCCCGAATAGCTCATTTTTGCAGCCTCCAAGGTAGATGATGCGTTCTAAATCGGACGCTTTCAGCCCTGAGTTCGGACAAATTACAGTCGAAATCCGACATTCGGGACCATCCGAAACCGCGTGGCACCGAAAGCCTCAGATCAAATTATGCGCCTTCTTAGGAAAAATTCTTGATCTACAGGAAAAACCCGGTGACGCTGTATACAGGCCTGACGCTCTACCAAAGATTCGATGCGCGTCCCCAGGCCAAACCGTTTGGAGCAATCCGACAAAGCGTGCGTGCCCGATGCAAGGGCTCGTATCGAACAGGGAGAATGCAAATGAAAAAACTCACAACAGCACTGGTGACAAGCCTCGCGGCGCTCGCGCCTGCGGTGGCCGTTGCCGATAGCGAAGACCCAATCATCATTCCGATCCACAACTGGTCATCGCAGATCGTGATGTCCAACGTCGTGGGCCAGATTTATGAGAGCATGGGTCTGAACGTGGAATACGTGACCACAGACAGCCAAGCCGTCTACGAGTCGATCCGCTTAGGTGACGTGACGCTGGAACTGGAAGTCTGGGAAGGCGCATTTGGCGCATCCTTCGACGCCGCGATGGAAGCGGGCGGCATTGTCGAAGTGACGACGCACGACGCGATCACGCGTGAGGACTGGTGGTATCCTGAGTGGACCGCAGACGCCTGCCCCGGCCTGCCTGATTGGGAAGCGCTGAACGAATGCGCCGCGCTTTTTGCAACAGCGGAAACTGGCGAACAGGGCCGTTACCTCGATGGTCCCGTCGACTGGCTGAAGCACGGTCAGGAACGTGTTGAAGCGCTCGGCATGGACTTCGTGGTGGTCAACGCAGGCTCCGCAGCCGCGCTTTGGGCCGAACTGGCCGCCGCCGAGGCGGATCGCACGCCGATCGTTCTGTTCAACTGGACGCCGAACTTCGCCGAAGCCGTTTGGCCCGGTGCATTCGTTGAGTTCCCCGAATGGGAAGATGGCTGCGACGAAGACGTGTCGCTCGGGCCGAACCCCGACATGGCGTACGACTGCGGCAACCCCGCCGACGGCTACCTGAAGATCGCCGCGTGGGAAGGCATGCAGGAGAACTGGCCTGACGCCTACGCCGTGCTTGAGCGTGTGAACTTCTCCAACGCCCAGATCGCTGAGATGGCCCGCCTTGTGGACATCGAAGAATATGAGCCCGAAGAGGCCGCTGAAATCTGGTTGGAAGCAAACACCGCCGTTTGGGAGCCTTGGGTTAACGGTTCCTAAACTTCCAAACTTGCGCAAAGATGCCCCGTCCGGACCAACCGGGCGGGGCTTATTCAAAGAGGCACCCAATGAGCGCAGACACTCCCCCGGTCATTTCCTGCACGAACGTATGGAAGGTTTTCGGGGCCAACCCCAAAGCCTACCTAAAAACCATGCCCGAAGGGCGGTCGTTCGACGAGATCCGGGCCGATGGATACATCGCGGGTGTGCGTGACGTCTCGCTGACCGTCCAAAAGGGTGAGATGCTGGTTATCATGGGCCTTTCGGGGTCTGGGAAATCCACACTGGTGCGCTGCTTCTCGCGCTTACACGACATCACCGACGGCATTATCGAAGTTGAAGGCACCGATATCGGTGGCCTGCGCGAACATGAGTTGATCGAGCTGCGCCGGTCCAAAATGGGAATGGTCTTCCAATCCTTTGGTCTGTTGCCGCACCGAACCGTTCTGGAAAATGTGGCCTTCCCGCTTGAGATGCGGGGCCAGGATCGTCATGCGCGGCGGGATCGCGCGATGGAAGTCATCAAGCTGGTCGGTCTTGAAGGGCGCGAAGACTATTTCCCGCGCGAATTGTCCGGCGGACAGCAGCAACGCGTTGGCATTGCGCGCTCTCTCGCCATCGAGCCTGATATCTGGTTCCTTGATGAGCCGTTTTCCGCGCTCGATCCTCTGATCCGCCGCGAGATGCAGGATGAATTTCTGCGTCTTCAAGCGCTACTGGGAAAGACCATCGTCTTCATCACGCACGATTTCGACGAAGCCCTGCGCCTCGCCGACCGCATTGCCATCATGAAGGACGGCGCGGTCGAACAATGCGACACGCCAGACCAGATCGTTTTGCACCCTGCCACGGAATATGTCCGCAAATTCACCGAAGACATCGACAAGGCCCGCGTGGTTCACGCGCGCGTATTGGCTGAAGCTGGCGTCAGTGCCGAGGGTGAGGCCGTGGACGGCGCAGCCTCGGTCCATGACATGGCCAAGCTGCTGATCACCGACCCGCGTGACGCCTTTCCAGTCACGGAAAATGGCGTCGCCTTGGGTGCGATGTCCAAGGCCAATGCCCTGAACGTGCTGCTGGATCAAAGATGAGCGCTGCGGATCAGCAAAGCCTCCCAAGCGCTCCACCCGCTTTGGGTATAGATCGCCCCAAAGCGGCACTGATCTGTTTTGCAATCGCGCTCGCTTTGATGATCGCCCAATACACCGGGCTTCTTCCGGAAGTGCTCCACCGTTTGCCAGAAAGCATGATACCGCCCTTTGCGGATTGGCTCGATGTGATCTTCGAGTTCGTGAAGGAGGATTTGGGCCTTCTCGCCTTCACCCGGTTCCTGACCGAGGGTTTGGAATGGGTACTGGACGTGACTGGCAATCTGCTGTTCGGACGGCGTCGCTGGCCGTATCTTGGCCCAATCCCATGGTCGGCTATTGCCGCAGCCGTCACTGTGCTCGGTTTCTGGCTTGGCGGATGGCGCATTGCTCTGCTTGCGGGCGGCACGTTCCTATGGACGGCACTGATCGGCCAGTGGGAAATCGCCATGCAGACCATGTCTGTTCTGGTCGTAGCCGCCCCCATGGCCTTTGTGATCGGCCTGAGCCTCGGCATCACCGCATGGAAATACCCGCGCTTCGAGAATGCAATCAAACCCATCCTCGCCGTGCTGCAAACCCTACCCTTCTTCACCTACCTCCTTCCGGCAGTGATCTTCTTCAAGGTCGGCCCCACAGCGGGCGCGGTCGCAACCGTTGTCTATGCCGTCCCGCCGATGATCCTGATGACGATCCTCGGCCTTCAAAAGGTCTCCCCGGAGGTAGTCGAGGCCGGAAAGATGAGCGGTTGCACACGTCTTCAGATGCTGCGTCACGTCTACATCCCCTCGGCCCGGACCGAGATCCTTGTGGGTGTGAACCAAGTGATCATGCTGTGCCTTGCAATGGTCGTTCTCACAGCTTTCATCGGAATGCCGGGCCTAGGTGCCAAACTGTTAGAGATGATGGGCAGTTTCCGACTGGGTCGGTCTTTTGAGATCGGCGTTACCATCGTTCTGCTGGCCGTTGCGCTGGATCGGATGTCAAAAGCCTGGGTCGCAAAACAGCCTGAACATTTTGAGAAGGGCACACCTTGGTGGAAGCAGCACCGCTATGCCCTGATCGGCCTCGGTGTCTTTGTCCTCTTCTATATCCTGTCGCAATTCGTTCCCTATCTATCCGAGATTGGTCGCCGGCAAAGCTGGTCGATGGGGCGCGAAATTGACGGCATCATGCGCGATTTCCTTGCGCTGGATTGGGTACGCGCCATTACCGGTGGCCTGCGCGCTTTCCTCAATAACAACGTCTTCATCCCGTTCCGCAACTTCCTGCTTTCTATCCCAACTCCAGCGCTGATCCTACTGATCGTCGCCTTCGGTCTATGGCTGGCGGGTCGCAAGCAGGCGATGCTCGCGGGCGTCTTCTTCTCCCTCGTTGCGCTTTCCGGCTGGTGGGACCGCGCGGTCATCACGCTCTACGCAGTCCTCGCCGCCGTGATCCTCGCGACTTTGATCGGCCTGCCCATCGCAATCCTTGCCGCGCGCAACGAGAAGTCGGCGCGCCGCGTCCTGCTGGCCTGCGACACCGCTCAGACCTTCCCAAGTTTCGTCTACCTGCTGCCAGCGATCATGCTATTCGGGATCACCGACATCGCCGTGATCTTCTCGATCCTGATCTTCTCGACCGTGCCACTGGTGCGCTACACGATTGAGGGCCTGCGCACCGTGCCGCCAGAAATCACGGAAGCCGCCGACATGTCCGGTGCGACGCGATGGCAAAAGCTGATCAAGGTGCAAATCCCTCTCGCATTTCCGACGATGGCTGTGGGCTTCAACCAAGCCATCATGTTCGCCTTCTTCATGGTCATCATCGCAGCCTTTATCGGCACCCAGGATCTGGGTCAGGAACTTCAGCGCACGCTCGCAGGGACCAACCTTGGTACGAATTTCGTCCTCGGCATCTGTGTTTCACTCATGGCACTCAGCTTCGATTTGATCATCATGAAATGGGCATCAGACCGAAAGCGCATGCTGGGATTGGGCGGATAGCCGCCACGTTGTGGCCGACTGGGAAACCTTGGCAATCGTAGGAAACTTGGCGGAGGAGGTGGGATTCGAACCCACGGTACGCTTTCACGCACGCCGGTTTTCAAGACCGGTGCATTCGACCACTCTGCCACTCCTCCGGCGGGTCTGGCACAGGCGATACTGTGACATGTGTGATTCTGAAACCCGCCCTGTGACACCTTCTTTCACAAGCCACCTTTTCAGAAACGAATCACTACGCTATCCTATGGTCAATACAGGTGCGCCCGGCCAAATCAGGGTGCAATCCGGCAACGTCCGGGCAACCAATAAAACACCGTGCGCATGACGCGCGGGATGAGAGCAGAGATGAGCAGTATGACACCAAACCGCCCAACGCCCCGAATCCGTCTGGCGCTAGCGCTTGTGCCGCTGATGGCCCTGTCTGCCTGTGTCGGTGAAGACGGCGAATTCTTCGGCTCCCGTAACGCAGATGCGGACGGTCCCGCCCCTATCGGGGCCACCCGACTGGTCGAGCGTGACGTCGAAGCCCCCGAAATCTTTGAGGAAACCGCAGAAGGTCTGTGGGATGGTCGCCCCTCCCTTGGCGGCGTCTGGGTGGCCCACCCCGATGTCGGCGATCCAGAGCGCGTGATCATCCGCAACGACGAAAACGGCCGTTTCGTGATCGGTGCCCTGTTCCGGCGCGAACGCGACAACCCCGGCCCTGACTTGCAATTGTCGTCCGATGCCGCCGCCGCCCTTGGCGTTCTGGCTGGCGATCCGACGATGCTGAACGTGACGGCGCTGCGCCGAGAAGAAGTGGCTGAGACGGCGGATGCCGCACCCGATGCCATGGCTCCGGGCGAAGAAATCGCAGCGTCTGCTGCAGCTGGTGAGATCACCGCGACGTCGCTTGACGGCGCCGAAGACATCGCCAGTGCCGCCGCTGCCGCTATCGATGCGGCCGATCCTGCCCCGCAACCGGCAGCCGCGCGCACACCTGCGCCAAGCGATCTTGAAAACGCCTACGTCCAGATCGGCATCTTCTCTGTGCAAGAAAACGCCACCAATACCGGGCAGGCCTTGCGCGGAGTCGGTCTAGAGCCCACAATCTATGACCAGTCGAGCAACGGTCGCCAATTCTGGCGCGTCGTGGTGGGACCAGCCGACACATCGGCCACCCGCGATGCGATCCTTGAAAACGTGCGGGAGCTTGGCTTTGACGATGCCTTTTTCGTAAGTCGATAGGACGCCATGCACATCGCAACTCTGATCAGACCCGCCGCGACACTCCTCGCGGCGGTTTTGTTTTTGCTCACCGCCCTGACCGCTGCACTGGCCCAGGGCTACGACACCCAGGCCCGCGCGGCCTATGTCTATGACCACACCTCCGGCCAGGTCTTGCTGGAATTGAACGCGGATGAGGCCCTGCCGCCCGCGTCGATGTCCAAGCTGATGACGCTTCTGATGACGTTCGAGGCGCTCCGCGATGGCCGCCTGACGTTGGAGACCCGCGTTCCGGTCTCGGAACACGCGATGAGCTTCGGCGGCTCGACCATGTTTCTCAACACGCAAGACCGCCCCACCATCGAAGAGCTGATCCGCGGTGTGGTGATCGTCTCTGGCAATGACGCATCGGTTGCGCTCGGCGAAGCGCTTAGCCCGGACGGAACGGAGGCAGGCTTCGCAGATCTGATGACCCAGCGCGCGCGCCAATTGGGGATGATGAATTCGACCTTCCGAAACGCCTCCGGCTGGCCCGCCGAGGGCCATGCCATGTCGATGCGCGATCTGGGTATCCTCGCGCGCCGCCTGATTGAAGAGTTTCCCGAATATTACGGCTACTTTCAGGAAACTGAGTTCGACTATGAGGGCCGCTCCCCCGCCAATCGCTTCAACCGGAACCCGCTTTTGGGCCTTGGGATCGGGGCGGACGGCTTGAAAACCGGACATACGTCCGAGGCTGGCTACGGGCTTGTCGGGTCCGCTATGCAAGGTGACCGCCGCGTGACATTTGTGATAACCGGTCTTTCGTCTGCGGAGCAAAGGGCCGAGGAATCTGAGCGCATCGTAACCTGGGCGTTCCGCCAATTCGTGATGCGCGATCTGGTGGAGCCCGGCGTCGAGATCGCACGCGCGCCTGTCTTCCTTGGCGCCGAAGAAAGCGTGGGCCTGGCCCCGGCCGAAGGCGTCGAAATGTTGGTCCCCGCCCTTCTGGACCCAGAGATTGAGGCCAATGTCACCTTCACCAGCCCCCTGCCCGCCCCCGTGGCCGCAGGGGATGTGGTCGGGGAGTTGCACATCGTTCAAGGCGTGTTGGGGTTCGAGGCTCGCGTTCCGGTCGTCGCTATCGCAGACGTGCTGCGCGGCGGGCCCATGGTGCGCCTGCGAACCGCTTGGGGCGACGTCCGTGGCATGGTTGGTCTTGGCGGTGAGGCCCCGGTCGCAGAGGCCGCGGCCAACTAACAGACCGCGCATCCAATTCAATTCCTTGCGCTCGCACCCACAACACTAAAGCAGAGCCTACGGTTGCGATTTGCCCATAGCGCTCCGGGCAGGCCTGAAGGCCCGAGACGGCGCGAGTTGCGCGCACCTTGGACGGTTGGCGTTTCAGGCCTCGCGGCGCATTTTTTGCATTTTCACGGAACAAAGATGGGCAGGTTGGCGCAAGACGGTCATCGCCTTGCCCTGACGCAGGGGTCGTGTAATGCCTGTCGGAGCGCACACCGCTTGAGGGAAAGATCGATCAATGCCCGGCCAAAAGGGTCTCTTCATCAGCCTTGAAGGCATTGACGGGTCTGGAAAATCCACCCAGTCGCGGCGCTTGGCGGATTGGCTGCGCGGACAGGGTCGCGATCCTGTGCTGACACGCGAACCAGGCGGCGCGCCGGGTGCTGAGGATATCCGCCGGTTACTCGTAGAAGGCGACCCTGACCGGTGGAGCCCAGAAACCGAAATCCTGCTATTCACCGCAGCCCGCCGCGATCATCTTGAGCGGACCATCCGCCCTGCGCTGGAAGAGGGCCACGATGTAGTGACAGATCGTTTCGCGGACTCCACACGCGTTTACCAAGGGGCCACACGCGGCGATTTGCGCGGGTTGGTGGATCAAATCCATGAAGATGCTATCGGCATGGAGCCGGACCTGACCCTGATCCTCGACATGGACCCGGCCATTGCGCTGGAACGTGGTCTCGCACGCCAGAGCGGTGAGGATCGGTTCGAAGATTTCGGTCTGCCGTTTCAGCAGAAATTGCGCGCTGGCTTTCTTGCGCTGGCACAGGACTACCCGGATCGCTGCCGTGTGATCGATGCCAATACGGATCCGGACACAATCGCCGCACGCATTTCGGAAACCGTGGCTTTCCACCTCGGCTGATCACTTGCCGCTTTTGGCCTGCCCCCGCCGCGCACCCGTGCTACATCTCGCCCATGTCCGATGATGCCCCACTCGAATCCGATCGCCTCGATGGCGCGCCACATCCGCGTGAAACGGCGCGGCTGTTTGGGCATGCCGCGCCGGAGGCTGAGTTCCTGTCCGCCGCCACTTCGGGGCGCCTGCCCCATGGCTGGCTGCTGACCGGCCCTAAAGGCATCGGCAAAGCCACTTGCGCCTGGCGCGCCGCACGGTTTCTTTTGGCCATACCACCGGCTCAGGATGACGGTCTCTTCGGCGCCCCACCGCCTCCCGAAAGCCTCGACATTGATCCGGAGCACCCGGTAAACCGCCGTCTTCTGGCGCTCAGCGACCCAGGTCTGTTCCTCCTTCGCCGCCCAGTCGACGACAAGGACGCAAAGAAACTCAAGACAGTCATCACTGTCGACGAAGTCCGTGGTCTGAAAGGCTTCTTCCAGATGTCCGCAGGCGACGGTCGCCGCGTGGTCATCGTCGACAGCGCCGATGAGATGAACCCCTCCGCCGCCAATGCCCTCCTGAAGGAGTTGGAAGAACCACCCGAAGGCGCCGTCCTTTTCCTCATCTCGCACCGCCCGTCAGGCCTTTTGCCCACGATCCGCTCCCGCTGCCGCACCCTGCGCTTCAACGCGCTCGAAGACGCCGATCTCGCCGCCGCCCTCTTGCAAGCCGGGGCCGAACCGCCCGAAGGCCCGGCACTCGCCACACTTGCCCAAGGCTCTGTGGGCGCTGCCATCACGCTCACCGAACAGGGCGGGCCCGCGCTTTATGCCGACATCGCCCGCCTTCTGGAAACGCTCCCAAACATGGACCGCCAACTGGCCCTCAAACTCGCGGAAAGCACCGCCGGCAAAGCCAATGAAGCCCGCTTCGACCTCACCCTCTCCCTCCTCGAAACCGCCCTCTCCCGCGCCGCGCGGATGGGGGCAACCGGTCAGACCCCGATTGAAATCGTCCCGAATGAGGCCCAAACCCTCGCCTGCCTCGCCCCCACGCCTGCTAAGGCCCGCGACTGGGCCAACCTTGCGCAATCGCTCACCGCGCGCGCGCGGCAAGGCAAAGCGGTCAACCTTGACCCCGCCGCCCTCATCTTCGATATCTTCCTCGATCTGGACCGCACCGCGGCCCGCCTTGCCGCCTGAGGCCCCATGACCCAACCCCAAATCGTCGACAGCCACTGCCACCTCGATTTTGACAGCCTCGGGTCTGAGCTGCCCGATGTCGTCGCGCGTGCCGTGGACGCCGGCGTCACGCGCATGGTCACGATCTGCACACGCCTCAAGAACGCGCCAGCGGTCCAGGCCATCGCCGAGGCCCACGCACCCGTCTTCTGGGCCGGAGGCACCCACCCGATGTCCGCCGCCGAAGAACCGCTCGCAACCGTAGAAGACCTCACCGCGCTCGCCCAACACCCCAAATTCGTGGGCATTGGCGAGACCGGCCTCGACTACCACTACACCGCCGACAGCAAATCGATCCAACAGGACAGCCTGCGCATCCATATCGAGGCTGCGCGCCAGACCTCCCTGCCCCTCATCATCCATGCCCGCGATGCCGACGACGACATGGCCCGCCTCCTCACCGAAGAACACCGGGCAGGCCCCTTCACCTGCGTCATGCATTGCTTCAGTTCCAGCGCAGACCTGGCCCACGCCGCCCTCGACCTCGGCTTCTACCTCTCCATGTCCGGTATAGCCGCCTTCCCGAAATCCCAGGCACTCCGCGATATCTTCGCCGCCGCCCCCCTCGACCGCATCTTGGTTGAGACCGACAGCCCCTACCTCGCACCTCCGCCTTATCGCGGCAAACGGAACGAGCCTGCCTTCACCGCCCATACCGCGCGCGTCGGCGCTGAGGTCTTCGACCTTTCCTACGAAGACTTCGCCGCCCAGACCTCCGCCAATTTCGACCGGCTTTTCTGGAAAGCTGCAGCCGCCACGAAGGCCGCCTGAATGGGCGAGCTGCGCTTCACCATTCTCGGCTGCGGCTCGTCGGGAGGTGTCCCGCGCCTTGGTGGCCACTGGGGCGCCTGCGACCCGGACAATCCAAAGAACACCCGCCGCCGTTGTTCCCTTCTGGTGGAACGCACCACCGACGAAGGCACCACCTCCGTCCTGATCGACACCTCCCCCGACCTGCGCGCGCAACTGCTTGATGCAGGCATCGGCAGGCTCGACGCGGTCCTGTACACCCACGCCCACGCCGATCACGTCCATGGCCTCGATGACCTTCGGATGATCGTCTTCAACATGCGCGCGCGCCTACCTGTCTATGCCGACGGCCCCACCACGAACGACCTGCTCAACCGTTTCGGCTACGCTTTCGTGCAGCCCCCCGGCTCGGCTTACCCGCCAATCCTCGACATCAATTCCATCGACGGCGATGTCACCATCGACGGTGCAGGTGGGCCAATCACGTTCACGCCGTTCGAAGTCACCCACGGCAACATCGACGCCCTCGGTTTCCGTATTGGCGAAGTCGCCTACCTGCCTGACGTCTCCGACATCCCCGAGACCATCTGGCCAATGCTCGAAGGGCTCGACATCTGGATCCTCGACGCCCTCCGGCGTGACCCGCATCCCAGCCACAGCCATCTGGCCAATTCACTGGAATGGATCGCACGGGCCAAGCCAAAACGCGCGGTGCTGACGAACATGCATATCGATCTGGATTATGAGACGGTGCTGGCCGAGACACCCGAAGGCGTCGAACCCGCTTTCGACGGGATGCAGATCGTGGTTGCAGACTAAGGCATCATTCTCGGCCTACGGCACCTGTGCCACCTTAGGCGCTACGCAACAGGTAGACGCATCTTCAAAACCATATGCGAGGAGAGGCCCGCCAAACAGACGCGCGGAGCATCGTCATTCCCTTCCCTCGCCGAACCCGCTAAGCCCTCCCCATGCTTGACCTTCTCGCTATCGTCCTGCCCGTCTTCTTAGTCGTGGGCGCTGGCTATGCCGCCGTCTGGCGCGGCCTCTTCAAGGAGAGTGCAGTGGACGGTCTGATGACCTTCACCCAGAAATTCGCGATCCCCTGCCTGCTCTTTTCCGCCATCGCCACACTCGATCTCGGCGCGGAATTGAACCTGGCGCTGCTGATCTCGTTCTATTCCGGGTCGACCTTATGCTTCTTCGCGGGCCTCTTCGGCGCGCGCCTCATCTTCAAACGCCCCTGGACCGACAGCGTCGCCATCGGCTTCTCGGCTCTGTTCGCCAACACTGTCCTTCTGGGCCTGCCGATCAGTGAGCGCGCCTATGGAGTTGACGCCCTCGGCCCGAACTACACGATCATCGCCTTCCATGCGGCCTTCTGTTACCTGCTCGGCATCACGACGATGGAGATCATCCGCGCCGAAACGCGCGGCCTGCGCCTTGCCGGAACGGTCGCGAAAGCGATGTTCCAGAACTCCCTCATGATCGGCATCGGACTAGGTTTCATCGTGAACCTCAGCGGCCTGCCGATCCCCGGTGTGGTGGGTGAAGCGCTCGACCTTATGATCCGCGCGGCCCTTCCCGCCGCGCTCTTCGGCCTCGGCGGTGTGCTCTACCGCTACCGGCCCGAAGGCGACGTGGGCGTCATCGCAATGATCTGCGGGCTATCGCTTCTCGTTCACCCGCTGGTGGCATTTGGTCTGGGTAATGGCCTTGGTCTCAGCCAGGCTCAATTGCAATCCGCTGTCGTCACGGCTGCCATGGCCCCCGGTGTGAACACCTATATTTTCGCAGATATGTATGGCTGCGCGCGTCGCGTGGCCGCAACCTCGGTGCTTGTGGGCACTGCCCTCACGGTGATGACGGCTGCAGCATGGATTGCGGTATTGGGATAGCCGCTGAAACCCTTAAGTAAAGGTTAAGAAAAAGCGCAGTACCGTTTCAATTCAACGACTTAACCCATTTGTGCACGTGTGCACCCCCGCCTCAGTGCGGCGCGATTCCCCTGAGCCGTTCGGACCGTCGTCGCAGCATCTCCACGGTCGCCAAAAGGACGATCGAGATCGCCACAAGGATCGTTGCCGCCGCCAGAATGACTGGGCTGATCTGCTCGCGCAGGCCGGTGAACATCTGCCATGGCAAGGTCTGCTGCCCTGCCGAGCCCACGAAGATCACCACGACCACTTCGTCAAATGATGTGATGAAGGCAAAGAGCCCGCCCGAGATCACGCCCGGCAAGATCAGTGGCATCTGGATGCGGAAGAACGTCGTCACCGGGTTCGCCCCTAGGTTCGCCGCCGCCCGTGTCAGGGAGCGGTCGAAGCCCACCAAAGTGGCCGTCACGGTGATGATGACAAACGGGATACCAAGGGCAGCATGGGCCAGCACCACGCCCCAGAACGTGCCCTGCAAACCGATGCGGCTATAGAAGAAATACATCCCCGCCGCCGAGATAATCAGCGGCACGATCATGGGCGAGATCAGGATTGCCATGATCGCGCCCTTGAACGGCACATGGGTCTGGCTCAGGCCAATCGCTGCCAACGTTCCGAAAGACACGGAAAGCAGCGTCGCAACCGGCGCAATCATCAAGGAGTTGCGCAGCGGCGTCATCCACTCCTCGCCCTCAAGACCCGTCAGCTTGCCGATGATGACACCCAATATGGCGCCAATCAGGATCGGAAACAGATTGGTGCTCCCCTTCCAGACCTTCAGGACAACCGAGATCGCTGCACCAATACCGAGCCCGATCATCAGGCCACGCCAGGGGTAGCCATCCTCCCCGAAGAAGTCCTGGTAGTGGTGAAGGCTGTAGGCCTCAGGATCCAGCGCCAGCATGCCTGGCGTGAAGGTAAAGAAATCCTCGGCGTTGAAGCTCAGCGGGATAATGATGATGATCGGCGCGATCAGAAAGAAGAAGATCAGCCCGCAGATCACGCGGAAACCGTAGAACCAGATGCGCTGGCCGGTCGTGGCGTAGGGGGGAAGTTTCGTGTCCATGAACCGTTACCCCAGCTTCACGTTGTCGATGCCTACGATCCGGTCGTAGAGCCAGTAAAGAACCAACACCACCGCCAGCAGGATCGAGCCAAGCGCAGCGGCCAAGCCCCAATTCAGACTACTTGAGATGTGGTACGCGATCCGGTTCGAGATGAACGTCCCCGTCCGTCCCCCGACCAGTTCCGGCGTGATGTAGTAGCCGATTGCGAGGATAAAGACGAGGATACAGCCCGCGCCGATCCCCGGGATCGATTGTGGAAAATACACCCGGCGGAAGGCCGTGAAGTTGGTCGCGCCAAGGCTTTTCGCGGCGCGCACGTAGCTTGGTGGGATCGTCTTCATCACTGAGAACATCGGCAGGATCATGAACGGCAACAGGATGTGCGTCATCGCAATAATCGTGCCGGTCTGGTTATTGATGAGCGCCAATCGGCTGTCATCGGCCACCAGACCGATCCAGACCAAGATGTCGTTGATGACACCCTGCTGTTGCAGAAGCACCTTCCAGGCCGATGTCCGCACCAGAAGCGAGGTCCAGAATGGCAGCAGCACCAGAATAAGCAGCAAGTTCGAGGAGCGCGTGGGCAGGTTCGACAGCAAGAAGGCAATCGGATAGCCCAACAGGATACAGCTGATCGTGATCACCCCGGACATGAAAAGGGTGCGCCAGAACAGCAGCAGATAGATGCGCTGTTCTTCCGGCTGCGCGGTCACGCCTTCCGGTGTCAGTTGCAGGTCCACCGATGATAGGAAATAGCCTGCGGTGAAAGGATCAGAGAACGCCTCGATCGTGCCCCAGACGTCCAGATCAAGCCAGTCGTCGTCAATATCCTCGAACGCCTCGCGCGGCGACATGCCCTCAAAACTCGCAACCGCGGGCATGGCCTCGGCGATCAAATCGGCCATAGGTCCATCATAGCTCGCGCCATTGCCCGCGCTCAGGTCGCGGTAGAGTGCCATGTAGACGGGGTTCCACGGCTCTTCAGCGGTGGGGCTATCATCATCCTCCGCCTGGATCGTGCGGGCGAAAGACCGGTAAGCGTCCGACGCTTCAGGGAAGGCTTCACGTGCAGCAACAGACAATTGGAACAGCGTTCCCGCGCCATCGACATCGCCGGAGTTGGCCGTATTCCAATCGGCAGACCCCATCAGAGCCGTCCATGTGGCTGGGTCTTCCCAAGCCTCATTCAGCTCAATGAACTGGTCCGCGTAGTCTTCGCCGATATCATCAACGCCACGTCCGGTTTTCCGGAAGAGGGATGAGATGCCGGTCGTCTCGTAGTTGAGACGGCTGCCCAAGCGCGTGTGTTCGCGCCGCTCGGCTGCGGCAATGAAATCATAGGCAAGTGCCGCGTATACGGCATCATCAGGTGGGGCGGATGGGTCCCAACCTTCAAGCGCCACCACAGTACGTGGCAGCGTTTCTGAGACGATCTGGTTCTCAACCGAGCGGAACAGCATATCCACAATCGGCGCAATGAACGTCACCAGAATAAACAACAGCAGCGGCGCGATCAGCATCAGCGCGCGCATCTTCTGGGCGCGCAGCGCGCGGGCCAGCGACCGCTTTAGCGGGCGGCCATCGGCGGCGAGCATCGGACCGTCTTGTATGGCGTCAGTCATTCTACGCCCTCGACGACAAGGATCACGCTGTCAGCGGTGCGGCGGCGGATCTCAGCAACTTCTTGATAGGCGGGGTCGTTGTAGGCGGCCATCGCGGCCTCATAGCTTTCGAATTCGAACACGACATGGCGTTGAAAGGTCTCGCCTTCCAAGATTTCGGCTTTGCCGCCGCGCACGACGGGTTTGGCCCCGTGGCTCAGCAGGATCGGCGTGTCCTTCTCGACGTATTCTTTATACGCCTCAGGATCGTTCACCGTGATGTGGCCGATGATATAGCCTTTGGGCATTGGGTCGCCTTGTCGCTTGTGGTGTGCCGGGGCAGGCAAAATGCCCGCCCCGACGAAGATCATAGGACCCGGCTTACTGAGCCAGCCACGCCTGGAAGCGTGCGTCCATGTCGTCGCGGTAATCTGCCCACCATTCGTAGTTGAACAGGAAGGTCCGCACGGCGTTTGCCGGGTCGGTCGGCATGTGCGGTGCCATGTCGATGCCAAGCTCTGCGTGCTGACCAACCAGCGGTGCGGAGGAAGCACGGGCCGGACCGTAGGAGATCCAGAGGGCCTGATCCGCCAGACGCTGCGTGTCGGTCGCGAAGCGAACGAAGTCGAGCGTACGGGCCAGACGATCCTCAGGCAGACCTTCGGGGATGATCCAACCGTCAAGGTCGAACACCTGTGCGTCCCAAAGCATTGCAACGGGCTGGTTCTGCTCTTCGATCAGCGAGAACAGACGACCGTTGTAGGTCGAACCCATGACAACCTCGCCGTCGGCGAGCAGCTGGGGCGTGTCAGCGCCAGCGGACCACCAGACCGTCTGGTCCTGGATGGTGTCGAGCATGGCGAAGGCTTGTGCGACGCCTTCCTCGGTTTCCAGCACGTCATAGACGTCTTCCATGGCGACGCCGTCGCAAATCAGGGCCCACTCAAGGTTGCCGATCGGGCGACGCTCAAGCGAACGCTGGCCGGGGAACGTTTCAGTGTCGAAGATCGCGCAGATGTCGGATGGCGTGGCGCCATTCCAGTCGGCAACGTCGGTGCGATAGCCTACGGTCGTGGAGTAGACGATCTGCGGGATGAAGCAGTCGGAAACGATCAGGTCACCAAAGTCCTCGGACGCAGGCGTGCCATCGGGGGCAGGTGCCAGCATCTCATCGTGGTCGATTTCCATCGCCAGGCCTTCGTCGCAAAGACGGATGGCGTCAGCGGCCACAACGTCGACGAGGTCCCAGGTCACGTTGCCAGCTTCGTTCATGGCGCGCAGGCGTGCCACGGCTTCGGCCGAGCTTTCATCCCAGATCACTTCCAGGCCGTCATGCATCGCTGCATAGGGGTCCGAATAAGCGTTGATCTGGCTCTGCTGGTAGGCACCGCCCCACGACACGAGGGTCATGGAACCGGCCATGTGGCCATCGGCCATTGCGCCGGTGGTGGCGAGTGCCGCACCGGTGGTCAGGAGCATTAGGCTCTTGATTTTCATATGGTCTCTCCTTGGTTGGACTTTCGGTTTCCCGTGATTTTTCGCCCCGTTTTCGGGACGTTATGCATCAAGCGCGCGGCAATCCTGTGGACGCCAGCCGATCTCGATGCTCTCCCCCGGGGCCAGCCTGCGCTGATCGGGGGCATTTCGTGTCTTGATGATAAAGTCGTCGATCCCCGCAACCCGCAGGCGGGTGCGATAGATGTCGCCCATATAGACGAATTCGAGGACTTCGGCCTTCAGCGTATGGGCGCCTTCGGTCAGACGGGTCGGATCCATCTCCACCCGCTCAGGCCGGATCGACACCTGTGTCTTCTCACCGACAGCGCCGACATTGACCGGCAAGGCATCGATGACCGAGCCATCCTCAAGCGTCACCTCGCACATGTCCCCGTTCAATTTGGAAACCGTGCCCTGCAAGGTGTTGTTCTCACCGATGAACTGCGCAACGAAGCTGTTTTCCGGCTCTTCATAGAGCGTATCGGGGGCCGCAAGTTGCTGAATACGGCCATCGTCAAACACGGCCACGCGATCCGACATCGTCAAAGCTTCGGTTTGGTCGTGGGTCACGTAGACAGTCGTAATGCCTAATTCGTGCGCCAGGTTCGTGATCTCGAACTGCAACGTCTCGCGCAGCTGTTTGTCGAGCGCGCCGAGCGGTTCATCCATCAGGACCAGCTCAGGTTCGAACACCAGCGCACGGGCCAGCGCGATACGCTGCTGCTGGCCACCCGAAAGCTGCGCCGGACGTCGATTGATGAAATCGCCCATCTGCACCATGTCGAGCGCGCGCTTGATCTTTTCCTCACGCGCCGATTTCCCCATGCCGCGCACTTCCAGCGGGAACGACAGGTTTTCGCCAACCGTCATATGCGGGAACAACGCGTAGTTCTGGAATACCATGCCAATGCCACGCTTGTGTGGCGGGATGTTGTTTATGGGCTTGCCGTCCAGCGTGATATCGCCGTGGGTTGCCGTCTCGAACCCAGCCAACATCATGAGGCAGGTCGTCTTGCCCGAACCCGAGGGCCCAAGCATCGTCAGGAACTCGCCCCGTGCGATATGTAGGTTGAGGTCTTTGACGACAAGAATCTCGCCATCATAGCTTTTTTGTACGCGATCGAAGGCGACGAACGCTTGCGCCTTGTCTGAGGTCAAACCTCACTCCCCTGTTGTATCCTGCGCGATGTCTCCGAACCCAAGAAGTCCGTGCCCGCGCTTTTCACGTTGAAGACTAATCGTGCTTCACTCCGAGTTTCAACCAAAGCCTTCACTTACTGCATAATCAAAGCAGCATTTCCTTCTGCAAAGGGGAATTTACGGCCATCTGGCATCCAAATGCGTCATGAGCAGGCGATCTGGCCCCTTCTTGTGCGGATGCGGCACATGGCGTAACCCTTGCGACAAGGCGTGCAACGACCCGCAAGGATAGCCTTTTTTGCCGATCTTTCCTGACTTTCTGGCCATCTCATGAGCTCCGCGTCCCCCCTCGCGGATCAAGGTGCTGTGCTTTGGCGCAGACTGTGGACCGAACATATCCGTCGTTTCTGGCCAGTATTGGTGCTGGCAGTTGTTTTGATGAGCCTTGAGGGCGCCGCTATCGGTGCGTTTGCTTGGCTGGTGCAACCGCTGTTCGACACACTTTTCACGGCCGGATCGATGGAAGGTGTGACTTGGGTAGCCTTGATGGTTGGGGGTCTTTTTACCCTGCGCGCTACAGCCGGTTTCTTTCAGCGTATTCTTGTCATCGGCGTGGGTCTTCGGGTTGTGGCCAGCCTTCAACGCCGCATGCTGGGTCATCTGCTGACGCTGGATATGGCTTTCTTCCAGACCAACCCACCCGGCGCGTTAATTGAGCGAGTGCGCGGCGACACCTCTGCCTTGCAATCGGTTTCCTCCGCTGTGCTGATGTCCCTTGGGCGCGACGCCATCACGTTGGTCTCGCTACTCGCTGTCATGCTCTACACGGATTGGCGGTGGACGGCTTTTGCGCTTTTGGGAGTACCTGTTCTGATTCTGCCCTTGCTGGCGGTTCAGGCCTTTATCAAACGCACTGCAAGGACGGCGCGCCAAGCCGCAGCAACCCTTTCGACTCGCTTGGACGAGATCTTTCACGGCGTTCAAACCATCAAGCTCAATCGCCTCGAAGACTCGGAACGGACGCGCTTCAAGGATGAGGTTGCAGCCTTCCTCCGCCCGTCAATCCATGCGCAGATCGGGGTCGCATCCAATCCGGCCATGATCGACATCGTGGCAGCCTTGGGGTTCGTCGTTGTCCTTTACGTGGGCGGCCAAGACATCATCGATGGTGACAAAACCCTTGGGCAGTTCATGTCCTTCTTCACCGCGCTTGGTCTGTTGTTCGAACCTTTGCGGCGCCTGTCGTCAATTGCGGGCCAGATCCAAACTGCGGGTGCCTCGCTTGAGCGCATATATGACGTCTTGGAAACACAGCCCACGATCCTGCCGCCCGCCGACCCGCAGCCCCTGCCTGCCGGTGATATCCGTTTCGACGACGTTCACTTTTCCTATGATGAAGCCCCAGTGCTGCGCGGTCTCAGCTTCACTGCCAAGGCGGGGCAGACCACCGCCCTCGTTGGGCCGTCCGGAGCGGGCAAAACCACGGTCTTTGCCGCCCTTACGCGCTTGATCGACCCGCAAAGTGGCACGATCCACGTGGGTGACGTGCCGGTCAATTTGGCCGACATTACAGCCCTGCGAGACACCATCGCCGTCGTTGGTCAGGAGACCGCCCTGTTTGATGAAAGCATTGCCGCCAACATTCGGATGGGGGCAATGGGCGCCACACAGAGGGACATCGAAAATGCGGCCCGCGCTGCAGAGGTCTATGATTTTGCACAAGATCTCTCCCAAGGCCTCGACACACCGGTCGGCCCGCGTGGTTCAAGCCTGTCCGGTGGGCAGCGCCAACGCGTGGCCATCGCGCGTGCCATGCTGAAGTCTTCGCCGATCTTACTGCTGGATGAACCAACGTCTGCGCTCGATGCGAAATCGGAAAAGCTGGTCGGTGCCGCGTTGGATCGCCTTGCCCAAGGCCGCACGACATTGGTCATCGCCCACAGGCTCTCCACGATCCGTTCAGCCGACAAGATCGTTGTGATCGACCAGGGTCGTGTGATCGAAGAAGGCACCCATGATGCGCTCTTGGCAAAGGGTGGCGCCTACGCCCGCCTCCATGCGATGCAGATCACGGGCGCGGATGATCAGTGACCGAAGGTTGCTGACCAGATCCCGAACAACCCGACCAGAACAAGGCTAAGCGCCCAGACCAGATCGAGGTTGAACCAGGTCTTCGACAGGAACTTCAGGCCGAGCCAGAGGTAAATGAACACGGCGATCACGGCTCCGGCGAGGGTCATGGCGAGCGTGTGCAAAGCGGCTACGGTTACAGCAATGCCAAGATCACTTCGCATCAAGGCCTCCGCCGCCAAGTGCCCGGTGTCGTCGGGCGCAATTGCGCATATGCCAAGGTAAATCGGCACCAGCATCAGCCCCGCACCATGGGCCAGAGCCGCCAGAAAAGACCACAGCGCCAATCTCGCCGGGTGCACGCGCGCAAGAAACCGAGGGTGCCGCCGGTTGATCAGCAAATAGACCCCCATCGCAACCACGATCACCCCTGCCCCGATCCGAATCTCGCTTTCGTATTCGACCAGCACAATCATCAGCGAGAACGGCAGCAAGATCGCCAGCATCGACAGGAAATGCCCGAACGCCAGCAACCCCAGCGCCTTGGGAAGGGCCGAGGTCTTGCGTTCCATCAATGCGGCGGACACGGCCAAAGGCCATCCCATCCCGGGGTTCAGCCCGTGATAGAGGCCCGAGGCGATGACGGCCCACCAAAGGGCCGCCACGGATAAGTCTTCCATGCGCGTTTAGACGTTCGGGTAGCAGAAGCTGTCGGTCGAACAATCCCCGCCCTCAAGGCGGATCTGGTGCGAACGATAGCCCTCGGGGAAGTCGATGTAGAAATCCTCTGCCAAGCGGAAGCCATTCTCATCATTATGCGCCATGACCATCTGGCCACCTTCATCATCCGGATAGAACTGATCGTCCCATGTCGAATAAAGCGAGTTGGTCCAATAGACACGCTTCCCGTCGCGGGAAACCTCAACCATTTGAGGGCCATAGGCGAACGGTTTGCCGTTGGGATGCGTGGCGCCTCTGGCGATGCCGCCCACCTCGACCTTGCCAACCAGCTTTGGGTTCATCGGGTCCGACACATCGTATTGATGCATCTCTCCCAGCCCCCAGCAGGCCACATAGAGGTATTTGTCATCCAGACTTAGGTCGATGTCGGTGACCAGCGGCGGCACGGCCTCGAACCCCTGCAAAAGCGGCGGCAGGTTCTCGGCCTTTTCCGGTCGCGGGTCGATTGTGATGGTCTTTTTGGCCTGCCACTTGCCATCCTCACCGCGCCACCACGTGAAGATCGAGCCCTGAAGGTTCGTGGTGTCCACCACCACGCCGCAGAACCCATACGACTTCGTCGGATCATGCGCCGGCCGGATTTCCAGCGCCATCTGATAGTTCTCGCCCAGATCAATGGTCTGCACGTTCTTCCGCGCGCGCAGGTCCCAGAAGTGGATCTTGTGGCCGTATTTGTTGGACAAAAGGTCCTCTGCCACGATCCCACCTTCAAATTGTGGCGGCAGGCCCCATTCGGAGGACACCATGTAATCCTGCGGCAGGTTCCACCAGAAGTCGTAGTGCTTGTCCTGCTCGCCCCGGTCCATCTCGTAGCGACCGATCACGTCGAAGGTCTCGCAGTCCATGATGAAAATGCCGGGCGGTCCATCAGTGCCATCTTCGCCACCGCCACCAAGGGTGCTGACGTAAATGCCTTCAGGCCCGCAATGGATCGTGTGGGGGCGCGAGTAACCGGTCTTTGAGAAAATCTCTTCCGGCTCGATGATCTTGTGGATCTTCGCCTCAAGCGGTTCCTTCACGTCGATCACATAGATACGGCTCGACCGGATACCTGGCACAATCAAGTAGCGGCGCTCCAAGAACGCATGGCCCGTCAGCGGTGAGAGCGACGATGAACACGCGTTCCAGCCGAAATGGTGAAATTCATCGCCCTTGTTGGGCACAATCACCTGATGGACGATCTCGCCATAGGTGTCGGATTCGGGATTCAGGTCCACGACAGCGATCCCGTCGGATTGCGAGCCGTCGGGGCTCAGCATCACGGTGAAGCCATAGTTTTCCACCGGCGCTTCCATGGCCAGCTTTGCGGATGCGTGGAATGTGGGGTCTGGTCTCAGGTTCATCTTGGTCCTCCCTTTGGATAGATGCGAGTCCTCTTGGGCGGGACTTTCGGAATTCAGGCACAGCGTCTCCGGTGCGGTCCCGGGGGCAATCCGGGCCGCTCACTGTGGCATTCGTCAAATGTCTGACAATTGAGAGGCTGCCGTAGAATCAGCGTTCTGGGAAGCTTTTTTTGCACCCCGTGGTGGAAACCCGCTTGGCCCCACTATGCACAAAACCTGCACGCAATGCCCTCGCCCCCTGCACGGGCAGCGCAAACATTCTGCACCGCGCCCCGCCATCTTCACCGCAACGAAACGCAGCTAAAGCGGAGAAATGACATGAGCGGACAGTTGACCATTCGCGGCCTTCCCGATCGCCTGAAACATGATGGATGGTGGCTGATCGATGCCCCCAATCCAGCCAACAACAATCAACGCCCCGAGCCGGGCCTTGGCGCTCGGATCTCGGACGGAAAGGCCGCTTTGTTGGCCCTGTTGATACTGATCGTCCTCGCCGATGTCAGCTTCTGGGGCCAGACGCCGGGCCTTTCCATGGCGCTGTTCTGCATCGGCCTGTCCGCCGCCATGCTCGCCTGCAAACCCGGCAAGGCCACGGCACGCGAGTGGGCCATCGCCATGGGCTTTGCGACGCTCTGCAACCTGCCAGTCATCGAACACGCGCAACCGCTTTCATACGCCTTCAGCCTCGGTGGCATCGTCGCCCTGCTCGCGTGGGTGGCCCAGGGCACACTGATCCGCTGGACCGAGGCGCTGACGCCCTTCATCCGCGCCTCCACCGATGGTTTGATCCTTCTGCCAAGCCGCGCCATCCTCAAAGCCCGCGACCAGAAAGGCAACGCCGACTGGCCCGTGCTGGTGCGCACCTATCTGCTGCCAATCTCGGCGGCTCTGATCTTCGTGGGCCTGTTCGCCATCGCCAACCCTCTGTTTGAACGCGCCTTGGCAGGTGCCGCAGACATCGGCCCCCTCCGCGCCGATACTCTGCTGCGTATCCTTTTCTGGGGTGCCTTGGCCTGCATTCTATGGCCCTACCTCAACACAAACGCGTTGCGCCAAGACGCGGCATTCAACGTCACGCTGCCCGCAGGCGACCTTTCCGCAGGCTTCCTCAACCCCAACTCCGTCCGCCTGTCCCTGATCCTCTTCAACGCAATCTTTGCCGTCCAAACCCTGTCAGACCTCACGATTCTCACAGGCGGCGTCAGCTTGCCCGAAGGGCTGACCTATGCGGAATACGCCCACCGTGGCGCCTACCCACTGCTGGCCACGGCCCTCCTCGCAGGCCTCTTCGCCGCGCTGACCCACAGGATGGTGGCTGGCGACCAACGCCTCCGCTGGCTCGTCTACGCCTGGCTCGGCCAAACGCTTTTGCTGGTCTTCACCGCCGCTTTCCGACTGTCGCTTTACGTTCAGGCCTATTCCCTGACCCACCTGCGCATCGCGGCCTTCATCTGGATGGGCCTGATCGCCATTGGCCTTGTCCTTGTGGTTGTCCAGATCGCCCAAACCCGCCCGCTCGGCTGGTTGATCCGCTGGAATGCCGCCACGGCGCTGGTCACGCTCTACATCTGCTGTTTCGTGAACTTCACCCACATCATCGCCGACCATAACCTGTCCGACGATGTCCCGATCAGCCGCCTCGATGTGACCTACCTCTGCGGCCTTGGCGAGCAGGTCATCCCTGCTATGTGGGAACACGGACCCATCCACGACGATGTTATGTGTGGTGTTCATGGTCGCCCGTCCATCGCATTCGACGATATCGACAGCTGGCAGGAATGGGGCTTTCGTCGGTGGCGGCTTGAGCGGTATCTTACCGCCTACCACGACCTTTGAAGGCCATATCCGATGCCCGCCTCCCTCCTGATCGTCGATGACGATCCCAATATCCGCGACGTGATCGGCTTTGCTGTCGAGGCGGCGGGCTTCCAGGCCGACTTCGCCGCCGATGGCGCGGCGGGGTTGGCCAAGGCGCAAACCGGTGCTGCGGATCTGGTCGTGCTGGACGTGGGCCTGCCTGAGATGGACGGCTTCGACGTCTGCAAAGAGCTGCGCAAAACCTCTGACGTTCCAATCCTGTTCCTGACCGCCCGCGATGATGAGATTGACCGCATCCTCGGCATGGAAATCGGCGGCGACGACTATGTCACCAAGCCATTTTCGCCGCGCGAACTTGTGGCCCGCATCAAGGCGATCCTGAAACGCTCCAACGGGCGGCAGGTCGCGTCCGACATCCTCACCCACGGCGCGCTCACCCTCGACCCGGATCGCCACAAATGCACCTTCGCGGGCGCAGACGTGGCACTCACGCAATCGGAGTTCAACCTTCTCGAAGCGCTCCTCTCGCACCCCGAAAAGGTCGCCAAACGCAACGCTCTGGTCGACGCCGTTTACGGCCACAACATCCACGTCTCGGACCGCACCATCGACAGCCACATCCGCAACATTCGCCGCAAGCTAAGCGATGCGGGCTGCGCCGATAGTATCGTCACGGTCCATGGTGTGGGCCTGCGGATGGGCCCATGCCTGCCAGCGTAACACGCCCCAAATGGCGCCCCGGCCTCGGCGGCGTGATCCTCGCCATGCTGGTGCTGGTGCTGTTCCTGCCCTTTGCCGGGCTGAACCTGTTCCGCTTCTACGCCAACCAGCTTGTGCAGCAGACCGAAGAGAGCCTGTTGATGCAGGCCGCCGTCCTGACCGCCACCTACGAAGAACTCTACCGGTTCGCCGCCGACCTGCCGCCCGATCCCCTGCCCTCTAACGGTCGCCGCCCGTTCCGTCCCCTCTTCCCCGCCGTTACCGTGAACCCGCAAACCATTCTGGGGCCCCGCCCCGATGGCCTGCCCGCCACCGAAGATATCGCCACACCCTACCAACAGATCGCCCCTTACCTGTCCGAAATCGCCCTCGGCGCGCAGGAGCAGACGCTGGCGGGCTACCGTTTCCTCGACCGCTTCGGCACCGTCATCGCGGGCTCGGCTGAAACCGGCGCATATCTGGGCCATGTGCAGGAGGTGGCGCTGGCGCTCAACGGCGACACCGTTTCCGTACCACGTGTGCGCAACCGCCCGACGGCCGAGCCACTGATCTATCGCTTCAGTCAGGGCACCCGCGTCCGCATCTTCGTCGCCATGCCGGTAACAATTGGGGACGACATCATCGGCGTCGTCTACCTCAACCGAACGCCCAACCACATCTTCCGCTTCCTCTACACCGAACGGCTGAACCTTGTCGGCGCGGCCATCTTTGTGCTGCTCTCCACCGGCCTCATCGGCTACGTGTTCTGGCGCTTCGTCTCGCGCCCGATCCGCGCGCTGGCCGCCCGCACGGAAACCTTCGGCGCGTCCGAGGCGCGCTGGGAACCGCTCGATCACTACGGCACACGCGAGATCGAGACACTGGCCCAAAGCTTCGGCACCATGGCCAATCGGCTTCAAGATCAGCAGACCACGCTCAAGACCTACACGTCCCATGTCAGCCACGAGATGAAGTCGCCTCTCACCGCCATCAAAGGCGCGGTGGAGCTGATGCAGGACAGCGGCATGCCCCCCGACCGACAGGCGCGCTTCCTCGAAAACATCGCCCGCGACGCCGACCGGATGGAGCAACTTCTTGCCCGGATGCGCGAATATTCCGCCGTTGGTCAGCTAGCCGCTGATGGAAAATGTGATCTGGAACAGGCCGTTAACTCCGCCGCAACGCGCCATCCCGGCCTTGCCGTCACGCTCACCGGCCCGACCCGCGACGTGCCGCTGTCCGAAGATGCGCTTGCCATCGTTCTGCGTCACTTGCTGGAAAACGCCCAAAGCCACGGAGCAGACAAAGTGGAAATCGCCGCGACGGACACCGGGTTCACGTTATCAGACAACGGCGCTGGCATTTCCGCAGGCAACCGCGACCGTATCTTCGAGCCGTTCTTTACCTCCCGCCGCACCGAAGGTGGCACCGGCATGGGCCTGTCCATCGTACAATCGGTCCTTGCGCAGGCCGGCGGTGACATCCAACTTGAACCGTCTGAAAACGGCACCACCTTCCAGATCCGTTTCGCGGATTGATCCCAGCCCCAAGTCTCAGGAGCCCGCCAGATGATCCCCAAGACCATGCGCGCCATCGTCCTTAAACGCCATGGCGGCCTTGATGCGCTGGAATTTGAGGCTGTATGGCCAGTGCCTACGCCCGGGTCCCTTCAGGTCCTGATCAAGGTTCTCGCCACCGGCATGAACAACACCGACGTCAACACGCGCGCGGGCTGGTATTCAAAATCCGTGACCGAAGCGACAACCGGCGGCGCCTATGAAACGCTTGATGGCGAAGCCGATAACACCTGGGGCGGCGCGGGCATCCAGTTTCCGCGCATCCAAGGCGCCGATGTCTGCGGCATGGTCGTGGCCGCCGGGCTAGAGGCGGACCAGAGCCTGATCGGCAAGCGCGTCATCACCGACAACTGGCTGCGCGACTGGGACGATCCGCTGAACATGCACAAGACTGGCTACTATGGGTCAGAGGCCGATGGCGGTTACGCCGAATACACTGTGATCGACCATCGCAACGTCGCGGCCATCGACAGCCCGCTGTCAGATGCAGAGCTCGCGACCTTCTCCTGCTCTTACAACACCGCAGAGGGGATGCTGGAAAAGGCGGGCGTTAAAGCAGCCGACACCGTTCTAGTTACCGGCGCGTCAGGCGGCGTTGGCGGTGCGCTGATCCAATTGGCCAAGCGTCGCGGCGCGACCGTTGTGGCCCTCGCCTCGCCCGCCAAACACGCCGATGTCGCCAAATGCGGCCCCGACGCGGTGCTTGAACGTGCCCCGGTTGATCTGAAGGCAGCGTTGCGTTCGGCCATCGGGCAGGACAGCGTCACCGTTGTCGCTGACATCGTTGCGGGGGACTACTTCCCGACCCTCATCGACGCCCTCGACCGAGGCGGTCGTTACGTGACATCCGGGGCCATCGCGGGCCCGATCGTATCGCTCGACGTGCGCACGCTCTACCTAATGGACCTCAGCTTCTTCGGCTCAACCGTGAATCCGCCGCAGACGTTCCGGAACCTTGTGGGCTACATCGAAGCCGGAGAGCTTACTCCCATGCTCGCCGCCACCTACCCGCTCGAACACTTCCACGCGGGCCAGCAGGCTTTCATCGACAAGGTGCACACCGGAAATATCGTTGTGATGCCTTGAGAGTATTCACAGGATGATTTTGATAATGCGACCCTACGGGATACAAATTCCGTGCTAGATCGCGAAATAATCAGAATTTTTCAATATCACTCCACAAGCCCTATCAACCACTTCCGAAACGCCAAAGCTCCAGGCCGCGCCTCATCTGCGGAGATGAAATACCCCTCAGCCCCGGAAATTTCACCAGGATGCGCACGCTCCACCAGCCCTGCATCCAGCGCGTGCCCCGCCAGAACCTCACTGACCAGCGCCACCCCCAAACCATGCACCGCCATTTGCAACGCCATGCCGTAGGTGTCCGTGAAAAGCGACGGCATTTCAACCGGCCCAACCTGATCCCGCCAGGCTTGCCACCCGCTTGATGTGCCCACCGCTTCGATCAACGGCGCATCCTCTAGTGAGCCTTCCAGCCGAGGTGCCCGTAAGGCGATCAGACGGTCGGACCCCAGCCGCGACGCGCCATCTCCCGCTTGCTTGGCGGATCCAAAACGGATCTCCACACCCGCACGTGACGTGTGAAAATCATCCGCCCAGATCGCGCTCGAAAGCCGTACCCGAACGCCGGGATGCAGCGCCTGAAATTCCGCCAGATGCGGGGCGATCACCCATTGCGCCACGCTGACCGAAGTGGCGACGGTCAACAGGTCCCGCCCCGGCTCCGCCGCCACCAAATCCGCCGCAGCCGCCAATCCGTCCAGCGATGTGCTGACCTGCGGCAACAGACGACGCCCGTCATCCGTCAACGCCAACCCACGCGGCAACCGCTTGAACAACGGCACCCGCAGCCGCGTCTCCAACGCTTTCACCTGCTGACTGACCGCTGATTGAGTCAGCCCGATCTCGTCCGCCGCAGCGGTAAAACTAAGGTGCCGCGCCGCCGCTTCGAACGACCGAAACCACGTCAAAGGGGGCAGTGATTTCGCCAATGATCAACTCCGGTATTAGCGTTACTAATATCAAAGACCATAATTCCCGCGTTTGTCAAAGAAACAGGCGCTTTCTACGGTCGCTAGACTGCACCGGAGACGCCAATGACCCCCGAAATCCGTAAAATCGTCACCTACGACGAAGAAGTCCTGATCGAAGGCTTCCGCGCCGCCGAAAAACCTTGGCGCTTGTTTGCCGTCGCCGCCGTGGTCACGAACCCATGGGCCGGTCGATATGTCGATGATCTAAAACCGGAAATCCAAGCCTACGGCCCCATTCTCGGGCAAATGCTGACCGATCGCATGACAACCCTCGCGGGCGGGGGCGACAAGATCGAAGCCTACGGGAAAGCCGCCGTGGTAGGCCTGAACGGCGAAATCGAACACGCCTCGGGCCTCATCCACACCCTGCGCTTCGGCAATTTCTACCGCGAAGCCGTCGGCGCGAAATCCTACCTCGCCTTCACCAACACCCGCGGGCCTGCAAATGCGCCGATCATGGTGCCGCTGATGGACAAGAACGACGCCGGCCGCCGCTCCCACTACCTAACCATCCAATTCTCCGTCCCCGACGCGCCCCGCGATGACGAAATCGTCGTCTGCCTCGGCGCCGCCCTCTCTGCCCGCCCCCACCACCGCATTGGCGACCGCTACCAAGACCTCAAGGATCTGGGCCATGACGTGGACAACCCGGCCGCGGTCTGATCTCTCCGGCCTCGCCTGTATCCAGGCGGGCGACGGGCCACGGGTCGTGCTTCTGCACGGCGTGGGCCTGCGGTCGGAGGCCTGGAATGCGCAGATCGACGCCTTCAGCGCGACCCACAAAGTCACCGCCATCGACATGCCAGGTCACGGCGAAACACCTTTCGCAAACTTCACAATCGAGAGCCACGCCGCCCACATCCTGCGCGCCATTGACGGGCCGTTCACCGCCATCGGCCATTCCATGGGTGCAATGATCGCCGTGGAACTCGCCCGGCAAGCCCCCACTCGCATCACGGCCATCGCGGCCCTCAACGCCATCTTCGAACGCGCTCCTGAGGCCGCAAAGGCCGTCCAATCGCGCGCCGCGTCCCTCGACGGTCCCACCGACCCCGCACCAACGCTCACCCGCTGGTTCGGCGACACCCCCTCTCGCGAACGCACCGCCTGCAAAAACTGGCTCCGCGACATCGATCCAGCCGCCTACCAACACGCCTACACCCTCTTCGCGCAGTCAAACGGCCCGTCCCGCAACACGCTGCGAACGCTGTTCTGCTCCGCCCTCTTCCTGACCGGCGAGGATGAGCCCAACTCGACCCCCAAAATGTCCCACACAATGGCCGCCCTTGCCCCGCAGGGCCGCTCGCAAATCATCCGCAACGCCGCCCACATGATGCCCATGACCCACGCGGGCGACACAACCAACGCTCTGAAAACACTACTCAAAAGGACCTGACCAATGGAGTTCTCCCTCTTCGCCCATATGGAACGGATCAGCCCTGACCAACCACAGGACCAATTGCGCGAGGAGTTCCTGACGCTCTGCAAAATGGCCGACGAAGGCGGGATGCGCGCGATCTGGACGGGGGAGCATCACGGGATGGATTTCACCATTGCGCCCAACCCGTTCCTTACGCTCGTGGACCTCGCCCACCACACCAAGAACGTCCGCCTGGGCACTGGCACAATCGTTGCCCCCTTCTGGCACCCCATCAAACTGGCAGGAGAGGCCGCCTCTGCCGACATGATGACCGGCGGCCGGGTCGAATTGGGCATCGCACGTGGCGCCTATTCCTACGAATATGAACGCCTCATGCCCGGCATGGACGCGATGGAGGCGGGGCTTCGGATGCGCGAAGTCACACCCCTTCTGCCGCAACTCTGGCAGGGCGATTGCGCCCATGAGGGCGAGTATTTCAGCTTCCCCGCCACGACCTCCGCCCCCAAACCCGCACAAGAAAACGGTCCGCCCATCTGGATCGCCGCCCGCGATCCCAACAGTCACGAATTCGGCGTCCACAATGGCTTCAACATCCAGGTCACGCCGCTCTGGCAGGGGATCGAGGAGATCGAGACGCTGATGTCCCGCTTCAACGATGCTTGCGACAGCTACCAGGGGAAACGCCCCAAGATCATGCTCCTCCACCACACCTATGTGGCCTCCGACTCCGCCGACACGGCGCGGGCCGCCAACGAACTCTCCCGTTTCTACTGCTATTTCGGCGCCTGGTTTCAGAACAAGCGGCCCGTCACCCAAGGCCTGATCGAGACGCTCTCCGACGACGAACTGAAAGCCAACAAGATGATGGCCCCCGAAAACATGGCCCGCGATCTGACCATCGGCACTGCGCAGGAAGTCATCGACCAGATCAAGCGCTACGAAGACCTCGGCTACGACGAATATTCATTCTGGATCGACAGCGGCATGTCTTCTGCGCGAAAACAGGCCTCGCTGCGTCGTTTCATCGACGACGTCATGCCCGCCTTTGCCTAAGGAACCGACATGAGCCAGCCGCATTATCAACTCTTCATCGACGGCGCTTGGGCGGAAGGCGCGCGCGGCCAAACTATGGCCTCCGAGAACCCAGCGACAGGCGAGACCTGGGCCACATTCGCCTGCGCTGCGCCAGAGGATGTCGACCGCGCCATCGCCGCCGCGCGCCGCGCGCTGGATGATCCGGCGTGGCGCGACATGACCCAGACTGCGCGGGGCAAGCTGCTCTACAAACTCGCCGATCTTATAGAGGAACACGCGCAAGAGATTGGGCGGATCGAGACCACGGACTCCGGCAAACTTCTCGCCGAAACCGCCTCCCAATCAGCCTATGTCGGCGACTACTACCGCTATTACGCGGGCCTCGCCGACAAGATCGAAGGGGCGGTGTTGCCCATCGACAAACCCGACATGCACGTCTTCACTACGCGCCAGCCCATCGGCGTCGTCGCGGCCATCGTGCCCTGGAACGCGCAGATGTTCCTGACGGCCACCAAGCTAGGCCCCGCGCTCGCCGCTGGCTGCACGGTGGTCCTGAAAGCCTCCGAAATCGCCCCCGCCCCGATGCTGGAATTTGCCAAGCTCATCGAGGCCGCAGGCTTCCCGCCCGGCGTCGTCTCCGTCATCACCGGCGACGCCGAAAACTGCGCGATCCCCCTTACCCGCCACTCGGAAGTCGACCGCATCGCCTTCACCGGTGGGCCAGAGACTGCCCGTCACGTCGTCCGCAACTCCGCCCAGAACTTCGCTGTCACAACCTTGGAGCTCGGCGGTAAATCCCCAATCCTCGTTTTCGACGACGCCGACTTCGACGGAGCCGCGAACGGCCTGATCGCAGGCAACTTCGGCGCGTCTGGCCAAAGCTGCGTCGCGGGATCGCGCGGCCTCATACACCGCCCAATCTTTGAGGCCCTCGCCGCCAAAATCGAAGAGAAAATGGCAAACGTCCGCGTAGGCGACCCACTTGAGGCGTCGACCCATATCGGCCCCCTCTGCACTGCCGCGCAGGTCGAGACGATCAAGACCACCCTCAAAAAATCCACAACACAAGGCGCGACCATCCGCTTCGGCGGTACCCCACTCGACCAGCCCGGCAACTACATGGCCCCGACCCTCGTGGAATGTGCCGTCCCCGACACAGAAACGCTCAAAGTCGAGATGTTCGGCCCGATCATGTCGCTTCTGCCCTTCGACACCGAGGAAGACGCCATCGCGATCGCCAATGCCACACCCTTTGGCCTGGGTTCCGGCGTCTTCACTCAGAACGTCGCCCGCGCCCATCGCGTGTCCTCAAAGCTCAAGGCAGGCATCTGCTGGGTGAACACCTACCGCGCCGTCTCCCCCATCGCGCCGTTCGGCGGGTTCAATCAATCGGGCTACGGGCGCGAAGCGGGGATGGAGGCGATCCTGGATTACACGCGCACCAAGACAACGTGGATAAACACGTCGGACGCAGCCATGGCGAATCCGTTTGTGATGCGGTGAGGTCGGGTGCGCAGGTCTCTCATTGCTTCGTTGAAGCAATTGTCGCCTGCCGATGTCGGTGGGTTTGTCCCTGACACTTTCTTCGAAATTGCAGGTTGGTGCGCTCGGCGAGACTCGAACTCGCACGGGTGTTACCCCACAGCGACCTCAACGCTGCGCGTCTACCAATTCCGCCACGAGCGCCGTGTCCAGGTAGTGGAGCGCTCTCTAGCCGCTCCGATGCGCGTTGTGAAGAGGGACCGGACCGGCAGCTGCGAATTTTTTCGACCACATCATCCGCAACGAAAAAACGGCGCCCCACAGGACGCCGTTTTCTAAAGTCTGAAGCGTATCGCTTACTGCTGAACTTCGAAGGTCGGCAGCGAGAAGCCCGTGATGTTCGGCTCCTGATCTACAACCAGCGGCTCGATCCGGGGCTCGTTGCCAGCAACCGGCGTGGGCACTTGCACGGGCGCGGGTTGAACACCTGCCACCTGTTGCGGCGCGGGCGCCGGGGCAGGTGCAACCGCCTGCGGGGCCACATTAGGCGCGAAAGTGGCAGCGCCTGGGATCACCGGAACCTGTGGCTGAAGGGCCGTGGGCGTTGGCTGCAAAGTGCCACCGAAGGACACAGCCACGGCCTGACGGATCAGCGGCAAGCGGCCCGCGTCGGAGGGGCTGAAAACCGCGGGTGCGCCAGCAGCCAGCGCGTTCAGCGAGGCGTCATACCATTCGTGGGCGCGGTGACCGTCGGCCTCAAGGCCGTAGCCTTCACGCAGGTGGTGACCCAAAAGCTCACCGTAGGCAGGCTCGCCAGAGGCCACGAGGATCAGCGCGGAGCCCATCGCCATCTGCATGTCATCGGCACCATAGCCGACACCCAGGCAAACGCGCGCGGTTGCGGCCAGTTCGGCCTGCGGGATACCCGTGGTGATCGCAAAGCCCTGCGCAGAGGCCGTAACCTGCTGCGGGCTGACGAGACCGATCAAGCTGGACTGCGTGGCAAGCGCCTCGGAGAAGCCCTGACATTGGACCGAGATCTGCTCATAGGTCATGCCGACAATGGCTTCGGTCAGGTCATGGCCCTGGTTCACGGCGCTGGCGCGTGCGGTGCAGAACTGCTCCGACAAGGCGAAACCGGGATTGGTCAGGTTGCCAAGTGTCATCATCCCACCGTTGGCCTGACCCTGAAGGGCCACGGCATCACAGCGTGAGGACAAGACGGGCGCGTCGGACGCGCCTGCGAAGAGGTTCGGAACCTCGGGCGTGCCGCTGGCCGAAACGGTCGTCACAGGTGCTGCGCCTTCGGGGACAATGGTCGTGGTCGCGGGGTTTACGATGACGGTCGTGGTCGATCCGCCAGGATTGCCTGCAACGGTCGGTCCTGCGGTGCCGTCCAGCACATCGCGGTAGGCCACCAGAAGCGGAGCGCCCTGCAGGCCAGATTGAATGGCACCGCCATTCGAGGCCCAAAGGTAGGCGCCAATCAGATACTGTGCCTGCGGCTCAGGGAAAGAGCGGCCGTTGACGGGAAAGCCCAATGCGGCCTGGTACCGTTCCACGGCTGCACGGGTTGCCGGGCCAACCTGGCCGTCGACGTAACCTGCGTTAAAGCCGAAGTAGTTCAAAGCCGTCTGCACCTGACGCCCGGCCTCAGTAGCAGGGATCGCGGGGCGCGGCGGGTTGTAGGTCGCCTGCGGACGCGGCTGTTGCGGGCGCGGCTGGGACGTGGGGGGCTGCACCTGCGGCGGTTGCTGCGGCGGCGCGGGCTGAACAACCCGTGGGCGCGGTTGTTGCGAGGCGGCGATGCCCAAAAGGGCGCCACCAAGAAGCAGGCCACCAATAAGGCCACGCGAATCATCAACCTGCGCTTGGGCAGGCGCACTCGCCATCGGTGTCAGCGCAATGGCTGCAATCAGCGAAGTCGTCATAAAATACTTGGAAAACATGTGAATCTCTCCAGGGGCAGCAGAAGGGGTAATCTCTCTGTATTACACCCTAACAGCCGAATCGCCGAATCTCGATGGGGGAAAACCCTACTCCGGCTGTTTTCGCCTCCAAAGCAACGCAGTAGCTATCCCGACGGCAATGACGAGGATAAGCCAAAGACCCGTAAGCGGTGCGTCCCCGAAGAGCAGCACATTGAGCCGTCGCCCCGGAAGAAAGGTCAAAAGCCCAGCCACGGCCAGTCCCTGCCAGTAGAGCCCACGCATCTGGGCACCATGGCGCGCGCGCTGGCCTTGCCAAAGTGCGTGCAACCCTGCGCTCAAGCTCCACAGCGCCCAAAGCGACAGCAGATGGATCGGACCAAACGGGCCAATCAAGGCAAACAGCGAGGATGGGATTATCAGTCCTGTGATGGCCAAAACTGCCATCACGAAGACCCAGGTTGCGCCGACGGTCCGGTGCAGCAAATCTCGCCGCGTCCGGAATATCGCAATAGGTCCCAGGACGATCGCCAAAAGCGCCGCCAAAATGTGCGCGCGGATCACCAAAGGCGCCTCGGTCAAAATGGCCCACTCCATCAGACCAATGCCCCGACGCGCAGACGACGGTTCAGGTGATAAAGCGTCACGCCAAAGGCCACCGCCCCGATCAGCCAAACGCCAAGTTCATCGCTGCCGCCAAACACAACCTCATTCATCCGTGGTCCGGGCAGGAAATTGAACGTGCCAGCCACCAAAAGCCCGTACCAATAGAGGTTCCGAAACACGAGGTGATGCGCCCAAAAGCGCCCATGGGCCTCGTGGCGCACGCCAACCCACAACGACCACAGCGTGAATGCGGCCAGCCCCTGAATGGGGCTAAGCGGGCCGACCAAAGCAAACTCGCGAATGCCAAATGATGACAAGGCCAAAGACGCCATCCCCAAGACCCAGGCATACCTTGTGATCTTATGCAGCCGGTTTCGGCGCCTGCGAAAAAGAACAAGGGGACTAAGCGCAATGGATATCAGCGCACAGAAAACGTGGAACTGAATGATCGGGTCGGCTGTGGTAAGGGGGGCCAGGGTCATGGTCGTCTCCGTGGGTGTGGCAGGGCCGTTCGTGTTCGGGTAAGCAATGGCGAGGGTCCGCACTTGGCCCAACACTGCTTACGCAAACGGCGGGTCTTGCTTCGTGAACGACACCCCATCGCATTCCGCGCTTCGTGAATGGCGGGCCCTTGCAACCAGCCCAGTGACGTTGGTGATCGTGACAGCCATTGCAGCTCTGCTGGCAATCATCGGCCCATTCGACACAGATGAACGCCTGCGCCTGCTGCCGCGTTTTGTGTACTGGCTGGCCTTGGTGTCGCTGACCTATTCGGCAGGCTTTTGGGCCAATGCCCTGATGCGGCGTTTCACGATGGGTAAAAACGTGGTCACGCGCGTTGTGGTCCTGGGGCTGGCCACGGGCTGCGGCATCACACCGGTGATTACCTTGGTCAACTATTTGACCTTCAACTACATCCCACCAGCAAACGATTGGCCGCTCGTGCTGGTTCAGTTCTTCGCAACCGCTTTGATCGTGACCGTCGTGTTTGAAGTTATCCCGAGCGCCACGCCAAAGGAGGCGACGTCACCCGCACCGGCCCTTTTCGACCGCCTGCCGCTCGACAAACGGGGTCCGCTTTTGGCGCTGTCGTCCGAAGATCACTACACCCGCATCCGAACGGGCAAAGGCGAAGAGATGGTGCTGATCCGCTTGGCCGACGCGATGCGCGAAGCCGCGCCAACTGCAGGTCTGCAGGTTCACCGCTCCCATTGGGTTGCTTTATCTGCCGTAACGGCCGCCCGTCGGGACGGTGATCGTGCGATCCTGACGCTCAGCGACGGCACGGAAATCCCCGTCAGCCGCGCCAATATCCCGGCCATTCGGGAGGCCGGACTTCTGCCCCGTTGAGCGGGGGCGTTGCACGTTGCTCATTCACTGATGAATAGAAATCCCGACAATTTGGCCGTTTCTATTCATCAGTGAATATCAAGCGTGATACGCCCCCCGTCCCGCGCGGCAAAAGCCCGGGGCTTGTCGGCCCCCAAGACCTCGCCCATAACCCGGCTCATGGTCGAATGGATTACCTCTGACGCCCCCGTCCCGTACGACGTCGCCGTGACCGAGATGGAAGCCCGCGCCAACGCCATTGCGCGCGGCGAAGCGGGTGAGGCCGTCTGGCTGCTGGAACATCCACCCCTTTACACCGCTGGCACCTCAGCCAAGCGCGAGGACCTGAAAGACCCCGACCGTTTCCCCGTTTTCGAAACGCGGCGCGGCGGGCAATACACTTACCACGGCCCGGGACAGCGCGTGGCCTACGTGATGCTCGACCTGAACACCCGCGGCCGCGACATCCGCAAATATGTCGAACAGCTGGAGAATTGGGTGATCGCCGCACTCGGCGAATTCAACGTCAAAGGCGAAATCCGCGAGGGCCGCGTCGGCGTCTGGGTCGAGCGGCCCGAGAAAGCCCCCCTGCCCGACGGTACCGCCCGCGAAGACAAGATCGCCGCCATCGGCGTGCGCATCCGCAAATGGGTCAGCTTCCATGGTATCTCAATAAATCTGGAGCCGGACCTGAGCCACTTCGATGGCATCGTCCCCTGCGGGATCAAGGGCCACGGGGTCACGTCCTTGGTCGACCTTGGCCTTCCCGTCACGATGGATGATCTGGATGTCGCCTTGAAGCGGAGCTTTGTCGAGGTGTTCGGTCGATAGCGAAAGCGCGGAGGTGATGCTGTGTGAATCGTCGCGACAAACATGGCGGTTCAGTGATACGCCATGAATTGTGGAATAATCGCTCCACCACACACGGACGCCAATGGATGTTTGAGCAAATCCGCAAAATCTCCGCCGGATTGCAAAAATCCAAAAGGCGCGCCAAAGCTCGCAAGGCACAAAACGCACTCGAGGCTTCGGGCCCCACCCCCAGAATCCTATTCCTACATGTCCCGAAGTGCGGCGGCACGTCGATACGCCGCTTTCTTGACGATCGGTTCGACGCCGTCCGACTAGAACTACAGAGCGATCGTGATGATTGGCACGGCAGTCTCCAGGCCGCAAAGACGGCACCCTTGGTCTACGGGCATTTCAGCGCGGACCAGCTGGAACAGATCCGGGGTGATGCCTTCGTCTTTTCCTTTCTCAGGGATCCATTGGATCGCCTGGTCTCTCACTTCCGGTACCATTGCAGCATCGGTTGGGCTGGATCACCCGATGCCCGCTACGGCGAAACACTTACTGACTTCGTCACCTTCCCGGTGCATCGCAATGTCATGACCTCGCACTTCGGCGGGTCAATGGACCCTGGCCATGGGCAATCCATCTCGGACGAAAAGCAACTTGCCCGTGCGATCGCCACCGCGGAAAGCCTCGACGCGATTGGTTATACAGAGACGTTAGCTCAATCGTTCCCGGTGATCTGTCAGCGCGGCCGGATCGCCTATGGTGATGGACCTCAAATCGAAAACGTGACGCCAAGGGTCTCCGCGCCAGTCGAAATCACCGAAGCGGTCCATGAGAGCCTTGAGCTCGATCGGATATTCCATGCCCGTGTGCGCAAGTTGCCCAACGCGCTTCACGTGTCAGGCGGGAACAACTGAAAGCAACGCAGCGGAATGGGCCACTTCACGCGTGCAAGCTGTCTCGTTTGCCCAATACTGAGCGCGGCCGAAGTGCCGTCATCGAGGGCTGCCGAGGCAATCAGATCGTGCTAGCAAAGCGCGAGCCCTCCCAAGATAGCACTCGGGAACGATCGATACATGCGACGTGCCATGCCGCCAATTCTGCTGATTGTGTTCAACCGACCGGAAAAGACCCGTGCGGTCCTCGACACCTTCCGGGCGGCACGGCCAACCAGGCTTTATGTTGCGGCGGACGGGCCGCGCGACACGCATTCAGATGACGTTGCCTTATGCGAAACGACGCGCGCGATTGCCGCAGAGATCGACTGGAAATGCGAGGTCAAGACTCTGTTCCGAAACGAAAACCTTGGATGCAGGCTAGCGGTGAGCGGGGCGATTGACTGGTTTTTTGAACACGAACCGGAAGGCATTATTCTTGAGGATGACATCCTCGTCGATTTCAGTTTCTTTTCCTTCGCCACCGAGATGCTGGAACGCTACCGCGATGATGAACGTGTGATGTCGATAGGCGCTTCCAACCCGTTGCAGGAGGTGACGCCTACGGCAGATCCACAAGCAAGCTACCTGTTTTCGACCTATGCAATGATCTGGGGTTGGGCGACGTGGCGGCGCGCTTGGAAGAACTACGACCACACTCTCGAAACCATCGCCAGCAGCGCCTCAATCCGGGCGATGCGCAAGGCGGCAGTCCCTGGCCTCGATTTCGTTGGCCATTGGCTGCACAAGCTGCGCCGCGTGCGAAACGGGACCATCGATACCTGGGATTTCAGCTTGTCTTACTCACAAATGCGCGCGGGCGCATTTTGCGTGGTGCCCCGGATGAACCTTATGAAAAATATAGGTTTTGACGCCGAGGCAACCCACACCACCAGCCCAGACGACACGGGCGCAAAGTTGATCGCCAGGCAATTGCCACCGGACCTACAGCATCCCACGGTGGTGGTCCGCGACCTGGGCTTCGACCGGCAGATTTCCAGTCAGATTTACCAAATGCAGCCGCTTTCGTTTCGGCGTCAGCTGCGTTGGTTTTTACGGTCGCTTTGACTTGGGCATCCATTGGCAAAGCACGCAAACCCGATAGTCTTTGCACCCAACATCCCGCCCTGCGCCAATTTTACCCACCCCAACATCACGCAAGCGCGAGTTGTCGCGTTGATCCATAGGCGTGTGCGCACTAAACCCTCCTCCAAGAGACTCGATTTGGCGCCTATCGTGGTGCCGAAGCGCCAGACCAACGATGCACTTGCCAGACGAGTGCTGGGACCAAAGCGCGACAAGACGCGAACAGGAGACGACCATGGCAGACGCCACGCTCTCAGGGCACGACGACCACGCCCGCCCGAACTTTTTTGTGCGGTGGTTCATGTCCACCAACCACAAAGACATCGGTATCCTCTACCTCTTCACCGCAGGTCTTGTGGGCCTCGTTTCGGTGGCGTTCACCGTTTACATGCGGATGGAGCTGATGGAGCCGGGTGTGCAGTACATGTACATCCCGTTCGAGGCGACCGCCGACAACATGCAGGGACTTTTCGCTCGTCTGGGTGAAGCGCTGGCCGCCGCAGGCAGCGGCACCAATGCCTTCGCGGGCGATCTTGCCAGCATGGAGCAGCAAATCCTGACCGAGGCGGTGCCCATTCAGGTCTTTGACGGCGACGGAAACCCACTTGTGGTTGCCGCGGGCGACCAGATGTTGGGGATCACAGGCAGCCTTCGCGCGGACGTCATTGCAGGCTTTGAAACCATGATTGCCTCGGCAAATCCGGCAGAAGCCCAGGTTTTGCTGGGTGCGGTGGACCAGTTGGACGGCAATCCTGACGGCCATCTGTGGAACGTGATGATCACGGGCCACGGCGTTCTGATGATGTTCTTCGTGGTCATCCCCGCCCTTTTCGGCGGCTTCGGCAACTACTTCATGCCGCTGATGATCGGCGCACCCGACATGGCGTTCCCGCGCCTGAACAACCTGTCCTACTGGATGTATGTCGCAGGCACCTCGCTGGCTTTCTGCGCCACATTCATCGACGGCGGCGCCGGACCGGGCTGGACCTTCTATCCGCCGATCTCGGCTCAAGGTGTTGAGACCTCCCGCGCCGTGGACTTCGCGATCTTCGCGATCCACGTCTCCGGTGCCTCGTCAATCCTTGGCTCGATCAACTTCATCACCACCTTCCTGAACATGCGCGCACCGGGCATGACGCTGCACAAGGTGCCGCTGTTCGCCTGGTCGGTGTTCGTGACGGCGTGGCTACTTCTGCTGTCGTTGCCGGTTCTGGCGGGTGCCATCACCATGCTGCTGACCGACCGGAACTTCGGCACGGCCTTCTTCGATCCGGCCGGTGGCGGGGACCCGATCCTGTTCCAGCACATCTTCTGGTTCTTCGGTCACCCCGAGGTCTACATAGTGATCCTGCCCGCGTTTGGCGTGATCTCCCACGTTGTGGCGACCTTCTCCAAGAAGCCAATCTTCGGCTATCTGCCGATGGTCTACGCGCTGGTGGCAATCGGTGGTCTAGGCTTCGTGGTGTGGGCGCACCACATGTACACGGTCGGTATGACGCTGACGCAGCAGGCCTACTTCATGGTGGCCACGATGGTGATCGCGGTGCCCACGGGCATCAAGATCTTCTCGTGGATCGCAACGATGTGGATGGGTTCGGTGACCTTCAAGACACCGATGCTATTTGCCATCGGCTTCATCTTCCTCTTCACCCTTGGCGGCACGACGGGCATCATCCTGTCCCAGGCCGGTGTGGACCGGGCCTATCACGACACCTACTACGTTGTGGCCCACTTCCACTATGTGATGAGCTTGGGCGCGGTCTTCGGGATCTTCGCCGCCGTCTACTACTGGCTCGCCAAGATGTCGGGGCGTCAGTACCCGGAATGGGCCGGGAAGCTGCACTTCTGGGTGTTCTTCATCGGCGCAAACCTGACGTTCTTCCCGCAGCACTTCCTGGGTCGTCAGGGTATGCCACGCCGCTACATCGACTATCCTGAGGCCTTCGCGCTTTGGAACTACTGGTCGTCCGTGGGCGCATTCCTGTCCTTCGCATCGTTCATCTTCTTCATCGGGATCGTGTTCTATACGCTGGCCGCTGGACGTCGCGTGACCGAGCCCGCCTACTGGGGTGAGCACGCCGATACGCTGGAATGGACCCTGCCCAACCCACCGCCGGAGCACACCTTTGAGGAGCTTCCGACACGCGAGATGTGGGACAAGCAACCGCATCACTGATGCGCTGGTTTGAGAGAACAGCACTAACACTGATAGGCGCCCTCATTGGGGGCGCCTATTTGCTTGGGACAGAGGCCGGGGCGACCTGGCTGTTGCAGGCACCCATCGACCAGGCGTTTCACGACGTCTACTACGTCAGTGTGCACCAGTCCTTCATGTATGAGCTGCTGCTGGTCCTGACCATCGGGGCCGCTGTTTTCGGCGGCATTCTTTGGTTGGGCGGCGCCACAGTGCGACTGATCGCTTCCGTTGCGGTTGTCACATGGGGCGCTGGCATCTGTTTCGCCGTCCTGCCACAACACTTCGCCTCACTGGCCGGTATGCCCCGACGCTATATCGATGCGTCCGATCAGATCTTCACAAGGATCCACCTCGCCAATATCGCCAGCCTGTTGGCATTCCTCTGCGCAGCCCTCTTGATCATGCTGCTCGTCATCGCGGTGGTCCAGCGGCTGCGCAATCGCGGCACTACTCAAGCATGAGCACACCGATGCGCAACCTTCTGAGCGCAGGTCTAGTCGCAGGCTTCGCAGCCGTACTCTGGCGGATCATTTCTGGTCTCTCAGGCATCCAAGTCAGCCAGCCCACACCTGAAGGCACATACACCGACACCTACTATGTGGTCGCCCATGTGCATTTGATTGCGGGCTTTGTGACGGCTCTTTTTCTGCCCCTTGCGCTGCACATCTTCTTACTCCGGAATTCCCCGCGAAATTGGGTCCGGACTGCAAGCTACGCGAGCCTTTTCATCGGTCTCGCAGGCCTTCTTCTTTGGGCATACCAGGATCAACTCCTCAGCGATCCGGGCCCGTGGCGCTACACAGACTATTCCGACCTTGCCAGACGCTTCGCGACGCTTAACTTCATTGCCATGGCGCTGGTCCTGACCGCCTGCGCCGCCAGCTTTACCCTTGCCGTGCTTGACCTGATCCATCGCCGAAAAAGCAAAACCTGAACGACCATGCCGATCAATCCCGCCCCTGCTGAGACCAGCCCAAAAGGCACCCCGCGCCTGCGTCTGATACTGACTCCGTACAAAAGCCTCACTCCCGAAGGCTTCGTCTGGTTCATCGGCGTCACTGCGGCGCTGATTTCGATGCCGCTGCTGAGCATCCTCGGCACGTCGGTCTTCTGGGCCCTCCTGCCCTTCCTGATCGCCGCGATCTGGGGCATCTGGGCCGCTCTGAAACGCAGTTGGCGGGATATGGACCTCTACGAGGAAGTCACGGTCTGGGATGACCTGATCCGCATCGAGCGGCATGAGCCAAAGCGCGACGTGAAGGATTGGGAGGCAAACCCCTATTGGGTCCGCGCGACGCTGCACACCAAGGGGGGGCCGGTGCCGAACTACCTGACCTTGAACGGCGGTGCACGTGAAGTGGAATTGGGTCGGTTCCTGACCCCGTTGGAACGGGTGGAGTTGAAGGGCCTGATCGAGGCCAACCTAGGCCCGGTCTGACATTTCGCATTTTATCCGCCGAGTTCACGCTTCCTTAACCCAACCACAGGACAAAGCTCCCCGGTCGACCAACCGGATCCTTCGAGCGTTTGCATCCCACCTCATGTCAGGCCGCGCCTGCGGTCGGTCGGATCGGACATCTCGCGCATTCGTCCCGGGGCCACAAAGCCCCACGCAAACCGGTCCGCTTCGGCGGCGCCGCCTCTCTGACCTGCATTTCCATCCCGCCGATTACTGAAAATCGGCCCATTGATGAGAAATCGGTGCGCCAAACCGGCCGCTCTGTCTTATCTTTCCTCTGACCACATCGGACAGAGGGGGCTTGCCCCATGGAACTTCTCGATCTCACCCTGCGCGGCGCCTCCATAGGTCTAATGCTGCTTCTCGCCGGATTGCTCTGGCAGCAATCGCGCATTGGTTGGGAAGGGCGGATTTCATTCGCCGCTGTGGCCATCACGGAAACCGCCTTCCTGCTGACCACCGCCGCCATGCCGCTGGCCCTTCCCGCCGCCGTTGCCGCGAACCTGACGCTTGTGGCGAGCCTTTCGCCCAACGCGGTGACATGGCTAATCGTGACAATCTTCCTCGACCCGCCCCTGCGCCGCTGGCCATGGCTCGTGGGGTCATCCATTGTCTCGGCCCTGTTCTACTTGCACCAAGTCGCACCCGATGCCGGCCTGGCCATTCCCTGCGCAGCGGCGGGCATGGCGCTTTACGGTGCACTCTTCTGCCTTGCCCTGTGGTCGTCGCGCGATGATCTGGTGGAATGCCGCTGCCGCGCGCGCCCCGGCTTTGCCGCCGCGATTGCGGGCATCGGTCTGTTGGTGACGGGATTGCAAACCTTTGGATTGTTCGAACCGGGCACAATCGCACCGGCGCTAATCAAGTCCACCAGCATATTCGCGGTGACCTTCGCTTTTGCCCTGTGGATCCTGCGACCGGATGTGACCCTTTGGCCCGGAGCTCAAACACCGCCTGCACCCGCAACGCCAAAGCCCGGCACACCCGACCCCGATCGCGCCCTGATCTCTCGCATCGAGGCCGCCATGGATGATAGTGCGGGCGAGGCCATCTGGCGTGAGGAGGGGCTGACCATCGGCGCGCTTGCCGCGCGGCTTTCGGTGCCCGAGCATCGCTTGCGCCGGGCCATCAACACCGGGTTGGGGCATCGCAACTTCTCCAGCTTCATCAATCGCGCGCGTATCGATGCGGCCAAGGCGCAACTGGCCGATCCTGCGCTTTGCGGGAAAACGGTACTTGAGATTGCGTATGACGTCGGCTTCGCCTCTCTCGGGCCGTTCAATCGCGCTTTTCGGGCAGAGACCGAGCAAAGCCCTACCGAATACCGCCGCAGCGCCTGCGATGACGTGGAGGCCGACCTCACCGATTCTGAAAACATCACGCCGATCCGCGCGAATCTGCACTGATTTTCAAACCCGGCGCGCCTGCCTAGGCGTCCGCCCCCATCTTCCTGGTCACACGCAATTCAGATCAGGAGTTTCCCGATGCGCCCCACCCTTCTCGCCGCCCTCCTTCTCCTTGGCTTCGCAGCACAGGCCACCGCCCAAAGTGTATCCATGCCATCGGTCAGCTTCCCCGAACCCGGCACGTTTTGTGGCCCGTTTCAGCTCTGCCAACCCGAGGTGACGCAAGGCACCAACGGCTGATCTCTCCCTGTCTCTTGCCGCACGCGCCCGCAAATTTTCGCAAGAAAATTTGCCCCCCGGCGACCGCGAAGCGGGCGCAATCGCTGCAGGCGACATAGCAAAGGGGCGGTCACGTCAGTGACCGCCCCTTTCAAATCTAAATTGTGAGGGCCTCAGCTCAGCCGAGCCTTCACCATCGGGCCGACCGCACCAAAATCCATCTGGCCCGCGTATTTGCCCTTCAGCGCACCCATCACCCGGCCCATGTCGCGGATGCTGTCCGCCCCGGCCTCGGCAATCGCCGCGTCTACCGCAGCGGCGGCTTCGTCCTCGGACAATTGGCGCGGCAGATATTCCTCGATGACCGTGATTTCAGCCTGCTCTTTCTCGGCCAGCTCCAGCCGCCCGCCCTCTTCATAGGCGCGCGCGCTTTCCTGGCGCTGCTTGACCATCTTGGCCAGGATCGCCAACACTTCGCCGTCGTCCACACCGTCCGCGTTTCCCTTGGCCCGCGCGGCGATATCCTGATCCTTCACAGCCGCATTGATCAGACGCAGCGTGGACAGCCGCAGCTGATCCTTTTCGCGCATGGCCGTTTTGATGCCTTCAGTAACTTTCGTGCGCAGTCCCATGGTCGCGCTCCACATATTCGTGTCCAGAAGGCGCCTAGATAGGGTTCGCACGGGTCCAACACAACCCACCGGCTTGACCCGCCCGCGTCACGCCCCTAGACCACCGAAAGTTTGCCCGTCTGCCTGCCAGCCATACCGGAGCGTGCCCCATGTCCCAAGATCATCCAACCGCCTGCCTTGTCCTTGCCGATGGAACCATTTTCTACGGGCGCGGGTTCGGCGCCACGGGGATGCGCGTGGCCGAGTTGTGCTTCAACACCGCCATGACCGGCTATCAGGAGATCATGACTGATCCCTCCTATGCGGGCCAGATCGTGACCTTCACCTTCCCCCACATCGGCAACACCGGCACCAACACCGAAGATGACGAGACCGCCGATCCCGTCGCCGAGGGGATGGTAGTGAAATGGGATGTGACCGATCCGTCGAACTGGCGCGCGCAAAAGCACCTGATCGACTGGCTGTCTGCCACGGGCCGGGTTGGCATCGGCGGCGTAGACACCCGGCGGCTGACCCGCGCGATCCGGCAGCAGGGCGCGCCGCATGTGGCGCTGGCCCATGACCCGGACGGCAACTTCGATATTGAGGCCATGGTCAAAGCCGCGCGCGGGTTCACCGGCCTCGAAGGCCTAGACCTCGCCAAGGAAGTCACCTGCGCCCAAAGCTACCGCTGGGATGAAATGCGGTGGGCCTGGCCCGAGGGCTACACCAAGCGCGAAGGCCCTGCCCCCAAGGTTGTCGCCCTCGACTATGGCGCGAAACGCAACATTCTGCGCTGCTTGGCGTCCGCTGGCCTGGACGTCACAGTGATGCCCGCGACATCCACGGCGGAGGAGGTTCTGGCCCAATCACCCGACGGAGTGTTCCTGTCCAACGGACCGGGCGACCCGGCCGCGACCGGCGAATATGCCGTGCCGATGATCAAAGGCGTGCTCGACGCGGATATCCCCGTCTTCGGTATCTGCCTGGGCCACCAGATGCTCGCACTGGCGCTTGGCGCGCGCACCGTCAAGATGAACCACGGCCACCACGGCGCGAACCATCCGGTTAAGGATGTCACAACTGGCAAGGTAGAGATCACGTCGATGAACCACGGTTTCACGGTCGACAGCCAGACGCTGCCCGATGGTGTGTCTGAGACCCACGTGAGCCTTTTCGACGGATCAAATTGTGGGATCGCGGTGGACGGCAAGCCCATCTTCAGCGTGCAACATCACCCCGAAGCCAGCCCCGGGCCGCAAGACAGTTTCTATCTGTTTGAACGCTTCGCGGCGGCCGTACGCGATGGCGCAAAAACCCCGGCCTGAGCGGTCTCGCTCAGTCAACCGCATTCTATGCCACTCGTGGCGTTAACTGGTTGTTAACCGTCTGTTAACTGATTGCATCGACAACCGATCCTGACACTTCAGGATGACGGGGTCGAATTTGGACGGGGACCCTCCCCTCGAGAAACTGCCGCTTGCGCGGTCTGATGCCGTGCCTCTTTTGGCGCGCGCTTCCAAACGTGCGCGATCGCTGGCGCAGCCCGCTAAGGATCGCCCCCGGAATGAAGCCGCCCACCTTTCGGCGCTGCTACAGGTCCGTGGGCTTGTGACACCCGCCCAGATCGCGCGCGCTGAGCGGGCGCAAAAGGGCACACCGCTCACGCTTGGTCAGGTTTTGCTAACCCAAGGCGCACTCAGCGAGGCTGAGCTTCTTTCGGCGCTGACCCATATGTATGGAGTGGGCCTTGCCGATTTTGACGCCACGCCCCCCGACCCGCAGCTCGCGTCGTTTCTGCCTGCACATGCCGCAATCGCGTGCCAGGCGGTTATCTGGCAGCGCAGTGGCTCTGCCCTTGTGGTCGCCACCAGCCGCCCCGACCTGATGGTGCAACTGCGCGATAGTTTGCCACCGGGCAGCCAAGTTCTTTTGGCCCTCGCCGCCCGCGCCCAAGTGATCGAGGCGCAGCGCCGCGTCTATGGCCCCCGACTGGCGCGAGAGGCCGAGGGGCGCGCGCCAGAGCGTCATTCCTGCCGCTCCTGGCGCGGAGCCGCGATGGGCCGGGTCGTCTTGGCCATTGGTCTTATCATGCTGTTTGCGTTTCTTCTCGCCCCGCAGATGGTTTCAGTCGCCATCTTCGCGCTCGCTATTGCAGTTTTCGCCGCGAACTCCGCTTTGAAACTTGCAGCTTTCATTGCTTCGATCCGCGCCTCGACTCGACCGCCAGATGCCGCCCACGACAGCCAATTTCTGCACCTCCCGACCGTCACGATGATCGTGCCGCTATTTCGGGAGCCTGAGGTCGCCGGCGCCTTGGTCGACCGCCTTCGCCGTATCGATTACCCGCACGAGCGCCTCGACGTCCTTCTCGCCATTGAGGAGGATGATCCCCTGACGCTCGCAGCTCTACGCATGGGCACCCTGCCCGCCTGGATGCGCGCCGTGGTTGTGCCGCGTGGCCAACCACAGACCAAACCCCGCGCCCTGAACTACGCGCTCAACTACGCGCGCGGCGACATCGTGGGCATCTATGACGCCGAGGACCGCCCTGAGCCGGATCAGATCCACCGTTTCGTCCAACGCTTCGCCGAAGTGCCGCGCGACGTCGCTTGCCTGCAAGGACGGCTCGATTACTACAACGCGCGCCACAATTGGCTAAGCCGCATGTTCACCGTCGAATATGCCGCTTGGTTCCGCGTGCTTCTGCCTGGCGTCCAGCGCCTTGGGCTGGTCGTTCCCCTGGGCGGTACAACGGTCTTCCTGCGCCGCGATGTGTTAGAAGAGGTCGGCGCATGGGACGCCCACAACGTGACCGAGGATGCAGAGTTAGGCCTGCGGCTTGCCCGCGCGGGCTACAAGACTGAGATCGTGGACACGACAACCTTTGAAGAAGCCAACGCCGCCATTCGCCCCTGGATCCTCCAGCGTTCACGGTGGCTCAAGGGCTACATGATGACCTGGGGGGCCGCGATGCGCAGACCCACGACCCTTTGGCGCGAGCTGGGGCCATGGCGCTTTGTGTGGCTGCAAGTGCAGTTCCTTGGCGCTGTCCTGGGCTTCCTTCTCGCGCCGCTTCTCTGGAGCCTTACGGTCAAGATGTTCGGGCTGTGGCACCCGTTGGATGCTGTCCTTCCGGGCACCGGCTACGTGGTTCTTGGCGGATCAATGCTGTCGGGCCTGATCCTCTCCATCGGTGTGTCGCTCTACGGGTGTCGCGCGGACCACCTGCGCCACTTGCGCCCGATCTCACCCCTCGCGGAACCTTACTACCTTTTCGCCACCGTTGCCGCCTGGATCGGGTTGGTCGAAGTCATGGCAAAGCCGTTCTTCTGGGCCAAAACCACACACGGCGCGTTCGGTGGCACCCAATCGGAGGAGGACACCCAAGCCACCGCCAACCGCCAGTTGCACGCCGCCGAATAAACCTCAGCCGCGCTGTGCCTCTTCCTTGAGACGCACCTTGAATGCCGTCGACAGATGCGCCTTGAGCGCGTCCGCCGCGCGATCCCCGTCCTGTGCCGCAATCGCATCAACAATCGCCTGATGCTCGGCCAGTGCATCCTCACCCCGCCCGGCCGCCGCCAGAGATGTGCGCGCCATCAGCGCCATGGAGCGGTAAACGAGATCCAATTGCTGCACGAGATAGCGGTTGTGGGACGCCAGATGAATCTGGTGATGAAACCGTTTGTTCGCACGCGCCAGCGCCTGCGGGTCGCCCAGTAGCGCGCGGTCCTGCTCAACCATGTCCTGCAACACGGCAACCTCTTCGCTCGCGGCATGTTTGGCGGCCAGCCGCGCGGCCAACCCCTCCAACTCCTGTCGCACCGCGTATAGCTCGGCCATCTGCCCGTGATCGAGCGACGCCACAATCAACGAGCGCCCATCCCGTGTCAGAAGCGATTGCGTCTCAAGCCGTTGCAAAGCCTCTCGGATCGGCGTGCGGCTGACCCCCAGACGCTCCGCCAATTCACTCTCCACCAACCGCGCGCCGGGGCGATAAACCCCGCCGTCGATGGCTTCGAGGATCATCGCATAGGCGTCCTTTTGGCTGACTTCACCCACGTCACCGCTCCCTTAAGTCCTTGGCCGGACGCTACGCGAGCGGCCCGCGCAAAGTCCAGTGGCTTGCCCCCAGGGTCCCACCGCAGTACGCCGCCCTAATGGCACAGCTGACCGATATCGAGACCTGGGTCTTTGACCTGGACAACACACTTTATCCGCCGTCGATGGCCCTGTTCCCGCAGGTCAATGCGAAGATGACAGACTACGTCATGCAAACCCTGCGCGTGAGCCGAGCCGAAGCCGACCACTTGCGCCACAGCTACTACACAGAACACGGCACAACGCTGGCCGGGCTGATGCAAAACCATGACATCGACCCGGAACCTTACCTCGTGGCAGTCCATGACATCGACTTCTCGGTCCTTTCACCGGACCCGGCCCTCGCCGCCGCCATTGCCGCCCTGCCCGGTCGCAAGATCATCTACACCAACGGAACAGCCCCTTACGCCCGCGAAGTGACCCGTGCGCGGGGCCTTTCGGACCTCTTCGATGCGATCTACGGCGTGGAACATGCGGGCTATCACCCGAAACCTTCCGCCCCGGCATTCGAGACGATCTTCACCGCGGATGGCCTCACCCCGACGCGCGCCGCGATGTTTGAGGATGAGGCGCGCAACCTCGCTGTCCCCCACGCCATGGGCCTGACCACCATTCACGTGGCCCCTACCACCGCGCCTGACGACCATATTCACCACCACACCGACGACCTCGCCCGCTTCCTGTCGGCCCTTGTGTGACGCGGACCCATTGCGAACAGCTTGAGACAGAGTGCCGCCTTTCCCGGACGGCCCAAGCCCCTACCTTCTGCCTATGAACAAGCTGCACGACATAGATATCTTCGTCTCCGGCGGCGGCGTCGCGGGGCTTGCGGCCACCATCGCCTTTGCCCAGGCAGGCTTTTCAGTCATCTGCGCCGACCCCGCCCCGCCGATCACGGATCGTGAGACAAAGGGCGCCGATCTGCGGACCACGGCGTTCCTGCAACCCTCAAAGGCGTTCCTCGACCGGATCGGCATCTGGTCCCGGTTCACTGACCACGCAACAGCCCTGCAGGTCATGCGTATCGTTGACGCCGGGGGCCCGGATCCCGTCGCCCGCGCCACCCATGATTTCGATGCCTCCGACATCTCTGATGGGCCGTTTGGGTGGAACCTGCCCAATTGGCTTTTGCGGCGCGAGATGGTGGATCACATCGCGGGGCTGCCAAACGCAGATTTCCGTCCTGGAACGGGAACCGCCCATGTTCTGACCCGTGAGCGGGAGGCGCGCGTGCGCTTGACGGACGGAAGCCAAATCCGCGCGAAGCTGATCGTCGCTGCGGATGGCCGCAATTCGCCCGTGCGCGAGGCCGTGGGTATCCCGGTCCAAACCACACGTTACGGCCAGAAGGCGCTGGCCTTCGCCGTTACCCATGACGCGCCGCACCACAACATCTCAACCGAAATCCATCGCACCGGCGGGCCGTTCACGCTTGTGCCTTTGCCAGATCATGACGGCTACCCCTCTTCTGCCATCGTTTGGATGGAACGCGGGGCGGAGGCGCAACGGCTTGCCGATTTGCCCGAAGACGCGTTCGAGGCTGAAATGACGGCCCGCTCAGCCCATCTTTATGGCCCACTGAAGCTCGCTTCGCGCCGTACAATTTGGCCAATCATCAGCCAGCGGGCGGAACGGATGGCGACTGAACGCACCGCTCTTGTGGCAGAAGCGGCTCATGTCGTGCCCCCAATTGGTGCCCAGGGTCTGAACATGAGCCTTGGCGATATCGAGGCGCTTTTGGTCATGGCCGAGGCAAACCGCGATGACCCCGGCGCCAAGGCCGGACTCGACCGCTACAACCGCACGCGATTGCCGGAGGTCACGGCCCGCGTGACCGGTGTCGATGCGCTCAACCGCGCCTCGATGACCGGCATCCAGCCGCTGCGGGACCTTCGAATGCGGGCGCTAAGCGTACTGCATACCGTTGCCCCAGTGCGAAAAACCTTGATGCGGGCGGGGCTTGGGGCGAAGGGATAAAAAGGGGGCCAGCCCCCGTCGTGCCTCGTCCCGGGGGAAAAGGCTCTCATCCCCCGGAGTTGTATCTGCCAAGATGAAGGGGAGGCGCGCGTTAACCCTAACGGATTGCTACGGGAAAACGCGGTCCAGGACCGTTTTCAGGCGGGCGAGTGCGGCGTCCACATCGTAAAGCTTATCGAGGCCGAAGAGCCCGAGTCGGAAGGTCATGAACCCCTCAGGCTCATCCACCTGAAGCGGTACACCGGCGGCGATTTGCATCCCATGTTCCATGAACGCAGCACCGGACTTGATCGCGGGATTATCGGTGTAGCTGACCACAACCCCCGGCGCACCGAAGCCCTCGGCCGCGACCGACTGAATGCCTTTCGCAGCCAGCATCGCGCGTACGCCGTCACCCAAGGCCCATTGCGCGGCTTGCAACTTGTCGAAGCCGTAGTCCCGGGTCTCGATCATCGTGTCGCGGAACACCCGCAGCGCGTCCGTGGGCATCGTGGCGTGGTAAGCATGACCACCGTTCTCGTAGGCTTTCATGATATTGTGCCAGCCCTTGAGGTTGCCCGCGAAGCTGTTGGACTCTGTCTCCTCCATCCGCGTCATGGCCCGGTCGGACATCATTACAAGGCCCGCACAGGGCTGCGCCGACCAGCCCTTTTGCGGGGCGGAGATCAGCACGTCGACGCCGGTGGCTTTCATATCGACCCAAGCGCAGCCCGAAGCGATGCAGTCGAGCACCATCAGCGCGCCGACGTCATGGGCCGCGTCTGCCAAAGCTTTGATATAGGCGTCGGGCAAGATGACACCGGCTGAGGTTTCCACATGGGGGGCGAAGACGATGCCCGGTTTGGCCTCTCGAATTTTCGCCGTGACTTCTTCGATTGGCGCAGGTGCAAAGGGGGATGTCGCGGCATTGCCGGTCTGGCGCGCCTTCATCACGATCACGTCGCCCGCAAAGCCGCCGGCATCCAGAATTTGCGACCAGCGGAAGCTGAACCACCCGTTGCGCACCACCACAACATCGGTGCCCTGCGCGAATTGACGAGCCACAGCCTCCATCCCGAAGGTCCCGCCACCAGACACAAGGGCCACAGCGTCTGCGTTGTAGACCTGTTTCAACATCGCTGAGATGTCGTTCATCACACCCTGAAACGCGCCCGACATGGAATTCAGCGACCGGTCGGTGAAAACGACCGAATATTCCAGCAGGCCATCGGGATCGACAGTATCGAGAAGCGCGTTCATGGGGTGTCCTTTCCGTGTTTGGCTACGGGATAGGCCGCAGTGCGGGGTCCGACAAGCCTTACAACGGGCCGGGGCGCTGCTCTTCGGACAAAAGCACGTTGGCCTCTACGTTTCCGACACTTGGCAGGGTCATGATCCGGCGGCGCAGCACGCGCTCAAAGTCTGCCAGATCGCGGGCCACAACGCGCAGGCGGTAGTCGTAGAGGCCCAAGACATGTTCGACCGTTTGCACCTCAGGGATAGCGGTAATGGCGCGTTCAAAATCCTCAAGGCTTACACGGGACTTCGTGGAGAGTTTCACACCAAGGAACACAGTGACGCCAAATCCGAGCTTTTCGGCATCCAGATCAAGACGGCGACCGGTAATGATCCCGGCCTCCGTCATGCGCTGAATGCGCCGCCATGTGGCGGGTTGGCTCAGGCCGACGCGACGCCCAATCTCGGATGCTTTCAAAGTGGCATCACGGGCGAGGTGTCGCAGGATGGAAAGGTCGGTGGCGTCGGGGGTCATAGGGGCAGGGCCTGAGAGTTCTTGATCGTGGCGACCTGCATCAGCGCCTCGATATCCGCGATGTGGGGCAGCGTCAGAATGCGGTTTCGGTAGATCTTTTGGTATTCAGAGAGGTCGCGCGCGATGATCTTCAGGCGCGCATCAACGCGGCCCAGGAATGTCTGAATCTCGATCACCTCGGCCACGTCGCGCGCGGCCTCGATGAAGTCGTCGAAGGCGCGCGAGTTGGTTTTGTCGAGCGTGATGCGCAAGCTGACCTCCACCGCATAGCCAAGGGCCTGCCAGTCGATCACCGTATGTTGGCCCAGCAGCACGCCGTCGGCCTTAAGGCGATCGAGGCGTTTGTAAGCAGTGGCGAGCGGCAAATGTGCCGCCTCGGCCAGTGTGCCGACGGGTTGCGCCGGGTCCGCCTGCAGGTGGCGCAGCAGTCGCTTATCGCTGTCGTCAAGCATGTAAATTTACCAGATCGAAGTATTGCGCATGATTTTCTCACCTAGCGCATGAATCTCTCTAATTCAAATAGCGATTTCCTGCACCAACTGCGGCAAACCCCATGCCAGAACACATTCCGATGGGAGAAAGACATGCGCGTTTACTATGATCGCGATTGCGACGTGAACCTGATCAAAGACATGAACGTGGCCATTCTGGGCTACGGCAGCCAGGGCCACGCCCATGCGCTGAACCTGCGCGACTCGGGCGCGAAGAACGTTGTTGTCGCGCTGCGCGACGGCTCTGCCTCTGCTGCGAAGGCCGAAGGCGAAGGACTGAAGGTCATGGGCATCGCCGAGGCCGCCGCCTGGGCCGACCTGATCATGTTCACCATGCCCGATGAACTGCAGGCCGACACCTACAAAAAGTACGTGCATGACAACATCCGTGAAGGTGCTGCGATTGCCTTCGCCCACGGGTTGAACATCCACTTCGGCCTGATTGAGCCGAAAGCGGGCGTTGACGTCATCATGATGGCGCCCAAGGGCCCCGGCCACACGGTGCGCGGCGAATACACCAAAGGCGGCGGCGTGCCCTGCCTGGTGGCTGTGGACAACGACGCTTCCGGCAAAGCGCTGGAAATCGGCCTGTCCTATTGCTCCGCCATCGGTGGTGGACGCTCAGGCATCATCGAGACGAACTTCCGCGAGGAATGTGAGACAGACCTGTTCGGTGAGCAGGCAGTCCTCTGCGGTGGCCTTGTCGAGCTGATCCGCATGGGCTTTGAGACGCTGGTGGAAGCCGGTTATGCACCTGAGATGGCCTACTTCGAGTGCCTGCACGAGGTGAAGCTGATCGTGGACCTGATCTATGAGGGCGGCATCGCGAACATGAACTACTCCATCTCTAATACGGCGGAATACGGTGAATACGTCTCCGGCCCGCGGGTTTTGCCCTATGAGCAGACCAAGCGTGAGATGAAGGCGATCCTGACCGACATTCAGACCGGCAAATTCGTGCGTGACTTCATGGCCGAAAATCAGGTTGGCCAGCCGTTCTTCAAGGGCACGCGCCGCATGAACGATGCGCACCAGATCGAGGAAGTCGGTGAAAAGCTGCGCGCCATGATGCCTTGGATCTCCGACGGCAAAATGGTCGACAAAGCTAAGAACTGAGGCCTGAACGACCGCAGTTCGAAGGCGCGCCCCTTTTGGGAGGAGGGGGCGCGCCTTTTTCGTGTCAGCGGCGTGGGGCCGTGACCGGGTTCGGGCCGGGGCCGTCCTTGGCCAGCGACGATTTCGGCGCGTTAGGATCGTCCAATAACTCTTCCGTTCGCTTTTTGCTGATCGTGGCCCAAATCAGGAATGCCAGCATGGTCATCAGGAACAAGCCTGCGAGGAAAAACCATGTATCCATTGTCAGTCTCCGGTTGTTGAGGGTCTGAAATGCCAACCCAGCCGACCGTCGCTTGGTTCCGCCCAAGAATGGGAATTGCGCGCGAAACGGCGTAGCCTCAACCATAGGAGGTACGCACACTATGGAATTCACGCAAAAAGACCTGCCCGAACAGCACTACATCTACGTTGATCGCGAATGCGGCTACGGGCCGGAGATTGCCGATGCCATGGGATCAGCCTTTGGCGAAGTCTTTGGTTTTGTTCAGAAAAGTGGAATCACACCGCGCTCCATGCCGATGACGGTCTATCTGGGGATGGACCCGAAAATCCTGCGCTTTCGGGGCGGTGTGGCCGTCTCGCCCGAGGATGCGGCGAAAGTCAGCGGCAATATCAAAGCCGACACGTTGGCCGGTGGGGCCACGATGACAACCGTGCACGTTGGCCCTTACGACCGGATGAATGAGACCCATCGGGCGATGTGGAGCCTTATGGAGGCCGAAGGCATCAAAGGCACAATGCCGGTCTGGGAAGTCTACATCGATGATCCCGGGATGGTTGAGGCCGACAAACTGCGCACCGAGATCTACTGCGCCATCGGTTGACCGCCCCGCGCAGGCGGGCCACATCTGGGCGATGAAAGTTACGATCCGTCCCGCCACGACTGAAGACCGCCCAACCATCGAGGCGGCCAGCCGCCAGACATGGGACGAACATCGCGACCGGCAGCCCTACGCCTTTGCCGAAAACGGCTGGGACTACGGCTTAAAGCGCGCCCATGAGATGGCGTTTCGCGATCCCAAAGCCATGCCGGTCGGCGAAAGTGGCAACCTTTACGTGGCCGATGCTGGGGGACAGGTCGTTGGGTTCGTCCTGCTCAGCTGGCATGCCCGCCCGGATGTGTCCGAGGGCTCTGATGGGTCGATCTTTGATATCTGGGTGCATCCCGATTGGCGCGGGAAGGGTGTGGGGCGCAACCTTGTGGACATTGCCCGCGAAGTGTCTGAACAAAAGGATTGGGATAGCCTGACCGCTGACGTTTGGACGGGCGCGCCGTCCGCGGAATTATTCGAGATAGCAGGCTTCACGCCAATGCAAGTGCGTTGGCGCATCGGCCCAGACCGCGCGGCACGACCCATTGAACCGCGAGAGAAACCAACGCGCAATGAAGGCGATAGCTGGTGGAAATGGGCGGTCCTGATCGTATTGATGGGCCTGCTTGTGGCCGTGGTCGCAGGCGGGTGAGCGCGCCTTCCCCAACCGCCCCCGGAGCGCTGAATTGGATGCTCATCCTTAGCCTGGGCGTGATCTGGGGCACCGCATTCATGGGCGTATCCACGGCGCTGACCGGGCTGACGCCCTGGTGGGTTACCGCCGGGCGCGTTGGATTGGCGGCGTTGATTCTGATCCCCATAGGAGCGGCGATGGGTCAGGGCATCACCCAGATCAAAGGGGCCAGGGTCTGGGCCTTCGTCGGCTTTATCGGCGTATTTTCAACGGCCTTGCCCTTTGCTCTCCTTAGTTGGGGCTTGACGCAAGTGCCTTCAGCCTTTGCGGGCGTTGCAATGGGATCGGTGCCTTTGCTGGTCCTGCCACTCGTCGCCCTGTTCTCCCCGGATGAAGGCATCGGACCACGCCGGATCATCGGGGTGGGTTTGGGCTTTGCGGGGCTTCTGGTTTTGATGGGGCCCGGCGCCTTTGGGGAGGGCACATTGGCCGGTCGCCTGGCGTGCGTCGGTGCAGCGGCTTGCTATGCTGTGGGGTCAGTAGTGACACGTCGCGCACCCAAGATACCGCCCGTGGCCTTTGCTGCTGGAAGCATGGCGATTGGTGCGGTTGTTCTTGTTCCTCTGGCCTATCTGCTTGAGGGCGCCCCGGAACTGACCCGCCCCACTGCGCTATGGGCCCTGTTCTACGTGGCCTTGTTTCCAACGGGGCTGGCCGCAATCATCCGGGTGCGGGTGATCACAACGGCAGGTTCGCTGTTCATGTCGCTGACCAGCTACATGGTGCCTCTTTGGGCCGTCCTTTTCGGGGTGACCATCATGGGCGAGGCCTTGCCGCCCCAACTCTTCTGGGCGCTTGGGCTGATTTTGTTCGGGATCGGCATCAGCCAATCCCGATCCATTGCTCAGCAGCTGCGCCCGAGAACCAGAACGTAATAACGACCGGCACTGGCGAAGCCATACTGTGTGGCCTGTGCGGCAAGGATGTTCCGGCGGTGCCCGCGCGATGCCATCCAATCCGTGAAGACCTGCTGCACACTACCTTGACCGTAAGCAATATTTTCAGCCGCGAAACAGGCAGAATAGTTGGCCGCACGGGTGCGAGTGGTCAACGTCGAACCACCTGACCCATTGTGCCCAAAATTGCCGGTGCGCGCCATGTCATCCGCATGGGCTTGGGCTGCTGCCTGAAGCGCCGCCGAATGACCCAACGGTCGGGTCAAACCGTTCTGCGCCCGCAGCGCAGAAAGCCGTGCACCGACGGCAGCGATGTTCGCGCTTTGCGCAAAGCTGAGGCGTTCAGTTCCGCCGGATGCATCACGGCTGGTGACGGTGGGCGCGCAGGCCGCAGCGGCCAGTGTAAGGGCCGCAATGGCGGCGATGGCACGGATCTTCATGTGTCCCGATCCCTTGTTTTTGCTCGATGCTTTGCAAAATGCCTGAGCGGAATTGCCCGGGCAAGCCTGATGACGCAAGCCTTTGAAGAGCATGTGGATAAAACTTGGGATAAACTTGGGCGGGATTGTGAAACCCGACCAATTTGGCGGATAGTTGCGCGAGTTTCCTAAAAATTGTTCGAAATACATAATCATGAATGGTCGGCAAGCTCTTGCGCAAGCTGGCGTTGGCGCTGCAAATGGGGCGTCAGGTCGGTCGACGCGATACGCCCCTCAGCCACCACGCGGCGCCCTTCGACAAAGAGATCCCTCACCTTTCGTGGACCTGCCAGCAGCAAAGCGGCCATGTCCCAGCTGCCTGCCGCTTCCACACCCGACATGTCCCAGATCGCCAGATCAGCCCGGAAGCCCACCGTGATCTGCCCAATCTCGGCCCCGCGTCCCAACACCTCCGCGCCACCGCGCGTGGCGATGCGCAAAGCCTCTCGCGCCGACATGGCCGAGGGGCCGTGGGCGACCCGTTGCAGCAGCATCGTCTGTCGCGCTTCGTCCACCAGAGATCCCGCATCATTTGATGCCGAGCCATCCACACCAAGCCCCACTTTCACGCCCGCATCCCGCATCGCTCGTACTGGAGCTATCCCCGAGGCGAGGCGGCAATTGGAACATGGGCAATGGGCCACGCCCGTTCCACTTTGTGCAAAGAGGTTAATCTCGGACCCATCCAGTTTTACGCAATGGGCGTGCCACACGTCATCCCCGGTCCAGCCGAGGTCCTCGGCATATTGGCCGGGGCGACAGCCGAATTTCTCCAACGAATAGGCAATATCTTCATCGTTTTCAGCAAGATGGGTGTGCAGCATCACGCCCTTGTCGCGGGCCAGCACCGCCGCGTCGCGCATCAATTCACGGCTGACCGAGAACGGCGAACAGGGTGCTACGCCCACACGGCACATGGAACCGGGCGAAGGGTCGTGGAAGGCGTCGATCACGCGGATGCAATCCTCGAGGATCGCGGCCTCCTCCTCCACCAGACTATCCGGCGGCAAGCCCCCATCACTTTCACCGATGGACATGGCCCCGCGTGTCGGGTGGAACCGCAAACCGATCTCCGCGGCGGCCTCTATCGTATCATCCAGCCGTGCGCCATTGGGGTAGAGGTAGAGGTGATCGGAGGATGTCGTGCAGCCCGACAGCGCCAGTTCCGCCAGCCCAACCGCAGCGGATGTCCGTATATGATCCGGGGTGAACCGCGCCCAGATCGGGTAGAGCGTTTGCAGCCACCCAAACAACGCCGCATCCTGCGCGCCCGGCACGGCGCGGGTCAGCGTTTGATAAAAATGATGGTGCGTGTTCACGAGGCCCGGCGTCACCAGACACCCGCTGCAATCGAGCACCTCGGCCGCTGATAGCCCCGTGCCGACCGCCGAAATCTGACCGTTTTTCAGGAGGATATCGGCACCAGAAAGCTCCTCGCCCGCATCATTCATCGTCAGGGCAAGACCGACGTCTTTCAGCAGAACCTCAGCCATGGATCGCCTCCTGCACCAATGCCATCGCCTCGGCATGGAGCGCGGGCGACGACGCCGCAATCGCGCGTCCCCCTTCGTGGACCGGGCCACCATCCCAATCTGTCACAATGCCGCCCGCCGCCTGAATGACCGCAATAGGTGCCGCAATGTCGTAGGCGTTCAGCCCTGCCTCGATCACCAGATCAATCTGCCCCGCCGCCAGCAGCGCATAGGCGTAGCAATCACAGCCATAACGAGTCAGCTGCACTTGGTCGCGCACGGCCTCGAACCCCGCGCGATCCTCCGCTGTGCCGACCTCCGGGAAGGTGGTGAACAACGTGGCCTCGGCGAGCGAAGCCGCCGGAGAAACCCCCAACGACCGCGAACCCTGCGGCCCGGACATCAATGCGCGCCCGAAGCCACCCTCAAATCGCTCTCCGATATAGGGCTGGTCGATGATCCCGTAGATCGGACCATCCAAATTATTCAACGAAATCAACACACCCCAAGTCGGCGTGCCTGAGACAAACCCGCGCGTGCCGTCGATGGGGTCGAGCACCCAGGTCAGGCCCGTGGTGCCGTCCTGCGCGCCCTCTTCCTCGCCCAAAACCGCATCATCGGGGCGCAATTTGGCCAAGACTGCCCGCATAGCCGCCTCCGCCGCGCGGTCTGCCACCGTGACGGGATCATAGCTGTCGGCTTCTTTGGAGGTCGTGCCCAAGGATCCGCCCCGAAAATGCGGCAGGATCGCTGCTCGCGCAGCATCTGCCATCGCATGGGCGCAGGCCATCAGCTCGGCCTGGTGGTCAGGTGAAATATCTCTCATCGCGCGGCCCCGGTTTCCGTTGTCACCGGGGTGCACCGGGCCGCGCATCAGGTCAAGTCAGGCCGTGGCCCTCAGGCGGCGGCGCTATCGGACAAAACGCGCGCCAATTCGAACAGGCGGCGGCGCTGGTTTTCCGGGATCGCATAGTAGGATCGCACAAGCTCCAACGCTTCCTTGTCGGCCAACAGATCATTGGGAAGCCCGTTTGCTTCGGCCTCGGTGTGACCTTCCGAGCCCTCGGCTTCCATGCCTTCGAAGAAATAGGCAACTGGCACCGACAGGGCCACGCCCACATCCCAAAGCCGCGAAGCCGAAACACGGTTCATGCCCGTCTCATACTTCTGAATCTGTTGGAACTTGATACCAACCTGCGCGGCCAATTGCTGTTGGGTCATGCCCACCATCCAGCGGCGATGGCGGATACGCTTGCCAACGTGAACGTCAATCGGATGCTTCACAAGGCCTCTCCCTCGATAGAACACGGCCGTCCGTTACAACATCGCCAGCTTGCGCCAGTGCCGCGGTCTGAAGGCGGCATTGTGATGAACCAAGGGTAGTGCTGTGCGCGATCTAATCAATGAATGGTTGTATTTTTTTGCATCGCTGCCGCATGGGCGTGTCTGGCCAAGGGTCGTTCGACCGTTTAGGCCAGCATAAACACGGCGGTGAAAGGGCCAAAACCATGCGCGCATTTGTAGTGTCGGATCATGCAGTTGCCCCCCAAGTGGCAGATGTGGCGGAGCCTTCGCCCGGCCCCGGACAGGTCAAGATCCGCATCAAAGCATGTGGTCTGAACTTCGCGGATCTTCTGATGGCCAAAGGCACTTATCAGGACACGCCCGCCCTACCCTTCACGTTGGGAATGGAGATTGCGGGTGTTGTTGAGGCCCACGGCGAAGGCGTGACGCACCCCGCAATCGGCGCGCGGGTCGCCGTGTTTGAAGGCGCAGGTGGACTGGCCGAAGCCGGCGTCTTCGCCGCTTCGCGATGCGTGGAAATCCCCGATGAGATGCCTTTCGATCAGGCGGCGGGCTTCATCGTCGCCTATGGGACCTCGCACCTCGCGCTGACCGACCGGGCGCATTTGAAAGCCGGGGAACGCCTGTTGGTTCTGGGGGCCGCCGGTGGCGTGGGCCTGACCGCCGTGGAACTGGGGGCCGCGATGGGGGCCGAGGTGATCGCCGTTGCGCGCGGGTCTGAAAAGCTGGCCGTCGCCAAAGCGGCGGGAGCGGCCCATGTGCTCGACAGCGAAGCAGTTGATCTGCGGGCCGAGGTCAAAGCGCTTGGCGGCGCCGACGTGGTCTATGACGCCGTGGGTGGCGACGGCTTCAAAGCCGCGATGCGCGCCACGAACCCCGGCGGGCGCATCCTTGTGATTGGCTTCGCCAGCGGGGACATCCCAAACATTCCGGCCAACCACCTGCTGGTCAAAAACATCGACGCAATCGGTTTCTACTGGGGCGGCTATTTGCGATGGGCGCCCGACCGGCTGGCAAAAAGCTTGGGCGAATTGATGGACATGTATCGTGCAGGCCAGTTGAAGCCGCACATCGGCGCAATCCGTCCGTTGGATCAGGCAGGTGAGGCGATGGACCTCCTGCGTCAGCGGAAAGTCTCTGGCAAGGTGGTTGTCACACTCGACTGATCAATTCCTGCCGCCGATCGAATTTCCAGCGCTGCTTGGGGATCTATGCTAGCGTCCGTATCTTCGGTGCCCGGATCTGGCGATATTGCCGTACAGCACCCACGTTTAAGGCCTCTCCGGACATGGAATCCGCGCGACATCCGATATCGTTCATTGCGATCAATGACGCAGACGCCGCAAAGGTATTTTACCGCGATACGCTTGGGCTGGATCTGATAGAACAATCGCCGTTTGCCTTGGTCTTTTTCGACGGCCCGCACATGCTGCGCGTTCAAATTGTGCCGGGCTACAACCCGCCAACACACACCGCATATGGTTGGCGCGTTAGTGATATTGAGCAGGCTATGCGCATACTGACCGGCAAAGGCGTGCAATTCTTGCAGTTCGAAGGCCTCACTCAATCTGCGGAAGGCGTTTGGTCAACGCCCGACAAAAGCAAGATCGCGTGGTTTCGGGACCCCTGCGGCAACACGCTGTCAGTGACCCAGTTTTCCTGAGCCGGGTGTCAGAAGCCCCTTACATCGCGCGATAGGACTGCCGCAGGTAGCCAACCAATGCGTCCAGGGGTTCGGTCCGAACCAGATCCGTGCGGTACATGTTGATCTGGATGCGCGGCAACACTGGCAGCGCGCCGTTGTGTTCAATCTTCTCGGCATAGGGGGATTCGGTGCCCTCGATGATCGCGTGAACCGCAAGATCCGCACTGACAGTCGCCTCAACGGTACGGATCGAGTCTGCCTCCACCGCCAATTCCCAACTGATGCCCGCCGTATCCAGCGCCGAAAGCGCCGGACCACGGAAGATGCACGCATCTTCCAGCGCCAGTGGCAGCGGGCGTTGCCGCCACATTTGCCCACCCTTCGCGCCGACCCAGACCATGGGCCGTTCCAACAGTGTCTCACCCCCCCGGTCCAGATCTTCCTCGGTGGTCAGGATCACGTCGACCTCGCCCCGCGCGAAGGCAGCCTTCAGGTTGATCGTGCCCATCGACAAAAGCTGCACCCGCATCCGCGGAAAGGCTTTGTTGAACCGTTGCAGCACTTCGGGGATCGCCGGGTAAACCACATCGTGCGGCACCCCGAGTGAGATCGTGCCCTCGTACTCCTTGGCCGTCAGTCGCCCCAGCACCTCATCGTTCAATTCCAGCATCCGGCGCGCGTAACTCAGCATCTGCTCCCCCGCGCCGGTCAGGTTCAACTTGCGCTCGGCGCGGTTGAACAGCGCCACATCCAGCGCCTCTTCCAGACGCTTAAGCTGCATCGACACGGCCGATTGCGTGAGGTTCAGAAAGCCCGAGGCTTTCGTGACACCGCCTGCGTCCACGACGGCCACAAAAGCACGCAGTGAAGTGAGATCGAGGTTCCTGGGCATTCATCAATCCTCGTGATGATAAGGTTCACAATCATTCACTATCAAAATGTATTCGCCCGGTCCATACATCACATATCGGAATGAAACATCGTCATTTCGTCACAAATACGAAAGGAAACACAATGGCTGATCTCTCCCTGTCCCGTCCCCATCACGGTTGCAGCGCTAAGTCCGCGCCCGAGGTTCGCCTGACCGTGTTCCAACGCATCGTTGGCGTGTGGCGTCAGCGTCAACACCTCGACCGGCTTGATGCCCGGATGCGGCGCGACATCGGCGTGACCGAGTCCCAGGTGCACCGCGAAGTGGAGCGTCCGATCTGGGATGTACCTACAACCTGGCGGCTCTGACGGCATCCAATAGGCAAAAACTATCGACTCCTATGACTTTCATAGGGGTCGCTTGCTTGAAAAATACCTCCACGTCACCGATATTCTGCCGGGACAGGCCTACGTCTCAGGCCCTGCCCTATTCTTTGGAGGACCAAATGGCTGAATATCAGACGATGCGCTCCCAAGGCATTGCGACCTCCGCTGCGGAGATCGATGCCGGGCTGCGCGCCCATATGAACAAAGTCTACGCGACCATGTCGATTGGTCTGCTGGTGACATTCGCGACGGCATGGGCCTTCGGGTCGAACCCGGCGCTGCTGTCGATCCTGAATGATCCGGTGACATTCCAGCCGACCATTCTGGGTTGGATCGTGATGTTTGCCCCCCTCGGCATGATCTTCGCGTTCGGCGCGATCATCACGCGCGCGTCGGCGGCGGCAGCACAGCTCTTTTTCTACGTTTTCTCCGCCGTCATGGGCGCGTCGATCTCGTACATCTTCGCGGTCTACACTGGCGCGTCAGTGATCCAGAGCTTCCTGGTGACGTCCGTGGCTTTCGCCTCGCTTAGCCTCTTCGGCTACGTGACCAAGCGCGACATCTCCGGCTGGGGCGCGTTCCTGTTCATGGGCCTGATCGGTGGCATCGTGTTGATGATCGTAAGCCTCGTGATGAGTGCCTTCTTCGGCATCGTCATCCCCGGCTTTGACATCGCTATCTCGCTTATGCTGCTGCTCGTGTTCGCCGGTCTGACCGCGTACCACACGCAGACGATCAAGCAGGACTACATCGACCATGCTCAGTATGGCGACACCGAGTGGCTTGCGAAGTCGGCCATCATGGGCGCGCTGAACCTCTACATGTCGTTCATCAACATGTTCCTGATCATCCTGAGCTTCCTCGGCAATCGCGAGTAAGCCTCAGGCGACACCAATACGAACAGGGCCGGGTTCATCCCCGGCCCTTTTTCGTTGCGCTTCCCAGTTCGCTGGGGCACGGTCCGCCCACGGGGCAGCGGCGCCCCGTCAGGCCTCCGCCACCGGATCAAGGGCCCAAGGTTCCGCAATTGCGACGCTTTGGATGATCCGGACAGGAGCCCACCCCATGACCCACTTCCCGACGATCCAGCCCATCGACGTTTTGGCGCGCCTTGCCGCCGCAGACGCCCCAATCGTGTTGGACATTCGTCTGCCCGACGATGTGGCCGACGACCCCACCCGCCTGCCCGGCGCGGTTCAGATCCCCTTCGATGACCTGCAAGGCCAACTGCACCTCTGCGCCACGCGCGGGGCCATCGTTTCATGCTGGAAAGGGCTGAAGCTCAGCGCCGGGGCAACGGCTCGTTTGCGATCCCATGGGGTCAAAGCCCTGCGCATGACCGACGGACAAGTCGGGTGGCGCGCGGCAGGCCTGCCAGTGCTTAGCACCGTGGCCCCGTCCCGGATCGCCTTGCCCCTCGATGCCAGCTTGCCAGAGGCTCTGGCCGCATGGGCCTGCCTCCGCTTCGACGCGCCGCTCGCCGAACTGCTCGAAGTGCCGCGCGGTGATTTGCCCGGCGTTGTGGATCGATTCAACGCCACAGCACCCACATCGATGCCTGACCTCCCCGGCCTGAACGCCCTGCACGGCGCAGACCACCTGATGGCTCTCGCCCTCGCCGAAGGCCCACCTTCCGCGCTTTTCCCCACCTTCGATCTCGCCTTCCGGGGCGCTCTGCGTCATGAAACCGTTATGCCCCCCGCGCAGGAGGCTCGGTCATGAGCACGCCAACACTCGCCGACATGTTCCGCGTCTTCGGGCGCATCGGCCTCCTGTCTTTCGGTGGACCCGCTGCGCAAATCGCATTGATGCACAAGGAACTGGTTGAGGAGCGCCCCTGGCTGACCGAGCGCCAATACCTCAACGCGCTCAGCTTCTGCATGCTCCTGCCGGGACCTGAGGCGATGCAGCTCGCCACCTATGCAGGCTGGCGGATGCGCGGCACACTCGGCGGGCTCATCGCCGGGCTCCTCTTCGTGATCCCCGGCGCGCTCCTGATCCTCGCTCTGGCCTCCGCCTATGCGGCCTACGGCAATCTGCCGTGGGTGACGGCGGCTTTCCTCGGCATCAAGGCGACCGTGGTGGTGATCGTTTTGCAAGCCCTGCTGAAAGTATCGCGCAAAGCACTCAAAAGCCCCGTGGCCTACGCGCTGGCCCTCACCGCTTTCCTCGCCATCTTCGCGCTTGCCATACCGTTCCCCTTCATCATCGCCGCCGCCGCCTTGATCGGCGCAATCGCGATGCAGGGAGAGGCCGCCGCGCCCGTCCCCATCACCGTCTCGCCCGCCCGAACCCTCGGCACCATCGCCCTATGGGCTGCGCTTTGGATTACGCCGCTCGCAGGGCTTTGGTTGTTCGCCCCAACCCTCCTCGCAGACATAGCCACTTTCTTTTCCACCCTCGCCATCGTCACCTTCGGCGGCGCCTACGCGGTGCTCGCCTATATGGTGCAAGAGGTCGTGCAAGGCTACGGATGGCTCACCACCGGCCAAATGATGGACGCGTTGGGGCTCGCCGAAACCACCCCCGGCCCCCTGATCCTGGTGACGCAATTCGTGGGCTTCCTGGCGGGCGAGCAATCCGGCGGCTGGGGCATGGGCGCGCTGGCGGCCCTCATCACGCTTTGGGTCACCTTCACACCCTGCTTCCTGTGGATCTTCGCAGGCGCGCCATACGTGGAATGGATCGCCACACGCCCCCGCTTGACCGGTGCGCTTCAGGGCATCACCGCAGCGGTTGTCGGGGTAATCGCGAACCTGTCGGTCTGGTTTGCCCTGAACCTGTGGTTCGCCGACGGCGTGCCCGCGCTGGACGGTCTCTCGATCCCCGCCCTCGCCCTTTCGGCCATCGCCGCTGCCCTGCTGCTCTGGCGCAAGATCGACCTGTTGCTCGTGCTGCCGATCATGGCAGTGGCAGGGATTGCGGCGTCGGTGATTTGAGGTGTTGACTCGGGGCAGGAGCCCGGTAAAAGGCGCGTCTCTACAAGACATTCGCGAGTGCGGCCCAGCCGCCCGCCCCGACAGATCGCAGGAGCCCGACTATGGCGAAGCCAACCACCATTAAGATCCGCCTCAACTCGTCCGCGGGCACGGGCCACTTCTATGTGACCAAAAAGAACGCGCGCACGATGACCGAGAAAATGGTCGTACGAAAGTACGACCCCGTTGCGCGGAAGCATGTCGAATACAAGGAAGGCAAGATCAAGTAAGATCACCCCCTTCCAGAAGACCGACAAAAGGCCGCGCCGGGAAACCGACGCGGCCTTTTTCTTTGTCCAAAGCCGAGTTTCTCGGCGGAGGGCGGCCCAACAAACAGGAGGACAGGGCCATGGTAGACGAGATACTCATACGGACCACCAGCGCGGCGGATCTGCCGGCCATCGATACGCTTCTGGGCGTATCCTACCCGGCGCTGCTGAAGGCGGATTATGCGCCGTCCATCCTCGTCACATGTCTGCCGCTGATCACCCGCGCACGGCCGGACCTACTGCGCTCCGGCTCCTACTACATGGCTGAAGATGAAACCGGGAAAGCCTTGGCGGCAGGTGGCTGGACACACGGCGCACCGCAAGGCGGCGTCGGCCCCCGCGACGTGGGTCATATCCGCCATGTCGTGACGCACCCAGACGCCACGCGCAAAGGTCTCGCCCGGGCAATCCTGCAACGCAGCTTCGGCGCTGCGAAAGCCTCGGGCGTGCGCTGGATGATGTGCCAATCCACCCGCACGGCAGAGCCTTTCTACCGCGCCATGGGCTTTCAGCGGCGGGGCGAGATAGACATCCTGCTGCGCCCCGGCATCGCCTTTCCGGCGGTCGAGATGATCCGCGCGCTCTGACTCGCGTCGTGCCCGGATCACCGGCGGCCTGCGTGGATCTCTCCCCCGCGCGGGCCGCCCATCTTTGTTCCCGGAAAATGCCCGGCGGAGGCGAATGCAACACCCGCCTCAAACGATGCGGCCTGACCTAAGCCGCTGCGGGGCGGGAGAGCGACGGGTGGGTGGGTGGGGTCGCTCTTCCGCCCCGTCCCTCACAGCTCGACACGCTCCATCACCTCCGGGTCCAACACCCGAACACCGGGCAACGCCGCTTTCAACGGCTCCGCCGATTGCTCCAGCAGCGGGAAGGTCTTGTAATGCACCGGGATCACGGTCTGAAACTTGAACAGTTTTGACGCCGCATAGGCTGCCCGCTTCATGTCCATCGTGAAATGCCCGCCGGCGCATAAAATCCCGATCTCAGGCGCATGAATATCCTGCAGAACGGTCATATCAGCCATCACATCCGTATCGCCCGAAACATAAACGGTGCGCCCCTCACCTTCGATCATGTAGCCCGCTGGATCACCTGCGTTTACATCCGCCCATTGTGCGTCAGCGACGACGAATGCGCCGCGTTGACCATGGTGATCGCCACATCGCCAATCCGCACCGTGGCGCCCTTGTTGAACCCGACCGTTTCAACCCCATGCACATCCGCAAGAAACCCGGCAAGTTCCACGATGCCATAGAGCGTCACGCCCAACTCTTTCGCCATCTCCGCCACGCCCTCGGCATGATCGAAATGCCCATGGGTCAGCAAAATGGCGCTTACCCCCTCCAACGCCTCGGCGCGCCTCTCATCGGGAAAGGACGGATTGCCTTCCAGCCACGGGTCGATCAGCAGCACGTCGCCCGCGATCTCCAACCGAATGCTTGCATGACCCAACCACGTATATCGCATCGCTTTGCTCCCATTCTTTGCACTCTGCCAGCGTATCGCGGCGCGGTGCCTATGCAACCACGCTTGAAGCCCCTGCCCGGCACCGCTAAACCCGGCGCGATCTGACAAAGGAAATCCGCCCCAAATGTCCATCGATACCGCCACCGCCGCAAAGGTCGCGAAACTGGCCCGGATCAAGGTCGAAGAGGCCGATCTTCCGGCCCTCGCGCAGGAATTCAACGCCATCCTCGGCTTCATCGAGCAACTCGAAGAAGTCGATGTTAAAGGCGTGGAACCCATGGTCTCCGTCACGCCACAACGCCTGAAACGGCGCGAGGATGTGGTCACGGACGGTAGCCAGCCCGCCAAGGTTCTGGCCAATGCGCCCGACGCGCGTGAAGGCTTCTTCTCGGTTCCGAAGGTGGTGGAATAATGTCTGATCTGAACAAATTCACCATCGCCGACGCCCGCGACGCCCTGCGCGCTGGCGAAGTCACCTCAACCGAGCTGACCGAAGCCTGCCTTTCGGCCATCGACGCCGCCGACAGCCTTGGTGCTTTCGCCCACAAAACGCCCGAGCTGGCGATGGAGCGCGCAAAGGCCGCCGACGCCCGCCTCAAAGCCGGTGACGCGCCGGACATGTGCGGCATTCCGGTCGGCATCAAGGATCTGTTCTGCACCGAAGGTGTGCCCTCGCAGGCCGCCTCTCGCATCCTTGAAGGCTTTAAGCCCGAGTACGAATCGACCGTTTCCGGCCAGTTGCGGGATGCGGGCGCGGTGATGCTAGGCAAGCTGAACATGGACGAATTCGCCATGGGCTCGTCCAACGAGACCTCTTACTACGGCAACGTTGTGAACCCCTGGCGTGCGGGCAATTCTGATGCCGCGCTAACACCGGGCGGCTCGTCGGGTGGCTCCGCCGCCGCCGTGGCCGCTGACCTGTGCATGGCCGCCACCGGCACTGACACCGGCGGATCGATCCGCCAACCCGCCGCCTTCACCGGCACCGTGGGCCTGAAACCAACCTATGGCCGCTGCTCCCGCTGGGGCATCGTGGCCTTCGCCTCATCGCTGGATCAGGCGGGCCCGATGACCAAAACGGTGCGCGACGCCGCGATCATGGGTCACGCGATGATGGGCCATGACCCGAAAGACAGCACGTCAGCCGATATGGCCGTGCCGGATTTCGAAGCCATGCTGACCGGCGACATCAAAGGAAAAGTCATTGGTATTCCAAAAGAATACCGCATGGACGGGATGCCAGATGAGATTGAGACGCTGTGGGCCGACGGCACTGCGATGCTAAAGGATGCAGGCGCCGAGATCCGCGACATCTCTTTGCCGCACACCAAATACGCCCTGCCCGCCTACTACGTGATTGCGCCCGCCGAGGCCTCGTCAAACCTCGCCCGCTATGACGGCGTGCGCTTCGGCTACCGGGCCGAGATGGCTCCCGGCGATGGCATCACCGAGATGTACGAAAAAACCCGCGCCGAAGGCTTCGGGGCGGAGGTAAAACGCCGTGTTATGGTCGGCACCTACGTGCTGTCCGCGGGCTTCTACGACGCGTACTACAACCGGGCCCGCCGCGTGCGCGCCCTCATCAAACGCGACTTCGACGAAGTTTTTTCCGCAGGCGTCGACGCAATCCTGACGCCCGCCACACCATCCGCTGCGTTCGAACTCGGCAAGGAAGTGAGCGACCCGGTTGAAATGTACCTCAACGACGTCTTCACCGTGACCGTGAACCTCGCGGGCTTGCCTGGTGTGGCGGTGCCCACGGGCCTCGACCGCAACGGCTTGCCCTTGGGTCTTCAGCTGATCGGACGGCCGTGGGAGGAGGGCGAATTGCTCAACACCGCTTATGCGCTGGAATCCGCCGCAGGCTTTGTGGAAAAGCCCGCACGTTGGTGGTAGGTTGTGCGGCAACGAGACGAATGAGGCGAGTAAAGTGATGGTGTCCCCCCGTAATACGGTGCGTATCTTGGCCTGTGCCGTGTTGGCCCTTGGGGCTTGCACAGGCGTGCCAAACGATGTCTCGCCCGGTTTGCAGCAGCAAACCAATCTGGGGCCCGTTGGGCAGCGACCCACGAATGGCCAGATCTCGGCCACCCCCTTCGATCCAGGCACGCCCCAAGCGGGTGCGACGGGTCCGTTCAATCCCGACAGCATCGAAGGCATCGCAGCCGGTGCCATCGCGGAGGCCGAACAGGCCAATGCAACGGGCGGCGGCGTCTTTGACAATATCCAGCCGCAGACCGCGGCTGATGCCCTCCCTCCGCCGATTATCCCGCGTGTTGCAGCCTTCGCCATCCGCACGACGCATCAGCCGGGGCAACGCCAATGGCGGCGCAATCCGTTCCGGCGCGACAATGGTGCTGAATGCGCAGCGTTTGAAAGCCGCGATCTGGCCCAGGATGCCTTCCTGCGTGATGGCGGGCCTGAGCGTGACCCCAACGGCCTCGACCCCGATGGCGACGGTTTTGTCTGTGGCTTTGACCCCTCGGGTTATCGCGCCGATGCGGCGGCGGCCAATGCGCCTGCGCCCATCCCGCAATTCGATACCGAGGCGCTGCAGTTCTCCGCCGGAGCCACGGACTGATCCCGTTGAAAAGCCCAAATTTCGGCGAACGGCGAAATGGCCTGCGCCCGGAATTGGTGGTGATCCACTACACCGCGATGAAGGATTGTGCGTCTGCCGCCCGGGCCTTGTGCGATCCTGAGCGTGAGGTTTCAGCCCATTACCTGATTGGTCGTGATGGTGAGGTTCTAGAACTCGTCGATCCCGACATGCGCGCCTGGCATGCCGGAAAGGGCGAATGGTGCGGTGCGGATGACGTGAACTCGCGCTCCATCGGGATCGAGCTGGACAATGACGGGATGTCCCCCTTCTCCGCTCCGCTCATGGAGGCGCTGGAACAGCTTCTCCTCGGCCCTTCGGGCCTCCTTGCAGCTTATGGGATTAAGCCGCAGGGCGTGATTGGCCATTCCGACATGGCCCCGGGCCGCAAAATCGATCCCGGGCGACGGTTTGATTGGAAGCGGCTGGCGCGACAGGGCGCGGCGGTCTGGTCTGAGGCAGTGGGCGATGTGGTTGATGCGACGGCCTTCCGGCGCGATGCAATGGCCTTTGGCTATGGCGAAATGGACGATGATCTGCTGCTGGAGGTCGTGCGGATGCGCTTCAGGCCATGGGCGCACGGGCCCCTTGATGGCACCGATTGCGCGATAATGGCGGATCTGTCCAAACGGTTCGGGGTTGATCGGGACGTGGCGGGCGCGTAGAGCGAGCCTCGCGCGGAGGGCTGGATGGCCGCGGCGTGATATTTGCTCTGCACAAGGACCGGGGCCGTTCTCGTGACCTTTTCTTTGAAAAGGCACTGCTACGGCTGGCGCGACTTTGCACAGCAAAGATCGCGCCGAGGAAAGTCCGGACTCCCTGAAGAAACGGTGCCGGGTAACGCCCGGGCGGAGCAATCCGACGGAGAGCGCCACAGAGAACAGACACCTGCACATGTGTAGGAATGGTGAAACGGTGGGGTAAGGCCCACCGGGGGGCTGGCAACAGCCCTCGCATGGCAAGCCCCACCGGGAGCAATGCCGAATAGGGACCGCACGATGGGGGCTTCACTCCGCGGTCCGGGTTGGCAGCTAGAGTGGCCCGGCAACGGGTCGCCGAGAGGAATGGTCATCCAGAGGGGTTCGCCCCTTGGACAAAATCCGGCTTACAGGCCCTCCGCGCGTTTTTTTTGAGTATTTATCGCGGCGTTGCCGCGATTGGGGGCGCTGCCCCCCGCGCGCGGCCCTGAAAGACCGCAGGCTCCCCCGGGAGTATGTTTGAATCAAGGAAGAGGGGGCTTCAGGCTACCGGCGCGCGGCAAAGAAATCGCTGAGCAGTTTGGAGGCCTCCGCCTCATGCAGGCCCGCATAGACTTCCGGCCGGTGATGCGCCTGCGGGTGGTCGAAGACGCGCGGTCCCTGGGCCACGCCACCGGACTTGGGATCAGGGGCGGCATAGTAGAGTTTCGCGAGGCGGGCCGCCGCAATGGCACCGGCGCAGGCGGGGCACGGCTCCAAAGTGACCCAAAGCGCACAATCGGTCAGGCGTTCGCTTTCCAGCGCAGCGCAGGCAGCACGGATCGCCAGCATCTCAGCGTGGGCCGTGGGATCGTTAAGCTCGCGCGTGCGATTGCCGGCGCGTGCAATCACCACGCCGTCTTTGACCACCACGGCACCTACCGGCACCTCGCCGCGCACACCCGCCGCGCGGGCCTCAGCCAAGGCATCCTCCATGAAATCCGTGAATTGCGTCATGTCGGCAGTGGTTGCCGCTTTCGCGGGCGCTGTCAAACCTGTAGGTGCTCCCCATGGTTGACGGTGATCGCATAGCAAAAGTTCTAAGCCGCGCGGGCGTGGCCTCGCGCCGGGAGGCCGAGCGCATGATCGAGGCGGGCCGCATCTCGGTGAATGGCAAGGTCATCGAAAGCCCTGCCTTGAACGTCACCGACAACGACAAGATCCTTGTCGATGACGCGCCCCTGCCCGAGCTCGAACGCCCCCGCCTTTGGCTCTACCACAAGCCAAGCGGTCTGGTGACGAGTGCGTCTGACGAGAAAGGTCGCAAGACCGTTTTCGATGATCTGCCCCCCGAAATGCCGCGCGTAATGTCCGTAGGGCGGCTCGACCTGACCTCGGAAGGGCTACTGCTTCTAACCAATGACGGCGGCATCAAACGCAAGCTGGAGCTTCCCTCCACCGGATGGGTCCGAAAATATCGCGTGCGCATCAAGGGCGCGCCGAAGGATGAACACTTCGCCCCCCTCCGCAAGGGGATGGTCATCGAGGGCGAACGCTTCCAACCAATGGACATCACCTTCGATCGACAGCAGGGCGCGAACGCCTGGGTCACGATCGGCCTGCGCGAGGGCAAGAACCGCGAAATTCGCCGCGCCATGCAAGAAATCGGGCTGACCGTGAACCGCCTGATCCGCATCTCTTACGGGCCGTTCCGCCTGGGCCAGCTCAAGGCGTCCGAAGTGGAAGAAGTCCGCCCCCGCGTGCTCCGCGATCAATTGGGGCTGGAGGCCGCGACCGAAGGCCATGCTGAGGCGAAGGCCAAACCCCCACGTCGCAAGAAGCCAGCGGGCGCGGCCAAGCCAGGCGTGTCACTCCGCAAGAAGGGCGCTAAGCCCCCTCGTCGGGGCTCTCGTCCTCCTCAAGGCTGAACCGCTCGATCAGCGGGGCCTGGGACATGAAGACGATGAACAGGAACGCGGGCAGCACGAAGGTCTCGAACGTCACCCAAAAGCGGTCCGTCTGCGTGCGCCAGATCACTTCGTTGGCCACCCCCATGGCTACAAAAGCCAGCGCCAGCCGCTTGGTCATAATCATCCAGCCTTCATCCGCCATGGGCAACCGGTCCCCCATCAGGAATTTCAGGTAAGACTGCCCCCGCGCCAGCCCGATGCCGAGCATGACCGCGAAGAAGGCGTAGACAATCGTGGTCTTCATCTTGAAGAACTGCGGGTCATTGAACCACACCGTCAGCGCCCCGAAGAACACCACCAAGATCGCCGTAAACACCTGAATACGTGAGATAACGCCGGTCAGCTTCCACAGAATCGCCGTCGTGGTCAGCAGGATCGGCACGAAGACCGCGGTGGCGATGATGAAGCCATCGTACTCTGTCCCGGCGACGTTCACCGTTGTGTCTTCCAAGCGCAGATAGGCGATGAAGAACAGGATCGGCGGGCCAAGTTCGAGGGCGTTTTTCAGCCAGGGATTTATAGGGCGTTCGTCTGGCATGTCTGCTCCTTAACCACCCACCTCAACTATCACCGCACCCGCCGCGATCAACCCCATCAAGGCCACGCGCGCCGGACCGACCGTCTCTTTCAGGAACAGCCAGCCGATGAGTGCCGCAAAAACGGTTGAGGTTTCGCGTAACACGGCCGCCTCGCCCACCTGATCCAGCCGCGTCGCCAACATGACCGAGCCAAAGGAGAACGGCGCGATGATCCCGCCCGCAATCCCGCGCAACGCTAATGGGCCAAGGGGCGGGCGCTCGTCCATCCGCAGGTAGAACCGCAGCGCGAGGAAGGGGAACAACAACCCGTCAATGAAGAAAAACCACGCGAGGAAAGTGAACGGATCCGCCGTGGCGCGGATCCCGTAAGCGTCGAACGTGGTGTAAAGCGCCACAAACAATCCAGTCAGCACCGCGAAACCCAACGCGGGCACCAGCGTATCCCGCGCTACCGTGATCCGCGCCATGTTGTAGGCGGCCAGCCCATAGAGGCCAGCCAACAGCACGATCACCCCCAACCATTGGACACCGTTGAACGTCTCGCCGAACAAAAGCCACGCACCGATGATCGTGAAGAGCGGCCCCGTACCGCGCATGACTGGGTAGACGACCGTGTAAGCCCCCCGCCGGAAGGAGCTTAGGACCGCCCATTTGTAGGGCACATGGATCACGAAAACGCCCAGGAAAATCAGCCACATATGCGGCTCGGGCCAGGGCACAACGAAAAAGGCGAACGGGGCGGCCATCAGCCAGTAGCAGATATCGATCACACCGCGCGCCAGCAGCGGATCGTGGCGGCCCTTTTGCAACGCGCCAAAGACGGCGTGCAGTAGGGCGGCGAGCAATGCGAGGGCGAGCGCCACCGTAGCACCGGCTTCCGTCCCCTCGATGCTCTGGATCCAGTCGCTCACTTAATTTGCGGGGGACCAGTCGGCGTCGATGTTCAGGCGATCCGGCACGGCCTCCAACAACGATTGGCCGCCGGCTACATCCGCCACTACCGCGCCCGGAAAGAACGGTGTGTCGTTGGTCAGCGACAGGCTCAAATCACCGCGCGGTGTGGGCAGGGCCTCAAGAAAGGCTACAACCGCATCGCGCGCATACGCCGACACCAACGATTCCGGTACATTTGCCAGGAGCCCAAAGGCCATCGCGGCCATGAACTGCATGGATTGCGGCGACAGATCATTGCCGTTGGCCTCGATGGGTGGTGCAATCGCCTCCTCGAACATGCCGTTGAACGACATGTCGAGCGACACAGAGCTGATTGCGAAATCCTCCGCCCGCATCACATAGGGCTGCCAAGCGGGCGCCTGCCCTTCCAGCGCCAGCGAGATTTCGTTGTCGTCACCTAAATCGATCCGCAACGGAGAGACACGCAGCGTCTGATCCGCCTCGTCCCATCTCGCGTCCAAATAAATGCTCTCTGCCGTGACATCCTGCAGCCAGGCCACGTCGTCAGGTACGGTCGCCCCGGGTAGCAGCGCTACGCCGTCCGCCTGAAGCGACACTGATCCGGGCAACACCACGTCACCGTGCACCCAATCCATCAAACCTTCGCCCAACAGCGCAGTTTCCGCGATCCGGTACGTCACGCCAAGATCTTCCACGTGGACGTCCAGCTCCGTGACCAGACAGCCCCGCGCAAACGCTGCAGATTGCGACCCCGCGCTTTGCGTCACTTCCCAGCCGAACTCCGCATCCAGTATCGTGTAAATCTGCTCCTCAATCGCACCGCATTCCGCCGTGTTATAGGCGAAAGCGGGTGCCGCAAAGGCACCGGACAGGGCGAGGGCAAACGGAATTTCACGCATTCAGCGGTCTCCAATTTTATCCACAAGACTGTGGATGAATGTCAGGAACGATCAAATCCTACGAGGGCATCCGCGAATTCTTGCGGGTCAAATGGTTGCAAATCATCAATCTGCTCCCCCACCCCAATTGCGTGAATCGGCAGTCCGAACTTGTCGGCCAGGGCCACCAGCACGCCGCCCTTCGCGGTCCCGTCGAGCTTGGTCATCACCAACCCGGATACATCAGCCATCTTACCAAATAGTTCCACTTGGCTCAGCGCGTTCTGCCCCGTGGTGGCATCCAGAACCAGCAGCGTATTGTGCGGCGCGTCGGGGTCCTTCTTGCGGATCACACGGACGATCTTGCCAAGCTCTTCCATCAAATCCGCGCGGTTCTGAAGCCGCCCCGCCGTGTCGATCATCAACAGATCCGCGCCATCCGCCTCGGCCTTGACCATCGCATCAAACGCCAGCGCAGCCGGGTCCGAACCCTCAGGCGCGGTCAAAACCGGCACGCCCGCCCGCTCACCCCAGACCTGCAACTGCTCCACCGCCGCCGCGCGGAACGTATCGCCCGCCGCGATGACCACATTCTTGCCCGCCGCCCGGAACTGGCTCGCCAATTTCCCAATCGTCGTCGTTTTGCCCGACCCATTCACGCCAACGACCAGCACAACCTGCGGCGTCTTGGGATAAATCGGCAGCGGTCGCGCCACGGGGTCCATCACCCTTGCCACTTCATCGGCCAGCACTTCCTTGATCTCACGGGCCGACATCAACTTGCCAAAGCGCCCCTCGGCCATATTCGCCGTCACACGCAGGGCAATATCGACGCCCATGTCTGACGTAATGAGCAGCTCTTCCAACTGCTCCAGCATATCATCGTCCAGCGCCCGCCGGGGCTCGGACGTGCGGCCCATAAGCCGCCCCAAGATACCGGGTTTCTTGGCCGGGGCGGTTTCCTGCAAATCGGGGGCCACGGATTCAATTGGCGGAAGCTCAACTGGCGCAGGCGCCGGGGCAACCTCTGGCTCAGGCTCAGGCATTTCCACCGGCGTGGGCTCTGGTATCACCTCAGGCGCAGGCGCGGGCTGCTCCACAGGCACGGGCACTTCAACGGGTGCGGGCTCCGGCGCTTCCTCAGGCAATTCGACAGGAGCGGGCGGTTCAACCGGCTCAGGCTCAGGCTCAGGCTCAGGCTCAGGCTCAGGCTCAGGCTCAGGCTCAGGCTCAGGCTCAGGCTCAGGCTCAGGCTC
>CANMRT010000003.1 GCA_947500415.1 uncultured Roseicyclus sp.
TCAGGCTCAGGCTCAGGCTCAGGCTCAGGCTCAGGCTCAGGCTCAGGCTCAGGCTCAGGCTCAGGCTCAGGCTCAGGAACCGATGCCTCGGCAGGCGCATTGTGCAAGGCTTCTATCGTCGCGGCCTCACCCGCATCCACCTCGGGCACCTCAGCCGCCGTTTCCTCAACGGCCCCCTCCTCAATGATCGCATCCAACCCCTCGTCGAGCTTCGACGACGATTTGAACATGCGATCCTTCAATTTGCGGAAAAAGGACATGGGCACCCTATGTTTTAGCCTTCCAGACCCACCTAATACCCCAAAGCGCGCTTGGAAAGAGCCGCCCGACTTGCCATTCTTTCGCCAGATTGCGGCACTATGCTACGCATAACTGGAAAACCGACCCAAAGGACCCGTCCGATGCCCGTCATCGCCCGTTACGCCGCCATAACCGTGCCGCCCATGGTCCTGCTGCTTCTTGCAGGCACCGCATGGGGTGGCTTCGCTTGGGTGGCGCTGGCATGGCTCACGATCGTGGCTGTGGTTGCCGATAAACTGCTTGATCCGCCCAAAGCCCCCGCGCCGGAAGAGGAAACGCAGCCTTGGTCCGACACGCTGTCCGTGGCGCTCGCCATTGGCCACCTTCTTGTCCTGATCTCCACCTGCACCGCCCTATTCAGCGCAGGCCTCACCTTCGGCCAGAACATCGCGCTTTTCCTGGCGACCGCCAGCTTTTTCGGCCAGGTCAGCCACCCCAATGCACACGAGCTGATCCACCGCCGCACTGCCATCTTCAAGGCCCTCGGCGCCGCCGTTTACACCTCCATCGGCTTCGGCCATCACGTCTCGGCCCACCGGCTTGTCCACCACCGTTTCGTCGGCACCGAGGAAGACCCGAACACCCCCCTCCCGGGCGAAACCTTCTGGGCCTACCTCCCCCGTGCCTGGCGCGGCTCTTTCGAGGCCGGGATCGTGCAAGAGATTGAGCGATTGGACCGTAAGGGCCACGGCCCCAACCACCTGTCCAACCCCTATTGGCTCTGGCTTGGCGGCACACTGCTGACAGCCGTGGCCGTCCTTTCCGGCGCAGGCATCGCCGGCCTCATCGCCCTGATCGGTCTATCCGCGCTCACCGGCGCGCAAATCCTAATGTCGGACTACGTGCAGCACTACGGCCTGCAACGGCTGATCCTGCCCAATGGCCGGCTTGAGCCCGTAGCCGCCCACCTCAGCTGGAACGCGCCCAAAGGCTTCTCTTCCTACCTGATGATGAACGCGCCCGCGCATTCCGAGCATCACATGCACCCCGACCGCTCGTATGAGCAGTTGGACCCGCAGGCGCAGGTTCCCACCTTGCCCTTCTCTATGCCCGTCATGGCCATGATCGCCATGATCCCCGTCGCCTGGCACCGAATGATGGACAAACGCGCCCTGAAGGTGATGGAGGCCGCTCAGGCCGCCCATCTGGCCCCCAAACCGGCCCCGCAAGCGCCCCCCGCGGCCCCGAACCCGCAGCCCGACGCTCTGCAACCGGCAGATCCCGCCGCACCCCCGGCGGACGCCGTCCCCAACACGCCCGTCACGCCCAAAGCGGCCCCGACCGCCCCGGCGGCAGAGCCCCTCTCTGACGACCCGGAAACCGAGGCGCTCCTGCAAAATATCCGAGCGGCAACACGCTAAGAGGGCCTTGCCCACCATTGTTCCATGAAAATGCAAAGATAACCCGGCCCGCAACAGCCGGGCCGCCCGCGTTTCCCACCGATCAAAAACATCTGCGAGGAAGGTTGGCGCGTCGCAAACGCTTACACCCGAGGAGCGATTGAAAAATCACCCCAGGGTCACACCCCGCCGCCCCGCCAAATCGGTGAAATACTGCCACGCCACCCGGCCTGACCGCGACCCGCGCGTCGCTTGCCATTCAATGGCCTCCGCGCGCAAATCCTCGTCCGACATGGCCACGCCGTAGGCATCGCAATAGCCGCGGATCATCGCCAGATAGGCATCCTGATCACAGGCATGGAACCCCAGCCACAAACCAAAGCGATCGGACAGAGAGACCTTCTCTTCAACCGCCTCCGACGGATTAATCGCCGACCCACGCTCATTCTCGATCATGTCCCGCGGCATCAGGTGGCGGCGGTTCGACGTGGCATAGAAGACCACATTCTCGGGCCGCCCCGACACGCCCCCATCCAGCACCGCCTTCAGGCTCTTGTAATGCTGGTCATCATGGGAAAACGACAGGTCGTCGCAATACAGCACCGCCCGCACATCCGCCCCGCGCAACAGCGCCAGCAAACGGCCAATCGACGGCAAATCCTCGCGTTGGATTTCTACCAGCTTCAGACCCGCGAAATCCTCTTCCAGCGCCCCGTGTACGGCCTTCACGAGCGAGGATTTCCCCATCCCTCGCGCGCCCCACAAAAGCGCGTTGTTCGCAGGCAGGCCGCGCGCAAACTGGCGGGTGTTGGCCATCAGTGTATTGCGGGACCGGTCGATGCCATGCAGCAACTCCAACGGCACGCGATTTACGTCAGCCACAGGTTCCAGATGATCGGGGTCGGCGTGCCACACAAAGGCACTCGCAGCGGACCAATCAGGCGCAGAGGCCGGTGGCGGGCGCAGACGCTCCAACGCTTCGGCAATCCGCTCCAGCGCATCGCGCTCCATCAAATCTCTTCGCCCTCGTCCAGCACGCCTTCTTCCCGCAACTTCTTGTTGCGACCGTACTCGACCCAGCGGACCAGTTGGATGGAAATCTCGTAGAGCCCGTAAACCACAACAAACAGGATCACCTGCGTGATGACATCGGGCGGCGTGACCAATGCGGCCAGCGTCAGGATGCCGACAACAGCCCATTTGCGGACATTCGAAAGCCCTTCCGCACTCACCAATCCGGCCTTGCCCATCAGGGTCAGCGCCACGGGCAGCTGGAAGCAGATGCCAAAGGCAAAGATGAATTTCAGCGCCAGATCGAGGGATTCTTTGACCGAGCCCAGAAAGATCGTCTGCAATTCCTCATCGGCCGCGGCATCGGGATTTTCAAAGTCCCCAGTACCGGCCACAAGGTTCGCAATGGCAGGGATCACATCCGAAAAGCCGATGAAGAAATTCATCGCCAGCGGCGTCACCACATAGTGCGCGAATGACGCGCCCAGCAGGAACAGCAGGGGCGAGGCGATCAGAAACGGCAGGATCGCGCCCTTCTCGGATTTGTAGAGGCCGGGGGCCACAAACCGCCAAAGCTGATGCGCGATCACAGGGAACGACACCCCAAACCCCATGATGATCGAGATGCGGATCAGCACGAAGAACTTCTCTTGCGGCGCAGTAAAGATCAGTCGCGCGTCTTCCCCGCGGTCCCGCAATACATCAGCCAGCGGTTGGGAAATGAAATTCAGGATCGGCTCGGCCACAGTGAACATCGCCACCATACCGACAATAAATGCCATGACCGACCGGATCAGCCGCGTGCGCAGCTCGGCCAGATGCTCCACCAGCGGTGCGGCGCTGTCTTCCAGGCCGTCCTCTTCGCCGATTTCAGGGTTTTCCGTGGCGTCGCTCATGACCGCTCCGATTGCGGGGCCTGCGCCTCAACATTCGCGGGGCCAGGATCAGCCGCTGCGCGTTCTGCTGGCTTGATGACTTTCACGGGGCCCTCCGGCGCCTCGGTATCCGCCGCAAAAACAGGCTCTGGCGGTTCCTCAGGCTCGTCGGAGGTCTCTGCCGCCTCGCCCGCTTTCATCGCCGCGATGCGTTCCTTGGTGGCCGCTTGTGCTGCAGCCTTCTTCTCAGCAATCGCGCGGGTGGCGGAACCCTCTTCAAACTTCGAGGGGTCGATGTCGTCCATCACATCGCCCATCAGGTCTTTGGCCATCGACTTGGGGTTGGTGAACTTCGACGCCGCGCGCAAATCGCGGTTCATCTGAGACATTCCCGTCTCATCCGCCGCATCATTCATCGCACTGGAAAACTCACGCGCCATGCCCCGGATACGCCCGGTGATCTGCCCCAATTTGCGGAACATCTTCGGCAGGTCTTTGGGACCGACGACGATCAACGCCACGATCCCGATAACCAGCATTTCCATCAAGCCGATGTCAGGCATGCGCCCTTCCCCTCGCCGTCAAACTTAAGGGATCAGATTAGGCGTCGCGCCAAAGGCGCGCATTAAGCATTGTCGCGCTCGGTGCGCTCTTCAGGCGTCACGTCCCGCGCGGTGGTGCCGTCTGCGGTTTCCGTGGCATCCTCGATTTCATCCGCGTCGGGCGACTTCACGCCATCCTTGAACGCGGTGATGCCTTTGCCGACTTCGCCCATCAGGCCCGCGATCTTGCCGCGACCAAACAGAACCAGAACGACGATGGCGATCAGGATAAGACCAGCCGGTCCGATATTGTTGAGCATTGCTTTTCTCCCTCGGGGTCGCGCGCAAATGTGCCGCGCGACACACGTTTGTCTTTAAGTCCCATGCATAGGTATGGTCTCGGGCCGTCAGATCAAAGCCCAAAAACGCATTTCCCGACCCCTACGGTCGGTTTCCAAACACAAAACAGCGATCCCGGCGGATGGTTAACCACAATGCGGTCCCCGGTTTCGGCAGAAATACGTTTGGAACCGTGGCTTTCAGCATCCGTCCGTCGAAATCCATACGGAACTCCACAAGGCTTTCATGCCCCATGAATCGCGCCCGCTCCACGACGCCGCGCGCAGGCACACCGTCTTGCGGCGTCGGGTTCGGCCCCTTGCCCCCGCGATCAAAGTCGATCTTCACATGCTGGGGGCGAAAAACGATCTCGACCTCACCGCCATCGGGCACGCCGGGGGCCAGGAATTGGCCGAAGGCCGTATCGATCAACGCGCCATGCACCTCGCCGCGTATCACATTGATATCGCTGAAAAACGCCGCCGCATCCTTGTCGCAGGGTGAGGTGTAGATGTTGTAGGGCGCGCCCGTCTGCACCACCTCTCCGTCGCGCATCAGCGCAATCTGGTCGGCCATACGCATCGCCTCTTCCGGCTCATGCGTGACCAGCACAACAGCCGTGCCCTCTTCCTTCAAAAGCGCCAGCGTCTCGTCCCGAATGCCGTCCCTGAGCCGGTTGTCGAGGCCCGAGAACGGCTCATCCATCAACATGATCCGGGGCCGCGGCGCCAATGCCCGGGCCAGTGCAACCCGCTGCTGCTCGCCCCCTGAAAGCATATGCGGGGCCTTGTCGCCATATCCGGCAAGGTCCACCCGCTCCAACAATTCGCCGACGCGTTTTTTCACATCCACACCGCTGCCACGCAGGCCAAACCCCACATTCGCGGCCACGCTCAGGTGCGGAAACAGCGCGAAATCCTGAAAAATCAGCCCAACGCCCCGCGCTTCCGGAGGCAAGTGGATATCAACATCCGACAGGACTTCTCCGTCAGCGCTGATCACACCGTCCGCCTGCCGCTCGATCCCAGCCACCACGCGCAGGGTCGTGGATTTCCCGCAGCCCGAGGGGCCCAGCAGGCACAAAACCTCCCCCCCGCGTACCGACAGGTTGATGTCGTGCAGCACCTCACGCCCGTCGAAACGGGCCGAGACATTGGTCAACTCAAGGCGGGGGGCGTTTTGCACGGGCGGCGCGATGTCCGATGATTTCACTCGGGAACGGCAGGTAGCAGGTTCCCCCGCCTGCGCCAAGCCCGCGAGACGAAGGCCTCTGGCCCGCGCGGAGTGAACTCAAACAACAAATAGCAGTTTGGAGCCCTCACCGACCGATACTGCACTGCAAAAAACGAAAGTCGTTTGCGACGATCAAATCGTGTATTCTCTGCCCCCAAGGGACACAAAGAGGATTTACGGCATGCCAATAGAACCTTGCTTGGACTGCCGCGACGTCGCTGTTTCCGTGGACTTCTATACGAAGGTTTTGGATTTCGAAGTGGTCGTGGCCCCGGACCCTGACCCGCAGCAGTTCGGTTCACGATATGCGCTGGTCTCACGCGACGGCGATATGCTGCATTTGAGCAGCCACAGTAGAGAAAACGGAGCTTTCGGTGCCTCCATTTATGTCAGGGTCGACAACGTAGACGAGCTTTGTGAGCGGTTTATCGAGAACGGGATAGAACTCTCCGTCCCGGACGGCGGCAAGAGGCCGGTCAATCAGACCTGGGGAATGCGGGAGATCGGCTTCAGAGACCCGGACGGCAACAAACTGACTTTCGGTAAAGTCATAGCCTGATTGATAGACGTATACTTTAAGAAACGAACGGCCGCTTTGTCCCGCCTCACCTGCCATTCTTCCCTACGTGGTGCCTAACACCCTCACCGCAACTCGAAATCCAGCACCTCACGCACCACCCCATTCACCATCAACGACAGCTTATGCGGCCCCGCCACCAGCGCGTAGGTCGTGGCATCTCCCTTGAACACCTGCGTTTTCTTCAAGGTCAAAGGCTTGCCGGGTTTCACCACCCCCTGCTTCACCTTGAACACCTTGTCGCTGACCGCACCCGAAGGCCGGGTAAAGCCGATGGAATAATCGACCAGAACCGGCACCTCCTCCTCCGCACTCAGCGTGATCTCCACGACAACCTTGTCCCCGATCTTTGGCGCGGGCGGCACCATGCGCAGCGTCTCAACCGTGACCTGCGCCTCCGCCGAATAGCCAAGCATCGCCATGGCGCGCGCGTCCCCCTGCTTGATCAGCGTGCGCAGCGCGTGGGTCGTCATCCACTTGAGTTCCTTGCCATCTTGCCGCGCTTCAGCCTTCCACTCGGCCAGCGTTTCCAGCACCACCCCTGCGTCCACCCGGCTCAGGTCGTTCATGTGGTTGCAAACGGAGCGGGTGACAAAACGCGTCGGATCGGCGTGGAGCCGTGATAAAAGTGGCAGCGGCAACAGCGGCGGAATCGTAATGCTCTTGGCCCAGGGCAACCGGGGTCGCGTGCCTTCGCTGACCAGCCTCCGCACATGGTAATTCTCGTGATCCGCCCACTGCTCCAACCGCGCCATGGTCTCGTCGGGCCAGCGGTTCAGGAACGGGCGGATGTAGAACTCCATGCTGAAGCGTTGCGTTGCCTGCTCAAGCAGGTCCAGCGCGCGGTCGCGGTGCTCTTCCAAGCCATGCCGGACGGCAAGAATACCCGGCACCGCGTGGATGAAATGACCGAAATCATCGTCGCGCAGGGTTGGGTCCAAACGCTCGGGCATCGCCGCTTCCAACTGGTCGGCCATTGTCGGGAAATCGGATGCCAACCGAGACTCCAGACAATCCGCGATCCACTCCAGCCGGTCGAGCAACTCCCGCTCGGGGAACCCGCTGAGCGCCTCCGCCGCGAAGGCCTCCCTATCAAAACCGGGCAGGACCGAGAACTCCCCGGCCAACTGCCCAATCGTTTCCGCGTTGAACAGATGGTCTTTCAGCGAAAAGCGCTCCGCCATGGCGGCCTCTCCCTGTGAATGCAGGTTAACAAAGGGTTAAGAAAAATCGGAAAATCATTTTCCATCAGATACTTAACCCCGCTTATCAAGGTTGATAAGCCTCAAATCGTTGCGTTCGTCCCGCCGCCATCGCACAGGATATTCTGCCCCACGATGAAGCCCGCGTGTTCCGAGCACAGGAAGGCGCACGTCGCACCGAATTCCTGACGCGTGCCATACCGCCGCGCCGGGATCGTCGCCGCGCGCCTAGCTTTGGCTTCCTCCATCGAGATGCCTTCTTTCTGCGACACACCGCCATCCAACTGGATCGCCCGATCCGTCGCGTGGATGCCCGGCAAAATGTTGTTCACGACAACCCCGAACGGCGCCACCTGCCGCGACGTGCCCGCCACATAGCCGGTCAATCCCGTGCGCGCGGCATTCGAAAGCCCAAGCTGCGGAATAGGCGCCTTTACCGATTGCGAGGTGATGTTGACGACCCGGCCCCAGCCCTTGTCGATCATCTTCGGCATGATCGCCGTCATCAGTGCGATGGGCGTCAGCATGTTGGAATCCAGCGCTGCGAGGAAATCCTCACGGCCCCAGTCCGACCACAGGCCGGGGGGCGGGCCGCCCGCATTCGTCACCAGAATATCCACGTCACCCGCGGCCTCCAGAACCCGGGCGCGTCCCTCCTCCGACGTGATGTCCGCCGCCACTGTTACAACGTCCACGCCATATTCGTCACGGATCGCCTGTGCCGTTTCTTCCAAAGCCTCCGCGCCCCGCGCGTTCATCACAAGGTTCACGCCAGCCGCCGCCAATTGCTCCGCGCAGCCCCGGCCTAACCCTTTGGATGACGCACATACCAGCGCCCGCTTTCCTTTGATCCCCAGATCCATTGTCATTTCCCCCCGGTTGAGATTTCGTTGACACAAGCCCTACCAGCGCCTCGAACACGCCGCCAGCCTTGACCGCCCGCCCGCGCAATTGTCTAACGGCTTCAACCCTGCCGAGGACACCCATGGCCAACCACCCCCCGCTTCTGCGTTTCCAGACCTACCCCTCCGCCGCCCTGCGCGCCGTCGCAGGTGCGAATGTGGGCGATGGTCTAGGGGTCGAAGATGGCGCCCTGCCCGGTGACATCTACCGCCTGACCGGTGGCGCAGCTCCGGCGCGGCTCGCCATTTCGGATGCCGGCGAAGGCGGTCAGCCCTGCGTGGCAGATGGCTCTGCCGTTGGGGCCGCAGGCGACGCGCTTGCGATTTCGGCCTGCCATATGCTGATGGGTCCGTCCGGCGAAGTGGTGGAGGTTTTGATCCTCACCCACAAAGGCGCAGAGGGAGAAGCGCTTCACGTGCTGCCCTTGTCGGACGTGAAACCCGACACGGAATATGAGCTTGTGGGGACGGAAACAGCCTCCGCCCCTGAACGTTTCGCCGACATCGCCTCGGTCAGTTTCCTTGCCGGCACGCATCTGACGCTCGCCAATGGCAAGCAGGTGCCGGTCGAACTGCTCAGCGTCGGCGACATGCTTCTGACCCGCGATCACGGCCCGCAACCGATCCGCTGGATCGGCTTCCAGACCAGGCGCGCCGTTGGCGCTGCAGCACCGGTGCGCATCACCGAAGGCACACTCAACACCTCGCGCGATCTGCGTCTGTCGCCGCAGCATCGCCTGTTCATTTGGCAGCGCAGTGATGAACTTGGCACAGGGCGCGCCGAAGTCATGGTCAAGGCCGAACTCTTGGTAAACGGCGCCACCGTTGTCCGCGAAGAAGGTGGTCATGTGGACAGTTACCAGATCGTCTTTGATGGGCATGAGATCATCTATGCCGAGGGGATTGCCGTGGAATCCCTGCTGGTGACCGGCCAGACCCGCGCGCTTTTGCCCGAGGATCTGGCGCTTTCCACCGGCCCAAACGCCGCCGCACAGGCCGCAGCGCTTGAGGTTGATGGCGACACGCCAGACCCGGATATGGTCGAGCGTCTCTCCCGCGCCTCCAAAGGCGAAACTTAGCCGAGCCCGAAAAACTCCTCGCGCGTGATCTTCCCGTCCGAGACGTGGTAAACGGCCACTTCACTCATCTGCATCCGATTGCCCGAAGCCTTCTCGGTCACATCCATCGAAAAGATCACTGCGAATTTGTCATCGCCATGCAAGAACGGCCCCTGCACGTCGCCGCCATGCACCTCGAAATTGGTGGCCCACCATTCGTGCTTGCCCTTGATGCCGTCGACACCCTTAGTCTCGCGCCCCATTCCGGAATAATCCGCAGGTTCGATCGACACGGCATCGGGGTGATAATGGCTGTCCAGCAGCGCCGCTTCGTTCTGGCTGCGGCAGGCCTCGACCAGCGCGGTGGCAATATCATTCAGGCTCATAACATCTCTCCCGGTTGATGTTCTTGTAATGTTCTCATTGTGCGCGATTCGCGCCGCTGAGTCATCAAAGTCGGTGGTTCTGCTGACATTCCCTGTCAGGAACAATCCTCGCCCGCCCTGAACCCGACACCGAGGCGGAGATTTCTTGTGCCACTAGGCGGCAGGGAAACCTCCATAGGCCAACGGCCGCAGATCCGGCACTCTACCTGCATAGAGAAGAGAGAGATTTTCATGACCCGCCTGATTGCCATCACCCTGTTTGCCCTGTCCCCCACCCTGGCCGCCGCAACCGGCACCGGGGCTGAAATCGGGACGGCCCTTGTCACATTGACCGAGGCCGAGATCACCACAGCAACCCTGGCAGAGGCCGCCCGCACCTGCGGCGACGCCACCTGGCTTGCGACCGCTGAGATGAACGCCGACGGCATGATCCTTGCCAATACCGTTGAGGTCTCCTGCCACGGGTGATTGCACCCGAAACACTACCAAAGCTCGGGCGCCCTTTGCGGCGCCCTTTTTCTTGCGTGGCACCGGGGCGAATGGAGATTGTCCCCAAGACGCCCGCCCAATATATGCGGGGCCATGTTGGACAATCGCCCCACCCTTCCGCCCGAGATTGCGCGCCGCCGCACCTTCGCGATCATCTCGCACCCCGATGCGGGCAAAACCACGCTGACCGAGAAGTTCCTTCTTTACGGTGGCGCGATTCAGATGGCCGGCCAGGTCCGCGCCAAGGGCGAAGCGCGGCGCACGCGGTCGGATTTCATGCAGATGGAGAAGGACCGGGGTATTTCCGTTTCCGCCTCGGCCATGTCATTCGATTTCCTGACCCCTGACGTGAACTACCGCTTCAATCTGGTGGACACGCCTGGCCACTCCGATTTCTCGGAAGACACCTACCGCACGCTCACCGCCGTAGACGCCGCCATCATGGTGATCGACGGCGCAAAAGGCGTCGAATCCCAGACCCAGAAACTGTTCGAAGTCTGTCGTCTGCGCGATTTGCCGATCCTGACCTTCTGTAACAAGATGGACCGCGAAAGCCGCGACACGTTTGAGATCATTGACGAAATCCAGGAGAACCTGGCGATTGACGTCACGCCTGCAAGCTGGCCCATCGGCGTCGGGCGCGATTTCCTGGGCTGCTACGACCTGATCCACGACCGCCTTGAACTGATGGACCGCGCCGACCGCAACAAGGTCGCCGAAAGCGTGTCGATCAACGGCCTCGACGACCCGCAATTGGCCGAGCACGTGCCCGCCGACCTGCTGGAAAAACTCCGCGAGGAGGTCGAGATGGCGCGCGAACTCCTGCCGCCCATGGACCTCACCGCCTTCCAGCAAGGCACGCTCACGCCGATCTGGTTTGGCTCCGCTATCAATTCGTTCGGCGTACAGGAACTGATGAACGGCATCGCCGAATACGGCCCCGAACCGCAGGTGCAAAACGCCGAACCCCGCGAAGTTGCGCCCGAAGAAAAGAAAGTCGCGGGCTTCGTCTTCAAGGTGCAGGCCAACATGGACCCAAAGCACCGCGACCGCGTGGCCTTTGTCCGCCTCGCCTCCGGCCATTTCAACCGTGGCATGAAGCTGACCCACGTCCGTTCCAAGAAACCAATGGCGATCTCCAACCCCGTAATGTTCCTCGCCTCCGACCGCGAACTCGCCGAAGAGGCCTGGGCAGGCGACATCATCGGCATCCCAAACCACGGCCAACTCCGCATCGGCGACGCGCTGACCGAGGGCGAGGCACTGCGCTTCACCGGCATCCCTTCCTTCGCGCCGGAACTGCTACAAACCTGCCGCGCCGGCGATCCGCTCAAAGCCAAGCACCTTGAAAAGGCGCTCATGCAGTTTGCCGAAGAAGGCGCGGCCAAAGTCTTCAAACCCACCTTCGGGTCTGGCTTCATCGTGGGCGTCGTGGGCGCGCTGCAATTTGAAGTCTTGGCCTCTCGGATCGAGATGGAATACGGCCTTCCCGTCCGCTTCGAGCAATCGCAATTCACCTCCGCCCGCTGGGTCCACGGCTCCAAAGACGCCGTTGAAGCCTTCTCCGCCGCCAACAAACAGCACATCGCGACCGACAATGACGGCGACCCGGTCTACCTGACCCGCTTGCAATGGGACATCGACCGTGTCGAACGCGACTACCCCGATGTGACGCTGTCGGCCACGAAGGAGCTTATGGTCTGACCACCGGCCCCTCAATCCTGACCTGGCTCGCCCTCGAAAAGGACGCCACCAAGCCCTTCACCCACTTGGGTGAGGCCGTGCCCGGCGCGAGCCCCGATTTCGCAGCACTTCTAAGGGACACGGTGCTAGCCCCAGACGGCGACCACGAAGACGCTCCAGCAGGTGACTTTGCCGCAAAGTCCCGCAACCTGGCCCGTGCGTTCGCCGGCCAGCCCGCGCTCTTGCTCCTCAACGCGCAACTCATCGCCCTTCTGCGCCGCCACGAGCCACCTGCGCATATCCCTGCGCTTTTCGCTGACCTATGGACTGCTCACGCCGACGATCTCGCGGATCTTCACGACGCGCGCTGGTTAATCTCATCGTGCCGCACACTGGCCGACTTCGGCCCGACGACCACCTCCCGCATCGTCGCCGCAGAACTAGCGATGCTGGCCGACATGATGAAGCTCTACGAATCCGAGCGGCTGTTTTCGGGAACCGCGCCCGAAGACCTCTTCACCGGCAAACGCACACCCGCACCCCTGCCCCTCGACCTCGACGCTTTCGCCATCGGCTCCGGCGATCTCGATCGTTCCATCGCCACCCGCATCTGGAAACGCGCCTCGGGCGACCCGGTGGCAGAGGCCCTGACCTCTCGCCTGATCCCCGACATTCTGGGCGACCCGCGTGGGCTGTTCCTGCGGCTGCGCCTGATGCGCGACCGACGGCGCAAGCGGCGCGGCTGACGTCCTCGGTCAAGTCTGCTCAGATGAACGCACTTTTCCGGAAAAACCCGCTCAACTGAACGTATATGCGTTCACCCGAACGCTTTTTTCAGGTGACTTAAGCGGACATCTGCACCCGCCCAGCACAGGTCAAAATTGCACAAACTCAATACCCGCACTTTTTCTCGTGCGTGACGTGGAACATGGCTAATCTGCGCTCATGCCCCATCGGAACCGCGTCCTGCCCACCGGCGAAATCATCGCCCACCCTGCCCGCGGCACCTTCACCGGCAACCGGGGGATCCTTGTTGACCGAAACGGCCAAATGACCAACCGCCAATGGGCGCTAAAGGCCTGGATTACTTGTGTTTTGGAGTTCCGTGGCCGGCGCCGCCCCATTGCGCAACCGCGCACATGGACCGAGCTATTTTTTCTCGATGAGGCCGTCGCCTTCGCCGCCGGACACCGCCCTTGCGCCTATTGCAGGCGGACTGATTACAACCGCTTCAAGGCGCTTAATGGCGGGGTAAAGGCCAATGATATCGACCGTATCTTGCACCGCGAACGGCTGGAGGGGCGTCAAAAACGGCTACACTCAACGCGGATGGAAGACCTTCCAGACGGCGCATTTGTGCTGCACGACAACACCCCTTTGCTGGTGCGCCGGGACGCACTTTTTCCCTATAATCCAAACGGATACGGTCCGCCGATAACCCGACCGAAAGGCCAGACACAGGCTCTGACGCCGCCCGTGCTCCTCGACGTATTGCGCGGCGGATACCAACCGATGCTGCACCTGACCTCTGCGCCTGGCCCCGCTTAGGGAAGGGTTAACCAATCCAGCGTACGAAGGGTCATGCGCTTCTTGTCTCTGATTTTCCTGATGTTTTTCGCCGCCTGCGCCCCGCAGTCAGGCGTGATCTCCGACGGCGCAACAGGGTTAACTGGCCAATTCACCCGGCAAGTCGTGATCTCGGATCATCCCCACCACGTCCTGATGGGCCACCTGATCCAAACGACTCGGGATGGCGTCCAAACACGCGCCTTGGTCATTGGCCAACGTCGCGACGGCGTACATCGCGTGCGCATGGTTGAGGCTTGGTCAGACGGCATCGAACTGCCATTCTCCGCCACAACACGTCGGCTCGATGGCTGTACCCACGGCCATTGCCGCGACAATGCCGTCGGCGTGATTTTTCTTTCAGATCAATTACTTGCCGATGGACGTTCCAATGGTCTCTCCGCCCGCCTGATCGGACGCAGCGCTGCAATCAACATCGAAGTCCCCGCCACCCTGTTTCAAGCGTTGCAGGAATGACCCGAACGGCCCCGCGCGGGCCTTCATAGTTTGACGCCACACCTCCAATGGCTTATGCCCGCGCCAGCCCCCGTGATCCGCACGGGGATCCTCCGCGGAGCGCTCTGGGATCTATGCGCTCCATCACCCCTGCCAGATCACGACGATCCGGCGCGAATGGACGCATATGACAACGTTTTCTGACCTACAGCTGAACCCCAAAGTACAAAAAGCCATTACCGAGGCGGGATATGAAACCCCGACTCCGATCCAGGAAGGCGCCATTCCACCGGCGCTTGAGGGTCGTGACGTGCTTGGCATCGCCCAAACCGGCACCGGCAAAACCGCCAGCTTCACGCTGCCGATGATTACCATGCTCGCCCGTGGCCGCGCCCGCGCGCGGATGCCGCGCTCGCTGGTGCTGTGCCCGACTCGTGAACTTGCCGCGCAAGTCGCTGAAAACTTTGATGTTTACGCCAAGCATGTGAAGCTAGCGAAAGCGCTTCTGATTGGCGGCGTCAGCTTCAAGGAGCAAGAGGCAGCCATCGACAAGGGCGTCGATGTTTTGATCGCCACGCCTGGCCGCCTTCTGGACCACTTTGAGCGCGGCAAATTGATCCTGAATGACGTGAAGGTCATGGTCGTAGATGAAGCCGACCGGATGCTCGACATGGGGTTCATTCCCGATATCGAACGCATTTTCGGCCTCGTGCCGTTCACCCGTCAGACCCTGTTCTTCTCCGCAACGATGGCGCCTGAGATTGAGCGGATCACGAACACCTTCCTGTCGAATCCCGCCAAAATTGAAGTCGCCCGCCAGTCGACGACCTCCGACACGATCGAGCAGCGCCTGATCGAATTCAAACCGACCCGTCGCGATATGGCCGCCAAGCAAAAGCGCGATATGCTGCGCGCGGCGATCACGGCTGAGGGGGAGGCGTTCAACAATGCGATCATCTTCTGTAACCGTAAGGTCGATGTCGATATCGTCGCTAAGTCTCTGAAAAAACATGGGTTAAACGCCGAACCGATACATGGCGACCTCGACCAGTCGCACCGGATGCGCACGCTGGACGGGTTCCGCGATGGCTCGATCACATTGCTCGTCGCCTCCGACGTGGCGGCCCGTGGCCTCGATATCCCGAACGTGTCCCACGTCATCAACTACGATGTGCCGTCCCACGCAGAGGACTACGTGCACCGCATCGGTCGCACAGGCCGCGCTGGAAAGACCGGTGTTGCGATCACGCTGAGTGTCCCGTCGGATGAGAAGTATTTGGGCGCAATCGAGAAACTGATCGAAAACCCGATCCCGCGCGCTGACGCGCCGATGGAAGTCACTGACAACCGCCGCCCGCGTGACGAGGCGCCAAGTGCCGAAAAACCCCGCCGGAATCGTCGTGGTCGCGGCAAACCGGATGAGGCGCAGAAGGCCGAAGACGCGCCTACGCTCACTGAAGAGCCGAAGGTCGAAGCCAAATCAGATGACCGCCCCCGCCGCGAACGCGGTGGACGTGGCGGTCGCGGTGGGGGCCGCAATCACGATCGTGGACCTAGGATCGTCGGTATGGGTGAGCATATGCCCGATTTCATCGCGCTTAGCTTCGATGAACGCCGGGGCGGCCCTGCCCGTGATTTCTTGGAAGAAACGGACGAAGTAGAAACGCCGGAAGCCCCTGAAGTTGAGGCCGAGGCGGGACAGGAAGAGAAGCCTAAACGCCGCCGCACCCGGAAGCCGAAGGTCGAGGAAGCTCCATCGGAAGAGCCAAAGGCCGACGCGCAGGAAGCTGAAACGGAAACCCCGGCTGAAGAAGAAAAGCCAAAGCGCCGCCGCAAGAAGAAGGTGGAAGAGCCTGCAGCCGACGAAGTCGCTGAGCCCGCTCCGGAAGAAGCGGAGAAGCCCAAGCGCAAGCGGGCACCACGGAAGAAGAAGGTCGAAGCGGAGGCGGAGCCAGAGAGCCCGCCAGAACCCTCAACCTCCGAAGAATAAAGACAAAAGCGCCCCGCAGTCCGGGGCGCTTTTTTCGCTAAAAGCTGCCAGTTCGGCAACCGCCTTAGTCCGCGATCAACCGGCTGACCAATAGGGCCAACTCCGGTTTCTTACCGATTTCCTGCGCGCAGACCTTCCGCACGACGCGCTTGATCGACTCTTCCAGCTTGGTGTCGTCATCGATCACCTTGCCATCCAGACGCGGCAGCAGCCGGGCGATGTCATCCTCGATCAGCTCCTGTAAAGGCGCACCGGATGAGCCCACTTCGGGCAAGCCCTTCAGCTGCACCCAGGCATCCTCCAGCACTTCATCGCCCTCATCCACGATCAGAGCCACAACAACCATTCCGTTCAGCGCCATCTTCATGCGCTCGCGGATTACGCCGTCGAACTGGCCCACGAAGGCCTCCCCATCCAGATATGTGCGTCCGGTCTCGAAGTGTTCGACCACGCCAGGGGCATTGCCCGACAGCTCCACCAAGGCGCCGTTCGGGGCAACGACCCCGGCCATGCCCTTGGACATGGCAAGGCGCGCATGTTCGCGGATGTGGCGGAATTCACCGTGGCAGGGGATCAGAGTCTGTGGCTTGAGGATGTCGTGCATGACCTCAAGATCAGGCCGGTTTGCGTGGCCTGAGACATGGTAGAACCCGCTTTGGTCATCGACGATCTCGACGCCAATCTCTGCGAGCGCATTCTGGATATGGGCGACGGGAACTTCGTTACCGGGGATGGTTTTGGAAGAAAACAGAAACGTATCGCCATCCTTCAACTCATGGCCCAGGAACTTGCCCCGACTTAGGTTCGCAGAGGCCGCACGGCGTTCGCCTTGGCTGCCGGTCACAATCAGCATCAGGTTCTCGCGAGGCACGTCCAACGCATCTTCTGGCGAGAGGGTCGAAGGAAACTCGGTCAGAACACCAGCCTCGACACCTGCCTTCACCATCCGTTGCATGGCGCGGCCCATCAAGCAGACAGACCGGCCCGCGGCCACACCCGCATCGGCCAGCGTCTTTACCCGCGCAATGTTCGACGCGAAGGTCGTGGCCACAACCATGCCGCGCGCGCCCGCGACCAGTTCAGTAATCTGCGGCGGCAATTCCGACTCTGACCGACCTGCGTGGCGGCTGAAGACATTTGTGGAATCGCAGACATAGGCCAGCACGCCATCCGCCGCGATCTCGCGCCACATGCCTTCGTCAAAGGCCTCGCCGACCATCGGTTCTCGGTCGATCTTGAAGTCGCCGGAATGCACAACGCGGCCCGCGTCGGTATCGATCACCAACGCCGAGGCTTCGGGGATGGAGTGGGAGACGGGCGCAAAGGACACCGAAAATGGCCCAACCTCAACCGCTTCCGGATAGGCCCCCACAACCTGAACAACCGCGCCGTCATGGCCCGCTTCCTCAATCTTTCGGGTGGCATGGATGGCAGTGAACCGGCGGCAATAGACCGGTGCGCGCAAACGGTTCCACAGGTGCCCCACGGCGCCCACGTGATCCTCATGGGCGTGGGTGATGAAAATGCCGTCGATGCGATCTTGCCGCTCCTCCAGCCAGGAGACATCCGGCAGGATCAGATCGACCCCCGGCTGGCCGTCCATATCGGGGAACGCCACGCCGGTATCCACAACAATCAAGCGCTCCGCATCGCGGGGACCATAGCCGTAGACGTAGCAATTCATCCCGATCTCCCCCGCGCCACCGAGGGGGAGGTACATCAGCCGGTTCCGGTCTGTCATGAGGAGGTGTTTTCCTTGTTATACTTATGGATGACCGTCAGGCCGTACATGGTGAGGTCGTCTTCGATGGTGTCAAATAACAGCTCACCCTGCGCAAACAAGGGGGCGAGGCCGCCGGTGCCGATGACCTTCATGGACTTGCCGTATTCCGCCTTGATCCGCGTCGTAATCCCGTCGATCAGGCCGACGTAGCCCCAGAAGACCCCCGACTGGATGCAGCCCACGGTGTTGGTGCCGATCACCTTGTCAGGCTTTGTAATATCCACATGGGGCAGTGCCGCTGCCCCAAGCGCCAGCGCCTCAAGCGACAGGTTCACCCCCGGCGCAATCACGCCACCAACGTAGGCGCCATCTTCGGCCACCACGTCGAAATTCGTGGCCGTCCCGAAATCCACCACGACGCAATCGCCACCATGGCGCGCATAGGCGCCCGCTGCATTGGCCAGGCGGTCAGGGCCGACGCCAGTGCCATAGTCCACGCGCGGCTCAATTGGCAGGGCGCAATCGGGCTTGCCCACAACCCACGGGCGCAGGCCGAAGAACCGGTCACAGAAGACGCGCAGGTTGAACACCACGCGCGGCACGGTAGACGAGATGATGACATCGTCAATCTGCGGGTCGATCCCGTAGTGGCCGAGCAACGTGGAGAACCACGTGAAATAGGCATCCGCCGTCCGCGAATGGTGAGTTGAAGTGCGCAGCGTGCATAGCCAATCCTCGCCATCCCAGATCGAGAAGACCGTATTCGTGTTGCCGCAGTCGATACAAAGAAGCATGGGGCATCCCCCTTAGAAATAGATGTCCGCCGCCGCGATCCGGCGGGGGCCTTTGGGTGTTTCAAGCACGAGATTGCCGGTGTCGTCCACATCGCGGAACGTTCCGGTGATATCTTCGTTTGGCAGACGGGCGGTTATGACCTCCCCCAACCGCGCGGCTCGGGCGAGCCAGGCAGTGCGCGTGGGGCCAAAGCCGTAGGTGGCAAGGCTCGCCTCATGCGTAGCGAAGGCGGGCGCAAGCGCGTCGAGGAATTCCTCAGGTGTGACGGTCACGCCGATCTCGCGGAGGGAAACGGGGGCCACGGCATTGGTCTCAAGCGCGCCAGCGTCCGGCACGGCGGCCAGGTTTACACCAATCCCGATGATCAAATGGCTGACACCACCTTTTCGGTCACCCAGACTCTCCAACAGGATGCCCGCAAGCTTTCCGCCATGGAGCAGCACGTCGTTCGGCCATTTCAGAGAGAGCGCTGGTTCAGGGCAGCCCACGGCAATCAAAGCATCCCGCAGGGCCAGCGAAGCCGTGAATGACCGCAACGCCACCTGCTCTACCGGGCCACTAGGGCGTATCGTCAGAGAAGCTGCAAAATTACCGGAGGGCATTGACCACGCCCGACCCCGCCTACCGCGCGCTGCCGTCTGGTTCAACGCCAGTACCCACTCCGGGCCAGCCAAAGCGGACGCCACACGCGCAGCCTCGGCCATGGTGCTATCCGTCTCGGGCAGGACACGGCAGCCCACACCGGCGGGCCAGCCCGTCATATCAGCGGGTCAGCATCGTTGCGGCCAGTTCGGCGGAGCCTTCGATGCCAAAAAGGTTGATACCCGGAACCCAGCCCAAGCCAATGACCAACGCCATGGCGATCAGCCCGGCGTAAGTGGCCAACCCCATGCGTCCGTCGAGCCCTTCGCGCGCCTCACCGAAGTACATGAGGTAGACGATGCGGATGTAATAGAACGCGCCGATGACTGAGGCGATCACGCCTGCAACCGCCAGCCAGACCATGCCCGCATCAACCGCCGCAAGCAGCACGGCGTATTTGCCGAAGAAGCCCAAAAGCGGCGGTACACCGGCCAGGCTAAACATCAGCGCAAGGAGCGCCATGGCCTTCGTCGGCTCTTTCGAGGCGAAAGCCGACAGCGACGAGATTTCCGTAACGTGCTGCCCGTCCCGCTCCATCGACAGGATAAACGCGAAGGTGCCGATGTTCATGGCCACATAGATCGCCATGTAGATCAGCATCGCCTCAACGCCCTGCGTCGTGCCAGACGCCAGCCCCATCAGGGCAAATCCCATGTGCGAGATCGAGGAATAGGCCATCAGGCGTTTGATGTCCGTCTGCCCGATCGCGGCAATCGCGCCCAGGAACATGGAGATCACGGCAAGGAACGCCACGACTTGCTGCCAATCGCCAACCACGCCACCGAAGGCGTCATGCACAACACGTGCAAACAGTGCCATCGCGGCCACTTTAGGGGCCGTCGCAAAAAGTGCAGTGATCGGTGTGGGGGAGCCTTCATAGACGTCCGGCGTCCACATATGAAACGGCGCCGCGGAGACCTTGAAGGCCAGACCGGCAAGGATGAAGACAAGGCCAAACAGCAGGCCGAGTGACAGCTCGCCATTCGCCGCTTCAATGATGCCTGCGAACTGCGTGGTGCCCGCAAAGCCATAGGTCAGCGAAACACCGTAGAGCAACAGGCCCGAAGACAGCGCGCCGAGGACGAAGTATTTCAGACCGGCTTCCGTGGACCGCACAGAGTCACGACGCAGCGAGGCCACGACGTAAAGCGCCAGCGATTGAAGCTCCAACCCCATGTAAAGCGCCAGCATGTCCCCGGCTGAAACCATGATCATCATGCCGACCACGGCCAGCACGATCAGCATCGGGAATTCGAACCGCAAGAGATCGGTCTTGCTCATGTAATCTTGGCTGATCGCCAGAATACCCGCCGCCGCCAGAAGGATGGTGATTTTGGCAAAGCGGCTGAACGCGTCGTCCACGAACATGCCGTCGAATGCGACACGGGCACCTTCACCCGTCACGCCGATGTAGAAGGCCATGATGACGAACAGGATCGCCGTGCCCCAGGTCAGCGCAGCCGCTAACCCGTCTTTCGAGGTATAGACCGCCGCCATAAGCCCCCCCATCGCAAACAGCGACAGGACGATCTCTGGCGTCAGAATGGCAAGGTCAGCTCCGATCATATCAGGCGTCCTTTAGTGGTTTGCAGCGACGGAGGTGTGCGGCTCATATGCCGCGACAGCCACGTCGTAGTTTTCAACAAGGGCAGCAACCGAAGGGCCGATCACGTCGGTCACAAGGCTGGGGTAGACGCCCAGAAGGATGGTCATCACGACAAGCGGCGCAAAGATCGCACGCTCGCGCGGGGTGATGTCTTGGATGGTCTTGAGGCTTTCCTTGATCAGATCGCCAAAGACCACACGGCGGTAGAGCCACAGGGCGTAACACGCTGACAGGATAACACCCGTTGCGGCGAAGACGCCCACCCAGGTGTTCACCTGGAAGACACCGATCAGCGTCAGGAATTCACCGACGAAACCGCTCGTCCCCGGCAGACCCACATTGGCCATCGTGAACAGCATGAAGATCAGCGCATAGGCCGGCATCCGCACGACGAGCCCGCCATAGGCGTCAATGTCCCGCGTGTGCATCCGGTCGTAGATGACGCCGACGCAAAGGAAGAGCGCGCCCGAGATGAAACCGTGGCTGATCATCTGGAAAATCGCGCCGTCGACGCCATTCTGGTTTGCCGCAAAGATGCCCATAGTCACGAAGCCCATGTGCGCGACCGAGCTATATGCAATCAGCTTCTTCATATCTTCCTGAACGATGGCCACGAAGGAGGTGTAGACGATGGCGATAACGCTCATCCACAAGACCAGCGGCGCCAGCAGGTCTGAGGCGACAGGGAACATCGGAAGGCTGAAGCGCAGGAATCCGTAGCCGCCCATCTTAAGCAGAACCGCCGCCAGAATGACCGAGCCCGCCGTTGGCGCCTGCACGTGCGCGTCCGGCAGCCAGGTGTGCACTGGCCACATCGGCATCTTGACCGCGAAACTGGCAAAGAAGGCAAGGAACAGCATCGTCTGCAACCCACCGATCACCTGGATGCCCAAGACGTTGAAAGTGTCGGTGGCAAAGTTGTGGGTCAGAAGCTGCGAGATGTCCGTCGTGCCCGCATCCACATACATCGCGATCATCGCGACCAGCATCAGGACCGAGCCGAGGAAGGTGTAGAGGAAGAACTTGAAGCTCGCGTAGATCCGATCCTTGCCGCCCCAGATCCCGATGATCAGGAACATCGGGATCAGCCCCGCCTCGAAGAACAGGTAGAACAGCACCAGATCCAGCGCCACGAAGACGCCGATCATCAGCGTTTCAAGGATCAGCAACGCGATCATGTATTCTTTCACGCGATGCGTGACGCCCCAGCAGGACGCAATGGTGATGGGCATCAGGAACGTCGTCAGCATCACGAACAGGATCGAGATGCCGTCAACACCGACGCGGTATTGCAGGCCGAAGAGCCACTCGCTCTCCTCAACCAGCTGGAAGCCGGTGTTGGACGCATCGAACTGCACCAGCAGAAACAGCGAAACCAGGAACGTGGCCGCAGTCGCCGCAAGGGCCAGCCGCTTGGCGTTGAGCTGCGCCGCCTCGTCATCACCACGCAGGAACACAGCCATGATGATGGCCGCGACGGCGGGCAGGAAGGTGACGATGGAGATCAGGTTGTCCATGATGCGTTACCCAGCCGAAAGCGTCATCCATGTGACCAGGATCACGATCCCAAGCACCATGGCGAAAGCGTAGTGGAAGATGTAGCCGGACTGCAGGCGGCCCAACTGGCGGGTGAAGAAGGGGATGATCCCCATCGCCAAACCATTGATCCCGCCGTCGATCACGGCCCCGTCGCCGCCCTTCCAAAGGAACCGACCAAGCCATTTCGCCGGACGCACGAACAGGAAATCGTAGGCCTCGTCGAAGTACCATTTGTTCAGCAGGAAGGTGTAGAGCGGCCGTTGCTGCGCCGCGAGGCGGCCCGGAATGGACGGGTTGTGGATATAGAAAACGTAGGCCGTGACGAAACCCAGAAGCATCGCAAAGAACGGCGCTAGCTTGACCCATGTGGGCACCGCGTGGGCATCGTTGAGAACGTGGTTGTCCGGGGCGTGGTGGATCGCCCCCTCTCCCGGCGCGCCAGTGAAGACGTAGTGCGTATCGTATCCCGCATTCGCGTAGTCTTCCTCGCCATAACCCTCATCGGCATGTTCTTCGTCACCGTGGCCTGCGTCCGCGTGCTCTTCGTCGTGATGCTCTTCTGCTGCGTAAGGCACGCCAAAGAACTGCGCCACGTAATTGGTCTTCCCGAAGAAGCTACCGTACCAGACCATACCGGCCAGAACCGCACCAACAGCCAGCGCGCCAAGCGGCACCAGCATCGTCTTCGGGCTCTCATGTGCGTGGTCATGCGTATGCTTGTCACCGCGCGGCTCGCCGTAGAACGTCAGGAACATCAGTCGCCAGCTGTAAAAGCTGGTGAACAGTGCGCCGATCACGAGTGCCCAGAACGCGAAGCTGCCGAGTTCTCCCCCAAACGCATAGGCGCTTTCGATGACTGCGTCCTTGGACACGAAGCCAGCAAAGCCAACCGGGAAGCCGAAGTAGAGCAGTGGAATACCAACACCCGTGATCGCCAGCGTGCCGATCATCATGGCCCAGAAGGTATAGGGCATCTTGTGCCGCAGGCCACCGTAGTTCCGCATGTCCTGCTCGTGGTGCATCCCGTGGATCACGGAGCCCGCGCCCAGGAACAGCATTGCCTTGAAGAAGGCGTGGGTCAGCAAGTGGAACATAGCGACCGAATAGACGCCTACACCCGCGGCCACGAACATGTAGCCAAGCTGCGACATGGTCGAATAGGCGATCACGCGTTTGATGTCGTTCTGCACAAGGCCGATGGTGGCCGCGACAAAGGCCGACAGCGCGCCTATGATGATAATGAAGTTGCCCGCCAGTGGGGCATATTCGATTAGCGGCGACATCCGGCAGACAAGGAATACACCCGCCGTCACCATGGTCGCGGCGTGGATCAGCGCTGACACAGGTGTGGGGCCTTCCATCGCGTCGGGCAGCCAGACATGCAGGAACAGCTGCGCGGATTTACCCATCGCCCCGATGAAGAGGAAGAAGGCAATCATCTCAGCCGCGTTCAACTCCATGCCGAGGAAGGTGATCGACATCGTGGCGATCTCCGCCCCCATAGGCAGGATCACGTCGAACTGGATCGAATCCGTCATCCAGAAAATCGCAAAGATCCCGATCAGGAAGCCGAAATCACCCACACGGTTGGCAATAAACGCCTTCATCGCTGCCGCCCCGGCGGAGGGTTTGCGGTAGTAGAAACCGATCAGCAGGTAGGACGCGACGCCCACGCCTTCCCAGCCGAAGAACAGCTGCAACAGGTTGTCCGCCGTGACCAGCATCAGCATCGCAAAGGTAAAGAACGACAGGTAAGCGAAGAACCGGGGGCGGTAGCTTTCGCCTTCCTTGAAGTTTTCATCATGGGCCATGTAGCCGAAGCTGTAGAGGTGGACCAAAGCCGACACGGAGGTGATCACAATCAACATGATCGCTGTCAGCCGGTCGATCCGGATCGCCCAATCGGTGAAGAGCGTGCCGCTCTCAACCCAGGTCATCACGCTTTCGGTGTAGTAACCGTTTTCATGCGCGCTCGGGTCAAAGGTCAGGAAGATGATCCAAGACAGCAGGCACGACAGCGCCAGCATCAGTGTTGCCACGACGCAAGCCGCCTGCTCCCCGATCAAACGCCACGAGAACCCGCAGATCAGCGCGCCAACGATGGGGGCGAAGAGAAGGATTTGTTCCATGCGCCCTTACCCCTTCAGATTGTCGAACGCTTCCACGTCGACCGTGCCGCGGTTGCGGAAGAAACAGACAAGGATTGCAAGGCCAATCGCGGCCTCAGCCGCCGCAACCGTCAGGATGAACAGGGTGAACACCTGCCCCGTCAGGTCACCCAGGAACGACGAGAACGCGACCATATTGATGTTGACCGACAGCAGCATCAGCTCCAGCGACATCAGAATGATGATCACGTTCTTACGGTTCAGGAAAATCCCGAAGATGCCGATGACAAACAGCGCAGCCGCCACCGTCAGGTAATGTTCCAAGCCAATCGTCATGGCGTCGTCCTTACTTAATATCCCACCGCGTCGCAGACGCAGGAGCCATAGGTATTTCGGGTGCGATGGGTATCAGAGCCCAAACGGGTCATCTCGGCGTCGATCTGGGGCAGCGTGTAACCCTCCACCCCGAACGCCATGTCGGTCAGGCGGTCATAGGCGTTGTTGGTGTTGTAGATCACGCGCAATTCGCGGCCCGACCGGCAGATCCGCAGGACCGAGGCATCGCGCCCATCGACAGTGCGGAAATCCCACATCACCACGCCTTCGCCCACGATGCTTTCGGCAACGCCCTGCGCCGGTTGCGGCGCGCGGCCTACCGGGAACACCTGACCGCTGGCCTGCGCGACCTCGCACGACGGCGCGGGAATGATGCTCAAGGCATTCAGCGGGGCCACTGCCCCGAATACGACCGCCATAGCCAAAGCCGCCTGCAGTCGTGTTTGAAGTCCCTTGCGCATCGTATCGTCCCTTCGCGTCATCTCAGGCTTCTTGCTTTAAAGCCCCTGCCCCGGCTTCACATCCTTCAACTCCATCGCAGTCGCCGGGTCACGCATCATCTGGGCGACGGGGCTCTGGCGCTTGACGTCCACACGGTGGCGCAGAGTCAGAACGATGGCTCCGACCATTGCGACCAGCAGGATCAAGCCGGAGATTTGGAACACTAGGAAGTAGTCGTCATACAGGATCAGGCCGAGGGCCTGCGTGTTATGTGCCACGTCAAGAGGCGGGGCCGGGTTACCAAGGCGCTGGTCGATCCCTTCGGAGAATTCCCACGCCCCATAGGCCAGCGTCAGCTGCATCAGCAAAACAACGCCGATCAGTCCCGCGACCGGCACGTACTTCGCCATCTCGGCTTTCAGCTCGGCAAAATCGACGTCGAGCATCATAACGACGAAAAGGAACAACACCGCGACTGCGCCAACGTAGACGATGATCAATAGCATCGCGACGAATTCCGCACCGAGCAGCACGAAAAGACCCGCCGCACTCAGGAACGCCAGAATCAGCCAAAGCACCGAATGCACTGGGTTCTTGGAGGCCACCGTGAACAGCCCACCGGTGATCACCGACAAGGCAAACAGGTAAAAGGTGAAATCAGCTATCGTCATGCCTCGTCCCCTTGGATCGCTTGCTGTGCAAGCTCCATCGCCTTGGTCATCGCAGGCACGCCACCAAACATCGCGGCTACACCGATGGTCTCAGCTATCTCTTGTTGCGAAGCCCCCGCCTCAAGCGCATGGCGCACAGTCAGGCGGATTTGCGCCTCGGCCACGGCGCCTTGCACCGTCAGGCCCAGAAGTGTCAGCAGAAGCCGCGTTTTCGCGTCCAACCCGCCCGGGTTGAACTGCTTGCCCATGAAGGCTTCCAGCATCTCGGCAGGAACCGTGGGCCACATCTTGTCCATCGACGTAGGTGTGAACGACGACATCGCCGGATTGACCGCTTTCAGCCACTCCTGTGTCATGTCTTGCGTCTGCTTGAACAGCGCCTCGAAAGGGTTGCTGTCGGTCATGCTGCATCTTCCTCGTCAAACACGTCCAAAGCCGTGTTCAAAGCATTGATCATCGCCGGGAAGCCGCCATAGAGCGCCATCTGGTTGATTACCTCGGCCACCTCGCGGCTGGTCGCGCCAGAGCGGAGAGCATTGCGAATGTGCACTTTCAATTGCGGCGCCGTCTGACCACCCAATGCGGCCAAGGCCGCAACCGTCGCAAGGTAACGGGTTTTGTCGTCCAACCCGTCGCGGGTGTAGTAGTGCCCGAACGCAACTTCCATCATCGAGGTCGAAAACCCGGGTAGGATCGCATCATAGCGCTCTGCCAGGGCGGCCTCGATGCCTGGGTTCGTCGCCTCGGCCATGGCTTTGCCACGCGTATATGCGTCGGATTGGCTCATCGGTAGGGCGCGTCCAGTTCAAGGTTCTTGGCAATGGCCGCTTCCCAACGCTCGCCATTCTCCAGCAGGCGCTGCTTGTCGTAGAACAGCTCTTCCCGCGTTTCAGTGGCGAATTCGAAGTTCGGCCCTTCGACGATGGCATCGACCGGGCAGGCCTCCTGACAGAAGCCGCAGTAGATGCACTTCGTCATGTCGATGTCGTAGCGCGTTGTCCGGCGCGAGCCATCTTCACGCGGCTCGGCATCAATCGTAATTGCCTGCGCGGGGCAGACAGCTTCGCAGAGCTTGCAGGCAATGCAGCGCTCTTCCCCATTCGGGTAGCGGCGCAATGCGTGTTCCCCACGGAACCGCGGTGAAAGCGGGCCTTTTTCGTGTGGGTAGTTCACCGTGACCTTGGGCGAGAAGAAGTACTTCATCCCAAGCCCGAAAGCCTTGAAGAAATCCGCGAACAGGAAGTATTTCGCCGCACGAGTGTAGTCGATCTGGGTCATTGATCAGCCTCCGATCGCAAAGCGGGCGTAGAACCCACCGAACACTTCAAACTTCGCCATAAACGCCACGAACACGACCCAGAAGAGCGAGAATGGCAGGAATACCTTCCAACCCAGGCGCATCAACTGGTCGTAGCGGTAGCGCGGCACAATCGCCTTCACCATCGAGATGATGAAGAAGAAAAAGCCCATTTTCAGCACCATCCACAGCGCGCCGTCTGGCAGGCCAGGAATGGGCGACAACCAGCCACCGAAGAACAGCAGGGTCATCAGGGCGCACATCAGGAAGATGGCGATATATTCACCCGCCATGAACAGAAGGAACGGCGTGGCAGAATACTCGACCTGATAGCCCGCGACCAGTTCCGACTCAGCCTCCGGTAGATCGAAGGGCGGCCGGTTGGTTTCTGCGAGGGCCGAGACGAAGAACAGCATCACCATCGGCAAATGCGGCAGCCAGTACCAGCCGAAGAAATGCGCGCCCGTGTCCTGGGCTGCAACAATCGCACCAAAGTTCATCGATCCGGTGGAGATGATCACACCGATGATGATCAGGCCGATGGAAACCTCGTAAGAGATCATCTGCGCCGCAGAGCGCAGGCTGCCCAAGAACGGGTATTTCGAGTTCGACGCCCACCCGCCCATGATCACGCCGTAGACCTCAAGCGAAGACATCGCGAAGACATACAGGATGGCAACGTTCAGATCGGCCAAAACCCATGTTTCATTGAACGGAATGACCGCCCACGCAATGATCGCCAGCACAAAAGACGTCATCGGGGCCAGGAAAAACACCGGCCTGTCCGCGCCCGCAGGCACCACGACTTCCTTGATGATGTATTTGAAGGCGTCCGCGACCGCTTGAAGCAGCCCAAAAGCGCCCACCACATTGGGCCCGCGCCGCATCATCACCGCTGCCCAGATCTTGCGGTCGCCGTATACCAGCACCAGCAGCGATATCATGACAAAGGCAATCACCAACAGGCATTGTGCCGCGATGATCAGAATGATCCCGAGGGTGCTGTCGAAAAATTCCATCGGTCGTTCTCGTTCTTATTCGGGCCTTGGCTCGGGGCCTTTCGGTCATCCTATCAGACCGACGGTATCCCTTGCTCCGCGCAATCTGCCGCAACCACTTCTGCTTCGAGCGTCTGCAACCCGCGCGGGAGTTCCGGCGAGATGGTGTAAACCGCATCTGCGACCCAAACGCCACCCTCTTCGGTAATACTTGTGCGCACATGTCGCGCAAAAGCGTAGCCCCGGATCAGCGTATATTGCGCCGCCGCACAGCGGGCATAGGCATCCAGTATCGCGCGCGTTGATACACCGGTCATTTGCGCCCGGAAATTCACCAGATCATCGTCCAGCAAACGCGTCTCAATACCGTCGTAAGAGGCCGGCGGGGCCTCTTCCAGCGTTGGTCCCTCAATCTCGGGCTGGCACCCGGCGATCATGGCAATTGCGCAGACACCCACAAAGGTGGCGAAGGGGCTGCGCAACACTGTTTTATTCCGCCGCCATCGGCGCTTCACGCCGCGCTTTCGCACTGGCGCTGAGTTCGGCCATCAGGGTCGAGGCGCGCGCGATTGGGTTGGTCAGGTAGTGATCGACCACAGCGCCCCCAAAATCTCCAGACCCAAGCGTGCCAAGCGGAAGCGCCTCGCCTTCGTTTTCGGCGACCTCGTCGATCAGCGCCAGAAGTGGCGCACCTTCGACCATCTGCTTGCGCAAGGCGGCAATCGTGTCGAAGGGCAGCGTCGCGCCCATTTCCGCTGACAGGGCCCGCAAGATTGCCCAGTTCTCGCGCGCATCACCGGGCGGGAAGCCCGCGCGCGCCGCCAACTGTGGCCGGCCCTCGGTGTTCACGAACAGGCCCTGTTCTTCGGTGTAGGCCGCGCCCGGCAGGATCACATCGGCACGGTGTGCGCCCCGATCCCCGTGGGAGCCTTGGTAAATCACAAACGGGCCCGCCGCGATCTCAACTTCATCCGCGCCCATGTTGTAGACAACATCGGCATCCTGCACGGCTGCCATGGCATCGGGGTTTGTCGCCCCTACATCCATCGCACCGACACGCCCTGCCGCTGTGTGCAGCACAAGAACGCTGGAATTCATCGCCGCCGCAGCCGCCTGAACGTGCGCCAATACGGCTTCGCCATCTTCACCGGTCAACGCACCCTGCCCGACGATCACGATGGAGTTCTTCTCCTTCACCTCGCCAAACTCATGCTCGGTCAACGCCTTAAGCGCCGCGCGGTCGGTGCCCATGTGGACATAATCATATGTCAGATCAACAGCTTCCCCGATCAGCGCCACGTTCGCACCCCGGCTCCAGGCCTTGCGGATACGGGCGTTCAGAACCGGCGCCTCGGCGCGTGGGTTGGTGCCGATCAGCATGATGTAGTCCGCGTCGTCCAGATCCTCGATAGAGGCCGTGCCCGCATAGGCCGCGCGATTGCCCGCAGGCAGTTTCGCGCCATCGGTGCGGCATTCGACAACGCCGCCCTGCCCTTCAACCAGCGTTTTCAAAGCAAACGCGGCCTCGGTGGAAGCCAGATCCCCAACCAGACCCGCGAGCTTGGACGCCCCCTTCATCTTCTCAGCGGCCAGGCCCATCGCCTCGCCCCAGCTAGCCGGGCGCAACTTGCCGTTCTCGCGAATGTACGGCTTGTCGAGGCGCTGGCGCCGCAGCCCATCCCAGACGTAGCGCGACTTGTCGCTCAGCCATTCCTCGTTCACGCTGTCGTTGTTGCGCGGCAGGATGCGCATCACTTCGCGACCTTTGGTATCCACGCGGATGTTCGACCCAAGAGCATCCATGACGTCAATCGACTCCGTCTTGGTCAATTCCCAGGGACGCGCGGTGAAGCTGTAAGGCTTCGACGTCAGCGCACCCACCGGGCACAGATCGACGATATTGCCCTGCATCTCGCTTTCCAGCGTTTGGCCGAGGTAGGAGGTGATCTCCGAATCTTCCCCGCGTCCCGTCTGCCCCATCTCGGGCATTCCGGCGACTTCGGTGATGAAACGCACACAGCGGGTGCAGCTGATGCACCGCGTCATCGCCGTGCCAACAAGCGGCCCCAACTCCAGCTCTGTCGCGGCCCGCTTTGGCTCTCGGTAGCGGCTGAAATCAACGCCATAGGCCATCGCCTGGTCCTGAAGGTCGCATTCGCCGCCCTGGTCACAGATCGGGCAATCAAGCGGGTGATTGATGAGCAGGAATTCCATCACCCCCTCGCGCGCCTTCTTCACCATGGGCGAGTTCGTCTTGATGACCGGCGGCTGCCCTTCAGGGCCCGGGCGAAGATCACGCACCTGCATCGCGCAGGATGCGGCAGGTTTCGGCGGACCACCCACAACTTCCACAAGGCACATCCGGCAGTTGCCCGCGATGGACAGACGCTCGTGATAGCAGAAACGGGGAATTTCGATCCCGGCCTGCTCACAGGCCTGGATCAGGGTCATGGCTGGATCAACTTCGATCTCGTTGTCGTCGATGATGATCTTGCGCAAATCGCTCATGGGGGCCGGTCCTTTCCCATCGCGCGCGGACCTCGCACGCGATCATGTCTGGACCGTCTTCTACCCCTAGCGAAGCAATCTGCCAATCTGCGAACCGGCGGTAATTTCGTCGCGCCCCACACGACAGACTGCAGGCGTGTCACTGGCATCAACACCACGCGCCGCGAACCAATCACGCATGATGGCGCGATAACGTTCCTGCTCGGCCCTGTCGTCAATGAACGCATCCACATCGCGACGGCTGACGCCAATGTCCGCGGCACGATCCACAAGGCCTTCTGCAAACGCCCAGGCGCGCACCAACCGTGGCCGAATATCGTCGCAAACGTTCTGGATATGGCGCCCGACCGAGATCACAGTCAGCCCGGAGTGGATTTCAGGATCATCGCGCAAAACCTGCCAGTTCGCGTTCTGAGCGTGGCCGATCGTTGTGAAAAGCCCGGTAACAAGCAGCACGCCTGCGGCTGCCGCAATTCGGAAGGGGGTAAGCATTTTTGTTGTCCCTTGATGAGGTTGGCCCGTTTCCGAAGATGGAAATGGGGTCAACCAGACCGGTTATTCAATGTCACAAGGTGGTTATCGCGCCTATCGGCACCAATCCGCCATTCAGGCGTCGCAGCCTGCCGCTGTCCAATGGCCAACCCCATCAACGTCGCGCCATCCGAAGAAATAGGGCACCCCGGCGATGTCCTGCGAAAGACAATGGGCTTCCAGCGCCTCGAGTGCCGCATCACGTGCCTCGAAAGGAACCGCACGACCGTTGAGTGTGCGCACGACCAGGCCGCCTTCCAACGGCAGAGGTTCCGTCGCCGCCAGTGTTGAGGCGACGCCAGGATCGACAATCGTCATTTCAGAATCAGGCGAGATCCGCAAAGGCCCCAGCGAGGTCACATAGACCTGCGGCATCAAACAGCCCAACAGAGCCAGCGGAAGGGTCAGGATCACGACCGCCCTCAAATCCGAACACCCCAGAAGGTGATGATCAACCAGACCAGCAGGGTCAGGAACAACATCGCCAGAATAATGTAGATCGCAGCTTCCATACGCTCTGGCGTGTTCAGCACAATCGCCACGCCTGAGGCGATCATGCCACCCATCACAGCGCCCAGAATGCCGCCGCCGACGCCCCACAGCTGATAGCAAAGACCTGCCCCCGCGAGTGCGCAGACCAGGTAGATGATCGCCAGAGAATACCAGTATACCCGAACCATGCGAGCTGCCCTCTTGCCCTCAAGACGCCGGTGCGGTGCCCATTGGCCCGCCCGGTCATTTTGAAGTGAGGATAAGAAAAACACGCGAATCCAGCAAGATCGCTGCACTCGTTCAGATCAGAAGTGAGTCTCCACGGTCACAGCGCGCGTGGAGCGAGAGCTTTAAGCCAAGCCGCAGCACGCGCCCAAACGCCGCGCATGCCGCCCATCAACTCCGGCGGTAATCCTTGCGAAGTGGGCTCTGGTGGGGCGTCTGTGATGACACTGCGCATTCGGTCCTCTGCATCGCGCATCAGGAATTTTGGGTCGATGTCACCTTGGCACATGTCTCAATCCCTCTCAGCGCAGGAACCGCCCAATCTGGCTGCCAGCCGCCACTTCACGGTCAGCATAGGCACAAAGCGATGCGGCGTCACCGGGGGTCACACCCTCTCGGCCCATACGTGAAATGACCGAGTCGATCACACGGTCGTCCGACGTGTTCTGAACAGCCTGCAGGATGTCCAACTCTGAATACCCCGAGGCCAACATCGTATCGACCCACTGATCGGTCAGTGCCTCAATCGAACTGTGCATCTGATATTGCGGGCAAAGGCCCGCCATGATGTCGGCCGTTGCCGCGTTGCCGGCAAAGGCTTCAAATTGCGCTTGAACGCCTGTTGGCTGCGCGACACAGCCCGCCAATGCCAGAAGACTGACGGCGATAAGCGCCCTCATTCGGCGGCCACCTGAACCGTTCCATCGCGGCGCACTTTCATGCGGTCTTCAATCTCATCACGGAAGTTGCGGATCAGACCCTGGATCGGCCAGGCGGCTGCATCGCCAAGGGCACAAATGGTGTGGCCCTCAACCTGCTTGGTCACATCCCACAGCATTTCGATCTCTTCGACCTGGGCCTCGCCCTTCACCAGACGCTCCATCACCCGCATCATCCAGCCGGTGCCTTCACGGCAGGGCGTGCACTGGCCACAGCTTTCGTGCTTGTAGAAACACGCCAACCGCCAGATCGCTTTGATGATGTCGGTGGAATTGTCCATCACGATCACAGCCGCAGTCCCAAGACCCGAACCCAGATCGTTGCGAAGGTAGTCAAAGTCCATAATCGCGTCGCGCATGTTCTCGCCGCGCACACAAGGAACGGACGAACCGCCAGGGATCACGGCTTTGAGGTTATCCCATCCGCCACGGATACCGCCGCAGTGCGTCTCGATCAGCTCCTCGAAGGTAATGCTCATCGCTTCTTCGACAACGCAGGGCTGGTTCACGTGGCCTGAGATTGCGAAAAGCTTCGTGCCCGCGTTGTTAGGACGACCAAAGCCCGCAAACCATTCCGCGCCCCGGCGCAGGATCGTCGGCACAACTGCAATCGATTCGACATTGTTGACCGTAGTTGGGCAGCCATAGAGGCCCGCACCCGCCGGAAACGGCGGCTTCATACGGGGCATCCCTTTGCGGCCTTCAAGGCTTTCCAGAAGTGCGGTTTCCTCACCGCAGATGTAAGCACCCGCGCCGTGCGCTAGATACAGGTCAAAATCCCAACCGGATTTCGCAGCGTTCTTGCCAAGCAGCCCGGCCTCATAGGCCTCATCAATCGCGGCCTGAAGCGCCTCTCGCTCGCGGATATATTCGCCGCGGATGTAGATGTAGCAGGCGTTGGCGTTCATCGCGAAGGACGCGATCAGGCAGCCTTCGATCAAAGTGTGGGGATCATTGCGCATGATCTCCCGGTCCTTGCAGGTGCCGGGCTCGGATTCGTCGGCATTGACCACCAGATACGCCGGACGGCCATCGCTCTCTTTCGGCATGAACGACCATTTCAGACCGGTCGGAAAACCCGCACCGCCACGACCGCGCAGGCCAGAGGCTTTCATGATCTCCACAATCTTGTCGCGGCCCAGACCGATCAGGTCCTTCGTGCCGTCCCAATGGCCACGCGCCTTGGCCCCCGCAAGGGTCCGGTCATGCATTCCGTAGATGTTGGTGAAGATCCGGTCTTTGTCCTGCAACATTGGCTAAATCCTTGATCGCTCGCGCGGGGTCTGGTCGCGCGTCTAGCTTTGTCTGCGCTCTTTCCACACCCAATACGTCACCACAAGCGCCCAGACCAGTGCCCCAATCGCCGCAAGGTCGAAGAGGAATGCGACGCGGGTTGGCCAACCCATCTGCCCGCCCACAAACTGCGCGCCCATCCACAACACCATAGTAGCCGCCATGACGATCGCTGCACGCCGAATTTGGCGCACGCGGCGTTGCTCCTCTTGGGAAACCGGCTTTTTGTCAGGCATCACAGGCCCCAAAAAGAAAGCTGCGCGACCGGGCCGCGCAGCATCATGTCTGTCAGGTTATGCATATCTCACCTTCGGATCAGCTGTGGTCCGAGGCTTAATATACATTCCCGTCGTCGACTTTCTTGGAAAACTCGGTCTCACCGCCTGCGGCCAAAAGGCCCGCCTGCTCGACCCAGTTGTCGCGGCTGACGCGACCCTTGAAACCTTTGAGGTTCTGGTCAACCCAGGCCACCTCATCCGCCGTCCAAGCGGCGATCTGGTCAAAGTGGTAAAACCCAAGCTCGTTGCACAGGGTCTCCATTTTCGGCCCAACGCCCTTGATCCGCTTGAGATCATCCGCCTGACCACCACGCGGGCCATCCAGTGCTGCGGGCCGTGTGCCCTCGCCTGGATCAGCCGCAGGCGCAGCGGCGGCCGCAGCGCTTTCGGCAGCAGCAGCCTTTGCTGCCTCCGCCTCGGCGGCTTTTGCAGCTTTCGCAGCTTTCGCCTCAGCCGCCTTTGCGGCTTTCGCCTCGGCGGCGCGAGCGGCATCTGCCTCAGCAGCCGCAGCCGCGGCACGGGTCTCTTCAGCTTCCGCGGCGGCCGCCGCTTCCGCCGCACTTGTGTCAGCAGCCGCCGCAGCGGCAGGAGCTGCAGCTGCCGCCGCGCCCGACCCTGCACTTGCGCCAGATGTGCGTGCATTCGCGCCGCCCGCCTGCATTGGCGCAGCCGGTGCGCGGCACATCGAAATTGTCAAAAGCGCGCCAAGGATCAGCAGCACCAAAACGCCCATAAAGGCACCTTGCATGAAGCTCCATGCACCCAGCACCCAAAGAGCTGCCGCCGTAAAGATCCCCGCCAACGCAGCGATCCCCCAGGTCCAGGCAAGGCATTCCACTCCACCGGATTTATTCATCGTAAGACCCCCAAGTCGTTCAACGTTTCTTGTTCGACATGAGTCTTAACGCAGGATTCGGGTCCTGTCTTCCACCGAGTCGACAGATTGCCGCAGGTTGGCACAGCCGCCACACTTTTCGCGTCCGAAAGCCTAGCCTTCGTTTGCGAACTCGGTGGCCTGATCAATCCAGTTATCCCGCTCGATCCGGCCTTTGAATTTCAGCCGCGCGTCAACCCAGGCCACTTCCGAAGGACCCCAGGCCGCGATTTGATCAAAATGGTAGAACCCCAACTCGTTCAGCACGCCTTCCAATTTGGGTCCCACACCGCTGATCCGCTTGAGATCATCCGCGCCACCGTCCCTTGGTCCGGTCAAAAGCTCTGGCGCTTGTTCCTCGACGGTATCCACCGGATCGGCCTTTGAAGGCGGCTTGGCCTTTGATACAGCCTTAGCCTCAGCCTTCGTCACACCAGTCTTGTCCGCCGGCGATTTTGCCCGGTTCGCAGGCTTCGGACGTTCCGGCTCAGCGGGAACACCATCACCAGATTGCCGCCCCCAAGGCGCCAACAGCGGCACTTCCGTCCCGTCGATCCGTTTGATCGTGTCACCAATGTCGGTGGCCAGTCGCGCCGAGATGTTTAGCTCGTCTCGCCCTGCCTCGTGGTCTGTAAGCGAGGTCAACCCGCCCGACGGCTCAGACGCATAGCGCCCGTTCTGCGGGCCTGGCGTTGGCACCTCTCCGGCAGCCATTCTGTCGATCAGCGCGGCAAAGTTCTCTGCTGTCAGGTCTTCGTAGTAATCCTTGCCGATCTGGGCCATCGGCGCATTGGCGCAAGCGCCCAGGCACTCGACCTCTTCCCAGCTGAACTTGCCATCTGCAGACAGCTGGTGCGCGGCGGGTGCAATCTTGTCTTTTGCCACGGCGACCAAGTCCTCGGCCCCGCAGATCATGCACGACAATGTGCCGCAAATCTGGATATGCGCGACAGTGCCCACGGGCTGAAGCTGGAACATGAAATAGAACGTCGCCACCTCCAGCGCCCGAATGTGCGCCAGACCCAGCATATCCGCCACAGCCTCAATCGCCGGACGGGTCAGCCAGCCTTCCTGCTCCTGCGCGCGCCACAAAAGCGGGATGATCGCGCTGGCCGCACGGCCTTCGGGATATTTGGTGATCTGCGCCTCGGCCCAGGCCTGGTTGGCGGGCGTGAAGGCGAAACTGTCCGGTTGCTCGGGGTGCAGGCGTCGCAGCATGTGGGTCGTCCCTGGCGGTCGTTTGTCGGGCATGGGTTTCGCCCAATCGCGCCCGGATGTCCATGCGCGCTATGGCGCAGGGGGTCGGTTATTGCTGCGCATAGGGTGACAAGGCAAACAGCGTGCCCGCCGGTTCGCAATCCGCCACGCGGAACAATCCCAGCCGCATGGTCATTCGACCGGAGCGGATGTCTGCGGCCACTTCCCCATCAACGGCCTGTGCTGCTGCCAGAACCGCGCCCGCCTCAGGATGGCGGACCGTACCCGCATTCAGGCGCAACGCTACAAAGCCCTGCTGCGCCACATCCGCGCCCACAGGCTCACCCAAGGCCATCATGGCGCGGTCCACCAGATAAACCTCGAAGACCGAGACCAGATCGGAGGGCAACGCGCAGCCGATGGAGGCATAGGCCTCTTCTACAATCACATCGACCGCTGCAGCATCCAGCGCCTCAGCTCGCATCAACAAGCTGTCTTCGTGTGCATCGGCTTGCGTCGGGACAAGCAACTCCCATTGGCCGTCTGCGCCATAAGCAGGACCACACGCCAAAAACACTATTGCCAAAAGAAACCGCATGAAGGCCAGACTAGGCAGCCAGGCCCAACCTGTCCACGATGCTAGCGGCGACCCGTCAGATACGGCACCAGCGCCTCGGGCTGACTACCAACGGGCTCACATGCCGTCGCAATCAGCACATCCCCCTCACGCCGGGCCCGGCCCGCCTCTTCCATCCCGGCCACTTCCCTCGATACCAATTCAGCCGCAAGCGCCAGTTCGGTGCCCAACGGTCCCGTGCTGGGGATGCCGGTTCGATACTCTGCCATCACTTCAAGCACCCGTTCGGTCGTCGGGTTGAAGCCGATATAGGTAAGGAACACCTCCATCACCATGGCCGAAAACGCGAAGCCCATATCAACCGGCACACGACACCCGAGTGACGCGATGACCTGGCTTTCAACAAGGTGAACACCCGGCTCACCGGCGTCCAGGATCGCATTGAACAGCGCGGCACCGGTCATGGTGGGCGTCTCAGCCAAGGCTATTGTGGCCGCCACGCTTGCATCCACCGCGTCGCAATCAATAAGGCGGTTCACACCGTCAACCGCTTCGATCTCGCCACGGGCAAACAGGGTTTCGCCGCCAAGCTCGCCCATGCGATCCAGCGCGTCAAAGAAGGCCACGTACTCCGGGCGACCCACTTCTGGCACCTCAAAACCGAACCGGGACGCCACCAAGGTGGCCACTTCGCCCTCGAACAATTCGAATTCATGGTCCCCGACCTGACAGCCCCGCACCGTCAGAACCTCTGCCAGCACATCGGCGGCGCGGTCGGCTTCCAAACCACCCATCCACGCAATGGCTTCCTGAACGCCAGTCTGCGGCGTGGCCACACCACCATTCGGGCAGTCAGGATGCAGCAAGGTCAGCCCGAACTGCGTTTCCTCAAACATGCCTTCTGCAAACATGGCACCCGCCGCTGCATTCATCTCGGCCTCGGTCAAGCCCGTTGCCGCTTGAACCGCATCTTCCGTTTCCAAGGTCACGACGCAATCCACCGCTAACATAGCCTGCACAATCGCCTCTCGGTGGGGGGCGGACTGGGCTTGGACAGGAACGGGCAAAGCAACCAGCGCCGCGATCACGGTGGCAGGAAAAATTCTCATCATGGGGAGGGGTCCTTCGAAAACGACGTGGAAAAGCAATGTGTTGGGATTGAGCCCCATCAGGTGCTTTCCGCGCAATAGTTAAAGTGGAGCGTCTTTCCTGCACGATGTCAGGAAAGACGCCCCCGCCCGGGCCGGACCCCTTCTTTCCGCCGGGCTAACGGTTGGCGTTCAGCTCCAGGGGGACTGGGCCGGACGCCAATTTTTAGGGTTCGTGACAGTGCGCCCGCCAGCCTGCATCCGCGCGATGACCCGCTGCGCGCGGTCCACGCAGGCGTCGGTTTGAGAGGGGGCAGTTGAAGGCTGTGGCAGCAGCGGGCGCATCATGTGTCCTAACGTTTCAGGTGTGTCACGAGTTTGTGAGACCAACCTGCCCGTCAGGGGCGTTTGTCACAACGGAGGGAATCCGTAGCTTACTCGCTCTCGGCGGCTTCAGAGGCATCGTCGGCGGCTTCAGCTTCAGCATCTTCCGCCGTTTCCGCATCTTCAATGGCGCTCTCATCGGCAGCGTCGGCAGCTGCCTCCGCCGCAACATTCGCCGCCTCTTCCGTGCACAGACCCCAGTTTACCAAGGTCAGCGTCCCGTTACCCGTCGACCGCAGAAAGCCTGTCTGCATCAAAGGCACCGCCATCTGCGGGAATTGAGCATTCTCCAGGCCCGCCTCCTCCAACACCGCATTCACATCGTCCTGATGCAAAACACACCCCTGCGCCGCAATCGCCTGCGCCAGCGGATAGCCTGGGTGATCCTCAGGCGTCGTCGCCTGACCGTAGGCCACAGAAGCTGCGAGGAGGGCTGAAAGCCCGAGGAGCGATGAAGCAGAATAGCGCATAAGAAAGGGTCCTATTTGTGAGTTGCCAAAGGCTTATCACAAAGAAAAAGCCCACCAAACGGCAGGCTTTCCCGACCCTACGGTTTTGTGAACGCTATCTTAGCGGTCCACTTCCCCAAACACGATATCAAGCGACCCCAAAATCGCCGACACATCCGCCAGCTGGTGGCCCTTGCACAGGTAGTCCATCGCCTGCAAATGCGGGAACCCCGGCGCGCGCAACTTGGCGCGGTAGGGTTTGTTTGTCCCATCGGCCACCAGATACACGCCAAATTCGCCCTTCGGTGCCTCAACGGCGGCGTAAATCTCACCCTTCGGCACGTGGAAACCTTCGGTGTAGAGCTTGAAGTGATGGATCAGCGCTTCCATCGAGGTCTTCATATCGCCCCGTTTGGGCGGCGCCATCTTACCACGCGCCATGATCTCACCCGGCTCATTGCGCAGCTTTTCGCAGGCCTGCTTGATGATCTTCTGACTCTCCCGCATCTCCGCCATGCGGCAGAGGTAGCGATCATAACAATCGCCGTTCTTGCCCACGGGGATCTGGAAGTCGAACTCATCGTAGCATTCATAGGGTTGCGCGCGCCGCAGGTCCCAAGCGAAACCCGAGCCACGCACCATCACGCCCGAGAACGCCCAATTCTGGATGTCTTCTTCGGTCACGATCCCGATGTCGGCGTTGCGCTGCTTGAAGATGCGGTTCTCAGTCAGAAGCGTATCGATGTCATCGAGCGCCTTGGGGAAGTTATCGGCCCAAGCATCAATGTCCTCAACCAGCTCAGGTGGCAAATCCTGATGAACGCCGCCCGGCCGGAAGTACGCCGCGTGCAGGCGCGCGCCCGAGGCCCGCTCGTAGAAGATCATCAGCTTCTCACGCTCTTCGAACCCCCAAAGCGGCGGGGTCAGCGCGCCCACGTCCAAGGCCTGCGTCGTCACGTTCAACAGGTGGTTCAGAATACGCCCGATCTCGCAATACAATACCCGGATCAACTGCGCCCGACGCGGTACTTCGGTACCCGTCATCCGCTCGATCGCCAGACACCAGGCATGTTCCTGGTTCATCGTGCCCACGTAATCCAGCCGGTCGAAATACGGCAGGTTCTGCAGGTACGTGCGGCTTTCCATCAGCTTCTCGGTGCCACGGTGCAGCAGGCCGATATGCGGGTCACAGCGCTCGCAAATCTCACCGTCCAACTCCAGAACCAGACGCAACACACCGTGCGCAGCCGGATGCTGAGGCCCGAAGTTCAGGTTGAAGTTGCGGATCTTCTGCTCACCGGTCTCGAAATCGGTGGAGCCGTCGTCATAGGTGTTCGTGCGGATATCGCCGTCCATCATGCCTTCTCCTCCGCATCTGCCTTTTCATCGCCGGGCAACACGTATTCCGCACCCTCCCAAGGCGACATGAAATCGAACTGGCGGTATTCCTGAACCAGCTTCACCGGCTCATAGACCACGCGCTTGAGCTCTTCGTCATACCGCACCTCGGTATACCCGGTCGTCGGGAAATCCTTGCGCAGCGGATGGCCGCGGAATCCGTAATCCGTCAGCAAGCGGCGCAGGTCATCGTGGCCGGTAAAGAGAATTCCGAACATGTCGTAGACTTCGCGCTCATACCAACCGGCACTTGCATGGACCGAGGTAATCGAGGCGATCGTATCCTCCTCACGGATCGCCGCGCGCACGCGGACCCGGTGGTTCTGATACATGCTCAGGAAGTGGTAGACGACGTCGAACCGGCGATCCCGGCTGGGATAATCCACCGCCGTGATGTCGATCAGGGTCGAGAATTGGCAGGACCGGTCCGTTTTCAGGAACTCGACGAACTCCACCAACTCCGCCGGGGCCACGTCCACCGACAATTCACCAACGCCGTTGATGTCCGTAGACAACACAGCGTCCGAACGCTTCTCGGACAGGTAAGCGGCCAGCTCTTGCAGGGCTTCGGTCATTCTATGATCCCCTCAGCGCGTGATAGTGCCAGTGCGACGGATCTTCCGCTGCAACTGCAAGATACCGTAGAGCAACGCTTCCGCCGTCGGCGGGCAGCCGGGCACGTAGATATCAACCGGCACGATCCGGTCGCAGCCACGCACAACACTGTAGCTGTAGTGATAATACCCACCGCCATTGGCGCAGGATCCCATGGAGATCACATAACGCGGCTCGGGCATCTGGTCGTAAACCTTGCGCAAGGCGGGCGCCATCTTGTTGGTCAGCGTACCGGCCACAATCATCACGTCCGACTGGCGCGGGGAGGCGCGCGGCGCGATCCCGAACCGCTCGGCGTCATAACGTGGCATCGACGTGTGCATCATTTCAACCGCACAGCACGCCAGACCAAAGGTCATCCAATGAAGCGAGCCCGTGCGCGCCCAGTTGATCAGATCTTCGGTCGATGTGACCAGAAATCCCTTGTCCTGAAGCTCGCGGTTCAGCGTTTGCGTCGCAACCTCTCGGTCGGCACCGGCGTGGTTGGGGGTCGTTGCTACACCCATTGTGGCTCACCCTATATGGTCGTTTGTCCACCAGATACGGGTGGCGGGGCTGGGGGTCAACGCCACTTGGCCGTTATGCCACAAGGGGTCGCAGGTTAACCCAGCCTCAAAGGCAAAATTGATCGCAGGCGCAGCCCCACCCAATCGGGGCAGGTCATGGGCACGGCCACGCCTGCTGGCCCGCACCTATTGGCGCAGGATGGGGTGCCCTCCGCCGAACAAGTCCAAAGACCCGACAGCATCAAAGGAGCATTTGCTATTGGAAGAGGGCGTCGCCCGCCGATGGCCGCAACCGCGCTGGCCCATCCGTGAGTGATCAGCCACGGGCCAAATGCCCGCAACCCAGCCGCGCGTCCACCGCGCAGCTTCAAAGGCAATTTGCCTGAAGCCTGTCTTGATGATCTTCATCCCGTCCACCGGCCAAAAATGGCAACGGCCCTCTCCCGTCTCGGTGACCCGCCCATGCGCATGCGCCCAGTTCGCTGCATGGCCACGCCAAACCCAATGTTGAGAGTCACCCCGTTTGCCCCGGCGACATCGACCGCACGAAGCCGCATCTCGCGGTCGCGTTCAAGCGCTGGAACCCGTCAATTCAGGAAACCCTCAGGTAAGGGGAACCCCCGGTTGCCGGGCCCCGACCCTTGAACGCTAGGGCACAATATCCATGGCCGGGGTCAGTGGACCTGCGGTGTAGCAAAACGTACGCCCGACATCGGGGCACCGGTCCCGGCCCCGCAAGCTGTCGGTCAGGATGCCCCAGATCATGGCCTGGCCGTCCGACCAGCCAATCATCGCAGACCCCGACGCGCCGCTACCACTGTCACAATCATACCGCGCCACTTCGGTCGTATCCTGCGGCTCGGCCGGGCGCCCTATGATGTTGCCATCATCGCTCAGATCCGAGGTCGAAGGCGGCACTCCACGATACCGGCAAATTTGCGCCAGAAATCCGTTGGTTTGATAAGACGACGTGCCACCCGTTACGTTCAGAACAGGCTGCCCCTCTTCAAGGATCAGATCCTCTGCAGTCGCAATTGGCAGCGGCTGCGCCCCTTGCGGCACCCGGCTTAACCGCACCACCGCCCAATCTGTGCGCGTCACCGGAACCGAGAAATGCGTGTACAGCGCATCCGGCACGCGAAATGGTCCCGCCTTCAGCCCGTCAGCGTCCATCGTGACCACATCGCCCCCGGTATGAACAGCAACACAATTTCCGTTTCGCGCGCGCGGGCTTCCATCCTCGTTCAAAAAGACATGTGCCGCGGTCAGCATGCGGTCACCGTCGCCGATCAAAACACCGCTGCCTGTGGCGCCCCCGTTGCATGAGATGCGGACAACCGCCGCGATGGCGTCCTCCCATCCGGGGAAGCGCGCGGCATCGGCAGGCGAGAAATCCTGCAATGGCACACGATCTTCGCCACCGATCACGCCATCGGGCGGAGGAATTTCGCGTTTTGTCGGCAGGGGCGGTTCGGTCGTGGTCTGGCCCAAAAGGGTCCAACCCACCAACGCGATCACCGCGCAGATAAACAGACCCTTCGCAAGCGAGGCCCCGCCACGCTCCACGGGTTGATAAGGTTCAGGCCCGGACACGGGAAGAAGCACAGGTTACGGATGTATTAACAAGAACGGATTTCTCGTTCCGTTTCAAATACATAGATACACTTATCACGCGTGATAAGGCGTCATTCCCACTCAAGGGCACCCTTTTTCCACTCGTAGGCGAAGCCGATGGTCAGAACCGCAAGGAAGACCATCATCGACCAGAAGGCCGTGTCGCTCAGATCCGGGAAGGCCGTGGCCCAGGGGAACAGGAACGCGATTTCGAGGTCGAAGATGATGAACAGGATCGACACGAGGTAGAACCGCACATCAAACTTCATCCGCGCGTCATCAAATGCGTTGAACCCGCACTCATACGCGCTGACCTTTTCCGGGTCCGGATTGCTCACGGCCAGAACGACCGCCGAAAGCAAAAGGACAAGCCCAAGCCCGATGGCAATCGCCAGGAAAATGAGGATCGGTGCGTAGTTCGACAGAAGCTCGGTCATGCGAGGGCCTTAACTTGTCCGGTCGAACGCGGGTTTAAGCCGCAAAAGCACAAGGGTCAACGTGGCATCCGTGCGGCAAAGAGTTCCGATAGGGCATGCTTTTCATCTGCGCCCAGCCATGGAACAGATGCGTCATGACACGGAGTTTCTTCCCCTGCGTTTTGACGTTCCTTCTTCTGACCGCGTGTCAGCCCGTTGCTGACCCAAGCACTTTGTCGGACCGGCAACTCGACTGCACCACCGTACAGTTTATCGCCCATCCCGGCGACGAAGGTGATCCGTTTTTGCAGGGCAACGAGGGGCGCCGGTTCGTGCTGGATCGCTCGAACGAAGAATTTATCGACCTTTTCGTTCCAAATGCAGGCAGCTGGCCCTCGGATCTACGGTTCACGATTACCGGAACGCCGGACAGTGTTCTCACCTCACAGCACCAGTCCTTCAACCGGTTCACCAATGAACCCAACCCGGATCTCCGTTACGAACTGCGCCTTTCGCCTGTCTCACAACCGGGCTACCGCACCGGCGAATTGCGCTCCATCTCAAGCTTTGGCGGCGCGACACGAACAAACCGCTGGCTATTGTCGTGCGAAAACGCAGGCGCTGCGCTCTGACGAAGCTCTAGCCCGCAGCCAGTTTGTCCCTAAGCTCCCGACGCAAGATCTTTCCGCTGGCACTTTTGGGCACACTCTCAACAAACCGGTATTCCTCCGGGCGCTTGTAGCTTGCCAGACACCCCTCACAAAACGCGCGGATGGCCGCTTCTTCGACCGTCCCGTTTGTCACCACAAAGGCAATCGGCACCTCGCCGGCTTCCGGGTCAGCCTTTCCGATTACCGCTGCATCGGTGACGCCCTCCATCGAGCACAGTGCGGCCTCCACCTCGGCAGGCGCGACCTGGAACCCTTTGTACTTGATGAGTTCCTTCAAGCGATCGCGGATAAACATGAACCCATCCTCGTCGATCTCAGCCAGATCACCCGTACGAAGCCAACCGCCCTCGGCCATCGTCTCAGCGGTCGCCTCCGGGTTGTTCAAATAGCCCTTCATCACCTGCGGGCCGCGAATCCAAAGCTCTCCCTCCATGCCCGCCGGCATATCTTCCAACGTTTCCGGATCCACGATCCGGCATTCGGTCGAGGGCACCGCTTGCCCGCTCGACCCGTGCCGGATGTTGCCACCAACCGTCATGTGACTGATCGGGCTCAATTCCGTCATGCCATAACCTTGCACGGAATGGGCGCCGAAACGCGTGCCCACCGCCGCTTCGATCTCGGCCCCAAGGGGTGCCGCGCCGGAGAAAACTTGTTGCACCGAAGAGACGTCGTAGTCTTCGACCATCGGATGCTTTGCCAAGGCCAATGCGACGGGCGGCACGATATATAGCCGTGTCGCGCGATGCTCCTGGATCAGCTTCAGATAGAGTTCCAGATCAAAGCGCGGCAATGTCACGATCTTCGCGCGTTGGTTCAAAAACAAGTTCATCAGAACCGTCATGCCGTAGATATGGAAGAATGGCAGAAACGCGATGGTTGTGTCGTCTGGATCAATGCCTGCAACCTTGGCCGATTGCGTGACATTGGCCACAAGGTTGCGGTGCGTCAGCATCACGCCTTTGGGCCGTCCTGTCGTGCCGCTGGAATAAGGCAGAACGACAACATGCTCGTCGACATCCACGGGCGCTTGCTCATCCAGTTCCGCGCCCATCACGTCGGCCAGCGACAAGGCCCCATCCGCTCCATCGATCACGACAAGTTCCCGGCAGCCCGTGCCTTCCATGGCCGCGCGGGCGACATCGGCAAACATTGAGATTGTCACCAACATCTGCGCGCCCGCATCCTCCAGCTGGTGCTTGATCTCGGGTGCCGTGTAGGTCGGGTTGATCGTGGTCACAGTCCCCCCGCCCCAGGCGACGCCATGAAAGACCACCGGATATTCCGGCAAGTTCGGTGCCAGCAGAGCGACTGTCCCCCCCGGCAACACGCCCCGCTCCGTCAGCCCACCGGCCAAGGCCTTGATCTGCGCAATCATCTGGCCTGCCGTGACCGTCCGCCCCGATGGGCCGTCGATCATCGCCACGTCATCCGCACGCCCCTCGAACCCTTCGAACAGCTTTTGCGTGACCGAGACGCGCGGGACGTCCACCGTCCCATACCGGCTTTCAAAGATTGCCATGGATGTCCTCCCAGACCCGGCCTCTGGAATGGGCCGATGGTTCGGAACAGGATCACGGACAAACCACGCCACTGTCCAGCGTTAATGCGGGAGGGTGGGCGGGGCGACGCCAAGGGCGAGCGTCGTTCGGCCTCGCGTCAGCCGTCTGTCCAGCGCGGCTTTCGCTTGTCGAAGAAGGCTCCAATACCCTCTGCGGCCTCGTCGCTTTCCCAACGCGCAACGAGCGCGTCGATCGTGGCGCTTACCTGAGCTTCACCCGGCGCGCCGCCCAGCTCGGCCACAAGTGCCTTGCCCGCAGCCACGGCTCCGGGCGCTGCGCTCAGGTAAGGTTTGATTTCCGCCTCGATTGCGGCGTCCAGCTCTGCCTCGGGCACCACGCGCGCCAGAAGGTCGAGGGTCACAGCTTCCTCCGCGTCGAACCTGCGACCCGAGAAAAACACCCGCCGCGCCTTTGCAGCGCCCATGCGCGCAACCACATAGGGTCCGATTGTCGCAGGGATCAGCCCAAGACGTACCTCGGTCAGCCCGAATTTCGCCGTCTCAACACCCACCGCAACATCACAAACGCTCATCAACCCGATCCCGCCACCGAAGGCCTGGCCCTGCACGCGTCCGATCAGCGGCTTTGGCATCGCATCCAGCGCGCCCAACATCTCGGCCAGAGCCCGTGCCTCGCGCGCCCGGGTTTCCGCATCGGCCTGCATCTGCGCCTTCATCCAGCCCAAATCTCCGCCCGCACAGAAACTAGGGCCCTCTCCGGTCAGCACGACAACACGCACCGCCGGATCGCGCCCCAAACGGCCCGCCATCAAGGTCAGCTCGGCGATCATTGCGGCATCGATCGCGTTGTGGACCTCTGGCCGGTTCAGGCGCAGCCAGGCGACCCCGCGATCATCCACATTCAACTCAACGCTCGCCATGTCGCATCTCCTTCGCCATCCGCCCGGCCTTCGCAATGATTGCCCGGTTTAGGCCCGTGACGTATCCTTTGGTGATCAAATGTGCGTCCAGCGCCTCGGTCGCCAGATTGCCCGCAGCGCCCGGCGCATAGGGGCAGCCACCAAGACCACCCACTGCACTGTCAAAAGTGCGTAGTCCACGTTCCAGCGCGACATCAACGTTGTCCAACGCGCGTCCGCTTGTGTCGTGGAAGTGACCGGCCAGCATATCCATCTCAGCCACGTTCAAGACAGCCTCCAGCATCGCGTCCACGGCCTCGGGCGTGCCCCGCCCGATTGTGTCGCCAAGCGATATCTCGTGGCATCCCATCGCTTTCAGTGCGCTCGCAACCACAGCCACTTGGCTTGGCGGCACCGGTCCGTCGAAAGGGCAATCGGTAACGCAGGAGATATAGCCGCGCACCGTCACGCCATCGCCCTTTGCGGTTCGCACCACCTCATCAAACCGTCCAAGGCTTTCGATGACCGAGGCGTTCAGATTAGCCTTCGAAAACCCCTCCGAGGCGCTGGCGAATACCGCAATCTCCTCCACCCCTGCCGCTTTCGCGCCCGCGTAACCGCGCATATTCGGCGTCAGCGCGGTGTAGCGTACGCCATTCACCCGCGAGATGCCCGCCAGCACCTCCGCACCGTCCGCCATCTGAGGCACCCACTTGGGGCTGACGAAGGACGCGACCTCGATCCGCCGAAACCCGGCCTGAGAGAGCAGATTAACCAGCGCAATCTTCTCATCCGTCGGGATCAACCGCACTTCGTTCTGCAACCCGTCGCGTGGGCCCACCTCGACGATTTCGACACGCTCAGGCAACGGGCACCTCGTAGAATTCCTTGGCGTAAAACGCCTGAAGCCCTTCAATCTCCGCTGCCGCCTGGAACGCGGGCCGCGCTTGCAGCCGTTCCCAATAAGCCTGCAACTTTGGCCACGGGTCCATTTTCACGTAGAATGGCGCCGCAAACAGGTTGAACCCCAACATCGCATCCGCCGCCGAAAAACCCAGCGGCAGGACGTAGTCGCCCGCTATCATGCCATCAAGCGCATCCAGAGTGCCCTTCAGCCTCAACGTATTCAGCTTGACCACCGCAGGCGAGGGCTTGGCGGGCGGACGCAGGAACAAGTGGTTCAGGTTCAACTGCTCGATTAGAGAGGCCTGTGTTTCCGCAAACCCCATAGCCTCCAGATACGCCACCCGTTCCGGATGCCCCGGCGCGCGGCCAAACCCGAAACCGGGGCGGCTTTCACAGAGGTATTGCAGGATCGCAGAGGACTCGAACACCGCCCGATCATCGATTTCCAACGCAGGGATGCGTCCCGCCGGCGAATGGTCCTTCAGCCCCGGCTCCTGCATCTTGCGGGTTCCGATCTCATAGAGCTCAAGCTCCGGTGTGATCCCCATTTCCTGAAGCAGCCACAGCACACGAAACGAGCGCCCCCAAGGCACATGATGCAAGCGGATCATGGCTCGTCCTCCTCCAACACAATCAACGCAGCACCCGCTTCCACCTGCGCGCCCGCCACGGCCAGCACTTCAGCCACAACGCCGTCGCGGCCCGCCGTAAGCACATGTTCCATTTTCATGGCCTCCAGCACCGCCAGCCGGTCTCCCGCCGCAACCGTCGCGCCCGCTTCCACAAACACCGCCTTCACCAGCCCCGGCATCGGGGCCTCGATCCGGCCTGCGCCTGCGGCCTCGGCTTCCACGTCCAACGGGTCCAGCATCTCGAAATGATAGTTGTTGCCCCAGAACACGCTGAGCCCCGCGTCATGCCGCACTACCTCGGCAGGCACCGGCACGCCGTCCACAGACCAGCCTTTGTTGTAGGCAACCTCATGGGTGGCCTCACCGATCTCAACCGCATAATGCCCCTGCGCAAGCGTCGTCACTTTCGCTCCAAGCAGCTCCCCATCACTGGCCAAACCCACGCGCTGCGGCACCGGATCCCACAAGGTGAACCCCTCCAACGGTCCGCCTCGCTCTACCGCACCGACCGCCGCAATCGACCGGGCCCGTGTGCAGGGCACCGGAGCCTCCGACAGCGCTTCAACTTCGCGATCAATCAGGCCCGTATCGACCTCGCCACGCTCGAACCCCTCGTGCCGCGCCAAGGCCCGCAGAAAGGCGAGGTTCGTGACAGAGCCCGCCACTTGTGTCCCCGACAGTGCCTGTTCCAGCTTCTGCAGCGCAATCGCCCGCGTCGGCCCATGCACGATCAGCTTCGCAATCATCGGGTCGTACCAGGGGCTGATCTCATCCCCGGGCCGCACGCCCGTATCCGCCCGCGCGCCCTCCGGAAACTTCAAATGCGCCAGCCGCCCCGTCGCAGGCAGGAAGCCCTTCGGCACATCCTCCGCATACAGCCGTGCCTCAAAGGCGTGGCCGTCGATCCTCATATCCGCCTGCGCCATCGGCAGAGGCTCCCCTGCTGCCACACGCAACTGCCATTCCACCAGATCAACACCCGTGATCGCTTCCGTCACCGGGTGTTCGACCTGAAGACGCGTGTTCATCTCCATGAAGTAGAACCGGTCCGCACGCAGCCCGTCCGAAGCATCGACGATGAACTCCACCGTGCCCGCACCCTTGTATCCAATCGCTTCCGCCGCGCGCACGGCCGCCTGCCCCATGGCTTCGCGCATCTCCACCGTCATGCCCGGTGCGGGGGCTTCTTCAATCACCTTTTGGTGGCGGCGTTGCAGCGAGCAGTCGCGCTCGAACAAATGCACCGCGCGCTCACCATCGCCAAACACCTGCACCTCGATATGGCGCGGGGTGGCCACGAATTTTTCTATAAGAACCGCGTCGTTCCCGAATGCTGTCGCGGCCTCCCCCTGCGCCGAGGCCAGCGCATCCGCAAAGTCCTCCGCCCGGTCCACACGCCGCATCCCCTTGCCGCCGCCGCCGGCGACCGCCTTGATCAGCACCGGATATCCGATCTCCGCTGCGCGCTCTACCAAACCCTCCTGCGAAGCCCCGTGGTAGCCCGGCACCACAGGCACGCCCGCCTCTTCCATCAAGACCTTGGCCGCGTCCTTCAGCCCCATCGCCCGGATCGCCTCGGCACTCGGCCCGATGAACACCAGTCCCGCCGCGTCGCAGGCCTCCACAAACTCCGGGTTTTCGCTGAGGAACCCATAGCCCGGATGCACCGCCTGCGCGCCCGTGGCCTTGGCCGCCGCGATGATCGCATCGCCGCGCAGGTAGCTGTCCTTGGGCGCCGAGCCCCCGATATGCACCGCCTCATCGGCCATCTCTACATGGCGCGCCGAGGCATCCACGTCGGAGTAAACGGCGACCGTCCGCACCCCCAGGGCACGCGCCGTGTCGATCACGCGGCATGCGATTTCACCACGATTGGCGATCAGGATTTTCTTAAACATCTCGCGCTCCCTTGGGCAGCATTCGTTCGAACCGGTAGCGGTAGATCAGGTTCGGGCGCAGGCCTCCAACCCAGTAGACACAGACCGGCAGCACAATAGCGATCAGCACGGCATACATCGACACGATGGCGGCGAGGCCGGCACCGAAGACCATGGGAAAGGCTTCAACCCGGCGCGCAAGGATCGGCCAGATGGGCGCCGCCAAGATCAGGGCAAGTGGCAGGTCCCACCAATGCCCAAAGCCCATCGCCACGTCATAAAGCACCAGCGCCGATGCCAGCCCAAGGGCGGTAGCGCTCGTCCACAAACCAAAGGACAGCCGGTTCAGCGGATGGTCCTTGACGTAATCCGGCCCGGTAAAGACCCATTCCCATTCGCGTATACCGCGCCCGCGCGCCTCTAGCCGCGCGGCCCGCTCCTCGCCCCACTGCTGCCCAAGACCGATGGCAAAGTAGCTCGCGGTCCAGATCGCAATGCAGACCCCCGCGACAACGGGCCAAGTGGCAAAAGTCACGGCCACAACCACGCCGCCAAAGAACCATGCCAGCCACATCAGGACCAGCGCGAGCCACTTGCAGATCCGACCAAGCAGGATAAGGCACGCCAGGGCCACACCAATCACCGCAATGACAACGCGCCATTCCCAATCCGTGCCAAGCGCCAACAGCGCGGCAAAGCCCGGTAGGCAGAAGAACAGGCGCCCCAAGATCACCACCAAGACCCACTCTCCCCGTCCCGCAAATGCTCCCGCACATGATCCGGCAACGGCCAGGCATCGCGCTCCTGATCAGCGCGCTTCTGCGTCCCACCGACCCGCTCCGCGTGCTCAAGCAACTCCGGATGCACGCGCACGTCCAGCTCCGCTAAAGCGGCTTCCACCTGACCCTTGGTCTTGTCGATCTCATCGGCCAGCTTCGCTTCCGCCGACTTCCCTTTCAGGAAGCCTGGAACCGCCATCTTGCCCAGAACCATGCGCCCGACCGAAAGCGCGATTCCAAGAACCATGGTCGCCACAAAGTCGCTGACCAGATCGACAACGTTGAAATTCCAACTCAGCCAACCGCGCGTCTCACCCTTGCCACCAAGTTCGCCCCGCATCCGGTCAAACTCCCGCGCAAAAACCTCACGGAACTGGCGCGCGAACCGCACCCGGCTGAAATCATCCCGCCCCGCAAAAACCCGCAGCACCGGTCGCACGAACATGCCCGCTTTTGAGCGATCCACAAACTCCTCGAAATCAAACAGGAAGAAGTAATCCTCCGCATCGCCCGAGTTGTGGATGAGATAGACAGCAATCTCCGCCTCTCGCCCCAACGTCGGCATTTCCGGCAGATAACTCCCCAGTCTTTCAGTCCACGACATCGACCGCCCCCAAATCCTCGACCACCTCGAACCGCTCCCAGATCAACTCCATCTCCGGCGCAAACACCCCGAGCCGCCGGTAGTATCTCTCATGCCCGGCGCGCCAGCCCTCGAGCGTTTCGTCTTCGCCCTCCGCCAGAGCCATCTCCTCAGCCATGTCGCAGAACCGAACCAGCCGCAGCTCGACAGTCCGGTTCACCAGCGCGGGCCGCCCATCAAATGTCGTCGCAATATCGCACCGCCCGATCTGCGGCAGAGCCTCGCCACGCGCCACTTCTGCCATCGAAAGGCAGGTCGCCCGTTTCACGCCTGTCCGCACCAACCCCAACAACAGCGCTGACAAATGCGCGCTGTCGCCAAAGACGTAGGTTTCCGCCCCCGGATACCGCGCGCGCAGGTCGTCCAAGGTCACGCAACCGCTCCTTCATCTTGGCCAATACAACTCACTTGCGCGCCCCCCGCAAAGCCGCGAAACGCCTGAGACGGCTCAAAGTTACATCCGGAACAGACCAAAGCGTGTCTCCTCAATCGGGGCATTCAGGGCAGCGGCCAAACTCAGCCCCAACACCTCCCGCGATTTGCGCGGGTCCACGCATCCATCATCCCACAACCGCGCTGAAGCGTAGAGCGGATGTGATTGCTCCTCGAACATATCAATCGTGGGCTGCTTGAACGCCGCCTCTTCGTCCGCAGACCACGCCTCCCCCTTCTTCTCCATCGCTGCCCGTTTCACAGTCGCCAAAACGCCCGCCGCCTGCGCGCCCCCCATCACGGAGATCCGGCTATTCGGCCATGACCACAGGAAGCGCGGCGAGTACGCCCGCCCAGCCATCCCGTAATTCCCCGCGCCAAAGGACCCGCCTACCAGCATCGTCACTTTTGGAACTGCCGTTGTCGCCACAGCCGTGACCATCTTAGCCCCATGCCGAGCAATGCCTTCGTTCTCGTATTTCCGACCCACCATGAAGCCGGTGATGTTCTGCAAAAACACCAGCGGGATTTTCCGCTGCGAACACAGCTCCACAAAATGCGCCGCTTTCTGCGCGGCCTCGGAGAACAGCACGCCATTGTTAGCGATGATCCCAACCTGCAGCCCCATCACCTCGGCGAACCCACAAACGATCGTCTCGCCAAACCGCGCCTTGAATTCATCGAAATAGCTATCGTCCACGACCCGCGCGATCACCTCGCGGATGTCGTAGGGTGTGGTCAGGGCCGCGGGCACGACGCTCAGCAATTCCTCAGGGTCATATGCCGGGTCACGCCCACCCAACACCACGCCGGTGGAGGGGCCAAGGTTCGATATCGCCCGCCGCGCCAGCGCCAGCGCATGGGTATCATCCTCGGCCAGATAATCCGCCACGCCAGACAGCCGAGTATGCACATCCCCGCCGCCCAGATCCTCTGAAGTCACAACCTCCCCCGTCGCGGCCTTCACCAGCGGGGGACCTGCCAGGAAGATCGTCCCCTGCTCTTTCACGATGATGGTTACGTCCGACATTGCGGGCACATAGGCCCCGCCCGCTGTGCAGGACCCCATGACCACGGCAATTTGTGCAATTCCGTTCGCACTCATCCGCGCCTGATTGTAAAAGATCCGCCCGAAATGGTCGCGGTCAGGAAAAACCTCGTCTTGGTTGGGCAAGTTCGCCCCACCGCTATCCACAAGATATACACAGGGTAATCCACACTCCTCGGCGATTTCTTGCGCTCTTAAGTGCTTCTTCACGGTAATCGGATAATAGGTACCGCCCTTCACAGTGGCGTCGTTGCAAACGACCATCACATCGCGCCCATGGACGCGACCGACCCCAGCCACGACACCGGCACAAGGCGCGGCCCCGTCATACATGCCATGGCCAGCCGTTGCGCCGACCTCCAGAAACGGAGACCCCGGATCGAGCAAATTCGCTACCCGTTCCCGCGGCAACATCTTGCCCCTCGAGACGTGCCGCTCCCGCGAGCGTTCGCCACCGCCCGCCGCCGCTGCTTCGGCGGCCTCGCGCACCACGCGAAGCGCTTCTAGATGTGCCGCCTGGTTCGCCTTGGCCTCATCCGAGCCAGCGATGAAAGAGGATTTCAGTTTCATTGGGCCTCCAAAGCCAAACCTATCCGCGCCATCAAAGGGTCGAGGATCAAATATCCCAGCGCGAGGCCACCGAGAGCAAAATAAGGTTGAGGAACCGCATTGGAGTTAAAGGCGTAAAGGGCCATAAATCCAAATACCAACAGCGCCAGAATAACCCACCCCTGCGCATGCACTCGACTGGCAAATCGTGCGCCGCAAGCTTGGCACGAAATGGGTCGCCCAGAGATCCCCTGTGCAGCCGGCCATAACTTGTAGAAGACGCCGCACATCGACGGGAGCGAAAGCGGTAAGCGAAGCTCCTGCGACTCGCATTCCGAGCAACGCAAATCAGCAATTCTCGACCGCATCGCTCTCATCACTCCAACTCGCTCATCTCATCCCAATCGAGCGGCCCCATCACTCCGCTCAACCGCGCCACCTGCCAGGCCCATACGGCCTCCTCGAACTTCAGCACCGCCTGAAACGACGCACACCACAACGTCCGCCGATACGTCTCCCCCGCGCAGTCATCGCCCGCATTGATCCCTTGGGCCACGGCCCACACATTTTCATAAAGCGGCGACAAGGGCAGGCCCTCGACCTCTTCTGGCATGGGCAGCAACTCCCGCATTGCCGCCGCCCTTTCGTCAAAAGCCGCCCGCAAGCGCCGCTGACAGATCAGCGAATTCGACGACACCTCGCAAATCCCCATCGCCAGATACCCGCAATGCTGCACCCAATGGACGTTGAAAGCATCCATCGGCACCGTCACACCGTACCCCGGCAACCCAGACAGGCGCGCCTCAAAGGCCGCCATCTGCTCCGGCAAACACACCTCGAACCGAGGCACATGCTGTGCACCGTCCGCCCAGCTCTGCGCTTGCAACGGTCCTGCCAACAGCGCCAGAAAAACGGCCAATATCCTCATCGCCACGTCCCCGCCTCAACAACACCCACGACACGTGCCACCTGCCACAATGCGGCCCCAGCACTCAGGTGGTCCAACGCCTGTTCCGGCGCGCACCCCACACACCCCTCGACAACGGATGCCCACAATTGCGGATAAAGCCCGTCCGACCACGGCGGATTGCGCCCGGCCACGTCCACCGGCTCCGGCACTTGCGCAAATCGCCCCGCATATGCCAGCATCTGACCGGCCGCGCTGTCCTGACAGGCCGCATCCGCGGCACATCGCAACAGTGCAATTCCCCCGCAATCGCCCACCTCGCGCCCACGGACGAGGTCAAAATTCGGCGCGGCCTGTTCGTTTAGTGCACGCGTCAACCGCGCTTCAAAATCCGCCATCGCATCGGCGACACACGCCTCAAACGCGAACGCAGGATTGGCCAACACAACCGCGATGAGTGCCGCCGGCTTCACGTCCCATTCTCCGGCACAGACACGTCCTCAACCTCAGCACCCCATTCGTCCGTCGCAGCGTACCACGCCTCTCCGCTCTCGGGCTCGCAAATCACGATCAGACGCACGCCCTCCACGCCAGATGGCACCGCATAACAATCCACCAGAGCCCCACCCGTCTCCGCCACATAGCGTGCGGCGTGGACATTAATGATCTCGGTTTCCGTCGGCGGCGCTGCAGTCAGCCCCAGCCACAGGCCGAGCGCGCCCGCCACTGCGAGTAATCCAGCCAACGGGAGGGCGATCCGCGCCATCATCGCGCCACCGTCCCCTTCATCTTGGCCAAACAACTCCAGGGGATTCGCGCTACGGGGGCAGCGCCCCCAATTGATGTCCGAGGATCCTTCACATCATCCCCATCAATTCGCGCCCGACCAGCATGCGCCGGATCTCAGACGTACCTGCCCCGATCTCCATCAGCTTTGCGTCCCGGAACATCCGACTGACGGCACTGTCATTCAGGAACCCCGCCCCGCCCATCGCCTGCACCGCCTGATGGGCCACCTTCATCCCCTCTTCCGACGCATAGAGCACACAAGCCGCCGCATCCTGCCGCGTCACCGCCCCTCGGTCACAGGCCTTTGCCACCTCATAGGCATAGGCGCGCGCTGAGTTCATGCCCGTGTACATATCGGCGATTTTCCCCTGCATCAGCTGGAAGTCCCCAATCGGCCGCCCGAATTGCTTGCGCTCTTTCAGGTACGGCATCACCTCATCCAGACAGCCCGCCATGATCCCGATATTCACGCCGCTCAGGACAACGCGCTCGTAATCGAGACCGCTCATCAGCACCGCAACGCCGCGGCCCTCTTCGCCCAACACGTTCTCGAACGGCACCTCGACATCCTCGAAGATCAACTCAGCCGTGTTCGACCCTCGCATCCCCATCTTGTCGAAATGCGGGCTGGTCGAAAATCCCACCATCTCCTTCTCGATCAGAAACGCTGTGATCCCCTTCGACCCGGCCTCTGGATCGGTCTTCGCATAGACCACCAGCGTATCCGCATCCGGCCCATTGGTGATCCAGTATTTCGTCCCATTCAGCAGGTAGCGATCATTCCGCTTTTCCGCGCGCAGCGACATCGACACAACGTCCGAACCCGCCCCCGCCTCACTCATCGCAAGCGCCCCAACATGCTCCCCGGACACCAACCTCGGCAGATACTTCGCCTTCTGCTCCGGCGACCCGTTTAGCTTTATCTGATTGACGCACAGATTCGAATGCGCCCCGTAGCTCAACCCAATCGAGGCCGACACGCGGCTGATCTCTTCCACCGCGACCGTATGGGCCAGATACCCCATACCCGCGCCGCCAAACTCTTCCTCAACGGTGATGCCCAGCAGCCCAAGCTCGCCCATCTCGGGCCAAAGCTCATTGGGAAACGCGTTCTCTGCATCGGTCTTCGCGGCCAGCGGTTTCACCCGCTCCTGCGCCCAGGAATGCACCATGTCGCGCAAGGCATTCACTTCCTCGCCCAGATCAAAATTCATCGAACCCAGAAACATCGCGCCACCCTCAGTCAAGAATTGAACACTTGTTCATTTAACGTGAGATAGCCCCCGAGTCAAAGCCTCCCGCTTGACTTCACCGCGCTGGCCACGCCCTATTCTAAGCATGACCTTGTCGCAGGAATTTCTCCACCTCGTCGTGATGGAGCGTCACAGCGCCCACCGCCGCAAGCGGTTTGCCGGATAGCCGGGGCCACAGCCCTTGCCTTTCCCTCTATCCAAACCCGGAGACCTCCCATGACGGATTTCAACGAAATCCCCGTTCTCGACATCACGCCCCTTATCGCGGGCGATGACACCACCGACCTCGCCGCAGCCTTCGCAAAAGCCTACGGGGAGACAGGCTTTGCCTACATTATCGGCCACGGCATCGACCCCGCCTTACGCGCCGCCATCTTCGACGCGTCGAAACGTTTCCACGCCCTGCCGGAATCCGCGAAACAGGCCATCGCTATTGACCACACACATCGCGGCTACATCGCGATCAACACGTTGACCGACGTGACCTCGGACCTCGCCGAAGTCACCAAGCCCAACCAATCCGCGTCGTTCATGATGATGCGTGAGGATGCGGTGCATGACCCGGAAACCTACCTCTCCGGCCCCAACAAGTGGCCCGACCTGCCCGGCTTCCGCGAAACCTGTGAGGCCTACGCAGAGGCCATGACTGACCTCGGACGCCGTCTCATGTCCCTTGCCCTGCAATCCATCGACGCGGACCAAAGCTCCCTCACCGCCTTCGACACGCCGACAATCTGGCTGCGCCTGCTGCACTACCCGCCGCAGGACCGCCAAGCGCCCGAAGACCTCTACGGCTCCGCGCCCCACAAGGATTTCGGTTGCCTGACCCTGCTCGCCCAGGACGATGTCGGTGGCCTGCAAGTCCAAACGCCCTCTGGCGATTGGGTCGATGCCCCGCCCCGCGAAGACGCCTTTATCGTCAACCTCGGCGACATGCTGCACCGCCTCTCCAATGACCGCCTCCTCTCCACACCGCACCGAGTCATCAACACCTCCGGGCGTGAACGCTATTCCGTGCCCTTCTTCTTCGACCCCCACGTCTCAACAACCATCGTGCCGCTTATCGGCACACCCCGGTTCCAGCCGCTCAACTTCGGCGACTTCCTGCGACACGAACTCGAAGCCTCCTACGACGCTCACAATCCCGATAGCCCCGATTGACGCAGGCACCCCTTGCGGGCCAACTGGCGTGCATGGCTGACAAACCCTTCCGCTTCTTCGACAACCGCCTGAAATACCTCACCTTCGTGAACACCACGAATGAGAAATGGCGTATCTCCGAGCGTGTCGCGCAGGAGCTTGACCACATCACACCGCGCCCTCCCGCCGTGCGTGTCTTCGATGCGGGCATGGGCGACGGCACCGTGCTCGCGAACACGTTGCGCGCTCTGCATCAGCGCCACCCGACGATCCCCTTCCACGCGGTCGGCAAGGAAATCAGCCTCGAAGACATCCGCCTGAGCCTCGCCAACATGCCCGACCGGCTGGTGGAACACCCCGCGACCGTCGTGACCATGACGAACCTGTTCTATGCCGAGGCACCGTGGTTGACGCCCAACAAACCCACCCATGTGACGTGGAAATTCGTGGCCCTCAACGGCGCGTCTTCCATCGGGTTTCAGGAGCAACTCCGCGACCTCGACCCCTTCCTTGTGGAAAACTGGCAGGTCAAATCTTCCCCCAAAACCGGCAATCCGCTTTATGTCACGCCGACCGTTCTGGTGATCTATCGAGCCGATCACGCCTTCCTTCTGGACAACGTCATTCCGCGCGAAGGCGAAAGCCAGGCACACTACGACCTCATCCTCGCCTCCCAACCCTGGCGGGCCCGCACGCCCGCACCCCTCAAAGCCAAAAGCATCCTCGCCCCACTGTCGCGCGCCCTCGCACCGGGCGGCCGAATGCTGACCGTGCAAAGCGCAGGCGGCGACCCAGCGGAAGAGATCGTGAACGCCATCTGGCCCGACATCGACCTCTTTCCCGTCAACCGCTACGACCTGATCGCGGCCCTGAAACAGGAACTCGGACCCGAGACCGCCAACTTTGACCTCACTATCCCCTCAGGCGGAGACGCGCTTCTGTCCTACCGGATGCATACCCTGCCTGAGGAGGTCGGCCCCTCCATCGGCACCTCCACCCTCTCCGCCGCTTGGAACGCCGCGACTTACGTTGCGCAAATCGACGACCAACTGCTGGAAGAGGTCCACGGTGCCACACGGCACTACGACATCACCGCCGACATCCTGCACAAATACGGCGGCCTGTGGTTCAACGATGAGGCGTTTACGGTCACGCGGATGCGCTAAGCGCGCTTACGACTTCGGCCCCAACTGCTCGCCAACCAGCACCCAAATGCCATCCCGACGCTCCAGAACTGTCGTCCCCCGTCCCGACCCAGAGGCGACACGACCCTGGATGAGGCCGGTCCAATGGAATTCGAACATATACGCGGCGGCTTGATCGGATTTCAGCAGCCAGTGAATGTTCGAAACCCTGAACTCTTCACCCTCGATCGATGCGAAATTGCGCTCATAGGCGGCCCGAATGGCCTCCTTGCCGGCAAGTAAAGTGCCATCCGAGAAGACCACCCGCGCATCATCCGCGATCAATGGCGCGACCACGGCCCAATCTTGCGTCGCCAATGCCGCTTCGTAGTCGCTGACAAACGACTCGCAAGACATGCCGATCTTCCTTTCAGCGGTGAACGCACCTGACGAAGTGCACCACGTCTTGACCCGTAGCGCCAGTCACCCACCGTGCGCACCCCGCCAATTCTCCATAAAATCTTAACCTGCCGCCGTATAATCAAACCCCAGATGATCATCCGCCCGACCCGCGCCCCATCATAGGCGTGCATAGGGCAAACCCAGACGGACACGACCCGCCTATGGCCCGCCGAAAGGGTTAACGGCTTCGGCGGGCGGTCACGCGCAACCGACCCCACCGGCCAAACCGGTGGCCTAGTCTCCCGTCGCCTTGAGCGGCGCCGCTCTTCCTCAACACCCGGAACAGCACCCCACCCCCCCGAGATCACAGCGCCTGACACCGCCCATCACGCATCGTCATGGCCCATCCCCTTGCGCCGCCGCAGCAAGGGCCGCACCCTCATGTCCAAACGGAGGGTCATATGCTCGATTTCCACATCTACGACGTCTTCACTGACACGCCGTTCACCGGCAATCCGCTCGCAATTGTCGGAGGCGCAGACGCCCTGACGACGGCGCAGATGCAAACCATCGCGCGTCAGTTCAATCTGTCTGAGACGATCTTCGTCCAAACCCCCGATGACTCTACTCATACCGCCAAGGTCCGCATTTTCTTTCCCACCGCCGAGATTCCCTTCGCAGGCCACCCCACCATCGGCTGCGCCCTCCACCTCGCCAATGGCGCTTCGACCGTGACCCTCGAAGAAGTCGCAGGCCTCGTCCCTGTCACGATCGAAAACGGCATCGCCGAATTCACCGCCCCCAAGCTTCCAAAAGCGCGCGCCTTGCCGGACCGCGCCCTTGTCGCCGCCGCCATCGGCCTGGCCGAGACCGACCTCGCCCCGACCGAGATCGGCCATTTTGAGGGCGGACCGTCATTCGTCTATGCCGAAGTGCCCGACCTCGCCACACTGGCGCGCACCTGGCCGCAGGAGCCTGCGTATGGCCAAATGTCCGCAGCCGCAGGCGGCACCGGCGGCCTCTACGCCTATGTCCGAACCGGGTCTGACAGCATCCAGGCCCGCATGTTCGACCCACCCGCAGGCATCATGGAAGACCCGGCCACAGGCTCAGCGACCGCCATCTTTGCCGCTCAACTCAACGCCACGGGCCATCTGCCGAGCGCCGGCACAACCACCTTCAACCTCCGCCAAGGCGTCGAAATGGGCCGCCCTTCCAACCTGCGCCTGACCGTCGAAACTGAAAACGGCGCACCCACAGCGATCCGTGTCGCAGGCCAGGCCGTGAAAATCGCATCCGGTCAGATCCGCATTCCGTAGCACACTCCCTCAATTTGGCGGATGAACCTCCAGGAGGACTCCGCGGGACGGGGGGGGCAGCGCACCCCCCGGGGTAAGGCTTCCCCCACTCGCGTCGCTAACGGCACAGGCCCATACTCTCCCCATTCATTTAGGAGATTTCAGATGGGCCTTTCGCTCGGTTTCGCCGTGGCGCTTGTTATTGCCGTGGGCGCCGCCCTCGCCATGCAAGCCCCGATCAACGCCGTCCTCGCCCGCGAAGTGGGTGATCCGACCGCCGCTGCCGCCATTTCCTTCGCTGTAGGCTTTATCGTTCTCGCAGCCCTCGCTTGGTACAAAGGCACCACTGCTTCTTCCATCGCCGCGCTGACCTCCGTGCCCTGGTGGGCGCTGATGGGCGGTGTCCTCGGCGCAATCTGGGTCTGGGCCGCGATCTGGTCCGTGCCGCGGCTGGGCGTCGTCACCATGTTTGGCGCAATGATCCTGGGTCAGCTTCTGGCGGCCATTATCCTCGACGCGCGCGGCGCTTTCGGGATGGAGGCGCGGCCCATCGACCTCACCCGCGTCATGGCCATCGCCATGGTCGCAGGCGGCGTGGTCCTGTCCAAAGCCTGATCACAGCTGCAAGGACAGCCGCAGACTAGAGGAGCGGCAGACTTTTCATCGCGACCTGCGCCCCATATATCCTCCCCATGTTTGCAGACCTCCTCAAGCGCCTCACGGCCCCCGAACCTGAAGCCCTGCCCTTCGACGATGCCCGCCTTGCGCTCGCAGCCCTGCTTGTGCGCATCGCCCGGTCCGACGGCGACTACGCCCAGATCGAAGCGGAATACATCGAACACATCCTCAAGCACCGCTACGCGATGTCCGACATCGAAACAGCGGCCCTGCGCCAGGAAGCCGAAGCGCTGGAGGCCGAGGCCCCCGACACCGTCCGTTTCACCCGCGCCATCAAAGATGCCGTGCCCTACGACGACCGCGTCGGTGTGATCGAGGCGATGTGGGCCATCGTGTTGGCCGACGGCGAGCGCGACGAAGAAGAGGATGCTCTGCTGCGCATGGTCGCCCCCATGCTTGGCGTGAACGACCGCGACAGCAACCTCGCCCGGAAACGCGTCGAAGAGGCATGATTGCCGCGCTACCGATGTACGCTTTCCCACGCACGGCTGCGGCTGACGCGCGGTTTTGGTCAGCAATTGCCGACGCACTGCGCGCTCTTGGCCTTCAACCTCCCGACCGTCTGACGCTCGCTCCGACCGACTTGATGGCCCATTGGACAGATCCCGAACTGCTTCTGTCGCAGACCTGCGGACGGCCCTACAAGGATCACTTGCGCGGCAAGGTCTACCTCGTCGGCACCCCGGATTACGGCGTGAAAGGCTGCCCAGCGGGGCACTACCGAAGCCTGGTAGTCGCGCGAAACGATGACCGGCGCGAAAGGCTCGACGACTTCGCGGGCGCACGCTTTGCCTACAACGAAGCCGGATCACAATCCGGATGGGCGGCGCTGGCGGCGGAAGCGCCTGACGTTCTACGCGGCCCAAAGCTGGCCACTGGCAGCCACCGAAACTCAACCCTCGCAGTACGGGGAGGCCGCGCCGATTTCGCCTCCATCGACGCCGTGACCCTGCGCCACCTCACTTCCGCGTCCGAAGCCACCGGGTTGAAAATCGTCCATGGAACCGAACCGCGCCCGGGCCTGCCCTTCATCACCAGCACTCGGAACGACCCTGATCAACTGTTCAATGCGGTCGCATCGGCATTGGCGTCCCTTTCGGCAGCGGATCGCGACGTTCTGGGTATCAATGGCATCGTCCGCATACCCGCCGAAGCCTATCTCGCCCTTCCCGATCCCAAGGTCAGCGCAGCGTGACCCCTTGCCATTGACCAGCGCTTCAGCCCAAATCACGCGAAACGCTCAAGGGACAGCCATGACCGACACACCCGTCATCGACATCCAAGGTCTGCACAAAAGCTTCGGCGCGCTCGATGTCTTGAAAGGCGTCGACCTGACGGCACGGGCGGGCGACGTCGTCTCCCTCATCGGTTCCTCCGGTTCAGGCAAATCCACGCTCCTGCGCTGTGCGAACCTTCTGGAAGATAGCCAGCAGGGCGAGATCTTCTTCGAAGGCGAGCCGGTCAAATGGAAAGGTGCGGGCCACGCGCGCCGCCCGGCAGACGCCGAACAAGTCCGCCGCATCCGCACGAACCTGTCGATGGTGTTTCAGCAATTCAACCTCTGGGCGCACCTTACGATCCTGCAAAACGTGATGGAAGCACCCGTCACCGTCCTGGGTGAGGACAAGGCCGAGGTCGAAGATCGCGCCCGCGCCCTGCTCGACAAGGTCGGCATCGGTGCGAAATGCGATGCCTGGCCCTCGGAGCTGTCAGGTGGCCAGCAACAACGCGCCGCGATCGCGCGCGCGCTCTGCATGCAGCCCCGTGCGCTTCTGTTCGATGAGCCAACCTCCGCGCTGGACCCTGAACTGGAGCAAGAGGTTATCCGCGTGATCCGCGGCCTCGCCGAGGAAGGTCGTACCATGATCCTTGTCACCCACGACATGCGTATGGCTCGCGACCTCAGCAGTCACGTCGTGTTCCTGCATCAAGGCCTGATCGAGGAACAAGGCGCGCCCTCAGCCCTTTTCGGCAACAATGCCTCGTCCGAGCGCTTGCGGCAGTTCCTCAGCCATTCTGATGCGGCCTAACGCGCTCATACTTCTGACCATCCTAGCGGCAACTCCGCTTGCTGCCGAAGACATCACAATCGGCACGGCCTTCCCCTATGCGCCCTACGTCACGCGCGATGCCAACGGCGCGCCGATTGGGGCCGAGCCCGACATTCTTGCCGCCATCTGCACCCGCGCCGGTTGGACCTGCACATGGGTGGAGTTGCCTTTCGATGACCTGATCCCCGCTCTGCAAGCGGGCCGCATCGACATCGCGGCGAATGGTCTTGGGCACACGCCAGAACGCGCCGCATTGGTTCACATGGCCTGCCCCTACCACCCACACATGGACAGCCCACCGGAAGGCACGTTCTATGTCACTGATCCAAACCATAATCCGTTCAACGGTCCCATCGGGGTCACTGGCGGCTCAATCTACGAGACGGCTTTGGCGCGCGAGGGCCATCTGACAGTCCCGTTCGAACATGAAGGTTTAGCACTTCAGGCGCTACACGACGGTCTTGTCCCGGCGCATTTTGGAAGCGACTACTATGCTGAACAGACCGGCGCTGCGGTCGGCCTGACCGAGGCCGGTACAATGCCGACGGGCAGCATCGGCTTCGCCTTTGCGATTACGCCGACCAATCCGGACCTCATCGAGGCCTTCGAACAGACGCAAGCAGACCTGTCGCGCAGCGGCAGCCTCGCCGCTTTCTCTGATGAGTACTTCGGAGAGAGCCATCCAGACGCAATATCGCTCTGTGATCGTGTGATCCCGCTCAGCTAAGGCGCCGTTGCCCCAATGGCACATCTTGCCCTCGCCCACGATTTCCCTATCAATCACCCCATAAAGAGCGTGTCCGCCAAACAGGACGCGTCGCAACATGGAGAGACTGATGAAAAAGATCATCCTGACCACCACCGCCCTGGCCTTCACGGCTGGCATGGCTTTCGCCGACGGCCATTCCGTTGTGCGCATGGGCACCGAGGGCGCCTACCCTCCCTACAACTTCATCAATGACGACGGCGAAGTTGATGGTCTTGAGCGCGCCCTGGGCGATGAGCTTTGCGCCCGCGCCGAGCTGACCTGTGAGTGGGTCACGAACGAGTGGGATTCGATCATCCCCAACCTGACCTCCGGCAACTACGACACCATCATCGCTGGTATGAGCATCACCGATGAGCGTGACGAGGTCATCGACTTCACGCAGCCCTACATCCCGCCTGCCGCCTCGCTCTTCATGGGTATGGACGAAGGGCTTGAGATGGACGGCGCCACGATCGCGGCCCAGACTGGCACCATTCAGGCGGGCTACCTGGCGGAGCAGGAAGGCGTGACGCTGATTGAATTCGCCACGCCCGACGAAACTGTCGCCGCCGTGCGCAACGGCGAGGCCGATGCGGTTTTCGCCGACAACGACTTCCTGACGCAGATCGCCGATGAAGATGCCGACCTGTCGATCATCCTTGAGCCGGTCCCACTTGGCGGTGGCGTCGGCATGGGCCTGCGCGAAGGTGATGAGCTGATCGCAGCCTTCGACGCGGCGATCACGTCGATGAAAGAAGATGGCACGCTGAACGCGCTGCTGATCGAATGGTTCGGCGAAGACACCCAGACCTGGTAAGTGTCTGACACTGGAAACAATTGGAAGCGCGGGCTGCTGAAGGCATGGCTCGCGCTTTCGCTTTTGTGGGCCTTAGGTTTCGCATTCTACATCGTTGTTCTCGCGGATGATTTCATCGGCGGAAGCCAATATGAAGCCCTCTACATCGGCATAGCACTCCTTTACATTTTGCCGTTCGGCATCATCCCACCCACGCTTGTTTTGCTGGTCGGTTGGATCGTGATCTCAATCGTGGAACGGCTTGGGCGGAACCGTCGATGACCCACAGGCCCCCCGACCGTTTCAACACCTCCGCCGGCACCGTCGCCGCAACCCGCATCGGCTCGGGCCCGCCGCTTGTGCTGGCCCACGGTTGGCCGTGGTCGTCTCACAGTTGGTCACGCGTCGTCCCGCACCTCAGCCAGCATTTCACGTGTCACCTCTACGATATGCCGGGGTTCGGCCAGTCCGACAAAACCGGCTCAAGGCCGATGTCGCTTGACACGCAAGGCGAAGTCTTTGGCGAGATGCTGAACCATTGGAACCTCAAGGAACCCGCCGTCATCGCCCACGATTTCGGCGGTGCGGTCACTTTGCGTGCCCATATCCTTCACGGGCGACGGTATTCTGCGTGGGTTTTGATGAACGTCGTCGCCATGCGCCCATGGGGTTCGGGCTTTTTCGACCATGTGGGCCGTCACACAGACGCATTTCTCGGCGTCCCGCCCCATATCCACGAAGCCATCGTCCGCGCCTATATCCATGGCGCCCTCATCCGCGACCTCCCCTCTGAGGACATCGAAGCGCTCGTCACCCCGTGGCTTGGACCCGAGGGGCAGGCCGCCTTCTACGCTCAATTCGCCCTCGCCGACGAACGCTTCACGGCAGACGTCGAAAACGGCTTCGCGTGTCTTGATCCCAAACCCGCAATCCTTTGGGGTGCCGACGACCCATGGATCCCGCTGGACCGTGGCCACGCATTGGCGGAACTGGTGGGTGTGCCGTTGACAGAACTGGCAGGATTGGGCCACCTGCCTCAACTCGAAGATCCGACCCGGGTCGCCACAGCACTTCTGTCTGCCCTCAAGGCCCATTGATGTTCAGCTTCTGCGAAGACCCTTCCACGTTAGAAACCTTCCGATGGTTCGCCTGCTATCTGACGAACGGCGTCCACATGCTGTTCTATCAGAGCTTCCTCGTGGTCTTTGCCCTACTCGCGGTGGCAGCCCCGCTTGCTTTGACCTTCGGATTTCTCGCGGCCACGGCCTCCCGCTCGCGGATTGCACCTGCGCGCTGGGTCGGGAAAGGCTACACTTCCATGGTGCGCGGTATCCCCGACATCGTGTTCTTCCTGTTCTTCGTCCTCGTTCTGGACCAGGGCATCGAATACATCCGGCACCTCATCACCTGCCCCGATTGGGATGAGCCAATCCGCCAAGGCGCGAACTTCCTTGTTTGCGATCAGGCGCGCACTCCGCAGGGCAACGCGCCGCAATGGATCCACGAGACCTACAATTTCGCGCTCGCCGTCTTCACCTATGCCATTGTTTTCGGGGCCTTCTGCGGCAACGTCCTCTATGGCGCCATGAACGCCGTGCCCCGCCCGCAGATGGAGACGGCCGCAGCCTATGGCATGTCAGGGCGGCAGATATTCTGGCGCGTTTTGGTGCCGCAGATGTGGATCTACGCGCTGCCGGGGCTCAGCAACATCTGGATGATCCTTATCAAAGCCACGCCGCTTCTGTTCCTGCTTGGCATTGAAGATATCGTCTATTGGGCGCGCGAAATCGGCGGCTCGCGCAATTCGCGCTTTGCCTATCCGCACCCCGACTGGCGCTTTTGGTACTTCCTGGGCCTGCTGATCTTCTACCTCGGCTTCACGAAGGTCTCGGAAATTGTCCTGTCGCGCCTGACCCGCCGCTTGTCACGCGGACAAGCCTCTGCCGCGGGGGCCGCAGCATGACCTGTATTGAGGCGATCCAGGCGTACGCCCTGCGCTCCATCGGGATCGGCGAACGCGCCTTGCCGCAAGGGGACATCACATTCTGCGAACAGGTCGTGCTGATTGGCTCCGGCATGATCTGGAACGTCTACCTAGGCGCTTTGGCTCTGCTGTTCGGGTTCTTCTTCGCCGTCACATTGGCCATCGCCAAAGCCTCTAAATCGCCACTCACCCGCAAGCCGGCACAATGGTTCATCTTCCTCTTCCGGGGCTCACCCCTCTTCATCCAGTTCTTCATGGCCTACGAGGCGTTCGTGATGCTGCCCCGCGTGGGCGTGGAATTCGAACTCTTCGGCATCGCGATTGAGGCTGAGACACGCTGGTTCGCGCGCGCCTGGCTTGGGGCCCTCATCGTTTTGTTCTGCAACACCTCCGCCTATGCTGCCGAGATCTTCTACGGCGCGCTCCGATCCGTTCCGCGCGGCGATCTGGAGGCGGCGGATGCATACGGGCTGTCCGGCTGGAAGAAATTCCGCCGCATCACCTTCCCAACAACCATGCGGCTTGCCTGGCCAGCCTACACAAACGAGGCAATCTTTCTGTTCCAGTCCACGGCGCTGGTGTTCTTCAGCTCCTTCCCCGCATTCCAGCAGCGCGGCGACGCGCTCTACTACGCGTCCTACTTTGCCGAACGCACGTTCAACCCTTTCGTGCCCTACCCTATCGTTGGCGTCTATTTCGTACTGCTGACGCTCTGCATCATCACGCTTTTCGGCGCGATCAACCGTCGCCTGAACCGCCACCTGCCTTCTGACCGGCGTCCAAAGCTACGCATTCGCCCGAACCTGATCCGCTGATCTAAGGCCACGGAGCGGAGGTTTTCCTTAGGCGCGCGCGACGGGCAATCGCGCTAAGGTGCACTCCTTTCCTAAAGCAATTCATTTCGGAGATTTCCCATGAAGATCTTCACGATTGTGGCCGTATTTTTGGCCACCACGACCCTTGTACAAGCGGATCAGGCCCCACCAAATTTCATCAGCCCGAACGCGCCGAACTACTTCGATTTCTCGTTCACGTTCGTCAATGTCGGGAACGACAACGCAACAGTTACCGGTGTCGTACGCGGGTTGCGCCGAAACGGTACCTCAGCTGCCTATAGTGTGGAGATCACTGATACGACCGGCAACTACGGGGTTGGCCAATATGTCGGTTCGCCCATTCAAAACGAATGGACGCTTGTGAACGGCGGCATCGAAGACATCTCGTTCATTTCGTTTGGCGCGGGCAACAGCGCGCCAGCCGTCACGGATCATTCCCTGATCATTCGAAGCGATGTCGGTCCACTTGAGCCCTATGGCGCAGGTCTTTCCTCAGCTCCAAACGGAGCCGGCATTCCATCTGACATGGCCACATCTCTGACGTTCGAGGTCATTCGCGGGTACGAATACCTTCCGCCGAACTTCGGCATCGCGGTGCCGTCAGGTGCATCGAACCTGACTGGAAACGGCGGGTCCATCGTCGCCCCTGCGTTAGACTTGCAGTTGGATCGACCGCGGTTGCCGTTGCAGTAGGACCGCGCTGCAGCGCATGCGGATTTTCGCGCGATTGCGTAGCTTTACCCGGGAAGGCAATGCCCATAGCGTCGGCGCATGAGCGATTTCCTTCTCGAAAACCCGCAGATCAAATCGATCCGCATGGTCGCCGCCGACCTGAACGGACAGGCACGTGGAAAGCGCATTGCGCGGCGTTTCGCAAGCAAAGCGCTGAGTGAGGGCACGCGGTTCCCCTACTCGGTGATGAACCTCGATATCTGGGGCGAGGACATTGATGACAGCCCGCTGGTGTTCGAGGCGGGTGATCCCGACGGCATCCTTAAGCCCACTGAACGGGGTTTCGTGCCCGTTCCATGGTTGGAAACGCCCACCGCGCTCCTGCCGATCTGGATGTTCCACGAAGATGGCACGCCATTCGATGGCGACCCACGCCATGCGCTCGCCCGCGTGATCGACCGCTATAAGGCGCGCGGCCTGACGCCCGTGGTGGCGACCGAGTTGGAATTCTACATCATCGACGACAGGGGTAAGGAACTCCGTGTGCCGCCCTCGCCGCGCTCCGGCATCCGCCGACAGCAGGCAGAAATCCTGGCACTACGCCAATTGGATGCTTTCGACGGCTTCCTGACCGCGCTGTACGACGCCTGCGAGGCAATGGACATCCCCGCCGACACGATGATTTCCGAGGCCGGGCCGGGCCAGTTCGAGATCAACTTCATGCACCAGCCCGACGCGATGAAAGCCGCCGATGATGCGTGGCTGTTCAAGATCCTGACACGCGGATTGGCCCGCAGCCACGGGTTCGCCGCCAGTTTCATGGCCAAGCCTTACCCCGACTATGCGGGCAACGGGTTACATACCCACTTCAGCGTCCTCGACGCTGAGGGGCGGAACGTCTTCGATGACGGCACACCTGAAGGCTCCGCCACGTTGCGCCATTCAATTGCCGGGTGCCTCGCCGCCATGCCGGGCTCCATGCTGATCTTTGGCCCCCATGCGTCCAGCTACGACCGCTATGTGCCTGATGCCCACGCGCCTACCAAAGTGGCCTGGGCCTATGAAAACCGCACCACCGCCCTTCGCATCCCGTCCGGCCCCCATGCCGCGCGCCGGATCGAGCATCGCGTCGCGGGCGGCGACATCAATCCGTATCTCTTCCTCGCCGCCGTTCTGGGCGCGGCTCTGGACGGCATCGAACGCGCAGACGACCCGCCCGCGCCGATCAAGGGCAGCGCCTATGCGCAGGACCTGCCTGAGCTGCCGACCACCTGGGAGGGCGCAATCGAGGCCTTCGACCAAAGCGCTGAAATCGCACGTATCTTCACCGAAGACCTGCGCGCCAATTTCCTCGCCACCAAGCGCCAGGAACTGCGTTACATGGCCGAGCTTTCGCCAGAAGAGCAGCAGGAACTCTATCTCGACACCGTCTAAGACGCCGCTCCTTCATCTTGGCCATACGACTCCGGGGGGCTTTGGGGGCTGGCCCCCAATCCTTCCCTTGCCGCTCACGCTGCCGCCCCATACCTTCAAGTCAAATCAACAACGCGAGCCCCTCATGCACCTCGGCATCCTGCAATGCGGTCACGTCCCCGACGAAGTCGCTGCCAAAGACGGCCCCTACGCCCAGCTGTTCCATGACCTCTTCGCCCATCGCGGCTTCACGCAGACATTGTGGTCGGTGGTCGATATGGAGTTTCCCGATGGCCCCGAAGCGGCGGACGCCTGGCTTGTCACTGGCTCCAAACACGGCGCCTATGAAGATCACGCCTTCATTCCGCCGCTGGAAGACCTGATCCGCGCGATCCGCGACAGTGGGCGGCCCATGGCCGGCTCCTGCTTTGGCCACCAGATCATTGCGCAGGCTCTCGGCGGCACGGTAGTGAAATTCGACGGCGGTTGGTCGGCAGGCCGCACGGATTACCGGCTGGGTAACACGAACCTAACCCTCAACGCGTGGCATCAAGATCAAGTCGTGGAACTGCCCGAAGGTGCGACCGTCCACGCAAGCTCGGACTTCTGCTCCAATGCGATCATGGCGATCGGCCCCAAGATCCTGACCGTGCAACCGCATCCTGAGTTTGAAGACAGCGTTGTGGAGACGCTGATCGAAACACGCGGCAAGGCCCTGCCCACGGAGATCACCTCTCGCGCCAAGGCCAATCTGGGCCACGCCAATGATAACCGCTTCATCGCCGACTGGCTGGCCGATGTGCTGGAGGGCGCCGACGCGACCGCGCCGCGGAGCAAACCATGATGGACCATCTCCCCGATGTGGCGAAAGCCTACCTAGATGGCCGTGTCCTGGATGAGGTGGAATGCATCGTTTCGGACCTTGCGGGCGTGGCCCGTGGCAAAGCCATGCCCGGTGCGAAATTCGCCCGCCAGACACAGTTCTACCTGCCCAACTCGATCTTTTTCCAGACCATCACAGGTGATTGGGCCGATGACGTCGCCGATGGCTTTACCGAACCCGACATGATCCTGACGCCCGATTGGGACACGGCGATTCCCGCGCCATGGACCGCCGACTGGACGCTTCAGGTGATCCACAACATTGACGATCAGCAAGGCCAACCGGTGCCCTTCGCGCCGCGCAATGTGCTCAAACGTGTCTGCGACCTCTACGCCGCGCGGGGTTGGCAGCCGATCGTTGCGCCCGAGATGGAATTCTACCTCGTCGCACCAAACACGGACCCGGCGCGCGAGATCGAGCCTCCGATGGGTCGCTCTGGCAGGCGCGCTGCGGCACGGCAGGCCTATTCCATGAGCGCCGTGGATGAATACGGGCAAGTGATCGACGACATCTACGATTTCGCGGAATCCATGGGTCTGGAAATCGACGGCATCCTGCAGGAAGGCGGCGCGGGCCAGATCGAGCTGAACCTGCGCCACGGCGATCCCGTGCGCTTGGCCGACGAAATGTTCTACTTCAAACGCATGATCCGCGAGGCCGCCCTGCGCCACGATTGCTACGCCACCTTCATGGCCAAGCCCATCGCAGGGGAACCGGGAAGCGCCATGCATATCCACCATTCGGTTGTGGACGCGGAAACCGGCGCGAACATCTTCAGCGATGCGCAGGGCGGCGAAACACCCGCCTTTGCGCATTTCATCGGTGGGATGCAGAAAAACCTGCCCGCGGTGATCGCTTTGCTGGCGCCTTACGTGAACAGCTACCGCCGCTACGTCCCCGACTTTGCCGCCCCCATCAACCTCGAATGGGGACGCGACAACCGCACGACGGGCATTCGTGTGCCGGTCAGCGGACCCGAGGCGCGGCGCGTCGAAAACCGCCTTCCGGGGATGGATTGCAATCCATACCTCGGCATCGCGGCCAGCCTAGCCTGCGGGTATATCGGGCTGGTTGAGGAAGCCGCGCCGTCCGAGGAATTCAAGGGCGACGCCTATGCCAACGAATCCGGTGTTCCGCGCGGGCTTGGCGACGCACTGGGCCTGCTGGAATCCAACCCGGCCATCCAACAGGTCCTGGGCGAAGAGTTCTGCCGCGTTTATGCGGCGGTCAAACAACTAGAATACAGTGAATTCCTGCACGTCATCAGCCCTTGGGAGAGGGAGCATCTGCTCCTGAACGTCTAATGCCGCGGTGGCTGAAAATCATGCTCGTCGCTTTGGCGACAATTGTGGTGACTGGCGTTCTTGTCACTTTTCTTTTCGTTCAGATCTTCACCGGCATCTTTCGCGGCTTTTTCGATGGGTTCACCGGCGGCGGCTCTGCCGAGGCGGGCCCGCAAGAGGTTCGGTTCTTGGAGGTTGAGGGCTTCGATCCGACAAGCCCCAGCGCGGCCGTGGTGCTCCATCCCGCCATTTCCGGCCTCGCCGATCCGGTCGTTGTAACAAACCCCGATCTGTTACGTGCCGCCAGCGGGGAGGCCTACTTCACCGACGATAGCCGCGCTGAGACACGCATGGTCCTATTGTCTATCCTGTTCTTAAGCCCGCCCGGAAACGGCACCCGCGCCACGATGGTCAGCCTGTTTCAGGATGGTCGCGAAGTGGCGACACTGACCTGTTTCACCGCCATGTGCCCACGCGCTGGCCCACCGATGGCGCCCTTTGATCTTGCCGGGCTGGACGCCGATGCTACGCCTGTCAGCTATGACGTTGAGACCGTTATCGGTGCGGACACAGCACGCGCGTTGGAGGCGGATTTGCTGTCTCGCCCCGGGCATCTGCTGGTCTACGGGTTGGACGAATTGACCGAACAGGCGGCAGCGTTTGATGGCTATGTTACGCTTGATTTACCGTCCACCTTCGGGCCTTGGCAGGAAGAGACGACCTACAACGGCACCGAAGAGGACGCGGCGTTTCAGCAGGCTTTGCAAGAGTTCCGGAACGCGTTGCCATTTGACACGGGGTTAGACCTCAACTTCTTGCGCAGCGGTCACAACAGCTACGAGGTCATCGATCAGGAAACGGGCCACATGGCGTCGGACGTCAGCGGCTACGGTGTGACCGATGGCTGGCTGCCGCATATGCGTCCGTCCGCCCGGATCTGGGTGGCGGAGGAGAATGCCTCAACGCTCCGCGAGGCGATCATGGCCGCCGATTGGCCCGCGCCCAACCCACCGCCCGAAGACGCTTTTCTTGCCGCGCGCTTGCCTGATTTGATTGCGGCAAACGGACTGGCCGGCAGCCCAGAAGAGTATCAACACCGAGCCACGATCTACGACATGCGCGAGGAATTGAGCGTGTCGAATTTCACCGAACCCGAAGTGGCATTCGGCTACTACCGGCCCGTGGAATGACCCGACCCCGCGCATTGCCGTGCCAATGCCGCAGCATTATGTGACGCCCATGGCTTATCGCAGCCCCGGAACACCGCTTTGGTGGCGAGACACCGCCCTGATCGTCGCAAGCGGCATCGCTCTGGCCGTTTGGCTCTGGGACGAGCCGATCTTTGCAGCGCGCCAAGCCCCGGCTGCGTCCGCCCCGGCTGAATTGACCACCCCGACACCACAAACCATGGCCGATTTGTTCGAAGCGGGCTGCATCACGGCCGAGCATTTGCAAGCCATGCGCGAAGGTCGCTCGGCGGATGTCCTTTGCTATTTCGACACACCAGCCCCCGCCACGCCCAACGCGCCACCTCAGGATCGTCTCTTCCCGTGAACCCACTCTATCGCAACGACAAACCCGGCCAACACGCGCCCTCTGCCTACGCCGCAGGGCTGACACCAATCGACCGACCGCCCCTGACGGGCCACATCAAGGTCGACGTAGCCGTGATTGGCGCGGGCTACTGCGGGTTATGGGCTGCCAAAACGCTGGCCGCTGCTGGCCGCGATGTCGTGGTTCTGGATGCGCACCGCGTGGGGTTTGGTGCCTCGGGTCGTAACGGTGGGCAGATCCATTCCGGCTTCAACAAGACCCAGCCGGAGCTGGAGGCGAAACTGGGTGACACCCGTGCCCGCGCCCTGTGGGATCTGGCGGAGGCCGCGAAAGCGCAGGTAAAAGACTTCTGCGCGACGCACCCGGACACGGCCCTGCGCGAGGGGCTGGGATACGGCGTTTACGACAAGCTGGAGCTGGCTGAATTCCGTCTGATCGCCGACCACATGAACCGGCACTACGGCCTGAACATGGAGGTGCTGGATCAGGCGGCCTTCGCCGATGTCGTGAAATCCCCGCTCTACCGTGGCGGCGTGCTCGACCCGTCGGGCGGGCACTTGCAACCCCTACAATACGCGCTGGCGCTTGGCCGCGCGGCGGAGGCGACAGGCGCGGTGATCTATGAGCGCACAGAAGTGGAAAGCGTCTCTGAGGGCGCGCGCGTCACCCTGCGCACCCCGCGCGGACAGGTGGAAGCGGGCCATGTGATCGTCGCGGGCAACGGCTATCTGCCCAACATCCTACCCGCCGTGAACCGCAAGGTGATGCCGATCAATTCCTTCATCGCCGCGACCGAGCCTTTGCCAGACCGCTGGCAGGACGTGCTGGCCCAAGACATCGCCGTGGCCGATAGCAAGTTCGTGGTGAATTACTACCGCTTTGATCCCAACCGCCGGTTCCTGTTTGGCGGTCGCGAAAGCTACGGCCTTGGCTTCCCGACCGACATCCAAACGGCCCTGATCGCGCGGATGGAGGGGCTGTTTCCGCAACTTTCCGGCGTTAAGATCGACAACGTCTGGGGTGGCTCATTGGGGATCACACCGTCCCGTTTGCCCCATGTCGCACGCGTCGCCCCGAATATCTTGTCGGGTGCAGGTTTTTCCGGACAGGGCGTCGCGCTGTCGGGTATGGCGGGCCGTGTGATGGCCGAGGCCGTATTGGGGCAAGAGGATGGTCTTGCGACCTTTGAAAGCCTCAACGTGCCTGCCTTCCCGGGCGGCACCGCCCTGCGCGCACCGATCCTGACGCTGGCCATGATGTGGTTTGCGTTGCGCGACCGCATCGGTTTCTAGGCCCTTCGGCGAAATGACGCCGTGTCGCGCTTCCGGCGCTTTTCTCTGCTGCGTCCGCCATAGTATAAGCGAATCGAAAACACACATTTCAAAAAGGTGAATGTATGTCTCTCGATCATGTCCCGGCCCCGAACGTCTACGACGCCGAACCGATCCCCGCCGCAGCCCGCGCGGAAATTGACCGCCTGCTGCTCTCCGGCGACCTGTTTCGCTATACAGCCCCAGCCGATGCGCCCGTTGCCCTGCTGGAGCGCGAATTCGCGGCACTGATGGGCACGAAATACGCGCTGGCCGTCTCCAGCTGCTCCGCCGCGCTGTTCCTGTCGCTGGAGGCATTGGGCCTGCCAAAAGACGCGCGGGTCATGATCCCCGCCTTCACCTTTGCCGCCGTGCCGTCCTCCATCGTTCACGCGGGCATGCAGCCCGTGCTTTGCGAGGTGGGGGAGAACTACCGCATCGACGTGGAGGATTTTCGCGCCAAACTGCCCGATGTAGACGCCGTCATCATCAGCCACATGCGCGGCCATACCTCGGACATGGATGCGATTATGGAGGCCTGCGATGCTGCCGGTATCCCGGTGATCGAGGATGCCGCCCATTCGCTTGGCACCACCTGGAACGGCCAGAAGATTGGGACCATTGGTCGTGTGGGTTGCTTCAGCTTCCAATCCTACAAGCTGGTGAATGCGGGCGAAGGCGGCATTCTGGTCACCGATGACGCCGATCTCGTGGCCCGCGCCGTCATCATGTCGGGCGCTTACGAGCACAACTGGAAGAAACATGGCGAGGATGCCGATCTGGCGGAGGCCTTCGGGCGCTGGCAGAACAAGCTGCCGCTTTACAATCTGCGGATGCAGAACCTCTCCGCCGCCGTGATCCGCCCGCAATTGCCCGAAGTCACCCGCCGGGTGCGTGATGGACGGGCGAACCACGACTATGTAGCCGATCAACTGAATGCCTCGCCCTGGCTGACTGTTCCCGATGCACTGGCGCCCGAGGACCGCGCGCCGGACTCGATCCAGTTCAACCTTGATGGCTTTGACAGCGACGCAGAGGCGCGCGCTTTCGCCGATGCAGCTGCTGCCCGGGGCGTGAAAGTGCAGGTCTTCGGCCTCAGCTCCGACAACGCACGGGCGTTTTGGAACTGGCAATTCATCCCCGGCGATCTGCCAGACCTGCCACGGACCCGTGCCATGCTGATGCGCGCCTGCGACGTACGCCTGCCTGCGCGACTGCAAAAGCCCGATCTGGATTTCATCGCTGCTGCTTTGACCGACGCCGCCCAAGAGGTGAAGGGCAAAGCCGCCGCCTGACCTTGCGCATGGGGGGAAGCCCCGGCAGGCTGCCCCCATGACCGATTTATCTAAAGGCGCGGCCCACTGGCAGGGCCGCGTTGTTCCCATCGCCGAGGCCGCGCTACCCGTCACCGACTGGGGCGTTACCCATTCCGATATCGCCTATGACGTGGTGCCGGTCTGGAAAGGCGGCTTCTTCCGACTCGACGATTACGTCTCGCGTTTCATGGCTTCCGTCGCGGGGTTACGGCTCGACATCGGACGCGACGCGGAGGGCGTGAAAGCGGCGCTAACCGAGATGGTCGCGGCCTCCGGTCTACAAAACAGCTACGTCGCCATGGTCGCCGCGCGTGGGCGAAACCCCGTCCCCGGCTCTCGCGACCCGCGCGATTGCGACAACCATTTCTACGCTTGGTGTGTGCCCTACGTTCACATCGTGAAGCCCGAGGCGGCCTTGCAGGGAACCTCTGTCTGGGTTGCCAAGAAAATCCGGCGCATCCCTGAAGACAGCGTTGATCCGACGGTTAAGAACTACCACTGGGGTGACTTCACGGGCGGGCTGTTCGAGGCCAAGGACAACGGCTTTGAAACGGTTTTGCTGCTCGACCACGAGGGGAATGTGACCGAAGGGCCGGGCTTCAATGTCTTCGCCGTGTTCGGCGACCGGATCGTGACCTCAGGCCACGGCGTGCTGCACGGGATAAGCCGCCGGACGGTTTTGGAAATGGCGGACGAGGCGGGCCTAAGCGTGGAGACGCGTCCCTTGCCACTGACGGAATTTCTGGAGGCGGACGAAGTGTTTCTCTCCTCCTCAGGCGGCGGCGTGATCCCCGTGGCTCAAGTCGACGACCGACACTTTTCGAACAGTGCCGCTGGTCCCGTCGCGCTGGATATGCGGCGGCGCTATTTCGACTGGATCGAACGCCCCGAGCATCGCACCGAAATCACGTATTGAGGGCCGCTCAACCCAAGCGTAGCGTAGCCCCAACAAGGGAGGCCGCTATGAACACTCACGCCCCGAATTCCTGGGAAACCCGCGCCGAGGCGCATTCGCTCTATGGCTTCACCGATCTGCCGTCGATCCGCGAACGGGGCACGGTTGTGATCACCCATGGCGAGGGGCCTTATGTCTATGACACCAATGGCAAACGCTACCTCGATAGCAATTCTGGCCTGTGGAATATGGTGGCGGGGTTCGACCATCCTGGCCTCGCGGAAGCGGCCAAGGCGCAATACGACCGCTTTCCCGGATACCACGCCTTTTTCGGGCGGATGAGTGACCAGACGGTCGCCCTCTCGGAGCGGTTGATCGAGGTCTCGCCCTGGGACAGGGGCAAGGTGTTCTACACCAACTCTGGATCCGAGGCGAATGACACTATGGTCAAGATGCTTTGGTTCATGGGCCAGCAGGAGGGCACGCCGCACAAGCGCAAGATCCTGACGCGGGGCAATGCTTATCACGGTGTGACGGCGGTGGCGGCGTCGATGACGGCAAAGCCATACAACAGCCTCTTCGGGCTGCCGATGGAAGGGTTCATCCACCTGACCTGCCCGCATTTCTGGCGTGAGGGCGCGGAAGGCGAAAGCGAGGCGGAGTTCACGGCGCGGCTGGCGGCTGAGTTGGAGGACGTGATTGCCCGCGAAGGGGCGGATACGATTGCCGGCTTCTTCGCCGAGCCGGTTCTGGGCGCAGGCGGGGTGATTCCACCGCCCAAGGGCTATTTTCAGGCGATGCAGGCGGTCTTGCGGCGCCATGACATTCCGCTGATCTCCGACGAAGTGATCTGCGGGTTTGGGCGGACAGGCGCGGTTTGGGGCTGTCAGACCTACGATTTCGTGCCCGATGTCATCATCTCGTCCAAGGCCCTGACCGCTGGCTATTTCCCGATGGGCGCGGTGATGTTGGGGCCGGAGATGACCGACCGCTTGCAGGCGGCGATTGATCCGGTTGAGGAATTTCCCCACGGCTTCACCGCCTCGGGACACCCAGTCGGTTGCGCGGTGGCGCTGAAGGCCATCGATGTGGTGCTGGAAGAAGGCCTGCTGGAGATGGTGCAGGCCGGGACCGCGCGGATGGAGGCGGGGCTGGCGGAGATTGCCAAGCATCCCAACATCGGCGAGCTGCGCGGCGTGGGTTACATGTGGGCGCTGGAGGCCGTGCGTGACCGTGCGGGCAAGGTGCCGTTTGAGGGCGAGTTGAGCGTGTCCGAGCGGATCGCGAACACCTGCACGGACCATGGGTTGATTTGTCGACCTTTGGGTCAGTCGGTCGTGCTCTGCCCCGCCTTCACGCTGACCGATGGGCAGATGGACGAGATGTTCGACAAGCTGGTTGCAGCGCTGAAACAGGTCTTTGCAGAGGTGGCTTGAACGATGGACGCCAGGGCCTTGCCAGACGGATTTGACGGCTCATGCGTGTTGCGCTCGGATCAATTGGAGTTGCGACCGCTGGCGGAGTCGGATCGGGCAGCGTTAACGGCGGCTGCCGGAGATCCGGACATTTGGGCCGGGCACCCCGCGACCGACCGCTGGACGCCAGAGGTTTTTGCGGGCTATTTCGATTTCCTTTTAGAGGCAGGCGGCACGATGGTCGCCCGGGACGCAACCGGCGAGGTGATCGGCCTGTCCCGGTTCTACGCGAGTGCCGATGCGCCAGAAGGGATTGGGATCGGGTTCACGTTTCTGGTGCGCCGGCACTGGGGCGGGGATACGAATTTCGAGGTGAAGCGGCTGATGGTGGCGCACATCTTTGCGACCGTTCCAGAGGTTTGGTTTCACATCGCGCCCACAAATATCCGCTCACAAAAGGCGACCGCGAAACTTGGGGCAGTTCAGGTGGAAGACCGGCGACTGGACCTTGGCACGGGGCCTGCGGATTGGGTGCGCATGATGTTGCGGCGGGAAGCCTGGGACGAGGTCTGTGCGCGGCGGTTGGCATAGCAAGGGGGCCAGCCCCCGTCCTTGCGTACTCCCCCGGAGTTGTACCGGCCAAGATGAAGGAGCGGCGTGGATCAGCGACCGAGTGTGTTCTGGCAGCGTGCGTTGGCCGCAGTGACGCGGTCCATCTCGTAAAAATGATCGGGGTTTGTGGGCTGTGTGTTGGCCTGCATGGCGCTGGCGACCTGGGCCAAACGGGCGGCGGCGGCGGCGCGGTCTGACGGATCAGGCGCGGTTTCGCAAGTTGAGTAATCCGCCATGGCCGATTGGTAGGCGGTGAGGTCCGCCTGCGGTGCGTCAAATCCGAAGATGGGCGCAAGAATTGCGCAAGACGGCAGTAGGAACAGCGTGGGGACGAAGGCAAAGGTGCGGATCATAGGGCCTACATCTTGCTGAGTTTGGATTGCAGATCGGAGAGCTGGCGCTTGATTTCATCCAGCTCTTCCGAGGGGGCCGGGTCGGGTTGTGCAGGGCTCCCCTCGTCCGCTTGCCCGCCAGCGATGCCACCAGTCATGGCCTTGAAGAAGGCCTCTTGCTGCGCGCGCATAGCGTCGAAGCCGGGCATGGAGGCCATCGGATTGATTGCGGCCATATTGTCCATCATTTTGGATTGGCCTTCTTGCAGCATCTCGAAGCTGGCGGCGAGGAAATCGGGGACGACGGAATGGGCCTGCGTGGTGTAGCTGCGCACCAGATCGGTCAGCACGGCGATGGGCAGCACCGACTCGCCCCGGCTTTCATGTTCGGCAATGATTTGAAGCAGATACTGGCGGGTGAGGTCATCGCCGGATTTCAGATCAACGATCTTCACCTCGCGGCCCGCACGGATGAAACCGGCGATATCCTCAAGCGTCACATAGTCGGAGGTCTCGGTATTATAGAGCCTGCGCGAGGCGTATCTTTTGATCAGCAGGTGGTCTGTATCGGCCATGGTGCGAAGCCCTCCCATTGTACGCGTTGCAGCGCAGCATTGAGATCAGCCTACGCTGCGGGCGCGAGATAATGCAATCGGCGTTTTCGGGCATGTTCTTATATATGAAATTCGAAGTGCCCCCGATGTCCCGTCGCAAAGAAAAAGGCAGGCCGCGATGTGCGGGCCTGCCTTTCAGTTGGGTGTGATCCGGAGGGAGGGCCCGGACACACCCTAAGATTTCAAGATAGCGCGATTACTTCGCGGTTGCTTTCTTGGCAGCCGAAGTCACCTCGTTGGTGGCTTTCTTGACGGCGGCAGTTGCCTCTTCGGTGGCTTCTTTGCCAGCGGCCATCATCAGCTCGACAGTTTCCATCTGGACCTTCTTGGCGACTTCAGCGAAGGCAGCCATGGTCTCAGCGGCCATTTCGGCCTGAGCGGAAGCGAAGTCGGTCATCGACTTGGTGTAGTCGGCAGGCTCGTCTTTGACGGCTGCGACGTCACCCATCTTTGCGATGGTGTCTTTGGTCCACTTCGAGGAGATCTCGGTGGATTTTTCAGCTGCGTCGAGGGCAACTTTAGCCATCTTCTCAGCGGAAGCAGCCTGCGATTTGAACGCGTCGCCATAGGCGGACATGTCCATCGGGAAGGATGCCATCATTTCGGTCATGTATTTGGTGAAGTCGGGGGTTTGTGCGGCTTTTGCCATGATAAATTCTCCAGTCGTTTTCTCGCCCATCTGGGCAATGTGTCTTACCCGGGGCGGGCGATTGCTGCGTGTGCAAGATATATGCATGCTGCAGTGCAGAATGTCAAGGTTTTTTCTGCGCTGCAGCATAGAGAAAGAATCGAATGAAATCAGGCGGCTTGCCGTTCTTTCACGTAGGTTCCCGGCGCGGGCGCCAATATTTTGTGCCCGTCGGCGCCAGGAACGCGTGCGGCGACCTTCGCGCCGGACCGTTTGGCAAGCCAAGCTTCCCAAAGCGGCCACCAGGACCCTTCGTTATATTGCGCGGCCCCCAGCCAATCGTCGGAGGTGCCAGAGACGTCTGGGTTGGTGTAGTGGCCGTATTTCTTCTTGGTCGGCGGGTTCACGATGCCCGCGATATGCCCGGACTCAGACAGGATGAAGGTCTTGTCTTTGGTCCCCATCTTGGTCACGCCGCGAAAACTGTCTTTCCAGGCGGCGATATGATCCGTCTCACACGCGATCGCACAGACAGGCACGGTGACATCTTTGAGGGAAAGATTTTCACCGAGCAGTTCGAACGTGCCGGAGGCCAACGCATCCCCCTGACAAAGGCCACGCAGGTATTGCTTGGCCATCTTGCCGGGCAGGTTGGTGCTGTCCCCGTTCCAATAGAGCAGATCGAACGCCGGCGGGGCCTCTCCCATCATATAACTGCGCACAGCGGGGCCGTAGATGAGGTCTTTGGACCGCAGGAAAGAGAAGGTGCGCGACATGAAATAGCTGTCGAGCATACCGTCCTGATCCACCTGACGCTCAATCGCGTCCACGAAATCGTCCTGAAGGAAAGGGGTGAACTCCCCTTGCTCCGAGAAGTCAGTCAAAGTGGTGAAGAACGTGGCCGACTTTACCGACTTGTCCTTGCGCTTTTTCAGAAGCGCGAGGGTCATGTTCAGCGTTGTGCCCGCGATGCAGTATCCGATGGCGTTGACCTGCTTCTCGCCGGTGATGGCCTTCGCCTCTTCGATGGCCGCCAGATACCCCTCCTCAACGTAATCCTCGATCCCCACGTCCGCGTAGCTCGCGTCGGGGTTCTTCCAGCTTACGACAAACAGGGTGTAGCCCTGATCGACGATCCATTTGATCATCGAATTCTGTGGCTTGAGGTCGAGGATGTAGAACTTGTTGATCCAAGGCGGGAAGATGATCAGCGGGGTCTTGTGAACCTTCTCGGTCGTGGGCGCGTATTGGATCAGCTCCAGCATCCGGTTGCGGAACACAACGCTGCCCTCGGTCGTGCCGATGTTGCCGCCAACCTGAAATGCGTTGGGGTCAGCCAATGTTGGCAGGATCTCACCGTGGTGCGTCTCCATATCGCGCACGAGGTTCTCCAAACCGTGGACCAGGCTTTCGCCATCCGTCTCGACCGCCTTTTCCAATGCATCAGGGTTGGTGGCGAAATAGTTGGTGGGTGAGAACAGCTCGATGACTTGATTGGCGAAGAACTCAACGCGGTATTTGTCTTTATCGTCAAGCCCTTCCAGCTCACCAACAGCCTGACGGATCGCCTCAGACCCCATGACGTATTGGTGCCGGACGAAGTTGAAATAGGGATGCGTGCGCCAAAGCGGGTTCGCAAAGCGCTTGTCGGACGGCAGATCGTCGTCGGGCAGAAGCGGCATCTTCCCTTCGGCCAATGAATTCTGCATTTCCATGAAATGGGTCATGGCCTGACCCCAGTATTGGGCCTGCTGTTCCAGCATTTTGCTTGGGTTGGCCATCATCTCGGACCAATAGGCCAGACCCGCCTTCATATAGAGGTCTTGCCCCGGCCCTTGCAGCCCGACATCCGCGGATTGACGCTGTCCCATCGCGGCGACGAGGCGCTTTGAAAGCTCCTCAACCTTGGCGAGATTCGCGTTCAGGCGGGCCAGATGCTCGCCGTCGTCTGATGCAACCCCTTGGTCTGCATCGCTTTCGTTCTTTTCCCGTGCCACCTTGAATTCCCGTGTCAAATGCTGCATCTGCATAGTAGCGGGATCAAGGTGAGGTGGTCCACGCGACGAAATGATCCGGGTCATCCGGGTCTCGGCGCTTGGAGTGGCTCATGCGGCACATGCTTACCTACGATCTGATGGAAACCATGCGGGTGACGAACCAATGGATGGGCGCATCTGCGCGTGCCATGTGTTCATATCCCGCGCTGGGGCTTGTCGCGAACCCGCTGATCCAGATGACCGCCGCCTGGGGCGAAGTGACCGAACGCAGCTTTGCGCGCATGGTCGCCAAGCCCGATTGGCACATCGACTCCGTCCCCGGCAGTGATGGTCGCGACCATGTGGTGACGATCGAGAATGTGATTGAGCGCCCCTTCGGCGACCTGATCCGCTTTGATGTGCAAGGCCGCGCGCCCACGGGTCGCAAGGTTCTGCTGGTAGCACCCATGTCCGGCCACTACGCGACACTGCTGCGCAAGACGGTTCTGTCGCTGCTGCCCGATGCCGATGTCTACATTACCGACTGGCACAACGCGCGCGACATCGCGGTTAGCGAAGGCAAATTCGATGTTGAAGATTACACCCTCTACCTCGTTGATTTCTTGCGCGAAATGGGCCCCGACACCCATGTGATCGCCGTTTGCCAACCCGCCCCTCTGGCGCTGGCCGCCACGGCTTATCTTGCCGAGGAAGACCCCGACGCGCAGCCACGCACGCTGACTCTGATCGGCGGGCCGATTGATCCGGACGCGGCCGCAACAGACGTGACCGATTTTGGGCGCCGCGTGACGATGGGCCAGCTTGAGAAGTTTGTGATCCAACGCGTCGGCTTCAAGCACGAAGGCGCGGGCCGGATGGTCTACCCGGGCCTGCAACAGCTCGGCTCCTTCATGGCCATGAACGCCGAAAAGCACGCGAAAGCCTTCTCGGATCAGGTGGTTCGTGTCTCCAAGGGCGAAGCCAGCGATCACGACAAGCACAACACTTTCTACGACGAATACCTCGCCGTGATGGACATGACCGCCGAATTCTACCTGTCGACCGTCGAGCGCATTTTCAAAAAGCGCGAGATTGCGAAGAACATCTTCACCGTCGTCGGAAAGCAGGTCGACATCGGCAAGATCACGACCGTTGCCGTGAAAACCGTCGAAGGCGGGAAGGACGACATTTCCGCTCCCGGCCAATGCGTCGCCGCGCTGGATATGCTGACCGGCCTACCCGATGCAAAAAAGGCGTCGTATCTGGAACCCGAAGCGGGCCACTACGGGATTTTCGCGGGCAAAAGCTGGCGTGACAATATCCGCCCGCTGGTGCTGGAATTCATCGACGCGAATTCCGGCTCGAACGTTGTGCCTTTGAATGAGAAGGCCGGATGACTTCGCTACGCTGCCAATGCGGAGCTCTACGTGGCACTTTGGCAGAGAAGACGGTGAAATCTGGCACCCACCTTACCTGTCATTGCCGCGATTGCCGCGCGTTTCAGGTGGCCGTTGGCCGCGATGATCCAGGCGCGTCTGATGGTGTGCGGATCTTGCAGATCGGCCCGGCGGGGCTGGAGATCACCGAAGGGTCCGAGCACTTGGCCGCACTGCGCCTGTCGCCGCGTGGTCCATTGCGCTTTTACGCCGCGTGCTGCGGGACACCGATTGCAACCACCCCTTCGAAATTGAGCCTTCCGTTTGCGGGATTGATCGCGGAGATCATCGAAGATCAAAACGCCTTGGGCCGGGTCCGCGCCGAAGTGAATGTCACCGCCCTCGACGGCAAGGTGAAACACAAGGGCATGGGCCGGGTCGTGCGGGCGCTGTTCGCAAATGCCGGCGCTGCGATCATCAAAGGCGAGCGGAAGAAGACCCCATTCTTCGATGCCGACACGGGCCAGCCTGTAGTGGAGCCGGTCGTGATAGACAAGGCGCGTAAGGCTGAGATTTACGCGGGCCTTTGAACCACAGCTTTCACTTTTGAACGCAACTCACAGATTTATCCACAGCCTACAGGCCAATCTCTATCACAAACGCGAGTTGGCGAGCTTTGCCCCTTCCGTCAACGCTGCGAGCTTTGCATAGGCGATGGATGGGTCCACCGCGCCAAATCCGGCGAAAGTGCCAAAGCCACAGTCGCTGCCCGCGATCACACGATCAGACCCCACGATGCCCGTAAACTTGGCGATCCGTTCTGCGACCAATTCGGGGTGTTCGACGAAATTCGTAGTCGTGTCGACAACGCCCGGCACCAGGATTTTGTCATCGGGGATTTCGCCTGCGCGGTCGCGGAACACGGTCCATTCGTGCGCATGGCGGGGGTTCGACGTCTCAAACAAAAGCTGGCTCGCATTAACCGACATGAAGGTGGAAAACACCGTGTCCATCGGCACGTCGCAGATATGCGGCCCCTCGTAGTTGCCCCAACAGATATGCACTCGCACGCGCGACGGATCGATGCCGGAAAGCGCATGGTTCAGTGCCTCGACATGGCTGTTCGCGATCTTGAGAAACTCTTCATCCGAGAGGTCCGCAAACAGCATGTGCCGCGATAGGGCAAGGTCGGGACAATCCAACTGAAGCAATAGACCCGCGTCGACGATGGTGCGATATTCTTCGGCCATCGCGTCGGCCAAAGCGGCAAGATAGGCCTCCCGCGTCGGGTAGAAATCGTTTTGCAGAAAGAGCGAGATCACACCGGGCGAGGCTGCATTCATGAACCCCTCAGACGCCCCATGCTTGTCCATCGCCGCCTTCAGGTTGTCGATGTCCTTGCCCAACTCTCCCTGCCCTTTCGAGCGGACCTCACTCGTGCACATCGGTCGCGCGTAGGTAGGCGTGCCCCCATCATTGGCCAGCCGTTCCAGGAACGACGGGAACATTTTCAGATCGGCCGGCGCATTGCGCGGGCTATCCCCGGAAAAGCCGGTGTAGCGATCTTTCACGTAGGTGGCGTAGGAAATCTTCGATGTCTCGCCATCCGACACGACCTCAACCCCCGCCGCGACCTGCTTGGCAACCGTGTCATCCACGGCTTGAGTCATGGCCGCATCGAAAGCGGCCTGATCGAAAGGTTGCTCTTTCTCACGCGCGAATATGAAATCCACAACCTCTTGCGTCCGAGGGAGTGAGCCTGTGTGTGTGGTTTTTACGGTCATGGCGGCGATCCCCTGTTGCCTTTGCGTTGCTTGTCTAGTGTCCGACGATGTGCGGCGCCAGAAGGTTACGGGCGCTTGTCCGGCTGCACCGGGCCGTCTGAATGTTTATGGCGATGGCGCGGGTGGACGGCAGATCAGTGTCCCGCGCGCAAACCTTTGTATCGGCCAAGAAAGCCACAGTAGCCTGGAAACGCCCGGTCACGGAGCGGCCTGCAAAATGGGTTGAATGAGGGCGGCCTCCGCCTCCGCATGGGCGGCCAAAGCCATCTCAGCACTGGGAAAATCACGCGCCTCAAGCATGATCAGACGATCAGCAACAATAAAGGACGTGCGAACATTGTGCCGGTCCCGCCGTGGGCCCTCCTGACGCAATCCTTCAATCCCCATCAGGGTGTAGGTGCTGGCGCTACACGGATCAAACCGGCATGCGCCACCGATCATGCGCAGGACCTGGTCGCCGTCGCTCGTGTCATACGTATAGGCGTAGTCGTAGTAGCCGATAAGAATTGTGCGCCGGTCGCCACAGGTCTGGCAGCGCCAGTATTGGCTGTTCTCATCCGGGCCGTCGGGCATATAGAAATGCCCCTGAATGACACCGCCATGGGCGGCATGAAGCCCGTCGAACACGGCCTGACGATCCTGCGCGAACCCCGGCGTGACCAAAAGCATGGACGCGAAAAGCCCGGCTGTCAGAGCCCTACGCATCAACTGCCCTCCAGCAGGATCTGCTTCCAAACGGCGGTTTCATCGAACAACGTATATTCGCGGCGCAACTGCGGCGCGGCCCCGCCAAGCTGGCCGAATTCCGCGTGCGTGCAGCCAAGCACGTAGACCATCGCCCCAGTGGGCGCGCCAAACATACCCCAGCCGTCATGTTTGCCCCAAAGGCTCCACCGTACGGCCGCGCGCGGGGGCATGTTGTCGTCTTCCATGCCGATCTGGTGGTCGATCTTGAACTCCGCGTTGGGGAAGCTGGCGCGCAGGCCCATCCAGAATTTGTCGGCCTCTGCCGTGCCATGGGCCGTGACATGCCCGGGGTATTCCAGATGGCAGGCGCGGTCATAAACCTCTGGAATCGCTGCCATATCCGCACCCATCATGCGAATCAGAGTCTCCGCCAGCGTCGCACCCCAGCCATTGTCGTTGCCGCGCCCTTTGTAGGGGCCCACCATATCGTTCTCGGGCGTCAGCGGCTTCACGCAGGCCTCAGGCCCACCTTCGCGCTCAATCAGATCGGCGGCAAACGCTTTCGGTTCCCATCCCATCTGCTTCACGATCGCAGTCTGATCGCGGATCAGCCATTCATCATCGATCGTGTTATTCTGCGCGTGGCAATCGGCGAGAATGCGGTATTGCAGGCGCTTGCCGGTTGCCGCGCCATACATCCCGTCGCCCGCATGGGTTGCCTGACTGATGATCCGGTGGCTCGACAGCATCCCTTCTTCAGGGGTGCCGGACCAGATCACATCCTCTCCCAACAACACACGGTCCGGAAATTCGGCCAATGTCGCCATGGTCGCCGCGATAACACCCTGATTTCCTGTCACAATCGACGCGGGGGAGCGGACAACGATATCCTCGGAGTAATACTCGTGCAGAGTCGCAATCCCGCGATCCTCCCAAATCTCTTTGGTGATCCCGATGATGTAATCCGGGAAGTCGCGGAACTTGTTCGAGAAGCCGATCATTTGGCCTTATCCTTTGGGCAGGCGGGCGGAGCTGCGCGTGATAAGCTCCCCCTGAATTTCCGTCACGGTGCCCGGCGGGCGACCATGTTCGATCTCATTTAGAAGCGTATCGACCGTTGCCTCGACCATTCGGTTCACCGGTTGGCGCAGCGTCGTCAGATCGTAGGCAGACCAAGCGGCCATGGGAACGTCATCGTATCCCACGACAGAGACATCGCCTGGCACATCCAACCCCATTTCAAACCGCAACATGTCCATAACACCCAGCGCCATATGGTCATTGCCCACAAAAATGGCGTCGGGCGGATTGGGATCCAACATCATGGCGCGCGCAGCCTCTGCCGCTTTTTCACGGCGGAAACGCGCGTCTTCTTCCATGTACAATGTCTGCCCCGCGGCCACTAACGCGGCTACAAACCCATCGCGCCGGTCGCGGCCCGTCGATGACCCCATCCAGCCCGAAATATGCGCGATCCGTTTGTGGCCGCCTGCCATCAAGAATTCCGCCACCTTCGCGCCACCAACTTGGTTGGCCGACGTCACGGCAGATAGCCCGGATCCCGCGATGCCGCGGTTGAACAACATCACCGGAATGCCCGCGGCGCGGCAGCGCTCGGTCAGTTCTCCGCTCAGGTTGATAGAAGCCGTGATGATCCCGTCGACCTGATAGTCCATCAAATCATCAATCACGCTTTCCACATCCTCGTCGCTGTTTCCGGCAAGAAAAACAAGGATATGGTAGCCCTGCGCCTGCAAAGCCGCGCTCAGTTTCTCAAGTGCATCGGGGTAGAACGGGTTGTCCAGATAGGCCACAACCAAGCCGATGATGCGCGAACGCCCCGTAATCAGCGACCGCGCCAGAACATTGGGCCGATAGCCCAGATCATCCGCCGCCTTTCGCACCCGATCCGCCATCTTTTTCGATACCGAAGCACCGGGCGTGAACACGCGGCTCACGGCCGATTGGCTGACGCCAGCGCGCTTGGCCACATCGACCGAGGTGATCTTGCGCTCCGCCATCAGCCTGCCGTCCACCCGCCATCCACAAGGATCGACGTGCCGGTGACCATTGCGCTGGCATCTGAGGCCAGGAATAGGACCGCGCCCATCAGGTCTTCGACCTCAGCAATGCGGGGCAGCTTGATCTTGCTTTCAATCCAGGCGCGCTTTTCGGGGTCTGCAAAGGTGGGCGCCGTCAGCTCGGTCCGCACGAAGGTTGGGCAGATCGTATTGATGCGTATATCTCGCGGCCCCCATTCAATCGCCATCGCTTTCACAAAGCCCTCGACCGCGTGTTTGGTCCCGCAATAGACGGCGCGGTCCTGTCCGCCGACGTGGCCCATCTGGCTGGAGATCTGGATGATCGACCCGCCGTTGACCATGCCACGTGCCGCGTATTGCGACATGAAGTAAGCCGCCCGAATGTTGATCCCCGTGACGGCGTCAAAGTCCTCAGCGGTGGTGTCCAGCGCCGGGGAATGGCGCGCAAGACCGGCAGAGTTGCACAAGATATCGAGCGGCCCGAGGTCGGCAACAGCGGCCTCCATCGCAGCCAAGTCAGTGACATCCAATGCAATGCCGTCGGCCTCAAACCCCGCATCCCGTAGCTGCTGTGCGGCGGCTGAGACCTGATCCGCATTGCGCGCAGCCAGGGTCACATGGGCACCGGCTTCCGCCAATGCTGCCGCACAGCCAAGCCCGATTCCCCGCGATCCGCCCGGCACAAACGCGCGTTTTCCGGCGAGCGAGAAGGATGGTGTGCGAGGTAATGTCATGTCAGATCCTTCTGCAGGGGATGTTCGAATACATCAATCATTTCCGTATTCTCTGTGGATAACTCTGTGAGTATTCAAAAAATTCGACATCAACCAGCAAGCTCTCGCATCCGCGCCAACACATCGACACCCATTTGGGCATAGACGTGAAGCAGGTCCACCAAGACCCAATTCTCGGCGATCTTACCCTCATGGATACGCCAAAAATCGAGGCTCCGCATTTCCAGTTTCTTTCCTGCACCCGGAATGCCAAGCCACGTGCCACCGGTCAGCGTCACGTCCATGCCGGGCCATCCCGTGAAGCCCACATAGGCGCCTTCCGCAAACAGATGCCCCTCCTCCATCCGGGCCGAGCGATCCGGCATCCCACCCAGAAACGGCGCTTGATGATGTTTGCGGAACCCGTCGATCCCACGGGCCGTGCCGATGCCCGAGGGGCCATACCAGCTCATGTTCTGATGCCAGTACCGCGCCATGGTTTCACGCGGCGTGCCCGCAGGATCATTGCCGAGCCCATTGAGCATATCCAACACAGTTTGCAGCGCAGCGGACCCATCGCCGCTTACCCGCAACCCGTCCTGCGTGGCGGGGCCGGGCACATGAAACTCGCGCCCAAGCGATGGCGAGAGCGGCCAAGCCCCGGCCTGCATCATCAGCTCAGGCAGGTCCCACAACGATTGCATCTCAACCACCGCGCCGTCTTCCACGCGGAAGAAGTCATGGAACCGCATCACTGCCATGCGCCGCGTTGGCGGGATATCCATGAACGGCGCGTCGAACAGCCCGCACCAATAGCCCCCCTGCCCGACCCAAAGCTGCCCTTGCCCGTCGCGCCCGGCGATCTCGATCGTCACGCGCCGCTCAAGATCCGGAAAAGCGCGGCCCAAATCATCCAGAACAGCGCTGTAGCCTGTAAAATCTAACGTCTCAAACGGATGCGCAAGTTGCACAACGCAGCCCTCCTGAGCCACGCCGTCCAGCCGCCCGGACGAACGCACCCCACGCAACAGATCTTTCGCTTGCCGTTCTTCGCTCATCTTTGTTCCAGAACTATGCCGGGGGCGTCCGCAGGACAGGGGCAGCGCCCCGTCAAATCACTCAGCCGCATCGCGATAAGGCGCGCCCTCGCCGTAAGGAACATTGATCCCACCGTACCGCCGCACCCGCACGTTGCATTGCTCGGCGTGGCCTACAAAGCCCTCCAACATGCACAGACGGGAGCCATATTCGCCAACAAGCGTCGCGGCCTCATCCGTCACAACCCGCTGATAAGAGTGTGTTTTGATGAATTTCCCAACCCACAGGCCACCGGTATAGCGCCCCGCCTTCTTAGTCGGCAGCGTGTGGTTCGTCCCGATCACCTTGTCGCCATTGGCCACATTCGTGCGCGGCCCAAGGAACAGCGCGCCGTAGTTCGTCATGTTCTCAAGGAACCAATCATCACGGTCCGTCATCACCTGGATATGCTCCGACGCGATGTCCTCGGAGACCTCCAGCATCTGCTCGTAGCTGTCGCACAAGATGACCTCGCCGTATTCCTCCCACGACACCCGCGCCGTCTCGGCGGTGGGCAAAATCGCCAAAATACGCTCGATCTCGGCCATCGTGTCCTCGGCCAGCTTGCGCGAGTTCGTAATCAGCACGGCGGGCGAATTATACCCATGCTCCGCCTGCCCCAACAGGTCGGTTGCGCACATCTCGCCGTCCACGGTTTCATCCGCAATCACGCAGGTTTCGGTGGGTCCGGCGAACAGATCGATACCGACACGCCCAAACAGCTGCCGCTTAGCCTCCGCCACAAAGGCGTTGCCGGGACCCACCAGCATATCAACCGGCTTGATCGTCTCGGTCCCAATCGCCATCGCGCCCACGGCCTGCACACCTCCCAGTACGAGGATCTCATCCGCGCCGCCCTCATGCATCGCCGCCACAATCGCGGGATGCGGCTTGCCGCCCACCGGCGGGGCCGAGGCGACGATGCGTTTCACGCCCGCAACCTTCGCTGTCAGTACCGACATGTGGGCAGAAGCCACCATCGGGAACTTGCCGCCAGGCACGTAGCAACCCACTGAATTCACGGGTATATTCTTATGTCCAAGTATCACGCCGGGCATCGTTTCAACCTCGATATCCGTCATCGAGGCACGCTGCGCCTCGGCAAACCGGCGGATCTGGGCCTGCGCGAACCGAATATCCTCCATCTCGCGAGTCGTGACCTGTTGCATGGCCGCTTCGATCTCGGACGCCGTCAGGCGAAACGCCTCTGGCTGATAGCCATCGAACTTGGCCGAAAGATCGCGAACCGCAGCATCTCCGCGCGCCTCGATATCACCGAGGATACCTTCGACAATGCCACGCACCTTCGCATCATCTTCCGCCCGTTCATCGGCAGGTTTTCCGCGTTTGAGATATTCGGCCATCGTTTCACTCCCCGGGCATGCAATGCGCGAGAGGATACAGGCGCGGTCAGGGGCTTCAAGGGAAATTTGCATACGTTTGCAACGGAGCCGGCCCTACAAGCTTGCGCCGTGCCGCACCCGATGCAACGTTTTGGGCAGCTCAAGTACAAGGAACCAGCCCATGAAACGCGCCATTGCCCTTACCTTCGCTATGGGGGCAGCGCTGCCTGCCACCGCAGAAACCCTGCCGCAATCCGGCCAGTGTTTGTCTCCGGCAAGCGGATACATATTCGACAGCGTGTCTTGGTCACCGACAGGGGCAGAGATGGACTATCTGGGCCAAATCGTTCCTGCCGAGGTCCGCGGCCTGCGCGCCCATGACGACGGCTTCCGTCTGTCCATTTTCGCCAATCATCCCATCGTCGGCGCGATGGAAGTGGCGATTTTCTACCTGCCGGATCGCGACGAGCCACGCATCGCCGCCGCGTCCTACGAACAAAGCGAAGATGGCCGCGTCCTGTCCTATGTCACAGGATATGAATTCACGAGCTGCACCTTCGATTAGCGCATCGCCGCTTTGCTACGAAACGAATGTCTCAGTTCAGCTGTTCGCGCAGCCAGTTCGTGATGTCTTCCACCGCCCGATCCGTTAGCGCAGGGCTTAGAATATCACCCGCAATCACGTGGTGGAACGGATCGCCGCCCTCTTCCGGAACGGCCACCGGAAGAACCGTGGCCTCGCCCCCCCACCCTTCGGCGAAGTCACGCGCGGCCGGGGCCGAAATCACCTGATCGGTGTCGGCAAACATGAACAAGGCGGGGATCGAGACGCCAGAATAATCCCGCGCCCGCGCCTCGCGCAGAAGCGTGCCCATCGAAACGGCAGCGACCGTCGGGTATTGCGTCGTCCAATAGGTCCCGTGGCCCTCGTTGATCGGCTCAAAGCTGCGCTCCGCCCCTGCGACCCACGGCACCCAGATGCGCGCACCGGCCAGTTCCAGAAGCGGACCGGCAGGGTTTGCGACCTCGATATTCGGCGAGATCATGACAACCGCGGCCACGGCCTCAGAAGGTTCCGGCTCGGTCAGGACATAAGCGGCCAATGTGGCCCCCGTCGACGTTCCCATGACCACGACCCGGTCGCCCACGGCGCGCGCGATCTGCAGGAATAACTCCGCATCAGCCACCCAATCACCCGCCCGCGCCTCACCCAGGGCGGACCCGCTCCGCCCGTGGCCGGTCAGCCGCGCAAAGACCAGGTTCGCACCCAATTGTTCGGCCACCCGGTCCGGCACCGGCCGGATTTCCTCGGACGTGGCTGAGAAGCCGTGCAGGTAAAGAACCACAGTCTCGGTCGCTGCGCCCTCCTCGCCAGCCCAGATGATCCGCGCCTCGGTACCCGGCGTGATGTCATCGGCGGTCTCACGCGCGGCCAGATAACCTGCGGGATCACTGAATTGCGCGGTCGCCTCACGCTCGATCCGTTCGCCTGGCGCAAAGATCACAACCGCCAGCACCACGCCAACCAGGATCAGGATTCGACCCAACCACTTTCCCAAACTACGCATGGATCAGAACCTCCTCGACCGCGCGGGTGATCGTATCCAAACACTCAGGCGTCGAGAACCGGTGATCCGCGTCCTTGATCAGTTCCAGCCGAATATTCGGCCCTTCCACATGATCCAGCAGCCGCAAGGCCACCTCCGTCGGCACATCCATATCCGCCGTGCCCTGTAGCATCCGCACCGGCATGTTGATCTTCAGCGGCTCACGCAGAACGAAATGATCGCGGCCATCTTCGATCAGCTTGCGCGTGATCACCATCGCATCCCCGTATTCCGATGGCAGGGCAATCTCGCCCTCCTCCATAACGGTCTTGCGCTCTTCCTCGGTCCAGACCTCCCAGTAGCCGTCTTCGGTGAAGTCCGGTGCTGCGGCAATTGTCACGATCCCCGCCAACCGCTCCGGCATCCGTTTCGCCAGCAGCAACGCCTGCCATCCGCCCATGGACGAGCCGACGACAACGACCTTCTCCTCGGTCAACCCATTGATCGCGGCGACCGTATCCTCATGCCACTCGCCAATGCAGCCCTCGGTGAATTCGCCCGAGCTTTCGCCGTGCCCCGAATAGTCGAATCGCAGGAACTCCCGCCCCGACCGACGCGCCCAGGTTTCCAAATGAACCGCCTTCGTGCCTGTCATATCCGAGCGTAAACCACCCAAAAACACCACCGCAGGCATCCGGCCCGAGAACTTGTGATAGGCCAGTTGCCGCCCCTGAGGGGTCTCAAGAAATTGCATGTCGGCCATCTGCCCTGCCCTTTATTTCACTGGCCCGAACGGGCCGCTTTCGTTGCTCGCAACCTGCCCCGGCCTGCCCGTCACCGCAACACAATCGCCGCGTCATGGGCGGAGGCTCGCGCATTTTTATAACGTGACCATCTTGTCACGTAACTACTTGGTCACATATACTCACCCCATGGATGCGATTTTCAAAGCCATGGGCGACCCCGCCCGCCGTGCGATCCTCGACAGCCTCAGGGCGCGCGACGGTCAGACCCTCACCGATCTCGAAGAGCAGTTCGAGATGACGCGCTTCGGCGTGATGAAACACCTCAATGTGCTGGAAGACGCCTCCCTCATCGTCACGACCAAAAAGGGGCGGTTCAAATACCACTACCTCAACGCCCTACCCCTACAGGAAGCGATTGACCGCTGGATCGAGCCGCTTTTGGCCAAACCCGCCGCCCGCGCCGTGATTGACCTCAAATCTAAACTGGAGACTGCTCCGATGCTAGACGCCACTAAGACCCCCGATTTCGTTCACCAAACCATCATCCAATGCTCTGCCGCAGCCCTTTGGGATGCCCTCATCAACGGCGAGGCCACCCAGCATTACTACTTCGACACAGTGGTGGAGGGAGAGGCCAAGCCCGGCGAAACCCTCATCTACCGCGCCCCCGATGGGTCCGAGATGCTGTCGTGTGGCGTCATCGCCACCGATCCACCCAAGCGGCTCGAGATGTCCTTCACCCCGCATTTCATGGGTCCCGACGTGCCCACAACCCGCCATGTCTATGTGGTCGACGAAATGCCCGGTGCGTGCCGCCTGACCATCGAGCACTACGACCTGCCGCCCGAGATGACGGGTATCCGCAACGGCTGGGTCCTGATCGCCTCGCGTCTCAAGACGTGGTTGGAAACCGGCACGGCTCTGCCCGTCACGCCTGAGATGATGGGACGCTGACCCATGGCCGCAAAACCCGATTTCATGATGCAGACCTTCATCCGCTGCACCCACGACGCACTCTGGGACGCCCTTCGCGACCCCGAGGCGATCAAGGAATACCACTTCCTGTCGCCCAAGATCACTTTGGCAGACGGCGTCTATACCTACGAGACGCCCGATGGCGGCACGATGATGCTTGCCCGAACTCTGTCGGAGGACCCCAAAAGCCGCATCGAACACACGTTCGAGCCCCATTGGGAACCGGGCATCCCGCCGTCACGCTCCGTCTTCCTGCTCACGGCTGAGGCGAACCACATGAAGCTCGTGATCGAACACTACGACCTGCACTTCCCGGTCGTCTCCGGCGAGGGCGTCGCCGACGGATGGGAGCGGTGGGCTGCTGGCCTGAAGACCTACCTTGAGACCGGCAACGCGCCCCGATTCAATCAACAGGGAGACTTGCCATGACCCCCGAACTCTTCTGGCTCACCATGACGGCGCTTCTCGCCGCTTCCATGTGGATCCCCTACATCATCGGCGTGAACACAACGCCCGTGGCCATGCCCTCGGAAAACCGTCCGCCGGACCCATCTGGCACAGTCCCATGGGTCCACCGCGCCTGGCGCGCGCACCTCAACCTGTTGGAGCAATTTCTGCCGTTCGCCGTGATCGTCCTGATCGCGCATCTCGCAGCCGTCTCCACTCCGGTGACCGCCACCGCCGCCATGGCCTTCTTCGTCATCCGCGTGGTCCATGCCGTCTGGATGATCGCGGGCCTGCCTGTCCTGCCGGTGCGCCCGATCCTTTTCACCCTCGGTTGGGTCGCCATCTGCGTGATCGGCGGGGCGGTCTTGCTGGCCTAAGCGTCAATCGACTGCGCCAATACCCGGCTGATCTCCTTCAGGCTCCGCCCCGACTGATCCGCCCATGCGTTGAACGCGCCCTGAACCGCCTGCATCCCCTTCTGCGATGTGGGCGGTTTGTCGATCACCCCCTCGGCAATCAGCCGCCCCACAACGTCTTTCCCAAGCACATAGCCATCCACCCCCATCTTGCGCAGCATATACTGGGCCGAGGTCCCGCTCATGTGGCTTCCCCCCTTGCCGAGCCACAGCAACAGCCCCGCGAAATCCTCTCTCGGCCAGCCCGCGACCTTCGCGCCAAATCCGCCCTCAACACTCTGGATCAGTTGCGCATTCACTTGCACCGCCCGGATCTTCTTGCCGTTCCGCACAATCCGCGTGTCCTGCGTCAGCTCCTCAAACCAATCCTCCGGCATGAAGGCACAGCGCGCCACGTCGAAGCCATCAAAGGCCGCCTCAAACCCCGGCCATTTCTTCTCGATCACATCCCAGTTGAACCCGGCCTGAAACACCGCCCGCGTCATCTCGGCCAGCCAGCGATCATCGGGAATGGCAGCAACCGCATGCACATCCGTGGGCCCAGCATCCCCCGGCAGCACCGCATCCACCCCGCCCTTTCGCTCGGCCGCAATCTCCAAAATCTCGTCAAACGCCCGCATCGCATCCTCCCGAACCGCCAACCCGCACACTTTGGCAAACGCTCCGCCAAGACACCACCCGCACCAATCATCGCATTGACGCCCCCGCGCGCCCCTCTAGGGTGAGCCAATGCCCGATGCCTCCCCCCCTCGCCTCCTGATCCCGACCCTCTCGGCGGTGAACTTCATCGTCGGAATGGGCGCCTTCCTCGTCGTCGGCATTATCGAGCCCATCGCCGACGATTTCGGCGTGTCCGACGGCCAATCCGGCGCGCTTCTGACTACCTATGCCATCCTCTACGCGATCATGTCGCCGCTTCTGGTCTCGCTTACCGGGCGTATCGGCAGGCGGCGCGTGCTGGCCGCAGGCCTCGTCGTCTTTGGCCTTTCCGCCCTCTTCTCCGCGCTCGCGCCCTCACTCCTGACCTTGCATTTCACACGCGGTATGGCCGCCATGGGCGCGGGCGTCATCACCCCCATCACCGCCGCCGTTGCCGCCATGCTGGTCCCGCCCGAAAAGCGCGCCCGAACACTGGCCGCCGTCTTCGCAGGCCTCACCATCGCGCAAGCCGTGGGCATCCCCATTGGCGGCTGGATCGCCTACACCTTCGGCTGGCGCATCGCTTTCGCCATCGTGGCAGGCCTCAGCCTTCCGGCGCTCTACCTGCTCTGGACCATCGTGCCTGCAGGCCTGTCCTTCTCCCCCGTCTCCCTACGCGATCTGGGAAACACCCTGCGCGACCTGCCCACCATGGCCGCCGTCCTCTTCACCGCCACGTTCCTTGCCTCGATCTTCACCGTCTACACGTACTTCGCCCCGCTCCTGGCCGAGATGATGGGCTTCGCCCGTGACGGCATCACCCTGGCCCTCTTCATCTTCGGTCTCGGGGCAATCGCGGGCAATTACGTGGGCGGCGCGCTGTCCGACCGCATCGGCGCAAGCCGCACGCTCCTCTGGCTAACACTCCTGCAAATCGCAACGCTCCCGGTTCTGTCTTTCCTGCCGCTTCCAGTAATCTTCCTCATGGGGTTCACCTTCGTCTGGTCCGTCATCGGCTGGTCCTTCGGCGCGGCCCAACAAGCCCGCCTCGTCGCCCTCGACCCCGCGCGCGCACCCGTCCTGCTGTCCCTCAACGCGGCCTCCATCTACGTGGGCGCCGCCGCCGGTTCCGCCCTCGGGGCCGTAGTCATTGACCGCTCCAGCACTTCCGCCCTCGGCATCGCCGCGACCGCCGTCATGATCGCAGGCCTGGCCCACCTCATCGCCTCCGACCGCGCCACCGCGCGCCACACCCGCAGCTAAAGCGCGCCCCGGCCATCTTCGTTCCCCAAACATGCTCCGTGAAGCGTCCGTCGTAGCCGCGCTCACCCCCGTTGACATCGCGCGCACGCATTGCCAAAAGCCCCAAACACATACCCGCAACCGGGCGTTCCGTAGGCGCCAAACTGACGAGGAGCCAACAAAATGGCCCAAATCTCCCTTACTTTCCCCGATGGCAATGCGCGCGAATATGACGCCGGGATTACCCCCGCAGACGTCGCCGCTGGCATCTCCAATTCGCTGGCGAAAAAGGCCATCTCGGCCACCGTCAACGGCGAACATCACGACCTGCAATGGCCCATCGACCAAGACGCCTCCATCGCCATCCACACCCTCAAGGATGACGACCAAGCGCTTGAGCTGATCCGCCACGACTGCGCCCACATCATGGCCCGCGCGGTGCAGGAGATCTGGCCGGACGTCAAAGTCACCATCGGCCCCGTCCGAGACAACGGCTGGTTCTACGACTTCGACCGGGAGGAGCCGTTCACCCCCGAAGACCTGGGCGCCATCGAGGCGAAGATGAAAGAGATCATTAACGCCCGCGATGCCGTACGTACCGAGGTCTGGGAACGGGAAAAGGTCCGCGCCCATTACGAGGCCACCAACGAGCCCTACAAAGTCGAACTTCTCGACCGCATCCCGGGCGATGAGCCGATCCGCATGTACTGGCATGGGGAATGGATGGACCTTTGCCGTGGCCCGCACCTGCAGCACACCGGCCAGGTTCCCGCCGATGCCTTCAAACTGATGTCAGTCGCCGCCGCCTACTGGCTCGGCGATAACACGCGCCCGATGCTCCAACGCATCTACGGCGTGGCCTTCAAGAACCGCGACGACCTGCGCAAATACTTAAATTTCCTGGAGGAAGCCGAAAAGCGTGACCACCGTCGCCTGGGCCGCGAGATGGACCTATACCACATGCAGGAAGAGGCCCCCGGTCAGGTCTTCTGGCACCCCAACGGCTGGACCATCTACACCACGCTTCAGGATTACATGCGCCGCAAACAGCGCGCCGATGGCTATGTAGAGGTCAACACCCCCCAAGTCGTCGACCGCAAACTGTGGGAGAAATCCGGCCATTGGGACAAATACCAGGAACACATGTTCATCGTCGAAGTGGATGAAGAACACGCCCAGACCAAGGCGATCAACGCGCTCAAGCCAATGAATTGCCCCTGCCACGTGCAGGTCTTTAATCAGGGCCTGAAAAGCTACCGCGATCTGCCCCTGCGGATGGCGGAGTTCGGGTCATGCTCACGCTATGAGCCCTCGGGCGCGCTCCACGGCATCATGCGGGTGCGCGGCTTCACGCAGGACGATGGCCACATCTTCTGCACCGAAGACCAGATTGAGGCCGAATGCGCGAAGTTCATCGAATATCTCGCAGGCGTCTACAAGGACCTCGGGTTCGAGGACTTTGAAATCGCTTTCGCCACCCGCCCGGAAAAGCGTGTGGGCTCAGATGAATCCTGGGATCACGTCGAAGGCGCGCTGGAAAACGCGATCAAGGCCACCGGCAATTCCTATCGTCTGGAAGAGGGCGACGGCGCGTTTTATGGACCGAAGCTCGATTTCTATCTCACCGATGCCATCGGACGGACGTGGCAGTGTGGAACGTTCCAGGTTGACCCCAACCTGCCCGAACGCCTCGACGCGACTTACATTGCGGCGGATGGGGGCAAGCATCGCCCCTTCATGCTGCACCGCGCCTGCCTTGGCTCGTTCGAGCGTTTCATCGGCATCCTGATCGAAAACTCCGAAGGCCGCCTGCCCTTCTGGCTCGCGCCGCGCCAAGTGGTTGTGGCCTCCATCGTCTCGGAAGCCGATGATTTCGTTCACGAAGTTGTCGAAGCTCTCAAGGCCGCTGGTGTCCGGGCCGAGGCTGACATTCGCAACGAGAAGATCAACTTCAAGGTGCGCGAACACTCCGTCGGCAAGGTCCCCGCGATCCTCGCCATCGGGCGGCAGGAGGTGGAAAACCGCACCGTCACCCTGCGCCGCTTGGGTGAAAAGCAGACAAGCGTTCTGCCACTGGATGAGGTTGTCGAAGCCCTCGGCTCCGAAGCGATCCCACCGGATCTTCGCTAATCCAAAGCCAGCGCGGGCCCGCCAGGTCCGCGCTGCCCAAAAACTGCCCAAATCGCGTCAGCTTTCTGCCAATGCAGCACGATATTGCTCGGTCAGTAAGCCGAGTTAATCGGCGCATTGCAGGTAACGAGTATGTATATCACAGGCAATTTGGCGATGGATGTCGTCCGCCCCACACATGCAACGTGGGCCCCGGTCACGGAACAGCCGACAGAACCCGCAGAACCCATCCTTGGGTTGGCCGAACAGACCGTTCTTCAAACAATTGATGGCTATTCCGCAGCCGCAGACCTCACGCCGGGCGACAGCATCCGTGACGAAAATGGTGTGCTCCGTCGCATCCTCAAAGTCTCGAAAATCACCTTTTCGAAGGCGACCTTGCTGACAAACCGCGCGCTTGCGCCGATCCGGATCGAATGTTCAGGCGACGAACCGTCAGATGATACAATTGCTGTTCTTGTGTCACCGGACCAGCCCATCCATGTGGGCGACCATTGCGATCAGACCCTACGTGCTGATCTGTTGGGAAATGGCGGCTCAATCCGCCCCGTGATCCCAGACGATGGGATCACCTACCTGACATTCAAACTCGCCGATCACGCGACTTTCGCCATCAGTGGCCTGCGTGTCCGTATTGGAGAGCGCGCTGACCCAGACACCATCGGCCACACGGCCCTGACATGGCGCCAAGAGGAAAAGCGCGTCTTTCGCCCGTTGCGATAGCGGCCCTCAAAAGTGGGCGTGCTCTTCGTCCGGTCGCCCCGCCGCTATCGCCAACAGCCCGCCGATGCCGCAGAAGGCAATCGGGAACATGGTGAATACGCCAAACCCAAAGGCATACCAGATGCCAGCGGACGCGATCAGCATCAGCACACCGCCCCACAGGGCCCGCGCCTTTGCCATGGCCCCGCCCGCAATCGCCAGGATCGGCGACAGGAAAGCCATCGTTCGGTAAAGCTCGGGGTTATCAACCTGATAGGCGAGGTCCGGGATCTCTCCGAACCAATCGATGAACACCGTATAGCCGTAGACGAAAAAGCCGATAATCATGGCGAGGACGCCACCGATCAGGCCAAGGACAAGGGCTGCGTTGCGCATCGATAACTCCGTTTTGCTGTCTCAATCACAGATGGGGGCGGCCTGACCGCGCCCCAAGTCCCTTTCCGGTGAAAACCCCTGGGCCTTTCCCCCTCAGACCCCCAAGGCGGCTTGCACATCCTTGCCCCAGCCCAGATGCAACGCTCCGCCCTCCTCTTCAATCACGGGCCGCTTCATCAACGTCGGGTGCTCGGACAACAAGGCCTCCGGCGCACCCGCGCGTTCCGCCTCGTCCAGACCGCGCCAAGTGGTTGACCGCTTGTTCACCAGCGCCTCGCCAAAAGCCTCCAGAAACCGTGCGATATCTGCCGCCCCCAACGGCTCTGCCCGCACATCCACCAACACAGCCCCCGGCAGCGCCTTCATCGCCGCGCGACACGTGTCGCAGGCCTTCAATCCATAAATGCGCACTCTTTAATCCTCCGCTCGATCCATAAGCAAACTCATGCCGCAGGCGGTACACATGTACGCGAACCCCTTGTCTTCATCCCAAAACGCGGCAAGATTTTCGTCGTGGGGATGGTAACGACGATCCTTCGGTTGAGGAAGGGTTGCACGCCCCGTCCGCACCGCACCGCCGCACCGCTTGTGGGCGGGTATTTTGAGAAAGAAAGACACGGGAAAAATGCCTACCGGCACAGTTAAATGGTTTAACACCACAAAGGGTTTTGGATTCATTGCACCTGACGATGGCGGCAAGGATGTGTTTGTGCACATCTCGGCTGTTGAGCGCGCAGGTATGACGGATCTGCCCGACGACACCAAACTCAGCTTCGAATTGCGCGAGGGCCGCGATGGTCGGTCCTCAGCGGTGGAGCTGCAGAAGATCTAGGCACGCGCCTTGCTTCAATAAACACCAACGGCCCCGCGCCCAGCCCGGCGCGGGAACGTCGTTTGCATGCCTCAACAAGGCACCCACATCGCGGTTAACGCCTCCTTCACCCTGTCCTGCTATTCTGGTCCCGCAAGTCATTGGGAGGTGACGGATCGTGCGGCGCACGCGTTGGCCCTCTCTTCGGCGCTCGCGTCTTCCTCTTTTGTCACCTGCCCCTTCGCACCAGCCAAAGGAGCAGCCCGTGATGTCCGAATTTCTGGAAATCCTCGCGCTATACTACCTCTGCGACGCCACCGCCCTGATCCGCCCCATGTCGGGCGCTGAGGTACAGGATTGCCTGGCCACCTACGACGCGGTCAAAGCCTGGTTCGCCCCCTTCAACCTCGCCCCCCAAGGCACGTTGGAGCGTCACGCCCAAATGCTCGAAGGCTACCGAGGCTTCGTGGCGTGGCAGGAAGCGAACGCCGATCTGGTGGGCCTGATGCGCGAAGAAGCCATGGCCCGGGCCCGTGGCGTGGCCGGAGCCGTGGTGCGGTAGACCCCGCACCCAATCCGCTGCCTCAGAACTGCAATCTCAGGCCAACCGCCAATTCATGGCTGTTGATCGGCCCAAACGCTTGTTCCACGGCGCCTCCCGCGATGTTGAAACCGTTGAAACCTTGTTCGTTCACCCGGAAAAACGTGTAATCCGCAAAGACGCTCATGCCATTGGACAGCCCGCGTTCCACGCCAACGCGCACCTGGCTGGCAAGGCCCGTATAGGCCCCGTTCACAACCGCACCCGAGTCGCTGGCCAGATCAACATCCACCTCCGCAACGCCCAAACCGCCACCCACATAGGCAACATACTCCGTTGCGCCCAAAGGGATGTCATAAAGCCCGTTCACCTTCAGCGAGGACACCGTAACACCGCCGTTCGAATTGAGCACCGACGGGCCGGTTCCGAACTCAAACGTGTCGTCATACTGCAGGCTGCGATACGAATATTCAGCCTCAGCGCGGAAAGAGGACCCCAATTGCCCCCCAACGGCGATCCGCATCAATCCTGACGTATCAAAGTCGCCACTGACGCCGTTAGTGGCGTCCGATGAGCCTACAAAATCACCGTGCACGGATGCGCCCAAGGCACCTGAGAAATACAGACCCAAACCAGATACACTGTCCTGCGCCAGTGCGGTTTGAGATAGCAGCAACAGCGCCACAACGCCGCCGGACAATCTTTTGGTGACAGACCTGAACATCGCGCTCAAACCTCTAGAAAACTGATTTCCCACAGCTTAACGCCGCCCGCGCGACGTGACGAGCATTGCGGCCCCACCCCGGCGCAAAGTGGCTGGACGTGATATTTTTGCAAAACAGCCCGCCCCGCATGCCTAAAGCGCAAGCCGTGCCATCGCCGGACCGGGGTTTGGCGAGACGACAGACCCGAATTGGCAGTTTATGGCAGCCAAGCAATCGAACCTAACAACCGGAGCGCCAAGCTCCACCAAATCGCCAGACCGCGGGACGGTCCGGCGATGGCACGGCGGCCTACGGCCTTGTTCCGTGCCTTTGTGCTGCAACTAGAGAGGCACCTCAACAAGCCCAGGTGCTGTATCGGTACTATGACCGGAAACTACTCAAGCGCTGCATTGACCGAGTTTGTAGCAATATCCAATAGCTCACAAACCGTACTCCTCAATGCCTCAAAGGAATCATCACCTTCATTGTGGAATGCCCTGATTTCGATCCTATTGTCGCGCAGTTGGAAATAACGGTCCATCAGGGCAGATGCACTAACATGCGTCTGATCACAAAGAGCGTGATAGACGCCCTCATAGTCAGCCTCGCCACCGGCTCGCTCAAACCGCTGCATAATTTTCAAACTTTCAGCGCCACTCGCCTTGAGAGCTGCGATCTCGTTTTCAGTAGTCTCAATGTGCTCTGCGAGGTCTTTCATCTCGCCTATCATCGCGAAGTATGGATTACCATCACGAGCGCGAGTCAGCTTTCTCAGCTTGTTTTCCTCAGATCGCAGTCGAAAACATTGAACATGCGTTCGGTCGTCACCAATGAGTTTCAGTTCTATTACAATCTCATAAAGCTGTCGAAGCAACGCGTAGGCCTGAACCTTCAATCCGTATTTTGCGACCACGACCACGGCAAAGGCACTTTCAAGTGCGGCCATATACAAACTTACCGGTACATTGTGCTCCCAGCAAGTTGCATCAAACCTCAGCTCTTTCGCATCTGGAATGAGCTGGTCCAAAATTTGACACTCGACTTCCTCTAGTGAAAGAATCTTACCGCTACTCATTCCCTAACAAGCCCTTAACAAAAACCTCTTCCCCCAACAAACCAACCCCTTAACCCGCTTGCTCAACCTTGAGCAGCCTCACCCAAACACCGCCTCAAACTCCCGCCATTCGCCCATGCTCATCCCCGAGCTCTCCTGCGTCACGGCCTCACCCGCCAGCCGCCGTTTCAGCACCTCGACGCCCTTCCCAGACAGCTGCACGCCCCCCATCCGGTAATCCTCGAACGCCCCATAGGCCGCGGGCACCCAGTCCTTCACCATCTCGGCAATCGCATCCGCATAGACCCGGATTTCGTACTGCGCATGCGCGTCTGCCCGCAGCCGCAGGAAGTGGAACAGGTTGTGCAGATCCACCTTCCAATACCATTGCGTGTAGACATTCGCGGGCAGGTTCATCCGCGCCAATTCGCGAGCCAAGCCCTTCTGGCCGTCCTGAGACAACATCTCCTCATAGTGATCATATGCCCGGCCCGCATCGTCCTTCAGAACCCGCAGAACCCGCTCGGCCTCCTCGCCCTCCAACGTCTCACCGCGCCCCTGATTGTTCACCACCGACTGCGCCGCCAATGCGTCCGGCTCGGGGATGTAAAACTCCCGGTCCAAAATCGAATACCGCGCCGAGTATTCGTTCACATTCGCCGTGCGGTGCCGGATCCACTGCCGCGCGACAAAGACTGGCAGCTTCACATGCAGCTTGATCTCGCACATCTCGAACGGCGTCGAATGCCAGTGCCGCATCAGGTAGCGGATCAAACCGCTGTCATCGCGCGCCTTTTTCGTGCCCGCCCCGTAGGATACCCGCGCCGCCTGCACAATCGCCGCATCATCGCCCATGTAATCCACGACCCGCACAAAGCCGTGGTCCAGCACGGGCTTCGCCTCATAGAGGTGCTTTTCCATACCCGGCGCCACGGCGCGCAAGGTCGGTTGCGGGTTGGAGCGGGCAGACTGGATATCCTCCAGTTGTTCAGGCGTCAGCGGCATGGCATGGGTCCTCAAGGAATCGGTGGATCGGCGGCGTGAGGCCACATATTGCCCCAGCGCGCCCACAGACCGCAAGAAGTTGAGGGATCATGGCGGCATTAAGCGTGGCCAATCTGGAACGGCGGCTGGCAGATCACCCCTCCGCGTGGCGGCTAACGGGCGTGATCCTGGCGAAAGTGGCCTATTCCGCGCTGTTCGGCATCCTGATCCTGACCGCCCTCATCCTGACCCGCCTGATCTGGCAAGAGGACTGGCCGCTCGCCCGTTACGACGCGCTGGTGATCTTCGCGGTGGTTACCCAAACTCTCTTCATCTGGCGCGGGTTGGAGACGTGGGAGGAGGCGAAAGTCATCCTCATTTTCCACATCACCGGCACCGTCATGGAGATCTTCAAACTCGCTCAAGGCTCCTGGGATTACCCCGATCAAGGTATCTTGGAAATCGGCGGCGTGCCCCTTTTCTCAGGCTTTATGTATGCCTCTGTCGGCAGCTTCATCGCTCGCGCGATCCGCATCTTCCACATCCAGTTCGCGCCCTACCCGGCCTTTTGGATGACCTACCTTCTGGCCCTCGCGATCTACGTGAATTTCTACACCCACCACTACACTTACGACATCCGATGGGTCCTTTTTGCGGCGACCCTGATCCTCTTCTGGCGCACTCGCATCTGGTTCTATCCGGCCACCAAACCTTTCGCGATCCGCCTGCCAATCGGGGCACTTCTGTCGGCCTGGCTTCTGTGGGTTGCGGAGAACATCGGCACTTTCACCAGAACGTGGACCTACGAGACGCAGGGCGACACCGGCCTTGTCGACATCAGCAAATTCGGATCATGGTATCTGCTGCTGTTCGTGGCCTTCGTCACCGTCACTCTTGTGGTGCGTGACGCCATGCATCCTAGGCCGATCCAGCCGGGCGCACGGGAAATTTAACGGGTCCGGGCTGGTCAACGGCCATTCCCGCGTTAAGCTGCCCGGAACACCAAACACGGGGAGCATGTGCCAAATGGGCATCCAATACCTTCACACGATGGTCCGGGTGAAAGACCTCGACGCCTCCATCGCCTTCTACAAACTGCTGGGCCTGGAAGAGACGCGCCGCATCGACAGCGAGGGCGGGCGCTTCACTTTGGTCTTCATGACACCGCCCGGTCAGGAAAACGCCCATGTCGAGCTGACCTACAATTGGGACGGCGACGAGGGCCTGCCGTCGGACAGCCGCCATTTCGGCCACCTCGCTTATCGCGTCGATAATATTTACGAGATGTGCCAGCACCTGATGGACAATGGCGTCACGATCAACCGCCCGCCCCGTGACGGGCACATGGCCTTCGTGCGCTCGCCCGACAATGTGTCGATCGAGCTGCTACAGGCAGGCGACAGCCTCGAGGCTGCGGAACCCTGGGCCTCGATGGAAAACACGGGCCATTGGTAAGGCTCGGATCCCTATTGGCACCTTCGGTGAGGGGCCCCCTCCTCAGGCTGGCGGCTTGCGCCTCAGCCTTCCTCGCAGCTGCCCCGGCTTTGGCACAAGGCCAATGCCGCCTTGCGCTGCAACTGGGGATGGACGTTTCGGCCTCCGTCGATCAGGCCGAATATCGGCTGCAGGTCGAAGGCCTGGCCTCGGCCCTGCTGGACCCGACCGTCACAGAAGCCTTCCTGAACGGTCCCGGCCCGGTCGCCCTGTCGATCTTTGAATGGTCGGGCCGGTTCCAGCAGGACGTGCTTGTGGATTGGACCATGGTGACGACCGAGGCTGATCTTCTGGCCATCGCGGAACGCATCAACCGCTCCATCCGCGGCAACCAGGATTTCCCGACGGCGCTTGGCTATGCGCTCGGCTTTGCCTCCACCCGGTTCCGCGAGGCCCCGGCTTGCCTGTTTCAAACGCTCGATATCTCCGGCGACGGGCAGAACAACGACGGCTTCCCGCCTTCCGCCGCCTATGAACATTTCGACTTCGACGGCGTCACGGTAAACGGATTGGCCATCGGCGGCGCCTCCCGTGAGATCGAGGACTATTTCGCCGCAGAGGTCATCCACGGCCCCGGCGCCTTCGTGGAATATGCGTTGAACCACAACACCTTCGCCGAAGTCATGCGCCGCAAGCTGGAGCGGGAGTTGCGCGCGATGATCCTGGGTGAAGCTGTGATTACGGGCCGCACCTTGCCAGCGGTGTCGGTTTTTTGAGGTGTATGGCCAAGATGAAGGAACGGACGTGGGTGATCGCGCCGCCCCGCCTAGACCGGCAGCATTGCGGCGCCAACCCGACGCCCCTCGGCCAGCAGCACATTGTAGGTGCGGCAAGCGGCAGGCGAGGCCATGACCTCCAAGCCGATACCAGCAGTCTCCAGCGCATGACGGAAAGCAGCGGGCGCATGGGCGATCTCCGCACCAGTTCCGATCAGCAGGAAATCAACCTCACCGGCCTTGGCGATCACCGCATCCGCATCCTCGAACCCGGCCCATGCGGCGACCCCGCCGGGGCTGAGCAGCACCGCGCCCTGAACCACCTCGCCCCCCACGCGGAAGAAGCCCGGCCCGTAGCCATCGACCGGTCGGCTGTCATCGAACTGCACTTCATTCATACGCATCGCATTCACCCTTCCCAGATTGGCAGGCCCATCACCCCGGCGGCCCCAATCAGAATATAGGCCGCCGTTTTGTAAACACCCGCAGCCTCTGGCCGGAATAGGCGCGCGCCGGTCCATGTCCCCACGGCATAAGGGATCAGCAGCAGTGCGCCAAGCCAGACGGCTGGCCCATCAATCAGCCCCTGCAGCCAAAGCATCGGCATCATCAGAAGCGAGTTGAACGTCAGAAAACACGCGAGGTTGCCGCGTGTCACAGCGACGGATTGCTCCGAGCCGAGGTTGAACAGGATCACTGGCGGGCCGTTCAACCCCGTTGATCCGCCCGTGATCCCGCTCAGCGCGCCCACGGCGGCACGCAAACCGTTGCCGCCCTTCAAGGGCACTTTCCAGCCGGCCAACAGAACCGCCAGCGTTACAAGGGTCAGGATGCAAACGAAAGTGCGGATCGTCACCTCTGGCGTGAAACGCAAAAGCGCTATGCCAAGCGGCATCGTCACCAGCGACATGCCCACCATCAGCAGGGTCTGCGGCCGGTCTGCCACCTTCCACGCCTTCGGGATTACGGTGACAAGCGACGCCAAGGCAGACAGGGAAAAGGCGGCAATCGCCAGTGGCGGCGGCAGGAAAATGACGGCCAGCGGCATGAAGACAAGGGCCGAACCGAAACCCGCGAACCCATAGACCAAAGCCGCCAGGAAGGACGCTGCACATACCCAGACGAGGCCCGGCGTCGCCAGGGCCTCGATCAGGGCCTCAGGCATCGATATTGGCGAATTGCGTGCCCGACGCGCCGCCACCATCGGACGGCTTGGACCAGTCGCGTTTCACACCCAGCATCAGGACCACGTTCTTGGCCACGTAGATCGACGAGTACGTACCGACGATCACACCCCAAAGGATCGCGAAGACGAAGCCCCGGATCACGTCGCCGCCCAGAACCAGCAGGGCAATCAGCGCCAAGGCGGTGGTGCCGGAGGTCATCAAGGTCCGGCTCAGCGTTTCATTGGCGCTGAGGTTCATGACGTCCCGCAACGCGCGCTGCTTGTACTTGATCAGGTTCTCGCGCAGGCGGTCGAAGATCACCACGGTATCGTTGATTGAATAGCCCACGATGGTCAGAAGCGCCGCGATGGTGGCCAGATCAAAGCGGATCTGGAACAGGCTGAAGACGCCAATCGTCAGGATCACGTCATGGATCAGGGCCGCCACCGCGCCGACCGAGAACTGCCATTCGAACCGCAACCAGATGTAGACGAGGATCGCCCCGAGCGAGGCGAGAACCGCGATGATCGCCGTCTGGATCAGCTCACCCGACACCTTGGGACCAACGGATTCCACGGACGGAAAGGTCATCTCGCTGTCCACATTGGCCAGCAGTGCCGTTTCAATCGCTTCGATGGTCTCCGGCGTGACCGCCTCAACGCCTTCCTGCGCCTGAATGCGCACGGTGACGACGTATTGGTCCTCATCGAAATTCGGGTCGAACACGCGAGAGATCACCACATCGCCCAGGTCCAGATCCTCCAGCGCCGCGCGGTAGTCGGCCACATCGACCTCAACCGTCGCATCCGTACGGATCGTCGTGCCGCCCAGAAAGTCGATGCCGAAGTTCAGGCCGACCATCAGCCAGATCGCAATCGACGCGACCATGGCCAAGCAAGACGCGCCGAACGTGACCTTGGCGTATTTGAAGAAATCGAAGTTGGTTTCCTGCGGAACGAGACGAAGACGCATGGCTTAAACCTCGATTTTCTTTGGACGGCGGCGTTCAAACCAGAAAACGATCAAAAGCCGCGTGACATAGATCGCCGTGAAGACCGAGGTGACGATCCCGATCCCCAGCGTGACGGAGAAGCCGCGCACGGGGCCGGAGCCCAGCACGAACAGGATCGTGGCGATGATGAAGGTCGTGATGTTGGCGTCAATAATGGCCGATAGCGCGCGCTCATACCCCAACTCGATGGCCCGCGCGGGGCCCTTCGCCGTCTTCAACTCTTCCCGGATCCGCTCGAAGACCAGCACATTCGCGTCCACCGCCATACCGATGGTCAGCACGATCCCGGCAATGCCCGGCAGGGTCAGCGTGGCCCCGATCAGCGAAAGCACCCCAAAGATCAATCCGACGTTCAGGACCAGCGCGATGCTCGCAAAGACGCCGAATGTGCCATAGGCGAGGATCATGAAGAGCAGCACGGCCGCAAACGCCACCATCGCCGCGATCTGCCCCGCCTCGATGCTATCCGCGCCTAGTTCTGGGCCGATGGTGCGTTCTTCCAGGAATGTCATCTCCGCAGGAAGCGCACCCGCCCGCAGCAAGATCGCCAGCTCGGTGGAGCTCTCCACCGTGAAGTTGCCGCTGATCTGGCCCGCGCCGCCCGTGATCGCCTGCCGGATCACCGGGGCCGAGATCACCTCTCCATCCAGCACAATCGCGAAAGGCGCGCCCACATTGGCCGCCGTATATTCCCCAAATGCCCGCGCGCCCGATGGGTTGAAGCGGAACGTCACAACCGGCAGGCCGCTCTGCTGGTCAAACGACGGCTGGCTGTCCACCAGATCATCACCCGACACCACTGGCGTCTCTTCCAGAATGTAGAACGTACCCGCGTCATCGGGGTCGATGGAGGGCAGCACGATCTGGCGGCTCTCCACATCTTCGTCAGCCGTCGCCGCGCGCCCCACAACCGGGTGGAACGTCAATCGCGCCGTCGTGCCGATCAGGTCTTTCAACTCCTGCGCCGAGCCAATCCCCGGCACCTGGATCAGAATACGGTCCGCACCCTGCCGCTGGATCGTCGGCTCCCGCGTGCCGGCCTCATCGACCCTCCGGCGCACAATCTCGATCGATTGCTGCATCGTCCGGTCATTGGTCGCCGCCGCCTCCGCATCGCTCAACCGCACGGTAAGCACGTCGCCCGACCCGCTCACATCCAGCGTGCTCTCGCCAATGCCACCGGTCAGGCTGACCACCGGCTGCCCCAGCGCACGAACCGCCTCAAGGGCCGCGCTCATGCCCTCCGGCTGGCTGATCCGCACCTGCAACAGGCCGGGATCCGCATCAATCCGCCGGATCGTGCCCACCGTATCGCGCACCTCGCGCAGCGCATCGCGCACCTCCGGCCACAGCGCATCCATGCGCGCCACGTAGACATCCTCAACCCGCACTTCCGCCAGCAAATGCGCACCGCCCCGCAGGTCGAGACCAAGGTTCACCAAAGTCGCCGGAAGCGCCCCGGGCCAGAGCGCCTCTTCCGCCAAAAGCTCTTCCGTTTCAAGGCCTTCACGCTCCATCTCAGCCACGGCATCATTGTGCCGTTCCACCCGCTCGTAGAAGAAATTCGGGAAGGCAAAGCTCAACCCCGCCAGAATGACGAGAATGATGAACAGCCGGTTCCAGAGCGGGATCTGCAGCATTTAGGGACCTCGAAAGGAGGGGCGTGAACCGCCCGCTTCGTCGCGCCAAACGGCGCGGATTAATCGTTTGCGGGTTCGGTCTTGGAGCGGACCTGCGCAATCGTCGGACGCAGCACCCGGATGCGCACATCCTTGGCAATCTCGACCTCAACCTCGGTGTCGTCCTTCACCTTGGTGATCTTGCCAATGAGCCCGCCCTGCGTGACCACCTCGTCGCCCCGACGCAGCGCTTCAACCATCGCCTGATGCTCTTTCACCTTCTTTTGCTGAGGGCGGATCAGGAAGAAATACATGATCACGAGGATCAGGATCAGCGGGATCACCTGGCCGAAGGCTTCCATGGGCTTTGGTCCTTTGTTCGTTGGGTCCGGCGGGCCTATGCGCGCCTCAAGTCAAAATTTGCGGCACCCTAGTTGTGCGGGGGGCGGAGTGCAACGGGTGCTAGAGGGGCAGATGGGCGCGGAGGCAGTGGGGTGCAAGGCGTGACGGGCATATCACTGCCATGAGCGCCGCTATCGACGGGCCGGGGACTGTCGATCCGCGGTCAATTGCAGCCACTTGATGCCAGCGAAGACGCTATTCTGCTAGTTTGGGGTGCCCCGCCCTACCAAATCGACAGGCCGCCGGACGGCCCGTCGATGGCGGGGCGGGCAAGCCCGCTGTTAACCCGCCGGGAACACCCATCATCCGGTTGCGGGAAAACCGAAATCCACCGACACTCCACGCAATGACCGAGACAACAACCCTTCCCATCCCGCCCGACACGCTCCTGATCCTCGCGGCCTTCTTCGGCCTCGTCGTGTTCAGCTACGTTATTTTCCTTATCCTGCCCGATGACCGCGACCCCAGACGCGGCAACCCGCTGACCCGCGTGAACGATAGCCTTGGCTTCCGCGTCGAAAGCAAACTGACCGCCGCGTTCCTGTTTCTGCTGATGATGATCTACTTCGCCATCTTCGCATTCGCTGCCGTCATAGCCTTGCGCGCTTTAGGGGCCATCCTTTTCCTCCCCCTGCCCGAGGTCACCACGTCCAGCCAAAATCGCACTGGCCTCGCCTTCGGAACCCTCCTCGCCGCCATCCTCGGCGCGCCCCTCATCGTCTGGCGCAGCTGGGTCGCCCGGAAGACAGCGGCCATCGCGGAGGAGAGCCTCTTCAACGACAAGATCAACGCAGCAGCGACGGACTTGGCCGCACAACGGCAGGTGACGCAGTTGGTAAAGGACAAGGACGGCAACCAGACGATCCTCACCGAATGGGAAGACGACCTCGTAACCCGCGCTGCGGCGATTGACCGGCTGGAGGGGTTGGCGAAAGAGGCGATGGAACGTGACGACTATGCCCCAGCACAGCGCATTGCGCGAATGCTGTCAATTTATGTGCAAGAACTTAGCCGTCAAAACCCATCACAAGAACTTCCCGAGAACTCAAGCGAACCACAACTCAGTGCCTGGCTAAACCGACTCGGGCCAATTCGCACTGATATGGAACGAGCGGTACAGAGCCTCGGCGGGATAAACCTTGATGACGAGATTGCCATCGACGTCTTCGGCCCGAACAACATCGATCTAAGGAACTGCAATTTGCAGGGTTTCGACCTAGAAAAGCAGAACCTCAGAGGAGCCGATTTTTTCAATTCAACGCTGCATGGAGCGAACTTGATCGCCGCAAAATTGCAAGCGGCTGACCTGTTTTCGACAGATCTGCGTGGCGCAGACTTAGAGGACGCCCAGATACAGGGCGCCGCCATTATCAAGACGAGACTTTCGGAGCACACCGACCTAAATGGCGTCGACCTCAGAGGAGCCGCAGTTTGGGCAGCCGACCACAAATCGCTGTCGATGTTGGCGGCTCACAGCAAAGGAGCACTCCTTTTCAAACGAAAAAGACCGACAGACTGGCTGGGTGACTGGGTCGAGATCGATGCGAACTTTTCATACAATGACCTCGTCACCCAATGGCGCGCTTGGGCCGCCACCCTCGACCCACCCGTAACCATCGCCCCCGACTATCGCCCGTAAGCCGGGCGCAACCCACCACCCTTCCGCACAGAAATCGCCCCAAACCAGCCAATCCGTGCGAAAATCGTGTAATTATAAATGCACTACAGAAAAACTACAGAATAATTACACCACAAAACCCCCTCTTTTCCCGCCCTTCCCCCTCTGGCATACCCGCTCCACACAACACCCATCGGAGGGCCAGAGCCATGCACGACATCCGCATGATCCGCGACAATCCAGACGCCTTCGACGCGTCGATCCAGCGCCGTGGCCTCTCCCCCCAATCCGCCGCGATCCTTGCCATTGATGAGGCCCGCCGCGCCGCCATCACCGCCGCCGAAACCGCCCAGGCCGACCGCAACGCCGCCTCCAAGGAAGTGGGCAAAGCCAAGGCCAGCGGCGATGAGGCAGAATTCGAACGCCTCCGCGCGTTAGTCACTGAAAAGAAAGACGAAATCGCCCGCCTTGAGGAAGAGGCGAAGGCCAAGGATGCGGAACTCACCGCCATTCTCGAAGCCCTCCCCAACCTCCCCGCCGGCGACATTCCCGACGGCGCGGATGAGGCCGACAACGTCGAACTCCACCGCCGCGGCACCCCGCGCGCGTTCGATTTCACGCCGCTCGAGCACTTCGATATCCCAGCCGTGAAAGACAGCATGGATTTCGAGACCGCCGCCAAACTTTCGGGCAGCCGTTTCGTCCTGATGTCCGGCGCCACCGCCCGCCTCCACCGCGCGTTGGCGCAATTTATGCTGGATATTCATACACTTGAGAACGGTCTCACCGAAGTGAACGCCCCGGTTTTGGTCCGGAATGAGACGATGTACGGCACCGGTCAGCTGCCCAAATTCGGCGAGGACAGCTACCAGACGACAAACGGCTGGTGGCTCATTCCAACCTCCGAGGTCAGCCTCACCAACATCGTCGCAGGCCACACCCTCGACGAAGATTACCTCCCCCGTCGCTACACCGCCCACAGCCTCTGTTTCCGCTCTGAGGCAGGCTCCGCAGGCCGCGATACGGCGGGCATGTTGCGTCAGCACCAGTTCGAAAAAGTCGAAATGGTCTCCATCACCCATCCCGATAAAAGTGATGAAGAACAACAGCGTATGCTGGGTTGTGCCGAGGGCATCCTCGACCGCCTAAACATCCCCTACCGCACCGTGGTGCTCTGCACCGGCGACATCGGCTTCGGCGCGATCCGCACCTACGATATCGAAGCCTGGCTGCCCGGTCAGAACACGTATCGTGAGATCAGCTCCGTCTCCACCTGCGGTGCCTTCCAAGCCCGCCGCATGAACGCCCGCTTCAAACCGGCGGGTGGCGGCAAGCCCGAGTTCGTCCACACCCTCAACGGCTCCGGCCTCGCCGTAGGCCGCTGCCTGATTGCGGTGCTGGAAAACGGCCAAGAAGAAGACGGCTCCGTCACTCTCCCCGAGGCGCTTCACCCCTATATGGGCGGCAAAACCCGCATCACGGTGGACGGCCAATTGGCATGAATGGAACCGTAGACGCGCTTTCGGCGTTTCTTGCGCATGACCTACATGCATGTACCCGCCCAAACCGACGCTGAACGCGACCGCGCCCGCCTTTGGGCCATCCTAACCTTCGTGGCTGCAATCGCCTTTGCGGTAATGCCCTTCTTCGTGACGCCTTTCTCGGGCTTCGATCCGGCACGCTTCCCGGTTCCCCTTGAGGATCCACCGATTCAGCCCGCCGGTTGGGCCTTTTCGATCTGGGGGGTGATTTACGCCTGGCTCGTTGCCTCCACCGTTTTCGGCCTCATCAAGCGTGCCGATGATGTTAGGTGGGCGCCGCATCGCCCTTGGGCCTTCGCCTCGTTGGCCATCGGTGCTGCGTGGTTGCCTGTCGCCAATGCCTCCGCTGAATGGGCCACGATCCTGATCCTCGTGATGCTTGCCACCGCACTTATGGCACTGGCTAAAGCACCGCTGATCGAACGTGGGTGGGCGCGCTGGCCGTTTGGGCTCTATGCCGGTTGGCTGACGGCGGCCTCCTTTGTGTCGCTGGCGACGCTCGCGGCGGGATACGGGATTGCGACGGCTGAGGTCACAAGCTGGATCGCCCTGCCCCTTGCCGTTCTGGTCGCAACGGCCGTCACGTTGAAACTGTGGACGCCAACCTATCCGGCGGCTGCGGCCTGGGCGGCCTTCGGGATCGCAATGGTCAATTGGCCTTCGGGCTACGCCTGGGGCGCGGCAACCGGCGCGGTCCTGCTGGGTGCCCTCGTGTCTGTGGCGCTTGCTCGCAGGCTCTGACGCGCTAGCCTACACCACCGCTGGACGCCCCTTGGCCGACCCGCTACACCGCGACCATGCGCATTCTCATCACCAACGACGACGGCATTAATGCCCCCGGCCTCAGGGTCCTTCACGCCATCGCCAGCGAAATTGCGGGTGAGGCAAATGTCTGGACGGTCGCGCCAGCGTTCGAGCAATCGGGCGTCGGTCACTGCATTTCCTACGTCCACCCGACTTTGATCTCGGAATTCGGCCCGCAACGCTTCGCCGCCGAAGGCTCGCCTGCCGATTGCGTCATAGCGGCCCTTCATGACGTGATGAAAGACACGCCGCCCGATCTGATCCTGTCTGGCGTGAACAAGGGCAACAACTCGGCTGAAAACACGCTTTATTCGGGCACCATCGGTGCCGCGATTGAGGCTGCGATCCAAGGCGTGCCAGCCATCGCGCTGTCGCAATACTACGGCCCTGCCAACATCACCCTCGACAACCCGTTCGAGGCCGCAGCGACCCACGGCGCAGAAGTGATCCGCAAGATCCTCGCCGCCCCCGGCGCTTTCGATAGCTCGCCCTACAAGCTTTTCTACAATGTGAACTTTCCACCCTGCCCGGCTTCGGATGTCAAAGGCACACGTGCGGTCGCCCAAGGCTTCCGCGACAACCAGAGCGGCATGGGGATGAAGGCCGATATCGCGCCGAACGGGCGCAAGTTCCTTTGGATCACCGGCAATCCGCAAAACGTGCCCTCGGGCGCGGACACCGATGCGACTGTCAACATTGGCGGCTACATCTCGGTCACCCCGATGCGCGCCGATCTGACCGCACGCGACCGTTTGGCGGACCTGAAAGCAGCCGTCGAATGACGGACGAGCGGGGCTATGACGCGGAACGCAAGATGCAATTCCTGTTCCAGCTTCGCCAGAAGGGGATTACCGATACGCGCGTGTTGACCGCGATGGAGAAGGTCGATCGCGGTGCCTATGTGCGCGGACATTTTGCGGCCCGCGCCTACGAGGATATGCCGCTGCCGATCAGTTCCGGTCAAACCATCAGCCAGCCCTCTGTTGTGGGCCTGATGACGCAAGCGTTGGATGTGCAACCTCGCGATACGGTGCTGGAGGTTGGCACAGGGTCCGGCTACCAGGCCGCGATCCTGTCGCATCTTGCCCGCCGCATCTACACCGTCGACCGCCACCGCAACCTGACGCGCGAGGCAGAGCTGGCTTTCACCCGCGAGGGGCTGGTGAATATTACCGTCATCACCGGTGACGGCTCCTTCGGATTGCCAGATCAGGGGCCCTTTGACCGCATCCTTGTCACTGCTGCCGCAGAGGACCCACCCGGGCCGCTCATGCAGCAACTCAAAATCGGCGGTGTTATGGTGGTCCCCGTGGGCCAGTCGGATGCAGTGCAAATCCTCATTAAGGTGACCCGAACAGAAGAGGGCTTCGACTACGAGGAAATCATGCCGGTCCGTTTCGTCCCGCTGGTCGAGGGTGTCGCGCGCGAATAGCGTGCGCTTCAATTCAAGGGACCCCGCGCGAATAGTGTGACCCGCTACTCCGCCGGCACGTCGAAAACGCAAAGGTTGCCATTGACACCAGTGCCCACGACCTGCGCCTCACCGGGCAAGAAAATCGCGTCTTCCATGATGCCGTGCAGCGCCTCGAACCGGACCAATTCCTCGCCGCTTTGCACGTCCCACAGACGCAGGGTCGAGTCTCCCGAAGCTGTCAAAAGGCGTGCACCGCTGCCATCGAAACGGGCGGATTCGACCGTTATTTCGTGGGTGATTTGCGTCACGACCTCGCCCGTCATCACATCGCGCACATAGGTATTCGAACCAGCGTCGTGCAGGTAGTGACGCCCGTCGGGCGATAGCCGGACAAAGTCAATGCGCCGGTCCTCGGTGTCGAGCGTGTATCCTGCGATGCGCTGCTCCGCCTGCCAGTCGATGATCTGAACATGGTAAGCATCGTCGACGATCAGCAACTGGTTGTCCGGTAGAAAGCGAAGGTGTGTTGTACGGAGCGGCACTGTACTGATCCTGAGGTTCGCGAGCGTTTCAGCGCTGCCCGCCTCGTAGACCAGCAGCAGGGTTGGTGTCACAAAGGCTGCGAACTGCCCATCATCTGACATCGCAACGGCCCCTACGGGATGTTCCTCATTGATCACGGCGAATAGCTCTTCGCCCGCATCCACGTCCCACAGGGCGGCGATGCCTTCGCGGTCCACAGTCATCGCGCGCGTCCCGTCCGGCCCAAGGATCACGTCACGCAAGGGGTAGGAATGCGGCCCAAGGATCGACACTGCCGCCCCATCGGCCCGTTGGCGGATCTCGACGCTGTTGTTGGCCAGCCATGCGAAGAACCGCCCGCCGTCGCCGCTTAGCCCAATGTCGAGGACCGGTTCTGATAGCCCTTCGGCCAGCATTGACAGTGCACCACTTGCCACGTCCATCACCTGCACGTCCCGCGTCCGGTTGGCCACGATGAACTCACCATCGGCAAGGACAATTTCCGGCGCGAAGCTGCCGCGCGGATCGGTATCGACACACATCAGCGCCGGGGTGGGAGCATTCGCCTTCGATGCATCGTCCACCGACCACATCCAAATATCATGGGGGCTGGACGACACGATCACATCCCCGTCCGGCGAAAACGCCACAGCTCGCACTTCACTCCGGTGGGGGGCGTTGAACCCCACAAACGCGCCCGTCCGCGCCGCAAGTACATAGACCGAGCCATAGGCGCGCCCGATGGCGATCAATTCTCCGTCCGGGCTGAAGGCCACAGTCTTGGTCTCTGTGCCCGCGCGCGGCTGCAGTTCATAGAGGAACGCTTCAACGTCCAGATCGACAACCGCCACATGCCGTCCCTGCCGGAGCACGGCAAGCGTGCCCTCCGGATTGGTCTGCATACTGCGATATCCGGCCCGCCCCAACGACACCCGACGCTCCGAATTTGTGCCGAGCGTGTGGAACTCAATGAAATCCTGCTCTTCCGCTCCGATCACAAGTTGGTCCTGCGCAGTCAACGCACCCCAAGCCCATCCGCCGCCCGTGCGGATGACTTGCGAAATTTCACCTGAAGTACTGCTCCAGACGCGGAATATGTTGCTGTTACGGGTCACGACCAGGGCGCCATCAGACGATAGGCCCACGGGCGTGAACCGGCTGTCGTTGTCATCCAGATCGAACTCCTGAATGATCTGCCCGGTCGCAACCTCGATCAAAGCCGCGTGCCGTCCCCGCCACCCGGCTAGAAGCAGACTGTCATCGTCCGAAAAGATTGGGGCCTCTGCGCGCCGGCCCAAAAAATCGGACAGATCCTCAAGAATATCGCCGCTTGCGATGTCGCGCAGCTCCAGCTCTCCGCTGGTGCCATAGGTCGCCATGATCTGGCCATTGCCTGCCACAACGGCACGCCTGTCTTCGATCTCATAAACAACATCTCCCGACGCCACGTCGAAGACCGACACCCCGATGCCGCCCGTCGGACCGGTCGTCACCACCAGCCGAGTGCCATCCATCGCATAGGTGATCCCGCCGAAAGACGTGCCGTTGATCGGTGCAAGCTCACGACCGAGAGCGCCGTATTGTGCCAACGCAGGCGAAACGCCAATCCAAACACCCGCGACGAGAGCGAAAATCACCCGAAAATGCGTCATCAAAAAATATCTCCTGAAAATCTTCCTTTGGCGGGGAGTGCCGGAAATCGGCGCTTAGTCCCCGCTCAACTGTCCTTTACCAAGCTCCTGAGCAATCACCTGCGCCAACTCGTCGGGCGGGGTGGGCTTTTGCAGTAGCGGAGCTTGCACTTCGCCCATCTCGGATGCCGTGAAACCCGTATAGCCCGAGGTGTAGATGACGGGCATCCCGTCGTGGAGGCTGCGCACCAGGCGCGCCAGTTCGAACCCTCCGGCCTTTCCTGGCATCACCACATCGGTCAGCAAAAGGTCGAATTCGATGCCGGCTTGCACCATTTCCCAGGCCTGTTGACCCGAGGTTGCTGTCAAAACCTCGTATCCAAGATCCTCCAACACATCGATCATGACCTTGAGCAGCATGAACTCGTCTTCAACGACAAGGATCCGCTCACCATTGCCCCGCTGAACGGTTTCAAGCGGCATCGCCTCTTCCCGTGCGCCAAGGGCGGTGCCACGTGGCAGGGTCATCTGCACAGTGGTGCCAACTCCCTCTTCGGAGTAGATCCGAAGCTCACCATCGGACTGACTGATAAAGCCATACACGATGGCAAGACCAAGGCCCGTGCCGGAGTTGCTGTCCTTTGTCGTGAAGAAAGGATCGGTACAGCGAGCAACGGTTTCTTCATCCATCCCCGGCCCGTTGTCCGAAACGCTGATCTCAACGTAGCGAAAGCTTGAGCCTTCCGCAGCCGCATCCGCGCCCTGCTTTTCGTCCAACTCCACGCCCGCCGCGCGCACCGGCCGGGCCCGGATTTCGATCCGATTGCCCTTACCGGACCGCAACATGGCATCACGCGCATTCAACGTCAGGTTCATGAGCGCTGTTTCAAGCTGGGTCTGATCACAGAAATGGCGCAGGTCCGGATCGCTGACCGCCAGATCAATCTCGATCTGTTCTTCCATCATCGGGCGCACGAGCGTTTCGAATTCATCGAAAATATCGCTGGTCTGCCGGACGCTTGCCAAGCCGGGCTGACGTCGGGCGAAGGCCAAAAGGCGTGTCGTCAGCGCTGATCCCCGCTGGATGGAGCCTGCAGCCGATTCCAGATACCCGCGCCGACGATCCGGGTCTTCGGCCTTGCTTGCAAGGTCCACGGCATAAAGCAGCGAGGCCAGCAGGTTGTTGAAATCATGCGCTATACCACCCGTAAGCTGCCCCAAAGCATCCAAGCGGTTCTTGCGCTCGATCACCTGTCGGTTGCGTTCTTCGTTTGAGACGTCGTCAATGACCAGAACCATGTGGACACCACTTTCAGAGTGGTCGACCTCGGCGTTTCCGACCCGCACATAACGGGCCTCGTCCGAGCCCGCCACCCGACGCATCAAATGGGTCTCACCGTGCAGCATGTGGCCCGACTTGGCACGTTCCAACGGGTCTGCGCTGGCAATCAGGGGCTGCATCGTCTCCGGGTCGAGGAAACGAATGGCCTCCGGCCAATCGAAGGGGACCATGTCGCTAAGCCCGCCCAACATATGGCGCGCCTGATTGTTGATCCGCACGATCCGTCCGTCGACATCGAGGGCCACAATCCCGCTGCTGGCCGCGTTGAAAATCGTTTCCATCTCATGGTTGACCGCCCCAAGCTCTGCCGCCGCCTGCTTTTGATCCGTAATGTCTGTCGCGACCCCGATATGACGCAGGACTGAGCCGTCTTCGTCACGTTCAAACAATGCATCATATGACAGCAACCAGACCCAATGGCCGCCCTTGTGCCGCATACGGTATTCGACGGTCAGAACCTCGTCGTCGGCAATGCGCTGGATCGCACCAAAATGTTCACCGACGCGACCCAGATCTTCTGGATGACAGAGCGACGGCATCAACGCGTCGCCCATCTTTTGGATTTCTGCCGCGCTATATCCCAGCAGATCCCCCAGTGACCGGTTGGCATATTCATTGGACTGCGTTTTCTGATTGAAGACGTAAATGACGTTCGGAACGATCCCGACGACTTTCTCTAGAAACGGCGCCGCGTCCCACTTGTCCGTTGGCATCCCCGGCTCTCCTAACCGCGATCCGTGCGCATCACCTCTAGCACAACAATCGACATTGCGTCATGGGAATAGCCGTTTCGCTTAGCGAACCCCCGCCCATCGGACCCTTGCGGGGCATCCCTCTTCCGATTTCCCCTTTTCCGGTGTATTCTGGTTTGCAAAACAAGATGCAAAGGCCCGATACGAGGCCGACATTTGAGGAAGGTCCGAGCGCCATGCGCCTGCCGATTAGTCAATTCGCCCGCCGCAGCCTGTTTCTGCTGGCGCCCTTGGCCCTTGCTGCCTGTGTCGGCGCGCCTTCGGAATGGGATTTCGATTTCCGCCCCAATGCCCCGCGCGGCGAGGCCGTGACCGCGGACCGGCCCGATCCCGATGATCGCGGCCTGATCTCTTACGAAAGCTATCAGGTCGCCATCGCGCGCCGGGGCGACACTGTGGCCGACGTGGCCACGCGCATCGGCCTTGGTGCAGACGAATTGGCCGGCTTCAACGGACGCTCGGCCGCAGATGCGCTGAGGGATGGGGAAGTCCTGGCGCTGCCCCGCCGTGTGACTGGCGGCACCACACCCGGCGCGGGCAATGGCAATATTGCAGACATTGCGCGGGGCGCTATCGACGCCGCCGACGCTGCGAACCCGACGGTTGCGGGCCCACAATTGCCTGCAGGTCAGGAACCCGTCCGCCACCGCATCGCGCGCGGCGAAACCGCCTATTCCGTGGCCCGCCTCTACGGTGTGTCGGTGCGCAGCCTGGCCGAATGGAACGGCCTTGGCCCCGATCTCGCCGTGCGCGAGGGGCAGTTTCTGCTGATCCCCATCGTCATCGAAAATGCCGCAGCCCCCGATGCAACCGAACCGGGGACCTCCGTGGCACCGCTGCCGCCGTCGTCTTCTGCGCCGCTTCCAGGCAGCATCGAAAGCGCAACATTGCCGGATCTTGAGGGCACGGGCACAGGCACGCCTGCGCCAGCCCCGGCAGCGCCCCAACAATCCGCCGCGCGGCTTATCCGGCCCGTCGAAGGCTCCATCCTGCGCAACTACGGTTCGGGCAACGAGGGCATCGACATCGGTGCGTCCGCCGGCACGCCGGTCCGTGCCGCCGCCGACGGCACCGTGGCGGCCATCACTCAAGACACCGATCAGGTGCCGATCCTAGTTGTGCGGCATGCCGATGGGCTCTTGACGGTCTACGCCAACATCCAGAACATCCGCGTCAGCCGAGGCGACAGCGTCAGTCGCGGGGCCACAGTGGCCGAAGTTGGCTCAGGCGATCCGTCGTTCCTGCACTTCGAAGTGCGACGCGGGTTTGAGGCTGTTGACCCGTCAGACTACCTGCCATGACACGTCGACTTGTTAACACTTTCTGAGCGGAATTACCCATTCCGCTCAGCATGTTATCGGAGCACTCAACCACAGGTTGCGGCCAAGTTCTGCCGACCTCGTCACGTTCACGCAGCTCTGATTTTGCGCGGAACGCGGTTTTGCGGCACACTATCCACATCGTAGATCGCATTTCCCAGATCAGGAGGCCGCCCATGTGGGACCGCATCCTTGACCGCATGTTGCGCGATTTCATCAAGGCGCGCGCACTTGCTTTGACGTATCCCGACGGCACCCGCCGCGTGTATGGCGAGGCGGATGCCACGCCTATCGAAGTCACGCTCCATGACCCCACACTGCCTCGCCGCATCGTCACCAACACCGACCTCGCGGTGGGAGAGGCCTACATGGATGGCCGCCTCACCATCGGGCAGGACGATCTGGAGGGCTTTCTCGCCTGTGCCACCGCCAATGCGGGCATCGGCGATGATGTCTGGTGGCGGCGCGCCACGGCGCTGATCTTCAAGGCGCGACGCCGCTTCGACCAATGGAACCCGGCCCACCGCGCCCGCGAAAACGTGGCGCATCATTATGACCTCAGCTCTGAGCTCTACGACCTCTTCCTCGACGCCGACCGGCAATATTCCTGCGGTTACTTCCCCGACCCCTCCATGTCGCTCGACGCCGCGCAGGAGGCCAAGAAGCACCATATTGCAGGCAAGTTACTGTTAGTGCCGGATATGGAAGTGCTGGAAATCGGCTGCGGCTGGGGCGGCATGGCCTTGACGCTCGCCCGCGACTACGGCGCGCGTGTGCTTGGTGTGACCCTGTCCGAAGAACAGCACCGCATCGCAACACAGCGCGCGGCAGATGTTGGCCTGCAAAACCGCGTCCAGTTTGAGCTACGCGATTACCGCGAGGTGACGGGCGAATTCGACCGCGTCGTTTCCATCGGCATGTTCGAACATGTGGGCGTGCCCCATTACGTCGAATACTTCCGAAACGTCCGCGACCGGTTGAAAGAAGATGGCGTGGCCCTGATCCACACCATCGGGCGCGCCTATGTGCCCGGCCACACCTCCCCCTTCATCCAGAAATACATCTTCCCTGGCGGTTATTGCCCGGCGCTGTCCGAGATGTCTTCAGCGGTCGAGAAATCCGGCCTCTACTCCTGCGATGTGGAGGTCTGGCGCCTGCACTACGCAGAGACGCTTCGCCACTGGCACGACCGTTTTGTCGCCAACGAAGACCGTGCCCGTGCGCTTTACGACGATCGCTTTTGCCGCATGTGGCGCTATTACCTGAAGGCAGCGGAGGTCACGTTCCGCTATAACCGTCAATGCGTGTTCCAGTATCAATTGGCCAAACGGCAAGAGGCCGTGCCGCTGAGCCGGGATTACCTCTACCGGCATCCAAAACGCGACCGCCTCGCCGCCGAGTAGTGTCCGTTCAAGCCGCCAAATTACCCAGCCCGCAAAATACGGGCTCCAGCCGGTCGACGATATGCGTCACGCCGCTGGGAAAGCTGCGGTTGCGGGCGACTTCACCGGGGAACCCGACGCATTCGACCCCGGCCGCAACGGCCGATTGCGCGCTTTCCGGCGTATCCTCAATGGCAATCGCCTCCCCGGAGCCCACGCCAAGATGCGTCAGGGCCACGCGGTAGATTTCCGGCGATGGCTTACTGTCCGTCACAAGATCACGATCCCCAACAAATGCGAAATCGCTGCGCGCCAGCTTGCCGCCCAACCCCTCAAAAATCAGATCGACTGTGTCGCTTCCGGTGGTGGTCACAAACCCAAGCGCAATATCCGCCGCCTTGGCCCGTTCGATCACCTCCGCCACACCGGCCCGCAACTCCAACCCCTCTTGCACCACCAGCGCGCGAAAATGCGCGACCTTGGCGCGATGCAGGCGATCGGCATCAACTTCCACACCCTTGTTCTCCGCGTAATCCGCAATCCGATCCTTGCCGCCCGGCTTGTGCAGCATCTCGCGATACGCTTCCCGGCCCCATTCCCAATCCAGCCCGGCATCCCGAAACGCGGCGTTGAACGCCTGTCGCTGCAAGTGAGACGTCTCGCTCAAAGTGCCGATGGCACCAAAAAGCAAAGCCTTGGGTTGAGTGGTCATGGGCATGGCCTTTCGCAAAAGCGCATTCCAGCGCGTTGAAGGGGCATGTGATCGCGTCACACCAAGGGCAAACATGGCGCACTCCCGTTTGGTTCCAAGGCATCGTTAGGCAGAATTCCTAAACAGGCCCTCAACTTCGCAATCCGCCCCCGATTTCACAGCCTTCCGCCCTTGCGCCCACGCGCCCCCTGACTATAACGCGGACAGTTTGCCCGCAGGCCAGCCGGGCAAGGTCATAGCGTCGGGGGACACCATGCCGAAAAGAACCGATATCAACTCCATCATGATCATCGGCGCAGGCCCCATCGTCATCGGGCAGGCCTGCGAATTCGACTATTCCGGCGCCCAGGCCTGTAAAGCACTCCGTGAGGAAGGGTACCGCGTCGTCCTCGTCAACTCGAACCCCGCCACCATCATGACGGACCCCGAGCTTGCCGACGCCACCTATATCGAGCCAATCACGCCTGAGACCGTGGCCAAGATCATTGAAAAGGAGCGCCCCGATGCCCTCCTCCCGACCATGGGTGGGCAGACCGGTCTGAATACCTCCCTGGCCCTCGAAGAAATGGGTGTCCTCGACAAGTTCAACGTTGAGATGATCGGCGCCAAGCGCCCCGCGATCGAGATGGCCGAAGACCGTAAGCTCTTCCGCGAAGCCATGGACCGCCTCGGCATCGAAAACCCGAAGGCCGAGATCATCACCGCTCCGCTGGATGCAAACGGCAAGAAAGACCTCGACGCGGGCGTCGCGATCGCGCTCCAGACGCTGGAATTCGTGGGCCTGCCCGCCATCATCCGCCCCGCCTATACCCTGGGCGGCACAGGCGGCGGCGTGGCCTACAACCGCGACGATTACGTCGCCATCTGCCGTTCGGGCATGGATGCGTCGCCTGTCGGTCAGATCCTCGTCGACGAAAGCCTTCTCGGCTGGAAAGAATACGAGATGGAGGTTGTTCGCGACAAAGCCGACAACGCCATCATCGTCTGCTCCATCGAAAACGTCGATCCGATGGGCGTGCACACGGGCGACTCCATCACCGTCGCCCCCGCCCTCACGCTGACCGACAAAGAATACCAGATCATGCGCACCCACTCGATCAACGTGCTGCGCGAGATCGGGGTGGAGACCGGCGGCTCCAACGTGCAATGGGCCGTGAACCCTGAAGATGGCCGCATGGTGGTGATCGAGATGAACCCCCGCGTCTCGCGCTCCTCCGCGCTTGCCTCCAAGGCCACGGGCTTCCCCATCGCCAAGATCGCCGCCAAACTGGCCGTGGGCTACACGCTGGACGAGCTCGACAACGACATCACCAAGGTCACGCCTGCGTCGTTCGAACCCACCATCGACTACGTCGTCACAAAGATCCCCCGCTTCGCGTTCGAGAAGTTCCCCGGCTCCGAGCCGAACCTGACAACGGCGATGAAATCCGTGGGCGAGGCCATGGCCATCGGCCGCTCCTTCCACGAGTCCATGCAAAAGGCGCTGGCCTCCATGGAAACCGGACTGACCGGCTTCGATGAGATCGAGATCGAAGGCATCGGCACCGACCCCGCCGCCATCACCAAGGCGCTCAGCCAGCAAACCCCCGACCGCATCCGCGTCATCGCGCAAGCCATGCGGGAGGGGCTTTCGGATGACCAGATCAATCACGTCACGTCCTTCGATCCCTGGTTCCTCGCCCGTATCCGCGAGATCATCGAGGAAGAAGCGCGCATCCGCGACGCGGGCCTCCTTGCGACCCCCGAAGATTTCCGTCGCGTGAAGATGATGGGCTTCACCGATGCCCGCCTCGCGACCCTCACCGGCATCCCCGAGGCCGAGATCCGCAATGCCCGCCACGGCGCAGGCGTGATCGCGCAGTTCAAACGCATCGATACCTGCGCCGCCGAATTCGAGGCGCAGACCCCCTACATGTATTCCACCTACGAGGCCCCCGCGATGGGCGAGGCCGAGTGTGAGGCGCGCCCGTCCGACCGCAAGAAGGTCGTCATCCTCGGCGGTGGCCCGAACCGCATCGGTCAGGGGATCGAATTCGATTACTGCTGCTGCCACGCCTGCTTCGCGCTCTCAGACGCGGGCTATGAGACCATCATGGTCAACTGCAACCCGGAGACGGTCTCCACCGACTACGACACCTCCGACCGCCTCTATTTCGAGCCGCTCACCCTCGAACACACGCTGGAAATCCTCCGCGTGGAGCAAGACAACGGCACCCTGCACGGCGTCATCGTGCAGTTTGGCGGACAGACGCCCCTGAAACTCGCCAATGCATTGGAAGAGGCCGGTATTCCCATCCTCGGTACCACGCCCGACGCCATCGACCTCGCCGAAGACCGTGAGCGGTTCCAGCAGCTCGTGCAAAAGCTCGACCTCAAGCAGCCCGAAAATGCCATTGCCACGACCGACGATCAGGCCAAGGAAGCCGCCGAAAAGCTCGGCTACCCACTCGTCATCCGCCCCTCCTACGTCCTCGGCGGGCGCGCCATGGAAATCGTCCGCGACACAGCGCAGCTTGATCGCTACATCCGCGACGCCGTAGTCGTCTCGGGAGACAGCCCCGTCCTGCTCGACAGCTACCTCGACGGCGCCACCGAAGTGGACGTCGACGCGCTCTGCGACGGCACGGACGTCCACGTCGCAGGCATCATGCAGCATATCGAAGAGGCCGGCGTGCATTCCGGCGACAGTGCCTGCTCCCTCCCGCCCCACACGCTCAGCACCGACGTCCAGGACGAGATCATCCGCCAGACCAAGGCGCTCGCCAAAGCGCTCAACGTCGTGGGTCTGATGAACATCCAGTTCGCGGTGAAAACAAATGCTGAGGGCGGCGACGACATCTACCTGATTGAGGTGAACCCCCGCGCCTCGCGCACCGTGCCCTTCGTCGCTAAAGCCACCGACAGCGCCATCGCCTCCATCGCCGCCCGCCTCATGGCTGGCGAAAAGCTGGCCGACTTCCCCGCCCACGCGCCCCACAAGCAGGTGGACGAAGACACCCCGATCGAGATCGGCGATCCCATGTCGCTCGCCGACTTCCGCACGCCATGGTACTCGGTAAAAGAGGCCGTCCTCCCCTTCGCCCGCTTCCCCGGCGTCGACACGCTTCTGGGGCCGGAAATGCGGAGCACCGGCGAAGTCATGGGCTGGGACCGCACCTTCCCCCGCGCCTTCCTGAAAGCTCAACTCGGCGCGGGCGTGGAGCTGCCACAAGAAGGCACCGCGTTCCTGTCGATCAAAGAGGCCGACAAAACACCCGACCTGATCGAGACCGCCCAGATGCTGAAAGACCTCGGCTTCTCGATCCTCGCTACCCGCGGCACCGCCGCCTTCTTCGGCGATCACGGCATCGCATCAGAGGTCGTGAACAAACACTACGAGGGCGGCCGGACCATCGTCGACATCATGAAAGACGGCGGCGTGCAGCTGGTGATGAACACCACCGAAGGCGCGCAGGCGGTCGAGGACAGCCGCTCCATGCGCTCAGTCACGCTGATGGACAAGATCCCGTATTACACGACGTTGGCCGGGAGCCATGCGGCGGCACAGGCGATGGTCAGCGCGAAAGAGGGCGAGACGGTCGTGCGGGCACTGCAGGGGTAAAAAAACGCGGCGATCCTTGTAGAACCGCCGCGAAATGCTGTAATTCAAGCCACCGTTATGGTGTCTTCTATCTTCTCAGAAGGCTGCCCACCTCGGCGCAAACGGGGTGGGCTTCACTTTTTTGAGCGAATAATCTGGAAGATCATCAGACCAAGCATCAGAGCCGCAAGAATGACTGCGGCCCATGCCGGGTCAGAAACGACAGACGCAATGCTCTGCAACTATTGTGACCTCGCTACTATAGGCTTCGGTTGCGGCCAGGCGACCGCACATCTTCTACTAAAGATGCTTGAAAACGCTAAGCTAAGGGCGCACTTAAATCTACCTAATTTCACCAAATTAACGCATTTTGGAATATGTTGGTGATAGGCAAAATCGCATCGCGATATATAGTCATGTGGCAAAATTGTTACCGGAACAAACCAAAAACATCTGCGAGATAGTGTACGCAGCGCTTTTTTTTGTGTATCTATGCTTACCAATAATTCGTCGAAACATGGCGTATACAGGCAAATGAGCACAAGAAAGCAGACTAAAGTCAAGCTTCCCGAACTTGAGTTGGTTGCCGGAGCCGCAGGGCTCAGCATAACCGATATGTATGAGCTAACCGGGGTCTCCCGAAACACAATTTCCGCAATCCTTAAGGGCCAAGAGGTCAGGGTTGGAACTGTTTCGAAGCTACTGAAAAGACTCAAAGACAAGGGTGTCGACGTTCGTGACGCAGAGAACGCGTTCTTGGGGCGGCGATCGAAAGTGTTGCTTCAACGGGCGGCGGGCCTCACTGTGGTTCCTTCATCCATTTCCGATCAAGATTCATCGCGTTCGGCCTTCCAAGATGCCCGCATACAGGCGCAACTACTAGAGAGACAGATCGCGCGGCTGCTAATGAATATTCAGTCGAAGGACCTTGAATTCGACGAACTCGATAGAAGAAATCTAAAGCGTCACATGACGCGAATAATGGAAGATTTAAAGGAGGTTTGGGACCTGCTGGACGACTTTGGAGTAACGCAAAAATCCCCGTAGACCGGGCTTCGGCCCGGCCTCCCGCCGTCACAGTCCCGGGCCAAGGCCCGGTCTACTGCCCCGTTTTCCCACATAAATTCTCCACCCAAAATCAACTCCCCGTCATCAATCCCCGTTTATTCCCCGCATTTCCTTACCTTGCGCCACCCCTCGCCAACGGCCACCTTTGGATGACCAGCCACAACCAAAGGCACCAATATGCACCGCATACTCGCCGTTACGGCCCTCACGACCCTCGCCGCCTTCCCGGCCCTCGCCGACCAACACAAGCCCGATGAACAGCCCTCCCGTTTCGGCCAGCCGACATACGGTGAAGTCACGCTCATCACGAATTTCCAGCCCGACCCCCACACCGTGCAAATCCAGGCCGGTGGGCCCCATGTCGGCACCTACGAAGACCAGCGCACCGGCAACCGCTGCCAGGGCCATTTCGCGGACAACCCCGATTTCCGCCTGAACTTCGAGGCCGGCGATCTGGGCTTCCCACTCAGCTTCTATGTGGAGGCAGGCGCAGACACTGTCCTTCTCGTCGCCCCGCCTGAGGGGGAGTTTCAATGCAACGACGACTACAATGGCCTGAATCCTGCCGTCCGCTTCGACGATCCGCTGGGCGGCACCTACAACATCTGGGTCGGCACCTATGCGCCGCTTTCCGGGCAACCTCCGGTGGCTGAGCTTTCCATCACGGAATACGAGACGATCACCCCGGATTTCACCCGCGCCTTCTTTGGCGAAGATGATCGCGTGGTGATCGACGCAGCCACCGCACCCTGGAACATGATCGGCTTTCTGGATCTGTCCGAGGCGTCGTGTACCGCAGCCCTTATCGGCCCTGCGACCGTGCTGACGTCCGCGCATTGCCTGGCCGAAAACGGTCAGATCGTGACGCCCCCGGTCGAATTCCTCGCTGGCTTCCAGAACGGCGCCCATGTCGCGCGGTCCGGCATCTCGGGCTACCACGTCGCGCAAGGTTATCTGAATGGGGAGCAGGAGGGCACGGACTATGCCTTCGTCTACCTGACCGAGCCGCTGGGTGATCAACTCGGTTGGATGGATGTCGGCGTCCTGACCCCCGAGGAGATCAGCGCGCTTCAGGCAGGCGCCGGCCCCGACATCCTGCAAGCGGGATACAGCTACGACCAGCAAGGCACGCTGACCGGCAACCTTGATTGCCCGTTCATTGAAGTGGCCCCGCAGAACGTCCTCGTCCACCAATGCGACACGCTGCAGGGAGACAGCGGCTCACCGCTCTTCATCCAGGACGGCGATCGTTACCGGATCATCGGCGTGGAATCCCGCACCGATCCCCGCCCGAACGAGGAATATGACCGCAACGTCGCGATGTATGTCGACTATGTGGTGCGGGAACTCGCAACGGTCGGCCAGGGCGGTGCACCCGCCGCGGCACCACAACCGATCAAATAAAAAAAATGCGCCGCCCAATCGAAACGGGCGGCGCTTTCACGTTACGCCATCAGGTGCATGTGGTACCGTAGCGACGACCGTAGATATCAACCCAGTAGCCGCATCCGTCACGGATTATTATGGAGCCGTAGAAGGTGTCTGCGCTCAACCCAAGACGCTGCGCCTCCTCAAAAGAGCTTGCCGTAATCAACACAGTCTCTTGACCGCCGACATAGGCACTATCGGGAAGCTCACTGCCAAAGCGCGTAAAGCCGTCTGCCAGCCTCGGGTCGTTCTCGGAAACAGCCGTGCCAATTCCGGTCGCACTGCTTCCGCCACTCCCACCGGTGGCAAACGGCCCCGGCCCCACCGCCTCAGGCGGCGCATTTCCCAAGACCGGGCCGAGCGGCCCGCCCGTGCCCACAGGCAATGGATCAACGCAGGCCGCAAGGGCCAGCACACTCAACGCAATCGCATACCGCATGTTCGGGGCCTTCACTCGCACGGCGCGAAGTTGCCCGACGCATCAACGCACGAAATTTCCGAATTCAGGTTCGGATCGCCGCCCGAATAAACCGGCGGTGCAGGGTCCGGGTCGACCGGCTGAAAGACGCAGGCCGAGGCAAGCAGTACTCCGGCGATCAATAGAATGTTCTTCATGTCATTTATCCCAGTTGGATCTTGTTGTTTCGTTGTTGTGTCGCCGAAGCCGCGCGGCACGTCCTGCAGGGCGCAAAACGAAAGCCATCGCCTTGTCCGCCCCTCGATGCACTATACTACGCTAAAGGTGGCGAACCCGCCCCCTAAACGATTGTTTCAAATGAAAGATCTCCTGCTCGGCGGTGCGACCGTAACCGCGCTACCGGTGACGGGTCCAGAAAAAAGCTGCTGATCCGGTTCACATTCTTCTCTGCGTAGATTTTCGGAACCCGGAGTGTGCTGCCCTGCACCGCCCGAATACGACCAGGCTTCAGGACAACAGGTGACCCGAGTCCTGGCTTATTCCCTAAGACGATCGGAAAACGCGCTTGCACCTACTGCGCGACGCATTTCAGCAATCGTCCATCGATGTCAGTTGGAAAATCGCGACCTCAAACGCCCGCGTTCACCGGTCTATGCGCCTCATAGACTTCCGCGACACGGGCCACCGCGGCCTCAGGCGATAGCTCTTCGCTTTCGCCCGTCCGGCGGCTCGTCAGCTCCACTACCCCGTTCTTCAACCCACGCGGCCCTACGGTAATCCGCCAGGGTAGGCCGATCAGATCCATGGTCGCAAACTTGCCACCTGCCCGTTCATTCCGGTCGTCATAAAGTGGCTCAAGACCGTGGGCTTCCAACGCGGAATACAGGCTCTCACAGGCCGCATCTGCCTCCTCGTCGCCTTGTTTCAGGTTCACGATCCCGCAGTGGAACGGAGTCACGCCTTCGGGCCAGATGATGCCCTTGTCGTCGTGGCTCGCCTCGATGATTGCACCCAACAGACGGCTCACGCCGATCCCATGCGAGCCCATGTGAAGCGGCACGCGGTCGCCCTCTTCATTTTGGACCATCGCCCCGAAAGCTTCCGAATACTTGGTCCCGAAGTAGAAAATTTGCCCAACCTCAATGCCCCGTGCAACGCGTTGGCGATCCTCAGGAATTTCCTTGAACAGGGCCTCGTCATGGGTCTCATCCGTACGCGCGTAGCGGCTGGTGAACTCATTCATCACCGCCTGGCATGCGGTCTTGTCATCATAGTCAATCTCGCGGTCGCCGAAGGTCAGATCCGTGACTTCGCTGTCATAGAAAACCTCTGACTCGCCCGTCTCAGCCAGCACGAGGAATTCATGCGTATCATCGCCGCCAATCGGGCCGCTGTCCGCGCGCATCGGGATCGCTTGCAGGCCCATCCGCTCATAGGTGCGCAGATAGCTGACGAGGTGGCGATTATAGGCGTGCAGCGCATCTTCCTTAGAGACGTCGAAGTTGTAGCCGTCCTTCATCAAGAACTCGCGCCCCCGCATCACACCAAAGCGCGGACGCACCTCATCGCGGAATTTCCACTGGATATGATAGAGCGTCAGCGGCAACGCCTTATAGGACGTCACGTAGCTCGCCACGATGTCGGTGATCATCTCTTCATTCGTCGGGCCATACAGCATCTCGCGCCCATGGCGGTCCTGAAACCTAAGCATCTCAGGACCATAGGAGTTGTGGCGCCCCGATTTCTGCCAAAGCTCACCGGACTGAACGGTCGGCATCAGCATCGGGATATGGCCCGCGCGGATCTGCTCCTCGTGCACGATCCGCTCAATATTGCGCAGCACTTTGAAGCCCATCGGAAGCCACGAATAGATGCCCGCGCTCGATTGCCGGATCATGCCCGCGCGCAGCATCAGCCGGTGGCTGACGATCTGCGCCTCGGACGGCGTTTCCTTAAGAACGGGGAGGAAGTAGCGGCTAAGGCGCATTTTGGCGGAACCCTTGGAAAATTTGGTCCGCCAAGCTCTACGCCAAAGGAAAAAAGCTCACAAGCGGCTCAGACGTTCGGGGCTCCACCCAGCGATGTCCCAAACCCATCCGGGCGCGGCGCAGGCGTGGGCCGATCAATTACACCAAACCCACCAGCGGGCGTTTCCAGAACCCCGGCCTCGACCGTTGGCGCGTTGAGAAGGAGAAGCGCCATGACGCAGCAGAGGATGGCCATGAAACCAAGGGCCGCGGCAGTGATGCGTTCGAAGGTCATGGCTGGAAAAGTCATACGTTCGGATCTCCGCCAATTGTGGTGCCGAACCCGTCCGGTCGCGGCTGAGGCGCGGGTCGATCAATTGACCCAAGGCCGCCGGTTGGTGTCTCCAGAACACCTGCATCTACGGGCCCAAGTGCAATGAAGAGCGTTGCAAACCCCATTGCCATAATGAGGCTGGCCATGGAGACGCGGTAAAGGCCGGTGCGGGGCATGGTAGCTCCTGTAATGACTTGGTCGCGATCAGTGATCCAAAGACGTCACGTTGGTCGCGGTAAAGGTGATCGGCAGGGTTTCATCGCCCTCGGCAGAAGCGGCCTGCACGCCCAAAAACAGCGCGGCACAAGCAGCCAGGATCAAAGCGATCAAAGTAACGGATAAAATGTTCAAGGTAGACATTGGGCAGCTCCTTCTCTCCTGCATCCAAACTACCGCGCGAAAACGCATCCCGGTATGGGGGCTTTCCCTACCCTTAAGGGCGCTCGCACAAAAAAAGGCGGCCCCAAAAGGGGCCGCAAGGAAAGGGAACAAAGGGATCGGTGCGGCAGGACAAGGGACAAAACCCGCCGCACCTACAGGTGTATCGCGTCAGATCACCCCGGCAGAGACGGGGGCAGAAAGCATGACCGTAAACATCACAAGGATCAGCAGAACGGCAGAACAGGCGATGGTATTCAGGGCGGTCATGGCAGGTCTCCTACGAAGTGGTCCTTCGCGATGACCCAAACCTAGGCCATCGCCTCAGGTCACTCTATTGCGGGAATCCCTACCACCCGCTTAACGCATACCCTTCACGATCGGCTCCACGTCAATCGCCTGCGCCAGCGCCTTGAACCGCGCCTCGGTCACTTCACCAAACAGGCTGCGCCCTTCGTCAGAGGTCAGCGTCAGGATCAACTCACGCCGCTTCGGTCGTAGGCGCAGCCGTCCGTGATCGACCGGGCTTTCCAGCGCAAACATCGCCCCGAACCGCATGGCGCGGCCCAGTATCTCGGCCTCCTGCACCTTCTTGGCGGGCAAAAGGTCCAGCAGGTTCGCATCGAACCCCGTACCCGCCCGGTTCGATTTGTACCGGTGCAAAAGTGCGAGGCCCAGATAGATCCGCTCCCCATGGGTCAGACCGCCCAGATTGGCGCGGGTGGCATTGTCAAAGCAAACCTCGGCCCGGTAATCTGGATGCGCGCGCCAGCTGACGTCGTGCAGCAGACAGGCCGCCCGGATCAGGCGTTTCTTGTCTGGCCGCGCGCCGGGGAAAAGCGGTTCCACAAACTTGTAAAGCGCACGGCCAAAGCCCGGTTGCCGCGCCGAAGACGCCTCCGCATGGCGCGCCGCTTCGATCAGCGGATCGCGACGGCGCAAAGCGTCCGACATCTGGTCATAAAGCAGGCCTTCACGGATCCCGTAGCTGGAGATCGCGACTTCTTTGGGCTTCAGCTGTCGCACCAATTCCTTCAGCACCAGTGCGGCCAGCGGCACCAACCGCATCCGCTCCACCGAATTGCCCGTCTCGGCCCGCAGCGCATCCACGTCAGAGGCGCCTATATGTTTGATCGTGTTCATGATCGCCTTGGGGGTCATCCGATATTCGTGCAGCACGCGCAGCGGATAGTCGCGCCGGATCATGTCGACCCGCGCAATCGCCCGCCACGATCCACCCACCAGAAACAGGCGCTTGGGGCTTTCGGGGAACCCGTCAATCAACTCCGCAATGCGTTCGCGGATCAATGCGCGGATAGCCTTCTTGCCACCCTTGATCCCCATCAGTTTCAGCGGCCCAAGGCTCGACGTCCGCCGCTCTCCCACGACGCCATCACCTTTCAGCACGGCCAATTCCATGGACGAGCCGCCAATGTCGCAGATCAGCCCCTGCGCGCCCGGCCAACCCAGAAGCACACCCTGCGCCGAAAGCCGCGCCTCTTCCTCGCCGTCAAGGATCTGGATCTCCAACCCAGCCTCGCGCAGCACATCAGCGCGGAACTCCGGCCCGTCTTCTGCATCTCGCACGGCGGCTGTGGCCACGGTCAGCATCGGATGCACCTGCATCGATTTCGCCAGAGCCGCAAAGCGTTTCAACGCCGCCAGCGCCCGCACGCGGCCTTCCGCATTCAAGCGGCCGGTTTCGGCGAAACCTGCGCCCAACCCACAAAGGATCTTCTCGTTGAAATAATAAGCGGGCGAACGCGCCGCACCGTCAAAGACAACAAACCGGACAGAGTTCGACCCGATGTCGATCACCCCGACCCGCGCCAGCGACCGCGCTTCGGGGCCGTCGAACAGGGGCACCCCGAACGGGCCCCAATCGGGGTGGGCATCGTCCATGATCGCGTCTCCCCCTCAGGCCCGGATGCACAAGATGTGTGACACGCCCGCGCGTCCCCGGTCAATCATCGCCGTGGGTTAGCTCCGGCACATCCTTGGCCCCCGCAGAGCCACGTCCCGAAAGTGATGGATTTTCCATGAAAAAGCGGTGGCAGGAGAAGGGGTTTTCGATCTGGCTGAGGTCAGGCCGCTCAAACGACCCATCCCCGCGCAGCACCCAGCTTTGCGCCACATCCGCCAAGTTCGCAGCCATGATCTGCCCGACGATCTGCGCCTTCACGGTGGCGTTCTTACATTCCACCAGCGTTTCCACCCGACGGTTGAGGTTACGCCCCATCCAGTCGGCAGACGAGATGTAAACCCGTGCCTTTTTGGAAGGTAGCCCGTGCCCGTTTCCGAAACAGACGATGCGCGAATGCTCCAGGAACCGGCCCACGACGGATTTCACGCGGATGTTCTCAGACAGCCCCTTCACCCCAGGCCGCAGACCACAAATACCGCGGATCACGAGGTCAATCTGCACGCCCTTCTGGCTCGCCTCATAAAGCGCATCGATCACATCGGGCTCGATCAGCGAATTCATCTTGGCCCAGATCATCGCGGGCTTGCCCGCCTGCGCGTGTTCCGCCTCCGCATCGATACCGTCGATCAGAGTCTTCTTCATGGCAATGGGTGAGATGGAGAGGTTCTCCAACCCCGCAGGCTCCGCATATCCGCCGATATAGTTGAACACTTTGGTGGCATCGCGCCCAAGCGCCGCGTCGCAGGTGAAAAGGCTTAGGTCGGTGTAAATCCGCGCTGTAATGGGGTGGTAGTTGCCAGTCCCGTAATGGGTATAGGTGACCAGCTTATCGCCCTCACGCCGCACCACGGTACTGATCTTGGCGTGGGTTTTGTAGTTGATGAACCCGTAGACGACATGGGCGCCGGAGCGTTCCAGCTTACGGCTCTGCCGAATATTCGCGGCCTCGTCAAACCGCGCCTTCAACTCAACCAACGCAGTCACGGATTTCCCGTTCTCAGCCGCCTCGCACAAAGCCTCCACAATCGGGCTTTCGTTCGACGTCCGGTAAAGCGTCTGCTTGATCGCCACCACGTTCGGATCCCGCGCGGCCTGGGCCAGGAAGCGAATAACCATATCGAAGGTCTCGTAGGGGTGGTGCAGCAGCATGTCCTTGGATTGGATCGCCGCGAACATATCCCCGTCATGGTCCTGCACCCGTTCCGGTACGCGCGGCGTGAAGCTGCGCCATAGAAGTTCGGGGCGCACGTCGGTCACCAATTGCTTGAGCGAGACGAGGCCGATCATCCCCTCAACCTCAACCACTTCATCCCCGCTCACATGCAATTCGTCGAGGATTTCGGTAGCCAGTTTACCGGGCGCATTGGCGCTGATCTGCAGGCGCACAACCTCGCCTCTGCGTCGGCGTTTCAGAGCGGTCTCAAACTCTCGCACGAGGTCTTCGGCCTCTTCCTCAACTTCCAGGTCGCTGTCTCGCAGCACGCGGAAAAGACACGTGCCCGAGACCTTGTAGCCCGGGAAAAGCGCCCCGATGTTCAGCAGCAATAGCTCTTCCAGCGGCAGATACCGCGCCTTGCCCTCTTCCGCGTCGAGCGACAGGAAGCGGTCGATCTGGGCCGGGATAGGCAGAAGCGCCTGCAACACGCGCCCATCCCGTTCGCGGTTCATCTGCAGGGCCAGCGCGATGCCTTCGTTGGGGATGAACGGGAAGGGATGCGCCGGGTCAATGGCCAGCGGTGATAGAACCGGAAAGACCTGCTCCAAGAAGATATCCGCCAGCTGCGCCTTGTCTGCCTTGGTCAGCTCATCGCGGGTGACGACGGTGATCCCCTCAGCCTCCAACTCCGCGCGCAGGCCGGTCCAGACCTCTTGCTGGCGGATCATTAGCGCACGGGCATCGGCGTTGATGAGTTTGAGCTGTTCAGCCGGTGTGCGCCCGTCGGCGGCGGGCGTCAGGTTTCCTTCCTGCGCCAACTCGCGCAGGCCCGCGACGCGGACGGTGTAGAATTCATCCAAATTACCGGCGGAGATCGAGACAAACCGTACCCGCTCCAACAGTGGCACGCGTGGGTTCGCAGCCTCTTCCAGCACGCGCCAGTTGAAGGCCAGCCAGCTGAGCTCGCGGTTGAAGAACCGCTTGGGGCCGTCGACCTCGTCCTCTGGCAAATCCAGCGGGGCGCAGAGGGGGGCGTTCAGGAAATCGGCGAAACTCATGGGGCTCCGATCTAGCGGCGGTTTGTGGCGTCAGGATGACGGATCAGCGGGCAACTCGGCAAGGGCCGCGCGGATATGGGCCATGTTGACGGGCTTCTTCTCGCTCAGCGCAAACGCGTCGGCCTGGGTGATGAGCGCCGCCACAGCAGCAAAGTCGCGCGGCATCCGGGCAGTGATATGGCTGAGCATGTTGGGCGTCAGCGTCATGTTGCGATCAGCGGCCTGTTTCACAAGGACCATCATCAAAAGCTGATCGTCCGGCGGGTCGATATAGGCCAACCCCGCCTGCGCCATACGACTGGCGAGGTCAGGCAATTTCAGGCCCCAGCGCGACGGCGCACTGCGCGCGATCAACAATAGCGGCACGCCTTCGGCTACGGCGGCGTTATGCAGGTGAAACAATCGCTCCTCGGCCGCGGCATGCCCTGCGACCTCCTCGCAACGATCGAGCACCAGGGCGGGGGGCAGGTTTGTCAGGTCGAATGTGTCGGTCGCTCCGGCGATCACGGCATCGGTCTGCGCCGCCCAGACATGGGCGAGGTGCGTTTTCCCCGCGCCGGCACTGCCCGTCAGAACCAGTTTGCCATGGGACCAGTCACGCCATCCGTCGATCAGCGCCACGGCGGCGGCATTGGCAGACGAGACAAAGAAATCGTCACGCCCCATCGCCGGGCGCGGGGGCAGGTCGAAGGTCAATTGCCGGGGCATCAGGCTTCGTCGCTGTCCTGTTGCGCGTCTTGTGCCTCAACCCCGCGGTAGAGCATCCCCTGTTGGTAACGCTCAATGAAATAGCGCACCAGAACGCCAATCGCGGCGGCAACAGGCACACCAACCAGCAGGCCCACAAAACCGAAGAGCGCCCCGAAAGCCGACAACGAGAACAACAACCAAACCGGGTGCAGCCCGACGGAAGAGCCCACCAGTTTGGGCGTCAGCACATTTCCTTCGATCATCTGCCCGATCTGGAAAATCGCGGCGACCACAATGATCATCCACCAATTGTCCGCCCCCCAGAATTGGAACAGCGCAAGGCCCACGGCCAGCAGCCCGCCGACAAGCGCACCGACATAAGGGATAAACGTCAAAAGCCCCGCGACCAGCCCGACCACAAGCCCGAATTGCAGGCCCACGATCATCAGGGCGATGGCATAGAAGGCACCAAGGATCAGACAGACGGTGCCTTGCCCCCGTATGAAGCTGGCAAGTGTACAGTCAATACGGTGGGCCAATTCGCGGATCACGGGCGCATGGTCACGCGGCAACAACTCATCAATGCGGGCGACCATCCGGTCCCAATCCAGCAGCATGTAGAAGGCCACCACGGGCACAACCACAACGAAGACGATCAGGTTGATGACGCTGGCTGCAGAGTTCAGGGCCGTCTGCAACAGCTCTCCACCGCGCGATTGAATTGTGGTGCCAATGTTCGACAGCGCCTCCATCGCGGGGGAGCCTTCGGCGATCAGGCCGGGAAAGCGGGCCTCAAGGAAGGCCTGGAAATTCGCAAGGATACTAGGCGCGGCTTCGATCAAACCGCGCGTCTGGTCCTCGATGATCGACACGCCAATGATGATGGCCGGGATGATCGTGACCAAAATAACCAAGAAGATCAGGGCTGTGGCGAGCGTCCGCGACAGGCCCCAGCGCTCCATCCGGTCGGCCACTGGGTCGAGGAAATAGGCAATCGCGCCGCCGACCAGAAACGGCATGATCACATCGCCAAGCACGTAAAGGACGGCAAGGAAAATCAGGGCGGCAATGCCCCAGTAGATCAATTGTTGCCGAACGGGCAGGGCCATGGTCGACGCCTTTGTTGTTGCCCGTCTTAGATGCGCTACAGGGCCAAAGGGTGCAAGGGGGGCGCTGTCCCCGCGCGCGGTCCTGAAGGACCGCAGGCTCGCCCGGAGTTGTATCAGCCAAGATGAAGAAGCGCTTCAGAGCGAGGTGATAAAGCGGCGGATCTTGTTGGCCGTGGCCTGCGCATGGGTAATCGGCGCCATGTGGGAGGCGTCAGGGATCGTGGCGCGTTGGGCCACGGGCAGGTCGTGGTCCAGGCGCGCGTTGATCTCGGCGATGACTGGCGGGGATTGGGACCCTTCAAGGATCAGGGTTGGGATCTGCAGATTGGAAAGACGGGGCAGCAGGTTAGTGCAGTCTTCGACCAGGGCAGGCTCCGTCGCTTCGGGGATCCAGATGCGGTCGGTGATGTAGGTCTGCTGTGCGGATGGAAGCGCGTCGAAAGTCTCCGTCCCCCACAGATCAAGGAAGATGCGGGCCGCTTGGGCAGGATCGCTTATCGCTGTCGCATCTGACAGTGGGGCAAACGCGGCGTCATGGGCGCCGCGGCCCGGGCCATCCGCAGCGCAGAACAGCACCGGCTCGATGAGGGTCAGGCTGCGCAAACGCTCGGGGTGGTCGAGGGCCAGACGCAGCGCGACGGTTGCACCGAAGCTGTGGCCAATAAGATGGCAAGGCCTGTCCGGAAGATGCGTGGCTGCGGCCTCGGTCGCCTGATTGTGGAAGTCTCGCGTTCGGTCGGGTGCAGGACCTTCGCCATGGGCCAAAAGGTCCGGCGCAATCATCGACAAAAGATCGCCCAGATGCCGCGCCATGCCGGCCCAGGCCCCGCCATGGGCCAACGTGCAATGGAGCATGAGGGCAGACTCCGCCCCCTGCCCCCAGTGCCTGACACTCAAAATTTGCCGGACAGAAACATATCCAGATCTTCGATCCGGTCCTGACCCCAGAAATGCTCGGTCCCGTCCACAACGTAAAAGGGTGCACCAAAGACGCCGCCATTGACCGCATCTTCCAGATTGCGGGCGTATTCCTCGGCCCCGGCGAGCATTCCGCTGTCGGCAAGTGCGGCGTCAAAGCCCGCCTCCTCCAATGCGGCTCGGATCGCATCGTCTTCGGCGATGTTTTCCTCATCCGCCCAACAGCGGCGCGTCAGGCTGAAGGTCAATTGCCCCAGATCACCGCCGCCCGCCTTTTGCGCCGCGATCAGCGCATAGGAAGAGGGCGCAGGGTTGGCGGGCCAAAACGCGGGCTTCAGGTTGATCGGCAAACCCGCCTTGACCGCATTCCGCCGCAACTCCTGCAAACGGTAGGCTTGGCGACTCTCATGGCGCTGGCCGGGCGGGATGCCACCAGTGCGGCCGAACAGGCCCATGATATCCAACGGCTTGTAGGTGATCGTCGCGCCATGTTTGGCCGCAACCTCCTCCATCCGCAGTCCGGCGAGGTAGGTGTTAGGTGAAATCGTCGCGAGGTAATAGTCGATATGTGCCATGATGCGCCCCCTTTTGGCTTGGCGGATAAGTGGAGCGGGTGTTAGGGGGTGTCAACTGTAGACGGGGTGGTCACGTGGGGACGGGCCGAGACCCCGGCCAGAGGGGACAGATCAATGGCTGCACAAGACCCGAAACTCATTTCCGGCAATGCAAACAAGAGCTTGGCCGATGCCATCGGCAAACGGATGTCGATGCATCGGGGGATGCAAGTGGGCCTTGTCGACGCCAGGGTCGAGCGATTCAACGACGGTGAAATTTTTGTCGAGGTGTTCGAGAATGTCCGTGGCGAGGATATGTTCATCATCCAGCCGACATCGAAGCCTGCCAACGACAACCTAATGGAGCTTTTGGTGATGGCCGATGCGCTGCGCCGGTCCTCCGCCGCGCGGATCACCGCCGTGATCCCCTACTTCGGCTATGCCCGTCAGGATCGCCGCACCAAGGCGCGCACGCCGATCACGGCGAAGCTTGTCGCCAACATGATCGCATCCGGTGGCATCGAACGGGTTCTGACGATGGACCTGCACGCGGCCCAGATACAGGGCTTCTTCGATATGCCCGTCGATAACCTTTACGCGTCCCCGATCTTCGCGCTCGACATCCTCCACCAGTTTGGCGGCGACATGTCCGACGTCATGGTCGTCTCCCCCGACGTGGGCGGCGTGGCCCGCGCGCGGGAACTTGCGACGCGGATCGGCGCGCCACTCTCAATCGTGGACAAACGGCGCGAGAAGGCCGGCGAAGTCGCGGGCATGACCGTGATTGGCGATGTCTCCGGCAAGAAATGCGTGATTGTGGATGACATCGTCGACACTGCCGGCACGCTCTGCAAAGCCGCCGAAGTCCTGACTGAAGCGGGCGCGACCGAGGTTCACTCCTACATCACGCACGGTGTCATGTCGGGTCCAGCAGTTGAGCGCGTCGAGAATTCAGTCATGAAATCGCTGGTCATCACCGACACGATTGAGGCCACCGAAGCCGTCAACAACTGCCCCAACATACGCGTCGTGCCCACCGCACCCATGTTCGCGCAATCGATCCTGAACATCTGGAACGGCACCTCGGTCTCATCACTCTTCGACACTGCCTCTCTCGTGCCGATCTACGAAGGGCTCTACCCCAAGGGCATGTGGGGGCGCTAAGCGCTCCGCCACAGGGTAACGATTGTTAGAAAGATCGCCTGCCATCCGCAGAAGAGCGGCAGTAACCACGGTACGTCCAACGCGCCGTCTGACCCAGCGCCATACAACGCCCCTGCTACAGCGACCGCCCAGAGCGTCGGCCCTGCAACAAGGCAGGCCAAAAGGTTCGGCTTCCGCGCATAGGGACGGACGGATACAATGGCGCCGCCAAGGATAAGTGCACCCACGGGGCTAGCGGCGAGATAGGGGAAGACGTAACTCGCGGTTCCATCCGGCGAATTGTCGAACGTAAGGATCGACACATAGAACGCCGCACTCATGCCGATGATGGAGGCATAGAGCCAAAGCGCCGCCGCAAAGAGCTTCAGGCCAAGACGCACCATTCCGAACACCGCGCCCATCAGACCAAATACCAACCCTGCGGTCAGTCCCAGGATCGAAAGCAGCCCGACCAGCGAGTCCTGCAAGAAGCTAATCTCTTCAAGGATTTGCGCCCCCGGCTCCACCGCGAAGGCCGAAATCACACCGGAAACCAACCCAACCAAAACCGCCGGGCCCGCCTTTCTCATCCAGTTATTCGATATGTCGCTGGTCATGCTCGCCAATCCTCCCGAACGTGATTCGAGATTGAACGTAGTTCATTTTTGAACATCGTTCAAAATGACGTTGCGTCAGAAAAGAGGATTATGGGTCAGTCCACATCCCAGATGTCGTCATCAGGCATCTGCCCGACCGACATCCAATCCGCACGGATACGCGCGACACGGCTGTCGCCCCAGGTGCGGAATACAAGATTGAAGCCTTTGCGCGTGATCTTCTCGGCGCGCAGATCGGCGCGTTGGTTGGTGTCCCCGCCCGTATCCCACATCGAAATGGCGACATGCACCATCGGCGGTTCACGGTAGGTTTCCGTAAACTCCACCTTCGTCACCGTTTCCCGCGGCCCCTCCCCCGACCACATCGGGCCGTTGTTGGAGAAGTCAGAAAACATGACATTCGACCCCTGGTCGATCGCTATGGAATTGGATTGAAAACGTTTCATGGCACAGACGACTAAACTCTTAATTGGCTTTTAAGCCGAAATCCGCGGCGATGTTGAGGAAAAAGAAAGGCAGGGCCACGCGAATTGACGATCCGCTCATGAAAAAGGCCCCCGACGATGCGCCGAGGGCCTTGAGAAATGCTTTGATCGCGGTTCAGCGCCCGACGATTGAGTCCAGCGTCGCTGTCAGATCAGCGTGGTATTTCGCCGCCGCATCAGCCGCCGCGTCGCTCGCATCAGCCTTCTTGGCCTCAGAGGCCGAGATCAGCTCTTCAACCAGCTCGCCTGTGACTTCCTCGATGGGCATCGCGCGTTCGGCCAGGATCGTGGCCGAAGGGCCTGCGACATCGGCAAAACCACCAGTCACGAAGTACGATTTCTCGCCATCTGCACCGGACACCTTCAGCACGCCGGGGCGCAATGTGGTGATCATCGGCGCGTGGTCGGGCATTGCGGTCAGGTCGCCATCGGCGCCGGGGATCTGAACCTCGGACACTTCCATGGACGCCAAGCGGCGCTCAGGGCTGACAAGATCGAATTGCATGGTTGCCATCATGGCCTCCGGTTTTCAGTTTCAGATGGCGGGGCTTTGCGGCCCCACCCCTGGATCAGGCTGCCTCGGCTGCCATCTTCTCGGCCTTGGCGACAACGTCGTCGATGCCACCGACCATGTAGAAGGCCGCTTCGGGCAGGTGGTCGTATTCACCGGCCACAACCGCCTTGAACGAGCGGATCGTGTCTTCCAGCGGAACCTGCACACCGGGCGAACCGGTGAAGACTTCGGCCACGTCGAACGGCTGCGAAAGGAAACGCTGGATCTTCCGGGCGCGGGCCACGGTCAGCTTGTCCTCTTCCGACAGTTCGTCCATCCCGAGGATGGCGATGATGTCCTGCAGCGACTTGTAGCGCTGAAGGATACCCTGGACGGCGAAGGCTACCTCATAGTGCTCTTCACCCACAACGGCCGGGTCCATCAGACGCGAGGTCGAGTCGAGCGGGTCCACAGCAGGGTAAATCCCCAGCTCCGAGATCGCGCGCGACAGAACGGTCGTGGCGTCGAGGTGGGCGAACGAGGTGGCCGGCGCGGGGTCGGTCAGGTCGTCCGCAGGTACGTAGATCGCCTGCACCGAGGTGATCGAACCCTGCTTGGTCGAAGTAATGCGTTCCTGCATCGCGCCCATGTCGGTGGCCAGCGTCGGCTGATAACCCACAGCCGAAGGAATACGGCCCAGAAGGGCGGACACTTCCGAACCGGCCTGCGTGAAGCGGAAGATGTTGTCGACGAAGAACAGAACGTCAGTACCGGACTGATCGCGGAACTGCTCAGCCAGCGTTAGACCCGACAGGGCCACCCGCATACGCGCACCCGGAGGCTCGTTCATCTGACCGTAAACCAGCGCCACTTTGGACTGGGTCAGGTCTTCCATGTTGATAACGCCGGATTCGATGAATTCGTAGTAAAGGTCGTTGCCTTCACGCGTCCGCTCACCCACGCCCGCGAACACCGAGAAGCCAGAGTGCACTTTGGCGATGTTGTTGATGAGTTCTTGAATAAGAACCGTCTTGCCCACGCCAGCACCGCCGAAGAGGCCAATCTTACCGCCCTTCGCGTAAGGCGCCAGAAGGTCCACAACCTTGATACCGGTCACGAGGATCTCGGACTCTGTGGACTGCTCCTGGAAATCCGGTGCGTCCTGGTGGATCGCGCGGGTCTCGGTCGCATCGATGGGGCCACGCTCGTCGATGGGCTCGCCAACAACGTTCATGATCCGACCCAGGGTGCCGTTGCCCACGGGCATCACGATGGGGCCTTCGGTGTCGGTCACTTCCTGACCGCGCACGAGGCCTTCGGTGGCGTCCATGGCGATGGTGCGCACGGTGTTTTCACCAAGGTGCTGCGCCACTTCCAGAACCAGACGCTTACCGTTGTTATCGGTCTCAAGCGCGTTCAGAATTGCGGGAAGGTGATCCCCGAACTGCACGTCAACGACAGCGCCGATGACCTGCGTGATTTTGCCGACTGCTTTTGCCATTTTCGGTCTCCGGTTCCTTAGAGCGCTTCCGCGCCCGAAATAATTTCAATCAGCTCGTTGGTGATGACGGCCTGACGCGAGCGGTTGAACTCGATGGTCAGCTTGTCGATCATTTCGCCGGCGTTGCGCGTGGCGTTGTCCATCGCACTCATCCGGGCGCCCTGTTCGGACGCAGCGTTTTCCAGAAGTGCAGTGAAGATCTGCGTGGCGATACCACGTGGCAGAAGGTCTTCCAACACCGCCTCTTCCGAGGGTTCGTAGTCATAAAGCGTGCCGCTTTCGTCATCTTCACCGGTAGGCTCGAATGAGGCCGGGATCACCTGCGTCGCGGTCGGGATCTGGCTGATCACGCTCTCGAAGCGGTTGTAGAAGATCGTGGCGACATCGAATTCGCCTTCGTCGAAACGGCCCAACACGTCCGATGCGATGTCAGCGGCATTGGCATAGCCGATGCGCTTCACGTCACCCAGATCAACGTGGCCGACCATATGCGCCGACAGGTCACGCTTCAGCTGCTCACGGCCCTTCTTGCCAACCGTCAGGATCTTGACGGTCTTGCCTTCGGCCAAGAGCTTCTGCGCGTGGCTCCGGGCCAGACGGGCGATCGATGAGTTGAAGCCACCGCACAACCCGCGCTCGGCGGTCATCACCACCAGCATGTGCACATTGTCTTCACCCGTTCCGGCCAGCAGTTTCGGCGCGCCTTCCGACGCACCAACCGCCTGCGCCAGACCGCCCATCACAGCGTTCATGCGGTCAGCATAGGGACGCGCGGCCTCCGCCGCATCCTGCGCCCGGCGCAGTTTCGCAGCGGCGACCATCTGCATCGCCTTGGTGATCTTGCGGGTCGACTTGACCGACTCGATCCGGTTTTTCAGGTCCTTAAGGCTTGGCATATGCCACTCCCCTCAAATCAAGGTCGGATCAGGCGAAATCAGCCGCGAAAGCGTCGAGCACGGCTTTGATCTTGTCCGCAGCCTCACCCTTCACCTTCGGATCTTCCGCAGTGATCCAGTCCAGCAGATCCTGGTGCTTGGAGCGCAGGAAGCTCAGCAGACCCTGCTCGAACCGGCCCACATCACCAACCGGCAGATCGTCGAGGTAGCCGTTGGTGCCCGCGAAGATCACGCAGACAATCTCGGCATTCGACAGCGGCGAATACTGCGGCTGCTTCATCAGCTCCGTCAGACGCGCACCACGGTTCAGCAAGCGCTGGGTCGAGGCATCAAGATCCGAGCCGAACTGCGCGAACGCGGCCATCTCACGATACTGCGCCAGCTCCAGCTTCACGGGGCCAGCAACCGACTTCATCGCGTTGGTCTGTGCGGCAGAGCCCACACGAGACACCGACAGACCGGTGTTCACTGCAGGGCGAATACCCTGGAAGAACAATTCCGTCTCAAGGAAGATCTGACCATCGGTGATCGAGATCACGTTGGTCGGAATAAACGCCGAAACGTCACCACCCTGCGTTTCAATCACGGGCAGAGCCGTCAAGGAGCCTGCGCCATTGTCTTCGTTCAGCTTCGCAGACCGCTCCAGCAGACGCGAGTGCAGGTAGAAAACGTCACCAGGATAGGCTTCGCGGCCGGGCGGGCGACGCAGAAGCAAGGACATCTGGCGATAGGACACGGCCTGCTTGGACAGGTCATCATAGATGATCAGCGCGTGCTTGCCGTTGTCGCGAAAATACTCGGCCATTGCGGTCGCGGCGTAGGGGGCCAGGAACTGCATCGGCGCGGGGTCGGAGGCGGTTGCGGCCACAACGATCGAATATTCGCTCGCCCCGGTCTCTTCCAGCTTCTTCACCAGCTGTGCCACGGTCGACCGCTTCTGACCCACGGCCACGTAGATGCAGTAGAGCTTCTGGCTCTCATCCGTTGCGGCGTCGTTGTAGGTCTTCTGGTTCAGCATCGTGTCGAGCGCCACGGCAGTCTTGCCGGTCTGACGGTCGCCAATGATCAGCTCGCGCTGGCCGCGGCCAATTGGGATCATCGCGTCGATGGCTTTCAGGCCCGTCGCCATCGGCTCATGCACCGATTTACGCGGGATGATGCCGGGCGCTTTCACATCGGCCACGCGACGCTCTTCCGCCTCAACGGCCCCTTTGCCGTCCAGCGGGTTGCCCAGACCGTCCACAACACGGCCCAACAGGCCCATGCCCGCAGGCACGTCCACGATGGAGTTGGTGCGCTTGACGGTGTCGCCTTCTTTAATCTCGCGGTCGGTGCCGAAGATCACGACACCCACGTTGTCGGATTCCAGGTTCAGGGCCATGCCCTGAATGCCGCCGGGGAATTCGACCATCTCACCGGCCTGAACATTGTCGAGGCCGTAGACGCGGGCAATACCGTCACCCACCGACAGAACCCGGCCGACTTCAGCGACCTGCGCGTCCTGACCAAAGGATTTGATCTGCTCCTTGAGGATCTGAGAAATCTCAGCTGCTTGGATCGCCATGTTATCCGACCTCTTTCATCGTGTTCTGGAGTGCGTTGAGCTTGGAGCGGATCGACGTGTCGATCATCTTCGAGCCAACTTTAACAACAAGACCGCCAATGATGTTCTCATCGACGGTCGCTTTCAGATTGATCGACTTGCCCACCTGCGCCTTCAGCGACTTGGTCAGCTTGTCCATCTGCGTTTTCGTAAGGGCCTTGGCCGAAACCACTTCAGCCGTCACTTCACCCTTGTGGTCCGCAATCTTCGCGCGCAGCTCGGCCAGAAGGGCGGGCAGCACAAAGAGGCGGCGCTTGGACGCCATCAGGCGCAGCGAGTTTCCGGTGATTGCGTTCAGACCCATCTTGTCGGCCACACCACCGATAGCGGCTGCGGTTTCATCGCGTCCGTAGATTGGCGAATGGATCAGGTCGCGCAATTCGGCGCTGTCGGCCAATGCGGCGTCGAGGGCATCAATGTCGGATTCCAGCGCGGGGAGCGCCTTTTCCTCAGACGCCAATTCAAACATTGCGGTCGCATACCGCGCAGCAATGCCGGTCGAGATCGAAGCTGGTTCGCTCACGAAGACCCCTTTCGTATACGTCGCGCCCGAAAGGCGCGCTCCATTTGGACGTGTGCCCGGGTCGGTTGGCAGCGACGCTGTCCCCGGGCAATCCCTGTCGTGACGGCGCGGTGCCATCACTCCCCTGTGAATTCGGGCGGGGTGTAGCAGAGGGTTCGGGATGCTGCAACAGGGTGTGCGAAACCCCCTTCAGGTTGAATAACGCCTTATTTCAAAGGCTTACCCGCACATTACGGCGCTGCGGCGGTTTGCCCGTGCCCCCGGTGCGGCACAATGGCTCGATTCTTGGCCGGTTTAGATGCTGAAGGCCATGATGATGCTTCCTTGCAAATTACGCGAAATCCCGCGTCTGGACGCGAATTTCACGCTCCTCCGCGACGGAAATACCGACCTTGGCCGTGCAACTCATATCCAGAAAACGGAGGCTATCATGAAGACACTCAGCACAACACTTGCTCTGGCCCTTCTGAGCAGCGGTGCGGCAAGCGCACATGTGGCGATCACCGTCGAAGGCGACCAACGCTGCATCACGTCTGACGGCGTACCCGACCACGAAACCGGACCCTGGCGCGCAGGCGCATCGGTTGAGGTGCAGGACCACGCGTTTTGCATGGATGCAACGCCCGAGCGCACCGGTGAGATCACCCAAAATGTCCGCATATCAGGCATCACATTGACCGGTATTCCGCTTCGCCCGGGAACGGCGGAGTTTTACGATCCCACCACTGAGCGTGGCTATTCGCGCGACCGCTCCTCTGGCTGGAACGTCGAGGGCTTGAGCGGCCTCGTCATGGATGCGCAGAACGCCCACGTGGATGGAAGCGGCATGTATCATTACCACGGCGTCCCGTCGGCAGTTGTCAGTGCACTGAATGGCACGCTATTCGGTTACGCTGCCGATGGGTTTGAAATTCATTATGTGGGCGATCAGGCGCAATCCTCGTGGCAACTGCGCCCGGGCGAGCGTGCGTCCGGTCCGGGCGGTGTCCATGACGGGACTTACGTTCAGGATTACGAATTTATCGAAGGGTCCGGCACCTTGGATGAATGCAACGGAGGCATGCTGGACGGCCGCTACGTTTACTTCGCCACCGACACCTTCCCGTTCTTCCCGCGCTGCTTCCTCGGCACGGTCTCAAGCGACTTTGGCGGGGGACGTCCGCCCCCTAGAAACAGCGGCGATTGATCGAAAGCCTATGGCAGGCCAATCGTCGGGCGCGGTCTATCGGTCTGCACCGGCCTAGGACCGTTTAATCACTAGGCCGCGACCCGCGCCATCGGCAATCGCAGGGGCCAATAGGGCCGTATGACCTGCCCCACCGAAGTACGGAACACAGATCAACGCGACACGTCCCGCCCCGACACACCCGCAGGCTGCGGCGCGCCTTCCAGCACACGCAAAGGCCGCTTCACCCGCTCCGCCAATCCCGGACGTGGTCGCGCGGGCACCCGTTTGGAGGCCTCCAACAAGATCACGCCGCCCGCCCGGCTCCGGCTGAGCTTGCCGCCGATCTTTTCCAGCATATCCGCCGATTTCAGCCAGAACCTCTTATGCGATGGCGGCGAGAACAACGCGGCCGCATGGCGTTCTGGCACGAAATCATGTCGCTTCAACTGCGCCTCCAATTGACCCAGTGAATAGGGCCGCCCAAAGCCAAACGGCGTCCCATCGCGCCGCGCCCACATGCCCGACCGGTTCGGCACAATGAACAACGCTCGCCCGCCCGGGGCCAACACGCGCTGGCATTCGTCCAATACCGCCGCCGGATGCTCGGAGGTCTCCACCCCATGCAAACACACCAGCTTGTCGGCACTTTCCGATTGCACCGGCCACAGGCTCTCCCGACACAGCGCCGCGACGTTGTCCAAACCCGCAGGCCAGGGCATCACCCCCTGCTCCCCCGGCATCAGCGCGATCACTCGCCGCGCGTCAGCCATATAGGGACGCAACAATGGCAGCGCGAAGCCAAAGCCTACCACCGTCTGCCCCTTTGCGTCGGGCCACATCTTCAGCATCCGCTCACGCACCGCCTTCTGCGCGGTCCGCCCAAGCTGGGTGCGATAATAGAATTGCCGCAGGTCGAGAACGTCGAGATGCATACACGTTTTCCGTTTGAACCCCAGCGCACGTTGGCGCAGGCTTACTCCTCAAGATAACTTGCCCAAGGGGGATTACCATGTCCGAGCCGCAGATCGTCACCATCCCGTGCCTGTCGGACAACTACGCCTTCCTTTTGCATGACCCCGCCAGTGGTGAAACCGCCTGCATCGACGTCCCCGACCACGCGCCCATCGTAGCCGAGCTCGACGCCCGTGGCTGGACGCTTGGCCATATCCTCATCACCCACCACCACTGGGACCACGTCCAAGGCGTCGATGCCCTCAAAGCGGCCAAGGGCGGCAAGGTCTACGGTTGCGGCGCCGATGCCGCCCGCTTGCCCGCACTCGATGTGTCATTGGCCGAAGGCGACACCTTCACCATCGGAAACCACACCGTCGAAATCCTCGACGTCTCCGGCCATTGCGACAACCACCTCGCCTTCATCGTCCCCGGCGCCAACGCCGCTTTCACCGCCGACAGCCTTATGGCGCTCGGCTGCGGACGCCTGTTTGAGGGCACGCCAGACCAGATGTGGGCCAGCCTCAGCAAACTCGCGGCCCTCCCGCCGGAGACTGTGATCTACTCCGGCCACGAATACACCACCTCCAACGCGCGGTTCGCCCACACCATTGAACCCGACAATCCCGCCCTTATATCCCGTATCCAATCGGTGGCCGCGGCCCGTGAAGCGGACCAACCCACCGTTCCCTCCACCCTGGCCGAGGAATTGGCCACCAACCCCTTCCTGCGCGCAGATGACCCTGTGGTTTCCGCAAATGTCGGCCTTCCCGGCGCGCCTGCGGCTGCGGTTTTCGCCGAAATCCGACGCCGCAAGGACAATTTCTAAACCTGACCCGCGTCCAGATCGCCTGAAAAACTGGCAACGACCGCCAAAAACCCTAGATTTTGTAGGGAAATGGGCACGGCCCGCAAAAAGAACACGCGGCTTTGAACTGTTTTTCCTTGAAACCGCCGCGCGGAAAGCAAAACTTAATCTTATGAGGCCACGATCGAGCGGTGGCTTGCGCCCCCTCGACACGATGCGAAAGGAGCACGCGACGTGCCATCTTTTTCGACCACACTGGAACAGGCCATTCACGCAGCCCTGGCGAATGCGAATGCCCGCCGGCATGAGCTTGCGACGCTGGAACATCTGCTGCTTGCCCTGATCGACGAACCCGACGCGCAAAAGGTCATGAAGGCCTGCTCGGTCGATATCGAAATTCTCCGCGAAACGCTTGTGCGGTTCATCGACGATGATCTGTCCACGCTTGAGACCGACGTTGAAGGGTCCGAGGCTGTGCCAACAGCTGCCTTCCAGCGCGTGATCCAACGCGCCGCGATCCACGTGCAATCCTCCGGACGCACCGAAGTGACCGGGGCCAATGTTCTGGTCGCGATCTTCGCCGAACGCGAATCCAACGCCGCCTACTTCCTGCAAGAACAGGATATGACGCGCTACGATGCGGTGAACTTCATCGCCCACGGCGTCGCCAAAGACCCCTCCTATGGGGAAGAGCGGTCCGTTTCGGGCGCGGAAGACGAAGAAAACGAAGCCCAGGCCGTGCAAGGCGGCGAAGCGGAAGGCGAAGCCAAGGAATCCGCCCTCGCCAAATACTGCGTGGACCTCAACGCCAAGGCCACGAAGGGCGATGTCGACCCCCTCATCGGTCGCTCCCATGAGGTTGAGCGTTGCATCCAGGTGCTTTGCCGCCGCCGCAAGAACAACCCACTTCTGGTGGGCGATCCCGGCGTAGGCAAAACAGCCATCGCCGAAGGTCTCGCCAAGAAAATCGTCGAAGGCCAGACACCGGAAGTGCTTTTGGGCGCCACGATCTTCTCGCTCGACATGGGCGCGCTTCTCGCAGGCACCCGCTATCGCGGCGATTTTGAAGAACGTCTGAAGGCTGTGGTTAAGGAACTCGAAGACCACCCGGATGCGGTCCTCTTCATTGACGAAATCCACACTGTCATCGGTGCCGGGGCCACTTCCGGCGGCGCGATGGACGCCTCCAACCTCCTAAAGCCCGCGCTGCAAGGCGGCGGCCTGCGCTGCATGGGATCCACCACCTACAAGGAATTCCGCCAACACTTCGAGAAGGACCGCGCCCTGTCGCGGCGCTTCCAGAAGATCGACGTGGAAGAGCCTTCGGTTGATGACGCGGTCAAGATCCTCAAGGGTCTCAAGCCCTATTTCGAAGATCACCACGGCGTCAAATACACCGCCGACGCGATCAAGACCTCCGTGGAACTGGCATCCCGCTACATCAACGACCGCAAACTGCCTGACTCGGCCATCGATGTGATCGATGAAGCCGGTGCCGCCCAGCATCTCGTTGTCGAATCCAAGCGTCGCAAGACCATCGGCACCAAGGAAGTGGAAGATGTGGTCGCCAAAATCGCCCGCATCCCGCCGAAAAACGTCTCCAAGGACGATGCCATTGTCCTCAAAGATCTCGAAGTCTCGCTCAAGCGGGTTGTCTTCGGGCAGGACAAGGCGATTGAGGCGCTTTCATCCTCGATCAAGCTCGCCCGTGCCGGTCTGAGGGAGCCTGAAAAGCCCATCGGCAACTACCTCTTCGCCGGTCCGACCGGTGTGGGTAAGACCGAGGTCGCCAAGCAATTGGCCGACACTCTGGGTGTGGAACTGATCCGTTTCGACATGTCGGAGTATATGGAGAAACACGCCGTATCGCGTCTGATCGGCGCCCCCCCGGGTTATGTAGGGTTCGATCAAGGTGGTCTTCTGACCGACGGCATCGACCAGCATCCGCATTGCGTGTTGCTACTGGACGAGATCGAAAAAGCGCACCCGGATGTCTTCAACATCCTGCTCCAGGTCATGGATCACGGCACACTCACGGACCACAACGGTCGCTCGGTCGATTTCCGCAACGTTGTCCTCATCATGACCTCGAACGCGGGCGCGGCTGAGATGTCCAAGGCGGCCATCGGCTTCGGTCGTGACCGGCGCGAGGGCGAAGACACCGCCGCGATTGAGCGGACGTTCACGCCAGAGTTCCGCAACCGTCTGGACTCCGTCATCTCCTTCGGGGCCCTGCCCAAGGATGTGATCCTGCAGGTGGTCGAGAAGTTCGTGCTTCAGCTTGAAGCGCAACTCATGGACCGCAACGTCACGATCGAGCTCACCAAGCCCGCCGCAGAATGGCTGGCCGACAAGGGCTACGACGACCGCATGGGCGCGCGTCCGCTCGGTCGTGTGATCCAGGAGCATATCAAGAAGCCGCTCGCGGAAGAGCTTCTCTTCGGCAAACTCGCCAAAGGTGGCAATGTGAAGGTCGGCGTCAAAGATGGTGAGATCGACTTGCGCATCGAAGAGCCGGGCAGCCCCCGCCTTTCGTCCAAGAAGAAGCCACCGCTTCTGACGGCCGATTGACCCGATACGGACCAGAGCCATTGGGGCCGACGACGCAAGTTGTCGGCCCCTTTTCATGGGCTCCGTCAGTGATTGACAAAAGTCTGCTCAGTTGGACGCATTTTTTCGAAAAAATCTGCTCAGATGAACGCTTCTCCGTTCACGTGAACGGACTCCTTCTCGCCACCACTCTTCTGTTTTTCGCGACATCCGCCCGCGCTGACGACCCGTTGCAGCTGCATTTTCCCGTCGATTGCGCGCTTGGCGAAACCTGTATGATTCAACAGGCCATGGATCGCGATCACGGCCCCGAAGCGCGAGATTTTCGTTGCGGGCCACAGACTTACGATGAACACCAAGGCACCGATATCCGTCTGCCGGACCTTGAAGCATTGGCCCAAAACGTCCCCGTCCTCGCCGCAGCCCCCGGCACAGTCCTTGGCGTCCGAAATAGCGTCCCCGACACCGGGATCGGCGGCTTCCCCGAGGGTCAGGATTGCGGAAATGGCGTTGTCTTGGACCACGGAAACGGCTGGCAAACCCAGTACTGCCACCTCGCTCAGGGCTCCGTTTCCGTGGTGAGCGGTGATACAGTCAACGCCCGCCAACCCATTGGCACCATTGGATTTTCAGGTCGAACAGAATTCCCTCACCTGCACCTGTCGGTCCGCGAAAACGGCGCCCACGTCGACCCGTTCGACCCAGCCCAGACCGATACTTGCGCCATAGACGGGCCGTCCCTTTGGATCGACGACATCACCTTGCCCGCAGGCGGCATTCTCAGCGCTGGCTTCGCTTCAGCCGTGCCCGACTTCGCCGACATCCGGGCAGGAACAGCCGACGCTGAAACCCTTCCCTCCGACGGGGATGCCCTTGTTTTATGGGGATTTTTCTACGGTGCCCGCGATGGCGACATGGCGACCCTCACCATTGCCGCCCCCGATGGAACCGAATGGCACACACAATCGGTAGACCTCGACCGCACCCAGGCTCAGCTCTTCCGCGCTTCAGGCCGCCGCATCCGTGCGCCGCTCGATCCAGGTCTCTATACTGGCACTGTCACCTTGATCCGCGACGGCCAAGCCCTTGATACATTGGAAATTTCCATCCCCGTCACGTAATCTGCGAGGAAGGCCCTTTGGCCTGAGGAGCGATTTACAAACCTCATCGCTCCGTCAGTTTCAGCTCAATCCGCCGGTTCGCCGCCTGCCCCTCAGCCGTCCCGTTCGAGGCAATCGGCCGATGCTCCCCAAATCCCGTCGCCGCCAACCGCGAAGGCGGAATGCCAAGCTCTTCGGACATATACAAAACCACCGACAGCGCCCGCGCCTGGCTCAATTCCCAGTTGTTGGCAAACTCCGCCCCTTCGCGCAGCTGCTGATCGTCCGTGTGCCCATCCACCCGGATGATCCAGTCAATTTCCGACGGGATCTCATCCGCAACCTCCAGCAACAGGTCCGCCACCCGCTCGATCTGCGACAGGCCTTCGTTCGCCAGGTCAGCAGAACCCACTTCGAACAACACCTCGGACGAGAAAACAAAGCGGTCCCCTTCGATCCGAATGCCCTCGCGGCCTTCAAGCAATTGCCGCAAACGTCCAAAGAATTCAGAGCGATAGCGCTCTAGTTCCTGCGCTTCAGCCGCCAGCCGCTCCGCCTCTGCCGCCTCAAGCGCCGCATTCGCGCGCTCTTCCGCCGCGAGCTGTGCCAGGGCCGTATTCAACCGCGAGCCAAGCGCGCTAATCTGCACCTGCGCCTCTTCATCCCGTGCATCAGATACGTTCAACAACGCCTCCAGCGAACCCAATTGCGCGCGCAATGCGGCCACCTGTTCGTTCAGTAAGGCCACCTGCCGCGCGCTCTCGGCAGAGGCACTTTCGGCCACCTCCAACTCCCGGTTGGCCTGTGCCAGAAGGGTTTCACGTGTTTCGGCTTCGCTCAATGCCTCGGCAAGCGCTGCATCCGTCGATTGCCGTGCGGCAAGCGCCTGTGCCAGTTGCGCCTCCAACGCGGTCAATTCGCCTGAGCTTTCCGCCACGGCCGCCGTCGCCGCACTCGCTTCCGCCTCCGCCGCCGCAATCTGTGCCTCCAACTGGGCCAAGCGCGCAGCCGCACTCGCCTCAGCGCTTTCCATCCGCGACAGGGCCAGCGCCAACTGCCGCTCTAACGCAGTCATATCCTCGGTCTGCGCACCCAGTGCGGCCTGTGCGCGGCCCAGTTCCAGCTCCACTGCCGACAGCGCATCGGCCAAGGTCGCAGCCTCGCCCTGCCCTTCATTTGCACGGGCCAAAGCGCCCGCCAAACGGGTCGCCAAATCATCACGCGCGGCATCAGCAGCCGCCAGCAAGGTCAGCGTTTCTTCCGCACGCTGCCGCTGTTCTTCCAACGCCAGGGACATCGCAGTCAGTTCCGCATCGGCGTTTTCCAACCGCTGGCGCAAGGCCTCGGCCGCTGCAGCTTCTGCCAACCGTGCAGCCTCTTCCTCGGTTAGTGCCGCCGTCACACCTTCAAGCTGCGCCTGCAAAGCCGCCGCAGCCGCAGCCTCGACTAACCGAGCGGCTTCTTCCTCGGACAGTGCCGTCTCAACTTCGCCCAACCGCTCCCGCAGCGCTTGCGCGGCTGCAGCTTCAGCCAACCGCGCAGCCTCCTCCTCAGACAACTCTGCCTGAACGCCTTGCAATTCAGCGAGTAAATCCTCGGCCCGCTCATCACCGGAAGCCAATGCCGCCAAAGCATCGGAAAGGGTGCTGTCCCTCACCAACAAGGCGCCCGCCAATTGCGCGTTGCGAGTCTCAGCTGCCGCAAGTGCGCGCAACGCATCGCTGAGCGAGTCGTCACGTTCCTCCGCTTGCGCTTCCATATCTGCAATCAGGGCTTCCAACGCCTCTCGCCGTGCCGCTGCAAGCCTTGCGGCCTCAGCTGTGGCGTCAATCTCGGACCTTGCGGTGGCCAGCGCCAGATCGAGCGCTTCGGCCTCCGACATCGCCTCAGCCAGATCACTTTCGGTCTCTGCCAAGCCAGCTGACAATTCGCTATTCTGCGCCAAAAGTCCCGCGACTTGCTCTTCAAACGCCACGATCCGCGCCGAGCGCTCCTCACTTTCGGCTGTCAGAGATGCGATTAAGGTCTCCTGAATTGCGGCCTGTTCTTCCGCAGCCGAAAGAGAACCTGTTAGCGTCGCCACCCGGTTTTCCAGATCACCCGCACGCGCCTCTTCAAGGCCAAGGGCTTCGGCCAATTGGTTCACCTGCGCGGTCAGGGAATTCAGCTCATCATCCTGCGTGCTGATTTCTTCGGACAGGACAAATTGCATGACCATGAAGATCGATAGGACGAAGATCATCACCATCAAAAGCGCAGTGATCGCGTCGACAAAACCGGGCCAGATGGTGCCTGACATGCCTTGGCGTGCGCCGCGGTGAAAGGCCATGGCTACTCGCCCTCAGCCTGACGACGGGCGCGGGCTTCAGCCGGGGCGCGGGCGGCTTGCGTCAGCGCCTGAAGCGCCTCGGTCAATTGCGCCATGTCCCCGCGTAAGCCTGCAACTTCGGCATCACGGGTCGCCGACATTTCTTCGGCCAGCTTGAACAATTGCACGTCGATGGACCGCAAGCGGTTGCGGCTTTCGTCGTCCAGCCCGTTTTCGGCGGCCAACCCATCCAGTGCCGCCGCCAAGCGGTCTTGCGCAGTTGCCAGCCGTTCGGTGACGGCAACCTGCCCCGGTCCCAATTTTTCGGTCAGTCCTTCGACCGATTGCGACAGGTTCAACAGGCGTTGTTCAGTAGCCGCACGGCGCGTTTCCGACTGTGCGAACAGCGATTGCAGCGTGTCCATCTGGTCAACCATGTGGTCGAGAACCGTGGCAATCGCCGCCTTGTCGATGGCCCCATCCCCGTCACCGGACGAGAAAGAGACGCGCGTGATCGAGGCCAGCCACTCTTCCAGTTCGCGGTAGAACCGGTTCTGTCCGTGGCCTGCATAGAGCTCTAGCAAGCCGACGATCAGCGAGCCCGCAAGACCCAGAAGCGACGAAGCGAATGCCGTGCCCATGCCGCCCAATTGGTCGTCGAGGCCGTCCATCAAGCGACCAAATACGGCCAGCCCCTCTTCGCCCTCGGTGGGTTGTAGTGACCGGATGGTTTCAACTACCGCTGGAACCGTGGTGGCAAGACCAAAGAATGTGCCCAAAAGGCCCAGGAAAATCAGAAGGTTGGCGATATACCGCGTGATGTCGCGGCTTTCTTCCATTCTCGCGCCGACGGAATCCAAAACTGACTTGGCCGAGGCGGGCGTCACCTGCATCCGTCCGCCGCGCATCCGGGCCACACCGGTCATTGCCGCCAACAAACGCGGCGGCTTTTCTTCGGCATTGGCTTCACCGCCACCGGCCAATTGCTCAATCCATGCAACGGACGAGAATAGCTGGATCACCTGGAAGAACGTCGCGAAGACGCCGACGATGAACACAACGCCGATTGTCCCGTTCAGGAACGGCGCCGACAGGAACACCGGTTGCACGCGCGGCCACACCAAAACGCCGCCTGCGATGACCAACGCAAGGATCAGTAACATCAGCACAATCTGCTGCGTGGGTCGTGTAAAACGGAGCGCTCCCGCGCCCTCTCTGCTGCTCGCCATGGCGTTTTCTAATCGCTCTTTGGTCGTCTCTGGCGCGACCTTACACGCAGTCGGGCTCTTTCGCCAACAAAAGCCTTACGTCGCCCCGTTCAACGCGCGAACCTGTGCGACGAGATCGTCCAATTCCGCATCGCCAATGCCCAAATCGGCCAGATGTTCGGCGGTGTTGAAGAGGTATTCGTCGTTCGGCCCGCGCCCGCCTGTGGCGCCCGCGATGATCTGGGCCTGTACCGCCAGCGGGTGCTGGCAGTACTGCACATGGTCACGGTTAATCACATAGGTCAGCACGTCGGCCTGCCGCGCGCCGTCCCGAAATTCGATCTCCTGCCGTGTCTCAACGTAGGCCGAGGAGATCAACTCACGCTCGCGCAAGTAGGCAATCGTCGCCTCTTCGTGTCCCTGCTCCGTGCGCAGGGCCAATCCGTCGCAAAACGCGCCTTCCAAAGCATCAAGCGCCAGAACAAGACCCGGATCCTCTTCCGTCCCGCGATGGTGGATCGACGACATGCAGAAGGACCGGTGCCAGCCATGCAACCGCGCGATGCGGGTTTCAGCCACCGGAAAGCCTGGGTTCCACAGAAGCGAGCCGTAGCCAAAAACCCAAAGAGGATATGTCATGGAATGGTCCTTGTCGTGCCCCGTCGCTATAGGGGATAGATGCGCCGAAGGGGAGTGCCATGAAGCGGCTTTTGATCTTGATCGTCATTCTCGCGGTGCTTGGCGGCATCGCTTGGGCCGTGGCGGCGATGACGATGCAAACGGCGGCCACGCGGTGGCTGGATGATCGACAGGTCGAAGGCTGGGTCGTGAACGTGGCGGATGTCTCGGTCGAAGGCTTCCCGCTGGATTTCGAGACTGAGTTCACGGACATCCAGTTGGCCGATCCGGAGACTGGCCTCGCCTGGTCCACCCCACGCTTTCGTCTCGAGCAAACAGTCTTCCGCCTCGACCGCCTCGCCGCCTATTTCCCCGAAGCGCAGACAATCGCCTCGCCTGAGGAACGGCTGACGCTGACCAGCAGTGCCATGTTTGCCAACCTGGATGTACAACCGACCGCTGACTTCGCGCTCGACAGTGTGCGAGGCTTTTTGTCAGAGCTTGAAGTCACATCGTCGCTTGGCTGGTCAACTGCGCTGGAAGAAGCCGACCTGACCGTCGACCGGATGGAAGGCGAGACAAGCCGCTACCAGATAAGCCTGATCGCCTTCGATTTGCTGCCGCCGGAGGCCATCCGCACACGGCTTGATCCCGTGGGCGTTCTTCCCGAACGCATCCAACAGTTTAACTTCAACACCCGCGCGCGGTTTGACGGCCCTTGGGACATGGCGGCATTGGAGGTCGCCCGCCCGCAACCGACAGAACTGGAGATCGAAGACATCACCGCCCGTTGGGGTGACATGCTGTTCCGCGCGACGGGCACTTTGAACGTTACCGCCGGAGGTATCCCGGAAGGAGAGCTTGCAGTGCGCGCCGAGAACTGGCGCGAGATGGTGGAACTGGCTGAGAATGCAGGCCTTCTGCCCGCCCGTATCCGCCCCACGGCCGAGGCAATGCTTCAGGTGCTCGCGGGGATGAATGGCAGCGAAGAGAACATTGACGCCACGCTCAGCTTCTCGAACGGACGGGTATTCATCGGGCCTTTGCCGATTGGCCCGGCACCAAGCCTGCGCATCCGTTAGCGGCAGTATGCCCCTGACCGATAGGACGCCACATCGAAGTGGAAGTGGTCCTGATGGAAGCGATCCGATTCCGGGCCAAGCACAGTGCCGAAGGTCCCACAGGCGGCCTCATGCAACCCGCGCATGATCCCTGAATTGCCACTGCGCCAATCGCTCAACACGCTCAACTCGCTGCCGTTTTGCAGGCCGATGCCGCCTATGTCGATGGCATTTCCCGTTGAGTGCTCGGACAAGCGCGCACCCCTCTGTGAATTCCGCGTCCGGCACGCGTAGGAGGCCAGAACCCGCAAGTTCGCCATACCGCCACCCGTGCTGCCGATGATCTCGTCGGCATCCAGAACCCACTGACTGATGGATTGCGCAGTTGAACAATTGATCGTCGCGGGTGTGGTCAGTTGCACTCCATGCACGACGCGCAGGCGAACGGCGCTGGGAATCCCGCAGCCACTGATCCGGCCTGTCACGGGCTCAATCACGTCCCCTTGCAGACCAACCACACCACACAGCGATCCGCTGCTCTGGCCCGGTCTCGTCACGCTGCTTGGCGTGTTGCGTGTGGCCGAAGCCCGTACGCTTGCCTCCAACCCGTCAGGCCGCAACGATGGCCGGATGGAGCTTGCAACCGCCAGGCCAGATCCTGCTCCACCGACAACTGTGGGCGCAGCATTGGCCGCCGCCCCACCAAGCCCGCCACCATTCTGACGCGGGCGAAACAGTCCGCCCAAAATGCCCGGACGGTTTGGTCTGTTCGGTTGCTGTGGCTGAACCTCTGCCGCAATGGCCGCGCCCGCAGCACCCCCAGACCCTGCAGTTGGTACGGGCGTACCGCCGCCAGGACGTGCGTCGGGCCGCAGGGATTGCGTCGGCGCCAAGTCCGATCCGGTGACAACCACGACCTCTGCATTTTGCGCCAATAACAAGGAAGGCACGGTCACGGCAATCGAAAGCAGCAGGGCGCGCAGCATCAATCCTTGTCTCCCTTTTTCGCTGGAGCCCGCCCAAAATTGGGCGCGTCAGTGTCTTGTCCGGCTTCGATAATACCGCGTCTGATCCCACGTGTCCGAGTGAAATAATCGTGCAAGTGGTCACCATCGCCCGTGCGAATGGCCCGCTGTAGGGCGAAAAGCTCTTCCGTGAAGCGGCCAAGGATCTCCAGCGTTGCATCCTTGTTGGAAAGGAATACGTCGCGCCACATCGTCGGGTCGCTCGCCGCGATCCGAGTGAAATCTCGGAAACCAGCGGCGGAGTATTTGATGACTTCACTATCTGTAATGCGCCCAAGATCATCAGCCACACCGACCATCGTATATGCAATCAAGTGCGGCGTGTGGGAGGTCACGGCAAGCACAAGATCGTGGCGCTCCGCGTCCATTTCCTCAACAAGCGCTCCACAGCTTTCCCACAGGCTTCTCAACCGCAGAGTCGCCTCCGGCGGCGTGCCTTCCACTGGCGTCAGGATCAGGTATCGGTTGTCGAACAATTCAGCAAAGCCGGAACGCGGCCCGGAATGCTCTGTCCCCGCGAGCGGATGGCCCGGCACGAAATGTACATGGTCCGGCAGGTGCGGGCCAACCTTGGCGACAACGTCCCGCTTGACTGAGCCCACATCGGTAACCGTTGCGCCCTCTGCCAGATGCGGTGCAATCTCTTTTGCGACGGCCTCCATTGCGCCCACCGGCACGGCAAGCACCACCAAATCGGCACCGTCAACAGCCTCAGCCGCCGTTTCAACGAACCGGTCACACAGTGCAATCTCAGCTGCGATGGCCCTCGTTTCAGCTGAACGGGCAGTGCCCACGATCTCACCCGCCAGTCCTTCGCGGCGCATCGCATGGGCCATCGAGCCCGCAATCAGGCCTAGGCCGATCAGGGCAACACGTTCGTAAATCACTGGGTCATTCCTTGCGCGAAAGCGCCAAGCGCGTTCAGCACTCGCGTGTTGTCTTCAGGCCGCCCGACCGTGATGCGCAGGCAATGCGGAAGCCCGTAAGACTTCGGCGCACGCACGATAATGCCCCGCAATTTCAGATATGCATCCGCCGCGTCAGCAGTGGCTTCATCAGCGAATCGCGCAAGCACGAAATTTGCGAAACTCTCATCACTTGCGATCCCGAATTGCCGCAAGCCATCGACCAGCCGCGCGCGCTCAACCGCATTCACGGCAATGCACTCCTCGACCCATTCGCCGTCCCGCATCGCCGCCTCGGCCCCTGCCAGCGCAAGGACTGACAGGTTAAACGGACCCCGAATGCGGTTGAGCGTGTCGATCACATGCTGCGGGCCATACCCCCAACCCACGCGCAACCCACCCAGCCCGTAAGCCTTTGAAAAGGTGCGCGTCATAACGACGTTTTCGCGTTCTGCCACCAGGGCCGCGCCACCGTCATAGCCCTCTGCGAACTCCGCATAAGCCCCGTCTAACACCAGCAGGCACTGTTCGGGCAAGGCATCGGCCAGCCGTGCGATGTCACCCGTTGCGATCATTGTGGCCGTCGGGTTCGCCGGGTTCGCGATGAAAATCAATCGCGTCGCTGGCGAAATCGCCTCGACAAGCGCTTCCACATCCACGTGCCGCTCCACCTCAGGCGCGACCACAGGGTCTGCACCTGCCGCCAGCGCGCTGATCCGGTACATGCCAAATCCGTGGTGCGTATACAGCACCTCATCCCCCGGTCCCGCATAGGCCTGACACAGGAAGTGGATGATCTCGTCACTGCCCGCCCCGCAAATGATCTGTTCTGGCGTGAGCCCATGGATCTCGCCAATCGCGGCGCGCAGGTCGGCGTGGTCGGTCGAAGGGTAACGATGCGCTTCCGCCGCGACGCGCCCCATCGCTTCCACCGCGGCGGGCGAGGCCCCAAACGGGTTCTCGTTCGAGCTGAGCTTCAGCGGATTTTCGTGGCCCTCGATCTTCGAAGCCCCGCCCTGATAGAGCGCGATGTCGAGGATACCGGGTTGGGGGCGGATGGGGGCAGTCATGTCACGGCTCGTCCGGGGTTAACGGTTTCGCAGGGTTCTATCGCGCAGCCGCCCGCGTGGGAACCGGTTTTCAGAAGAAGTTCTGCGGATCAATATCAACAGCCAACCGCAGATGGCCAGGCAGCTTCAGGCCAGAAATCCAGCGGCTTATCGCCAGTTGTAACGCCACACCTTTTGGCGCCTTTACCAACAGGCGCACCCGGTGCCGCCCGCGTACCCGTGCAATCGGCGCAGGTGCCGGACCATAAACAATCCCGCCGGCATCACGGATCGGCCCGTCATTGCGCGCCAGATGGGAACCGAGATCGAAGGCCGCCGCGGCTTCGGTGGAAGAAATGATGATCCCAGCCAACCGCCCGTAAGGTGGCATCCCTGCCGCTTCACGTTCTGCCGCCTCGGTCCGCCAGAAACCCTCTTCATCCCCGGACAAAATCGCGCGGATCACCGGGTGATCCGGTTGGAACGTCTGTAGCAATGCCTGCCCCGGCTTTTCTGCCCGCCCTGCGCGGCCCGCCACCTGTCGCATCAGTTGAAACGTCCGCTCCGCCGCGCGCAGATCGGAACCTTGCAGGCCAAGGTCTGCATCCACCACGCCGACCAAAGTTAAGCGCGGAAAATTGTGCCCCTTCGCGACCAATTGCGTTCCAATTATCAGGTCCGTGTCGCCATGGGCCAATTCCTTGATCTGCTGTTTCAACGCCCGCGCCGATCCGAACAGATCCGACGACAAAATCGCTGTTTTCGCATCGGGGAACAGCGCTGCTGCCTCGTCGGCGATCCGCTCCACCCCCGACCCGACGGCGGCCATCTTACCCTCCACCTCGCAGGACGGACATGCCAAGGGCACAGGCTTCGTTTCCCCACACTGGTGGCAGATCAGGCGCTTTTGGAACCGATGCTCCACCATCCGCGCATCGCAATGATCACAGCCCACCATCTCGCCACACGCCCGGCACAGCGTCACCGGCGCAAAACCGCGACGGTTCAGGAACAGCAATGATTGTTCCCCATCCTGCAACCGCTGTCCCACGGCGGAGGCCAGCGTCGGCGATATCCACGAAGACCCCGGCAGATCCTCATCCCGCATGTCGATTGCGGCCATATCCGGCAGGTCTTGCGGCCCGAACCGGCTGGTCAGGTCCAACCGCGTGTATTTTCCGGCGTCCGCGTTCGACCAGCTTTCCAACGACGGCGTGGCCGAGGCCAGCACCACCTGTGCGTCATTCAGCGAGGCGCGCAGCACGGTCATGTCACGGGCGTTATAACTTGCCCCCTCATCTTGCTTGTAAGAGGTATCGTGTTCCTCATCGACCACGATCAACCCAAGGTCGCGGTACGGCAGGAACAACGCCGACCGAGCGCCAACGACCAACTGCGCCTCACCTTGGCCCACCATCCGCCAACAGCGGCGGCGTTCCGTCATAGTCACGCCTGAGTGCCATTCCGCAGGCTCCGCCCCGAACCGCGCCTTCACCCGCGTCAGGAATTCGCTCGTCAGTGCAATCTCGGGCAACAGAACCAGCGCCTGCCGCCCTTGCCGTAGGCATTCCGCCACCGCCTCCAGATAAACTTCCGTTTTGCCAGAGCCGGTCACGCCCTTCAGCAAAACCGTCCCATACCGTCGCGCGCGCAAACCTTCGCGCAACTGCTCCGCCGCCGCAGCCTGATATTGGGTCAGTTCCTTGCCGGGCAATCCGGGATCGAGCGACAGGTAAGGCGCATCGCGCGGCGTATCCGCTTCTTCAACTACACCCTGTTTCGCCAACCCCTTCACGACCGACGACGTTACACCGGCCAACTCGCTCAATTCCTTCAGCGTGAAGCCAAGCCCGCCATATTCCATCAGCGTGTCGATGACCCTCTGCCGTGCGGGCGTGACGCGGTCGGGCGTGCCCTGCCCCAACCGATAGACCTTGCGCATCGATGGCGGGTCGCTCAGCCCGGGCGCGCGCGTGGCCAGACGCAACATGATGCTCATGGGCGTCAGCGTGTAAGCGCCCGCCTTTTCCAGAAACGCGCGCATCTCGGCCCGCATCGGGGCCACGTCCAGCACACGGTTGACCGACCGCACCTTGGCGATATCCCAATCACCGCGCCCCGTGCCCCAGACCACACCCAAAACCTTGCGCGGCCCCAGAGGCACCTCCACAAACGCGCCCAACCAGCAGCCCCCCGCCGGGGCTTTATAATCGAGCACACGGTCCAAGGGCTCTGCCGTCAGAACCCCCACCAGATCACCTTCGTCGAAATGCTCGTCCATGCCTTCCGGCCCGTGGCCCCATGCGCTAGAAGACCGCTAAACCATCACACCCTGCCCCCGAAAGGAACCTCTCCAATGAAATTCTTTGTGGATACCGCCGATGTGGATGCCATCCGTGAGCTGCACGAATTGGGCATGGTTGATGGCGTCACCACCAACCCCTCGCTGATCATGAAATCGGGCCGCGACATCAAGGAAGTGACGGCTGAGATCTGCGCCATGGTCCCGGGCCCCGTGTCCGCCGAAACCGTAGCACTCGATGCCGAGGGCATGATCGCCGAGGGGCGCGAGCTCGCCAAAATCGCCGACAACATCACCATCAAAGTGCCGCTGACATGGGCCGGGCTTCAGGCCTGCAAGGTCCTGACGGGCGAAGGCCGCATGGTCAACGTGACGCTCTGCTTCTCGGCTAATCAGGCGCTTCTGGCCGCCAAAGCGGGTGCCACCTTCATCTCACCCTTCGTCGGCCGCTTGGACGATCTCAACATCGACGGCATGGATCTGATCGCTGAGATCCGCCAGATTTACGATAACTATGATTTCTCCACAGAAATCCTCACAGCCTCGATCCGCTCCGCCAACCACATGAAAGAGGCCGCGTTGATCGGCGCAGACGTCGCAACCGCGCCGCCCAATGTGATCAAGGCCATGGCCAACCACGTGCTGACCGACAAAGGTCTCGATGCGTTCATGGCCGACTGGGCCAAGACCGGGCAGAGCATCGTATAACGGTCACACAAGATGCCAATTCTCGGGCCAGGACGAAAAAATCTGGCCCGGCGAACCTTGCTCATGCTATGCCGCCTTCAACAAAAAAGACGATTGAGGCAGTAGTGATGAGCAACACCGAGGCGGAAGCCCCGCTCTTTCCCAGTGAAGATTGGCGCGATCGTGCGCTCGCGGACCCGGAACTGATCCTGGAAGACCGCGACCTGATGCGTGCACTGATTGCCGCAAATGACCGTCAGATGGGCGGCAATATCGTGGACATGCGTGGCATCGCCATGGAGCGTCTGCAAAACCGCCTCGACCGGCTGGAAGACACACACCGCTCCGTCATTGCCGCCGCCTACGAAAATCTCGCAGGCACCAATCAGGTGCATCGTTCGATTACCCGCCTGCTGGACGCCAAAGAATTCACTGAATTCCTGACTATGCTCGGCACCGATGTCGCAGGTATCCTGCGCGTCGACCGCGTGCGCCTTGTGCTGGAAAGCGCTGAGGCGACTGAGACCGAGGCGCCGAAGGTGCAGAAACTGGAAGACGTATTGACCGTCGTCGCGCCCGGTTTCGCGAAGGATTACGTCACCGGCGGGCGCGAAGTGCCCCACCGCCAAGTAACTCTGCGCCAAGTTGGTGGCCAATCCGAGCGCATCTTTGGCGAGGCCAGTCGTTGGATCCATTCCGAGGCGTGCCTGACCCTTGATCTGGGTGACGGACGCCTGCCCGGCCTTCTGGTCATGGGCGCAGAAGACCCCCACCAGTTCCGCCCGTCCCAAGGCACGGACCTGTTGACCTTCTTTGCGGGTGTATTTGAACGCCTTATGCGTGGCTGGCTGGATTAACCTATGTTAAGCCCGGCGGTCCGCGATCTGCTGGAACAATGGCTCACCCACCTGCGCGGTGTGCGCGGGCGGGCCGAAGCGACCCTTACGGCCTACTGCGCAGACGTCACGGATTTCCTCGCCTTCCAAGGCGCACATCTTGGCGGCGCCCCGGGGCCTGCGGAACTGCGCGGGCTCCAAACCCGTGACCTGCGCGCCTGGATGGCCAGCCAACGGGCCCGCGACGTTGGCGCGCGCTCCCTTGCTCGCAGGCTCTCCGCCGTCAAAGCCTTCTACAAATGGTGGGCCGAACGCGACGGCTTCGACGCCACCGCCGTCCTGTCCATGCGCGCGCCCAAACACACTCGCCGCCTCCCCCGCCCCCTGTCCGAGACCGGCGCAAAAGACATGATCGCAGGCGTCGCTGCCCAAGACGAACGCGATTGGGTGCAAGCCCGCGACATGGCAGTCGTGACTCTCCTGTACGGCTGTGGCCTGCGGATATCCGAGGCCCTTGGCCTCACTGCAGAGCTTCTGCCCCTGCCCTCGGTCCTGCGGATCACCGGTAAAGGCGGCAAACAACGGGAAGTGCCGGTCTTACCCGCTGCCAAAGAAGCTGCCGCCAAATACGCACGCCTCTGCCCGCATTCGCTGGAGCCCGGAACACCGCTTTTCCGCGCAATCCGTGGCGGACCGTTAGGCCCCCGCGCCGTGGCCAAGGTGATGGAACAGACCCGGATGCAGCTTGGCCTTCCAGCTTCCGCGACGCCCCACGCCATGCGCCATTCCTTCGCCACGCATCTGTTAAACGCAGGCGGCGACCTCCGCGCTATTCAGGAATTGCTCGGCCACGCCTCACTCAGCACGACACAGGCCTATACCGCTGTCGACACTGCGCGATTGATGGAAGTCTACAACGCCGCCCACCCCAAGGCCTAACGCCACACTGCATCAAACATCCATCCGATGAACCCAAACCTCTGCTTCCGGTTCATGGGACGCGCGCGTTCCGTCCGTCCCCGCACCAAGCCGCCGCGCCACAGCTTGTGACCTCACATTCTCAACGTCGATGTAGCTGTGAACCCGCTCCAACCCCAGATCCGCGCGGGCCCAAGCCTTCACCGCCACGGCGGCTTCCGTGGCATATCCCTTGCCCTCTGAGCCCTCGAACAGATGCCAAGCCAGTTCCACCTCCGGCCAATCAGAATGCTTGATCAACCCAACGCGGCCAACGGGCTGCCCGGTCTCCTGTTCCACGACCATGAAAAAACCGAAACCGTGCCAATGCCAATGCCCGATGCTTGCCAAAAACCCGAACCACGCCTGTTCCGCCGTCACCGTCTCTTCTTGAGCCACCATCGAAGGGGCAGAGGTCATGAACCGCGTAAACTCCGGCAAGTCACTTTGTTGAGGCCCCCGCAAAACCAATCGTTCAGTCGTCAGATCGGGGGCAGCCGTAAGATGTTTCATCGCAAACCTCTCCGCTTGGACAGATTGAGCCTCGCATGCTCAGCAAAGCCAAAACGCGCGCACTTAAGTCCAGCCACTCGAATGTAACGCAGTCCTCGAACCCGTTGGGCTAAAACCATTCTTCCAGCCCCTTTCACCACACAACTGTTGCACTTCGCCCATTTACCGGGCATCCCCTCAGCCCATGCGTTTCAGAGCTTATTCCGTTCATCTCTTTACAGCCATCGGCGCCTCGCTTGCGATGCTGGCCCTCCTTGAAGCCGCGCAGCAAGACTGGGCGATGATGACGATTTGGCTCACCGTAGCCTTCATTGTAGACGGTGTAGATGGACCTTTGGCGCGCCGCTACGACGTAACCGAGAACGCGCCAATCATCGACGGCGCACTATTAGACCTCATCATCGACTTCCTCACCTATGTCATGATCCCGGCCTATGCGCTTTACGGCTCGGGCCTTATGCCCGGCTGGTCCGGTTGGCTGGTGGTACTTCTGATCCCCTTTGCGTCCTCGCTCTACTTCGCGGACACCCGCATGAAGACCGCCGACAAAAGCTTCCGTGGTTTCCCGGGCTGTTGGAACATGGTGGCTCTGGCCATGCTTGTGATTGAGCCGCCATGGTGGGTGATCCTGGCGCTAGTACTGGCTCTGTCGGCGGCGCAATTCCTAAACCTGAAATTCGTCCACCCCGTCCGCACCGCGCGCTGGCGCTTCTTGTCGTTGCCACTCGCAATCCTTTGGGTAGCCGCCATTGCTTATGCGGCTTGGACGGGTTTCGCACCCAATCCTGCTCTCACGATTGTGGTGATGGTGACGTCGATCTACCTCGCGGTGGCTGGCATCGCGCAGCAGGTGATCTACGACCGCGGCTACGCCCGCTGATCCAACCGAAAAACGCGCATTTTTCGTGGGGAGAACTGCAGTTTTCCTTGAGGGATTCCTACAGGAATCCGCGCGGCCCGTTCAGTCGCGCCCGCGAATTACTTTCGCAAACTGGTCGAAAATCGGTTCAGCCCCGGCAATCAGATGCCCGTCGACCAACATCTGCTGATCATCGCGGATCGACTCCACGAATGCGCCTGCTTCACGCGCGATCAGGATGCCTGCCGCGATGTCCCAGGGCTTGAGATTATATTCCCAATATCCCTCGAACCGCCCTGCCGCGACCCAGCACAGGTCCAATGATGCCGCCCCATTGCGCCGCATCCCCGAACACATAGGCATCAGTTTGCCCATGTCGCGCAACATGGCGGGCAGGTATTTGCCCCCATCGGGCGGCAGACCTGCGCCAAACACCGCTTCCGACAGTTTCGAGCGGGCCGAGACCCGTACCCGCTGACTGTCGTTCAGCCAAGCGCCTTCGCCCTTTTCGGCAAAAAACATCTCGTCCTTCGGCGCGTCGTAAACCACTGCCGAGACGATCTCTCCCTTGTGCTCCAAAGCAATCGAAATCCCCCAATGTGGCATGGCATGCAGGAAGTTCGTGGTGCCATCCAGCGGGTCGACGATCCAACGCCGCGTCGGGTCCTTGCCGACGATCTCGGCCTCTTCCTCGCCAAGAAAGCCGTAATTCGGGCGCGCTTCCATCAGCTCTTCTTTGATGATCTCTTGTGCCGCTCGGTCAGCCCGGCTCACGAAATCGCCTGGCCCTTTGGTTGAGACCTGCAATTGCTCCACCTCGCGGAAATCCTTCAAAAGGCTCCGCGCCGCTTTGCGTGCGGCCTTGATCATCACGTTGAGGTTGGCTGAGCCCTGCATTCCAGTCACTCTTTTCGGCTGTGGCGCGCGAACGTGCGCGCGATGTTCGGTCAGAGCGCGCGTATAGTGCCCGCGTTCCGGAATGCCAAGCGCATCAGCGCCAGAGCCCCCTCGCCTCAAGCACCGCCTTCAGCACGCTTGGCCGGTCGCTCATCAACCCGTCGACGCCCAGATCCAGAAGGCGCTCCATCTCGGACCGTTCATCGACCGTCCAAACCTGTACCTTTACGCCACGTTTCTGTGCCGCACGAACGACACGCCCCGTCACAACCGGAATGCTGTTGAAGGCCACAGGCACCTGCACGACCTCAAACGGCAATCGCCCCACAGGCAGGCCCCAGCCCGCCGCCCACAATCGCGCCACACCGGCATGGGCCGGGGACCAGCACAGGCCGTTCCCCATGATCCCAAGGATCGCCGCGGTATTTTTTGGGTCAAATGCCCCTACGCAAACCCGCTCCAGCGCATCTGCCCGTCGCAAAACCTCGGCCAGCGGCGCTGCCACCTCAAGGCATTTCAATTCGATGTTGAAATACACCTCTGGGAACGTCGCAAGCACTTCATCCAGCCTCGGCACCGCAGCCCCACCCGAGGTGCGTAAGCTGGCAATCTCCGCCCAATCCATCTCGGCGACTGAACGCGGATCGCCAAACATTCGGGCGAATGTATCGTCGTGATGAACGACCACCACGCCATCGCGACTTAGATGCACATCCGTTTCGATATGGGTGAACCCAAGACCCACGGCGTAGGCAAAGGCCTCAGCCGTATTCTCTTCGGCCTCCAGCGCGCCACCGCGATGGGCAAAGCCAATCGGGCCCTCGAAATCCAGAAACGGATGCGTCATTCGCGCCTCTGCAATTTCAATGGTTCCGTCCGGCACAGCTTCAACACATGGGACATGAACGGCTTGGCAGTATCCTCCTCCCGGCTCGCCCCATAAAGCCTGCGCGTCACGCCGCCCTCTGTCAGCGATTTCGTAACGATGCTCTGAGACGCCCCCACATCACGCACCACCCAATCCGGCAACACAGCCACACCGCGTCCCGATGCCACCAGCAAAAGGATCACTGCGGACAACTCCACCTGCCGCACCGCCTTCGGCTCCACCCCTGCCGGGTGTAGCAACTGGCTGAATACATCAAGGCGCGCACGATCTACCGGGTAGGTAATCAAGGTCTGGTCGGCGAAATCGGCAGCCTCAACAAAAGGCTTTGCGGCCAACGGATGATCCGACGCGCAAACAAACACCGGTTCGTAGTCAAACAGCGGCGTGAAATCGACGCCCGCCAAATCCTCCGGGTCGGAAGAGATCACAAGATCCACATCCTGCCGGATCAGCGCCGGTAGCGCCTCAAACTGCAGGCCGGGCCGGATATCCACATCCACGTCGGCCCATGTCTTGCGGAACGCCTCCAACACCGGCAGCAACCAGTCAAAACACGCGTGGCATTCGATCGCGATATGCAGACGCCCCGATTTGCCTGCTCGCAACCCTGTGAAATCCTCCTCCAGCGCCGCCACCCGCGGCAGCACTTCCTCCGCCAACCGCAGCATCTTCATCCCCGCCGACGAAAGGCGCATCGGCTTGGACCGGCGCACGAACAGCTCGACCCCCGCTTGATCCTCCAACCCTTTGATCTGATGGCTTAACGCGCTCTGCGTGATGTGCAGACTATCGGCCGCTTTCGCCAAACCACCTTCCTCGTGGATGGCCTTGATCGTGCGCAGGTGGCGAAATTCGATATGCATAAGGAACTCATATTCATGATGAGAGTTATGAATTTGTCGATTGTTCACCTCTATGCGACATCCATATGCGACAGATCAAGGGTCAGAATCGCCATGCCCGTTGCCCCCCGCGTCTCTTTCGAATTCTTCCCTCCCAAATCGCTGGAGGCTTCGTTTCGGCTGTGGGACACGCTGGGCACGCTGGCCCCGCTGGCGCCAGAATTCGTTTCCGTCACCTATGGCGCGGGCGGCACGACGCGGAAGCTAACCCATGAGGCCGTCACCACGATTAACGCCAACTTCGGCGTGCCCGTCGCGGCCCACCTGACCTGCGTGGACGCGACCAAGGCCGAAACCCTTGAGATCGCCGATCAATACGCCGCCGCCGGTGTCACCCAGATCGTCGCCCTGCGTGGTGATCCACCAAAAGGCGACGCCGCCTTTGCACCCCACAGAGATGGTTTTGCATCGTCCGTTGAACTGATCGAGGCCCTTACCAAGACCGGAAAATTCAACATCCGCGTCGGCGCCTACCCCGATCCACACCCCGAAGCCGCGTCGATGCAAGACTGCGTCGACTACCTCAAACGCAAGGTGGACGCAGGTGCGACCTCCGCTATCACGCAGTTTTTCTTCGAGGCCGACACCTTCTTCCGGTTCCGCGATGCATGTGCTGCGGCTGGCATCACCGCCCCGATCCTGCCCGGGATCTTGCCCATCGAGAATTGGGCCAACACCCGCCGCTTCGCCACCCGTTGCGGTGCCGTGGTCCCCGGTTGGCTCGATGACGCATTCGAAACAGCCACCCGCGACAACCGCGAAGAGCTGCTCTCGACAGCGATCTGCACCGAACTCTGCTCCGACCTTATCGAGGGCGGTGTCGAAGACCTGCATTTCTACACGCTCAACAAACCCGAACTCACGCGCGACGTCTGCGCGGCACTCGGGGTGACACCCAAGGTGGCCTTGGCCGAGGTGGCTTGATCGAGGCAATAGCCTGCATTGAGGTCGCGCCATTTGATGCGACGCGGCCTACACATGAATAGCATTGGCGAATAGGCGCTGTTCCAGCCAGATATTCAAAGAAAGCCATGGCGCGCTCAGGAATCGCGCCGCGCTTTTGTTGCTCGGCATCAAGCGCTACTGTCCCCAAGACGCGAGTTTGAGGACAAACAACCTAATGCCAAAAAACACTTGGAAGATAGCCGTCATCCCAGGTGACGGGATCGGGAAAGAGACGACGCCCGAAGGCGTTCGCGTTCTTGAAGCTGCGGCGAAGCGCTTCGATCTCGGGTTTGATTTCGACGACCACGACTTCGCCTCCGCCGATTACTACGAAAAGCACGGGCAAATGCTTCCCGATGACTGGAAGGACCAGCTTATCGGCAGCGACGCCCTGTTCTTTGGGGCGGTCGGTTGGCCCGAAGTGGTGCCAGACCACATTTCGCTTTGGGGATCTCTGATCCAGTTCCGTCGTGAATTCGACCAATACGTCAGTCTGCGTCCCGCCCGCGCCATGCCCGGCGTTCCGCTACCATTGGCGGGGCGTGCACCCGGCGACATCGACATGATGATTGTGCGCGAGAACACCGAAGGCGAGTATTCCTCGATTGGCGGCAAGATGTTCCCAGGCACGGATCGCGAGGTCGTCATTCAGGAAACTGTCATGAGCCGTATCGGCGTAGACCGCATCCTGAAATACGCTTTTGAGCTGGCGGCCAAGCGCGGCAAGCACCTGACCTCGGCCACCAAGTCCAACGGCATCTCTATCACCATGCCCTATTGGGACGAGCGGGTCGCTGAGATGGCAACGCAGTACCCCGACATCAAGGTCGACAAGTACCACATCGATATTCTGACGGCTCAATTCGTCCTGCACCCGGATTGGTTCGACGTGGTGGTGGCGTCCAACTTGTTTGGCGACATCCTGTCTGACCTGGGCCCTGCTTGCACCGGCACAATCGGGATCGCCCCTTCCGGAAACATCAATCCAGAAGGGAAATTCCCTTCCCTGTTTGAACCGGTCCACGGCTCCGCCCCGGACATCGCTGGCAAAGGGGTCGCCAATCCGATTGGGCAAATTTGGGCCGCAGCCATGATGTTGCAGCATTTGGGCGCACCTGAAGCCGCCGCGTCGATTGTCACCGCCATCGAACAGGTTTTGTCCGAGGAGGCTTTGCGCACACCCGACCTTGGCGGACCTGCCGACACCAAAACATGTGGCGCGGCCATTGCGGACGCTGTTTTGGATGGCCGTTAGGTGGTCGCGTCTGCATTTCTTGAGGGCTTTGACGTCCAAAGGATTCAATTAACTGACCTCACCATTAACTGTGCCAGTGAAGGGTCCGGGCCATCGGTTTTGCTCCTGCACGGCCATCCGCAAACCCATGTGGTTTGGCGTAAGGTTGCCCCGCGTCTTTTAGCAGCAGGCTACAGGGTGATTGCGCCTGATCTCAGGGGCTATGGCGACAGCGACAAGCCTGACAGTGACCCTTCTCACCTGCCCTATTCCAAGCGAGTGATGGCGGCCGACCAAATCGCGTTGATGGAACACCTTGGTTGTGAAACGTTTTCGGTTGTCGGCCACGACCGCGGTGGCCGCGTGGCGCATCGCCTTGCTCTCGATTTCCCGGATGCGGTCGAACGTCTGGTCGTCCTCGACATCGCCCCCACCGCGACGATGTATGCTGAAACCAACAAGGAATTTGCGACGCGCTATTTCTGGTGGTTTTTCCTGATCCAGCCAGATGGGTTGCCAGAGAAAATGATCGCCTCGGACCCGGAGTATTTCCTGCGCCGACACATTTCAGGCCAGGTGAAAATCGATGGGTCTGTCGAAGAGGAGGTGATTGCCGAATACCTCCGCACCTACAAGAATCCGGCAACACTCCACGCGATCTGCGAAGATTACCGCGCGGCGGCGAGCATTGATTTGGAGCACGACCGTGAAGATCAGGACAATCGCATCGATGCGCCGCTGTTGGCCATCTGGGGAGAGCAAGGCGTTGTCGGCGAGCTATACGACGTGAAGGCAACGTGGCAGGCGAAGGCGAACAACGTCTCTGGCGTCGCCCTCCCATGTGGCCATGCAATCCCCGAGGAAGCGCCCGAGCAACTGACCGCCCACGTTTTGGAATTTCTGGCGGGCTGAGCGAAAGGCACCAATTCTTCAACGACGCCGGTCTTCCGCTCAAAGCTGTGCCAGACCAACTCGGCGAGAAACCTACCACGGATTAGGAGCAAAATACATTTCTATAATCATAGAAATATCAAGGACCTAACCCATTGATTTCATTTACACAGCACACGAAAGTCCACCTGTATCACGCGTGATCAACCTTGCGCCCGGCCCGCACCCATGGCCTCCTGCCCTCAACTGTACGAACAGAAGGCCGCACCCCATGCCCCAGCATCACTACGCCACTTCCATCGAGGGCCTGCCCACCCGCGAGCAGATGCTGTCCATGTCCGGCCTCGACTTCATGCAGGGCATCCTGAACGGCACCCTAGCCGCCCCGCCCATCAGCCAAACGCTCGGCTACCGCGTCGACCACGTCGAAGACGGCCGCGTCATTTTTCGCGGCACGCCCGAGTTCCTCACAATGAACCCCATCGGCACGGTCCACGGCGGCTGGTACGGCACGCTTCTGGATAGCTGCATGGCCTGCGCCGTCATGACCAAGGTCCCCAGAGGCTCCGCGTACACAACGCTCGAGTATAAGGTGAACATTACCCGCTCGATCCCCATTGGCGCCGAGATCGTGGCCGAAGGCATCGTCAGCCACGCAGGCCGCACCACTGGTGTCGCCGAAGGCACGATCCGTGATCCCGAAACCGGCAAGCTTTACGCCACAGGTTCCACCACCTGTTTGATCATGGAGATGACTTGACCCCATCAGCATCCTTGAATTGACTTGGGACGACCCCCGGTGCAAACCGGCCCCTTCTTTTCAACCCTTACGGAGACCGATCTAATGATCTCGCCGGTCCTGCCAAGCTACTCCCGTGCAAACCTTTCCTTCGTCAAAGGCGAAGGCTCCTGGCTTGTTGAGGCGGATGGCCGACGTTTTCTGGATTTTGCCAGCGGCATTGCCGTGATGGCGTTGGGCCACGGCCATCCAAAGGTGGTCGAGACGCTCAAGGCCCAGGCCGATCAGCTCTGGCACACCTCCAATCTCTACACTGTCCCGCAACAGCAGGCGCTAGCGGAACGGCTGGTGGAGCACACCTTCGCCGACACGGTGTTCTTCTGTAATTCCGGTACTGAGAGCGCGGAGCTCGCGTTCAAAATGGCCCGCAAATACTGGGATGCGAAGGGTGATCCGGAGCGGACCACGATCCTTGCGGTCGAGGGAGCCTTCCACGGCCGTTCCATCGCTGCGATCTCTGCCGCCGGTCAGGAAAAGCTTGTGAAAGGCTTCGGCCCGCTCGCCCCGGGTTTCCGCCAAGTCCCCTTCGGTGACCACGACGCCCTTCGGGACGCTGCCGCCGCTTCTGACGTCGGCGCCATCATCGTGGAGCCGGTGCAGGGCGAAAGCGGCATCAAACCCATCCCCGACCAATGCCTCAAAGGGCTGCGGGACCTTTGCGATGAGTACGGACTCCTCCTCATCCTCGACGAAATCCAATGCGGCATGGGTCGGACCGGCAAACTCTTCGCCCACGAGTGGGCCGGTATCTCGCCCGACATCATGATGGTCGCCAAGGGCATCGGCGGCGGCTTTCCCCTCGGCGCGTTGCTCGCCACCGAGGATGCGGCCCAAGGCATGACACCGGGCACCCACGGCTCCACCTATGGCGGCAATCCTCTCGGCTGCGCCGTGGGCGCAACGGTCATGGATGAGATCACCTCAGATGGCTTTCTCTACAGCGTGAACCGCAAAGCCGGATTTCTGCGCCAAAAACTTGAAGGCCTCGTCGCCGCCCATCCGGACATCTTCGAGGAAGTGCGCGGATCGGGCCTGATGCTTGGACTGAAGTGTAAAGCCACCAACCTTGATGTGGTCAATGCAGGCTACGACAACGACCTACTGACCGTACCCGCGGGTGACAATGTGGTCCGCGTCCTGCCCGCGCTGACGATCACTGAAGACGAGATCAGCGAAGGCATTACCCGCCTCCACGCCGCCGCCACTGCATTGGAGGGGCGCGCCGCCGCCGAATAGCGCCGCCCCTCTTTGTTCCTGAAATATGCCGGGGGTCCGGGGGCTGGCCCCCGGTGCGCCCCGCCAGCAAAAAGCGTCATCGTATGACCCATTTCCTCGACATCAACAAAACCGACCCGGGCGATCTGCGCCACATGGTCGACCATGCCATCGAGATGAAGACGGCCCGCGCCGGCTTGCCAAAGGGCACGCCTGATGCCGAACAACCGCTGGCCGGCCATATGGTTGCGCTGATTTTTGAAAAACCCTCCACCCGCACTCGCGTCTCCTTCGACCTTGGCGTGCGGCAGATGGGCGGACAAACCATGGTGCTCTCCGGGTCTGAGATGCAGCTTGGTCATGGCGAAACCATCGCCGACACCGCCCGTGTGCTCAGCCGCTACGTGGATCTGGTCATGATCCGCACGTTTGAAGAAGAAGTGCTGCTGGAGATGGCCGAACATGCCTCCGTTCCCGTAATCAACGGGCTGACGAACCGGACCCATCCCTGCCAGATTATGGCCGACGTCATGACCTTCGAAGAACACCGCGGCCCGATCAAAGGCAAAAAGGTTGTCTGGTGCGGCGACGGCAACAACGTCTTTGCCTCCTTCGCCCACGCGGCAGGGCAATTCGGCTTCGACCTGACCTTTGCTGGCCCTGAGACGCTTGATCCCGAACGCCTATTCTTGGACGAGGCTCGCGCTAAAGGCGTAACGGTCGAGATTGAGCGGGACGCGGACAAAGCCGTCGCGAATGCCGATCTGGTTGTTACGGACACATGGGTATCGATGCACGACAGCCAAACGGCGCGCGAGCGCCGCCACAACCAGCTGCGCCCCTATCAGGTGAACGAGGCGTTGATGGCCAAGGCCAGCCCCGACGCGCTTTTCATGCATTGTCTGCCCGCACACAGGAACGAAGAGGCCACCGATGCGGTCATGGACGGCCCCCATTCGGTTATCTTCGATGAGGCCGAGAACCGGCTGCACGCGCAAAAGGCCATCATGCGGCATTGTCTTGGGGTATAGCCGAGCGATCCTCGGAGTTGCGCTATCTTGCGCGCAATCCTTCCTCGCAACTGCGCCAATCGAGGCGCAGGAGGTTGAAATGAACATCGTTGGCCCTGCGGGCCAGATCGCGGCAACCTTGGCCGCAGGTGGTTTTGTGCAGGACGCGGCCCTGATCCTTCCGGGCTCGGGTCCGACCGATCGCAATGGCAATAATACAGCCGGTCTGAATACCGACGCATACCGCTTGCTGGCTGAAGCCCTCTGGCCAGAGGGCGTGGCGACCCTTCGTTACGACAAGCGCGGATTAGGTGGCAGCGCGGGGGACGCCAATGATGTGAGCTTAGCGGACTACCGGGATGACATCGCGGCCTTAACCCAAACGCTCCAGGACGAAACCGGGGTCGAATGCGTCTGGCTGATCGGCCATTCCGAAGGCGGCATCCTCGCGCTGGCCGCTGCCGATTTGCCGGACATTTGCGGCCTGATTCTGATCGCGACGCCGGGCCGTCCATTGGGCCCCATCATTCTTGAACAACTGGCCCGCCAGCCGGGCACCGCCTTCTATTTACCTGCAGTCGAGCTCGCCCTTACACAGCTTGCCGTAGGAGAGGCTCCCGATATCAGCGCCCTGCCGCCCGGCCTTGCCGCTCTCTTTCACCCAGCCACGCAAGACTACCTGCGCGAACTCGCGCAAACAGATCCAGCCGCCCTTCTGGCGGAAACGAACCTGCCAGTAGGTATCCTATGCGGCACCGAGGACATTCAGGTTGCCGAGGCCGACGCAGACGCCCTGGGCGCTGCTCGCGACGGGCTTATCGTGCGGCGGATTGAGGGGATGACCCATACCCTGAAGCAAGCTGAACCCGGAAATCTCGCAGCGAACCTTACGACCTACTCCGATCCCACGCTGTCACTTCACCCCGGCCTGATCCCCGCGATCATGGATATCATAGGCCAGCATCGGTGATTGAGGCTTCCAACCGCCTCGCCATCCTATTCATGTTGGCGGCCACCGCCTTCATCGCGGCGACGACATTGCTTGCAAAAGCCCTAGGAACGGACGCCTTGGGTCCGCCCCTGCATCCGTTGCAAATCACCTTTGGGCGGTTCCTCTTCGCATGGATCGCTATCGCGAGTTTCGTAGCTGCGACGCGCCCCAAGCTGATCCGCCCCCATATCGGCCTGCACATCGGGCGAACCCTCTGCGGTGTGGTCGGTGTAACTCTGATGTTTGCTGCCGCCGCTGCAATCCCACTCGCCGATGCCACAGCCATCAGCTTCCTCAACCCCGTGTTCGGCATGATCCTCGCTATTCCCTTGCTGGGGGAGAAGGTCGGCAAATGGCGCTGGTTGGCCGCCGCCATCGCCTTCACCGGCGCGGTGGTCCTGATCCGTCCCGGCGCAGGCGCTATGCAGTTCGGCGCACTTCTGGCCCTCGGCGCGGCGATGGCTTTAGGGCTGGAGCTGACCTTCATCAAACGCCTCTCCGGGCGCGAGCGCCCCGTTCAAATCCTGCTCCTCAACAACACACTTGGGCTTCTAGTTGCCAGCCTCGCCGTGATCGCTGTTTGGCAGACACCGACGCCCGCACAATGGGCCGGTCTTGCCGCGCTGGGGTTCGCCATGGCCGCAGCGCAGGCCTGTTTCGTCAATTCCATGGCGCGTGCGGACGCGAGCTTCGTCACGCCCTTTTCATATCTCACGCTTGTGTTCGCAGCGTTCTACGACTTGGCGATTTTTGGCGTCGTTCCCACAGGACTATCCCTGTTCGGCGCCGGGATCATCATCGCGGGCGCGGCCCTTCTGGCCTGGCGCGAAAGCGTCAATCGGGCGGCCCCGTCAAAAGCTGGCTAAGCGCCTGATCTACGATTTCCCGAACGTTTTCCAAATCACCGGTGTTGACCGCAACGAACGCAGCCTCGCCAGCTGAATGATCCACCACCGCCACCGCGTACCAAAGCGTGTTGGAGCCGGAATGCTGAAGCGCACCATCAGCATTCACGCCCCACCCCATCGCATAGGTCTCAGGCCCGACAGGTTGGTGCAACCGTAGCCAGCTCTCCAAAGACAGAAAACCGTCATCCCGTTCCAGATGCGCCCGCAGATACCTCAACATGTCCTCTGCGCTCAGATGCACCCGCCCGGCAGGACCCATCGCCGGAATATTGTCCGACCCGCGCCCCTGTCCTGCTGGCTGGAGACCAACAAACAACCCAACGCTATGCCCCTGCAGAGCCTCCCCTTGCGGCGCTCCGAACCCGGCGCCCTCGATGCTCAAAGGCGCAAATACCTCCCGAACTAGAAGATCTTCCCAGCTTTCGCGTGCCACCGCCTCCAGCATGGCACCTGCCACGACATATCCGGCATTCGAATAGCGAAAGCCCCCGGGGGCTTCGACCGGTTCACCCGACAGTATCTGGCGCACATAGTCAGACCGTGGCCCATCGCCGAGCCAAAGCGTGCGCATTCGGCCAAGATTTTCCTCCATGCCCGAGGCGTGGGTCAAAAGCTGGCTCAAGGTGATATCCACCCATGCCTCCGCCATATCGGGAACCGCCTCACCCAGGACACCGCCTATCGTGCTGTCCCATTCGATCAACCCTTGCTCCACCAAGCGCGCGGCCAAGGTCGCCGTCATGGATTTGGTCAGGGACCCAATGTGCCACGCGTCGCCCAACTCGACCTCACCCAAGGCACCATAGACACGCTGCCCCGCAACAGCCGCCTCATGCGTTTCCGCCGTCACATAGCCAGCCGTCGCTGCAGGCACCCGTACGTCCGCTGCCAAAGCCTCCGCGACGTCCTGCGGCAAGGTTTGTGCCATTACACCACTCATCCCAAACGCAGCTACGACCGACGCAGCACAAACAGACCTCACACCCATTGTTGCACCTTCGCCTTGCCTCCACCGACCCGTCGCATAGTATAGGGCTTCCCTTTCTGGTCAGGCCGCCCCATATGAGCGGGCTGAACCCAATCCGCCGCGCGACACCCGCGCGCCCCAAGTATCGGAACGCATGCATGTCCTGGACAGACGAACGTGTCGAATTGTTGAAGAAGATGTGGGGCGAGGGCCAGTCGGCCAGTCAGATCGCCAAGGAATTGGGCGGAGTGACGCGCAACGCCGTAATCGGGAAGGTCCATCGATTGGGCCTGTCCAATCGTTCCGGTGGCGGTGGCACCTCTGCACCGTCCAAGCCCGCAGCCGCGAAAGAAGCAGCCGCGCCCAAGGCTGCAGCCGCGCCAAAACCCGCGCCCGAGACAAAGGCCGCCGAACCTGCGCCAACACCTGCGCCGCGCCCCAACAACGTCACCCCCCTGCGCAAGCCCATCGCGCCTGCCGGTCAGCCACTGCCACCGCAGCCCTCGGCCAATGAGATTAGCCCCGAGGCGCTCGCCAAGGTCAACGAGGTTGAGAAGCACGCCAAACGCATCAGCCTGATGGAGTTGACCGAGCGGGTTTGCAAATGGCCCATCGGCGACCCAGCGACCGAGGATTTCTATTTCTGCGGCCTGCCCGTGCAGCAAGGCAAACCCTATTGCGATGCGCATGTCGGCGTGGCCTTTCAGCCGATGTCGTCGCGCCGCGACCGCCGGCGGTGAAGCCGCCAATCCCAATCTTACGCAGTTTCTCCGAAGCCGAGGCGAGGGCGTTCTACGTCGACTACCTCGGCTTCGAGATCACGTTCGAGCACCGCTTTGGTCCTGGAGCCCCGCTTTACTTTGAGGTCAAGCGCAGCGACTGCCTGCTCCACGTCTCCGAACATCACGGCGATGCAGCCCCCGGCACCGCGCTTCGGATCGAAGTGCCGGATATTGAAGCGTTTCACGCAGACATCTCTGACCGGGGCCACAAACGGCTGGGTCCGGGGATTAACGAGACGTCGATCGGATTTCGCGAAGTCAGCGTTGTGGACCCGTTCTACAACCGCCTGATCTTCTGCCAACGGATGTAAGGCGTCCCTCAAGTCTTTGTGATTGTGCCTCGAGTGGGCCGTGCCCCTAAACTCCCACAACGTCAGCGCGAGGGATGAAATGGCACGCAAAAAGAAGAAATCACGCAAGTCCAGATCAGCAACGGCCCCGCAGGCACCGACACAGGTCGACCGCCGGGCCGCCTTACGTCTGATGCGCGGCCTGGCCATCGGGGTTCCAGTCGTGGGTGTCGCAGGCTATTTCGGGACCGCCTATGTCGAAGCCTCAATCTGCGAATTCGACCTGACCAAAATTGGCGACGGCCTGCCCTCGATCGTGCAGGTCCACGACCCGCAGTGTGCCCTTTGCCTCGATCTGCAACGCCAGACCCGCCGTGCGCTCAGACCCCATGATGACGACGGCTACCACTTCCTCGTGGCGAATGTCGCGACCTTGGACGGTCGACTTTTCGCGCAAAACCATGGCGTCTCAAACGTGACATTGGTGCTGCTGAATGGCGATGGTCAGCACGTCGGCACCGTGCGCGGTCCTATCGACGACGCGGCCCTTCGCGCGTCAATCGGCACCCATCTGGAGCAACACAGCTAAACGGGACGGCGGGCGGGGCGCCTTTGGCCCACGGGCCAAACAGCGTCGCCCGGTGTCCTAGCGGCAGTGCCGCGCCACTTCGCGCGTTCGCAAACCCGTCGCCACCAGCAAGCACCGATCACGGGCCTCATAGTAATACCCACGCGCGTACCACATGACTGCCGCGTCAATATCCCCATCGCTGACGAGCCACGCCCCGCGCAGATACCGGCCTGCGAATTCTAGGTTCGTCCGTGCATCGAGCAGATCATTGGGTTGCCCCTCAAACCCCATGCCGCGCGCTGTTTCTGGAAGAATCTGCATCAGCCCGTAGTAGGGCCCGTTGCGGGCATTGGCACGGTAATCGCTCTCCCGCTGGATCACGCGGTGCAGTAGTGCGACGGGAATGTCGTGGCGCGCGGCATATTCATTCACCAATGCGCGCATTTCGGGCGTCTCACCGGGGTAGAGGTCCGCGACTGGTGCCGCCGCAGGAGTATCCTCGCGCCCACCACCAAATAAACCAAAGCCACCGCAGGCCGATAGCCAAAGGCAGGCTGACAGGATCAAAACGCGTCTCAACATACTCATTCCTCAACCACTTCTTCTTCCGGAGCAGACTCTTCCGCCCCAATCGACCCACCCAAAAGCTGCGCGATTTCCGCCGCCCGCGCCCGCTCTGCCGCCGCCGCAGCGGCAAGCGCGTCTATCGCGGCCTGATCCGGCGTTGCGACCACATCAGTCCAAGACCCGTCAATCAAAACCGGGACGGCGACTTCTCGTTCAGGCCACCGCTCGGGCACAAGACGGAAACTCACGATGCGCTCTGCCAGATCAGCGCGCCCCTCGCCAATGAAACCGCCCCAGGGGCCATCCAGCAGCAAATCCTCGCTGATCAGCACGCCGCCGCGCACACGGTAGTCGGCGACGATGCGGTCAAATTCCGTGGCCCCGCTCAAGTCATCTGAGTTACGCGCCAGCCCCGGTAGGTCGATGCCCGACAACGTGCCAAGGCCCAGCAGCAGATCACCCTCCGCCTCTAGCCCGTCGAGGATGGTATGAAGATCATCCCCCACACCCAAAAACTCGACCGACGCCGAACCGCGCCCCTCAAATGTCGCCTCGCCGAAGACATGCTCCAGCAACGGCGCGACTTGGGCGTTGGCCAGCAACAGATCACCGCCAACCGAAAGCCCGCCGCGGCCATTCACAACAAACTCGCCCGCCAACTGCCCCTCAGCCACACCAACTCGCGCGATGTCGAGGACAAGACGCCCACGGTCAAGCGACGCGCGCACATCCAGCGCGTCCAGCGTCATGGGCCCGATGTCCAGCGTCTCTGCCCGCACGGTTAGGTCAGCATCCACCGTGAACAACCCGCTCACGTCGTAAGGCACACGGGACCATTCACCATCAGACGCGATTTCGCCCAGATCCAGCGCCTCAGCCAGGCCAATCTGGCCACCAGTGATGGTACCGCGCAGCAGCGGGCGATCCTCACCTGGCACCAGATCAAGCGCCGCATTCAGCCGTGTCTCTCCTAGGGCGACAAGTCCATCGCGAAGGTGCAGCGACCCACCCTCCGCCAGTGTGACCTCTCCGTCCACGGCGAACTCATTGCCGGCCAGACGCAAGACAAACTCCGGCACCTCGCGGCCCAACACCTGTGCCAATGGCGCAAGATCGCTGGCCCGTAGGTCGAGCGTGCCCTCTGCCCCACCGGCCAAGGCCGCGCGCCCGTTGAAGCGCAAGCTGCCGTCGGGCCAGACAAGATCCATGCGTAGGGGCTGCGTGTTTCCCTCAAAGAACCGCGCGGCTTGCGTGATCGTCCCAGACAGTTCCATCAACGTGCCATGCGCTACACCTGAGGTTGCGAACGCAGCGGAACCGTTTACGCCTTCATCCAGATCGACCGAGGCCGAGACCTGCCGGATATCCAACGTCGTCTCTGCCGCCTGGTCGAGATACCTTATCCGCCCGCCACGCATCTGGGCCTGCCGCAATACCAGCGGTAACAGAGATTCCTCACCATTCCGCCACGACATGCGCCCGTCTTCGGCCCGCACCAACGTTAGCTCTGCGCCGCTCAGATCCAGCCGATCCACCGTCCCCTCACCGCCGAACAAGGCTTGCCAACCCACCTGCAAGACCGCCTCATCGGCTTGCAGTAGTGGCCGCGTTCCGGCCCAATCGGGGTTGGCAACCCGCAGACCCTCAACCGTGATCATCAGATCCGGCCAAAGGATCGGGCGCGCGGCGGCCTCGATGGTGATATCGCGACCCGTCGCTTCTTCCAGCCGATCGATAGCCAACTGCGCCAAGCGCTCGGCGGGCAGCAGTAGGAACACCACAACCACCAAACCCACCAAAACGATGACAGCACCAATTATGCTCAGAAGTAGTCGCATCGTGTTTTTGTGCCTTTTGCCTCTGCCACAGATTAACCAGCCCTACGGCCCGCGCCCATCCCAAACATCGCCCCATGGGCAAGGCCCCGCCGAATGCGCCGGGGCTTTCCCATAGGGCCACGCCGCGTTAGACGGGCGCCATGGTTCAAAACCCGCCCTCCCTTCGCCCCGACCTCGCCCGCGCCGAGGTGCCCGAGGCCACCCGCCCCGGCCAGCCCCGCATCGGCATGGTCTCCCTCGGTTGTCCCAAAGCATTGGTCGATAGCGAACGCATCCTGACCCGGCTCAGGGCCGAGGGTTATGCGATAAGCCCCGACTACGAAGGCGCAGATGCGGTGATCGTGAACACCTGCGGTTTTCTCGACAGCGCCAAGGCCGAAAGCCTCGATGCGATTGGCGAGGCGCTGGAGGCCAACGGCAAGGTTATCGTCACCGGATGTCTGGGGGCAGAGGCCGACTATATCACTGGCGCGCATCCCAAGGTTCTGGCTGTCACAGGTCCAAATCAATATGAGCAGGTGCTTGATGCCGTCCACGACGCCGTCCCGCCCGCGCCCGACCCATTCATCGACCTTCTGCCGCCCGCTGGCGTCAAGCTGACGCCCCGCCACTACGCCTATCTGAAAATCGCTGAGGGCTGCGATCACAAATGCAAATTCTGCATCATCCCCAACATGCGCGGAACGCTGGCCAGCCGCCCGCAACACGCGATCATCCGGGAGGCTGAGAAGCTGGTCGAAGCGGGCGTAAAGGAAATCCTTGTCATCAGCCAGGACACCTCCGCCTATGGGACGGACTGGAAAGGCCGCGATGAGAAGTTTCCAATCCTCAATCTATCCCGGGACTTGTCCACACTGGGCGCTTGGGTTCGCTTGCACTACGTCTATCCCTATCCACATGTCCGCGACCTGATCCCTTTGATGGCGGATCCGGCCAATGGCCTGTTGCCGTACCTCGACATTCCGTTCCAGCACGCCCATCCCGACACCCTCAAACGCATGGCGCGCCCCGCCGCTGCGTCCCGCACGCTCGACGAAATCCGTGCGTGGCGGAGCGATTGCCCTGATATCACCCTGCGCTCAACCTTCATCGTCGGCTACCCTGGCGAGACGGAGGACGAATTCCAAACGCTGCTCGATTGGTTGGACGAGGCACAGCTCGATCGCGTCGGTTGCTTCCAATACGAAAACGTCGACGGCGCACGGTCCAACGCGCTGCCCGATCACCTCCCCAACGAGGTCAAACAAGACCGATGGGAGCGTTTCATGGAAAAAGCCCAAGCGATCTCCGAGGCCAAGCTCGCAGCCAAGGTCGGAAAGACCCTGCAAGTGCTGGTCGATACGGTAGACGAAGAGGGCGCGACTTGTCGCACAACCTCAGACGCACCGGAAATCGACGGCAACCTGTTCATCGACGAAGGGTTCGAGGCCCTGAACCCCGGCGATCTGGTAAGCGTTGAGGTCGATGAAGCCAGCGACTACGACCTGTGGGGAACGCTGAAAAGCTAACGCGGTGTACGCGTCAAAAGCTCAAGCCCCGTGCCGTCGTTCCACGTCCCGTGCAGTTCACCATCGGGCATCACGATGTAGAACGCCGGATGGTCGCCGCCCCATTCAACAGTCAGCACATCACCGTTCAGCACACCGGTGCCTGAATAATCCGTCCCGACGCTCCAGGCCACGGTAACGGTCCCGTTGCCATTTCCGGAGATCGCAACCGTTCCTTCATAGGCGGAGCCGTCGGCATTGCGGCCATAGGCGTAGTAGTCGCCGAGGATATGCTGCTGCGCCTGCGCAATGGGCGCTGTTGCAAACAAAGCTGCGGCAGCAAGCGGTACAAAGGAAAAACGGATCATATAGGCTCTCCATCCGGCAAGGGGTCGCCCCAGCCTGCCACAAAACCGTTAACCAGCGCGACTGTGGTTTTCCGCTTTCTTGGGCGAGAGTTTCAACACCGTTGTGCTGCGACCTGCCGAACGATCCTTACCCTTTCCCGGTTGGGTGGGTGGGTACCAAGCAGGTTTTCACCGGGATCAGGCAATTGGCTGAAGAATTCCGCCCCCTGCACCGGATCAAAGCCCGCACGGCAAGTGATGATCGTGCCAAGCGCGTCCGCCTCTAGCTCGGCACTTTGGCTGAATTGGCGTGACCCGACCAGCGCACCCAGATTCGCCGCCTCAATCGCTTCCTCTCGGCTGGCTCCGTTCTGGATGGCGGTATTGCCAAAAATCCGCGCACCCCGCTCGGCCGCTGATTGCTGTTGCGCGATGTGCTGTGCAATGTGGTGGGCCGCTTCGTGCCCGATCACGAATGCCAGCTCATTGTCGCTGCGCACTTCGAAGATCAGCCCAACGGTCAGAATAATCGCAGGTTGACCTGTATCGGGATTGATCGTCTGGAACGCGTTAATCCCAGCGCGCGGGTCCCGCAGCACCACGATATCAAAGTCGCAATTTTGGCGTGGTGTTTCAGCCCGGCAGACGGCCTCGGCCACAGGCTCCATCCGTTGCGTCACCTCAATGGCGCGTGCAACGGACACCGGTACACCACGCTGCGCCGCTGGCGCTTCAGGTATCTCCGCCTCAGACGGCAAAACTGTGGTCGTCGTGGTAACACAGGCCCCAAGGGAAAGAGAGGCGAGTAGGATCAAGATCAGGCGCATGGGGTCTCCGGTCGAAAAGCGTGACAACAACCGTAACCCGACCGTGCGTGGCGTCCAGCCCGGATCACTGGTTTGTGGCCACCCGCCGCGGATGTCCTATGTCGCCCCCCATGAAACCAACCGTCATCCTCTTCAACGGGCGCTGCCCAATCTGTGCCGCTGAGATCGGCCATTACCGAGCAAAGGCCGATGCCCTTGGCGCGCCTCTACGGTTTGAGGATCTGCACAAAACGAACCTGATCCTATGGCACCTGACTGCGGATCAGGCCAAACGTCGCCTTCATGCACGTCTACCCGATGGCACCCAGATCTCCGGCATCGCAGCTTTTGCAGCCATCTGGGAGCACTTGCCAAGGATGCGCTGGCTGTCGCGCGCGGTGCGCCGCCCCATCCTCCGCCCGCTTGCAACCTTCGCCTACGATTGGATAGCCGCCCCCGCGCTTTATCATCTGCATCGGCGGCGCGAGAGGCTTGGCAAGGCGCCGCCACCTGCCTAGCCTACCCCCATGTTTACCATTGAACACGAATTCGACGCTACAATCGTCACCCTTGTCGACGAAGGCGAAGTGCCCCTGCAAGAAGATGTCATCATTTCCACGTTTGAAGAATGCGTGACCCTACAGCAGGCCGATCCCCGCACCGATCAGATGCGCACGATCACCTTGTCGCTGGCACAGGTCCGCGATCTCGCGGCAGCCCTCGACCTTCCGGAAGGCGCCTATCAACTTCAGGGGCCCGACTAGCCCGCGCAAGACACGCAGCGCGTCACGCATGGGTCTACGCCCAGCCGACCGTGGCCAATGAAATCGCCGCAATCCTCGCAGAAGCCAAACTCTCCCTCGGCCATCCGCGCCAATGCCGCCGCAATCGCCCGGTGACGCGCAGCGCGCCGTGCCTCCAACCCTTTCTGCATCGCCTGGCCCTGTAATGCATCCATCCGGCTTAGTCGCCCGACGGCCTGTTGATCCAACTCCACGATCTGCCGCGCACCCGCTGATTGCGCCGTCTGGTTACTCAGCGCCGCCTGTTCCGCCTCCAAATCTGGGCGGTAACGTTCAGCCAATTCCTGATCGCTCGGCTCATCCATACACCACCCTTCCACCGCAGCTGCGGGGAGCGCAAGCGAGGAGGGGCTGGCCATGCGCGCCGCAAAACCCCAATGTTCGTCGAAACGGAGGGGACCTTGATGCAAACCGGCTTTTTCTGGGATGAGCGTTGTTTCTGGCACGGCGGCGGCAACTACGCGGGCCTTTTACAAGTCGGCGGCCTAATCCAACCCGGTGGCGGCCTGCCAGAAAATCCGGAAACCAAACGCCGCCTCGTGAACCTCCTGCGTGTCACGGGCCTATGGGACGACCTCGCCACACAATCCTCCGATCCGGCCACCGAAGAAGACCTCCTCCGCGTCCACCCGGCCTCCTACCTTAGCCAGTTCAAACGCATGTCGGATGCCGGCGGTGGCGAACTAGGGCTGCGCACCCCATTCGGCCCCGGCGGTTATGAGATCGCGGCGCTCTCCGCCGGCCTCTCAAAATCCGCGCTCATCAACGTACTCAACGGCACCCACCCAAACGCCTACGCCCTCTCCCGCCCGCCCGGCCACCACTGCCTGCCGGACTTCCCCAACGGATTCTGTCTGCTGGCCAACATCGCCATCGCCGTGGAGGCCGCCCGCGCCGACGCCCTGACCGAGCGCGTGGCGATCATCGATTGGGACGTGCACCACGGCAACGGGACCGAGGCGATTTTCTACGACCGCCCCGACACGCTCACCATTTCCCTCCACCAGGAACGAAACTACCCGCTCGACACGGGCGATTTTGCGGATCGCGGGTCTGGCCCGGGCGAAGGCTTCAACCTCAACATCCCCCTACCGCCGGGCACCGGCCACATCGGCTACATCGAGGCCTTCGAACGCCTCGTCTTGCCTGCTCTGCAAGACTTCCAGCCCGACGCCATCGTCATCGCTTGCGGTTTCGACGCGGGCCTCGTCGATCCGCTGAGCCGTATGATCACCGGTTGCGACACCTTCGGAGCCCTGTCCGATATGGCCATGGAAGCCGCAAGTGATCTCTGCGATGGCCGCCTGATGATGTCGCACGAAGGTGGCTACTCCGAGGTCCACGTTCCCTTCCTCGCCCATTCGGTGCTGGAGGCAATGGCGGGCTCCGACATTCGCGCCCCCGACCCGTTCCAGCAAAAATTCGAAGGCCAGCAACCCACCAACCGGTTCAACCGGTACGTCAGCCAGTTGATCGCCGAAATGGAGGAGGCGTTGGGGTATTGACCCCCAAGCCGCGTTGACACCACCCGCCCCTTTCGCCACTTTGCGCCGCAACGCAGCACTTCAGGGGATGAAGCGATGAAAAAGGTCTATGGCTCAGCGGAAGAAGCCCTCGACGGGGTCCTCTTCGACGGCATGTTGATCGCAGCAGGCGGCTTTGGCCTCTGCGGCATCCCCGAGCTTCTGATCGACGGCATCGTCGCAGCGGGCACCAAGGACATCACTATCGCCTCCAACAACGCAGGCGTGGACGGCTTCGGCCTCGGCAAACTGCTTGAGACACGCCAGGTCAAGAAGATGATGTCGTCCTATGTCGGTGAGAACGCCGAATTCATGCGGCAATACCTGTCGGGCGAGTTGGAGCTTGAGTTCAACCCCCAAGGCACCCTGGCCGAACGGATGCGCGCAGGCGGCGCAGGCATCCCCGGTTTCTACACCAAAACCGGCGTGGGCACCGTGATCGCCGACGGCAAGGAAGTGAAGGAATTCGACGGTCAGGACTACATCCTCGAACGCGGCATCTTTGCCGACCTGGCAATCGTCAAGGCGTGGAAGGCGGACGCCACCGGCAACGCCGTCTTCCGCAAGACCGCGCGCAACTTCAATCCGCCCGCCGCCATGTGCGGCAAGATCTGCATTCTCGAGGTCGAAGAAATCGTTCCAACCGGTTCGCTCGACGGCGACGCGATCCACTTGCCCGGCATCTACGTCCACCGCATGATCCAGGGCGAGCACGAAAAGCGGATCGAACAGCGGACAACACGCGCGGCATAGGGCGGGCCGCGTGAGCCCCCGCTCCCCCTATTCCGGCCTGCCCCAGCGCGCCTTCTGGCGCGGCGGCGTCGCAGGCGCCCCCGCCTTCCCGCCCGACCTCTACCGCCCAAAATTTCCCGTGACGCAGGATACACGCGTCTTCACCGCAGGCTCCTGCTTCGCTCAACATGTCGGCGCGGCCATGAAAGCCGCGGGCATTCAGGTGATCGACGCAGAGCCCGCCCGCCGCGGTTTGCCGCCCGAGACCGCCAAGCGCTTCGGCTACGGCGTCTATTCCGCACGTTTCGGAAACCTCTACACCGTCAAACAATTCCGCCAACTGGTTGATGAGTTGAACGGCGCAAAGCCCGCCCTGCCCGTCTGGGAACGGGATGGCCGCTTCTGGGATGCCCAACGCCCCGGTGTGGAACCCGACGGCCTCGCCTCCCCCGATATCGTCGCCGAAATGCGCACACAACACCTCGCCGCCGTGACCGAAGCCTTCGCGCAGGCCGACATGATCGTCTTCACTCTCGGCCTGACCGAAGCCTGGGAGCATACGGAATCCGGCACCGTCTACCCCACCGCCCCCGGCACCATCGCGGGCACCTTTGACGCGGACGTCTTCCACTTCGCCAATTACGGCGTCGCCGACATCCTCGAAGATTTCACCGCCCTTGAAGAGTCGCTGAGCGATCTGAACCCCGACCTAAAATGGCTCCTTACTGTCAGCCCCGTGCCGCTCGCCGCCACTGCCTCCGGCCAACACGTCCTACCCGCGACGGTTCGTTCCAAATCCGTCCTGCGCACCGTCTGCGATATGCTGTGCGACAGCTCGGACCGGATCGATTATTTCCCCTCCTACGAACTCGCCACCTCACCGGCGCACACCACAAGCCCCTTCGCTGGCGACCTCCGCTCTGTCCGGCCTGAGATCGTGGCGCAAATCATGCAGTGCTTCCTGCAAGCCCATGACCTCTGCGAGGAGGGCGCGGAGCAGCCCGAGGAGTGCGCGACAAATGCCGACCCCTCGGATGAGGCGATCTGCGAAGACATCCTCCTCGACGCCTTCGCTCCGGACGCACCGAAATGAAAATAGCGGTCGACCCAGAGCGGCGCAAAGTGGCAGTCGTCGGAACCTCCAACATCGGCGCAATCAAATACGCCGAGGCGCAAATCGCCGCCGAACACCCAAGCCTCAAAGTCACCTGTTTTGGCCTGCCGGGCGGGAAATTCGACGGCGCGCATACCATGGACAGCCAATTCGGCCCCGACCGCGCCGACCACGGTGCCATGAAACTCGCCCGACGCGTGAACGGTGCGCCCACCATCGACCTGATGGCCTTCGACCACATCCTCGTCATCGGCGACACCCTCGGTATGCCCCACACGCTTTGGACAGCAGCCAGCTACGACATTGCAGATTGGCCCTCCCGCACCGGCAGACAGCTCCTGTCTGAGCCCGCCTTCCGCGCCGCGGTCACAGAAGCCATTGCAACTCGTGCCGATCACCTGCGCAGCCAATTCGCTGATCGACCCATCCACGTGGCCCTCGCCCCCTATCCGACCACTGCCGTCGTGCCAAAAGGAGAGCATCACCAGATGCCCTACGCCGCCATGGCCACCCACCCTGAGGCCGCGCGCATCCAAACCCTTTTCAACGATGCCCTAACCCGCATCCTGTCTGATCGTCACATGACCTTCGTGCCGCAACCGTCCGAGACCATCGCCTCCCCGTTCCTCACGAAGGAACCCTACGGCCACGGCTCCATGGACTTCCGCAACGAAGGGCGGTTGCTCGACGACCACCGCCATATGAACGCCGATTTCGGCGCTTCGCTTTTCCGCGCCTTTGCGCTAGCACTCACCCAAGACACCGCTGCACCGCAGAACCAGGAGGGATAGACCCATGTGGGACCGCAACCAGATGGCCGCTCGCGCCGCGCAAGAACTCGAAGACGGCTGGTATGTGAACCTCGGCATCGGCATCCCGACACTCGTGTCGAACTACATCCCCGAAGGCATCGAGGTGACGTTGCAATCGGAAAACGGAATGCTCGGTATGGGCCCCTTCCCGATTGAAGGCGATGAGGACGCTGACCTAATCAATGCAGGCAAGCAGACGATCACCGAATTGCCCCACACCTCATACTTCGACAGCAGCCAATCCTTTGGCATGATCCGGGGCGGCAAGATCGCCATGGCGATCCTCGGCGCCATGGAAGTGGCCGAAAACGGCGACCTCGCGAACTGGATGATCCCGGGCAAGCTCGTGAAAGGCATGGGCGGCGCGATGGATCTGGTCGCAGGCGTTGGCCGCGTGGTCGTCGTGATGGATCACACCAACAAGCACGGCGACAGCAAAGTGCTCAAGGAATGCACCCTGCCGCTCACGGGCAAGGGCGTTGTGGATCGCATCATCACGAACCTGGGTGTGCTCGATGTGGTCGAGGGTGGCCTGAAGATCGTCGAAACCGCCGACGGCGTGTCAGAAGATGAGCTTCGCACTGCCACGCAGGCGACGCTGGTCTAGGCGGACCTAGTTCATCACCTGAAACACACAGCCATCCGAAACCAGATCGGGCGGCGTGTTGCAGAGTGTCCGCGCCATAGCCCAGGCGGCCAGCACGCGCGGCACATAGGTGCGCGTCTCACTATAGTTGGGAACGCCGCCCGCGCGCGACACGGCCCCTTCGCCCGCGTTATAGGCGGCGAGAACCAGAATAGGGTCGCGGTCGAATTCCCCCATCAACCAATCGAGGTATGCGACGCCCCCAGCAATATTCTGGGCCGGGTCCATGGCATCGTCCACGCCAAAGCGTTCTGCCGTGGCCGGGATAAGCTGCATCAATCCCTGCGCGCCCGCCCCACTTTCCGCGTCTGCCCGTCCGGCACTTTCAGCGGCGATCACCGCGAGCGCAAAGGCAGGCGAGACTTGCGTGCCAATGCTGGCCGCCAAAATCTCGCGCCCATGTTCGCGCGCAATGCGGCTGACGGTATCCAGCCGCGGTGCGCCCAGGCCTGAGGCTTCATCGGCCGAAGCCAGGTGCTCCTGCGCAGCCCAAAATCGTGCAGGGTCTGCGGGCATCGAGGCAGGGATTGTTGCCCAGAACCAGTCCGACGCTCCGCCGCCCTCCGCGATAGGCCCCAAAGGCTCAGCCGCATCGGCTTCTGCTACCGCATCCTCTGGGTCCGCATTGTTCACAGCCGCGGCAATCGCTGCCTGGCGTGCCATGTCTTCTTCTGTAACCTGAATGTTGATGCGCGGCCCTGAATGGTTGGCATCCGGGGCGCTCAGAAACCGAATACCGCTTTCTTGTGCGGTGCCCGTGGTGGGCAAAAAGCCCGCAACAAAGACCCAAGCCAATGCTCGTCTATACATGAAACACCTGTATTCACTGCTCTTTTCCGATCTGCGGGTGGGTCTGCGCCCCCTCGTCTGCCGAAATCCCGGTCACAATGCCCCCCGGCCCGACACGAAACAACCCTTTTGAATTCGCAAAGATTTCGCTGCATCGCCCCATTCGCGCCCCGATTGGCCGCGATACCTTTGTTTGTCACAGGGACACCCGGGGCTTCATCCCCCGCCCCGGACACCTGAAACCGAATAGAAAACTTGTCTCACTGGAGAACCTGACAATGACAAACATGATCAAAAACTTCGCATCCAACGAATCCGGCGCCGTGACGGTTGACTGGGTTGTTCTGACCGCTGCCCTCGTGGGCCTGGGCCTGGCCGTTATGGCCGTTGTGTCCGGCGGTGTGGAAGACCTCTCGGGCGAAATCCAGGCGTCCCTGGTTACCGCCAACCCTGCCGACAACCCGTTCGCTGGCGATAACGCCGACCTGAACGACTCGATCGACTAAGGGTCTCGCGGATCGGTTGGGCTCTCTCAACCACCGCACTTGATCTAGACGGCCTCCTGCATCGCGGGGGGCCGTTTTTCTTTGTGACGTCAAAGATCCATCTGCTCCTTTTTGGAGCATTCGGACAATCGCAAAAACCGTGCGTCACGAAAAGCGCCACTCACGGGTCAGGTTCTTTCCGCATCGCGAAAGCACCACAGCGATAACCTACAAAGAGCGTGTCAGGGTCCCATTCAGGCCCAGTTTGTCCGCAATATTCTCTTTAGTAACAGGGAAGTACGGGCCTTCACCTATCGCCTCGAGCACCTGAAACGGGATAGAAATAGATACCTCACAGGAGATCCTGACAATGACCGATGTGATCAAAAACTTTGCTTCCAACGAATCCGGGGGCGTGACGGTTGACTGGGTTTTTCTCATCGCAGGCCTCGTCGGCTTGGCCTTTGGCGTGATGATTGTTGTCTCGGGTGGCGTCGAAGACCACTCCGGCGAACTGCAGGCGTCCCTGGTTACCGCCACACCCAACGATAATCCGTTCGTCGGCGACAACACGGACCTGAACGACTCGATCGACTAAAGGTCTTGCGGCTCGCTCCCGCGACCAAGGTAATCAACCTATTCGGCCTTCCGTGTCCACGGGGGGCCGTTTGCGTATTTCAAACCACTCGATCCGCGCTCAATCTTTGGCGAAACGAAGGGCACACTGGCCGAATTGGGCCATCACCGTCCTCAAACGGCCCCGGTAGTTTCCCACAAACAACTGGCCCGCGCCCAATTCGTGCCTCCTTTGGCCACGATACCTGTTCTTGTCACAGGGATACTCGGGGCTTCATCCCTCGTCCCGCGGACCTGAAACCAAATTTTGGCATGCACATATGGAGAACCTGACAATGACAAACATGATCAAAAACTTCGCTTCCAACGAATCCGGCGCCGTGACGGTTGACTGGGTTGTTCTGACCGCTGCCCTCGTGGGCTTGGGCCTGGCCGTCATGACGGTTGTGTCCGGCGGTGTGGAAGACCTCTCGGGCGAAATCCAGGCGTCCCTGGTTACCGCCAACCCCAACGACAACCCGTTCGCTGGCGACAACACCAACCTGAACGACTCGATCGACTAAGGGTTTCGCGGTTGGATCGGCCTCGGTCGATCTGCGCACTTGATCTAGACGGCCTCCTGCATCGCGGGGGGCCGTTTTCTTTTGGGCGGAGCCGCGTCAGCAGAAATCGCCGAATCTGTAAATAGGAAAGCCCGAAGCAATGATTTTCCAAGGCGCAGACACGCGGCGTCCGGCGTCACGATGATCGCGGAACGACCTCAAGAAAATCCTACAAAGATCTCTTCTGTGCCCTATTCGCGCCCCGATTGACCGCGACAACCGGCGCGTCACAGGGACGCCCGGGGCTTCATCCCCCGCCCCGGACACCTGAAACCGAATAGAAAAACTTGTCTCACTGGAGAACCTGACAATGACAAACATGATCAAAAACTTCGCATCCAACGAATCCGGCGCCGTGACGGTTGACTGGGTTGTTCTGACCGCAGCCCTCGTGGGCCTGGGCCTGGCCGTTATGGCTGTTGTGTCCGGCGGTGTGGAAGACCTCTCGGGCGAAATCCAGGCGTCGCTGGTTACCGCGAACCCTGCCGACAACCCGTTCGCTGGCGACAACACCAACCTGAACGACTCGATCGACTAAGGGTTTCGCGGATCGGTTAGGCTCTCTCAACCACCGCACTTGATCTAGACGGCCTCCTGCATCGCGGGGGGCCGTTTTACGTTCCACAGTCCACTGCGCAAAACCCTGCAAACATGAGCCGATTTGGCACAACCCCGGACTATAAAGCCGCGGGTTAGACGCCAGATCATCATGTTTTTGCCCGATTTGCCGGAAATAAAGAGCCTGTAGTTCCCGCATTGTCTCCAACCAGAGGCAGCGCAACAGTCAAATTCGAAGGTGGGTAAGATGCGTATCGTTTTTATTTTGGTTCTGGCCGTTGGGGTCGGACTCGCCGGGTTCGCGGTTTCGATCGCGAAAGACCGCTTTGACCAATACCAGGCCGCACTGGATGAACAGCAAGGCGCTATTCTTCCAACGACCGAAATCGTCGTGGTCAGCCGACAGCTCGCTTATGGCGAGCAATTGACCCGCGATGATGTCCAGGTCATCCGCTGGCCTGCTGAATTCGTGCCCTTTGGCTCGTTCAGCTCAATCGAGGATCTGTTCCCTGAAGATGGCGAAGAAGGTGTCCGCACCGTCATTCGCACCATGGAACAGCACGAACCGATCCTGCTGACAAAGGTGACCGCCCCCGGCGAAGATGCTGGCGTGGCCTCTCGTCTTGCCGAAGGCATGCGCGCTCTGTCGCTCAGCGTGAACGTAAACTCCGGCGTTTCGGGCTTCCTGCGCCCCGGTGACCGCGTTGACGTCTATTGGACCGGCCGAGGCCGCGACGGCGAAGGCGTCACACGCCTGATCCGTGCAAACGTCCAGATCATCGCCATCGACCAAATCGCCGATGAACAACGCAACAGCCCCACGATCGCACGTACCATTACAGTGACGGCACGGCCCGAAGATGTGGCCGCCCTGACCCAGGCGCAATCGACGGGTTCCCTGACCCTTGCCCTAGTGGGTGTTGGCGATGACAGCGAAAGCGGCACCGTTGAAGTCTCCACATCTTCCCTGCTGGGTGAGATTGAGGAAGTCGCCGCCGAAGGCCCTGAGGTCTGCACCGTGCGTCGCCGCGTTGGCAACGAGGTTCTGATCGAACAGGTCACCTGCGTGAACTGATCCACAGACTTATCCACACTCTATTTCGAAAGCGCCCGCGTCCTTCGCGGGCGCTTTTCGTTGTGGATAAATTAGAAACCGTTGTGGATATGGCACATGAACTCCACCCCCCAATCGCATGATTCTTGCGTGAAAAACTGATTTGAGGCATGGTGCCCCAAAGGGCGAATAAAAAATCGTTGCCCACAACCGTGACATAGAGGCAGGTCACATCATGAGCATGACAGTTTTTCTGCGTGCATGCCTTCTGGGCTGCGCAACACTACTTTTCCAACCGGCAATGACAGTCGAGGCGCAAGGTTTGCGCGTCGTCGAAGGTGAGAGCACCGGAACATTGCGCGTTCCTATGAACCGTGCCGTGGTCGTCGAAAGCGATATGCTTTTCGCCGAACTCTCGGTCGCCAACCCGGCAATTGCTGATATCGCAACCCTGTCGGAAAGGTCCATTTACGTTCTTGGCCGTGCCCCCGGGCGCACCACGATGACACTTCTGGGTCCTGATGGCTCGTTGATTGCGAACGTTGAGGTGCAAGTTGTGCCCGACGTTGCGGAATTGCGCGAGCGTCTGCGTGAAATCCTTCCCGGCGAACCCGTTGAGGTACGGACAGCCAACGACGGAATTGTCTTGTCGGGCACCGTCAGCTCGTCCTTCGCCGTGGACCGTGCAGTTGAACTGGCTGGCCGTTACGGCGCCGTGTCGAACCTGATGATGGTCGGTGGCACTCAGCAGGTGATGCTTCAGGTCCGCTTTGCCGAAATGCAGCGCACCGTGCGGCAGGAATTGTCCACATCGCTTGGTATAGGCGCAACTTCGGGCAACTTCGGGGCCAGCTTTGGTTCAGGCACCAATGGTGCCGGAGCCTTTGGCGGCGATATTCCTTCGGGTCTCGCCGGACGAAATGGCGGACTTGGCGTTAGCTTCGCGGCCGGTGGCCTTCAGCTTTCGGTTCTGCTTGAAGCCCTTGAAAGCAACGGTATGGTGCGCACGCTTGCGGAACCCAACCTGACAGCTCTCAGCGGCCAGACAGCAGAATTCCTTGCAGGTGGCGAATTCCCGATCCCAACCGAATCCGAATCCGGTGGTACCACCATCGAATTCAAACCCTTCGGTGTGCAGCTCGAATTCACCCCCACGGTTGTTGATGGCGACATCATCAACCTGGAACTGGCAGCAGAGATCTCGTCCATCGGCGAAGTGATTGCAGGCACCAACACCCCGGCGCTCAGCACGCGATCCGCTTCAACTGTGGTTGAAATGCGCGATGGCGACAGCTTCGCAATCGCAGGTCTTTTGCAGGATGACTTCCGCAACTCGGTGGGTCAGGTACCCTGGCTCGGCGATCTGCCGATCCTCGGATCTCTGTTCCGCTCGGCCAGCTACCAACGCTCGCAATCCGAGTTGGTGATCATCGTGACCGCCCACCTGGTCAGCCCGGTTCGCGGTGATGCGTTGGCTCTGCCAACCGACCGCGTGCGGATCCCAACCGAGCAGGAGTTGTTCTTCTTGGGTCAGGTCACGGGAAATGCGCCAGCTGCCGGAACCGGCGCGGGCGAAGTAGCGCAGCAGGATTTCTCGGGATCCTACGGCTACGTTCTGGATTGAGGAGGCGAAAATGACAAAAACACTCCCTTCACGCCGCACCATGCTGATGACGATGGGGTCCACCCTCGCCCTCTCGGCCTGTGGCGGATACACCATCGAAACCGGACGTCCCCTTGGCTCGGACCTCGACGAAGGCAACTTCGGTGAACCGACGCGCCAGAACATCGGTGTGCAGAACGGCGACATCAACTACGCCGCCATTCTAGGCGAACGTTTCGCCGCTGAGGTGCCGACGACTATCAACTTTGCCTTCAATTCGGCTGAGTTGGACGCCACCGCGCGGAATGTGCTGACACAACAGGCACATTTCATCCGCCACTTCCCAGAAGCCCGTTTCTCGGTCTTTGGTCACACCGACGCTGTGGGTAGCCGTGGCTACAACCACCGTCTCGGCCTGCGCCGTGCACGCGCGGCGGTGAATTTCCTGGTCAGCCAGGGCGTCAATCGGCACCGTTTGCAGGCGCTTGTTTCGCTTGGGGAAACCCAGCCGATCGTCGCCACTGAGATGGAAGAACGCAGGAATCGCCGGACCGTGACCGAAGTGACGGGTTTTGTCGAAACCAGCGACCTGCTTCTCGATGGCCGCTATGCCGAGGTCGTCTATCGGACCTACCGCACACCCAGCGGCGGTGGCGGCGGCGCTTAACGCCAAAAAATCCAACAAACACAAAATCTTGAACCGCGCCGGAGCCTCTCCGGCGCGGTTTTTCTTTTGGCGACAAAACCCACCGATGTCCACGAATTGTAAACGTAATCCCTTTTTTGTGTCCCATTGTCGCCGCTTTTCGCGAGCAACTTCATCTTTGGGAAGGTCTGAGATGGCATGAGTCGTCGCAGCACCGAAATGGGTCCATGGCCGGCTGGTCGAGCATGAAAGCCACCATGGGTTGTTTAAATGATGATCCGGGATAGCCCGGGCAGATTGGGATTTGAGGAATGAGTAGCGGATTGGCACTGAAATCCGAACCGGCCCCCATCGTCGCTTGCACGGTGTCGAGCATGGTTCACCACTTCGGTCTTTTGATCGAGGATATGGAAACTGAATTGGGCGAGGCCTGGGGTGATCTGGGCTTCGACGAAGCGCGCGATTTCATCAACGCGCTTGAACCCGGTAACCTTGAATTCATCGCACTCGCCGTGCGGGAAGAGGATGAGAACGACCTTGGTCGCGTGGGTGAGGTTATTCGTGCCGCCCGTTCCAAGGACATCAAGGTCATCCTGATCCCCGAAAACCTGACGACCGCTGGCCTGCGAGAGCTTTTGCGCCTGGGTGCGGACGATTTCGTCCCCTACCCGCTCGCCGAAGGCGCTCTGCATGACGCGATCGAAAAGGTCCGCGCCGAGCCTGAACCTGCGCCCGCCCCGCAAGTCGCGGAGCCCACGACCGCAGCTCCTACAACCGGGCAGCGCTTGGATACACAATCCGCAATCTTCGCCGTGCAGAACCTCGCCGGCGGAACCGGTGCCACAACTCTTGCCATCAACATGGCGTGGGAGCTGGCAACAATCGATAAGACCAACCCGCCGTCCGTCTGCATCGTCGACCTTGATCTGCAGCAAGGCTCCGTCGCGACCTATCTGGACCTGCCACGCCGCGAGATCATGCTTGAGATGTTGCAAGACGCCACATCGATGGACACCGACGGCTTCAAGCAGGCGCTTGTCGGGTTCGAAGACAAAATGTCGGTCTTCACCACCCCGTCCGAGATTGTGCCGCTGGACATCATCGGCCCCGATGAGGTGAACGCCGTCGTCGATCTTGCTGCGCAATGTTTCGACATCGTCATCATCGACATGCCGCGCACCATGGTGATGTGGACCGAAACGGTTCTGAACCGCGCCGACATGTACTTCGCGACGCTGGAACTTGATCTGCGCTCCGCCCAAAACGCGATGCGCTTCATCAAAGCCCTCCAGTCCGAGGATCTGCCCCTGGATAAGGTGCAATACGTCCTTAACCGCGCACCGGGCATGACCGATCTGAACGGCAAGACCCGGATGAAAAAGATGGCCGAAAGCCTGGGCGTCAAATTCTCGACCATGCTGCCCGAAGGCGGCAAGGCCGTGTCTCAGGCCTGCGACAATGGCGAACCTCTGGCCGAAGCGGCCAAGAAAAACCCGCTTCGTAAAGAAATCACCAAGCTTGCCGACGACCTGTTCAAAGCCATGGTCGGCGACGCGAAAGCGAAGGGTAAGTAAATGTTTTCGAAGTATAAAAAGACCGGCGCTTCCGTCGCCCCCCTGACGGAAGTTGCCAAATCGCCCAAGGTTGCAGAAGTGGCCCCGGCCGCGAAGTCCGAACGCGAAGCCCCTCCGGCCCCTAAGGTTGCCCGGCAACCTGGGCCCGTGGCCGCGGTTCCCAAACAATCGCCCGAGGCCGACGACAAAGATCGCAAGCGGCGTCTGCGTCTTGATGAGATCAAGACAGAGATGCACCACCGCCTGCTCGACAACCTGAACCTGTCGGCCCTCGAAGGCGCAAAAGACACCGAACTGCGCGCAGAAATCACCGCCATCACCAGCGAACAGCTGGGGGAAATGGGCGTCGTTCTCAACCGCGAAGATCGCCAGACGCTCAACACTGAGCTCTTCGATGAAGTCACGGGCCTCGGCCCGCTTGAGCCGCTTTTGCAGGACGAAACCGTCAACGATATTCTCGTCAACGGCCCCAACCGGGTCTTCGTGGAACGCGCCGGTAAGCTGGAACTCAGCGAGGTGCGCTTCAAAGATGAACGCCACCTTCTGCGCATCATCGACAAAATCGTTTCGGCGGTGGGTCGTCGCGTCGACGAATCCAACCCCTACGTCGACGCCCGTCTGAAAGACGGCTCGCGTTTCAACGCAATGGTTCCGCCGGTGGCCGTGGACGGCAGCCTCGTTTCCATTCGTAAGTTCAAGAAAGAAAAGCTGGGGATCGACGACCTGGTGAAGTTCGGCGCATTTTCGGAAGAAATGGCCGCCTACCTCCAAGCCGCCGTCGCCTGCCGCCTGAATGTTATCGTCTCCGGCGGTACAGGCTCGGGCAAAACCACGACGCTCAACGCGCTGTCGTCCTTCATCGACAACAAGGAACGCGTGCTGACGATTGAGGATACGGCAGAACTTCAGCTGCAACAGATCCACGTGGGCCGGATGGAAAGCCGCCCGCCCAACGTTGAAGGCAAAGGCGCTGTGACCCAGCGTGACTGTCTTCGGAACGCCCTGCGTATGCGTCCTGACCGCATCATCGTGGGTGAGACGCGTGGCGAAGAAGTCATCGACATGCTCCAGGCCATGAACACGGGCCATGACGGGTCCATGACCACGATTCACGCCAACAACGCGCGTGACGCCTGTTCGCGCCTTGAAAACATGGTCGCAATGGCCGGTATCGAAATGCCGCTGAAGGCCGTCCGCGCCCAGATCGCGGCGGCTGTGCACCTGATTGTGCAGGCCTCGCGTCTGCAAGACGGCTCGCGTCGCATGGTCTCCATCACCGAAGTGACCGGGATGGAAGGCGAAGTGATCTCAATGCAGGAAGTCTTCCGCTACCAGCGCACCGGCCTGCAGCCTGACGGCAAGATCATTGGCCATTTCACCGCTTGCGGTGTGCGCTCGCATTATTCCGAACGGTTCCGGCAGTGGGGCTACGATTTGCCCAACGCCATCTACGAACCCATCGCAGCCCAGTAAGGGACGAAGCCTATGCAACTGTCCATCGAACCGCTCATCTATATCGGCATCTTTGTCGGTGTGATCATGCTGGTAAACGGCATCTACCTGCTGGTCTTCGGCAAGTCGATCAGCCTCAATGCCCGTGTGAACCGTCGCCTGACGATGCTGGAATCCGGCACCAGCCGCGAAGATGTTCTGGCCAAGCTCCGCAAGGAACTCGATCAGCACAAAGGCGGCGTCAGCCTACCCTTCTACCAGATGATCGCCGACAAGGCGCAGCGCGGCAACATCGCCTTCTCACCCAATCAGCTGATGCTGATGATGGTTGTGGGCATGGTCGTGGCGTTCCTTCTGCTTACAATCCTGACCTCCACCTCCTTCCCGATCCGCCTTCTGGTGTCGGTCGCGATGGGTGTGGGCGGCATCTATTTCTGGGTCAATTCCAAGGCCAAGAAGCGCATCGCGATGTTCGAAGAACAGCTTCCCGATGCCGTGGAACTGATGGTCCGCTCCCTGCGTGTGGGTCACCCGTTTGTTTCTGCGATCAACACGGTCAGCCGTGAAATGGCCGACCCGATCGCGTCCGAGCTTGGCATTATCGCCGATGAAGCCGCCTATGGCCGCGACGTGTCCGAGGCTATTCAATCCATGGCCGAACGCCTTGGCATCCAGGATTTGCGCTTTTTGGCAGTGGCTGTGGGCATTCAGCAAACCTCGGGCGGTAACCTGGCCGAAATCTTGCAGGGCCTCGCCAACGTGATCCGCGCCCGCTTCAAACTGTTCCGTAAGGTCAAAGCCATCACGGCTGAGGCAAAGTGGTCCGGCAACTTCCTGTCAATCTTCCCGATCCTCGCGCTGATTGGCATCAACGTGATGCAGCCCGACTATTACTCCGAGGTCATGGGGACCCCGGTCTTCATTCCAGCCTGTGCCGCCGTGGCCGTGATGCTGGCCCTGAATATGATCATCATGCGCATGCTGGTGAACATCAAAGTCTAAGTAACAGGGGCGCTTAATGCCCCGGTAGGAAAGAGCAGTCCGATGGAATTTATTTCTGGTCTCTTCAACAGCGTGAACGAGTTTCTCGTCGCTCAGCTGGGTGAGCTTGGGCCCCTGATCGCCGTCGGCGGTCTGGGTGTCCTGCTGGTCCTTGCAGTCCTGCCTTCGCTTTTGAAAAAGCAGAAGGATCCGTTCAAGTCCGTGCGCGAAACGCGTGATGGCCACGCCGCCAGCGGTGGCAAGAAGGATCGTCTGCGCCAGGGTGGCAAGAACGAGAAACTCGACCGTTTCGCGCAATATCTTGAGCCGCAGGACGAGAAAGAGCTTTCCGCCACTCAGCTTGAGATGATCCGCGCGGGCTATCGCTCGAAATCTGCGATCCAGATGTTCAGCTTTGCCAAACTCGCTTTGGGTATCGGCGGCCTTCTGTTGGGCACGCTCTACGCACTTATTTCCGGTGGTGGCGAGTCCGCCCAAAGCTCCATCCTGATGGTGCTGGTTCCCGGTGTCGTCGGCTACTACGCTCCGAAATACTGGGTGCAGCGCCGCGTTCAAAGTCGCGAGGAAGAGATCAACGGCGGCTTCCCAGATGCACTCGACCTCATGCTGGTCTGCGTCGAAGCTGGCCAATCGCTGGACCAGGCCATCATCAAGGTGGCCCGCGAAATCAAACCCTCCTACCCGGCGCTTGCCGAAGAGTTTGAGATTGTCAGCTTTGAAATGAAGGCTGGTAAGGACCGCACCAAGGTTCTGCGCGATATGGGCGAACGGGTTGGCATTCAGGACGTGAACTCGTTCATCACCACGCTGATCCAATCCTCGACCTTTGGTACATCCATCGCCGAAGCGCTCCGCGTTTACGCCGATGAAATGCGCGACAAGCGCGTGCTGCGCGCCGAAGAGAAGGCCAACAAGCTTCCCACGAAGCTGACGCTTTTCACCATGATGTTCTGTGTGCCCCCGCTTTTGATCATCCTGATCGGGCCCTCGGTCTACGGCATCGCACAGGATCTCGGCGGCGGCTGATCCGTCCGGGCCGCGAGGCTGTTCAAGAAAAGACATGCACCAGGCGCGCGCATAGACTATGCTCGCGCCTGAGCAGTTTAAGAACTTGAGGCGCCAAAGTGCCCCGCACATTTTTCCTGACCCTCGCGCCTCTGGCGCTGTCTGCCTGTTTGGGCGAACCGCGCCTTGATAGCGGTATTCCCGATCTCGAAGGCCTCAACGTGCCCTCCACCGTGGATGGCTACGAGGAAGGTATCGACGGCCTCATCGTGGGCGACCGGTTGATGTCGAACGGCGAATATGAGCTTGCCCTGCGCGCCTATTACCGGGCCGCGGCGGACGACGGGCTCAACATTGATCTTGTCACGGCAATCGGCGCTGCAAACCTCGCCTTGGGGCGTCTCGGACAGGCCGAAGACCAATTCCGTCGCGCAATTGCCACACAGCCAGATTTCGTGCCTGCCCTCAACAACTTGGGGGCGACCCTCATAGAGAGGGGCGAATATGGTGAGGCCCGGCGCATTCTCGAACAGGCCTTCGCGCTCGATAGTGGCAGTTCGGAAACGATCCGCGACAACCTGCGCCTCGCTATCGCGCGACAGGAAAATCAGGTATACACTGGCGAAGAAGAGCAAAATCGGCCCGGGCTGATCCGACGTGGCGGGGGGCGCTATACCCTCACGGCAGGCGGCTGACGTAACCGGGACGAACACCAACGAAGGCGTGGCGCAAGATCACGCCAAGTAGATGAGGCAGAGCATGACCCGTATCCTCCGGTTTACCCCGGCGGCATTTGCCGTCTTGGCGCTTGCAGCGTGTAACACCACCGACGCAGACGTTGACCGTGCGCTCGATCCACTCAACGTGATCGACGAATCCAATATGTCCGACATCATGCTGAACGCCGCCGCCCCGGCCGAAGCGGTCAGCTACTTCCAGCGCGCCGTTGGCGAAGACCCCACCCGTATCGATCTTCAGCGCGGATTGGCCACCAGCCTTGTTCGGGCCGGTCGTGCGGCGGAGTCCTTAACGGTTTGGCAAACGGTCATCGACCATGATGCGTCCATGGAACAGGACCGTGTGGATTACGCCGATGCTCTTATCCGCAACGGCAATTGGGACGACGCGCAAGCACAGCTTGATGCAACGCCCCCCACGTTCGAGACCTACGAACGCTACCGGCTTGAGGCGATGATCGCCGACAGCGAAGAAGATTGGGCCCGCGCCGACAGCTTTTATGAGACGGCCGCAGGCCTCACCACTCGGCCCGCAAATGTCTACAACAACTGGGGCTACTCCCACCTGACGCGCGGCGACTACGCCGGCGCGGAAGAGCTGTTCTTGCAGGCAATCTCCTACGATCCCGATCTGTTCACCGCCAAGAACAACCTCGTTCTCGCGCGTGCGGCTCAGGGCAACTACCAATTGCCCCTCATCAACATGACCCAGACCGAACGCGCGCAACTGCTGCACACCGCAGCACTCGCAGCCGTTCGTCGTGGTGATGTGTCCGAGGGTCGTGGCCTCTTGAACGAAGCCATCGACACCCATCCGCAGCACTTTGAAGCAGCCGTGACCGCCCTTCGGGCCCTCGACGCCTGATAATACCCGCGCGCGAACGGAATATTTACGGAAACAAACCTAATCTTGCCCCTATTCGGCCTGATTTAATCGGCACAAATCGGGGAAACCGTTTCCAAATCGGGAAAAGAGAATGAACTTCGACGTAGCCCTCACCGCCAGCCAGGCCTGGATTTTCATGCCGCTGTGTCTGCCCATCGCACTTTGGGCGATCTACACCGACCTGACAGAGCTTAAGATTAAGAATGTCGCTGTCGTGGCACTGTTTGCGGGCTTCGTTGTGCTTGGCCTCTTTGCCCTGCCGCTCGATGAATACGCCTGGCGCTTCAGCCATATGGCCGTGGTTCTGGTTGTAGGCTTCCTTCTATCCGCGATTGGCATTTTGGGCGCAGGCGACGCGAAATTCGCCGCCGCCATGGCGCCCTTCATTGCCCTTCCCGATGCGATGCTGGTCTTGTTGATCGTCACCATGTCGGCTTTCGCCTTCATGATCGTGCATCAGGTCGCCAAACGCATTCCCGGCGTCGTCTCGGCGACCCCCGGCTGGAAGTCCTGGCAAACCGGGGGGAAAGGCCTGCGCAAGCAAGCATTCCCTTATGGCGTTGGCATTTCGACCGGTCTGATCGTCTACATGATTCTTGGCATCTCCGGCACCGCATAAGGACTTAGCTCATGAACATGCAGGTCACAGACAACTCCGCAGGCTTCGCCCCGCCGCCTCTCCGCAAACTTACGGATACCGGCCTGACCGTTGTGATGATGCGCGACATCGTTTTGAAGACGATCTTCCGCAAAAACGTCGAACAGGTCTCTGAAATTGCGAAGGCGATCTGCCTGCCGATCCCGCTCACGACTGAGCTGATCGATATGCTGCGTGACCAGAACCTTTTGCAGGCGACCGGTACGCTCCACGCGACATCGTCGTCCGAGATGGGCTTTCAGCTGACCGATGGCGGCAAGGCCCGCGCCTTGGACGCGCTCAGCCAGTCCGAATATTACGGCGCCATGCCGGTGCCGCTCGAAGAATACAAAGTGCAGGTCAAGCGTCAGTCGATCCGCGACATCAAGCTGACCCGCGACATGCTGGAAGCCTCCATGGGCCACCTTATCCTGCCCGACGGCCTGATTGATCAGCTTGGGCCCGCCGTGGGCTCTGGCCGCTCGGTCCTGATGTATGGCCCCCCCGGCAACGGTAAGTCCTCCATTGCGGAAGGCATCCGCGCGGCCATGGGCGACAACATCTACGTCCCCCATGCGCTGTCCTACGCGGGACAAGTCATCACCGTATTCGACCCAATCGTACACACCCCGGTAATGAAGCAAGAGACCGAAGCGCAAACAAGCCTGCGCCGCAGCTCCTCGAAATTCGACACACGCTATCTGTTGTGCCAACGGCCCACCGTTATGACGGGTGGTGAATTGAACCTTTCGATGCTCGACCTCAACTACAACGCGGTCAGCCGGACGTATCAGGCCAGCCTACAGCTCAAATCCACCGGCGGCGTCTTCATCGTGGACGACCTTGGACGTCAGGAAGAGCCGCCCCAGGCCCTCATCAACCGTTGGATTGTTCCGATGGAGGTCAACTACGACATCCTCGCCCTGCAATCGGGCGAAAAGTTTGAGGTGCCGTTTGACACGCTTGTGGTCTTCTCGACCAACTTCCACCCGAATGAGATCTTCGACCAAGCGGCCCTGCGTCGTATCTTCTTTAAGGTGAAGATCGACGGGCCCAATCAGGAACAATTCCTGAAAATCTTCGCCATGGTCGCCAAGAAGAAAGGCGTGCCGCTGGATGAAGCCTCGCTCATCCACATGCTGAAGAAGAAGTATCCCACGATCGACAACATCTACGCGAACTACCATCCGGTGTTCTTGTGCGATCAGATCAAGGCGATCTGCGAATTCGAAGGCATCCCCTACCAGATGCGCCCGGATTTCATCGACCGCGCCTGGGAAAACCTCTACGTCCGTGAAGAAACCATCGTTCACTAGTCGTCGACCGCTCCGTTCTCACTGCTGAAGTGAACCGCCACCCATGGGACGGCGGGCGGCGCGTCTTTGGCCTTTGGCCAAACAGCGTCGCCCTCCGCACTACAATTGTAGTTACAAAAAAACTACAGGTTCACTACAGGTTCTTTACACGGCTTTTTGCCCTATCTTCCGGGTATGGACACGCTTGCGCCCCCACCCCTCCCCCCTCAGATCGAAGGCTGGTTTACGTCTCGTGGCTGGTCCATCCACCCGCATCAGCGCGACATGCTTGCGCTCGCCGATCAGCCTTGCCAACTCCTCATCGCGCCCACCGGCGGCGGCAAAACGATGGCCGGTTTCCTGCCCACATTGGCGGAGCTTGCAGACGAGACGCACAAAGGAATCCACACACTTTATATCAGCCCGCTTAAGGCCTTAGCCGCCGACATCAAGCGCAACCTGACCGCTCCGATCGAGGAAATGGGCCTGCCCATCCGCGTCGAAGATCGCACCGGCGACACGCCCTCCAGCCGCAAGAAACGCCAACGCGCCGACCCGCCCCATATTCTTCTGACCACACCCGAAAGCCTCGCCTTGCTCACAAGCTACGAAGATGCAAGCCGCACCTTCGCAGGCCTGCAACGCGTAATTGTCGATGAAATTCATGCCCTTAGCGAGTCCAAGCGCGGCGATCAACTCATGCTCGCCCTCTCCCGCCTCAGCACCCTCGCCCCCGGCCTGCGCCGTGTCGGCCTCTCGGCAACCGTCGAAGACCCCGACGCCGTCGCCCGTATCCTCGCCAAGAACCCCGATACCTGCGCGATCCTGAAGGCCGATCCCGGCCCCGATCCAGACATCCGAATGCTCACGACTGAGGCCCCGCCTCCATGGTCCGGCGGCGGCGGAAAATATGCCATGCAGGCTGTCCTCGATCAGGTAAAGGCCCATAATACAACGCTAATTTTCCACAACACTCGCGCCCAGGCTGAGATCTTTTTCCACAACCTCTGGCTCGCCAACGAGGATCAGATCCCCATCGGCATCCACCACGGCGCTCTCGCCCGCGAGCAACGCGAACGTGTGGAACAAGCCATGGTGAACGGTGAGTTAAAGGCGATCGTCTGCACCGGCTCCCTCGATCTTGGCATCGACTGGGGTGACGTTGATCTGGTAATCCAGGTCGGCGCGCCGAAGAACGTCAAACGCCTCGTTCAGCGGATTGGCCGCGCCAATCACCGATACAACGCGCCCTCTAAGGCTTTGATAGTGCCCGCAAATCGCTTCGAGGTCATCGAATGCGTCGCCGCCTTGCAAGCTGTGCGCGACCACACGCTCGACGGTGACATCGACCATACCGGCCCTCTCGACGTTCTGTGCCAGCACATCCTGATCCGCGCCTGTGCTGGCCCCTTCACCGCAGATGAGCTCTACGCCGAGGTCCGCACAACCGGCGCCTACGCAACCCTGGCTCGCGCCACGTTTGACCGTTGCCTCAATTTCGCGGCCACCGGCGGCTATGCCCTGCGCGCCTACGATCAATGGCAACGCCTGATCGAACTCGATGGCATCTACCGCCTGCGCGACCCCCGCGCGACCGCCCGCATTCGCATGAACATCGGCACCATTGTGGACGCCGACAAAATGGCTGTCCGCCTGCAAAAAACCCGTGGTGGTAGGCCCTTAGGCGAGGTCGAAGAGTATTTCGCCTCCACCCTGCGCAAGGGCGACACCTTCCTGATCGGTGGCGAGATTGTCCGCTACGAAGGCATGCGCGAGATGGTGGTTGAGGTCACGCGGACCCCCTACCAAAAGCCCAAGATCGCCACGTTTATGGGCACCAAATTCGCCACGTCCACGCAGCTCAGCGACCGCATCCTTGGCATGTTTCGGCAAGACGATTGGCCCGAGTTGCCCGAGCACACCCGCGACTGGCTCCGCCTGCAGCGTGACGTCTCCAAACTGCCCGAACGCGATCGCCTTCTTGTCGAAACTTTCCCCCATGACGGACGTGAGCATCTGGTTGCTTACGGGTTCGCGGGTCGAAACGCACAGCAAACCCTCGGTTTGCTCCTAACGCAACGGATGGAGGAACAGGGCCTCAACCCGATGGGGTTCGTCTCAACCGACTATGCAACGTTGATCTGGGGCTTGGATCAAGTCAGTGAGGTTGAGCCACTTTTCAGTCGCGACAATCTGATGGCGACAATGGAGAGCTGGCTGGCCGACAATGCCGTAATGAAACGCACCTTCAAAGGCAGTGCCATTATTGCAGGCCTCGTCGACCGTTCGATGCCCGGCGGCAAACGCAAATCGGGCCGACAAGCGACCTTCTCCACCGACATCCTCTACGACACGTTGCGAAAATATGACCCCGACCATGTGATGCTTGAGATCACGCGGAACGAGGCGATGCGCGGCCTCGTCGATTTTGGGCGAATAGAAGAGATGCTCGACCGCATCGGAGATCGCATCGACCACCAAATGCTCACTCGCGTGACGCCATTGGCCGCCCCACTATTCCTGGAGCCAGGTCGCATTCCAATTCAGGGACTTGCCAATGAACGCCTTTTGGATGAAGAGGCCTCCCGATTGATGAAAACCGCAGGCTTGAAGTACAAGTAATTCCTCAAAATTGGGCGGAGAACTATTTTTGGTTCCATTAATGGGCCGAAATTAGCCTTTACATTACGTTAGGTAAAGATTCGTGAATTCGGGTAGAATTAGCATTCGCCCGAAATGCGTTTCACCAAGACTAAACCTTTGGATCATCTTGCTTTTCCAAGCTCTCCCGTCATATGAACGAAACATGAACGGATTAGCCTTCACTTTCGATGGTCACGATCTCATGGCTTTGCCGAGCGGCGCGCTCTGGTGGCCTGCGGAATCCACACTTGTGGTGAGTGACCTCCATCTGGGCAAGGCCGAACGGATGGCGCGGCGCGGTGGACCGATCCTGCCACCTTATGAGGTGCAAGAAACGCTTGACCGTTTGATTACCGATTGCGACGCCACTGGCGCTAAGCGCGTCATCTGCCTGGGCGACAGTTTCGATGATCTAGCTGCTGCCAAGGCGACTGCGCAGGACGTGTCGGACAGGCTCGCGCCCACCATAGCGGGGCGTGAGTGGGTTTGGATCGAAGGTAACCATGATCCAGGACCAGTTGGTATTGGCGGGGACCATCGCAGCGAGTTGCAAATCAACGCCTTGGCCTTCAGGCACATCGCAACCGACACTTCCGAGGCGGAGGTATCCGGCCATTATCACCCGAAGGCGCGAATAGTGGCGCGTGGACGCGCGATAACACGGCCTTGCTTTCTAATCGACAATAGGCGGCTCATTTTGCCTGCCTTTGGCACCTACACGGGGGGGTTGTACTGCGACCATCGGGATTTAGCCGGCTTGATGGCGCCCGATGCGACTGCAATCCTGCTTGGACGTCCGCCCGTTCGGATCCCGATGCCGCGTTAAGATGGCTTGAAACCGGCGGCTTCAAGCTCGGGTAATCGCGACGGGCTTACCGGAACCTTCGCACCGCCCCCAAGGATCGCATTGTAGCGCCGCCCATCCTGCGCAACGGATTCTATGGCGTCGAACGATAGCCAATGTGAACGATGCACCTGCGCGCCCTCGGAACCAGCCAGATGCTCCAGAGCATCGGCGAAACGCATCCTAACTCGAGTCTCACCCTTCTCGGTGAAGATTATCAATTGGTGCCCATCGGCCGACACTCGCTGGATATTGCCTTGCAATGCAGGCTCCATATGGCGCGCCAAAGACGTCGGCACGATAGCTTGCGATGGCCTTTCTGCGACTATGTCCTCGGGCACGGAAGGGACCAGCTTATTCCGGTAATATTGGCGCACAAGTACCGGAACCGCGCAAATAAGCCAAACAATCACAACGTGTTCCACGAAGAACATCCAACTGGCCAATTCAAACCCCAGCAAGTAGAGGTTGGCGGCCCAGATAGCGGGACCGAGTGTCAAACCAAGGCACACGACAGCGACGATGTCGCGCTTTAGTTCAGTTCCCGAAACGATCCGACGCACCGTTTTCCGGATCAGGTGCCCGGGTAGTATCGCCCCCCCGATCAACAGGCCCCAGTACAATCCGCGCTCGAGCAGCGGAAATCTGTCGTAAGTGGAAAATGGGCCGAGCAGCGACACGATAATGACCGCTAGTACGGCGATATACACACGTATTCGCCAGTCACGGCTACTTGTTAACGCACCAATGGATTTCTTTTTCGCTTGAGTATTCATGAACCATTGGCCTGTTCGCAATTGTTGCGAAGATAAGTGCCGAATTGGATAGTCTTCAAGAGCGAATTGTTTAACATATCCCAATGGTTGAAATCTCGCCGCACATAGCAGAGCAAATTCGCGACAGCTTCATGCGACAGGGCATGATGCAAACCCTTGAGGCGCAGATTGACGAGATCGGTTTGGGCCGCGTCGTGCTAAGCATGCGACCCAATCCCAATATGAGCCAACAGCACGGCGTGGTTCATGCAGGCGCGACATTTGCCTTGGGCGACAGTGCGTCAGGTTATGCGGCATTGACGCAAATACCCGCAGAGCGAGAAGTGATGACGGTGGAAATGAAGATCAACTTGATTGCCCCTGCAACGGGCGAGCGGCTGATCGCAACCGGGAGTGTCGTGAAACCTGGCAAGCGCCTGCTCATCACGCGTTGCGACATTGAGGCTGAGGCCTTAGACGGCACCCGCAAGACCTTAGCGATCTTGCAGGGCACGATGATCCCAGTGGATCGGGCTTAGGCGGTTTAGGCCGTCAGTCCCTGCGGTTCTTCCAATCCATTGGCCCGGCAGCAGGCGGTCAGCGTATTGGCCAAAAGGCACGCAATCGTCATCGGCCCAACGCCACCCGGAACGGGTGTGATGGCCCCGGCGACTTCTGCGGCAGCCGCGAAGTTCACGTCACCCAGCAATTTGGTTTTTCCCGGCTTCTCAGGATGCGGGATGCGCGTGATGCCGACGTCGATGATCGTTGCGCCGGGCTTAACCCAATCCGCCTGCACCATCTCAGCACGCCCTACCGCTGCGACCAAGATGTCCGCGCGGCGGCAGACCTCAGCCAAATCCTTGGTGCGCGAATGCGCGATCGTAACCGTGCAGTTTTCCTGTAGCAGAAGCTGGCCCATGGGCTTGCCGAACAGGTTCGACCGCCCAATCACTACCGCTTCCATACCCGACATGTTTCCAACCTGATCGCGCAGCAGCATCAGGCACCCAAGCGGCGTGCAGGACACGAGGCCCTTCTCTCCGCTCGCAAGAAGGCCCGCGTTCACCACGCTGAGCCCGTCCACATCTTTCGACGGATCAATCCGCGCCACAACACGGCGTTCATCAAGGTGATCCGGCACCGGAAACTGGCACAGGATGCCGTGGACGGTTGGGTCCGCGTTCAACTGATCGATCAGCGCGAACAAGTCTGCTTCCGAAACGTCAGCAGGCAGTTTGTGCTCGAACGAGGCCATGCCGACTTCGACCGTCTGCTTGTGCTTTGCCGCAACATAAACTTCGCTTGCGGGGTCTTCACCTACCAGAACCACCGCCAAACCGGGCGTGATGCCATGATCGGATTTCAGCCGTTCAACGTGCTCGGCCACTTGGGCCCGGACGGTGCCTGCAAAGGCTTTGCCGTCGATGGTTGTTGCGGTCATTTAGGTGTCCTCCAGCAGGTTCACCACAATCTCCGAACGCACGGAGTTTGCGATGAAACAGGCGTGATGCGCTTTGTCATGCAGCGCTTTATGGGTGTCAGAGTCGGGGCCATTGGCCCATGCGACGCGAATGTTCAAGTCAACTCGGGGGATCCACATACGACCATCCTGGCGAACAAGCGCGCCAGTTGCGTGATCCTCGTAGTGGGTTGGCTCGAATCCAGCCTGACGGGAAAAATCCAGGAACCACAGCATGTGACAGCTGGAAATGGAGGCAAGAAACGCCTCTTCCGGGTCGACGGCGGCGGGGTCGGAATAGGGTTCCGGCACAACGGACGGTGAGGCCGAGGCCGGAACCTCCGCCCCCCCGTCGAAGCGCCACATGTGCCCGCGCGTGTAGCGGTTCGCGGCGAAGTCGCCGCTCGCCTGCCAGATGACGCGGGCTTCATGCATGTTTAGAACAGCCCTTCGATCTGGCCGTCGTCGTTGAGGTGGATGGCCTCGGCTGACGGCACACGGGGCAGGCCCGGCATCGTCATGATCTCACCGCAGACCGCCACGATGAAGCCCGCCCCGGCAGAAAGCCGCACTTCACGGACCGGCACGTTGAAGCCCGTAGGCGCGCCGCGTTGGGTGGGATCGGTGGAGAAGCTGTACTGCGTTTTCGCCATGCAGACTGGCAGGTTCCCGTAGCCCTGATCCTCCCACAACTTCAGCTGATCGAGGATTTTCTTGTCCATCACCGCCTCATCAGCGCGGTAGATCTTCTTGCAGACCGTCTGGATTTTCTCAGCCAGCGGCATGTCGTCGGCATAAAGCGTCTCAAATTGCGCTTCGCCCTTTTCGATCACTTCCACAACCTTCTCGGCCAGCGGCGCGGAGCCCTCAGATCCAAGCTCCCAGTGACGCGACAGAACCGCCTCGGCCCCTTGCTCGGCCACGAAGTCCTTGACGGCCTGCACTTCGGCGTCGGTGTCCGTCACGAAGTGGTTAATGGCGACCACAACTGGCACGCCGAAGCCTTTGAGGTTTTCGATGTGACGGCCAAGGTTCGGGCAGCCGGCCTTCACCGCATCCACATTCTCCGCGCCCAGGTCCGCCTTGGCGACGCCCCCGTTCATCTTCATCGCGCGAACGGTCGCCACGCAGACCACGACGGAGGGCGCAAGCCCCGCCTTGCGGCACTTGATGTTCATGAACTTCTCAGCGCCCAGATCGGCCCCAAAACCGGCCTCTGTCACCACATAGTCGCACAGCTTGAGCGCGGTGGAGGTTGCGATGACCGAGTTACAGCCGTGCGCGATATTGGCGAACGGTCCGCCATGTACGAAGGCCGGGTTGTTTTCCAGCGTCTGCACCAGGTTGGGCTGCATCGCGTCTTTCAACAGCACCGTCATCGCGCCGTCGGCTTTGATGTCGCGCGCGAACACGGGGCTGCGGTCGCGGCGGTAGGCCACGATCATCGCACCCAAACGCTCCTGCAGGTCCTTCAGATCCTTCGCCAGGCACAGGATCGCCATAACCTCGGAGGCCACAGTGATGTCAAAGCCCGCCTCGCGCGGGAAACCGTTGGCCACGCCCCCAAGGGACGCCGTGATTTGGCGCAGGGCACGGTCGTTCATGTCCACGACGCGGCGCCACTGAACCCGACGCACGTCGATCTCAAGCTCATTGCCCCAGTAGATGTGGTTGTCGATCATCGCCGACAGAAGGCTGTGTGCCGAGGTGATGGCGTGGAAATCGCCGGTGAAGTGGAGGTTCATCTCCTCCATCGGAACGACTTGAGCGTATCCACCGCCCGCAGCGCCGCCCTTCATGCCGAAGTTCGGCCCGAGAGAGGCTTCGCGAATACACACCATCGCGTTCTTGCCGATGCGGTTCAGACCGTCGCCCAAACCCACTGTGGTTGTGGTTTTACCCTCACCCGCGGGCGTAGGGTTAATCGCTGTCACAAGGATCAGCTTGCCGTTCTCCCGATCCTGCACGCCGTTGATGAACGATTGGCTCACCTTCGCCTTGTCATGGCCGTAGGGCAGCAGATCATCCGAGCCGATGCCGATCTTGGCGCCGATCTCTTGAATAGGCCGCTTCGACGCTTCGCGCGCGATTTCAATGTCGGATTTGTAGGCCATGGTGCAGTGACTCCCCGGGAAATTGGTCTTGTTAACTCGCCTATAACGGGCAAGCGGATCGCCGATAGGGCCAATTCCGACATTTTCGCAGGGCATCCCGTCACGGGTCGCTCCGGTGTTTCCGAAAGGAAAACTTCACATTGCCGGGGAACTAACCAGGTAAATGCACCGTTTCTTAACCAATACGATGTCTATTTTCAGTGTTGTCTGCACTTAAGGGGAAGATTTGATGCAACTTCATGCGATCAGCCTAATCATCTACACCGGCCTTGCCATGGGCATGACAGCGGGCGTCGCCCTGCTTTCAGTCGTCTAAGGCGCCCGCGCGGTTCTGCCCCGCGTGAAACACAAAAGAATGTGTTATCCTTCGGCAACTTAGTCGGAGGATCGAAGATGAAAGACCCACAAGAATTCATGGCGCAGGCCAAGGCCCAGATGGACAACTGGACCGCCGAGATGGGCAAAATGCAGGCCAAAATGATGGAGGCCGGCGCGAAGGGTCAGGCCGAAATGGCCAAACAAATGGACTCGCTCAACGAGCAGCGCAAACATGCGGAGGCTCAGATGGAAGAGCTTGGCAAAGCCAACATGGACGCCGCGAAAGAGGTTCAGGCCTCGATGCAGAAAGCCTGGGCTGACATGGAAGCCCAGATGAAAGACATGCAGAAGAAATTCATGGGCTGAGTTGGCCTGCGGATTTCCTGACCTGCGCGAGCGCGGCTGCGAAGGTATGACGGGAACGGCCCATGTTGGCCGTTCCTTTCATTTTCCCAAGAGCCATTATGTTACGCTACATTCCCTGGTACCGCCTGAGCGTTATTCATGCGCTCTTCCTCCTTTCCGGCGTTCTTGCCGCGCAATTCTTGCCCGGTCGGAACGAAGTGGAGGACATCACCGCCGCCTGTTACTGGACGATCGAGATCTTGCCGTATGTTGAATGCGGACATCACTCTGCGTTCCCGATCCTTGCTGAAATCTTTTACAATGCGTGGCTCTTGCCACTCTATGGCGTGGCCTTTGCTGCCTCGATCCTCGGCGCGTTGTTCAGTGGGGGATGGTCGGAAGCTATTCGCCAGGTGCCCGGCCTTGCGCTGATTTCATTGCAGATGGCCCTCATTGTTGTCTCTATCTCGGGATCGTTCAAGCGCCTCATCCGCAGCGTTGCCCACAACCCCACCACATAGAAAAGACCCCCGAACATGGTCCGGGGGTCCAATCAATTACGCCAGTGTTTCAGATCACGCGGTCGGCTCAGGCTCCATATCACCTGAAGGCTTCGACTTCGGCGGCAGCTTTGGAATCGCCGTGACCGACGGTGTCCCGCCCGAGGTAGGGGCTTCATCATCGTCGTCGCCACGGTTGAGCGGCTCACCTGCAATGACCTTGCCGATCTCTTTGCCGGTCAGCGTCTCATATTCCAGAAGGCCTTGGGCAAGCCGTTCCAGATCATCACGCTTTTCGGTCAGGACGCGCTTCGCCGTCTCGTAGCCTTCGTCGACGAGCTCTTTAACTTTGTCGTCGATGATTTTCTGCGTCGCGGCCGAGTGGGTTGTGCCGCCACCGTAGGCCCCAAGATGGGACTGCTGTTCATTGGCGTAGTCCACGAAACCAAGCTCTTCAGCATAGCCAAACTGCGTGACCATCGCGCGGGCGATCCGTGTCACCTGTTGGATATCCGACGCGGCACCTGAGGTGATGTTCTCTTTCCCGAACACCAGCTCTTCTGCCACACGCCCACCCATCGCCATGGCGATTTTGGAGGTGTATTTGCGGTACGACACGCTCAACTGATCCCGCTCCGGAAGCGACAGGACCAGACCCAGCGCACGACCGCGCGGAATGATCGTAGCCTTATGGATCGGATCGTGATCCGGCACGTTCAAGCCCACAACCGCGTGGCCCGCTTCGTGATATGCGGTCAGCTTCTTCTCGTCCTCGGTCATGACCATCGACCGGCGCTCAGCACCCATCATGACCTTGTCCTTGGCGTTTTCGAAGTCTTCCATCGTCACGAACCGGCGGCTGATGCGTGCGGCCATCAGCGCCGCCTCGTTCACCAGGTTCGCCAGATCAGCACCGGAGAAGCCCGGCGTACCCCGTGCGATGATGCGGAGATCCACATCGGGACCAAGCGGCACCTTCCGGGCGTGAACGCCAAGGATCCGCTCGCGTCCCTTGATGTCGGGGTTAGGCACCTGAACCTGACGGTCGAAACGACCCGGGCGCAGAAGCGCCGGGTCCAGAACATCAGGACGGTTGGTGGCAGCGATGATGATGATGCCTTCATTGGCCTCAAAACCGTCCATCTCAACCAGCAACTGGTTCAACGTCTGCTCACGCTCATCGTTGCCGCCGCCGTAACCAACACCACGGGAGCGGCCCACAGCATCAATTTCGTCGATGAAAACGATGCAAGGCGCGTTTTTCTTCGCCTGCTCGAACATGTCCCGGACACGGCTCGCACCCACACCGACGAACATCTCAACAAAGTCGGAACCGGAGATGGTGAAGAACGGCACGCCCGCCTCACCCGCGATCGCGCGGGCGAGAAGCGTCTTACCTGTACCCGGAGGGCCCACCAAAAGCGCACCTTTGGGGATCTTGCCGCCAAGCCGTGAGAACTTCTGCGGGTTTCGCAGGAATTCGACGATCTCTTCCAGCTCGTCCTTGGCTTCATCAATGCCCGCCACGTCGTCAAACGTCACGCGACCGTGCTTTTCGGTCAGCAGCTTCGCCTTGGATTTGCCAAAGCCCATCGCGCCGCCTTTGCCGCCTCCCTGCATCCGATTCATGAAGAAAATCCAGATGCCGATCAGGACAAGCACCGGCAACCACAGCGACAGAACGCTCAGGAAGCCCGATTGCTGTTGCGGCTGCGCCTCGATGCGAACGTCATTGGACAGCAGGGTCTGCGTGGTCTCGGCGTCGCTGGGGGCAATGGTGGAATAGGTGCCGTCGCTGGTGGTGAACTGCACGTTCTCTCCATCCAGCGTAGCCGTCAAAACGCCACCGTTTTCAACCTGTTGTATGAAGTCAGAATAGGCCACGGTGCGGCTGTTCACTTGGCTTTGACCACCTGAAAACAGGTTGAAAAGCGCCAGGATCAGCAGGAACAGAATGACCCAGAATGCGATATTTCTCGCGTTACCCAAGGGAGGTCTCCTCGAAACGAGTAAGGGCGGGCCGATGCCCGCGTTGTCTGTAAGATAAGCGTTGGGGGGCCAAGTTCAACGCGATTCAAGGAATGTGATGAATTGTCCCGCCGGAGGGGCGAAACGGACCTGGAAATCGGGTGACGTATCTGCGGGGTGCCACGCGACCAACTGGTCGCCGCGGAACACCGCAGGCAACGTTATTGCGGCGTCGTGGGGGGGCAGGCCATCGGGCTTGGTTCGCGCCTGCTGCCAGCCGTCCGGACCAAGCGCACGCAGGGTCAAACCCTTGGGCTCCGTTGAGCAGACATGCCACCGCCCGTCCCAGGTGACTTCCTCTTCCGCTAGTTGGGCAGAAAGGTCCTGCACCGCCACAAACTCGCGCGTTACCCTTAGTTGTGCACCGGATACGATAACGCGCACGCCGTGAAGCGTGCCGCCACCGCCAGACAAAGCCCGTTCGAGCAAGTCTTCCAAAGCGGATGCCCTCGGGCGGTAAGGCGCGCTGGATACCCATTGCAATGCAGCGGCAAGCAACCGTCGTTGCGTGTCATCTTCAACGTCAGCAAAGCGATCTCGGTCGATCAAAAGATCACCCGTGGGCATCCAGCAACATTTGTCTTCGCTGACGCAATCACGCGCGACATCAACAGCGCGGTGGGTCAAAGCCTTTGACGCGCTGCGCAAACGGCCTGCCGTAGCCGCCAAGGTTCCGCTATCGATCCCCAGAGAGGCCAAAGCATTGCGCGCTTTAACGCGGTCAAAACGCGGATCCTTGTTGGACGGGTCATCAACGCAGGGAACCTTCAACGTCTTGATATGATGCCGAAGATATGCGCGCGTCTCATTAAGCAACGGGCGGATCACTTCGAAAGTGCCGCTCGCGCCGACAATCCTCCGGCGCTCTTCCATCGCCGAAAGCCCTTCCACGCCCGAACCCCGAGCCAATCGCATCAGGAAGGTCTCGGCCACATCATCCTGCGTATGGGCCATCAAGACATGGTAAATCTCGCCACGCCATGCGTCGATCAACTCCAACCGCGCCCGCCGCGCCGCGTCTTGCAGGTTGCCCTGCCCGTCCCACTGCCATCGCAGCGTCGCGTGCGGATGGCCGAGCAATGCGCATTCCTTGGCCACCATCATGGCCTCATCCGCGCTTTCCTGCCGCAACCCGTGATCCACCGTCACAACCCGCAGCTTCACGCCAAAGACCCGCGCCCAATCATGGGTCAAGGCCAGCATCGCCATGCTGTCGCCACCGCCAGAGACGGCCAATGCGATGTCGGTGGGGAAGTCAGGCCCGAGCAGCTGACCCATTCGGGCCGCAAACCGCTCGGGCAGAGTTTCGCTCACTGGCAGCCCAAACGCCCGCGCTCAGCCTCGGCCTCAGCCACTGAAGCGGTGCCGGGATAGCGCACGCTCACCTCAGCCAAGGTCAGGCAGGCCTCTTCCGTCTGCCCTAGCTGCGCCAGCGAGACGCCCAGAGACGTCAGGGCCGAAGGTGCACGCTGTCCGTCGGGGGAAGCCGTGAAGCTATCAAGGAAAGCACGCGCCGCCGGGCTCCACCGACCCAGATTGGCCTCAGACTGGCCGCGCAGATAATGCGCCTCAGCCGACAATGGCCCGCCTGGATAAGTCTCGGTGAAGCCTTGGAACAGCACGGCTGCATCAGCGAATTCACCTGCGTCGTATGCCGCCTGCGCGCGGTTGAAGTCATCTTCTTCCGCCACCGCCAGGTTTGCGCCGCTGGTTGCCGGCAAAGCGGACGACGCGACCTCGCCCCCAGTTTCGGCAGGCACAGGTGCGGCACCCGCGGACTCAGGCGTCACACCACCCAGCGAGGGCGTATCCCCAAGCGTGCCGATATCGCACTCCGCCTCAAGCTCACACAGACGAAACTCCAGATCACCGATGCGGTTGGTGCCGTCACGCACTACGGAGTCCAGATTGATCTGGATGCGCTCGGTCAGGGCCGTCAAACGCTGCACCTCAGCCTCGATGGCGTTCACACGATCAATGGTGCCACCGGTGGCCCCAGACCCGCTTGCGCCGCCCGTAGTGTTCAATTCACCCCGCAAACGCTGGATTTCCACGAACAGCACGGACAGTTCCTGCCGAATATCAGCCAGCGTTTGCGCCCGGTCCTGCGCCATGGCGGGACCAGCGATCAGCAACGCGCAAATGGCAACAACCAGCCGCATGTTACGCACCCAACCCTGCGGAAATCACGGTTACCGCACGGCGGTTCTGGCTATAGCAGGCCTCGGTCGAGCAAATCTCAAGCGGACGCTCCTTACCGTAGGAGATCGTGCGCAACCGGCTGCCCGGGACACCTTGCGAAATCAGGTATTCCTGCACCGCCGCCGCGCGCCGCGCGCCAAGGGCAAGGTTGTATTCCCGCGTGCCCTGCTCATCCGCGTGACCTTCGATCAAGGCGGTGAACTCAGGGTTCGACAAAAGCCACTGCGCTTGTCCCGCCAGTACCGCCTGTGCGTCCCCCGAAAGGGTCGATTGGTCCACTGCGAACAACACACGATCGCCAACCACCTGATTGAAGTAAGCCGGGCTTGTCGGATCGCCCACACCACCCGCACCGGCGCCTGCAGCGCCCGCACCGGTCCCGCCAGCGCCCGCCTCATCATCACCACGGAAGCCGCCTTGCGAACAGGCCGCCAACGCCAGGGTGCCGACCAAAAGCACGACAGGTGCTTTGCGAAAGATAGATGTCAGTTTCATTGCTCTGATCCTCGGATCTTGTTTTTCTTACTCATACCATGCGGGATACGCCCGCGCCAATCACGCTTAACTTTGCAGCGGTCCCCATGCCGGATCCGATGCCATGCCGGGTGTTGCCACCCGTTGCAGGTTCCGGCCCGAGATATCGACGGAATAGACCGCAGGCGCCCCATCATCGCCCGGTGTCTCGCGGGTGAACATGATGACACGCCCGTTCGGGGCCCAAGTCGGGCCCTCGTCTAGGAAAGACGACGTCAGCAGCCGCTCTTCCGAGCCATCCGTGCGCATCACGCCAATATGGAACCGTCCGTCCGCCTGATAGGTGAACGCGATATAGTCGCCGCGCGGCGACCAAACTGGCGTGCCATACCGACCCGCGCCTGTGGAAATGCGTCGGCCTTCGCCACCATTCGCAGGCATCACGTAAATCTGCTGCTGGCCGGTCCGGTCACTCTCGAACACAATCTGGCTGCCATCGGGGCTGAACGACGGGGCCGTCTCAATCGACGGCGAAGAGGTCAGTTGTGAGCGTGCTCCCGACGCAATATCGATGCTGTAAATGTCCGAATTACCGCCTTGTTCAAGGCTCAGCACCACCGTCCCACCATCGGGTGAGAAGCGTGGTGAGAACGTCATGTTGCCCCCGGCAATCGCCTCCAAGGGGCGGCGCTGCACAGTGGCCACATCCATGACGTAGACCTGCGGGAAGCCCGACTCGTAGCTGGTGTAGAGGATCTGATTGCCTTGCGGCGAGAAGCGCGGCGCCAGAACCAGGGCGCGTGAATCTGTCAGATACTGAACATTCGCACCGTCATAATCCATGATCGCCAGCCGCTTGAGGCGCGCGTTCTTCGGCCCTTCTTCATGGATGAAGGCGACACGCGTGTCGAAATATCCGCTCTCCCCCGTGATCCGGCTATAAACTTGGTCAGCCACGTTGTGTGCCATCCGCCGCCAGCTATTGGCAGGACCCACAAATTGCAGCCCTTCTCCAAGTGGCGCCTCACTGAACACATCGAACAGGCGGAAACGCACGACGATATTGCCGTCACCGCGTTCCTCAACTTCACCGGTGATCAGCGCCTGCGCGTTGATTGCCTGCCAATCGGGGTAGCTGATGTTCGCGTTAAAGCTGGTGACTTGGCTGATATAGGCATCCGGCGGGATCTGCCGGAACAGGCCCGTGCCGCGCAAATCCGCCGCAATCACACGGCTAATGTCCGAGGCCACGTCGCCAGAGCCCACAAATGTGGGCAAGGCAAACGGCAAAGGCTCAATCACACCTTCGGTGATTTCCAGCCGCAGCGGGCCGTCTTGGGCAAAGCCAATGTTCGGCAAAGCCGTGGAGGCCAAAAGCAGGCTAGAAGAGCCGATAAAATTCCGGCGTGTCAGCATAACGCCACCTCTTTCTTCAATGGGTGCGGACAGAGCCGCGCATAATTGGGGTTGAGCCGTGGCATATTCAATTGCCTCCGGCGTCGGTCGGATCAAAGTTGATCTGTACCCGCTCCCAATAGGGGAAAGCGGCGGCGGGCAGATCATAACCGTCTTCTCCGCACCGGATCACGGCGCGGCGGGCGGCCAAAAACGCGAGGTCAGCGCGATCTGGGTCGGTGTCCGTGGCTTCGATCATTTCAAACGTGTTCGGGATCGGCTCCGCGTCCGAAGTCATGGAGAATCCGACCAACACGCCGACGTCCTGCGCTTCTTCTGGCAGGGCGGCGGTGTTCCAGCACGCCCGAACCTGAACCATGAAGCTGGCAATCTCGTCCTGTGTCAGGGGTCGCGACTCTTCGACCTCAGCTGCAGCAGCGACAGCTTCTTCCTCGGCCAAAGCCGCCGCTGCCGCCCGTTCTTCGGCCGCAACAGCCCGTTCCTCAGCCGTTGGGCGCGGGACAGGCACGATTGTCTGGGCCGCAAGGGGGCTTGAGGCTACGATTAGCAGGGTCATTAGGCGCAAAGAGGCGATCATCGCAGGCGCACTCCATTTCGATCAAAGGTCAAAGTCGCAGCCGCCGTCGCTGGTTCCGCCGATGTTGCTTCCGCGCAGGCCGTCAGCGCACCGCGCGCAGCGTGAAACGCTTCTTCGGCCGCAGACGACATCACGCGGCCAAATCCCGTCAGGCGAATACTCTGCGTCGTGGGCATGTTTGTTTCATCCAAAGCCACCTCAACCGAAAGGCTGGCCCAACTGGCCTCAGCGCTCAGATCCGCAAAACGCCAACAAATCTCGGCATCCGAAATCATGCGCGCCAAGGCAGCATAATCCGGCATTGGAAGTTCGGGGGCGGCATCCGGGTCAAGCGGTGGCGTCCCAACTGACGGAAGGTCTGGCATCTGTAAGGGGCTCAACGGCGCTGGCGCCGGGCGTGGATCGGTCAAAAGAACTGCAGCCATCGCCTCAGGCGCAGGGATTGGCGGCTGAATCGCACGGCCCTGACTATCCGGCCCACCTGGCAAAATCTCAGGCGGCAGCGCGGAATAGGGGAACATATCCGGCATCGGTTGCGACGCGAACCTTAGTCGACCGGCGCGATCCGGCATGCCCGCGACACTTGGCACGAGAACAGCCGACAAGCCGATTGGCTGATGCGCCAGCGGTGCGTGGATAGCAACCTGCGGTTCAGGCCCCTCGGGCAGCGGACGCGACAGAACCGGGGCTGCATCTTCATGCGGCATCACAAAAATCGCAGGCTGTACTGTCGGGCGGGAACTTGACGGGACCGAAGGCAGAAGCACCGCTGACAAGGCGGCTGGTTGATTGCGGGAAGACATCGCGGCAACGGTAAGGAACGCTGTCGGGGTCGGAGCCAATCGCGGTGTAGGCGCGGGCTCCTCGACGGTTGGCGCAGATGCTACCGCAATTTCGGTTGCAGCCACGTCCTCATCGTCCGCCGGTGTGAGCGGAGCAGTTGCCATGATCTCCCGCGCGTCCCCGGCCAAAAGGGCAGCAAGCTCTGCCGCAAGCGCAGCTGCATCTGCGACGTGGCTGCCTTCAGCAATGGGCAACGGTGTAGGCGCTTCAACGGGTTCCAACAGTGCGACCTGTTCATCTTCAGGCTCAAGCTCCGGCAACGCGGGCGCGTCCGCCGCGTCCAAGGCTGCCAGAATCGTCTCGTTCAACTCGGTCTCGGTGGCTTCGACCATCTCACGCGGCCTGCGAACCGGGCGCGGATCTGTGGCGGATGCAACGATGACAACAGTCAATTCCGGCTCGGGGATCACATCTGGCACCACCGGTGCTTCGACATCCTCGGCAATCGCCACCGGCGCGCGCAATTCAGACGGCCTTGGCCTTGGTCGCGTACTTGGGGCCTCCGGTGACAGCGGATTAGGGCTGGCGATCGAAGGATGCTCCAGCAACACGCCCTGCCCGCCCGACGGTGCTGCGATAATCAACGGTGCAGCCTCTGGTGCGGCCAATATCTGTGGCGCTGTGTCCGCTGCCGGGGCCACGTCCGACGCCGCTGGCTCTACGGAAATCCACATCCCTGGCCTGTCGGACAGAAGCGTCTGTGCAGCCAGGGGTGAGGTCGAGGCCAAGAGTGAAAGCAATGCTGCGGATCTGAGCTTGGTCATAAGCCCACCTCCTTCTTTTCCGATGTCGGGAAAGGCAGCTTTCGGGGAAGGGAAAATCGGGTCATCGCAGGCGCATCCCTTCCGGGTTGAACACCAGTTCAACCAGACGCCAACGACCATAGCTTTCCTCGGGCAGGTCATAGCCGTTCGTGCCACAACGCAGGATCGCGCGGCGCGCGGCTTCATAGGCCTGCCGTGCGGCCGTCTCGGACCCACCGGAAAACTCAATCATGCGCAATGTGCCCTCAATCGGGCGTGCCTCGCGGCTCAACTCAAAGGCAACGGCAACCGTGGTCCCTTGCGCCTCCGTCGACAGCGAGCCGACATTCCAACAAGCACTGACCGCCACCCGGAAGCCTTCGGCAACGCCTTGGCTCAGTGGCGGACCGGCTGGAGTCGAATCCGCTGCCGGTTCCTCTGCCTCGACAGCATCGGCCACCGCCCCTGCAATCGCCGCTGCCAGCGGGTCTTCTTCCGGCTCGGTGCTGGCGGTGTCTTCTACGGGGGCTTCGACTGCGGGCTCTTCAGCGGGTGTTTCAACCTCGGCCACAGCCTCTTCGACCGGCTCTTCCACCGGCGCGGGGCGATTGGGACGCGCTGTAGGGCGCACAGATGCAGTAGGCGCAAGCGCCGCTGCGGGTTCCTCCGCCTCAGTCACGATCTCGGTCGTGGCCTCTTCCGGCGCGGTCTCCGGCACCTCCTCCACGGGCGTTTCTTCGGCCACAGCCTCCTCGGTCTGTTGCTCCAACACCTCTGGTGCGGTTTCCACATCCGGTTCCGGCAACGGTGCTGCGACTGGCGCGATGCGCGGCGCTTCTTCGGGTGTCGGCGTGTCCGATGGCTCGGCATCCGTGACATCGGGTTGCGGGGCGAGTGCTATCAGATCATCGCTGACCTGAGTGTCAGGGATGGGGTCGACCGGCACCGGATCGCTTTCCGGCGCGGGCGCGGCCGTTTCCGCCGGTTGTTCCGTAGACGGCGGCGGGGCCTCCTGCGTTGGCACCTCTGGCGCTCCCGTCACCTCAGGCAAGGCGGGCGCTTCCGGCGCTTCGATCACTGCAGGCGCGTCAGCCGTGCCACTGGTCAGCGCGTCGAACTCCTCTGCCGTGATCAACGCCACACCCGTCACCTCAAACTCCACCTCCGGGCTGCGATCAAACAGCAACCCACCAAAGGCGACCCAGGCCAGAAGGCCCACATGGATCGCGGAAGAGGCATAGAGGGACCGACGCATGGGCTCATTACTCCCTTTCGCCGTCCAGGGTCGGACCACCGGCATCGGTCACAAGTCCGATCTCGCGGAAACCCGCTGCATTCAACGCGCCCATCACCTGCATCACCTGCTCATAGGGTATGCCGCCATCGGCGCGCACAAAGATGCGCGGGCTGTCGCGTTCGGCTGCAATCGCCTGCAAACGCGGAATAATCTCTTCGCGCGCCACTTCCGTGGTCTGCAACATGATCCGCCCGTCTGACGACAAGGTCACCGTCAGCGGTTCTTCCTGCTCAGACGGCAACGCCTCCGCCGAGGTATCTGGCAAGTCAATGGGAACGCCAACCGTCATCAGCGGCGCGGCGACCATGAAGATGATCAAAAGGCATAACATCACGTCCACGAATGGCGTGACGTTGATTTCGGACATCGGGCGTGAGGCGCGGCGCCCCCTGCCCCTGCGGCGACGTTGACCGCCGCCCGTTTGGACGGAGGCGCCCATTAGTCCAACTGCCTGCTGAGAAGCGTTGAGAATTCGTCGGCAAAGCTCTCGAACGTGCCAACAATCTCATCAGCGTCGCTGCTCAGCTTGTTGTAAAGGATCACCGCTGGGATCGCCGCCAAAAGGCCAAGGCCCGTCGCCAGAAGCGCCTCGGCGATACCTGGGGCCACAACGGCCAATGAAGTCTGCCCGGAAATCGCGATTTCCTGGAACGACCGCATGATGCCCCAAACAGTGCCGAACAGGCCAACAAACGGCGCTGTCGCACCTGTTGTCGCCAGAAAGTTCAACCCGTTGGTCATGCGCTGGCTTTCCCGCGCAATCGCCACATCCATCGACCGGTCAACGCGCTGCTGAACGCCGGGGATCAGTGCCCCGTCATCGCGTAAGCTGCGTCGCCATTCAGTCATGCCCGCCACGAAGACCCGCTCTGACGCGGATCGCGGGTTGTCGGCCACTTGATCGTAAAGCTCGTCCAGCGGCTCACCCGACCAGAAGGCCGAGTCAAACGCCGACGCGTTCCCGCGTGAACGGCGGAACATTGCGAATTTCGTGAAGGCGATCGTCCAAACCCAGACGGAGGCGACAATCAGCGCCACCATCACGAGTTGAACGATGAAACTTGCACGGAAAAATAAGGCGACGAGGGTGAAATCCGCCTCGGTCGCCAAAGCGAGCGTCTGTTGTTCCATAACTGGTTTGCTGTCCTCTGCCCGGCCTCAAACGTAAAGGGCGCGATTTTTGATGCGCCTCATTTGAGCGACAGTTTATCAGCAATAAAGGGTTAAGGCGAACACTTCTGCGTCACGGGCCATCACTTGCCGCGATTGCTGTGACTTTTGCGCGAATATCCGCCGGAAGACGGGCTGCACGCTCCTGTTCGTTGAGGATCACAACCTTGATCCGCGCCTCCATCAGCACCTCATCTCCGCGCAAGATGCGTTGTGGCATGTCGAACGAGGCGCCTTTTAGGGTATCGAGGCGGGTCTCAACCACCAATTCATCGTCATATCGGGCCGGTTTCAGGTAGTCAGCCTCTACACGGCGCACGGCGAATACGAGGCCCGCTGCCTTCATATCAAGTTGGCTGATGCCTGCCGCGCGCACCATCTCTGACCGGCCACGCTCCAGGTATTTAAGGTAGTTCGCGTAGTAGACAATCGCCGCCAGATCGACGTCTTCATAATACACACGGAGCGGCCAATGGTGGATCATTGCAGTGCTCCCATCCTTGCGGCCAATCGCAGGGAGGTCGCGGGTTCGGTTGAGGCAACTGGCAGCACCGGATCGTATCCCGCCCGGATCACATCGGCGATCTCGGGTCGCAATACCGCAGCGCTATTTTCCAAAACGGCCAGTGGCGAGGTTCCCAGAAAGGCCGTATCCGACCACAGCAAAATCGTTTGAACAACTTGGCTCAGCGCAATCGTCTCCGCCGGGGCCGCCGCCATTGCGTCATCCATCCGCACAAACACAAATGAGGCCTTGATCCCGCCGTCCGCATCAAAGCGGAAACTTCGGTATTGGTTCGCATCTGCGCGTTTTAGCCACTCGACCGTCGCAGCCAAATCGGGGAGCAATCGGTCGAGGTTCGGTGTCTCCACCAACTCGTCCCACTCCCGTATAAAGAACACCATCAGGTTCGCGCCCAACTCCGGGTCCGTCTCAGCCATTTTGTGGCCTGCCAAAGCCACCACAGCCTCAATCGCGCCTTTCAGGAGGCCAACCGTTGCGTCTTCCACACCGAAGACCACCGGCACAATCGGCCGCCCCCACCGTGCGAACAGAAACGTGCCGTCAGCGCGGGTAAACAGCGCTTCAATTCCCCCAGCATCGATCATTCAAACCAATCCGCAACCGCCGCACGGAAAATGCGGCATCTTCACCCAGGCCAAAAACCCGATCCGGGTCGCCCGAAGACCTTATGATCGCGGCCACAGCTCCGTCGTTGACCCGCAACCCAATTGCGCCCATTTCCAGACCACAGGCATGGGGCTGGCATCCCGTCGCAATGACCCAATCACCCACCTGCATAACTTCACCCCCAACCAGTAGACGCGTCCACAATTCCTGCATCTCCCAGATCTGCATAGCGCCGGCAAAACGCGCCCGTTCGCTGCCATCCTCCAAAATGTCCGAGCCAAGCGCACCAACCCAGCGCGTGACGTCCGCGCCCGATCCTGCAGCTTCTTCGGGCGGTGCGTAGTGGAAGGTCTCGGAATATGCGTCGCCCTGCCAGCGCAACGTCACGAGCGGCACAAGGATATTCGTATCCGTCCGGTCCAACTCAATCACATCACCTTCGGTACGGATCTCCACGAACCATCCGTCACAATCGCTAATCGGTTGTGATTGCGCGACGCCATCCGCCCCGACGCGCAAAACATAGGATGCACCGCCACCGCAGGAATTTCCGCCGTGATGATGGCTCACCAAAACCCAATCAAACCCTGCTTCCGATTGTGCGTACCATTGCACAAACCAACGCGCATCTTCCGGCAATGGCAGCGGCTCTTGATTGTGCCAAAGCGTGAATTGAAAATCTGAGCCTACTGCGTGAATTTCCCCAAATCGCGTGTCCAGTCGTTCGGCGTAATCGAATTCGATTTGAGCCATGGCCGGCGCCGCGCAAAGAAACGCAATGAGCGCGGCAACCAAGCGCATCAAATCAATCCCCCCTGCTCGGGCGTTTGCGGCGCGCTCAAACCCAGGTGGCCCCACCCCTTGTGCGCCAGCATCCGTCCGCGCGGTGTCCGCGCAATCAGTCCCTGTTGCAGCAAGAACGGCTCGATCACCTCTTCCAACGCGTCACGCGGCTCGGCCAATGCAGCGGCAATCGTCTCAATCCCCACTGGCCCGCCATGGTAATTCTCGGCGATCAACGACAGATACCGCCGGTCCGCCCCATCCAGACCCAGCGCATCGACGCCCAGTCGCGTCAGCGCAGAATCCGCAATCGCGCGCGACAGCCGTCCATCGCCCTCAACGACCGCAAAATCAATCACGCGCCTGAGCAAACGCCCGGCAATCCGTGGCGTCCCACGGGCCCGCTTGGCAATCTCTCGCGTGCCATCCGGATCGGCATCAATCCCGGCCAGACGCGCACCGCGCGCCACGATCAGGTCCAACTCCGCCTCTGTGTAGAAATTCAGACGTGTCGGAATGCCAAAGCGGTCCCGCAGCGGCGTTGTCAGCAGGCCTAACCGCGTCGTCGCCCCCACCAGCGTAAAGGGCTGCAACTCAATCCGCACTGTGCGCGCCGCAGGTCCCTCGCCAATCACCAGATCCAGCTCAAAATCCTCAAGCGCCGGGTACAGCACTTCCTCCACCGCTGGATTCAGCCGGTGGATCTCATCAATGAACAGAACGTCCCGCGCCTCAAGGTTCGTCAGGATCGCCGCCAGATCGCCCGCCTTGGCCAGAACGGGGCCAGAGGTCATGCGGAACCCAACACCCAGCTCCTTCGCCATGATCTGCGCCAGTGTGGTCTTGCCCAAACCGGGCGGGCCATGGAACAGCACGTGATCCATCGCCTCGCCGCGCCGCTTCGCGCTTTCGATGAAGACGCGCAGATTGGCGCGTGCCTCTTCCTGCCCCGTGAAATCGTCCAGCGATTGCGGGCGCAGGGCGCGGTCGTCCTCGGGCATACGGTCCGGGCGCAGGGTGGGATCGGGGTCTGTCATATCCATCGCTTATGTCCCGTCGAAACCGGCACCGCTAGTCCTTCGGCGCCAACAGACGAAGCGCCGCTCGGATCAAGCCTGACGTGTCGCTTTCGCCATCCGCCGCCTCCGCCACGGCGCGCGCTGCATCGGCAGGCGCGTAGCCCAGGTTCTGCAACGCCGACAAAGCCTCTGCCTGCGCACTCGACGCCACCACCTGTGGTTTTGGCGCTGGTGCGTCATCAACCACCAACGGCTCCGCCGCCTCATTACCCATCGCAGACCCCAAAGATCCGCCCTGCGCCATCGCTGCAGGCGCCTTGTCTTTCAACTCATTCACAACGCGTTGCGCCAGTTTCGGTCCAACGCCCTGCGCGGCCTTCACTGCCGCAGCATCGCCCAGCGCAATCGCCCGGGCAACGCCATCGGCCCCAAGCGTGCCGAGTATCGCCATCGACGCCTTCGCACCCACGCCTTGCACGGAAATCAGCAGCCGGTGCCATTCCCGCTCGTATGGCGTCGTGAAGCCGAACAATTGCAGCAAATCCTCTCGCACCAACAGTTCGGTATAAAGTGACACCGCCTCGCCCGCCCCAGGCAAACTGGCCAATGTCCGGTCCGAGCAATGCACGACATATCCAACCCCACCCACATCGATCAGCGCATGATCATTGGCGCGGTAATCGAGCCGTCCGGTCAACTTGCCGATCATGAGGCCGCTCCAATCGCTGCCGCCAGGCGACCTGAAGTTGCCGCGTGGAAGGAATGGCAAATCGCAATCGCAAGTGCATCCGCCGCATCTGCATTCTCTGGCTCACATCCCGGCAATTGCAGCCGCACCATGTGATCCACCTGCCGCTTGTCAGCATGGCCGACGCCAACGACCGCCTTTTTCACGGCGTTCGGGGCGTATTCGGCAACAGCCAACCCCGCCTGTGCAGGCACCAGCATCGCGATCCCACGGGCCTGCCCCAGCTTCAGCGTGCCAGCGCCATCGCGGTTTACAAAGGTCTGTTCAACCGCCGCCGTTTCAGGAGAATATCGGGCCAAAACCGCCGAAAGCTGGACATGCAACGACAACAACCGCTCCGCCAAATCTGTGCCCGTGCTTTTGCACGTGCCGTTTGCCACATGCGCCAACCGCCCGTTCGCAGCGTCCACAACACCCCAACCCAGACATCTCAGCCCAGGGTCAATCCCAATGATCCGCATATGCTGCTCTTCCCGCCTGTTTCCGGCCTTTGATTGACGGTTAGCACGAAACGCGAACATCGCCAAGCTCGGCCTGTACGGTGGCGATTTTCAACACACCGGAGTCGCTTTCAGAATGCGCCCGCTGATCGCGACATTTTTAGGTCAAATTGCGACAGGGCGATCACGAATTATTGTAATAAAAATGGTAGGTTGCGCCGATTTAGAGCTATGCAAGAATTGCATGTGACCCATGCAGAAAATCGTCTTGTGGGGTCAGATATTCGGGCCTAGATGCCGTCCATCGCGACACGGCAAATCAACTGCCATCGCAGCTGACTAGAAACACAAATACGGAAAGGATGAGACCAATGGCCTCCATCACCAATCGCCCGCTCGGTGCGGGATTCAGCGCCACCCGGATCTTGTCCGATCTGGTTGCAATGATCGCTGGCTGGAACGACGCCCGCATCACGCGCAAGGCACTTTCAGCGCTCACCAACCGAGAGCTTGACGACCTGGGTCTGAGCCGCGGCGACATCGAAGATATCGTAGCTGGCCGCCACGTCCGCTGAAGGCGCAAAAGCTGAGCGACTGCGCGGCGCGCGCAGCGAGCTATACATAGCAAAGGGCGATCGGAATTCATCCGGTCGCCCTTTTTCTTTGCCCAATGTCAGAACAAGCACGGCAGCTCCGGGCAACCGTGAAGATACTTGCGTTAGCCTGCCTGCGCGGCAATGCCGCCACGCACGAAGACATCAATGTCCGCGAAACGTTCAACCAGCCAGCCGGTCACGGCGTCAGGCATAAGGATCAGGCCAGCGACCTGCTCAAATGCGGATCCGCTCAGCAGGCTTTGGATCTCAAGAGTGTAGATGTCTACACCGAGGAACCAGATCAGATAGGCTTTCACGGTCGCAGCAACCATAAGGGCCAGGACAAGGCCTTTGAGCGGGAATGCAAAGCGGAGGCGGGAAGAGGGACGTCCGATTGCCGTAACCACGCCATCGGGGTGGACGACGAAGCCCATACCATTACGGCGCTTGGCACGACCGCGCTGGATGCGGTGCAACCGGGATTGGAATTGTTCAGTTTCGTTTACCATTGGGCAGCTCTAACACAACATTACTGCCCCCACCGGGCATTTACTTAGCAATTCTCTGACCAAATTGCGACAGCTTTTAGGCAAGTTGGCCGGAACCGCGTGACGTAAGGTTAATCTGACTTGTGCAACGTCAGTGTCGTCCACTCCCCGATTTCATCCCTGGCTCGCAGACCAAATCCGACGCTCTCATAGGCTTCCACAACCTCATCAGCTTGCGGATTGAGGATACCCGATAGAATGACGTGGCCAGACGCGCTGGTATTGGTCGCAACACTTGGTGCAAGCTCCACCAACGGACCTTTGAGAATATTAGCAAAAACAAGGTCATACGGGCCGTTTTCGCCTAGGGCTTTGTGCTCGAAACCAGCCGCCTCGACGCAATTGACCTGCGCCTCCACCCCGTTCGCACGCGCATTGGCCTCGGCCACTTCCACCGCCTGCGGGTCAATGTCGGACGCCATGACGGATTGGTTAAGAACCTTCGCCGCAGCGATCGCCAAAACGGCGGTCCCGCAGCCGATATCAGCGACCGTTTTCGGTAAAATCCCATCCGTAAACAGTTTGTCCACGGCTTCGAGACACCCTTTTGTCGTCCCGTGGTGCCCCGTTCCGAAGGCCATAGCCGCCTCGATCAACAGCGGCACCGACTCGGGCGGCACTTTGTCGGCGTCATGATCGCCATAGACAAAGAATCTTCCGGCCTCCACAGGATGCAATTCGCGGCGCACATGTGCCACCCAATCGGTCTCGGGCAACTCGGACACCGCAAAGTCCTTCGCGCCAAAAGCCGCCGCCAGGATCGCCAAGGCCACATCGTCCGGCGCTTCGATGAAATAGGCCCCGATCTCCCACAGACCGGAACCATCTTCCATCTCGAACACCCCCACACCCGTAGGCGTCGGCTCAACCTCCTCTAGCGCGGCGCCAAGCGCCTCGGCTTTGGATTTGTCGGACAGGGTCGTCAGGGCAGTCCAGGTCGTCATCGGCTATCTCCGCAAGCGCTCGCAGTCCGGTAGCGCCTTGCGCGTGGAATGGCAAACCACAGGTCCGGAAATCCGGACTACTGATGTGCGGCTAAAAGCGGTTACTCTATCAACGCTATTACAAGGAGCCCCCCTTCATGCTTCGTGGACCCCGTGGCCTGATCGCCACCCTACTCGTCGCCGCAGCCGTCATTGCCTTTGCCATCATCTTTGGATTCCGAGGCCAAAAGGAAGATGCCGAAACTGCGCGTGCATTCCTCAACCACCTCGCTGCCTCGGAAATCTCAGAGGCACATGGCCTGCTGCATTCCTCAATAACCGAGCGCATGTCAGAGGCCGATCTTCGCGCCTCCGTTCTGGGCTTGCACGCCTATGAAGCGATCAATTTCCCCTCGTTCAGCTTTTCAACCACCAACGGCAACCGCACCTCGGAATTAAGCGGTACTGGCACAGCAGTGGATGGCTGCGTCAGCGACCTGGAGTTCGAACTCCTGAACGGCGTTATCACCTACTTCAGTATCGAGCCGCTCTGCCTCGGCGCGGCCACCGACACATGAGGAAGGCGATCCTCCCGATCACTCTGGGGCTTGCAGGCCTTGGGGTGACAGCGTGGTTCTTTTGGTGGGCGTTTGAAAGCCAACGCGCGGATGTTGCCGTCGCGCGTAGCTTCCTGAACCACGTCGCGGCTGAGGAATTCACGCAGGCTCAAACCCTGCTTTCGCCCCTGCTCGCCTCCCAAATGCCCCGCACCGCGTTGGGCCAGCAATTCGGGCGGATCGAACCGTGGAACAGTCTGAGCTTCCGGAACCGCTCCTCCAATTCCTCAAGCGACGGGCGACAAACTGAGCTTTGGGGCACTGGTACGGCCGTCTCCGGTTGCGAGAGTGAGCTCTACATTCGCCTGCGAGACGGCCTGATCGACGAATACAACATTACCCCCCTCTGCCCCATGATTGGACAAGACGCATGACCGAAGACACGAAAACCGGAATGAATGGCGGCCGCATCGTCCTGATCGTGTTGGGCGTAGTCGCCCTTACCATCGGCTATTGCACGTTCTCCACCAACCGCGACTCTACGACGATGGAGGCTTTCATCGGCCACATCGAAACCGACGATTTTGAAACTGCCGGCACCCTCTGGGCACCATCATTGGCCGAGGCGTTTACCGGGGCCGTTACTCCGCAGATCCGTTCCGATATCGCATCCCATGCCCCTTACGACATCCAATGGACGGGCTCCGGCGTGAATGGCGCGGACTCCTACAGCACCTATACCGCGACCGGCACGACACCGGATGGCGCAGGTTGCGCGCTGGAGATGACTGTAGATTTTTCAAACGGTTCAATCGTCGCGCTGGCATCCGAAGACAGCTGCGCTGAGTGATCACTCCGCCGGTTGCGCCGCGCGGTTGGCCAGAATCGTCTCATGTCCGGCTTTAGGATGGCGCGGCACCAGGAACGATAGCGCCAGTGAGATGCAGGCCATACCCGCCGCGGCGACAAAAACGGCCGTGGGTGACGTCAGCCACAAATAGCCAAGCCCGGCCGGCAGGAAGACTGCCGCGATATGATTAATTGTGAAGGCCACTGCAGCGGTCGGCGCGATATCCGAAGGGTCCGCAATCTTCTGAAAATAGGTTTTGATCGCCAAAGCCAGCGCAAAGAAGATGTGGTTCACCACATAAAGCACAGCTGCGAACTGGAACCCCCAGTCAAAGACGTAAAGCCCCGCATACATCACAAACACCAGCGCCAGACCGGTGTATTCAACGATCAAAGCCAGACGTTCGCCGAACCGGGCCACAACCTGCCCTAGCACCGGCGCGATGAACATGTTGATAAGCAGCGTCACCATATAAAGCGACGTTATGTGGTGCACCTCGAACCCGTAGCGCTCCACCATCATGAAGCCCGCGAACACCACGAAGATCTGCCGCCGCGCGCCCGACATGAATTGCAGCGCGTAGTAGAGCCAGTACCGTTTGCGCAGGATCATCTTCTTGTGCTGCGGATCGGGGCTTTCAAATTGCGGGTAGATCAGGAAACAGGCCAGCGCCAAAACCGCCGTCGCTCCACCGGAAATCCAATAAACGAAATCATAGCTCAGATCATAGGCGCGCCACGTCAGCACGATCAGCAGATAAGCCAACAGCGTCGCACCCGATCCAACGCTCATCAGCCAACCAAGCACCTGCGGCGCACGGTCCTTTTCGATCCACTGCAACTGCAGGCTTTGGTTCACCGTCTCGTAGTAATGGAACCCGATTGAGCTCAGCAGCGTGACAAACAAAAGCCCACCCAGCGACGGGAACTGCGCCGTCATGGCCGTCGCCACCCCAAGCAGGATCAACGATACGAGGCCCAAAACCTGCTCGCGGATAAAGATTATCAGGAAGATCACCCCAATCGCGAAAAAGCCCGGAATTTCGCGCACGGTGTGAAGCCAGCCGATGTCAGACCCATCGAAACGCGCGACTTCGATGACAAAGTTGTTCAGCAAAGCGGACCATGTGGCAAATGCCACCGGCATCGCGAAGGCCATAACCGCCAGCAACGCAATGGGGCTGCGCCAGAAGGGCAGCTTTCGCCCCTCTGCGAGGGGCGTGATCCTGAGTGTATCACCGATGGCCATGACGCTGGCTTACGCCCGTTTGTCGGCAATGGCGAGGGCTGGGATTGCACGACACCACGTGCGATAATGCACAGGTCATGACGGATACCGTTTCACTCACCCAACGATATGACCGCGCCGCAGACCGGTGGGGTGATAAAATGCGCTTGTTGGGTTACGCGGATGGCTACCTCGGGTTCCTGACCGGCGCGGGCGCGCGCGCCCAAACATCAGACAAAGTTTGCGACGTCGGTTGCGGAACCGGCGCCTTTGCCGAGGCCTGGAGCGCGATTTACGGCCCCGACGCCGACATCACGCTCGTTGAACCGTCGGCCCCCATGCTTGACCGCGCCGAAGCGGCTTTGGTTAGGCGCGAAGGCACTGCGCACAAGGTTCAAGCGGGCATCGAAGACTTCCGCCCGGATACACCCCCGGACCATTTGCTCATGGCCCATGTGATCGAACATGTTCCCGATCCCGGTGCGGCTCTGGCGATCCTGCGCGGCTGGGTTCAACCCGGCGCGAAGCTTTGGTTGGTGCTCTCAAAACCTCACTGGTGCAACGCAATCATTTGGCTGCAATGGCGACATCGCACCTTTGAAATGTCCGAGGCCGAGAGGCTTTTGCAGGGCGCCGAATGGCGGCTGGATGAAACCTATACATTCCCGTCCGGTCCACCCTCCCGCACCAGCCGTGGGTTTCTCGCGACTGCGATCTGAGCGGCTCAGCGGCCAACATCCATTCTTATGCTATAATATGTTTCTATATTTCTTTCAGATATTTAACCCATCTAATCACGCGTGATAAGCGGCCCATTCAGCTCGCCAATACGTTCCGAAACGCCCAAGGCTCATCCGGATCAAGGTTTTCCGGGAACATTTCCCACCGGTTCTCCAGCGGCGTCCAATCCGTGTAATGGGCTTCCACCGGTCCAAGGTATGGCCGCTGCACTTCAAGGCACCGCGCGTGGTCCATCTCATCGGCCTCCACGATCCCCGAATTCGGATTCTCCAGCGCCCAGACCATCCCCGCCAGAACAGCCGACGTAACCTGCAATCCCGTGGCATTCTGATACGGCGCCAGCGCCCGCGTCTCTTCATTCGAAAGGCGCGAGCCGTACCACATCGCGTTCTTCTCGTGCCCATAAAGAAGCACGCCAAGTTCATCGATGCCCTCAATAATCTCATCCTCGTTCAGGATGTGATGTTCGGTCTGCGTCACGCCGGATCCAAACATCTCATGCAGGCTCAGCACTGCATCGTCGCAAGGGTGGTAGGCGTAGTGACACGTCGGGCGATACTCCGGCTCATGCCCCTCGCCAACGGTGTAGTAGTCGCTGATCGAAACCGCCTCGTTGTGCGTCACAAGAAACCCGAACTGCGGCCCCGGCGTCGGACACCAGGTATGGACCCGCGTGATCGCCCCGGGTTGCTCCATCCAGATCGCCGCCTTGCAGCCTCTCTCCTGCCGATGCGCGTTCGGCGGAAACCACGGCTCGTGCGTACCCCACCCAAGCTCTGCCGGTTGAAACCCTTCCGAGATGAAACCCTCGACCGACCAGGTATTCACAAAGACATCCCGCGGACGCGGTTCGGCGCGCGCTTGCGTGTCACGTTCCGCGATGTGGACCCCTTTCACACCGAGATCGCGCATAAGCGCAGCCCACCCGGCACGATCCGTTGGCGCGGTCGCATCCCGGCCAAGGTCGCGGGCCAGCGTCAGTAGGCCCTCTTTCACGAACCATGAAACCATGCCCGGATTGGCCCCGCAGCAAGACACCGCTGTCGCCCCACCCGGATGCGCCGCTTTCTCGTCGCGCACCCTCTGTCGCAAAGCATAATTCGTCCGCGCCGCATTATCCTCGGTCCCGAAATAGTAGCCCGCCCAAGGCTCAACGACCGTATCGATATACGGCACCCCGATCTCGCGGCAAAAGCGCATCAACTCCAACGAGTCCGTGTCGACGGACAGGTTCACGCAAAAGCCTTTGCCTGGCTCCAGCAGTCCACCCAGAACCTCCCGGAAATTCTCAGGCGTCAGCGCCGTTTCGACGAACGCTAACTGATTGTCGCGCAGGAACGCATGCTGGCGGGCATCAGGTTCAATCACCGTGAACCGCGCGCGATCATACTCGAAATGTCGCTCGATCAAGGGCCAAGTGCCTTTGCCAATAGACCCAAAGCCAATCATCACAATGGGGCCGTCGATCTCGGCGTAAACGGGATGGGTGTCGGTCATGGCGGGCCTCCTTCTGCGATGCGCCCTGATACGGAACAGCGGCGCGATTGCAAGAGGATCATCAGAGGCGAGCCGCGATCCTTGCGCTCAAGGCTTCGGTGTCCGTCGCGGCGTCTGGTGCGATGACAAGGATTTGCAACGAATCGTTGTTGAGGGTCGTCGTTGCCAGCCCATGGCGTTCAACCGATGACATGGCGAGGCCGACAGGCCCCACGTCAAATGCCATAACGCAGACGGCCACAGGTCGCCCAGATGCATCGAGATAGGCGAATTGGATCAATGCTTGATCGTTCCACCCAAGGATCTGGGCGCGGCGAAAATCCAGCCCTTCCACGTCAGCCAGCGCCGATAGGTCCTGACCAATCGCCTCAGATACCAGCGCAACTCCGCCATCGCCTTGAACAGGAGCCGCCAGCGTTTCGGGCTGGTAGAGCAGATGATAGGCCGCCGCGAAGTCGCGCCAGTCCTCGGCCCATCCACTTCGGGAACCCAATAGAACTCCACCCAAAACGAGCGCCAAGGCAACCGACGCAGCTATGGCCAGCTGCACCACGGAGCCGCGCGGGGCGACGGCATTTGGCAACGGCGGGGCGCTTGCCAACAGGTCGGTCCCCGCCTGCGACAGGCCGGAAAGGTCCACATCCAGCGCGTCGAGGCGCGCCTGCTTCGCTGGATCAGAAGCGATATCCGCCCGCAAAGCTTCTGTTTCTGCGGCTGACAAAGCGCCGTCCAGCAGCGCGACCCACCGTGCGTCCAGATTGTCTGTCATTCCCGGTCTCCCAACCGTTCCTTCAGCTTCTCACGCGCCGCGGCCAAGCGGCTCATCACTGTACCTATTGGCACATCCAAAATCTCGGCGGCTTCGGCATAGGCGTATCCTTCGACATAGACCAGCAAAACCGCGCCGCGTTGCGCGTCAGACAGCGCCATCACTTCAGATAACACCTCAGAGCTGAAAAAAGTCTGTTCCGGATTATCGAGAGAAATCAGCCCGGCCTCGTCCGCATCCACCACCCCCGCACCGCAGCGCACTTTGGCGGCACGCAGGCGATTGAGCCAAAGGTTGTGCAGGATGCGCATGAGCCAACGATCGACCCGCGTACCAGGAGCGAATTGCGCCGCTTTCGAAAGCCCTTGAAGAACCGCCTCCTGCGCCAAATCCTCAGCCTCGGCCCGGTCGCGGGTCAGCGTCAGACCATAGCGCCAAAGGCGCGGCCAGACCTCGGGCAAAGCTGCGCGGATTTCACGTTCCGCCTGCGATGGAAAAAGGCGCCGAATAATAATGGTGTCTCGCGTGTTGTCTTCCCAAGGACGGGCCGAGGCCGGTCCACATTCGACTGTAAGGAGGACACTATGTCGTTGAAACATCTTATCGCTGCCGCATTGATCACGTTGCCGGGTGCAGCCCATGCCCAGGACACACCAGCGCCGGAAGGGGCCGCAGTCTACTTCGTGAACCTCGAAGACGGCGCGACCGTTTCCGGACCCGTGACTGTAATCTTCGGACTTGAAGGCATGGGCGTGGCCCCCGCCGGCACCGAGCGTGAAATGACCGGCCACCACCACGTCTTCCTGGATCGTGCACCATTGGGCGAAGGCGAAGAAGGCGCGGAAGAGCTGCTTTATGGTATTCCGGCCGATGACAACCATATTCACTTTGGCGGTGGCCAGACACAGGTGACGCTGGAACTAGGGCCGGGCGAGCACACGCTGCAATTGGTTTTGGGCGATTTGAACCACATCCCCCATGTGCCGCCAGTAGCCTCCGAGCAAATAACGATCACAGTGGAATAACGCTGGCTGTCGCCCGCGAAAGCCAGCGTTGCGGGCGGCCACTAGTGCCGCCCGCTCCAAGCACGATCAACACAAACGTGAGCGCGTATTGCCCGTTTGCTAAGGTTTTCCATAAGGCCGAAAGGCTTGCCAGAAAGGGGTTCGCTACCCCACTGTTGTCCAATTCAAACAAAAATGAGTTGCCCATGCGCCCCCTTTTGATGTCCGCAGCCACCCTTCTTTTTACCACAGGTCTTGCCAGCGCTCAGACCAACGCCGTCGAGACTTGCCTCTTCGAGGAAGAGGATTGGGCGGCCACCCTTGAAGCCTGCTCAATTGCGCTCGCTGGCAGTGATCATCCTGTCGAGCAAGGACGTTACATCCTACACCGCGGCATCGCGCGCGAGAGTTTGGGTGATATGGAAGGTGCACGTCTGGACTATATCCTATCGGGCGATTACCGGCCCGATTGGTTTCGAGGCTATGCCAATGCGGCAATCGTGAGCGACCTGTTGGATGAGCCAGAGGCGCAGCTCCGTTGGGCGCAGGCCGCCATCGACGCCGAGCCTGACAATCCGCGCGCCTATATTCAGATGCTGGTGATCGCGACCAACGGCGACGATACGGCCGCTTGCGACCCCGTCGTTGAGGCGGTTGTTGCAGCACTCCCCGATCCCGTCGATTGGCCCTTTCAAGCTGCGCCGGACGAATACCTCATGGGCACCCTTGCCTTGTGCCTAGCCGACTTGGAGCGCAATGATGAAGCATTGCAGGCCTTCCAATCGGCTGATTTCATGGGACTGGATGATCATTGGTTCCTCACCAACTACTCCTACTACGCACAATATGTCTTCGATCGCCCTGATATTGGCGCGGAACATGCGATACGAGCTTTGGAAACCGGTGAGCGGAATTTGTACGACGCCGACACTCTGATTTATGCGCTTGTAGATCTGAACGACATCGATGGGGCGTTGGAGATTGCCACCGAATTTGCCGATCTGCTGGACGAACAGGAAGAGGAATGGGGCACACGGAACATCGTCGGTTGGGAACTGTTTTTGGACGGTCGCCTGGATGAAGCTGCAACCGTGATGGAGGCCTGGGTTGGCTGGGCTGAGGGCGAGCTGGCCGCCGGCAGGCCCGTCGAGGGTTACGTTTGGGATACCGTCGCTCACATTCGTGCGGCCCTTGGCGATACCGAAGGTGCAACAGAGGCGTTCAGATTGGCGTTTGAGCACTACGGTGACGCAGAAGCCGCTCACGAGCTTTATAGCTATGAGTTGACCGAACTTGGGTTCGACATCGGAGAGGGTGATGCGGGGCTTCTTGCAGCACTAGACGCCTGCGCGGCAACGGGTCCCAGCTGCCGATTAATCCCGGATGAAGAAGAAGCCGCGGCCGCCGCTGAATAATGCCCGAAAAGAAAAGGCCGCCCGATTGGGGCGGCCTTTGAACACGCTGCTCGCAAAGAACCTTAGTTCTTCGCGTAGAATTCCACGACGAGGTTCGGCTCCATCACGACCGGGTAAGGCACATCGCCCAGGCCCGGGGTGCGCACGAATGTGGCGGTCATTTTGGAGTGGTCGACGTCCAGGTAATCCGGCACGTCACGCTCGGCCAATTGAGCGGCCTCAAGAACGATGGCCAGCTGCTTGGAGCGATCACGCACTTCGATCACGTCACCTTCCTGCACACGGTAGGACGGGATGTTGACCTTCTTGCCGTTCACTTTTACGTGGCCGTGGTTCACGAACTGACGTGCTGCGAAGACCGTCGGTACAAACTTGGCGCGGTAGACCAGCGCGTCCAGGCGACGCTCCAGCAAACCGATGAGAAGTTCGCCCGTGTCACCGCGCAGACGCTCGGCTTCGGCGTAAATGCGGCGGAATTGTTTTTCCGTCAAGTCGCCGTAGTAGCCCTTGAGCTTCTGCTTTGCGCGCAGCTGCAGGCCGAAGTCGGACATCTTGCCCTTGCGGCGCTGACCGTGCTGGCCGGGGCCGTATTCGCGGCGGTTGACGGGGGATTTCGGACGCCCCCAGATGTTTTCGCCCATCCGGCGGTCGATCTTGTACTTGGCAGACGTGCGTTTGGTCACGGCTGTTCTCCTTCGTTCAGGTTTCGAAGGGCGTTGTCCTCTTCCCGGATTTGGCCGGGATGACAGGGATCCCCTCGCGGGGGCCACCAACACCAAATGAAAACCCCGGGCCTTGCGGTCCGGGATTGCCGGGCTTTTAGGCTCGGATCAGTGGGGTGTAAACCTTAAAGTGCAGCCTCTCTGAGGGTGACAGGCTTTCAGGTCAATGCACCCGGGCGGCGATGGGTTTGGTCGGCGCACCATGGATCAGGATCGCTGCCTCGGCACGGGTCAACATACGTCGCACTGGGGCACCGTAGGCGTGCGGGTTATGACCCAGCTCGGGGCGCATCTCTAGCAGGCTGTTGCGTTGCAGGTTCGACAGATGCTCAAGCCCCATGAAGCCGGGATGGAAGCTTTCGACCTCAAGCCCATTGGCCCAAACCACTTCATGCCGATCAAGCATCAAGTGAATGTAGAACGTCTCCCGCAACGAATGGTCAACGGTCACACGGCTGTCGCCCACCAAATCGGCAGCGCGAACCAGCACTTCGTCCTCACCCCAAAGATCCATTGCAGCGCGGCCAGTGATCAACACGCGATGTTCGGGGCTGACGATCAGATCGGCATCGGGGCGCTCTACTCCAAGGGCGCCGGCCCGCATGCGGATCGGGCGTTGATCAGGCATTGCAAAGAGGCGCGCGCCAGACATGCGGCGGTGGCCGGACCACAAAACTTCTTGCGGGCCGTCGTCACGGGTTAGAACGCGGTCGCCGGTCCCAAGCTCTTCAATCGCTACGTCACCGTCTTCGGTGCGGATGCGGGTGCCGGGGGTGAAACAGATCACTGCTGGCTCGTCACTGGGCGTGGGCTTCAGTGTTTCTTCGTTGCGATGCACGATGGTCAACTCGCGACCAGAGGGCGGCGGATCACCGGCCAACAGCAACAGCGGCGGCGTGCCGTCTTCCAGCAAGATCGGAACAATGGTGTAAAACTTTGCTCCATCTGACACGACAAACGCACCGCGATAGAGGGGGTCGGCATCGGTGGCGGCAAATTCGGCGGGGCTCGGCCCGGGGTTCTGCAACAGTTTGCGAACCACCCGTGCCGCACGGCTGCGGAGTTCATCCTGGTCCCGGCTGGCGGTCAGAAGAAGCGCCGCGGGATCTCCATCCAGCGGTTGGAGCCTCCCATGCCAGCTCCAGTTCATTCCTTCGGCCAGTTCTTGTTGTGGTTCTGCCGGAAACCCTTCGATGCAGGTCTGCGCCCATGCGATCACGAACGCGCCCTGAAAGCCCGTAGCCATGTTGATATGCCCCGCCTCGGAGTTTTTGACGTGTTTGGCCGGTGGTTGTTCCCCGACCTTTGGCAGGACGCTAGCAGAGGTGATTCGTTTGGGGCAAGCCTCCGATTCGCTTTTTCGAATCGGGTGAGTCGTTTTTGTCAAAACCGCAGCAGCATCGACAAAGATCCGACCAGTTGGCCTTCCTCTTGCCCAACGAATTCTTCGGAAAGGTATGTCACGCCATAGGAGAAATCGACCGGCCCAAATCCGTAGTGCGCGGCACCTCGCAGGCGGAAGCGGATGTCTTCCGGCGCAGGTCCATTGTCAGGCAACAGGACACTTTCATGCACGTAGGCCACGTCTCCCCCGGCTGAGAAACTCCATCCGCCGGTCGTGTCACCGGCGATTGCGACGACACGCTGTCCGGTCACGGGATCACGCAGCAGGAAGGATTCGTTGTCGAAATTTCCAAGCCGAATGTCCGCCCCGACGCGCGCGAGCGTCTCAACCCCGATCTGCGCCTCAACGAACGGACGCAATTCGGATGTGCCAACCTCAAAGCTGCGTGCAGCCTCACCCGTTACATTCAAATAGACACCATCTTCGATCATGAAATTCGACAGATCCACATCCGAACCACCAAAGGTTCGGTGGATACTGTCGTGTAGATCCATCAGGCCAGTCTGGTCGCCGGTAAGGGCAATGTCCGCCCCTGCAGAAATCTCAAACCCGCGATAATCGAAGTGGGTGGACGCCCCAAGATAAAGCGCGGGCGCATAGCGGCGATCACCAGCAGCAGGTGCTGCCAGATTGTCGGGCGCAATGATCTCGCCTCGAAAACGTACTTCGATCAGTTCGAACGGCGCGTATGGCAACGCCCCATCCCAATCGGAAGCCCACAGCGTGCTGACCTGATAGCCACCGGTGCGCCAACGATCAAACCGGTCACCAATTGGCATGCCGAACCAGTCGTTCGTGAAGATCTGCGTCACGCCCTGAAACTGGTAGGCGCTGTCTTGGGCCAAGGCCGGTGTTGCCGCAAAAGCCGCAATAAGGGCCGCGGCCCGGAAGGATTTTGGTGTCATTGTACCTGCTCAATGCTCTGTGTTTCGGCATTTGTTGCCGATGATTTGTGGCGAAATTAACGCATAGACGGGATTTGAGGCAGAATTTCTTCGAATACGCACGATCCGGTACAAGGTTGCGGCATCTGCGTGACACCTATTGTCCGTTGACATGCCGCGCAGCTGTGCAATCCATTGCCACATGGGATTGCCCCGCCGCCATATCCGGATCGGAGCCACTTTATGCGTTGCTATGGGGTTGTTCTTCGGAACAGCCGCCTATTTCGGTGCGGACTTCAATTTGCGACCCCATGGGGAGCGCTATGCCATCGCAAGCTTTCTTGAGTGGCTAACCGACCTTTTGGGACCAATCGGTGCGGCTTTGGTCTGTGTCGGAGCGGGGATCGCCGGTGCTGTGGCCGTATTGCGGTTTCTGAAACCGTCAGACGAGTAAATCGCCCAACCTAACCGCACTTCGAATGGCCGCAGTTGCCACATGTCAGGCAGCCTTCAACCATCCGCAAATCATACTGCCCACACGATGGGCACGCCGGGCCGGGGCGATTGCCGATATTGACCACCTGCGCCTGCGGGTCGGATTTCAGGCCCATGCCTTCCCCCGCCAAGAAACCCGTAGCGATCATGTGCTTCTCAATCACGCCTCCAATCGCTGCGAGGATTGAAGGCACGTATTTGCCCTGCATCCAGGCGCCACCGCGCGGGTCAAAGACGGCCTTGAGCTCTTCTACTACGAAACTCACATCACCGCCGCGCCGGAACACGGCTGAGATCATGCGCGTCAGTGCCACAGTCCAGGCGAAATGCTCCATGTTCTTGGAGTTGATAAAGACCTCGAACGGACGCCGGTGGCCGTTCAGCACGATGTCATTGATGGTGATATAAAGTGCGTGCTCGCTATCAGGCCATTTGACTTTGTAAGTATTGCCCTCAAGCTCCGAGGGTCGATCAAGCGGCTCGGACATATAGACTATCTCGCCGCCCGCAGCTTCTACGGCTTCCACCGCCTGCGGTTTATCCTCGGTCTCCGACACGGACAGGACGGAGCCGGTCACGTCGTTAGGGCGATATGTCGTGCAACCCTTGCAGCCGGTGGCATAGGCCTCGGTATAGACATCCTTGAACGCCTCAAAACTGATGTCGGCAGGCACGTTGATTGTCTTGGAAATCGACGAATCCACCCAAGGCTGCGCTGCGGCCTGCATCCGGACATGGTCCATCGGTGCGAGGGTTTGCGCGGTGACGAAGTAATCCGGCAGGGGTGTGTCGCCACGAAGCTCCCGCCATTGGGCGACAGCGTAGTCCACCACTTCTTCCTCGGTCCGAGTGCCGTCGGGCTGCAGCACCTTGCGGGTATAGGAATTGGCAAAGATCGGCTCGATCCCTGAGGAAACATTACCCGCATAAAGGGAAATCGTGCCCGTTGGCGCGATGGAGGTGAGAAGCGCGTTACGCAATCCATGCTCGGCAATCAGCGCCTGCACGTCGGCGTTCAGTCGCTGGATCATCGGCGCTTTCGCGTAAGCCTCAGCATCGAACAGCGGGAACGCGCCCTTCTCTTTCGCGAGCATTGCCGACGCCCGATAGGATGCATTCGCGATCCGCGCCATCCATTGCCCGGTCAGGTCCACAGCCTCTTCCGAGCCGTAGGTCACGCCACTCATCGCCAGTGCATCGGCCAAGCCGGTGACACCAAGCCCAATCCGGCGTTTCGCCTGCGCTTCCTGCCGCTGCGCCTCCAACGGGAAGCGCGAGGCGTCGACCACATTGTCCATCATGCGGATGGCAGTCGCTACGAGATCGTCGAGCGCGGCGTCAGGGATTGTGCCGCCCGCAAACGGGTTTTCCACCAGCCGCGCAAGGTTGATCGACCCGAGCAAACAAGCGCCATAGGGGGGCAAAGGTTGCTCGCCGCAAGGGTTCGTCGCGGCGATGGTCTCAGCGTAATTCAGGTTGTTCTCGGCATTGATTCGGTCGATGAAGATCACGCCCGGCTCAGCATAGTCGTAGGTCGCGCGCATCATCTTGTCCCATAGCTCACGAGCCTGGACCGTGCGGTAGACTTTTCCATCAAAAACCAGCTCCCAGGGGCCATCGGCTTTGACCGCCTCCATGAACGGATCGGTCGCCAGGACGGAAACGTTGAACATCCGCAAACGTGCGGGGTCCTGTTTCGCCTCAATAAACGCCTCGATATCGGGGTGATCACAGCGCAACGTCGCCATCATCGCACCACGACGGGAGCCTGCCGACATGATCGTGCGGCACATCGCGTCCCATACATCCATGAAAGACAATGGGCCGGATGCATCGGCGGCTACGCCTTTCACATCGGCGCCCTTGGGCCGGATGGTAGAGAAATCGTATCCGATCCCGCCGCCCTGCTGCATCGTCAACGCAGCTTCCTTTAGCATGTCGAAAATGCCGCCCATGCTGTCAGGCACGGTGCCCATGACGAAGCAATTGAACAGCGTCACAGAACGGCCTGTGCCCGCACCTGCCACGATCCGGCCCGCAGGCAGGTATTTGAAATCCGAAAGAGCTTCATAGAATTGGTCAGAGAACGACGTCTTGTCCCCTTCCACCTCAGCCAAAGCATCCGCGATCCGGCGCCAAGTGGCTTCGACATCCGCGTCCAAGGGCCTACCGTCCGCCTCTTTCAAGCGATACTTCATGTCCCAGATCTGCTCGGCAATTGGGGCGGCAAAGCGGGTCACAGGCACTACTCCTTGGTGGGTGATGGCGAGATTCTACCAGATAGGTTGTATGACACAAATGTCGCGCCCAGACCAGCATTTGCGCTCGAATCGAGGCCGAATGCAGTGGCACGGGAGGAGTTTCACGATGACCAGCCACGCCGACTTTCTCTGTCAGGGCTACGCGGTTCTGGCAGAACGTATCAACGACGCCGACCTTGAGGCCTTGCGACACGCCGCCGACGCGCTGATAGCAGAGCCCGCTGCAGCGGACGGCGGAAACCATGAAATCAATCGCGGCGCAGATCGTCAATTCCTGCACAAACGGCACATGGACTTCCCAGATGTGGAGCGTTTTCTGTTCTCTGACCAAATGCGCTCAGTGACGAGCATCGCGCTGAAAGATCCGCATCTCTTCAACGAGCAATTCGTGGTTAAAGGCCCGCGCACCGGGGCCAGCTTTGCTTGGCACCAGGATGGCGCCTACGTACCGTTCAATCACAAGCCCTACCTCTCGGTCTGGATCGCGCTGGATGACACGACGCTTGAAAACGGCGCGCTCAGCTGCCTGCCGCGCGACCTGACTACACAAGCCCATATCGACCCGCATCGATGGGACGATGTCGGGAAGGAGAAGGTCGGATATGAAGGGGCAGAAGAGGGGGAAGCCTTGCCTTGCCTCGCCGGGACAATGGTTATCTTTTCGTCGCTCACACTGCATCGTTCCGGCGCAAACACCACCGCACGACCGCGTCGCGCCTATCTTGCGCAGTACTCCGACGGCCCGATCCTTGATCCATCCACAGGAAATCCGCGCAATTTCGCCAAACCTCTGGCCTAAGGGTTGCCCCGGGCGGCTAGGCTGCTAGCCTCTCTCCCCACATCATCGGGGGATGAAGCGTGGCTGACACCATACATCTTGTGAAGCTCTGCGTCGGTGCAGAGAAGGTTGAAGACCTGCTGGATTGGCAGGAAAGCCCCCGCGCGAAAGGGCCAGACGGCCTGCCGCGCCATGTCACACGCATGTGGCCCAAGCGCGCTGATCAAATCCTGAACGGCGGGTCGCTTTTTTGGGTGTTCAAAGGCTTGGTGCTGTGCCGCCAACCCATCGTCCGGCTCGACTCTGTGGATCGGGGCGACGGCATTAACCGTTGTGGCATTGTGCTCGATCCTAACGTTGTGCGTGTGGCCGCAACGCCAAAACGTCCGTTTCAGGGCTGGCGTTACCTTCAGCCCGGCGACGCGCCCCGCGATTTGCCGAAAGGCCGCGCCTCGCAGGAGCCGCTGCCACAGCAACTGGAAAACGCGCTTGCTGAGATTGGGGTGCTCTAACGCACAAAAAAACCGGGCACCCAAAGGCACCCGGTTCATTTTCAGATACTGACCAGGATCAGAACGAGTTCAGAACCGATTCCAGCGCCGAACGATACTCACCGCGCGCAGTGCGGGTGTTGGAGTTCAGCGGAGTAGTGGAGCCGTTTCCAATCGGAATAGTCACGCCAAGCGCGAAACGATCGATCTCAGGCGATAGGCCAGGGACCAGGACGTCCAGGTCCAGGTTTGTGCGCGAATATTCTGCGCTCAGGACAACTGGCAAGGAGCCAGAGGCGGAAAGGTCATACGATCCACCCAGCGTCAGACCAACGGCCGTGATGTCAGACGGCGCACCCAGATCACTCAGATCCAGATTTGCGCCACCAACAGCACCGTAGATGTCGAACCCGTTGCCGAGGTCATATTCTGCGCCAACCGAGTAGGTCGTTGCCGAAATGGTAATCGGGGTGATGTCGATGTTTGTGCGCATGACAGAGCCGAAGACTTCAAGGTTCGGCATAACTTCATAGGCACCGGAGATACCGAAATCGGTGACGTCCAGAGTTGTCAGAACACCGTTCGGATCGTCCAGATCGGTCATGCCGTAGAAGACCTCCACATGGCCTTGACCGAAGTCATAGCCACCGAACACACCGTAGCTGGTCGTGTCGATGCCGATGTTGATCGGGCCAAGAAGGCCAAGATCAAGATCGTTCATCCGCAAGTAAGCACCGGCATAACCGCCGTTGCCGAAGTTGTACTGCGGCTCAAGGTAGAAGCTCATCAAATCGACATTGAGGTCACCACCGATGCCGGTGATCTCGAGGTTGCCGGTGTTCATGTTGGCGCCAACACCAACCGAGAACGACTCGTTGAAGTGAACATCACCGTCGAAGTCGAACGAGTAGCCGTTAAGCGTAACGCTTGTTCCGAGGATGTCAGTTGAGTTGAAGTTTGCGCCAACGGTGACGGAGCCATCGAATTCGAGACCTTGGGCAGAAGCGAGGGCAGGCATAACCATAATGGTAGTGGCCAGCAAAACTGGGCGGATCATATCCATGTTCCTTGTGTCAAATTTTGAAGGGCGTCGTCAGGGGCAGAGTTTGGAAATTCCCCGGCGACTATCGTCCATTTAGATTTTGAAAGTGTCGTCGGGGGCAGAGTTTGAAATTCCCGACAGCAGTCGTCTATGCGGTTAACAATACGTTAACGGGCATGTGATGGGCAACGTGCGGGAAACCTAACCCACGGATTCGAGTGGTTTGTACTTGGGTGTTGCAGAATGGTCACGAAAGCCCGGGCCTAACCCGCATTTCGAAGCTGTTCCTCAAATTTGTGTAGCGCTGCGCGGGTCGACTCATTCCACTGCGCGGCCCGCGAACGGAACAGGGTCGCTTCCGACCGGTGAATCATTCCATCTTCCAGAATCGCAAGGTGATTGGCCCGTAGCGTTTCACCCGTTGACGTGATGTCGGCAATTGCTTCTGCCGTACCATGCGCAACGGTGCCCTCGGTCGCACCCTGGCTGTCGACCAACCGATAATCCGCCACGCCCGCGTCGCGCAGGAAGTCCCGCACAAGGCGGTGGTATTTGGTGGCAATGCGCAGGCGTTGCCCATGGGTCGCCCGGAAATCAGCGGCCACCGCGTCAAGATCATCGAGCGTGCGCACGTCCACCCACCAGGCGGGCACCGCAATAATTAGGTCCGCGTGGCCAAAACCCATTTCGGCTAGTATCTCCACCGCCTGGTCCCAGGCCGGGATGCGTTCCTGCACCAGATCACTGCCTGTTACGCCAAGGTGCAGCCGCCCAGACGCCAGCTCGCGCGGGATTTCACCCGCACTCATCAGGCGAAGATCGACCGGCATGCCCGCCACTTCCGCCCCATAGTCACGGTCCGATCCTGTGCGCCGCATCTCGATTCCACGCGATGAGAACCACTGGAACGTCTTTTCCATCAACCGGCCTTTGGAGGGCACACCAAGCGTAATCATGCCAAGCCCTCCCGCACCGCGTGGACCTGTTCTGGGCGGATCACCCCGCCCACTGCCGGGATTTCGCGTCCATCACCCAATTGTCGTGTCAGGGCATCGTAACGCCCGCCCGTAGCCAACGGCGGCTGCCCCGGTTGCGGCCCCAGAATGCCGAAGACGAAGCCGTCGTAATATTCCATCTGAGTCCGGCCGTAGGATGCATCGTAAGGGATGTCGTCCACCGGCACGCCAGCCTCGCGCAAGGCACGAACGCGGGTTGCGAAGACCTCCAGAGCAGGCTCCAAGCCAGGCAAATCGACAGCAATGTTCTGCAAGGCTGCCCCTGCTTCGGACAACGGAGTCTTTGTTTTCAGCAGGCTCACCAACATCTCGGCTTCGGTCGCGTCGATTGGGTCGGCCGCAGCTTCCGCCCTCAGGCGATCCAATCTTGCCGACATCTCATCGGTGGTCCGCAGGCCGATGGGGGGGCCTGCCTGCGCGATCATCGCGGCCAGACCCTTTTCCTCGGCAGTCTTCAAGTAGTCCGCACGCCCCTTGGCGGATTTGCCAACCCCTGTGAACCGATCCAGCAGTGCGCGGAAGCGACGCGGTCGCCAAACATGACGACGCAAAGCAGCCTTGCGCGCGGGTATCGTGCGAAGCGCCTCAATGGCCGCCAACAAAATGCCGATGTCACCCGTCACGGCGCGAACCGGCAAATCGCCAAGCGCCTTCAGCATCAGCGCGAAAACCTCAGCATCTGCCGCAAGGGGCGCTTCGCGGTCAAAAACCTCATAGCCCAGTTGCAGATATTCGGTGGGTCGCCCACTGCCAGCATCCTGCATCCGGAACACTTCGCCCAGATAGGTATAGCGCGCAGGCTCCGCCCCGCTTTCCATGTGCATCTGAACCACAGGCACCGTGAAATCCGGCCGCAGCATCAGTTCGCCCCGATCAGGGTCGTGGGTGGTGAAAGCGCGGCCCCGAATATCCTCGCCGTAGAGGTCCAATAGCGTGTCGGCGCTGACCAGCATGGGTGCCTCAACGGGAACCGCACCCGCGAAAATGGCCTGAAGCGCTTCCGCCTCGGCCCGGATGTCGGATTTTTGGGTCACTGGTGGCGGGCGATCATGGCTTGGACCTCGGCAACCAGGTCGCTCAGCGCAACTTCGGTCTGCGCGGGCTGGCTCTTCCATTCCTCCAGCGTCGCGTCCTGTGCCAGTTTGGCACCCAGGATCAGGTCCTTGAGCTGGACAACACCGCGCTCCGCCTCGTCCGAGCCCTGGATCACCGCAACCGGTGAACGCCGCTTGTCCGCATACTTCAGCTGATTGCCGAAGTTCTTCGGATTGCCCAGATAAACCTCCGCCCGGATTCCCGCTTGCCGCAGGGTCGCGGCCATGGCCTGATACTCCGCCATGCGGTCGCGATCCATGATAGTCACGATCACAGGGCCGGTATCCTCACCCTTCAGTTTGCCGGTCGCCCGCAAGGCCGCCAGCAGGCGATCGACCCCGATGGAAACACCTGTGGCTGGAACCTCTTGCCCAGTGAAACGCTTGACCAGATCGTCGTAGCGACCGCCACCTGCGACAGAGCCAAACTGGACCGTCTGACCCTTCTCGTTTTGTACGTCGAAGGTCAGCTCAGCCTCGTAGACCGGGCCGGTGTAATAGCCGAGACCGCGGACAACTGACGGGTCGATGATGATGCGGTCCGGACCATAGCCTTGGGCAGCAAGCAGGTCGGCAATCTGTTCGAGTTCACCAACGCCCTGTGTGCCAACGTCGGAATCTTCGGTCAGCGCCTTTAGGTTCCCAATCGTCGTTGCGTTATCCCCAGCCGTCGCTTGCACAAATGCAATAATCCGATCCGCCTGATCTGTGGATAACCCCGCACCCTTGGTGAAATCCCCGCTTTCATCCTTGCGGCCTTCCCCAAGCAGGTCGCGCACGCCCTGCTCTCCCAAACGGTCCAGCTTATCAATGGCGCGCAAGACGATCCCGCGCTCGGCGTCCTTGTCGTCGCCCGCCAAACCAGCCACTTCCATAACCCCGTTCAGCACCTTGCGGTTGTTCACCCGCACTACGTATTCGCCGCGCTCTATGCCCACGGCCTCAAGGCAATCGGACAACATCGCGCAGATCTCTGCATCGGCGGCCGCTGACCCCGATCCAACCGTATCCGCATCGCATTGATAGAACTGCCGGAAGCGTCCCGGACCCGGCTTCTCGTTCCGCCAGACCGGACCCATTGTGTAGCGCCGGTAGGGCGATGGCAGATCATTGCGGAACTGCGCCGCCACTCGGGCCAGCGGGGCCGTCATGTCGTAGCGCAATGCGAGCCAGGTCCCGTCTTCCTCAAACGCGAACACACCCTCATTCGGGCGGTCCACGTCGGGCAGAAACTTGCCCAAAGCCTCGACCGTCTCAACACCGGAGGTCTCCAGCGGGTCAAACCCGTAGCGATGGTAGACCTCGGCGATCTTGGCGAGCATCTCTGCCCGCTCCGTCACTTCCACACCGAAATAGTCGCGGAAGCCCTTTGGCGTTTCGGCCTTGGGACGGGGCTGTTTTTTCGTCTTTGCCATGGCGTGCGGGCCTTAAATTCGGGTCGCGCTTCCTCTAACTGGTGGAAACACTCGGGGCAAGGAGCGCGGGCAATGGATCAACGGTTGGAAGAACAAGTGGCGCATTTGACGAAAGCCATGGACGACATGTCCGAGGTCGTGGCGCGTCAAGACGCTGAAATTGCGGTGCTCACGCGCCGGGTCGAGATGCTGATGCAGCGCGAGGCGGAGCGGGAGGTTGATGCCAGCGGAACGATTCCCTTGGCCGATCAGAAGCCACCGCATTGGTAGCGTGTGAGATTCAGACGGCGACGGTAGAAGCGCGCGGCCGAGACCGGGTCAGGATATAGATCATCACCGCCACGTTCAGCGCATTGAAAGCAATCCCGTTCAGGAACGCCCATTGGTAGCTGCCGGTCACGTCGTAGATCAGCCCTGACAACCAGCCACCGATGGCCATCCCGAAAATTGTGGACATGATGACGAAGCCGACCCGCGCGCCCGCTTCCCGCGCCGGTAGATACTCGCGGACGATCACCGCATAGGACGGCACGATGCCCCCCTGGCTCAGGCCAAAGACCATGGAGACCACGTAAAGCGACGTGAGCCCTGTGGTCGGCAGATACAAAAACAATGCCAGCATTTGCAGGGTCGAGCCGATAAGAAGCGTCAGAACGCCGCCCAGTTTGTCGGCCATCACCCCGGACACGAGACGCGAGGCAACACCACCCAGCAGCATCAGGCTCAGCATCTCGGCACCCACGGCGGGACCATACCCAAGGTCCACGCAATAGGCGACGATATGGACCTGCGGCATCGACATGGCCACGCAGCATCCAATCCCCGCCACCGCCAATAGCGCTGTCAGCATTTGGGGGCTTAACCCCGTGGTCCGAGCCCTTTCTGCCGCCGCCACTTCGGACCGCGCCATCGCCTCTTCCGGCAACTTGCGCCGCAACAGCGCACAAGCGGGCAGCATTGCGATCACGCAGGACAGCGCGAGGATTAGGTAGGCCGTGCGCCACGTATCGCTCGCCAAAGTGCCCGCCAACAGAAACGGCCAGATCGCGCCCGACAGGTAGTTGCCCGAGGCAGCAATCGCCACGGCCAAGCCGCGCCGCTTCAGGAACCACTGCGAAGTATCGGCAATCAGCGGTCCGAAACTCGCCGACGTCCCAAAGCCAATCGCGAATTGTGCCAGCGACAGCAACAGGATCGACGGCGCATTCATCGCCAACCCGTATCCAATGCCCATCAACACCGCAGAACCTGCCAGCGACCAGGCCAGCCCGAACCGATCCACCGCCCGCCCGATCAGGAAGTTGCCCAGGGCAAATCCCACCATTGTCAGTGTGTAAGGCAGGGACGCCTCAGCCCTGCCCACGCCAAACTCAGTTTGCACATCGGGCAAGATCAGGATGATCGCCCACATCCCCGCATTGCCAATCAGTGAGATCAGCAAAGCCAGCCCCAAACGCCCCCAGGAGGCACGGCTATCAAGGATGGGATCGCTCGTCATTCCCGGACCGTAGGGGGACCGGCCAGCGGGGAAAAGCGAAAGATCGTCGGCAGAATTCGCGCATCAGCGCAAGGTCATGAAATGTTCAATTGACACCAAAGCGCGGGCGGGGCCTATGGTCGCCCATGATCAATACACGTATCACCCCCGCCCTCACCCTTGCTTTCGTCTGCCTTGCTGCGCCCGCCATGGCCGAGCCTCAGTGCTCCGGTGGTGGTTATGTGGCCGATGCCGTAGTGGTGCCTGCGCCCGAAATCGGCAACGTCACCGTGGCAACCCAATACGCCTGGGATGGCGGCGGACGTCTGCACGATGTCTGCAATCTCCTGACCGACAGCGGCTTTTTCGCAACCTGGTCGCTGTTTTCCGGCGAAGTGGATGCCAACTACCCCGGCATCTGCGTCTCGCTGACCAACGACGCGGGCGTGGAATGGTTCTCATGCCAGACACCCGACGCGACAACGGCTGCCTTTGAAGCCACGGCCGGCACCGAAGACGCCATCCTGCGGTTTGAGGAATGGTCATCTGAGGCGCCGACGCTCTGAAATTGAAGTGACAGAAATACGAAAGGCCTCGGTTCACGCCGGGGCCTTTTTTTGGAAGCCCTCAGACCTCTTCCACGTCCATAACCCCTTCAAGGCTGCGCAGAGCGCCCTTGATCTGGGGGGACACCGGGAAGTTATCGCCAAGGATCACCTCAACCTCACCGGGTAAATCCGGGGCCATGAGGCACAGGTGGATCGGACCTTTCGCCGCCTTCGCAGCATCAGCGGCCGTGCGTTCCAAGAGGCTCTCGACCGAAGCGATACCGACCGCATCATCGATAAAGACACGCAATCCGTTAGACTCACCCGCGATCGCGTTGTCCACCGGCGTGATGGCGCGCGCCAGCAGCTTGAGTTGATCCACCTCCAGCGTCGCTTCCGCCTGCACCTGTACGTTGCTTCCGGTTTCCAGAAACTCGCGGCTTGCCTCCAACGCTTCCGAGAAGACAGTGATTTCGTAAAGGCCCGTCGGGTCGGACAAGGACACAAACGCAAACCGGTTGCCCCGCTGGCTCTTGCGCTCCTGCTTCACTGAGACGGCCCCGGCCATTTTCGCCACAAACGGCCCTTGCTGAACGCGCTGCTCCACCTCGGCCAGCGTCATCACTCCGCGCCGCTTAAGCGCGGGCAGGTAGTCATCCAGCGGATGTCCGGAGAAATAGAAGCCAACCGCCTGATGCTCCGCCGCCAACCGCTCGTTTGGCAACCAATCAGGCGGGTTCGGCAGGCGTGGCTCGGGCAAATCATCGCCCGCATCGCCAAACAGCGACACCTGATCGGAGGCCGCCTGATCGTGCACCGCCGCCGAATAGGCCGCCAAAGCGTCCAGGCTGTCCATCACGCGGCGGCGGTTGCGGTCCAGCGCATCAAAGGCCCCGGCGCGCGCCAGCATCTCCAAAGAACGCTTGCCGACACGCTTCAAATCAACCCGTCGCGCCAAGTCGAACAGGGTCGCATAGGGTTTCACGCCTTGCTCCGTGGTCCGCGCCTCGACAATCATCTTCATCGCTTCAACGCCCACGTTCTTCAGCGCGCCCAAAGCATAGAGGATCTTGCCATCCTCAACCGTGAATGTCGCAGCCGACCGGTTCACACACGGCGCGAGCGTCTCGATCCCCATCCGGTCGACCTCTTGCTTGTAGACGCCAAGCTTGTCGGTCAGGTGGATATCGCAATTCATCACGGCGGCCATGAATTCGACCGGGTGGTTCGCCTTCAGCCAAGCCGTTTGATAGCTGACGACCGCATAGGCGGCGGCGTGAGACTTGTTGAAACCGTAGTTCGCGAACTTGTCGAGAAGGTGCCAAACCTCCAGCGCCTTTTGTTCATCGACGCCATTCTCGGCGGCCCCTTTCAGGAATTTTGGACGCTCCGCATCCATCGCTTCCTGAATTTTCTTACCCATCGCGCGGCGCAGTAGGTCGGCGCCGCCAAGCGAATACCCGGCCATCTCCTGTGCGATCTGCATCACCTGTTCCTGGTAAACGATGATGCCCTGCGTCTCGTCGAGGATATGGTCGATGGTCGGATGCAGCTTTTCGCGGGCGGAAATCCCGTTCTTCACCTCGCAGAACTTCGGAATGTTCTCCATCGGGCCGGGGCGATATAGCGCCACCAGCGCGATGATATCTTCGATGCAGTCGGGCTTCATGCGCCGCAGCGCATCCATCATGCCCGAGCTTTCCACCTGGAACACCGCAACCGTTTTGGCCGAGGCATAAAGGTCGTAACTCGCCTTATCGTCCAGCGGGATCGCGTTGATCTGGTTTTCGGTCCCCTCTTCCGGCTCATACAGCCGGGTGCCGTCGGGCCCCTCGTGCAATTGCCGCCCGCTCGCGTGGATCAGGTCGATGGCGTTTTGCACCACTGTCAGCGTTTTCAGACCCAGAAAGTCAAACTTCACCAACCCGGCGGGCTCCACCCACTTCATGTTGAACTGCGTGGCCGGCATGTCGGATCGCGGGTCGCGGTAAAGCGGCACCAGCTCGTCCAACGGGCGGTCCCCGATCACCACACCGGCGGCGTGGGTAGAGGCATTGCGGAGCAGTCCCTCCACCTTCTCCGCATAATCCATCAACCGGCGCGTCGGGTTCACCTTGCCGTCGCGCTTGTCCTGCTCGGTCTCGCGCATTTCCTCAAGAAACCGCGGCTCATCCTTGATGGCCTGCGCGATGCCCACGGGCTTCACGCCCTCCACTGGGATCATCTTTGATAGCCGGTCCACCTGCCCAAACGGCATCTGCAACACGCGGCCCACGTCCCGCACGGCGGCCTTCGACAACAACGCACCGAAGGTGATAATCTGCCCTACCCGGTCACGACCATATTTCTCCTGCACATAGCGGATAACCTCTTCCCGGCGGTCCATGCAGAAGTCGATGTCAAAGTCGGGCATCGAGACACGTTCGGGGTTCAGGAACCTCTCGAAAAGCAGCGAATACCGCAGCGGATCGAGGTCCGTGATTGTCAGCGCATACGCCACCAGACTGCCCGCACCCGATCCACGGCCCGGACCGACCGGAATGTCGTTGTCCTTCGACCACTGGATAAAGTCGGCCACGATCAGGAAATAGCCGGGGAAACCCATCCCTTCGATGATCCCCAATTCGAAATCCAGCCGCTTCTGGTATTCCTCGACCGACACCGCATGGGGGATCACGGCCAATCGCCGCTGCAACCCCTCATTCGCCATCCGCCGCAGCTCCGCCACCTCGTCATCGGCAAACTTCGGCAGGATCGGGTCATGCGTCTCCGCGCGGAAAGCACAGCGCTGCGCGATCTCGACAGTATTCTCCAACGCCTCAGGCAGGTCCGCGAACAAGGCTGCCATTTCCTCAGGCGTTTTGAAATAGTGCTGCGGCGTCAGGCGGCGGCGCGGCTCGGATTGGTCAACATACGCCCCCTGCGCCACGCAAAGCATCGCGTCGTGCGCCTCATACATCTCCGTCTTCGGGAAATAGACGTCATTCGTCGCCACCAATGGCAGGCCCAATTCATAGGCCATCTCCACATGGCCCCGCTCCGTCAACCGTTCGGCATCAGGTGCGCCACCCTCCGCCGGATGACGCTGCAATTCCACATAGACCCGGTCTGGATAAATCGCGGCGAAGGTCTTCAACAGCGCCTCGGCCTTGGGCCGTTGTCCGCCTTGCAGATGCATTCCCACCGGCCCGTCTGGCCCGCCGGTCAAGCAAATGACCCCCTCCGAATGGGCCTCCAACTCCGGCATGGTCACATGCGGCACCGACCCATCCCCACGCAAATAAAGCGCGGAATTCAGCTTCATCAGGTTCTCATACCCAACACGGTTCTGCGCCAGCAGCACGATCGGCGCGGGCGCACGCGGCTTTTCACCCGGTGCGGCCACCTCATAGGCTACATCGACCTGACAGCCGACAATCGGCTGAACCCCGGCCTTTTTCGCCATTTCTGAGAATTCGAGCGCACAGAACATGTTGTTCGTGTCGGTGACAGCCACCGCAGGCATCCCTGCATCAGCGACCAATTGGGGCAATTTCTTGACCCGCATCGCGCCTTCCAGCAGCGAATACTCGGTATGAACACGCAGGTGAATGAATCGCGGTAAGGCCATTCGAACAGCCTATCTTGCGTCTGCCCGTGTCGGAACCCCTATCTGTGCCGCAATACGGATTGTTTCCAAACGAAACCTTGCTGGCAATGCCGTGTCGCATTTATGGCTTATTTTAGTCACTGTCTGCAAAGTGTACCCGATGAAAACTGAACTTGAGCAAGCGTTTGGGACGCTTGGCGTTCCCGTTGGCGCGCCTGCCTCCGACGTCAAAACAGCCTATCGGACTCTGATCCGCTCTCATCACCCCGACCATGTCGCGGGCGACCGATCAGTTGCCAATGATCGTTTGGCTGAGATCAATGCCGCCAAGGACCTAATCGACCGTACACCTGCGCCACTTCGCGACCGCCCTCGCCGCGCGGAAACTGCACAACGCACCCCTGAGCAAGAGCGCGCGCACCGCGAGCAACAGGCCCGCGCCTTCCGCAAGGCCATGGAGGCCCGCAGCAACGCGGAGACCGACGCCGAACGCCTTGCCCGCGAGGCTGATGAGCGCACCGCTCAATCCCAGGAACAGGCCGAACGCCAGGCCGCCGTACGTCGCACCCAGGAAGAAACCCGCCTTCGTCGACAAGCCGCCTTCGCCGCGGCAGTCAGTGGCCGGTCGTCGGTTGCCTCACCCGGATCGCTTTTCGGCAAACTCCGCTCGCTCGGCGCGCGCTAAGCCCACACACTTCCAAAAATCCACCGTGGCTTTTCGGTCATACCGGGGAGCGTCAGTATGCCTTTCCCCCCGGAATGGCTGTATACAGCATCGCCTCTGGATATTATCGAAGACCAACGCGCCACCGGGGACAGTGGCACACCACGCACGAAAATCGGGGAAACCGATCGTATGGACCGTCTTGTTATCAACGCCGTCGTTGCCCTTGGCACCGGTCTTTCGCTTGTTCTGATCGTTGGCCTGGTTGAACTTCAGCCCGTCGGCGCCAGCACCGAAGGCTATGAAACGGTCCAGAGCACGACCATCGGCAAGGTCGCCAACACCTGACATCGCAGAAAAGTAAGCCAAAGGGCTATCTTTAATCTGTTTGCCATGTTAGTTAGCCATATGGCTAACAATCTTGATACGATCTTTTCGGCCCTCTCCGACCCCACCCGGCGCGCCGTGGTGGCCCGCCTCGGACAGGGTGAAGCGCCCGTAAAGACTCTTGCAGCCCCTCACGACATGGCGCTGCCCAGCTTCCTGAAACACATCGACATGCTGGAGCGTGCAGGTCTTGTGAAAACTCGCAAGGATGGCCGCATGCGCATCTGCACCCTCCACCCAGAGGCGCTTGCCCAGGCCGAAAGCTGGCTCGACCAACAGCGCGCGATCTGGTCGGGGCGGTTGGATCGCCTGTCAGCACTCGCCGAACGAATTGCCCAAGAAGACGAGGAGACCTCGAAATGACGACCGATACCGACACATTCACCTTCACCCGAACCATGCCGCTCGCGCCCGACCGTATGTGGCCCCTGCTCGTCTCTGCCAAACACCGCGAAGCCTGGGGGGCTCCCGGCGACCATGTGCTTGAAACGCTCAGCGAAGACACCCGCGTTGGCGGCATCGAACGTGCTCGCTGCGGCCCCTCTGACAACCCTGAATTCGAAGTGGAGACGCGCTGGTTTCACCTCGCAGAGCCCAATGACACCGTCTACACTGAGCAGATCGAAGCTGGCGGCATGGCCCTCGGGGCAAGCCTCGTCACTATGCGCCTCACCGCCGACGGCTCCGGATCAACGCTCGCGATCACCGTAGCCGTGTCGTCTTTCGTAGGTCCCGAGATGATCGCCGAGTTCGAAGCAGGCTGGACCGGATCGCTCGAAAACCTCGAGAAACTGGCAGCGATCCAAGCAGGATAACGCCATGGCAGACACCACCCTGACCCTGACCGTCGAAACTGCAGCCACGCCCACTCAGGTCTGGCGTTGTCTCACCGAACCCGAACTGCTCAAGCAATGGTTCGCCCCGGCGCCCGTGACGGTAACTGAAGCCCATATTGACCCCGTCCCCGGCGGAGGATTTCGAACCGTCATGCAGGTGCCTGAGATGGGCGAAATGGACGGCGGCTGGGGATGCGTCCTAATCGCGGATCCCCCAAATCGCATCGTCTGGACCTCTGCGCTCGGCCCAGGCTTTGTGCCCAATCCAGCCCCAGAACAAGGGGCTTTTGCCTTCACAGCGGACATCATGCTGACGGAAACATCGGGGGGCTGCAGCTATACCGCCAAGGTGCTCCATGCCTCGGATGCTGACCGCAAAGCTCATGAAGCGATGGGCTTTCACGAAGGCTGGGGGTCCGCCGCGCGGCAATTGGCCGATCTCGCCAAAACCCTGTGACCCCTTTCCCGAAGGTCGGGGCCATGGCACCAATACGCCATGCGCCTCGCCATCTGCTTCATCGCCCTGCTCGCTACCAACCCCGCCAAGGCCTTCCCCGTGGAACGCTGCATAAACCTTGGCGCCGCGATGGAGGCACCCGTTGAAGGCGACTGGGGCTACGTCATCGAAGAACCGCATATCGCGGAAATCGCCGCCGCTGGCTTCGACACAATCCGCCTGCCGGTCCGCTTCTCCGCCCATTGGGACGGCATGCGGCTGTCGGCTCAGATCCTCGCGCGCACCGATCAGGTGATCGCATGGGCCGATGCGCACGGCCTCAACACCATCCTAGATCTACATCATTTTGAGGAAATGGTGGCGAACCCCTCCAGCCACGCGGATGACCTCATCAAGATTTGGCGCAGCCTGTCCGAACACTACCGCGACGCGCCTGAGACGCTGATGTTTGAGCTTTTCAACGAACCCCATGACGCCTTCATCACCGAACGTGCCGTGCCATTGTTCGCCCACATCAGGCAGATGATCCGCGACGTTCACCCGGACCGATGGATTATCACCGGGGGCGGCAACTGGAACAGCCTTGATGAAATGCTCACACTTCCACCCCAAGGCCCGCGCGATGTGCGCACCTTTCACTACTACGACCCTTGGGAATTCACCCACCAACAGGCCGCATACCTGCCCAATCCACCGCCCCCCTCCAACTGGGGCAGTGCCGAGGATCGCGCGCGTTTGGCCGCCGACATGGCTCGCGCCGCCGCTGCGATGGCCGACGGCCCGGTGTTCCTCGGTGAATTCGGCGTCTATGCCGCGACCGAGCCATCCCAACGCCTCGACTGGATCAGCTCCGTCCGACAAGCGGCACAGGCCAACAACCTGCCGTGGTGTTATTGGGGCTTTAGCCAAGGCACCGAAGTCGGATTCTCCGCCTACGACACCGTATCCGAAACATGGGAGCCAGGAATGCGCGCGGCTCTTGTCCCGTAAAGCTTGAATTCCGGCCCCATCCACGATTTCCTGACCAAAGGCCCAAAAAAGGGGCCGCCCCTCTACGCCGCATCGAGGGGCGGGTGGCCACCCCAGCCCCAACAGGTAACGCGGCGGGCAAGACATCCATGACCATCCGGTTCCTTCTGAACGGAGAACCGCAGGAGGTTGAGGCACCGCCCACAACCACACTGCTCGATTGGTTGCGTGAACAAGCGCGCCTGACCGGCACCAAAGAAGGCTGCAACGAAGGCGACTGCGGCGCCTGCACGGTGATGGTTACCGACGCGGACGGAACCGCGCGCAGCCTGAACGCCTGCATCCTCTTCCTGCCGCAACTCCAGGGCCGCGCCGTGCGCACCGTCGAAGGTATTTCTGCACCCGACGGCACGCTCCACCCGGTGCAAAAGGCGATGGTCGACCACCATGGCTCCCAATGCGGCTTTTGCACGCCCGGCTTCATCACAACTATGGCCACGGCGCATTTGAACGGCGCCACCGACCACGCCGACCAGATCGCCGGCAACCTCTGCCGCTGCACCGGCTACGCGCCAATCCTGCGCGCGGCCGAGGCCGCGACCTCTGCCCCCGTGCCGGACCATATGAAGAACGACGCCGAAATCCTCGCCTCCCACCCCTTCCCTGTTTCAGAAACACTCCCGGTGGAGCGCGAAGGGGCAGGCAGCCCCCTCGTTTCGCCAACCTCTGCCGATGAGCTCGCCGCCTGGTATCTCAACCACCCTGACGCCACGCTGATCGCCGGGGCCACGGACGTGGGCCTTTGGGTCACGAAACAGCACCGCGCCCTCGGCCCCATCGCCTTTCTGAACCAATGTACTAATCTTCGCGGCATTGTTGACGATGGCGAAACAATCCGCATCGGCGCGATGACCAATGTGGAAGACGTCCGCGCGGCCCTCGCCCCACATTACCCCAGCTTCGCTGAAATGCTGCGCCGCTATGGCTCGGTTCAGGTCCGCAACGCCGCAACGATTGGCGGAAACATCGCTAACGGTTCGCCCATTGGGGACAGCCCGCCACCGCTGATTGCGCTCAACGCCACGCTCCACCTCCGGCGGGGCGACGCACGCCGCGATCTGCCGCTTGAAGATTTCTTCCTCGACTACGGCAAACAAGACCGCGTCGCGGGAGAGTTTGTGGAGGCGATCTCGATCCCCCGCCAACCCGACACCCTGCGCGTCTACAAACTCTCCAAACGCTTCGATCAGGACATCTCCGCCGTCTGCGGCGCCTTCAACCTGATCGTTTCGGACGGCGCAATCCAATCCGCCCGCATCGCCTTCGGTGGCATGGCGGGCACGCCAAAGCGCGCCGCCGCAGTTGAAGCCGCACTAACCGGCCAACCGATGACCGAGGCGACAGCCCGCGCAGCCCTGCCCGCCTTCGCCCAGGATTTCGCCCCCCTGTCCGACATGCGTGCCTCGGCCTCCTACCGCCTCCAATCCGCGCAAAACATGCTGCTGCGTTACGTCGCCGAGAGGTCCGGCGCGCCCTCGAATGTGTTGGAGGTCCGCCCATGAGCGTCGCAAAACCCCTCCCCCACGACGCAGCCCGCCTCCATGTGACAGGCCAGGCCCGCTACGTCGACGACATCCCAACACCTGCCGATTGCCTCCACCTCGCCTTCGGCCTCAGCCCCGTCGCGAAGGGCACAATTGAGACGCTCGACCTCACCAACCCCTCCTCCGCCGAAGGCGTCGTCGCAGTTGTTTCCGGGCAAGACCTGTCGCCCATCCCCGATTGCTCACCCTCCAATCACGATGAGCCGCTCCTGTCGGACGGGACGGTCCACTACGCCGGTCAGCCGCTTTTCATCGTCGCAGCACACAGTCACCTCGCCGCGCGCCGCGCCGCCGCTTCGGCGAAGATCGAGATCAACGCGGAGGACCCAATCCTGTCGTTGGAAGACGCACTCGCCGCCGACAGCCGTTTCGAAGACGGCCCCCGGATCTACACGAAGGGCGACGTCGATAAGGCCCTCACCGGAGCCACTCACTTGGTCGAAGGCCAGATCGACATCGGCGGACAAGAACACTTCTATCTGGAGGGTCAAACCGCCCTCGTCCTGCCGCAGGAAGGCGGGGATATGGTGATCCATTCCTCGTCCCAGCACCCGAACGAAATCCAGCATAAGGTCGCCGATGCGCTTGGCGTTCCGATGCACGCAGTCCGCGTCGAAGTCCGCCGGATGGGCGGCGGGTTCGGAGGCAAGGAAAGCCAAGGCAACCACCTCGCTATTGCCTGCGCCATCATGGCCGTGCGCACGGGTCGCCCCTGCAAAATGCGCTACGACCGCGACGACGATTTCACCGTCACCGGCAAACGCCACGACGCGCGCATTTCCTACCGCGCTGGCTTCGATGCCGATGGGCGGATCACGGGTGTCGATTTCACCCATCTGATCCGCTGCGGCTGGGCCATGGATTTGTCTTTGCCCGTGGCCGACCGTGCGATGCTCCATGCCGACAACGCCTATCTTCTGCCGGCGGCGCGGATCACCTCCCACCGCCTCAAGACCAACACCCAGAGCGCAACAGCGTTCAGGGGCTTCGGCGGCCCGCAGGGCATGGTCGGGATCGAGCGCGTCATGGACCACGCAGCGCACGAAATCGGAATGGACCCGGCCGAGATACGGCGCGTGAACTTCTACCGCGCGGCGCAGGCTGAAAATGCGGATGCCTCCGGCGGGCATTTTCAAGGGACAAAGAAGGGCGGACGCTTGGACGCGGCCGACCTTGCGGGGCGTGGATCAGTGCGAGTCTCAGGCGGCAGTGGGAGCGCAAAACGCTTCGGCGGCGCGCATTCTCCCGCCGCGGGCGGCAAAGATCCAAACACTACACCCTATGGGATGGAAGTTGAGGATTTCATCCTCCACGACCTTCAGCACCAGTTGTCCGCAGGCTGTTCGTTCGAAAATCGCAAGCGAGCTGTGGATAAGTGGAACGCGGAAAACTCGATCCTGAAACGCGGCATTGCACTCACGCCCGTGAAGTTCGGCATCTCCTTCACGCTCACCCACCTCAATCAGGCGGGCGCTTTGGTGCATGTCTATCAGGATGGTTCCATCCACATGAACCACGGCGGCACAGAGATGGGGCAAGGCCTGTTCCAGAAGGTCGCGCAAGTCGCCGCCGACCGCTTTGGCGTCGATGTCGATCACGTGAAAATCACCGCAACCGACACCGGCAAGGTCCCCAACACGTCGGCCACCGCAGCATCCTCCGGCACCGACCTCAACGGCATGGCCGTCAAGGCCGCCTGCGACACGATCCGCGACCGGATCGCCGAAGTCGTCGCACCTGATCTCCAAGCCAAACCGGACCAAGTGATCTTCGCCGGCAGTGAAGTCCGCGCAGGCGAGGCCGCAATGCCCTTCGCCGAAGCTGTCACCAAAGCCTACATGGCCCGCGTCAGCCTCAGCGCGACGGGCTTCTACAAGACCCCCAAGATCGAGTGGGACCGCATCAAAGGCCAGGGCCGCCCGTTCTTCTACTTCGCCTATGGGGCGGCTTGTTCCGAAGTTGTCATCGACACGCTCACGGGCGAGAACCGCATCCTGCGCACTGACATCCTTCACGATGCCGGCGCGTCCCTGAACCCAGCCCTCGACATCGGGCAGGTCGAAGGCGGCTTTGTCCAAGGCGCGGGCTGGCTCACGATGGAGGAGCTCGTCTGGGACGCGCACGGCACCCTTAAGACCCACGCGCCGTCTACCTACAAAATCCCCTGCGCCTCCGACGCGCCGGAGGTTTTCAACGTCGCGCTCTACGAAGGCGCGAACCGCGAAGACACGATCTATCGCTCCAAGGCCGTCGGCGAGCCGCCGTTCATGCTCGGCATCTCTGTCTTCTCCGCGCTCGGCCACGCCTGCGAAGCGGCCGGTCCGAACTTCCCTGACCTGCAAGCCCCCGCTACGCCCGAAGCGATCCTTTCCGCGGTCGGACGCGCCAGGGCTTAGGCATGGCGGACGAGATCACAGTCACCGTCTGCACCACACGCGGCTCCGTTCCCCGAGAGGTGGGCGCAACCTTGCATGTGGGCGCAAACCATATCGACGGAACCATCGGCGGAGGCGCGCTGGAGTGGGAAGCGATCCGCCTCGCCCGCCAGATGCTCGCCGATGGCACCGCACAGTTGCAGCGTACACTCCCGCTTGGCCCAGATCTCGGTCAATGCTGCGGCGGGGTCGTGACGCTGGATTTCATTGCGGGCGCACATGGGATCGAACCCACAGACCCGCCCATCTGGATTTGGGGCTCGGGCCATGTCGGGCGTGCCATCGCCGCAACGCTTGCCCCGTTCGAGACCCATCAAGTCACCCTGATCGACGACGCGCCAGAACGCCTTCCCTCACCCGTGCCCCCGCGTGTCACGCCACTGATTGCCGCTGACATGCCGCGCGCCGTAAACCATGCGCGCACTGACGCGCACCATTTCATCCTAACCTATTCCCACGACATCGACCTGGCGCTTTGCGATGCGCTCCTGCGGCACGGGTTCACCTCCTGCGGCCTCATTGGATCGGCGACCAAATGGGCCCGCTTCCGCAAACGGCTCACTCAGATGGGACATTCCGATGCACAAATTTCGCGCATCCTGTGCCCAATTGGTGACCCGAGCCTCGGCAAACACCCTCAAGCCATTGCGATTGGCGTCGCAGCACGGCTACTTGATAGGCAAATGCTGCAAGAATCGGCAGAAGCGCCAACGTCTGGGGGGACATGACTGCGCCACTTCTCGATCTCCGGGGGCTGACCAAGGCCTATCCCGGCGTCATCGCGAATGACGACGTTTCTTTTGCGATTCAACCGGGTGAGGTTCATGCGTTGCTCGGTGAAAACGGCGCAGGCAAATCAACCCTTGTGAAAATGATCTACGGTCTTGTGAAACCCGACAGCGGCACGATGGCGCTGAACGGCGCACCCTTCAGTCCGCCCGAGCCGCGCATCGCCCGTCTTCAGGGCGTCGCCATGGTGTTCCAGCACTTCAGCCTGTTCGAAGCACTGTCCGTCGCCGAAAACATTGCCCTCGGCATGGAAAACCCGCCGAAACCGCGCGACCTCTCCAAGCGCATCCGTGACGTCAGCCAAGCCTATGGCCTGCCGTTGGACCCCGAGAGCCTTGTGGGTGACCTCTCAGCAGGCGAGCGCCAGCGGGTCGAAATCATCCGCTGCCTTCTGCAAGACCCCAAGCTCCTCATAATGGACGAGCCGACCTCCGTTCTGACCCCGCAGGAGGTGGAAATCCTCTTCCACACCCTGCGCAAGCTCAGCGCTGAGGGCACCGCGATCCTCTATATTTCCCACAAGCTGGAAGAAATTCGCGCGCTTTGTGACGCCGCCACGATCCTGCGCCTCGGAAAGGTCGTCGGCGCCTGCGACCCGAAACAGACCTCCGCCGCGCAGATGGCCGAGATGATGGTGGGCAAATCCCTCGCCCAACCGGGCCGCGATGCGTCAGAGCCCGGCGAGGTGCTGCTGAAGGCCACCGGCCTCTCCCTTCCTGCCGCATCCGCCTTCGGAACGCCGCTCCGCGATATCTCGTTTGAGGTTCGCGCAGGCGAAGTCCTTGGCATCGGCGGCGTGGCGGGCAATGGCCAGGATGAACTTTTGGCCGTTCTCTCCGGCGAACGCCCTGCACCCGCCGTAGCTATCGAATATGACGGAAGTGACCTCGCGCGCCTGAAGCCAGAACAACGCCGGGGCATTGGCATCCTGTCCGCCCCCGAAGAGCGCCTTGGCCACGCCGCCGCCCCCGACATGAGCCTGACGGAAAACGCAGTCCTCACCGGCGCGACCCGCAAAGGCCTGGCGACAAACGGCTTCATCGGCTGGGGCCGCGCCCGAGCCTTCGCCGATGAGATCATTGAACGGTTCGACGTCCGCACCCCCGGCAACCACGTGGCCGCCCGCGCGCTGTCCGGTGGCAACCTCCAGAAATTCGTCATCGGGCGCGAAATCCTGCAAGACCCAACCGTTCTTGTCGTGAACCAACCCACCTGGGGCGTCGATGCCTCCGCCGCCGCCGACATCCGGCAAGCACTGCTGGACCTCGCCCAGAACGGCGCGGCCGTGATTGTCATCAGCCAGGACCTCGACGAACTCCTGGAAATCTCCGACCGCTTCTGTGCTTTGAACGAAGGCCGCCTCAGCGATCCCCGCCCCGCACGCGGCCTCAGCATGGAAGAGATCGGCCTGATGCTCGGCGGCGCCCACGGGATGGAGGAGGCCGCGATATGATCCGCCTCGAAAAACGCCCCACCCCTTCGCGCGCATGGTCCCTTGGCACACCGCTTCTGGCGGTCCTGCTGACCATGATCGCGGGCGGGCTGATGTTTGCAGCGCTCGGGCAAGACCCGTTCGAAACGATCCGCGTGATCTTCTGGGATCCGCTCTTTCACGAACGCTTCGCCAGCTTCTCTCGCCCGCAACTGCTCGTGAAAGCAGGCCCTCTGATCCTCATCGCCATCGGCCTGTCGTTGGGGTTCCGCGCTGGCATCTGGAACATCGGGGCAGAGGGGCAATATATCCTCGGCGCGCTCTGTGGCGCCGCGTTCGGCCTCGCCTTCCATCCCTCTGAATCCCCGCTTCTCTTCCCCGGAATGCTCATAGCCGGGCTAATTGGCGGATGGCTTTGGGCGATGATCCCAGCCCTTCTTAAGGTCTTCGCCAACACCAACGAAATCCTCGTCTCGCTCCTGCTGGTCTATGTCGCCGAGGCCATGCTCGCCTCCGCCGCGACCGGCTGGTTGCGCAACCCCGACGGTCAGGGCTTCCCCGGCTCCCGCAATCTGTCGCGCAATCCCGGCACCGATAACCCGGAGCTTTTCGCGGGCACCGGCATACATTGGGGTGTTCTCGCAGCCTTCATCGCCGTGATCGCAGCCTACGTCCTGTTCCAGAAACACATGCTTGGCTACCAAATCAAACTGGCCGGCCAAGCCCCCCGTGCGGCGCGCTTTTCCGGCGTAAACCCCGGGCGGCTGGTGATCCTCTGCCTCGGCGTCTCCGGCGCGCTGGCGGGTGCCGCGGGTCTCTTTGAGGTCGCAGGCCCCGCAGGCCAGATCACCATCGATTTCAACGTGGGCTACGGCTTCACCGCGATCATCGTGGCCTTCCTCGGTCGCCTGCACCCCATTGGCATTCTCTTCGCGGGGCTCCTGATGGCGCTGACATACATTGGCGGTGAGCTTGCGCAGCTGATGCTCCAGGTCCCCGCCCCGGCCATTCAAGCCTTCCAGGGGATGCTCCTGTTCTTCCTCCTGGCCCTCGACGTCCTATCTAACTACCGCATCAAGCTGGGACGGGAGGGTGTGGCATGAACCCCCTTCTCCGTGACGCCCTCATCTTCCTAGCAATGGCCATCGCCATGCAATTCCTTCTGCTTGGCCCGCTTTTCGCCTTCATGATTGTCACCGGCGGGGCTGCCTTCGCGGGGCCAATCCTAGCCGGCATCACAATCGCAGCGCTCCTGATCGATCACTTCGCCCTGCGGCGCGGCGGCACGCGCGGCTGGCCCATCTCTGCCGTCGCCCTTGGCCTCCTCCTCAACGTCGCGTTCAACGCGATTACGGCCACGGGAAGCGCGCAATGACAGAGTTTCGCCCATATGAGACCCGCGACCTCCCATGGGTTGCCGTAGGCATAGCGTTTGGCCTGCTTTATGGTTTTCTCGGTATCCTGTGCCTGGCCTTCGTAGTGTTCGAAGGCGGATGGATCCTGCTCCTCATTGGCGCACCGCTCCTACTCGTACAACTCGCAGCAATCTTCGGATTCGACCGCTTCCTCAAATGGCGACGCCGCGATGCCCCACCACCACCGCCCATCTCATGGGTCAGGCACCACTCGGTCTCGCTCGGCGCAATCGTCGGGGCCACCATCGGTCTTGCCATGCGGATCGCCAGCGGCCCGATCCTGGGAGGGACCGCATGATCATCGACCCCGTCACCCTCATCGTGGCACTCATTACGATCTCCACCCCCGTCCTCTTGGCCGCATTGGGCGAGCTGGTGGTCGAAAAATCCGGCGTCCTGAACCTCGGTGTCGAGGGCATGATGATTATGGGTGCAGTCTGCGGCTTTATCGTCGCAAACCTCACGGGCTCCCCCACGCTGGCGTTCCTCGCAGGCATGGCCGGGGCCGCCGCCCTGTCCTTTGTCTTCGCGATCCTCACGCAACTTCTGATGTCCAATCAGGTCGCCACTGGCCTGGCCCTCACCCTCTTCGGCCTCGGCCTCGCGGCCCTGCTGGGCGTGGGATATGAGGGCCAACCGATCCCCGACGTGGCCAAACCCCTGCCCGAAGCGATCCGCGAAATCCCCGTGATCGGCCCGATCCTCTTCAGCCATGACCTCATCACCTACCTCGCCATCGCGGCGGTCTTCGCCTTGGGTTACGTCTTCAAACACACCCGCATGGGTCTGATCTTGCGTGCTGTTGGCGAAAGCCACGATGCCGCCCACGCGCTGGGCTACAAGGTCGTGCGCATTCGCATCCTCGCCATCCTCTTCGGCGGAGCCATGGCGGGCCTTGGCGGCGCATTCCTTAGTGTCGTCTACGTCGAAAACTGGGTGCAGGGCATGACCGCAGGTGCAGGCTGGATTGCTCTAGCCCTCGTGGTCTTCGCCGCCTGGAAACCCGGCCGCGTCCTTTTTGGCGCATGGCTCTTCGGCGGCATCGCGGCCCTTCAGCTCCGCCTGCAAGCCGCAGAAGTTGGTGTGCCCGTGGCGCTTCTCGATGCCTCCCCCTACCTCGTCACGATCATCGTGCTGGTCATCATGTCGTCTGACCGGGCCCGCTCTGCGCTGAACGCACCCGCCGCCCTTGGCAAGATCTTCCACGCAAGCGGGTAAGGCCATGACGCGACCCGAGATCATAGCCATCCTAGACGGCGAACACCCCCGCGTTGGACGCAGCGTGGCGCTTGCCATCTATGCACTGATCGTAGCCTCAGCCATCATCATCGCTCTTGAGACGATGCCCGACCTCTCGCCTGCGGTGAACAGGTTCCTCGTGACGGCCGAGATTGTCATTCTCGGCATATTCCTCGTCGAATACATCCTGCGCCTCACCTGTTCTGAACACCCAATGCGCTACGCGTTCAGCTTTTGGGGGATCGTCGATTTCATCGCCATTATCCCGGCGGTCCTGTTCCTTTTCCCAGATCTCGCCACGGTCCGCGCCCTGCGCCTGCTGCGGGTCCTGCGCCTGCTGAAACTGTTCAAAGCCAACCGCGCGCTCGACCGGATCGCCCGGGCGATCGACCGCGCCAAGGCCGAATTCGGCATCTTCTTCTTTATCGCCTGCGTGGCTCTCTATCTGGCAGCTGTCGGCATCTACCATTTCGAGAACGAGGCGCAGCCTGATGGCTTCTCCTCGATTCCCGAAAGCCTGTGGTGGGCCATCGCCACGCTCACAACCGTGGGCTACGGCGACGTCTACCCGATCACCACCGGCGGCCGGTTCTTCACCGGCATGGTCCTTCTGGTGGGCATCGGCATCGTCGCCGTGCCCGCAGGCCTGATCACGGCGGCGCTGACCGACGCCTCACCGCTTAACGAAGATATGGACTCCGACGCGGAGGCCACTCAAACTTCCACCAATCCAACAGAGAGGGAATCCCAATGAGGACACTCACCAAACTTATGGCTGGCGCTGCGCTGGCCACCGCCGGCCTTGTCGGCACAGCGACCGCAGACGGCCACGATCCGTTCCAGGTCGGCTTTATCTACATCGGCACGCCCGGCGACTACGGCTGGACGTACGAGCATGATCAGGGCCGTTTGGCCATCGAAGAAGAATTCGGCGATGCCGTCGAAACCGTCTTCCTAGAAAACGTGCCAGAAGGCCCCGACGCCGAACGCGCGATCACGACGATGGTCCTCGGCGGCGCCGACATGGTCTTCACCACATCCTTCGGCTACGGCGAGGCGACCAATGCCGTGGCTGGCCAGTTCCCGGACGTGGTGTTCGAACATGCCACCGGCTACCTGCGCGAGCATGACAACGTCTCAACCTACTCCGCGCGCTTCTATGAGGGCCGCGCTGTCATCGGCCACATCGCAGGCCAGATGACCGAAAGCAATGTGGTGGGCTACATCGCCTCCTACCCGATCCCCGAAGTGATCCGGGGCATCAACTCCGCCTACCTTCACGCCCGCGCCGTGAACCCCGACGTCGAATTCCGTGTGGTCTGGGTCTACACATGGTTCGATCCAGCCGTTGAAGGCGACGCCGCCCAGGCGCTGATCGATTCCGGCGTCGACGTGCTGATGCAGCACACGGACTCCACCGCGCCTCAGGCGGTCGCGGAAGAAGCGGGCATCCTGTCGTTCGGCCAGGCGTCTGACATGTTCCAGTTCGCGCCACGTCCACGCATCGCGTCGATCATCGATGATTGGGCGCCCTATTATATCCGCCGCGTTGGTGAAGCGATGGAAGGCACTTGGGAGCAATCCGATACCTGGGAAGGCATGGGCGAAGGAATGGTTGTGATCGGCGAGATGACCGATGTGATCCCGGAAGAGGTTCGCGCTTCCGCCCAACAGATGATCGATGACATCTCCGCGGGCACGTACCACCCGTTCACCGGCCCGATCAACCGCCAGGACGGCACCGCGTGGCTGGCCGAAGGCGAAGTCGCCGACGACGGCACGCTGGCTGGCATGGACTTCTACGTCGAAGGCATCACGGGCGAGATCCCGAACTGATCCCTTAACGGATACGCAACGGAAACGGCTCGCATTCTGCGGGCCGTTTTCATTTCTGCCAGAAGAGTTTGCGCCAGCGCAGCGCCAGGCGGAAGCCTCTTGCCCGGCGGCGCATCCCATGCGACGCAAAAGACATGGAATTCGATTTCATCATCATCGGTGGCGGCATCGCCGGCACCTCCGCCGGGGCCCAACTCGCGCGGCTCGGAACGGTCTGCCTGTTGGAGGCTGAACCGGCCCTCGCCTATCACGCCTCCGGCCGATCCGCGGCCCTTTACGAGGCGCAATACGGCCTGCCTTCCACCACCGCGCTCAACCGCGCCTCCAAGGCAGCGCATGAGACGCTAGACGGCGGCCTGCTGTCGCCGCGCGGCTTGATGTTGCTCGGGGCCGCTGAAGAGGAGGAAGCGTTCGCGAAGGACGCCACCGACATGCACCTCGACCGGCTCAGCCCTGCCGAAGCCCAGGAAATGGTGCCAATCCTCAATACGGACCATATCCACGCCGCCGCCTATCATTCCGAGGCATGGGACATCGACACCGACCGCATGGTCCAGCACTACGGCCGCCAGATCCGCGCCAATGGGGAGGTCCGCACGTCCACCGAAGTTCGCAAGATCACGCGCACAACCCATGGATGGACCGTCGAAACCAACAATGACACCCTCCATGCCGACACCCTGATCAATGCCGCCGGCGCATGGGCTGACGGGATCGCCGCGATGGCCAGCATCACCCCCATCGGCCTGCAACCCTTCCGCCGTTCCATAGCCCGGATGCCGGCACCCGGCGGGCATGACGTTTCGCACTGGCCCATGCTTATGGGCACCAACGAAAGCTGGTATGCAAAGGCTGACGCGGGCGCCTGGCTCGTCTCCCCGGCGGAGGAAGACCCCGTAGACACGCCCCATGATGCCTTCGCCGAAGACCTCACGCTGGCCGAAGGGATCGCCCGCTACCAACCGTTCGTCACCGAAGAAGTCACACGCGTCACCTCTTCATGGGCAGGCCTGCGGACCTTTGCGCCGGACCGATGCCTCGTCATCGGGCCCGATCCCTCTGACCCCTCCTTCATCTGGTGTGCGGGTCAGGGCGGCTACGGGTTCCAGACCGCGCCTGCGGCCTCAGCTCTGCTTGCCGACCTCGTCGCAGATCGCCCCTCGGACCTCGAACGGGGAACAATCGCCGCCCTTTCCCCCTCACGTTTTCGATAGGTCGGGAAACCCTGAGGTTGCAGCCGCCGCCCGGCGCTCTATCCTGAACACAAACCTGAATTGGAGAGAGACATGAAACATCTCAGCCTCCGCGCGTCCCTTATCGCCGCGCTGATCGCATTGCCTGCCACCGCCGCCTTCGCGCAATCCAACCTCGACCGGTTCGAAGCCGCCAGCGAGCGCGTGACCCAACTGACGTACCAGGGCATCGCCTCGCAATATAACGTCGCCAGCGATGTCTTCCCCTCCGCCGATTGGGACCGCCCGATGCGCCGTGCCGGGCGCTGCATCCTGCGTGCTTATGAAGGTGAGGTCGGCTCTGACGGCGTCGCGCAATTCCTCGCAGGCTTTGAAAACGCGGTTCAATCCGCCTCCCCCAACGACATCCTGTCAGGGTCGTTCTCGGGGCAACTGCCCGACGGATTGGACACACAGCGCCAGCAGCAGATCCAGAACGATTGTGGGATGCTGGAGCTTGAGATGACGCGCCTGGCCGAATCCGGCGTGTTACAAGCCCTGCAACAGCAATGAGACGCGCCGCATCCATTGCCGTTGCGCTCACCCTCCTGCCCTTAGCCGCCAACGCACAATCCACCTTTGAACGGTTCGAGACGACCGCCGTTGCCATGAACGCCCTGATGAACGAGGCGATGATTGCAGAAATCCCGGCCCTCGCAGGCAATATGCCCGACCCGGAATGGGACGAACCGATGCGCACGGCCTACACCTGCATGTATGACGCCTATGTCGAACGTGTCGGCGAGGCGCCCGTGGCCGAGATGGTGACCGCGATGGAGGGGATGCTCGACACTCTATCTCCTCAAGAAATCCTCCAAGGCGGCACGGCGGTCGAGAACCCGGAAGGGATTTCCGACGAGCAAGCGCTTGAGATCGTCGAAGGGTGCAACCTGATGAACGTCTTCATGGAACGGATGGCCGCATCCGGTGCCATGGAGATCATGATGCAGCAACAGTGACCAATCCGGCGCCCAAACGCGGGCCCGACAAGGGCTACGCGGGCGGCGATTTTGCCGATGGGCGTATGTCCGCCCCTGCGGCCACGCGCAACCGCGATGACATCGTCGAAGCACTTGCCCAGATCGCGCCCAAGCAAGGCCGTGCCCTCGAAATCGCGTCCGGCACTGGCGAACACATTATCCGCTTTGCCCCGGCAATGCCCGGCCTCATCTGGCAGCCCACCGACCCCTCCCCCGACAGACGCGCCTCCATAGAAGCATGGCTCGCGGCTGAGCCCGCCCCAAACGTCGGCGCGCCCGTTGATCTGGATGCCTGCACGCCCGGCTGGTCCAGCACCCATGGCCCCGTTGATCTGATCTTCCTCGCCAATCTCCTGCACCTTGTGACGGAAGCTGAGGCACAGACCTGCCTCACAGAAATCGCCGCAGCGCTCGCGCCCGGCGGCATCGCAACGGTTTACGGTCCTTTCTTGCGTAACGGGCAAACCACCAGCGAAGGCGACGCCGCGTTCGACGCCCGCCTGCGCGCCGATATGCCCGGCTGCGGCTACAAAGATCTCGATTGGGTGACGGAGCAATGGGCCGCTAAGGGCCTTACCCTCAATCCGCCCCGGCAGATGCCCGCCAACAATCTGCTGCTCTCCGCCCGAAAACCGCTCTGACGGGACGTAACGTAAGGAAACGTTTCGCATTTCCGATTTCGCAGGTTTACAGTCGCCGAACGCATGAGCCGGCTGTTTTTGGCCGTCCCTCAAACGATCTGAAATTGACGAACTGGCGATTATGACCACCGAATTTGCACCCGAAGGCCTGTTTGAACTCCTTGAGGGGCCAGCCCTCGCACGGCTGTCCCAAACCCCTGTCGAACGCGGCACCAAACTGATCGAAGCGGGCACAAGTGCCGAGGCGATGTACCTCGTCGAGTCCGGGCGCTTCCGCGTAGAACGCGACGGCGTGGACCTGGCTGAAATCGGCGCAGGCGCTGTGATTGGTGAGATTGCGTTTCTGACCGGCAGCAGCCGCACCGCAGACGTGGTTGCCGCGCGCGACAGCGTTGTCTACCGCATCGACCGACCCACCTACGATCAACTCTGCCGCGAGGTTGACGGCCTGCCGCAAGCCATTGCCGCCGAACTGGCCGACCGCCTCGCCAAAACCTCTGCCCGTGTGGTGCCCGACCCGGGCCGCCCGCCCGCGCGCACCTTCTGCATCCTACCAAGCGCCGGGGCTCCTCTGCCTGAACGCTTCATTCCAGACCTGACCCGCGCCATCTCGGCCCATCATCCCGTCTCGCTGGTGACAGAGGCCGACTTTCGCACCGCTCTGGGCGACCGCGCCGATCCCGCCACGCCTGAGGCCATCGCCTGGATGAACCAGCAGGAACGCAACGCGCGCATCGTGCTGTTCGTGGCCAATCCCGACGCCTCCGACTGGTCGCGCGCTGCCTTGAAGCAAGCCGACCAAGCCGTCTTCGTGGCCCAGGCCATCAATTATCAGGAACCGTCGGAGCTTGAGGATTTCGCCCTCCAGATCCTGCCTGAAAGCCAGCGTCGCCTTGTCCTTTTGCACCCGCATCGCTCGCAAAAGGCCGCGGGCACCGGGCGCTGGCTCGACAGCCGCCCTGTCTTCCTGCACCACCACGTCGCGCTGACCGGCGGTGACGATGACATCTCGCGCCTTGGCCGGTTCTTATCGGGCCGTGCCATCGGCATGGTCCTCTCCGGTGGCGGCGCGTTCGGCGTGGCCCATGTCGGCGTTTTCCGCGCCATGGCCGAAGCTGGCCTGCCCGTGGACATCATCGGCGGCACCTCCGTCGGCTCCGCCATGGGCGGGGCCTTCGCGCTTGGCGTGCCCGCGGAAGAAATCGGCCCACGCGTTGAGAAAATCTTCGTCAAATCCGGGGCCATGCGCCGCGTGACGATCCCGAAATTCGCCTTCCTCGACCACAAGGTCCTCGACGCCGCCCTGCGGGAGCATTTCTACGACGACCCGATCGAAGACCTCTGGACTCCCTACTACGCCGTCGCCGCCGACCTATCGTCGATGGAACGCACCGTGATCCGCCGCGGCCCTTTGTGGGAGGCGATCCGCGCGTCGTCGGCCATTCCCGGCGTCCTACCGCCGTTCTTTTCGCGCGAAGGCCGAATGCTCGTCGATGGGGGCTGTATCGACAACATGCCCTTCCGCACCATGCACGGCCTCAAGACTGGCCCGAACGTGATCGTCAACGTGCAGAAGGCCACAAACAAGCTTGTCCATGTGGATTACGAAAAACTGCCCGGCCGGGGGGAGCTCTTGCGCAAAACCATCCTGCCCGGCGGCAAGAAAGGCGCGCAGCGTGTGCCCGGTGTGATCTCTACCGTTATGCGCTCGCTTCTGGTGGGCCAATCCGACATGCTCGCCGATCTTGATGAGACCGACCTGATGATCCGCCCCCCGGGCCTCAAGGGCGCGGGCTTCCTCGCATGGAACCAGCACAAACTGTTTTACGAGATCGCGTACAAAAACGCCTCTGAGATTTTCGAAGGCCGTGGCGAGGGCATCAACCAAACCGCCCTCGACGCTCTGCGGCTTGCCGCCGATGGCGCGTCCACTTCGGAAATGGCGGTGGACGGCGCGGCCTGATTGGCCTAATCCGTCCTCTCCTGCCGGAGGACCCTGCCGATGATCCAGACAGCCTGACCCAAAGTCTCTCGCGCCTGCCGGGCGCGCTGTCTCTCGCACTTCGCGTTGCACCCAAAACAAGGGCAAACGCAAAGCGCTGATCTATCGGAGCATTATTATGCACCCCATTATCTATGACGTGGCGGTTTCCGCCGACGGCTTCATTGCAGGCCGCAATTCTGACGTGTCCGCCTTCCCCCACGCCGGCCCTATCGTGGCCGACTACACAGACCGCCTTGGCACATATGCCGTGGCTCTCATGGGCAGGGCGACTTACGAGTTCGGTTACGCCTTCGGGATGGAACCAGGCCAAAACCCTTACCCGCATCTCCGGTCTATCGTGGTCTCTAAAACCCTGACCCTGCCCGACAAAAGTGAGGTCGAGGTCTGGCGCGACCTGTCGGGCCTGACCGACCTGCGCCAATCCGGTCCGGGGGTCATCTACCTCTGCGGCGGTAGCCATCTTGCGGGCGCTATCGCAAACGCAGGCCACTTGTCTGAGCTCTGGCTCAAACGCGCGCCCGTGGTTCTGGGGGGCGGCACGCCGCTTTTCTCCGGCCTCGACGCGCCGCTGAACCTCCAGCCAACCGGACAGACGGATTACGGCGACAACCTGCTGTTCCAATCCTTCCGGATTACCTGACCTTGGCACTTCTGCGCGCCGCCGTCATGGTGGCGCGCAACTCTGCCCCATGAAGGACATAACCCCATGACCAAAGCACTGCCTCTCGCCGTCGCCATCACCCTCGCCGCCACGCTGCCGGGTCTCGCCCAATCAGCACTAGAGCGGATGGAAACCGCGACCGAGGCCACCTCCCTCAACATGGAAGCCTTCATGGTCTCCCGCGCACCGGGGCTGGCTGATTTCATGCCAGATTGGGATTGGGACGACGACATGCGTGAAGCCGCCTCCTGCACCATCGACGCGATCCGTGCCGAAGGCGGGGATGAGGCCCTGAACAGCTACCTCGACGCGCTTGATGTCTTTGCCGAGACCGAGTTCACCTCCATGGAACAACTCGCCACCTCTGCCCCCGTACCGATCAGTTCCGACTTTGCCGTTGCCACCAGCCAAAGCTGCGGCACCGACGCCATCGCCATGCGACGCATGGAAGAAAGCGGCCTCATGGGCGCGATGATGGATCCCGCGAACATGATGGCCCTGATGGGTCAGTAAGGCAGTCCTGGAGGATGGTTAGAGGGGCGAGGTCGTCAGGCAACGTCTCCCCATCCCGCTCAATAAAGCGTCCGCGCCGCGCGCCTGACGCTGAACCCATTCCCGCGCCCGTTCTGACAGGTCACGCCGGTCTCCGCCATCTGACATTCAAACGACAAGATCGACCAATCCGCTCCATAGCCAATCGCGCCGTGGATCGGCCAGAAAACATCGCTATGGCACGCCCACTGCTCCCGCGAGGGGCCATTGGGCGGCAGGATCAGCATCCGGGTCCGGTCCAGATTACAAGTCGGGTCATCATCGCCGTAGTAATTCGGCAGCGCCCAAGTCGCCTCGAAGATTAGGCACACGAACGGCCGCTGCTGGGGCGGCAAGGGCCGCTCCCAATCATCTTGCAGATAGCAGGTGATATTCCCGCTCGGGCTCGCAAAGCCAGGCCGGTCGGCCAGCGCCGGGCCAGCCAAAACCATGAAGACAAAAACAAAAGCGCTAGCCGTCCACCCGGATAACCGCGTTCTTCGGATCATATGGGCTGTCCTCCACGACTTCCGCATCCCAAAGCTCGCGGAACATCCGCACCTTCAACTTGGTGCCAACCTCCGCAAGATCTGGCCGAACGTAGCCCATCCCGATCTGCTTGCCAAAGGCCACGGAATACCCGCCCGAGGTCAAGCGACCAACCTTCTCACCATCGACGAGCAGCGCCTCGCGCCCCCACGGATCCGCATCCTCCGGCCCATCAATCAGAACCGTCACGCATTTCGACCGCACACCGGTCGCAACCATAGCGTCCTTACCGTGGAAATCCTTCTCCAGGTCCACAAACCGGTCCAGTCCCGCCTCCAGCGGCGTCGCATCCCGGCCCAGCTCCGTCCCGAACGCGCGATACGATTTCTCCTGCCGCAACCAGTTCTGCGCGCGGCCGCCGACCAGCTTTATCCCGTGCTTCTCACCGGCGGCAACCAATTGGTCCCACAGGTAATTCTGCATCTCGATGGGATGGTGCAATTCCCACCCCAACTCACCGGTATAGGCCACTCGGATCGCCCGCACCGGGCACATCCCCAACTCAATCTCACGCATGGACAACCACGGGAACCGCTTATTCGACAAAACCGATCCCGGGTCCGCATCTTTCACCAGCTCATTCATCACATCGCGCGATTTCGGCCCTGCGATCGCGAAGACGCCCCATTTCGTGGTGACATCTTCCTCGTTAATCCGCCCGAACCGATCCTCATTCGCCATGATCGCCTTGTATAGGTAATCCTGATCGTAGGCCTGCCAGGCCCCTGCGCTGACGAGGTAGTAATCATCCTCCGCCATTCGCACGATGGTGTATTCCGTCCGCGTCGTCCCGGCTTCGGTCAGCGCATAGGTCAGGTTGATCCGCCCCACCTTGGGCAGCTTGTTGGTCGTGAACCAATCCAGGAACGCCGTCGCCCCCGGCCCTGAAATCCGGTGCTTCGCGAACGCCGTTGCATCCAGCAGCCCCACGCCCTCGCGGATCGCCTCCGCCTCAGACTTGGCATACTCCCACCAGCCGCCGCGCCGGAACGACCGGCTCTCACGGTCAAAGCTGTCAGGCGCGTCAAGCGGCCCGTAATAATTCGGCCGTTCAAACCCATTCACACAGCCAAACTGCGCCCCCGCCGCCTTCTGCCGGTCATAGGCCGGCGCGGTCCGCAAAGGCCGGCACGCCTCCCGCTCTTCATCGGGATGGTGCAGCACGTAAACGTGATCGTAGCACTCCTCGTTCTTGCGCGCGGCATATTCGGTGGTCATCCAATCCTGCCCGTAGCGCTTGGGATCGAGCGAGGCCATGTCGATCTCGGCCTCCCCCTCGACCATCATCTGCGCCAGATAATAGCCCGTGCCACCGGCGGCAGTGATCCCGAACGAGAACCCCTCGGCCAGCCACATATTGTCCAACCCCGGCGCAGGCCCCACCAGCGGATTGCCATCGGGCGTGTAACAAATCGGCCCGTTGAAATCATCCTTCAGCCCGCTCTCTTCGCAAGAGGGCACGCGGTGGATCATCGCCATGTATTGCTCTTCGATCCGCTCCAGATCGAGGGGGAACAGATCGGCCCGGAAGCTGTCCGGCACTCCATGTTCAAAGCAGGCAGGGGCATTCTTCTCGTAAACGCCCAATATCCAACCGCCCCGCTCCTCACGCACGTAGCTCTGCGCATCAGCATCACGGATCACCGGATGCTCCGCATTCCCCTGTCCGCGCCACTCCACCAGGGTCGGGTCCTGATCCATCACGATGAACTGATGTTCCACCGGCACCGCAGGCATTTTGATGCCCAACATCTTCGCGGTCCGCTGCACGTGATTACCGCTCGCCGTCACCACATGCTCGGCCGTGATCACTTGGGTCTCGTCGGAGGGCACAAGGTTGCCCCCCTTTTCGACCATCTTCGTCACAGTCACTTCCCAGGCAGAGCCGTTCCACGCGAACGCATCCGCCTGCCACTTCCGTACAATCTCCACACCCCTTTGCCGCGCGCCCTTGGCCATCGCCATGGTCACATCCGCGGGGTTAATGTAGCCGTCCGTATTGTGGTAAATCGCGCCCTTCAGGTCTTCAGTCCGGATCAGCGGCCAGCGCTCCTTGATCTGCTCCGGCGTCAGCCATTCAAACGGCACGCCCACCGTCTCAGCGGTGGAGGCATAGAGCATATACTCATCCATCCGCTCCTGCGTCTGCGCCATCCGCAAATTTCCCACCACGGCAAACCCCGCGTTCAGCCCGGTCTCTTCCTCCAGCGTTTTGTAGAACTTGACCGAGTAGTCGTGGATATGCGTCGTCGCGTAGGACATGTTGAACAAGGGAAGCAAACCGGCGGCGTGCCAAGTGGAGCCTGAGGTCAGCTCATCCCGCTCCAGCAACATCACATCGTCCCACCCCGCCTTCGCCAGGTGATAGGCAATCGAGGTGCCAACGGCACCGCCGCCAACAACAAGGGCTTTGACTTGGGTTTTCATGGGCGCGCACTCCGGGCAGGTCTGATCACAAACCTACCTGCCCCAAACGCGATCAAAGCGCCTTACCCACCCGACCGAAACGTGCGGAAAAGCGACATGCGCACCACCCTCCCGTTCATCTTGACCAATACAACTCAAGACACCACGTCACAGCTTTTACCAACTTCGAAGATTACAGGCCCGGCTGGATGTGGAGAGGGGCGAGGCCGTCACGCCAACGTCTCCCCCATCCTCACCCAAAAATCGTGGCGTCAAACGACTGCCATACCTCCGGCTCATAAACTTGCGTGAAAACCGAATGACCAAGGAAAAGCGCCCTGTCAGCCCAATGCAACTCGACCATGCTCACGGAGCCATCTTCGTCCACGAACACAGACATCTCAGCCGCACCCAACGCTTGTGCAAAGGCACCCACATCCCGAAGGTCCGTGTCGCCCGCCTCCCGCCAACTCCCGGCATATTCATCCCATAGCAGCGCCGCCGTCGCCTGCCGCGCGGCGTCCAATGCCGCCGCTTCAGTCCCAAGAAACTCCGCCAGAAATGCAAGCGTCGCATCCGGGACGCGACCGTCCTTCAAACCCGGCGCGCCCGGCCCATTCTCTAACACTCGGATCGCAGGCCGACCCTCCGCAGACAAAAGCAGACCGAGGCCAGCTTCGTCCACGCTTACCTCAAAGACGACAGACCCGATCGTGACGCTCACTCGATGCTCCTTCGCACCAGCACCATCACCGACCACAAAAGCAGCACCGGCAGCACCAGCACCCGCAACACAAATATCCCGATGATCGTCAGCGTGGCCGAGAAAAGCGTATCCGCCTCCCGTGTGAAGACCGCCGCCGCCTCCACATAGCCCGCGACAGAGTCCCGCGCCCCCGTGATCGCCGACAAAAAGCTCGAGATCATGCCCTCGGACCCCTCCGCCGCCCCGATCAACTCCTCCTCGCCCGCGCCAATCAGCACCCGCGCCTCGCCCGCGACCGCGTCCAGCTCGTCCATCGCTTCATCCCACTGCGCCTGCGTGGCGACCTCGCCCAGCCAAACGCCGCCCGCGAAAACCAATGGCAAAACCAACCCCAAAGCCGCGCCCAACCGTACCGCCCTCAGGCTCGCGCGCGCCGCAGATCCATTCGCAAAGCCATAGCCCGCAAGACCAACACCCAACACGATCAGCCCGATCGCGGCCACCGGCTGCAATCCCACCGTCGCAATCGCGGCCCCCGCCGCCACGGCAAAGACGACATCGGCCACCCGCTCGACAGTATCGTCAACGGGCTCCAAAACCTTCAAAGGCTGCAAAGACGCTTGCGCCCCGATGGAGGCGCCAACCTCCACCTCCTGCGCCGCCGACAGGGCCGCGTTGATCGCGCGCAAGCTCACGTAAACCCCCGCCGTCACCACCGCGATATCTTCCGCTGCATCCACCGCAGGCGGCAAAGCCGGGTTTATCCCATTGCCCCGCACAAGATCCCACGCGCCCACAACCAGGCAAACCAATCCGACAATTGCGAAAATCACGGGCCGCAAACCGCGCCCTGGCCCCATGGGTCCACCACCCCGCCGCTCGCCCTGCAAAACGGGCCGCTCCGGTTCAGGCTCCACTGCCCGCTCCGGCGCCCTCAGCGGCGGCTCGGCGCGCCCGCTCACAGCATACTCGGCACAACCAGATCCGGCGGCCTGTGCCCATCCGCGAAGGTCTTGATGTTGATAAGAACCTTCTCCCCCATCTCGATCCGCCCCTCCCGCGTGGCGCTGCCCATGTGGGGCAGCAACACCGCGTTCGGCAGCTCCCGCAGACGCGGGTTCACTTCACGCCCCTTCTCGAACACATCCAGCCCCGCGCCCGCAATCTCGCCAGCGCGCAGCATCCGTGTCAGGGCGTTCTCGTCGATCACTTCGCCACGCGACGTGTTCACAATCACCGCCTCGGGCTTCATCAGCTTCAGCCGCCGCGCATTCATCAGGTGGAATGTGCTCGGTGTATGGGGGCAATTCACGCTCACCACATCCATCCGCGCAATCATCTGGTCGAGGCTTTCCCAATAGGTCGCCTGCAACTCCGCTTCTGTGTCCACATGCAGCCTACGCCGGTTGTGGTAATGCACCTGCATCCCGAACGCCGCCGCCCTCCGCGCCACCGCCTGCCCAATCCGGCCCATGCCAAGGATACCCAGCCGCTTGCCCGCAATCCGTCCGCCCATGAACGCGGTCGGCGACCAACCTTCCCAATTGCCCTGCTGCATCACGCCCATGCCTTCCGGCACACGCCGCAGAACACCCAGCATCAAGGCCATCACCATGTCCGCCGTGTCATCGGTCATCACACCGGGCGTATTGCTCACCAGAATGCCGCGCTGCCGCGCCGTGGACACGTCCACATGGTCCACCCCGGCCCCGTAGTTCGCGATCAGCTTCAGCCGCTCGCCCGCCTGGCCCAGCATTCCGCCGTCGATCTTGTCGGCAATGCACGGCACCAAAACGTCGGCCCGGGCCATGGCCGCGACCAGTTCCTCGCGGCTCATCGCGCGGTCATCTTCGCGCAATTCCACGTCGAAAAGTTCGCTCATTCGCGTCTCGACCGCCTCTGGCAACCGTCGCGTAACGACAACACTTAATCGCTCACCTGCCATGCCTTGCCTCCGAACCCTTGGTTTTGGCCCTCTGTCGTGACACTCTCCTATCGTTACCGGTGGCGCAAGATCACCGGAACGATTGAGGACACGTCTGGCCCAGTACGGGTCATTGGATTCGAGGCAGGAACCCATGCGCAACGCCCTTATCGGCCTTGTCACACTGTGCTTGTGTGCCTTCATTGGCGCGCCAACCCCCGTATTTTCCCAAACCGAGGCCGCGCCGTTGCGCGTCGGCCCCGTCACCGGCTTCCCGATCCCGCGCTACGTCTCCATGCGCGCGTCAGAGGGCAACGCGCGGCGTGGCCCGTCCCGCTCGCACCGCATCGACTGGGTCTTCACCCGCCGCCACATGCCAATGATGATCGTCGCCGAACACGGCCATTGGCGCCGCGTCGTTGACCGCGATGGCGCAGGCGGCTGGATGCATTACTCGCTTCTTTCCGGCGAACGCTCGGCGATCATCGAAGTCGACATGCTGCCCCTCTACTCCCGCCCCGATCTGACCTCGACCATCCGGGCCCACGCCGAACTTGGCGTTACCGGCAGGCTCGATGAATGTCAGCCCGAATGGTGCCTGATGGAGGTCGGCGGCTACCGCGGCTGGGTCCAGACGGCGGCCATCTGGGGCGTCGATCCCGGTGAGGCCTTCGACTAACGCGATCCCATGAAAGTCCGTTCGGATGAACGGGTTTCGGTACCTGACGCGATCAGCCGCAATATCTGTTCAGATGAACGCACTTTTCTCAGAAAACCCGTTCAAGTGAACGCATATGCGTTCAGATGAGCAGATTCCGCACCTGGCCGCCCCGTTAATCAGATTTCAAAAAACCTGAAGCTGTTAACCAACGCCCTCACGCCGCATCATCCAGCCCACGGCCCCTCAACAGCGCCTCAACCCCCGGCATCCGCCCTCGGAACGCTGTATAAAGCACATCCGCTTCCTGGCTCCCACCCGCCGAAAGAATGTGCGTTTCCAAGGCCTTGGCCATCTTCAGGTCGAACGCGCCACCCGCTTCCTCAAAGGCCTGAAACGCATCCGCATCCATCACTTCCGACCACATGTAGCTGTAATACCCGCTGGAATAGCCATCGCCAGAGAAGACGTGCGCAAACTGCGGCGTTCGATGCCGCATCTCAATCGCGTGCGGCATTCCAATCCGGTCCAGCGTTTTCTCCTGCGATTCCATTGGGTTATCGGGCGCATCACCATCGTGAAAGTCCAAATCCACAAGGGCTGAGGCGACATATTCTACCGTCGAAAAGCCCATATCATAGGTCTGCGCCGCCAAAAGCCGCTCCAACAAATCGCGCGGCATCGCCTCGCCGGTCTCCACATGGGTGGCGAATTTCTCAAGAACTTCAGGTACTTCCAGCCAGTGCTCATAAAGCTGGCTCGGCAATTCCACAAAGTCTCGCGCCACGGATGTGCCGGAAATGGACGCATAAGTCACATCGCTCAGCATCTGATGCAACGCGTGCCCAAACTCATGAAACAACGTCCGCGCATCGTCATAAGACAGCAACGCAGGATCACCCTTAGCGAAGTTGCAGACGTTCACAACAATCGGTCTGGTATCACCGCCAAGCTTCTTCTGCGACCGCATCGCTGAGCACCACGCCCCCGATCTTTTCGATCCGCGTGCGAAGTAATCTCCAATAAAAACCGCTACATGCGCGCCATCTCGCGTGACTTCCCAGGCGCACGCATCCGGGTGGTAGAGCGGCACATCCAGCGGCTTGAACTCCAGCCCAAACAGCCGGTTGGCACAGTCAAACGACGCCGCGATCATCGCCTCCAGCGACAGATACGGCTTCAATTCCGCTTCATCCAGGTCATGCTCTGCCTTGCGCCGCTTCTCCGAATAATACCGCCAATCCCACGGCTCCAACGGCCCATTCACGCCATCCTCGGCCATCATCGCGGCCAGCTTTTCGGCATCCGCCTCCGCCTGCGCCTTCGCAGGTTCCCAAACTGCCATCAGCAATTCGCGCACGTTGTCCGCAGATCCCGCCATCTCGGTTTCGAGCTTGAACGCCGCAAAATCCTTGTATCCCAACAGCTTGGCACGTTCATTGCGCAGCGCGAGAGTCTCACCTGCAATTTCGCGATTGTCGGTCTCACCTCCGTTCGCCCCTCGCGCAGCCCAGGCCTTGTAGGCGGTCTCGCGCAGATCCCGGCGCGGCGAAAACTGAAGGAACGGCACGATCAGCGACCGCGAAAGTGTCACCACCGGGCCGCTTTCCCCCAACTCCTCACCTGCGGCACGCGCCGCATCCACGACGAAATCAGGCAAGCCTTCAAGATCAGATTCTTCTAACGACATGAACCACTTACGCTCATCCGCCAGCAGGTTTTGCGTGAACGACGTGCCCAGAACCGACAACCGCGCCATCACCTCTGTCAGCCGATCCCGCGCTTCCCCTTCTAGCGCCGCGCCGGATCGCACGAAGCTGCGCCGCGTCAATTCCAGAACCCGCAGTTGCTCAGCCGTCAAACCCAACGTATCACGGCGTCCCCACAGGTCATCAATCCGCGCGAAGAGCTTAGAATTGTTGGAGATTTCCGATGACAGCGCCGACAGCTTAGGCGCAAAGTCCCGCTGCATTTCCTCCCGCGCCGGGTTCGAATCTGACCCCGCAAGGTTGTAGAATACCCCTGCAACACGGTTCAAAAGCGCATCTGATAGCTCCAGCGCCTCAATCGTGTTCTCGAACGTCGGCGGATCTGGATTATCCGCAATCACGATAACCCCCTGACGCGCCTCGGAAATCGCCGCATCCATCGCGGGCGCAAAGTCCTCATCTCGAATGCGCGCGAACGGCGGCAACGCTAACTGCGTGTCCCAGGTCTCAAGCAACGGATTGGTCATAGCGTGATCTCCTTTGCGTCACACATAAGTCAGCGGGGTCTCAACACCACCCCCGGGCGGGCCTAACGTCGTTCATTTTGCCTTAGCCGAACTTCCAACCGCCTCAGAAATAACGACAAAGTTACTGTCATCGTCAGGTAAATCAACGCGACGACGTTGTAGGTCTCAAAGTACCGGAAATTCGACGCGGCAATCACCTTGCCCAATTGCGTCACATCCAAAACACCCAGAACGGACACCAGCGATGAGTCCTTCACCATCGCCACAAAATCATTCCCCAATGGCGGCAGGATCGTTCGGATGGCCTGCGGAAATACGATATGTCTGAAGCGATTCCAGCGGCTTAACCCCAGCGCATCCGCCGCCTCCAACTGCCCATTGTCCACCGATTGCAACCCGGCGCGGAACACTTCGGCAATGAAGGCAGAATAGCCTATGGCCAACGCGATGATCGCCCGCCACAGCAGCGGGAAATCTCGTGTGCGTATGGTCTCAATCCCGATCCCCTCCGCCGCCCAATTGTAGGCAGTGACCAGGGCCGGCGCGAAGACGAAGGCCACATAGAGCAGCAAAACGATGATCGGCACGCCGCGCACGACCTCGATGTAGAACCGCGCGATCTGCCGCAAAACAAGGCTGCGCGACAGGCTCATTAACGCTAAACCCATCCCCATGAGCGACGCCATGGTAAAGCCAATGAGCGTCACCATCACAGTGATCCAGACGCCTCGCCGCAGCGTCACAACAAGCTGTCCGTAGATCGGATTATCCCACATACGCCACAGCGCGAACAGCCCGAACAAGCCAAGCGCGACGAGCCACCAAGGAAAATCCTTGTCCTGCGGTGTGGGGGAAATCATGGGGGAAAGTCAGCGCGCCGAGTGGCCCGGCGCGCCCGTTACACTACTGGCCAAGCGCGTAGTCGACGAACCAGCGCTGATCCAGCTCTTCCAGCGTTCCATCTTCGCGCATACTCTCGATGCCCGCATCAATCGCGGCCACAAGGTCGCTGTCGTTGGGGAAGATAAACCCGAATTCCTCGGTCCCAAGCGGATCACCAATCATCTGCAACCGGTCCGGGTTGGCCGAGACATAACCCTGCCCGCCCGCGCTATCGGCCAGCACCATGTCCACGTCTTCCGTCAACAGCGCCTGAATCGCCGCGGGGATTGTTTCGAACAAAACAATCCGCGGATTGCCTTCGTCCCCGTCTAGCACATCGTAGACACCCACGTAGAACGGGGTCGTCCCTGCTTGGCTTCCGATCAGCAGATCTTCATCGGCGGCGAAACTTTCTGCGTCCGAGAACCGGTCTTCATTAGCGGCGACAAGCATCCGCATCTGGCTAACCATATAGGACGTTGAGAAATCGACCAATTCATCGCGGTCCTCGCGGATCGTAATGCCGGTCATCCCCATGTCGTATTGGCCCTCAGACACCGCGGGGATCATCGCATCCCAGCTGATGTTCTCAATCACGGGTGTGAAGTTCAGACGCTCCGCCAGGATCTCCAGCGCGTCGTATTCCCAACCGATGGCCATGCCTGTCACGGGGTCGATGAACTGCAACGGCGGGTAGGCGTTTTCGGTCACAACGACAATTTCGCGACCCTGAAGGTCAGGCAAATGCCCGTCAGCGGCGGCGGCAAAGGGGACAAGTGCGGCCAATGCGGCCAGAACAACGTGTTTCTTGGTCAGACTCCCTGATTTTCTGATGGCAGTATGAAGCAGAGGATCAGGCGCACAAAGCTTACCCCCCTCAAACCCCGCCGCAAACCGCACAATCGGCGCGACGTTGCACCTTGATCGTGCGGGTCTCGGCGTGGAGTGCATCGTAAATCAACATACGCCCGCGCAAGGCCTCGCCTGCACCGGTGATCTCTTTCACCGCCTCCAGTGCCATCATGGAGCCAACTACGCCGGGTAGTGCGCCGATAACCCCGGTTTCTGCGCAGGTTGCGGCTAGTTCGGGCGCCGGCGCATCGGGGAAAATGCAAGCCATGCAAGGCACGCCACCAGCTGGATCGTAGGTAGTCACCTGCCCTTCCCATGCACTGATCGCCCCCGCAACAACCGGACGACCAGCCGCAACGGCGGCGCGGTTCACCAGCGCGCGCACGGCAAAACTGTCAGTTCCGTCGATCACAATGTCATAGTCCGGGAACAACCCTGCCGCGACCTCATCCGTCAGTTCCCGGTTGTAAGGCCGGACATCCACATGGGGGTTGAGCGCGTTCAGGGCGACTTCGGCGGAGAAAACCTTGGGCATCCCGGTGCGTGCGTCCGTGTGAATGATCTGGCGTTGCAGGTTCGAAAGGCTGACGGTGTCGTGGTCAATCACCCCGATCCGGCCAACCCCTGCGGCCGCAAGGTAAAACAGCACCGGCGCGCCAAGGCCGCCCGCGCCCACAACCAGAACCTTCGCGTTCTTCAGGGCCAACTGCCCCCCACCACCGATGTCCGGCAGCGTTATGTGTCGGGCATAGCGTTCCAGTTCCACACCCGAAAACGGTCCTTCTGGCGTCGCCTGATCCGCGTCCCTTTCCGCCTCCGCGGCTTCGGCTCTGCCACGCAATCGACCCAAAACAGCGCGGTAGCCCAGGATCAGCGCCACAAATCCGCCAAGCAGCAGCCACAGCGCCGGTGATCCACCCGTCGCCTCCCGCAAGGGGTGGCCGTCCGGTAGCACGACCTGCACGATCAACACCGCCACATAGAGCAACCCGATCATGTAAAGCCGCGCCTGTACGGGCGTTTTCATGAGATGGCCGATGCCCCACAGCACCCCTGCAAGAAACAGCACAAACAGCATCAGCCGGTTCCCGTTGACCCAAAGCCACCCGCGCCGCGCGTCGTCTCGGGAAGCGCATCAGAGACGCGATATTCAGCCTGAACAACGGGTGCCACAACCGCCTGCGCAATCCGCGCGCCATGCTCTACCACGAACGGCGCATCACCAAGATTGATCAGGATTACCCCCAAGGGCCCCCGGTAATCGCTATCGATCGTGCCCGGCGCATTGGCGAGCGTCACGCCATGCTTCAACGCCAGACCCGACCTTGGCCTGATCTGCATCTCGAACCCGTCCGGGATCGCTACGCGCAGCCCTGTGGGGACCAACAAGCGCACCCCAGGCTCGAGCACCCGCGCCGCGCGATCCTCAAAATTCGCCCGGATGTCGGCACCCGCAGCGCCTGCTGTGGCATAGTCGGGCAGCGCCACGGATGTGTCTGCCCAATCCTCGCGCGTGACCTCGATTACGACAGGCAACGGCTCCCCCTTCATCTTGGCAATTACAACTCAAATCCGACGGGTCAGCCCGCGCCCAACGCCTCTGCGATACGAAGGGCTAGCCGTCTTGCAACCTCGTCCTTGCCCAACCTAGGCCATTCCTCCGCGCCGTCCTCGGAAATCAACACGATGCGGTTTTCGTCCCCGCCCATAATGCCAGTCTCGGGCGAGACGTCATTGGCTACAATCCAATCACAGCCCTTGCGCGCGCGCTTGGCGGTTGCGTTGGCCACCACATCATCGGTTTCCGCGGCAAAACCCACGACCAGTTTCGGGCGTCCGCTGGTCCGCTGCGAAACGCTGGCCAGAATGTCCTCGTTCTCGGAAAACTCAAGCGCAGGCGCGTTGCCGCTGCCGTCCTTTTTCATCTTCGACCCGCTTGCGTTTGCCACCCGCCAATCGGCCACCGCCGCTGCGAAGACAGCGGCATCGGCTGGATGAGTGGCCGCGCCCACAGCCTCTGCCATCTCGGCCGCTGTCTCCACACGTACAACCTCCACTCCCGAAGGGGGCGACACGCTAGCCGGACCTGTCACGAACCGCACGGACGCCCCAAGATCACGCAGCGCCGAAGCAATCGCCGTGCCCTGTGCGCCAGAGGATCGGTTGGCAATGTAGCGCACCGGATCAATCGGCTCGTGGGTGGGGCCAGACGTCACCAGCACATGCTTGCCACTAAGCGGGCCATCGTTCAGCGCCGCATCGACGGCCGCGACAATATCCGGCACCTCGCTCATCCGTCCGGGCCCGAACTCGCCGCAGGCCATGTTGCCTTCATCGGGGCCCACCACCAGAACACCGTCGCCCTGCAACGTCGCAAGATTGCGCTGCGTCGCGGGATGCTCCCACATCCGCACGTTCATGGCGGGCGCAATGAGCACGCGCTTGTCGGTCGCCATCAGAAGGGTGGAGGCCAGATCATTCGCGTGGCCGTTGGCCATCTTCGCCATCAAATCCGCTGTCGCTGGCGCCACCACCACCAGATCGGCGGCGCGCGACAATTCGATATGGCCCATCTCGGCCTCATCGGTCAGATCGAACAGATCGCGGTAGACCTTTTCAGCCGCCAGGGCCGAAGCAGACAGTGGCGTCACGAATTCCTCCGCCGCCGTGGTCAGAACCGGCGTGACCGAAGCCCCCTGATCACGCAACCGTCGGATCAGATCTAGCGACTTGAAGGCCGCAATCCCGCCGCCGATAATGAGAAGAATGCGCTTGTTGGTCAGCATTTTGGCCCCTTCCGCCCGCCGCGGTGGCCACGTTAGGCGCGCTCATGCGCCCCTTCAATCGGAATCGCGCGGAGGCAGCGTAGGACAAGCCCGTGGATCATCCATCGGCATCCGCAATCGCAGCAGTCGGTCGAGGTCCATATCGGGGTGGCGAAGCGCCAGCGTGACGCAGACCCGCTCATGCGGATACGATCCGTGTTCCAACCTCGGCAAATCCTCTCCGGCCAGTCCGCGCTGCACCATCTCCTCGGGAGCAAGACCAAGCGCCGCGATATCTGGCACGCCTTCCCGCACCCAGAAGGGGGAGTAGAACATGGCAATCGGCCCCATCACCTCCGCGTGGCGCAAATGGGTGATTTCGTGGACGAGGTAGTATGTCAGGTCGCGCGGCTCAGGCACTACGAAGTCGTCCTTAACCAAACGGCCCGCTTCAAAATCAACGCCGCTCAGGAAGACGTTGCGCCTTGAGAACAAGGGGTATGTCAGACCGCCCGCAGAAGGTGCAGGACGGAAGTAAATCCAATCGCGCCAACCGCCATTCGTGATGAACACGTCAATCCCGTGGTCTGGTGCGCCAAAGGGCGTGTCTTGCAACGCCGCCCAAGCCTCTGCCGCCGCAACCTGCGCGGTGTCTTGCGGAATGGGTGTGCTGGAGTGGAAGGTGATCCGCTCATCGCCGCCCGAATGGCTGAACGCCAGCGTCGGTGCCGCCATGAGGAGGATATAGACCGGCATCACCAACGCGAAGCTTACCCCAATCAGCAGGGCGAGGGCGTTTACGATCCGGTGCGTGTTGCGGCTGGCCATGGCCCAACATGGGTGCACGGCACAAGGCAGATCAATCTGCAATCGTGCCCGGACAGCCCTGTCCGGACGCGAATTATTCTTGTGGTGCCGATAAAACGTACGCCGGATCAAGCGGAGAGGCCGTTGGCGGTGAAACAAGCAAGGTCACCACGAACAGCCCCGCCAACATCAGCAGGGGCATATACAAAGTCACACGGCGAAGAATGACCGGACTTCGCGCGACTGTGCTTCAAGTGTCTTGCGCATCTTTCCGAAGGCCGCGGCTTCCAGCTGGCGGACGCGTTCTTTCGACAGACCAAGCTCATTGCCGAGGCTTTCCAAGGTCCGGGGGCTTTCGCGCAACTTGCGCTCGCGCACGATAAATCGCTCTCGATCATTGAGCGCATTCATCGAGGTGATAAGCCATTCGCGCAGTTGCTCACGGTCATGGTCCGCTTCAACGATATGCTCCGCCTGCTCACTGGTGTCTTCCAGCGCATCAATCCATTCCCGGCCTTCGTCGTCGACCGATTGCGTCGCGTTCAGCGAGTAATCAGACCCGGCCAAACGCCCTTCCATCATCTCAACGTCATGCAACGGCACGCCTACTTCGGTGGCGATCATCTGGCGCAACTGATGCTTATCGAGTGTCTCACCCACCTGCATAGCTTCACGTTCAAGCCGCGCTTGAACGCGACGCATGTTGAAGAAGAGCGATTTCTGGGAGGAGGTGGAGCCGGTCCGCACCATCGACCAGTTCCGCATCACGTAGTCCTGGATCGACGCCTTGATCCACCAAACCGCGTAAGTCGAAAAACGCACGCCACGGTCTGGGTCGAATTTATCGGCAGCCTTCATCAGGCCAAGACCCGCCTCTTGAATCAGGTCGTTCATGGGCGCGCCGTATCGCTTGAACTTCGACGCCATCGAGATGGCCAACCGCATGTAGGCCGTCACAAGGCGATGCAGGCTTTCTTCGCAACGTTCGTCGCGCCACGCATACGCCAGCCTCAGCTCCGTCTCCGCATCCAGCAATTCCGCCTTCATCGCGCGGCGGGAAAGTGACTGGTCTGATCCCATATCCAATGCCATAACGACCCCCCGGTTTTGTTTACCTGTCGAAGACGCCTGTTTCGGCGGCTTTCAAATAGGGTTACGCAGGTAAAAACCAATCGGATCAAAATTCGGGACATAAAATTGCGTCTGCCCCCCCTCAGCCTTGTTCTTGGAGGTGCGTCCTCCGGCAAATCGCTTTTTGCCGAGCGGATGGTGCGCCAATCCGGATTGGCAAAAGTCTATCTCGCCACGGCCGAAATGATGGACGGCGAGATGTCTGACAAGATCAACGCCCACAAGGCAAGACGCGTCGGTCAGGGCTGGCGCACCATCGAAGCGCCCCATGACACCGCCCGCGCACTGGCGCAGATTGAGGGGGGTGAAGTTGCCCTGCTCGATTGCATCACATTCTGGCTCACGAACCTGATGATCGACGACGGCGATTGGACGGAAGAACTTGATTTGCTGATCGACGTTCTGGTGCAGCTGCGCGCGCCGGTCGTTCTGGTATCGAATGACGTTTCCGGCGGTGTGGTTCCTGAAAACGCACTGGCCCGCGCGTTCCAGAAGGCGCAAGGCGTGGTCAATCAACGTCTCGCGGCCGAATGCGATCTGGTTGTCTACGTGAGGGCGGGGCTTCCGCAGGTCTTGAAAGGGCAACCTGACCTCGAAGATGTGGACGATCCGTGGTGAGGCGGCTCATCTGGGTGCGTCACGGCCCGACGCACCAGAAAACCTTCACAGGCTGGCGTGATGTGCCTGCCGATCTGTCAGACACCGCCGCGATTGCCCGGTTGAGCGATTGGTTGCCGCAAGATGCACCGATCATCTCCTCGGACCTCAAACGCGCCGTCGCAACGGCGGACGCCATCGCCGGCGGTCGCCGTCGCCTACCCCACAACCCCGACCTGCGCGAATTCGACTTTGGCACCTGGGATGGATTGCACTTCTCAAAGGTTGCCGAAGAACATCCGGAACTAAGCCGTGCCTTCTGGGAAGACCCCGGCGATGTCGCGCCACCCCAAGGCGAAAGCTGGAACGCCGTCACAAGCCGGGTCAATCGGGCCGTGGATCAGCTTTTGCACCAGCACGACGGCGATCTTGTCCTCGTTGCGCACTTCGGTGTTGTCCTGTGCCACATGGCCTCTTCCACTGGCATGACGCCCTACGATGCCCTTGGCCACCAGATCGACCCGCTCTCTGCGACCGTGCTGGAACAATCCAACGCAGGCTGGCGCGCCGCGCAAATCAATCACGCCCCGTGATACTTTGCATCAGAGCCTTTGGTTTGACGCCGCCCACGCAAGTCGCATTGATGCGGCCATGACATATTCCCTCCTTATCGGGCAGAAGTCCTACTCCAGCTGGTCCTTGCGTGGCTGGCTGAGCTTTGCGCCCTTCGACATCCCCGTGACCGTTCATTCGGCGGTCATATACTCCGACACGTTCTACGACGATGTCGCCGCCTTCGGCGCGCATCGGACCGTGCCTGCGGTGCGCACGCCCGACGGCGGAATGCTGACCGATAGCCTCTCCATTGGTTGGCATCTGGCGGAAGCCTTTCCAGACAAGGGCCTTTTGCCATCTGATCCCGTCGCACGGGCCGAGGCACAGAGCGTCATCGCAGAGATGCATTCCGGCTTCACCGCGCTGCGCGGGGCCTGCCCCATGAACCTCCGCACGGCCTGGGCTGGGTTTGAGCCATCAGCAGACGTTCTCGCCGATGTCGCCCGCATTGATGAGATCTGGACTCGCGCGCTCGACCACTCTGGCGGCCCGTTCCTTTATGGCGCATTCACGCTGGCCGATGCCTTCTATGCCCCGGTTGTGACGCGGCTTCTGACCTACGGTTTGCCGATGTCGGATACTGTGCATCGCTACGCTCAGGCGCTCACGACACACCCGGCGTTCCTCAGCTGGCGGACGGAGGGCCTTACGGAAGACGCCGAAGTCGACGTCTACGATATGCCCAAGCTCGACCGCATACCCTTCCCGACCTTCTCTTAAGGTTCGTTAACACTTCGCTAACCATGATCCGGCTAATGCTGGATCATGTTCGAGTCCCCATTACCCGAAGCACTCGCCCTGACCCACACCGTCGCCTTTGAAGGGTTAGAGGCGCGGCGTGTCGAGGTTCAATGCGCCGTCACCGCGGGTCTGCCGGGCTTCGCCATTGTTGGATTGCCCGACAAAGCGGTCAGCGAGGCGCGCGAGCGGGTGAAGACCGCGCTTCAAGCCATGGCAATTGCTTTGCCCTCGCGGCGGATCACAGTGAACCTTTCCCCGGCCGACTTGCCAAAGGAAGGTTCGCACTTCGATCTGCCAATCGCACTGGCTCTGCTGGCAGCCCTCGGGATTGTCCCGAAAGAACGCGTCGAAGGCGCAATGGCATTGGGGGAGATGTCCCTCGACGGACGGCTTGTCCCGGTTTTAGGCGCGCTTCCGACGGCGTTGGCTGCCGGGGAGGATGGCCGCACGCTCTACTGCCCCTCTGGATGCGGGGCTGAGGCTGCATGGGTCGGTGCCACCCCGGTCTTCGCCGCTGCATCGCTGGCCGAGCTTATCGCGCACCTGACAGACCGTGCACCCTTGGAGCCCGCAACGCCCGGCGAGGTCAGCTCGGACACTGGGCCGAAATGCTTCTCCGAAGTTCGTGGCCAGGAACGCGCCAAGCGCGCCGTCGAGATTGCGGCGGCAGGTCGCCACCACCTTCTCATGGTTGGCTCCCCCGGCTCCGGCAAGTCCATGCTGGCCGCGCGCCTGCCGGGCCTTCTTCCGCCCCTGTCGGCACCTGAGGCGCTAGAGACCTCCATGATCCACTCCCTCGCGGGCCTGCTCACCGAAGGCGGCATCTCCCGCACCCGGCCCTACCGTGCGCCGCATCACACCGCCTCCATGGCGGCCATCGTCGGCGGTGGGCGAGGTGCCAAACCGGGCGAGATCAGCCTAGCCCACAACGGCGTCCTCTTCCTCGACGAATTCCCCGAATACCCCCGCCAAGTCCTCGAAACCCTGCGCCAACCGATTGAAACCGGCGATGTCGTGGTGGCTCGCGCCAATGCCCATGTCACTTACCCATGTAAGTTCCTGCTGATTGCTGCCGCAAACCCCTGCCGCTGCGGGCACCTTTATGACGCCAATCAGGCCTGCAATCGCGCGCCAGTCTGTGGCGAGGATTACATGGGCAAAATATCCGGCCCCTTGATGGACCGCTTCGATCTGCGTCTTGAGGTCCCGCCCGTGGCCTATTCCGATCTCGACTTGCCAGCCTCAGGCGACACAAGTGCCGTCATTGCTGACCGGGTGGCGCAAGCGCGTAAGGTCCAGTCCGACCGCTTTGCCGAAATCGGCGCAGATGCGCTGGTGAATGCCGATGCAGAAGGCGCGCTACTGGACCGGATCGCTACACCTGACGCTGCAGGGAAAGAGATGCTTCTGAAAGCTGCCGACCAGTTCCACCTGACCGCACGCGGCTACCACCGCGTCCTGCGACTGGCTCGCACCATTGCCGACTTGGAGGGCGCAGAGACGATAAGCACCCCGCACATCGCGGAGGCCATCGGCTACCGGCTAGTTGCGGCACGCGAGGCCTAGGTTTGCCTTGATGAAAGTGGCGGCCTTCTCGATGGCATCGCGGGCTTCCGGCAACACCTCTCCGAAAATCTGCCACGTATGGGGCGTGCTCGGCCAATCCTGAATCGTCACATCTCCTCCGGCTCGCCGCAAAACCTCAGCCATCCTCAGCGCATCGTCACGCACAATTTCAGTCAGCGAATGCTGAATCAGCGTTGGGGCTGGATTGTTGAACTGTGCGAACAACGGCGACATGCGTGGGTCCGACAAGTCCGCATCCGGTGTAGTGGCAAACCCGATAAGGTCAGGCAAACGCTCGGCCGGCAAAAGCGGGTCGCGCCGCTTATTCTCGACCATCGACGCGCCAGAGCCTGTTAAATCCGTCCAAGGACAAAATGCAACGCAAGCTGCAGGGCGCACGCCCTCGCCCCCCAATTCAGCCATCAGCGATAGAGCCATGCCCCCGCCCGCGCTGTCCCCGGCCAGCACGATCTCTTCAGGGTATGTGCCACTCGCAATCGACCTTTCCCAAACCGCACGTGCATCCTCTTGCGCGGCTGGCAACGGATGCTCTGGCCCAAGCCGGTAATCCGGCGCTACCACCCGGCATCCGCTGCGCCGAACCAAGGCGCGGATGAGTGCGCGGTGCGACAGCGGCGAACCCGCGATGTAGCCGCCCCCGTGGAAGTAGAGCACTGTCCCGGAAGCACCTGTCTCAGGCTCGGTTATGGAAATCGGAGGCTCGCCCGGCTCCTCCCATTCCGAAAGACCACGCCCGCGTCCGCCCAGAAGACGCCCGACAAGCTCGAAATCCTTGCGCTGATTGCCGGGCTTTTTGACATAGCGAAGCCGGGTCTTCGCGAAGACACGGCAACCAACGTTCAAAATAGCCAGCCGGACGCTCACGCCGCAGCGACCCGCCGTTCCACCGCTTCCCAGATCTTTTCGGCGATGTTCACACCGTCAAAGCGCTCCAATTCTTGGATGCCCGTGGGTGAAGTCACGTTGATCTCGGTCAGCCAACCGCCGATCACATCGATGCCTACAAAGACCTGCCCCATCTCTTTCAGGCGTGGACCGATGATCGCGCAGATCTCCAACTCGCGATCAGTCAGGGCCGTCGGTTCAGGCCGCCCTCCAACATGCATGTTCGAGCGTGTTTCCCCCTCCGCAGGCACCCGGTTGATGCCGCCGACAGGCTCTCCATCCACAAGGATCACGCGCTTATCGCCAGCTGACACATCCGGAAGGAACTTCTGCATGATCAGTGGTTCACGGTTGATGCCGGTGAACAGCTCATGCAGCGAGTTCAGATTGCGATCCTCGGGCGTCAGACGAAACACACCCGCGCCGCCGTTGCCGTAAAGCGGTTTCAGGATAACGTCGCCATGATCTTCCTTGAACGCCTTTAGCATTTCGATGTCACGGGCGATCATCGTGGGCGGCGTCAGCTCGGGATAATCCAGAACCATCAGCTTTTCGGGCACATTGCGAACCCAGAATGGGTCATTGACCACAAGCGTCTTGCCCTTCAGCCGGTCAAGCAGATGGGTCGTGGTAATATAGCCCATATCGAACGGCGGGTCCTGCCGCAGCCAAATGGCATCGGTCTCGGCCAGATCGACAATCTCAGGGTCCTGTGCCGTGACATGGGCGCCCTGCACCCGCTGAACGGTGATCCGTCGCGCGCGTGCCATCACGCGATCTTCGCGGTAGAATAGGTCGTTCGGCGTGTAGACGAGCAACTCATGCCCGCGCGCTTGCGCCTCTTCTGCCAAACGAAAAGACGAATCGGCCTCAATATCGACCGCCTCGATCGGGTCCATCTGGAATGCCACCAACATGGCCAAACCTCCGCATTGCTTTGCCGCCATTACTTGGCGGTGCGGAGGCCGCTGTGCAATGGTTGATCAGGCAGCAAGGGCGTTTGTGAGGATTTCGACCTTCCCATGCCCATCGACCAACGCCACGTCAAAGCGCATCGGGGTCAGGCTGCCTTTGGGAAATCCACCCAAGCAATGTTCCGCACTTTTTAGCAACCGCGCGATTTGCCGATGCGACAGGCTTTCTGCTGCGCGCGCCAAACTGCGAGACTTTTTGACCTCGACGAAGATCACTTCGCCATCCTTCTCCATGACCAGGTCGATCTCACCCGCCGCACCCCGCCACCTGCGGGACACAAGGATATGATCGTGTTCCAGGTAAAGCCGCAGCACCTGTTCCTCTGCCGCTTTGCCAGACAAATAGGCGAGCTGCCCCTTCAGGCGTCGTCTTTCAGCTTCAGCCCCAGCTGATACAGGTCGCGTTTCGACAGGTTCAGCATTTCCGCTACCTGAGCGGCCGCCTGCTTCAACGGCAGGTCTTTCATCGCCGCACGCAACGCGGTCTCGATGTCCGCTTCCGTGGCCACCGGGCCCGTGCCGCGCGCGATCACCAGCACGATTTCGCCCTTCACCGGGCGCGCCTCCACCTGGTCGCGGACCTGTCCACAGGTGCCGCGCAGCACTTCCTCGAAGCGTTTGGTCAATTCCCGGCACAGCGCCACCTCCCGTTCATCCCCCAACACCTCGCACAATTCACCTAACGTTCGGTGAACACGCTTCGGGCTTTCATAGAGGATCACCGTCGCCTGCGCGGCATCCAACTCAGACAGCCACTTGCGGCGCGCACCCGCTTGCGCTGGAGGGAAACCGGCGAACAGGAAGCGGTTCGAGGCCAACCCAGAGACGCTCAGCGCTGCCAGTGCCGCCGACGCTCCGGGCGCCGAAAACACCGGAAGGCCCGCTTCAATCGCCGCGCGCCCTAATTGATACCCCGGATCGGCCACCAAAGGCGTGCCAGCCTCCGAGACGTAGGCGATGGATTTGCCTTCCTCCAGCAACTTCAACAGCCCCGACCGCGCCGATGCGCTAGAATGGTCGTGATAGGCAATCATCTTGCGTCCACCGACAGGAACGCCGTGGATTTCCATCAACCGCCGCGCCGTGCGCGTGTCTTCTGCCGCAATCACATCTGCGGCGCCCAACACGTCCAAAGCCCGTAGCGTGATGTCGCGGGCCGACCCGATGGGCGTGGCCACGAAATGCAACCCGGGCTGTACTTTTCCCCCTGCCGTCATGGGCGCAGGTCCGCCATAACAACCCCGGGGGTCATCAAGACGCTTGCCTTGCAGGGGCGGCTTGGTCCATCTGCAGCGCGGGGGCACTGGACGGCGCGGTCGGATCGTTTACTTGATCTGGCATAGGCCGTAGCGTGCATACGCGGGCTCCCGCAAAAAAAGAGTATAGACCGCCTCGAGGGAGGGCATCGTCCAATGGTTTCCGGTTTCAGCCGTATTCGCAACCCGCTGCGCATTCTGGGCGCGCTTCTCCTGACGTTTGTTCTGACGGCTTGTCAGATCGGCGGTGGCCCGATTGGCATCGGCACTGGCCCACGCGTCAACGGTCAAACAGTCGAAGTTGCCATGCTTCTGCCCATGTCGGGCGGCGGTGGCGACGCGCTGTTGTCACGCAGCCTTGAGAATGCCGCGCGCCTTGCGGCTGCAGACGTCGCAGGTTCGGCCACGATAAACATCACCGTCTATGACACCGCAGGCAACGCTGCGACGGCCGCAACCCGCGCGCAAGAAGCCGTTGGCAATGGCGCAGACGTCATCGTCGGCCCGCTGCGCTCCGATGCTGCCGCGGCCGTGGGCGTAGCTGTCGCGAACTCCAATGTTGCGGTGCTAAGCTTCTCAAACAACACAGAGATTGCAGGCGGCAACGTGCTGGTCCTTGGCTATACTTTCGCTAACACCGCAGACCGCATCGTCGGCTACGCGGCCCGTCAGGGTCGCGGAAACATCGTGTTGGTCCATGCCAACAACCTCGCCGGTGAAGTTGCCCGTGACGCCGTACGCAATGCTGCCGCGCGCAATGGAGCCTCCATTGCCGCCACGATTCCTTACGAGTTCAGCCAGATCGGCGTTGTGAATGTTGTCCCGCAAGTGACGTCCGCTGCCCGCAGCGGGGCAAACGCCGTTCTTCTGACGTCAGACAGTGCTGGTGCTTTGCCACTCTTCGCACAGCTTTTGCCTGAGAATGGACTAAACACCTCGTCCGTTCAGATGATGGGGCTGACCCGCTGGGACATTCCGCCTGCGACGCTTGAATTCTCTGGCCTTCAGGGCGGCTGGTTCACGTTGCCGGACGCCGCCGCTGCTGCCGATTTCAACGCCCGCTATGCGGCAACCAATGGCAGCGCACCGCATGCGCTTGGCGGTCTTGGGTATGACGCGATCCGCGCCGTGGCACAGACCGCCGGCACCGGGCGTCTCGGGCCAGCTGACTTCGTTTCTGTAGGACAGGTCGACGGAGCCGGTGGCGCCTTCCGCTTTCTTAACGATGGAACCATCGCCCGCGCCCTGGCGATCGCCGAAATCGTGAACCAACAGGTGAGTGTCATTGACCCCGCCCCAAGACGCCTTGGCGGTGCCGGTCTCTGACCGGCCACGCAACCCAACCCTTTCCAAACCGTCTGAGCCGGGCACACTTCTGTTGCCCGGCTCGGATATTGTGGACCGTGCGAATCTCACCGCACGGATCGACGCGGCCTGCAGTGCCGCGACAGACGCTGCCGCCATTCGTGCAGCCACAGTGGCCGAGCTACTGGCCGAGCAACAGGCAAGCCGCGCCCGCATTGCTGAAGCGATTGAGGCCAACCCACTGGCCGCCCGCCGCGCCACACGGTCCTACGCTCACTTGACCGACGCGCTAGTGGCGGAAGTGCTGCGCGTGTCTCAGACCTACCTGCACCCCACCGGCGTCCGCACGGAAAGCGAACGAATGTCCGTGCTGGCCGTGGGCGGCTATGGCCGGGCCGAAATGGCCCCCTACTCTGACGTTGATCTGCTGTTCCTGACACCTTGGAAGGTCACACCGCAAATCGAAAGCATCATCGAAAGCGCGCTCTACATGCTGTGGGACCTGCGTTTGAAGGTGGGCCACGCCAGCCGCACGGTGAAGGAATGTCTGCGTCTCGGCAAACAGGACTACACGATCCGCACCACCCTGCTTGAGATGCGCCATATCTACGGCGATGAAGCCCTCAGCACCGAGCTGGCCGATACGATGCGCAACCAGCTTTTCGACAACACCCTGGGCGAATTTATCGAGGCCAAGCTGGAAGAACGCGCCAGCCGCCACAAGAAACAGGGTGGCCAGCGCTATATGCTGGAACCGAACGTCAAGGAGGGCAAAGGCGGCCTGCGCGATCTTCAAACGCTCTACTGGATTGCCAAATACGAACACGGCGTGACACGCGCGGCTGAGTTGGTGAAACCCGGCGTTTTCCGACCCGAGGAGTTCGCCGCCTTCGACGCCGCTGAACGCTTCCTTTGGGCCGTGCGATGCCACCTGCATCTGATTGCAGGCCGCGCGCAGGACCTACTCAGCTTCGACATGCAGGTCGAGGTCGCACCTCGCCTTGGTTACACCGACCACTCCGGCAGGCGCGCGGTAGAGCATTTCATGCAAGACTACTTCCGCCACGCCAATCAGGTGGGTGAGGTGACGCGCATCTTCCTCACCGGGTTGGAGGCGCGCCACGTCAAACAGGAACCCGCAATCCTTGGCTTCCTGCGCGGAGTGAACCGCCGCAAGCGCCTGAAACCCGGCTACGCGGTGAAACAAAACCGCTTGACCATCGAACGGCCCAAGGCCTTCTTCAAGGACAAGCTGAATATCCTGCGCCTGTTTGAAGAAGCCCTGCGCACCGGCTACCTGATCCACCCAGATGCGATGCGGGAGACCACCGCGCGGCTCGATCTGATCGACGACGACATGCGCCAGGATCCTGAGGCCAATCGCATCTTCCTCGATCTCATGCTGAAACACGGCAACCCCGAACGGGGCCTGCGCCGGATGAATGAGCTTGGGGTTCTGGCGGCGTTCATGCCCGAATTCGGGCCCATTGTCGCGATGATGCAGTTCAACATGTATCACAGCTTCACGGTGGATGAGCATACGATCCAAGTGATCTCCACCCTCGCTCAGATCGAGCGAGAGGAGTTAGTTGAAGAACTTCCGCTTGTATCGGGCATTCTGAAACGCGGCGTGAACCGGAAGGTCCTGTTCGTGGCCTGCCTGCTCCACGACATCGGCAAGGGCCGGAAGGAAGATCACTCGATCCTCGGCGCGCGCATGGCCCGCACGATATGCCCGCGTCTCGGCCTAAAACCTGCCGAATGCGAAACCGTCGAATGGCTCGTCCGCTACCATCTGCTGATGTCCGACATGGCCCAAAAGCGCGACATCGCAGACCCGCGCACGGTCCGCGACTTCGCCAAAGCTGTGAAAACCCGGGAACGCCTTGATTTGCTGACCGTGCTGACGGTCTGCGATATCCGCGGCGTTGGCCCGAACACCTGGAATAACTGGAAAGCCACACTTCTGCGCGGTCTACACCGGACCACGGCCTCAGCACTAGAAACGGGCCTCGAAGACCTCAACCGCGAGCAATTGGAAGGCGAGGCCAAGAAGGCCCTGCGCGCAGAGTTGGCAGGTTGGCCGAAGCCCGAGATTAAGGCAGAGGTCGACCGCCACTACGGCCCCTATTGGCAGGGTCTCGATCTTGGCACACAAGTTACCTTCGCCGAAATGCTGCGTGGCCTGGAAGATGATGAAATCCGCATCGACACCAAGCAGGACGAAGACCGCGACGCGACGCGCGTGTGCTTTGCGATCGTCGATCATCCCGGCATATTTTGCCGTCTCGCCGGCGCGCTTAGCCTTGTTGGCGCGAACGTTGTGGATGCGCGCACCTATACCTCCAAGGATGGCTATGCGACCGCCGTGTTCTGGGTGCAAGACCGTGAAGGTGCACCCTATGAAAAGGCCCGCCTGCCGCGCCTGACCGGCATGATCCGCAAAACCCTGAAGGGTGAGATTCTCGCGTCCGAGGCCATGGAACGCCGCGACAAGATCAAGAAGCGCGAGCGCCCCTTCGATGTGCCAACCACCATCACCTTCGACAACGAAGGGTCTGAGATCTACACGATCATCGAGGTCGATACCCGCGACCGTCCCGGCCTGCTCTACGACCTCACCAAGACGCTGGCCGCAAGCAACATTTACATCGCCTCCGCTGTCATCGCGACGTATGGCGTGCAGGTTGTCGACACCTTCTACGTTAAGGACATGTTCGGCCTGAAACTCCATTCTGAGAGCCGCCGCTCCGCGCTAGAGAAAAAGCTTCGCGCCTCCATCGCCCTTGTGGCCGAACGAGCGGGGGCCTGAGCGCCGTGGCAACCGCACGCCCCATCAAACTGATATCGGGCTTTTTCACCGTCGGCGTCTGGACCCTCGGCAGCCGCATTCTGGGCTTCGTGCGTGACATCCTGCTTGCGGCGTTTCTGGGCACTGGGCCGGTGAACGAGGCGTTCCTTATCGCCTTCTCCCTGCCCAACCTCTTCCGCCGCTTCTTCGCCGAAGGGGCCTTCAACACCGCCTTCGTGCCGCTGTTCTCCAAGAAGGTAGAGGCCGGGGACGATCCCCAGACCTTCGCACAAGATGCCTTCTCGGGTCTTGCCACCATCCTGATCGGTCTGACCCTGATCGCCACGCTTGCTATGCCCTGGCTTGTGCTGGCGATGGCAGGCGGGTTCGCGGCGGATGACCGGCTGGATATGGCCACCGACTACGGGCGCATCACCTTCGTCTACATCCTCTTCATCTCTCTCGCGGCTCTCTTTTCTGGCGTGTTGAACGCCCTTGGTCGCTTCGCCGCCGCCGCCGCTGCACCCATCTTGCTGAACGTGATCCTCGTGGCCGCCCTCTTGGGCGCGGAGTTCTTCCAGCCCGACGGCAAAATGACATCACTGGTCTACCCGGAACAGCGCTTTGGTACCGCGCTGGCCTGGGGCGTGCCTCTCGCAGGGATCGCGCAACTCGCCCTTGTATGGTTTGCCGCCCACCGTGCAGGCATCAGCATTCGCCTTCGCCTGCCCCGGCTGACGCCTGACATGAAGAAGCTCGCCATCATCGCGCTGCCCGCCATGCTCGCCGGGGGTGTGGTGCAGATAAATCTGTTGGTGGGCCGACAAGTCGCCAGCTTTTTCGACGGCGCGATCGCCTGGCTCTATTATGCCGACCGCATCTATCAGCTACCCCTTGGTATGGTGGGCATCGCCATCGGTATCGTGCTGCTACCCGACCTCTCCCGCCGCCTGCGCGCAGGCGATGAGGAAGGCGGCCGCCATGCCCTGTCGCGCGCGACCGAAATCGCCATGGTCCTGACCGTGCCCGCAGCCGTGGCACTGATCGTCATCCCCGTCCCGCTGATCTCGGTTTTGTTTGAACGTGGGGCTTTCGGCTCCGACGCTACCGCCTCCACCGCCCTCGCCCTCACGGTCTACGGCTTCGGCCTGCCCGCCTTCGTCCTGCAAAAAACGCTGCAACCGCTCTACTTTGCCCGTGAAGACACGCGGACGCCCTTCCGCTTTGCCGTGGTGGCCATGGTGGTCAACGCCGTCATTGCCATCGGGCTCGCATTTCTCATTGGCTTCCTCGGGGCGGCCATCGCCACCACCGTCGCCGCCTGGGCCATGGTTCTGCTTCTCAGCAAAGGCCGCCGCCATATGGGAGAGGTCGCACAGTTCGACACCCGTTTCCGCAGCCGCATCTGGCGCATTTGCTTTGCCGCCGTCGGCATGGGGGCTGTGCTGTTGGGGGCCGAGATCGTCCTCGGTCCGTTCTTCGGCGCGCCGGGCCTGCGCTATGTCGCGCTGACCCTTCTGATCCTGATCGGAATGTTCAGCTACTACGGCTTCGGGCGCCTCTTCGGCGCTTTCAGCCTGTCCGAGATGCGCGGCGCCCTGCGGCGCGGCTAGGCGCTTACATCGGCGCCAGCCGTCCAACGTAATAGATCACGCCACCGCCGTCTGTGGGGAAATTCAACTGCACCTGATCGCCGTTGAACCGCACGCGCAGGCATTCCTCTTCCTCGACCGGGACCAGCGTATTGCCCTGCAACATTGACACCGTCGTGCAAATTTGCCGACCAGTGACGCGCCAGATCGCCCAGGCTTCTTCCCCGTCGGCATCCGCCATAAACCGCGCCACGTTGCCCGCACGGAACTCCACCGTCATCGAGAAATCAGACCCCCCGTTAGGGTCCCGGTATTCGCTGACTGTCAGCAAATGATTGGTGAACCGCTGCTCAATCTCAGCCTGGCTTTGTGCCGCGGCTGGCAGGCTCAAAAAGCCCAAAGCCAGAGAGGCCATCGCAATGGATTTCATGAAAGTCATATTTGCTCGCTTTCCCGTATCTCGCGCCCCGGCCCCATAGCCATTGGCGCGTCGTACGATCTTAACGCTGTCTCATCCGCCCGAGCAACCGGGTCCAGCCCCCGGGGCTGACCACAAACGACAATAGCAAGCCCGTCACGAAGCCGGTGAAATCGGCCACCACCGTGCCGAACTCGCCATTGATCAAAGCGAACAACAACTGGATCGCCAGAAGCGCCCCGATCAAGCCGAACGCGCGCATCTGCCTTGTGCCTTCAGCCTCGGCTCGCATCCACATCAGAAACGTAAAGGCTCCGATCAGCCCGTAAACGCCGGGGTAGCCGCCCACCAGCGGCATGTCGCTGTCCAGAAACACGACGAACCCCAACGCGCCCGCCACCGCCGACACCCAAAACACGGCGATGAACGCGAGTGCGGAGTAGACCTCTGCCACCATCTTCCCCAAGGCCAGAATGAAGACGACCACAAAGGCCGCATGGACGAAGCTTGCGTGGATCAACGGGTAGGTCACGAACCGCACCAGATGCTCGGTCGGATAAATTCCGTTAGTGATCATCCAGGTCCAGACCTGATCCAGCACCGCGTAATCCTGATACGCCGCCAACCGCCAGCCGATCCCGCCAGCACCCCCCAAGAAACCCGCCGTTGCCGCCTGAAACATCAGCTCCAGCCCGAAGATGACAACGGCAAGCGCCACCACAATCGGCGGCAAAGCATTAAACGGGGATACGTTGTGATCTTCCACGGGGTCGCGACCTTCGGTTGACGGCTCTTTCCCCCGTGGGTAAGCCCTCCCGCGGCTCTTGGCCAGTGGGGCCAAAGGTATTGAGGGACCGACCATGGCAGAGACCCAATTCACCCCCCGCGTCTTTTCGGGCATCCAGCCGTCTGGTGGTCTGACCCTTGGCAACTACCTCGGCGCCATCAAGCGCTTCGTTGATATGCAAGACGAGGGCAGCTTCGAGACGGTCTATTGCATGGTCGATCTGCACGCGATCACCGCCAAACTGCTCGACCCCGACACGCTGCGCCACAACACGCGCGAACTCTGCGCAGGCTTCATCGCGTCGGGCATCGACCCCGAAAAATCCATCCTCATAAATCAGTCACAGGTGCCCGAACACGCGCAGCTGGCGTGGATCTTCAACTGCATCGCGCGCATGGGTTGGATGGAACGGATGACCCAATACAAGGACAAGGCCGGCAAGAACGCCGAAGCGGCCTCCCTCGGCCTGCTCGCCTACCCCGCGCTCATGGCCGCCGACATCCTGCTCTATCACGCCACCCATGTTCCCGTTGGCGACGACCAGAAGCAGCACCTTGAGCTGACCCGCGACATCGCCACAAAGTTCAATCACGACTACGGCGTCGATTTCTTCCCGATCACCGAACCTGTGATCGAAGGCGCCGCCTCCCGCGTGATGAACCTCCAGGATGGCACCAAGAAGATGTCGAAATCCGATCCGTCCGAGAAAACGCGCATCAACATGACCGACGACGCCGACACCATCGCCAAGAAGATCCGTAAGGCGAAAACGGATCCCGACCCGCTCCCCGACAATATCGACGCGCTGGCCGACCGCCCGGATGCGCGCAATCTCGTAAACATCTACGCAGCCCTTGCCGACATCACGCCGCAAGCCGTCCTCGACCAACACGCAGGCTCCCTCTTCGGCCACTTCAAGGTCGCCCTGTCTGAGGTCGCGGTCGACAAACTCTCGCCCATCTCGGCCGAGATGAGCCGCCTGATGGACGACCCGGCCGAGATCGATCGCATCCTGCGCCGCGGCGCCGACCGCGCGCGGGAAATCACGGTGCCGGTTCTGGAGAAGACCTACGACATCGTCGGTATGCTCCGCAGCTAGGCTGTCTCAGCTGCTCCCTGATGTTGATCGGAGAAACGCAATGGAACTCTGGATGAAAGCGGCGCTCGGTCTACTCGTCGTGGCGCTCATCGCAGTCGCAGCGATGCTGGCTGTGAACCTCACTCGGGAACGAGCGGTTTTCACCTATCCATTCCCCGACTTAGAGCGTTGGCAGCTGGAATTGACATGTGTCGCCCCCTACAACGGGCGCCCAGCACAGGAAAATGCTGACCTCAGCTACGCCGCATATCTTGAGCATGTGCAACGTGGACGCCCAGGCCCCCGACCATCAGTCGAAGAGTTCTCCACGCGCGGGGCCGATGCCCTTCAGGCTGCAGACCGTCTCTTACAAGACCTCGAATCCGACTACGGCTGCACCGTGGATATCCTTCGTTAGCAAACGCACCCAGGCTCATCGAGAAGTCTGAGCAGAGGCTCAAAGCACTCCGCCCGCACACCCACTCTGCGCCAGCGCGGAATTGCGCAGCCGCCGGAACCGACACACCTTCGTCATCGAAAGGAACCTTCGATGATCTACACCGCAGATCCCGGCACAACCATCGGTCACACGCACCTCAAGGTGTCCGACCTCGACCGGTCCATCGCCTTCTACCGCGACGTGATCGGGTTGGAGCTTCAGCAAACCTACGGCACCGAGGCCGCCTTCCTCTCCGCTGGCGGCTACCACCACCACTTGGGCCTCAACACCTGGCGCAGCCGGGGCGGCCCGCGTCCCGCGCCCGATGCCACCGGCCTCTTTCATGTGGCCTTTCTCTACCCCACCCGCAAAGCCCTGGCCCGGGCCGTCGCAAACGTTCTGGCCCACGGTGTCACGCTGACAGGCGCTGCGGACCATGGCGTGTCGCAGGCTCTTTATCTGGATGATCCCGACGGCAACGGGATTGAGCTTTATTGCGACCGCGCGCCACAGGATTGGCCCCGCGACGCCGACGGAAAGCTGGAGATGGTAAACAACAGATTGGATATCGATGCCCTTCTGGCCGAGGCCTGAGGGCCGACAAACCAAGATGACGTCACGCCACTGTGCACTTCCGCACAAATCTAACCCCTGCGTTAACTTTACATTCACATTTCTGACGTTATGTTCTGCAATACTTCAGACATCGACAGCACCAGTACGGGGGGAACTGCATGACCAGTCGTCTCACCACCCGGTCGGATACGCCGACCGCACCTGCCACCGACCGCACATCTGATCGGATCGTGGCCACCAAAACGATTGCTCGCAAAGCTGCGGGCAAACCATGCCGGACGGATCACAAATCCATCCGCACAGCGCCGCGCGCCGCTAAGGCCGATGGCGTGACCATGTCTTACCAGCAAGGCTTCACCTCTGGACCTTCCATGTGACCTCACTCTACCCTCCCCCTGTTCCAAACGGGGGAGGGTGGCATGGCCAACGGCACCAACATCAAAACCTATGTCGACGGCGCTTGGCATGATGCCGATGTGCCCGTCATGCGCGCGGCCGATCATGCCACGTTCCAAGGCACGACCTGCTTCGATGGCGCGCGCTATGTGAATGGCCTGGCTCCCGACCTGCGCAACCACTGCGACCGCGTCGTCCGCTCTGCCAAAGCACTCTCGCTCATTCCAGGAAAGACCGGTGAAGAAATTTTTGACATCGTCTGGGAAGGCCTCAAGCGCTATCCAAAGGATACACCCGTCTACATTCGCCCAAATTTCTTCGGCATCGACGGCGGCGCTTACGGAATTGTTCCGGCCGAGACAGAGGCCGGCTTCTTCGTTTGCCTCGAAGAGGTTCCCATCGGCGCACCCGATGCCCATTCCACGCTCACGACGACCCGCTTCCACCGCCCCATCCTGAACACCGCCGTTCTGGATGCAAAGGCTGGCTGCCTCTACCCCAACAACGCCCGCATGCTGATGGAGGCGCGCTCCAAAGGCTACGACAACGCCCTTGTGACAGACGCCATGGGCAACGTGGCTGAGACCGCCACCGCCAACATCTTCATGATCCGCGACGGCGAAGTGTTCACTCCCATCCCCAACGGCACATTCCTCAACGGCATCACACGGCAGCGGCACATGAAGAACCTGCGCGCGGACGGCTATGCCGTCACGGAGGCCGTCCTGTCATACGACGACTTCCGGGCGGCGGATGAGATCTTCATGTCCGGCAACCTCAACAAGGTCACACCGGTTCTGGAATTCGATGGCACCCACTACCAACACGGGCCTGTCACAAAGCGCGCGCGTGAACTCTATTGGGATTGGGCGGCATCAGCGGCTTAGCCACGCGGCAGGGTCAGGCCTTCGATCATCGGTATCAGCGCTAGTCCAACTATCAGGAACCAGACGAACAGGATCGCCAGCAGCATCAAAAGGCGCACACCGTGGGCCCACATGAACCGCATTCGACGGGGGCCATCGAAGCTGCCCGCATCGGCCCAATCTTCCCGCGACATGCTACGCCTAATGTAGCGAAACACGATAATCCCGGCGACGAGTATCCCGCCGAGCATCAACCCGGCGATCAGCATGTCGGCTGTCTGCGGTGCCAGCATTGCGCGCTCCCTTTCACCGTCATCTTGCGATAGGTCACACGCAAGGCGCAATCGCGGCTAGACAGACCCGCCCCCCTCGGTCATCCTCCATCGCCGGAGAAGGGGTCCAATCCTATGCGCAAGTTTCTCGTCATTCTCGATGACACCCGTGAATGCCTCAACGCCATGCGCTTTGCTGCCATGCGCGCCCACAACACTGGCGGCGGGGTCGAAATTCTCTCGGTCATTCCGCCCGATGAATTCAACCACTGGATCGGCGTGGGCGAGGTTATGCGCGCCGAGGCCCGCGAACGGATCGAGGCGCATTTCAACGTCTTCGCAAAGTGGATGCGCGACAAACAGGATATCGACCCGACCCTTGTGATCCGCGAGGGCATCCCTGTCGAAGAAATCCTGACCCACATCCATTCCGACAAGGAAATCGGCGTGCTGGTCTTGGGTGCCAACTCCGGCAAGGGTGGCCCGGGACCGCTGGTGACCGACCTCACCAAACAGGCAGGCAATCTGCCCGTGCCAATGACCGTTGTTCCGGTTGAGCTCAGCAAAGAGCAGCTCGAAGCGATCACCTGATACGCTGCGATGCAGCATTCGTCTGGCGCACATGCAGAATAGTGCCTATATATCCGGTGTCCCAAACCGGAGGCCGCCCCCATGCCCAAACCCCGCATCGTAATCCTTGGCGGCGGCTTCGGTGGCCTCTACACCGCTCGCGCCCTCAAGCGCGAACTCCGCGATACCGCTGAGATAGAGCTGATCACAGCCGAGAACTATTTTGTTTTCCAGCCGCTTCTGCCCGAAGTCGGCGCAGGTTCCGTCACGCCGATCCACGCCACCTCGCCTTTCCGCTTCCTTCTTAAGGGCGTCACCATCCGCAAAGCCCTGATCGACAGCGTCGATTTTGTCGCCAAGACCGTGACAGTCTTTCAAGGCGTCCAACGCCGCCCGACGGAAATCCCCTACGACCACCTTGTCGTCGCCCTTGGCCAAACGGTCGACCTCTCCCGCACGCCAGGCCTGCAAGCACATGCGCTAACCATGAAGGGCCTCGAAGACGCCCGCCGCCTGCGAGGCCATGTGATCGAACGTCTGGAACACGCCGACATCACCAACTTGCCCGAAGTCAAACGCGGCGCGCTCACTTTCACGGTCATCGGCGGCGGCTTTTCTGGCATCGAAACGGTGGGCGAGATGGCCGAACTCATCGACCGTTCGCTAAAATACTACCCCAATGTTTCCCGCGATGAGGTCCGCATCATCGTGCTGGAATTCGCCGACAAGATCCTCGCAGAAATGCCCGAAAGCCTCGCCAAATACGCAGGCGAACAACTCGAAAAACGCGGCATCGAAATCCGCCTGAACACCGGTATCGCCAGCGCCACCGGCACCCAAATAACCACCACTACCGGCGACGTCATCGACTGTCGCACAATTGTTGCCACCATCGGCAATGCGCCCGCGCCTGTTGTCGAACGCATGGACCTGCCCCTGCAACACGGCCGCATCGCCGTTGCCCGCGACCTCTCCGTCTCGGACCGGGACAATGTCTGGTCCCTCGGCGATTGCGCCCTGATCCCTATGAAAGACAACGCGACTGAGCGCTCGGACTTCGCACCGCCCACCGCTCAATTCGCTGTGCGAGAGGCCAAGCAACTCGCCGCCAACATCGCGCGCGCCATCAATGGCCAACCCTGCAAGCCGTTCGAATACACGTCCAAAGGCTCCATGGCGTCTCTCGGTGGGCGGCGCGGCATTGCCGATGTCATGGGCATCCGCCTCAAGGGCTTCATCGCCTGGCTCCTCTGGCGCGCCTACTACGTTGCGTTTCTACCGGGCTTTCCCGCGAAGGTCTGGGTGCTGAGCCACTGGGTGCTGGATTGGGTCACGCCCCGCAGTCTCGTGAACCTCACCTCCCACACACCCCCCGCCGCACGTCACGTCCACTATCGCGCAGGCGACCGGATATATGAGACCGGAAACCGCGCCGACGGCCTTTACACCGTGATCGAAGGCGCAGTGGAAATCACCCGTCACAACGATGATGCCCCCGCCCCCAGACGTGTCGGACCGGGGGATCACTTCGGTGAACGTATGGTCTTCGGGGCAACCCGACGCCTCGCCACGGCCCGCGCCATTGAGGATACGACTGTCCTGGTCCTCAACCGCGCCGAGTTCCTCAAGCTTTACGAAGGGCTTCCCCCCTTCCGCGACTATTTCGAGGACCACCTGAAACGCGAGGGCCTGGACTGGCCACTGGATCAACGGGAACGCCCGGAAGCCGCTGAGTAGTTTAGAACCATTCCAATCGCCTTGACTCCCGGCCCCTCCAATCGCATATCTGACTTAACCAGTAAGGATACGCGCCATGTTCATCCAAACCGAAGCCACGCCAAACCCCGCCACGCTGAAATTCCTGCCCGGCCAGACCGTGCTGGAAGCAGGCACCGCCGATTTCCCTTCGGCAGAGACGGCGGACAAATCCCCCCTCGCCACCCGCATCTTCGCGGTTGAAGGCGTGACAGGCGTATTCTTCGGCACCGATTTCATCACGGTGACCAAGGCCGATGCGATCGACTGGGATCATATCAAACCGGCGATCCTGGGCGCAATCATGGAGCATTTCCAGTCCGGCGCACCCGTCATGGATGGGGAGGCTCAGGCTGCAGGTGGCCATGCCGAGCATACCGGTGAGGACGGCGAGATCGTTGGCCAGATCAAGACACTGCTCGACACTCGCGTGCGCCCCGCCGTGGCCCAGGACGGTGGCGACATCACCTTCCACGGCTTTGATCGCGGCGTCGTTTACCTGCATATGCAGGGTGCCTGCGCCGGTTGCCCCTCCTCGACCCTGACGCTGAAGATGGGCATTGAAAACCTCTTGCGCCACTACATCCCCGAAGTCGTCGAAGTACGCCCGGTTGCCGTCTGAGCCACCAATCACCGGCCATTGCTATTGCGGGCGGACGCACCTTGCGGCCACCGCCCGCCCCCTGACCGTCACCTATTGCCACTGCTCCGACTGCCGACGCCTGTCCGGCGCACCGGTCGCGGCCTTCGCCGCCTTCGCGCCGCATCAGGTGGCGTTCTCCCCTTCTCGCGGCCCACGCAAAAGCTTCACCAAAGGCGTAAACCGTTGGTTCTGCGTCGACTGCGGCACCCAGCTCTGCGCCACCTACGATTACCTGCCCGACCAACTCTACGTCCCGCTCGGCCTGCTCGACCAAGCCGACACGCTCGCGCCCCAAGGCCACAGCCACGCCGACAGCGCGCTACCCTGGCTCCACATCTCCGATGATTTGCCCCGCGATGCCGGCTCCGGACGCGAGCGCCTCAAGGACTGAGCCCGCCTCCTTCATCTTGGCCAATACACCTCCAGGGGCGTCGCCTCTGGCGACGGAGACCGTGCGCCCTGCTCCCTTGCACCATTGCGCTATCCCACTTAACCCGTGTCCATGATCCTCGGTTTTGACACGTCCGGCCCTTGGGTGGGCACCGCCCTCTACCGCGACGGCGATGTGGCCGCCGCCCATTATGTCGACATGGCCAAAGGACAAGCCGAACAGCTCATGCCAATGATCGAGCGGACCCTGACCGACGCGGATGCCTCCCTCCGGGACCTCACGGCAATTGGTGTCGGCATCGGGCCGGGAAATTTCACCGGCATTCGCATTTCCGTTTCCGCGGCCCGTGGCTTGGCCCTCGCGCTCGAAATCCCCGCCATCGGCGTGTCGCTTCTCGACAGCTTGGCCTTCGGGGCCAAGGGCCCGACGCTCGCAACGATCAACGCGCCCCGTGATCACCTCTACCTGCAACGCTTCGCCGTTGATGCGGACCGGGCACCGGAACTCGTTGCCAAAGCCGACATCACCGACTGGCTTATCCCGGGGATCACCCTGATCGGTCAGGACTCACCCATTTTGTCCGCCGAACTCGGTATCAATCACGCGCCTGCGGCCTATGCGCCGGCCTCTGCCATCGCGCGGATCGCCGCAACACGTCTCAGCAGCGCGCAGCCTCGCCCTGCCCCACTCTACATCAAACCCGCCGATGCGGCCCCCAGCCGCGAGACCGGGCCGACAATCCTTTGACTCTTGCTGAAACCCTCGCAGCGCTCCACGCCGCCAGCTTTCCACGCGGTTGGGCAGCCCATGAATTCGAGAGCCTGCTGGCGAACCCGGCCTACAAGATCGTCACCTCCGGCCACGGCTTCGCGATGCTCCAAATCATCCCACCGGAGGCCGAGTTGATTACAATCTCAATCCTGCCAACCGCCCGCAAAAAAGGCCACGGCCGCGCGCTGTTGAACCAAGCGCTTGATGCCGCGCGCGACGCGGGCGCGACCTCGGTCTTCCTCGACGTGGATGCCACCAACACAGCCGCCATCGCTCTCTACCAATCCACGGGCTTCACCGAATTCGCACGCCGCGCTGGCTACTACGCCTCCGATGACAAGACGCAATCGGACGCAATCCAAATGGTGCTTGAAATCCCCGCTCAATCTGCGGGCAAATGACGCCAATACGGGCACTGACGCCCGGTCACCCGCCAGAATCCGGTTGACCCTTCCCGCCCGACTTGCCCTTATTCAAGGCAAGGATTCCGTCGCACAGGCGGGGTTTCTGCTTCGGGGACAGGCCAGACCAATGGCCGGCAACCCCAGAACCAACCGGGAGACCACATATGACCATGATGAAATCGCTTCTTGGCGCTGCCGCCGTTATCGCCATGTCCGCCACCGGCGCGCTGGCCGATGGCCCCGCCGTCATCTTCGACCTGGGCGGCAAGTTCGACCGCTCCTTCAACGAATCCGCCTTCAATGGTGCGGAGCGTTGGGCAGAAGAGACCGGCGGCACCTACCGCGAGATTGAGCTTCAGAACGACGCGCAGCGTGAGCAAGCCATGCGCCGTCTGGCCGAAGCAGGCTCCAACCCCATCGTAATGGCAGGCTTCAGCCAGGCCTCCGCGCTTGAAGTTGTCGCCCCTGACTACCCCGACACCACGTTCGTCATCATCGATGGTGTGGTTGATGCGCCCAACGTACAGTCGATCATCTTCTCCGAACATGAAGGCTCCTACCTCGTCGGCATGATGGCGGCGATGGCGTCCGAGACGGGCACTGTTTCCTTTGTGGGCGGCATGGACATCCCGCTGATCTCGCGCTTCGCCTGCGGCTATGCGCAGGGTGCCGTTGCGGCCAACCCCGACGCCACCGTCATCGCCAACATGACCGGCACGACGCCTGCCGCATGGAACGACCCCGTGCGCGGGGGCGAGCTGACGCGCGGTCAGATCGGCCAGGGATCGGACGTCGTGTTCGCAGCGGCTGGCGGCACCGGCCTCGGCGTTCTGCAAACCGCAGCCGATGAAGGCATCCTGTCGATCGGCGTGGACGCGAACCAGAACTACCTGCACCCCGGCATGGTCCTGACCTCGATGGTCAAGCGCGTGGATGTGGCCGTCTATGACAGCTTCACCGCAGGTGCCGACGGTATCGAGCCTGGCATCTTCGTCTATGGCCTGGCCGAAGAAGGCGTGGGCTTCGCACTCGACGAATTCAACGCCGAGCTTGTCACGGAAGACATGGTAGCCGCCGTTGAAGCCGCACAGGCCGAGATCATCGCGGGCACCCTTTCAGTGCACAACTTCACCGATGACGGCACCTGCCCGGTGGAAATGCAGTAAGGCCCGGCCTTTGCTGTAACGAAACAGACGGGCCGCGCCTTTCCCAAGGTGCGGCCCGCTCCTTATCCGGCCAGAATCCCAAGCAGAGACCGCGCCCATGACAGCCCCTGCCATCGAACTCAAAGGCATCTCCAAAGCGTTCGGGCCGGTTCAGGCCAACAAGGACATTTCCCTGTCCGTGGCCAAAGGCGCGATCCACGGCATCGTCGGCGAAAACGGTGCGGGCAAGTCGACGCTGATGTCCATCCTCTACGGCTTCTACAAGGCCGACGCCGGTGAGATCTGGATCAACGGCAACCACACTCAAATCCCCGACAGCCAGGCCGCCATCCGCGCCGGTATTGGGATGGTCCACCAGCACTTCAAGCTGGTCGAAAATTTCACCGTCGTCGAAAACGTCATACTCGGTGCAGAAGACGGCGCCATGCTGCGTCCCTCCATCTCCAAAGCGCGGAAGGTCCTAATCGACCTTGAGAAAGAATACGGGCTCGAAGTGAACCCCGACGCTATCGTCGAAGACCTCTCCGTCGGTCACCAGCAGCGTGTTGAAATCCTCAAGCAGCTCTACCGCGAAGCCGACATTCTGATCCTTGATGAGCCCACCGGCGTGCTCACCCCGTCCGAAGCTGACCAGCTTTTCCGCATCCTTGGTCGCCTGAAGGATGAGGGCAAAACCATCATCCTCATCACCCACAAGCTGCGCGAGATCATGGATATCACCGACACCGTCTCCGTAATGCGTCGTGGTGAAATGACCGCCACGGTCAAAACTGCTGAGACCTCGCCCGCAGAAATTGCTGAGCTGATGGTAGGCCGCAAAGTCCTTCTGCAAGTCGACAAGACCGAAGCCAAACCCGGCGATGTTGTCCTCGATGTGCAAAACCTCCGCGTGGTTGATCCAACGGGTGTGGAGCGCGTCAAATCCATCTCCTTCCAGATCCGAGCAGGCGAAATCCTCGGCATCGCAGGGGTCGCCGGGAACGGACAGACCGAATTGCTGGAAGTGCTCGGCGGCATGATCCCGGCCCAAGGCGGCACGGTTAGCCTCCACGGCGAACAGATCGACCTCACAGGCCGCGAAAGCGACGGCCAATCCCGTCGGAGGCGGGGCATCGGCCATGTGCCCGAGGATCGGCAGGTCGAAGGTCTCATCATGCCCTATGAGGCGTGGGAAAACGTGGCCTTCGGCTACCACCATGACGTGAAATACCAGTCCGGGCCCCTGATGAACAACGCAGCCATCAAGGCCGATTGCGCCGAAAAGATGGAACGCTACGACGTCCGACCGCCCAACCCGCGCCTGCCTGCCCGCAACTTTTCCGGCGGAAACCAGCAAAAGATCGTTGTCGCCCGCGAAATGGACCGCCAGCCCGAGCTTCTCCTGATCGGCCAGCCCACGCGCGGCGTCGACATCGGCGCCATCGAATTCATCCATAAACAGATCATCGCGCTCCGTGACGCGGGCAAGGCTGTGCTATTGGTCTCCGTGGAACTGGACGAAATCATGGGCCTCAGCGACCGCATCGCCGTCATGTTCGACGGCGTCATCAGCGGCGAACGCCTACCGTCAGAGACCAACGAAGGCGACCTTGGCCTGCTTATGGCTGGCGTGAACGAGACCAAGGGGGCCGCGTAAACATGGACAAGATGCCAAAATGGGCCGACATCCTGCTGATCCCGCTGATCAGCGTTGTCCTTGCCCTCTTCGCCTCCGGCCTCGTGGTCTACTTCATCATCGGCGAAAACCCCTTCCGCGCCATGGCGATCATGGTCAACGGGGCATTTGGCTCGGCGTACGGCTGGGGCTACACGCTGTTTTACACCACGAATTTCATCTTCACGGGCCTCGGTGTTGCTGTCGCCTTCCACGCACGCCTGTTCAACATCGGTGGCGAGGGGCAGGCCTATGTCGCGGGCATCGGTGCCGCCATCGCCTGCCTCTTGATCCCTTGGCCCCATTGGTCCCTGGCCCTTCTGGCCGTCACGATCCTGACCTCCGTTTTCGGGGCCGCCTGGGCCGCGATCCCAGCTTACCTGCAAGCCAAGCGCGGCAGCCACATCGTGATCACCACGATCATGTTCAACTTCATCGCGGCCTCGCTGATGATCTACGTCTTGAACAACATCTTCACGATCCCCGGCTCGGCCGAGACCGCCTCGGTCCGTTTCCCCGAAACCACGCATCTTCCCAATGCAGGCGAGTTCGCAAGCTTCCTCGGTTTCCGCTCCTCCACACCGCTCAACGTCAGCTTCTTTATCGCGCTGGTCGCCGCTGTCGGCGTCTGGCTCCTGATCTGGCGCACGCGGCTTGGCTACGAAATCCGCGCTTTCGGCCATTCTGAAACCGCCGCCGTCTACGCCGGCATCAACCCCATCAAGATCACCATGATCGCGATGCTCATCTCGGGCGCGCTGTGTGGGATGATGGCGATCAACGCCGTGCAGGGCGAAAGCGAGCAACTCCGCCTCGACTTCGTGGCTGGCGCGGGCTTCGTTGGCATCGCCGTGGCGCTTATGGGCCGCTCCCACCCCGTCGGCGTCTGCTTCGCCGCCCTGCTCTTCGGGATGCTCTACCAAGGCGGTGCTGAGCTTGCGTTCGAAATGCCTGCCGTTTCACGTGAGATGATCCTCGTGATTCAGGCCCTTGTGATCCTGTTCACCGGCGCGCTCGACAACATGGTTCGGATGCCGATGGAACGGCTCTTCCTCTCTTTCCGGCGAGAGGGCTGAATTAGGATGAGCGCTACCAGATCAGACAACCCGGACCTTGGATTTGCTTGGGCTTGCCTTCTGGCCGGTGCAATCACGTTCGATGAGTTTCGCACCTGGGCGGAACACGTTGTCACCGTTACGCCCGCCGATGATCTGCCGCCCTACATGATCGACGTGATGATGGCTGAAGACCGGCTCTCCGTCACAACCGGCCTGCGCAATCTGATCGGCTTCTGGCCCAGTGATCCGCTGTTGGAGGGCGACGGCCGCTCCGCCGCCCTGTCCGGCCTGACGGCCTTGCGCGGAACCCATCGCCCCGACGACGCAGGCATGAGCGCGCAGCAATCCTTGGCCGCCCTCACCCGTCACCCAGAAATCGCTGCGCGCTTCGCGGCCGTCTTTCCGTTCCTGCCCAACCCGCAGGTGGCCGCATGATCGAGACGCTCCTGCCTTTCCTGCCCGCCTTCATCGCCGCCTATGGCATCCTGCTGGTCGGCGCGTCTTCACCGGGCCCAGCCGTCGCCATGCTGATGGGCCTATCCCTCAGCCAAGGCCGCACCCCCGCTCTGATTGCCTGCGTCGGCATCGCCTTTGGGTCCACCACGATCAACCTGCTGACGATCCTGGGCGTCGGCTTGATTCTCAGCCAAGCCGCCTGGGCAATGACAGCCCTCAAGCTCATCGGTGCGGCCTATCTCGCATGGCTCGCCTATGGCGCCTTCCGAAAGGCCGTGAACCCGCCGACCCTGACAGTGCAGAGCGAACCACGCCAATCAGGCCGCGCGCTCTTTGCGAAGGGCTACTTGCTGCAAGTCACCAACCCCAAGGCCATCGCCTTCTGGCTCGCCATAGCCGCCGTCGGCGCGACCGAAAACGCACCGCCCTGGGTCATCGCGCTGTACGTGGCGACGATGTGGATTATCAGCTTTGCCTGCCATGCCGCCTGGGCTTTGGCGTTGTCCGCCAATCCCGTGCGCACGGCCTATGCCCGTGCGCGGCGCTACGTCGAGGCCGCGATCGGCTTCTTCCTTGCCTTCACCGCCTTCAAACTCGCCACGAGCCGGATCTGACATGGCTGAGCTTACCCCCCATCTTCCAGCCCTCTTCGCCGCTCTCGGCTTTTTCAGCCTCGGGTTTCTGGTGATCGGCCCGAACATCGCCGCGATCATCGGTACCTCCATGGCCCGTGGCCGCACGGCAGGCCTGTCGCTGGCTGTCGGCGTGGGCCTCGGCTCCGGCCTATGGGCGACACTCACCGTGGCAGGCCTTGCGTCGTTGCTGACCGCCTATGCAAGCGCCCTCATCGCGCTGAAACTCTTCGGCGTTGCCTTCCTGCTTTGGCTCGCCTTCAAATCATTCCGGTCCGCGCTCCGCCCTGAAGCCCCACCGCCGCAAACCCGCGCCTTGGGCGAACGCAATTTGATCCTCACCGGTCTCACCATTCAGATGACCAACCCCAAAGCCGCGCTGCAGTGGATCGCCATCGCAGCCATCGCGATGAATGGGGAGGCCCCCTGGGCCATCGGCGCGCTGCTCGTCGTCTCCGCCACGCTTCTGTCGCTCATAGGACACGCCACCTATGCGCTGACCTTCTCCGCCACGCCCATCGTGGCGCTCTATACCCGCGCGCGGCGCTGGATTGATGCCACTCTCGGCGTCTTCTTCGCCTTCGCCGCTTACAAACTCGCTACGTCAAGGATCTGAGCCCATGGATTTCATGACAATCCTGCAACTCTCCGACAGCTCGCTCCGGCTGGCCACGCCGCTTCTGCTGGCCTGTCTCGCGGGGCTTTTCTCGGAACGAGCGGGGATCTTCGACATCGGGTTGGAGGGCAAGATGCTCGCCGCCGCTTTCTTCTCCGCCGCCTTCGCCTATTCGTCCGGCAACGTCTGGGTCGGCCTCGGCATCGGCATTCTCGCCTCCGTCGTCCTCAGCCTCCTGCACGGGCTCGCGTCGATCACCTTCCGCGGCAATCAGCTGATCTCAGGCGTGGCCATCAACTTCCTCGCTGCGGGCCTAACGGTGGTCATTTCTCAAACGTGGTTCAGCCAGGGTGGTCGAACCCCAGCCCTCACCGGTGATGCACGTTTCAACGAGATCGTCCTGCCCGGCGCCGCCTCCCGCATCCGCGACATCGCCCAGCAGGAGCCTTTGGGGCAGGTTTATTCCGAGCTTCTGTCGGGCCATTCCATCCTCGTCTATATCGCGCTCTTGATCGTGCCACTGACATGGTGGGTCCTCTACCGCACCCGCTTCGGCCTGCGCCTGCGCGCCGTGGGTGAAAACCCCGCCGCCGTCGACACCGCAGGTATCTCGGTCGTGGGCCTGCGCTACGCCGCCGTTGTCATCTGCGGCGTCCTCTGCGGCCTTGCTGGCGCCTACCTCGCCACAGGCCTCTCCGCAGGCTTCGTGAAAGATATGAGCGCGGGCCGGGGTTTCATCGCGCTGGCCGCCCTTATCTTCGCCAAATGGCGCCCTTGGGAGGCGCTCGGCGCTTGCCTCCTGTTCGGTTTCCTCGACGCACTCGGCAACCGGTTCCAGAATATTGAGCTTCTGACCCTCTTCAGCCTCATCTTCCTCTTCGTCGTGCTGATCGGCGGCATCCTGTTGCTCCTGCGCTGCATCTCCGTCCTGCGCGGCACCACCAGTGTCCGCGACCTCATCGGCCCCGCCATCACGCTCGTTGTAGGCCTTGTCTTCGCCATCGGCTTCCCGCAACTCGATCCGGACAGTGGGCTTGCCACATGGCTCTCTTCAGTCGTCCTGCCAGTCCAGCTGATGCAGGCCCTGCCCTACATCCTGACAGTGGTGATCCTCGCAGGCTTCGTTGGCCGCGCAATACCGCCGCGCGCGGGCGGTGAGCCCTACGTGAAGGAACGCTAGGCGGAAGCTGCAAACGGCTCGTCCACAAACGCGCCTACCTGAACCAGAAGTCCCAACCGCGCTGATAGGCTGCCACCAGCGGATGGCCCTGGATCGTGTTCACTGGCACATCACCGGCCGGATACTGATCCTCGCCAAAGGCCTGCGCTCCTGACCAGACCTCCGCGTTCAGATACCGCAACCCCTCCGGCAAGTCCGGCATTCGGCCCTCCGCGACACCAAGCGGCGAGGCCATCACAAACCCCCAGTTTCCGAAGCTCGGCAAATAGACCTGATAGGGCACCGTCGACAGCCCCTGATCAGGCACCATCGGATTGCGCGTCGCCGCCAGCGTGGCCTCGGTGATCCAGAACGCCTCCGCCGCAAAGGTCGGCGATCCCGCCTGCGTCACCATCATCCCGCTGCCAGACAGCCGCTCCATCAGCATCGCGTAGAATTCCACCGAATAAAGCTTGCTCAACGCGATGCTCTTCGGGTCCGGCAGATCGGCAATGATTACGTCGAACAGCGCATCCCCATGCGCCTCCGCCGCCCAGACCCAGGCGTCCGTGTTCACAATCTCTACCCGCTCATCCAGAAGCGCGCCGTCGTTCAGCGCCACCAGATCCGGGTTCGTTGAAAACAACTCCGTCACGCGCGGGTCCAGATCCACCAGAACCACCCGCTCCACCCCCTCATGGCGCAGCACCTCACGCACGGCCATCCCGTCGCCACCGCCCAAAACCAGCACGCTCCGCGCGTCCTCCACCAGACCCATGGCGGGGTGCACCAAGGCCTCGTGATAGCGGTGCTCATCGAGTGAATCGAACTGGATCGAATGGTCCAGGAACAGCCGGTAACGCTCATCAAACCGCGTGATAACGATGCTCTGATAGGCCGTCGTCTCCGAGAAGATCACCTCATCTTGAAACAACCGCGCATCGACCGCCGAGACCATCCGTTCACTCATTGCAAATGCGAGGAGCGAAGCGAGGAGGAACCCGGCCCATGGCACCCAAAGCCCCCGCCCCAACCGATCCCGGAACAGATAGAGCGAGAACCCCGCCACCAGCAGGTTCAGCGTCCCGAACGCAAGTGAGGCGCTCATCAATGGCAGGTTCGGCACAATCAGAAGCGGGAAAGCCAGCGAAGCGGCCAGCGCCCCGATGTAATCCGCCGTCAGGACATTCTCGAACCGAAACTCCGCCGCGCCGATCTCTTTGAGCACGCGGCTGATCAGTGGAATTTCCATGCCCGACAGCACGCCAATCGCAATCAGCCCGCCATAAAGCGGCAAGCCCACGGTGCCGTAGATCGCATAGGCAAAGAACAACAGCGGCCCCAAAGCGCCACCAATCACACCCAGCGCGATCTGTGCCCGCACGAAGCCGCCCAAGGCGTCGCCCACAAACCGCGAGGCCCACGCACCCACGCCCATCGCACTCAGGAAGACACCGATCACGAAAGAGAATTGGCGGATCGAGTCCCCCAGCAAGTAGCTGGAAATCGTGGCCGCGATCAGCTCGTAGATCAGGCCCGCCACGGCCACCACAAAGGTCGCGGCCAGAAGCCACGCCACCTTGGGCGTCAACTCAGGGGTCGCGCCCGGCTCATCACTTGGAGGTGTCAATCGCGTCGCCCCGGTCAGGCTATGCGCCCATCATCAAGACAGGATAACGGCCGCGATGATGATCGCCATCGAAACGAAGACAGACCCGATCAGAATGGCGAGCGAGGTGTTCTGATCCTCCTCGATCTCCTTCACAATCGGAAACGGCGACAGCATCTCGATGATCTTGTAGGCAATGAACATCAGCACCATGCCGATGACACTGTAAAACAACATCGAGATGAGTTCAGCGAGGATGATTTGGTCGAACATCTGCAAAGGCTCCTATTCCGTAGGGCTGTTCATTTGATCCGTCCGAAGGCGAAGAAGCCTCCGCTGCCGCCACCGGTGGACCCGGTGCGGATGGATTGGGTTGAGGCCGCCAGATCGCGGCTTTCGCGTCCGACGCCGTAGTAACTCAGGTAACTGGCACCCATCAGCGCCATGACCGCGCCACCGATGATGATAAGTCTGATCGGGGTCATCGGCTCAGTCCTCGCTCGTCCAGTCGGACCCGGCGAACCGCCGGCTTGTATGCATGGCACGCCGGCCAGTGACGTAAAGCCATCCCAGCCCCGAAATGCTCGCCAGAACCAGCAGCCAGAAGGCCGTGGGTTTGCCCTCGCTCACCCGGACCGTCAGCGTGAAACCGTCGGACGCGTTACCCCCTTCCGCGCGCTCCAGGCGCAGAGTGTGGGTTCCAACTTCCTCCGGGCGGAACCGGAACCACGCCCGGCGGGAGCCCTCAGACCAGCTTTCGCCGCCAGACCGTCCGGAATAGTAGGAAATCGCACGTTCGGCGGCGACGACGGGGTGTCCATCGGGCCCCAGTACCTCAACCGCAAACACGCCCCATGCGTTCTGCAAATTGCTGTCAAGCCGTACGCGGGCCAACTGGCTCCGGTTTGTCACTTCGAAGCTATAGCTTTCCGGCAATTGGGCCAGCGTGGCGGCAGGCGTATCAAGCACCAACCGCCCTCCACTCAGCCAGAACAGTAGTCCAATCACCAGCGACACCACGGCCGTGAACGCCAACACCTTACGCAGCAGCCCTTCCTCAGCCATCGGCTTGTAGGGCTCAAGCGGATGCTTCTTGGGTGCGCCAAGGGCGGACGGATCAAAACCCATATCCCGCGCCACTGTGGCACCGTCCATCAACTGCGTCAGCTCTACTTCGCGCTCGCGGCTGGATTTCACCAACCCCAGCATCGCGTCAGGCCCAAGCAGGCTCACTACCTGCTTTTTCTCGCCCAACTGCGGCACCCAGTTGAATTCACCTTCCATGTATTCGATCTGCGTGACCGAGGTCTCATAGTATTTGTAGGTCTTGCCCGCATAGCTGCGTCGCGGCGGCGTCTCGGCACGCTCCACAGTCGAGGGGCTCAACCAATGGCCCATGTTGTAGTCGCGCACCTTGCGCGTGAAGGTGACATGCCCGTCCTCGACGTTCAGCCACAGATAGCCATGCGTTGGCGAAAACACCTGATGCTCCACCCAGCGCCAGGTCCGCCCACCATACTTTTCCATCAGGCCCAACGTGCCGATGACGGTGAACTCCACACCCTCATAGGTCAGCGTCATGCCGATGGTGATCGGGCTTGCCGGATGATCCCGCTTCCCGATGCTGTCGAGCACCTTGTAGTTGTCCTGCGTATCCAGAACCGCGCCGCAATAGCCGCACACATGGCTCTGCACCCGGCCCCCGCCCAGAACCGAAAGACCGGCCCCACACGACGTGCAATTGATCGAAGAAAGACCCTGCGCCGCCGTCATGCCACCCGGCTCCCGTCCAGCCGTTCAACCTTCAACGTGAACGGGTCAAGCCATTCGCCATCGCTCCACCCGTGGCCGCCTTCCCAGAACTCACCGGACAGAAGCTGCCCCGACGGGCCGGAGGCATTGATGAAGTAATGCTCGTCATCCACCTGAATCAGTTCAGGGAATTGCCCGCGCACCGCGATGCACTTGGCCGTATCACCCTCGGTTACTGTGTAGTCGCGGCCGTTGTAACTCACGGTCTCACCCACCGCAGGGGGATCACTCCGGCGCGGTCCGGCATTGCCGTGAAACGGATATTGCACCGCCACATCGCCTTCGTCGATCGACACCCAGGCGCCTTCGCCATTGCTGTTCTCTACCCAGAACTCATCCCAGGTCCCGCGCCCGTAGTCATACCGCGCATGGCCCACGACGATGCACTTCTGCCCACCGATCTCGACCGTGTCATTCACGCTCAACAGCATCGGATAATCATGCATCTCGCCATTGTTGCCGATGGGATTGAGCGCAGCGCCCTCGCGAAACAGCGTCGTGTCGCAGGACGGGCAATCAAACATCCGCGTGGATTTGCGAAGGTTCTCAAACCCATAGCCGCAATTTGGGCATGTGACGTGTGTGTCAGACATCTATCGCGCTGTTCCGAAATGCATTGCCTGTAATTGCGCCCAACCTAGCCGGATCGCGCTGCAGCCGTAAAGGGGCGCGACCAATATGGTTTCCCCTTACCCCAACACCTCATCGACCGACGCCCGCGCGACACCCGCCACCAGATCGGCCTCTTCCCGGGTCAGGCACAAGGGCGGCGCAAACCCAATCGTATCCGATTGTGGCATCGCCCGTGCAATCACGCCGCGCCGCGCCATCGCCGCCACGATCTGCGGCACCATCTTGTCGCCCGGATCAAACGCCTCTCGCGTGCCGGGCGTCTTCACCAGCTCAACTGAGCTCAACATCCCGCCTCCGCGCACCTCGCCCAGACGCGCCTGCCCCTCCATCGCATCCCGCAACGCTTGCGTCAGATATGGCCCGACCTCGCCCGCATTCGCCACCAACCCCAAACTGTCGAGCAGCTTCAGGTTCGCCACCCCGGCCGCCGCACCGATGGGATGCGCCGAATAGGTCCAGCCATGGCCAAACGGCCCATTCTCATCCGTCCCCCGCGCCAGCACATCCCACACGCGGTCATGCACAATGGACCCCGACAGAGGCGCATAGGCGCTCGTCAGCCCCTTGGCGATTGTGATCAAATCCGGCTCCAACCCATAAACGGGCGAGCCAAACATCGACCCCAACCGCCCGAACCCGGTGATGACCTCATCCACGATCAAAAGGATGTCGTGCTTTTTCAGGATCGGCTGGATCGCCGCCCAATACCCCTCCGGCGGCGGCACGATCCCACCCGTCCCCATCACAGGTTCCGCCACAAAGGCCGCAATCGTGTCCGCGCCCTCGTCGGCAATCAGAGCCTCCAGATCTGCGGCACATTGCGCCACGAACTCTGCCTCGCTCTGCGCCTCGTCCTCCCGCTGGAAATAGTAAGGCGCCGTTGTATGCCGCACCATGTCGAGCGGCAGATCGAATTTGTTGTGAAACAGGCTCAGCCCCGTCAACGACCCACTCATGATCCCCGCGCCATGATAGCTTCGCCACCGCGCGATGATCTTCTTCTTTTCCGGCCGCCCGAGAATGTTGTTGTAATACCAGACCAATTTGATGTTGGTCTCGTTAGCATCCGAGCCACCTTGCCCGAAATAGGTCCGGTTGAACCCCTCCGGTGCGCGCTCCGCCACCATCCGCGCCAATGTGACCGAGGCCTCCGTGCCGTGCCCAACGTAGGAGTGGTAATACGCCAGCTCCCGCGCCTGTGCCGCAATCGCCTCCGCCACCTCCTGTCGCCCATAGCCAATGTTCACACAGAACAGCCCCGCAAAGGCATCCAGCAACCGGTTCCCGTCGCGGTCGGTAACGTAGCACCCCTCCGCCGTCTGAATAATCCGCCCCGGCGCCTCCCCCCGTGCGTGCTGGCCAAGGTGCGTCGAAGGGTGGAAGAAATGCTCCCGGTCCCATTTGTCGAGTTGGTCGTTGGTCAGCATGGGCGTGGCCTCCTTGAATGCGCTCCGCCACGCTATCAATCAAAAGCCGTCGCGCAAGCCGGTCATGAACCAATGTCGCAAACGGGCTGGACGCCGCACCTCCCCTCGGCAACGCTCCCACTAATAGGAGATCCCGCCATGCCAGACCGCATCCCCAATTTCTCGCCCGAGGAATATGCCACCCGCCTCACCAAGACCCGCCGCGCGATGGAGGCGCAGAACCTCGAATGGCTCATCCTCACCGATCCCTCCAACATGTCCTGGCTCACCGGCTACGACGGCTGGTCCTTCTACGTCCACCAGGCGGTCATCGTGCCGCCCACCGGCCTGCCGCTGTGGTGGGGCCGCGCGATGGACGGCCTCGGCGCGCTGCGCACCGTCTACATGCCCGACGATCACGTCATCGGCTACGATGACACCTACGTGCAAAACCCTGCCAAACACCCGCACGAAACCCTCGCAGACCTGATCCGTCAGCGTGGCGGCTCCGGCACGCGCATCGGCGTCGAGCTTGACAATTACTACTATTCCGCCGCCGCCCACCAAACGCTGCTGCAACACCTCCCCGACACCCAATTCATCGACGCCACAGGCCTGGTGAACTGGCAACGCGCCATCAAATCCGAGGCCGAAATCACCCGCATGCGCAAGGCCGCCAAAATCGTGGAGGCGATGCACAATCGCATCCTGGAGGTCGCCGAACCGGGCCTGCCCAAACACCACCTCGTCGCCGAAATCCTCGCCACCTCCGTGCGGGGCAGCGACGACGCCTGGGGCGACTACCCCGCCATCGTCCCCCTCACCCCCTCCGGCCTGGACGCCACCGCCCCCCACCTCACGTGGGACGACAAGCCAATGCAAACGGGTGAGGCCACCTTCTTCGAGATCGCCGGCGTCTTCCGCCGTTACCATTGCCCGCAATCCCGCACCCTATTCCTGGGCTCCATGCCGGACCACTTCAAAGAAGCCGAAAAAGCCGTCGTTGAGGCCACCCACTACGCCCTCGACCAGGCCAAGCCCGGCAACACCTGCGAAGACGTCGCCAACGCCTTCAACGGCACCCTCAACAAACTCGGGTTCGAGAAAGACAGCCGCACGGGCTACGCCATCGGCCTCTCCTACCCGCCCGATTGGGGCGAGCGCACCATGTCCTTCCGGCGCGGCGACACCACGCCCCTCCAACCCGGCATGACCTTCCACTTCATGCCCGCCCTCTGGCTCGACGATGGCGGCATCGAGATCACCGAACCCATCCTGATCACCGACACCGGGCACGAATGCCTCTCCACCCTCCCGCGCGAGGTCTTCGTCAAATGACCTCTCTCACCATCCCGCTCGACCAACCCGGCAAGCACTTCGGCCATTTCCGTATTCCCCATTCCGCCGACGACAGCGCATGGGGCCACGTCATGATCCCGCTCTGCATCATCAACGGCACCCGCCCCGGCCAGACCGCTCTGGTCACCGGCGCCACTCACGGTGACGAATATGAGGGGCCCATCGCCATCCGCCACCTCATCCGCAACGCCGAGCCGTCCAACGTTCTCGGCCGTCTCATCCTGATCCCCTCCCTCAACCACCCCGCCTTCATGGCCGCGACCCGCACCTCGCCAATCGACGGCGTGAACCTCAACCGCGCCTTCCCGGGCGATCCCTCCGGCACCCTCACGCAAAAACTCGCCGCCTTCTTCAACGACCATCTGATCCCCGCTGCCGACCTCATCATCGACATGCATTCAGGTGGCAAAACCCTCGACTTCCTGCCCATGGCCGTCAGCCACATCCTTGAGGACGCCGAGCAAGATCGCCGCTGCGCCTATGCTGCCCGCGCCTTCTCCGCCCCCTACACCGCACGCCTGCGCGAAATCGACGACACCGGAATGCTCGATGGGGCCGCTGAACGGGCCGGAAAGACCTTCGTCACCACCGAACTTGGCGGCGCGGGCACGTCCACCGCAACCAGCGCCGAGATCGCCATAAGCGGCCTGCGCCAATGCCTCGCCAACCACGTCATCTACGACTGGCCGGCAGGCATGAAACCCTCGCGTGCGCTCGATCTTTCGGATCCGGAGGGCTTCCACTTCGCCACCCAGCGCGGCCTCTTCCACGCGCAGGTCAACCTCGGCGACACTGTCGAACAAAACCAGTGCCTCGCCAATATCTACCACCCCGAAGACCTCGAAGCCGCGCCGAAACCCATCTACGCCCAGCGCGCTGGCCTCGTCGCCGCGCGCCACGTTCCGGGCCTGATAAAACCCGGCGACTGCGCTTTCGTTATCGGCACCGATGAAGGCCCTGTTGGCTTCCCGGACCCCTCGACCCGTTAACCCTCTGTTTCAAATTGTTTGTTTCCGCATCACGCATTGATTGCCGTGATCCGGATCGCTACCTCCATCCCGCGCCCAAGCGCTGACGCCGCCGAAATCGGCCCCGCGGGAGAACCCCGGTCATTTCTCTTCCTTCAAGATCGGAGGCGGCAAAGACCGAACCCCATGGAAAACGCCCACGAAACCCTTCTCGAACAGGTCCTTGCAGCTGTGATGGACACAAATGCCGAGCCCCTGACACTCCTCCACAACCTACGCCATTCCGTGCCCGACGCACGCACCACGGCGCTCATCCGCGCGCTGCTCGACGCGGATCGGGTCATCGGCGAAACCTTCAACGGCAACAGCCCCGGACGCGCCGATGCAGCTCTCGCGCGCTCCATGGCGTTAACCATCGCCGAAGCGGCAGACGAAGCAGAAGCCTCCGAAAATCCCACCGCGCCCCTCCGCCTCAGCGATTTGTCGATCTGACGCTCTCGCATGTCCCGACGGCGGCGGTTAGGGTCCGCCCATGACCGCCGCGCTCGCCCCTACCTTCTCCGACGATCAGGCCATGGCCCACGACCGCATCGCTGAGGTGTTGCGGGATATGGGCGTGGACATCGACGACGAAACCCTGACCCCGGCGTCTGAGGGCAAAGGCGCGGTCCTCGCCATCACCGGCAAGGCGGGATCGGGCAAGACCCTTCTGCTGGCCGAAGTCGTTAAGGCGCTCCAGCGTACCGGCGTTGATCTGATCTCCGGCGATTGGGAGGGCAAACGCCGCAAAGATCGCCGCACCGTCGCGGTCCTCGCCCCCACCAACAAAGCCGCCTCCGTGCTGCGCAACCGGGGTGTTCCCGCGACCACGATCCACCGCATCCTCTACACGCCCGTCTATGACCCGGAGTTCGAGAAAGTCGCCGAATGGATGGCGGGCCAGGGTGAGCGGCCCGTGATTGAGGCGCTGACCGACGCGGCCCTCGACCGCGCGAAAGAAGTCTACGACAACACCAAATCCGTCCCCGCCGCCCTCGCCTCCGCAGGCCTGCGTGGGTCCGATTTCATCACCGGCTGGAAACGCCGCGAAGATGCGCTCGACATCGGGCTGGTCGACGAATCCTCTATGCTCGACGACAAACAATATCAGGACCTCAAGGAAATCTTCCCGGTCCTGATCCTCTTCGGCGACCCGGCCCAGCTCGCTCCCGTGGGCCAATCGGGGGAGATGGTTTTCGACAAGTTCAAAGGCCCGAACCTGATGCATCTGGGCCGCGTCCACCGCCAAGACGCCGACAATCCGATCCTCGACCTCGCCCATGCGCTCGGCGACCCCGATCTCGAATTCCCCGACTTCGAACGCATGATTACCGAGGCCGCCGCCCGCGATGACCGCGTCCAGGTTACCCCGCGTGTGAATTCCGACATGATGGCGCGCTCGCCGGTTCTGGTCTGGCGCAATGCCACCCGCATCCGCCTGATCTCCGCCTTCCGCAACGCCCATGGCGCCGCCGACGACGAACTCCTTCCCGGTGAGCCGCTTATTTGTGACGGCATCGAATTGCCACTCAAGCACCGCAAAAAACGCATCGACCTTGAGGCACGTGGCCTCATCAAAGGTGCGCCCGTCATCTATCTCGGCCCCGGCAACCGCCCCGGCTTTTCGCGGCTCCATGTTATCGGGGCCGAAACCCCGCGCTTCTCCGCCGCCTCCATCGTGAAAATCGAAAAACCGGACGAGGATGAACCGTTCATCCCGTACGCCGCCCGCATGGGCGCCGCGTTCCTCCATGGCGCGGCGGTCACGACCCACAAAGCGCAGGGCTCCCAATGGCCCGAGGTGCAGGTCTTTGCCCCCGACCTCTACGCAGCATCGCGGGCTGGCAGGATGGAAGCAGGCCAAGCGCTGTGGAAACGCTTGGCTTACGTCGCCATCACCCGCGCTGAGGAGCGTCTGATCTGGGTCACGCGCTACATGCTTTCGCGCCCGACTGCGGCGCTTGGGATCGATGATTTGGAGGTGAAGGTGGCTCCGCTGGAACTCGCGTCCGAAGATGCCCAGTTGGATGGGTGAGACCCACCATATCGCACCTCCCCTGAATCTCTCATGCACTACAATTGTAGTTACAGAAAAACTACAGGTTCACTACAGGTTCTTGCACCCTGCACGGCAAAGGACAGCGACCCATGAAAACTATCCTGATCACCGGCGCGTCCAGCGGCATCGGCCACGCCACAGCACGCGCGTTTCTTGAAGACGGCTGGCACGTCGGCCTCCTCGCCCGCCGCGCTGAGCCGCTCGCGGAATTGGCCGCTTCCCACGAGAACGCCCTCGCTCTGCCCGGTGACGTGACTGATTTATCTCAAGTAGAACAAGCGGTTGCGCAGCTTGTCGCAACATGGGACCGCCTTGATGCCATCTTCAACAACGCAGGCATTTTCACGCCCCAAGGCACGATCGACGAAATCGACCCCGCCGATTGGCACAATAGCGTTGCAGTGAATCTCACAGGCATGTTCAACACCGCCCGCGCCGCGTTTTCAGCCATGCGCGCCCAAAACCCACAAGGCGGCCGCATTATCAACAACGGCTCCCTCTCCGCCCACACTCCGCGCGAGGGAAGTCTCTGTTATACAACAACAAAACACGGGGTGACGGGCCTCACGAAGACCCTCGCCCTCGACGGTCGCCCCTTTAACATTGCCGCCTGCCAAATCGACATCGGCAACGCCCAAACCGAGCTCGTCAACGCCCTCAACGACCGCCTCATCGCCGAGGGTAAGCCCTTGATGCCAATGATGAAAGTCGAGGATGCAGCCCGATCAGTCCTGCACATGGCCAATATGCCGCTTTCGACCAACGTCCTGTTCCAGACCGTTATGGCCACTAACATGCCCTATGTCGGCCGCGGCTAGTCCCCCGGCCTCCGCACCCATTGCCGCCGCCAGGCTGGTGCCTCGAAAGGATCCGGCCAGAATTCTCTTTGCAAAGCAATGAGTTCGCCGCGCACCGTGTGAAATGTGATGGCCGTTGCGCGCATCTGACCATCGCTGATGCCAACCTCGGTGACGATCTGATCTCCTTCGCCGACAATCCGGCGCAGGTCAAAGGTCCAAAGGCCATTGGCCGGATAAGCCGCGTTCAGCGCCGCAAAATTCTCGCGGCCTTCGATCATCTCTTCAGATTGCGGCCATTGCAGGCGGAAATCCTCTGTTAGACAAAGGCTTGCAGCGCGGAAATCATTGGTCGCCATCGCCTTCCAATACTGGCGAACGACCTTTTGCGCTGCGGCGGACACCGCCCGTCAGGCCCGGATATAGCGGAAAACGGCTGAGGCCAGCCATCCAGCCGCAATGGCAATGGCGAGCGAAAGGATGCCGTAAACCAACGGCCGATCATGGGCGAGATTGTAGATAAACCGTTCCAATCCGACTTTCCGCACCGCGATATCCTGCTCATATACGTCGAGGACCTGGCCCCCACGCGTCAAGAATATGCGGGTCCGGTAGTCACCTTCAACAAGGTTTGCAGGCAAACGGATGGAAGTATCGAACAAGGTTTCGTTACGAAGCGTGACGCCGCCTTCGATGGTTTGGTAAAGATCCTCGGATTCTCGTATACGGATCAAGGCGTTGGTGAAGTCTTCCGGGTGCTCGACACCGACACCAACCGCCCGGATCGCACGGGAAATCGAAACGTGATGGCGCAGGTCTTCGACCTGACTTAGTGCATCCTCGAAGGTTCCAGTCGTGGAAACGGCGTAAAATGACGGGGCTTCGTCAACCTCAACCGCCTCCGTATTCACCCAAATGCCAAACCGTCGGTCCTTGCGCCGCACGGCGACGGGTTGCGTTGGCCCTTCGACTGTGATGATGACCTCCAGCTCGCCCTCAGGCGCCGGAGCATCCCGGCTGACCGCTCCGAAAATCAGGATTTCCGAACCGACGAAGTTCGCCGTGATGTTGATGGCATCACGGCTCAAGCCTGCAACCACAGTCTCAGCGCGCAAGGGCAGACAAAGTGCGAGGAGGGCTGCAAGCCCGAGGAGCGCGCGACGGAAGGTCAATGTCCGCCCCCCGCACCCAGAGAATAAAGCTCCGACGGCATAACCAGCAGGTCAAACGCGAGCTTTCCGCACACGGCCAGCACCATCACGGCCAGCAAGATCCGCAACTGCTCCGCCTTCATTCGCGTCCCGATCCGTGCACCGATTTGCGCGCCGACGACACCACCAACCAGCAGCAGCACAGCCAGCACCATATCGACGGTGTAGTTCGTCGTTGCGTGCATCAGCGTCGCAAACCCGGTCACAAAAATGATCTGGAACAACGACGTGCCAACAACAACTTTCGTCGGCATTCCAAGCAGATAAATCATGGCAGGCACCATAATGAAGCCGCCACCAACACCCATGATCGCGGCCAGAACACCAACGAACAGTCCGACGATCAGCGGCGGAATGACCGAGATATAAAGGCCAGAGGTCCGGAACCGCATCTTGAAGGGCAACGCATCGATCCAGCCACGCTGGCGACGCTTGGGCGGCGCAACGCCCCCGGCAGAGCGCGCCTTGCGAATGGCGTTCAGGCTTTCGAAGAACATCAGCCCGCCGATGATGCCCAGGAACACCACGTAGCAAAGCTTCACCAACAGATCGACCTGGCCGATTGCCGTCAAAGCCGCAAAAACCTGCACCCCGATCGCGGCCCCCGCAAGGCCGCCGATCAACAGGACAAACCCCATTTTGAGGTCCACCGTCTTTCGTTTGAAATGCGCCAAGACGCCGGAAAATGAGGAGGCTACGATCTGGTTCGCTTCGGTCGCAACTGCGACAGCAGGCGGTATGCCGATGAAAAACAGCAGCGGAGTCATCAGGAATCCGCCGCCCACACCGAACATGCCCGACAGGATGCCGACAAGCCCACCCAGCCCCAGCAGAAGGAAAGCGTTCACGCTCACCTCGGCGATGGGGAGATAGATCTGCATTGGCACTGAGCTTTCGTTGAGTCGCGTCGCGTGTACCCCGCCTACAGGGGATTGGCACTGCGTCACCATGGCCAATCGCAACAAGAGACTCAGCCAATAGGGCAGTGCCCCGGTGTGGGACGGAGCGATTACCCTCGTCAAGGGCATTTTGAGAACGATGGTCTCAATTTCTAACCTAGGCGCGCGTAGAGATTTTTTCCGTAACGGACCCAAGGATCGCCCCGCGGGCGCCGTCATAAGGTATGACATGCGCATGGATGTGAGTGACGAAGACCTGGCCCTGGCGGCCGCAGGCGGTGACGCGACCGCGTTCGAGCTTTTGCTCGCGCGGGTCTATGACCGGCTGTTCGGCCTTTGCTTCCGCCTGACCGGTGCCAAAGTCGAGGCGGAAGACCTCACACAAGACATATGCCTCGCCCTGCCCGGCAAGCTGGCGGGATACCGGGGTGATGCGAAGGTTACTACGTGGCTCTACCGGGTGGCCGTGAACGCCGCGACCGACCGACGTCGACGCGCGGCAAGTTACAGCCGGGCCGCGGATGGGTGGGCGGATTGGGAAGCGGATCGACAGAAGACGGTGGCCGAAACGGCTGAAGGCGTCGATTGGCTCTACCGCGCCATGGCGGGTTTGTCTCCCAGTCTGCGCGACACACTGGCTCTGGTTCTGGATGACGTTACTCAGGCGCAAGCCGCTGAAATCCTTGGAGTATCCGAGGGAACGATCGCATGGCGCGTATCTGAGGCAAAGAGGATGCTGCGCGAGATGAAAACAAGGGAGGAGGCACAATGACCTCCGACGATATGGATCTGAACGACCTGAAACGCGCGATGGAGGCGGCGACGCCCGCGCCCGATGCCGCGCGCAAGGCCGAGACACTGGCACGGTCCCAGGAAATTTTCGCATCGGCCCAAGGATCGCTGCAGGCGACCCGTCAAAGCTCTGACCCTTCCCCGAAGAAGGGATTTTTCAGAGGAGCTTTTGATATGCTTTTGACCCGCACCACTGGCGCATTGACCGCCACCACCGCTTTGGTCGCGGTGGGTTTCCTTTTCCTGAGCCCTCAGGGCCAAGACCTTTTGCGCGGACCCCAGTCGCTTGTTGACCCCGGCGTGAGCGAAGTGGATTTCGAGGAGCTTGTGCCTGAAAGCGGCAGCGTTCCGGCAGCACAGGCAGACACTGTGCCAGACAGACGAGAACAAGAGACGGACGTTGTCGCAACGGATGGCGACATCGCCCCGGAAGCCCCAAGCCCGGCTCCAGTGCAGCAGCCCCGAGCGATGACAGGCGCGCCAAATGATGTCCAGCAGCCCGCCTTGCCCGGAGTTCTTTCGCCTGAAATTGGGTCAGCTTTTGACACGATCGGCGCTTTGGCGTTGGAAGAAGCTGCTGGAGGCACAATCACCCAATTCGGCAACGGCAACGCCGCTGTGATCCAACAGGAAGGCCGCATAGCGACGGGCCTCTTCAATGACGCAGCGCCCGCCCCTCAGCCAGCAAACACCGAAGAATTCGCCAACGCGGACGACAACCCGGTACAGGTCGTGGCCGAAAACCCCGTCTCCACCTTCTCTAGCGACGTGGACACGGCGGCCTATTCCCTGCTGCGGTCCTCCCTGAACCGCGGGCAATTGCCCAACCCCGATGCCATCCGGATCGAGGAGATGATGAACTACTTCCCCTACGACCTGCCCGCCCCTGATGCAGGTGACGTCAGCCCGTTTCGTCCGACGGTTGAGGTCTTCCAGACCCCATGGAACCCCGACACGCAGCTGGTTCACATTGGCATTCAGGGGGAACTTCCAGCCATTGAGGACCGGCCACCGCTGAACCTGGTTTTTCTGATCGACACATCCGGCTCCATGAACGACCCGGCCAAACTGCCGCTACTGATTCAATCGTTCCGGCTGATGCTCGACCGGCTGAACCCCGAAGATCAGGTCGCGATCGTGACCTATGCGGGCAATGCGGGCGTGGCGCTGGAGCCGACCTCGGCCAGTGACACGGCCACGATTTCGGCGGCGCTGACGGCGTTGCAGGCAGGCGGCTCCACCAATGGCGTGGGTGGGTTGCAGGCGGCCTATGATCTGGCGGCTGAGATGACCGACGATGGTGAAGTCTCTCGTGTGCTTCTTGCCACCGATGGCGATTTCAACGTTGGCATCAGCGATCCAACGGCGCTGGAGGATTACATTAGCGAACAGCGCGAGACAGGCATTTACCTTTCCGTCCTTGGCTTCGGGCGTGGCAACCTGCAGGACGACACGATGCAGGCGCTGGCCCAGAACGGGAACGGCACCGCCGCCTATATTGACACGTTGCACGAAGCGCAGCGGGTGTTGGTCGACCAACTGGCGGGCGCGCTCTTCCCCATCGCGGACGACCTGAAAATCCAGGTGGAGTTCAACCCCGAGGTCATCGCAGAATACCGTCTGATCGGGTATGAGACGCGTGGCCTGGCCCGCGAAGATTTCGCCAATGACGCCGTCGATGCGGGCGAGTTGGGCGCAGGCCATTCCGTCACGGCGATCTACGAAGTCACGCCGGTCGGCTCGCCGGCCACGCTGGTCGCACCATTGCGCTATGCCGCTGATGATGGGGCTGAAACGGAGTTCGGTGATGAGCTTGGGTTCATCTCCCTGCGCTGGAAAGAACCGGGCGAAGACGAAAGCACACTCGTTGATTTCGCGATCCCCACAGCGCCAGTGGACCCGGGCAGTGAGGCCCAGTTCGCCGCCGCAATCGCGGGCTTCGGTCAGCTGCTGCGTGGCAACGAGTTCCTCGGCGATTGGGGATATGACGAAGCCATTGCGCTCGCCAATGCCAACCGCGGCGAGGATGAATTCGGCTACCGGCAAGAGGCCGTGCAATTGATGCGCCTGGCGCAAAGCTTGTCGCGTTAATCCCTTTTCCATGATGTTCAGGCACCCGGACCGAAAGGCTCGGGCGCCTTATTTTGTTGCAAGTGAGAGCATTTCCGCACACGGTGACGCCCGGGTAACGCGAATTAATAGAATGTCGGATTTTAGCCGGTTCACCGGCCTGCAATATTATCTCGCCCATGCGCGCAACACGGTGCATGCGGTTTTGGACCTCCCCGGTCCGGTGACCGAGGATGCGTTCCGGGCGTTGGTTGGGGACGTCGTCGAGGCCACACCGCATCTGCTGTGGCGTGAGTCTTTACGCGATGGCGGGCACCACAGAGATACCACCGGCGATTGGTCCGGCCAATATGCGTTCATCAGCTACAATGACGCCGCCCTTGCGCCACCTGACCTTGCCGCACGGATGGCGGAACCCTTGCACGACACGGACCGCCCTGCCTTTCGGGCGATCTGCCAAATCGTTCCTACAGCCGAGGGGCCGCGCGCCCGCATCACTTTCCAAACCACACACGCCTTGATGGAAGGCGGCGATGTGGCTGACCTATTGCGAGGTCGCGGAACCGAACGCGCGGCCCGCCCGACCGTCTCGGCCCAAATCCCGCTTGCTGCACGATTGGCCGTTTGGCTGGTGATCCCCCTGTTTTGGATCATCAACCTGACCATGGCCGCGCTGGAGCGGAAAGATCGCGGCACCTTTGCTATGGCGCGCATTGTCATCAGCCGTGTCGACCTGCGCAAAGCCGCACGCCGTGCGGGCATCAGCCAAAGGGATCTGGCTTTCGCGTTGACCACTCACCACCGCAAAGCTGGAAAGAAAGCGATATTCGCTGCCTACTCCAACCGCCCTCCCGCGCGTATCCATCTGTGTGATGACGAGTTTTTGAGCGTGCGGATGGACGAAGTACGCATTCCGCTTTCCACGGATTTTGAAAGCTATGCCAAGGGCTTATCGGAAACGCTGCACAAACGCGGGCCAAGCCCAATGTTCACCCAGATGTGGTATCGCCGGATCAATCAGGTGCATCGCTGGCTGCACAGCCGGGCACCCCGGCTCTACCCCAAGGCCCTGTTCGGCTTCGCGCCCTACGACGTGGTTTTATCACTCCTGCCTCCCGTTCGCGCGGGGCAGGCCTTTCCCTTGCTCGAAGGTGCGCGGGTTTTCACAGGCAGCGACACAGGCACCGCTGAAAGCTGCATTTTCGCAATGAGTAAGGACGAAGTGACGATCAGCCTGTGGAGCGGCGCGGATCGCGCGGCCAACGTCGACGCGATCCTCGACCGCGCGGCAACCTTGGGTATTGCGGCGGAGGTTGCCGCCTAGCCGCGGTAGGCTGGGTCGTAGAGCCAGCCAAGCGTCGGCTCGGTCGGGCCGTTGGTTTTGTATTCTGCGCCAAGGGGCGTGGTCCATCCAAGCTTCCGGATGTGATGAAAGATGTGAGGATAGTTGAGAGCACCCCTGTCTGGCGCGCCTCTGTCTGGGACCGACGCAAACTGAATATGGCCAATGATCGGGAGGCAGTCCGTCAGCAAACGCGTCAGATCACCTTGCATGATTTGCAGGTGGTAGCAGTCAAACATGAGCTTGAGGTTTGGCGCAGCAACCGTATCTATGATCTCTCGCGCCTTGTGGGTCGTCTGCAGGTGATATCCTGGCGCGTCCTGTTGGTTCAGAGGCTCAATGAGGATCGTGATCCCATGTGGTGCGGCCTGCTCACAGGCATAGGCCAGGTTGTCACGAAAGGTACGATCCGCGACTTGCCCTTGTGCAAAGCCCGACATGACATGAACGGATCGCGCGTTGATGCCGCTGGCATAGGCGATGGCTTGGTCGATCGCATAGCGCGCCGCCTCCACGCGGTCAGGCAGGGCGGAAAGACCCATCTCGCCCGCCTCCACCGCACCACGTGAAGTATTGAGGCCAAGCATGCGGAGGCCAGCATCTTCCAAGGCGGCTTTGACGTCTTCCGGCGCCGTATCGTAAGGCCAATGGCATTCTACGGCGTCGAATCCTGCGGTTTTTGCCGCAATGATGGCATCGGGGAGAGGCAATTCGGCCCAGAGGAACCCAAGATTGGCTGAGAAGGACATGTCAGGTTGGATATCGGCCCGAAGTGGCAGTGTCCAATTACGGAAAAGAACTTGGCCTTTCGGGACGTCCGCTGCGCGAACACCCTGTCGGCCGACGCGCTTTTGCTGTGCAAAAGCGCTTGGTGGAGCCTAGCGGGATCGAACCGCTGACCCCACGGGTTTCACAGAAACCGCAAGGGTCATGCACGTGCCGCTAGATAGGTGAGCGATGGTGGGGCGCTTGGCCTTTCGGGACATTCGCTGCGCGAATACCCTGTCGGCCGACGCGCTTTTGCTTTGCAAAAGCGCTTGGTGGAGCCTAGCGGGATCGAACCGCTGACCTCCTGCATGCCATGCAGGCGCTCTCCCAGCTGAGCTAAGGCCCCATCAGTCGCGCGGTTTAAGGCCGGGGCGCGGGCCGTGCAAGTGAAAATCGACACTCACGCGGCGCAAAATCCCGGCCTCAGACCAAGTCAGTCGTCGTCGCTACCTTCAGCGGCAACATCGGCCAGATCATCGAGCGCGACGGTATCCTCGTCGTCGTCATCATCCAGCACATCGTCATCATCGATATCCGCATCGGCATCGTCTTCGATGTCAATATCGTCATCGAGGATTACTTCTTCGTCCTCGGACTCCGCTTCCTTCGCTTTGGTCGCGGCTTTATCGGCGACGAGGCTCTGTGCACCGCCTTTGCCGGTTTCAAGCACAACGACCTCACCCGTGTACGGGCTGACGATCGGGCTTGCACCGAGATCGTAGAAGCGTTTTCCAGTGGTGGGACAGACGCGTTTAACGCCCCATTCCTCTTTGGGCATGACACCCCCTTGCATAATCGGTATGGCGGGATGCGGTCCTCTGCCATAGTGTCGGAAGACTGTCAAAGGCTTTCGGGAACCGCTTGGAATAGGTGTCATTTGGCCGCTCGTCCGCCCGTTTCAACCCATGTGCTGCCCGGGGACCCTCCGGTTGAGGTTTTGCTGCGCCGAAACGCGCGCGCAAAGCGGTTTTCACTGCGTGTCAGCCGAGCGGATGGGCGCGTTTCAATGAGCCTGCCAACATGGGCGCCCGAGGCCGAGGCCTTGGCATTTCTGCGCGCCCGCGAAGATTGGTTGCGCACCCATCTGGATCGTGCGCCGGACGTGCAGCGGGCCCGGATCGGGGTTCGGGTTCCCGTTTGTGGGGTGCCGCGCGATGTCGTGGCGGGCAAAGGCCGTGCCGCGCGTTTTTTGGACGGGTGCATCGAAGTGCCCGAAGGCCCGCGCGAGGGGCCGCGCATCAAGGCGCTTCTGACCGCGATGGCGCGGGAACGCCTCACCGCTGCTACAACGGCACATAGCCAGACTCTTGGCCGCCCGTTCAGCAAGATCACCTTGCGCGACCCACGCTCGCGGTGGGGCAGTTGTTCCTCCAAAGGCGATCTAATGTTCTCCTGGCGGCTCATCATGGCCCCGCCCGAGGTGCTGGACTACGTCGCCGCCCATGAGGTCGCGCATTTGGCGGAGATGAACCATTCTGACCGTTTCTGGGCCGTATGCCGCAGGCTTTGCCCTGCAACCGACACCCAAAGGCGCTGGATCAAGCAAAACGGCGCGGACCTGCTGGCCTGGCGCTTTGAAGGAGATCCCACCTGATATGCTGATGAACCCCCGCCCGACCGAGACCGGCGCCGCCGTTGCCCACGACCGCGTTTACCGCGCCCTGCGCACGCGGATCATGTATGGCGAAGTTGGGCCGGGTGAGGCGATGACATTGCGTGGCCTTGGCAAGGAATTCGGGACCTCCATGACTCCTGCGCGGGAGGCCGTGCGACGGCTGGTCAGTGAGGGGGCCTTATTCCTATCGACGTCAGGCCGTGTTTCAACGCCTGAGCTCTCCAACGAGCGCATTGAGGAGCTGGCCGCCATTCGTGCCCTGCTGGAGCCTGAGCTCGCCTCTCGCGCCCTGCCCCGCGCTCATCCGGCCCTTATCGAGCGGATGGAGGCAATCAACGCCCAAGTCGCCCAGGTCATAGCCCGGCGTGATGCTGTGGGCTACATACGCGCGAACCTTGAATTCCATCGCACGCTCTACCTGCGCGCACAGGCCCCGGCGATGCTGGCATTGGCGGAGACGGTTTGGCTGCAAATGGGTCCAACAATGCGCGCGCTGTATGGACGTTTGGGGCGAACCGAGGCCCCGCCACACCACAAGCTGATCCTCGCCGCCTTGAAGGCGGGGGATGAGCCGGGGCTGAGATTAGCCCTGCGGGCGGATGTCACGCAGGGGCTGAGGCTTTTGGCGAACTAGGACACCTCCGTTGGCGGAAACCCCTACTTGCTGAACCCAGTCAGGCTTGGGACACTGAGCCATGTTCATGAAGATGAAATTGCCAAGTTACGCGGCGCTTGGGGTCATCGCCCTGTTCGCACCGACCCTCGCCGATGCGGATAGCCTTTGGAGCTTGGCCGATGGGTCGATCCTGCGCCTGTCCGACGCGGGGCAATCCCGAATTGTCCGCTATGTGACGCCAAGCGAAGAGGCCGCTTATGCAGGTGAGTATCCCAACGCGACGCTATTTCAAGGCCGCCTTAACGGAAGCACCCTGACCGGGGCCGTAATAACTCGAAGTGAGGTTTGCGGCGAAACAACCTTCCCTGTTACCGGTCAAGTCGAACAAGACCCGTTGAGAATTGTGCTGATCGGTCAAAGTATTGTGCGCGACTGCCTTATCCCAACCAGTCAAATGCGTGACGAGCGTCTTGTGCTGGACTTCATTGGGCCCGCTGATTGAGCCACAGGGGCCCCGTCAACCTCCGCGATTCCGACTTCGCCGCTAAACCCAGATTTTTCTGGTCAGCTATGGATCGGCCCATCGCCACAGGCCAAAGCGGCCTCGCGCACCGCTTCCGAATAGGTCGGATGTGCGTGGCACGTCAGAGCCAGATCCTCAGCCGAGGCACCAAACTCCATGGCCACGCAGACTTCGTGGATCAGGTCACCCGCCATCGGCCCAATGATATGGGCCCCCAGAATGCGATCCGTTTCCTTGTCGGCCAATAGCTTCACGAACCCATCACCCGCGAAATTTGCCTTGGCCCGACCATTTCCCATGAAGCTGAATTTGCCGACCTTGTAAGCACGACCCGCCTCTTTCAGGCTTTCTTCAGTCTCCCCGACGGTCGAAACCTCAGGATGCGTGTAAATCACGCCCGGGATCACACCATAGTTCACGTGGCCATGTTTGCCCGCCGCAACTTCGGCCGCAGCCATGCCCTCATCTTCCGCCTTATGCGCTAACATCGGGCCCTTGATCGCGTCGCCAATGGCCATGACGCCTTCCACTGAAGTGCGATACTGACCGTCCACCTCAATCTGCCCGCGATCCGAAATCTTCACTCCAAGCGCCTCAAGCCCGAGGCCATCGGTGTAGGGCTTCCGCCCTGTCGCAACCAACACCACGTCGGCATCCACCGCCGCTTCGCTATCATCCTTGCGCAGCTTGTAGGTAACTTTTGCCTTCGTCTTCGTGGCATCCACCTTCTGTACGGCGGCACCCATGATGAATTCCAAGCCCTGCTTCTTGAGCGTGCGCTGGAACACCTTTGAGACCTCGGCATCCATTCCCGGCGTGATGTGGTCAAGGAATTCGATAACCTTCACTTCGGATCCAAGACGCGCATAAACGCTGCCCAACTCAAGGCCGATCACACCTGCACCAATCACCACCATCTTCTTCGGGATCTTCGGCAGGCTCAGCGCGCCTTCGCTGTCCACGACAATCTTCTGGTCGATCTCGATGCCCGGCAGGCTCGAAGGCTCGGAACCGGACGCGATTATGATATGTTTGGCCTCGTGGACCTCATCACTGACCTTCACCTTGCCCGCCTCAGGGATGGAGCCCCAGCCCTTCAACCAATCGATCTTGTTCTTCTTGAACAAGAACTCGATGCCCTTGGTGTTCTGTCCGATAACGTCCGTCTTGTAGGCCTGCATCTGCGTCCAATCGACGGAGGGGCTTTTGCCCTTCAGGCCCATCTTGGCGAAGTTGTGCTCGGCTTCATGCAACTGATGCGACGCATGCAGCAGTGCCTTTGACGGAATGCAGCCAATGTTCAGGCAGGTGCCCCCAAGTGTCTCGCGCCCCTCGACGCAGGCTGTCTTCAACCCAAGCTGTGCACAGCGAATTGCGCAGACATAGCCCCCTGGGCCGGAGCCGATTACGATGACATCATAGCTGGACATGGGGACCTCCTGAGGCGTGCTGGTCATTAGGCCAAACCTATGGAGCAGCGGCCCCCGCAACAACCCCAAGTTGACGCACTTGCCTGCATGATGCGGACAATTTCAACGGCTGTGATCACAAATGGCGGTTCAGGAGATGAGCGCCGCCACTATCATCGCAAGCGTTGCGAGAAATCCGACAAACCATATGAAGCTGCGCCACGGTACCCAGCCGAACGCGTAGGCCGGAACGTATAGAATGCGCGCGCCCAGATAGACCCACGCGCAGGCAACAGTGAACGGCGTCGAGGCATTACCGAGCGTCACAACAACCACCGCAATAGTGAATAAGATCAGCGCCTCGAAATGGTTGTTCATCGCCCGGATTAACCGACCGGTGCGCGGGCTGACCTGCTCTTCGATCGACCCACCGGATCGCCCTTTGTCACGCGGCGATAAGGTCTTTCCTGTGCCGACCTCCAGATTGGCCGGGATCGCCATAAGGGTGAATTGGAGGGCCTGCAAAAGGCCCGCCAGGGCGAGAACAGTCAGTTCGGGGGTCATCGATATCTCCGGGGTTCACTTCGTCGGCAATGTGCGCCGATACCCCGCGGCGTCAACTCGCCTCGTCCGGCGCGAAGTCGAGCGCGGCCCCGTTGATGCAATGCAACATGTCGCCCTGCACCTGAAGATAGTGGCCCAAGTGGCTGCCACAGCGGCGGCAATGCACCTCGGTCACTTGGCGAACTTCCTCGATCTCGGTTTCAGACATTTGGGCTGGCCACTCGTCGATGCCAAGCAGCACATTGTCTGGCCGCGCGTGATGGAAGAAGACCCAGCCAATCAGGCGGATGGTCTTCTGGTCGCTGTCGTAGATCGTCAGATCGCAACCGCGGCAATGATAGTGGCCAGCCTCTTCAGTTTCCCAGTAATCCGAGGAAAAGCGCGACTCTGTCCCGAACTCTCGCATGATGCGGTATTGCTCTTCTGTCAGCAGATCGCGCCATTCGGCTTCGGTGCGAGTGACTTCGTAAGCGAAGTCTTCGCTTCCGGGCGCTTCGGTGTGAGCCTTGGCCATCGGGGCCGCCAGCGCAGTTGCAGCGGCAGTCCCGAGGAAGGCCCGGCGGTTTGGGTTCAGTGTCATAGGCGTGTCTCCTTGTCCTGCGGGCAAGGTCGCACGCGGCGGCGATCACTGGGAAAACACGAAGGCGGGAGGTGCCGGGGATGTGAGAATTGCGCGCTCACGCCATGGAGGTTGCAATGGCAGAAGCCAACTTTTCGGCGCGCGCATCGAACGACAATCCGCGTGCAGAGGGATGCGCGGTTTCGATATGACGCACGCCACGTTGGCGTAAAACCCGCGCGGAATCCGTTCCCAAAGCAACAGGGATACGACCCAATATCTCAAACCGCGTAACAGCATCGAAGGAGGCGAGGGCGTCCCGGTTTGGCAATGCAAACGACCGCTCGGGCACCAAAAGGCAGAATACCGGGGCCACGTGAATATCTGCCCGGGTCATGCCGATACGCGCAAGCGCACGGTCGAGAACTCGATTGAAGGGCATGTCAGCAATATAACCAGTAGCCGCCAGATCAGCCCGGCGCAGCCGCGCGGTCGGCGCATCCAGCCAGTCCTTGCTCATCAGGAGCGGGCCGTTTAGCGCACCTGAGGACATCTGGATCGGGCTAACATAGGGGCCATCGAACCCCGCCTCGGCCAATGTCGTGTATCCGTCCAACCGAAAGCTGCGGCGCCGTGCGACCGCATCTGCATATGCGGCCGCACGCTGGTCTGACCTCAAAGATCCATGAGCAGACGCCGCGGATCCTCGAGCGCCTCTTTCACCCGCACAAGGAACGTCACAGCCCCCTTCCCGTCCACGATCCGGTGATCATAGGACAGCGCCAGATACATCATCGGACGGATCACGACCTCTCCATTGATCGCCATCGGACGGTCCTGGATCTTGTGCATCCCCAGAATACCTGACTGCGGCGGGTTCAGGATTGGCGAAGACATCAGCGAGCCATAGACACCGCCATTCGAGATCGTGAACGTCCCACCCTGCATTTCGGCCATCGACAGCTTGCCGTCTCGCGCCCGCGCTCCCTTCTCGGCAATCGCCTTCTCAATCTCCGCAAAGCTCATCGCATCGGCATCACGTATCACCGGCACCACGAGACCCTGCGGCGTGCCCGCTGCAATACCCATATGGACGAAGTTCTTATAGACGATTTCCTGCCCGTCGATCTCGGCGTTCACCTCAGGCACTTCGCGCAGCGCATGCACACAAGCCTTGGTGAAGAAGGACATGAAGCCGAGCTTCACGCCGTGCTTCTTTAGGAACAAGTCTTTGTATTCATTGCGCAACTCCATCACCGCGCCCATGTCGACCTCATTGTAGGTCGTCAGGATTGCAGCGGTGTTCTGCGCATCCTTCAGGCGGCGCGCGATGGTCTGGCGCAGGCGGGTCATCTTGACCCGCTCCTCACGGCTGGCATCCTCGGCCGGGCTCGGCGCGCGCGGCGTTTGGGCAGGCGGGGCGGGCGCGGTCGCCGCAGGCGCCGGGGCCGCAGCCGCCTTCATCACATCCTCTTTCATGATCCGGCCATCCCGGCCCGACCCCTGCACCTGATCAGCCGTCAGGCCTTTCTCGGCCATCATCTTTTCTGCCGACGGTGCATTCTGCACATCCGCCGCATCCCGGCCTGCCGGAGGCGTAGTGTATTGGTCACCGCCGGTCTCTCCATCTCCCGCACTCGCAGGTTGAGCGGATTGGGCTCCACCAGCAGATGCGCCGCCGATCACGGCCAGCTTTGCGGATGCCTCAACGGTTGATCCCTCAGGCGCGAGGATTTCCGACAAAACCCCAGCTGCAGGCGCAGGCACCTCGACCGAGACCTTGTCGGTTTCCAACTCGCACAGCATCTCATCCTGCGCGACCGTGTCTCCCACCGCCTTGAACCATGACGATACCGTCGCCTCCGTCACGCTTTCGCCAAGCGTCGGGACCATCACGTCGATGCTTCCACCCGACACTTCTTCGCGAGGTGCAGCGCTCGCACCGTCCTTAGCCGCCTCTTTGGCCTTGGGCGCGGCCGCCGACCCGGCATCACCTTCGCTCAACGTCGCCAGCAATGCGTCAACGCCGACCGTTTCACCCTCGGCAGCAACAATCTCACCCAACGTGCCGGCCGCGGGCGACGGCACTTCAACCGTCACCTTGTCCGTTTCCAGCTCGCATAGCATTTCATCTACGGCGACAGCGTCGCCCGGCTTCTTGAACCAGGTCGCCACAGTGGCCTCGGTTACGCTTTCCCCCAGCGTCGGCACTCGGATTTCTACGGACATGGTCATTTATCCTTCGATGGTCAGGGCACTGTCTACGAGTGCCGCTTGTTGGGATTTGTGGGCGGAGGCCAGGCCCGTCGCGGGCGAGGCCGAGGCATTGCGGCCCGCGTAGCGCGGGCGTGTGGTATCTGCGCCGATGCGCGTCAGAACCCATTCCAAATTCGGCTCGATGAACGACCAAGCCCCCTGGTTCTTGGGCTCTTCCTGGCACCAAACGATTTTGGCCTGTTTGAAACGTTCCAACTCTTTAACCAGCGCCAGGGCCGGGAAGGGATAGAATTGTTCAAGTCTCAGCAGGTAAATGTCGTCGATCCCGCGCGCATCACGTTCTTCCAGCAGGTCGTAGTAGACCTTGCCGGAGCAGATGACGACCTGCTGGATCTTGTCGTCAGGCTTCAATTCCGTATCTGAATTGCCCTTCTGCGCATCGTCCCACAGGCAGCGGTGGAAACTGGAGCCGGTGGTGAAATCCTCGACCTCGCTGACGGCCATCTTGTGCCGGAGCAGCGACTTGGGCGTCATCAGAACCAGCGGCTTGCGGAAGTCGCGGTGGATCTGACGGCGCAGGATGTGGAAGTAGTTCGCAGGCGTCGTGCAATTCGCGACGATCCAGTTGTCGCCGCCACACATCTGCAGGAACCGTTCCAGCCGGGCCGAGGAGTGTTCTGGCCCCTGCCCTTCGAACCCGTGGGGCAGCAGCATCACCAAACCGGACATGCGCAACCACTTCGCTTCACCGGAGCTGATGAACTGGTCGAACATGATCTGTGCGCCATTGGCGAAGTCACCAAACTGCGCCTCCCACAAGGTCAACGCGTTGGGTTCGGCCAGTGAATATCCGTATTCAAACCCAAGCACCGCGTATTCCGACAGCATCGAGTCGATGACCTCGTAATGCGCTTGTCCGTCCCGGATGTGGTTCAGCGGATAGTAACGTTCCTCGGTTGCCTGATCGATCAGACCAGAGTGTCGCTGGCTGAACGTGCCACGGGTCGAGTCCTGTCCAGATAAGCGGACAGGATAACCCTCGGTCATGAGCGAGCCGAAGGCCAACGCCTCACCCGTCGCCCAATCAAAGCCTTTGCCTGTCTCGAACATCTGCTTTTTGGTCTCAAGCAAACGCCCGACTGTCTTATGCAGCGCAAACCCATCCGGCGCGGTGGTAAGCGCGCGGCCAATCTCTTCGAAGGTTTCGGGCTTAATCGCCGTCTGCCCCCGCTCGTAGACATCCCCGTCCTTGCGATCGAGGTGGCTCCAGCGCCCGTCAAGCCAATCGGCTTTGTTGGGTTTGTAATCCTTCCCGGCCTCGAACTCATCATTCAGGTGGCTTTGGAAGGCCGCCTTCATGTCCTCGATTTCGCCTTCCGGGATCAATCCGTCCTTCACCAGCCGTTCCGTATAGAGAGCAAGGGTCGTACGGTGGCCCTTGATCTTCTTATACATGATCGGGTTGGTAAACATGGGCTCATCACCTTCGTTATGGCCGAAGCGGCGATAACAGATGATGTCGAGCACGACGTCCTTGTGGAACATCTGGCGATACTCTGTGGCCACACGCGCGGCGTGAACCACAGCTTCCGGGTCGTCACCATTCACGTGGAAAATCGGCGCCTCCACCATCAGTGCAATGTCCGTCGGATAGGGGGACGAGCGGCTGAAGTGCGGCGCTGTGGTAAAGCCGATCTGGTTGTTCACAACGATATGGATCGTGCCGCCGGTCTTGTGACCCTTCAGGCCCGAAAGGCCAAAGCCCTCGGCCACAACACCCTGTCCGGCAAAGGCCGCATCACCGTGCAGCAGAATACCCATGACCTTGGTGCGATCCACATCGCCTTTCTGGTCTTGTTTGGCGCGGACCTTGCCCAGAACCACGGGGTTCACGGCCTCCAGGTGGGACGGGTTGGCTGTCAGTGACAGGTGCACTGAATTCCCGTCAAACTCCCGGTCACTCGACGCGCCAAGGTGGTATTTCACGTCGCCCGAGCCATCGACATCCTCCGGCTTGAACGACCCGCCCTGAAACTCGTTGAAGATCGCGCGATAGGGCTTGCCCATCACGTTCGCCAGAACGCTCAGGCGCCCGCGATGGGGCATCCCGATAATGATCTCTTCCAGTCCCAGCGCTCCGCCGCGTTTGATGATCTGCTCCATCGCCGGGATCAGGCTTTCGCCGCCATCCAGACCGAACCGCTTCGTGCCCATGTACTTGACATGCAGGAACTTTTCGAAGCCCTCGGCCTCGACCATCTTGTTTAGGATCGCCTTCCGCCCATTCTTGGTGAAGGCAATTTCCTTGCCATACCCCTCGATCCGCTCTTTCAGCCAGCTCGATTGCACCGGGTCCGAGATGTGCATGTATTGCAGCGCAAAGGTGCCACAATAGGTGCGCCGCACGATCTCCACGATCTGCCGCATAGAGGCCATTTGAAGCCCCAGTACGTTGTCGATGAAGATCGGGCGATCCATGTCGGCATCGGAAAATCCGTAGGAGGCTGGATCAAGTTCCGGATGCGGGGTCTGATCACGCATACCAAGCGGGTCGAGATCAGCCACCAGATGCCCCCGGATCCGGTAGGCGCGGATAATCATCAGCGCGCGAATACTGTCCAGAACGGCACGCTGGATCTGATCATCCGTCAACTCGACTTTCGCATCGGCCGCCTTCGCCGCAATCTTCTTGCCCGCCGATTTCGCCTCTTCCACTGGCCATTCACCGGTCAGCGCTGCGGTCAGATCGTCGCCGGGAACCGGCGGCCAATCCTTGCGCGCCCACGATGGACCTTCCGCTTCCGCCGGGGCCGCATCGGCATCGCCAAGCGCTTTGAAGAAATCCGCCCATGCCGCATCCACGGCACCCGGATCACGCGCGTATTGGGCGTAAAGCTGCTCCAAGTACTCCGCGTTATGCCCCTGCATGAAGCTGGAGGCATGGAACTGGTCGTTGGGGGATTGGTCGGTCATGGGGTCACCTCATATGGGTTGGGACCGTCGTGAGTTGGATTGGGTGCCAAGGCGCGGCGCAAAGCAAAGGATGCCTGGTGGACTTCAATGTTGAACATGGTGTCGACCACCGTGCTTCCAAGCGTTCCGTCAGTTAGATTGTCGTGGTGCAAGGTCGCTCTGGTAAAATTCATCCCAGCGGATCCTCCCCATACTGGTTCGGCCCTACAGTCCCGCGCGAAGCCCAGAAGACGATGTTGACGATGGACAAGATGACCACGCCCGCAAGCCCAAGCCAGAACAGCGGGCCGGTCGGGTTCAGGGGATCGCCCGCAAACATTCCGATGAGCAGCAGGATCAATGGGATCAGCGGCGCGAGCGTCCATAGACCCGTGCGATTTGTGTCGTGCAAACGCCGCCACGCAACCGCCGCGTATGGCAAAAGCGTTCCGAGGTTCCACAAACCCGACAGGGCCTCGCTGAACAGCGAAAGCGCGATGTCCACGATGGCCAGAAACAGGGCAAACCACCAAAACTCCGACCGCTGCGCGCGACCCGAGAAATCGACGTATTTGCTAAAGCAGGTGCTGATCGATTCTCCAAACGTCATCCGATTGGGTCCTCCCCGTGACGGTTCGGGCCTTTCGTGCCACGGGTTGCCATCCAGATGATGATCAACAAGCTCGGCAAAGTCTGAATGCCAGACAGGATGGTCGAGGTGCGGTTGAAATCCTCAAAATCGGCCAAAGCCCTGTTCAATTCAGTGATGGACGAGTTCGGATCGAAGGCCACGATCATCAGGTCCGCAGATTGCGGGCCGGTGATGTTAAATACGATCACCGACATGATGGTCACAAAGACAATGGTGACGATGAACCACCACGCGGGCTTATCCTGATCATTCATCCGCCGCACGCCGCAGGCAAGGACCGGCAGGTAATTCAGCAGATACCAGAAAGTCGTGATCGGCATGACGTTGATGTAGAAATCGGTGATCGAACGGAAATTATCGGACAGAAACTGTGCAATCCTCCCTTCCCCGGCAGACGGCCAGAAGATGATGAAGTCGAGCACAAAGCCGACCATCGCGCCGAGCGAGACAAACAGCACATACCACCAATAGGCTGACCGCGGATCACGGTCGCGGAAGTTGGTGCAGTGGACGATGTTGTGCCGGATGGATTCAGTAAACGTCATATCAAATACTCTGATTGGAAATGTCTGTAGCAGAGGCCATCAACGGGTCCTCTCCGTAGCGGTTTGGTCCATCAGTGCCTTTGGTGCACATCATGATAAGAACCACGATTCCTGCCACGAATTGCAGAAGTGACAGAACCGACAAGATCCCCGTGTACCGGATAACCTCCGCAAAGGTTTCGTCATCATCGAATGGCGACAGACCCGGCCCGCCCAGTTCCGCCGAGGTCAATACGAAGTCCTGGAAGATGCCCATGAACTGGAACATCATTGCGATCCCAAGAACACTGGCCACAAGACCTGCCAGGTAGATCACCGCAAACATGACGCCCGACTTGTCACAATCGTGCCTGCGCCGAATGCCGCAAGAAAACAGCGGCACCAGGTTCACAAGCATCCAGATGAGCGAGACAGGGAAGAACGAGACGTAGAACCACGGGTCTCCGAAGATCACATCGAACATGGCCTCCGGGGTCTCCAACATGTCCAGCAGCGCCTCAGCCCGGAAGACAAGAAGCATGCCGTCGACTGTATTGGCTGCAATCGACCCCAGGAAATAGAACAGCACATACCACCAAAACGCCGAGCGCGGATCGCGCCCGGAGAACCGGAACATGCTCCGGATGTTATGGGATATGGCCTGTCCGAATGTCATGGTTTAGCCAATCGCCTTCAACACAGCTTCGCCTAGGGTTGCGGGGCTATCCGCCACAACGATCCCGGCGCTTTTCATCGCCTCGATCTTGTCTTCGGCGCCACCTTTGCCGCCTGCAACAATCGCGCCCGCGTGGCCCATGCGACGGCCCGGAGGGGCGGTGCGACCTGCGATGAACCCTGCAACCGGCTTCTTGCGCCCGCGCTTGGCCTCATCCGCCAGGAACTGAGCGGCTTCTTCTTCCGCGGAGCCGCCAATCTCACCGATCATGATGATCGAATGCGTCTCGTCATCGGCCAGGAACCATTCCAGCACGTCAATGTGTTCGGTCCCTTTGATCGGGTCGCCGCCTATGCCCACGCAGGTCGACTGACCAAGTCCGACGTCCGAGGTCTGCTTCACGGCCTCATAGGTCAGCGTGCCCGAACGCGACACAACGCCCACGCTGCCGCGCCGGTGGATATGACCCGGCATGATGCCGATCTTGCAGGCGTCGGGCGTGATAATCCCCGGGCAATTCGGCCCGATCAAGATGCTGCTAGACCCTTCCAACGCGCGCTTCACACGCATCATGTCCAGAACCGGAATGCCTTCAGTGATGCAGCAGATCAGCTCCATCTCGGCATCAATCGCCTCAAGTATCGAGTCTGCGGCGAAGGGTGGTGGCACATAGATCACCGAAGCGTTCGCCTCAGTCTTGGCCTTCGCTTCATGCACGGAATTGAACACCGGCAGATCAAGATGCGTCATGCCACCTTTGCCGGGCGTCACGCCGCCAACCATTTTGGTGCCATACTCAATGGCCTGCTCCGAGTGGAACGTGCCCTGGCTGCCAGTGAAGCCCTGACAGATCACTTTGGTGTTTTCATCAACGAGTACGGCCATTGGGGCCTCCTTGGGTCGTTACATTGGTTTGCGACGCGCAGGCCATCGCCTGCCCGTCGGTCATAGGAATGCGAGCCTTTGTTTCAGCCAGCGGTATGGTTCGGTTTCGTTCACAAAAAGGGCGTCCGCCGCCCATTTTCTCATAAGGTGGTGGTTCGGCAGCGCTGCCGCGATCCGGTCCAGCGACCACTGCGTTTCATAGAATTCGCCGTCGTCATATTCGGTGTAAAAATACCGCGTGTGCGCAAGCGTACTTGGACCGCCCTCAACCAGATCACCTTCGGCGCCTTGGACGTCAGCCCAGATGAAATCGACATCCGCTATTCCATGCTCTGCAGCCCAATTGTCGAGGCTGCGTAATGGTACGGTGACAGTTCCCTTGAATTTCAAACTGGGATGCGCATCGCACACCGCCTTTGGCTTATGGATGGAACCTGAATAGTCCCATGGGACATCTTCGCCACCGCGCGAGTAGCTATCGGATTGGTGGAATTCCACCACCCCGTCCTGTGCGCCGATGGCAATCTCGAACAAGGTCGCGCGCGGGCTTTTCACTTGGCTGCGCCACCGCTCGGCGGCACGTGGATCAGGCTCGAAGCAATAGACCGACGCATCCGGGAAATTATCCAGAAACCGAAGCGTATCGGTTCCGTCATTGCACCCGATCTCAAGTATCGTCGGGTCCGCTTTGCCCAAAAGGCGCGATATCGATTTGTGTTTCAATGCCATGTGCAGTCCCGGACTTCATTCATGGCGCGATCGGCATCAGCCGCTCCACAAACATGAAGGTTTCAACGCCGTGGGGGCCGGGCCGTGTGCCTACGTGAACAACCGCAATGCGCCGTGGGTTCAAGAAGCGCGCGCCCAACAGGGCTGTGCCTTGCGTTGAGCGATACCGGTCGGGCACCGGCGCTTCGTTGCGAATGCCTTCCATCTCCAAACCGGATACAGCAGCACTTGCCGCAAGCTCAGCAAAATCCCCGTCGAAAGCGACTTCGCACCGACGATCCGTGCCAGCGGTTGCAGGGCGCCCCGTCACCGGCGATGGCGCGACTGACGAGAATGGATCAAGGTCATAGAAATCCACACGCACCCCGGCCTGATCAAGTACACGCTCTGCACGATCCGCCGTCATGAAAGGGCTGAAACAATTCGCTGCAAAAGCCGCGCTGCCGCGTTCGGCCACCTGCGCTGCCGTTAGCTCTTGTTGCGCCTGAACCCGCACGGTGGCGAGCGCCACAAGGGCCACAACACCTGACAGATGCAGGGTCGCCCAGACAAGGCTGCGGATGCGCTTCGGGCCCGTCATGCAGCGTCTCTTTCGAACAGGACGTTAATGTTGTCGTCGAGTGGCAAACGGATCGGGTTCAGCAAGCGCATTGTGAAACCGGTGCGTTGCGCCAAATCGCGCAGCGTATCCAGCGTGAAGTATTGAACGTGATCGGGATAACGCAGCCCGACCCATTTGCGTTGGAAGATCCGGCGTCCGACAGAGTTGAAATTCGGCACCCGAACATAGGCGCGCCCACCAGGTTTCAGGATGCGAGCCACATGCTGCAAGACCGGGCGCGGATGCTCCTCATGCTCCAAGTACGAGCGCAGGATCACGCCGTCGAACATGGCATCAGGAAAGGCCTGGATCGCCTCAGCTCCGGGGCCGTGAATGCAATATCCACCATGGGCGCGCAGATTTGCATCGGCCATCGTCGCCAACTCTTCCGAGATTTCGATGCCGTATTGCGTGAAGCCCGGATATTGCAACGACGCGCTGGAGCAGCCCACGTTCAACAGGTTACCGCTGCCGAACCACTCCGCATATCGCACGGCATCGGGTTTGCGTCCGATCTTATGCCGCCATCTGGTCGCGAGGTCCGCCCGCTGCAAAAGTGGTTGAGCCTCCATCCGCGCGGCCTTCTCAGTGACCCACGTTTTTTCCCAAGCAAAATCCTCGACCAGCGCCTCATATCCCGGCGGGTTTGTCAGATAGACAAGATCGCATGACCGGCACCGCCCCATCCGCCAGTCATCGCGATGGAACTTGGGGAATTCCGCTGGCTCCCCCTCGCCGCACGAAGGACAAAGCCGTTGTTGGGTTTGCGATGCAGCGCCGTCAGCCATCACCATTGCCCTTCAATACTGGCGCGCAGGTAGAGACCTTCGACATCTTCAATGCGGACAATCTCAATATCATTGGATCGCGGGCCAATGACCTGGGCGGTCGATTGACGGAAAGCGGCGCGGTCGGCACCATCTTGGTTTGCCGCAAAGACCATCGAACAGACTTGCCCCGCAGGATTCACCGACATGTCGAATTGCTGGTGAAAATAGGTTCCCGTCTCAGGGTTCGGCACCATTCCGGCATTGGCCAGCATCGTCTGCGCCTCAAACAACGACCCGCTTTCCAAACATGCTGCCGCGAACAGACGTGCCAACACGGCCGGGTTCGCCACGGCATCCCCGACAGATGGCGCCTGTGCCTGCGCAGGTGCGCCCAAGAATAGCACACCGGCGACAGCTGTCAGAATGCGGAAGCGGCCCATCGGGCTTACCCTTTCACGGCCTGCACGATCTTTTCGGCACCGTCTTTGAGGTCGTCGGCGGCGATCACGTTCAACCCGGACGTATTGATGATCTCTTTGCCCTTTTCGACGTTTGTGCCTTCCAGGCGCACAACCAATGGCACTTCCAGACCGACCTCTTTCACAGCCGCAACCACGCCTTCCGCGATGATGTCACAGCGCATGATGCCGCCGAAGATATTCACCAGAATGCCCTTCACGTTCGGATCGGACGTGATGATCTTGAAGGCCTCCGTCACCTTCTCTTTCGTGGCGCCACCGCCCACATCAAGGAAGTTCGCAGGCTCGGCCCCGTACAGCTTGATGATGTCCATCGTTGCCATTGCCAGACCCGCACCATTGACCATGCAGCCAATCTCACCATCCAGCGCGATGTAGTTGAGGTCATATTTCGATGCGGCGAGTTCCTTGGGGTCTTCTTCCGTTTCGTCGCGCAGGGCTGCAATGTCCTGATGGCGATAAACCGCGTTTCCGTCGAAGCCGACCTTCGCGTCCAACACCTTCAGATCACCGCTGTCGGTCACGATCAGCGGGTTGATCTCTAGCATCTCCATGTCCTTCTCAACGAAGGCACTGAACAGCTGACCCATCAACTTCACACATTGCTTGACCTGTTGGCCTTCCAGTCCCAGCGAAAACGCAACGCGGCGGCCATGGTAGGGTTGATAGCCAGTGGCCGGATCAACGCTGAAGCTGAGGATTTTCTCGGGCGTCTCGGCAGCGACCTCTTCGATGTCCATGCCACCTTCGGTTGAGCATACAAAACTGATGCGGCTGGTCTGGCGGTCCACCAACAGGGCCAGATACATCTCTGTCTCGATGCCTGAGCCGTCTTCGATGTAGATGCGATTGACCTGCTTTCCGGCAGGGCCTGTCTGGTGCGTCACGAGCGTGCGACCAAGCATCTTCTTGGCCTCATCCGCAGCTTCCTCAACCGATTTGGCAAGGCGCACGCCGCCCGCGTCACCGGCATCCGCTTCCTTGAAGCTGCCTTTGCCGCGACCCCCTGCGTGGATCTGTGCCTTCACCACCCATAGTGGTCCATCCATCTCGCCCGCAGCCGTCTTGGCGTCTTCCGCCTTTAACACGACGCGTCCGTCCGAGACCGGAGCCCCATATTGCCGCAGAAGCGCCTTCGCCTGGTACTCATGGATGTTCATGGGATCGGTCCGTTTTGTTGGTCAGGTTACGCTAGACCTCGCACAACTTTTAGGTGCAAGGAAACGAGAAAGTTCAGGTTTTACAGGGTTTCAGGGCAAAATTCTACATTTGTGATCACAGTTAGAAAAAGTGTGATCACAAATTCTGACCTGTATACCGCTACACCCGACTCACTGCGGGCTTGCCGATTTTCACGATCCGGCGCAGCGTAGTCCAAGATCAATGCGTCAACGCGGCGAGGGAACATGACAGGCACAGCGCGTTGGGGGATCGTGGCCACAGTGGCCGAACCTGCGCCGCTGGTGATGGCCTTTGTGGCGCACTACCTTCAGCTCGGCGCATTCGAGATCCACATTTATCTGGATGAACCGGACGATCCCGTCGGCGACATTCTCAAGTGGCTTCCCCCTGTCCACGTCACCCGATGCGACGAAGCCTATTGGAAAGCTACCGCGCCCCGCCGCCCGCGCCGCCACAACAACCGCCAATCGGCCAATGCCACCCATGCGCAGGCGAAGTCGAAGGTTGAATTCCTGCTTAGCTGCGATGCGGATGAGTTTCTGCGCCCTGCCTCGGATGTCCCCGCACAATTGGCCGAAATCCCGGAGCGGTTGACTTGGCTAAAGGTCTTCAACCTCGAACGCACCATGATCCGAGGCACTCCCCAACGCACAATTTTCGACGGTGCCTTCAAGGTTCACTACCAAGGCAGCACCGAAACACCGCTGCGCACGTCAGATTTGGCACCGATGGGCTTTACCGGCCACGCCGCAGGCAAGCCTTTCGTCCGCACCAAAATCGGTATGAACATCGGCATCCACGTTCCACGGCACGGCCATATCAAAGCGCGGGTTGTGCCACCGCACCATCCCGCCGATCAGATCGAGCTCATCCATTTCGACGGCCTCACACCGCTCCATTGGGCGGGAAAGTTCATTCGCCAAGCCGCGCAAACACCGGATCGGTTGGAACAGCTACCCCCTTTCCGCATCGCGCAATGGCGAAGGATCGCCGCTTGCCTCAGCGACCCAGAGGCACTGCGCGCGCTCTATGATGAAATCAACGGATACGACTCGCCGGAATTGGATGCTTTAGAAGTGGACGGCTTTATCGTTCGCGAGGTCTTTGATCCCACCCCTGCCCTCGCAAGTGCGTTTCCCGGACACTCTGTCGACCTTACCCCGCAGGCCTTCGACGATCTCCTGCAGCCACGCATTGATCGCTGGCTGCGCATCGCCCGGAAGAACGGCGTCCTCTAGGCGGCAACAGCCTTCAAAAAAACTTCAAACTTTGCGTTGGCCTCTTTCCAACCAAAGGTCCAACCCTCGTTTGGCACCCGCCAGTTGTCCCCGTAATTCGACGCCAACATCGCCTCGGCATCTGCAGGGATTTTCAACCCCGTAACCGCGTGATCACCAAAGGGCAGTAGCTGTCCTCGGCTCAAGTTTCCGAACGTATGGGGATAAACGAAAACTCGGTCCTCTGCGTCGATCCACGCCGGAAAAAGATCGACACCAAAAACGCCTATCTTGTTCAATTTCAGCGTCACACCGCTCCACGATGATCGCTCAACACCGACGCCTTCCGCGATCAACCGGTCACACAGCGCGATCCACTCGCGGGCGGCCCCGGCTTCATCGCGCGCTTCAAGCAGCACGCCCAAATCGATGTCGTTGTCGTACTGCAACAAAGTGCCTTCGCGCACGATCCCAAGCAGCGTCCCGGAATTGGCGAACACCTCCAACCCCAGCTCAGCCATCCGCGCCGCCAAGGCGTGGCAATCGGCCATCACGGCATCGACGTCTGCGCCCCGAAAACTCGCGGTGTAGGAACTGCCATTGGGCAGGTAGAACCCCAGGTCATCCTCAATCACCCGCAGAAATTCGTAATACTCCGCTTCCTGCCCCGCTTTCCGGCTCACCCGGCTGAGGCGTGCGATCAGGCGTTGTGCTGCAAATGCTTTGTTCCGCGTCGCGCAGTGCAAAACGATCCACGCCTGCATCCAGGCCGTGTCGTTCCGGTCCCGCACAGCCTCAAGCGCCTCGAAATAACGCTCATAGTCCGCCTTCGAGAACCTATCGCCACGCGCCTTGTCCCAAACTTCGGCAATCAGATCGCTCAAAGGGAGGCCGCCTTGTCATTCAGGGTCTCAATCAAGTGTTTGATCTCGCCCAGTTGCTCACTGCGCAGCGCATCCATGTAGGCCTTCAGCGACGTTGTCGAGATATCCTCGGTCCGCGGCAGATAGACGACCTCACACAGGTCGCCCAGATCATCAAATTTGCCACTCCAATCGTTGCCCATGGCGAAGATATCGATCTTCTGCTCAACGATGTCCGTGCGTTTCTGCGCCCAGTCGTTCTCCGGCAACACGGCATCAACAAAGCGGCAAGCCGACAGGATTTCTGCCCGCTGATCATATGGAATGACCGAGCTTTTGCCCTTGATGGCGTTGAATTCATCGGTGGAGACGCACACCGTCAAATGGTCGCCAAGGCTCGCCAAGCGCTGCAACAGGCGCACGTGGCCGATGTGGAACAGGTCGAACGTTCCGTAGGTGATCACACGTTTTGGCAAGGTCTGCTCTCTGCCTTATTTTGTTAGCCCCGTTAGAATCCACTCCGCCCGCGCGTTCAAGAATTATTTGGGGTTTCGCCAAGGTCGCCCTTCAAACGAAAACGGCCGGGTACAAGACCCGGCCGAATAAGTCGTCTTATGCAAATGGCTTATGCCAGCGAGTCGTCGATCTGCTTGCAGGCATCGACCAGGCCCTTCACCGCATCGACCGAAGCATCGAACATTGCCTGCTCGTCCTTATTCAGCTTCACGTCCACAATGCGCTCAATGCCGCCTTTGCCGATCACCGTAGGCACGCCAACATACATGCCCTTCAGGCCAAACTGGCCATCGCAATGGGCCGCGCAAGGCAGCACACGCTTTTGGTCTTTCAGATAGGCTTCCGCCATCTCAATCGCGCTGGTTGCGGGTGCATAGAAGGCTGAGCCGGTTTTCAGCAGACCCACGATCTCCGCACCGCCATCGCGCGTGCGCTGAACGATCGAGTCGAGCTTCTCTTGCGTGGTCCAGCCCATCTCAACCAGATCCGGCAGCGGAATACCGGCAACCGTCGAATAGCGCACCGACGGCACCATCGTGTCGCCGTGGCCCCCCAGAACGAAGGCCGTGACGTCTTTCATGGAAACGTCGAATTCCTCGGCCAGGAAGTGACGGAAGCGCGCGCTGTCCAGAACACCCGCCATGCCGCAAACTTTCTCGTGTGGCAGTCCGCTGAATTCACGCAGCGCCCAAACCATCGCGTCGAGCGGGTTGGTGATGCAGATCACAAAGGCGTCGGGTGCATTGTCGCGGATGCCTTCGCCGACGGATTTCATGACCTTCAGGTTGATCCCCAGCAGGTCATCGCGGCTCATGCCAGGCTTGCGCGGCACGCCGGCCGTCACGATGCAGACGTCCGCGCCTGCGATGTCGGCGTAGTCGTTGGTGCCTTTCAGCTTGGCGTCAAACTTCTCGGAAGGGCCGGATTCGGCAATGTCGAGCGCTTTGCCCTGCGGAACACCTTCGGCGATGTCGAAGAGGATCACGTCCCCCAATTCTTTCAATGCCGCAAGGTGGGCGAGCGTGCCGCCGATCTGTCCCGCGCCGATAAGCGCAATCTTGGGTCTGGCCATGTCTCTGGTCCTCGGTCCGGTGGATTGGTCGGGCGGAGGGGTAGCCCCAGCCCGCCGCGCGCGCAAGGGCGGCATGCGCGGCGGATGGCCTCAATCCCATGCGATCAGAGGTCTTCACCGCCTGGCTGGGGCTCCATGGTTGAGAAATGCTGGCCCGCCGCCATCAGGCATGTTGTGCCATTTGGCGAGGTCACCGTGATCGTCCAAGTGCCTGTTTCCTCTGAAACATAGACCTCGACGATGCGATTTTGGTGTGCCAGCCCCATGCCGCGAACTTGCTCTCCGTAGCGGCCGGTCAATTCATTCACGACCATCTCGCGCTGACCACAGAGCATATTTTGCGCAGATGCCGGATTGGTGGCGAAAATGGCGAGGCCGACAATGGCCAAGGATGCGATTCTGTTCATCATGTCGTCAGTCCCATTCTTTGGGGCGCGACGTCATGCAAACCGAAGAAAATGCAATTCGGCGCCCAGTTCCTTTTGGAACGACCTCCGAATTTCCGGGGCTCTTTGGGCCCCTGCTGCACCAAGATGACCAGAAAAAGGTTAATGTCACGTGAACTACGCTGCAAATTCTGGGCCGGCACTGATCCATTGGGTTTTTTGCGCGTAATATTGTTGCGCAACATTCCGCAGTGCAGCAAGAGACTTGCGCTTGCAGCATGAATGTGGTCCCTCAAGGGAAACGACAGCAAGGAATCCACCTCGCCATGATCCGCCCTTACCGCTCCGTTCTCTACATCCCGGCCTCGCGCGCCCGCGCGCTGGAAAAGGCGAAATCACTTCCCGTGGACGCGATTATCTTCGATCTGGAAGATGCCGTGGCGGTTGAGGAAAAGGCCAACGCACGCGCACTTCTACGTGACACGCTTATCGAAGGCGGTTTTGGAACCCGTGCACAAATTGTGCGGATCAATGGCATTGATACCGATTGGGGCGCCGATGACCTCGCCATGATCGCCTCAGCCAAACCCCAGGCGATCCTTCTGCCCAAAGTGAACAGCGCGCAGGATATCGAGGCGCTTGCAGCGTTGCTCGACGCCAACCCTGACACGGCAGACACCGAAATCTGGGCGATGATGGAAACACCAGAAGGCATCCTCAATGCCGCTGAAATTGCCGCGGCACCCCGCATGGCCGGGTTTGTGATGGGCACCAATGACCTTGCCAAAGACCTCGGCGCCCGAACGCGTGAGGCGATGGTGACGTCGCTGCAAATCTGCCTTCTCGCCGCCCGCGCCCATGGCCTCGCGTGTATTGATGGCGTCTACAATGCGTTCCGCGACGAAGAAGGTCTCGCGCAGGAATGCGCACAGGGCCGCGATTTCGGTTTCGACGGCAAAACCCTGATCCACCCGGCGCAAGTCGCCACTGCCAACGCCGTCTTCGCCCCAAGCCCCGAGGAAATCGACCTCGCCCGCCGCCAGATCGAGGCCTTTGAGCAAGCCGAAGCAAGGGGCGAAGGGGTCGCCGTTGTTGATGGCAAGATCGTCGAAAACCTGCACGTCGCCACCGCCCGCGCCACCCTGGCCAAGGCGGATGCAATAGCCACAAGCGAGGCCGCATAATGGGTTGGGTTCTTCTGATCGCCGGTGTCGCCCTGTGGTGGGGCGCGCACCTGTGGAAACGCATGGCCCCAGCGTCGCGCGAGCGTTTTGGTGACGCAGGCAAAGGCATCGTCGCAGGTCTGCTGGTCGTGTCGATCGTCCTGATGGTCATCGGCTACAGAAACGCGGATGGACCGATCTGGTGGGGCCGCTCTTCAGCTCTGGTCGGTATCAACAACCTGTTGATGGTGTTCGCGTTTTACCTCTTCGCCTCTTCCGGTGCGAAGACACGCATCACCCGCAAGATCAAAAACCCGCAGCTGACCGCCTTCAAGATTTGGGCCTTCGCACATCTGCTGGTAAACGGTGACCTGGCATCATTCGTTTTGTTTGGCGGACTGCTGGCTTGGGCGGTTGCTCAGGTCATCATCCTGAAACGCGCGGGGGTCCCATGGGAGCCGCCGCATCCCGTCCCCGTCAAGAAGGAAGTCACGGCCGTTGTCGCCACGCTTGTCGTGGCGGCAGTGGTCATGGGCATCCACTATTGGCTCGGCGTAACGCCTTGGGGATAACAGATGAAGATCTACCGTTTGCTGACCGAAGATGACACTTCGGCCTTCTGCCACAAGGTGTCCGAGGCATTGTCAAAAGGCTGGGTGCTTCACGGCGACCCGACCATGACATTCGACGCCGCGCGCGGCGTGGTCCGGTGCGGGCAGGCCGTAACCAAAGACATCGATGCGCCCTACACGCCAGACATGAAGCTTGGCCAACAATGAGCACGTCCAAGACCAATCCCGGCTTTTTCTTTGAGGATTACCACGTCGGTCAGATCCTCAAACACGCGATTCCGCGCACGCTGCATGACGGCGATGTGGCAATGTATCAAGCGCTCTACGGCCCACGGTTCGCGCTGCAAAGCTCGTGGGATTTTGCGTCACCGGGCAGCGCTTTGCGCAATCCAGTCATGGACGACCTGATCACGTTCCACGCGGTGTTCGGGAAAACCGTTCCTGATATCTCTCTCAATGCGGTCGCCAACCTGGGCTATGCCGAAGGTAGGTTTCTGGCCCGGGTCGAAAGCGGCGATACGATCCACTCGATCTCCGAAGTCATAGGGCTCAAGGAAAACTCCAACGGAAAGACTGGCATTGTTTGGGTCCGCACACGCGGGTTCAAAAACTTTGATGTGCCGGTGCTGGAATACGTCCGCTGGGTGATGGTCCGCAAACGCGACGGCACCGCTCCCGCCCCTGCTCCCGTTGTGCCAGACCTCGCCAGTGCTGTGCTTTCTGACGATCTCCACGTTCCCGAAACGCTCGATTGGTCTAACTACGACTTTGCCGCCGCAGGGGAGCCGCATCGTTGGGGCGATTATGCGGTGGGTGAGATCATCGACCATGTCGATGGTGTCACCCTCACGGACCCAGAGCATATGATGGCCACACGCCTGTGGCAGAACACCGCCAAGGTGCATTTTGACGTCTCCGCCCGCCCCGACGGCAATCGCCTGATTTACGGCGGACACATCATCTCCATGGCCCGCGCCCTGTCGTTCAATGGCCTTGCCAACGCGCAGCTGCTCGCAGGTATCAATGCAGGCGCCCATGCCAACCCGGCAATGGCAGGCGATACGATCTATGCTTGGTCGGAGGTTTTGGACATGGCAGAGACGGCAAACACCCACGTTGGCGCCCTGCGCCTGCGCCTTGTGGCGACAAAGGGCAAAGCCGGCGACCTCCGCGGCGAGGATGGCAAATACCTGCCGCAGGTTCTGCTGGATTTGGACTACTGGGCCTTCATGCCTCGGTAGCCACAGTTTGTGATCACACTATCTGTTCGTGTGATCACACTCGGCCATTCTGCGGCGTTAAGCCCCAATATTCACCGTATTTTCAACAGCCCGCCCCGTGACAGCGCGCTGAAACTTGCTATTGATAATGTAACGACCGGCACCAGCCATACCCAAGCGCTCAACCCTAGGGGGACTCCAGCCATGGCCGACGTGAACCGCGGCAACCGCCCGCTTTCACCGCATCTGTCGATTTATCGACCGCAGCTGAATTCCATGACGTCGATCCTTGTTCGGGTCACGGGCAACGCGATGCTGATCTCGGCAATCCTGGTCGTGTGGTGGATGATGGCCGCCGCATCGGGGCCTGAGTATTTCGCCACGATCGACGGCATCATCACCAGCTTCTTCGGCGATATCGTCATGACCCTTAGCGTTCTTGGCCTTTGGTATCACGCGCTTGGCGGCGTGCGGCACCTGATCTGGGACGCGGGCTATGGCCTCGATGTCGACACGTCCGACAAGATGGGTTGGGGCATGTTGATCGGCTCCGTCGCGCTCACCTTCCTGACACTCATCGCGATCTGAGCGGGGGCAGACACATGGCATTCGTAACCGACCGCAAACGCGTCACTGGCCTTGGTGCGGCCCGCTCCGGCACTGGCCATCACTGGACCATGACGGTCACATCCGTCGCGCTGCTGGTTCTCACACCCTTTTTCCTCGGGATCATCGGCTCGGCCCTTGGCTCTGATCACGCCGATGTAGTGGCCACACTGTCGCGCCCCATTCCCGCGCTCATTGTTGCGGCCTATCTCATTGTAGGCAGCCATCACCTGCGTTTGGGTATGCAAACCCTGATCGAAGATTACATCCGTGGTCTGTCGCGCAAGATCGCGATCATCGTCACCACGATCCTGTGCTACGGCATCGCCCTCGGCGGCCTTGTGGCGCTTGTTCAAATCGCTCTCTGAGAGGCATTTCAGATGAAAGATACCGTTTCCCCGGCCTATGATGTGACCCACCACACCTATGACGTTGTCGTTGTAGGGGCAGGCGGTTCCGGGCTTCGCGCAACGCTTGGCATGGCCGAACAGGGCCTCAAGACCGCCTGTGTCTCCAAGGTGTTCCCGACGCGCTCGCACACCGTGGCAGCGCAAGGCGGCATCGCGGCATCGCTCGGCAACATGGGGCCAGACCATTGGCACTGGCACATGTACGACACCGTCAAAGGCTCCGATTGGCTCGGTGACACGGATGCGATGGAATACCTCGCCCGCGAGGCGCCCAAGGCCGTTTATGAGCTGGAACACTACGGCGTTCCGTTCTCCCGCACCGAGGATGGCACGATCTACCAGCGCCCCTTCGGCGGCCACACCACTGAATTCGGCGAAGGCCCCCCGGTGCAGCGGACATGTGCCGCCGCCGACCGGACCGGCCACGCGATCCTGCACACGCTCTATGGCCAGTCGCTCAAGAACGACGCGGAATTCTACATCGAATACTTCGCCACCGACCTTCTGATGGATGACGACGGCCAGTGTGTCGGTGTCGTGGCCTGGAAACTCGACGACGGCACGATGCACGTCTTCCACGCCAAGATGACAGTGCTGGCCACCGGCGGCTATGGGCGCGCCTATTTCTCCGCCACCTCTGCGCACACTTGCACCGGTGACGGCGGCGGCATGGTTGCGCGGGCAGGTCTTCCGCTTCAGGACATGGAATTCGTGCAATTCCACCCCACGGGCATCTACGGCTCAGGCTGCCTGATCACTGAGGGCGCACGCGGCGAAGGCGGTTACCTGACCAACTCTGAGGGCGAGCGGTTCATGGAACGCTACGCGCCCACTTACAAAGACCTTGCCTCCCGCGACGTGGTTTCGCGCTGCATGACCATGGAAATCCGCGAAGGCCGTGGCGTGGGCCCGGATGGCGATCACATCCACCTGCACCTCAACCACTTGCCGCCAGAAACGCTGGCCGAACGCCTGCCAGGCATCAGTGAGTCCGCGCGCATCTTCGCAGGCGTCGACCTCACCAAGGAGCCGATCCCGGTGCTGCCTACCGTCCACTACAACATGGGCGGCATCCCTACGAACTACTGGGGCGAAGTCCTGAACCCGACCAAGAAAGACCCCGACGCCATCGTGCCCGGTCTTATGGCCGTGGGTGAAGCGGGCTGTGCCTCCGTGCACGGCGCGAACCGTCTCGGTTCCAACAGCCTCATCGATCTCGTCGTCTTCGGCCGCGCGGCCGCGATCAAGGCAGGTGAGAAAGTGGACCCGAACTCGGCCACTCCGAAAGCCAGCCAAGCCTCCATCGATAAAGCGCTCAGCCGCTTCGATGCGGTCCGCTACGCCGACGGTGGCACGCCCACCGCCGAGCTGCGCCTCGAGATGCAGAAGACGATGCAGGCCGACGCTGCCGTCTTCCGCACGGACAAGACGCTGGCCGAAGGGCTGGAAAAGATGACCAGCGTTGCCGGCAAACTCGACGACATCGCCGTCACCGACCGCTCCCTGATCTGGAACTCCGACCTGATGGAGACGCTGGAACTGGGCAATCTCATGCCCAACGCTCTGGCCACCATCGCAGGCGCCGAGGCGCGCAAGGAATCCCGCGGTGCCCACGCGCATGAGGATTACCCGGATCGCGACGACAACGACTGGCGCGTCCACACGATCAGCCGCGTGGATGGCAACAAGGTCGGCCTCGAATACCGCCCCGTCCACCTCAACCCTCTGATGGGCCACAACGAAGGCGGCATCGACCTCGACAAGATCAAGCCGAAGGCGCGGGTCTATTGATGCGTCGCCTCGCCATTTTCGCTGCCCTCGTCTTCGCAGCGCCTGCCTTTGCTCAAACCCCGCAGGAGCAGGCCGCTGAAATCATGGTCACCAACACGGTGGCTGAAGGTTTCTCGCAAGACCTGTCTGAACAGATCGCCGAGTGCTTCGTCAGCCGCATGACTGACGCTGAGGCAGAGGCCTTCGTCGCAGCAGAAGATCTGGAGGCACAACAAGACGCGGCCGCCGCAATGACGGACTATGCGCAAGCCGTCCTTTGCGTGGCCGAGGCGATGGAATGAGGGCGCTCGCCATCATAGCCCTGCTCACGCTCTCCGCCTGCGTCGGCAACCTGCAAGGGCCCGCCGACCAATTCGCGCGTGATCAGGCCCGCACTTACGTGAACCAAGAGGTTGAGCGTCGCTTCCCCGGCGTCGATGCAACCCTCGTAACCGATTGCGTCATCAACAACGCCTCCGCCCAGGAGATCATCACGATTGCGGGTGGCATCGCGCTCGGCAACACGCAAGCCGCCTCAGACACGGTTGGCAACATCCTGTCCCGCCCCTCCACCATCCAATGCACCGCCTCTGGCGCGCTTGGTCCCTTGGTTGGCGGTGGGCAGAGCATTCTTCAGGGGCTGCTGCAATGACACGCATCCCCCGCACCCGAACGACCCGAGTGGAGAACTGATATGGTTGAACTCGCCCTTCCGAAGAATTCCCGCATCCGCACGGGCAAGACCTGGCCCAAACCCGAGGGTGCAACCAACGTGCGCAAGTTCCAGATCTACCGCTGGAACCCCGACGATGGCGAAAACCCGTCCGTCGACACCTATTTCGTCGACATGGACACCTGCGGTCCGATGGTTCTGGACGCGCTGATCAAGATCAAGAACGAAATCGATCCGACACTGACCTTCCGCCGCTCCTGCCGCGAAGGTATCTGCGGGTCCTGCGCGATGAACATCGACGGCATCAACACGCTGGCCTGCATCTATGGCCATGACGAGGTGAAGGGCGACGTGAAGATCTACCCCCTGCCCCACATGCCCGTCGTGAAGGACCTGATCCCCGACCTCACACATTTCTACGCCCAGCACGCTTCGATCATGCCGTGGCTGGAGACCAAAACGAAACGCCCCGAAAAGGAATGGCGTCAGTCCATTGAGGATCGCAAGAAGCTCGACGGACTTTATGAATGCGTCATGTGCGCATCCTGCTCCACCTCCTGCCCGTCCTACTGGTGGAACGGCGACCGCTACCTTGGGCCAGCAGCCCTCCTGCACGCCTATCGCTGGATCATCGACAGCCGGGATGAGGCAACCGGCGAGCGTCTGGATGAGCTGGAAGATCCCTTCAAGCTCTACCGCTGCCACACGATCATGAACTGCACCAAGACCTGCCCCAAGGGCCTGAACCCTGCAGCGGCGATTGCGTCGATCAAGAAGATGATGGTGGAGCGGCAGTTGTAACAGGCAAGGGTCGCACCATATTTCCGGTTTTCGGGAACCGGACGCTGTCCCGCGCGTTCCCAAGCATTGCAACGGGTGACGCACCATGCCTGAACAAGACAGCTCTGATGGCTGGTCACGCGACATGCGGCGAACCCAGGCAAGCGCCCGCTTCGCGATCCTGCGGCTCAGCCCGGCCAAGCTTTTGCTTTTGGGGTACAGCAGCTACATCATCATCGGATGGCTGCTCCTGAGCCTGCCCATTGCACAGGCCGTCGATCTCGACGCCATCGACAACCTCTTCATTGCCACGTCCGCTGTCTCGACCACGGGCCTTGTCACGGTCGATCCCGGCACAAGCTATACGTTCTTCGGCCAGATCATCATCCTGCTGCTGATCCAGATCGGCGGTCTTGGCTATATGACCCTCGGCTCGTTCATCGTGCTGTCCGTCTCCAACAATCTCGGGCGCCTGAGAGAGCAGGCAACCCAGCGCGCCTTCAACCTGCCCGAGACGATCAAACCAAAGCAGTTCGTGAAATCCGTCGTCGTGTTCACACTGATTTGCGAGACCATCGGCGCGGTCGCGCTTTACCTGATGTTTGCCGCCTCCGGTGTCGAAAACCCGGTCTGGAGCGCGATCTTCCATTCCATCTCGGCTTTCTGCACAGCGGGCTTCAGCCTCAATTCCACAAGCTTCGAGGCGTTCAGCAGCGATGTCGGCGTTAATCTTGTGATCTCCGCCCTCAGCATCCTCGGCGCAATGGGCTTTCTCATCGTGCTCGACGTCTCGCGCACCCTGACCGGCAAGACCAGTCATCTGGGCTTCACCACCAAGATCATCGTACGGATGACAATGCTGTTCCTGTTGGTCGGCACTGCGCTGTTCTTCGTGATCGAGCCCAGCGTGCAATCGCTTGACCCGACCGACCGATTGCTCGCCTCGTTTTTCCAGGTGATGACCGCCTCCACGACCGTCGGCTTCAACACCTTGCCAATCTCCGGGCTGTCGGCCTCGATCCTGCTTGTTCTGTTTTTCCTGATGATTATCGGGGCGTCACCGGCAGGCACCGGTGGGGGGCTCAAGACCACGTCCTTCGCTGCACTTGTTGGCCTTGTCCGATCCACACTCAAGGGCCGCGACCGCATTCGGTTCTTCAAACGTCAGATACCCTTGGGTCAGTTGCAAAACGCGACCGCGGCCTTCAGCTACTACATCTGCCTCGCGACCATCGCCGCGTTTCTTCTGTTCCTGACCGAACCCGGGGCTACATTCGAGCATGTGCTGTTCGAAGTCTTCTCGGCCATGGGCACAGTCGGGCTCAGCATGGGGCTTACCGGCGAATTGAGCGAATTAGGCAAACTGCTGATCATCATCCTGATGACGGCAGGCCGGATCGGAATACTGACTTTCGGCATTGCCTTGGCGTCTCGCGATGAAAGCCGGGCCGAGGAAGAAGACAACGAACTCGTGCTGTGAAAGGCTCAGGCCAACACTTTCAATTCGTCGAAGCGTGTCATGTCGGCGAATTGGCAGAACGCGGGCGGGCTGAGGGGTAGCACCGGTGCGGCTGCCACCAAGTCCGCCTCGATCTGCGCCAGCCCTTCTTCCCAGACCGGCACCAGCGCATCCGGCAGCCAATCCAATGCATAGGCAAACGTCATGTGGAAGGCGTAGCGGTCATGCTCCGCCTGCCGATAACCGAACGCTTCGGCCAACGCCTCGCGCCACCTGCGCATCAGCGCCTCATCCGCATCTGTCGCGCCCGCCAGCTGCATCCCGCCAGGCCGTACTTGCACCACCATCACATCAAACGGACCGAGGCTTTCGAATTGTTCCAATCGCCCAAGCATGCTGTCCGTCACATCCGCGACCGGCGCATCCGGACCCATCCATTCAGGCCATGCGTCCGCAACTCGCCTATTGTCCAAAACCCCTTCGAAAAGGGTCATGTGCAGGCTCTCAACCGGTGTGAACAGAAACCGGTCTGCCCCCGGCAGCGCCATCATCGCCTCTCGCGCCGCAAGAACAGCCTTACCCCCGGGCGCATCCAGATCCAGATGGCACACCACCGTGTTGCCCGGATCGGGCAAGAAACGCTCGCGGTCATAGCGATGTCCCAATCGCTCCGGCGGCCCCGACCGGTTACGTGCCGCGACGAATTCCACGCCCTGCTTCATGCTCAATCTCCGCTTGGAAAACGCCCTTTCCCGACATGCTACTCGCAACGGCAGATGGCCGCACGGTCATTCGCCAAAGACGATCCCGAGCTGCGCTGATAGCAATGGCAGCCACCTGCTCCACAGGTCTAAAAAACTGCTACACGTCCGTCGTTGGGCGTCGATGGGGCTGTGGCATCAACTCCCAATTGCCCACCCTTCAACGATCCATTCCGATAAACGTACCCTTCACTGGCACCGCGCCGTCATTGCTCCTAACGTCTGCAAGATGCTCGCATTTCTCGAAACCCTTCCCGGCGGCCTTTTGCTTGCAACTCTTGCGGGTCTCTCGATCCCCATAGGTGCGGCCCTGTCGCGCGTGCCAACCTTTCTTCCGGGGTGGAGCTCCGAGGAATACCGCCATGGAGTCATGGCTTTCGGCGGCGGCGCTCTGGCTTCCGCGATCTGCTTCGTTTTGGTGCCCGAGGCGGCCCACCGCCTGCCAGCCGCCCTGACGGTTTTGCTTTTCATCGCTGGCGGCCTCCTCTTCCGCCTCATCGACGGCGCATTGGAAAAGCGCGGCGGCGCAGGCTCCATGTTTATGGCCATGCTTCTCGATTACCTGCCCGAAGCGCTGGCTTTGGGCGCGATCCTTATGATCGACCCCGGCGCTGCACTGCTGACAGCGGGCCTCATCTTCCTGCAAAACGTCCCCGAAGGTTTCTCCGCCTGGCGCGAGATGGAACGCGCTCACACCATCCCCAAGACGCGCCTCTGGCTCCTGTTCGCCCTGACGGTTCCCCTCGGCCCCATCTGCGCGTGGATCGGTCGCGATATTCTCGCAGAGGTCCATCTACTTCTCGGCTCAATCCTCGCAGTTGCCGGCGGCGGTATCCTCTACCTGCTGTTCCAAGACATCGCCCCCCAAGCTCAGCTCAAAACATCGACCCGCCCCGCCCTTGGGGCTGTTTTCGGCTTCGCACTAGGTCTGGCCGGGCACCTTGCCGTGGCCTAGGCTCTAGAGCGCTACAGGCCTCAAGGAAATTCACCATGTCCGATCTCTGGAACAAGCTGCGCCGCAACCTCTGGCGCGAGAGGTCGCCCGACATCGCCACGGAACCGACCGGCCCGATGCTCAGCGAAGCCGCGCTGAAGGCAGCCCTCGAACGCACCTGTCAGCCCTTCACCGTTGGCGGCTTCCGTCCAACAGATAGCCCGACCGCTTCCGTCTTCGGCGGTGTCCGCGTCGCCACGCCCGGTAGCGAATGGCCCACCTGCGACGGCAAACCCATGATCCCACTTTGCCAGATCAACCTGTCTGAGCCCGATCTGGTCCCCGAACGTCTCGCCGACCTCGCCATGCTCCAGATCTTCGTCGCATCAGGCAGGTTCGACCCACACACCCACATCCTCGACAGCGCCAATCCCACACCAGACGTCCCCGCCGTCATCCGCGCGTTCAGGTCGCTCGACGACCTTTCCTTGGTCCCCACCCCCGATCTCGAACACGCGCTCAAACCGTTTGAGCTTTCCTGGCCAGCTCCCGCGCCGGACTATGCGAACCACGACGTCGCCCCACTCGAGATCGACCGCAAGGCCAACGACATCTACGCCTACGATTGGGCCAAAGGCGTCGAGACCTCGAAACTCGGCGGCTGGCCCGCGACGATCCAGTCCGAGCCATGGTGGGATTATCGCAAGACACCCCACACTTTCGAGTATGTCCTGCAAATCAGCGCAGAGCCCAAATCCGGTTGGGGTGCCGACAGCCTGTTCCTTGCCCGTGCCTCCGATGACCCAACGAAATGGGCCATGGACGTCCAAATGTTCTAGGCAGTAGCCTCGCAACTATGACCTACGACACGATCATCATCGGGGCGGGCCTGTCCGGTCTGGTCGCCGCCCACCACGCGGCTGAGCGCGGCCGCAAAGTCGCTCTTCTCGACATGGAAGGCCCGCAATCGCTTGGCGGTCAGGCGTGGTGGAGCCTGGGTGGCCTCTTCATGGTCGACACCCCCGAACAACGCCGCCTTGGCCTGCGCGACAGCCGCGATCTGGCAGCCTCCGACTGGTTCGGCTCCGCCCAATTCGACCGCCCCGAGGATGCCATGCCAAAGGCCTGGGCCGAGGCCTATCTTGACTTCGCCGCAGGCCCGATGCGCGACTACCTCCACAACCTAGGCCTGCGCTGGTTCCCCGTCGTCGGATGGGCCGAACGCGGCGGCGGCCACGCGGATGGCCACGGCAACTCCATCCCCCGCTTCCACGTCACATGGGGCACGGGCACCGGCGTCGTGAAACCCTACGCCGAACGGGTCCAAGCACACCCCAACATCACCCTACACTTCCGCCACCGCGTCACGTCGCTCATTATCGAAGGCGGCATTGTAAAAGGTGTCGAAGGAGAAACTCTCGCCGACGACCCCGCCGAACGGGGCCAAAGCACAAACCGCACCGTCACTGGCCAATTCAGCCTTCGCTCTGAAACGACTGCCATCACCACCGGCGGCATCGGCGGTAACCACGACCTCGTCCGCGAACATTGGCCCACCGACCGCCTCGGCCCTCCTCCCATCCACATGATCTCCGGCGTGCCCGACTACGTCGACGGCCAGATGGCGAGCCAAGCCAAAGCCCAGGGCGCGGGCGCGATCAACGAAGACCGCATGTGGCACTACACCGAAGGCCTCCGGAACTACGATCCCATCTGGCCCAACCACGGCATCCGTATCCTGCCCGGCCCCTCGTCGATGTGGTTCGACGCCGAAGGCACCCGGATGGAGGCCCCCTGTTTCCCCGGCCACGATACGACAAGTACCCTCAAACGCATCCTGCAAACTGGCCACGACCACAGCTGGTTCATCCTGACGCAAAGCATCATCGAAAAGGAATTCGCGCTCTCCGGCTCGGAACAAAACCCAGACCTCACCTCCGCCAAATGGCGCGCCGTCCTCAAGGAACGCCTGGGTAAAGGCGCCACCGCCGCCGTCGAAGCCTTCAAGGAAAAGGGTGAGGATTTCGTCGTCGCCACCGACCTCGACACCCTCATCGCGGGCATGAACAAGATCACCCCCCAGGCCCCCCTCGACCCGGCCAAAATCCGCGCCCAGATCGAGGCGCGTGATGCCCAGCTCACCAACAAGGTATCCAAGGACGCGCAGATCAACGCGATCCGCGCCACCCGCAAATATATCGGCGACAAGCTGATACGCGCCGCAAAGCCGCACAAGATCCTCGACCCCGCCCACGGCCCCCTCATCGCCGTGCGCCTCAACATCATCACCCGCAAATCGCTCGGCGGCCTGCACACCGACCTCTCCGGCCAATGTCTCCGCCCCGACGGCTCGCCCCTCCGCGGCCTCTTTGCAGCAGGCGAAGTCGCAGGCTTCGGCGGCGGCGGCTACCACGGCAACAACGCGCTGGAAGGCACCTTCCTCGGCGGCTGCATCTTCTCAGGCAAGACCTTAGGCGAAACGCTCTAACGCCCTGCCCCTTATCCGGGCCATACAACTCAGCAGACAGGCGATCTTTTTCCTAAGAAAAAGCGCCGGGGAGGCAGCGCCTCCGTTCCGGCCACGGGCCAGACCACCGCCCGCCCACAATATCCCAATGTAAAGACCTGAAAACCTGCACAAGACCTGCACACGCCCGCGCGTCAGTGTCCCTAGGGTCGGCCCCAGACTGCCCCAACCAAGGACCCATACATGCGCTCCCTCGGCACCCGTTTTCTGATCGTCGGCCTCCTCGCCGTCTTGATGTTCATCCCCACCTTCTTCGTCTCCCTCGTGGTCGAGGAACGCGATTACCTCGCCCAACAAACCATCCGTGACATTGGCCGCGAATGGGGCGGCGAACAGCTTCTCTCGGGCCCCGTCCTGATCCTGCCGGTCCAAGGCACCTTCCAGGTCAACGAGACCTTCACCGTCACAGACCCCGAAACCGGCGAGGAAACCGAGGAAACCCGCCAGGTCCCCCGCATCCGGCGCACCGACGCCATCTTCCTGCTGCCTGAGGACTTCACCCTCGACCTGTCTACCGAGACCGAGATCCGTTCCCGCGGCCTCTTCGATGTGCCCGTCTTCCAGGCGCTTGCAACCATGGGCCTGACCTACGACCTCGACGCGGCCGAAGACCTGATCCGCTCCAACGAGGAAATCCTATGGTCTGAGGCATCCCTCCGCCTCACCGTTTCCGACAACCGCGCGCTGCGCGGCGTGGCGGACCTTCAGACCGGCACCGACACGATCCAACTGGAACCCCGCGCCGATGGCCAAGCGGGCGTCATTGCCGCCCTCGGCGATCCCCGGGGGCATGACGGCTACACGCTCACCCTCGGCTTCAACGGCGCCGATACGCTGCGCGCCACACCGATGGGCCGACAATCCACCGTGACGATCACCTCCGACTGGCCTCACCCGAGCTTCACCGGAGCCTTTCTGCCCAACACGCGTGAGATCACGGAGGATGGCTTCACCGCCACATGGGACATCCCCCACCTCGCACGTCCCCTCCCGCAAGCCTCGCGGCAGGACCATGACGCCACCGCCCGGCAACAATCCGCATTCGGTGTGCAGTATTTCCAACCCAACGATTTCTACCAAAAGGCCTACCGCGCCGCCCGCTACGGTATCTTGTTCGTGGCGCTGACCTTCCTGACCGTCCTGCTGATCGAAGGGGCCACCAAACGCCCGACCCATCCGGTGCAATACATCCTCATCGGCCTCGCGCAGTCGACCTTCGTGCTTCTCATGGTCTCCTACGCCGAACAAATCGGCTTTGGCGCGGCCTATCTGCTCTCCTCCGGTGCCACGACTGCGCTCTTGACCCTCTTCGGCCTCGTGGGCCTCAAACTCGGCATCCGCACGCTGATCCTTGGCCTCATGCTCGCGATCACCTACGCGGTCCTCTACCTGATCCTGCAATCGGCCGACTACGCGCTTCTCGCAGGCTCCACCCTCGCCTTCTTCGCCCTGGCTCTGACGATGTACATGACCCGGAACGAGGATTGGTACAGCCCTCCCCGGGACCCGTCGAAGACGATCTTCGGCACCCCGCGCCACGGCCACCCCCAGAGTCCACCGCGTCCCCAGCAGAAGACCCAGGCACAAGACGCCCCACAGGCGCCGCCCGAGCTCCCCGCGTCTCCCTAAAGAGTTTCGGGTTTCCATCCAAACGTTCATCGCGTTTCGCGTTCGACCGAAGGGAGAGGCAGCGAATACGCGATACGATTGAAACCCGAAGCGCGTGACGAAGCTCCTAAGCGGCAGGCGCGTGCCCCATATCTTCTGCCCACTGGCCCCGAGGTTTGTCCTTACCTCGGGGCCATTTTTTTCGATCTTTCGCATCTCTGCACGAACCCCGTAGGGTGCGTGAAACCCACCATGCCCGGATCACCGCCATGCCCAACCGCCGCCCCAAGCAATCCACACCGCCCGCCGATGCGGAAGCCCGCCGCGCCATCGCGCCGGTCGTCTGCTACCCGCCCGAAACGCTGCCCCAACCCTCGAGCCTGGGCCCCGCCACACCAACGGGCCCGGTCGCCACATCCATCGCCCGACCGCGCGAAGCCGCCACGTTCCGTGCCCGTGCAGGCCAGACCATCCGCATCACCTCCGTCGACGGGCCCCAGGTCGGCGACCTGAACCTCTGGAACGCGAATAACCTGTCGGAGCGCTTCTTCTCCGGCAAGACCCGCGCGCTCCACGGCACCCACGTCACCACCGGCGATGTGCTCTGGTCCAACCTGCCCCACCTGCGCGCCATGGCGACGGTCACCCATGACAGCCTCGACTGGTACGGCATCGACGAATACGGCGGCGCGGTACACGATGTCATCGGCACCCGCTGCGACCCCTACACCAACGCCCTCCTGAACTCGGGCGACCAGTATCACCACTGTTGCCATTCCAACCTCACCCGCGCGCTCGCGGACGAGACCGGCCTGCCGCTGCACGAGGCCGAACTTCTTGTACATGATGTCCTCAACGTCTTCATGTGCACCGGCTTCACCCGCGACACGGGTCAGTACTTCATGAAGGCCTCCCCCGTCCGTCCCGGCGACAGGCTCGAATTCAGGGCCGAGATCGACCTCCTCGGCGCCCTCTCCGCCTGCCCGGGCGGCGATTGCGGGGCCGAGCATTCGTCAGATGTGACGCCGTGCTATCCGCTCAAGGTCGAGGTCTTCGACACGGCCCAAACCGCCGCGCATCAATCGTCGCCCGCAAACCCCTACGACCGCACCCACGGCCGTTAGTCTCATATCAAAGTTCGTGAGTAACAGTGGTCGCCCAATGCCCAGATCAAACTGTGACCATCTGGACGCTTTTTTTCCGAAAACTCTGACCAGATGAACGCATTTGCGACCAGATGGTCACTGTTCGCGCATCGCCGCCTGCACCTCTGACAGCGACCGCACCGCACCCGTTTGCAGGTATTCCATCGCCCGCAAAGCTGCCTCATGGGCCTCCACGCTCGACCCAGCCACGCAATCCTCGATCACCCGGCAGAAATAGTCGCTCTGGTGCCCATCGACAAAGGTATAGTGCACACAAACGTCGGTTAGTCCGCCGACAAGGATCAACGTGTCGATCTTCAACCCCTTGAGATATATCTCGAAATCCGTGCCAAAGAACGCCGAATACCGCCGCTTGCGGATTACGATATCATCAGCGCGCACATCCATCTGCTCCACCGCCAGCGCCGTTTTCGGATTGTCCTCCAGGCAATGCACATCCTCATCGCCGTCCAGCTCTCGCCCAAAATCCACGCCGCTGGGGTGATGGACTTCCTGAATGAAGATGACGGGAATGCCACACTCGCGCGCCGCATCAATAGCACCCCGCGCCGCTTCCATCCGATCCCGGTACCCCGGCATGTTATCGATGGACCGAACTTCACTTGCGTCGATGAAGGTAGAGGATTGAATATCCACAACAATCAGCGCCGCACGCCCTTCGATCAAACTACGTTCGACCTTGTTCAAATTCGCCATTCTTTGTGTCCATTCGTTGCCGACAATCGCATCTCGCAGAAATCCGCTGACACATGCAAATTTTCTCTTGATCCGACTCACCCTTTGCCTCAAACGCCGCCGCATAGACGCCAACGCACGCGCCTCTGTCACGGGTGGTAAGTCGGTTGCTCCAACGCTTCGGGGCCCGGGATAACCATCGCAGTTACGTAGCGACGGTAACGTCTCCCTTTGAACGCAAGACGCCCCTTCAGTGGGGGCTTTCGATCTCTTGGAGAACGTGATGACCGCTACTTTCACCGCCCTTTCGGGCGCGCAATCCGTATCTGTATCCCGCGCTGAAACCTATGCTCGTGCGCATAGCTTCGAACGCCCAACGCTGATCCTCGACGTGGATCGTGTTGCGCAGCAATATCAGGCACTGAAGTCCGGCCTCGGTCACGCGCACATCCACTATGCCGTGAAGGCAAACCCACAGCCCGAGATCCTGAAGCGCCTTGTCGCGCTCGGCTCAGGCTTCGACGCCGCATCGCGCCACGAGATCCAGATTTGCCTCGATGCCGGTGCCGCGCCCGCGCACATCTCTTTCGGCAACACGGTCAAGAAGCCGTCCGACATCGCCTTCGCCCATTCCGTCGGCGTCGATGTCTTCGCGGCAGATGCATCGGAAGAGCTTGAAAAGATTGCGGAACACGCCCCCGGCGCGCAGGTCTACATCCGCCTTTTGGTCGATGCGTCCGGCGCAGACTGGCCGCTGACCCGCAAGTTCGGCACCACACGCGACAATGCAATTGCCTTGATGCACGAGGCCAGCGCATTGGGCCTGCGCCCCGTTGGCCTGTCGTTCCACGTGGGCTCCCAAACCCGCGATCCGGCCATGTGGGCGCCGGTGCTCGATGGCATCGCACAGGTCTGGAAAATGGCGCTGGACCAGGGTTTTGCCCTGGACCTGCTGAATATCGGCGGCGGTTTCCCGGCCTTCTATGGTGACGACATTCCCCACCCCACGCCCTACGCCGCAAAGGTCATGGAGCTTGTGTATGCCCGCTTCGGCGATGTCCCCCGCATCATGGCCGAGCCAGGCCGTGGCCTGGTGGCCGAGGCCGGCATGATCGCCGCCGAGGTCCTTCTGGTCTCGCGTAAGTCGTCCGACGACCTGCACCGCTGGGTCTATTTGGATATCGGCAAGTTCTCCGGCCTGGCCGAGACGATGGACGAAGCCATCCGCTACCAATTCGCCACCGACCGCGACCATGAGACGACGGGTCCGTGCATCCTAGCGGGCCCCTCGTGCGACAGTGCTGACGTGCTCTACGAAAAGCGTCCCGTGGCCCTTCCGCTCGGCCTCAAATCCGGCGATCGCATCTGGATCCGCAACTGCGGCGCCTACACGACGACCTACGCCTCGATCGGCTTCAACGGCTTCCCGCCACTGGATGTCGTGGTTCTCTGACCCGAGGCACCAATGCGCCCGAGAACGTCCCGGGCGTGCATCTCCACCAGCGCGGACACGGGCCTGCGCGCGGTGGAGACAGCAGCGTCGGAACCGGACGGGAGGCCGGTTTCGACGCCCGCTATCCGTAGATCTCAACCGCAGCCCATTGCTCAGGCGCATAGCGCGCGCCATGGGCAAATCCGACTGGCAATACGCGTTCAATCTCAGCCAAATCGTCGGCGGTTAGGGTGATCTCGGCCCCTTGGACTAACTCCGCCAAATGCCCTGCTGACCGTGTGCCGGGGATCGGGATCACATGTTCCCCCTGCGCCAGAACCCAAGCCAAAGTTACTGCAGCGGTGGACCATTCGCGCGTCGCACACCAAGCCTTGAACCCCTCAATCGCCTGCATATTCGCCGGGTAGTTTGGATCCATAAATCTTGGCTGTTTCTTGCGGAAATCGCCATCAGGAAACGCTTCTCGCCCTGGGAAATGGTCGCTCAACACGCCCCGCCCCAACGGTGAGAATGCTACGAACGTGACGCCCAATTCAGCACAGGCCTGAATCATGCCCAGTTCAGGCTGGCGCGACCAAAGGGAATATTCCGATTGCACCGCAGCCACAGGGCATACCGCATGAGCGCGCCGCAGAGTCGCCGGCGAGATCTCCGAAAAACCGATCCCCCCGATCAACCCTTCCTCCACAAAACCGGCCAGCGTTTCCGCGACCTCTTCCACGGGCCGCGCATGTTCGCGCCGATGAACGTAGAACAACTCGACCGAGCTGCGCCCGAGCCGCTCCAGCGATCCTTCCAGCGAGCGTCGCAAATCGCTTGCCGCGTTACTGAAATGCCGTTCCGGTTGCGTGTAGATCCCGGCCTTTGTGGCTAGAGTCACCTGCGCACCGCTGTCTTTCAGGAATTGTCCAAGGACTCGTTCACATACACCGCCCCCGTAGATTTCGGCGACATCCCAATGCGTGACACCCAGGTCCAGCGCGGCCTGCAAGCAGGCGAAACTCTCTGCTTCCGAAGTCTCGCCGTAAATTCCCCCGAAACTCATGCAGCCAAGGCCGATGGGGCCAACCGAATGCCCTGCCAAAGACCTCATGCGAAGGCCGCTTCCAACGCGATCTCCACCATATCCGAGAAACTCGATTGCCGGTCTTCCGACGGCAAAGCTTCTTCCGTCAGCAAGTGATCCGAGACTGTCAGCACCGCCAGAGCGCGGCATCCATAGCGTGCGGCCAGGGTATAAAGTTCTGCCGCTTCCATCTCCACCGCAAGAACGCCGTGCCGTTGCATTTGCTCGTTCAAATCCGGGCGCTCGTCGTAGAACACATCTGACGAATAAATGCCGCCCACATGCACCGGCATCTCGCGCGCTTCCGCCACGTGAAACGCTTTGTGAAGCAGCCCGAAATCTGCGCTTGGTGCGAAATTCAACTCCCGGAAAAACCCGCTCGACGGAGTAGACAGGGTCGATGACGTGGTCGCCAGGATCACATCGCGCAGCTTCACGTTTGCCTGCATCGCCCCGCAGGACCCGATGCGGATCAGTGTCTTGGCGCCGTAGTCCTTGATCAACTCGTTGGCGTAGATCGAAAGGCTCGGCATCCCCATGCCCGACCCATGGATCGTCACCCGGTTGCCTTTCCAAGTGCCCGTGAACCCCAGCATTCCACGCACTTCGTTCACGCAAACCGGATCATCCAGAAACCGCTCTGCCGCCCACTTCGCGCGCAGCGGATCCCCCGGCATAAGAACCGTTTCAGCAATGTCGCCGGGTTGTGCCCCAATATGAACCGTCATGGCTATGCTCCTTGAGTTTTGCGTGCAGTCGCACAGGGATACCCTGCATGGACGCCCGCGCAAAGCCACCACACGCAAAAGGCCGCCCCCTAAGGGACGGCCCTTTCTCTGTCACTTTTGTCGCCAGCCTTAAATTGCCATGCTGTCGAGTGATTTGCCTTTCGCCAAAGCGTCTTTCACCCAATTGGGCTGACGACCCCGGCCGGTCCAGGTCTGCGATTTGTCTGCAGGATTGGCAAATTTCGCCACGCCTTTAGACTTCGACCCGCCCTTGGCTTTCCCACCTGTGAACTCATCCAGAGAGAAGCCGTGTTTCTTGGCAACCTCTTTCAATTCAGCCAGGCATTCAGATCGCCGCTTCTTCTCATAACCCTTGATCGTCGCGGCAACTTCCTTTTGATGGGCTTCAAGTTCTTGCAAGCTCATTTTTTCCAATGCTTTTGCCATTTGGTCTTCCTTCTTTTTCGGCAGAGTGCAATTGGCCCATGGCAGGAATAACATACCCATGGCAAGCAAACTTTTAGACATGTCCTTTTTGGGCGGAAAGTACCGCAGCCCTTATTCTGCTGCGATTGCCGTTGGGTCAACCAGCGTCACGATGTCCATCATGATGCGATTTAACTCGAAATCTTTCGGCGTATAAACCCGGGCAACACCATATCCCAAAAGTGTTGCACGGTCCTCGTCTGGAATGATGCCCCCGACCATCACCGGGATATCCAGACCCTCGGCGCGCAGCCGTTCCATCACATCCTTGATAAGCGGCACATGGCTGCCTGAAAGGATGGAAAGCCCGATTACATGGGCATTGTCGGCCTTTGCGGCCGCGACAATCTCGGACGGGGTCAGGCGAATGCCTTCGTAAGAAATGTCCATCCCGCAATCCCGCGCACGGAATGCAATTTGCTCAGCACCATTAGAATGCCCATCCAATCCCGGTTTGCCTACCAGGAATTTCAGGCGGCGCCCAAGCTTGTCGGAAACGGCATCAACAGCTGCACGAATATCCTCAAGCCCTTCCGTCTTGTTCGAAACGGCACCGGAAACACCCGTGGGCCCACGATATTCTCCATGGACTGCGCGCATCACACCGGCCCATTCACCTGTGGTCACGCCTGCTTTCGCCGCAGCGATGGAGGCTGGCATGACGTTTTTTCCGTCTGACGCAGCTTGGCGCAGATCAGCCAGAGCTTCCGCAACGGCTTCGCCATCACGTTCACTGCGCCAGTCTTGCAGCCGGGAAATCTGTTCTTGCTCAACGGCCGGATCGACAACCATAATCCCACCGTCTTCGCCCATAAGCGGCGATGGCTCAGAAGCGGTATATTTGTTCACGCCAACAACAACCGTCTCTCCACGCTCGATCGCATTTACACGGTCGGCGTTGCTCTCAACCAAACGCCCCTTCATGTAATCAATCGCGGCAATGGCACCGCCCATTGATTCCAGATTGGCCAATTCCGCCCTTGCGCCCTCTTTCAGCGCCTCGACTTTGCCATCGACAACCGGATTGCCGTCGAACAGATCACCGTATTCCAGAAGGTCCGTCTCAAACGCCATGATCTGCTGCATCCGCATCGACCATTGCTGATCCCACGGCCGCGGCAGGCCCAACGCTTCGTTCCACGCAGGCAATTGCACCGCCCGCGCCCGCGCCTTTTTCGAAAGCGTCACGGCCAGCATCTCAATCAGGATGCGATAGACGTTATTTTCGGGCTGTTGTTCCGTCAGACCCAGTGAATTGACCTGCACCCCATAGCGGAACCGCCGCATCTTCGGGTCAGTCACGCCATAGCGCGTTTCGCAGATCTCATCCCACAGATCGACAAAGGCGCGCATCTTGCACATCTCGGTCACGAACCGGATGCCCGCATTCACAAAGAAAGAAATTCGGCCAACCAGCACCGGGAAGTCCTCTTCCGGTACACGGGGCCGTAATTCGTCCAACACGGAAATCGCAGTTGCCAGCGCAAAGGCCAATTCCTGCTCCGGCGTCGCGCCCGCTTCCTGTAAATGGTACGAGCACACATTCATGGGGTTCCATTTCGGAACCTCTTTGTAACAATACTCCGCCACATCCGCGATCATCGCCAAAGACGGCTTTGGCGGGCAAATATACGTGCCCCGCGACAGATACTCCTTCATCAAGTCGTTCTGAACCGTCCCCTGAAGCTTGGAAACATCCGCCCCCTGCTCCTCCGCCACGGCAATATAGAGCGCTAACAACCACGGCGCCGTGGCATTGATCGTCATCGACGTGTTCATCTGCTCCAGCGGGATCTCATCAAAGAGGGTCCGCATGTCGCCGAGATGGCTGATCGGGACGCCGACTTTGCCGACCTCACCCCGCGCCAGGACGTGGTCGCTGTCGTAGCCCGTCTGAGTTGGCAGGTCGAAAGCCACAGAAAGCCCAGTCTGCCCCTTCGCAAGGTTGCCCCGATAGAGCGCGTTTGATGCCTTCGCAGTCGAATGACCTGCGTAGGTTCGGATCAGCCACGGGCGATCTTTTGGGGCGGTCATCACGGCTCTCCGACTCAAATCAAGCAATATCGTTTCGTCAGGGCGCATCTAGACGGAACAAAATGTCCCTGTCAATTCGCTGCGTTGCGGCATTCGCGCTTGCGACGCAATAGAGCCAGCACGATCAATGCCCACCCGAGAAGGCCCTTGGAATGCGATGACAACGTCGTGCGTCCGCTGAACGTTAAATGTCCCCACATGTCCCCTACGGTCGGGAAATCAGGGATCACCCATTGCGCTGGCAGGTCGTCAAATATCATCCGGTAGTATGCGTAGTATCCTTGGGGTGAGACCCACACGAACCCCCAGGTCACTACCAGTGCGACCACGATCCGCAACGGCCAAATCAAACCACGGCTCACCATCCAGACGATGGCCGCACAAATCAGCGCCAAGAACAGCGACAGGGCTATCAGGCCAACGCGCTCCCATTGGGTCAGCGTAAAGAAGGAGTCGAATTCATACATGTGAGCCAAGCCTCGGCGCACGACCGCTCTGCAACCATCCCAGATTGCACCAACCCCGAATTCCTGACACCCTCCGCCCCATGACGACCCCGGTTACATTGCCCCTGTGGCTCTTTATCCTGATCCTGCTCTTTGCGGCGTTCACCTTCGCGTCACACTTCCTGTTTCCGTCGGTCCGCTGGTTCCTTCGCCGTAGGCTTGAGCGCGCCGTCGCGCATCTCAATAAGAACCTTAAGCGCCCAATCCAGCCGTTCAAACTCGCCCGCCGCATGGACACCGTGCGCCGCCTTCTGTTTGACCCGCAAGTGGCCCAAGCCATCCACGAACACGCTGTGGAGAATAACATCCGCGAAGATGTCGCCGCCGAAAAGGCCGAACGGTATGCCCGCGAAATCGTCCCCGGCTTCTCCGCCTTCACCTATTTCTCCTTCGGCACCCGCGCTGCCCGCTGGCTCAGCCAATCGCTCTACCGGGTGCGCCTGACCAATCCCAACGATGACGCGCTGGAGAAGGTGCCCGAAGACAGCACCGTCATCTTCGTGATGAATCACCGCTCCAACATGGATTACGTGCTGGTGACGTGGATCGTCGCTGAACGGTCCACGCTGGCCTATGCCGTCGGCGAATGGGCCCGCGTCTGGCCCCTCAGGTCGCTTGTCCGCGCCATGGGCGGCTATTTCATCCGCCGCCGCCACAACAACCCGCTCTACCGCAAAGTCCTCGCCCGCTACGTGCAAATCGCCACTGACGAAGGCGTCACCCAGGCCGTTTTCCCAGAAGGTGGACTCAGTCGCACGGGGGGCCTCGGCAAACCCAAACTCGGCCTCATCTCCTATATCCTCGACGGGTTCACGCCGGGTCAAAGCCGCGATGTCGTCTTCGTCCCCGTTGCTCTCAACTATGACCGCGTGATGGAGGATCGGAACCTGATCGAGGCGCAAACCGGCGGCACCGCGGGCTTCCGCTTCTCGCTCCTGCCCATCTTCCGCTACCTCCGCCGCCAGATCTGGCATCGCATTACTGGCAAGTTCCACCGCTACGGCTACGCGGCCGTTAGCTTCGGTGACCCGCTCTCACTGACCGAGTTCCTCACCACCGAGCGCGCCGACCAACCCGCTGCCCTTGGCGACGCGCTGATGGACAGCATCGCCTCCGTCACTCCCGTGGTCCCCGTCCCCCTCGTCGCCCACGCGCTCCGCGACGGAGCTGTCACGGCAGACGGCCTCGACGCGGCAATCCAAACCCGCATCGCGCGGGCTGAGGCCAAAGGTGTCGGCGTCCATCTCGCCCGCGACGACCTCCGCTACACAATCGAGGCAGGGCTACGAGCGCTGGAAGAACGAGGCTTCATCGACCGGGATGTGGACCCGAACGCGATTACAGTGACCGAGCGCGGCAAGCCCGTGGTGGAGTATTACGCGGCGAGCGTGGCGCATCTTTTGGACGCAGAGCGGATTGAGGATGCGGCGGAGTGAAGGTGGTGCAAGAGAACGAGGATATCTTGGTGTTGCGCCAACGACCTTTTGGACAAGCGCTCGGAGGTATCGTCTTCTTGGGCTTCGGCGCGCTTCCGATCCTCGACCAAACTGTCATCGAGGGTGGCGGTTTTGTGCAGGTTGCAACTTGGCTCGTTGCATCTGTGTTTGTAGCGATGGGCATTGCGTTTGTCCTAACGGCGTCTGTCACAAGGATTGAACTTGATCGCCCATCCGACATGGTCACGGTCCAACATCGGTCACTTGTTCGGTCCAAGAACTTCGAAACGACCGTAAGTAATATCTCTCGGGTCGCCGTCGAAGGGCGAAACGACGGCGAAGGCTCATCTTACCGAACGAAGTTCTATCTCTATGTAGGCGAACCCATCCATTGGTCGCCCAATTGGGGTCGACCTTCCGCCGACATCAAAGTTGTCGAACAGTGGCTCGAGGATGCAAAAGCTCGAGAGCGAGCCTCCGCGACATAAAATTACGCGAAATCCACATTCTGGGTTGCATTGTTACTCACCCACAAATATCTCTCGCATCAGCAGCAATTGATTCCGCAGCGCGGCATGACCGCACCCGGAGGCACCAGATGACGGAGACAAGCATGGCACTCGACGCCCCCACCCAAGACGCCGCTTACGATGCGCCCATGAAAGACCTCTACGAGATGGGCGAAATGCCCCCGATGGGTTACGTGCCGCCCAAGATGTACGCTTGGACCATCCGCCGCGAGCGTCACGGAGAGCCGGACCAAGCGTTCGAAGTGGAAGTCGTCGATACGCCAGTGCTCGACAGCCACGAAGTCCTCGTCCTCGTGATGGCCGCAGGCGTGAACTACAACGGCGTTTGGGCAGGCCTCGGCCAGCCAATCTCGCCATTCGACGGCCACGGCGCGCCCTACCATATCGCAGGCTCCGACGCCTCGGGCATCGTCTGGGCCGTTGGTGACAAGGTGAAGCGCTGGAAGGTTGGCGATGAAGTCGTCGTTCATTGCAACCAGGACGACGGTGACGACGAACACTGCAACGGTGGCGACCCGATGTTCTCCACCTCCCAGCGGATCTGGGGCTACGAGACGCCCGACGGCTCCTTCGCGCAGTTCACCAACGTGCAGGCGCAGCAACTCATGCCGCGCCCCAAGCACCTGACCTGGGAAGAGGCCGCCTGCTACACGCTGACTCTGGCCACCGCCTACCGCATGCTCTTCGGCCACGAGCCCCATGACCTCAAGCCGGGTCAAAACGTCCTGATCTGGGGCGCGTCCGGCGGCCTCGGCTCCTACGCGATCCAGCTGGCCAATACCGCTGGTGCCAATGCCATCGCCGTCATCTCGGATGAGTCCAAACGCGATTTCGTCCTCTCCCTCGGCGCCAAGGGCGTGATCAACCGCAAGGACTTCAACTGCTGGGGGCAACTGCCCACCGTCAACACGCCCGAATATGCGGAGTGGTTCAAGGAAGCCCGCAAATTCGGCAAGGCGATCTGGGACATCACCGGCAAGGGCGTGAACGTCGACATGGTGTTCGAACACCCCGGCGAGGCGACCTTCCCGGTCTCCACCCTCGTCTGCAAGAAGGGCGGCATGGTCGTGATCTGCGCCGGCACCACCGGCTTCAACTGCACCTTCGACGTGCGCTACATGTGGATGCACCAAAAGCGCTTGCAGGGCAGCCACTTCGCCCACCTCAAGCAGGCCTCCGCAGCCAACGACCTTATGGTGCAGCAGCGCCTTGATCCCTGCATGTCCGAGGTCTTCCCGTGGGACGAACTCCCCGGCGCGCACATGAAAATGCTCCGCAACGAGCACAAGCCTGGCAACATGTCGGTACTGGTTCAGGCCCCCAAGACCGGCCTGCGGACACTGGAAGATGTGCTTGAGGCTGGTCCGACCGCCAGCTGACCGATACCAAATGCACCCGAAGATTGCCCCCGCGCCTGAAGAATCAGGCGCGGGGTTTTTCTTTGCTTGAGTCTTGGCTGCCCAAGATGCGCCGCACTTCTGCCTGACAATCCGAAAATCCCGAAACAAAAACGGGCGCCGCCGCGCATTGTTACCGCGCTTGGCCATGGACATGACCTTTTCGCCAAGTAGCCTCAACACACCACAAGATGCGATAAAGTGCTTAACGGGTGGTCAGCTTTCGACCTCCGGGGCTTGCCAGTTTTTGTAGCCGCATGTTGCGGTCTTCGTGAAAAGTACCCTTTGATCCATCGCCAAAGCCGAGCACAACCCGCGACTGTGCCGACCAGATGTATCATCCGCGTAACGCGAGGGAGCGCCTTTGGCCCCCTCGCCCCACGCGCCTCCCGAAAAGCCAAACAGCACTTCTGTTCCAGCTACTCATCGCCCAAAGCGTTGCTTTTCATCTGTTATTCAGTTGAGCTGCGATGATGGATGTGTTGATCGCCTTTCTCCTGCTTTGCGGAATGATATGGCTCGTCTATCGGATCGGAACCTCAGCGTTTCGCAGGTCCGACCTAATTGATGACCACGATACCGCTCAACAGACCGACCGGCGTCCGCCCAACCCAGTCACGCCAGCCAGCAAACCCAAGCCACGTCCGCCCGCCAACGCACCCCGCGATCTCAATCCGCAAGGATATCGCCCAGACGCCACGATCAGCCAACCAGCTGCGCTCGAGCCAAGCGGGCGCTTCTCGGCAGAGACGGCACGCCACGTTCTCAAGCCCCAGATAATCTCGGGCCCTGCCTATATCGTGGACGGCGACACCATTCGCATCAAGAAGGTCCAGATCCGCCTATTCGGCATCGACGCACCAGAGATGAACCACCCTCACGGTAGCAATGCGAAATGGGCGCTCGTCAAACTGTGCAAGGGGCACATCGTCAGTGCTGAAATCCTCGAAAAAGACGCCCATGGCCGCACGGTCGCCAAATGCACCCTACCCGATGGCCGCGATCTTTCAGCCGAGATGGTGAAGGCTGGGATGGCGATCGATTGGCCAAAGTTCTCCGGCGGGATCTATACCGCGCTGGAGGTGCCGGACGTGCGCAAGAAACTGTGGCTCGCTGATGCCCGCCAAAAGGGTCGGATGTATATCTGGGAGGCGTTCGAAGCGCGGCAAAGGACGCGCGGCAGATGAGAGAAATTCGAGTTAAGAAAACGTTAACGAAAACCTCTTTTTTTTTCAGCAACTTAACCCACGGTATCACGCGTGATACGCAAGGCTTACGCGCGCGACTTCATTGTCGCCACATGCGCATCCACTGCCCGTTTATACAGCCCTTGTATCCGTGCCGTCATCTCACGCGAGCCATCACCGATAACCTTACCATCCAAGCTGGCCACCGGCGTTTGTGCACCAAAAGTTCCAGTCAGAAACGCCTCATCCGCGCCATGGACATCAACTAGGGAAAAGTTCCGCTCAAACAACGGGATGCCGCCCTGTCGGCAAAGCTCAATCACCTTCGCCCGCGTCACCCCGTTCATGCAGTAGTCCCCGGTTGAGGTCCAAACCTCACCCTTCTTTACAATGAAGAAATTGCAGGCATTCGTCGTGTTCACAAACCCATGGGGGTCAAGCATCAACCCCTCATCAGCGCCCGCTTGCTCGGCCTGCAAACAGGCGATCACGCAATTCAGCTTCGAATGAGAGTTGTATTTCGCATCCTGGCTCATCGGCAGCCCGCGCACCTGCGGTACCGTGGCCAACCGAATGCCCGCGCCGTGCAAGCGATCCACGGGCTTCGAATGCTCCATGATGATAACCAGCGTCGGCCCGGACTGACTGAGCGATGGATGTTGGAACGGCCGAACCTTCACACCCCGTGTCAGCATCAGGCGGCAATGAACGTCAGTCTCCATACCGTTCGCTTTGCGCGTCATCTCAATCGCGTCGAATATCCCCTGCCGATCCATACCAACATCAAGGCTCACGGCCTTACAGCTGTCGAAGAACCGATCCATATGCGCGTCGAAGAAGGCCCAAACTCCGTCATAGAGCCGTAAGCCTTCCCACATGCCGTCACCCAGCATGAAACCGCTGTCGTAGACCGAGACCTTCGCATCATCGCGATGCACAATCTCGCCATTTACATAGATGCCGATATCAGCATTGCGCGGGTCTTCCAGCGCGTCATGGGTGGTGTGTGCGTCGGTGGTCATGGCATCCCCGAATTTAGTTTGGGGCTTTGTGCCAGACCTTGGCCCGCTCAGGCCAGCGCGAATGCGGCCTAGGCTTCTTCGAACAACGGTTTGCCGTTCTTGGCGTGGCGGGCGACCAATTCGCGGACCAATTTGCCCTTTTCCGGCAACTGAAAAGCAGGCTCGCTTGCAATGCCTGGTTCGCAAATCTCAGGGAACAACATTTCGATTTCCGATCGCGCCTCGGGCGAGACCGCACGCAACGCCTCAGGTCCCGTGAACAAGGTCTCTGTCAGCGCGCCATTTGAATAAATCACTCGGTGCCGATCGAGCAGAATGTGAAAGTAGGCGACCTGCTCAAAATCCTCGACCACATCGATGCCTTTAAGGCTCAGCAGCTTGCAGGCTGGGATCAACACCGACCGCACACCGAAAACCCGCTCGACAATGGCCGATTGGACGAGGACACGGTGCTGCGGCGACACGCAAAGATCAGCGTGAGGCAACCCGCCGCCAAGGGCACCGGCTGCAATGCGGATCGGACGCAGCTTCGGGTTTGCGGACAAATCAAACGACGTCACGTTACATCCGCCGACCCAGCGAATGGCGTGCGTCGACCCATCATGGGTTTCCACCATGTCCCCCACACGCAACGCTTCGACAGGGGCTTCGCGCCCATCTGCAAGCCGGATCAGCGTGCCTGCGACGAAACAGATGATCGCGCTGTAGGGAACCGTTCCGTCAGAGTTGGTAAGCGAGATCGACAGGTTCGTGCCATCCAGCACCCAAGCGGGCGGCGGTGATGTGAAGATGAAGTATTCCAACGTCGGGCCGCCCACGGATTCCGAGCGCAGTTCGATCACGTTGCCAAAGGTTTCACCCGTTACTGTATTCGTCAGCTCATACAGTCCACGCGTACGGATCGTGTTGCCTGCTGGCCAAGCACCTACGGTCGAATAGATGATCTCCTGATCGCCGTTTGTCTCGGAACCACCAGCCGTCTCAATGTCGTTGAAAATGGTGTCCTGATTGCCATCGTCGTCGCGCACAGTCAGAAAGCCCGCATCAACCATCGTGTTGTTGCCGCCCACATTCGTAAATTCGAAGACCCGAAAATTCGTTTCGGTCATACCTTGCGCCCTTCGCCAAGCTTCATCCCACCGGGCAAAGTACCCGCAGCAACGTTGACGCTGCCTGGCCAACGTTGTCGGGCAAAATAGAGCTGTTCAAAGGGGAAATGTTGCCAATCCAGACCATTGCATCGGCTTCGGCGTCGTCCCGCTCAGCAAAAATCAGCCAGCCGCCGCTCTAATTGCGCGAATGTTCTCGCCATAAGGTGCCGGATCATCCACCGATCCGCCCCGGAAAACGGCGGAGCCCGCGACCAGCACATCAGCTCCGGCTTGCGCCACCAATGGAGCGGTGCCCACGTCCACACCTCCATCGATTTCAATATGAATTTCTCGGTCACCGATCATGGAACGCAGCTCGGCAATCTTGGCGCTCATGTCGATGAAACTCTGACCGCCAAAGCCCGGGTTCACGGTCATCACGCAGATCAGATCGCATAGGTCGAGTACATGCGCCACAGACGCAGCAGGAGTTCCGGGATTCAACGCGACACCTGCTTTCATACCTGCACCACGGATCGCCTGAAGCGTGCGGTGAATATGGGGTCCCGCCTCTACGTGCGCTGTCAAAACGTCGGCGCCCGCGTCAGCGTAAGCGTCGATATAGGCATCAACCGGCGCGATCATCAGATGCACATCCATGACCGTCTTCACATGGCGTCGCAGCGCCTTCACCATCGGCGGCCCGAAGGTCAGGTTCGGCACGAAATGCCCGTCCATCACGTCGATGTGGATCCAATCCGCACCCTGCGCCTCAACGGCCTGCACCTCGGCCCCGAAATTGGCGAAATCGGCGGCAAGGATCGACGGCGCGATCTTGATAGAACGATCAAATGACATCGGCAAGCTTCCCCTCTTTTCCGCGGTCCTAGCCCGCGCAGCCCCTCTTGGCAATTCCGGGGCTTAGGCGCATCGTCGCCCCGCAATGACCGGAGACGCCTATGTCCAGCCAATACCTCTTTGCCCTGATCGCTATCGCCGTTGGCGGGGCCTGCATTTCAACCCAAGCGCCAATCAACGCGCGCCTTGGCTCTCACGTTGGCGATCCGGTCACTGCCGCCGCGATCAGCTTCATCGTAGGCGCGATCATCTTGTCCGTTATCGTGGTCTTGCGTGGTGCGGTGCCAAGCGGGGCACAAATGGCGGCAGCCCCTTGGTGGGCCTGGGTCGGCGGCGCGCTTGGGGCGGTTTATGTCTGGGCGGCTGTTTGGTCGGTTGGCACGCTTGGTGTCCTGACCATGGTGGCGGCGTTGATCTTCGGGCAATTGGCCGCTGCATTGGCGCTGGACGCCGTAGGCGCATTCGGCCTCCAGGTGCGGGAAATCAGCTGGACGCGCATCGCTGCCGTCGCCCTGGTCGCAAGTGGTTTGGTCCTAAGCCGTGTGTGAGGATCAGCAATGATAGGCTCACTTCATTTTTGACCGTTTGGTCAATCTTGCCTTTCCTTTCGGTGCGTGAGACCCTTGGTCCAACGCGCATCAGGGCCAATCCATGACCGACACGCTTCACCACACCGCCACGACCACCGCCAGCCAACTGCCGCAGGTCCAGCTGCCCCGCAATGCCGGGACGGAGCTGGACCTTGACTGGGTCGCCTCGGTGCAGGCCAATACCTCCGCAATTGAACGCCGCGCCGCCACACTGCCCGGCCGCCGATCCGTCAAGAAAACCCATCAGGCGGCTTGGCTCGCCAAAGCGGTCACGCTGATCGACCTGACGACGCTTTCGGGCGACGACACGGCAGGACGCGTCAAGCGCCTCTGTGCCAAGGCCCGCCAACCGGTGCGCGCCGATCTGCTCGACGCGCTTGGTCTGCCGCCGATCACCACTGGTGCAGTCTGTGTCTACCACGACATGATCGAAACAGCGGTTGAAGCGCTGGAAGGCACCAATATCCCGGTCGCCGCCGTCTCCACCGGGTTCCCAGCGGGTCTGTCGCCATTCGAGCTGCGCGTGAAAGAGATCGAGATGTCGGTCGCCGCCGGTGCCAAGGAAATTGACATCGTCATTTCCCGCCGCCATGCGCTGACCGGCAATTGGCAAGCGCTGTACAACGAAATGCGTGCCTTTCGCGCTGCCTGCGGCGAAGCGCACGTAAAAGCCATCCTTGCCACTGGCGAACTCGGCACCCTCCGCAACGTCGCCAAGGCCTCGCTTGTTTGCATGATGGCGGGTGCCGACTTCATTAAAACCTCCACTGGCAAGGAAAGCGTCAACGCCACCCTGCCCGTCTCCCTCACCATGATCCGCGCTATCCGCGCGTTCGAGGCGCGCACCGGCTTCAAGGTCGGCTACAAACCGGCGGGTGGGATTTCCAAGGCGAAAGACAGCCTCGTCTATCTGTCTCTGATGAAAGAGGAGTTGGGCAATCGCTGGCTGCAACCCGACCTGTTCCGGTTCGGCGCCTCGTCGCTTCTGGGTGATATCGAGCGGCAGTTGGAACACCATGTGACGGGCGCCTATTCCGCCGGTCATCGGCATCCAATCGGGTAAGCAGCATGCCCATCGATCTCAATTTCATCCTCCTCCTCATTGTCGTCGGCGTCTCGCTCTGGCTGATGATGCGCGCCAACCGGCCGCTGAAGGAAGAAGCCCTGAAACTGACCGTCGATCAGGCTCGGACATTCAACAAGAAATACCGCAAAAAAGAAAACCGCGCCGACATGCCCGCCGAATTGAACCGCGTCGCCGAAGCATCCGACCGCGCGCGCCCGATCACACTGGCTGCTTGCGCCACCATAGCCGCCTCCGTCGCGGCCTACATCTTTCTCGGAGGGTGAGCTGTGGTCCTGACCTTCAACACACTCATCACCGCCCTTCTGACGGCCTACGTGATCTGGATGGCCTATTCGGAACACCAGAAGGAAAAGGCCTCCGCTTCGTCATTATCGCCCGACCAGCTGACCCGGTTCAACGAAGCCTACGTCTTCGCCCAACCGGCCTCCGAATATGAAACAGACCTGCAACCCCACGCCGCTGTCGCGCAACGCGCGCGCATCCGCAAAGCCATCGCAGTTGTCCTGCTGATCGCCGTTGCGTTCCTCATCCTCTACAGGGGGCTTTGATATGACCACCGCTGAAATCTTCGAGACGATGGACTACGGTCCCGCCCCTGAATCCGCCGCAGAAGCTTTGCAGTGGCTGGCGGATCGCGGCGGCATCGCGGGCCACTTCATCGGCGGGCAATGGGGGCCGTTGCGGGATGATTTCCCGTCCAACAACCCGGCCACCGGCGAGAAACTTGCGGGCATCACCAAAGGTACCGCTGAGGAAGTCGCGAAAGCAGTCGCCGCCGCCCGCAAAGCACAGCCCAAATGGGCCAAGGATGGTCCCGCCCGCGCGCGCGTCCTTTATGCCATCGCGCGGCTGATGCAGAAGCATTCCCGCCTGCTCGCCACGATGGAAACGCTCGACAACGGCAAACCGATCCGCGAAAGCCGCGACATCGATGTCCCGCTGGCGATCCGCCATTTTTACTACCACGCAGGCCTGGCACAGCTGATGGCGACCGAGATGCCCGACCACGCGCCTTTGGGCGTCTGCGGCCAGATCATCCCGTGGAACTTCCCACTGCTGATGCTGGCCTGGAAGATCGCCCCCGCACTTGCGGCAGGCAACACAGTGGTCCTGAAACCTGCCGAATACACAACGCTGTCAGCCATGGTCTTCGCCGAGATCTGCGCCGAGGCAGGGGTGCCGCCAGGCGTGGTGAACATCATCACCGGAGACGGGGAAACGGGCGCGGCTTTGGTCGACGCAGAGGTCGACAAGATTGCCTTCACCGGCTCCACCGAAGTCGGCCGCAAGATCCGTGAAGCCACCGCCGGAACCGGTAAGTCGCTGACGTTAGAACTGGGTGGCAAATCCCCCTACATCGTCTTCGAGGATGCCGACATTGACAGCGCCATCGAAGGACTCGTAGACGCGATCTGGTTCAACCAGGGCCAAGTCTGCTGCGCCGGGTCTCGCCTTCTGGTGCAGGAAGGCATCGCCGAGGATTTCTACACCCGCCTCAAGGCGCGCATGGCAAGCCTGCGCATCGGCGATCCGATGGATAAATGCATCGACGTGGGCGCGATTGTGGATCCCGTCCAACACGCCGCAATCACCCGGATGGTCAGCGCGACGGTGGGCGACGTCCACCAAGCCCCAATCCCCATGCCGGAAACCGGCTGCTTCTACCCGCCCACGCTCATCACTGGACTACACACCGCCGACCCCTTGATGCAGGAGGAGATCTTCGGCCCCGTCCTAGTTTCCAGCACGTTCCGCACGCCCTCCGAGGCCGTCGAAGTTGCCAACAACACCCGATACGGGCTGGCCGCGACGCTCTGGACCGAGAACCTGAACCTTGCCCTCGACATTGCCCCGAAACTGGCCGCAGGCGTGGTCTGGGTAAACGCCACCAACCTTTTCGACGCAGCCGCCCCTTTCGGCGGTGTGCGCGAAAGTGGATATGGCCGCGAAGGCGGATGGGAAGGGTTGCAAGCCTACCTCAAACCCACGACCAAACTGACCCCCGCCAAACCGTTGGACGTGCCGTCCCCCCCGATGACACCGCAAGCCGATGGGCTGGACCGGACCGCAAAGATGTACATCGGCGGCAAGCAGGCCCGTCCCGATGGCGGTTACAGCCAGGCGCACTTCAACCGCAAAGGCGCACTTCTGGGCCATACGGGCCTTGGTAACCGCAAAGACATTCGCAACGCGGTGGAGGCCGCCGCAGCCGCCAAGGGTTGGTCCAAAACCACCGGCCACCTGCGCGCGCAGATCCTCTACTACATCGCCGAAAACCTCTCGGCCCGCGCGGCTGAATTCGAAGACCGCTTGCGTGATCTCACCAACTCATCCGCTGCCAAAGCCCGCAACGAAGTCTCTGCCACCCTCAACGCCTTCTTCACCTACGCGGCCTTCGCCGACAAATACGACGGCGCGGCCAAAGGTGTCCCGATCCGGGGCATCGCGCTGGCCATGCGCGAACCCGTCGGCACTATCGCCGCACTCGCCCCCGACGACGCGTCCCTCCTCGGGTCTTCAACCCTCCTCGCCGCCGCCATATCCATGGGCAACCGCATCGTGCTGGCGCCCAGCCAGGCGGCCCCGCTGGCCATCACCGACTTCTACCAAGTTCTCGAAACCTCAGACGTGCCCGCGGGCGTTGTGAACCTCGTCACCGGCCCGCACGACGCGCTCGCACCAACACTCGCCGCCCATGCCAATGTCGATGCCCTCTGGTCGTTCTCGCCCCATGCGGATCGCGCGGCGATGGAAAAGGCCAGCGCCCTGAACCTCAAACGCACCTGGATCAACCACTCCGGCAACCCGGATTGGACGGACCCAAGCCTGACGCAAACAGCCCTCGCCCAAGCAACGGAAACCAAAACCGTCTGGGTTCCGTACGGCGAGTGACCCGCGCCTTCATCTTGGCCAAACAACTCCCGCCGGAGGCTGCGCACCACGAACCAAAGGCAAAACCGCGGATTGGAACGGCTCAGGCCAGCCACAGAAAGACTAGAAATGCCGCGGCAGCGGCGCATTTAAGTTAGGGGCGCTTCAGCCGCGACCGGATATCCGGTCCTTGACCTTCGCCCACCGGACCGATGCTGCATCCACGATGGGCAGGATCACACGATCCTCAAACCGCTCCCACATGCGCCAGACCATGAACAGTATCACGGCCAACACCAAAAGAATGACAATCGGCATCCATGGGATCAGGCGCACGTCTGGGCCTGCCACTCGCTCAATCGAGAGGGCATTGGGGTAGGATGACAGCAAGTTGTTGCGCCAGCCGTAATGCGTGATCGCGACCCAAACGGGCTCATCGCGGATTGAGCGCAGATCCTGCGCCTCGGTCTGCAAATCCTGACTGTCGATCTTGAAATACGGCGGCCAGCCGAAAATCCCGGTATCTTCATTGCGGAAATCAATCGGGCTGTCGTCCGGCCGAACGGCGCTGATGATGCGCACGTCGCGTTGCAGGGAAGTCCCTTCCACCCCGCTATCGGATTGCGCGTAGAACCACGCCGTCCACCCGGAAATCTCTGTCAGCTGCAACTGCGTGTCCACGATCCGGACCACATCGCGCTGCGGCAACGTGTAGTGCAGGAACGCGCCAAGGAAGGCGAAGACGAACAGCAGAACAATGATCCGGGCCCAACGCATGTCCGTTCCTTCAATTGGTCAGCGCCACAAAGGCGAAAAGTCCTGCGACGGGGATGACATAGACGCAGAAGACAAGCCACACCCGAATACGCGACGCGGCGGGCCCGATGCGTGCATCAACCCAGGCCTCGCGCGTCTCAGGTCGGCCCTCCTGCACCCATTCCTCCTCCAGCCGCATCCGCGCGCCGGAGCGCAGGTAGAAGAACATGCAGACATAGACGACCGTCAGCCCGATCATCATCACAATGGCGATGCGGCCCAGTCCCAGCATGTCTTCCTCCGTCGTTCGTTCCGTTTCCAAGCATATAGGGCAGTTAGCACGAGATTGGCAGGGCTTGCGGCCAGATCACGCGCGGCGCAGATTTGGCTCATGTCCGAACACGCCCTCCTGAACGCCGTCGCCAGCCGCCGCGATGATCTGATCACCCTTACGCAGGACCTGATCCGTATCCCAACGCTCAACCCTCCGGGACGGAACTACCGCGAGATATGCGGCTATCTTGCCGAACGGCTCGGCCACCGCGGTTTCAACGTTGAACTGATCCGCGCTGAAGGCGCACCCGCCGACAGCACCACCTACCCGCGCTGGAACCTCGTCGCCCGCTACGAAGGCGGGTCGGGGGAATGCGTGCATTTCAACAGCCACCATGACGTGGTCGCCGTCGGTCATGGCTGGACGAAAGACCCCTTCGGTGGTGAGCTGGAAGACGGAAAAATCTACGGGCGCGGCGCTTGTGACATGAAGGGCGGGCTCGCCGCCTCCATTGTCGCGGCAGAGGCCTTTATCGAAACCCATCCCACCTTCAACGGCAGCATCGAGATCAGTGCCACGGCGGACGAGGAATCGGGCGGCTATGGCGGCGTCGCCTATTTGGCCGAGCAGGGCTACTTCGATCCAGACCGCGTGCAGCATGTCATCATCCCCGAACCCCTCAACAAGGATCGCATCTGTCTGGGCCATCGTGGCGTCTGGTGGGCCGAAATCGAAACCCATGGCCGCATCGCCCATGGCTCCATGCCCTTCCTCGGCGATTGCGCCGTCCGCCATATGGGCGCCGTGCTGGAAGAGATGGAACGCTCCCTCTTCCCACTTTTGGCAACAAAACACACCCAAATGCCCGTTGTCCCCGAAGGCGCGCGGCAGTCAACGATGAACATCAATGCCATCCACGGCGGCGAACCCGTGCAGGACGACGACTACACCGGCTTCCCCTCCGCCTGCGTGCCGGACCGCTGCAAAATCACCATCGACCGACGCTACCTGATTGAGGAAAACGAAGGCGAAGTGCGCGCCGAGATCGAGGCCGTGTTGGAGAAGGTGAAAGCCGACCGCCCGAACTTCAGTTACGAGCTGAAAGAACTCTGGTCCGTCTCCCCCACTATGACCGAACGCGATGCGCCGGTGGTCAAAACCGTCGAGGCCGCAATTGCAAGGGTTCTCGACAAACAGGCCGACTTCGTCGTCTCACCGGGAACCTACGACCAGAAACACATCGACCGGATCGGCAAGCTCAAGAACTGCATCGCTTACGGGCCGGGCATCCTCGACCTTGCCCACCAGCCCGATGAATGGGTTGGCGTGCAGGACATGGAGGACAGCGCCAAGGTCATGGCGCTGACACTGGCCGAGCTACTGCTCTAGCGCCGCTTATGCGTATTCAACAAAGCCCAAGTGTTGCAGCGCCCGCGCCGCCAATTCGCGCGCGGCGGCATCGCCAGCGATCAACTCCTCGTTGAGGCGTTTGATAAGCTCGCTCAACGTCTTGGCACTCGCATGATCTTGAATGAACGTGGCGATCTGGTCGCGTCCCAGCGCCAGAATATCTTCCGAACTTGGCATTTGGCGTCCCCCCAATGCGCGTTTCGTTGACTGTTCGCGGTTGGACGGTACGGGGATTCGCGCCGATCAAGATGCGTGAATCTGGCCCTGTGACATTTCTATCCACAGAAAAATTGCCCTTTGCCCAATCCGTGCGCACACACCTCCGACCCGGCGTTGGGCACTTTTCGGTAGGATTCCGCCCCCTCCCTGCGCCACAATGGGAAAAACACGACCTCAGGGAGAGACCATCATGACCCGTCACCTTCGCCTGTCCGCCGCCGTTCTGGCGCTCACCGCCAGTGCCGCGATGGCGCAACAGACCACGATCACCATCGGTATGCAGCTTGAGCCACCCATGCTCGACCCCACCGGCGGAGCGGCTGCCGCCATTGACGAAGTTGTTTACGCCAACGTTTTCGAAGGCCTGACGCGTTTCGCCGCTGATGGCTCCGTCATGCCCGGCCTCGCCGAGTCGTGGGAGATTTCCGAAGACGGCACGACCTATACCTTCAACCTGCGCTCAGGCGTGACCTTCCATGACGGCGCGGCCATGACCGCCGAAGATGTGGTCTTCAGCCTCGATCGCGCCCGCGCCGAAGACACCACCAACGCTCAGGCCGCCCTTTTCGCCAACATTGTCAGCGCGGAAGCCACCGACGACGCAACCGTCGTCATCACCCTCGATGGCCCGGACGGCGCGTTCCTGTTCGACATGGCGTGGGGCGACGCAGTGATCGTCGACGCAGCCTCTGCCGACGGCAACGCCACCAACCCCATCGGCACCGGCCCCTTCCGGTTCGGCGAATGGCGCCAAGGCGACAGCGTCACGCTTGTGCGCAACGACGACTATTGGGGCGAGGCACCTGCCCTGACCGAGGCCACGTTCCGCTTCATCTCCGACCCCACCGCAGCGCTTGCCGCAATGATGGCAGGTGACGTTGATGCCTTCCCCGTCTTCCCGGCCCCTGAAAACCTTGCCCAGTTTGAGGCTGACCCACGGTTCAACGTGATCGTCGGCTCGACCGAGGGCGAAACGATCCTTGCCATGAACAACGGCGGTGAAACGCTCTCCAACCCGTTGATCCGGCAGGCGATTTCCCACGCGATCAACCGCCAAGACATCATCGATGGCGCCATGTTTGGCTACGGCACACCCATCGGCACACACTTCGCACCGCACAATCCCGACTACGTGGACCTGACCGGCCAGTCCGAGTTCAACCCCGATCGCGCGCGGGAGCTTCTGGCTGAGGCCGGTGCCGAAAACCTGACTCTCCGCATGATGCTACCCCCGCCCTCCTACGCCCGGCGCGGTGGTGAGATCATCGCCAGCCAACTCCGTGACGTGGGCATCGAGACAGAGATCACCAACCTCGAATGGGCCCAGTGGCTTGAACAGGTCTTCCGCGGTTACGACTTCGACCTGACCATCGTCAGCCACACTGAACCCGCCGACATCAACATCTACGCCCGGCCCGAGTATTACTTCCAATACGACAATGCCGAGTTCCAGGGTTTGATGGATGAGTTGAACGCCGCCACCGACCCTGCGGAGCGCACGCGGATCAATCAGGCAGCCCAACAGATGATCGCTGATGACTACGTGAACGGCTACCTGTTCCAGCTCGCCAAGACCGGTGTGGCAAACGCCAACATCGTGGGTCTTTGGGAAAACGCGCCTACGCAGGCCAATGACCTCACCGGCGTAAGCTGGACGCAATGATCACACGTCTGACCATGGCATTGGCCCTCGCATCTGCGGGGGCCTTTGCATCTGCTGCTGACGAACTCCCGCAAGGCCACTTTATGGCCGCGCCGTTCTTCGCTGATGACACCCTTCTACCGCGCTACATCGCGCTAGAGGTAGATGGGGCACATCTGGCGCTTTCGTTTTTCAGCCAAATCACCTTTGACCACGAGGCATGTGAGAGCCAGCAGGTATGTGAACACCGTCTCCTGGCCGCCAGTGCGGACGCGGAACTAGAGGACGGTCGCCTTGTCTTGAAGGAAGTGGACATCGATACCGAAGTCGGCCTCGACGTGCCGCGCTTCGGTTCACCCCACTTGCGGTATACGGCCCCGCTGCTCGAAGCGATGCAGGGAGCCACATTTTCGGAAACGGATTGGGGCTATGACCTTCGTTTCGGCGACAACACCCTGTCGTTTTTTCGGGCAACCCCGAACGCACAGGATGCCATCGCCGCGTTCGCTGTCGCGATGAATCTGTCCATCCGAAACCTCGCCGGCTGCGAAGTCTCATCATTGGCACCGCTGTTCGACGATCCCGCCCCGTCCGAGGCGCAGGCCCTGTTCCGCTCCGCTTTAATGGGCTTGGAACTTCAGGCTGACCTGCTGCACCAGACCGAAGCGATCGGAGATACCTTTGCCATGGAGGAGGACGACCCAAGGGTCGATGAATACCGCAGGCTTCAGCGGATCGGCATGGCTCCGCAATTGCTGGCTTTCACAACTTCGCCGGATGCGACCCTCACTGACCGGCTATCTCAATTGCTTGAAAATGAGGCCGGCCCCGCCTTCGAACAGCAAGACACCGAATTTTACGGCCCACATTTGCCGGCCATGGTGGCGCTGTTTGATTATTTTCAAACGTCACCTGAGATCAATGCGACTGCGGCCTGCACCGACCCAAGTTTCGGGTTCATTGCAGCACAGGGCGGGTAATTATCCCGCCCTGTGCGATTTTTCATTCGGGATAAACAGTGCTCACGGCCATCTGGACCGCAAAAGCAAGGCCAAGGTCCTCACGCCCCTCCATCATCCGCGCAGTCAGCGCCTCGGCACTGTCGGTCTCTTCGAGCGCCTGCTGCCAGATATCCAGATACGCGCGGGTATAGGCGAAGACGCCCGCATCATTGGCCGATGTCTCCAAACGGTGACCGGGGACAACGGTTCCTGCACCGATGGCCTCCAACGCATCAAGATTGGCGCGCCACAAGTCGATACGTTCAACCGTGGTGTTTTCTGCCACCCAAACGTGGCAATCGACGTAGGCCATGTCGGCCGCAATCAGCGTGTCGAGCGAGGCAATGTGCAACGGCGTGATCACATCCGTATCACCATGCATCGGCCCCAACACCTCGATCTCTTCGCCTTCCAGCATCAACGCGCCGTCCAGTGCCTCAACTACGCCAATGTCGCCCACCGGCAACAACGCCAGCACGTCCGGATGCGCAACGGCACGCAACACCGGGAAACGTTCCCGGATTACAGGCAGACCAGAGTAGTGGTCGGGATGCGCGTGGGTGATGAACACCGTTTCCAACCGACGCCCGGTCGCCTCGATAATGTCTGCTAGGCGTGTAGCATTCTCAGGCGTGAACTGGGTATCGACGAGCAAGGCCGTCTCGTCACCCATAACCACAACGCTGTCGACGTTGCCGCCCATCGCGTCGCCGGTAAACACTTGCGCCTGTGCGGCTCCGGCCATCGCCGTGCTCGGCCAAAGGGCCGCAGCAGCAGCTGTGCCACCAGTGATTTGAAGGAAGGTTCTACGGTCGAGAAGGAACATATTGGCTCTCCTTGTCAGGTTGGTTCCGAATCTATACCAACACTACATACGGAACCGACTTGATCCGTGAAGGAGGCACTTTTTGGTAACCCGCCCAACGACCCGCGATGCCTACGGGCATCTGATCGAATATGACCCCGAGATCTGTCCGATCCGCCATGTGCTGGACGGCATTGGCGACAAATGGACGATCATTGTGCTGACCGCCCTCAAACCCGGTTCAATGCGTTTTTCGGAATTGCGACGCGCCATATCGGACATCTCGCAGCGGATGCTGACCGTGACACTACGCAAGCTGGAACGCGACGGTTTCCTCAATCGGACGGTCACACCAACCATCCCGGCGCGGGTCGACTATGAACTGACCGACCTTGGCCAATCGCTGGTTTCCAACCTCGCGCCTCTCGCGGAATGGGCCCTGAACCACCGCGATCCCATCGCAAAATCCCGCGCGCTTTACGACGCGGCGGCAAAAGACTGATTCCCATTCGCAAGTTCTGTTGTCATGGTTCTGTCATTGCAGGTGGCTAGACCATTGCTGGAACGAACACGTCGCTGGGGGACTTTCACGCATGACGATGACCCGCTTTCTGGGCGCCACCGCCTTGGCCCTGTCACTGGCCGCGCCGGGGAACGCCGAAACCTACATTGTCACCAGCCCCGCAAACGCGGGCGAAGGCACGCTTCGGGCCGCCCTTGCTGCGGCCGCTTCCGTGGGCGACGGCACCGACATTATCTTCATCCAGACCGATCAAGACATCACCCTGACCGCCCCGCTCATCTATGACGGCATCGACGATCTGGAAATCATCGGTCAACGCCAAGCGATCCGCGCCGCCAGCGACTTCGCGCTGCTGACAACCACCCGCGCCACGCGACTTGAGATTGACCGCCTCCGCTTCATCGGCCCCGGCAACTTCTCCATTGAAGACCAAGGACCAAACGGCGCACCCGGCATCCTTGTCGATGTGCCTGAAGGCGTAATCGGCAACGTCCACGTCCGCCTGCAATCGGTCGGCATTTCCGGCACGGCGGGCCATGGCCTTCACATATCCGATTGCACATTGGCCGAGGCCTGCGGTGGCGGCGAAGGCGGGGCCGGAGGCGGCTCAGACGCCGGGGTTATCTTGGAACTGCTTAACGTCGCGGTGGAAGACACGGCCAACGGGCGCTTCGACGCCGACGGAATCCGCGTCGATGAACGTGGGCCAGGCTCCATCCAATTCGATGCCGTTGGCCTTCGCGTGAACAATGTCGGCGCAGACGGCGTGGAATTGGACGAAGGCCAAGACGGCCATGTCCTCGTGACGGTTTCAGGTGGCGGATTCGTCAGAAACGGCGCCTATTGCGATCCGGAACTACTAACCCCCTTCATGCCCGAACAGGACGAGGGCGAATTCGACGAAGGCACCACCGCCAGCGACGCAATTCCTGGCCCAATCGTTGAATCCCCCGATGACGGCTGCTTCGAACGAGAAGTCGATCTCTACGATGACGGCAGCGTCGAAGCCTATGAATTCTCCATCGACGTGGACGACGGCTTCGACATCGACGAAGACGGCCCCGGCGACATCGTGGCGACCTTCACTGGCACTTCGATGCTCGAGAACTACGACGAGGGTTTTGACTTCGACGAAGCAGGCGCAGGCCACGTTGAAGCGAATTTCATCTCCATCTTCGCCGCTGAAAACGTCGATGACGCCATCAAGATCTCCGAAGAAGGACCAGGCGACGTCATTGGCACTGTCACGACCACTGAGGTGATCAGCAACGGCGGCGTCGGCATCGTCTACGAGGAAGAAGACGGCGGCGATCTACAACTGGTGATCCTGCGCTCTGCCACTGTGGGCAATGACGGCGGTGAACTGGGCATCGAAGCAGTGCAGGACGGCGATGGCGCGGGTTTCGTATCCATCATCGACACCGAAGTCGCCGACGGAATCGAAGTGGACGGCGCCGAAATCGACCCGGACTAAGGCGTTCGTCCCCAGCACACGACGCGCCGGGGACGGATTGGGTCAGACGACGTTGAAGTCCGGGCCGTAAGGGTAGCCTGTGATATTCTCGGCCCCGTCATCCCCAACGATCAGAATGTCATGCTCGCGGTACCCCCCGGCACCCGGCAGTCCTTCCGGGATCGTCAGCATCGGCTCCATCGAAATCACCATGCCCGGCTCCAGCACCGTGTCGATATCTTCGCGCAGTTCCAGCCCCGCCTCGCGCCCGTAATAATGCGAGAGCACGCCAAACGAATGGCCATACCCGAAGCTGCGATACTGCAGCAGATCACGCTCGGCGAAGAACGCGTTGATCTGATGCGTGATCTCGGCGCAGCTCACACCTGGCCGGATCAACGAAATCCCTAACTCATGCGCCCCCACATTCGCCTCCCAAATCGCAAGGGAGGCCGCATCGACCTCTCCCGCAAACAAGGTCCGCTCCAAAGCCGTGTAGTAGCCCGAGATCATCGGAAACGTATTCAGGCTCAGGACATCACCGCGCTCAATCGCGCGCCCCGTGACCGGGTTATGGGCCCCATCCGTGTTCAGACCCGATTGGAACCAAACCCACGTGTCGCGGTATTCTGCGTCAGGGAAAGTGTCGGCGATATGGGCCTCCATCGCGTCCCGCCCTGCCATGGCAACGTCAATCTCGCGCGCGCCGATACGGATCGCCTCGCGGATCGCATAACCGCCCACATCCGCAGCCTTCGCTCCGGCCCGGATCAAGTCTCGCTCCGCCGGTGATTTGACCATGCGTTGGCCCATCGTGGCAGCCGCGATGTCACGCACTTCCACGGGCGCCATGAACGCTTCCATCAACCCACGCTGCATCAAGGTCAGGTGATCGCCCTCAATCGCCACCCGGCGATCCTTACCGGCCACATGCACAACCGCACGCCAGAAATTGTCCCGCTCCCAATCGGTGTAAGTGATCGCCTCAAACGCCGAGCGTCGCCATGGCTGACCCGCGTCGATCCCCGCACTAATTGCAACCGCTCGATCTGCCGTCACAACCAGCCCGTAGGGCCGACCGAACGCGCAATACAGGAAGCCCGAATAGTAAGCGATGTTGTGCATTGAGGTCAGCACGGCAACCTCCGCGCCCTCCACCTCAAGAATGCGCCGCAACCCGGCAATCCGCGCCTCATACTCAGATTGCGAAAACGGCAGGACGGCCTTTTCGCCGTTCTCGAATGAATGAAATTGGGGGCGTGTGGCAGATGTAAGCATGACGCCGACCCTCCTTTTTACAAGAAGGCCCCGGCGTGCAGGGCAGTGTGGCCTATGGGGGGTGACGCCATCACCCGGGCCGAGCCTTTGGCGTAAACTGGCGGGGGCGTTTCGGTCAAGTCCCCTCTGGCCCCTTGCGCGCGCGCGCCCTAACCTGCGCGGCAATGCTGCGTTACCTCCTCATCCGCGCCTTGTCGCTTAGCCTCAGCCTGATCGTGGCCAGCGTCGTGATCTTCGCGGTGATCGAGGTCATTCCCGGCGATCCCGCCGCCTTCATGCTCGGGCTGAACGCGACCGATACCGCCATCGAAAACCTGCGCGCCGAACTCGGACTGGGTGGGTCTCTGGTTGAACGTTACTTCGCCTGGATCACCGGGATGCTGGCTGGCGATTTTGGCACGTCGTACACCTACCGCGTCCCCGTGGCCGAGCTTGTGGCAGACCGCATCTGGGTCTCGCTGCCGCTCGCCATCTTTGCCCTGATCCTGTCCACGCTAATCGCCGTGCCCGTGGGCGTTCTGGCGGCAACGAACCGGGGGGGCTTCGGCGATTTCTCGATCATGGGCGTTACGCAACTGGGCATCGCCATCCCGAACTTCTGGTTCGCCATGCTGCTTGTGCTGGCCTTCGCCGTGACGCTCCCGTGGTTCTCCGCCGGTGGTTTCCCCGGCTGGGATCAACCCGGCCCCGCGCTAAAATCACTTGTCTTGCCCGCCATCGCGCTCGCCCTACCACAGGCCTCCATCCTCGCGCGCGTGATGCGTTCCGCCCTGATCGAGACGCTGGATCAAGACTACATCCGCACCGCCCGCGCCCGTGGCCTCACGCGCGGCCAAACCATCCGCCGCCACGCGCTCCGCAACGCGCTCATCCCGGTGCTCACCATCATCGGCCTGCAATTCAGCTTCCTTCTGGCGGGCGCCATCATCATCGAAAACGTCTTCTTCCTTCCGGGCCTCGGGCGGCTGGTGTTTCAAGGCATCACCCAGCGCGATCTGGTCGTCGTTGAATCCGTCACCATGCTGCTCGTCTTCGCGGTAATCGTCGTGACCTTCCTTGTCGACATCGCCTACGCCGTGGTCGACCCAAGGCTGCGCCGCAAATGATCCGCCTGCCCGCCACCCTTTGGATCGGTTCGATCCTGACTGCCTTCTTCATCGCCACGGCGCTCCTGTCGCTGGTCTGGACGCCCTACGACATCACGCAATTGCAGGTCTCAAACCGCTTCCAACCTTGGTCCTCAACCCATCTGCTCGGCACCGATCAAGTGGGCCGCGATATGGTCTCCATGCTGATGGAAGGCGCGCGCACTTCGATTGCCGTGGCCATCGTCGCAATCGGCATCGGTATCACGCTTGGCGTCCCCCTCGGCCTTGCCGCTGCCGCCACGCGCGGCAGCCTGCTCGATGAGATCATCATGCGTAGCAACGACCTGATCTTCGCTTTCCCGTCGCTTGTGATCGCAATCCTCATCACCGCCATCTGGGGGCCGTCCGCGACCAACGCCATCATCGCCATCGGCATCTTCAACATCCCCGTCTTTGCCCGTGTGGCCCGGGGTGCCGCCCTGCCGATCTGGACGCTCGATTACATCCTCGCCGCCCGCACCGCTGGCAAATCCCGCGTCCGCATCAGCGCGGAGCACGTGCTGCCCAACATCGCGAACCTTCTGATCGTGCAGGCCACCATTCAATTCTCCCTCGGCATCCTCGCCGAAGCGGGGCTCAGCTACGTGGGCCTCGGCGCGCAACCACCCGCCTCCTCCCTCGGGCGGATGCTCAGCGACAGCCAGACGATGATCTATTCCAACGCCTGGCTCGCCGTCCTGCCGGGCCTCGCCATTGTCATCCTCGTCCTCGGCCTCAACCTTCTGGGCGATGGCCTCCGCGACGCCCTCGACCCCCGATTGCGGAGGGCGCGGGAATGATCGCAATCGAAGGCCTCTCCATCAACATCGGCGCGGTAGACATCTTGCGCGACGTGTCCCTGACCATTGGCGAAGGCGAAATCTTCGGCCTCGTCGGTGAAAGCGGCTCGGGCAAATCCATGACGGCCCTGTCGCTCATGGGCCTGCTGCCCCGCGTGATGCAGGCCACGGGGGCGGCACGTCTTGACGAAACCGACCTCCTTTCTCTCTCAGAACACCAACTCTGCTCCCTACGCGGCAACGACATCTCCATGATCTTTCAGGAGCCGATGACCGCGCTAAATCCCGTCCAGACCATCGGTGACCAAGTGGCGGAGGTCCTCAGCATCCATGGCAAGGCAGACGGCCCCGCCGCGCGGGACATCGCCCGGGATCGCCTCGACCGCGTGGGCCTGTCGCACATCGGCCTCGACCGCTACCCCCACGAGCTTTCCGGCGGCCAACGCCAACGCGTCTGCATCGCCGCCGCCATCGCGCTCCACCCACGCCTCCTGATCGCAGACGAACCCACAACCGCGCTCGACGTCACCACACAGGCGCAGATCCTCGACCTCCTTAAGGAGCTTGTGGCCGAGGAAAACATGTCCCTCCTCCTCATCACCCACGACCTCGCCGTCGTCTCCAACATGGCCGACCGCATCGCGGTGATGGAACGCGGCGTGATCGTGGAACAGGGCCAAACCACCCAGGTCCTCCGCGACCAAACGCACCCCTACACCCGCGCGCTCTTCGCCGCCTCGTCCCACCAACCCGACCGCGACGGGGACGCCGCCTCCGACGCCATTCTCCGCGTCGAGAATGTCCACCGTCACTATCGCGGGCCCCGTGAAGGCTTCCGTCGCGGCCCTCCGGTTAAGGCTGTGAACGGCGTCAGCTTTGATATCCAACGCGGCGAAAGCCTTGGGCTCGTCGGCGAAAGCGGCTGCGGAAAATCCACCCTGACCCGCGCAATCCTTGGCCTTGACCCCGTGACCTCCGGCGCCATCACCCTGAATGGCAACGCCATCTCCCCCCAAATGCCCCGCGCCCAACGCGCCGACATGCAGGTTGTGTTCCAAGACCCCTACGGCAGCTTCAATCCCCGTTGGCGCGTCGACCGGATCATTGCAGAGCCGTTTCACCTACTCGCCAGAAAACCCAACCCTTCCGATATCGCCGAGGCCCTTAACGCCGTCCGGCTCTCCCCAGATGACGCGTTCAAATATCCGCACGAGTTCTCCGGGGGCCAACGCCAACGCATCGCCATCGCCCGCGCGCTCATCACCCGGCCCAAACTGCTGGTGCTCGATGAAGCCGTCAGCGCCCTCGACGTCTCGGTCCGCGCGCAGATCCTCGACCTTCTGGCCGACCTTCAGGATCAGTTCGGCCTGTCCTACCTCTTCATCAGCCACGACCTGACCGTCGTGCGCTCCATCACGGACCGCGTACTTGTGATGCAATCAGGCGAGATCGTCGAGCAAGGTGAAACCGAACAAGTCTTCACCGCGCCCGCCCACCTCTACACCCAAAACCTCCTCGCCTCAGCGCCGACATTGGAGATCCCCGCATGACCGACCTGCCCCTCTGGTTTGACCCGTCTCTTGTCTTCATCGGCGGTGAATGGCGCGCCCCTGTGGACGGCGAAAAGCTTCCAGTAGTCGACCCCTCCACCGGGTCAGAAATCGCACGCATCGCACGCGGGACCGAGGCCGACATCACGAAGGCCGTCGATGCCGCCGAAACCGCGCTTTCCGGCGACTGGGGCGCGATGACCGCCGCCGAAAGGGGGCGCATCCTTTTCAAGCTCGGCGATCTGGTCCTCGCCAACGCCGACGCACTCGCCACGTTGGAAGCAATTGACGTCGGCAAACCGCTCAAGCAAGCCCGCAACGACGTTATTGCCCTCGCCCGCTACTGCGAATTCTACGGTGGCGCGGCGGACAAGCTGACGGGCGAAACCATCCCTTTCAACGCGGGCTTCACCGTTTACACCCTGCGCGAACCCCACGGCGTCACGGGCCACATCATCCCCTGGAACTACCCGATGCAGATCATCGGACGCTCCATCGGCGCGGCCCTCGCCACCGGCAACGCCTGCGTTCTGAAGCCCGCCGAAGAAGCCTGCCTGACAGCCCTCGCCTTCGCCGACCTCGCACGCCAAGCGGGCCTGCCCCCGGGTGCATTGAACGTCGTACCCGGCCTCGGGGCAGAGGCCGGGTCCGCCCTTACAGCGGAGCCTCGAGTGCGCCACCTCTCCTTCACCGGGTCAGTGGCCACAGGCAAACGCGTGCAAATCGCAGCGGCGGAGAACATCGTGCCGGTAACGCTGGAGTTGGGCGGCAAATCCCCGCAACTCGTCTTCGCCGATGCCGACCTCGACAAGGCCCTTCCCTTTCTCGTCAACGCAGGCATTCAGAACGCGGGCCAAACATGCTCCGCCGGGTCTCGCATTCTTGTGCAACGCTCCATCCATGACGAATTGGCCATGCGCTTGGCCGAGGCCATCTCCGCCCTCAAAGTCGCCCCCGCAATGGACGACGCCGATGTTGGCCCCCTCGTCTCAGCCCGCCAGAAAGGCATCGTCGACGGCTTCCTCGCGCAGGCCACGGCAGATCAAACCTTGGCGCAGGCAACCCTTCCGGACGGACTACCGGAAGGCGGCAACTACGTCCCCCCCGCGCTCCTCGGTAACCTCTCCCCCGACCACGCTCTCGCGCAGGACGAAATCTTCGGGCCCGTCCAAGTCCTGATCCCCTTCGATGACGAAGACGATGCCGTCCGTATCGCCAACGGCACGAAATACGGCCTCGTCGCCTCGGTCTGGTCCGCCGATGGTGGCCGCCAGATGCGGCTGGCCAAACGCCTCCACGCGGGCCAGGTCTTCCTCAACAACTACGGGGCAGCAGGCGGGGTGGAGCTGCCTTTCGGCGGCGTCGGCCATTCCGGTCACGGTCGCGAAAAGGGGTTCGAGGCACTTTATGCGTTCACGACCCTCAAAACCGTCGCCGCGCATCACGGATGAAGAGGATAGCCCGGCCATGGACGCCTGCACCTTTGACGGGTAGCGTTTGACCAAGAGCTGAGGGCCGCACGATGGGTAAATTTCCAATCTTCTTCCTATTGCTAATCTTGGCGGCCCTCGCTGCCGCCCTCTTCGGCGCGGCCCATAATCAGCTAAGCTACTCCGTCGGTCCCACCTACTTCACCGCTTTCAAATTCGACCAGTTCCAGATTGCCGAGGGCACTTCGGACAGGATCGGCGCGGCTATCGTCGGCCTCCGCGCAAGCTGGTGGATGGGCCCGTTGATCGGCCTGCCTGCTTTCCTCTACGGCCTCTTCGCCGTCCCACAGGCGCGAACCTACTTCGCCGCAGGACTGGGAGCGATCTTCGTCGTTATCCTGCTCGCCACCTTCGGTGCACTCACCGGTCTTCTCGGCGGGCTGGTCGCTGACAACACCGGACTGCTCGACGCCTACCTCACCTTCCGCGATGGCCCGACGCGTTCCGATTTCCTGCGCGCGGGCTTCATGCATGACGCCAGCTACCTCGGCGGCGCCCTAGGCCTTCTCGCGGCCTTCATACCCATGCGCCGGGCGCGCCAAATCGACCATCTTCGGGCACAACAAGGGGGCGCAGATGCTGCGACTTGAGGGGAAAACAGCCATCGTCACCGGGGCCGCCTCTGGCTTTGGCGCAGGCATCGCACGGGTGTTCTCTCGCGAAGGGGCCTCCGTCATGGTGGCTGACCTGAACGAGGATGCCGCAGTCGCAATTGCCGATGAAATCGGCGGTGCCGCGATCCGCACCGATGTCTCCGATGGACCTTCCATCAAAGCCATGACCCAGGCCGCATTGGCCCAATGGGGCAAGATCGACATCGTGGTGAACAACGCAGGGATAACCCACCAAAAGGGCAATCTGGAGGACGTCAGCGAAGAGGAATTCGACCGCGTCTTCGAAGTGAACGCCAAATCCGTCTACCTGACCGCCCGCGAAATCGTACCCCACATGAAAGCGGCAAGCACCGGCGCAATCCTGAACATCGCCTCCACTGCAGGTCTCTCGCCGCGTCCGCAACTCAACTGGTACAACGCCTCCAAGGGCTGGATGATCACAGCGACCAAAACCATGGCGGTTGAACTCGCACCCTCCGGCATCCGCGTCAACGCGCTCTGCCCAGTGGCGGGCGAAACGCCCTTGCTCGCCAGTTTCATGGGCGAAGACACGCCCGAGATGCGCGCCAAATTTCTCGCCACCATCCCTTTGGGCCGCTTCAGCCAGCCCGAAGATATGGGCGAAGCCGCTGCCTACCTGTGCTCCGACGCGGCCTCCATGGTCACGGGCGTCGCCATGGAAGTCGACGGAGGGCGCTGCATCTGATGGCGACGTGGCGCGAGATCAGGGAAAACCTTTTCCTTGCCTTCGGGCGTGGGTCGATCTTCAGGTACCACCGCCAGCATAAGGAAGAAGAATTCAATCTGACGCTCAACCCGGACATGAGCCTCCCTGCCGTGCACGTATTTGCGTCCGACTTCCCGTCCAAACAGGCACTTCTGGACTATTGTTATTCCCCAGTGACTCCTCATGGGCCCGAGCAGATCAATCTCGATCTGCCGGATGCAGCACTGGATACAAACCTGATCGAAATCGCCCATGGGGATGATGAAATCCACGAATTGCTTAGTGATTACTTTCTAATCCGTCGGCTTGGCGCCGTGAAAGCCGGTATCGGTCCATCGCCCGGGTGCGTCCTTGTTCCACGCGAAGCGATCCAGCTTTCTGATGCCGTTCTGCACGACACGGGCAATCTTCGCTACGTCGGATCGAAGTCGAGGTCTTTCGGATGACCAGCTACACCCGCCACAACCTGCCCGCCGACATCACCGTTTTCACAGGTGACTTCGCCAGCCAACCGCTCGTCTTCGCGCATCTTCTCGACGTGGCCCCCGACCTCGACCTCACCCATGTCGAAGTGATCCAATCCAATCACCGCGCCCGCCTTTCCTCTTACTTCAGCCCTGACATCGCGGCCACGTTCCCCAAAGCTGGCACCGTCGTTCTGATCCTGCCCGCAGCCTATTCCGGCCTCACCTGCCCACTCGCACAAACCGAACACCTGTCACCGCTCGGCACCTTCCGTGGGCACGTCCCCCACATGGTTGAAACCCAATGATCCGCCCCGGCCCCCGCAACCTCATCACCGACGTCGCGGGCCTCCGCGTCGGCAACGCGCAGGACGACACCATCAAGACCGGCGCAACCGTCCTCGTCGGCGACCGCCCCTTCACGGCCGCCGTGCACGTCATGGGCGGCGCGCCCGGCACCCGCGAAACCGACCTGCTCGCCCCTGACAAACTCGTGCAAGAGGCCGACGCGCTGGTCCTGTCCGGCGGCTCCGCCTTCGGCCTCGATGCCGCCTCCGGCGTGGCGGACGCCCTTCGGGCGCAGGGCCGAGGCTTCGCCGTCGGCGATCAGACCGTGCCAATCGTCCCCGGCGCGATCCTCTTCGACCTCATCAATGGTGGCGACAAAGCCTGGGCAGGGAACCCCTACAAACGCCTCGGCGCAGAGGCTCTCGCAAATGCCGCCGACACCTTCGCGCTCGGCAGTCACGGCGCAGGCACTGGCACTTTGATTGCCGATCTCAAGGGTGGCCTCGGCTCCGCCTCCGCTACGTACAATGGCATCACAGTCGGCGCGCTTGTCGCGGTGAACGCTCTGGGGCGCGTGACCGTCGGTGACAGGAAACACTTCTGGGCCGCCCCTTTCGAAATGGACGGTGAATTCGGCAGCCACGGCCCCGCCCCCACCTTCGACCCAACCAGCCCACCGCCTGTAAAAGGCGGCGACGCGCAAAACACCACCATTGCCATCGTCGCAACCGACGCCGCGCTCAGCCAAGCGCAAGCAACCCGCATGGCCACCGCCGCCCATGATGGCATGGCGCGCGCCATCTACCCCAGCCATACGCCGATGGACGGCGACCTCGTCTTCGCCGCTGCCACCGGCACTGCGACGGCTGAGGCTGATCCCCTCATGCTTGGCCACCTCGCCGCCCTGTGCCTCGCCCGCGCAATTGCGCGCGGCGTCCATGCCGCGACCCCAGCCCCACAAGACCTCCTCCCCACTTACCGCACCAAACACGGGTGAGTCGTCTGCGGGTCAAGGACGGCGCAGCCGCCACGAATGTGGCTCATCCTTGAGGCGCAGGTGACTCGCCCCAACCCTTGCACGGGCGCCTTGACGGGGCAGACCTGCCCCTCAAGCGCTTCTCAGCAAAGGTTAATCCCGGAGCCACAACCTGCCAGTTCGCCGGGAAGGTGCAAGGCGGGATGGCGCGACGGGGGTCGACATTGTTGCGCCATTGGTCTGAGCGACAATGCGACGGGCGGGCGGCGCGCCATCCCGCCGCCCTTGCCGCAAGGCCATTCTGACGGCTACCCTGCATCCCACATTTTCATCATCCGGAGATTTTCCATGCGCGCTGCTATCCTGACTGCCTTCCTCCTTGCCCCTCTGCCCGCCGCTGCCGACGACATCACCGACGCCCTTCAGGCCGCGATCACATCCTATGAGGCCGGCGATGTTGGCGAGGCCCTGGAAGAAATCACCTACGCCACACAGCTTCTGAACGCTCTGCAGGCGCAAGGCTTCTCCGCCTATCTGCCGGAACCACTCGACGGCTGGACACGCGAACTCGACGAAAACGCCGGTGCCTCTCTTGGTTTCATCGGTGGCGGCACGGCGGCGGCAGCAACCTATTCCGGCCCCTCCGGTCAGTTCACCATCACGATGATGGCCGACAACCCGATGGTTATGTCCATGGCAGGCATTCTCGGCAATTCGGGGCTGATGGCGACGATGGGAACGATTGAGCGGATCAACCGCGAGAACTTCCTCAACGACAACGGCGATCTCTCAGGGCTGATCGGCAACCGCATCCTGATCCAAGCCGAAGGGGGCAGCAATCTGGACGATGTCGTCGCCCACCTTGAGATGATGGACTTTGATGAGCTGTCTCGGTTCGGAAACTGACGCCTAATCCGCAAAAGAAAAGGCCCCGCCGGATCACGGCGAGGCCTTCAAAATTCTCTCACCAAAGCGCTCAGTGCAGCTGACGCTCCACCTCTGCAATCGCATCGTCGATCATCTTGTTCTGATTGGCAGCACTGGTCTGCCCTGCAATCACTTCAGCAGCCGCAGCAACGGCGACGGAGGCCGCGCTGTCGCGCACCGCGCGGTTGGCTTTCTGCTCGGCACTGGCAATCTGGTCCTGCGCAGCCGCCAGGCGACGGGCAATGGACCGCTCGATCTCACCCTTGGCCTGCTCGGCGGCATCTTCCGCGTTGGCACGCGCTTCGGCGACGATGCGGTCGGATTGTTCCTGCACCTCACGCGCCTTGCGCTCATAGGAGGCCAGCAACGTCTGCGCTTCTTCGCGCAATGCACGGGCTTCATCCAGCTCAGCCTTGATGCCTTCTGCACGCTTGTCGAGCATGCCGCCCAACATCGCAGGCACACCGAAGTAGAAGATGATGCCGAGGAAAAGCAGGAAGCCGATCAGCACAACCCAGTCGGTGTTGAACAACGACACGAGGCCGTAGCCCGGCTCATAACCATCCTCTGCCGCAAAGGCGGGCGCGGCGATCAGGGCGGGCAATATCATCAGGTAACGCATGATCTTACCCCCGAACCCGGTTTGCGACAGCGGCAGCCACCGCGTCGGCGTCAACATCCTGTCCGGGCGCCAGCGCCTGAACAATCTCAGCGGCCACGTCACGCGCCACTTCTTCGGCGATGGCAACGGCGCCTTCCTGGATCTCGGCGATACGGGCGGTTGATTCCGCCGTCTTTGCCGCGATCTCGGCGTCTGCCTTGTCGATCTCGACCTGCAGCTGAGCCTGAATTTCGTCACGGGTCTCCTGGCTGATGCGCTGCGCCTCGGCGCGGGCATTGGCAAGGGCCGTGTTGTAGCTTTCTTCGGCTTCCGCGGCCTGACGCTTCAGGTCCTCAGCCGTCGCAAGGTCGTTGGTCAACGTGCCCTGCCGTTCCGCAATCACCGCCGAGATACGCGGCAAGGCGATCTTCGACAGGATCAGGTAAATCGCGACCAGCGTAACGACCAACCAGAAGACTTGGTTGTCGAACGTGGCAAAATCCAGTTGCGGCATACCGGGGGCATCACCGGCACCGTGGTCGGTTCCGATAGCTACCTCTAGGCCGGCTTCAGCACCGCCATGGCCTGTGTTTTCGGCTTCATCAGCCATGATATCCTCCAACCGGGGTATTTACGTGGCGCGCCACCACAAGGATGGCGCGCCCGACGTAAGGATCGTTTTCGCGTCTCTTAGACAGCGAACATCAGCAGCAGCGCGACGAGGAAGGCAAAGATGCCCAGTGCCTCGGCGAACGCGATGCCGATGAAGAGGGTTGCGGTCTGACCAGCAGCCGCGGATGGGTTGCGCAGGGCGCCGGCGAGGAAGTTGCCGGCCACGTGGCCCACACCGATGGCAGCAGCGCCCGAGCCGATGGCTGCGAGGCCTGCACCGATGAATTGACCCATGCTTGCGATATCGCCTTCCATAATAGTTCTCCTTACGTTGGAAGTTGCGTTCTCTCAGACACTCGCCTGAGGAGAATTAGTGATGCGGGTGAAGTGCGTCTTTCAGATACACGCACGTCAGGATTGTGAAGACGTAGGCCTGAATGGCCGACACCAGAACTTCGAGGCCGTAGATCGCGACCACACCGACGATCGGCGCAATACCGGCCAGACCAAGCGCGCCCGCGAAACCAGCGAACACTTTCAGAACCGCGTGGCCTGCCATGACATTACCGGCCAAACGAATGGAGTGGCTGACGGGCCGCACGAAGTAGGAAATCAACTCGATGACTGCCAGGATCGGGCGCAGCGCCAGCGGCGCGGAGGCGACCCAGAACAGGCTCAGGAACCCGGCGCCGTTCTTCACGAAACCCAGGATCGTCACTGTCAGGAACACCGCCGCCGCAAGGATCGCCGTCACGGCAATGTGCGAGGTCGTCGTGAAGCTGCCCGGGATCAGGCCAAGGAAGTTCGCACACAGAATGTATAGGAAAAGCGTGAAGATATAGGGGAAATACGGCAGCGCATCCTTGCCCGCCACGTCTTCCACCATGTTGCGCACAAAGCCGTAGGCCAATTCCGCAATCGACTGGCTCCGCGAGGGGATCACCGCACGTCCGCGCGTTCCCAGAACCATGATCACGATCACAGCGAGCACCGCCAGCGCAAACCACATTGTCGCGTTGGTGATCGTAAATACGCCCACCGGACCGTCGCTGAACAAAGGCGAGACGACGAACTGATCCATCGGGTGGATCGAAAGGCCGCCCTCATAATCGTCCATCAAGGCGCCGATGAAGGCCAGAACGGCCAGACCGATCAAGGCAAAGGCAATGAACTTGCCCGCGCCGCTTTTGGCCTCGGTGTTGGTGCTCTCAGTCGCCATCCTGCGTCTCCGTCTGCGCCTGCTTCTCAGCGGCCTGTTGGATCTCTTTCGCCGATCGGATCATGGTTTTGACCCCGGCGACAAAGCCCAGAAGTATAAACACGATCATCAGCCACGGCGTTGTACCGAATGCCCAATCGAGCCCGTATCCAATTCCAAAGCCAATCGCCATTCCGGCCACCAGCTCAATCACCATCCGCCACGCTAGCTGCGCTTGGGAGTAGTGCTCCTCCATGTGTTTGCGTTCTGGCTCGGCCCTGGACTTTGCCGCCGCGATCCGAGCTTCCAATGCACGGATACGGTCTTCGTCGCTTTCGGCCATGCCTTTGAACACCCACTTGGGGAAGTTTCGCGGAACCTATGCAGGGGGGCATCCAGAGTCAACGCATCGGTTGAGCATCTATCTGACTGAAAAGTAAACATAATTTTACGGTGCGACACCTGCGTCGCACACAATGCGTCCAAGAGTCATATTCAACCATCTGGTTGACGATTGCGCCCGTTGCCCCCTAATCGCCCCATGACGCCCTCGCTCGACACCGTCTTCGCGGCCCTCGCGGACCCGACCCGCCGCGCTATCCTGCAAATGCTGCTGGAGGATGACATGGCCGTCACCGACGTGGCGGAGCCTTTCGAGATGTCGCTCGCGGCAATCTCCAAACATTTGGGGGTTTTGACGAACGCAGGCCTCATAACTCAGGAAAAGCGTGGCCGCGTGAAATGGTGCAAATTAGATCCCGATGCCCTGAAAGGGGCATCGGTTTGGATGCAGGGGTTCGGTCAGTTTGAGCCCGTGAACCTCGACGCGTTCGAAGCCTTCCTCGAACGCGAATTGTCCTTAGAGCAGACCGGCGAGACGAAGGACAACGATCACGACGACAACCAGGCCGATGATGTATAAAATGTTGCGCATCGGATCAGATTAGGTTGATGACGGCGACAACGACAACGACCAGGCCGATGATGGTAAGAATAGAACGCATTGGACAATTCCTTTCATTGCTCAAGCGTTTAACGGCCCACAAGCGGCATTGGTTCCCAACAATCGCGAATAAAAGTGGCCGCCCCCGCGCGTGACCCATGGTAAGGTAAGGCATCAACTGTCGCCTGAAGGACGCCCTGCCCATGCGCCTCGCACTTTCGCTCCTGTTGCTTTCGGCCTCCCCGGCCCTCTCCCAAGCCACCTGCACTGAGCCCACAGGGCCCATCGAGACCTGCCTCGTCGGTGCATGGATTGGCGACAGCACGATCCCCGAGACCCTCGAACAGGCTATGCGCTCGATGCCCGACACGGTGCGCGCAAACTTCAACGATCTGGGCCGCCCCGTCGGGATGGTCATCTACGACGACGGCTTCTTCGAAACCTTCCCCATCGGCGTGAACGGCGTCACCGCCACCCGCGATGATGATGGCAACGTCACCACATTCGAGATGACCGGCCAGACCGTCACAACCGTCGGCTACTTCTCCGCCATCGGTGGCACGCTCGACATGTGTTTCCTTCCCGGCGGCGCAGGCAACCTGACCGGCCAGACCACGGTCACGACGTCTGACGGCACCACCGGAACCATCCCCCTCATGCCCGCACCACCCGGCGGCGGCTTCGATCCGGTCATCACATACACCTGCTCCGGCGACCGCATGGTCCAAACCGTCGCCCTGCCCGCGCCCCTTGGCGCGATCACCTACAATCTGTCCCGCGTGCCCGCCGATATGTTCGAGACCGTGATGCAATGGACGACCGAAGATTTGCCGGACGATTGCTTCATCGACGGCTCCTGCCCCGAAGAGTGATCTCGGCCGGCAGAGGAAGGTGGCGTATCTTATCTAAGGCGCGCCGCGTAGGGTGAGTGCAAACCACAATGCCCCAACCGCACCACATCTCACCCCACCGCTTTCAAACGCGCCCGAACGTATTTCGCCGCGCTCCTGAAATGGCTCGGCCCCGCCGCCTCCGCATAGCGCCCACGGGTCCAGCCCGTCCCGCCCGGCATCGGCCCACCGTAGAGCGTGGCCTCATCCTGCGCCGCGATCCAGTCGCGCAACCGCAAGGCTTCTTTCGCCAGCCATTCGCGGGCCTCTGCAAATGGCACATGCGCGTAGCGCTCCCGCAAGCTCGCGTTGTAGGGCTTCAGCGCGTTCCATTTCACCCTATGGTCCGGCATCTGCGCGGCATCCCCTTCGTCGAGCCACTGAAAAAACAGCCCGATCCAATGCGATCGGTGTGTGAGGATGTCCTTGATGCAGGTCTCATCCGCATCCTTCGCCTCCGCCAAATCCTCCGGCACGGCCTGAAGCAACGCAGAGAGCTTGCGCCATTCCCTGTCATGGACATCCAATAGCTCAGCTCGTTTGGTTGCTGCAGGCATGGAAAGGCTCCTTTCCCACCAGTGTTAACAAACGAAGCCACTGGGCGCTTTGATCCGCCTCAAACCATTTGCCCTGTGCGCCAAGGATGACGCCGCCCTCACTCCTTCAACAGCATCCCCAACGCCAGCACCGTCAACCCGATCCCCACCAGCACCAGCACCCCCGGCACCGGCTGGCCCAACGCGATCTCCCAAAGGATCACCCAGCTCGGCGTTAGATACGTGTAGGCCATGACTTTCGAGGACGGCAGCCGCATCGACGCAAACTGGATCAGGAACACCGTCGCCGCAGAGGCGAAAACCGCCACATAGGCAATCGCGACCCAAACCATCGGCCTAAGCCCACCCCAATCCGTCCCCGCTATGTCTCCGATCCCCCAAATCGCGATGCACCCCGCGCAAGTCACAAGCGCCAGGAACGAGAACACCAGCACCGGCTCCCCCCGGTTCAGCTTCCGCACCATCGGCGTGTAAAGCGCATGCGCAATGCAGCCCACGAAGTAAATCGCCTCCCCGCGCCCAACCTCAAACGCCAGCAGAGCCGCCACGTCGGCGCGGAAAATCACCCAGGCCGCCCCCACCGCCCCAATCGAAAGCGCCAGCGCAATCCGCCCGCTCACTCCCTGCCGCAACAGAAACCACCCAAACCCCGCCGACATCAGCGGCGTCAACGTGAACACAGCCGCCGCACTCACAGGCGGCGCGGTCTTCAACCCCTCGAACATCAAAACGAAATAGATCGCGAACAATCCGCCGAGAATCAGATACCGCCAAGGCGCCACCAGCGCAGGCCGCACCGCACTGCCCCGCGCCCAGACCACCGCCCCCATAATCACAGCCGCAATCGCAAACCGCACCGCGTTCAACGCGGTCGGCGCAATCTCCGCCGCCACTTGCCCGCCCAGCGAAAACGACCCCGCCACCAGCGCCGAGAACAACAGCATGGCCAAATGCCCAGCCCTTGCTGAGCCGATGGCGGCGTTCAATTCGTTTCCACGAGAATGCGAGCGAGACGCTGGACCTGTCTTGTCCCTACACCGGCCACGTCTTCACTTCTTCCTTCAGATGCCGCACGAAGGTCTGCACCTTCGCGGTCCGATGCAGGTCCATATGCGTGACCAGCCAGATCTTCGCGGTCCAATCTTCCAGCGGCGGCAGCATCTCGATCAGATCCTCCGTCCGGTCCATGTCCCAGGCTGCCACGAAGCCAATCCCGATCCCCGACAGGACGGCCTCTTTCACAGCCACCATTGATGACGCGCGGAAAAACACGGTTGCGCCCGGAACATTCTCGTTCAGCCAGCGGAAATAGGGCGCGCGCGGTGTCTCTTCCGTCGTCCCAACAAACCGATGCTCCCCCACGTTGTCGCCGCTCAACATGCCGAACCGGTTCACATAGGCGCGGCTCGCCACCAGCTTCAGCGTCTGGGTGAAGAACGGCTGCACAATATTGTCCGGTTGATCCGGCAGCTTGCCCGCCCGGATCGCCACATGGGCCTCACCATACTCCAGCCGGAACAACCGCGCGTCCGAGATCAGGCGCACCCTCAGATCCGAATGCTTCTCCTGAAACTTCGCAACGGTGGGCACCAGCAATGGCGACAATGCCGCCAATGACGTCACGATCAGCTCGCCCGTCACCTCATCACCGCGGCCCTTGATGCGTCCTGCAAGCTGAGTGAACTGATCGTCGGCCTGCCCCGCGACCGACAGCAGATCCTGCCCCGCCTCAGTCGCCGTATACCCCCGCGCATGGCGTTGGAACAGTTTCGCGCCCAACCGCTGCTCCAAGGCATCGATATGCCGGATCACCGTGGCATGGTGCACCCCAAGCGCCTCTGCCGCCCCGGAAACTGTGCCCCGCTTTGCGACCTGAAACGCGGTCCGAACCTCATCCCAATTGTCCATGGCCTCTGTGCGCCTTCTCACAACCCAATTCGCTCCAGCAGCATGAGCGCACGAAAGCCGGTTGGCAACGCCTCTCCACCTCACCTGTTCAGCCCTATGTGCGCAAACGCACCGAATGCCTGCAATCTCATAGAATTGTGATTCCATGCAAGGTCCGCACATCTTCAGCGAAGACGTATTCCACAAGGACCTGAACCCATGATTGACATTGTACTCCGCATAGACGCCTCCGCCCGCCGGGACGGATCTGTCTCCCGCCAACTCACCGACCAACTCGTTAAACGTCTGGCCCCCACCAAAACGATCACCCGCGACCTTGCTGAGGGGCTTCCTTTGCTCGATGAGACCTGGATCGGCGCAAACTTCACGCCAGCAGATCAACGCAGCCCTGAACAGGCCGACAAACTCGCACTTTCAGACACTTTGATTGCTGAAATCCAGGCCGCCGATACTCTTGTGATCGGCCTTCCCATCTACAATTTCGGTGTCCCCGCTGCCCTCAAGGCGTGGGTCGACCTTGTCGCCCGCGCAGGTGTGACGTTCCGATACACCGAAACCGGCCCCAAAGGCCTGTTAGAGGGCAAGCGCGCCATCATCGTTGTCGCGTCCGGCGGAACCGAAGCCGGGTCGGCAATCGACTTTGCGACCGGCTACATGCGCCACGTGCTCGGCTTCATCGGCATCTCCGAGGTCGACTTCGTCACCGCCGACCGGATGATGGTCGATGCCGACGCAGCCCTCGCAACCGCAAACTCGCAACTGGAGGCCTTGGCCGCATGATCCGCACATATCTTCCACTTGCCGTGAAGGCCCTGCTCACGCTCGCCTTCGCCGCCGCAGGCATCGCCAAACTGGCTGGTGCCGAGATGATGGTAGCGACATTCGACGCCATCGGTTGGGGACAGTGGTTCCGCTACCTGACCGGCGTGATCGAGGTCGGCTCCGCGCTGCTTCTTTGGGTGCCGGGCAAGCAAGCCTTTGGCGCAGCACTTCTGGTCGCCACCATGGCAAGCGCGGTCGCCTTCCACCTCCTCGTGCTCGGCCCCTCGGCCCTGCCCGCGGCCGTGCTGGGCCTTCTATCGGCCTATGTGCTCTATCTTCACCGGGCGCAAATCACCGGTCAGCCGTCCTAATCCCATGGCTACATTCCGCCGCACCGCTTTGGTGTGGCGGAATTTCCGTGCTAACATTCGCTCATGCGTTGGATCACGATTGCCCTCACCCTTTGCCTGACGTCCCCCGCCACGGCCCAGACCTGCGCCATCGACTTCACGATTGAGGTCACCCAAGGCGTGGGCTTCATCCCGCCCGGCACGCTCATTCCCGGCCACGCCTCATTCAGCACCGATGGACGCTCCTTCCCGCAGGAAGGCGGCACGACCGGTCATATGGCCAACGGCGCTATGCTTCTTGGCGACGACATTTTTGGCGAAATCTGGGCTGTTACGACAACGTCATTCGGTTCCTCCTCGGACATGGTCGGCGTGTTTGCCCGCGACGTGGAAGGGTTCAGCTTCGCCGGCGTGCGCTACGAGGGGCCGATGTCCCTCACCTTGTTTGGCCTGCCCGGAACACGACCCGTGCCCGCGCCACCAACCACGCAAGAAGAATGGGATGCGCTGGACCTGCGCCGCGCTTTTTCGCTCCAAGCCCATGGCACGGATATGCTGGCCGGTGATGTCCTTGACCTGACGGCGACTTGTAGCTGACCCTCGGCCATGCAGATCGTCAAGGATACCGAGACCCGCCTCGTTTTTCAGCAGCAGGGCAATGAAAAAAGGATCATCGCTGTACTTGGGGCCGTAGGCTTTCTCGGGCTCGGCGCATTTTTCTACTTCAGCGGTGATGCGGACGCTCGGCTGTTTGCCTACATCTTCGGCGGGTGTGGCGTTTTGTTTGCCGGCCTCATCTTCATGCCGACGACGGCTGAAACGCTGATCCTCGACCTTGAGGAAGGCTTGCTGATCCTGCGTGTCCCATCGGGGGGCAAGCGACGGGTCTACACCGTGCCCTTCGACATCATCGCAGGCGTCAGCGTGCAGGAGCGGGGCAGTTCGCACTCCGGTTACTACAAGCAGGTCGAATTCGCGATGACGGAAGCGTCCCGTAAAAAGCCGTTGACCCTGCCCGTGGGGTTCACCGGCATGTCGCACGACGACATTCATGCCACCATTGTAAGGTGGGCAACCCGAAACGGCGCCTTCCCGACCGACCCTGCCCCGGCTGATTGACTCCGCTCCCGTTTGCGCCTAATTCGCCCCCAATAGCCGGAAAGCTCTAGCTTCCCGGTCCCGCGCGCGTTCGTAGGATCGCCCCCCGTCAGCGAGTTTCGCCCACGGGGGCCTTCGTGCATTGGGACTTGGGTTCACGGGCACAGCCCCCATCTTAGGGGCATATCCGGAAACGCTGAGAAGGGGCTGCGCCCATGTTTGAAAACCTGTCAGAACGCCTCTCCGGCGTCTTCGACCGCCTCACCAAACAAGGTGCGCTGTCTGAGGATGACGTCCGCACCGCCATGCGCGAAGTGCGCGTCGCCCTTTTGGAGGCCGACGTTTCCCTGCCCGTGGCCCGCTCCTTCATCAAAGCGGTCGAGAAAAAGGCCACCGGCGCCGCCGTCACCAAATCCGTCACGCCCGGCCAACAGGTCATCAAGATCGTCCACGACGAACTGATCGCGACGCTCACCGGTGACAGCGACCCCGGCAAACTGAAAATCGACAACCCGCCCGCCCCGATCCTGATGGTCGGCCTGCAGGGCTCGGGCAAGACGACGACTACGGCGAAGCTGGCCAAGCGGCTCAAGGATCGCGAAGGCAAAAAGGTCCTCATGGCCTCGCTGGACACCAACCGACCCGCGGCCATGGAACAGCTCGCCATCCTCGGCACCCAGATCGGCGTCGACACCCTGCCGATTGTGCCCGGCGAAGACCCCGTCCAGATCGCCAAACGCGCCAAAACGCAGGCCTCCCTCGCGGGCTACGACGTCTACATGCTCGACACCGCGGGCCGTCTGCACATCGACCAGGAACTGATCGCGCAAGCCGCCGCCGTCCGCGACGTGGCCAACCCCCGCGAAACGCTCCTCGTCGTCGACGGCCTCACCGGCCAGGACGCCGTGAACGTCGCCACCGAGTTTGACGACAAGATCGGCGTCTCGGGCGTCGTCCTCACCCGGATGGACGGCGACGGACGCGGCGGTGCGGCGCTTTCCATGCGCCAGATCACCGGCAAGCCAATCCGCTTCGTCGGCCTCGGTGAAAAGATGGACGCGATCGAAACGTTTGAGCCCGAACGCATCGCGGGCCGCATCCTCGGCATGGGCGACATCGTCTCCCTCGTCGAGAAGGCCCAGGAAACGCTGGAGGCCGAACAGGCCGAGCGCATGATGAAGCGCTTCCAGAAGGGCATGTTCAACATGAACGACCTTCGGCAGCAGCTTGAGCAGATGCAGAAGATGGGCGGCATGCAGGGCATGATGGGCATGATGCCCGGCATGGCCAAGATGTCGAAGCAGATCGAAGAGGCCGGTTTTGACGACATCATGGTCAAACGCCAGATCGCGCTCATCAACTCCATGACCAAGCGCGAACGCGCCAACCCGCAGCTCCTGCAAGCCTCCCGCAAGAAACGCATCGCAAAGGGCGCGGGCCAGGAGGTCTCCGACCTCAACAAGCTTCTCAAGATGCAGCGCCAGATGGCGGACGCGATGAAGAAGCTCGGCAAGATGGGCAAGAAGGGAATGCTCAAAGGCGGCCTCGGCGCGCTCATGGGCAAAGGCGGCGGAATGCCCGGCGGGATGCCCCCCGGCATGGACCCCAGCGCCATGGACCCCGCCGCGATGGAACGCGCCGCCAAGCAGATGGGCATGCCCGGCCTGCCCGGTGGCGGCGGTCTGCCTGACCTCAGCGGGCTCGGCAAAAAGAAGTGACGGCCAAGCGCTGCACCCAGGCACCCACCGGTGCCGCAGCCAAGGCTGCCGCTACCCATCGGGCGTCGATCCCGGTGCTGGAAACCGCACGCCTGCGCCTGCGCGCACCCACCTTGCACGACCTCCCCGCCTGGACCGAAATCTTCGCCGCCCCCCCGTTCAAGGCGGACGCCGAAGAAGCCTGGACTGAGTTCAGCTATTACACCGCCAGCTGGATGCTGCACGGCCACGGCCTTTGGGCGGTCGAGCTGCACGACGGCAAATTGGTCGGCTTCACCCATGTCGGACTCGAATGGGAAGATGATGAGCCAGAGCTTGGCTGGATGTTCCTCAGCGACCATCACGGCCAGGGCTACGCGACCGAAGCAGCACAGGCCGCACGCGATTTTGCGCTGGGTCTGATCCCAACGTTCGTCAGCTATATCGATCCCGCAAACGACCCCTCTTCTGCCGTCGCCAAACGCCTTGGCGCAGAACGTGACGCCGCCGCGGAAGCAGGCATTCTTGCCACTGAAGGTGAAGCCATCGAAGTCTGGCGCCACGGAGGTGCCGCATGACGAAGTTGCACATCCGCACGCAATCCACAGGTTTCTCCACAGTTTCCGGGGAAACTTACTGCACATTCACAACATCCGCGGAGGCGATCACATGATCCCCCGCCTTGTGGATATCCCTCAGCTGGAGACCGAGCGTCTGATCCTGCGCGCGCCCGAGGCTAGCGATTTCGGCGTCCTCGCCCCCTTCGTCATGTCCAACCGCGCCAGCTTTATTGGCGGCGGCACCGACAAGGACATCAGCCACGCTTGGCGCATCCTCGCGATCCTCTCCGGCCACTGGCACCTGCGCGGCTATGGCGTCTACGTGCTTGTGCCCAAGAACAGCGACACACCCATCGGCTCCATGGGTCCATGGAACCCCGAAGGCTGGCCCGAACCCGAGCTTAGCTGGACGATCTGGGACGCGGACGCCGAGGGCAAAGGCTATGCCTTCGAGGCAATGATCGAGATCCGCCGCTACGCCTATGACGTCCTGGGCTGGGAAACGGCGGTCAGCTATATCGACGCCGCCAACACCCGCTCCATCGCCCTGGCCGAACGCATGGGGTGCGTCGTCGACACCGGTGCCAAAGGTCCGCACGCCGACGATGTGGTCTACCGCCACCCTGCGTTCGCGGAGGTGCTGGCATGACTGACCTCTGCACCGAACGCCTGACCCTGCGCGTGCCAACGCTTGCCGATTGGCCAGCCTACCGAGACTTCTATGCCTCGGACGCGACCACGCATATCGGCGGTCCGGTCCCGGCCTCGAAAAGCTGGTACTACTTCTCGGGTGATCGCGGCCACTGGGAGCTTTTTGGCTTCGGCTGGTTCACCCTCGTCGATGCAAATGGCGTGGTCGGAACCTGCGGCCTGCACCACCCGCCGCATCACGACGACGTGGAAATCGGCTGGAACGTTTACGCCGACGGCCAGGGAAAAGGCTACGCGACCGAGGCCGCGCGCTCCATCCTCGATTGGGCTGCCACAGCGCTCGGTCAAATCCGCATCGTCAGCTACATCGACCGCGAAAACGGTGCCTCCAAACGCGTTGCCGAAAAACTTGGCGCACGCTTCGGCGGCGTGATGGCGGCCCACGATCCAGAATGCGAAGTCTGGCTTCATGGAGGTGCGGCATGATCCCGACACTTCAAACCGAACGCCTTACCCTGCGCGCGCCCGGTCCCGGCGATTTCGATGCGCTGCGCGGTTTCCATAGCTCGGAGCGGTCTCGCTTTGTGGGCGGCCCCTGTGACGCGGCGGAATCGTGGGGCTATCTGTGCAAGGCGATCGGCCATTGGACGATGCGCGGCTTTGGTCGTTGGATTGTCACCGAAACAGGGGCAGAGGATCGCGCCCTCGGTCTTGTCGGTCCCTACCATCCGCTTGAATGGCCCGAGCCCGAGATCGCCTGGACCCTTTGGGAAGGCGCTGAGGGTAAGGGCATTGCGACCGAGGCCGCGCGCGCCGCACGTAGCTACACCTATGAGACGCTTGGCTGGACCACGGCAATGAGCCTGATCGCACCAGACAACTCCCGTTCCATTGCACTGGCCGAACGTCTCGGCTGCACCCGCGAAGGCGAATTCGACAGCGAGGATTTCGGCTTCATGCATATCTGGCGGCACCCCGCCCCGGCGGAGGTGTTGGCATGATCCCCGTTCTGCACACCGAACGCCTGACCCTGCGCGGCCCCGAGGCACGCGATTATCCCGCTTTCCGCGACTTCTTCGCATCGGACCGCTCTATCCATACCGGCGGTCCGAAAGATGCGAAAAGCGCCTGGATCCTCTTCGCCGCCGAACTCGGCCACTGGCATCTGCACGGCTTCGGCATGTGGACGGTCGAACATGAAGGCCAGCCCATCGGCCTCGTCGGCTGTTGGTATCCTGACCAATGGCCGGAAAAGGAAATCGGCTGGCTGATCTGGGAGACCCACGAAGGCAAGGGCTACGCATTTGAAGCAGCCCAAGCCGCGCGCACCCACTGCTACGGCCCGTTTGGCTGGGACACCGCTGTCAGCTACATCCACCGCGAAAACACGCGCTCCATCGCGCTGGCCGAACGCCTCGGCTGCACCCGCGATGAGGCGGCCGTGCATCCCAACCCTGACGCGCTCGTGTTCCGGCACCCTGCCCCAAAGGAGTTGGCCGCATGATCCGCGCAAGAACTACAAATGTAGTTACAGAAAAACTACAGGATAACTACAGCTTCACTACAGCGGTTTTTGCCGCCCCGGAGGCCCCATGACACAAGACGCCACCACGCGCGCCGCCGAGGTTCTGGCAGGCCACCGCGACAGCATCGACCGCCTTGATGCGATCCTGATTTACACCCTGGGTGAGCGCTTCAAGCACACCCAGGCCGTCGGCGTACTGAAAGCCGAACACGACCTTCCCCCGAGCGATCCGGCCCGTGAGGCCACCCAGATCGCCCGGTTAGAAGACCTGTCGAAACGGGCCGATCTCGACCCCGATTTCGCCAAGAAACTCATGCGCTTCGTCATCGACGAAGTGATCCGTCACCACGAACAACATCAATCATGAACCGGGCCCTCGCTCGGAAAATACAAGCCATCCCAAGGAGATACTCACAATGGCCATGAAAATTCGTCTCGCCCGCGGCGGCTCCAAAAAGCGCCCCTTCTATCGCATCGTAGCCGCCGACAGCCGTATGCCCCGCGACGGCCGCTTCATCGAAAAGCTCGGCACCTATAACCCGCTCCTGCCCAAAGACAGCGAAGAGCGCGTGAAGATGGACATGGAGCGTGTTCAACACTGGCTCGACAAAGGCGCCCAGCCCACCGACCGCATCAGCCGCTTCCTTGAGGCCGCAGGCGTGATCGAAAAGAAAGAGCGCGCCAACATGCAAAAAGCGCAACCTGGCAAGAAAGCCGTCGAGCGCGCAGAAGAGAAAGCCGCCAAAGCCGCAGCAGCTGCAGAAGCCGCCGCCGCCCCCGCCGAAGAACCTGCAGAAGAGCCCGTGGAAGAAGCACCGGCCGAAGAAGCCGCTCCAGAAGAAAACGCAGAGTAATCCAAGCCTTCAGGGGCGTCCGCTTGACCGGGCGCCCCGACCCTCCAAAGCAGAGATCACGCCATGGCCAAACCCGACCACATCTGCGTCGGCGCCATCATGGGCGCCTTCGGTGTCCGCGGTGAAGTGCGCGTGAAAAGCTTTTGCGCCGAGCCCTCTGACATCGCCTCTTACGGCCCGCTTTCGACGGAAGATGGTGCCGCCAGCTACAAAGTGACCCTGACCCGCCCGGTGAAAACCGGCTACGCAGTCAAACTCTCGGGGGTTCAAAACAAGGAACAGGCCGACGCGCTGAAAGGCACCCGCCTGTACGCGCCACGCACGGCCCTGCCGAACCTGTCCGACGACGAATTCTACCACACGGACCTGATCGGCCTGACCGTCCTCGACACCGGCGGTGAGACCATCGGCAAGATCGCCGCCGTCCTCAACCATGGCGCAGGCGACATCTTGGAAGTCCGCGGCAAGGGCCTCGGGAATGGCCTCCTCGTCCCCTTCACCGCTGCCATCGTCCCAACGGTCGATCTCACCTCCGGTCGCGTCATCGTCGACCCGCCCGAAGGCCTACTCGACCCACCAAAGGCAAAACCCGACGCCTCCTGAGGCGCGCACCCTCCCTCGTTTTAAAAAAACTCCGGAGGAGCATGCGCAAGCAGGCGAGCGAGGCGGAAAACGTGCGGGCCACAGCCCGCTCCTTCAGCTCACGGGCGAATGCGCCAGCCGGTTTTGAAGATCCAGCCAATCGTCAAAACGCAGGCCCCGGTGAACCCCAGGATCGCGATGATCGACCAGACCAACGCCACATCCGCCGTCCCGAAGAAACTCCACCGGAACCCGCTCACGAGATAGACCACCGGGTTGAACATGCTGATCGTCTGCCAGACGTCCGGCAACATGGTGATGGAATAGAACGAGCCGCCAAGGAACACCAAAGGCGTCACGGCCAGCAGCGGGATTAACTGCAACTGCTCAAAATTCTGTGCCCATATGCCGATGATGAAGCCGAAAAGGCTGAAACTCAGGCAGGTCAGGACCAGGAACGTCAGCATCCAGATCGGATGCAGGATCTGCAGATCCACAAAGAAAAACGCCGTCGCCAGGATGATCAACCCGATCATCATGCTCTTGGTCGCGGCTGCCAGAACGTAGCCCGCTGTAATCTCCAAGAAGCTCGCAGGTGCTGATAACAACTCGTAGATCGTGCCGATGAATTTCGGAAAATAGATGCCAAACGACGCGTTTGAGATGCTCTGCGTCAGCACCGTCAGCATGATCAGCCCCGGCACGATGAACGCGCCGTAACTCACGCCTTCGACTTGGTCGATGCGCGACCCAATGGCCGTCCCGAACACCACGAAATACAGCGACGTCGACAAAACAGGCGAGACAATCGACTGCGCAATGGTTCGGAATGTGCGCGCCATTTCAAAGCGATATATCGCGCGGACAGCTTGAAGGTTCATGGCCGCTCTCCCTCTTGCACCAGCCCCACGAAGATCTCTTCCAGGCTCGATTGTTTGGTTTCCACATCCGCCACTGTCACGCCCGCCTCTTGCAAAGCACTCAACAGCCGTACGATCCCTGTCCGCTCTGCCCGCGTGTCATAACGATAGGTCAGGCGCTTGCCGTTCTCTGACAGCTCCAACTCCCGATCCGCCAACGCTTCAGGCACAGCCTCCAGCGGCGTCGCCAATTCGATCCGCAATTCCTTCTGGCCCATCCGCGCCATCAGGTTCGCCTTTTCCTCCACCAACAGGATCTTGCCCTTGTTGATGACGCCCACCCGGTCGGCCATTGCCTCAGCCTCTTCGATGTAGTGTGTCGTCAGGATGATCGTCACACCCGACTCTTTCAGGCGGCGCACGACCTCCCACATGTCGCGGCGCAATTCGACATCCACGCCCGCGGTCGGCTCATCCAGAAACAGCACGCGCGGCTCATGGCTCAGCGCTTTCGCAATCAGCACCCGGCGCTTCATGCCGCCAGACAGCTCCATGATCTTGCTGTCTTTCTTATCCCACAACGACAGGTCGCGCAGGATCTCTTCCAACTTCGCGTCGTCAGGCGCTTTGCCAAACAGCCCGCGCGAAAACCGCACCGTGTTGATGACCTTCTCAAACGGCTCCAGATTGATCTCCTGCGGCACCAGCCCAATGAGCCGCCGCGCTTCCCGGTAGGCCTTCTGCGTGTCGTGCCCGCCCACCGAGACCGCACCCGCAGTCGGCTGCACAATCCCGCAGATGGCGGAAATTAGCGTGGTTTTACCCGCACCGTTGGGCCCCAGCAGCGCCAGGATTTCGCCTTCCATGATGTCCAGTGAAACACCGTCCAGCGCCGTAAAGCCGCCGTCATAGGTCTTGGTCAGTTGATCAACCGTCAGGATGGGGGATGTCATGGGGCGTGTCTCCTCAAGTCGCAAACAGCTACGCCTATGCGGCCCGCGCGGCAAGGCGCGACACTGCATGGGACCTCTGCATTTCTGAACATAGCTGACAGCCCTTGCCACGATTGATCCCGCCGTCCGGCCCGCGTAGATGGGCACCATGACAACGCGCCCCACCAAATCCCACGGCCGCCTAAGCCAATCCGCCAGCTTGCAACCGCGTGAGTTGATGACGGATCGCCCCCGCCTGAAAGGCGCATGGACGGCTAAAGTGGTCACGCTTTTCCCTGAGACGTTTCCAGGCGTCCTTGGCGCATCGCTGACCGGCAAAGCCTTGAAAGACGGCCTTTGGGCGTTGGAACCCATTGGCCTGCGCACGTTCGGACTGGGCAAACACCGGCAGGTTGATGACACGCCCGCAGGCGGCGGCGCAGGGCTGGTCATGAAACCCGACGTCATGGGTCGGGCGCTGGATATGGCCTGTTCCGGCACACCCGCCGATCCGACCAAATGGCCCCGTGTCTACCTTTCTCCGCGCGGCAAACCTTTCGACCAGCGTGACGCGGAGCGCTTTGCCAAGGCCGATGGAATGACGCTTGTCTGCGGCCGGTTTGAAGGCCTCGATCAGCGCGTCATCGACCACTACGCCCTCGAAGAAATCTCCATCGGTGACTACGTGCTGACGGGTGGCGAATTGGCGGCCCAAGTCCTGCTCGACGCCACCGTCCGCCTCATTCCCGGCGTCCTTGGAAACGCGGAGTCGACGCAGGAGGAAAGCTTCCAGAACGACCTCCTCGAGCACCCGCAATACACCAAACCCGCGGAATGGCGCGGCCACGCGATCCCGCCCGTGCTGCTGTCGGGCGACCACGGCGCGGTGGCCAAATGGCGCCGCGAGCAGGCGGAGGAGCTCACCAAACTGCGGCGCCCCGACCTTTGGACCAAGACCCAAACCGAAGACTGACCTCATTCCGCGTCCCGTGCGGCCATGAAGTCCAACTTGGCCTGATAGCCTTTCAACGCAGGTCCGCTCAAAGCGTTAAGCGACAGCATCACGGTCTTCACCAACAACGCCGTTGCCAGCGCATCGAAGAACCAGGCCAGCGGTGCCGCCGCCCCGCTCCATGCCTCGGCAAAGCCCGCGAAAGCGTCGAACGTCCAGATACCCGTAATCCCGTGCAGCGACAAAGCGATCCAGAAACCCGCACAATAGGGGCAATGCCATTGCCCATAGAGCGTTTGCAGCGGCTGCGGCAGCGCCCCGATGATCCGCATGAACCACGTCCCCCAATGGGGCAGATGCTCCCATATCAGGGCATGAACTGACGCGGCGAGGATCAGCATTTCGATGTTCATTTCGATTTCTTCCTATAGTTCGTTTGGCTTCCTAAATATTGGGCGCAAATGAAGGCCTAGCTGGCCTGCATTGCTTTCACTTCCTTGGCGACGTCCTCGGGCAAGTCTTTCGCCACCGCCTCATAGATATCCTCCCCGCGCTTCAGCAGCTCCGCACCCGCGTCAGTCAGGATGATGTGCTGCGCGCGCGCGTCCATCTGGCATTGAATGCGCGTAATCAGCCCCCTTGCCTCCAGCTTCGACACCATCGCACTGGCCGACGCTTTCGAGACTCCCAGCCGGTCCACCACATTGTGCAAATGCTGGCCATGGGCGTCGCCATCCCAGAACTGCGTCTGCGCCTCCGCATGAACTGCCGCGAGGTATTCGAACTCGCTGTGGCTCAACCCGATCCGCCCCGCCTCACGGGCCCAGGCCCGATGCGATAGCCGATGGATCACCTGCAGTAGGGCTGCCGTTTCCGTCATTTCAACCTCATATGTTCGTCTGCCTAACTATCCATGTAAAACCCTTTCGTCAATACCCCACCTGCCCCCTTGATCGCACCGTCCCACCCCCGTATACGCCCTTCATCCGGGGCCGGAATCGGCCAGCCGGATCGTTTCGTTATGCCAAGGCCAAACTCTCGGGGCCTGACACGGACCAACGGAACGGACAAAAGCAAACGCAAGCGCGTATCTCTGGCGGGCGCCCCCGAATGGGAACAAGGCGGACCCGGTCGAAGACCAGAGCTCTGGGGCGGCATCACCTCCGCGGGCAAACCGTGGGCAAGAAAAGGAGCGCATCAGATGGACCTGATCGCACAGATCGAGGCGGAACAAGTTGCCGCCCTCGGGAATGACATTCCCGATTTCAAAGCCGGGGATACCGTGCGCGTGGGCTTTCGCGTGACGGAAGGCACCCGCACCCGTGTTCAGAACTACGAAGGCGTCTGCATTGCACGCAAGAACGGCGACGGCATCGCCGGATCGTTCACCGTGCGCAAGATCTCCTTCGGTGAGGGCGTGGAACGTGTGTTCCCCCTCCACTCGACCAACATCGACAGCATCACCGTCGTGCGCCGTGGCCGCGTGCGTCGTGCGAAGCTCTACTACCTCCGTGCACGCCGCGGTAAGTCCGCGCGTATCGCCGAGGACACCACCTACAAGCCGCGCAAAAGCGCCGAAGCGTAAGGAGATACGGATATGAAAAAGGATCTGCATCCCGAGTATCACGTGATCAACGTGAAAATGACCAACGGCGACGTGCTTGAAATGCGCTCGTCCTGGGGATCTGAGGGCGACACGCTCTCGCTCGACATCGACCCCACGGTTCACCCGGCCTGGACCGGCGGCGGCGCTCGCCTGCTGGACACCGGCGGCCGCGTGTCGAAGTTCAAGAAAAAGTACGAAGGCCTGGGCTTCTAAAGCCGCTGCGCCATTCGGATCATCAAAACGCCGCTCCCCCGGGGGCGGCGTTTTTCGTTGGCTTGGCTCAAGGCGCGACAGGGGGCGACGCGCGCTCCATTTCGCCGGAGCCGCCCATTATGCAGGGCAACCGCTCTGGTGGCGTGGGCGATCTGTATCGCCGGGAAAATCCCGGCTGCACCGCACACAAAAAACGCCGCCCCCTCAGGGCGGCGTTCCTGGGGCGTCAGGTCACGCACTACAGCTTGTCCTTGGTCTCCTTGATCTCCTTGACGACCTTGTCGATCAAGTCGGCCAGTTTGTCGGAAATCGCTCCGTCTGTTGAATCGTCCAGAAACTTGCCGATCTTCCAGCCCAGTTTGAACGCGCCGATGACGGCGTCCAGCTTTTTGCCGTAAAGCACGCCCGGAATATCGTCATCATCTCCACCATTGCCGAAATCGGGGTTGGCGGCGACATCCGACACCGTCGACGCGACGATCCGCTGGTGCAGAACCTCCGCATCGCGCGGCAGAACGATATCTATAATCTCGTCGCCCTCTTCCGTCCGCTCGCCGGTGCCGATCCGGTCGAGGATGTCACCAACCGTGATCAGGATCGGGTTCTTGCACGGGCAATCCTTTTCCCAACCGCACAGGCAGAACCACTGCCATTCCTTTCCCAAGATCCGGCGGGTTTGACCGCCCAACTGGGTGACACGCAGCCGAGTGGTCACGCGGTCGCTCAAAGCCTCGTCAAATACAGTGTCAAAATCCTTCATGGCTCAAATCTCCTTTTACTGAGCGTCTTCAATGACGCTTTTTTGCGCTTTTCTTGCGGTTTGGTCCCGATACGACTCCGAAATCACGACGAAAAAATCCGAAATTCGCGTTAAGCTGCCTTGGAATTAAAGGCCGGAGGGCATGCTGTGTCAGACACCGGACAAACCTGTGAAACGCTCTCGATCAATCCCCGTGCACGCAGCCTGCGTGTTGGTCGGGCCGATCCCGTTGCGCTAAGGGCCAAGTCGTTCCGGCTGTTGGAAGTGCTCGCCGAAGCAGCACCTGAGCCGGTCGATAAGGACACGCTCGTTTGCGAGGTCTGGGGCGGACGCGCGGTCAGTGACGATAGCCTTGTGCAATGCGTGGGCGACATTCGGCGTGCCATCGGCCCCCACGGGCGCGAAGCCCTGCAAACCCTTCCCGGTCTCGGCTATTGCCTTGTGGCCCCCATAGATGGCGACACCACCTCACCCGGTCCCCGCGCGCCGGGTCAGGGTGTTGCCGTTCTTCCTTTTGCAACCACCGCCGGTGGCAAATGGCTCGACGGTTTGGCACAGGGCATGATGATGGACCTGGTCCATGTGCTCAGCCGGGCGCGCGTGTTCCGGGTTGTCACGCCGCCGGATCCAACGTCGCCGCCACCCGCCCACAAGCACCGCATCACCGGCACCATTCAAGAGGTTGGCGACACCCTGCGCATCGTGGCAATGCTAAGCGACGCATCCACCGGCGAATGCCTCTGGACGAAACGGTGGGATCGCCCCACGGCGGAATACTTCGCCCTGCAAGACACCGTTGTCACGGACATCGCCAACGCGCTGGCTAATTCCTGGAGCGGTCGGATCACCAAACTCAACGCCGCGGCAAAAATTGACCGCGAAACCGTGCATCTTGATGCCTATGAACTCTTCCAACGCGGCGCGGCGAGTGCCGCCCTGTTTACGCCGGACGGGCTACAGAATGCGGTCGAGGCGTTTCAGGCAGCGCTGGAAATTGACCCGGATTACGGTGAGGCATGGGCCTGCCTTTCCATCATCTACGGCTTGATGACGACCGCCGCGACAGGGGACGAACTGACTTCCCTCGTCGCAGCGCGGCTTGACGCGGCACGGCGCGCCTATGCGTGTCACCCTCGCAGTCCATGGGCCTTGACGGTCGGGGCTTGGATTGCGGCCTATGATGGCGATAACGCGCTAGCACGGGCTCGTTTGGACGTTGCCGTCGCCGCTGCCCCGATGAATGCAGATATCGTCATCACAGCTGCGGGCCTCGCCGCTCTCAACACTTGCGACTATGATGTCGCAATCCTTTGGGCACAGCGCGCGTTGGAACTGAACGAAAACCGGCCCGAGTGGTATCGCTTTCCGATTGGATTCGCCCGTCTTCTAAATGGCGACCCCGAAGCGGCGGTGACAGAGCTCAACAAAGGGCCGCAAAACTATCCCGAACTGTTGGCTTGGCAGGCAGCCGCGGCAACCGAGGCCGGCGATGCTGCCATGGCACGTCAGTCACGCGCCCAATTGTTGACCCTTTGCCCGAATTGGTCAGTGGCAGACTACCTTCGCTCTGAACCCTTCGGCTCGGAAGAGAAAGTCGTTCGATTGCGTCAGCTTTTCCTTGCAGCTCGCCTGCCGGAATAGGTGCGTCAAGCGTAGCCCGCCAAAGGCGCCGCATCCGCAAAGACAGGTCGCCGCGTGGCCGCTGCCCGCTTCGCCTCATCCTTCCGGCCCAAGCGCAGCAGACACAGCATCCACGTCAGCTCCAGCAAATCCCGCTGCGCGCGTGACCCGCCAAACCGTGCATGATCCGCCATCACTGGCGTCAGAGCCTCCAACGCCCCATCCCAATCCTGCCGCGCGACAGCCTGCCAGCCCTTTGCGACCGGACGCACCAGATCCGCCGCAAATCCGCGTGACGCCTCGGCCAGTTTCGCCAAAGCATCCCCGTCTCCCGCCATCGCATGAGCCAGCGCCGCGTGCATATCCGCAAAGCTCTGCCCCGGGTTGGCGAACATCTCGCTGGCATAGGCGCTCACCGCCTGCCACCGCTCCGGCGGGATCTCGTGGCCCGCCAGTTCCGCCCGCCACAGCAACGCCGCAGCATCGGTCAATACGTTGATCGGCAAGGCACTTCCCGGCCCCGTCCCCGGCCCGACACCACCATCATACCAAGCCCAGAACGCATCCATATCGCCCTGCTCCAAGGCCCAAAGACCTGCGTGCCACGACAGATGCCCGTGCAGCAGCCCCCGCGCGTCATAGCCCGTCATCCAATCATCCAGGTAAGCGCGCCCCTGCCCTGTCTGCCCCATCTCGTACATGGCGTGAGCCTTGAAATGGCTCGCATTGGCGTTGTCGTTGTTGAGCTCCAGCGACCGCTCCATAACCTCCAACGCCCGATCCGGACGCCCATTCTCGCACAAGGATTGCGCATGAACCGACAGGAACCACCAATCCTCGCCATAGGCCGGCGCCAGCGCAGACGTATAGACCAACATCTCTGCTTCGCGGCCCGCACAGCCGGAAAACCCGATCAACCCAAAGACCTGACAATTCAACTGCGCCACAATCGGATCGCAGGGCCAGTCGCGGACATGGGCGTTCACTGCAGCCCGCGCTTCCACCGGTTTGCCGCTCATCAACAGCTCGTAGATGTGGATGTGCGACCGCTCCCGGTCCGTCAGACCCTCTGCCAAACCAGAGGCCCGGGTCACCGCGGCCTTCGCACCCGCCAAATCGTTGGCATACATCAACGCCCTTGCGTGGCCGATGTGCCCAAGCGCAAACCCCTCGTCCAACTCAACCGAACGGGCCAACGCCTCAACCCCGCCAAAGGTGTTGCCCAAAACATGGTCCACACCCTCCACATAGGCCGCCGCCGCCTCGCTCGAACCCATGCTCAAGGCGTTCCCATATCTGTCCTGCTGCATCCACGTCCCCTTCCGTTGCGGCAAAAGCGTCGCACGGGCCGCACGATTCGGTCCATTCCCCTTCGCTTTCGCCTTAACAGCTTGGCACCGGCACCCTATAGTTCGCCGCAACACCTCGCGCCCCATCAACGAAGGGTGCCCATATATTGCGGCCACAATGACAGGCCGCACAGACAAGGCGGGACAGGCAGATGGCACATATCATCGTGCTCGGGAACGAAAAGGGCGGCTCGGGAAAATCCACGACCGCCATGCATATCGCGACGGCGCTGGCCCGGATGGGACATGTCGTGGGCGGCCTCGATCTGGATCTGCGCCAACGCAGCTTCCACCGCTATCTGCAAAACCGCGAGGCCACGATTGCCCGCAAAAGCATGGATGTGCCCTGCCCTCTGGTCCTCGACCTGCCTGATCTGTCGCCCGAAGACATCGGCGAAGGCGAAAACATTTACGACCGTCGCCTCTCAGCTGCAGTGGCCGACCAGGAAGACCGCTGTGATTTCATCGTTATCGACTGCCCCGGCAGCCACACGCGCCTGAGCCAGGTGGCCCATTCGCTGGCCGACACGCTCGTCACGCCACTCAACGACAGCTTCGTGGATTTCGACCTTCTGGCGAAGATTGATGCTGAGACCTATGAGCTAAAAGGCCCCTCCGTCTATTCCGAGATGGTCTGGCACGCCCGCCAATTACGCGCCAAAGCGGGCCTTCAGCCAACCGATTGGGTCGTCGTTCGCAACCGCCTGCCGTCCCAGCAGATGCACAACAAACGCAAGATCGGCAGGGCACTTGAGGAACTCGCTAAACGCATCGGCTTCCGCGTCGCGCCGGGCTTTTCCGAGCGGGTGATCTTCCGCGAACTCTTCCCCTCGGGCATGACCCTACTGGATCTGCGCGATATGGGTGTCGAACGGCTCAACATCTCGAACGTCGCCGCTCGTCAAGAACTCCGCGACCTCGTCAGCGCCCTCAACCTTCCGGGCGTCAGCGTCGATTTCTGAACAGGAAACCGCGCAGGCCCACTCCAACTTCCTCGTTTCCAAAGTACTCCGGGGGGAGTCCACAGGACGGGGGCAGCGCCCCCGCCCAAGCCCTCCTGGGCGCAAAGCAATAGAAACGCAGGAGCCGCCTGCACATCTTGATTAAGGGCACATCGCCCTAGTCATAACGCAGCGCCGTCGCCTTACCGCGGAAGATGTAATAGGCGAGGATCGAATATCCTGCGATCGTGGGCACCACGAAGCACGCCCCCACAAGGATGATCATCAGGCTCTCCGGCGCCGCCGCAGCCTCATAAATCGTCAGCTGCTCTGGCACCACGTAGGGGTAAAAGCTGTAAGCCAACCCGATGTAAGCCAGTGCGAAAATCGCGGTGCTGACGGCAAACGGTAGCCAAGACCGCTGGTCGCCTTCAAACGGCATTTGCCGGATCATCCGCCACAGCCAGACCACCATCAGGCCCGAAATGATCGGGATGGGTGCCAGATAAAAAGCGTTCGGAAACTCCAGCCAGCGGTCGAAGATCCGCGTCGACACCAAAGGCGTCGCCAGTGACACCGCACCGATCCCAATGATGATGCCCCAAAGGCTCTCCTTAGCCCATTGCACGGCCTTTAGTTGCAATCCGCCTTCCGCTTTGTGGATCAACCAGGTGGAGCCGATAAAGCTATACCCCACCGCCAGCGCCACCGCCGTCAGCGCGCCAAAGGCGTAGGTGGCCCAGGTCTGTTCCAGCCCCATGATGTAGAGGCCCAACATGAAGCCCTGGCTCAGCGCCGTTAGGGTCGAACCCACGAAGAACAGGTTGTTCCACAGCCGCTTGTGCTTGGCATGCGCCTTGGCCCGGAACTCGAACGCCACGCCGCGCAGGATCAACCCGATCAGCATGATGAAAACCGGCAGATACAACGCCGTCAGGATCATCCCATGCGCTGTCGGGAAGGCCACCAGAAGCAGCCCCACCGCAAGCACCAGCCAGGTTTCATTGGCGTCCCAGAACGGCCCGATGGAGCCGATCATCTTGTCCTTCTCGGCATCATCGGCGAGGGGAAACAGGATCCCCACGCCCAGGTCGAAGCCGTCCAGCACCACGTAAACGAGGATCGAGAACCCCATCAGCGAGGCAAAGGCCCACGGCAGCCATTCAGCCGGGTTGGCGAAATCGGGAAACATGTTGCGTTACTCCGCCGGTTGCAGCGCAGCGACCTGCGCCTTGCCGGAATGTTCCATATCAATGGCCCGCCCATCGTCGCCACGCGCCGCTTTGCGGGCGAGATAGACGATGACGCTGATATAGGCGAACAGCAGCGCACCATAGGCCACGAGGTAGCCAATCAGCGTACCGGCCACCATGCCAGCGGGCACTTGTGCCACGGCCTCAGCGGTTGTCACGACACCGTTCACAAGCCACGGCTGGCGGCCAATCTCGGTCGTGTACCACCCGGCCAAAGTCGCAACCCAGCCGCTGAACGCCATCGGCACTAGCGCGTAGAGCACGATCTTCGGCAGGCCTTCCACGGCCAACCAATGCTTCGTGGTCGAGGCATCGTGCATCCGCCGACGCTTCCACATCAGGAACACGCCCATCCACGACATCGCCAGCATCGCCAGACCGGTTCCCACCATCGTCCGGAAGCTCCAGAACACGGGCGCCACCGGCGGGTGCATCACGGTCCCATCTTCCAAGACGAAATCGTTGAGGCCAGCCACTTCGCCGTCCCACGAATGGGTCAGGATCAGCGAGGCAAGGCCGGGGATGCCGATCTCGTAGTCGTTCGAACGCGTCTCTTCATTCGGCAGTGCAAACAGGACGAGCGGCACATTTGTGCCCGTTTCCCAATTGCCCTCCATCGCAGCCACTTTCGCCGGTTGATATTCCTTGGTGTTCAACCCGTGCAGGTCGCCCACGAAAATCTGCACCGGGATAAGCAGCGCGCCTAGGCACAGGCCGACCTTCAGCATAGTCTTCACTTCACGGGTCTTGTCACCCATCAGACGGCGCAGCGCACTGACGCCCGCAATCAGGAAGGCCACCGTCAGGAAGCTCGCCAGCATCATGTGCATGAAGCGGTAAGGCATCGACGGGTTGAAGATGATCTCCCACCAGTTGGTGGCAAAGGCCACGCCATCAACCATCTCAAAGCCCTGCGGCGTGTGCATCCAAGAGTTCAGCACGATGATCCAGAAGGCCGACATCGTTGTTCCGAAGGCCACAAGGAACGTGGCCAGCATGTGCAACCACCCGGGCACGCGGGAAAAGCCGAACAGCATGATCCCGATAAACACGGCCTCCAGGAAGAAGGCAGTCATCACTTCATAGGCCAACAGCGGGCCTGCGATATTGCCAACCGTTTCCATGAAGCCCGGCCAGTTGGTGCCGAACTGGAACGACATCGTAATGCCGCTCACCACGCCCATCGCGAACGAAAGGGCGAAGATTTTCACCCAGAACCGATAGGCGTTCATCCACTTTTCGTCATTCGTTTGCGCAAAGCGGACGCGGAAGAAAAACAGCACCCATCCCAAGGCGATCGTGATCGTTGGGAACAGGATGTGGAACGAGATATTCGCCGCAAACTGAATGCGGCTGAGCATCAATGTGTCGAGCGCTTCCATGTTACTTCACCTCTTTCCGGCGCCCGAGCGTGAGGGCGCCACTTGTTTTGTCGATCAGGCCAGCGATTTTGCTGCCAAGGGTCATCATCTTGACCAGCCGTTCGGTCTCCAGCTTCTCCATGTCGTCATAGAAGCCGGTCATCAGTTCGATCATCTCGCGGAGTTCTGCGATGCGGGCTTCGGCATAATTGTCACCGGCCGGTCCTTGCATCTCCAGCTCACGCAATTTCGTTAAGGTCGGGTCAATTTCGCGCTTCTTGCGTTCTGCAATCAGGATACGCGTGATTTCCCACATGTCCTCTGGGGTGGTGAAATAGTCCCGCCGGTCGCCAGGGAAATGGCGCAGACGCACCAAATTCCACGCCTGAAGCTCTTTCAGGCCCATCGACGTGTTCGATCGGCTGACCCCGAGGCCTTCAGTGATCTGCTCCGCATTCAACGGGTCCGAGGACAAAAACAGCAGCGCATAGATCTGCCCCACGGTGCGGTTGATCCCCCACCGGCTGCCCATTTCTCCAAAATGCAGAACAAATTCCTGCTGGAGTGTTGTTAGTTTCATCTCGAAAACCCTGTTTGCGCAGAAGTTTCAGTAATTTCTGAAATTGAGATAACGCTTTCACGCGCAAAGGCAAACCGCATCGGGTGCGACACGTTGCGCACCCCTTTTGTGGGCTTAGAGTACAGGCTCAGGGATCAGAAGTTCGGCCAAATGCTCAAAGTCCCGCGCGACGAACACGGCCCCTTCGGCCAACAATTCGACACCTTGGTTATAGCCCCAGCCGACCCCAACCGCGCGCACGCCTGCTGCTTTGGCCATGCGCATGTCATACCGCGAATCCCCGATCACCAACGTTTCCGACCGGGACCGGCCCACTGCCGCCATAGCGCGGTGCACCATGGTCGGGTCTGGCTTGGAAGGGTTTTCATCAGCGCATTGCACGGTACTGAAATGCCGCGCCCAATTATTCGCCGACAGCATCAACTCCGTGCTGCGCCGCGCCTTGCCTGTTGTCAGGCCCAGAACACAGCCTGCCTCTCTGAACCGTCGCAACGCCGCATCGGCGCCTGCAAAGACCTCGGGGGTTTCTTCCTGCTCAATCAGGTCGAAATACCGAAACCTGTAACCCGACAGGATCTTGTCGCACATGTCGCTGGCCAGACCTCTGGTCAGGTGATCCACCATCTCAGGCAAGGAAAGGCCGATGATGGAACGCACATCTTCCGTGTCGGGTGGGTGTGCCCCAGCCGCGAGAAAAGCCTCGACCATAGTCCGTGCGATCATGTCTCCGGCATCCAGAAGAGTGCCGTCCACATCGAAAAGAATGAGCGATCCGTTAAGCGGAACATAGTCAGGCTGCGGCTCCACCTGAGCCCTGTACGACCAATGTCGACCAGCCATGTTACCCGTGTACCAGTTGTCTTAGCGACGCGACGAGAATAGCACCGGCCAGCCGCAGGGTTAAGTGTGATAGATCGGCACTATACAGGGATAGATATCACGAATGGCGGCAATCGTGCGCGCACCCCTGTCTCTCGAACCTCTGCGCATCCATCCTTTTCTCCAGCCGTAAAATCGATGGCGTTCGGCTATCGCGGACTGCCTCGACGCAAGCAAAAAAAGGGCCCCGCACCATTTCAGATGCGAGGCCAGAAAAACCGAGGCCCAGGCAAAGGGACAGAGGGGACGAGTCGCCCAGGCCGCGCGCGCAGCAGGAATTCCCCCAGTGCACATGCCGCAACCTGCCCACTCCAACGTGACAACCGTATGACGCCTGCCGCGTCAGCTATACTTATCCCCAGCTTTTCAAAAAAACCGATCGCACGCGTGAAACCTTTCCGCTCCGCCTCCCGTGGCTTCGTCATCGCCGTCGGATCAACCGGCTGCCCGATAAACCCCGGAGGACACCTTTCACATGACCTATTCGCTGACCAAATCCGCCGCCCTCGCCGTGCCCCTCACCCTCGCTGCTCTGCCAGCCCTCGCCGACGGGCACGCCGGCACCGCTGGCTACGCGCTCGCCAACGATGGCGCGACACTTGTGGTCATGGCCTCCATCGCGGCTCCTGACCAGATTGAGACCTTCGACCTCGCCACGCCCCTCCACGGCCTCGCCTACCGCCCCGTCACGGGCGAGCTTTACGGCTTCACCGACGGCATGATCGTCACCATCAACCCGATGACCGGCGAACAGACCGACCTTGGCGCAAGTTTCGCCGATGATGCCATGACCGCAGGCGATGCCGTGGCCTTCGACTTCAACAACGCCATCGACGCCGTCCGCGCCGTGGGGTCGGACGGGGCGAACCTTGTCTATTTCCCGGAAGGCTTCGGCGACAACAACGACCGTGCCAATTCCGTCCTGCGTTTCACCGACACCTTCTACACAGACGGCGATATGAACGCGGACTTCACACCGGAAATCTTTGCCAACGCCTACACCAACGCCATCGCAGGCCAGACCGCCGCAGGCACCGCGCAATATGCGCTGGACGCAACGACCAACTCACTGGTGGCTTTGGCCAATAATGCAGGTGAGCTGACCTCCGTCGCCTTTCTTGAACTCGACGGGTCCACAATTGATCTCTCCCCCATGGGCGGGTTCGACATCATCTCACCCGAAGAAGGCACCGACGCAGCCTACGCCATCCTTCAGATGGACGGCGCGGACACCGCTGGCCTCTACGCCGTGAACCTACAGACGGCGGAACTGACCATGCTCGCCGATCTGGGCATGGGGGGCTTCACCGGCTTCGCTGTCGCACCGGCCATGTAACCAAACGCAAAAGGCCCCGCCCGCAATGGTGGGGCCTTTCCCCATGGTCATGCCTCAAAAGAGGAAATCATCCGCGCTCAATTCGTCAGAGCTGACGCCCCAAACAACGACACCGCCCATGGTCCGGTCCACCGCACCGTCTTCATCGCGAAACCGCAGCAGGGTCGAGGTTTGACCATCTAGCACGTAGTCGACGAACACGATGTGCTCCATGCCATCGACCTCTCCGCCAAAGCGCAGCCGGTCCGTGCCCACTTCAAAATCTCCGACGACATCAAAGCCCCAGTCGAAGTCGCTGAACACAAACGTATCCGCGCCTGTCCCACCCGCCATAAGGTCCCGGCCCGCGCCGCCGTTGATGATGTCATTGTCCCAACCGCCTTCTAGCAGATCGTCACCGGCGCCGCCGATCAGCGTGTCACGCCCGCTGCCACCATCAAGGATGTCGTTGCCAGACCCTCCATCCAGGTAATCCCAACCCCAATCGCCAATGATTAGGTCATTGCCGGCATCCCCGTAGATTTCATCGCCGAACCCGCCGCCATCAATCCGGTCATTGCCATTGCCTCCATGGATCGTGTCCAACCCCTGCCCGCCCGACAGAGCGTCATTGCCGGACCCGCCCCAGACCATGTCATTGCCGTCATGGGCAAACACCGTGTCGTCGTTCAACCCGGCCGAAATCAGGTCACCCCGTTCCGTGCCCTCGATCACCTCAAACACATCATCGCGCACCACATCAGTGTCCTCAATCACGATGCCCCCGTCGGCGGTGAAGCCCTCGGGAATGTAGTTCACCGGGTCGACAAAACTGACATCCACCAGATCGTCAAAGTCCGGCGCCTCCATCAGGAAATGCCCCTCCTGCGCGATCGGGTCGCTCATATCCTGCCGCGCGCCTTCCAGCGCATAGAAGATGTGGCCAAGCCCGGTGTCGATCAGCAACCATTGCTGCGCCGTCGCCACATCCGGCCCCAAGGCGCCCGCATATTCCACCAACCGCACGTTTTTGGGCAGGTTGTTGAAATCCACCTCAACGCCTTCGATCAGGATCGTGTCGGAGCTTGCGTCGAAATCCTCGATCCGCCCCACAACCGTGCCCTGCACGTTGCTGAGCGAGCGGAACTCAAACGTATCCGCGCCCGCGGCACCCCGCACATGGTGCCCGTGGCTGAAGCTGCTCAGCGGTGAGAAATCAAGGATGGTGTAGTCGTCGCCATCCCCACCGTAGGTGTGGATCTGGCTGTAACCCGCCATGGCTGTCGCATGGATCGTATCATTGCCCCCATAGGCAATGACACCACCTCGCGTTGCTTCCAGAAAATCATCCCCAGCGGTCCCAAGGACCCGTGTTGCTCCGTGCACGATCTCACCTCATCCGTTCGTGGTCGGACCACGCCTACGGGCAGGGAAGTGAACAGAAACTTAACGTTTGGCACTTGTTCAGGAAGGTCATCCCGGCACCGATTTCATGCCGGGAATTCGCCGGGGCCGTGCCAAATCCCCGCCGCAAATCGCGCCGTTTCCTTGGCAATTTTCAGGGTATTTTCGGCGTAGCCCTCACGGCCTCAACTCAGTCCGCGTCCCAGGCAAAAGCATCCCCCTTCCGCACAACCCGCCCTGTTGATGGCAACAGGAAGTGCGTGCCCAACACCTTCGCCCCACTGTCAGCGACGGTCTCCAGAAGATGCCTGCGCGCGGCAACAGCCTCCTCCTTGTCGGCATCATAGACAAAGTGCCAATCAGGATAGGTGCACTGCGGCGTCGTGTGGATCGCGTCCCCTGTGATCACTGCCTCCACCCCTTGGGACTGGATACGCACCGAGACATGTCCCGGCGTATGCCCGGGTGTCGGGATTAATGAGATCTCGTCGCCAATCGCAAAATCCGATCCCACCTCATCCACCTGCCCCACCTCAACCACCGGCAATACGCTCTCGCGGTAAACGTCCGGGCCCACTTCTTCCAGAAACAGCAAGTCCGCACCCGGCATCAGGTAGCGCGCATTCGGAAAGGTCGGCACCCAACGCCCATCGACAAGCCGCGTGTTCCACCCAATGTGATCCGTGTGCAGATGGGTGCACATCACATAATCCACATCCTCCGGCGCCGTGCCCGAGGCCTCAAGCGCCGCCAGGAACCGCCCGCTGTCACGCTTGTGCCAATCCGGAAAGCTGTTCGTCTTGTCATTGCCCACGCAGGCATCGACCAACACCACATGGGTCCCGGTCTTCAGCAGGAACCCCTGCACCGGCAGGATCACACGGCCCGCCGCGTCCACTTGCCCCGGGGCCAACTCGTTCATGATCCGCACCACATCTGGCCCTGCCGTCGGAAACAGCATCTCTGCCTCCCGGAACGGTCCGTTCATCTCAAGGACACGCCAGACTTCAACCTCACCGATCTTGCACAGCATTGCTTACCCTCCGTTGCCATTTCGCCCCACCCTAACGCCCAACGTCACACACGTCCCGTGACAACTGTCCCGCCCCCGCGCAGTCTCGCCCCATGGATTTGTTTGACGGAGAAGACGGCCTCTTCAAAGCCGCGATTGAGGGCTGCCGGACCTATGGCGAATACGGCCTCGGCACCTCCACCCTCTGGGTCGATGCCCAGACCGATGCCACCATTATCGGGGTCGAAACCGACCCGATCTGGACTACCCAGACCCAAGCCGCCCTCACCCGACCGCAGGCCCATGACATCCGCCACATCGACGTGGGGCCGGTGGCCAAATGGGGCAAACCACGCAGCTACCGCAAACGGCGCAACTTCATCCACTATGTCGAAGGCCCCTGGTCCAGCCTCGCCAAGCCAGAGGTTGTGCTGATCGACGGCCGCTTTCGCGTCGCCTGCTTCCTGACGTCCCTGCGCGCGGCTACGCCCGGCACGGCGATCATCTTCGACGACTACGTGAAGCGCAAAACCTACCATATCGTGGAAGAATTCCTGCGCCCTGAGGCCACAAATGCCCGCCAAGCGGTCTTCATCGTCCCCAAGACCCGCAACAAGCCTGCGATCGAGCGTTTGCGAGACCAATTCCTGATGGTGATGGACTAACGCATCGCGGCCAAATCCCGCTACCCCTTCCTTGTTTCAAGGATACCCCGGGGAGCCTGCGGTCCTTCAGGTCCGTGGACAGGGGCATCGCCCCGCTACGGGACGGCGGGAGGGGCGAGGTGAGCGATCTTTTGCACCGCAAAAGACGCAGACCAGCGTCTCCCCGTCCCTATCCCTCAGGCCAAAGTGCAGTATCGGGGTGGAACTGCGACCAGGCGAACCAGAACGCCTCGTGGCTGCCTAGATCCTCGCCATCCGGCCCAACGGCCCGCAACCCACCCGCAGCCTGCACGATCCGTACATCCTCGAACGCCACGTCCGCGCCCTCGCTCAAGGCCGCCAGAGCCAGCCCGCGCGGGAAAGCCACTGGGCGTCCATCGCCGGTGAACACGCCCAATATATCATCCTGCACCCCCAACCGCGGGTCCACGTCACCCACCGGGAAGATCGGCCCATCGGCATCGCGCGTGTTGCGGAAATCAAAGTCGCGCCCCAGCGCCAGCGCTTCCACCAACACCGTCGTCTCAGGATAGGCCTCCCGCCACGACGCCCAGTCGGTCGTAATCACGCTTGCCTGTTCCAACTGCAGGCCGATTTCGGCCAGTGGCCCGGTCACAGCTTCCCCCGTGAACGTATCGAATACCGACATCGACGTGATGTCATACATCACCTTGTTCGACCGGATCAGCAGGCCAGAGGTGCGCAGCACGGGCCGTTCCACCCCCAGCGGCAGTTCGTCGGTGAAGTAAGCCTGCGCAGCACCGCACAGCGTGCAGTAGGGAATGCCCAGATCACGCCCGCCGAGCGTGTCATTGACCATCTCGCGCACTTCCATGATCTGCCTTGGATAGGCCCGCGCCTCACCATTGATCTCGATGCCGAAGACAATGTCATCATCCTCCAGCCAAGTGGCCTCTGCTGCCGTCTCGACGGGCGGATTGTCCGTGGCAGGGATGCAATTGCAGGGCGTCGCGGTGGTGTCATAGGGCCGATCATCGATCCGAACCCCGCCCCACGAGACGAGGGGCCATTCTATATCGCCCTCCACCATGATCTCTTCCAGGCCAGGCAAATAGGCCGTGAATATATCGCGCTTGTGGTCGAGATAGCCGGGATAGGCCGGGATCTCCCAAGCCATCATGTGATCGGCCAGCTCCGCGCGGGGCCGAAAACTTTGCGGCTCCACGCCCAACAGGTCAACGCTGGCCTCAGTCAGCGCCACAAAGACCTCCGGCCGCCACGTGAACCGCATCAGGTCCGTCACCAGCCAAGCGACACGCGGGTCGCCAGAGGCCGCGATCGTGTCATAGGCCTCCGTGTCGATCAGATCCCAAGCCGCCTGATCCCGCCCGATCTCCATGGCCCGCAGCAGCGCCGCCGTCAGGTCCGGTGACAATGGCCCCTCCGGCACGGCGGGCGGCTGACCAAATTCTTCGATCACGTAGTCGGGCAGCTCGGTCTGGGCCGATGCTGACAGAGACGCAAGCGCGGTGAGAACTAGGCTAAGCGAAAGAAGGAGATTTCGAGAGAACATGGCGCGCGTGACCTTTGCGGGCAGTTTTGGGTGCCGCACGCTAGCACCACACCCGCTCACCCCCGCTTCACATTTGCTTCAACTCTGGGTCCTCCGCCCAAGGGTCCACTGACTTACTGGCTAAGGATCCCATCCAAAGACATCTTCGATCCCCAAATCGAACTCGCGGGCGATACGAAACGCCCGTTCCAGGCTGGGTGAGTAATGCCCCTGCTCAATGGCGATGATCGTCTGCCGGCTGACCCCGACTGCCTTGGCGAGGTCCTGCTGGCTCATTTCCCCATGGGCTTTGCGAAGCTCGCTCACCCGGTTTGTGATCGGTGGCTTCTGTTTCACTTACCCAATGTCCCGCCGATGCAGATAGAAAACGATCAGCAGTTTCAAGAGTTCAGTGATCGCAACGACGGCCAACAATCCATTGACGAATTGCATCGGGCTCAAGGGCGCAAAGGCCATCCAGGCGAGCACAAGAAGACCAAGGTAGAGCATGCAAGTGCCCATGCCTTCGGACACCCTCTCGATCTTTTCCTCGCGCTCGTCCGGCAACAATGGCGCACCCAACTGCTTCTGAAGCGTCCATGCCGCGACGAAGGCCGCACCCATCGCAATGCCGATGATGATTGCAAGGCGCACAAACATCTCGGCCTGCCCGGTTGGCGCAAATCCGAACAGCCCGAAAACCGTCCCGAAATGCCAGGCCATCGCAATCAGAAATCCGACCGTCACCGCGTTAGACGTCTTCAGATAGGCTGTCATATCATCCTCGCATGTCAAAAATATTGGCGATTGTATATTTGACAAACCACTAGCTATCACTCGCGCAAACACGCGCATAATTGCCGTCCCAATCCGCATAGCTTCGCATGCATGAATGATATGCTGAAAAGTAAATGGATAGGCTCGTGCAGATCACGGCGGCAATTGCGAGTATGATCGCAATCTTTACCGGGTCACTCACCGCCCTTGCCCTTGTCGGCATCGGGCACTTGCTTCGCCAGCTTGCCTAACTTCTCGTTGAAGCGCTCTTCGTCGTCGTCCGTCCCGATTTCGCGGGCGGCTTCTTTGAAGCGTTCGAGTTGGGATTTATTGGATGAGGAATCTGCCATCAGTTCCGACAAGAGCCTTTATATGGATGAGATCAGCAACGTTTGAGAGTAACGATTTGTCTTCAACCGCAAGATCATTTTCGTACAGCGCGTATTTATAGAAACCTGGCTGATTTTCTGCATCCGCCAAAGCCAAGTATTTTGCCGCAATAGAATTGGGGTGAGGCACTACGGCATCGACAATGGCAGTTGTGCCTTCAGAAAGGACCGCCAAATCAAATTTGTGAATTTTACCGCTTTTTCCTGGGACATCGAAACCGAGAATCGTTTCAGGTTTCCATTTAGCTTGATCAAACACACGTTTTGCTCGAGTGATCATTCCCTGTTCTTTTGGAATGCGGGTCTTGCCAACTGCTGCGCGCGCGGCATCCGCAGATGCATTAGCTACTGCTGTGATCGCGCTCCATACCCATTCCTCACTGTCAACCGAGCAAGTGATCTGACCTCTTTCGAAGGTGCAGCCAAACTCGCTTGCCGCTTTTTTCGCAGGGTTGAGAACTGTACGGTCGCCTATCCCGTAGGTCCAAGCTATTCGGCCCGCTCCTCCGTTGTCGTGGATGACAAAGCCGTCGCCAAACTTTACGATGTAAACCTCCACCGGTTCGAAGGACGGGTAGACACACTGGGTGGACAATCGAAGCCCTGAACTTGTTTCTTCGCAAGTCTCAAAGCGCTTCGTTATCGCAGCAACAGACACACAATCTAGCATTAGTGCCTCCAAAGACCCACATCAGGTAGCTGTATGGGCGTGTTATGTGGTTGGATTCTAACATTAATATGAGTGCAAAACCAGTAGAACATCTGCTCAAAGTTGCTCAGGTTTTCATCAACTTGGCGTCTTAACGGAATATCCCATGTGTTCGTCGCAAGAATGTATTGTCGATTATCTGGCCAAGAATGAATGTGTAGCCCACAAACCTCAGGAGAAAGACCTACCTGTCGAGCAAATGGATGGTTCGCCTTGCAAACGTCATCGGAGTCTCGGTCTAATCGACAAACTGGATCGCCCCTGTGGAGATAGCTTATCGAACAATATTCAGGGTGCTCTTCAGGAATTCTGAACCTTATCTGTGACCTAGTAACTCCACTATCCTCTTCGAGCACCGGCCAGCTTAATTGGTGGTCTCGGTATCCGGCAGCAAATGTCCAATGCGGCTGGTAGTCCTGTAGGGTTTTTGCTGTGCTGGCAATTAGGTCGTCCACAATCGCAGCTTTTGCATCATAAACCAAATGGTCCTCCAGCGATAAGAATCGTTTTACGATCCTATTTGGTGAGACCTTTGGTATGTCAATCGCTTGCCCACGACGTTGCGAACCGCCAGCGCGGCGCGCTCACGATCATCTGTGCCGTTCGCAACCCGATTGTTATAACGGAAGTCAAACTCTGCCGCGTAACGGTGCAAGTGCTGCTTGCCACAGTGCTGATACACGCCTTTCATGCCGCGCTTGAAGATGCTGTAGAAGCCTTCAACCGTGTTCGTATGGACCTCCGGAGCCTCAAGGCGGACATACTCACCCGCGCCGTGACGCGTGAAGTCATGGTCGGCAAACTTTTGGCCAAGGCCAGCGTATTGCTTGGCTTCATCGGTGTAGACAGTCGCCTCACGCGCGATGTTTTCTTGCAGGATCGGGATAAGTGTCGACTTCTTTAGGTCATCCACGACAATGCTTTTTGCCTGCTTCGTCTCGCGGTCAACCAAAGTGAGCATTTTCATCTTGTGAGAATAGCCCGCCTTCTTTTCCTTGCCCGGCTCACGACCGATGAATGTTTCATCGACTTCAACGGTGCCGCCACCGCCACCCATTGGGGCCAGATCGCCAGAGCGCATACACTCGCGGATGCGGTGGGTTAGGAACCATGCGGACTTGTAGGTAATGCCCAGAACGCGGTGAAGCTGGTGGCTGGAAATACCCTTCTTGCTGGACACCATAAGGTGAATGGCTTGCAGCCACAGGTAAAGCGGCAGGTGGCTTTCCTCGAAGATGGTGCCCTTGCGCACGGTAAATTGCTTGCGGCACTCACGGCACTTCCACAGGCCGTGACGCTCCTTACCTTCCGGGTTCTTCTTGGAAGGCTTTGTGCGAACGCCTTCAAGGCGATAGGCGCGGTCGATTACACCACAATGCGGGCAAACCGGGCCGTCCTGCCACAGGATGCTTTCGACGTGTGCGAAAGCAGCGGCTTCGTCGTGCATGTAAGGGGCGGAAAGAACAGACATGGTGAACCTCTAACTTGTTGAGCTAAATATAGAGATTCACGTTGGGTTTGTCAAATATACAATCGCCAAAATTTTTAACATGTCAAATATCTTTAACAACACCAAACACCAGACGGGCAAACCATCCCCCGCTACATCCGGTTCCCCAAAGAAAAAGGCCCCGCCGCAACCGGCAGGGCCTTCCTCAATTCCTGAAACCCTAAGGCTTACTCGTCGCACCAGCAGGCGCGCTTAGTCGTCGCGCCAGCAGACGCGCTTAGTCATCGTCGCTTTTCAGCGCGGCGCCCAGGATATCACCCAGCGATGCACCGGAGTCGGAGGAGCCGAACTGTTCCACGGCCTCTTTCTCTTCGGCGATCTCGCGTGCCTTGATCGACAGACCCAGACGGCGCGACTTGGCGTCGATGTTCGTCACGCGGACGTCCACCTTGTCGCCAACACCGAAACGCTCAGGGCGCTGTTCAGAGCGGTCACGCGACAGGTCGGAGCGGCGGATGAAGGACTTCATGCCCTCGTATTCCACTTCGATCCCGCCATCCTCGATCGCGGTGACTTCCACCGTGATGACCGAGCCGCGCTTCACGCCTTCGACGGTCTCGGCAAACGGATCACCGTCCACCGACTTGATCGACAGGCTGATACGCTCTTTGTCGGTGTCGACCTCGGTCACAACCGCCTTGACGATGTCGCCCTTGCGGTATTCGCCGATCACATCCTCGCCACGACCTTCCCAAGTCAGGTCGGAGAGGTGAACCATGCCGTCGATCTCGCCTTCGAGGCCAACAAACAGACCGAACTCGGTGATGTTCTTGACTTCGCCTTCGACCTGCGTGCCCTCGGGGTGGCTCTCTGCGAACACTTCCCATGGGTTGCGCATGGTCTGCTTGAGGCCAAGCGACACGCGGCGTTTGACCGGATCGATCTCCAGAACCATGACCTCAACCTCTTGCGAGGTCGAAACGATCTTGCCCGGATGCACGTTCTTCTTGGTCCAGCTCATTTCAGAGACGTGGACCAGACCTTCAACGCCCGGCTCCAGCTCAACAAACGCACCGTAATCGGTGATGTTCGTCACGCGGCCCGTGTGAACGCTATCCAGCGGGTATTTGCCCTGAACGGCATCCCATGGATCGTCCTGCAGCTGCTTCATGCCAAGGCTGATGCGGTGCGTGTCCTTGTTGACCTTGATGACCTGCACCTTGACCGTCTCGCCGATGGTCAGGATGTCTTTGGGGTCGTTCACACGGCGCCAGGCCATGTCGGTCACGTGCAGCAGGCCGTCCACACCACCCAGGTCGACGAACGCGCCGTACTCGGTGATGTTCTTGACGACACCGTCCACCACGTCGCCTTCGTTCAGCTTGCCGATCACTTCGGCCCGCTGCTCGGCACGGGACTCTTCCAGGATCGCGCGGCGCGAGACAACGATGTTGCCGCGACGACGGTCCATCTTCAGAATCTGGAACGGCTGCTTGAGGCCCATCAACGGGCCCGCATCGCGCACGGGGCGGACATCGACCTGAGAGCCGGGCAAGAACGCAACAGCGCCCCCCAGATCCACGGTGAAACCACCCTTCACGCGGCCAAAGATTGCGCCTTCGACACGCTCTTCTGCGGCATAGGCCTTTTCCAGACGATCCCAGGCGGCCTCACGGCGGGCCATCTCGTGCGACAGCACGGCCTCACCACGGGCGTTCTCGACGTTGCGAAGATAGACTTCGACTTCGTCACCGACCTCAATCGAGGGCGCTTCACCGGGATTTGCGAATTCTTTGAGTTCGACACGGCCTTCCATCTTGTAGCCGACGTCGATGATGGCTTGTCCCGCTTCAATCGCGATGACCTTGCCTTTGACAACCGAGCCCTCTTCGGGCGTGTCAATTTCGAAGCTTTCGTTCAGGAGGGCTTCGAATTCCTCCATGGTTGCATTTGCCATGTGGCTTTGGGTTCCTATTCGGTTTTGATCTGGCCGCGCGGTTGTCTCCGCCGGTCTTTGATTGCGTTTTTCCGCGATGGTGCTCCGAAAACGAAAGAAGGCGGGACGTATCCCACCTGCCTGCACCTTCGCCCACGATTTATGCACCGCCTTGGACTGGCGCGCGTATAGCGTTGCCTGCCTGAATGCACAAGCCCCGCGCGCCGGTTGGAGCCGCGGGGGGGGCCTATTGCTGCTTTCTCAGGTCTGGGTCAGAACCGGAAGCCAAACCGGATGCGGAACGTCTCGTCCTCAACCGAGATATCGCCAACCGTGGCGAGCGTGAAAGGTCCCGACATATCACGCATCACGTACTCAGCCCCCACAAACGTGTTGTTGGGAAGCGCGTAGTCCACACCAATGCCATATGTCACGCCTTGCATCCGGGCTTGGCGCGACAAGATCGCAATATAGGTCTGCTCAGCGTAACCAACGGATGCGGTTACAAGAACGCGATCAAACGCGTAGCCGCCGCGAATGCGCGCTTCGAATATACCGCCCAGCCGGTCTGCGCTAAAACGAACGGTTGGCGCATTGTAGACCACTGCATGGATTTCAGCGCCGGCCACGATTTGGCCGAACTGATGATTGTAACCACCAAAGAACCCCACCGCCGACGCTTCCATCGTCGTCGTGTCGGAGTTTGGAATTAGCTCATAGGAGATGGCTGGCTCATAGCCCATCGAATACGACACACCGCCATAAATTCCGGTCCAGTCGAAACCCTGCGGCGCTGCATCAAGCGAGGATTGTGCTGCCGCCGGTGTGGAGAAAGCGAGCGCGACGGCCATCGCGGTAGTGGCAAGACGAATCATCATTAAACCTCAAAAAAAGGGGTCCGCTGATCGCAGCTTACCTCCTTTTCCGACTGACGCTTCAGGGATTGACGCTCATTTGCCTTGAATGCTTGAAACCGTGTGGCAGATTGGCAACCGGCGAAGATGCGATATCCGGTTGCTTTTGGTTCCGTCGGCGGCAACGTACGGCTAGAAATTGCACCCAGGGCAATCGCCTTTGTTTGCCTCAGCGACTTGGTCTTGGCAAACCGCGCGTCGAAGCTGGCCGTGCAAACCGCGTGTAACCTTGCCCCCCACCAACGCCCCGATAAACGTCACCACCGGATCGCCTGAGTGATCCGACTGCCGCGCGTCGATCTCTACGACGACCTCACCAGCCGTGCGCAACTCCTTCGCCCAGTTCTCCCGAAAGAACGTCTTCCCGCGCCCGAACCCAGCCTCAATCGAAATCACCTTCGACCCCGGCTCATCCGCGCCGACAGACTGCACCAATTTCGTGAAGGTCGCCCCGACGTCCCTGAACCCCAGAAGGTCGCCGCCCCAAGTCTCCGTCTGCTTCGTCACGTCACCCACTTGCGTGCTGCCTTACCCGGACATCACGTTACGCCAGACCGCCCGCGCCGCACCACGGGAAATGCGTTCAGTTGAACGCATCCGGGTCCGTTCACGTGAACACATCGGAATCTGCTCAGATGAACGCACTTTTCGGAAATTATCTGCTCAACTGAACGCATATGCGTTCACGGGAACGCAGTTTAGAGTTCTTCACCCAGTTCCAAAAGCTCCTGGATCAACCCACGCGTATCGCCGCCGCCGAACATCACAGCGCCCGAGGAATAGGTGTCGCCAAAGGTCTGCGCCAAGGTCACCGTCTGCGCGATGCCCGAGATCAATTGTTCCGTCTCCAGAGGTGAAAGCGGATGGATGAAAGTCGACCAAACCCTATTGTTTGCAATGGCATAGCGGGCGTCCAGCGCCGTGTCGAAGTTGGCCTGCATCAGCCGCAAAAGCGCCCCGTCGTCCAACCCCTCAGCCGACGAGATCGGCACCAGAATACGCATCCGATCCGCGGCCGGATCCATAATCACCGTAACCGGAACACTGGCCACCGTGAAAGACATTCCGTTGGGCTCAATCACAGCCTCCGGATCAAGAACCGTAAAGATTTCCGCCATCCGCTCCGGCGTCATCGGAGGCTCAGATTCCTGCGCGAGCGCGCCGAAAGGCAGCAATGAAATCAATAAGATAAGGGATAGTTTTCGGGTCATGGACAGGCTCCGGATGCGCTATGGATCACGTTAGCCTAGCCGCAAACTGGCCCGTCCCAAACCCCGGAAAACCACACCTCTGGTCACGACCTCGGCACGGAAATCAACCCGCCCGACGCGCCTCAACAGCCGCAATCGCGGCCGCAACCGCCTCTTCAATGCTCAAATCGCTCGTATCCAGCACAAGCGCATCCTCAGCGGCCACCATGGGCGCCGTCGCCCGCTCCGCATCACGCGCGTCTCGGGCCTTTACATCCGCCAAAACCGTATCAAAATCAGCGGCTTGGCCGCGCCCTTGCAGCTCGTCCATCCGCCGCTTCGCGCGCACTTCAGCGCTCGCCGTCACGAATAATTTCACCTCGGCGCGCGGGCAAATCACCGTCCCAATGTCGCGCCCATCCAGTACAGCCCCACCGACGCGGTGTGCGAAAGCACGTTGAAAATCAAGCAGATACGCCCGCACCTCGGGGATCACTGCCACCCGAGAGGCCGCCTGCGCCACTTCCGCCGTGCGCAACTCATCCGGGTTCGCCAGATGCTCCGGCGTCAGATCCCGCGCCGCATCCTCAGCCTTTTCCCCCGCCAGCATCCGCGCGCCAACAGCACGATACAGCAATCCCGTATCCAGATGCCCAAACCCGAAATGGCCCGCAACCGCGCGACCAATCGTGCCCTTCCCCGCCGCAGCGGGACCATCAATGGCGACTGTAAATCTCATGCCTTTCTGGTTCTCACATACACCAACAGGAGTGCAATCATGCTCACGATCAAAAGCGCGTATTTCGTCTGGGTGAGTGCGCTGGCGAAAGCGATAACGTCTGGCGAGGACGTCACATCGGCGCGCAGAATGCCTGCGACGCGGGCGTTTTCCCACAGGTCCGCGATCACGTAACCGATTGGCCAAACTGCAAGAAACCGCCATGATCCACCGGGCAGTCGCCAAAGCGGCCAAGCCAGAAGCACCCCAAGCGCCACCGGGAACACGGTGTCGAGCAACCGGACATCATTGAGGTAAACCGTGCGCCCTTGGTCGCTAAGCGCCACCAAAAACGCCTGCGCATCCTCATAGGAATACCCAAGCAATCGCCCGTCAAATGGCGTCAGCCCCCCAGCTTCGGGAACAAGTTGCGCGAACCATATCCAAGCCAGACCGGCGTAAAGTGCTGCCGTCAGAACCGCCAAACCCTTCCAAAGGCGCCATTCGCTCATTCTGGAACCCGTGTGGTCAAATTCGCGTCGTAGCCACCCGCCTTGGGCAAATCATCGGTCAGCTCGTAGTATCCGCCCTTGTCATCGCAGTAGATATGCCCGGCCATCCGCAGGTCCGGATCGCCATCCAAAACTCCGGCGAATATGGATAAATTCGCGCCATCCCCGTCCCAAAAGAGGTTCGAGCCGCAGGTGCCGCAGAAGCCCCGACGCGCCGTGTCGGAGGAAGCGTACCAAACTGGCTCTCCCTCAATCACAACATGTTCGCGCGCCGCAGACGTCGCCGCAACGTGGTGGCCTGAGGTCTTTCGGCATTGGGTGCAATGGCAGGCAATCACGGGCCTGAGCGGGCCGATAACGTCAAAGCGGACCGCTCCACAAAGGCAGGAACCTGTCACGACAGTCATGGGAATTCTCCGCTGTTTCGCGTGTCAGGCTATCGCCCAACCCATCGCCAAAATGTCACGAGACCGACGGATCACCCTCTGCATCCGGCCCATCCTGCGCCATTTCTTCGCGCACTTCCCGGCGCAGCGCGCGCGACGGCGGGCAGACTTCCTGCATGAAGGTCCAAAGGTGCCCGGCAAGGTTATCCTGCTCCATTCCATACAGAATGAACTGCCCTTCCCGCTTCTTCCAGATCAGCCCGGAAGATTCGAGAACCGACAAATGCTTGCTGACAGCAGGCTTGGACATGTCGAAGCGGTCGGCAATCGCCCCGGCGTGGAGCGGCCTTTCCCTCAGATAAGCAAGGATTTTTCGCCGTGTGGTCGAGGAAAGCGCTTCAAAGACTTTTTCAGGACTTGACATATTTCACCAATTAACTCACAGGTTAAATAGAGATTTCACTTATTAGTTAAATGATGAACCGCAGAGGTGCAAGGGATGACAAGAGAATTAAGCGCAACGGACCGGGTGACCCCACGGCACGACAGCTCGGCCACTGAAGGCCGAGTCATCTGGTCACCCGCGAAATCCCTTTGGGTCACCTCGATGGCAGCAATGGGTCTTGCAGGCATCATCTTCTTCCCATCATGGGAAGCCGCAGGCGTTACCCTCCTCCTCATGCTGCTGACGCTCTGCCTCGGCCATTCCGTGGGGATGCACCGCCTTCTGATCCACCGCAGCTTCGAGGCCCCGCTATGGCTGGAACACACTCTCGTCTACCTCGGCACGCTCGTCGGGATGGCCGGACCGATTGGAATGTTCCGTATCCACGAGATCCGCGATTGGCAGCAGCAGCAGCCTGATTGCCATTCTTTCGCGAAGCACGATGTCGGCTTCTGGCGTGATGCGCTGTGGCAGATGCATTACGAGCAAGTTCTGGATCATCCCCCCACCCTGCACATTGAAGACCGTGTCACAAAAGACCGTTTCTACCGGTTCCTTGAGGCGACCTGGCGCTGGCAGCAGCTGCCCCTTGCCGCGGCCCTCTTTGCCATAGGCGGTATCGGTTTCGTCCTATGGGGCATCGGTCTGCGCGTTGCCCTGTCGCTGGCTGGCCATTGGATCACGGTCCATTTCGCCCACACCCGTGGCGAGCGGCCCTTTGTTCAGGACGGCATCGCTATCGACGGGCGCAACCTGCCTGCCCTTGGTCTCGTGACATTTGGCGAAGCGTTCCACAACAACCACCACGCCTTCCCGCGCTCGGCGCGTATGGGCCACGACGCAAGTCAGATCGATCCCGGCTGGTGGGTGATCCGCAGCCTCGCGGCCATGGGTCTCGCCTGGAACATCCGCACGCCCAACGGCGTCGAAGCCCCCGAATTCGAAGGAGCCGTCCAATGACCCTCATCGACACTGACCGCGTCTTTGCCACGCGGGAGACCTCAGCCACCAAGGGTCGCATCGTCTGGGACGCCCCAAAGTCAATCTGGACCGTGGGCCATGTGGCGGGCGGCATAGCGGCCCTGCTGCTCTTCCCAAGTTGGGGCGGTCTCGCGGCCTTCCTGACACTGGCAGCCATCACCCTTTGCGCCGGGCATTCCGTTGGAATGCATCGCCTGCTGATTCACCGCGCCTTCACCGCGCCGAAGTGGCTGGAACGCACACTCGTTTGGCTTGGCACGCTGGTTGGAATGGCAGGCCCCTTCGGCATGATCCGCGCCCACGACATGCGCGATTGGCATCAGCGGCAGGTCGAATGCCCGCCGCATCCCTCCCACGGTGCGGGTTGGCTGCGCGATGCGTGGTGGCAGATGCACTGCCGCTTTGCCCTGACCCACCCGCCCCTGTTCGAAATTGAGCCCGAGATCGCCGAAGATCCCTTCTACCGTTGGATGGAACGTCACTGGATGGCGCAGCAACTCGTCCCCGCCGCAATCCTTTTCGCCCTTGGCGGCATCGGTTGGGTCCTATGGGGCGTTAGCCTGCGGATTGCCGTCTCGCTGATCGGCCATTGGGCCGTTGGCCACGCCGCCCATAAGGGTGGCCATCAAGGCTGGGAAATTCGCGGCTTGCCTGTTCAGGGCTACAACCTGCGCGGCCTCGGCTTCCTGACCTTTGGCGAAAGCTTCCACGGCAACCACCACGCCTTCCCCCATTCCGCGCAACTTGGTGTGGAACGCGGACAGCTTGATCCGGGCTATTGGTTCATTCGCGCGTTGGAATTCCTTGGCCTCGCATGGGATGTGAAAGGCCCACAATCCGAAGAACCGCGAGACGGTTTGGCCCGCGTGTCCGAACAGATAAGCGCACATGAAGGAGGGATGCTCGATGCGTACACCTGACGTCATCCGCGGCTGCCTTGTGGCCTATGGGACCTGCGTCCTGATCTTGGCCTTGAGCCTGACGGTGCTTTACGCGGAACCGCAGGAGCTGCTTGGCGGCTTCTTCATAAGCCTTCTGATGTTCGGCGGTTACGGATTGCTCGTCCTCATGCCCGTAACCCTGATCGCCTTCCTAAGCTTTGCGATCCTGCGTCCGCTTTTGGACCGCGCAATCTGGTGGCAAAGCATCCTTGTCGTTTTCGCATGGGCCACCTTGTTGATGTTGGCACTCGGAACAGGTCTTGGCGGGCTGATCTGGTCAATCGCGATCGGAGTGGTCGCGGGCCTTGCCTTCTGGTTCGGCGCGGCGGGTCGGCGATGGTCTGTTCCGCTGGACAGCCTCTAGCATCGCTCCCAAGGTGAAACCCATGCGCATTCTCTCGCTTATCATCGCCCTGCTATGGCCGCTGACCGCACAGGCGCAAACCCACTTCGGCTACGCTGGCATCCTATGCGGGCTTGAGGCTGAGGGAGAGGACTTCGCCGCCGAAGTCGCCCCCTTCACCAACATAGCCCACGTCTGCCCAACCGGAGACATCGCCACAGATGCCGCCCGTCTCGCCCGCGCGTGGGAGCTTGGGATGACCCCATTGTTCCATGTGGAGCCGTTTTTCTTCTCAGGCAGTCAACGCAGAACCAACTATGATCTTTGGACAACTGGCCAACAGTCGATTGCCTTGAGCGGTGTGCCACCCGAGGAAATCATCCTCTACATCGCTGACGAGCCTTCGCTTCGGCGTTTCAGACCAGCTGAGATCTACGGTGTATTGAACCGCATCCGCTTTGATCTTCCCGCCGCGCGTACGATGATTATCGACGGCTATCGGGGCCCGCGTCATCCGCCTTTGATTTCCTCAAGCCTCGATTACTGGGGCTTCAATATGTACCTGTTGCATGACCCTGCAGAAGATCCGGAGTTCATGGATTATCTGCAGGATGTTCAAAACCTGACGCCGCCCGGGGTGGAACTTGTGCTGGTTATGGACGCCACACATACGCCGTTGCACGAAGAAGCCGGGCTGACCCCCGAGGACATGGGCGAAGTGGCCCGGAACTATGCCGCCCTTGCGCGTGAGACTGAGAATGTCGCGATGCTCCTGGCCTACGCCTGGCCCGGCGGTATCGAATGGGAGGATGAAGTGGGCACCCGCGACTTGCCCGCATCCGTGCGCGCCGCCCATGAAGAGATTGGGCGCGCGATCATCGGACGCTAGACCGCGTTCCCACGCTCCAGCCGGGCACCGAGTTCGCGCATCAACGGCTCAAAGATCGGGAAAGACGTCGCAATCGGCCCGGCATCGTCAACGGTGATCCCGTCCTGGCTGGCAAAGCCCGCGCAGAGGAACGACATGGCGATGCGGTGGTCTAGGTGCGTGGCCACGGTCACACCGCCCTTCACGCCACCCGGCCCGCGCCCGTGAACAATCCACCAATCCGGGCCGTCTTCAACCTCAACACCGGCCGCGCGCAAACCATCGGCCATAGCAGCGATGCGATCGCTTTCCTTAACCCGCAGTTCCTTGACGCCACGCATAACGGTCGCGCCTTCGGCATTGGCCGCGACGACGGACAGGATTGGATATTCGTCGATCATCGAGGCGGCCCGTTCTGGCGGAACTTCAATGCCCTTCATGTTGGGGGAGAAGCGGGCACGCAGGGCGGCGGCAGGCTCGCCCCCCTCGTCACGCATATTCTCGTAGGTCAAGTCCGCCCCCATATCGCGCAGCGTCTCGAACAGGCCCGCGCGGGTGGGGTTGAGGCCGATGTTCGGCACCAGAACGTCCGAGCCTTCGGTGATCAGCGCGGCACAAACCGGGAAGGCGGCGGAGCTTGGGTCACGCGGCACCGCGATGGTCTGGGGTTTCAGCTCTGGTTGACCGGTCAGCGTGATCACGCGCCCTTCTGGCGTGAGTTCGGTTGTAATCTCCGCCCCGAACCCAGCCAGCATCCGTTCACTGTGATCGCGCGTGGCCTCGGCCTCGATCACCACGGTTTGGCCCGGCGCATTCAGACCCGCCAATAGAACCGCAGACTTCACTTGGGCCGATGGCACAGGCGTCGTGTAGGTGACGGGCATCGGTTCTGCCGCGCCGATCAATGTCATCGGCAGGCGGCCCTGCGCGCGGCCATGGGCCTGCGTTCCGAACAGTGCCAAGGGATCCGTTACTCGCGCCATTGGGCGGGACCGCAGCGAGGCATCGCCGGTGAACGTCACCGTAATTGGGCAAGTCGCCATAGCCCCCATGATCAAACGCACACCGGTGCCTGAGTTGCCGCAATCCAGCACGTCTTCGGGCTCCGCAAAGCCACCGACACCGACGCCATGGATTTGCCATGTGCCATCGTCATCGCGTGTCACTTCGGCGCCGAAGGCCTGCATCGCCTTGGCAGTGTCCAACACATCCTGGCCTTCGAGCAGGCCCGTCACCTTGGTTTCGCCGACGGCCATGGCCCCGAGGATGAGGGAGCGGTGGGAGATCGACTTGTCGCCGGGAACCTCGGCCACGCCTTTCAGCGCGCCTCCGCGATGGGCAGTCATTGGCTGGGGATCACCGTGGGAGGACATGGGGCAAACGGCCTTTTGCGATGAGTCTTGCGGGGTGGTGATAGACGCGGACGCGGTGGGGGTCCATGGGTGATTTTCCGGGATGAGCCCAACCGTTTCCAACGCGGTTGCAAGGTTGCAACCCCTTATTAAGCTTTTGTATTTAAATGATTTTCAACAACTGATTAACCGAATTTTAACACTTTCAACCGCCCTTCAACGCCGCCGAAAGGTCAAGTAATGCGGCACGCGGCCTTCGCGCAGGGCCTTTTGCTCATAGCGGGTGGAGTACCAATCGGGCCAGGCCACGCGCCAATCGGATGGCGCCTCAGCCAGCCAGTCGAACCCGGCGCGCGGCACCTCTTCGAGGGTTTGGCGCACATAGTCGGGGATGTCGGTGGCCACGCGAAACTCGGCTCCGGGCTTCAACGCGCGCACCAGCGGTTCGAGATGCTCGGGCGTCACAAAACGCCGGCGGTGGTGGCGTTTCTTGGGCCATGGGTCGGGATAGAGGAGGAAGGCCTTGGCGATGCTCGCCTCGGGCAAGACATCAAACAGGTCGCGCGCATCGCCGGGATAGACGCGGAGGTTTTCCACGCCCGCCTTGCGGATCTTGCCCAGAAGCATGGCAACGCCGTTGATGTAGGGTTCACACCCGATGATCCCGACATCTGGGTTCTGGGCAGCCTGGTGGATCAGGTGTTCGCCACCGCCGAAACCGACTTCGAGCCAGACATCGCGCCCACCGAACAGCGCGGACAGGTCGAGCGGCGCACGGTCGGGGTTCACATCCCAATCGACGGGGCCGGGCGACAACGCCTCAAGATCTTCGGCCAGGTAGCGTTCCTGACTGTCTTTGAGGTGCTGGCCTTTGCGGCGACCATAGAAATTGCGGTGTGGGCGTTCCATGGTCACTCGCGCGGGGCAGCGCGTGCGGCGCGTTTCATCTGCCCTCGGATCGTGGCCCAGAAGAACAGTCGGTAGACCCCTGCCAGAACCAGCGCGAAGAACACCATCGGGATCGCGGCGACTGCCCACTCGCCCCCAATGTCACGCTGCACCTGCTCAAGCGATCCGGGGTAGAGCGACAGGGAATAATAGACCACGCCCAAGACGGTCACCGTGAACAGGATTGCGCAGACCAGCGCCAAGAGAAGGCCCTCTGGCCCCCGCATCGGGCGCGCCTCACGGCGGTAGAAGGATTGCGCCAGGGCGATGGGCGGAAAGATCATCAGTGCGACGAACATTCCCACGGCGCCGGGCCCCGTCAAAAGCGTTTGCGCCATAGATGGCGCAAATTGGATCATCAGCTGGCTGATCCCCCACAGGATTGCGAGGGAGCCAATCACGGTCAAAAGGAAGCGAAGCGGATAATACATGCCCGCCCCGCGCCTTAAAGGGCGCCTTTGATGGCCTCGGCCAGATCCGTGCGTTCCCAAGAGAACCCGCCATCGGCCTCAGGCGCGCGCCCGAAGTGGCCGTAAGCGGCGGTGCGGGCGTAGATCGGCTTGTTCATGCCCAGATGCGTGCGAATGCCACGTGGGGTGAGATCCATGACCCGGCCCAGGGCCTTCTCAATCTCGGCCTCGTGGACCTGACCCGTCTGGTGCGTGTCGCAATAGATCGACAGCGGCTTGGCCACGCCGATGGCATAGCTGAGCTGGATGGTACAGCGATGGGCCAGACCTGCGGCGACCACGTTCTTCGCCAGATAGCGCGCGGCGTAAGCGGCGGAGCGGTCCACCTTGGTCGGATCCTTGCCCGAGAATGCACCACCGCCATGGGGGGCCGCACCGCCGTAAGTGTCCACGATGATCTTACGACCGGTCAGGCCCGCGTCGCCATCGGGGCCGCCGATGACGAATTTACCGGTAGGGTTCACGTGCCATTCGGTGTCGGCTGAGATCCAACCATCGGGCAGTTCTTGGCGAATATAGGGCTCCACAATCGCGCGTACGTCGTCGGAAGACAGGCTTTCATCGAGGTGCTGCGTCGACAGAACGATTGAGGTCACGCCGACTGGTTTGCCATCTTCATAGCGCACCGAAAGCTGCGACTTGGCGTCGGGGCCAAGCGCTGGCTCGGCGCCAGATTTGCGGACATCGGCCAGCCGCTTCAGGACCGCGTGAGCGTAGTGGATCGGGGCGGGCATAAGCTCGGGCGTCTCATCAACGGCATAGCCGAACATGATGCCTTGGTCGCCTGCGCCTTCGTCCTTGTTTTCAGCCGCATCCACGCCTTGCGCGATATGGGCCGATTGTTCGTGCAGGAGGTTGGTGATCTCCACCGTTTCGTGGTGGAACTTGTCCTGCTCATAGCCGATGTCACGGATGCAATCGCGCGCGATGGCGTCGATGCGGCCCATGTATTCTTTCAGCTTCGCCTGATCGCTCAGCCCCACTTCACCGCCGATGACCACACGGTTGGTCGTCGCAAAGGTCTCTGCCGCAACGCGCGCTTCCGGCTCTTCCGCAAGGAATGCATCTAGGACAGCGTCCGAGATGCGGTCACAGACTTTATCGGGGTGGCCTTCGGACACAGATTCCGAAGTGAAAAGGTAGTTTGCGCGCGCCATGGGGAGTGCTCCATTGTAAGTCCCGCCCCACGTCAGGAAGCCGTTGTGGGGGTTTTGCGCGGCTTACGCGCGTTTTAGGTCGTGTTCAATGGCTGGCGCGCAGCCGACCCAACGCAATTCCGCCGATTGTGACAAATATCGCAAGGATCATTGCGGGCCAGTCGCCCGTTCGCGCATAGACCGTCGCGGGCAGAGCCGTTGGAAGGCGCGCGTCGATCACGCCGTCCACATCCATCGGCAGCGCATCGATCACGCGGCCACGGGCATCAATCACCGCAGAGACCCCGGTATTGGCAGCGCGGATCAGCGGCAGACCCTGTTCAGCGGCCCGCAGCTGCGCGAGGGCGAGATGCTGGTAGGGCATCGAAAAACTGCCAAACCATGCATCATTTGTGACCTGCACCATCCAATCCGGGCGCTCTACCTGACGGATGTAGTGGGGAAAAATCGCCTCGTAACAGATCATCGGGAAGGCACGCCCGAATGGTCCAAGGTCCATCACCGCCGGTCCGCCACCGGGCCGATACCCACCCGACAATTGCTGCGCCAACCCGGCCAATCCAAGATCATCGGCCAAACCACGCAGGGGCATGAATTCGCCAAACGGCACAAGGTGATGTTTGTCATAGACCTGTGCAATGGCGCCATCGGCCTCCAGATGCACCAGCATGTTGCGCGGCTCGATCCCTGCGTAGCGTTGCCCGCCGATCAGGACCTCAGCTCCGCCTGCAGCCTCAGAAATCCGCGTGCGGGCCTCATCCGAGCTGCGCAGGATTGTGGGCAGGCTGGTCTCTGGCCAGATCACCAAATCAGGCGTGCCGAGTGGACCTGGCGCCGCCTGCGTCAAACCAAGGCCGCGCTCGAAGAAGACCGGGATCATGTCAGGCTGCCACTTCAGCGCTTGCGGCGCATTGATCTGCACGATCCTCAGAACAGGCGCGTCATCAGCCGGGGCCGGAACCGGGCCAACCCAAGGGATTAAACCTGTCGCTAATCCAGCAGCCAACGGCACGGCGGACAAGGGTGGCCCGAAACGTAGGTAGAGCGCGGCGGAACAGGCTGCGAGACCGACAGCAAGAAGCGTCAAAGCCAACGGCCCCCCAAGCGCCGCCAGCGCCAACGCCTCTGACCCAATCAACCCATGGCCCGGCTGCGCCCATGGCAAGCCCGTGAAGACCCGCCCCCGTGCGGCTTCGGCCAGCACAAGCAACCCGGCAAATGTCAGCGCCCGTGCGGGGCCAGCCGAACAAAACCGCGCGGCGATCCAGCCCGCCAGTCCCCAGAACAATGCGAGGCCACCAGCCATCAGAATGATCGCGAAGGGCGCCATCCATCCATGGGTTGCGGCATCCACGAAGAACGGCTGCACGATCCAGTGCATCGCCACGCCGAACCAGCCCGCCCCGGCAAACCACGCGCGCCAGCCAGCGGTGCGTGCATCGGGCGCGCTCGCAACCAGTGCGCAGACCATTGCGAGGGACGGAAATAGCACAAGCCATGCATCGAACGGTGGCAATGCCAGAGCAGCAGTTCCGCCGCCGAAACTCGCCAACGCCCGACCCTGCCAGCGACCCAACGCCGCCTCAGCGGCGCGGGCGCCCTCGCTCACTCCGCCGCCTCTTTCGGCAGACGAACGCGCAGGCGCTTGATGCGGCGGGGGTCGGCATCGATCACCTCGAACTCCACGCCCGATGGATGGGGCACAACTTCGCCTCTCAACGGCACGCGTCCAGACAACAGGAAGACGAGGCCACCCAGGGTCTCAACTTCCTCCTCCTCGTCTTCGTCTACCAAGTCGAGGCCAATCTCACCCTCGAACTCATCCAACGGCGCACGAGCCAGCGCAAGAAATGCACCATCCTCCTCGCGCAGCCACGGTTGGGCCTCTTCGATGTCGTGTTCATCCTCGATCTCACCGATGACCTGTTCGATCAGATCCTCGATGGTCAGAAGTCCATCCACGCCGCCGTATTCGTCGATCACCAGCGCCATATGCGTTCGCTCGGTCTGCATCTTTGTCAGCAGCACTCCGATGGGCATGGAGGGTGGAACGTACAGCACAGGCCGCAGCCGTTCGGACAAGGTGAACGCCTCATCCTCACCATTGAAGCCATGCTTCAGGGCAATGTCCTTCAGGTGCACAAGGCCCGCCGGTTCATCCAGCGTTCCGTCGTAGACCGGCAAGCGGGTCAGACCACTGTCGCGGAAAACCTGCACCAGTTCAGGCAAGCTGATATCGACGGGCACCGAGACAATCTCAGCCCGGGGAATGGAAACATCCTCAACCCGCATCTTGCGCAGGTTCGACATCGACGGCAGCGGCGGCCCGAATTGCGGGGGCGCAGACTGACTGTCTTGTTGGGGGTCATGGTCTGGCTCTGCGGCCACTGGGGCCGTACCAAACAATCGGGCGAAAAACCCCGGCCTCGAAGCCGGCGTATCGTCACTCTCAGAGGGCGCGCTACGCGCCGCCGGAGACGACGGATCAGGATTTGAGCTCATGGCTCCTTTCCGAAAACAAACCGAGCCACAATTGCCCGTATCTCTAATATGGGTCAGGGACCCCTAGCGTGGCAAGTATACGTGTTTCAAGCTGTTCCATTAGCGTGGCATCCGCGTCGGTTTCGTGATCGAAACCAAGGCAATGCATCAGTCCGTGCACGATCAGATGCGTCATGTGGTGGGCAAGCGTCTTTCCGCCTTCTCCAGCCTCACGTGCGCAGGTCTCAAACGCCAGCGCTATATCTCCAAGCTCGACCGGCGGACCATCGGCGGAAAGGTCTGGCAAATCCGGCATCTCACCGGGCGTCTCTGCGGCCCGTTCGACCGCGGGCCACGAAAGGACATTGGTCGGTGTGGGTTTGCCCCGGAAATCGGCATTCAGCGCGGCAATACGGGCGTCATCAGCGGCCAAGAGAGATAGAGCACAGCGTTCGGCGTCCATGTCCAACGCCTCAAGTGTGGCCTTCACAGCCGCCTCGGTCAGTGCTTCCAGGTCGAGCACTTCCCAGGCATCCGTTTCGATAAGAACATCGATCTCCATAGCGCGCCGGATACCATGGCGGCTCGCACGGTCAAGGGAGGCGGTTCAGCCGACTGGCGCTTCCTTGTCGTAGGCCTCGATGATCTTGGCGACCATCGGGTGTCGAACCACGTCCTTGGCGGTGAAGTAGTTGAAGCTTATGCCCTCGGTGCCTTTCAGGATCCGCTCCGCCTCGCTCAACCCACTGGTCACACCGCGCGGCAGATCGACCTGAGACCGGTCGCCCGTAATCACCATCTTGGAGCCACGGCCCAGACGGGTCAGGAACATCTTCATCTGCATCGACGTAGCGTTCTGCGCCTCATCCAGCACAACGTAGGCATTCGACAGCGTCCGCCCCCGCATGAAAGCCAGCGGCGCAATCTCGATCGTTTTCTCTTCGATCAACTTCGCCAATTGCTTACCCGGCAGGAAATCATTCAGCGCGTCGTAGAGCGGCTGCATGTAGGGATCGACCTTGTCCTTCATGTCTCCGGGAAGGAAACCAAGCCGTTCACCCGCCTCCACCGCCGGACGGCTAAGGATGATCTTGTCGACGTGGCCGCCCATCATCTGGTTCACCGCCACGGCCACGGCGAGATACGTCTTACCCGTACCGGCGGGGCCAATCCCGAATGCCAGCTCGTTCTGGAAGAGGGCTCGAACATAGGCCTGCTGCGCTTGGGTGCGCGGCTCGACCGTCTTTTTCCGCGTGCCGATCTCCAGATCGCCGCCTTTGAACATCTCGATCTGGTCACCGTCGCGCACACCGGTTTCGGCCTCCGATCCGCCAAGACGGACAGCGGCGTCGATGTCGCCGGGTTCGAGCGATTTACCAGCCTCGACCCGCTCATAGAGCTGCTGCAACACTTCCACGGCTCGATCCCGAGCCTCCCCCAACACGGCAAGCGCATTGCCACGCCGCAGGATGTGCACAGACAGAAGATGTTCGACCTGCGCGAGGTTGCGATCGAATTCGCCGCACAGCTCGATCAGAAGCCGGTTGTCGGGAAATTCGAGTAAGCGTTCCGGGGAATCGCTGGCAACAGGGGTTTCGCTGGACGGGTCTGGGTGGGGCAGCGGATTGATTGCCAAGGAAAACTCCGGTCAAGGCGTGTGCACCCCGGACCATCCGGGATGTCTGGCTAGCTTGAGCCTGGCCCCGCAAGGCCCGCCTTGTCCACTGCCGATCTGCGATTGTCACCAATATTTCGTATGCGCGTGGGTGTGACCCGCCACACCTGCCCCAATTGCAAACGAAACAGGCGGCCCCACGGGACCGCCTGCAACTTTACCAATTCGGCAAATCAGTTCACGCGTGGCACGCGATCCGGGATACCCGGGCTGCCCGAGCTGTAGTCGCCAATGATCGATCCAGGAGGTGCGGGCTGCGTGCAGACCGGCAGACCCGAGCGTGGGTCAAGGCGGCGCGACCAGTAGCCCTCAAGGCCATCGTCGATCATCCAGATGTGACACCCGTCGGGGTCAATGAAGATACCGGCCTCAAGACGCGAGAGCGAACCCGCGTCACGGCCACGGTCTTCACCGATGGCAATAACGGGCGGCTCACCATTCGGGCCGACACGGGCCGCAGTGGTGCCTTCGAAGCTCTCGACGCAGCCCATCAGGGCAAGCGGCGCAACAGCCAGAAGGGGAAGTTTGAAAAAGCTCATCTGTTTGTCCCTTTCCGGCTTAGCGGTAGCACACGATTTCAACGCGGCGGTTGCGCTGCATGTTCGCGGCGCTGTCATTCGGCGCAACGGGGCGACGCTCGCCATACCCGATTTCGCGTGCAACACGAGCGCCAACGGAACGCGCCACATTGGCCACGGCCGAGGCACGACGCTCGCTCAGACGCATGTTGTATTCGTCAGATGCGCGGCTGTCGGTATGGCCGTAGATTGCGTAGGCGTAGGCGCCAGCACCCTGGAAGAACTGCTGCAGATGCGCGCGACCGGACGAGGTCAGTCGAGCACTATCCGTGTGGAACATCGTGTCGGTGTTGGCCACACCGCACGGGTTCACATCAAGGCAGACGGGCATGCCGTTTTCGGGGTTCACCCGGCCTTCCATGTATCCTTCGATACCACCGTCGGCGACCCAGTGCAGACAACCGTCCGGGTCAACCCAAAGGCCGGGCTGCACTTGCCCGCTTACGATGATCTGTTGTTGTGCTGCCGCCGGGGTTGCGAGGGCGAAGAAGGCCCCTGCAACCAGGGCTGCGGCACCAATCGCACCGGTGAGTGCGCGCTTCAGAGTGTTGATCACACCTGCATCCCCCTGTTGTTCCGATTCTCTCGACCTTGCTGGTTACAAGTGCCGATTAATTCCATTCCCTCGTAGCATTTTCAGGGGACCTGGCAGGGTCTTGTCCGAAAACACCTTAGATTTCGGCAGGATAGCACCTTATCCACACTTGGGAAGGGGTATATTCGCCCCTCGGTTGCGGATTCGGAAACAGCGAAGCGGTGATTCTGCCATTTTTGCGCGCGAATGGACGACCGCCGCTATCCACAGGATCTTCGACCCGCCAAGCACGCATGATTTATGCCCATTTGAGAAACAATTGGGCGAATCGGACACGATTGTCTGAGCGTCTTCCGAATCTTAACCTTTTGGTAAGATGTGAAGAGCGTTTTCGCTGCGCATCATGCTAGGCTCTGTCTGCACAGGCTGCGGTTTTCTGTCTGCAAACGGGGAATTAGCCCCACATGCCGCTGCCTGTCTGATTGGGGGAACACTTATGTTCAAAACACTTGCATCCGCCGTTGTTGGCGGCGCACTTCTGCTTGGCGGCACGCAATCTGCATCCGCCACCACTTACGAATATCGGATGGTCGTGAACACCGTGCAAGTCACGGTCAGCTGCTTCCGCGGCCCGTTTTCCGAGGTGATCTGGGACCGTCCAAATCCCGTTTTCATCGATAGCCTCGTGAACGCCGGCTACACTTTCCCCGAGGCGCATGCCATCGGCGAACGGGTGTGCCGCGATCCGTCCACGGTTGATCGGCCTGACGCTGCGGTTCAGGTGATGTATCGGATCTTTGCCGAGAACCCGCCGCGCTAAGCGCATCGGAAAGCGCGCGTTCTTCGAAAGGAAAGCGCGCGCGTTTTGACCGCGCCTAGAACAACCGCCCTTTCAGGGAATTTGATCGGCTCTCGATAATTTCGACCGGCACAATCTGCCCGCGCAAATCAGTGGGGCCATCAACGTGGACGGCATGCAGGTAGTCGGATTTTCCGACCATTTGCCCCGGCTCGCGCCCTGGCTTCTCGAACAACACCTTCACATGACGCCCGACCATGGCGTCCTGGGTCGCTTTCTGCTGCTCCCCCAACAGGGCTTGCAGCCGTTGCAACCGCTCGCTGGCCTCGGCGTCTGGCACTTGGCCATCTCGCTCCATCGCAGGTGTGCCAGGACGTGCCGAATACTTGAAGGAATAGGCCGTCCCAAAGCCCACCTGCCGCACCAGATCGAGCGTGTCTTCGAAGTCGGCCTCCGTCTCACCCGGGAAGCCAACGATGAAATCGCCGGACAGATGCAAATCGGGGCGCACGGCGCGAATACGTTCGATCAGGCGCATATACTCATCGCGCGTGTGCTTGCGGTTCATCGCCTTGAGGATTTTGTCGCTGCCCGCCTGAACCGGCAAATGCAGGTAAGGCATCAGTTTCTCGCAATCGGCATGAGCCGCGATCAGGTCATCATCCATGTCGTTGGGATGGCTTGTGGTGAACCGGATCCGGTCGAGACCGTCGATCTTCGCCATTTCGCGGATCAGCCGCGCAAGACCCCACTCGGCGCCATCGGAGCCTTCGCCGTGATATGCATTCACGTTCTGCCCTAGCAATGTGATCTCGCGCACGCTGCGTTCGACCAACGCCTGCGCCTCACCCATCAAACGTTCGGCGGGGCGGCTCACTTCGGCCCCGCGCGTGTAGGGCACCACACAGAACGCGCAGAACTTGTCGCATCCCTCTTGAACCGTCAGAAACGCCGTCGGCCCGAGCGTCGTGCGCAACTTGGGAAGATGGGCAAATTTGTCCTCTTCCGGGAAATCCGTATCCAGCGCCTTCTCACCGCGATCCAATGCTTCAAGCATCTTCGGCAACCGGTGATATGTCTGCGGCCCGACGACAAGGTCCACCATCGGCTGCCGCCGCATGATCTCTTCGCCCTCCGCTTGGGCTACGCAGCCCGCGACGCCGATCTTCAGATCCGGGTTCGCCTCGCGCAATGGACGGAACCGGCCCAATTCCGAGTAGACCTTCTCAGCCGCCTTCTCGCGGATGTGGCAGGTGTTCAGCAGGATCATGTCTGCGCCATCGGGGCTGTCGACCTGCTCATAACCTTCACCGCCCAGGGCCTCGGCCATGCGCTCACTGTCGTAGACGTTCATCTGACAGCCGTAGGTCTTGACGAATAGCTTCTTGGTCATGGGCCGCGCCATTCTTGTTGGCATAAGGAAATCTCAATCGCGCCCGTGTATCTTGCCCCTGCCCCCGCTTCAACCGACGCTTCGATTGCAAATGACGCGGCGGACGGGCATTTTGGGCAAAACAAGCGTGCGAGCAGACCGACCATGGAATTCACCAGCCTGAGCAAGTTCAAGGCGACCTCTGGCGATACGTTCGGCAAGGGGCCCTTCGCCGTGCTGATCGCGGAAGATCGCGTAGAATTCGAAAGCTCCCTCGACCATCTGCATTCGCTCGGCTTCAAAGCCATCTTCATCGTCGCCCCTGAAGAGATCATCGTCCCAGAGGCGCAGAAGTCCGCCAAGGCCCGTCAGCACGTTATCCGCCACCCCTCGCGCCAGCCGGGCGCGACGGAAGATGTGGTCAACGCGCTGATCGAGAAAGTGCCGGGCCAGTGGATCCACTACTGTTACAACGGCGAATACTTCTTCTTCCCGTTCTGCGAAGACCGCACAGTTGGCGAGCTTGTGACCTGGGTCATGGAGGAACGGCGCGAGGCGGTGCTGACCTATGTGATCGACCTCTATGCCGGTGATTTGACCGCATACCCCAACGCCGTAGATCTGGACGGCGCGCTACTCGACAGCTCAGGCTACTACGCCGACACCCGAAAAGGTGGCGCAGAAGAAGACGAGGTGATGGAACGGCAGCTGAATTTCTATGGCGGCCTGCGTTGGCGGTTTGAGGAACACGTCGCCAAACCCAAGCGCAAAATCGATCGCGTCGGCCTGTTCCAAGCCAAACCCGGGCTAAAGCTACGTGAAGATCACACGCTGACGGACGAGGAGATGAACACCTATGCCTGTCCGTGGCACCACTCTCTGACGGCGTCCATATGCTCGTTCCGTGTGGCAAAAGCCCTGCGGACCAATCCCGGCTCCCGCCACGACATCAGCGATTTTCGCTGGCACAAATCGACCCAGTTCCACTGGTCTTCGATGCAGCTGATGGAATTGGGCCTGATGGAACCGGGGCAATGGTTTTAAGATAAAAGTCGATGGATATTTCGCTGGCTGATTAACCGCAATTTATGCGCGCACGCCACATGCCTGATCGCACTGCAAAGGCGACAAGAGGCATGACATGGCCACAATCAATGGCAGCGGTGGCGGCGACAATCTGAATGGAACCGACAACGACGACACCATCAACGGCAACGCCGGGCAAGACAGTATTTCCGGCGGCGGTGGTAACGATTCCATTTCCGGTGGAGACGACCGTGATGAGATTAGCGGCGGTGCTGGGGACGATCACATCGGCGGTGGCTCTGGCGAAGATTCGATTGAGGGCGGCGATGGCAATGACTCGATCGACGGCGGCAATGACGGCGATACGCTGCAGGGCAATGCTGGCGACGATACCATCAAAGGGGCCGCAGGCCAGGATTACATCGAAGGCGGATCGGGAGGGGACTCTGTCAGCGGTGGCGAAGATGGCGACACCATCCACGGCTATAATGACGACGATACAATCAGCGGAGACAAGGGCGAAGATCGGCTCTACGGCGGTGCTGGCAACGACAACATTGATGGCGGTGATGACAAGGATACCATCGAAGGCGGTGAGGGGGACGACACGCTCACCGGTGGCCAATCGGAAGATACCTTCGTCATTCGCGATGGGCACGGCAATGACGTGATCACCGACTTCAGTCCAGATCACGACAAGATCGCCTTCGACATGTCCGAGATGGGATTCTACTCAGACGTCATCGCCCGGATGAGTGAAGACAATGGCAACACGATCATCACCTTTGACAACGGCGACACAGTCACGTTGCAAGGCGTGACGAATTCTGAGCTTTCAAGCAACAATTTCGCATATTCGGCGGGTCCAGTTTGCCTTCTAGAAGGCACCCTCATCCACACCGAAAGAGGTGAGATCGCGATCGAGCACCTCAGGCCGGACGACATCATCTGGACGAAGGATCACGGCTGGCAGGCCATAAGACTGGTGACGTTCGAACGCATGACCTTCAAGCACCGGGATGATCCCGCAAAGCCCATCCTGATCCCGGCCGGCGCGTTGGGGGACGGCACACCGAACACGAACCTCATCACATCACCGCAACACAGGGTCTTACGCGTGATGCCCCATACCGGCGAAGAGGTGCTGGTGCCCGCTGTGAGATTGATCGGGCACAACGGTATTCGACGCATGCGCGGGAAAAAGAAGGTTCATTACCTGAACATCGTGATGGAACGCCATTCAATCATTCAGGCCGCCGGATGTTGGGTCGAATCCATGCTCGTGACCTCTCGCAGCCTCGAACGTCAGACTGAAGCGGCACGAAGGCTGCTGGACCACTGCTTGGGTATGCATGCGGCCAGACGGGTCGAACGAGAGGGTGTGCGCCCGCGTCGCCTGAAATCTGCCTAAGCAAAAGGGCGGCCCCGAAGGACCACCCCAATCATACAAGCCGAGTTGCCAATCAGGCTTCGACGGCTTCCGCCTCGATCGCCTTTGCGCCCGACGCGCCAATCTCAATCCGGCGCGGCTTCAGCGCCTCTGGCACTTCACGGACAAGATCGATGTGCAGCATGCCATTTTCGGCGACAGCACCCGTCACGCGGACATGGTCGGCCAGCTGGAAACGCTTTTCAAAGGCGCGCGTGGCGATGCCACGATGCAGATACGTCCGCTCTGCGGCTTCGTCCTTGTCCTTCTTCGCGGCGACCACAAGCTGATGCTCGCGCTGTTCAACCGTTAGGTCAGCCTCGGAAAAGCCCGCCACAGCGACCGAGATGCGATAAGCATTCTCATCGGTCTTTTCGATATTGTAGGGCGGGTAGGAATTGCCACCGGCATCCTGGGTCAGCACCCGGTCAAGCATGTCTGCGACACGGTCAAAGCCAACGGTTGCACGGTAAAGCGGCGAGAAATCATAAGTGCGCATGGGTTATCCTCCATTGAGCGACAACGATATGTGTGGGCAGCCCTGACATCAGGCACTTACCCGGTTGCGATAAGCGTCGGCCCGCTTGGCGGCACCGACATCACCGATGTGGGATGTGGATTTCGGGGTTTCAAGACCCCGGAAATGTCGAATTCAGGGGCGGATAAAGCGCGCGCCGATCCCGTCCCGCCCCTCATTCGTCGGCGAGATGAAGCTGGTCGTGCCCGCGGCTGTGCCAAAGGTCGCCACCGGCCCCGCTGCCCGTACCTGTTCCATCAATTCATCAATCTGCCCGTCCAGCATCACGGCCAGTGAAATATCTTCACCATCGACGTGGCCACTGGCTGACATCACGGCAATCACCTCTGCGCGCCCCTGATTGACCCGCAACACGGGTGAGCCTGAGGCCCCCTGCACCACATTGCAGGTCAGCGACCGAACCGGCCCACGCCGCGCCAGAATCTCGCAGCCCTCTTCGATGGAGGCATAGTTTTCCCGATCAAGGCCGTAGGACACAACGGTCACCGCACCATCGCGCGCATGACCTTCCGAGGCATCAATCGGTGTGATCGACGCCAGTGAGACCGGCTGCCGCAATTCCAAAAGGGCCAGGTCCCGCCCGATCATATCGATCTCAGGACCCTGCTCGAAGATGTAGCCGGGCATCACCATCGTGCGCCGCACCTGGCGGATCGCCTCCGCCCGCCCGTTCCTTAGACCGGCAAGAAAGGTGAACGTCTCCGGGTTCAGCAATTCCGACGTTTCGGGGTGATAGACGCAATGGGCCGCCGTCAGCACAAGATCAGGCGCAATCAACGTGGCTGAGCAAAACGAAACGCCGGTGTCCAATCGCCCTACTGCACGCCATTGCCGTGCCTCGGTCGCGCTGGCCATCTCACGCAACCCGTCCGCGCCATCACCGGGCTGCACTTGCGGCAAGCCCTGGGCAAAAAGAGATGATGCAAAACAACAGGCGACAAGGGCGGCAAACACGCGACGCATAGGCAGACTCCGAGAACGAATTTGCCTGTGCGTAACCGGAAACCGGGGCGAAAATGTGGCTCTTGTGTTAACGCAACATAGGTACCGCAGGCTCTTCACGCCCGCGGTCCAGCGTCGCGGGACGTGGCCCACCCGTTGCCCAATCCAGCAGCTCCACCGTGTGCACAATCGGCACCTCCGTGCCGGACCCGATCTGCATCATACACCCAATATTGCCGGCCGCGATGATGTCGGGCCGCGTGGCCTCCAACGTCTCAACCTTGCGCGCCTTAAGCTCCTTGGAGATCTCCGGCTGCATCAGGTTGTACGTTCCGGCACTGCCACAACACAGGTGGCTGTCCGCAGGCTCAACCACTTTGAACCCAGCGCGTTTCAACAAGTCCTTCGGGAAGGTCTTGATCTGCTGTCCATGCTGCAACGAACACGCCGCATGGTAAGCCACACGAACGCCTTCGCCGCTTTGGGCGACAACGTCCTCGGGCATCAAATCCATCAGCACTTCGCTGACATCTTTTGCGATTCCGGCCACCGCCGCCGCGTCATCGGCCAACTCCGCATCTTCGCGGAACATGTGCCCGTAATCCTTCACCGTCGTCCCGCAGCCGCTGGTGTTGATGACAATCGCGTCGAGACCCTCACCCTTCATCTCATCCGCCCAGGCGCGAATGTTTTTCGCCGCCGTGGCATGGCTTTCCGCGGTCTTGCCCATGTGGTGCGTCAGCGCCCCGCAACAGCCAGCACCGTCCGCCACGACAACCTCGGTCCCTAATCGTGTCAGCAACCGGATCGTCGCGTCATTGATATCCGTGTTCAGCGCCTTCTGCGCACAGCCCGTCATCAGCGCCACCCGCATCTTCTTCTCAGGCACTCTAAAAACCTGCGGATCATCGTTCCGGCTGACGGGCGGAATATGCTTCGGCGCCATCTCCAACATCGCCCGCAACCGCGCATCCGGCATCATCCATGCAAACGGCTTGCCGATCTTCGCCCCCAAAAGCGCCAGTCGAAACCGCGTCGGGTAAGGCAGGATCTGCGCCAACGTCCAACGCAACACACGCTCGAAGAAGGGCCGCTTGTAAGTCTGCTCAATATACTCCCGCGCGTGATCGACCAGATGCATGTAGTGCACGCCGGACGGGCACGTCGTCATACAGGCCAGGCACGACAGGCACCGGTCAATGTGCTTAACGGTCTTCTCATCAGCCGGTCGCCCATTCTCCAGCATGTCCTTGATCAAGTAGATGCGCCCGCGCGGGCTATCCAACTCATCGCCCAGCACCTGATAGGTCGGGCAGGTCGCCGTGCAAAACCCGCAATGGACACAGGTCCGCAGGATCTCATTCGACCGCGCCGTGGCCGCATCTTTCAACTGCTCTGGAGAGAATGTCGTTTGCATCGCCTCAGCCCCCCATCAAGCCAGCATTCAAGATGCCGCGCGGATCGAATTTCGCCCTCAGCCCCGCCGACAACCTGGCAACGCCGGCGGCCTCCGGCTGGAACGCACTCACTTGCGACAGGACGGCATCGGGTGCCTTGAACAACGTCGCATGGCCGCCAGTCATGGTGCTGCATATATCCTGAAGCGATTTGTGGAACCCAATGATCCCCGCCTCTGCGCCTGTCTCGCCGGTCTCCAACGTATGGGCCGCCTGCTCTGCCGCCTCGCTGGTCAAACGCACCCACGCCAACCCTCCGGCCCAATCCAATTGATAGTCGAATCCCACTGCCCGGCTTGCCCCAGCCAACATCGTCGCAACCAACTCCGACGCCTTCATAGAGACGCGCCATACTGCCGCCGAGCCGTCTGCGAAATCGGCAACGTCGCGCAACCGCGCCCAAAGCGCCGATGACGCATCCGGATCATCGATCACCCGGTTCTCTCCCCCAACCAATGCCTGCAACTGCGCCACCCGGTAGGCTACTGATTCCTCCAGCCCTTCAACCCGCAGATAAACCGCTTCACCCGGCACGTAGGCCGCACCGTTCACATCGAACGGAGAGCTCATGGCCTTCGTCATCGCCTCCAGCGCATCGGAGGATGAACCCACCTGAATCGCAACCGTCGCACCGTTCAGCTTCGGCAGCACCTTGAACGCGACCTCGCTCATCACGCCCAAAGTGCCCCAGGACCCCGCCATCAGCTTCACCAGATCGTAGCCGGTGACATTCTTCATCACGCGCCCGCCGTTTTTCACTACAGCGCCCACACCATCCACAAACCGCACGCCAATCAGCGAGTCCCGACACGCACCGGCCTGCAACCGCCGAGGGCCCGAAGCATTGGCCGCCACAACGCCACCGATCGTCGAACTCCCCTCGCGTCCCAGAAGCCCGTCCATTTGGGGCGGCTCAAATGGCAACATCTGCCCTTCACCCGCCAACAGCGCCTCGATCTCCGCCAGCGGCGTGCCTGCACGCGCGACCAGAGTCAGCGCGCCGGGCTCGTAAAGCTCAACGCCCGACATCCCGGCCATCGACAGGACTTCGCCGGGTGCAGCTGTGCCAATGGACCGCGTCCCACCGCCAACCACCCGAAGCGCACCTGTGGCATCCGCCACCATACCGGCCAGCTCAGTCTCATTCGCAGGGCTCAACATCGTGCCCATCCCTCTTTGTTCCAGAAATATGCTGGGGGAGTGCGAAGGGGGTAACACCCCCTCGCATTGGTCGACGCCGTCAGGCGGCGAAATCCTTCTCTCGGCGGGTGCGCGATGTCTCCAAGGGAAACACCTTCGCTGGGTTCAGCAACCAGGCCGGATCGAAAACATCCTTCACCCGCATCTGCGCCTCCATATCCGCGTCGGTGAATTGCGCGCCCATCAGGTCGCGTTTCTCGATTCCGACGCCGTGCTCGCCCGTCAGGCAACCGCCGACCTCGACGCAAAGCCGCAGAATATCTGCACCGCATTGTTCGCACAGTTCCAGATCGCCCGGCTTGTTGGCATCGAACATGATCAGCGGATGCATGTTTCCATCACCCGCATGGAAGACGTTGCCCACGTTCAGCCCGTACTTCGCGGAAATCTCCTCAATCCCTTTCAGAACCCTCGGCAATTCGCTGACGGGGATGGTGCCGTCGAGGCACATGTAATCCGCCACCTGCCCGACAGCGCCAAACGCGCTCTTTCGGCCAAGCCAGATGCGCCCCGCTTCTTCCGCCGTCTCGGCCTCCCGCAGTTCCACCGGGTTATGCGACCGCGCGATCTGCTTGATCAGACCAAGCTGCGCGTCAATCTCCGCGGGACTGCCCTCAACCTCAACGATCAGCAGCGCCTCGCAATCGGGATAACCGGCCTTCGCGTGCCGCTCCGTGATCTCCAGAATGGGCCGGTCCATGAATTCGATGGCCACCGGCAAAACGCCCGCCTTGATGATGTCGCTGACGCAAGCCCCCGCCACTTCGTTGGAATCGAATGCGATCAGAACGGGCCGCGCCCCTTCCGGCTTGCGCAAGATGCGCAACGTCGCCTCGGTCACAACACCCAACTGCCCCTCACTGCCACAAATCAGCCCAAGCAGATCGTAGCCACCGCTATCCAGATGCGCGCCGCCAATCTCGACGACTTCGCCCTCCATCGTGACCATCGTCACACCCAGCAGGTTGTTCGTCGTCACCCCGTATTTCAGGCAATGCGCGCCGCCCGAGTTCATCGCGATATTTCCCGCGATGGCGCAGGCCAGCTGGCTTGACGGATCGGGCGCATAGAAGAAATCTTCCGCCTCCACCGCGCCCGTCACGCTCAGGTTCGTGCGCCCCGTCTGCACCCGGATAATGCGGTTGTCGTAGTCCGTCTCCAGCACCCGGTTCATCCGCGCGACCCCAAGGATCACGCTATCCGCTGTCGGCAACGCCCCCCCAGCCAGAGATGTGCCAGAGCCGCGCGGCACAACCGGCACGCCTTCCTCGTGGCAGATCTTCAACGCCGCCGCGACCTCTTCGGTCGACGATGGCAGGATCGCTGCCAGCGGAGGGCACTTGTAGGCCGTCAACGCGTCACATTCATAGGCGAGCGTTTCGGCTGCGTCGTGGATCACTGCCGTCTTCGGCAGTACCTTCTGCAACCGCTCAACAATCCGCGCCTTTCGGGCCAGGATGCGGGCATCGGGCATTGGCATCTCCATCGGCGCATCTCCCTCAAATTCCCAGATTGGTAAAAATATATAACCAATATTGTAATTGAGCAAAGGAATTCATGCCGCACCCGTGCCAAACCCGCCGTCACAACTTGCAGGCGAGCGCATTAGGCCGCACAACCCGACCCATGGAATGGGTCAAGGTCTTGCATCTATTGTGTGTTCTGGGGTGGATGACCGGCATCTTCGCCGCCCCGCGCGCGATTATCTTCTGGAAACGCGAATGGGCCGCGACGGGCACGTTTGGGCCCACTGGCGATTTGACCATCCGCATCTACCGCTTTTCGCTGGGCCTTGGCGTGATCGCGATTCTCTCTGGCCTCTACCTCGCACACCTTTGGGGGTGGCCCACCTGGAGCCACGCCAAGATCGCCGTGGTTGCCGCCCTCGCAGCGCACTACGGCTGGACCGGGCGTCTCGTCCTGCGCGCAAAGCGCGGCATCTTCACCGAAAGCGACCGCTGGCTGCGCGTCTACAATGAGATCAGCGTTTTCGGCGCCATCGGGGTCCTCATCCTCGTGGTTTACAAACCCTGGGGCTAGGCCTCGTGCAGTCCTGCGCAGACAGGTTCGGCCAGGATTTGCCTTCTCGCATCCATGTGATGAGGTAATTCGCGTGTAGTTACGTATAAACTACAAATGCACTACAGGTTCTTGCTCCTCCTTTTCGCCCTTCCCGCCCATGCCGATCCCGCTGAAATCGTGGGGGTTGAAGCTACGTCCGGCAGCGACGGCTGGCGGTTTTCCGTGACCCTCGCCCACGAAGATACCGGCTGGGATGACTACGCAGATGGTTGGCGGGTAGAGCTTTCAGATGGCACAATTGTAGGCGACCGACCCCTCGCCCATCCCCATGTGAACGAGCAGCCCTTCACCCGCTCTGCCTCCGGCGTTGCGATCCCTGAAGGAACCGATCGAGTCTTTATCCGCGCGCGCACAAACGTGGATGGTTGGGCCGAAGACACCGTGCCGTTCTCCCTGCCGCAATAAGCTATCGCCCCATCCGCGCCGCATATCGATCCTGAAATCGCCGCGAAGACCCTGCATCCGTTAACCAAGAATAACGGAGGCAGTCCCATGCTAGATACCTACAAACCGCACCACGTGTCCCGCAAACCAAAGGCCGCCGTCGCCACGCGCCGCTGCCACCGGTGCCGCAGTAGCGGCATGTGCCCTTGCCGGACGTGCGGCGGATCTGGAAAAATCTTCGCAGGCGCAGACCGCACCGGTCGCCCGTCCTTCCGCACCTGCCAAGGGTGTTCGGGCCGCAAGCAAATGCGCTGCACAACCTGTAACGGCCAACTGTTCATCTAGCACGCCCACGGGACGGCGGGAGGGGCGAGGCCGCAAGGCCAGCGTCTTCCCCGGCCCTTACGCTTGCACCAATGCGGCCAGCGCCGGAACCACACGTTCTTGGTAGCGCACAAGGTCCTCACGCGTGCCGATGACCGAAAACGATCCAGCCTCCGGATCAAACGCCACGCCCTCCGGCGGCGGGCACGCTTTCTGCAAAACGTCCGCCCAATCGTGGCCCGAGCGCTCGTCGTCAAAGAACCCATTGAGATAGTCGATGTGCACCACGAACCATCCATCGCGCGAAACCTTCGACAAAGCGCTATCGCGCTTGAATGGCAGGTCGCGGTCCATGCGAATAAAGCGAACATCATCTGCCCGGTCCAAAAGGGCGGCAAAGGGCACAGGGTCCGGCCCCTTCACGGCGTTGAGCTGCAGGAACTCCATTTTCTGCACCGGTAGCTCGTCCCAACTGGGCAGCTTGAGGCTTTGCAAGGTCAGCCGCCTCAACGCATGACAATCTGCCAGCGCCCCGATGCCCTTGTCATATCCCATGATGTAGAGGTCTTGCAGCATGGCCAAGCCCGACAAACCGCTTAAGTCGACAGCTTTTGAGGCTTTCCCTTCGCGGATCAAAGATAGCTTTCGCAGCTTCGGCCAAGCCTCCAACACGTCCCCCAGCGGATAGGCCGCATGAACCTCAAGCTCTGCCGTTTCCAAATGCGTCAAGGCGCACAAGGGTGCCACATCGACCAAAGCCGGGATCGAATAATGCAGCTTGAGATGCCGCAGGTTTGGCAGGGACGCCAACCCGCTCACATTCACAGGCTCACGGCCAATGGCGGAGTAGAGCCGCAGTCCAAGTTCCGGCCAACGCGCAAACATTTGGTCAAGCGCCCGCAGGACTGCCTGATCAACGTCTGCGAACATCGACGACACGCATTGAAGCGTAGTGTAGTTCAACCCCGCCGGATCTGCCGCAAGCTTTCCTTCAAGCTCTTCCAAATCGGCGGGGCCAGTCCGCGGAAGCTCGACAATCGGCACTTATTGCCGCCCTTCCCTCAGCCACCCGGCCAGCATCAAGCCCGCAGCAATCAGCAGGAACAGCCAGGCCGAAACGAGCGGGGTCACTGTGACATCGGTCGTCACGTAGGCCTCTCGCGTCATCAGGCCCAACCAGCCGCGACCGTGTGCCGTGCGGCCTTCACCAACGCGGCGCACATCAGGTAATCCGTCTTCAAGGCGGAACGACCGCCCGCCCGTGACCTCCGCCAAGGGATCAATCTGATCGGCACCCGCAATCGTGACCTCAAACTCACGCGGTGCAGCGGGCCCCAACGCAATCACGCGCTCAAGATCACCCTCTCGTAGCCGGTAGAGCCCCTGCTCCTCGCCAGAAACCTCCGCAGTGAAGGCCCCCGGAGCAGTCTCTTCAAGCGGCACTTCAATCTCTTCGCCATCCGGCGTCGTCACGGTCACCGCACCAACCGTGTCGGCCAGCGTGCGACGCGTGATCAGGATCGTCTGGCCATCGACATCCGCGGTCAGCGCCTCTTCCTCAAGATCCGGCTCGCCCATCATCCAATGTGCCAGACGACGCAGCAGTTCCAGCTGAGGACCACCGCCCTCATACCCACGATCCCAAAGCCAGGCGTGATCCGAGGCCAAAAGCGCCACGCGCCCCTCGCCGACGCGATCGAGCATCAACAGCGGTGCGCCATTGGCACCTTCCATCACCGTCTGACCGCCCTGCTCCGTCAGCTCAATCTGGCGGAACCAACGGCCCCAAGGATCGTCGCTGGTTGGAAGCGGCGTATGCTCCATCTCCAGTCCCGTGGTAACGGGATGCCGCTGACCAAGTTCACTGATCGTGGGCAAATACGGCTCTTCAATCACCCGCGCCGTCGGGCGGCCCGGCAAGATATCAGCCAAGGGCGTCCGGAAGAGCGAGGATGCCCCGGCAAAATCCGGCCCCGCCGCCAACAACAACGCGCCACCGTCTTCGACATAGCGACGGATGTTGTCGAGGTAGAGCATCGGAAGAATGCCGCGCCGCTGGTAGCGGTCGAAAATGATCAGATCGAATTCATCCACCGCTTCTGTGAACAACTCACGCGTCGGGAAAGCGATCAGCGACAGTTCTGACACCGGCACGCCGTCTTGCCGATCGGGCGGGCGCAGGATGGTGAAATGGACCAGATCCACCGACGGGTCGGACTTCAGTAGGTTGCGCCAAGTGCGCTGGCCGGGATGCGGCTCACCACTCACCAGCAGAACGCGCAGTCTGTCGCGGATGCCATTGATCTGGACCACTGCCGCGTTGTTTCGGACGGTCAGCTCACCCTCCGCCTCGGGCACCGTGAATTGTACGACGTTCTGCCCTGCATGTTCCAGCGTCAGCGGCAGGTCGAGGCTTTCACCAACAGGCACCACGTAGCTCTGCGGCGGCCCACCATCGAGCGAAATGATGATCTCAGACCTCCCTTCAAGTCCCGCAGGAACCGCGCCCTGATCCTCGATCCTAAGGGTCAGTTGAAGTTCTTCGCCAATGATCCCAAACGCAGGCGCGGTCTCGATCACCAACCGCCTGTCCCAATCCCCCTCTCGCCCGGTAATCATGGCATGAATTGGCGCGGGCATTTCCGGCACAAGTTCCGGATCATGAAGCCGTCCGTCGGTGATCAGCAGCGCACCGGCAACCCGGGCACGGGGCTCTTCCGCCATCATGCGCTGCAATTCGGCCATCAACAGCGTGCCGGAGTTGTCCTCGGCATCACCCACACGGGCGACCCGCGCCTCCATCCCGAGATCTTCAATCTCCGCCTCAAGCGCCTCCAGCGCCTCCGCCGTTTGCTCGGGCCGGTCACTGATCCGTTGCGACGCGCTTTCGTCGACAACCACCAACACGATGTCTGTCAGAGGGTCGCGGTCTTCGTTCTGCAGCGACGGGTTAACCAAGGCCGCCAAAAGCGCGGCCCCGGCCAAGAGCCGGAAAAACCACCCCGACAACCCGCGCCAGATGGCGAGCGCGACGATCAAGACAAGCGCCACACCCAGCGCGTAGATCGCGGGCCACATCAACAGCGGATCGAAAAGGATCTGGTTCGCCATGCCTACTGCCCCAACCGATCCAGCAACGCAGGCACATGCACCTGATCGCTTTTGTAGTTGCCGCTCAGCACATGCATCACAAGGTTCACACCGAACCGGAGTGCAATTTCACGTTGGCGTTCGCCGGTCTGGCCACGCCCCACCGGAAACACAGGCCGCCCGTTCTCATCCTGCGCCCAAGCCGCCGCCCAATCGTTGCCGCCAATCAGAACCGGCGTCACACCGTCGTTGAGGTTGCGAAACGGCATCCCCTCGATCTGTTCGGCATCTGCGGGTGCGGCTTCCACCCAGACATCGCGGCTGATGTGGCGGCCGGGGAAGTCCTGCAACAGATAGAAGGTCCGTGTCAGAACGTGGTCATCGGGGATCGGCTCCAGCGGCGGAATATCCAGGGGCGCCGCAATCAACTGCAAGCGCCGCCCTTCCGGGGTGCCGGACCCAAAGCGACCGACGTGAGCGTCGCGCGTATCGAAGACGATCATACCTCCGCCGCGCAGATAGTCATTCAAGCGACGATAGGCAGCCGACGAGGGGATTTCCTGATCTGGCGTGATCGGCCAGTAGATCATCGGGAAAAAGGCCAGCTCGTCCAACTCAAGATCTACACCCAACGGCGGTGCGGGCTCCACGGACGTTCGCTGATAGAGCGTGTTCGAAAGCCCCTGCAGGCCTGCGCGAGAAGTCTCATCAACCTCAACATCCCCGGTCAGCACGTAGGCCAGCGTCGCCTCTGACGTCGCCAACAGCGCGAGTTCTTCTTCGATGGTCAGACCCTGCGCATCGGCCTGCGGGCCCACAATCAATCCCGCTGCCAAGACCGCCGCCCCTCGGGTTAGTCCACCAAGCCGCCCACCAAGCCACAGCGCCGCCAAAGCATCCAGAAGCAGCAAAACCAAAGCACCGGTTAGGAACGCGGCCATCAGATCGGTGGGCTCCACAACCGTCATCCCTTCAACCGGCACGCTGGCAGGCCAACTGGCCGCAACAAGGGCCGCATCCTGTGCCATCACGTTGCGCGCCAACCTACGGTCATCTCCGGCATAAAGGCCGGGAAGCAAATCCGCCGACAACGGCGCATCGGCCAAATCCTCACCCAACACTCCGGGCCGTGTGCCTGCGTCGCGCAACACGCCGTAGCCGTCCAACACTTCTTCCGGCGTCCAGACGGTGCCCTCCAGATCTTCTGCCTCCGGCGTCACGGGGCGCGTCGATACGGCCAACCGCTCCAACATCTGCACGAACAGTCCAGACAGCGGCAGGCTCGACCATTCCGCATTCGCTGTAACGTGGAACAGCACCACCGAGCCCTGCCCGAGCGATGCCCGCGTCACCAGCGGCGTGCCGTCCGTCAGGCTCGCAATCGTCCGCTCGCTAAGCGTGGGATCAGGCTGTGCCACGACCTGGCTGGTCACTTCTACGTCGTTAGGAATGGCGAGGCCGAAGAAGGGCGATCCCTCCTCAAACGGCTCCAACGCCTTCGGCTCCCCCCACGACATCGCGCCGCCAACGGTCCGCCCGCCAATCCGTAAGCGCACCGGCATCAGCGGCCCGGATTCATCGCGTGCCACGTCGGACCCGGCCAACCGAGTGCCCGCAAAGCGAACCAAAAGACCGCCCGCTTCGACCCATTCGATCAGCGCCGCTTCTTCTTCATCCGCAAAGGTGGCCACATCGGCCAGCATGATGACATCAGGCGAGGCGACAAGAATATCCGAAAGCGCCCCTTCCATCAGGTCCGCCGTCGGCTCCAACGCCTCACGCAGGTAGTGCAGCGGCGATAACAGCGCCTGCTGTTCGTCTTCCGCCCCGCCCGAAATCAGCGCAACCTGACGGCGTTGCAGCGCATCATCGGTTAGGGCAACCGCGCCGGCGTGACGCTCGCCCGAAAGCTCAAACCGCGTGATCCGGTTGCGCAATTCAGGCGGCAGGTCGAACTCAACCTGCGCCACCATCGCCCCCGGTTCAAACGTCGCCGTTGCCTGTGCCAGATCACGCTGCAGGCCTGCCGGGTCAAGCCCATGGGCCACCACCGTCACTTCACGCGGCGTCTCAACCCCGATCCGCGCAAGATCACCACGGATTATTCCATCTTCAAACCGGGGCGGCGCGAGGGCGATCAAATCGCGGTCCCCCTGGAACACCGAAAGCGCGCCAAGGTCCTCAAACGCCGCCGCCAAATCATCCCGACATTCATGGTCCACGCCATCCGAGAACCAAAACACCTCCGCCGTGCCGTCTATGGTCTCTACCCACTCAGCCGCCGCCGCCATGTCCGGCGCGAAGGGTGCGGGTTGCAAAGTTGGCACACGCGGTGCCCAGGCTCCCGCCGTCTGAAACGCCAAATCACCGCCCGGTAAATCCGTCAGTTGGACGACCGCCACTTCGCGCCCCGCCCGTCCCGCATCATCCAAGAGCAGACCCGCGCGGTCCAAACGCGCCTGCCAATCCCGCGCCGAGGCCCAAGAGCCATCCATCACGATCAACAGCGGGCCATCGCCCGCTACACGCTCCTCCTGCGGGTTCAGGACCGGTCCAGCAAAACCAATGATCGCCGCCGCAATCGCCAACATGCGCAGCAGCAGCAGCCACCAAGGCGTCTTATCCGTCTGGCTCTCGTCGTCCTTCAGACCGAGCAGCAGCGCGATACCCGGGAACCGACGCCGGATCGGCGCGGGCGGCACAGCGCGCAACAGCCACCACAGGACCGGAAGCGCAATCAGCGCCAACAGCAAAAGCGGAGTGCCAAAGGCGAGCGATCCGATCATTGTCGCTCCAACACTTGATAGAGCCACAGCAACGCCGGTTCCGCCGGGCTGTCCGTATGATGGACGTGAAACTGCCAGCCCGTCCGGCGCGCCATCATGCGCAGCGCGTCCTTGCGCGCCGCCAGACGTTCCAAATACTCTTCCCGCAGCGACTTTGCCTTGAGTGTCTCAAACCGAATGGCCCCGGACATTGACTCAAACAGGGTGCGGCCATCGAACGGGAACGCCTCCTCATCCGGGTCCAGCACCATCACCAAAGCGCCCTTCACACCGCGATCCGCGGAGCGACCCAGCACCGTCTCAATCGCATCAGGTTCGCCCAGATAGTCACTGAAAAACACCGCACGGCTTCCGGCAGGCATGACCTGCGGCTTGGGCTCGCCATATTCGGGCCGGTCGACACCATCCATCAGGGCCGCCGCCATCCGCATCAATTGCGCCTGCCCGCCGCGCGGGGGCTCGGCCAGATGGGTCAGGCCCACACGCTCACCACCACGCACGGCAATCACGGCCAGTGCCATCGCCAATGTCTGCGCCCGACGCAGCTTTGACGGGCGCGTCTTCGCTCCCGAATAGGTCATCGACGCCGAATCATCGACACCGATCATCACGGCCTGCGCCGCCTGCCATTCCGTCTGACGAAGAAAATGACCATCCGACCTCGCGGACCGTCGCCAATCAATCGCGCGGTAACTGTCGCCAGCCTCCGCCGGGCGATATTGCCAGAACTCATCCCCGGTGCCCGCCCGCTTTCGGCCATGCACACCCAGCAGCACAGACGCCGCCAAATGCTGCGCATCCGCCAGAAGCGCAGGCATGGAGGACGCAACGGCCTCTGACCGCGACCTCAGTGTGTCCGGGGTATGTAGGGAAAGCTCGCTCAAGCGGCAGCCTCGATCCGCGTCACACGCGCGGTGACTTCATCGATCACCTGTTCCAACACGGCACCTTCAGCACGCGACGCAAAGGTCAGCGCCATGCGGTGGCTCAGCACCGGACGCGCCAGCGCAGCAACATCTTCGGCAGACGGCGACAACCGCCCATCGAGCAACGCCCGCGCCCGCGACGTCAGCATCAACGCCTGCGCCGCACGCGGGCCGGGGCCCCAGGCGACGCTATTCTTCACTACATCCGGAGCCTCAGCCTCATCCGGGCGACAGGCGCGCACGAGGTCGAGGATCAATTCCACCACCGCTTCACCCACCGGCATCTGGCGCACAATCTTCTGCGCCGCAATCAATTCCGCGCCAGTGAACACTTCACGCGACACAGCCTCTTCGGTGCCGGTCGTCGCAATCAGAATGCCACGCTCGGTCTGCCGATCCGGGTAAGGCACGTCAATCTTCACAAGAAACCGGTCCAGTTGCGCTTCCGGCAAAGGATAGGTCCCTTCCTGTTCAATCGGGTTCTGCGTGGCGAGCACGTGGAAAGGCGCGGGCAATGGGCGGTGTTCGCCCGCAATCGTCACTTCGCGTTCCTGCATCGCCTGCAACAGCGCCGACTGCGTGCGGGGCGAGGCGCGGTTTATCTCATCGGCCATCAGCAACTGACAAAAGATCGGTCCTTCGAGAAAACGAAAGTTCCGGGTCCCGTCGTCCGCCGTCTCTAGCACTTCCGAACCTAGAATATCCGCTGGCATCAGATCGGGCGTAAATTGCACCCGATTGGCCGACAAGCCCATCACGGTCGACAGTGTATCGACCAAAAGCGTCTTGCCCAAACCCGGCAGGCCCATCAGCAAAGCGTGCCCGCCAGACAGCATCGCGGAAAGCGACAGCGCCACAACCTCGTCCTGGCCGATGATCCGTTGCGCGATAGAGGCTCGGGCCTCTCCCAACTTCGCCCCAAGCGCTTCGATGTCGGCAACAAGGGTATCCGGGTCGGCCATGGTAATGCTCCGCTCTAGCGTTAAATATACATGCACAGGTAACAGACCTATTCCGTCGATCACAAATGGCAAAAGCCAATGACGGACAATTGATCGTGAAAGCGCGTGCTCAAGGGAGGGCATTGATGAACCCGGCAACCGATCAGCTGCTCAAAGCGGCCCAAGATGCCGCCAAACAGGGCAAACTGCCCCCGGTTCACCTTTGGAACCCCGATTTCTGCGGCGATCTGGATATGGAGATCAAACGCGACGGCACCTGGTTCTATGAAGGCACGCCGATTGGCCGAAAACCGCTGGTGCGGCTATTCTCCACGATCCTGAAGCTCGAAGACGGCAAGTACTTCCTCGTCACTCCTGTGGAAAAGGTTGGCATCCGGGTACAGGACGCCCCTTTTGTTGCGGTCGATATCGAGGCGGCGGGCGACGGCGCGGCGCAGTCCATCTCCTTCACCACAAATGTGGGCGACACGGTCATCGCCGGCCCCAATCACGCCATCCGCGTTGATCGCGACGAAAGTGGCGAGCCTTCCCCCTACGTCCACATCCGCGCGGGCCTAGAGGCGTTGATCGACCGCAAAAGCTTCTACCGTCTGGTGGATTTGGGCGAAGCCAACAACGTCGATGGCACCGAGATGTTCGGCGTCTGGTCCGACGGTGTCTTTTTCCCGATTATCCCAGTCGCAGAGCTCGACATGAGTGACGATTCCACCTCATATGATTGACCATCTTGGCCCCGTCAGGCGACTGTTGAAGAAAGCACCAATAAGTCAGGCCCCAGATCCCTGGCGCCTTGTCTCGCGCATCGGTATCGGCGGCCTGACCAGTGTCGGGTTTGAACCCGCGACTGAAAACCTTCTGGTAATCTCTGGAAGCGGGCAAAGTCTAATTGACTGCTCCACCGGCCAGCGCCTCTATCGAAACCGCGAACATGATGGATACGGTCCGGGGCTATTGGAGGCGCGTCGTCTAGACGTATCCGAAGCCGACCCGATCCGAATGGCTGGCCTGGAAGGTGGCGGCATGCCAACTCTCACGTCCGATGGCTGGACGGTCCAAAGCATCCCCCTGAACTGGCCCGAAACATTCCACATCCTGCAGCCACCCCAAGCCTCCATCTTCTTCAATGCAGGCCACTTTGCTCCGCACAACAAGGACGGAACATTCTACTTGCTTGAGAAAGGTGCTGAGGAAACGCGCGCATTCGGGTTCTCCTGGACCGGACAATCTCTTATCTGGGCCTGCTCCTCCGACCTCATGATCTGGTCGCGATCACCCTAATCGACTTTTCTCGGCCCTCCCGACAGCCTCCTGACACAATGCTGTCAGGAGGGGGGTGTTAGACCACCTTCATCGCAACTCTCACGATGGAGAAACACCCAATGTCTGACGCCACACAAAACATCGGCTGCTGGTTCGAAATTCCCGTTTCCGACCTTGAAGCTGCCCGCGAGTTCTACGCCGCCGTCCTGGAAGTCGACTTGTCTGTCACCGAAGACATGGGCCCAAACCCCGTGGTCTTTCTCCCCTACAACGATGATCTGCCCGGTGTCGGCGGCCACCTCTATCCTGGCAAGCCCTCTCGCGACGGCAATACCATCCATCTGATGGTTTCCCCCGGCCTGGACGCCGCGCGCGCCCGGATCGAGGCCTCGGGTGGAACCGTCGAAAGCCCAGACGTCCCGATCCCTGCGGGCGCCTTCTTCTACGCCCGCGATCTGGACGGGAATTCCATCGGGATTTTCAATTTGGCTTGACCCAATGCCAAGCGCGTGGCGCGCAACCTTGTGCGCGACACGCTCCTTAATCTTGGCCAATACAACTCAATCCCACCCTCCCCTCCTGCACCAAGGCCCGCGTAGTGCAGTCGCGGCGGCGGGCGGGGTGGGTGGGTGGGACGGCCGCCAACGCGACTGCGCTTTCCCACCACACCAACGAAAGGTAGAACCCCTTCCATGCGCCGCGCTGACCGCCTTTTTCGCCTGATCGACCGGCTCCGCCCCGGCAAACTCACCACCGCCCGGGACCTGGCCGAAGCGATGGAAGTTTCAGAGCGCACGATTTACCGCGACATTGCCCATCTTCAGGCGTCTGGTGTCCCGGTCGAGGGCGAGGCTGGCTTGGGTTACATGATGCGCGACGGCTACGACCTTCCGCCGCTTATGTTCACAGAAGAAGAGATAATCGCGCTGAGCGTCGGCGCGCGTATGGTGCAGACCTGGGGCGGCACGTCCATGGCGCGTGGGGCCGAGCAGGCCCTGGAAAAGATCACCGGCGTGATCCCGGACGCCACCCGTACCCGCGCCGAGAAACTGCAATTTCGCGCATGGGCCAGCCGCCCACTAGATGCTCAGACACGCTCAACCATCGACACTGTCGAGGCCGCAATCCGCGCGCCCGAACGGGTCATGCTCGACTACGCCGACGAACAGGGCGCGCGCACGGAACGACCCATCCGACCACTTGGCCTTTGGTTCTGGGGGGCTGTCTGGACCTTGGTCGCGTGGTGCGAATTGCGCTCGGATTTCAGGATGTTCCGCCTCGACCGGATTTCTGACGCGACACTCCTCGGCCCTTACGAACCGGAAGTCGGTCAATCGTTGGAGGCCTTCTACGAAAGTGACGCCTCAGGGTACGCGCCCGCAAAAAGTTGAGAGGTTTCCTGGCGGCCCCGCGCCCAGTGCAGTGCTGCCTCAAGATCCGCCTCGGCGGTTTCAAGCGTTTCGATCACGCCGTCGCACTCCGGCAGCATCGCAACCGCCTGCTCGTCTTGCGCAACATAGCCAGAGATCACCACAGCCATGTCCGGACGACGCGCTTGCACCTGCGCAACGACCCGTTGCAACGCATCAAAAGATGCATGTCCCGCACAACTCAATCCGACCAGTGGCCTGTCATCTGATACGATTTTTCTGACCAACGTGTCGTGATCCACGCCGACCAGAACGCCCACATCCCAGCCCAACCTGCGAAAGTGATCCGCCGCCATCAAAACACCGAACGTATGAGTCTCGCCGGGCGCCGACGCGAAAACCGCACCAGGTGCGCGTCCAGACAGACCCATTGGTGGCGGCGCGGGCAGATTGCGCAGGATCGTCTGCATGCGCGCTGTTGCCATGGTCACTTCGGAAAACGGAAGGCGGTCGCATGCCCAAAGTTGCCCGAGCTGCTGTGCCGCAGGAGTAAGGTGGTGCAGACAGATATCCTTCACAGACAAACCCGCGTCCAGCAATTCAGCCACCATCGCCTCCGCCTCATCGCTGTGCGGATCAGCCATGGCCCATGCCATCGCGATGGCAGTCGGATTGGTCAGGGCTTTGCGGGCTTCCATCGAAACGTCGATCTCCCCTTGGCCCGCAGCAAGCTGTGCCAACGCGAAGGAGGCGAGGTCCTCAAGACCGTCCCGGCTTAACCGAGCGCTCCTGTTGTCGGGCCCTACCGTCCCGCGCTTGTTGCGGGTTTCGTCAAAATGGGTCGTCACGTTCAGCGTCTCCACGCGCGTGGGGATCTTTAGTCAGCCGGTCCAAAGGCCAACCCCCAACACACTCTAAAATATGTATACCACGGTATTCACCTAAAGTGTCATCTTTTGTTTACACCCGCCGCCAATTCACCTTGAATATCGTCGCATGCGTCACACGGCAGGCCACAAAAGCCTGAAAAAATCAGACCTTGCTGTGACTTCCGGGCGCGTCGATACTGAGCAAAGGGGAGGCACCATTCATGTTGGACATTGTCGGATTCGATCTGAACGCCATCGACAGCGGCTTCATCGAAAACCCTTATCCAGCGCTAGCCCGCTTGCGCCAAGACAGCCCGGTGCATCGCAATGCAGACGGCTCCGTCTATCTGACGCGCCATGACGACTGCCTGGCCACCTACCGCTCCCGCGAGATGCTCTCTGACAAGACCGAGGCCTTCGGGGCCAAGTTCGGCGAATGCCCGCTGAAAGTACATCACACCACCAGCCTGATCTTCAACGACCCGCCTTATCACACCACCGTCCGCAAGCTCATCGCAGGCGCGTTCACCCCCCGCAAATTGGCGGAAATGGAACGGCTGATCGAAGGCATCGTCGACCGTCTATTGGACCGGGTCGAGGATCTTGGCGAGCTAGACCTGATCGCCGATTTTGCCATGATGCTGCCGACCGAGATCATCAGCTTCATGTTGGGCGTCCCCGACGAATACCGCGCCAAACTGCGTGGCTATTCCATTGCGATCCTCGGCGCGCTGGACCCCGTTGTGCCGGAACATCGACTCGCTGCCGGAAACACCGCCGTCGAAGAATTCGGCGCAATACTCAGCGATCTGATCGATCACCGCCGCCGCAATCCCGATGGCGCAGGTGAGGGCGAAGTGCTCGAGTCCCTGATCTTCGGCGAACATGATGGCCGCCGCCTCACGCAGGAAGAACTGGTCCAGAACTGCATATTCCTTTTGAACGCAGGCCACGAAACCACGACGTCCTTGGTCGGAAACTCCGTGGGCCTCTTCCTCGACCACCCAGACGAGCATCGCCGCCTTCTGAACGACCCGACTCTCATCGGTACGACTGTTGAAGAATGCCTCCGCGTCGAAAGCCCGCTGCAAATCGGCAACCGTCTGGCCGGGGAGGACATTGCGTTGCCGTCTGGCGAGGTCATCCCAAAGGGAACCTACATCCATACCTCCATCGCCGGGGCCAATCGCGATCCGGAGGTCTTCGCGGACCCTGATCGTTTCGATGTCGGTCGCAAACCAAACCCACACATCGCCTTCATCACTGGCATCCACGTCTGCCTCGGCGCAAGCCTGGCGCGGATGGAAGGCAAACTTGCACTGGGACGGTTCGCTCAGCGGTTCCCAAAGCTTGCCGCGAATGGCCCACGGGAGCGGTTGGGGCTGGCCCGGTTCAGGGGCTTCATCAGCCTGCCGATCCGGGTGCGATGACGGCAAGCCGCACCCTTAGACGGGCGACCATTCCGCAAGGCTCAATCCGCGTTCGGCACAATCGGCGAGCACCGGCGACAGTTTCCACGCCACCGGATCTTCGGCTTGCAGCGCCGTAATCCGCTCGACGATCTGGGGCACACCAAGCGTGTCGGCATAGTGCATCAGCCCCCCACGCCAGCGCGGGAAGCCGTAGCCAAACACCGTCACCAGATCGATGTCGGCAGCAGATTGCGCAATACCCTCGGCCAGCACATCCGTCGCTTCGTTGATCATGGCGAGCGTCAGGCGTTCAACGATCTGTGCCTCGTCATATTCCGTCCGCTCGATACCGGCAAAATGCGCCTCTTCCAGCGCGAGATCCGCAACGATGGGGTCCTCAACCTTGCCCCCGCCACCGGGATACCGATACCATCCCGCGCCGACCTTCTTGCCCAGTTTACCAAGCTCATACATGCGATCCGCCAACGGGATGTAGCGGCGGTTCGGGTCGCGCGTGGCATCCTGCCTGCGCCGCGCAGCGTAACCGATGTCGAGGCCGGAAAGGTCCGCAACCTCATAAGGGCCCATGGCGTACCCGAAATTGACCATGGCTTCGTCCACCTCCCACGGGGTGGAGCCATCCATGAAAACGGTGTCCGCAGCCTCGCGATAGCGCGAATAAATGCGATTGCCGATGAAGCCATCGCAAACACCCGCAACGACCGGCACCTTCTTCAGCAGCTTGCCGAGCGCGTAGCCAGTGGCGAGCGCCTTGGGCGAGCTCTGCGCGCCTTTCACGATCTCCAACAGCCGCATGATATGGGCAGGCGCGAAGAAATGCAGGCCAAGTACGCGTGACGGGTCGCGGGTGCCGGCGGCAATCTCATCGACATCAAGGTAGGACGTATTCGTCGCCAAAATGGCGTCAGGCGACAGCGCCGCATCGAGCTGCGCAAAGATCGCCTTCTTGACCTCCATATCCTCAAACGCCGCCTCAATGGCGAGGGGCGCGTTCGCAGCCTTTGCATAGTCGGTCGTGGCCGTCAGCCGAGCGCGCAAGGCCTCTTCCCCGTCCTCTGACAATCGACCACGGGCCACCCCATCCCCGATTAGCTTGCCAACATTGGCCTCGGCCCGCTCGACACCGTCCGCATCGGTTTCCAAGAGGGTTACGGGCAGACCAAGCGACAGGCAGGCGTAGGCGATGCCCGCCCCCATCGTTCCGCCACCAACAACGGCAACCTCGGTCAGTTCCGGCGCAGATGGCAGGTCTTTCGGCGGCTTGGCAGCGCGTTCCGCGAAGAACATGTGTCGAAGCGCGCGCGACTGATCGCCTTGCTTCAACTCAAGAAACGTCGCGCGCTCCAACGCCATAGCCTCGGCAAAATCTAACGTCAGACCTTGCTCAACAACTTCCACAGCCCGCAGCGGAGCCACCTGTCCCGGACTGCGCTTGGCCAGCTTCTCCCGGATCGCGGTAAACGCCGCTTCATCATGGTCAGGTGGGGGTAATTCCCACGTGGGTACGACGCATTGCAGTTCTTCCGTGTTTACCATGTCGGCGGCATCGACCGGGTCCACCTCAACCGCGTGGATTAAACCAGCCTTCAACGCCTCCGTTGCCCGCAAAGGCCTGCCGAACGCGATCATCTCTAGCGCACTCTCCAACCCGCACAGCCGCATAGCCCGCTGCGTTCCACCCGCGCCGGGGATCACACCAAGCGTCACTTCCGGCAAGCCGATTTGCGCCTTCGGCCCCGCAATACGCATCCGACACGCCAGCGCGATTTCCGCACCGCCCCCAAGGGCCACGCCGTTGATCGCCGCGACCCAAGGCACGAAACTGCGCTCGATGGCATCACAAACATCGGGCAGGAACGGCTCCAAAGCCGCGCCGTCGAATTCCCGCGCATCGGCACCCGCGGCAAAGGCACGCCCCGCGCCAGTTACGATCACACGGTCAAAATTCTCCCGCTCCGCCCATTTCACGGCCTCCATCAGCCCCTCACGCATAGCCTTGCCGATCGCGTTAACGGGCGGGTTGTCGAGGGTGACGAAACCGGTCAGCCCATCGGCTTTCATGGTGATGCTCATGGGGTCTCCGGCGGCAGGAAGGCGTGGGTGTCGATCAGATGTGTGAGGTCGGATAGCGATTCATCGACGGAGGCACCAGACGTGTCCAACAGGGCATCTGCGCGGGCATAATCGGCCTCACGCCCCGTCAGGATCAGGCGCAATTGCGCCATGGCTTGTGGGTTACCATCCATGGGCCGCGTGTCGCCCTGGGCCTGCACGCGCGCCATATGTTCTTCCGGTGTGGCCTTGATCCAGATCGTATGGAAACGCGCCAGAAGCGCCGCAAAGGTCTTGGCCTCATCCACGATACCGCCACCCACGGCGACAATCACTCTGTCCTGCTCCGCAACGATAGCGTCGAGCGCATCGGCCTCCAGCTGGCGATAGCCCTCAGGTCCGTAGAGCGCCATGATCTCGGCCACAGGCATTCCCCCCGCAGCCTCGATGGCGCGGTTCAACTCGATGAACGGCACACCCTTCGCCTTGGCCAATGCGGCCCCAAGAGTGGATTTACCCGCGCCCCTTAGACCGATCAGGCAAATACGACCCGCCTTCTCCACATCGCTTTGATGTAGCATGGCCTGCACGCGGGTCTGCGTTTCGGCATCCGCCCGCGCAAAGGCGGCGGCGATGCGGGCTGTGTCGGGGCACAACATTTGGCGCGCCACCAAAGCCTCCATCGGCAAATCCAGCGCCGAGGCGACGCGGAGCAACAACCCGATGGAGATATTGCCTTCACCACCTTCCAACTGCGCCAGATAACGCGGCGAAACACCGGAGGCCTCAGACAGTAAACGCCGCGACATACCCTTGGCCGTCCGGGCCGCACGCACCCGGTCGCCCACCTGCCGTTGCAGGGCGGTTATGGCGTCGTCAAACGCAACGGGCGGATGGCGGTCTTCGTGGGACATGTCAGGCCGGAATGTGCTGTTCGACAAGCGCGCGGATGTCATCCGGCGCGGGTTGGGATTTGAATTGGTCGGCAATGATAAACACGCAGGTGAACGCGCCCTCAAAGCAGGTCACGCCATCCTGCACCCCGTCCACGCGGAAGGTGATCGACTTGGTGCCAAGCGCGGAAGGCCAGGTGTGGCAGCGCAGCATATGGCGCGGGGTGACGGGGCTTTTGAAATCCATCTCCATCCGTACGAACGGCGTGCCGACGTTGCGATCCAGCTCCATCTCGAACCATCCAGCATCAGCATAATGCGCCACCCACCATGCGTTGATCGCATCCAGCGCGAACCATGGCAGGCGCGCCGTATAGGCGATGCGCGCTGGGTCGCAATCGCCCCATGTGACGCGGATGTCGTGGGTAAACGCATTGTCGGGGCGCGGCGTCATCTAGGCGGCCTCAGCCTTGGCCAGACCCATGATTTCCTGCGCCCAAGGCACGGCAATGTCTTCAGGCAGATCGGGGGAAGACGCGTCGTGGATGCCGCGTTCACCCACCATCTTAGCACCGCGCTCCACCAGCTTTTCCATCATGATCTTGGAGCCAAACGCAAAGGTCTCGGAAAACACCATGTCCCCCAACCCAAAGATCGCGAATTTCACGTGGGAAAGGTCGGGCTTCTCTGCCTCCATCTTGTCGTAGAAAGGTTGTGCGGCCATCGGCAGGTCGCCGTTGCCATAGGTCGAGGTCACGACGAAATAGAACGTCTCTGCATCCAGATCAGCGGGGTCCACGTCGCCGAGCGATGTGATCGTACAGTCGAACCCGTCGCCCAGATCCTCCTCAATATCCTCGCACAGGATTTCGGCGGTGCTGGTCTCGGTTCCATAGAGAAAGTGGATCTTCATCGCGCTTTTCCTTTTCGCGGGGCGCGCCGCGAAGCGCGCCCGAAAGCCCTCAGGCCATGTGCAGTTTGACGTATTCGAAATCGCCGGGCTTGTTGTCGATGCCCTGCTTGGGCGGCGCAATCCAGCCTGCAAATTCGCCGGGCTCGTAGCACGGCACCATCAGCGACTGAATGTAGGCGCCGTCTTCCTTGGTCGGCAGCCATTTATCGACATTGGCGTCCCATTCCTTCTTGGAAATAAGCGCACCCTCCGGGTTCGCCTTGATCGCGCTGAACACGCCGATCTGGCGGTGGAACGCCTGATCCGGCAGCTTCAATTCAAACTCGATGCCCGTACGCTGGATCGTCTTGTTCCAACGGCGCAGCCCACCGGACGCATCGCGGATATAATCATCGCGCAGGCGCATGTTGATCGCCGTCAGCGCAGGCACTTCCTTGTCGAAAATCTTGCCGTCTTCCAAAACCTTCACCACGTAAGTCGCATCGGTCAGCTTGTGATCGTCATCAATCCGCTGCTCCATATAGCGGCCCTTGATGCCCGCGTTGAAGGCGTTGGCGGCGTTGGTCGACACCTCCTGCCCGAACAGATCAAGGCTGAGCGAATAATGCAGGTTCAGCTTCTTCTGGATCGTGGGTAGGTCTATCACGCCCAGATCGCGCACACGCCCGATATCATAGGGGTCGCTGATGCCCGCCTCAGCCATCGCCTCGCAGGTGCGTTGCACGATACGGCTGACACCGGTTTCGCCCACAAACATGTGGTGCGCTTCCTCGGTCAGCATAAAGCGGCACGTCCGGCTGAGCGGGTCAAACCCCGATTGCGCCAGGGACTCCAGCTGCATCTTCCCGTCACGGTCGGTGAAGTAGGTAAACATGAAGAACGACAGCCAATCCGGCGTTTCCTCATTAAACGCCCCCAGCATCCGGGGCGCTTCATCGGACCCACTCGACCGACGCAGCAAATCATCCGCCTCTTCCCGGCCATCCTTGCCGAAGTACTTCTGAAGCAGATAGACCATCGCCCACAAGTGACGGCCCTCTTCGACGTTCACTTGAAATAGGTTGCGCATGTCATAGAGCGAGGGCGCAGTCAGACCAAGGAACCGCTGCTGCTCGACCGAACCTGGCTCCGTATCCCCCTGGATCACGATCAAACGCTTCAGCATGTTGCGATATTCGCCCGGAACCTCCTGCCACGCGGGCTGACCGGCGTGCTCACCCATGGGGATCGTGCGCCCTTCAACCTCGGGCGCCAGAAGCACACCCCACCGATATTCCGGCATCTTCACGTAATCGAACTTGGCCCACCCCTTAGGGTCCACACTCACGGCGGTGCGCAGGTAGACCATGCTCTCCTGGAAGTTCTGGGGGATCAGACGGTTCCACCAATCCAGGTAGCCGGGATGCCACTTCTCAAGCGCCTTCAGAACTTTGCGGTCCTGTGAAAGCCCCACATTATTCGGAATCTTCGTGTCGTATGAAATGTCGACTGCGGTCATATCTTGCTCCCAAATCTTGTAAAAGATTTGAACAGGCCAAGCTTTTCAGAAAGCTCGGTTACACCCGTTCCATGTTGTAATCGCCCCGGATGCCCGAGCCGTAGCGTTGCAGCGCGCCGGTTTCGCCAACCGCATTTGGCCGGTTGAAAATCCAGTTCTGCCACGCTGTCAGACGCCCGAAGATGCGTGTCTCCATCGTCTCCGGCCCCGCAAAACGCAGGTTCGCCTCCATCCCGGTCATCGCGTCGGGCGAGAAGCTTGCACGTTCTTCAAGGATGATACGGATCTCATCCTCCCAATCGATATCGTCCATGATCATCGTTATAAGGCCATGCTCTTCAGCCTCTTCGGCTTCAAGAGGATTGCCGATCTCGTCCCGCATGGCCTCGACCGCCTCCGGCGTTGCCAAGAACCGCGTTTGCAGGCGCGTCAGGTCGTTGCCCATCGGATAGGTGCCAAAATTGTCAGGCGTCAGCGTGATCGCGGCCATCGGGCGATTGTCGCCCTCAAACTCATCTTCCATCATGTAGCTGCGGTCAGCGGCCCAGATCAGCTCGGCCAGCACGCCCGCGAAACAGCTGCCATGTTCAACCAGCGTGACCAGCGAACGCGAGGTCACGTCCAGCCGCTTCAATGTGCGCTTCCAGTAGTGGCGGATTTCATTGGCCAGCCAGTGATCGGCATTGTCCCGCAGCACCGCTTCATGGGCCGCCACTGCCGCCGGGTCGCCCTGCGTTCGCAGCGTCCACAGCCCGCATTCCATCTCGTTCAGGCGCAGATGCAGGATCGCATCTTCGAATTCACGCGCCAGCCGCAGCATGTAGCCCTGATCGCCCTGCGCCTGCACGGCATCCATATCAGTAGGAGCGTCGCCCTCTGGCCCGCTCAGCGTGATCGTCACGGTTCGGGCCACGCGATCGACCTGCACTTCAACAAGCGAATAGGACAGCGACCCATCCTCTGCGACCGTCTTTTGCAGCGGCCCAAGCGCGATCCCCTTGGCGTCCGGCTTATCGCTCGCCGCCGCGAATTCTGCCGCGCGTTCAGCCACGGCCTCATCAAACCGGCTGTTCGGCACGGCCTCATCCACCAGCCGCCAATCCACGGCGCGCTTCCCCTTCACGCCTTCTTCCGTCGCGCAGAACACATCGGCCAGATCGCGGCGGACCTTGCGCTTGTCGGTCACGCGGGTCAGCCCGCCGGTCCCGGGAAGCACTGCCAAAAGCGGCACCTCAGGCAGCGAAACGGAAGATGTCGCATCATCCACCAGCATCAAGTGATTGCACGCCAGCGCCAGCTCGTACCCTCCGCCAGCGCAGGCCCCCTTGATCGCGGCGACGTATTTCTGGCCGCTCTCGGCCTCCGCCGCCTCATAGGAGTTTCGCGTCTCATTGGTGAATTTGCAGAAGTTCACCTTGTGGGAATGCGCCGCCCCGCCGAGCATCCTGATATTCGCCCCCGCGCAGAACACCTTGTCCTTGCCCGATTGCATAACGACGACCTTCACCTCCGGGTGCTCAAAACGCATCCGCTGAACGATGTCATTCAACTCGATATCCACGCCCAGATCATAGGAGTTCAGCTTGAGCTCATAGCCGTCGAACAAACCGCCGGTCTCATCGACATCCATGGTCAGCGTCGCAACGGCGCCGTCATATGCCACACGCCAATGGCGATATTTCGAAGGATCGGTCTGAAAGTCGATGACCTTGGACATGAAGCTCTCCTGATGCGCTTATGCAGAATAGCGCCGCAGTCGCTCAATTCAAGCGCGATAATGCACTATTCTAGAACATTATCGGCCATTGTATTGTGAGTTATGCATTTTCTTGCAAAAATCGAGCGACTCGAGCCAATGTCACCTCCGGCTGCTCCAGATGCGGCACATGCTGGCAATCCTCCAGAATCACAGCCTCCGCCCCCGCAACCCGCCCCGTCACAGCCTCGATCTGCGCCAGCGTCCCGTATTGATCCTGCCGCCCCTGAATCGCCAAGACAGGACACGTGATCCCATCCAGCACATCCTCCACGTTCCAATCCCGAAACCCAGGATCGAGCCACGCATCCGCCCACCCCCGAAACGTCGCCTGAGCATCGCTGTGATACTTCCCCATCCGCGCGCCCATGTCTGAGGTCCGAAACACCTCCTCCGCCCGCGCAATCTCGGCCAGCCCCATCTCTTCCGTGAAGAAATGCGGCGCCATCAATACCGCTGCGAGGAGGGGCGGCGCCCCGAGGAGCGCGTGACGCCCCGCATAGATCGCCGCAATCGTCGCCCCATCGGAATGGCCCACCAGAACGGGCTGCGTGACCCCGAACGCGTCGAGAACCTGCGGCAGAACCTCCACTGCCTCCGCAGTCATCCAGTCCAACGAGCGTGGCAGATCATCCGGATCGGATGCCCCATACCCCGCCCGCGAATAGGCCATCACCGGCCAACCCAAAGCCTCGTGCAACCGCTGCGGAAAGTCCCGCCACAGTGCCACACAGCCCAACCCTTCATGCAGCAAAACAACGGCCCGACCATCGGAGGGCACATCCCCCCAGCAGCGGCATTCCAACCGCTTGCCTGAGGCCTCGGCGAACCCCGAGCCCCACATCACCCGCGCAGGCGGAAACGCTGGATCTTGCCCGTCGCCGTCTTCGGCAGATCGTCTACGTAGTCCACCCATCGCGGGTATTTCCACATGCCGATCTTATCCTTCACGAAGTCCTTGAGGGTTTCTGCATCCGGGGCCTCAGCACCGTCTTTCAAGACCACGAAAGCCGCAGGCTTGTCCAAGTCGGAGTCATCCTTCCGCGCCACAACCGCTGCCTCCAGTACCGCAGGGTGATCTATCAAAGCGCTCTCCACCTCGAACGGGCTGACCCAGATGCCAGAGACCTTGAACATGTCATCCGTCCGACCGCAGTACACAAAGCGCCCGTCGCGGTGTTCATACTTGTCCCCGGTCCGTGTCCACGCGCCTTCAAAGGTCGACTGTGATTTCTCGCGGCGGTTCCAATACCCCTCCGCACTCGACGGGCCGCGCACCAACAGCTCGCCGACTTCGCCATCCGCAACATCCGCGTCTTGCTCATCGACCAGACGGACCTCATAGCCCGGTACTGCAATGCCACTGGTGCCGTAGATACAATCGCCGGGCCGGTTCGACAGGAAGATGTGCAGCATCTCGGTTGACCCCACACCGTCCACGATCTCGGTTCCCGTCAACCTCTGCCACCCCTCGCCCACCTCGCGCGGCAAGGCCTCCCCGGCTGAGGTGCACAGACGCAACGCATGGTCAGGCTGCTCTGGCGCGCCCTGCACCATCGCTGCGAACAGCGTCGGCACGGCACATAGGATCGTTGGCCGTTTCTTCGCCATGATCCCGAAGACCGCATCGGGAGTGGGCCGCCCGCCGAACAGGATCGTCGTGGCCCCGGCCGACATCGGAAACGACATCCCGTTCCCCAGTCCGTAGGCAAAGAACAGCTTCGCGACCGAATAAACCGTGTCGCCCTCCCGTATCCCCAGCACCTGATCGCCGAACGTATCGCAGGTCGCTTTCAAAGACCCATGGACATGCCGCACGCCCTTCGGCTGGCCCGTCGAGCCCGAAGAATAGAGCCAGAACGCCAGTTCATCATCATGGGCCTCGACCGTTTCCACTGGTTCCGCCCCATCGATGAAATCGCGGTAGCTTTCGGTCATCTCCGGCGCATCACCGATCACCAAAATCGCACGCAGGGATGTATTGTTACGGGTGGCGGGCTCCACCACGTCCCACATCTCTTCACTCACCACCAGGATCGACGCGCGGCTGTCTGTCAGGATCGTCTCGTAGACATCCGCCGACAGCAATGTGTTCAACGGCACCGGGATCGCGCCTGCTTTCAGGCTGCCCCAAAAGATCACCGGAAACTCGATCTGGTCCCGCACGATCATCGCCACACGCTCTTCGCGCCGCACGCCGTGCCGATAAAGCGCGCCCGCGAACCGGGCCGTGTGGTCGTTGAGTTCAGCGTAGGTCAGCGACCGCTGGCGCCCATCCGCCTCAATGAACGCCGTCTTGTCGCCCCGCCCCTCGGCCATGTGACGATCCACAAAATAACTTGCCGCATTCGCCATTCGTCTCTCCCTTCACGTCACGCGCAGCACCACGGCCATGGCCGAGTCCCCCGCAGCGCAACCCTGAAATAGGCCCGTCCCACCACCGCGGAGTGTCAATTCTTCTATAAGTTCAATCATCGCCCGCAGACCCGTTGGCCCCTGCGGATGCCCCCAGATCAGGGAGCTGCCGAAATTGTTCATGTCTCGCCAATCCACGCCGAAGGCACGGGCAAAGGCGATGTCGTTCACCGCAAATGGGTTGTGCGATTTGATTGCATCAACCTGGCTGATCAACAGCCGCGCCCGGTCCAGCGCCGCAACGCTCGCCTTGATCGGCGCGGCTGGCATGAATCCCTTCTCTTCCCGCGCTTGCCCAATGGCCAGGATCTCAACCAGCGGCCCATCGCCAAACTCCCGCGCCCGCGCCGCATCACTCACCACGACCATCCCCGCGTTCCCATCCGCCGGGTGGGTCTGGCTGGCAAAGGTGATCGTGCCATCCTTCATCACAGGCCGCAGGCCCGCCATTTTCTCGGCATTGGCAGGCTCCACACCCTCATCCGTGGTCAACTGCCCCGCTGTCTTGCGAAACCGAGCGTCCAGCACATCCAGCACCGGCATATAGCGCCGTTGAAACGCGCAATCCTCGGCCAGCGCATCGTCATACTGCGCCCGCCGGTGCAGCGTCAGATCGTGCTGTTCTTCCGTGGTGATCCCTTCCCGCGCGGCAACGTTCTCCCCAGTTTGGATCATCGCGTTGCAGGCCCATGGATCGTGCCCGAAGTTGTCCATCACCACGTCTTCCGACGCGCCCGTGCCCCCCGGCCCACCGGGAGCCGGAAAATACACATGCGGCCCGTTCGACGTCCGGTCCCCCGACACAACCAACGCCTGCTGCGCACCCTGCGCGATCTCTCCCACCGCCGTCGCCAAAAGCCGCGCGCCCGTAGCACAGGCCTGCGACACCATCGGCGCGGCCAGCCCTTCGGCCCCCAGCATCGCCGTGAACCACGGCCCGCCAAAGAAGCTACCTTTCTGGATCACTGTCTGCCCAAACGCCGCGAAATCAAAGCTGTCCGGGGCCACGCCTATGCGCTCCAACTGCGCCTTGCCCACATGGGCCGCGAACTCCACCGAATTCAGGTGTGCAAGGCTGCCCTGCCACCGCGCGAAGGGCGTCGACCAATAAGCGCCATAAGGAATGTAGGCCATCACCTGCCTCCCACGGTGATGCACGCCGGATCGGCGTCATCGTAAAGCCGGTCGATCAACGCGGACCTCCGCTGCTTGATTTTCGCGAAATTGAGATTGCCCTTGGCCGTGATCTCCCCGTCTGCAATCGAGGGCGGCTCGCTCAGAACAAGGGCCCGCGTGATTGTTTGGGCGGAGCCGCCGGCGAACTCCGCCAGCTTCGCGCGGATTGGCAAGGCGTCCACGATCAAGGCCGCGTCATCCTCTTCCGCAACGTCCCGCAAGTCAGGCGTTGGCACAATCAGAAGACCCACTTCATCCCGTTCCTCGCCGGTCACAACGACGTCCTGCGCAAGCCCCTTGAGCGCACCCAATACCTCCAGCCGCAGCGCTGCCGCTCGCACCCAAATACCGGTGCCCAGCTTAAAGTCCTCGGAAATCCGCCCGTCAAACGCCAACCCCTGGTTTGGATCGGCGGGATCAACAAACCGCATCGCGTCGCCGGTGATGAAGAAACCCTCTTCGTCAAAAGCCGCCGCTGTCTTCTCCAGCGAGCCAAGATAGCCGGTGAAGATCGATGGCCCCCGCACGCGCACCTCATGGCGGTCGTCAGTGGGCACCAGCTTCACCTCCACCCCCGGCAAAGGCACGCCCACAACGCCCGACCGTTCTGTCGGCTCATGCTGCAACACCGCCGCTGGGGCCGTTTCCGTCAACCCCCAGGACGAAGTGAAAAACGGCTGCGTTCCCGCCTCCTCCGCCATGGTCCAAAGGTCCGCCCAGACATCCTGCGGCAGGCTCGCACCCGCGTAGAACAGCATGTCGAGGTCTTCGAAAAACGCCCGTGCAAAGCCCGGGTCCTCTTTCATCGCATCCCGCAATGCCGCGAACCCCACCGGCACGTTGAACGCGATGGTGCCCTGCTTGATGCGGTTGTTCTCAATCGTCTTGCCGATCAACGCAGGTATCGGTTTGCCGCTGTCGATATAAAGGCTCCCGCCATTGGCCAGCACCAGGTTAAAATTGTGCGACCCACCAAAGACGTGGTTCCACGGCAGCCAATCCACCAACACCGGCGGGCGCTCCCTCAGGAAGGGCAGGCAAGCCGCAAGCTGCGCCTGATTGGTGCAGAGCATCCGGTGCGTGGTGAGCACGCCTTTGGGCGCAGAGGTCGACCCGCTCGTCATCAGGATTTTCGCCACATTGTCGGGCGTCACCTTCACATCCAGCGCGCCACCTGTCCGTGCCAGATCGTCCACAGTCAGCCCCGGCCCATGGGCCATCAACGGGCGCGCATCGGCGAAAACCTCGCGCTCGAACACCTCTGCCAGCGCAAAGCCATCCTCTGCGAAGACAGCCGCAGGCTGGATGAGGGCCGCGATTTCATCCAGCCGCGCCCGCGCAGCGGGAATGGCCGCATATTGCTCGGCCACAGGACAGACCGGCACGCCCGCATATTGCGAGCCGAGCGCCAGCAAACCATGCGCCACGGAATTCCCGGTCAGCACCATCAGTGGGCGGTCCGGCCCAAGCCCCATCCCAAGCAGCCCAACCGCAATCGTCCGCGCCTTGTCTCGCGCCTCAGCGTAGGCAACTTCGTGCCAGCCATCCCCACTCCGCTCCGCCAGAAATACAGCGTCGGGTGTGACCTCGGCCCAATGCTCCAGCCAGTCCGTCGTCCGCTCCGCCACCTCTGGCAGCTCAGCGCGCGCGCGCAGCAGGATCGCACCATCGGCCCGATCTTCGCGGATCACATCATGAGGTAGCAGTGCCACGCTGCGCCTCCTTCTCTTCCGCCTCAGGCCCCGCGCCCTCAACCGCATTCAATCCGTCTATCAACGCCGCAACCGCCGCATCGCCCAAACTCGCCGTCAGCTTGGCATCGAACGCCTCCAAAGCACCCCGCGCCTCGGTGTAATGCGCGCGCCCGGCAAGCGTCGGATGCAACTCATAGGCCCGGCGGTCGCCATCGACCCTCCGTCGCGTGATCCAACCGGCCTTCTCCAACCCGTCGATGATCTGCACCAGATTGGGCCGCTCGATCGCCAAAACGTCCGACACGTCGGCCTGCCGCAAGCCCGGTGTCTCAACCACAACCGACAGCACCGAATAAGACGCCCGCCGCAACCCGTAGGGCTTCAAAACCCGGTTCACCGCCCCCATAACAGCGCTCGACGCGCGCTGGATGTTGTAGCCGACAAGGCGGCGAAGGTCGGCGTCTCGCACCGCAGGTGCGGTATCGGGTGTGCCGCGTGTCATTGGAATTTCGGTGCCCGCTTTTCAAGGAACGCGCGGAACCCTTCCTCCGCATCGGGCGACGTCTGAGCCATCGCGGTGCACAGCGACTCCATGAAAAGCCCCTCCTCCGGGGCCATCGCATTGATCCGCGGCACGCCCTGAATGGCGAAGTAATTCGACAGTCGCGCGTTGCTTGCGATCTGTTCCGCCAGCTCTCGGGCGGTCTCCACCGGGTCATCAGCCACGTAATGACACAGCCCCAACAACGCGCCTTCATCCGCACCATATTCGCGCCCGGTCAGCATCATCTCGGTCAACCGGTCCGGCCCGATGATGCGCCCGACACGCACGGTGGCGCCGCCACCCACAAAGAAACCGCGCTTGCCCTCGGGCAGCTGGAACCGCACATCCGGCGCGGCGACGCGCACATGGCAGGCCGCGGCAACCTCCAACCCGCCGCCGATCACCGCGCCGCGCATGGCCGTGACCATCGGCAAGCCACCGAATTGCACCGTGTTCAGGTGGTCGTGCCACATCCGCGAATGTGCCATCGCCTCATCGGGCGCGCGCTCAACCTGTTCCGCCAGATCAAGACCGGCACAGAAGTGCTCCCCCTCACCGGTCAGGATGCCAACTCGAACCCCCTCGGGCGGGGTGGCACAGAATCCCGCAAGCTCCGCAATCAGCGAATCGTTCATCGCGTTGCGCTTTTCCGGGCGGTTCAGCGTTAGCGTCGCGATGGGTCCGTCTATGTTAATCAAAAGGCTCATCTGGGCGGCAACCTTGTGGCTCCGTCCAAGCGGATGACTTCTCCGTTGAGGTAGGGGTTTTCCACAATCGTGGCGACCATCTGACCAAACTCCGCCGGGTCGCCCAAACGGTGCGGAAAGGGCACATTGGCCACGATAGCCTGCGTCGTTTCCTCCGGCAGGCTTTCCATCATCGGCGTGTTGAACAGACCTGGCGCAATGGCGTTGACGCGGATGCCGGGCTTGGCCAGTTCGCGCGCAAGCGGCAGACACATCGACGCGATTGCACCTTTGGAGGCAGCATAAGCCGATTGCCCCACCTGCCCGTCCTGATAGGCGGCAGAGGCCGTGTTGATCACCACGCCGCGCTCACCCGTCTCCAGTGGCGGCAGGTCCATCATCGCTTGCACCGCATAGGTCATCACGTTGTAGGACCCGATCAGGTTCACCTCGATCACCTTGCGGAACGTATCGAGCGAAGTCTTCCCCTCGCGCCCCACGATCCGCGCCGCCAATCCGATGCCCGCGCAATTCACGCAAATCCGCGCCGCTTGCCCGAACCGTGCCATGGTCGAGGTCACGGCGGTGGCGGCATGCTCCGCGTCCGTCACATCGCACTGCTGGGAATAGCCGCCGATCTCGGACGCCACTTCGCGCGCGCGATCTCCGTTGAAATCCAACACCGCCACATCCGCGCCTTTGGCTGCGAGGTAGCGCGCCGTGGCCTCCCCCAGCCCGCTTGCTCCACCGGTGACGATGGCCACTTGTCCGTCGAGTTGCATCCGGCCTCCCTTCCTTCAGCAAACGATTCTAAGATCGTTATATCATATAACCATCTACAAGGTGATGAAGATCAACGTGATCATTGGAAACGCCACCAAAAGCACGACACGCAACAGGTCAGAGGCAATGAAATAGAGCACCGCCCTGTACGTCGCGGTCATCTTCGTCGTCTTCTCCATCGCATTGATGATGAACAGGTTCATGCCAACCGGCGGTGTGATCAGGCCAACCTCCACCACGATCAGAACAAGGATGCCGAACCAAATGGCGACCAATTCGGTATTGATCCGGTTGAGCGCGCCTTGGTTCACGCGCCGCAATTCCAATGCTCGGGTCTGGTCGCGGGTCAGTTCTTCGCCCGCTGCCAGCGCGCGCAGAGCCTCGTCGAGCGGCAGGATATCCGCCTCAAAATGGGCCATGATCGTGTCGAATTGCACCGTCTGCGCCAGCGACAGCTGCGCCCCTTCGCGGTAGGTCGCCAGCAACGCGTCAATACTTCCGCGTGTCATGTCCGGCACCGAAAGCAACGCCTCCATCGCGCGGTCCGCGTGCAACTCGGCCATGGAGACAAAGCCGAAATCAAGCCCCTGCATCACCGGCCAGAAGATTGGGATCGTCAGCAGGATCATGGAAAGCGAGTCCATGAAGCAGCCTAGGATCAGGTAAAAAATGAGGATCATGATCAGGATCGTGTAGGGGCTGAACCCACTGGTCCCGACCCATTCCGCGATGCCCTGCGGCACCTGTGTCAGCGCAAGGAAACCATTGTAGAAGGCCGCACCCAGGATGATGAAAAAGATCATCGCGGTCGACCGTGCGGTGACCATGAAACTGTCGACCAGCGAGGCACGGTTCAACCCGCCGTTAAAATAGGCGATCAACCCGGTACCCAACGCACCGACGGCGGCCCCCTCGGTCGGGGTGAACCACCCGGCGTAGATACCGCCAACAACGGCACCAAAGACCAGAAGCACAGGCCAGATCTTGGCCATCGCCACCATCCGCTCCCCCCACGGCACGCGTGGGCCGGTTCCGGCACTTTCCGGGTTCAGCGCCACGTAGACGCGGATCGCGATGATGTAGCCAAGCGCCGCGATGATGCCGGGGATGAACGCCGCCAAGAATAGCTTTGCGATGTTCTGCTCCGTCAGGATCGCGTAAATCACCAACACAATGGAGGGCGGAATCAGGATGCCCAATGTGCCCCCCGCCGCCAGCGCCGCTGTCGAAAACCCACCGTCGTATCCGTAGCGCCGCAACTCCGGCAACGCCACGCGCCCCATCGTGGCCGCCGTGGCCAGCGACGATCCGCAGATCGCCCCGAACCCCGCGCAGGCGCCGACGGCAGCCATCGCAACCCCGCCCTTACGGTGGCCCAGAAAGCCCTCCGCCGCCTTGAACAGCGCCTGAGACATGCCGCCCAACGTTGCGAAATGCCCCATCAACAGGAACATCGGAATGATCGTTAGCGAATAGCTTGAGAAGGTCGTGAACGTCTCGGACTTCAGCCGCCCGAACGGAACTTGCGTGTCGCCCGTCACCATGATCAGCCCGATAAGCCCGGTGAAGAACATCGACAGGCCAATCGGCACGCGCAAGAAAATCAGCGTCAAAAGGAAGGGAAACGACAGGATCCCGATCAATTGGTCACTCAATGCTCCGCCCCCAAATCAGGGGGCAAGATCACCCGGCGCGAGACCATCTCGATCACACGCACCACAGCCACATAGACCGCGACCAGCGCCGCCAACGACGCACCCACAAGCCCAATGGCGTAGGAATACCAAACCGGCAATTGCAGCTCCAACGTGGTCTGTCCGCTTGAGTATTTGGTCATCAACCCGCCAAACAACTGCACGGCGATCAGCACCATGACAAAGGCAAAAACGATCTCTGTCGCGCCCCGTAGAACGCGGTTGGTCCCCTCGGACATGGAGGACGTGAAGATATCAACCGTCGCATGGCCTCCGGTGATCTGGCAGATCGGCAAAAAGGCAAAAATCACAAAAGCCACGCCCGCCTCGATCAACTCGAACGTGCCAAGGATCGGGCCCACGCCCGCGTCAATCATCCACTGGCCAAGCCCGGCCAGGACACCCTCTTCAACCATCCAGTGAAACAGCCGGTCCACCAGCCGTCCAAGGATCGCAAAGACCGTCAATAGGATAAGCACCGACAGCATGATCCCGCCAAGGATCGCCATCAGGCGCGACAGGAAAAGAAGCGCGCGGTACATGTATGTCCCCGAAAGAAGAAAGGGGCCGCGTGTTGTCGCGGCCCCTTCGTTTGGCTTATTGGGCGCAGTCGCCCGCCATCAGCGCTTGCGCGCGGTCGATCAGCGCCTGACCGTCCAGCCCGCTGCCCGCAACATCGTCGATCCAGCTCTGGTAGATCGGCTGCACGACCGGCATCCACACCTCTTGGGCGGTCGCCTCATCAATCATGATGATGTTGTTACCCGCTTCCACAGCCAGCTCACGCGCAGGACCGTCAGCATCGGCCTGCGTGCCACCTGCGAAGATTGAGAACTCAAGGCCCGAATTCTCATCCAAGATCGCTTGCAGATCCTCCGGCATGTTGTTGTAGGCGTCGTTGTTCATCGCCAGCACGAAGGTCAGGGTGTAAAGCCCGTTGCCCTCAAACCCGGTGTGGTTCTCGACCAGCTCCGGCACGCGAAGTGCTGCGGTCACTTCCCACGGAATGGTGGTGCCATCGATAGTCCCACGCGACAGGCCTTCCGGCACCGCGGGCACGGGCATACCAACCGGCGTCGCACCGGTCAGTTCCAGAAGCTGGTTCACAAGACGCGATCCGCCCCGGATTTGCATCCCTTCAAGGTCCGAAGGCTCCTCAACCGGATCAGCGGTGTGGAACATGCCGGGGCCGTGGACCCAGGTGCCCAGAAGGTGAACGTCGGAAAACTCTTCCTGCATCCCTTCTTCATACATCGTCCAGTAAGCACAGGACGCAGCGCGCGCATCGGCGACCATGAACGGCAGCTCGAACACCTCCGTCGATGGGAAGCGGCCCGGCGTGTAGCCGACCACGGTCCATACGATGTCGGCCACGCCGTCAATCGCCTGGTCCATCAACTCTGGCGGGGCGCCGCCCAGTTGCATCGACGGGTAACGCTCAATCTCGATCCGTCCGCCCGAAGCATCCTCGACCTGATCGGCCCAGACATCCAGCACAAGCGCTGGCACATTGGCCTGAGCCGGCAGGAACTGGTGCAGGCGCAGCGTCACTTCTTGGGCCATCGCGCCGGACGCGACCATCGCGCCAACGGCCACGGTGCCAAGCGCCGTCATCATGGTTTTGGTTTTCATATGTCTTCCTCCCAAAGGTTGGTTGGTGCGCGGATTTTCCGCTTCTTGGTTCGGCCCCGGACCTATCCGGCACCTATTAGATAGATATGATGCATAACTATTAGCGTATGTCACCATATTCGATTGCTCTGCCTTATCCTTCCATGCTGCGCCTTGAAAAAGAAAGCGCGCTTATCATCTGCCTTGGCCTGTTCAGCCCAAGCCGATAGAATCACGTCATGTCTGAAATCTACACGATGCCCGGCCATCTGATACGCCGTTTGCAACAAATCTCGATCAGCGTGTTCACGGACCGGATGAAGGCACTCGGCCACGACCTGACCGCGCCGCAATTTGCGACGCTCGCCGTGCTGTCGAAATCTCCGGGCATCGATCAAGCGACACTGGCGGGTCTCATCGCCCACGACCGCCCCACAATCGGTGGCGTGGTCGAGCGGTTGGAGGCCAAGGGTCTTCTGACCCGCCGCCGCAACGAAAAAGACCGCCGCGCCATGGTGCTCGATCTGACTGACACCGGCGCGCGCCTTCTGGAAAAGCTGCTTCCTGAGGTCCGCGCGCTGCAATCCGAAATCCTTCCCGGCCTGACAAAGGCCGAACACACCGAATTCGTCCGCCTCGCCGCCAAAGTCGCCAAGCTCGGCAATGACGCCGCCCGCGCGCCCATGGTTTTGCCTGAAGTTGCTCAAGACAACACCTGATCGGGTTTCGCCGGGCCGAGCGCCTCAAGAAAGGCCGCAACCTGCGCCCGGCAGGCAATTTCTGCCCGCGCCTCCCCCAACACAGCCTCGGCTGCCACGTTCGACCGCAGCGCCAAACGCCGCCACCCATGTAAGACCAGCACCCGCAAGGCGAAACGATCCATCGCGTCATCCGGCAACGCACCAATACTCGCCACCGCTGCTTCGAACGCGGCAAATTCCACCTCGCAGGCAGCCTCTGCCACTGTTCCACGCACCCAATCGGGCAACCCATCCTGCACCCGCGAAGTGACCAGCCAATCATCCGGCACATGGTCAATCGGACCGCTCACCAAGGCGAAGCTGCGCGAGATTGGCACAGCCGACAGCGCCTCGGGCAACAACGCGAACCCGTCCGGCGCATCCGGCGGCAACCCTACCAGATGCCATGGCGAAGCCGTTGCGGGCGGCCCGTAAATCCGGCCCGAGACCGCGCGCATCTGCGCCAGCCCCATATCCGTTAGCCGGTGAAACCCCACGCGCCCCTCGCGGCGGCTGTCCACCCAGCCATCCCGCTTGAGCCGGTGCAACGCCACCCGCATCGCTTGCGGCTGCAACCCGATCCGCTCCACCAGTGCTGACAGGACGAGGCCTGAAACCTCTGCCTGCCCGCAATGGCTGGCATCCCCAAGGCACGACACGATCACCGACCACAGCTTCAGCGGGCTCTCCTGCGAAAGCGCCTCCGCCAAGCCCTGAACCGGATCGGTCGCGCCATGAAGCCGTGTCACGTTCATTTCGCCACCATCGTCAGCAACTCGTATTCCGCAACTGCATCCCCATTCTGATTGCTGACGGAGGCGTGCCACCGCACCTCGCCATAGTCGTCATTGCGGGATTTCTTGTCCATCACCGTCAGGTCCACAACAATGCTGTCCCCGGGGCTGACCGGCTTCAAGAACCGAAGCGAATCCAATCCCGTATTCGCCAGCACCGGCCCCTCATTCGGCTCCACAAACAACCCCGCTGCAAAGCTCAGGATCAGATAGCCATGGGCCACCCGCCCCGGAAAGAACGGGTTCCGCTTGGCGGCCTCCTCATCCATGTGGGCATAGAACGTATCGCCCGTAAATTCCGCAAAATGCTCGATGTCGTCCAAAGTGATTTCGCGTGTCTCGGTCGTCAGCGTGCGCCCGATCTTCAGATCCCCAAACCGCACCTGAAACGGATGACCTTCCTGCGCGGTCTTCGTGGCCCCTGACACATACCGCCCCGTCACAGCCGTCAGAATATCCGGGCTGCCCTGAACCGCCACACGCTGCATGTAATGCTTCACCGCCCGGATCCCGCCAAGCTCTTCCCCGCCGCCCGCGCGCCCCGGGCCGCCATGGGTCAGATGCGGCATCGGCGCGCCGTGCCCCGTCGCCTCTTTAGCGGAGTCTCGATTGTTCACGTAAACCCGCCCGTGCCAGGCCCCGATTCCCTGCACGACCTCCCGCGCCACGTCACCGGAATGGGTAACAAGCGAGGCCACCAGCGACCCCGCCCCCCGGTTCGTCAACGCGATCGCGTGACCTAGATCGCGATACGGCATTAGGGTCGAAACCGGTCCAAACGCCTCTGTGCCATGCACATGCTCCGCGCCATCGGGATCATTGCAAACAAACAGATGCGGCGCCACAAAAGCGCCCTTCTCCGCATCGCCAACCGGCGCAAACCCCTCCTGCCCGCCGCAAACCAGCTCCGCCTCGCGCCCGATCAACGCGGCTTTCTCCAAAACATCCTGCCGCTGGCTCAGCGACACGACCGATCCCATGCGAACGCCCTCCGCCCGCGGATCGCCTACCACAACTTTGGACAGCTGCGAGGACAGCCGATCAACGAGAGGCTGGAGGAGCGGCTCGGGCACCATCACCCGCCTTATCGCCGTGCATTTCTGCCCCGCCTTCGTCGTCATCTCGCGGGTGATTTCCTTAACCGCAATCTCGAACTCGGGGCTCTCCACCGTCACATCCGGCCCCAAAATACTGGCGTTGAGAGAATCCTGCTCCGCGGTGAACGGCACGCCCCTCGGCAACCCGCCCTGCACCACGCCAGCCGTCGCAGCCGAGCCGGTAAAGGTTACCGCATCCTGCGGCCCCAGCACGGCCAGACCATCACCAACTCCCCCTGTCACCAGCTGCAACGCGCCGTCCGGCAACACGCCCGCCTCCAGCATCAGCCGTACGCACAGCTCTGTCACATGGGCCGTTGCCGTCGCGGGCTTCACGATACTCGGCACACCCGCCAGAAACGCCGGCGCAATCTTTTCCAGCATTCCCCAGACCGGAAAGTTGAACGCGTTGATGTGAAAGGCCACGCCCAGCCGCGGCGTATAGACATGCTGCCCGCCGAACGCGCCTGTCTTGCCCAGAGGCTCCCACGCGCCGTCGACAAGCACATGCCCTTCCGGCATCTCCCGCCGCCCCTTTGACGCAAAAACGAACAGCGTCCCGATCCCGCCATCCACATCAAATCCATGGTCCGCCAGCGTGGCCCCGGTGGTAAACGACAGATCGTAAAGCGCCTGCTTGTGCGCATTCAGATGCAAGGCCAACGCCTTCAGCATCCTGGCCCGGTCGTGGAAATCCATCGCCCGCAACGCAGGCCCACCGATCTCTCGCGCATAGGCCACCATGCCCGCCACATCGAGCATATCATTGCCCGCCTCGGCAATTACCTCGCCTGTCGCCGCATCGGCAACGGGGCGCGCACCCGGCCCGGCCTCAACCCAGACGCCTTTCGCGAAGCTTCCAATGCGTTGCATGATTTTCCCCTCCCGAAAAATCTTGTAACACTTTGCGAGATGCGGCAGGCTGACGCAAGGGCCATGTTTGGGAGGGACGCATGACGCCGAAAGAACGCGCCGAGCGCAGTGCCGAGGCGATGTGGTCAGGCGACCGCGCCTCCGCCTGGGTCGGCATGGAAATCGCGAACGTTGACGAAGGCCGCGCCACGCTGACCCTGCAAATACGCGAAGATCACTGCAACGGCCACGGCATCGGACACGGCGGCGTCACCTTCATGCTTGCCGACAGCGCTTTCGCCTTCGCCTGCAACTCCCGCAACGTCGTTACGGTCGCCCAACACAACACGATCACCTTTCTTGCACCTGTCCGCCTTGGCGATAGGCTGACCGCCGACGCACGCGAGATCACGCAATCCGGGCGCTCCGGCATTACCGACGTCACCGTCACCAATCAGGACGGCGTGATCGTCGCAGAATTCCGCGGCGCATCTCGCGCTATCGGCGGTCAACTCTTTGAGGAAGACACATGAGAGACCTCACCCCACCCCGCGACACGCTCGACCCCATCGAGATTGCTTCACGTGATGAAATCGCAAGCCTCCAGCTTGAGCGTATGAAATGGTCGCTCACCCACGCTTACGAAAACGTCCCCTTCTACCGTGCGCAGTTCGACGAAAAAGGCATCCACCCCGACGATCTGCAGAGCCTCGCCGACCTCGCCAAGTTCCCCTTCACCGTCAAATCCGACCTGCGCGACAATTACCCCTTCGGCCTTTTCGCCGTTCCCCGCGAACAGATCGCCCGCATCCATGCCTCTTCCGGCACAACCGGAAAACCGACCGTTGTCGGCTACACCAAGGGCGACGTTGAGATGTGGGGCAACATGGTCGCCCGCTCCATGCGCGCAAGCGGCACTGCCCCCGGCGACATGGTCCACATCGCTTACGGCTACGGCCTCTTCACCGGCGGCCTAGGCGCCCATTACGGGGCCGAAGCCTTGGGCTGCACCGTGGTTCCAGTCTCCGGCGGCATGACCGCGCGCCAGGTCACTCTTATAGAAGATTTTCGACCCACCACGATCATGGTGACGCCGTCCTACATGCTCAACATCCTCGAAGAGTACCACCGCCAGGGCCTCGACCCGCGCTCGTCCAGTCTGGAGGTCGGCATCTTCGGGGCCGAACCCTGGACCAACAAGATGCGCGCCGAAGTGGAAAGCGCCTTCGACATGCACGCCGTCGACATCTACGGCCTCTCCGAAGTCATGGGCCCCGGCGTCGCCAACGAATGCGTTGAGACAAAGGATGGCCTGCACATCTGGGAAGACCATTTTTATCCCGAAATCATCGACCCGCAAACGGGGGAGGTCCTGCCCGACGGCGAAATGGGCGAACTTGTTTTCACCACCCTCACCAAAGAGGGCCTGCCGATCATCCGCTACCGCACCCGCGACCTAACCCGCCTTCTGCCCGGCACGGCGCGGGCGATGCGGCGGATGGAAAAGATTACGGGCCGTTCCGACGACATGATCATCCTGCGCGGCGTGAACGTCTTCCCAACACAGATCGAGGAACAGGTTCTGACCGTCGACGGCCTCGCGCCCTACTACCAGATCGAACTGGTCAAGGACGGCCATATGGATGCGATGAAAGTGCGTGTCGAAAGCCTCCCCGAATATGGGGACGGCGAAAGTCAGGCCGTGCAGGCGGCCACGCTCAAACACCGCATCAAGGAAGTCGTCGGCGTCTCCAGCGAGGTCATCGTGGCCGATCCCGGAACCGTGGAACGATCCCAGGGCAAGGCGCGGCGGGTGGTGGACAATCGCACCTAGGATGCCTCGACGGGTCGCAGCCAATGCGTTACAGAAATTCGCAATACGGGATCTGATGTAACATTATGTTGGACCGCCCCATGCCTATCTGCTAAAAGCGTTCACGTGAACGGGTCGAAATCTGCTCAACTGAACGCAGTTTTCTCAAAATACCCGCTCAGATGAACGCAGTTTTGCTCGGGTGAACGCATCTCATGTACGCACAAATGGTCAAATCCGAGGCGACGCAGGACGATCCTGAAAAGCTCAAAGCCTTCCAAGAGCGCATTGACGCAGGCGACAAGATCGAGCCGAAAGACTGGATGCCCGAAGGCTACCGCAAGACCCTGATCCGCCAAATCGGCCAGCACGCCCATTCCGAGATTGTCGGCCAACTGCCCGAAGGCAACTGGATCACCCGCGCGCCCACGCTGGAGCGCAAGGCGATCCTTCTGGCCAAAGTGCAGGACGAAGCCGGGCATGGCCTCTACCTCTACTGCGCCGCCGAAACGCTTGGCGTTTCCCGCGATGAGATGACAGAAATGCTGCTCGACGGCCGCATGAAATACTCCTCCATCTTCGCCTATCCGACGCTGACATGGGCCGATATGGGCGCGGTCGGCTGGCTGGTCGATGGCGCCGCGATCATGAACCAAGTTCCGCTCCAGCGCACATCCTTCGGCCCCTATGCGCGGGCTATGATACGGATTTGCAAGGAAGAATCCTTCCACCAGCGGCAGGGCTTCGACATCATGATGAAGATGTGTTCCGGCACGCCCGCCCAAAAACAGATGGCCCAGGATGCGCTCAACCGCTTCTGGTTCCCCGCCCTGATGATGTTCGGCCCCTCGGACGCGGAGTCCAAACATTCCGCCCAAAGCATGGCGTGGAAGATCAAGATGAATTCCAATGACGAGCTGCGCCAGAAGTTCGTCGATCAAACCGTGCCGCAAGCCGAATACCTGGGCCTTACCATCCCTGACGAGACGCTTGCCTGGAACGAGGATAAAGGCGGCTACGATTTCGCCGAGCCCGATTGGGGCGAATTCTTTGATGTCCTCAAAGGCAACGGCCCCTGCTCCGTCGACCGCATCGCCACCCGCCAGAAGGCGTGGGACGACGGCGCTTGGGTCCGCGATGGGCTGATGGCCCATGCGGCGAAGAAGCGGGCAGCCAAGGTGGCCGCAGAATGACCGACCAACAAGAATGGCCCCTCTGGGAAATCTTCATCCGCGGCCAGCACGGAGCGTCGCACCGTCATGTCGGAAGCCTCCACGCGCCCGACGCTGAGATGGCCATTCTGAACGCCCGCGACGTCTACACCCGCCGCAAGGAAGGCGTCAGCATCTGGGCTGTGCCGTCATCGGCAATTGCCGCTTCGAGCCCGTCAAAGAAGGGCCCGATGTACGACCCAGCAGATGACAAGACCTACCGCCACCCCACCTTCTTCGACATCCCCAAAGACGTGGGGCCGATGTGACCAAGCCCGACGCTGACCTTTTCGAATTCCTCCTGCGGATGGGTGACACAACACTTATCCTAGGCCACCGCCTGTCCGAATGGTGCGGCAAGGCTCCGGTACTGGAGGAAGACATCGCGCTGGCCAATACGGCCCTCGATCTGATCGGACAGACCCAGATGTGGCTTGGTCTGGCAGGCGAGGTCGAAGGCAAGGGCCGCACGGCAGATGATCTTGCCATGCTCCGTGACGCCTGGGATTTCCGCTGCGCGCTTCTCGTGCAGCAACCAAACGGCGATTTCGCCCAAACTATCATGCGGCAGTTTCTGTTTGATCACTGGCACTTAGATGCGTTGTGCAAGCTTGCACATCACTCCAACGACCAGGTCGCAGCCATCGCTGCCAAGGCCTCAAAAGAGGTTACTTACCATGCGGAACGCTCCGCCGATCTAGTCATCCGCCTCGGCGACGGAACCGAGGAAAGCCATAGCCGCATGCAGGCCGCGCTCGACTTGCTGTACCCTTTCGTGGGTGAGCTTTTCACCTTCTCAGTCGAAGACCTGCGCCCGGACTACGACGCCAAGGTCGAGGCAATCCTGACGGAAGCCACTCTGACTATTCCCGATAGCCGCTTTGCCCACCTAGGCGGTCTTTCGGGCACGCGACATTCCGAGCATCTCGGCCACCTCCTCAGCCAGATGCAATGGCTCCAACGCGCCTATCCCGGCGACACGTGGTGAAACCCTCGACCGACCAGATCTGGGGCTGGCTCGATGCGGTGCCCGACCCGGAGATCCCTGTGATTTCTGTTGTGGATCTCGGCATTATCCGCGACGTCGTTTGGCAGGACGACACGCTCGAAGTGACCCTGACGCCCACCTATTCCGGCTGCCCCGCCACATCCGTCATCGAGATTACCGTCAATGCGGCCCTTCGCGACCACGGCCTGTCCAACGTGACCCTTAAACGGCAGATCGCCCCGCCCTGGACCACCGATTGGCTGTCCGACAAGGGCCGCGCGAAGCTTGAAGCCTATGGCATCGCGCCCCCCAATCCGGCGGGCGGACCAACCCGTTGCCCTCGATGCAAATCGACTGATCTCAAACGGATTAGCCAGTTCGGCTCCACCCCTTGCAAGGCGCAATGGCAGTGCCGCGACTGCCTTGAACCCTTCGACTATTTCAAATGCATCTGAGGGCACCTTGGCCAAATTCATCGATCTGATCGTCACTGACATTCACCGCACCACGGCCGACGCCATCGCCGTACGCCTGCAACCGGCCGACGGCTCCACCCTGCCCTTCACGCAGGGCCAATACCTGACCTTCCGTAGGGCAATTGATGGCACCGAACTCCGCCGCGCCTATTCCATCAGCGCGGGCGTAACAGACGGCACCCTCGAAGTCGGCATCAAGAAGGTCAAAGGCGGCGCCTTTTCCACCTGGGCGCACGCCAACCTCAAACCCGGCGACACAATCGAAGCGCTCAGCCCGATGGGCACCTTCCACACGCCGCTCTCACCGAACAACATCAAGCAATACCTGGGGTTCGCGATCGGTTCCGGCATCACACCTGTCCTTTCAATCCTGCGCAGCATTCTTGCGGTTGAACCACGCTCTCGCTTCACCCTCATCTACGCAAACAGATCCGCCCGCGATGTGATGTTTCGGGAGGAGCTGGAAGACCTGAAAAACGACCACATGGGTCGCCTCAACATCGTCCATATCCTCAAGAACGACCCGCAGGGCATCGACCTTTTCACCGGGCGGATCGACGCGGAAAAACTGGACGCGATGTTTAAGACCTGGGTCCCGGTAAACCACGCCGATGCAGCCTTCATTTGTGGCCCGGAACCGGCGATGGAGACCATTGCCGAGCGCCTGCAGACCCACGGAATGTCGAAAGACACGATCAAATACGAACTCTTCGCCAGTGCGCAGCCCGGCCAACTTCCGCAGCGCCCCATTTCAGATGAAAGCACTAAGGGAACCAAGGCCACCATCATCCTCGACGGCACCGCACAAACGGTCGACGTCGCGCCGGGTGAAACCGTTCTGGAAGCCGCACTGCGCTCCGGCCTCGATGCGCCCTATGCCTGCCGCGCAGGCGTCTGTTCCACTTGCATGTGCAACGTGGTCGAAGGGCAGGCCGACATGCTCACCAACCACGCCCTGGAAGACTACGAGGTCGCGCGCGGCGTGGTGCTCAGCTGTCAGGCCGTGCCCGTTAGCGACACGATCACAGTGGAATACGTGGACCACTGAGCTGCCGCCGCAAAGCGTGGCGTTCCCACACTCAAACATCCCACTCCTCCAAAAGATGTCGAAGGTCGTTCCTCGATAGGCCGATATCGTCCAGCCACTTGTCATCGCATCGCAGCAGCATCCACGCCATGGACCGTCGCCGATCCCAAAGGGCATTCCAGCGCTTCACAAATTTCCAAATCATGTCCGACTACCTTTCATCAGGTCAGACAGAAATCCGTGAATCGTTGACATCAATCAAACGAATAGTAATGATGCCAGGTATGCGTTCTGCTGATTGGTATTGCTATGCTGCCTCCCCTCGATAGTGATCTGATGCGGAGCTTTCTGGCTGTGGTCGAAACCGGCTCTCTTACAAGCGCAGGCAATCAACTGGGGCGCACTCAATCGGCCATGTCGATGCAGATCCGACGGTTGGAAGACAGCCTTGGTCAGAGTGTTTTCGTCCGCGAACCGCGCGGTGTCAGGCTGACCGAGCGGGGCAAGCAGCTATTGCCATACGCTCAACGCGTCGTGGGGCTTTTGGACGAAGCGGCGGTTGCGCTGCGTGAAAAGCCTCTGTCTGGTCCAGTCCGCGTCGGCGTGCCGGACGAATATATTCAAGGCATTTTGCCTGCCGTTCTTGCCGCCTTTTCTCAACGTCATCCCGACACGCAGGTGACATTGCGCTGCGATTTCAGTGCACCACAACTTGCGGCCCTAAACGCCGACCTGATTGATCTGGCCGTGATCTACGAAGGGTACAGCGCGGATGAAGTGGAGGTCCTTGCCGTGGATCCGACGGTCTGGGTGACATCCATCGGGCACGCGCAGCACCTACAACGGCCATTGCCGATCTCGATCTACTTCAGTTCGGATTGGTGTCGGGACTATGCCCTTCATTCGCTGGATCAGATTGGAATCCCATACTTTCCGGCTTTCGAATGCGACACTTCAGGCGGGATGCGCAGCGCCGTTGCAAATGGCATCGCCGTCGCACCTTTGGCCCGCAGTTCCATCCCGCCGGGGTGCCGCGAATTGACCACTGAGGACGGGTTCATGGGGGTCGACAATGCCCGTGTGGTTCTGCGCAGGAACCCAGCAGGGTCTTCGCCCGCGATTGAGGCCATGGTTGCCACTTTGCGAGAAGCGTTCAAACCGCTCTCCAGCTAAGGCGGCATTTCAACGATCATGGCTGTGGGCCTAGAGAAGTTGTATCGCTCAGTACCAGCGAAAATGACGTGCTCTGACACAGCGACAAATTTCTAAGAATTCGCCAGCGAAAGCTCTTTTCCCTTTTGTATTGCGACCTTAACCCAACTTATCAACCTTGATTATCCTTCCCCTCACGCCGCCTCCAGTGCCACCGCGATGCCCTGGCCGACGCCAATGCACATCGTCGCCAGCGCCCGTTTTCCGCCCAGAAGATTCATCTCCAAAGCCGCCGTCCCCGTGATCCGAGCGCCCGACATCCCCAACGGATGCCCCAGCGCAATCGCGCCCCCATTCGGGTTCACGCGCGGGTCATCATCGGCTACACCAAGCTCCCTCAAAACTGCCAAACCCTGCGCCGCGAAGGCCTCATTCAGCTCGATCACATCAAAATCCCCGATAGAAAGCCCAAGCCGATCCATTAGCTTGGCAGACGCCGGTGATGGCCCCATCCCCATGATCCGAGGCGGCACGCCTGCAACGGCCCCACCCAGAACCCGGGCAATCGGCGTCAGCCCATGTTTCCCGGCTGCAGCTTCAGAGGCGATAATGAGCGCCGCCGCACCATCGTTTACGCCGGACGCATTGCCAGCCGTAACCGATCCCCCTTCGCGGAATGGCGCGCGGAGGGATGCCAGCTTCTCCAAAGTTGTGGCGCGCGGATGCTCATCCACCGATACAACCAGGTCATTTCTTTTCCGCTGCTGGATCGTGACTGGAACAATCTCTTGCGCCAACCGATCCGCAGCGCCCGCCGCCTTTTCCTGCGAACGAAGCGCAAAGGCATCCTGATCTGCGCGGCTGATCCCGTAGTCCTCGGCAACGTTTTCGGCAGTCTCCGGCATCGAGTCGATGCCGTATTGCGCCTTAATCATCGGGTTCACAAAGCGCCAGCCGATGGTTGTATCGAAGATCTCGGCCTTCCGCGAAAAGGCAGCTTCCGCCTTCGGCATCACAAACGGTGCGCGCGACATGCTTTCCACGCCGCCCGCAATCATCAATTCAGCCTCACCTGCCTTGATGGCACGCGCCGCAGCGATCACTGCATCCATGCCCGACCCGCAGAGCCGGTTGATCGTTGTGCCCGGAACACCCTCAGGCAACCCGGCCAACAGAGCCGACATCCGTGAAACGTTGCGATTGTCCTCGCCCGCTTGATTGGCGCAGCCGAACCAGACATCCTCGACTGCACCCCAATCCACGTCGGTGTTTCGATCCATCAATGCGCGGAGCGGCACCGCCCCCAGATCGTCGGCCCTGACGGAAGCAAGGGCGCCTCCGAACCGGCCTATCGGAGTGCGGACATAGTCGCAGATGAATGCTTCGGGCATCTTAGGCTCCCCTCGTTTTGCATCACGCTAACAGGGCGTGACCTTTGAGGGAATGCGTTACGAACATGAAGCGGATTGCTACATACTCGTAACAATTTACCGGTAAAGACGTTCGATCCGGAAATGACCCAGCTGCGGCCCCGCGTATTGCTCGGACGCCCAAGCAAAACCGTCACCGTCAACCCAATACCGGTTCTCGAACGGCGCGCCGTTTCCGAGCTGAAGGGTGCACCGCTCAATGACACGGGTGAGGGTTTGGACCCGGCCAAAGATGTTGATGGCTTCAGAACCCCCAAAGCCGATTTCGCAGCTATATCCTGTCTGAACCGTCTGGATATCACCTTCGACTGCGCTGTGAACGCGCGGCGCAGAACCGCCACGTCGTTGCACCAGAGCCACACGGGCAGCCTCGATATCGGTCGAATAGAGGTCGAACGCATACCCGCGCGTCGCCCGCAAGAGACCTTCGCTTGAAAGCGTTATCGTGATGTCACCATCGCCCTGCCAAGTCTCATTCGGGCCATTGGTAGCAATCCGCGTCATCGTTGACGACGTGCCGATGGTATCGTTCTCGACAAGGATTAGCGGGACGGCGGCCCGATTGATCAGGTCACGTGTCAGTACTGCACGCGGGTCGACGCGAGGGGCCTCGGGCGCATTGCGCGAGAATGCTCCGGACGCAAGAGATTGCGCGGTATTGAGCAGGGGATCATCAGCACGGCTACCGCACCCGGCCAGCAGGCAAATCATAATCAGGGAAAAGATTGCAGATCTCAACGCCATATCATCGCCTCCGTCTCTTCGAAGGAGGGTCGGGTGTAGTCGATCACCAAATTATGCAAGCGCCCTTCGACATCGAGCCGGGCACCGCCGTCGCGTTGAACGGGCCGGATGATACCGCCGTTGCTGGCACGTGTCGAATTGCCAGTGAACCATGCAAAGGGAATGTCCAACGTCAGGCCTTTGTCGAACGAACCCTCGCCAAAACTCTCGAACGAAACGTCGGTAAAGGTCGCAAAGGCGCCAACACGCCAGCCGTTGTCAAACGTCCGCTCCAACGTGATCGTCGAGCCCCAGTCGCCTGCCAAATACCGGCCCGCATCAACCTGCAAGTCGAAGCTGTCGGACAGACTGTAGTAGGCGGAGATATGGCCAGATGTGACGTTGTAGTCCTGCACGCCGAAAAGCCCATCGTAGTCACGCCGCCACACGTGGTTGAGCTCCACTCCGAGGCCCAGGCGCGAATTGGCGGGTTGCCACAAGAGTTCACCTGAGACGCCTGCAAACATGCGTTCCAGGTAGCCCACAGTGACACGGCTATAGAGGTTTTCGGCGGGACGTCCGTAGTGGCTGAACGTCAGGCGGTCGACGTAGACGTGGCTTTCCTGATGGTAAAGCGCGCCATCAGAGCGAACGACGGGCGGTGGGTTGGGCGGCGGCATCTCATTCACGATCTGCGCTTGGTCCAAGGTACCGACAATCGGGGCGCGGACGACACCGGACGCCACGAAACCATTGCCGAAACGGTACTCAGCCGAAAACTCAACACCCACATCAAAAAGGAAGGGATTGTCTGGATCGAAGACCGAGGCATCGAAGTATGGGCCGATGCCCCAGGTCAGGCGAGGACGTTCTACTTCCACATCCAGGCCAACTGGGTCTGGTGTTGTGCGTGCATCCTCGATTTCAGCAACCGCAATCGCGACTTCGGCGCCGCCAGGATCAAACTCCAAGAGTTCCACGTCCGAGCGCGCGATGCGCACGCGGCTGGTATCTAGGCCCTCGACCACAAAGATCACTTCGAACACTTCGACGGAGGGCGGCAGGGCCGCACTCATCGCGCGCAAAACGCGACCAAGTGCTTGGCTTTCGTGGTTGTACTGCTCGTTACGCACCCGAATGGTGGCGCGGCGCGCATCCAGCGTCAGTCGTTCCAGGAACAGGCCCTGATCCTCAAACAGCTGTGCGAAGTTGTCCCGTAGAACAGGGCCGCCACCGGGTTGTTCGACCCAATCTGTTTCATAGGGCGTAGGCGACGGCGTACGGACTGCGACAGGCCGCGGTGCCGGGTCGCCCGCACTCGCCGGGATCGGAGGCCGGTTTGGATTGAGCGCCATTTGAACACTGACACCGAACGTCTCCCCACCCAGCACATAGGCGCTACCGGTCAGAAGATCCGAGAAAGCATAAGTCGCACCCAGATTGATTGCGGAATCTGGCGCCGGAAGCCCGCCCGCGCCCTCACGCGCGTAGACGTCTGTGGAATATTCCAACTGAAGGCGAAGACGATCCGATGCCTGCCATTCCACTCCGCCGAAGAACGCCGCATCGCCGCGGAAAAACTGATCGAGGGTTACTGTGCCACCGAGGCCGAAGCTACGCGGAGGTCGGGTTTCGAACCGGTCGTCAATGATGCCAAGCGGGTTGGTAAATCCGTTGCGTCCTGCAAGTCGCCCCCATCCGAGGCCCACTGTGACGGCAACCTGATCATATTCCCCGAAGTGCCGTGTCGCCACGACATATTCACCACCATAGAGTCCTGTGCCTGCCAGATCACGAATACCAACGGCTACGGCTGGAAACCCGCCGCGTTCTTCAAGAATCTGCCAGTGCAGGTCGAAACTACGATCAAACAAGATGTCTCGTCCGGCTGCTGAGGGGATGTCTATCCCGCTGTACCGGAAGGTAGCAGTAACGCTTGGCAGGACCTGAAAGGCGATTGTTCCACGCGACCCGAGTGCAGAGTGGGACACGGTGAAGGAGAGCTCGCCATCCGGGAAGGCATCCGCGGACGGCATATCAATCAAACCCGGCAAGCCGAATGAATTGACGGACGGGCGATCAGTCCGGCCGGAAAAGTCCTGCGCCAAAGATGGCGGCGCCAATGCGCTAGACAGCCCAAGGAACACGACAATGCCCCAAGCACGCGAAACGCTGACAATGGACCTCAAAAGCCGCACCCTAGCCCCCTGCATTGGCATGTGCCTTTAGTACCAGATCTAGCCATATCCGCTTTGTCGGCGGACCAGCAATCCCTGCATCGGCGGAATCCCTCCACCCGATGCAAAGGGGATACGAACAAGGCTGGCTGCTAGAGAAATCCGCCTTAATCGCGGGCGTAAACATCTTCATACCGGATGATATCATCCTCACCGAGGTAGCTTCCCGTCTGCACTTCGACGAGGCGCATGGGCAGTTTGCCGGGATTCTCCATCCGGTGCACGGCCCCGAGCGGGACATAGACTGACTGATTCTCGGAAACCAGGCGCACTTCATCGCCGATGGTAACTTTGGCCGTACCCTCGACGACAATCCAATGCTCTGCGCGATGGTGATGGCTTTGCAAAGACAGCGAGGCGCCTGGATTGACGAAGATCTGTTTGACCTGAAAGCGATTGCCTATCGTCAGGCTCTCGAACCAGCCCCAGGGTCGGTAATCGACCGGTAATTGCGTGGCTTGCGATGCCCCCTTCGCCCCTAGCAGTTCAACAACCTTCTTTACGTCCTGAGCGTGGTCTTTATGGGCCACTAGCACAGCGTCAGGCATCGCAACAACGACTGTATTTTCGAGACCGATGCCAACAACTTCCTGGGTATCGGAGGTTCCGAATAGCATCGTATCAGAGCACCCTAAAGCGGTCGCCTGCCCCATGGTTACAACACCGCCTGACCCGTCGCCCTGCTCGCGCAAGACCGCATTCCAATCGCCCATGTCAGACCATTCGCCGCCGAAAGGAACGGCGACCAAATCATCGGTCTTTTGCATCACGGCGTGATCGATCGAGATATCTGGCAAACTATCCCAAGCCACTGGGTCGAGGCGGCAGAAGCCCAGGTCATGCACAGAGCCTTCGACCGCAGCGCGAACATGTTCCAACGTGTCGGGTGCGTGTTGTTCCAGCTCGGCCAGGATTTTCTGCGTTGAGAAAAAGAAGATGCCTGCATTCCACAGGTGCTTGCCGCCTTCCAACAGTTGGGCTGCCGTTTCGGCGTTTGGCTTTTCAACGAACGACCGCAACGGTTGCGGGATCGGAGCGAAATCTGCCGCAGGTTGTTCCGATAGCTCCAGCCAACCATAGCCTGTCTCGGCCCTATCCGGTCGGATACCGAAGGTCACGATATGGCCGGCCTCCGCTGAAGGTTGCGCGGCCGCCACTGCGGCCATGAAACGCGCGGCATCGGGGATCAAGTGATCACTGGGCGCCACAAGCATCAGTGACGGGCCATGTTTCGCTTCAAGCGAAACTGCTGCAGCACATATGGCTGCGGCGGTGTTGCGCGCCGACGGCTCAAGTAGGATTGCGGCCGGGGCCACTTCTATCGCCGCCAGCTGCTCAAGTGCCAGGAACCGGAAATCGGAACCGGTGACAATCATCGGTGCCTCAAATCCTTCACCAGTCAGGCGGGCGGCGGAGGTCTGGAAAAGTGACTGCTCTCCAATCAACTTCGTGAATTGCTTCGGAAAGGACTTCCGCGACAACGGCCAAAGCCGAGTGCCTGACCCGCCGCAAAGAATGACTGGATGCACTTTCTTAGACATGTTGCTGCCTCAGGTTCTCAGCTCGGATTGATGCGACACGAACCAATCATAGGTCGATTTTAACCCTTCATGCAGATCAATCTGCGCCTGCCACCCCATTTCGGCCAAACGGCTAACCTCCATCAGCTTGCGCATGGTGCCGTCGGGTTTGGTTGGGTCCGTCAGAATATCGCCATCGAACCCGGTCACATTTGCGATCAATTTCGCAATCTCAAAAATGCTGTGATCGCGCCCTGTGCCCACGTTGATGTGGCTCAGCATTGGCTCGGTGTTTGCAGTATATTCGGCAGTCGGTAGGTCCATCACAAAAAGGGACGCCGCCGCCATGTCATCGACATGCAGGAATTCGCGACGCGGTGTGCCCGTGCCCCAAATTGTGACGCTGTCTGCCCCCGATTGCGCGGCCTCGTGAAAGCGCCGGATCAATGCAGGAAGCACATGTGAATTCTCGGGGTGAAAGTTGTCGCCCGGCCCATAGAGATTGGTCGGCATGACGGAGCGGTAATCGACGCCATGCTGCCGGTTGTAGCTTTCGCACAGTTTGATCCCCGCGATTTTGGCGATGGCGTATGGCTCATTCGTGGGCTCCAACACGCCCGTCAGCAGGGCATCTTCCGCCATCGGCTGGGGGGCTGCTTTGGGGTAAATGCAGGAGGAGCCAAGTTGCAGCAACCGGGTGACGCCAGCGGCAAAAGCGCCTTGGATCACGTTGCATTCGATCATCAGGTTTTCATAGATGAAGTCAGCGGGAAAGGTGTTGTTGGCGTGGATACCGCCCACCTTTGCCGCCGCAAGAACAACGACGTCCGGACACATGTCGCCAAGGAACGCATGGGTTGCCGCCTGATCCGTTAAATTCACATCGTCACGGCCCGCGGTGACCAGCTCAAGATCCTCACCAGCATCCACGCGAGCCTGCAATTGACGCAAGATCGCCCCCCCAACCATTCCGCGATGCCCGGCAACGAAGATTTTCTGGCCCATACGCCCGGCCCCTAATTTTCGATGGCGACAGGCAAATCGAGCCCGTGCTCTTTAAGCAAAGCCTGACGACGAGCTGTTTTGACATCCTCTTGCACCATCTCGGTGCACATCTCATGCACGGTGATCTCAGGTTCCCATCCAAGCATTTGCTTGGCTTTGGATGGGTCCCCTAGAAGCGTTTCAACTTCCGCCGGACGAAAGTAGCGCGGATCAATTCGTAACAGCACATCGCCGACCTTAACAAACGGGGCCTTGTCCCCTTCGACCGCCGCCACGGTGCCGATTTCGTCGACGCCCTTGCCGCTAAATTCGAGCGTTATGCCTAACTCTGCCGCTGACCACTCAATGAATTGCCGCACGGAATACTGCTTGCCCGTCGCAATTACAAAATCTTCGGGCGTGTCTTGTTGGAGCATCATCCACTGCATCCGAACGTAGTCCTTGGCGTGCCCCCAATCGCGCAGGGCATCGATGTTGCCCATATAGAGGCAATCCTCCAACCCGTAGGCGATATTAGACAATCCGCGAGTGATCTTGCGCGTCACGAAAGTTTCCCCTCGCCGTGGGCTTTCGTGGTTAAAGAGGATGCCGTTGCAGGCATACATCCCATAGGCTTCGCGATAGTTCACGGTGATCCAATAGGAGTAGAGCTTTGCCACCGCGTAGGGCGAGCGCGGGTAAAAGGGTGTCGCCTCACGCTGCGGCGTTTCCTGGACCAGGCCATAAAGTTCTGAAGTCGAGGCCTGATAGAAACGCGTCTTCTCTTCCAGCCCAAGAAACCGGATGGCTTCCAGCAGTCGCAAGGTGCCAAGTGCATCAACATCGGCGGTGTATTCCGGCGACTCGAAGCTGACCGCTACATGGGACTGAGCGCCCAGGTTATACACCTCGTCCGGTTTCACCTCTGAGATGATGCGTGTCAGATTGGAGGTGTCTGACAGATCACCGTAGTGCAACTTCAGTTGTGCATGCTCTACGTGCGGATCCTGGTAAATGTGGTCAATCCGGGCAGTATTAAGTGATGAACTGCGTCGCTTGATCCCGTGAACTTCATAGCCCTTTTGAAGGAGAAGTTCGGCCAAGAAGGATCCGTCTTGTCCGGTAATCCCAGTGATGAGTGCCCGTTTCGTCATGCCCTGCTCCGCGTAGGATCTTCTTGCCCGATAGATAGGGCCTTGTTCCAAGGAATAAGCAAGGACGCAATGCGGTTCAAAGGCATGGATCGCGACGAAATCGGGGACCTGTCGAAGCCCAACTGCACTACCGACAGCGCGCATCGGGCACACAGCAATATGAGCAAGCGAAATTCCCGCGACAATCCAGACTTTTGGAAACAAGGATTGATGAGTAGGACAAACCCATCTAGGACCCAAAAACTGCTTACGCCCAAAGGCCCTTGTCACCATGACGAACAACGTTGAACCGCAGCATTCGTCACCGAAACGCGTAGATCGCGTGTTGATCACCGGTGGCACTGGTTCATTCGGAAAGACCATGCTCCGCGACCTTCTGGATAAGGGAGTTGAGCAGATCTGCATCCTCAGCCGGGATGAAGAGAAACAAGATGCTCTGCGCGCTGATCTGCGTGACGATCGGGTAAAATACTACATCGGCGACGTTCGTGATCGTGACTCGGTTGATCGCGCCATGAAGGGTGTTGATTGCGTTTTTCATGCTGCAGCCTTGAAGCAGGTACCAAGCTGCGAGTTCTTTCCTCATGAGGCTGTCCGCACGAACATTATCGGATCCGAAAACGTGATCCGGTCGAGCATTGCGGCAGGCGTCCGAAGTGTTGTTTGCCTGTCTACCGACAAGGCGGTTTTTCCGGTCAACGCGATGGGCATGTCCAAGGCCATGATGGAAAAGACGGCTCAGGCGGCTGCACGAGAACTCGGTCCAGGTGCCGACACCACTATTTCCTGCGTACGCTACGGAAACGTGATGTATTCTCGTGGCTCCGCGATCCCCTTGTTCGTGCGTCAGATCAAGTCCGGTAAGCCGATCACGATAACCGAACCGACAATGACGCGCTTTTTGATGCCGTTGCGCGACAGCGTGGCGTTGGTCCACTACGCTTTCGATAATGCCAGACAGGGCGACTTGTTCATCAAAAAGGCGCCCGCGGCTACGATCGAGAACCTTGTCGCGGCGATCAAACAGTTGTTTGGCGTTCCAGATCACCCCGTTGAAGTGATCGGCTGGCGTCATGCCGAAAAACTATACGAGACACTTGCGAGCGCACAGGATTTAGCAAATTCCGAAGACATGGGTGCTTACTATCGCATCATCTTGGATCAGCGCGACCTGAACTACGGCGCCTATTTCAGCGAGGGCGACACAGACACTCGTTCGTACAATGACTACCACTCGCACAATTGCGAACAGCTCTCAGTCCAGCAAATCGAAGAACTCCTCGCAAGCCTGCCTGAAATCGCCCTGGATCTCGGGCGCACCCACTAGGCCAGGCATTGTGTTCGACCCGCCAAACAAGAAAGAGACTTGATGCGTATCGCCATCCTTGGGGCTTCAGGGCTCATCGGCCACAAGCTTACGCAAAAACTATCGGCGCGCTTCAGCGATGTGGTTCCCGTGCTGCATGGCAAAAAGGCAAGGTTTTCGCAGTATGACCTGTTTCAAGGCCACACAACTGTGGAGGGTATGGACGTTGCGGATCACGTGGCTGTTTTCACTCAGTTGGAAGAGATCAAGCCTCAGGTCGTTCTGAATTGCGCTGGCATCACGAAGCGCCGCGCTGAGGTGAACGATCCTCTGACTGCTATCGCCGTGAATTCGCTTTTCCCGCATCGATTGGCGAACTGGGCTAAGGCGCACGGCGTTAGGATCATCCACTTCTCAACGGATTGCGTGTTCGACGGTTCAGAAGGCGACTACACGGAAAGCAGCGTGACGACCGCGCGCGATGCCTACGGCCAAACCAAGGCACTGGGAGAGATCCGATATGACCACAGCCTCACCATCCGATCATCTTTTATTGGACGGGAGCTTGAGGTCCACTCGGAACTACTGGACTGGTTCCTTTTGCAAAATGGCAAGAAGATCAAAGGCTTCACTCGTGCGCTCTATACTGGTGTTTCAACAATCGAGATGGCGCGTGTCGTTGGCGATCTGATTGAGCATCATCCGGAAATTGGCGGGTTGTACCAACTTTCGGTTCCCGAGCCGATCTCGAAGTACGATCTGTTATGCCTTGCGCGTGACGCTCATGATATAGATGTGGAAATCGTGCCAGACGAGGAGTTCGAGATCAAACCAACCCTGGATGGATCTCGGCTGAGGCATGATGCGGGCGTTGTTGTGCCGACTTGGCCTGAAATGATGGATGCGCTTGCAACCGAGCGCCACTTCTACAAGACCCTGTCTTGAGGCACTCGGACTGAAAGACCTGCGAAAAGATGAGCACTCCCCCCTACATGCATATTCCTCAGTTCCGTTCATTCGTGGACATGAAGGATTACGACAATATCCGGCAGGTGTTCGAGAGGAACTATATAGCTGAAGGCCCGATGGGGCGTGAGTTTTGTGATGCGTTGACTGCGATCACTGACGCCAAACACGGAGTTTTGGCCAGCAACGGAACGTTGGCGATCTATCTTGCTCTGAAATCTCTGGGGATTGGTCCCGGAGATGAGGTGCTAGTTCAAGACGTGTCCTTCATCGCGTCCGCCAACGCTATTGAGATGGTCGGTGCAACGCCAGTTTTTGTCGACATCCCCTCACCTCGCGATCTGACAATCGATCTTGATCGCATCAAACTAACTCCAAACACACGCGCAATTCTGATTGCCCACTTGTTTGGCACTGCTTGCTCAAACACCGAAGATGTTGTGGCTTACTGCAAGGCAAACGACTTGTTCCTCATCGAGGACGCAGCTCAAGCGCTGTTCATCACCAACGGAAGCCAGCATTGCGGCACATTCGGCGATGTCGGTACCTTCTCGTTTTACGCGGACAAGACCATCACCACCGCCGAAGGTGGCTACGTCTGCACGAACGACGACGACGTCTTCGAGAGAATGACCTTTCTGCGCAATCAGGGCCGGAAATCGAGCGGAACGTTCGTTCATCCAGAAATTGGCTACAACTTCCGGATGACCGATTTGCAATCCGCACTGGGGCTATCACAGCTGTCCAAGATTGAGACAATCCGAGCAGAAAAGCAGCGGATCGCGGAACTCTATAAAAAGTACCTAGGCGATAGTGTCGGGTACATGACGATCCGCGAAGACTTCGATTACATCCCATTCCGGGTAATCGTCTTCGTACCCGATGCCTCAAAAACGATGGAACACATGAATACTGCAGGTGTTGAACCACGGTCTATGTTCTATCCGTTCCACCGACAGCCCTGTTACAAGCATCTTGGGTACCGGCCCGAAGACTTTCCGAACGCCGAAGTATGTTTCGAAACCGGTATCTGTCTGCCGACATGGATTGGCCTGACCGAAGAACAGATCGCTTTCGCCAGCGAGCGGTTGCTCGAAACGCTCTGATGGCCTCCACTTCACTCCGAGGAAAATAACCTTGAAAGTCATGACCATTGTTGGCACGCGGCCAGAAATCATCAAGCTGAGTCGTGTTATCGCGGAAATCTCCAAGCACACCGACCACGTGCTTGTGCATACCGGGCAAAATTACGACTACGAGTTGAATCAGGTCTTCTTCGAAGATCTCGGCGTGCCGACGCCAGACCACTTTTTGGAAGCGGCAGGTGAGACGGCTGCCGAAACAATCGGGCAGGTTATCGCAAAAGCCGACAAAGTATTCGACGCTGAAAAGCCGGACGCGGTGCTGCTCTATGGCGACACAAACAGTTGTCTTGCAGTCATACCCGCAAAGCGCCGGAAGATTCCGGTTTTCCATTTCGAGGCCGGTAATCGCTGTTTCGATCAACGCGTTCCAGAAGAGTTGAACCGAAAGATTGTAGACCACCTATCGGACATCAACATGCCGCTTACCGAGCATGCACGGCGCTACTTGATCGCAGAAGGTATTCCCGCAGAGAAGGTGATCAAAACCGGGTCGCCAATGAAGGAAATCCTAACGCATCACATGGCTTCAATCGAAGCGTCGGACGTTGTCAGCCGCCTCGGGTTGGAACCAAAGAAGTTCTTCATCGTTTCAGCCCACCGCGAAGAAAATGTCGACAGCCCGCAGAACTTTAACGATCTGCTCGACAGCCTGAATGCGCTAGCCGAAACCCACGACATGCCGGTAATTGTGGCAACGCACCCGCGCACGATGAAAAAACTGCAATCTCTTGGCCGCGACGATCTCGATAGCCGCGTACAGTTTCAGAAGGCGATGGGTTTCTTCGATTACAACAAGATGCAGAAGGATGCGTTTTGCGTGATCTCCGATAGTGGGACGATCACCGAAGAAAGCTCCATTCTAAACGTCCCTGCGATTACTGTTCGCCAAGCGCATGAGCGCCCCGAAGGCATGGATGAAGGCGTCCTCATTATGTCAGGCCTAAAACCCGAAGCGGTGCTGCGCGCCGTCGGCGTGGTGACGGGCGATGCCGCCGACGGGAAGCGTCACTTCCGCCTTGTCGCTGACTATGACGTCGACAACTTCAGTCATAAGGTTGTTCGGATTGTTTTGAGCTACGTTGACTACATCAACCGTACTGTCTGGCGCAAATCGCTCTGAGATGCGGATACTGATCGCCTATCGATATTTTACGCCCGACACTCCTCCATATGCGTCCATGCTGGGAGAGATTTCGGGCTGGCTGGCCGAAGCGGGTCACGATGTCGAAATGATCACCGCGCAGCCTTCCTACAAACCCAATGCGAATATTCCTGCGCAGCCATGGCGTGAAGTAAGGCGCGGAGTGTCAGTCAGGCGCCTCTGGTTGCTTCCGGAGAACGGAATGGGGCCGGCCAAAGTAATCAACGCGGCCCTATTCGTTGTTAAGGCATTTTTCATCGTGCTGTTCGGGCGCAAACGCGATGTCGTTTGGACGGGAACGATGCCGCCGGTGGTTCAAGCAGCACTTCTCAGCCGCGCAGCGAAGTTACGGGGTGCAAAATTCCTCTACCATATGCAGGACATCCATCCTGAAATCACCTCCGTGGCCGACAGGGAGTTGCGTCTTGGTATAATTGGCAAATTCATGCGCTGGTTGGATGTACGCAGCCTTAACAGGACCGATCATGCTGTCGTAATCAGCCCGGACATGGCCGATGTCCTTCAAAGACGAGGGGCAACACCCAAAGAGGTCCATGTACTGCGCAATTTCGCACTTGGGGATGAGGCGCTAGACCAAACGGTTCCTTTGCGCCCAGCACCTGATGCGCGTGCGCTACGTTTCGTTTTCGCGGGCAACATCGGTCGTTTTCAGAACTTGGAGGCTTTGGTCGACGCATTTGCACGACTAGACCCGAACGACACCGAGCTAGTGATTGTCGGCGATGGCAGAGCCAAACCGGCGTTGCAAGCACGGGTGAAAGCCAATGGCATTCGAAACGTGACCTTCCGCGACCACATGAGCGAAACTGAAGTTTTTGAGTTCCTGCTGCAGCAAGATGTCGGGCTTATCTCTCTGGCGCCGGGCCTATCCAACTACGCCTTCCCGAGCAAACTCTGGACCTATCTTGCGGCGGGGCTTCCCGTTTTTTCGATGGTCGAAGCTGAAAGCGATCTCGCCAATTTCCTTACTCACCACAACGTGGGCTCATCGCTTCCTTGGGACCGCCCAACTCAGGAATTGAGCGCCGCGCTGCGCGCGACTTCCGATCGCATTCGCTCTGCTGACTTCCGCCAAGCGCCCCGTACCCTTTACCATCGCAGCAGCGCTCGCGTGCACTGGCAAAACCTGTTCCGAACGATTGAACAGCAGACCGCCGAAAAAGGTCGCAATCCATGACCTCGGCAAAAGTGATCATCATTGGCGCAGGTCGATCCGGCACAAACATCCTCAGGGACACATTGACCGCCTTACCAGGTTGGGAAACCTGGCCCTGCGATGAAATCAATCTCATTTGGCGGCACGGCAACCTGGATCACCCTGATGACGTTCTTACACCGCATATGGCGCGTAGGTCCGTATCACGCTCGATCCGAGCGGCTTTCGACAAATTCGCCCGCGCCTCTGGCGCTGAAGTTGTTGTTGAGAAGACTTGCGCGAATGCGCTGCGCGTACCCTTTGTTGATGCTGTATTGCCTGAGGCACGCTACGTGTATCTCGTTCGAGATGGGCGTGATGTAGCAAGATCGGCCGCAAAGCGTTGGACCAGCAAGATCGAGCCGCGCTACCTGTACAAAAAACTCCGTTACGCACCCGTCAGCGATATTCCACGATATGGGCTGCGTTTTCTGGGCAACCGACTTCACCAGGCACGATCCACTGACAAACGCATGGCAATCTGGGGACCCATTTTTCCGGAAATGCAAACGATGGCGCGAGAAATGCCGCTACTTGAGGTTTGTGCCGCGCAATGGGCGGCTTGCGTCGCAGCATCGGATGCAGCTTTTTCAGGGCTGACGCCAGAAAAGAGCATTCGCATCTACTATGAAGACCTTGTGCGCGCGCCCGATGAGACCTTGGCAAAGGTTCTTCATTGGTATGACCCTGCATTGGATGTCAGCCTGATCGGCGATGCATTGGCGCGTATTCGCCCACAACAAGACGATGCAGTTCGTACGAGCTTGCCACCAGAAGCATTGGCGATCATGGCACCGCTCTTGAAGGAGCATGGCTATGACCTTGCCGCTTGAAACCAACGCACGCCAGCCGGCCTTGCCGTATGGGTCGCGGGTGCTGAAGCGCGGACTTGATCTGGCCGTCGCGATCGCAATTGCGCCCTTGGTATTGCCGCTCATGATAGTCGTCGCAATTGGTGCTCGCGCGAGCACCGGAAAGCCGTTTTTCGTGCAAACACGCGTAGGTCTGTGGGGTGAGCCGTTCAAAGTCTACAAAATCTGCTCCATGCGGGCGGAAGCTGAACACTCAACCAACGTAACTACGACGAACGATGCACGTATTACGCCTTTCGGGCGTTTCATCCGTCGCGCAAAGCTTGACGAATTACCGCAGCTTTGGAATGTGCTTAGGGGAGAGATGAGTTTTGTGGGGCCTCGACCTGACGTCAGCGAGGTCTATGAAAATCTCCCGCGTGGCGACGAAATCGTTTTGTGTCTCAAGCCCGGCATAACTGGGCTCGCGTCGGTTGTTTATCGCGATGAAGAAGTTCAATTGGCCGAAGTCGACGATCCCGAAGCGGTGTATCGGGATGTGGTCTTTCCTAACAAGATCAAGATCAACAAGACGTACATTGCCAACTACACGCTGTTGCTGGACATCAAGATCATGATTGCGTCAATCGTGCCCTTCGGTTTCAAGGACCATCACCATGACTAGAATATTTCTGTCCGCCCCAGACATCTCGGGACGTGAGCGTGCATTGGTCGAAGAGGTTTTCGACAGCAACTACATCGCGCCTACAGGCGCTATGCTGTCCAAGTTCGAAGCCGACATCTGTGCCTACACCGGCGCAAAACACGCCGTCGCAGTCTCAAGCGGTACTGCGGCGATGCATTTGGCGCTGCGACTGTCCGGCGTGGGCGAAGGAGACGAGGTCTGGACCTCTTCCATGACATTCATCGGAGGGGCATCACCCATCTCGTTTGTTGGCGCAACGCCGGTCTTTTTTGATCTTTCGGCCCACGACTGGACCATCGATTGCGACTTGCTGGATCAAGAGTTGAGGGTTGCTGAGGCTGAGAACCGCCTTCCAGCCGCAATTGTACCGACAGATTTGTATGGACAATCCAGCGATCTTGATCGCCTAGACGCCATCGGTGAAAAATATGACGTTCCGATCATCATCGACAGTGCCGAAGCCCTTGGAGCATTTCATGGCAAGCGACACTCCGGCGCGGGCGGTCGTGCGTCGATATTATCCTTCAATGGAAACAAGATGATCACCACCTCTGGTGGCGGAATGTTGCTTTCCGACGACAAGGCATTCATCGACAAGGCACGGTATCTTTCAACGCAAGCCCGGGAGCCCGTGGTTCATTACGAGCACGTCGAGCTGGGATACAACTACCGGATGAGCAACGTTTGTGCCGCGATTGGCGTAGGACAGCTGGAACAAATTGAAGACAAGGTTGCGAAGCGACGCGCACACTTTGATCGCTATGCTGCTGCGTTTTCAAAGTTCGATTTCATCGATTTCATGCCGGAACCCGAGGATCGCAGATCGTCACGATGGCTGACCTGCATGACTTTGCGTGGTGACGGCCCAGTCACGCGGCATGAAGTGCAGGAAGCTTGCGATGCAGCGGAAATCGAAGTGCGCCCTTTGTGGAAACCAATGCACATGCAGCCAGTGTTCGAAGGCTCACGTTTTGTCGGGCCGGGTCTATGTGAAGACTTATTCAAACGAGGCCTGTGCTTGCCCTCCGGCAGCGGTATGACGGAAAGCGAGCAATCAAAGGTGATCGAAACTATGTCCAAGCTCTTTGAGCGCTGACCTGGAGGCGCGTGAGTGGCGCATATCGTCTTCAACGCTCTGAGCTTGCGCCCTGGCGGAGGCCTGCAGGTCGCGCGTGCCTTGTTGGAAGCAATGAGCCGGCAAGGGTCACACCACTTCACTGTGTGGTGCGCCGATCCACGTTCGAAGTCTTTCCTTTCGCAGGTGTTCGACGACAACCCGCGAGTGACACTAGAAGATCCGATCGGAAAAAGCGGAAATGTGCGCCTGTTCGTTTGGCAGATGACACGTCTGGCCGCGGCCCTGCGTCAGGCACGGGCAGACTTGATGCTTGGGATTAACCACCATTTTCCGGCTGGCGAAGTCCCGCAGGTTGTCTACCACCTCAATGTTCTGCGCTTCGAGCGACCGGTTCGAAAGTTGTGGCAAAAAGGGGAAATTGCGGATCGATTGCGTGATTGGCGTGCAGCGTATGCCCTGCATCTGGCGGCAGCGAACGTCACGGAGTCGCAATACCTTCTCGACTTGGCGATGGCCAAGGTACCACAAATCAACAACCCCTCCATCGTTTACATTGGACACCGCAATGGAGTGCAAGAACAGCAAAGCGAGCACGTGATCGACGGATCGCAACGCATCCTCGTTTTGACAAGTGCGCAACCCCACAAGGACAATTCGACGCTGATACGCATGTTGGCCAAGCTGGTTGTGAACCGAAGCGACATTGATTGGCGGTTAGAGATTGCAGGCGGGCAAGGCGCTTCGAGCTTTCAAGACCTTCAAGCCGAAGCAAGCGCACTTGGTGTGTCAGAACGGATTGAGTATCTTGGATTTCAGAATCATGAGGCGTTAGCCTTGCGCGCAAAGACCGCGCTTTGCCTGGTTTCCACCAGCCGGGTTGAGAGTTTTTCCATGGTGTCCCTCGAAGCTATGTCGTGGTCATGCCCACCGGTCGTAACCGACACGACCTCCATGCCAGAAAGTGTCGGCGACGCTGGCTTGTATGCGTCGGCAGGCAATTCAGAAGAGTTTGCAGATCACGTGTTGCGCCTCTATACCGACCCCGGTTTACGGCAAGATCTTGTCGCCAACGGTGCACGTCGCCTGAAAGGTATGACTTGGGCCTCAGCAGGGGCCGCATTCATTGATCTGATTGAACAGATTTTATCCCCGCAAACAGCAAAAGATAGCTAGGCGACGACATGTCAGACGATGCGACGCAGATTGCCTCCTCTTCCAGCGAGGCTGTTGATCGAGTGAAAGCGGCGTTTCCGTTCGACGACTATATCACAGGCGATCTTGCACCTTGGCTCACAGTTGGAACGGCTGTTCAAAACTATTTGAAGCCCGGGGACCGGTTGTTCGACTTGGGCTCTGGTCCATGTGACAAGACCGCAGTTGCACAAGCGTTGGGTTGCCAATGCACCGCTGTCGACGATCTGCAAGATGACTGGCACTTGCGCGGTGATAACACCGAAAGAATAAAGGGATTTGCCCGCGAAATGGGTATCTCCTTTAGCCAGGAATTCACACCGCTGAAACCACAAAGCTACGACATGGTGATGATGAATGATGTACTCGAGCACATTCACGACTCGCCACGAGACCTTCTGATTTCTCTAACTGAGGGTCTCAAAACGGGCGGATACCTCTTTGCGACGGTGCCCAATCTCGCGAACATCCGGAAACGCCTAGACATCCTGCGTGGGCGGACGAACCTACCTAACTACGATTTGTACTACTGGTACCAAGGCCGATGGCGGGGACCGCAGCGTGAATACGTGGAAGGTGACTTACGGGCGATGTGCGCGAACCTCGGACTAGAAATCCTAGAGTTGAAGACCGTCCATCATATGCTGCAAAAGCTTCCGGCCAAAGTTCGCCCAATTTATAAGGCCGCAACTGTGCTTTTCCCCGGTTGGCGAGACACGTGGTACTTGATTGCCCGCAAGCCCGCGGGCTGGACGCCGCAACACACTGTATCTGATCAGAAATTCGCAGAAATCTATGGCCAATCGGCCAAGGAAAGCCTCTACACGGTGGATCGTTAACCCAGTGATCATCACTCAGCGAGATCAGGTCTGGTGGTTCAAATTGAACGGCGCGATGCGCCACGCCATAGCGCGCGGCGCCCTGAACGCGGTTGCTCCGCCCATAGTCTTGACGGAATATCCGAAATCGGGCGGCACATGGATGAGCCAAATGCTGTCGGCCGCTCTTGAAATCCCTTATCCTCGAAACCGGCTACCGCACTTACGCCGCCAAATCCTTCACGGTTGCTACAGACGGGTCAGTCCAAACGTTAAAACTATTGTGCAATGGCGCGATGGTCGCGACACGATGGTCTCGTTCTACTATCATTTGATGTTCGAGAAGCCGATTACGAGTGCGAAATACAGCCAAGCGGTCATTCAAAAACTTCACGTCAAAGATGTGTATGATGTCGAAACCTATTTGCCACGGTTTATAGAATGGGCTTTCGAAGGTGGTTATCCTGGATATTCATGGAGTGATTTCGTCTCGATATGGCATGAAAAGCCGGGACATATCGAGACAAGTTACGAAGGCATCTCACGCGACCCAAAAGGTGAACTTGCCAAAATTCTAGAATTTCTTGGTGTGTCGATTCTCGGTGACGATCATAGTATCGACGAGACAATTCAGGAATACTCTTTTGAAAACCAAGCGCGCCGCAAGCCAGGCGAAGAAGACGTAACGCAATTTGTACGGAAGGGTATTGTTGGCGACTGGAAAGGGCGCTTCAATCGTGAAGCCCGAGAGGTATTCAACCACTACGCTGGCGCTGAACTCATTAAGTTGCGCTACGAGTCCGACAAGAGTTGGATTGACGAACCAATCGCGGCCTCAGAAAGCGACGCTTAGAGTGTCCGAAGCTATCACAACGGCTATTGGCAAGCACGAGGACCATTCTATCACCACCTGCGCTCCCTCATATTGTCGAGCTTGCGGATTGTCGCACGATGACTTTGTCGCAAATGTTCGAGAGCGAGTCCTGTCGCAGGAACAGTTGGAGTCCATCGACAATGGCGAAACCTATCGTGCCATATTTGTCAAAACTTCGGATATTTCCGGCAAGGGTGGTGAGATCTCCTCGGACATCCGATGGGATGACAAAGCTGCACTTCAGCAAGGGATTGCAAACTATGCTATTGCCGCGCTCGATCTTCACTTGAACAATTCATCAAGCTCCAAGATCCTGGGCTTGGGCTGTGGGGATGGGTTCACGACAAAGATCTTTGCTGAACGCTTTGAAACAGAGAATGCTCTTTCGCTTGATCCCAGTCCAGCAATTGCTGGGATTGCTCGAAAAGCGGACATGCAGGGTGTCCACGGCCCTCGTGAAACGGTTCGTTTTGGTGAAGAATACTTCGACGTATTCGTAATGATCGGAAATCTAATGTTTCATCATGATGTAGGGTTTACGTTGCGGGAAGTTCACAGAATTCTCAAACCTGGCGGAATTGTGATTTTTGAATTGAAGAGCGTAAATTCGACTCCTCATAGAATTGCGCGCTGGCTTGTACAAATAATTCCGAAAATTGGCCGTCACGCAATGGTCCAACGCAACTACGTAAACATGCGCTATGGAATGGCTCAGTCGCATATCACTCACATTGCATCGACTAGTCTATTTAGACCTTTAGAAATCAGTGGCAAACCTCCTCGGCTGCTAGAGCCCAAGAATCGAGACAGACTTACGACGGGATTAAGGAGTATCATCTTGCGCGCGCTTGAGTGGATTGATCGCAGACTGGGGGAGCTGGCTTGGGTTCAAGTCACTGCGGTCAAGAAATAGCCATGCGAAAGTATGCCAATCAATCAACCAAATTTGGTCGCTTCCTTGCTCGCAACGGCGGCAATCTTTGGGGCGGGTTGCGTCGGGAAGTTTCAATAAAACTCTACCTACGCCCTTGGGTGAGGCGCATCGTGGTGCCCTTCTTCGAAGCACGCGAACCGGAGTCGTGGGTGTTCCTTGTGGGGTGCTACAATTCGGGCACGACGCTATTGCGTGAAATTCTCGAAGCGCATCCGGCCATTTCGACGCTGCCGTTCGAGGGTGTGAAACTAACATCTGCGTTTCCGGATCTGGAGCGGTCGGAATGGCCCCGGATGATGTATCGTTTTCGACAACATTGGAGATTGTCACACGACGATGCCTCAAAGCTCGTGGCGCAAGCCAAGAGAGATTGGGCGCCCTGGTGGAACAGGAATGCGCGGGTTTTCTTGGAAAAATCGATCGATCACACCACGCGTATGGGTTGGTTGGCCCGCCATTTCGGGGAAGTTAAATTTGTTGCGATAACACGAAATGGATACGCAGTTTGTGAGGGCGTCTTGCGCCGTTCCGCTCCGCAAGGAGCTGCGGCGGCTGAGGTCGGCTCAACATATCCACCGTCAATGGTCGCACAACAATGGCTAGCTTTCGAACAGGAAATCTCTGCACAGATCAATCCTGAAAGAGATGTTCATCTAACCTACGAAGCGATCATGTCTGATCCCATTCCGAGTTTGACGCAGGTGTTCGAAAAACTGGGCGTCGAGATCCCAGCCATGAGCCGGGATGGGGATGTGTTGACCGTTGGGTCACGCACCTATCACCTAAACAATCAAAATGACCGTAGTATCGCGCGCCTCCCGGAAGCTGTACGGGACGAACTCACCGAAGTTCTGCGGCATGGGTTGACCGAGCGAGGCTACGAGGTGATCGCCTAGATATGGGACAGTTTACCATCAGTCTTGATTTTGAGCTGGGCTGGGGCTCTATCGAAAATGGAATCTGGCGACGCCGGGAAGCGGCGGGAGTCTACCGTGAGCTTAGAAACGTCCTGCCCGTATTCCTAAAAGCTCTGGAAGATCACGAGGTATCGCTGACTTGGGCAACTGTAGGGGCGATGATTGATCCGCCCCGACCAAGCGACTTGGGCCACCTGCCAGAGCCGATAAAAACCGCTACGCGCGCATTCGTTGCGGGGTCGGAGCGTGAGACCCACGATGGGCGTGATCTATTTGAGATGGTGCTAAACACCAGAACGCCACAGGACATAGGGTCCCATACATTTGCACACTGTCGTTGGTCGACGCCCGGATTCTCTGTTGAGGCGAAGGAAATTGAAGCAGCGCAGTCGGTTGCGGCGCTTGAGAAATTCGACGTGACGCCCAACGCTTTCGTCTATCCGCTGAACCATTATTCAGACCTGGAGGTGTTGCGAGGCGCAGGGTTCCAAATCGCTCGAACAGCACCTCGCCGTCCAAGCACACGGTTGGGCAAGCTAATTGAGATGCTTTCAGGCAGCACGCCAGCCTCTGAATTATCCGCAGGTCCGCGTGGTCTGAACTGTGAAACCGGATCGATGCTCTATGTTTGGGGTATCAGGAACGATTGGCGGGTTCGCAAGATCTTGATCGACCGACAAATCCGTCTTGGTTTACGACGAGCCGCACGAGATGAAGGCGATTTCCATATTTGGCTACACCCCTTCAACTTGGCTGAAACGCCCGGGTTGCTTGAGCATTCGATCTCTTTGATTTCGAAGGTCGCACGAATGCGCGACAGAGGCGAAATCGACATCGTGACAATGGCGGACAAGGCAATCAATCGCTGACGCTGACGGCTTGGTTGTGAGTTTTGTACGGTCTACTGTACACTTGGTCATGCGGTGCGAGTGCAAAGCAGCTTTCAGGATGATGGCGTTCACTCTTGAACGAAGCTTGGTCATGGCCAGTGCAAGGTGCCAACGCCGGCAGGGATCTAAGTGACCAACACAAGACATCAAATGGTGGTCCGTAGCGAACCGATAGGTGACTTCGCTAAATCGGAAGTGGTGTTGCCAAAGAGCGGCTGCACGATAGCGACCGCCTGCGCTCAACGGGATCACTCACTGTCGGGCGATTGCACCGTCGCCTCAAGGCTTCGCGTTGCTTGATGTTCAACGCATTTGTCATAACGTTCTCAATCTTGCCGGTCTTGTTAGTCGTGTTCCTGCCGATCGCGAACAGAATTCGGACAGGCAAAGCTGTTGATATTTTTGAACCGCCTTGGATGGTTGCGAGCTGCTTACTGATTGGGACAACAATCCGAAGCATCACGTTGATCTACGACCCGGATGCCGAGCGAAAAATGTTTCAGGTGCTGGGGCATCTGACTCGTGAGGAAGCCCTGCCAGTCGGACTGATGGCAATCAATCTGGGCACTCTGGCATGGTGGCTTGGTTATCATAGTCGACCCAAAGTACGTCTTTTTTTGCGCCCAATTTCAGCTCCTGCGATTTCGCAGCAAAAACTCTTCCTTGGCCTAACCATCATTTTGACAATCGGGTTGGCGCTGACTGCGCTCTACCTCCGACAGATCAACTTTTTTTCAAGCCTCTCTAGCTTCGGCCTTTCCGCAAAACGGTTGTTTATAGTTGGCGACGTTGCTGGAAACACTACGAGCTTCGGCTACCTGCGGATCGGAGCGGACTTCGTCGCCGTCGCGGCCATTATCTATTTTGCCGATTTCATGCGGCGGCATAGCTTCTCCGCAAGGCGTAAGGTCTTTCAACTGTGTCTGTTTGGTCTGGCTGTCTTGGTGCCGTTCGTCGCAAGCGCGCGCGGCGAAATCCTATTTCTGTTTTTTTCGTTGCTCCTCGTCATGCACTATGCACGAAAGCGGGTTTCGATGACCCAAGTGGTCGCCTTCACCGTGATCGCCTTCTTGCTGCTTGGTGTCATGGGGGAGTTGCGCAGGCAGGCTTACAGCCGGATCAATCATGGTTTTTCCGATAGCCAGTTCGTACTTGCCGACGCCTTTCACACTCTCGCCTACAACGCACACTTCATTGGAGTTGGAAAAACAGCGGTAGTTGTCACGCAGATCCCTGAACGAGCCAGCTTCATGTACGGAAGCAGCTACCTATCTTTTCTGATCGCACCCATTCCGCGAACCTTGTGGCCGGACAAACCAGTTGTGCGTATCGGTCGGTTTGTTGGTGTGGAGCTATACCAGCGGGAGTCGTTTTCTGGTGTGCCTCCGGGGCTCTATGGCGAGGCATACCTGAATTTTGGCTGGCTCGGGATCGCCATCATCCCTTACCTTTTCGGGTATTGGTGTCGAGCGGCGTACCGAAGGTTCGTGTTGGAGCGTTCCCCGAAGGACTTCTTGGGCATTGCCCTCTATGGAATTCTTTGGGTCTTCATGATGAACATGATGATGACCGACTTCACGGGGAGTTTGGTAAAGCTCGTAAGGTATCTGATCCCATTTGGGATCGTCTGGTGGCTCGCATGCACACCGACAAGAAAAGCGCAGCGCGCGCCAAGCCAAGATGGGCCGCAGCCAGCCGAGTAAATCCCGAACGGTAAGGCTGTCACAGTAACGGCCGCGGCAGCACAGGTGTACACACATTTGATATCGGCCGCGTCAGGTTTGGGGTGCGCTGCGGATACGCCCCCCCCTCCCCGGAACAGGCGAGACCGGAGCTTAGTGCCAGCTACGACCAACTGCGGTTTGATTGCCACAAATCTGCGTCGGCTCAGCGGCGAGCCCCGTAGTGAAAGTAGTAGGGCAAAGATGTTCTTCGGTTCGATGCCAAATGTGCTATCGAGACGGCCAGCTCCACAGCAGGCCTCAAGCTCGATCTACCAAAGTGAACACCAATTCAGCGCCATATGCTGCGAGCAACCGCGCCCGCATCCTTAGCAACTATGTGCGGCTGCTTACGACCTTCATTGCCGGGTTGCTTACCGTCCGACTGTTGGCAGAGATCGGAGCGTCGTCCCTAAGCGTATACCTAATCGTTATCGCTGGTACGGGATTCGCGTTCTTTCTGAAAATCGTGATGCAGGAGAGTATCGTCCCGCTGCTTGGGCTGTCGTACGACGGTCGCGAAAACAGGGACTTTCAAGCGACCTATTGGGTCAGTTTCCTCTTTGCCCTCGCCGCTAGTGCCTTTGCAGTAATCATTTTTGGGATTGTTTGGGTGCTTCGGTACCAGTTTGATATCGGCGATTTACCGTTGGCCACGTTTGGTTTGGCGCTGTTGAGTGGCGCAGTCCGAACCGTGATCTCTTCACTGGCAACTCCTCCTTTGCAGGCGGTTTTGATCACGGGAAGAATCGTCCCATACAACATCGCACTTAGCCTGGAACGTTTGTCCGATTTAGCCGCCGCCGTGCTTGTCTGGTGGGTGTTGGCTGCGCAGCCCGAAGCGGTACAGGCCAACACGTTTTTCGTGGTTTCTGCTGCTCTATATGTCTTCGTCCAGTTTGGTGTTTGGGTCTATGCCAAAGGGATTGACCAACGCTTTGGATTCCACCCCAGTGCCATCGAGCGTCGTGATTTGGGTTGGAGTGGTCAGATCTTCGGTTGGAACCTCGCCATTGTGGTGGCATTCCTCCTCTATCTCCGTTTTTCTACGCTGATTGTGAACGCAAACTATGGCGAAGGTCCAACGCTAGTCCTAGGCCTCGTCTTCCTTATGATCGGATACCAGCGCCAGATTTCCATGGGGTTGGTCGTCGGCTTGGATGCCATGGTAGCGCGACTTTTTGGCGGCAGTAGCAACGCGAAGTCGAAGCTGGCGGAGACTCAAAAGGTCGTTCTGCAATCCAGCCACTTTCAAGCCGTGTTCAGTTTCGGATCAGTGATTGTGCTTTGGCTACTGGCCGAACCGATCTTCCGATATTGGTTGGGCAATAGTCTTGACCAGAGCGGATGGGACGTGAGTACGGCAGCAGACATCTTTCGGATCATGTCAGTTGGCGTACTCGCCAGATCCTTGTCCGAAAGCTGGATGAAAATCCTGAACGGGCGCGGATTGGTGGGAAAGTATGCTCCGTATCTCTTGGCCGGAGGTTCGATCTTTGCGTGTCTTTTGGTTTTTTGGACCTTCACGGATGTCGAGCAGGATCAACTCCTGCGCCAAATCGCAATCGCATTTACGTGCCTCTATGTGTTCGTTCACGTTGGAATTGTACCTGAAATGCTGTGTCGGAAGACCAACACCACCCGCTTGGCGCTTCTCAAGAGTGTTGCAATCCCTGGTACGGTCCTCCTTCTAGGAGCGGCCACGATTTACGTCCTATCGAACGAGTATTTGGCGGCGGCAGGTACGCTCGTCATCTGCGTTTTGCTGATGCTCGTTCATGTCGCAATGGATCGAAAGCGAGCTCAATGATGCTTCGAATTCGGATGATTTTCATGCCTGAAATCTTGATCGAACTCATCGCACGTTTGGTCGGTTTCGCACTCATCGTGCTATCTCCCTCGAAAGCGTATGGCGCCGAGATCAAATTACGCGCGATCCTGACAAACATTCGCTTAGGCAGCGGATTTCGTGATCTTGGGCGGGGCGTTGTCTTGGCGCGCCCGCAGAACATCTCAATAGCTAGAGGTGTAAGTTTTCGTAGCAATGTCATTATCATGCCAGGCGGCGGGACGTTCACGATCGGTGAAGGATCCCATATCTCCCACCATTCGACCATGGCAGCCGGGGGCAACATCTCGATTGGCGAGGATTGTGCTATTTCTAGCGGCGTTGTGGTCTATTCGATCACGAATGCCAAACCCGAAGAAGGGAAGCTGCTGTCAGAAATGCCTCCGATCAAGGCTCCGGTGAAAATAGGAAACCACGTGCACATTGGTGCAAACGCAACCTTGTTGCCTGGCGTTGTGGTTGGCGATTACGCAGTCATCGGTGCTGGGGCAGTGGTAACCAAGGACGTTCCGGCCAAAACCACAGTCGCAGGCGTTCCTGCAAGAGTTCTCGATGCGTGATACTCCAGCGGGCAGGTCGGCCAACGCAGCCCCAAATCTATTGAGGCACCAAAAGCACAGAAAAGGGTACCCCTTTCAGGACACCCTTTAGGCCGCTCATCGGGCCCAGCGTTCTAGAAGATGAAATCGTCCGCGTTGATCAAAGTGGTGATCCCTTCCAACGTAATCGTATTGGATGAACCATTCACGCTGATGATCGTATTACCGCCTGATTGGCTGATATTCAGGTCGGCGAAGGAAAACCCTGACCCGCGCATGTCCATCAACTCGCGGTTGTTGGTAAAATCAGTGATCGTGTCTTGCCCGAACGCGGCCGTGTCGAAGATGAAACGATCAAACCCACTTCCACCGGAAAGAACATCGTTCCCTTCACCGCCGTTAAGCGAGTCGATACCACCGCCACCTTCAAGCGTGTCATTTCCGCCGCGGCCGAACAATTCGTCAATTCCGTTGTAGCCGCTCAGAACGTTGGCTCCGTCGTCGCCGTAGATATCGTCATTGAATCGCGAGCCAAAGATGTTCTCGATGTTGATGAGCGTATCGCCACTTCCTCCATGACCCGAACCGGTAGCAGTGCCCGCAACCAGGTCGACCACCACACGAGCATCGGAATTCGAGTAAGAGGCGGTATCGCCCACTCCAGTATTCCCGCCACCGTCAATCACGTCCGCTCCGCGTGAGCCGATGATGAAATCGTCACCGTTTTCACCGAAGATGGTGTCGTTGCCCGAAGACGCGTTAAAGGTGTCGTCTCCGTTGCCACCCTTCAAAATATTACCCAAGCTGTTTCCGTTGATGAAATCATCAAAGTTCGAACCGGTGATATTCTCGGTCACCACAGTGTCACCAGTGGCAAAACCGCCATCCACTGTGCCACCGTTGTTGATCTGGACTGTCACAGCAGCATTTGAGCCGGAATAGTCGCTGGTATCACTACTGCCAGTTCCACCGTTCATAAGGTCCGCGCCCTCGCCAGCAATCAGCAGATCGTCGCCTTGACCGCCAAGAAGCGTGTCGTCACCTTCGCCGCCATCCAGTGTATCGGATCCATTGAACCCGTTGATCTGATTATTTTCGGTATCGCCGGTCAGAGAATCTCCATGAACGGAGCCGAACAAGTTTTCAAAACCAGTGATCGTGTCACCTGTGGCATCTCCCCCTGAAGCAGCACCGGTTCCAAGGTTCACTGTAACACCCGCTGCGGAATTCGAATAAGACAGCTCATCCGCGCCTGCGGCAGAATTGTCGCCGCCATCAAGGTCGTCTGCCCCGCTCCCGCCGACGAGAGTGTCATCACCCGCTCCACCGCGCAGCGTGTCATCGTCAGAGCCGCCGTTCAGGAAATCGTCATCTTCGCCGCCGTCGATTTCGTCTTCACCACTTCCGCCAACGATGGTGTCATCACCAGCAGAGCCGGTAATCGAGTCCGCCCCAGCCCCGCCGGTCAGCGCGTTCCCGACAGCGTTCCCGATGATCGTATCATCGCCGCTGCCACCAATCGCATTTTCAATCACCGCGCCGATCGCGATGGAAAGCGTACCGGTCTGCCCAAGAACGTCCGAAAACGTTCCGTCCTCCAGGCTGATCTTTTGGGCGCCGGAAAAGCCTGACACATCGATCGTGTCATTTCCCGCACCGTCCCAAATCGTCAAGAACGGGTCGGTGTTGAACGTGAAGTCATATGCCGTGTTCGCGTGGGTCGCGTTGTAGCCGTAAGTCGTGTTTTCCGCGTGGTAGGTCAGGTCGGCACCGTAGAGGCTCTGCAGTGCCAGCATGTCCATCAGCAGGAACGTGTCAGGGTATCCAGGCCCAAGTGCCGTTGCACCGGTGAAGCTTTCGTCGAAGTAGCTCATCACCGTAAACTGGGTCGTGTCTTCCTGCCAGATTGCCGAATTGCCATAGGTGATAGAGCCACCGGAACCGGCGTTGTAGAGCGCGGGATGCGACAAGCCCAGGGCGTGGCCTAGCTCGTGCAGCAAAGTGTAGTAGCTGTAGCTTCCGATTGGCACAGACGTATCGCTGCTGCCGCCTGCTTCATTGATCCAGATGTCGCCACCCTCAGGGAACTGGGCCTGGTTGGAGGGCAGCCAAGCATACCCGCCTGAGAAATCCTGCGTATCGTAAGCTGCGATCAGAATGTCAGCATTGTCCGAGAAGTTGTCCCCACCGTCGGTCACTTGGTTCAACGTCAAACCCGAAACACCTTCGGCCAACGCAATGATCTCCAAGAAGGCTGCCTGCTGTACGGCTGTAAATTGCTCGAAGGAGTCGGGGTTCTGACTGCCTGCTGGAACGCCGGGCGTGTTGGTGCCTTGGGTTTCGCGGAAAGCCCACGTTACGGTTGTTGGCGTTTCAGCAGTGCTAGCCCACGAGAGGCCTGTACGGACCAGAGCACCGGCGCCCATGTGAATGTCGTAGCTTGGTAAGCTGCCTTCGACGACCGACAACCCGTAGTCGCCAGAATCGTAACCTGATACTTCAACGTAAACGGTGCCGGTTACGCCCAATGTGCCAGAAAGGTGTGTGTAAAGGTAATCGTTGAAGGAATTTCCGTCGTCTGAAAAGACGACGTCATCGCTTTCAACAGGGTCATTGGATGTATCCAGCAGCACATTGCCGTTCTGGTCCAGAACTCTGACCCGCGGATCATTGAGCTGAGTGCCGAGGCCACCGATCCCAACAACAGCCAATGAATACTCGACACCAGCAGTTACATCGATCGCGATCACATCCACATCGCTGGCCGTATCCAACGTCCCGTGAAAATACGAACCAATGCCTAAGGCGTATGCCGTTGAAGTGTTCGCTGCTGCATCCGCTGCTTCTGTAATCAGCGGGTCCTCGCCGGTGTAGATGCCCATGGTCGTCGCGTCGTAGCCACCGTCAAGAGCGAACACACAATCATCGGCAGATGGCCGAACAACAGCACAGACTTGGCACATGAGGAAATCGTCTCCAGCAGCAGGTTATCACTTCGTTACTTCACGGATTCCACGGCGTCCGTGTGAGTGAATTAAGTTAATTTCATGGCTGCCGCTTTGACGTCAACGCGAAACCTTCGGCGCGCTGGCGCAATCAGATTTGTGCCGACTTCCGTCACATTGCGGGCACACATCCTGCGCGGCTAAAGAGCCAGCCACTCGAGACCGAGCAAAGAAATCTCTATCAGGTCTGTAGGTTTTGAGGAATTGGCGCGCTGGGGAGGATTCGAACCCCCGACCCCTTGATTCGTAGTCAAGTACTCTATCCAACTGAGCTACCAGCGCACGAGGCGTTCGTTTAACGCCGCCCATCGGGCAGCGCAAGAGGCAATCAGGTGGTCATTCCTGCCGGGAGGAAAAGCGTGAAGGTCGTGCCCTCTTCGTCGCTCTTCTTCAAGTCGAGTTTTCCGCCGTGGCCCCGGATGATCTCGGAACAAATCGCCAGACCGAGCCCCGTTCCGCCGGCCTTCTGGGACGACGCAAACGGCTTGAATAGGTGCTCACGCGCCTTGGCAGGCAATCCAGGCCCGGTATCGCAAATTTCGATACACCACCCTCCGGTGACTTCATGCGCCGCAATGCGCACCTCGCCCGGCAGATGGGTTGCCGCAATTGCCTGCCGTGCGTTCCGCACGAGATTCGATAGCACACGGTGCAACTGCTCAGAATCCGCGCGCACGACCATATCCCGCGGCACTTCGGAAGTGTAACTAACGTCGCCGTCTCCTTGCGCCAGGTTGTCGTTGTCGAGAACATCATCAACTAACGGCTCAAGCGGAACGCGGTCGAGTTTGGGGGCGGGTTCTTCGGCACGTCCGAAGGCCAATGTCGCCTCTGTCAGATTAATCGCGCGACTCAATGATTTGATGAGCTTTGGCGCAATGCGCTGCACGGTGGGGTCAGGCACAGTTTCCAATCGGTCCGCAACCAGTGTCGCTACAGAAAGCATGTTTCGTAGATCGTGGCTGATCTTCGCCACCGCCTCACCCAATTGCGCCAAACGCTCCCTTTGACGAAGCAGGGAGGTCAGCTGCGTCTGCATGCCGTTCAGTGCTTCTTCCGCATTGCGCAACTCTCGCACGGATCCTCGTGGCTGGATAATGCGATTGGCGTCCTCCGGCGCCTCGGCATAGCTCATCATCGAGCCTACGACGCGTTTGATCGGGTTCACCATCAGGATACGCACCGCCACAAACAACAGTAGCGCCGTGAAAATCGAAATAGCGGCGGACAGAACCAGAATGCGCTGCCCGTAGTCGATCATGGCCATACGCAGTGGCGCAGTTTCCATGGTGACTTCGATAAGCAAACCAGCCTCGCGCACTGGCTGTCCAATGACGCGAATGTTCTGATCCTCTGTCTCGAAGATCCGCATCGTCGCATCGCGGATAAGCTCCCACGCTGGTGCATCACGCAAATCGAACGAGTTGGAAATCGGCTCCATCCCATCGGTGGAAAGGATCAACTGCCGCACAGCATCGCGTCGCAACACTACGTTCAGGACCTCTGCATTCTCCAGCAACTCGTATTCGAGATCGTCGTCGATCATTCCATCAGTTGCCAGCAGCGCGAGCGACGCAATCTGGGCCCGCTCCAACCGGGCTAGCAAATAGTCCTCCCGGAAACGCGCGATGGAGGGGACGAAAATGAATACCTCGGCCAGCATCACAAAAATGATCGTGAGGATCAAAAAGCGCCCTGAAAGTGAGTTGGCCAAACGCCGCCCCCCGAATGGACCAATGGCCCAGTTGCGTGACCGTCCCCCTAGGGCCGACCGAATTTCTGCACAAAGCGCACGACCTTCTTCACCGTGTCGCTTTCGAACAGCTTGGGAGAGAAATACGCGCTTGCGGCCCGTTTGTTAATCTCCCCCAGTGTCGGGTATGGCGCAATCATGCCGGCGACCGCGCTCATCTTCATTTTGCTGGCAATGGCGAGCGACCAGACCTGGATCAGTTCACCCGCCTGCGGGCCAACAATCGTTGCCCCGACAGGCTTCCCTTTCACGACCATTACCTTAGCAAACCCTTTGGTCTGACCAGTCGCAATGCCGCGATCATTGTCATGGAATTCGGCTTTGGCAACGAAGACCTTGTTGCCATGTTGCTCTTTGGCTTGCGCCTCCGTGAGGCCGACTTGCGCCAGTTCCGGCGAAGTGTAGGTGGCCCAAGGAATGTGATCGGTTCGCGCCTTGGCGGGCAGGCCGAACAGCATGGGCCGAATGATCACGCCTGCATGGTAGCCTGCGACATGAGTGAACTGAAAACCACCCGCCACGTCACCCACGGTGTAGACGCGCTTGTTTGTTGAGCGCAAGCCCGCGTCAACGGTCACGCCGCGGCGGTCATAATCAACGCCCGCCTTTTCAAGATCGAGCTTTTCGACATTCACTTGCCGCCCGACTGCGACCAGAAGATGCGTTCCCTGATAGCTCCCTCCGTCTTTGGTTTCGACCGTTATTGCACCCTCGTTTCCGGTGATCTGAGACGCCAAAGCGCCCTCAACGATTTCGATGCCTTCGGAACGCAAATTCTTCAAAACGATGGCTGCGGCTTCGGGATCATCCTTGCCCATCGCCTTGTCGCCTTCGAGCACGGTGACTTGCGAGCCAAGGCGACGATGGGCTTGCGCCAACTCAAGACCAATCGGACCGCCGCCAATAATGATCAGGTGATCGGGCCGTTCGCGCAGGTCAAAGATAGTCTCATTGGTGTGGTGGGGCACCGTATCTAGGCCGGGAATAGGCGGCACGAACGGACGTGACCCAGTCGCAATCACAAACCGACGTGCCTTGATGACGTCGTCACCAGCCTGAACTTCGGTCTCACTAATGAAGCGCCCGAACTCGCGGATCACATGGACACCAAGGCCCTCGAACCGTTCCTGGCTGTCCACCGGCTCAATCTCTTCGATCACCGCGCGGACGTGGTCTTTTGCGGCCGCGTAGTCAGGTGCAGGGTCGTGACCTTCAACGCCGAACGCAGCATGTGAGGTTTCATGGGCCTTGTGGCCAGCTGCCAGCAACGCCTTGGAAGGGACACACCCAAAATTCAGGCAATCGCCACCCATCAAGTGCCCCTCAAGCAGGACGACCTTCGCACCCATCTGAACGGCGCCTGCGGCAACCGACAGCCCGCCAGATCCCGCGCCGATGACGCAGATATCAGTTTCAATAACAGCCATGGGTTCAGATCCCTTTCTTACCGCGCACGATCTTCAGCACGACCGGCAACGCCGCCAAAGCACACAGACCAAGGATCGGCAACAACACCTGAGACTCGAAAATGATGCCGAGGTTCGGAGTCTCACCGCGCGCAAATACTTCGCCGAGACCCGCACCCACTGACGTGTAAACAATCGCGCCAGGCATGATGCCGAAGAACGTCGTGATCACGTACCGGCGAAGTGGCACTTCTAGGAAAGCGGGGATCAGGTTTGCCATGAAGAACGGGACAGCCGGGACCAGACGCAGCAGGAATAGGGCAGACCATTGATTTTCATCGATGGCGTCCTTGATCTTTTTCGTCAGACCTTCAGATCCTTCGAGCCGTGCACCCAGCCCCGCACCAAAGCTGGTTTGCGCCGCAAGGAAGATTGCCGTGGCCCCGACCGTGGCGCCGGCGACGTTGAACAACGCGCCAGGGAAGGTCGCGAACAGAAAACCACCCGTTAAAGTGGCGATCGTGGCGCCGGGAAGCGAGAACGCGACAATCAGCGCGTAGGCCAATACAAACACGGCAGCAGTCAACGCATAGTTGGCATCCCGGAAGGCAATCAGCGCCTCACGGTTGTCCGCCAGCGCCTGAAAGCTGAGGTAATCCCGGAAGAAGTAGTAGGCGAGGCCCGCACCAATCATGATCACGGCCAATGGCAGATAACGCCCCAGCCCAGTGTTTTGCGGTTCCGACACGCTGTCCGACATCCCAAAAGTTCCTTGTCCCGTAAGTTGGACCCTAGATGCGCTATCCCGCGCAAGGGCGATATACCCCCTCACGCGGCAGTGATGGGACGTGACGCGAACGCAGGTTTTTGTGACCTTTCCCGCGAAAAGCCGTAACAAACGGGCAAAGAGATGTTTCAGTTCCATGGAGGTCGCGTGGAAAAGGTTCTGGTCAGTGCCTGCCTGATGGGCGCCCGCGTGCGATATGACGGCAAAGCCAAGAGTTTGGACGATCAGTTGCTTGCCACGTGGCGGGCCGAAGGACGACTGATAAGCCTGTGCCCTGAGATGGCCGCGGGCCTTCCCACACCGCGCGCTCCGGCTGAAATCGCACCCGGCGCGACGGCTGAAGCTGTCCTACGAGGGCGCGGCGCTGTTTATGACAAAGACGGCCTCGATATGACGGCGGATTTTGTGAATGGCGCGGATCTGGCCCTTGAAGCAGCGCAGGAAAACGGATGTCGCTTTGCTTTGCTGACCGACGGCAGCCCGTCCTGCGGGTCCACCCGAGTCTATTCGGGCGACTTCAATGGTCAGACCCATGAAGGTGAAGGTGTCGTCGCTGCACGGTTGAAAACCGCTGGCATAAGGGTATTCGCGGAGCATCAACTGAATGATCTGGCCCGCGCCCTCGAAGAAGCAGAAAATTCCGTCGGCTAGGCCATTCGCTTTGTTGACTTCGCCCCAGCCATTCCCTATTGGCCGGGCTTCAACAGTTTCCACACCGTTCGAGGTGCGCATCCGGCGCCCTCCGGTCAACCAACTTCGGAGCGAGACAAATGTCCAAACGCACGTTCCAGCCGTCCAACCTGGTCCGCAAGCGCCGCCACGGGTTCCGTGCACGCATGGCAACCAAAGCTGGCCGCAAGATCCTGAACGCCCGCCGCGCCCGCGGTCGGAAGTCGCTCAGCGCCTGATCGGACCGACATGTCCAAGATGATGCCTCCGCCGAGCGCCGCCTCGACGGGGGCTTTTTCTGTTGAAACGCTGCGCAAGCGTGCAGATTTCCTGAAGGCCGCCTCTGCGCGCCGTGTGCCGATGCCTGCGTTTCTGCTTCAGGCACGCAAACGCAGTGACGGGGAGGCCGAGGGCATCCGCATCGGCTACACCTGCTCGAAGAAAGTCGGCAATGCCGTCGCCCGCAATCGCGCCAAACGCCGTCTGCGCGAAATCGCACGCGCGATCTTGCCCGTCGAAGGACAGGACGGTTGGGACTACGTGTTGATAGGGCGACGCGATGCGACAGCCACCCGGGACTTCGCTGAAATGAAGGGCGACCTGTCCCGCGCACTCCGTAAGGTCCACCAATGACGCCGCTAGCTTTCCTTATCTCGCTACCATTGCGCCTGTACCGTGTGGCAATCAGCCCTTGGCTCGGCTCCAACTGCCGCTATCACCCGACATGTTCCGCCTATGCGATGGAAGCCTTGAGGAAACATGGCGCCATCAAAGGCACATGGCTCGCAGCCCGCCGCGTGGCCCGTTGCCACCCATGGGGCGGGTCCGGCATCGACAACGTGCCTGACTGAAAAGCTACTTCAGTCCCTGATCGGTTGTGCCCGGCACGAAACCGCGCGTTGCCCCCATCTGGTCCGAAGACGTTCCGCTGAGCGTACTTTTCAAATCGGCGATGAAGCCGGGCGCATCGTCGAAAAACCAAGTATGACTGTGGCGATTTGGGCCGACGGGCGGTGGCGGCGGCTTGGGAATCGTGTTCGCATAGCGCGCACCGCAATAGACGTCGACGTGTTCGGCCTCCTTCAACTCACTCATCCCGTAGAACCCAAGCCGGTTTCCATTGCCTGGCACGTTGTTTGACAGAGCAAGAACTTGGTCTTGATTGCTGTAGTAGTTCGTCAAACGCGCCGATCGATCCCGCATCACTTTCGCAAAACCTGTGCCCTTGGAAAGGTATCGCGCCTTGGTATCGGCGGCTACGAATGCGACCTCGTCCACACCCCATGGAACCGTTCCAGCGTCACCCACGGCAGAAAACCCTCGCAATGTGACTTCGGCCCCCATCGAATGGGCCAATACGTGCAGCTTGGGACGCGGGTTGAGGTTCATGAATAAGGCCAAACCTTCGGTCACGAGATAAGGCGCGACCCACCTCGCTGTGCTTTGGTCGGTGCCATAAAGCAGGCCTTCGCCTTTGCTCGGCCAATCAAAGCCGATCACCGCTCCCGGAAATTGTGCCGCGTCCAACCGGGATTGGATGTTTTGCAGCCGCTCCAAAACCTCAAGCTGCACCATGTTGAACCCGTGCACGAAGCACAGGATCGGTCCGCCATTGGCTTCGGCAACAACTTCGCTCGCCCAATCCTGCGCGCTACGGAAGGCATCCGGTTTGATGACGGAGGTTGGCTGCCCAATGCGGACATAGCGGGTCAAACCAGCTCGATTGGTTCCGAACGTATGTTCAGTTGCGTTGTAGGTGCGCCGAGTTAAGAAATGCAAAGGCATGGTAAATAGCCCCTCTGAAATAGAGTAAGAAATGCGAATAGCCTGCCACGGGTTTGCTAAAGTAACCAAACCATTTGTGGCTTGGCCTTGACCCAAAGACATTCCACGCCCTACCTGCGTCCATGCTCGATTCAGACTCAGATGACATCCACCCGCTGTTCTATGGCGCGCCTTCGAAGACGGAGTTCAAGAAGCTCCGTAAGCGCATCATCCGAGACACACGCGAGGCGATTGATCGTTATGGCATGGTACGCAAGGGCGACCGCTGGCTGGTTTGCCTTTCGGGCGGCAAGGACAGCTACACCCTTCTCGCGGCCCTGACGGAGCTTCAATGGCGCGGGCTTCTTCCTATCGACATCCTCGCCTGCAACCTCGATCAGGGGCAGCCAGGCTTCCCCGCGACCGTGCTTCCCGACTTCCTGGAACGCATGAGTGTACCGCACCGGATCGAATACCAAGACACCTATTCCATCGTCATGGACAAGGTCCCCGCGGGGCGCACCTATTGCGCGCTTTGTTCCCGCCTGCGACGCGGCAACCTTTACCGCATTGCGCGCGAGGAAGGATGCGCAGCCGTGGTGCTTGGCCATCATCGCGACGACATCCTCGAGACTTTTTTCCTGAACCTGTTCCACGGTGGAAAACTGGCGACAATGCCGCCGAAACTGGTCAACGACGAAGGTGACCTAATGGTCCTTCGTCCGTTGGCCCATGTGGCCGAAGCGGATTGCGAACGCTTCGCGCAGGCGATGAACTATCCCATCATCCCATGCGATCTCTGCGGGTCCCAGGACGGCCTGCAACGCCAACAAATCAAGGGAATGCTGGATGAATGGGAGGCTCGTAGTCCCGGACGGCGCGGCAAGATGTTCTCGGCCCTGATGAGCGCGAGACCCTCGCATCTGTTGGATCCCGCACTTTTCGACTTTGCCCGGATTTTTCCTAAAGGTTTAGACGATAGCGCCCTGTGAGCCTGTTCTGCTTAACGCCCCATAAACGATAGTTGCGCTAGCTTTTCAGCGCGCACGTTGAAGGGGACAGGTAGCAATGGCGGACTCAGGTAATGGGGCGGTGGAGCGGATCGGGTACCGTGCCCGATCCACATTGGGCCGGATCGAACTCCTCGCGCTTTACCCGCTTCTCGTGCTGGCAGCCGATTGGTTCGGCTTCGACAATATCGCCTTAGTCACAGCTCTCGGGCTTTCGCTTCTGCTAGCCTTGGCTTTGGTCCTACCGGATCGACGCTATGCGTCAACCGGGTCAGAACAACCACTTTCAGGGAAAGCAGGTCTTATAGACGCCCTGGCAAGAATTTGCAGTGACGATAGCAAAGATACCGTGTGCTTGTTGATCCAGGTGGATGCGTGGGCCGACGTGGCAGATACTTGGGGACACGATTCTGCACAAGGCATCGCTGCGCGCATTAAAGATAGGTTAAAGACCGCCCTGCGCGCAGGGGATCAAATTTTCCAGCTGGGAGACGCGCGGTTTGGTGTTGTTTTGGCCGGGATGTCAGCCGCCCGATTGGGTCTACGCGACATGATCGCATCGCGCCTGTCCGACGCGATCAAGGAACCGCTAGCACTGAATGGGACAGTTGTTCGATTGACCGGATCCATTGGCCACTCCTCAATCCGGCGGCGAGCTTCGAACATGGCAGAGGCAACCTTCAAGGCTGCTGAGGCTGCCTTGTCAGAGGCAACATTGCAGGGGCGGGGATCGATCCGCGCTTTCAGCAGCGGAATGGGTCGCGCACGACATACGACCTCTATGCTTTCCGGGGAGGTCGAAGAAGCCATCCAAAGCAATGCAATCGACACTTGGTTCCAACCGCAGGTTTGCGCAAGGACCGGTTGCGTATCGGGCATTGAAACCTTTGCGCGCTGGCAGCATCCGCAACATGGTTTGTTGGGCCCGGCCGAGCTTTTGCCGGCTGTTCAGGCGTCGGGTCAGATGAGGATGCTGAACACGACCTTCATTCACCGGGCGCTCAAGGCTTTGTCCGATTGGGATGCCGCGGACGCCCATGTGCCCACTGTTTCACTGAATATGTCTGTGACCGAGCTGCAAGATACAAAGCTGGCCGAAACTCTTGTGTCAGAAACGCAGCGCTATTCCCTTACGCCGGAGCGGATTGCCATCGAGATCTCGGGTCGCGTTTTGGAAGAGCAATTGGACGATGCTTTGATCTCAAACCTCACGGCCCTGAAGGTTAACGGGCATCTAATCTATCTTGATAGCGCAGGTCTTGGCTCAGTTCCCTTGCTTTTGCTCCAACGTTTCGGAGTTTCCCGAATGAAGATTGATCGAAGCTTCGTTTTGGGGGTGGAGACTGACACGCATAAAGATCAAGCCATTCGCGCAATGGTGGCCCTCGCATCCGAAATGGACATGGAGACGATCGCCAAGGGTGTCGAAACCCGGCAGGAGATCGAGCATCTTGCCAAATTGGGGTGCAACCATCTGCAGGGTTTTGGCATCGCGCGTCCCATGAAGGCAGACAAAGTGGCCGACTGGGTGCGTGCACGCGCCGCTTCAGGGAAAACAATCCGCTTGGAAAGCAAACGCGCCAGCTAGCCCAAATCGCCAGGTTATTTGCGTGAAATCAGGCAAATCCGCGTCGAAATCAAAGGCTCCCGCGCCTATTTCGCCCCTTGACCTTCCGTCGCCCGTTCTGTTGAACCGCGTTGGATTGGCCCCTCCCCCCTTGGATGGGCCCAAAAGCCTTTTATGTAAGGGCAGACGCGCGGAGAGGTATCACCGAAATGGACGATCAGAACAGAAACCTGATCCTCGCCACGGGCTTGAGCTTTGTGGTCATTCTTGTGTGGTTCCTTCTTTTCCCACCGCCAGAGCCTGTGGAAGACCCCAACGCGCTGCCGCCTTCGGCTGAAACGGGCGCAGGTCCGGCCACTGGCGACACCGACATCGCGTTGATCCCGCCAGTTGAGGAAGCTGGCACGGAAGTTGCCGCCGGCGACGAAGGTACGCCCGTTGAAGTCGCGCTCGCCGAGGCTGCACGTATTCCGATCGAAACTCCCTCAGTCGAAGGTTCCATCTCGCTTCTTGGCGGCCGCATCGACGATCTTTCGCTCCGCAACTATTTCACTGAAGTCGGCGGCGACGAAATTGTGCGCCTGCTTGCGCCAGTAGGCAGCGACGATCCCTACTACGCCCTCTACGGCTGGCGTCCGTCGTCGGGCATGACCTACGACGACGTTCCAACTTCCAACACGCCATGGGAACTTGAGAGTGGCGAGACACTGACCCCAGATAGCCCAGTAACATTGAGCTGGGACAATGGCAGCGGCCTGATCTTCCGCCGCACCATCGCGATTGACGAGAACTACATGTTCGAAATCACGCAATCCGTGGAAAACACCACTGGCGAGGCGGTCAATCTGGCCCCCTACGGCATTGTCGCGCGCCACGGTCTGCCCTCGGACCTGCAGAACTTTTTCATCCTGCACGAAGGCGTTGTGCGAAAGGTTGACGGAACTCTGGATGAGATCGGCTATGACGACCTGCCTGATCTCGACCAGATCGCACGCGAAGGGGCCCCGGCAGAGTTGGTCGACGTAGAAGCGAACGGCTGGATCGGCTTCACAGACAAATACTGGATGACGACCCTGATCCCGGAAGATGGGCAAGCCTTCACGACTGTCATCAAATACGTCCCTTCCGCCGATATTTACCAAACCGAGGCGCGCTTGCCATTCATGGCGATCGAACCGGGGACCACGGCCGAAGTCACGACACAACTCTTCGCCGGCGCCAAGGAAGCCGAAGTCATTCGCTTCTATGAAAACGCCGAACCGGGCTTTATTGCCTCCCTCTTCGGCGCGGAACAAGACCCGAACCGCCCCGAAGTCGCGCGCTTCATCGACTCGATTGATTGGGGCTGGTTCTACTTCCTGACCAAGCCGATTTTCTGGTTGCTGCACTGGCTCAATGGCCTGATCGGCAACATGGGCATCTCGATCATAGCGCTCACACTTATCATCAAGGCAATCCTGTTCCCGCTGGCCTACCGCTCCTACGTGTCGATGGCGAAGATGAAAGAGCTTCAGCCAGAGATTGAGAAGCTGAAGGAATCCGCCGGAGACGACCGCGAGAAACTGCAGCGCGGCATGATGGAGCTATACAAGAAAAATAAGGTGAACCCAGCTGGCGGTTGTCTACCAATCCTGCTGCAAATCCCAATCTTCTTCTCGCTCTACAAGGTGATCTTCGTCACGCTGGAACTGCGCCACGCGCCGTTCTTCGGATGGCTCAACGACCTGAGCGCACCAGACAGCTCGTCTATCATTAACCTGTTCGGCTTGCTTCCCAATGCGGCTCCTGAGCCCGAAAGCATCATGGCGCTGATCTTCATCGGCATTCTGCCCATTCTGCTCGGCATTACGATGTGGCTGCAGCAAAAGCTGAATCCGGCGCCCACCGACGCCACGCAAGCAATGATCTTCGCATGGCTCCCATGGGTCTTCATGTTCATGTTGGGCAGCTTCGCATCGGGCTTGCTGGTCTACTGGATCGCCAACAACACGCTGACCTTTAGCCAGCAGTACCTGATCATGCGCAGCCAAGGTTATAAACCGGACGTCTTCGGGAACATCCGCAAAAGCTTCGCCCGAAATCCAAAGGGTGAGGGATGAGCTGGACGCTCGACCAGATCTGGCGGTATCCGATCAAAGGAATCGGCGCTGAACCGCTGGAAACGGTTGAGCTTTCCGCAGACTTCCCTCTCCCACTGGATCGCGCGTGGGCCGTGTTGGAAGCAGGGGGCGACGCGACCGATGGTTGGCGCTCCTGTCGCAATTTCCTACGTGGTGCAAAGGGGCCGTCGCTCATGGCCGTCACAGCGGGCATAAACGGCGACGTCCTGCATCTGTCGCACCCTGACAGACCCGATCTCACAATCGATCCGGTAAAGGATCAGGCGCGTCTTTTCGAATGGCTCGCTCCAATTTACCCGGAAAACCGCCCCGCCCCTGCTGCCGTGGTAAAGTCACCGCCGGAAGGCATGAGCGATGCACCCTTCGCGTCGATCTCAATCCTGAATCCTTCTTCCCTCCGCGCACTAGGCGAGAAGCTCGGCCAAACCCTCGACCCTCGCCGGTTTCGCGGCAACCTGATTGTGGACGGCTTGGCGACTTGGGAAGAGTTCGATCTGATCGGCAAAACCCTCGCCATCGGCGACGTGCGCTTAGAGGTCGTCGAACGCATCACCAGATGCCGCGCGACTGAGGCAAACCCAGCAACAGGCAAGCGCGATGCAAACACATTGCGGGCGCTCGAAGACGGCTGGGGGCATCAGGATTTCGGCGTCTATGCGATGGTTCGTACCGGCGGCGCGCTCAGCAATGGCGACACGGTCACGCTCGCATGAATACGCTTCCCTTTCCTCTCGCCGAAGAACCCGATGACGCCACCAAAGAGCGTGGACGCAAGCTTTTCGCTTCTGGTGCCGAGTTCCTGAAGGGCGTGGTGGCAATGGACGGCCTCCCCCCTGCTGACCGGACAGAGGTCTGCTTTGCAGGCCGCTCCAACGTCGGGAAATCCACACTCATCAACGCCTTGACGAACCGCAAGGGCCTGGCACGCGCATCCAACACCCCGGGGCGTACGCAAGAGATCAACTACTTCACACTCACCGACAGCCACTACCTCGTTGACCTGCCGGGTTACGGTTACGCCGAAGCCCCGCTTCCGGTGGTCCAACAATGGCAGGCGCTTTTGAAAGCATACCTACAAGGCCGCGCCACCCTGCGCCGCGCCTTCGTGCTGATCGACGCGCGCCATGGCGCGAAGCAAGTCGATGATGAGATCATGTCACTGCTCGACGTGGCTGCGGTGCCGTTCCAGGTGGTTCTGACGAAGGCCGACAAGGTGAAGGGCAAGGACCGCGAAACGTCGCTCAAACGCACGCGTGAGGCACTAGCCAAGCACCCTGCGGCTTTCCCTGAGATGATCCTGACCTCTTCGGAAAAAGCCGACGGCATCCCCACGCTCCGCGCCACGATCGCTACGCTTTAGCGGCACCTCAATCGCTCCTTGGGGCACCGCCCCTCCTCGCAGCATGGCAAATCCGCTTCACACCCGGGCTCCACCCGCCTATTCAGGATCAATCGATCCTGTCAGGCCCCTGTTCCATGAGAAAACAGATGACCCGCGACTACCTTGCCACGGCCCGCACGCTCAGCGAGGCGCTGCCCTACCTGCAACGTTTCAATGACGCAGTCATTGTCGTCAAATTCGGCGGCAACGCCATGGGCGACGATGCCGAGATGGCGAGTTTCGCGCGTGACATCGTGCTTCTGCGTCAGGTGGGGGTAAACCCCGTGGTGGTGCATGGCGGTGGCCCGATGATCAACGACATGCTCGCCAAGCTCGGCATTGAAAGCACCTTCAAGGACGGCAAGCGCGTCACTGATGCCGCCACGGTCGAGATTGTCGAAATGGTGCTGTCGGGCCGCGTGAACAAGCGGATTGTACAAGCGATCAATGCCGAAGGGGGCCGCGCGGTTGGCCTCTCGGGGAAGGATGCGAACCTGATGACCTGCGACGCAGCGGACCCTGATCTGGGCTTCGTTGGTGAGCCCACGGTCGTTGATCCAGCAGTGCTGAATAATCTTTTCGAGGATGACATGATCCCCGTCGTGGCACCCCTTGGCCTCGGTCACAATGGAGAGACCTTCAACATCAACGGCGACACAGCCGCGGGCGCAATTGCCGCCGCCCTTCAGGCGGATCGCCTTTTGCTGCTAACCAACGTGGCGGGCGTCAAGAATGCAGCGGGTGAGGTCGTGACGGAACTGACCGCCGATGACGTGGACGCGATGACGGCCGATGGCACCATCGCCGGCGGGATGATCCCGAAGACGGAAACCGCGCTCAAAGCCGTGCGCGCTGGCGTCCGGGCCTGCACGATTGTCGATGGCCGCGTCCCAAACGCTGTTTTGCTTGAGCTGTTCACCGAACACGGTGCTGGCTCTATGATCCGGGCGTAACGCGATGGATTATGAAGCCATCGCCCAAGCCGCCGCCACCCATCACCTTTGCATTGTGGGCGCCTTCCACCCCGAGCCTGAGGATGGTTTGCCCGAAAGCACGGGAACGCTGGTTCTTCTGGCACCCGCTGAACCGGGCTTCTGGTCGTATTTTCAAACGCAGCCAGAGGCGCGCGATGGCCAACCCGACATGATGAACCGCTGGTCGACCCGAGTTATCGATCAAATCGCGGACGAACTCGATGCAGCCACCCTTTACCCATTCGGCGGCCCACCCTGGCATCCGTTCATCGACTGGGCGCGAAAATCCGGCAGCATCCATTCCAGCCCGGTCTCGCTTCTGGTGCATAATGACCAAGGTCTAATGATTTCATTCCGGGGCGCGCTCGCGCTGCGCGAAAAGATCGAGCTGACGCCGCCGCGTCTCACACCTTGCCTATTGTGTTCAGCCCCTTGCGAAACCGCCTGCCCCGTCGATGCCTTGTCAGAGGACGGCTATGACACCGCAGCCTGCCACGCCTTCCTTGACACGGCCGCAGGGGTCGACTGCATGGAAAACGGCTGTAAGGCCCGTCGCGCCTGCCCCGTCAGCCAGGAATACCCCCGGGACCCAGCGCAATCAGCTTACCACATGCAGCAGTTCCACAAATGAGCCGCACGCTGATCCTGATCCGCCATTGCAAGTCGGACTGGTCCGCAAATCAATCCGACCACGCCCGTCCGCTGAACCCACGCGGGCGCCGCGCCGCGCCGCGACTTGGCGCTTTCCTCATGGGCGAGGCACTAATCCCGGATCAGGTCTTCTGCTCAGACGCTTTGCGCACGCGAGAAACTTGGGCTGGCATCGCAGCTGAGCTTCCGGGCAATCCACCCACAACCGTCGACCGCGCCCTCTACCTTGCGGAACCTGCTGCGATCCTCTCGACGCTGCGCACCTCAACTGGAGAGATTGTTGCTGTCATTGGTCATAACCCGGGCATCGGCGAACTCGCCTCGCAACTGGCAGAAACACCTGCCCATGATGAACGCTTTGGCATGTATCCGACTGGCGCTACGACCGTATTGCGCGTCTCCCAGCCATGGGCAGAGCTATCAACCGGCATCCTGACCCACTTCACAACGCCGCGCGACCTACCTGATCCAGCCTAACCTGCCCATCTTTGTTCCATGAAAATGCAAAAGAAAACGCCCGCCTCCTTTCGGAAACGGGCGCGGTTTTTTGGTCTGCTTGCCCCGGTCAGTGCCCGAGGATCTGGCTCAGGAACAGCTGGGTCCGCTCGGATTGCGGGTTCGTAAAGAACTCTTCCGGCTCGTTCTGTTCCACGATCTGGCCCGCGTCCATGAAGATCACGCGGTTCGCAACCTGACGGGCAAAGCCCATCTCGTGGGTCACGCAGAGCATGGTCATGCCCTCTTCCGCGAGTGCGATCATGGTGTCGAGCACCTCCTTGATCATCTCCGGGTCAAGGGCCGAGGTCGGCTCGTCGAACAGCATGATGCGCGGGCGCATGCACAGAGAACGTGCAATAGCCACACGCTGCTGCTGACCACCGGAAAGCTGGCCGGGGTACTTATCAGCCTGCTCGGGGATCTTCACCTTCTCAAGGAAATACATCGCCGTTTCTTCGGCTTCCTTCTTGGGCGTTTTACGTACCCAGATCGGGGCCAGCGTGCAGTTCTCCAGGATCGTCAGATGCGGGAACAGGTTGAAGTGCTGGAAGCACATGCCAACCTCCGACCGGATCTTGTCGATATTCTTCAGGTCATTCGACAGAAGCGTGCCATCGACCGTGATCGAGCCCTGCTGATGCTCTTCCAGCGCGTTGATGCACCGGATCAGCGTCGACTTGCCCGAGCCTGAGGGGCCGCAGATCACGATCCGCTCCCCCCGCTGGACAGTCAGGTTGATGTCGCGCAGCACGTGAAAGTTCCCGTACCACTTGTTCATCCCCGTGATGTCGATGGCCACCTCGTCGGAGACCTTCATTTGCGAGCGGTCGATTGCGCGCTCTTCTGCCATGTTTGTATCAGCCATGGGTCAGGCCTCCTTAACGATGATCGGTTGCGAGCTTGCGCTCGAGCCATTGCGAATAACGGGACATGCCGAAGCAACAGATGAAGAAGCACAGCCCGATGAAGATGAAGAGTTCCCAGTAAATCCCGTTCCAGTCCGTATCGGCCCGAATCGCGTTGGAGAACCCGATTGGGTCGAAGAGGCCGATGAAGACCACCAGCACGGTATCCTTGAACAGGCCAATGAACGACGACACGATCCCGGGGATCGAAATCTTCAGAGCCTGCGGCAGGATAATCAGCTGCATGGACTGCCAGTAATTGAGGCCCAAACTGTCGGCTCCTTCATACTGCCCCCTTGGCAACGCCGCGAGGCCGCCTCGGATGACCTCCGCGATGTAGGCGGCCGAGAACAGCGTAACCATGATGATAACCCGCACCATCAGGTCGAAGTTCGACCCTGGTGGCAGGAAATACCCAAGCAGCAACTGCGCCGTGAAGAGCCACACGATCAGCGGAACGCCCCGGATCACCTCAATGAAGATCACTGAGAACTTGTTGATGATGAACAGATCCGATTGACGGCCAAGGGCCAGGATGACGCCCAGAGGCATCGACAGGATGATGCCCGATGCGCCAATCACGAAGGCCAGCAGGAAGCCGCCAAACTCACGTGACGCGACCGCTTGGATGCCAATAGGCGCAACACTGTTGAACACATCAAGAAGTGGCCCAAGGGCGAACAACCAATAGAAGATCGGAAGGACGATGGCCAAGATTGTGCCCGTCATCGCTCCAACCGTGGGGCCCGCGAACTTCATCACAGCCCAACCCAGAACAAAGCCCAAGGCCACCAGGGTCGGTGCCCAGATCGAGCCGCCCCAAAGCAGCCAGAAGCAGATGAACGGCATCGCGGCCGTCAGGATCAGCAACTTCCGGGGAAGGTTGTCATAAAGAACCGGCAGGATCGCCGCGAGGAACAAGGTGAATGCCAGGATCGGGCGCCAATACAGCTCGCTCGGGTAGAAGCCGAACATCAACTGGTCCCAGCGATCCACCAACACAGCCCAACAGGCCACATCGTGCCCGTGTTCACCGCTTCCACCCCGCGCGTCGCGTATTTCCCGACATTCGGCGAGGCTGCCCGCATCCCAGATGCCATTCAGCATCCAAGGCAAGATTGCAGCCAGAACCACGTAGATGAAGTACACCGATACTATCGTCATGACGGCGTTCGGGATCGACGAGAACAAGTTCTCGCGAACCCATTTAATCGGACCAGATACCGTCACAGGCGGCGCCTGCTCGGCAAGCATCTCGGTGCGGACATAAGCCGTCTGCAAGGCGGTTTCAGAGTGTATTTCGCTCATATCACCGCTCCTTCAATTTGACGGAATTGTTGTAGACGTTCATCACCGCCGAAATGATCAGCGATGTGGCAAGGTAGAAGACACCCAATAGAAGCATCCCCTCAAGCTCTCGTCCCGTCTGGTTGATGGTGATGCCACCCAGGGTCGAACGAACGTCCATGTACCCCACAGCCAGGGCCAGCGAAGAGTTCTTCGTCAGGTTCAAGAACTGAGAGATCAGCGGCGGAATGATAACCCGCAGCGCCTGCGGCAGGATCACCAGGTTCATCGTCCAAGAGGCCCGCATGCCCAAGGCACTGGAGGCCTCGGTCTGGCCCTTGCTGACCGACATGATGCCAGCGCGCACAATCTCTGCGATGAAAGCACCGGTATAGAGGGATAGGGCGAACCACAAAGCAATCAGCGCGTTGCGAAGGTGAATGCCACCGGAGAAGTTGAAACCGGTCAGTTCCGGGTAGTCAAGTGTCGCGCCCAATGCGATCAGCACAATGATTGCCGGCACTAGGATGCTGGCCGCTCGCATCCAGAAGACGCCAGGCGGTCTTACCCCCGTGGCCTCCTGTTTTGCTTTGGCCCATCGTCCGATTGCACCAGACCCAAGCACGCCGGCGATCAATACCGCCAGAAACAGCGCCCAATCTCCGAAGCTCGCGGCGGGGATGACTGCGGCAGGCACGCCATCGGCGGCTTCACTCATCTCGTTGCCACCAAGAGAGCGTGTGAACAGAACGTTTGGAATGTAGATACCGCGATTGGTCACGGCGACCGAGCCGAAGACACTCATCGTTGCTTCAGGTTCATCGCCGCGGAAATCGCGCGGTTGCGGCATTCCCTCGGTCATGACCGCGAAGATCACAATGATCCACAAAAGCAGGGGAACGTTCCGGAAGCCCTCAACATAGACCGTCATCAAGCGGCCCACGATCCAGTTCTTCGACAAGCGCAGAACGCCCGCGATAACACCAAGGATGGTGGCCGTGATACAGCCCAGAACCGCGACAAGCAGCGTGTTCAGGATGCCGACAATGGCCGCCCGGCCATGGGTCGAATTGTTTGTGTACTCAATCAAGCGTTGGTTGATGTCGTAACCCGCGCGATTTCCCAAGAACCCGAAGTCAAAATCCTTGCCCAGTGCAGCAAGGTTCTGGACCGCGTTGTTCACCAACCAAATCAGGCCAGCCATGATCAAAATGAACGCAACCACCTGGATGGTCATCGATCTATAGCGCGTGTCGTAGATAAGTTGGCTTAGCCGGAACCCCTCAGCCGGTGGGTCGGTGATCGTTGCCATCAGCGTGGCCCCCTGTCGTTATGTGCGTCTGCTGCCGTCGGGCCGTCTTTTGCGGTCCCTTTTTCGTCTGCAACGTGCGTCGGTCTGGATATGAGAAGGGCGCGAACTTTATGTTCGCGCCCTCTCGTTTTTGGGTCTTACCGGAACGGCGGGCTGTAGAGCAGGCCGCCATCGGTCCACTGAGCGTTCAGGCCACGGGCCAGACCGATCGGTGTGGACTCGCCAATGTTGCCCTCAAAGATCTCACCGTAGTTGCCGACTGCTGCCAGAACGTTGGCTGCCCAGTCTGCTTCCAGGCCAAGCATGGAGCCCAGCTCACCCTCGGTGCCGAGGATACGGTTGATTTCGGGGTTCTCAGTGCCGCCAAGCAGTTCGCCGACGTTTGCCGAGGTGATGCCCAGCTCTTCCGCCGAGATCAGAGCGTTCAGCGTCCAGCGGACGATATCGCCCCACTCATGGTCGCCATGGCGAACAAGCGGGCCGAGCGGCTCTTTGGAGATGATCTCAGGCAGAACGACGTGTGCCGACGGATCTTCGAACGTAGCGCGCGTTGCGGCCAGACCCGAGGCGTCCGTGGTGTAAACGTCACATGCACCGGCAAGGTACTGCTGCTGTGCTTCTGCGTTGGTCTCGATTGGCACGGGCTCATAGCTCATGTTGTTCGAGGAGAAGAAGTCAGCGAGGTTCAGTTCGGTCGTGGTGCCGGTCTGGATGCAGACGGTAGCGCCGTCCAGTTCCAGGGCGGACGAAACGCCAAGATCACGGGGGACCATGAAGCCCTGACCATCATAGTAGTTCACACCGATGAATTCGAACGCAAGGTCGACGTCGCGCGAGAAAGTCCAAGTGGTGTTACGAGCAAGCACGTCGACTTCGCCGGAAGCCAGCGCGGTGAAGCGTGTCTGACCGGTGGTCGGAACGAACTCAACAGCGCTTGCATCGCCGAGAACGGCAACAGCAACGGCGCGGCATACTGCAACGTCAAAGCCTTCCCACTCGCCTTCGGCGTTGGGGGCTGCGAAACCGGTCAGGCCGGTCGAAACGCCACAATTCAGCGTGCCGCGTTCCTGAACTTCAGCCAACGTGCCGCTTGAGTGGCCGTCAGCGTATGCTGCGCCCGATGCCAGACCGGCCACGGCAATCGTGCCGAGAAGTACGGATTTTTTCATTGTTTACCTCTTCCTGTGGAGCGCTCATCAGGATCATTTCTTCGTCCTTTTGAGCTTTGGCATATGCCACGAGGGCCTTATCCGCCCTCGCTGCCCCCAAAATGGGCAAATCCTGTGCATAAGGTCAAGGGTAAGGCAGGGCGAAATCGAGCTGGAAACACTTCGTTTGCAGGGCTTCCAAACATTTTCGCCCGCAATTAGTGCAACAAGCACTGGCCTGTGCACAGGTTGGCGTCACTTGTCGAAACACAAAGTCCAAAATGTCTCCGCGTGAAGCAATTGGGCCCGCTTGGCCTCTGCCATCCGCTCAGCTTCGTCATCTTTGCCCCATTGGGCAATCTGCCAGTCCTCATCGATTCGGCTCAAATCCCAACCTTCATTGGCCGAAATACGCCCCTCAGAGATCGCGAGCCCTAGAACAAGCGACCCCGTCAGCGTGATAAGATCATGCAGCGCCGTCAGGGGGAAAGCGTCGGTCTGGGCTACTGCACCGGCCAGGGCTGCCAGCGCGCCCGGCTCCTGATCCACCGGCAGAACGCCAGCAACCGTCACCAGCCGCGCGCCGTATCGGTCTGCGGCCCAATCCAGCATCGGATCCCAAGCCTCGGCCTGACGTTGCGTCAATTCATCGGGGCTGTGGGCGCGGTAGCACAACAAATCAGTCTCACCATAGGCCGACAGCATGGCGGCCACTTCCGCGTGCTGTGTCGCAACCCGTTCTACAGCCGAATTTGCAGACCGTGTGTGCGGCATGGTCAGTGGCTGGATGTTTCCTTCTTGGGCACGCCACTCGGCGGCAACGGCATCGGCAAGGGCACGGGTCGGCAATATCAAAGGAAGCTTGCCCGGCGTGTTCAACGCGCGCGCATCAAGCAACACCCGATACTCACTATCGACAGCTTCGACATGCACTTCATCCCAGAAGCGTTTGGCTTTCCATTCACTCATGCGGTGGCCCAAATCTCATCTAGCAAAGGGTCAAGCGCTGCCCATTCCTGCAGCATGTGATCCGCATGAGACCTCAGCAGATCCGGTGCGTGATTGCCCCATGCGACACCGATCCCTTGGATGCCAGCAGCACGGGCCAATTGCATGTCGTGGGTCGTATCGCCAATCAGAACAGTCTGATTGGCATCTACGCCCGCCTCATTCATGGCTACCATCGCCATCGAGGGATGGGGCTTCGACGGGTGATCGTCAGCGACCTGCCGCGTCACAAAAAAGCGCTCCAAATCGAATTCCGACAGAACACGCTCCAACCCGCGCCGCGACTTGCCCGTTGCTATTCCAAGCAAGAGATCATCTTGCTCTGCAAGCCGTTCAAGCATCTCGCGCGTTCCGGGAAACAGGGGAGACGTCTCTGCACCACCCTCACGCGTTGCTGATTGCAGGAATATGCGTTTGTACGTCTCGACCAAATCCCACAACGCCGCCTCGTCCAGGTCGGGGCGCAACGCCGCCATCAATTCAGGCAATGATATGCCAACAAGGTCGCGCACTGCGCCGGGTGCAGGTGCCTCAAATCCCCGCGCCGCGAAGGCGCGCTCCATCACAACTTCGATGTGCGCAAGGCTATCGACGAGCGTGCCGTCCACATCGAAAATCACCAGCCTCAACGTCAAAACAGCTCATCCTCGAACGGATCGGCAGGCACATCCGATGCTACCCACCCCAGCGTTTCCCATGTCCGCGCCATGTGCTCGGACAGTGGTGCAACAAGGTTCAAGGTCGCGCCAGAGAACGGGTGCTTCAACGTTAGGGACCGGGCATGCAGGTGCAGCTTGCGGCTGATCTCACCCCCCAGTTGCGCGCCCCAACCATCGCCGAGGTTTTCCTGCCCACTGCCGCCATATTTTCCGTCGCCAATGATCGGATGCCCGATCTCGGCCATATGCGCCCGAAGCTGGTGCGTGCGACCGGTGATCGGCACCAAGGCACACCAGCTGACCCGGCCACCAAGGTTCGACATCACGGCATAGTCGGTTTCCGCCCTCTTGGCGCCTTCAACATCCCGCATCTCGTTCGGATGCACGGCGCGCATCTTCTCGTTCTCGCCACCACGCCCATGGCCCGGCGCTTTCACAAGGCCGTATTTGATCGTGCCCATCTTTGGCAAAGGCGTGCCCGCCACAGCGGCCCAATAGATCTTTCGTGTCTCCCGCGCGCGGAACGCATCGGTCAACGCCTTGGCCGACGCCCGCGTGCGCGCCATCAGCAACACGCCTGACGTATCCTTATCGAGCCGGTGCACAAGACGCGGCTTGTCCTCCAACCCAAAGCGCAGTTCCTCAGCCAGTCCGTCGACGTGTTTCGTCTGGCCGCTGCCTCCCTGGCTCGGCAACCCGGCCGGCTTGTTTAGCGCAATGATGTGATCGTCCCGATAAATCACCGCGCCGCGGATCATCTCCGCGTCCGCTTCATTGACCTTCGGCGCACGATGCACGGCAGGGGCCGCCTGATCCGGCAAGGGCGGAACGCGTACCTGCTGGCCAGCCTCCACCCGGGTCGCGGATTTGACCCGCCCGCCATCGACACGGATTTCGCCCTTCCGGCACATCTTCTCGATCCGGCCCTGCGGCACATGCGGAAACCGCCTGCGAAACCACCGGTCAAGCCGTTGATCGCCCTCATCCGGGGCAACCTCAACCGTCTGCACGCCACTCATGCGATGATCCCCCGCGCGACCCAAAGACCCGCCATCAAACCGCCAATCGACAAGACGACCGAGGCCGCAACATAAAGCGCCGCCTGCCCCAGATCGCCGCGTTCATAAAGCGTCACCGCCTCAAGCGAAAAGGCCGAGAATGTCGTGAAGCCACCAAGAAACCCGGTCATCACCAACGGCGACAAATGCGTCAGCCCACGATGCGCGGCCACTACGACAAACACCCCCATCAGGAATGAGCCGACAATATTCACTGTCAGGATCGGCAACGGGAATGCCCCATGTCCGAACACGCGGAGCATGCTGATACCGGTCAGGTATCGTAGCACGGCGCCAACGGCGCCCCCTAGGGCAACTTGCAGGACAGCAATCATGCGCGGCACCTGCGCCTATGGCCTAGAATTGTCAACGATTGCGCTTCTTTCTGAGGCTATCGAACCACTCGACCCGCTTTTTCAGGTCGCGCTCGAACCCTCGCTCTTTCGGCTCGTAAAACCGCGCGCGCGACATCGTATCAGGGAAGTAGTTCGCGCCCGAGAAGCCATCCTCATGGTCGTGATCGTAGGCATAATCCTTGCCGTAGCCCTGCTCTTTCATCATCGCCGTGGGCGCGTTCAGGATATGCTTGGGCGGCATGGCCGAGCCTGTCGACTTCGCCGAGTTCCTTGCCGCCTTATAGGCCACATAATTCGCATTCGATTTTGGGGCGAGCGCCAAGTAGATCAACGCCTGTGACAGCGCCAACTCCCCCTCGGGTGATCCCAGCCGCTCATAGGTTTCCCAGGCATCCAGGCACACACGCTGTGCCTGTGGATCGGCGAGACCCACATCCTCCACCGCCATACGCACCATACGCCGGGCAAGGTAACGGGGGTCCTCGCCGCCCTCCAACATCCGTGCAAACCAATACAGGCATGCATCGGGATCGCTGCCGCGCATGGATTTATGGAGCGCCGAGATCAGGTTGTAATGCGCATCACCCGATTTGTCGTATTGCGCCGCGCGCCGTTGCAACCGGGCTGACAGCGCCTTGGTGTCCAGCGGATCTACCTTCCAAGCGGCCACCTGTTCCACAAGGTTCAACAGCGCCCGCCCGTCCCCGTCGGCCATCTCGCGCAAGGAAACCCGCGCATCCGGCAGCAATGGTAGCTTGCGATCAAGCTCCGCCTCGGCCCGCGCCAAAAGCGCCTCAAGGTCATCATCCGAAAGGCGCTCCAACACCATGACCTGAGACCGCGACATGACGGCGGCGTTCAATTCAAACGAAGGGTTCTCGGTTGTCGCCCCCACCAACAGGATCGTCCCGTCTTCCATGTAGGGCAGGAACCCATCCTGCTGCGCCTTGTTGAAACGGTGGATCTCGTCGACGAACAGCAACGTGCCCTTGCCATTGGAATGGCGCAGCTTCGCCGCCTCGAACACCTTCCGTAGGTCTGGCATGCCTGTGAAAATCGCGCTGATCTGAACGAAATGCAGATCGCTCTCGTCTGCCAGAAGCCGCGCGATTGTGGTCTTACCCACGCCAGGCGGTCCCCAGAAAATCAGGCTCGACAGCGCGCCACTGTCCAGCATCACGCGCAGGCTCCCTTCCGGGCCAAGCACATGCTGCTGTCCAATGACCTCAGCCAGCGAAGCAGGGCGCAGCCGGTCGGCCAAGGGGCGTGGGCCCTTTGGCGCGTCGGCTTGCGCGGCTGATGTGTCGAACAAGTCGGCCATAAGGCCGATGTAGCATTCAGTGCATCTTGGACGCCATAGAGACAAAGTAGCACCGATGCGCCACGCCCCCGATCCGCATGGTCGGACCGCCCGCCTCCATATCGATGCCCAAGCGGCGACCGAGGCGCGGGATGCCAATGGGCAGCAATCCAAGCAACGTCGTGGCCCCCAGTTCCCGAGCCGACCGCACCATGTGCCCCATCAGCGACAGTTGGACCTCGCGGCGGATTTCCGTTTCGACGCCTTCCGCCACGAAAAGACGGTTCGCGTCCCAGATGTGTTCAGCAATTGGCGCCGCCTCGTCCAGAAGGTTTGCGGGGATCGAATCCAGCAACCCCCTCTGCGCATCTCGCACCATATAACTGTAGATGCCGCACGAGGCCGTTGTTGGCGTCAACCGCACACCGGCCAGCACGCGCAATCCATCATGGACGCAAACCCAACGGCTTTGTGCGGTGTCGTATTGGTCGAATTCCATCCCGCCTTCCGAGGGGATTTCCCATCCCATCTCCTCGATGAAGGTACGGTGCCGAGCCTTGAGCATGTTGGTAAACAACGGCCCGTGCTGGTGGAAGTTTTCGAATGAAAGAGTGGTCATTTGCATATGAGCCTCCTGTGAGGTGAATCGTGGTTAACGACGCACCGCCAAGTTGGCTCTCATGCAGGGCTGCGACCCCAGAGGCTCAAATCAACCCGTACTCCTTGGCCCTTTGCACGGCTTCCGCCGTCGTTCGGGCCATCAGTTTTTGACGTGCAGACGTCAGACGTGCCTTGAAGGCACTTTCGGATATGCCGAGCTTTGCGGCAGCAGCTGCATGGCGGTCCCCCTCCGCGATGCATTTCAGTGCGTCGGCTTGCGCCTTAGACAGGCGGGCCGGCGGTTCGGACAGATCATGCATGCGGTGCACGATCCGATAGACAAGTTCCATTTCATCTTCGGTGAATTCGCGGTCCGATCGGCTCGCCCCCGCGATGGTGCGCGAAGACATAGGGCCAATGGATGCGATCATCCCGTATTTCAGACCGTAGTCGGCAGATTCCTTGAGAATCCCGAACGGATCCGGCAAGCCAATCTGGCTCCAGCGGCGAGTACCCGTATGGCTCAACCCCCAAGCCAGTGTCGGGTCACGCAAACCGTACAACTTCGAAGTGTACACCTCCTGCCAAGTGTCCGGATACGTGTTCACCATGATAAGCGGGGAGACATAGCGGATGTGCAGACCCACAGCGAAGCCCGCCGGGGCCGCCAACGAAAGTTCGTGCAGCAAAAGGTCTAAAACCGGAGCTTTTGTCATCTAACCCACCAAATGGACATGTCCATTTAGATAGGTTGCCCAGAACAGGGTCAACCCGGATCATAAGGTCCTTCACAAGGTGAGACGTATGACCAAAGGGATCGATCCAGATCTTTTCGCGCGTCTTATGAAGCTATCTTCAGAAACGCGCCGCGACCTTCTTGAATTCCTCGGGCAATCGCCCGTGGATGCAGACTTTGTCGTGTCCAATCTGGACAAGGCTCCGACCGCCAAGCCTCGCAGCGCCACAAGCTGATTTCCGCTTCCCGGAACGAAAAAACCCTCCGACAAGGCCGGAGGGTCAAGCATCGGCTTTGGGGTTAAGGATTAGTCCTCAGCCACCTCTTCGGCCTCAACACGGGCACGGTCGCCTGCGCCTTTGGCATCGACGTCGCGGTCTACGAATTCGATGATCGCCATTGGCGCCATGTCGCCATAGCGGAAGCCCGCCTTCATCACGCGGATGTAACCGCCGGAGCGCTCTGCATAACGGGGGCCAAGCACGTCGAACAGTTTGGTAACAAACTGGTCCTGCTTCAGCTGCGATGCGGCCTGACGGCGGGCGTGCAGATCGCCACGTTTCGCAAGCGTGATCAGCTTTTCAACGATCGGACGCAGTTCCTTTGCCTTGGGCAAGGTCGTCTTGATCTGTTCATGTTCAATCAACGAGCCGGCCATGTTCGAGAACATCGCTTTGCGGTGTTCGTGGGTCCGGTTCAGGCGGCGGTATCCGCGGGCGTGACGCATGTGTCTTCTCCAATCAGGTGCCCTCTACGGGCGTTTTTGCTTTGTCTGGGGCCCCATGCGTGCGGGGCCCTCTCCTTGGGGTCAGCGACACTTCAGTGCGCGAACCCGAATAATCCCCGGCGCGACCGGGCATTTGTCACGTAGCTTAAAAGTTGTCTTCGTACTTCTTCGCCAGTTCTTCGATGTTGTCGGGCGGCCAATCCACGATATCCATACCGAGGTGCAGGCCCATGCCGGACAGCACTTCCTTGATCTCGTTGAGCGACTTGCGGCCGAAGTTCGGCGTGCGCAGCATCTCTGCCTCGGTCTTCTGGATCAGATCACCAATGTACACGATGTTGTCGTTCTTCAGGCAGTTCGCGGAACGCACCGAAAGCTCCAGCTCATCAACCTTCTTCAGCAGAAGCGGGTTGAATTCCAGATCGTCTTCGTCGTCCTGACGGGTCGCGCTTTCCGGCTCGTCGAAGTTCACGAAGATCGACAGCTGGTCCTGGATGATCCGCGCGGCATAGGCCACGGCATCGTCCGGGGTCACGGAGCCGTCTGTTTCCAGCTTCAGCGTCAGCTTGTCGTAATCCAGCACCTGACCTTCCCGGGTCGGCTGTACGTCATAGCTGACTTTCTTAACCGGCGAATAGATCGCATCGATCGGCATCAGGCCGATAGGCGCATCTTCCGGGCGGTTCTTGTCGGCCGCGACATAGCCCTTGCCGGTGTTAACCGTCAGCTCAATGTACAGATCGGCGCCATCGTCGAGGTGACAGATCACGTGATCCTTGTTCAGGATCTCGATGCCTGCGCTTTCGCTGATATCGCCAGCCGTCACAACGCGTGGGCCTTTGGCCGAAATTGAAACCCGCTTCGGGCCTTCGGCATCCATACGGATGGCGACGCCTTTCAGGTTCAGGACGATGTCGGTCACGTCTTCACGTACGCCAGCCACGCTGGAGAACTCGTGCAGAACGCCGTCGATCTGGACGGAGGTGATGGCCGCGCCTTGCAGCGACGACATCAGAACACGCCGCAGCGCGTTACCAAGCGTCAGGCCGAAACCCCGCTCAAGCGGTTCCGCAACTACAGTTGCTTTCCGCGCAGGGTCATTGCCCGGCTGGACTACCAGCTGGGTGGGCTTGATCAGCTCTTGCCAATTTTTGTGGATCATGCGTCGCCTCCATGCTCGTGTCGGGGGGATCCATCCCGGACACACTCGAGGTAAAAATGACGATCCCGGGACGCGCGAAAACGCACCCCGGGGAAGAAAAGCCTAGCCTTAAACGCGACGGCGCTTGGGCGGACGGCAGCCGTTGTGGGCCATTGGGGTCACGTCGCGGATCGACGTGATCTGGAAGCCAAGGGCTGCCAGCGCACGAAGCGCGCTCTCACGACCCGAACCGGGGCCCTGAACTTCGACCTCAAGCGTTTTCACGCCATGGTCCTGTGCCTTCTTGCCCGCGTCTTCTGCAGCCATCTGGGCGGCAAACGGCGTGGACTTGCGGCTACCCTTGAAGCCCATCGTGCCAGCAGACGACCAAGCGATCGCATTGCCCTGCACGTCGGAGATCAGGATTTTTGTGTTGTTGAAAGACGAGTTCACATGCGCAACGCCAGTGGCGATGTTCTTGGAAACCTTCTTCTTTGCGGGACGGCGATCACGAGCCATTGTTCAAACCCTCCCTTATTTCTTCTTACCGGCAATGGCCTTTGCAGGGCCTTTGCGGGTACGTGCGTTGGTGTGCGTGCGCTGACCGCGAACGGGCAGGTTACGGCGATGGCGAAGACCGCGGTAGCAGCCCAGGTCCATCAAACGCTTGATGTTCATCTGCGTCTCGCGGCGCAGGTCACCTTCAACGCTGTAGTTGGCGTCGATGTGCTCACGGATTTGCAGAACCTCTGCGTCCGACAATTCGTTCACGCGGCGCGTGACGTCGATGCCAACGGCTTCGCAGATGGCTGCGGCGGAGGTATGACCAATTCCGGTGATGTAAGTCAGCGCGATCGGAACGCGCTTTGCGGTGGGGATGTTCACCCCTGCAATACGTGCCATGTAGGCTCTATCCTTCGGTTGCGAGCCCGTAACCCCAGGCCCTTTTTTCACAACGTAAGCCCGGGCGGTTTGTCCCGGGCTTGCATTCCCTCCTGACAGGGTGATTCCTGCGGAGATGGCGGTAACTATGTCTTGATGACCAAAAGGTCAATAGGTGCGGATCAGCTATCCAGAACGGCTGCAATCCCGCCGGAAACCTCGTCGATTTCGCCCAGGCCCGGAACCCAACGAAGCTGCCCTTTCGCGTGGTAATATCCAAGCAACGGCGACGTCTTCTTATAGTATTCCATCAGCCGCGTGCGCAGGCTTTCTTCGTTGTCATCCGCGCGGCGTTTGAAGTCAGATGCACCGCAGTTGGAGCATTTCTCATCCGCCGGGATCGGTTTGGTGATGTCGTTATAAACTTCACCGCAGTTCCCGCAGGTCGAACGTGCTGTGATCCGCTGAACAAGCGCATCATCATTCACTTCCATGGCGATGACGTGATCGAGCGATTGACCGACTTCGGCCAACAAATCGCCCAACGCATCCGCCTGCGCCAGCGTGCGCGGGAAACCGTCAAAGATGAACCCGGTGCCGCCCGCTTCCAGCTTTTCGCGGATCAGGCCGATAACGATCTCATCGGTGACAAGCTCGCCTTTGGCCATAACATCGGCCACAACCTTGCCCATCTCGGTTCCGCTGTCTTTCGCCTCACGCAGCATGTCGCCGGTCGAAAGCTGCGTCATGCCCCGGCCGTCCACTAGGATACGAGCCTGAGTTCCCTTTCCCGCACCAGGCGGGCCCAAAAGAATGATGTTCATCTACGCGCCGGTCCCTTCCGCGGTTTCTTGGCGCCACTCTTGCGCCCGCGGAGTTGGGACTTTTCGAGCAGGCCTTCGTATTGGTGTGCCAACAGATGTGACTGGATCTGTTGCACCGTGTCCATCCCCACCGAAACGATGATGAGGATCGAAGTGCCGCCAAAATAAGCAGTAATCGCCAGGTTTGTCCGCACAATTTCCGGCATGAGACAAACAAGCGCAAGGTAGGCCGAGCCCAGAACAAGAATGCGGCGTACCACATATTCCAGATAATCAGCGGTTCGCGCGCCCGGACGGATGCCCGGGATGAAGCCGTTCTGGTTCTTCAGGTTGTCGGCCACATCCTCGGTCTTGAAGGAAACGTTCAGCGTATAGAAATACGTGAAAAAGATGATCATCGACGCGAAGAACAGCAAGTAGAGCGGCTGGCCAGGCCCAAAGTTCGCAAGGATCCAACCCATCACCGGGCCATTCCCCTCAGCACCGCCGAACGTCGTCAGCGTAGTCGGCAGCAGCAACAGGGACGAGGCAAAGATCGCCGGGATCACGCCTGCCGGGTTCACCTTCACAGGCAAGTGGCTGGAGCCACCGTCATAAACCTTCATCCCCACCTGACGGCGCGGATACTGGATGTGGATCTTCCGCAAGCTGCGTTCCATGAACACGACGAAAAACAGCGTGCCAATCAGCATCACGATCACACCAAGGATCGCAGGGGTCGACAGCGCGCCCTGACGGCCAGATTCGAAGAACTGTGCAAGGGCTGCAGGGATTTCCGCGATAATGCCGACAAAGATGATCAGCGAAATACCGTTACCGATGCCGCGCTGCGTGATCTGCTCACCCAGCCACATCAGGAACATCGTGCCGCCCACAAGCGTAATCACGCAAGCGGCGCGGAAGAACCAACCGGGCTCAACGGCAAGACCGCCGGATTCCATCGAAACGGCAAGCCCGTAAGCCTGTGCCGTTGCCAGAACCACCGTGCCATAGCGGGTCCATTGATTCAGCTTCTTGCGGCCTTGTTCACCCTCTTTCTTCAACTGCTCCATCGCCGGCACCATGGCCGACATAAGCTGCACGATGATCGAGGCCGAGATGTAGGGCATGATCCCAAGCGCGAAGACACCCATCCGGCTTAGCGCGCCACCGGTGAACATGTTCAACACGCCACCCAGACCGGCTGCGGCCTGATCGAAGAAGGCCTGCAACTCGACTGGGTCGATACCAGGCACCGGGATGTAAGTACCAATCCGGTAGATGATCAGTAGGCCAAGCGTGAACCAGATACGCTGACGAAGCTCGGTGGCTTTGCCAAACGCGCTCCAGCTCATGTTGGAGGCCATTTGCTCCGCTGCTGATGCCATGCCGTCTCTCTTATGCGCTAAAGCCGCCGGCCCCGTGCACAGGGGCCCTGCGGCGCTGGAATTCCTTAGGGAAGGATGTAGGCGGAGAGGTCCCCGCCCACAAGCGTTACGGGCTCACAAAGACCCCGAACGAGTTACTCCGCCGCAGCAGGGGCTGCTGTCGTCAGCGATCCGCCGGCCTTTTCAACGGCCTCAACAGCCGCTTTCGAGGCGCCCGTGACGCTGATGTTCAGCTTGGCCGAGACTTCGCCCTTCGCCAGAACACGCACACCATCACGCTTGCGACGGACCAGACCCGACGCGATCAGCGCGTCTTCGGTGATCTCTGCCTTGGCATCGATCTTGCCTGCGTCGACGAATTTCTGGATCAGACCCAGGTTCACAACAGCGAATTCCTTGCGGTTCGGCTTGTTGAAGCCACGCTTTGGAAGACGTTGGTAAAGGGGCATCTGGCCACCTTCATAGGCGTTGATTGCCACACCCGAACGGGATTTCTGACCCTTGATACCACGGCCAGCCGTCTTACCGGTGCCGGAACCCGGGCCACGGCCCACGCGCTTACGGCGTTTGGTTGCACCAGGATTGTCCCGCAATTCATGCAGTTTCATGTCGCTTCTCCTTAAAGCCGGACGTGCCCCCGGAAGCGAAATGGGACAGCCACGGCGTTTCTTGATTTCCGGTCACACCCATTGATGGATGAACCGCCTTGTTCGCAGCCGATTCCGGCCACCGGAGGCGTATATGGGCTAAGCCTGCTTCAGGCAAGGCCTCAGTAGGCGATCAAAGATCAGCCGTACCAATCGCCGAACCGGACCTCGATTTCCGGCACGTCTGCCAACATCTCCGAAAACTCGCCGGGATCTTGCGTGCCGTCCGGGCCACGGCCCCTGTAGTGGTACGGGTAGACGAACCGCGGTCCGAATTCGCGCACAGCGTCTTGGGCGGCAACCGCATCCATAGTCCACGGCAGGTTCATGCACACGAAAGCCAGGTCGATCCCCTCCAGCGCCCGCATCTCAGGGATGTCTTCAGTGTCGCCGGAGATGTAGATGCGGAACCCCTCCAGACTGATGACATAGCCATTGTCGCGCCCCTGCGGATGAAATTGCAGCCGGTCTTCGGTCGTGTTGTAGGCCGGAATGGCCGCTATCCCGGCACCGTTCCATTCCGTTGCATCGCCATTGGCCAGAACCTCGGCCCCTTCACGGTTCATGCGCCCATGGACCACCGGGTTCGCAATCACATGTACGTCGTCCGTCAGAAGGGCATTCAGCGTTGGTTGGTCGTAGTGGTCCCCATGTTCATGGGTAATCAGGATCAGGTCCGGTTCGGGAAGGCCCTCGTAACTTGCCGCCCCATCAACCGGATCAACGTAGATCACACCCACCGGCGTCTCGATCACAATGGAGGAGTGGGCAATCGGGTGCACCGTCACCGGACCGCCCGGCGTGTCAAAGACATCCCCACCATGGCCATCCGCGCGCAAGCGGAACGGCATGACCAACGGCACCGCGGTGGCGGCAGCAAGCGTTTTTAGGGTGTGGCGGCGTGTCGGCATGGAAGACTCCCGTGGCTATGTTTCGTCGATGCTAACACAGGCTCAAGCCTTGTCGCATCTCAACCGGCCCGAGGAGTCGGCGGCAGGAAAGTTTCCGCCGCTAGCAGCTGTTCAATACTGGAATGCGGCAGCTCCAGCGCATCCAGCGCCTCTCGCTCGGTCTGGTACACCTCAACCTGAATACCGTCGGCCATGTCGGCCAGCGTTTGATACATTCGTCCGATGCCATAAACGGTTTCATTCGGAGAATAGAGGACCGTACGGGTTTTCACGAGCGTTCCCGGCGCCTGTTCGTTTACCTGCCGCAAGATCGATTTCACGTAGTTCAGATTGATGTCCATCTCCGTGATTCCGGAATGGTCGATCAACTCAGGCCGTCCTGGGCGGTAGTGGGCGTCACCCAGGTAGCGCACGAAATTCTGTTCGAACTGCTCAAAATCAACGCGTCCGTGCCACCGGGCAAAGAGCAGGTCCAATTCCAAAGATGTCGAAAACTCGATCGGCACGAAGGCTGTCCTGAATGTGCCACCATACGGATCGGTGGATTGGATACGTTACTCGTAACTTGATGCCGTCGCTCACAAAAGAAAGGGCCCCGACGGGGTGCCGGGGCCCTTTTCTTACCAAAGGTGGAAAGGAGCGTTTAGCCGCGCTCTTCCACGATTTCGACCAGATGCGGGATCTTGTTGATCATGCCACGCACTGAAGGGGTGTCTTCCAGCTCGCGGGTTTTGTGCATCTTGTTCAGGCCCAGACCGATCAGCGTTGCGCGCTGTTCCTGGGGGCGACGGATGGGCGAGCCCACCTGTTTGACGACAATGGTTTTAGCCATGTGCTTCAGGCCTCCTCGGTCTCAGCCGCAGGCGCGTCGTCGCGCTTGGGCAGAATGTCAGCCACTTTCTTGCCACGGCGCGAAGCGACCTGGCGGGGTGAGCTTTCCTTGCGTAGGCCGTCCAATGTGGCACGGATCATGTTGTAGGGGTTCTGCGAGCCGGTCGACTTCGACACAACGTCTTTCACACCCAACATCTCGAACACGGCACGCATCGGACCACCGGCGATGATCCCGGTACCTTCAGGTGCGGTGCGCATCACAACTTTGCCTGCGCCATGACGGCCCAGAATGTCGTGGTGCAGCGTGCGGCCTTCTTTCAGCGGCACGCGGATCAGGTTGCGCTTGGCCTGCTCGGTTGCCTTGCGGATCGCCTCGGGCACTTCTTTGGCCTTACCTTTGCCAAAACCCACACGACCGCGCTGATCGCCGACCACGACGAGGGCTGCGAAGCCGAAACGCTTACCACCCTTAACGGTCTTGGAAACGCGGTTGATCGCGACCAGACGGTCTGCAAATTCCGGCGTTTCCTCTTCACGGTTGCGACCGCGGCCGCGCCCTCTGTTTTCACGTTCTGCCATTCGGCAATTCCTTCAATTCGAAAGCGCGTCTCAGCGCCGGAGTTGTCTCGATCCAAGTCAAACGCGTCCTCAGACGCACAAGCCGGATCATCGAGGCGGCCCCACCGGAGCCGCCTTCAAGTCTTCAGAACTTCAGACCACCTTCACGCGCGGCGTCGGCCAAGGCCTTCACACGCCCGTGGAACAGGAAGCCGCCACGGTCGAAATAGCATTCTTCGACGCCAGCCTTCTTCGCCCGCTCGGCAATCGCGGCGCCCACCTTTGCGGCGGCCTCCACGTTGTTCTTGCCGACCACACCGAGCGACGATTCTAGGGAAGACGCGGACGCGAGTGTGCGGCCTTCCACATCGTCGATCAGCTGGACGCTGATGTTCTTGTTCGAACGATGAACCGAAAGGCGCGCACGCCCTGCAGCCATCTTCTTCATTTTGTTCCGGTTGCGCAGGCGGCGCTTCTGGAACAGATCGCGTTTGCTCATAGCCATAGTGCCAGCCCTTACTTCTTCTTGCCTTCCTTACGGAAGATGTACTCACCCTTGTAGCGAATGCCTTTGCCTTTGTAGGGCTCGGGCGCGCGCCACTCACGAATGTTCGCAGCCACCTGACCAACAAGCTGTTGGTCGTTGCCTTCGATGATCACTTCCGTGTTCTTCGGGCAGGTGACGGTCACACCGGCGGGCACTTCGAAATCGACGTCGTGGGAGTAACCGAGCGACAGCTTCAGGGTGTTGCCCTGCATCTGCGCACGATAACCAACACCGCTGATCTCAAGCTCTTTCTTGAAACCGTCAGTGACGCCGGTGACGAGGTTCTGCACCATGGTGCGGGACATGCCCCACTGCTGACGGGCGCGCTTGGACTTGCCACGCGGCTCTACAGTGACGGCGTTGTCCGCAACAGAAAGCGTAACATCGTCGGTTGCGGTGAAGTTGCGGGCGCCCTTGGGGCCTTTCACTTCGATGGTCTGACCCGACACGGAGGCTTCGACACCTCCGGGCAGCTCGACCGGTCTTTTACCAATACGAGACATAGCCGGATCTCCTTAGAAGATTGTGCAAAGCACTTCGCCGCCAACATTCTGGCTGCGAGCGTTTGCATCGGACATCACGCCCTTCGAGGTGGATACGATCGACACACCCAGACCCTGACGGACCTGCGGGATGTCACCCACGCTCATGTAGACGCGGCGGCCGGGTTTCGACACGCGCTTGAGTTCACGGATAACCGGAGTGCCCTCGTAGTACTTCAGGCTGATCTCGAAGGCCGGGTGGCCGTCTTTGCCGGTCGTGGACTCGTAACCGCGGATGTAGCCTTCGTCCGCCAGCACATCCAGAACGCGTGCGCGCTGCTTGGAGGCCGGGGTCTCGACCGTGGACTTGCCGCGCATCTGGTTGTTGCGGATGCGGGTCAGCATATCGCCGATAGGATCATTCATCGGTCTCTCTCCTCACCAGCTCGACTTGACCATGCCGGGGATCTGACCGTTGGAGGCCAGATCACGCAGCTTGATCCGCGACATTTTCAGCTTGCGGTAGTACGCACGGGGGCGACCGGTCAGCTGGCAACGATTGTTAAGGCGGGTGGCCGAGCTGTTGCGCGGCAGTTTTGCCAGCTTCAGCTGCGCCTTGAACCGCTCTTCCATCGGACGCGACTCATCGCGCGCGATTTCCTTCAGTTCCGCCCGCTTGGTGGCGTATTTCTCAACCAGACGCTCGCGCTTTTTCTGGCGTTCGATCATCGCTTCTTTAGCCATGTCTTAATTCCTCTCGCGTCAGGCGTTGAAGGGCATGTTGAAGTGCTTCAACAGCGACTTCGCCTCGGCGTCATTGTCCGCCGTCGTGACGATGATCACATCAATGCCCCAAACCTCATCGACCTTGTCGAAGTTGATTTCAGGGAAAACGATGTGCTCCTTGATGCCCATGGCAAAGTTGCCACGACCGTCGAATGACGGCTTCACACCACGGAAGTCGCGGATGCGGGGCATCGCGATTGTGGTGAGGCGATCGAGGAAATCATACATACGGTCGCCACGCAGTGTGACCTTGGCGCCCAGCGGCATGTCTTCACGAACCCGGAAGCCCGCGATGGACTTCTTTGCCTTGGTGATGACGGCGTGCTGGCCGGCGATGGCTGTCAGGTCTTCTTGGGCCGACTTGGCCTTCTTGGAATCACGGACCGCTTCCGCACCACATCCGATGTTGAGAATGATCTTCTCAAGCGCCGGGATCTGCATGTCGTTTTTGTAGCCGAATTCCTCTTTCATCGCGGCCTTGATGGCTTCGCGATAAGCGGTCTTCAGACGTGGGGTATAGTTTGCTGTGTCCAACATTAGATCACGTCCCCCGTGGTCTTGGCGAAACGCACCTTCTTGCCGTCTTCCTCGCGGAAGCCAACGCGGGTGGCTTTGCCATTGCTATCCAGCAGGGCCAGGTTCGAAAGCTGAATGGGCATCGCTTGCGGGATGCGGCCACCCTGGCTCGACTGGCTTTGCTTGGTGTGACGGATGGCGACGTTGATGCCATCGACGATTGCCTTGCCGGCCTTGGGGTTCACGGAAGAGATTTCGCCTTCCTTGCCCTTGTCCTTACCGGCGAGCACGACGACCTTGTCGCCCTTCTTGAGCTTGGCAGCCATTACAGCACCTCCGGCGCAAGCGAGATGATCTTCATGAAGTTCTTCGCGCGCAGCTCACGAACAACCGGCCCAAAGATACGGGTGCCGATCGGCTCGTTGTTGTTGTTGAGGATGACAGCGGCGTTGCGATCAAAGCGGATCGCTGTACCGTCGTCGCGGCGGACTTCCTTGGCGGTGCGAACGACGACGGCCTTGCGGACATCACCTTTCTTCACACGACCACGCGGAATAGCCTCCTTGACCGACACCACAATGACGTCGCCCACAGAGGCATACTTGCGTTTGGAACCACCCAGAACCTTGATGCACTGAACACGGCGAGCGCCGCTGTTGTCAGCAACATCCAGATTGGTCTGCATCTGGATCATATTGGTTTCTCCCGACGTCCCGGACCGGCTGTTCGCACATAGGCCCGGGGGTTTCGTTCAAACCGAGATGTGAACGCTTAGGACGCGATCACCTCCCAGCGCTTGGATTTCGAGACTGGGGCACATTCCTGAATGCGGACTTGGTCCCCAACCTTGAAAGTGTTCTCCGGATCATGCGCCCGATACTTCTTGGACTTCCGGATGGTCTTTTGCATGACCGGGTGCTTGAAGCGACGCTCCACGGATACGGTCACGGTCTGTTCGTTGGCGTCGCTGGTCACGGTGCCGGTCAAAATACGCTTGGGCATAGATCAGGCCTCCGCTGCGGCAGCGGCCGCTTTTTCGTTCAGAATGGTCTTAACGCGCGCGGCGTCACGGCGAACCTGACGCATACGAGCGGTGTTTTCGAGTTGGCCGGTGGCCTGCTGGAATCGGAGGTTGAAGGCCTCTTTTTTCAGCTGGGTCAGCTCATCACGGAGCTCATCCGGCGTCTTGTCACGCAGTTCCTGGGCGTTCATCGCCTTGTTCCTTTCAACATCACGGGGGCGCCCCTTACAGGGTCACGCTGATTCCCGTGGAGTTCGGTGAATGAGGGGGCCGTATAGGGGCTAGTTGCCTATCGTGCAACACCTGAGTTGCCAGCATGCAGACTACTCCTGCGCTGTGTCTGTCTTTCGGCGCGCGTTCCGATGCCGAATTGCGGCGAAAAGGAAAAATAGCGAGGCCAAGACGCAAACCGATGCCAAAGCAAGCCACGCAAAAGAATAAAGAAACAAGAAACCGATCTCGAACCGGCCAGACATCTCTTCGAAGTAGTTGGAAAGCGGTCCGAGCCTGCAAGTAATCCCACTTCCCAATGCGCCGTCGCACAACCCCGTCCATTGAAGAAGATAGACCTGTATCGGCACGCCAACCGGAGAAAGGCTAAGCGTGCCGAACAAAGCGCACAGGGCAGAGTAGATCTTGCCTTGGCTCCACAAACTGCCTTGGCTTTTCATCGCAACTGGACTTTGCAAGCAATCAACGACACTTCCCTATCAGTACAACACAACGCTCCAGGAATGGCACGACCAAACCGAAGACGACCAAGCCGCATACAACCGACGCCACCCCTATGCCCAACCTCTCCACCCTCCCCCTCGCCTCTCACACCCTCGACGAGGCCGCCCGCCCCTCGGCGCCACCCGTCCCCGAGGCGACCGACCAGCACCGCAGCCAAGGCAAGCAACTCGCCCTCATCCACCGGCACTAACCGATGGAGATGGCCCGCATCACCGCTATTCTAACGCACATCCCCCACTTCACCGACAAGACGCAATCCGAAACACATCCGTATAAACCCCATCCTGCAACGCATCCGTCAGCTCCGCGTCCAGGAACCCCGACGTCGTCACCGTCAACTGCTCTTCCGCCCGCTCCAGAACCGTCAGCCAATAGGTCCGCTCTTCGCCTGGATTAATCCCCTCCACCACCAGCGAGCGGCAGACATTCGGGTTGCCCTCCTCGCAGGCGGCGGGCGCTACGGCAATCAGCGTGGCCCCATCGGAATACTCGTGAAAACTGGTCAGCACCGCTTGCAGGATATCGGTGTCCTGATGGTACTCCAAAACCGCCCGCACGGCATCCAGCGAAGAGATCACCTGCAACTCGCACCTCTGCGCCTGCGCGGCACTTGGGACGACTGCGCAAAGCGCGAGGCTCAGAAGGGTTCGGTGAAATCCGCGACGCGCCATGGCATGTATCCTTTCAAGGCAAGACCCAATCAATGCGCCAAACTTGCCAGACCCACAGCCCATCGCCAACCGCCAAAGTAAGGCTTCCCGCCATACCGCCACGCCCACACCGCCTGCTATGCCTGCCGGGTATTTCAACCCCGCCAACCTTTCGCTTTTCAGGCAGTCCGATGGCTCTCGACCCCACCCTTCTCGCATGGCTCGGCCTCACCTCCGCCGCGCTCAGCACCGTGGGCTACCTCCCCTACCTGCGCGACATCATCATGGGCCGCACACACCCCCAACGCGCGTGCTGGTTGATCTGGTCGATCCTCGGCTCCATCGCCGTGGCCTCGCAGATCAGCGAAGGCGCCATGGCCTCCCTCGGATTCGCCGTGGTGCAGGTCGGTGGCACGATCCTTGTTTTCGTCCTGTCGATAGCCTGCGGCGTGGGCCGCTTCCTGCGCGGCCGGGATTGGGTCGTTCTGGCATTGGCCGCCCTTGGTCTAGTGCTGTGGTTCACCACCTCCAACGCAGCCTACGCGCTGGCGATCACGATCTCGATCAGCCTTCTCGGCGGCGCCCTGACCGTGGCAAAGGCTTACCGCGACCCCGGGTCTGAAACGCTCTCCACATGGGTCACCTTCTGGATCGCCTCGGCCCTCGCCACGCTATCCGTGGGCGCGTGGGAGCCTGTGCTGCTGGCATATCCACTTTACCTGCTGACACTCTACACCGCGATTATTGGGGCCATCACTTTGGGCCGCCTCCGCGCACCCGAAGTGATCATCCCCGCCGAATAGCCCTCACTTTGGCTTGCGCAATATCTCAATCGCAACGCTCTCAACCGAGAAGCTGATGTATTGGTAGTCCCCCTCCTTCAGCACCTCGGTCAAGGCTTTGTATTCGTGGTGCTTCCAGCCAGGATATCCATATAGCTCGTCAAACAGGATCACCGTCCCCTTCACCAAGCGCTTCTTGATCGCCTGCAGCGAATAGGCGGTCGGCGTGTAGGTATCCATATCGAGGTGCACGAATGCGAAGGGCCTGGTGCCGTTGTCCTTGAGGTAGCTCGGCAGCGTGTCCTGCACCCAGCCTTTCACCAACGTCACGTTCCCCGGCACTTTCGGCAGTTTGCCCCCTTGGGTGAATGCGCCCGCCTCTCGGCCCGTCTGAATGCCGGTCCAGTCCTCTTCCAACCCTTCGAAACTGTCGAAACCGGTAAGCGTCAGCCCATGGGGCTTCAGCGCTTCCCCGAACCGGCGCGATCCGTCACCGCCTGCAACGCCGAACTCAACATATAGACCATCCTCGATCCCGTTCTTGATCGCACGGTTGACCGCATAGTCGCGGTTTCTGTCCTGGTTCCGGAACAGCATGGATTGCTCCATGTGCTCCTTGAAGAACTCAAAGCTCTCGCGCCGCGATGCCTCTGTGAGGTATGTGATTGGGTTTCCGCTCGCCATGTGCCTGCTCCGCCTGCTTTTTTGTTGGGCGCACCAGAACACGAGGCGCACGCTTGGCGCAAGAAAAGGCTTCAGGCCCAGCTGTAATTGAAGCTGATACTGATGCGGTCGTCTTCGTCCATGTTCATGGGCACCTCGTGGCGCAGCCAGCTTTCCCACAGCAACACGTCGCCCGCCTGCGGATTGGGGTAGATGAATGCCCGCAGCTCCTCCCGAGCGTCCGCCTTGCGCCCCGGTGCGGCCATCATCATCGCGTGGCGCGGGTCTTCCAGCTTGATCGACCGCGCTTCCGGTGGCACCGCCACATAGGTCGTGCCCGAGATCACAGAATGCGGATGGATGTGGGAGGTGTGGATGCCCCCCTCCGGCAACAGGTTGATCCAGATATCTTCCAGCTTGAGCGCGCGATCCTCCAGATCAAACTCCAGATCCTCCGCAAACGCCGCCACATGCTTATCCAAAGCCTCGACCACTTGCCCGAAAATCGGAAACCGCCAAGGCAGGTCGGTCAGCGACGCATAGGAGGTGTAGCCCGGAAACCCGTTCTCTTCACACCACGCCTGCCCCGCCTCGTCATCGTCGGCGATGGAAAAGCACGACGCCATCAACTCATCCCCATCCACAGACGGTCCAAGCTCTGCCAATTTGGCGTGATACAAACGGGTCACGAAGAGGGATTTGATAGAGGCCATGGGCCAGGTTTAGGCGCGCTGAAACGGTTTGGAAAGATATTGCGCCGATGATGGGACCCGAGAGTATCCAAACGGGGCTTGGCCAGAATGGCGAACCGCATCTACGGGGTCTTGTTTCTGCCCCTGACCATCATCTTCGTTTTCGCAGGCCTCGCCCGGGCGGATGTGGCGCCGCTTGTCACCCAATCCGCAGCACCCCTCTTCGGCGGTACCTCCGGCGCGAGGACCTCCGGCACCGGGTCACTTTTCGCCGACCGCGCCGATGGCAGCCTCTTTGCCCCATTCCCCGTTCGCGCCCCCATCCGAGGCGACGCCGCACCATCCGCGATCCGGGGCGCAACGGGCCATCTGCTCAGCCTCATCGCACAGGCAGAGGCCGGGCGCGCCGGATATGACGCTGTCCAACACGGCGCGCGCATCCCCACACCACGCCCGCCGACGCAACTCACGCTGGGGGAAATCTACGCCTGGATCGCCGCCACCCCCGGCCAACCCCACGCCATAGGGCGCTACCAGTTCATCCCCGACACGCTCCGCCGCGTCGCCCGCATCCGTGGCTACGGTCCCGAAGTGCGCTTCACGGCTGAGGTGCAAGACAGCCTCGCCGCCGTCCTGCTGGATGAGGCGGGCTTGCAAGCCTTTGAGGATGGCTCCCTCGGCCGCCGCACCTTCATGCACAACCTCGCCCGCATCTGGGCCGGCTTGCCGCTCCCTAATGGACAGTCCTACTACCAAGGCTACGCAGGCAACCGCGCGACGATGTCATGGGATGATTTCAGCGGCGGGATGGAAGCGATCTGGCCCTCCAGCTAGGGCTGGACAGAATGCCGCCCGATGCCGTTTCCTGTGTCGCATGACCCAAGCCCTCGACACCGCCTTCCGCCGCCTCGACGCCCTCGACCTCTCCGCGATCCGATCCACGGGTGACTGGGACTTGGGGCGCACCTTCAGCCACCTCGCGCAGGGCGTGGAGTTTTCAATGTCCGGCTACCCGGAGGAAAAGCCGAAGCTGTTCCAGATGACCGCCGGAAAACTCGCCTTCACCGTCTTCAAGATGCGGGGCCGGATGAGCCACGGGTTGGATGAGCCGATCCCCGGTGAGGTTATCGGCGACGTCTCCGCCGACGCAGGCCTACACCGCCTTGTCACTTCGCTAGAGCAGTTCCGCGATTTCAACGGCTCGCTGAGACCCCACTTTGCCTACGGCGCACTCGGCAAGGATCAGTTCGCCTTCGCGCACCTGATGCATATCGAGAACCATCTTGAAGAGGTCCATCTGGGCTAAGGCCTGGCGCGCTTCCACCCCGTACGGGCTCACAACGCGCGCCTGCCTCGCGCGACAAACATCCATGACAGTGACGCGATGATGGCGCAGGCGATCAAACCAAGGGCCCGTTCGTAAAGGCCGTCGAGTCCAGTTGGCAGAAAGAAAAAGACCGGCGCGGCCAATCCCCACAGCACAGCTAGGGAAATCATCCACCTGTGGGACAACGTAGAATCTCGCTTGATCCCTCCGGCCAAAAGCAACGGGGCGGCCAGAAACCCCGCACCGAGGGCATAGACCACGTAGATGTGCACAACGATCCCGTCGCTGTCGCCGTCGCCATATTCATTGCGCGCTCCGATCACCACGACCGCAGCGGCCAGCAGTGCCAGAACGAGAACGCCACCAGACCACGCAACGCCCCCAAGATGGGCGTGCGCACTGCAGAGCGCCACGGCGAAGATCCCCGCGGCAAAGGCGTAGAGGGCAAGGTCCATGATGATTTCATTTTCTCCGGCGCCCAGATCGCTGATCGTGTCCGCCACCCAATCGTGGCCTGGCACCATGATCTGCGCGGCGATGACACCCAAAATGCCCACCGCGCAGCCGATCAACCCAAGAAGGCCCAACCCGATCAACAGGTATGGACGTTCCGCATCGATCGCATGTCCTGAAATGTCGTCCATTGAGCTCCCCGGCGACGTGCAACACATTGTGAACGCGGACGCAGGCAACATGGTTCCTTGTTCGCTCCAATTGAGAAAGCCCCCGCCGATCTCTCGGCAGGGGCCTTTTTCTTTCGACACGTCAGAAACGCGTTCGCGTTTTCGACGATTACCAGTCTTCGCGAACCACGGTGCGGGTCTTCACCGGAAGCTTCATCGCAGCAAGGCGCAGCGCCTCGCGGGCGACAGGTTCGGACACACCGTCGATCTCGAACATGATGCGGCCAGGCTTGACCTTGCATGCCCAGAAATCGACTGAACCTTTACCCTTACCCATACGCACTTCGACGGGCTTGGAGGTCACCGGGGTATCCGGGAAAATCCGGATCCATACGCGACCCTGACGCTTCATGTGACGCGTCATGGCCCGACGGGCGGCTTCGATCTGGCGCGCAGTGACGCGCTCAGGCTGCAGGGCTTTCAGACCATAGGTGCCGAAGTTCAGGTCAGACCCGCCCTTCGCTTCGCCTTTGATCCGGCCTTTGTGCATCTTGCGGAACTTTGTCCGTTTGGGTTGCAACATTGATCAGACCTCCTCAGCGGTCACGGCGCGGGCGCGAGGCCCCACCGCTTTCCTGGATTTCCTGATTGCGACGATCACGGGCCGACGGGTCGTGCTCCATGATCTCGCCTTTGAAGATCCAGGTTTTGATGCCGATGATGCCATAAGGCGTCTTCGCCTCGGCATGTGCATAGTCGATGTCCGCACGCAGGGTGTGAAGCGGCACGCGGCCCTCACGATACCATTCGGTCCGGGCAATCTCGGCACCGCCAAGGCGGCCCGCGACGTTCACCCGAATGCCGAGCGATCCCATACGCATGGCGTTTTGCACGGCACGCTTCATGGCACGGCGGAAAGACACACGACGCTCCAGCTGCTGAGCAATGCTCTCAGCGACCAGTTGCGCGTCCAGCTCGGGCTTGCGGATCTCAACGATGTTGAGGTGCAGTTCCGAGTCGGTGATCTTCGCCAATTCCTTGCGCAGACCCTCGATGTCCGCACCCTTTTTGCCGATGATGACACCCGGACGCGCCGAGTGGATCGTCACACGACACTTCTTGTGCGGGCGCTCGATGATGATCTTCGCGATCCCGGCATCCCCGGGGCTGCGACGGTCACGCTTTGCAACAAATTCCCACCAGCCATGCTTGATGAACTCGCGGATCTTGATGTCTTCCAGCAGCAGATCACCGTATTCCTTGGTGTTTGCGTACCAGCGGCTGTCCCAGGTCCGGTTGACCTGCAGACGCATGCCGATGGGGTTTACCTTATGTCCCATTAGGCGGTCTCCTCAACCTGGCGGACCGTGATGGTCAGTTCTGCGAACGGCTTGTGAATGCGACCAAACCGGCCACGGGCACGCGGACGACCGCGCTTCATCACAAGGTTCTTGCCCACATAGGCCTCGGTGACGACAAGCTCGTCGACATCCAGACCGTGGTTATTTTCCGCATTGGCGATGGCCGACTGAAGGCACTTCTTCACGTCGATCGCGATACGCTTTTTCGAGAAGGTCAGGTCCGTCAGGGCCTTTTCAACCTTCTTGCCGCGAATGAGGCCGGCAACGAGGTTCAGCTTCTGCGGGCTGGTCTTCAGCATCCGCAGCTTGGCACGCGCCTCATTGTCCGCCACGCGGCGGGGATTTTTATCCTTGCCCATGGCTTACTTCCTCTTGGCTTTCTTATCCGCCGCGTGCCCGTAATAGGTGCGCGTGGGCGAATATTCCCCGAACTTCTGACCGATCATGTCTTCGGTGACGTTCACGGGCACATGCTTGTGGCCGTTGTAGACACCGAACGTCAGACCGACGAACTGGGGCAGGATGGTGGAGCGGCGCGACCAGATCTTGATGACCTCGTTGCGACCCGATTCCTTGGAGGCTTCGGCCTTTTTGAGGACGTAAGAGTCGACAAAAGGACCTTTCCATACGGAGCGGCTCATACCTTAGCGCCCTTTCTTCTTGGCGTGACGCGAGCGGATGATCAGCTTCTGCGACGCCTTGTTCTTGTTGCGGGTACGCTTGCCCTTGGTATCAACACCCCAAGGCGTCACCGGCGTACGGCCACCCGAGGTCCGACCCTCACCACCACCATGCGGGTGATCGATTGGGTTCATGGCGACACCGCGAACGCTTGGGCGCTTGCCCATGTGACGCACACGACCGGCCTTACCGAGGTTCTGGTTTGAGTTGTCGGGGTTCGACACCGCGCCAACCGTTGCCATGCACTCCTGACGGACGAGGCGAAGCTCACCCGAAGACAGGCGGATCTGAGCGTAACCACCGTCACGACCGACGAACTGGGCATAGGTGCCCGCGGCGCGTGCGATCTGGCCACCCTTGCCGGGCTTCAGCTCGATGTTGTGCACGATGGTACCAATCGGCAGACCCGAGAAAGGCATCGCATTGCCCGGCTTGATGTCGGCCTTGGAGGAGGAAACCACCTTGTCGCCAACAGCCAGACGCTGCGGGGCAAGGATATAGGCCTGCTCACCATCGGTGTATTGCACCAGTGCGATGAACGCGGTCCGGTTCGGGTCATATTCGATCCGAACAACGGTTGCTTCAACGTCCAGCTTGGTGCGCTTGAAATCTACGATACGGTAAAGGCGTTTTGCCCCACCACCACGACGACGCGCCGTGATCCGTCCGGTGTTGTTCCGGCCGCCCTTCTTCGTCAAACCCTCAGTCAGGGCTTTGACAGGACGTCCTTTCCACAGCTCCGAACGGTCGATCAGTACCAGCCCACGCTGGCCCGGCGTCGTCGGCTTATACGACTTGAGTGCCATGTTAACTGTCTTCCGTTTGCTTGAAGGAACCGCATGTGGCGGCCCCCGATGTTAAAGGCCCCCGTAGGTGCCCGTAGAGATGGTCACAGACCAAAAACACAGCCCCGGACGAATCCGGGGCCATGCCGATGCGTGCGTTTAGGAGGTTGAAGGATGGGGGTCAACCCTTCAGGTTGTGACCTCATTGTTTGCTACGGTCATCGGAAAACTGTCGACAAGACGGCGCCAAGACCACAATGGACTAAATCGAAAATGCCCCAAGCAAAGACTATCTCACCTGACGAACTGCTAGCGTTGCTCGCCGCTGCAATCAAAGACGCTCCCAGGCTCAACTACGGATATCCATTGTCTGATGACGATCTCAGCTGGCTTGGGCGAGCAGAAGCACTGATCGAAGCTGCCGGTTATATGCCGAGTCTAGTCGACTTTCGTTTCGCGAGAGATGACTTGGGCACCTATACTCACGACCGGTCTTCTGTATTGGCTCCACTGCATGCTGCCTATGGCCGTGTTGAGTTACAAGCATCTCGCTTGTCGAAAGGCACCTTTATTCCACCAGGGGAAACCTGGAATGGCTATTCTGCGATCGTAAAAATCCTACAAGAAGCCAAGAAAGACATTTTGGTTGTCGATCCATACTTGGATGCGAGCTTCTTTCTAGACTTCGCGCCAATCTGCCCACACGGCTCGCTCGTGCGTTGCCTGTCGACAAAAAGGTCAGAGTTTCATGGCGGGCTAGTCGCCGCATCGAACAGATGGGAAAAGGATCGAAGCTCCGATGGCGCGAGAATTGAAGTCCGGTATGTATCCCATTCAGCATTGCATGATCGCGCAATAATTCTCGAGACACGTGTATGGCTGGTATCCCAGTCGATCAAAGACATCGCGAAAAAGTCGCCGGCTTCAGTCTCATTGGCAGACGATGAACTGGGCCGGATGAAAGCATCACATTACGACCAGCTTTGGTCACAAGGCCAATCGACTTAACGGTAGACCGCTGACACCGATAGGTCTCAAATCGAACCTGGCCTAATAAGCAGCTTGGATTTCCGCTTTCTGAATCAAAATCAGCTTTTCGTAAGGAGCATTTACTGCGCCCCCTCTAAAACACCACCCCCATCACCCCCAGCGACACCACCAAAAACAGCACCGTCATGATGCCGCCGGACTTCATGAAGTCCGTCACCTTGTAGCCCGCAGGTCCCATGATCAACGCGTTCACCTGATGGGTCGGAATCAGGAAGCTGTTTGACGTCGAGATTGCCACCGTCAAAGCAAAGATCGCCGGGTTCCCACCCGCCGCCACCGCAATCGACACCGCCAGCGGCACCAGCAACACCGTGGCCCCCACATTCGACATGACCAGCGTGAAGATCGTGGCCAGCACCGCGACGCCTGCCTGCAGCGCCCAGATCGGCCAACCGTCCAGCAGCATCAGGATGCGGTCCGCAATCCACTCTGCCGCGCCGGTGCTCTGCACGGCCAACCCCAGCGGGATCAGGCTCGCTAACAAGAAAACCGTGCTCCAACTGACCGCGCGGTAGGCCTCGTCGATGGAAAGCACCCGGGTCAGGATCATGCCCACAGCACCCGTCAACAAGCACAGCGACAGAAGCACGTCGGTGAACAGGATCATGGCCAAGGCGACAGCAAAGAATGTCAGCGCCCATCCCACTTTGGTGGGGCGCAGCTCTTCCTGCGGGAAATCGGTCGTCACGACCACGAAGTCGCGGTTCTTGGTCAGACGTGTCAGCGCCTCCCACGTCGAATGGATGACCAGCGTGTCACCCGCCTTGAAGGGCACTTCTGCAATGGCCGTCGGCGCGTGATCTTCGGTCTCGACATAGCTCAGTGTGTCTTCATCGCGGTGGATCGCCAAAAGGCTCGCGCTGTAGGTTTTGCGGAACACCAGATCATGCGCGCATTTCCCGATGATGGATGACCCTGGCGGGATCACCACCTCCGCCACCCCGGACTTCGTTGAAGCGTAATCTTCGGCAAAGACGTCGAGGCCCGAATGCATCGTAAGACCCCGGTCCAGCACCATCTCATTGACGTCGCGGCCGCGTCCCAAAACGGCGATCCGGCACGGTGTCGTAATCTCGGTCGTGATCACCGGCGCGAACCAACGCTGCCCCCGATAGGCGCTGCCGATGATATAGACGTGATACTCCTGCATCAGATCATCAAAGGTCATCCCTTCGCACGGATGACCCACCGGGATGCTGACCTCAAAAATGTCCGCGTGTAGCCCGTAGATCTTCTGCAAATACTCCCGCAGCGACTGACCACTAGTCGCATCTTCTCCGTCGGGCTTACCCGGCAAGACCCAGCGCCCAAGCAGCACGAAATAGAGAATACCCGTCAGGATCAGCGCCACCCCGATGGGTGTGACATCAAACAATCCAAACGGCTCCATCTGCTGATCCGCAGGCAGGCTGTCGTTTGCGTTCACGATAAGATCGTTCAGCAGGATCAAGGGCGAGGACCCCACCATCGTCATCGTCCCGCCGAGGATCGCGCAGAACCCCATCGGCATAAGCAAGCGGCTCAGCGGGATTTCCGTGCGCACCGAAATACGGCTGACCACCGGCAAAAATAGCGCCGCCGCACCCACGTTCTGCATGAAGGACGAAATGACCGCGACAGTGCCCGAGATGATCGGCACAATCCGCGCTTCGGTTCGCCCCCCACGTTTCAGGATGAAGGCGGCCACCTTCGACATAAGCCCCGTCTTATCAAGACCCGCACCGATGATCATGACCGCGATGATCGACACCACAGCATTTGACGCGAGGCCTGAGAATAATTCGCGTGGATCGGCCAGCTGGTCTAGCCCAGGAACCTGGCTCAGCAGTCCCAACAGCACCATCACAAGAAGGGCTGCCAAATCGATGCGCACAACCTCGGTCACAAACAAGCCGACCGTAAACGCCAGCAGTCCCAAGACCACTGCCATTTCCAGTGTCAATCCAAGTGCTTCCAAGTGCGCCTCCCTGTTTTCGCAGTTAACCCCAACGGGGCCGAAAAACGAAGGCTGCAATTCCCCTCACCGCGCGCACCCCTTTGAATGGGGCGGCTATGCCACACAACGCAAAACCCCGCCGCAGATGCGACGGGGTTTGCAATTCTTCAGGTGATCCTTTGGATCAGAGGCCGGTCGATACGTCGATCGTGTTGCCCTCTTCCAGAGTCACATAGGCCTTCTTGACGTCTTTGCGGGTGCCAAGCTGACCCCGGAAACGCTTGACCTTGCCTTTGGTGATGGTCGTGTTCACGGCCTTCACCTTCACACCAAAGACGGCCTCAACGGCCTCTTTGATCTGCGGCTTGTTGCTGTCGATTGCCACTTCAAAGACCACCGCGCCATTCTCGGACGCCATCGTGGTTTTCTCGGTGATCAGCGGCTTGCGGATCACGTCGTAATGTTTTGCTTCAGCGCTCATTTCAGGCGAGCCTCCAATGCTTCGACACCCGCCTTCGTGATCACCAGCGTGTCACGCTTGAGGATGTCATAGACGTTTGCACCCATCGTCGGTAGCACATCGAGACCTTCGATGTTGCGTGCGGCCTGGGCGAAGTTTGCGTCCACGTCCGCACCGTCGATGATCAGCGCACGCTTCCAGCCAAGCTCTTTGATCTGCTTGGCCAAGGCGCTTGTCTTGGGCGCGTCGAGCGCTGCGGTGTCGATCACGACAAGGCTGCCCTCTGCCGCTTTGGCCGACAGCGCGTGGCGCAGACCCAGCTTGCGGAACTTCTTCGGCAGGTCGTGGCCATGCGAACGCGGGGTCGGACCCTTGTAGATGCCGCCGCCCCGGAAGATCGGAGCCGACCGCGCGCCGTGGCGTGCGCCGCCGGTGCCCTTCTGGCGATAGATCTTCTTGGTGGAGTAGCTGACCTCACGACGCGTCTTCACCTTGTGGGTACCGGCTTGCGCATTGTTGCGCTGCCAGCGGACGACACGGTGCAGGATATCGGCGCGTGGCTCCAGCCCGAACAGGGCCTCGTCCAGGTCGACCGAGCCGGCTTTCTTGCCGTCAAGTTTGATAACGTCGACTTTCATTATTCACCGTCCTTCTGTTCAGCTTCGCCATCAGCAGGTGCTTCGTTGGCGGCTTCAGCTTCGGCTGCTTCCAGGGCTGCCTGCTCTGCCTCGGCGGCCGCTGCGGCTGCTGCGGCTTCCTCGGCGGCTGCGGCTGCGGCGGCTTCTTCCGCGGCTTTCGCGGCTTCAGCTGCGGCAGAGGCCAGGGCTGCGGGCAGAATGGCGTTTTCAGGGAACGGCTTCTTGACCGCATCCTTGACCGTCACCCAGCCACCTTTGGAGCCTGGAACAGCGCCTTTGATCATGATCAGACCACGGTCGGTATCGGTGCGCACAACCTGCAGGTTCTGCGTCGTCACCTTTGCGGCACCCATGTGACCTGCCATCTTCTTACCTTTGAAGACGCGGCCGGGGTCCTGACACTGACCGGTGGAGCCGTGCGAACGGTGCGAGATCGACACACCGTGCGAGGCGCGCAGACCACCAAAGTTCCAGCGCTTCATAGCACCCTGGAAACCTTTACCGATCGAGGTGCCGGTCACGTCAACGTACTGACCCTCAAAGTAATGGTCGGCGATGATTTCTTCGCCAACGTCGATCAGGTTCTCCGCATCGACGCGGAATTCCACCAGCTTGCGCTTGGGCTCAACACTCGCCTTGGCGAAGTGGCCACGCATCGGCGCAGACGTCCGCTTGGCTTTGGCCGTACCGGCGCCAAGCTGAACAGCCGAATAGCCGTCGCTGTCAGAGGTCTTCTTGGCGACCACCTGAAGTTTATCCAATTGAAGAACGGTCACAGGGATCTGCTTGCCGTCTTCCATGAAAAGGCGGGTCATCCCAACCTTTTTCGCGATCACACCAGAGCGCAACATGAACGTAACCCTCCTTAGACCGAGATCTGAACGTCAACGCCGGCAGCCAGGTCGAGCTTCATCAGCGCGTCCACGGTCTGCGGTGTTGGGTCAACGATGTCGAGCAGACGCTTGTGCGTCCGGATTTCCCACTGGTCGCGGGACTTCTTGTCGACGTGGGGGCCACGGAGAACCGTGAACTTCTCGATCTTGTTCGGCAGCGGGATCGGACCACGAACCGTCGCGCCTGTGCGTTTGGCTGTGTTTACGATTTCCTGCGTGGAAGCGTCGAGAACCCGATAATCAAACGCCTTGAGGCGGATACGGATATTTTGGCTGGCAATCGCCATGCTGACACCCTTTTTGCTAGGGTCTTCACCGGATTGGACGATGTGCGCTCATCGCACACCCTCATCGCGGGTTCTGGTCCAACGAAAAAAGGCACGCCATGGCGCACCCCGTTGGATGAGCGGCGTATAGGGGGAATCGGAGGGTGGGGCAAGGGGGATCTTGCACGCCTTTGCGACCTGCGCATCACAGACCAAAAATCTCAACGTAAGGCATTCCGCAGTACGGTTTCCCGCAATGGTTCAGGTCCTTGGACCCCGATACCTATTGGGCCATTCACGGCAATCGCCACTCCGATTTCACCGCTTCGGACAATAGGTCAACAACACTTCAGGGACGCATTGAAATGGGCACCACATACACAGAAGAAACGACGAAACACTGGGATACACGGAAAGACGACGGATCCGGAACGTCCCAGACGTTTCACTCTGAGACCGACGCTGACGGCAACACCTCCACCACCAACATAATCAGTTACTACGGTGAGGGCGGAGAGTATCTGGGAACCTCCGCAGAAACCCGCAATACCGACGCCGATGGCGAACCGACAGGCGGAAGCTATTTCACCTTCAATGAAGACGGAAAAACGTCAGAGACGCACACGGAAGAAGACGGGAGCAAAACAAAAACGATCATCAATGATGACGGCACCAAAACCGTCATCAAATACGATGCCGACGGAAAAGAAGTGTCGAGAGAAACCACTCCGGCCACGACTGAGGATGATGCGAAAGACCCCAAGCAAGGTGACGACGACTTCTGGGACCCTGACATCATCTACGGCGACGTCGAAGACGGGTACGCCGACTCGGGCGATTTCTCCACTTGGGGTAAGAATGGGGCAGGCAATGTCGACGGCGCAATGCTGGTCGAGGCCATGAGCCCAGAGGCCGCGGAAGCCATTGTCGATACCTTCGACTTCCTGATGTAAACAACCAAAAATCGCCGCCCCGCACGCCCGTGGGGTGGCAGCACTACGCCGGCGCGTACCGTAGGGCTGGATTTATCCCGCCGTTTTGCCCCCGATCATGGTTAGGGACAGGTTAACAGAATTCGGCTTTTCGTTTTGGAACAGATGCTTAACCCCCCTTATCACGCGTGATAAGCAGGGGCTCCCAAGCAAAAAACCCCGGCACCCCTCACACCCGCCCTGTCAGCCACCATGTCTCCACCGGCCCGATCCCCTTCACCTCAATCTCGCCCCGCTTCTCGAAGCTGAAATCCTCCCCCAACTGCTCCCGCGCAGCAGGCGTCAGCAAAATCCGCCCGGGTTCACTGTAGCTCTCCATCCGGCTGGCGGTGTTCACCGTCTCACCCCAGACATCGTAGAACAGCTTCCGGTTGCCGATCACACCGGCCACCACCGGGCCCACATGCATCCCGATCCTGATCTGCAACCCCTCCGGCACTATGGTCGCATGGGCCTCTGCGATCTCCAGCATATCCAGCGCCATCTGCGCGGCCCGATGCGCCGGGTCGCCAACCGAATTCGGCATCCCCGCCGCCACCATATAGGCGTCGCCGATTGTCTTGATCTTCTCCAACTCCAATCGGTCCGCCAGCGCGTCAAATTCCCGGAACACCTTGTTCAGGAATTGTACTACCTCCTGCGGGTCCAGCTTGGCCGAGATCGGGGTGAAGTTGGCAATGTCAGCAAATACAATCGCCACATTGGGCAGGCTGTCGGCGATGGTCGTGTTCGGCTCCGCCTTCAACCGCTCCGCGATTTCCTGCGGCAGCAGCGAATAAAGCAGGTCCTCCGATCGCGCATATTCAATCTCCAACGCCCGCTCCGCCCTATCGGCGTAGAGAAACCCGACAAATACCCCAAGCGCCACATAGACCGTCACCACGACAAAGGCGCTCACCTGCAAGAACCTCAGCAAGCCATCGTCCACCCGGATAAAGGCGGCAGGTTCCATCAGCATCGTCTCGGAATAGGTCAGCGCGCCCGCACAAACCGCCGTCAGCCCAATCAACAATCCCACCCGTTTCGTACCGAAACAGACCACTGCGATGGCCGGGATGCTGAGGAAGTATAGGTGCAGCCCGGACTCACGCCCCAGCATCCACACCAAAAGCGCCTGCACGATCACCGCGACAGCTGCCCCGAATATCCAAGCCGCCAGCTCGTTGCGTGACGCAATAAACGGCCAGATCGCGAACAGGCAAAACAGCAACGCCGCAACTGCTGCAGGCCACAAGCCTCCGGCATCACGCGTGAGATAGAGGTTCGCGTAGGACAGTCCCGATATCGGGATAAGCGCGGAGAGCACGTTCAACGTCCGCCGTTGCCGCAACTCTGGCCCAGTGAGGTTTTCGGTCCCATAGTTAATGAACCAGGCCAGCCAACGCGGCGGCTGCCACGCGCGACGATTGGCACGCTCTCGCATCTCGAACACCCTCCAAAGGCGAAGCGTTCACCCCTTAGGCCAGCATATGCGCTGGATATGACGCGCCAAGGGATTTCTCAGGCATCGGAGGCGCCGGCGCCCCCCAAACGTGGTTATCAGGAGGTTAACAGTTTTGGGCTTTTCGTTTCGGAACAGTAGCTTAACCCCGGGCTGCAACCTTGCAACCGGGGTTGCTGCCCAAGCAAAAGGCCCCGCCGGTGGGGCGGGGCCTTTCGAGTTACTCAACCGGAGTGGTCGTTTCCTAAATCACCCTCTTATGACAAAGGGGCCCGAGGGCCCCTTTGCAGTGCCGGGATCGCGCATCGGCCTTTCAGGCCGCTACGCTTACTCGATGATCTTGGAAACCACACCCGCACCAACAGTCCGGCCGCCTTCGCGGATGGCGAAGCGCAGGCCCTGCTCCATCGCGATCGGCGCGATCAGCTCGACGTTGAACTTCAGGTTGTCGCCCGGCATCACCATTTCCGTGCCCGACGGCAGCTCAACCGTGCCCGTCACATCCGTCGTGCGGAAGTAGAACTGCGGGCGGTAGTTGGCGAAGAACGGCGTGTGACGGCCACCCTCGTCCTTGGTCAGGATGTAGGCCTCGGCCTCGAACTTCGTGTGCGGCTTGACCGAACCCGGCTTGCAGAGAACCTGGCCACGCTCAACGCCTTCACGGTCCACACCACGCAAGAGCGCGCCGATGTTGTCGCCCGCTTCACCCGAGTCGAGCAGCTTGCGGAACATCTCAACGCCCGTGCAGGTCGTCTTCGACGTGTCGCGGATGCCCACGATCTCGATCTCGTCGCCCACGTTGATCACGCCACGCTCCACACGGCCGGTCACAACCGTACCACGACCGGAGATCGAGAAGACGTCCTCGATTGGCATCAAGAACGGCTGGTCCACAGCGCGCGCAGGCGTCGGGATATACGCGTCCACAGCTGCCATCAGCTCGGCAATCTTGTCTTTGCCGATTGCGTCGTCACGGTCTTCCAGCGCCGCAAGCGCCGAGCCTGCGATGATCGGAATGTCGTCGCCCGGATACTCGTAGGACGACAGCAGTTCGCGGATCTCCATCTCGACGAGCTCCAGAAGCTCCTCGTCGTCGACCTGGTCAACCTTGTTCATGAAGACAACCATGTACGGGATGCCAACCTGACGGCCGAGCAGGATGTGCTCACGCGTCTGGGGCATCGGGCCGTCGGCTGCGTTCACAACCAGGATCGCGCCGTCCATCTGGGCGGCGCCGGTGATCATGTTCTTCACGTAGTCGGCGTGGCCGGGGCAATCGACGTGCGCGTAGTGGCGATCCGCCGTCTCATACTCCACGTGCGCCGTCGAGATCGTGATCCCGCGCGCTTTCTCTTCCGGCGCACCGTCAATCTCGTCATACGCTTTGAAGTCGCCAAACTGCTTCGTAATCGCAGCCGTCAACGTCGTCTTGCCGTGGTCAACGTGACCAATCGTGCCGATGTTCACATGCGGCTTCGTGCGTTCAAACTTTTCCTTTGCCATCATGGCCTCCTTAAAGTTCTCCGGCATCCGAACGGATGCCTATGGGTGGGGCGGGCGGCGCAACCGCCCCGCCGTTATGCGTATTTCGCCTGGATCTCGTCCGAGATGTTGTTCGGAACGGGCTCGTAGTGATCGAACTGCATCGTGAACTGCGCACGGCCCGAAGACATCGAACGCAGCGTGTTGATGTAGCCGAACATGTTCGCCAACGGCACGAATGCATCGATCGCGATGGCGTTGCCGCGCGTATCCTGACCCTGCACCTGACCACGACGCGAAGTGAGGTCGCCGATGATGCCACCGGTGTATTCCTCGGGCGTCACGACCTCGACCTTCATGATCGGTTCCAGAAGCTTCGCGCCAGCTTTCTTCATGCCTTCGCGCATGCCCATCCGAGCTGCGATTTCGAAGGCCAGAACGCTGGAGTCCACGTCGTGGAACTTACCGTCGACCAGGGCCACCTTGAAGTCGATCACCGGGAAGCCAGCCAGCGGGCCGCTATCCATGACCGAGTTGATGCCCTTTTCCACACCGGGGATGTATTCCTTCGGAACGGCACCACCAACGATGCGGCTCTCGAACGAATAGCCTTCACCCGGCTCGGTCGGCGTGATCTCAAGCTTGACCTCGGCGTACTGACCAGAACCACCCGACTGCTTCTTGTGGGTGTAGGTGTGCTCAACCGCGTGAGAGATCGTCTCACGGTAAGCCACCTGAGGTGCACCGATGTTGGCCTCAACCTTGAACTCGCGCTTCAGACGATCGACGAGGATGTCGAGGTGAAGTTCGCCCATGCCTTTCATGATGGTCTGACCGGACTCGATGTCGGTCTCCACACGGAAGGATGGGTCTTCAGCCGCCAAACGCGCCAGACCCTGGCTCATCTTTTCCTGGTCGCCCTTCGTCTTGGGCTCAACAGCGATCTCGATCACCGGATCGGGGAACGTCATCGTTTCCAGGACCACCGGATCTTGCTTGTCGCAAAGCGTGTCACCGGTTGTGGTGTTCTTCAGGCCACCCAGCGCGATGATGTCGCCGGCAAATGCCTCTTCGATCTCTTCGCGGTTGTTGGAGTGCATCATCATCATGCGGCCCACACGCTCGTTGTTCTCCTTGGTGGAGTTGAGCATGCTGTCGCCTTTCTTCAGCTGACCGGAGTAGATCCGGACAAACGTCAGAGAGCCGACAAAGGGGTCGTTCATGATTTTGAACGCCAGGCCCGAGAAAGCCATGTTGTCGTCTGCACGACGGGCAATGTCACGGGTTTCCGTCTCATCGCCTGGCTTGAAGCCCATGTAATCAACCACGTCGAGCGGGCTCGGCAGATAGTCGATCACAGCATTGAGCAGCGGCTGAACACCTTTGTTCTTGAACGCAGAGCCACCCAGAACTGGAACGAAGGCCATGTCCAGAGTGCCCTTGCGCAGCAGGGCGCGCAGGGTCGGCACGTCGGGCTCGGCCGCGTCCATCAGGTAGGCTTCCATCGCGTCGTCGTCTTGCTCGACGGCGGCTTCGATCATCTTGCCACGCCATTCGACGGCCATGTCCTTGAGGCTGTCGCGGATCGGGGCCTTTACCCAGGACGCACCAAGGTCTTCACCCTGCCACAGCCATTCTTCCATGGTCACAAGGTCGATCAGGCCTTCCAGCTCGGTCTCGGCACCGATCGGAATACCGACAGGCACGGCACGGGCGCCGGTGCGATCTTCGATCATGTGGACGCAGTTGAAGAAGTCAGCGCCGATCTTGTCCATCTTGTTGACGAACACCATCCGCGGAACCTTGTAGCGGTCAGCCTGACGCCACACGGTTTCGGTCTGAGGCTCAACACCGGCGTTTGCGTCAAGAACGCAAACCGCGCCGTCGAGAACCGCCAACGAACGCTCAACTTCAATCGTGAAGTCCACGTGGCCGGGAGTGTCGATGATGTTCAGGCGGTGCTTTTCGGAGTCAGCGGATTTGCCATCCTCGGTGCGCTCCCAGAACGTGGTCGTCGCAGCGGAGGTAATGGTGATCCCGCGTTCCTGCTCCTGCTCCATCCAGTCCATGGTCGCCGCGCCATCGTGCACTTCGCCGATGTTGTGGGACTTGCCGGTGTAATACAGGATCCGCTCGGAACAGGTGGTCTTGCCCGCATCGATGTGGGCCATGATCCCGAAGTTCCGGTAACGGTCGAGGGGATAGTCGCGTGCCATGGGAATGTCCTCAGGCTTGAGTTTGAAACGAGCGGCCCCCGGACGGGGCCGCCAAATCGCTTTAACAGCGCCGGGTTCTTACCAACGATAGTGGCTGAACGCGCGGTTGGCGTCGGCCATCTTGTGGGTGTCTTCGCGCTTTTTCACAGCGGAACCACGCATGTTGACGGCGTCGATCAGCTCACCGGCCAGACGCTCTTCCATGGTGTTTTCGTTGCGGGCGCGGCTGGCGTTGATCAACCAGCGGATCGCAAGCGCTTCACGGCGCTCAGGGCGCACATCGACGGGCACCTGGTAGGTGGCACCACCCACGCGGCGCGAGCGAACCTCAACGGCGGGTTTGATGTTGTCGAGCGCTTCGTGGAACACTTCCACAGGCGCGCGCTTCAACTTGCCTTCAACACGATCAAACGCGTTGTAGACGATCTTTTCTGCAACCGACTTCTTTCCGTCGATCATCAGGTTGTTCATGAACTTGGTCAGGACCATATCGCCAAACTTGGCGTCGGGCAGGACCTGGCGTTTTTCGGCGGCGTGACGACGCGACATCGCTCAATCCTCTTCTTACTTGGGGCGCTTGGCGCCGTATTTCGAACGACGCTGGCGACGGTCTTTGACGCCCTGCGTATCAAGCACACCGCGCAGGATGTGGTAGCGCACACCGGGAAGGTCTTTCACACGACCGCCACGGATCAGAACCACAGAGTGCTCCTGAAGGTTGTGGCTTTCACCGGGGATGTAGCTGATGACCTCGTAGCCGTTGGTCAGGCGAACCTTCGCGACTTTCCGCATAGCGGAGTTCGGCTTCTTCGGTGTCGTCGTATACACACGGGTGCACACGCCGCGCTTCTGCGGGCAGCTCTCGAGGTGCTGCGACTTCGAGCGTTTTACTTTGGGCTGCCGCGGTTTGCGGATCAGCTGTTGAATAGTTGGCATTCGGGGTCCCCGTCTTGCTCTCTCACATGTCAGCGGTGCTTCCGCGCGCGCGGCCAGACCGCACAAAAAACACCAAAACCGCACGCATCCTTTCCCTACCTGGAGGACGCTGCGGTGGAATTTCCAGAGGATCGGGGCTGCAAAATCGCCCGGATCGTGGCCACTCAGAACTGTATTTCAGCCACGATGGACGCACACGGGCATCCGGGCCAAGTGGCGCGGGGTATAGGGGGTTGCCGATGGGCTGTCAACAGCACCGGATCACCCGCCGGTCAATGCCCGCCATTCGGCCTGAAACCCCGGCAAATCAATGGCGAAACGCCTTTGGATCATGGGGGCGATTTCATCGTCAGGGACCGGCACCGGCTGCGCCGCGCCAAAGGGTGTGCGCGCATCATTGTGGTCGTGATCACCGCGGATGAACATCACGGAATCGGTGAGGTTCACAAACGGCACCCGCGCCCAGATCTTGTGGTGCGGAAAATCCATCACGATGGCCTCGTCGTCGGGCTTTAGATAGATCGCCAAACCCGCCGACCAACAGTGTGTGTTGAGGACCTGGGGTTTGATCTGCCCGTCCTCTATGGCCTCCAACACCACGCCCTTGCCATGATCCAGCGCGACGCGACCCGCGAAATTGGCAAGACGCCCAACCTTGTTCCAACTGCGCCGCAATTGCTGCACGTAGTCGACCGCCACGGCGTCATCATCATCCAACCGGAACTCGGCGACCACGGACCGTGTCCCGTCGCGCCCGCCCCACATCACATCGCGGCAAATCGCACGATGATCCCCCGGTTCGCGCCAATGGGCCTGCACCTGCGGGCAATCGGCAATCGCCGCCTCAACCCGGTCACGCCACGGCTGGGGTAAATCCTCCCCCAACAGCAGATGCATGGTGAAATCACTGTCGGTTTGCGCCCTGAGCGGCGGCATGAAGATATGCTCGAACCACAGCGTCCGCTCATCCAGCCGTTTGGATGCATAAAGCGCCGCACGCCGCTCCTCCAGACTCTCGTGGTATTTCTTGAACCCGCCAGTGCAGGGGAATGAGAACCGACACAGGCCCTGAATTTGCACACCCTCAGCCATGCTTCACCTGTCTTTCGCGGATCAACGTGAACACGCCGGTTGCCACCACAATCGCTGCACCCACGAGGGCCAGTTTGTTTGGGAATTCAGCAAAGACAAACCACCCTGCAACCAGTGCAAACACAAGCGACGTATAGCGGAACGGTGACGTGACCGCGACCTCGCCCACGCGCATCACAAGGATGGAGAAGACGTAGCCGCCGATGATGAACAGCGATGCCATGCCAATCAGCGCATAATGCGTTGGCTTGGGCCTTACCCATTCTTCGGTCAGCGACATGATCCCACCGAACACACAAATCGCAGCGGCGGCAATGACCGCAACAGTCATGGTTGGCAGCTCAGGCGAAAAGCCACGGGTTGCGAGATCGCGCCCCGCCACCAGAACAACCGTCGCCAAAGCCAGAAGCGAGTAGATGTTGAACCCTTCCGCCCCCGGCTGCACGATCAAAATCACACCGAACGCCCCCACGCAGATAGCGCTCAACCGTCGCCAGCCGACCGCTTCACGAAACAGGAACGCCGCGCCCAATGTCACGGCCAAAGGTAACGCCGACAGGATGGCAGTTGCATTGGCGATCTGCATATTGATCAGCGCGGTCAGGAAGGTCACAAGCGCCGCGATTTCGAACAACGTCCGCAACGCCAGCTTGCCCCTGTCCCCTCGTGGGATACGGAAGCTCAGCTGGCCAAAGGCCGCAACCGTGGCAGTCAGAAGAATCGTCGTCAGCACGCTGCGTAGAAAGACGATCTGAAATAGTGGCAGGTCGTCGGCCAATACCTTGATCGCCACGTCGTTCATCACGAACGATGCCATCGATCCCATCATGAAAAGCGCGCCCTTGAGGTTCGGCGTCATGCGTCGTCGCCGTCTGCCATATCCCTGCGCGCTTCATTTGCCAGCTTGCGCGCCATGCCAGAGCCTTCTTCCTGCAACTTGTCCATCATCGGCAAAAGCCGCTTCGGGTTCAGGCCAAACCGCTCCCGGAACAACTTGCGCGCCTGCCAGAGCGGCAAAGGCCGTGCGCCGGGCGGGATTGAGCGGTCACTGTCGTTGTGCCCATGCAAGGTACGCACAAACATATACTCATGCGGGTCAATCCAGCACCGGGCGTGACACGCGAGCTTACGGTGGTTCCAGCGGTAGATGTTATGCTGGCTGTCCGGGTGGTGGATCATGGCGGAGGCGAGGCCCAAGGGCTGCGGTTCCGAGTAGTCCCAGAACTGATCCTCATCACGCTTCATGTCCCAGTAGATGCCGCGGTGAAAGCAGACGGCGGCTGGCGTCTCAGCCGTCGCCCAATTCATCTTGATCAGGCTGTCCGAAATCTCACGCGTGCGCTCGATGTAGTCGATGCCAACTGCATCATCATCGTCCAGTCGGAACCCGGTAATGAAATCCGCCTCTTCATCCAGACCCCGCCGAAACGCGCGGCGCGTGGAATTCAGCGGCCCCGCCGCCTCCAACGTGCAAATCCGCAAGTAGGGATGCTTCTCGGCCAACCGCTTCAGGCGCTTACGGAAATGGAAGGGCATCGTGTCGCCGATCAACGCAACCAATACGAAATCGGGGTCCGTCTGAGCATCCAGCGACGGCAGGCAAATGTTCTCGAAATAGGCAAACCGGCGCTGCATCCGGCCCGGCGCATACAGCTCACGAGCGGCCTCTTCCGGCCCGCCTTTCAACGTGCGAAAGCCAGCGTCCCCAAGGTAGGAGAAGCGGCACACGCCGATGATCTTGTTCACTGCCATGGATAGGCCTTTACCCGTGCCGTTTGGCAGAAGTTAGGCGAATTGCGGCGACGTGGGAATCCCCCTGGGTCGTTAGGCAAAGGCCTGACGCAAGAAATACTCCAGCGACTTGCCTTCAATCGCGGGCATCGCGCGCAGTTTCAGATGCCTGCGGGCCTTCCCCTTGCCCTCTAGATGATCGTCCGGGTCGTCAAACCCCGCCCCATTGGAAAACTCAACCGACACGTGATCTTTGTAGAGGAACAGACCGCCCACAAACGTCTTAGGATCATCGGCTTCGGGCACCATGACCTCACCACCGTATTTGGGAACAAACACCACCTGCGGCGCGCAACGATTGGCGAGCTCTTTTGCGGCATCAGCGATACCTCGCAGCTCCGCATCATCCATGGTCGCCGTCTCCATCAACGGTCCAAACTGCCATTTCCGTGCCGCCTGGCTCGCGGAATTGGAACCTGCGTCCACCGGGGAAAGAGAAGATCTCCTTCGTAATCTCAGCCCCGGCGGCCTTTACGCGTTCCATCATCGCTTCCAAATCGTCGGCCTTCAGAACGGGCAAAGGCGCGCGCAACGCGCCCTGTTCAATACCGCCGCCAAGACCTGCACCTTGCACGTCTTTGTAGTCAGGACCGTAGTCGATGAAACTCCACCCAAATGCCTCGTCAAAGAAGCTTTGCGTCTTTTCCAACTCGGGTGACGTGAATTCGATGTAGTCCAGCGGCGGTCGGGCATCGTTTGACATTGGGGCCTCCAAAATGACTGAGAACATAACGTAAACAAATCCTGAGGAAGCGCAAAAGAAAACGCCCCGCCGTTTCCGGCAGGGCGTCTAGCTCTTAACAGTCAGGCGCAGCTTACTCCGCCGCGTCACCCTCTGCAGGCGTTTCGGCTTCCGCCTCCACCACCTCTGGTGCAGCCAGTGCTGCGGCTTGTGCCGCGGCAGCCTGCTGTTCTTCGATCACAACCATGTCGCGAGTCTTTGCGATACGCTCCACGTGCTGGGTCGCACCACCGGTGCCCGCCGGGATCAGGCGGCCCACGATAACGTTTTCCTTAAGGCCGACCAGCTTGTCCCGCTTGCCCTGAACCGAAGCTTCGGTCAGCACGCGCGTGGTTTCCTGGAACGACGCCGCCGAGATGAACGACCGGGTCTGGAGCGAAGCCTTGGTGATGCCCAGAAGGATCGGCTCGCCCTGTGCCGGACGACGACCATCAGCGATGGCCTTCTCGTTGGCCGCATCGAATTCGGCCTTGTCGACATGCTCGCCCTTCAGAAGCGTGGTTTCACCAGAATCCTGGATCTCCCACTTCTGAAGCATCTGACGGACGATGACCTCGATGTGCTTGTCGTTAATCTTCACACCCTGAAGGCGATAGACGTCCTGCACCTCGTCGATCATGTAATCGGCCAGCGCCTCGACACCCATAACCGCAAGAATATCGTGCGGGGCCGGGTTACCGTCCATGATGTATTCACCCTTTTGGATGAAATCACCTTCGGCGACTGGGATGTGCTTGCCCTTGGGCACCATGTATTCCACGGGCTCTTGGCTTTCATCCGCAGGCACAATTGCGATGCGACGCTTGTTTTTGAAGTCGCGACCGAATTTCACGTAACCATCTTTCTCAGCGATGATGGCGTGATCCTTTGGACGACGGGCTTCAAAGAGTTCGGCCACACGCGGCAGACCACCGGTGATGTCCTTCGTCTTCGCCCCTTCACGCGGGATACGCGCAATAACGTCACCGGCTTCGACCGTCTGGCTGTCTTCGATGGACAGAATGGCGTCGACCGACATCGTGTAGGTGACCGGGTTGCCCTGATCGTTGCGCATCGGTTCACCGTCTTCACCCGCGATGATGATCTCGGGCTTCAGCTCATTGCCTTTGGGGGCCGTGCGCCAATCCGAGACGATCTTCTGGGTCATGCCGGTTGCATCATCGGTCTCATCCCGGAGCGAGATGCCCACGGTCAGATCAACGAATTTCGCGTTACCGGAGGCTTCGGCGATGATCGGCAGGGTGTAGGGGTCCCATTCGAACAGGCGATCGCCACGGGCGATGTCCTGCCCGTCGGTCACCAGAACGTTGGTGCCGTACCCAAGCTTGAACGAGGCACGCTCGGCGCCCTGCTCATCCACCACGGCCAACTGCATGTTGCGGCCCATAACAACCGTTTGGCCGTCACGGTTCTTCAGCAGGTTGGCGTTGCGGAATTCGATCTTGCCTTCAACGTTGGCTTCTTGGAACGACTGCTGGCCACCTTGGGCAACGCCGCCGATGTGGAACGTCCGCATCGTCAGCTGTGTGCCCGGCTCACCAATCGACTGCGCCGCGATGATGCCCACGGCTTCACCCGTGTTCACCTTCGTGCCGCGTGCCAGGTCACGACCGTAGCAAGTCGCGCAGACACCCTCTTCCGCCTCACAGGTGAGGGGAGAGCGCATCTGCATCGTGGTCACGCCAGCCTGTTCAACCGCGTCGGCCTTGCGTTCGTCGATCAGCTCACCTTTGGCGACAATCACTTCATCGGTGCCCGGAACCAGAACGTCTTCTCCGGCCGTACGGCCCAGAATGCGCTCTGCCAGCGAAGCCACGACTTCACCGTCGTTCACAGCGGCCTCGGCCTTGATCGTCAGCTCAGTTCCGCAATCGTCCATACGAACGATGCAATCCTGTGCCACGTCCACAAGACGACGCGTCAGGTAGCCCGAGTTCGCCGTCTTCAACGCCGTATCCGACAGACCCTTACGGGCGCCGTGGGTAGAGTTGAAATACTCAAGAACAGTCAGACCTTCCTTGAAGTTCGAGATGATCGGCGTCTCGATGATTTCACCGTTCGGCTTGGCCATCAGGCCGCGCATACCACCCAGCTGCTTCATCTGAGTGACCGAGCCACGCGCACCGGAGTGGGCCATCATGTAGACCGAGTTCGGCTCCATCTCGGACCCATCCTCTGCACGCTTGGCAGCCGAGATTGTGCCCATCATGGCGTCGGTGACCTTGTCGTTGGCTTTCGACCAGGCATCGATGACCTTGTTGTACTTCTCACCCTGGGTGATCAGACCATCCATGTACTGCTGTTCGAATTCCTTCACCTGACCGCGCGTATCATCGACCAGTTCCCACTTGTCGTCCGGGATGACCATGTCATCCTTACCGAACGAGATGCCAGCCTTGAACGCTTCGCGGAAGCCCATCGTCATGATCTGGTCGCAGAAGATGACCGACTCTTTCTGACCGCAATAGCGGTAGACGGTGTCGATGACCTGCTGCACCTCTTTCTTCCGCAGAAGACGGTTCACCAGATCAAACGGAGCCTTGGCGTTGAGTGGCAGAAGCGCGCCCAAAAGCACACGGCCCGGCGTGGTTTCAAACCGCACCATGACCTCGTTGCCTTCCTCATCGATCTGGGGAAGACGCGCGTGGATTTTGGAGTGCAAGTGAACTTCGCCTGCATCCAGCGCGTGACGCACCTCGTCGACATCCGCGAAGATCATACCTTCGCCGACCATGCCCTCACGCTGGAGGGTCACGTAGTAGAGGCCCAGGATCATGTCCTGCGACGGAACAATGATCGGCGCGCCGTTTGCAGGCGACAGAACGTTGTTCGTCGACATCATCAACACGCGGGCTTCCAACTGTGCTTCCAGCGACAGAGGTACGTGCACAGCCATCTGGTCGCCGTCGAAGTCAGCGTTGAACGCCGAACAGACCAGCGGGTGAAGCTGGATAGCTTTACCTTCGATCAGCACGGGCTCGAATGCCTGAATGCCAAGACGGTGCAGCGTGGGCGCACGGTTCAGCAGAACCGGATGCTCACGGATCACTTCGTCCAGAATATCCCAAACTTCGGGACGCTCTTTTTCGACCAGCTTCTTGGCTTGCTTCACGGTCGAAGACAGACCTTTGGCCTCAAGCCGCGAATAGATGAACGGCTTGAACAGCTCCAACGCCATCTTCTTCGGCAAGCCACACTGGTGCAGCTTCAGCTCAGGACCTGTCACAATCACCGAACGGCCTGAGAAGTCGACGCGCTTACCCAAAAGGTTCTGGCGGAAACGACCCTGCTTACCCTTCAGCATGTCCGACAGCGATTTCAGCGGGCGCTTGTTGGCACCTGTGATCACGCGGCCACGACGGCCATTGTCGAACAGAGCGTCGACGGATTCCTGCAACATCCGCTTTTCGTTACGGATGATGATGTCCGGCGCGCGCAGCTCAATCAGGCGCTTGAGGCGATTATTCCGGTTGATCACGCGGCGATACAGATCGTTGAGGTCGGACGTCGCAAAACGGCCACCATCCAGCGGCACCAGCGGGCGCAGCTCTGGCGGGATGACCGGAACAACGGTCAGAACCATCCACTCGGGCCGGTTTCCGGACTCAAGGAACGACTCAACGATCTTCAGACGCTTGATGATCTTCTTCGGCTTCAGCTCACCCGTCGCTTCCTTGAGGTCTTCGCGCAGGTTCTGCGCCTCGGACTCAAGGTCAATCTGGGACAGCATCTCGCGGATGGCTTCCGCACCGATGTTCGCCTGGAAGGCATCGGCGCCATAGGCATCCTGCGCATCCATGAACTCTTCTTCCGACATCAACTGACCGTATTGCAGGTCGGTGAGGCCGGGCTCGATCACCACGTAGTTCTCGAAATAGAGGATCCGCTCCAGATCGCGCAGCGTCATGTCCAGCATCAGGCCGATGCGGGACGGCAGCGACTTGAGGAACCAGATGTGCGCGACGGGTGCTGCCAGCTCGATATGGCCCATCCGCTCACGACGGACCTTTTGCAGCGTGACTTCCACACCGCATTTCTCGCAGACAACGCCGCGATACTTCATCCGCTTATACTTGCCGCAAAGGCATTCGTAATCCTTGATCGGCCCGAAGATACGGGCACAGAACAGGCCATCACGCTCTGGCTTGAACGTCCGGTAGTTGATCGTCTCGGGCTTCTTGATCTCACCATAGGACCAGCTGAGGATACGCTCAGGGCTCGCCAGCGATACCTTGATCTCGTCAAACGCCTTGGGTGGCGTCAGCGGGTTGAACGGGTTGTTTGTCAGTTCCTGGTTCATTCGGAAACCTCCGTCGAAGTGGCTTGGGTGCCGGGCGTGACCCCAGGCCGAGATTTGAACCGCTTAGCAAGCGACCGACCAAGTCTTTGGCCGGTATATTTAGCGCCCGCAGCGATGTAACTGTCGAAGCCGCAATACTGTCGACGCAATTGCGACAGCAGCGGCGAGTTAGGTAGATGTTGACGCGTCACAAGCCTGCCGTTGATCTTGCCGCGCGCAGAGAAGCCATCTTTCCAAGTGGGCCAAATGCCTTCGAACATATAGTGGTCTTCGTCATCGCCCTCTGCAGGGGTCTCAAATTCCCAAGGGTTTGAAATACCCTTGGCCCTTTTGTCAGCAATGACGTCTTCGAGATGCTGAATTTCCCACGTGGCGGAAACCAGGCTGTTCTTGAACTCGCAATGCTGCGGGAACTTGACCAACCGCACCGGGCCCTCTTTCAGAACCCCGTTTTCTTCCCATTCGCCGTAACGAAGCGGGCCGCCTTTTGGGCAGGGCCAGATCATCGCCATGAACTTCTTGTCATGGGACCGCAGCAAGTCTTGCGCCTGGGCCACAACGACCTCGTCAACCGGTGCGAGTGGGCACAAATCTTCCAGCATAAGGAACACATGACGCGCCGACGGCACGCGATGCCGGACCTCGGCCACCGCAGCTTCAAGCAACTCGACAAAGGACAAGCCGGGTCGCCTGATGACCTCGGAATCGTCCCAGTCACCGTCCGTTACGACGATGGTCCGGGGGCGGCCCGGCCAGAACAGGTCGAGGTTGCGCAAGACGTTGGGGATATACCCCTCCATCTGCTTCCACGTCAGAACGAGTAAGACAGTATCATCCGTCCAATCGCCCGACGCCGAAGCTGGCTGCGCATCCATCAACACTGACTGGGGAATATACGCATCCGCGCTCACTCCTCACCTTCCGCGTCCAGAAGCTCCATGTTGAGGCCCAAACCGCGGACCTCTTTGACGAGAACGTTGAACGATTCCGGTACGCCGGCCTCGAAGTTGTCCTCACCCTTAACGATGCTCTCGTAGACTTTGGTCCGGCCCGCGACGTCATCCGACTTCACCGTCAGCATTTCCTGCAAGGTGTAGGCGGCGCCGTAAGCTTCCAGCGCCCAGACCTCCATCTCACCGAAGCGCTGACCACCGAACTGCGCCTTACCACCCAGCGGCTGCTGCGTGACAAGCGAGTACGGACCTGTGGACCGGGCGTGGATCTTGTCGTCGACCAAGTGGTGCAGTTTCAGCAGGTATTTGACACCCACTGTCACCTGACGTGCGAACTTCTCGCCGGTGCGGCCGTCGAACAGGTCGGACTGACCGGATTCCGAGAACCCAGCCCGCATCAGCGCGTCGTTTACATCAGCCTCTTTCGCACCGTCGAAGACCGGCGTTGCGATCGGGACACCTTTGGTCACGTTGCCAGCAGCCTCGATAAGGCTGTCCTCATCACGATCGGCAAAGGCTTCACCGTAGACCTCGTCGCCATAGGCAATCTTCAGGGCGTCGCGCACCGGGGTCATGTCGCCGGACCGGCGATATTCATCCAATGCATCGTCGATCTTCAGACCAAGGCCACGTGCGGCCCAACCCATATGGGTCTCAAGGATCTGACCCACGTTCATGCGCGAAGGCACACCCAGCGGGTTCAGAACGAAATCAACCGGTGTACCATCCGCAAGGAACGGCATGTCCTCCATCGGGACCACTTTTGAGATCACACCCTTGTTGCCGTGACGACCAGCCATCTTGTCGCCCGGCTGAAGCTTGCGCTTCACGGCGATGAAGACTTTGACCATCTTCATCACACCCGGGGGCAGATCGTCGCCGCGACGGACCTTCTCGACCTTGTCCTCAAAGCGATGGTCCAGCGCGCGTTTCTGTGCGTCGAACTGCTCGTTGAGGGCTTCGACCTGCGCCGCGTCCTGTTCGTCTTCCAGGGCAAGCTGCCACCACTGACCGCGCGACAACTGCTCATCCAGCAGTTCCGCAGTGATCGGCGCATTCGGCTTCACACCTTTTGGGCCTTTGACGGCTTTCTTGCCTTCGATCATGCCGCGCAGACGGGCGTAGATGTTCCGCTCAAGGATCACCAACTCATCGTCACGATCACGGGCAAGGCGCTCGACCTCTTCCCGCTCGATCTGCAACGCACGTTCGTCTTTCTCAACGCCGTGGCGGTTGAAGACACGCACTTCCACAACCGTCCCGAAATCACCGGGCGGCAGACGAAGCGAGGTGTCACGCACGTCCGAGGCCTTCTCACCGAAGATGGCGCGCAGAAGCTTTTCTTCCGGCGTCATCGGGCTTTCGCCCTTCGGTGTGATCTTGCCCACAAGGATGTCCGCCGGGCCGACTTCGGCACCGATATAGACAATGCCCGCTTCGTCGAGGTTGCGCAGGGCTTCCTCACCAACATTCGGGATGTCGCGGGTGATCTCTTCCGGCCCAAGCTTCGTGTCACGGGCGGCGACTTCGAATTCCTCGATGTGGATCGAGGTGAAGACGTCATCCTTCACGATGCGCTCGGAGATCAGGATCGAGTCCTCGTAGTTGTAGCCATTCCACGGCATGAACGCGACGATAACGTTCTTGCCGAGCGCCAGCTCACCGATATCCGTGGACGGACCATCTGCGATGACCTCATCCTTGCCAACCGTATCACCCACTTTCACCAGCGGACGCTGGTTGATGCAGGTGTTCTGGTTCGAGCGCTGGAACTTACGCAGACGATAGATGTCGACGCCCGCGTCACCCAGCTCCAGGTCTTCGGTCGCCCGCACAACAATACGCTGCGCATCGACCTGGTCGATGACACCGCCGCGTTTGGCCATGATGGCGGCGCCAGAGTCCTTGGCCACAACCGCTTCAATACCGGTGCCCACAAACGGAGCGTCCGCCTGCAACAAAGGCACAGCCTGACGTTGCATGTTGGACCCCATCAGTGCGCGGTTCGCGTCGTCGTTCTCGAGGAACGGGATCAGCGATGCGGCGACCGAGACCAACTGCTTCGGCGACACGTCGATCAGGTCAACGCTTTCACGGGCGTTCAGAGTGTATTCGCCGGACATCCGCGTGTTGACCATGTCGTTCACGAACTTGCCGTTTTCATCGAGGTTCGCGTTCGCCTGCGCCACGGTGTGACGCATTTCCTCGGTCGCGGACATGTAGACCACGTCGCTGGAAACGACCGCGTCGTTCACACGACGATAAGGCGTTTCGATGAATCCGTACTTGTTCACGCGCGCATAGGTGGCGAGCGAGTTGATCAGACCAATGTTCGGACCTTCCGGCGTCTCAATCGGGCACATCCGACCATAGTGGGTCGGGTGCACATCGCGCACCTCAAAGCCTGCGCGTTCGCGTGTCAAACCACCCGGCCCAAGCGCGGAGAGGCGACGCTTGTGCGTGACCTCAGACAGCGGGTTCGTCTGGTCCATGAACTGCGACAGCTGCGAGGAGCCAAAGAATTCACGAACCGCCGCCGCAGCAGGCTTCGCGTTGATCAAGTCTTGCGGCATCACCGTGTCGATCTCGACGCTGGACATACGCTCTTTGATCGCCCGCTCCATGCGGAGCAGACCCACGCGATACTGGTTCTCCATCAACTCACCGACCGAGCGCACGCGGCGGTTGCCGAGGTGGTCGATGTCGTCGATGTCGCCACGTCCGTCGCGCAGTTCCACCAGCGCCTTGATGCAGGCGATGATGTCTTCCTTGCGCAGCGTGCGCATGGTGTCTTCTGCATCCAGATCGAGGCGCATGTTCATCTTCACGCGACCAACGGCCGACAGGTCATAGCGCTCAGAGTCGAAGAACAGCTGGTCGAACAGGGTCGAGGCCGCTTCAACGGTGGGCGGCTCACCCGGACGCATCACGCGGTAGATGTCCATCAGCGCGGTTTCGCGGTTCAGGTTCTTATCCGCCGCCATGGTGTTGCGCATGTACGGGCCGACCGTGACGTTATCGATGTCGAGCACCGGGATCTCGGTGACCCCCGCATCCAGAAGCTCTTTCAGCGTACCGCCGGAAACTTCGCCGTCCTTGTCGACTTCCCACGTCAGCTCATCACCAGCTTCGACGTAGATCGCGCCGTTTTCTTCGTTGATGATGTCCTTGGCAGCAAAGCGGCCCACGATGCCGTCGAACGGCACCAGCAGGTTTTCAACTTCACCCTCGTCGATCCACTTCTTGACCGCGCGTGGGGTAACTTTCTTGCCAGCTTCGGCAATGACTTCGCCCGTCTTCGCGTCAACCAGATCAGCAACCGGACGCGTGCCGCGCACACGTTCGGGGAAGAACTTGGTGGCCCAGCCCTTGTTCTTGATCATCTTGAACGTGACGGTGTCGTAATAGGCATCCATGATGCCTTCCTGATCCAGACCCAGTGCATAAAGCAGGGTGGTCACAGGCAGCTTACGACGACGGTCGATGCGTGCGAACACGATGTCCTTGGCGTCAAACTCAAAGTCCAGCCACGAGCCGCGATATGGGATGATACGGCAGGCGAACAGAAGCTTGCCCGAGGAGTGCGTCTTGCCTTTGTCGTGGTCAAAGAACACACCGGGCGAGCGGTGCATCTGGGAAACGATCACACGCTCCGTGCCGTTCACGATGAACGTACCATTCGGCGTCATCAGGGGCATGTCGCCCATGAACACGTCCTGCTCCTTGATGTCCTTCACGGACTTCGCACCAGTATCTTCGTCGATATCAAACACGATCAGGCGCAGCGTCACCTTAAGCGGGGCTGCGTAGGTCAGGTCGCGCTGTTGGCATTCCTCAACGTCGAACTTGGGTTGCTCCAGCTCGTATTTCACGAACTCAAGGATCGCCGTCTCGTTGAAGTCCTTGATCGGGAAAACCGACTGGAACACGCCTTTGATGCCTTCGCCGTCAGACGGGTCAGGTTGGTCGCCCGATTTCAGGAACAAGTCGTAGGACGACTTCTGAACCTCAATCAGGTTCGGCATTGCGAGGACTTCCTCGATTTTACCGTAAAATTTGCGGATACGTTTCTGGCCTGCGTAGGTCTGCGCCATGTTCGATCGCACCTTTCTTTATCGCGCGTCGCTCTCGCCGCCGGGGCCTCGGCGGAGCGCTCGCAAGATAATAGACGTAGCGGATCAATCTGTTTGCCGTCCCACCGACAAAGCCCGACCCTGTGCCACCGCCTAAGAAAATGCCCTTTCGCGTAGGGCGCTTTCTAAGACGACGATAGCTGGACCCGGAATTTTCCGGATCCAGCCATATTTCTTACGTCCCAAGGGACACTCTGGACCAATCAGGCCAGTTCGACCTCGGCGCCAGCTGCTTCCAGCTTGCCTTTGATCTCTTCGGCTTCGGCTTTGTCGACGCCTTCTTTGATCTTGCCGCCGGCTTCGACCAGATCCTTGGCTTCTTTCAGGCCAAGACCGGTGATGCCGCGCACTTCTTTGATCACGTTGATCTTCTGTGCGCCGGCGTTCTTCAGAACGACGTCAAATTCAGTCTGCTCTTCAGCTGCGCCACCGGCGTCGCCAGCAGGACCAGCCATCATCACTGCGCCGCCAGCGGCGGGCTCGATGCCGTATTCGTCTTTCAGGATGGTCTTCAGTTCCTGGGCTTCCAGGAGGGTCAGACCAACGATCTCTTCTGCGAGTTTCTTAAGATCAGCCATTTTTCAGGTTCCGTATGTAAGTATGGGTTCCAACGCCGCAAGGGGCGGGTTCTCAACGGGTGCTTTACGCCGCCTTCTCTTCGATGGTCGAAATGATGGAAGCGATGTTCGAAGCAGGCGCGCCAATGGCACCGGCGATGTTGGATGCAGGCGCACCGATGCAGCCAGCGATCGAGCTGATAAGCTCTTCGCGGGACGGCAACTTTGCGACGGCCTTAACACCATCAGTGTCCAAAACGTTTCCGCCCATCGCGCCGCCGAGGATGACGTATTTATCATTCTCTTTGGCAAACTCGTCCGCGGCCTTAGCGGCTGCGACCGGGTCTTCGGAATAGGCAAGAACGGTCATGCCATCCATCAGGTCGGCGATGCCAGCGGCAGGCGTTCCATCAAGGGCAATCTTGGCGAGCTTGTTCTTGGCGACACGCACAGATCCGCCCGCGTCGCGAACGCGACCGCGCAGATCCTGCATCTCTGCAACCGTGAGGCCCTGGTAGTGTGCAACTACCACGACGCCAGAGCTTTCAAAGATCTGGCCGAGTTCCTCGACCACTTTCTCTTTCTGGGCTCTATCCACAGGTTTTCTCCAAATTGGCAGATTTCTCTGCCGGCTCAGTTTCTACCGGATCGCTCCGGCGGTTTTTGGTCCGCATTGCAACGGAACCGAACACCGCCAAGCGCTCAACGGATGAGCGTTCAACATATGTCTGATCCCATCTCAGGCAGGAATTATTGAGGTTTTGCGACCCCGACCCACCGTCTCGGACGAAACGCAAAAGAGCGTCCGACGAATCGCACGCTCTCTCGCACTCGGGTGACTAAACGGATCGGTCCAAAATGCCAACCCCTTTCGGGCCGAAACGGCCTTCGCCTTAACGGGAATAGATCATCAGAAAACGGGGCACATAGGTCGTGCCTGTGGCAGGCGCCGTCGTCGTGGGCGCAGTCGTCGTAGCGGCGGTCGGGTTGGGCGTGCTTGATCCACCGGCCTGCGCGGCGGCGACAGCCACCATTGAGATCGTTGCGGTCAAGGCGATGGTCTTCAGTGCGCGAGACATACTCGTACTCCTTTACGTGTCAAAATCCATACGCGACCGTCACCGTTGCTTGTTGCCGGTCGGTATTGTCGAGGACGTCGAACACCCCCGCTGACAAGCTCAAGCCATCAAGCTGCGGGATGGCCAACGTGGCCCCTGCATTCAATTGCGTCGCTGTGCCTGAAACACTCAGCGACAGGTTTTCAGCTACCCCCGCACCTATCCCGAAAAAGACGCCGTCCTCGACGCGTCCACTGCGATCACCGGCCAGAGTTGTCCGGTTGCCGTATCCGAGCGTCAGTTGAACCGGCACTTCCGACGATCCCAACCCGACTGAGCGTAGGTGCGAAACATAGCCCGCGTAGGATTCTCCATCCGCTTCCGCATCGCCCCACCCCCCAAGGCCAAGGGCCGAGGCCCCGACAAACGTGGCGGATCGATCCGATGAGCCGACAAGGCGCGACACCCCAACGTTCAGGCTGCCGCTGTCGCCGAAAGGCTCAAGACCCGTTACGACGACTCCGACCGAAACGCTGATGCCCTCCACCGGATTGCCGAAGGTGTATCCAGCCGCGACATCACCATCTCCTCCGAACCCGGAAATCCCGTTGCGGGGATTGGCGTAGGTTAGGGCGACGTACCCTGTCCCGCCCGCCGGAGCCACCGCAGAGGCTGCTCCAAAGATGGATGGAAAGGCCAATGCGGCCCCACTCCGTTCTGGAGTGCTTACAACCTGTCCGATATCGGTTGTGTTTCCGCTTTGCGCCGCCACGGAGGCAGCAGTAACAACGGAAAGGACGCAGCTCAAAACGATAGACTGCGGCCCACGCGACTTCGAAATCGTGGACATGGTTCACCTGCCAATAACCTAAGGTTCTCTTCAGTTTTTGGCAGCTGCTTTAGACAGTATCGCCTAAAATCCCGCAAACAAGGGTCAGATTGCGTTCATGATTAACAACGAAAAAGGGGTGGGCATTTTTGCCCACCCCTTAGTCAGGTTTGACGCTAAACTGGCTCAGTTGCCGGTCGCGTTTTCCACGTTGATCGTCACGCCCGGACCCATGGTCGAGGAGATCGCGATCTTTTTCATGTAGGTGCCTTTAGCGCCCGACGGCTTGGCCTTGTTCACCGACTCGACAAACGCGCGGACGTTTTCGACCAGCTTGGCCTCATCAAACGACGCCTTGCCGATACCTGCGTGCACAACACCGGCTTTCTCGGCCTTGTACTGCACCTGGCCACCCTTTGCGGCTTCAACGGCTTCTTTGACGTCCATCGTCACCGTGCCGATCTTCGGGTTCGGCATCAGGTTGCGGGGGCCAAGCACCTTACCCAGACGGCCAACAATCGGCATCATGTCAGGGGTAGCGATGCAGCGATCGAACTCGATGGTGCCGCCCTGGACGGTTTCCATCAGGTCTTCTGCGCCCACGATATCCGCACCTGCGGCAGTCGCTTCTTCAGCCTTCGGGCCGCGAGCAAACACGGCCACGCGAACCGACTTGCCGGTGCCGTTGGGCAGGTCGACCGTGCCGCGGACCATCTGATCGGCATGGCGCGGATCGACGCCAAGCGTCATCGCGATTTCAATGGACTCATCGAACTTGGCTTTCGCATTGGATTTCACCAGTGCAACGGCCTCTTCAACGGTGACGTTATCCTTGCCTTCGAACGCTGCGCGGGCGGCGGTCAGGCGTTTTCCCATCTTACCCATGGTCTTACCCCTTTACCTCGATACCCATCGACTTGGCGGAACCAAGGATGATCTGCATTGCGGCTTCCACGTCGTTTGCGGACAGATCGACCATCTTGGCTTCTGCAATTTCGCGCAGCTGCTTGGCGGTGATCGTCGCGACAGTCTCGCGGCCCGGCGTTTCGGCACCACGCGGACGGTTGCGCTTGCCCACGTTCTTCAGGCCAGCGGCCTTCTTCAGGTAGTACGACGCAGGCGGCGTCTTGATGTCCATGGCGAAGGACTTGTCCTGGTAATACGTGATCACCGTGGGGCAAGGCGCGCCCTGTTCCATCTCCTGCGTCTTGGCGTTGAACGCCTTGCAGAATTCCATGATGTTGATGCCGCGCTGACCCAGCGCAGGGCCCACCGGGGGGCTTGGGTTGGCTTGACCTGCAGGGATCTGCAGTTTCATCGTGCCAGCAAGTTTCTTGGCCATGAGGCCTCTCCTTTTCTACCAACAGCCCGTCATCGCGTTTCAGGGCCTTTGTGGCCGTGGTCTGGTCTGGCCATCGCGATGGCCTCGCCTCCCACGGGTTTCATGGATGGGCTAATGGCCCATCCGTGGAAGCCCGCCGTCTAAGCGGGAATCGGATCGGTGGCAAACGGAAAATCAGGAAGATCGGATAGCTATTGGAAGAGGTCCGCAAACGGGATGACGAAGCAGAGTGCCGCAACCCACACCGTGAACAACCCGCTCAGGAACAAAAGACCCGCCTCGCGGTGTCCTTTGATAATCGCCGGATAGGCGACGACAACCAGCCAAGCCGATTTGTAGATCAGTTGGATCAAAAGAACCGGTATGAATTCCGTGGGCTGCAAGAGGCCCAAGCCAGCAACCAGTCCGAGAGACAGCCAAAGGGCGCCAAGGATGCGCAGGTAAGGGTCAACGGTGGCCGCACCGAAAAAGACGTACTTCCCGGCTCCATGGGGAAACAGAAGAGTCGCGGCCCCAACGGCTCCTGCTCCCAAGATCGCCGTTCCGAACATGGCCCGCAACGCTAGGATGGTATCCATGTCTTTCCTCGGTTTTCAGGGGATGTTACCGTTGATAACATATTCCAATGCGCGTACGATCGCAAGAAGTTTCCATAGGTAACATCATCGATAGCATTTCTGATAAACGCCCCTATCACCACGGCGACCTGCGCGAGGCGTTGCTGCATGCGGTCGGGACAATCGTCGAAGAAGACGGCATCGAAAGCGTTTCTGTCAGGGGTGCCGCGCGTCGGGTTGGCGTCAGCCATCCAGCGGCCTTTCGGCATTTCGCCAACAAAAAAGACCTCCTCACGGCCTTTGCCACTCGTGCCGCCGCCCAAATGGCGGACCAGCTGGAAGCGAGCGCAGACGCGGAAGGACGTGGTCAAGGCTTTCTTGGTGTCGGCGTCGCATATCTGCGCTTCGCGATGGAGCATCCCGGCGAGTTTCGCATGATTTTCCGCGATGAGCTGCTCAATGGAAATGACCCACATTACATTGCGCAGATGCAGCGGCTGGCTGCCATGCTGTCCGGAACCGGTTCAACCGTTGAGGCGGGCAACCCGCTGCCGCCCGGAGCCATCCTCGCGTGGAGCGCGACCCACGGTCTTGCCAGCCTCTACCTGGAGGGCACGTTGCGGGATGATCTGACCAAAGGACGAGAACTCGAACAGATGACAGAGGTGCTAAGCCTGCTCAAGTTTCCTCCAAACAAGGAACGGTGAAGTCCAATCCGTTCGTGCAGATTCACGTTTCTCTTCCAAGTCGACGCACCGCCCAAACGAAAAAGGGCCGCCTCTGGGGGCGGCCCTGTCGCACGAAAAACTACCGCTATTAGGACTGCTTGCTGACCTGCGTGTATTCCAGCTCCACTGGCGTCGCGCGGCCGAAGATCGACACCGTCACCTTCAGGCGCTGGTTGTCCTCGTCCACTTCCTCGACCATGCCGTCGAAATCCTCGAACGGACCGTCGTTGACCTTGACCTTCTCGCCCACCTCGAAGGTGATCGTCGACCGCGGCGCAGCCTCGCCCTCTTCCACGCGGTTCAGGATCGAGTTCACCTCTTCGTCGCGCATTGGCATCGGGCGACCCTGCGGCCCAAGGAAGCCAGTCACACGCTGAATCGAGTTGATCACGTGATAGCCTTGATCCGTCATCTCCATCCGCACCAAGACGTAGCCCGGCATAAAGCGGCGGGGCACGGTGACCTTCTTGCCGCGACGGATCTCGATCACATCCTCCTCCGGGACCAGAACCTCTTCGATCACATCCTCAAGGCCTTTCTCGGCCACTGCGGTGCGGATCTGCTCCGCGATGCGCTTTTCGAAGTTCGACAGCACCGAGACCGAGTACCAACGCTTAGCCATGAGAATTCCCCTTTGCGTGGGGCATGCCCTGCCCCGTCAGATCAAAACTCCCGCCATATCCGGTAGAGACCCTTCGGGCCGGTTCTACCATCATGATGTCAGGAAAGTTGACGCCGGATACCCAAGGCCCCGCCGAAACGCAAGAGGGAACGCTTAGCCGAACGAAGTCAGGATCGTCTCAAGCGCGAAGCGGATCACCCAGTCGACGCCAAAAAAGAAGATCGCCGCGACCACAGCCATCACAAATACCATCGCCGTTGTCACCAACACCTCGCGCCGCGTCGGCCAAACAACTTTGGCAACTTCGGAACGGGTCTGCTGGAGGAACTGGAACGGATTGGTCATGGTAGGGCCACTTTGCTGGATTGAACGGCATATACGCATGGGGACACGGGCTTGCAAGGCATGGCGGACGGGCGGGACAAGATGACCGCGATCATCGTGCTGGGGGCAGCGGTTTGGGCGAACGGTCCTTCCCCCACGCTCCGGCGGCGGACGCTACACGGCTCTGCGCTCTATCACGCAGGTGCTGGGTCTTTTGTAGTGTGTTGCGGCGGCCGTGGGCGACATCCCCCGACCGAGGCTCAGGCCATGGCCGATCTGCTGCGCGAGGCAGGCGTCCCCGACCACGCGATCCGGCTAGAGGATCAATCCACCAACACCGTCGAAAACATCCGCTTCGCCTTGCCGCTCCTCGGCGGCACCCGAGACGTAATCATAGTCTCCGACGCCTACCACCTGCCCCGCGCCCGCCTGATTGCAATGCGTGAAGGACTGCGCGTCACCACCAGCGCCCCACCCAAACGAAACGCGCGACTTTGGCCACAAATCAAGGGCTGGTTGCGCGAAATCCCCGGTCTGCTGGCCGTAGTGCTGAGACTGCGATAACCCTTGATCATGTTGTGTCTGATCCACCGTCCCCGTCTCGCCCTGGTCGTGTTGATCCTATCTGTCTGGCCGCTGTCGATTGCCGCTCAGGTCTCAGGCGCGGACGCACCGGAATTCTCTACTGCCGTCACAAACTGGTTGAATGGAGAAGACGACCTGGCCGCACTACAAACGTTGAGCGAATTGGCACAGGCCAACAATGCCGCCGCGCAAATCCTGCTGGCGCGATTGGAACGCACGCCACATCTGACCGCCCACGTCACTGAAACCCTGACACGCGCCGAACGCATTGCCCTGCTGCGCATGCCCGGCGGACTATCAGGGCGCAGCTGGATGACCGCCGCCGCCGAAACCACGCCCCTTGCCCAGGCCTTTCTCGACAACGCTGGACAAGACACCCGGGTCGAAAGCCTGCGCACGCTTTATGAGGCCGGGGAAACCGCTGCCGCAACGCGCAGCCTGCCGGGGGTGATATCATACGGAACAGTCGATCTGGTGCGTGCCATGGAGGATCTGGACGTGATGCCGGATGAAGCCCGCATCCTGATCGCCTCATACGCTGCGGCCGAGCTCTATTGGCAAAGCGGCGCGGCTATTCAGATCGCCAACCCCATCGCGGAAAGACGCCCACCCGAGCTCGCTCTGATTTGGCGCCCCGTGTTTCCGGCGGAATGGGCAGAAAGCCCCGCGGCCCGCGAACTCGCACTAGCCAACAGTATCAACATTGAAAGCCTCTCACCCCTTCGAACGTTCTGCAGCACCGAATGCGGCGATCAGGCAAGTGCCTGTATAGCCGCCGGGGCGGCCCTCCTTAGCGCGAATGCAGCAACCCTGCCCTTCGCCAGCCCATCCGAATCCCTGATCCCCACGGATCGGTACTGGCAAAGCCCGCGCATCGACGCCGACGTTCGCCGCCTTCTTCACACCATCGCCGACCCTGAGACACAAACAGGATTCGTTGCGATGAACGCCTGCTTCATGCAAGCCGCGAGCAATTGAATTCAGGAAGGTTTGGTCGTGGCAGGGGCGGAGAGACTCGAACTCCCGACCGTCGGATTTGGAATCCGGTGCTCTACCAACTGAGCTACACCCCTACGACCAAGCGAGGGCTTAGGATGAATTCAAAACCGTGTCCAGATGTGAGCTACGGAAATCCCCACCGTGGCTTAAAGTGGATTTATGCTAAACCAATCTCATAACCCCTTCTGGAGACCCCAATTATGCGTTCCCTTATTCTAACACTCGCGCTTTCTGTTGCCCTTCCAATGGTGCCCTCGATGGCATCTGCCACCAGCCACTCCTGCAACCAACTGCGCCAAACGATCTTCAACACCGCTCCCGCGCAGACGCGCAACCTGCCCTACGGCGCTTTGACCTGTGCCGGTGTCAGCGAGATCCACCTGCTTCTGATCCGTCGCGGCAATTATTCGGTCGGCACGTTGGAAGCGCGCATCGAAGCCGTTTTCCGTGGCGAAGGCCTGATCCGCTAAGCGCCCCTGCCGTTTCGGAGGGCCAAAACCTTCCATTAAATCATTATATTAGGCGAGCAATTTTGCTCGCCTTTCTTTTTTTTGGAACCTTTCAGCACGACATGCGTCGTCTCTCCGACTGCCACGGCGACGTGGCGGCTGACTGAAAACCAAAGGAGAATCATTATGAAACGCCTGATGCTCGCAACAACCGCAGCCCTTGCTATCGCTGCCCCTGCCGCAGCTCAGACGAGTGCCGAAGTCACCGTTGAACAGACGCTGCTCGGCTACGGTTATGACGCTCAAACCATCGAGATGCTGAGCAACAGCCAAGTGACTGAGCTGTTCATCGCAATCACCTCGGAAGACGAAACCGAAGTGCGCACGATCCTCGACGGCTACGAGCTGACACAAAGCGACGGCCCCGATGGCCTCTATGATACGCCGCGCGACGATGACACCCGTGCGATTGTGACCGCGGCCCTGGAGCGCAACGGTTTCAACGCTGGGGCGGCTGACCTTCTGTCGAACGCCGAATACACCGAGCTGTTCCTCGCCGCATCCGGCGAAGACGAGACCGCCGTCAACGACGTCATCATGTCATTCGATTTCGGCAAATACGAAGACGGCAACATGTTGCCCGACAGCAGTGCCGAGCGTCGCGTGATCGCAGCACTCGAAACCCGTGGTCTGAGCGACGCGGAAATCGCAATGATCGACGATGCCGAAACGTTGGAAATCTTCGTTGCCCTGTCTTCGGGTGACCAGACCGACATCACGCGTGCAATCGACAGTGCGCTGAACTCGTAAGCGTTGAGTTAGCGAGACGGGAGGGCTCGGAGCTTTGGCTCCGGGCCCTTTTTCGTGAACGTCTCCAGTTGTCGGCCTGACGTTTTTGTTTCGCGTCACACGTCCGTGGAGGCTTGTTTGGCTGCACGCCGTTTCCGCCAGCCTCGGAACTTCAATACGGTCACCAAAACAAGCAAAGCTGTGATCGCCCAGGTTGCGATCACTGCGATGCGGTCATCCGAAACCATTTCTGCCAAAGCCTCTTCGCGGTCACCTTCCAGAAATTCAGCCATCAGGAACGTGCGCTGCGGGATTGAGGCGTCTTGCTCGCTCAAAAATTCAATAAGATCCGCACGATAGCTGGGGCTGTTGGTCAGGACGCCGCGAACCACTCGGTTCTCCCAATCCTGCTCCATCAGCGCGGCCTCCTCCTCGAACCTATCCTCCTGAAAGGTCGCTGCCGTGAAGGCCACAAAAATCGGCGGCTCGGAGAAGGACTCAATTACAAGAAACGACCGCCCGCTGCGGCCAGTGTCTACGACGCCGACATAGTAGCCCGCAAAATCGCGCACAGCGAATTCGGAAAACGGCGGATGATCCGGTGCATCAGGCAACTCGCTCAGCAAGATCGTGTCGGGCGGCGATGCCAGTGCCTCATCCAGAGCAGAGCTATCTGCAAGGTAGTCCTGGGTGAAACTGACGGCGATACTTCCGAAGAAAAGTGCGAACAGCAGGAAAACCCACCAAGGGAGAAGTCTAATCATATTGGATCCAATTCAGGTCTGTGCGTGCTGCTGTAGTAGGACCCAAAGTTGCTAGGAAGGACCATGGTTCGCGGTGAAAAACCTTTGGCAGCGTTGCAGACTGACATGCTTTGCGAAGGGTGAGCGGGAAGCTGCGCCCCCCCAAACGTGGTTATCAGGAGGTTGACGGTTTTTGGGCTTTTCGTTTGGGAACAGGCGTTTAACCCATTTGTGCACGCGTGCACAAACCGACGCCTCCCAAGCAAAAGGCCCCGCCGGTGGGGCGGGGCCTTTCTAAACTAGCTACCGGGTGCTGCACCCTGTTCTCGGGATCATTTGGCTGTGCCAAATAACCCTGCCACAGGGCGCACACGGTTCAGCAAAGTTATTCGATAATTTTGCTGACCACACCCGCACCAACAGTCCGGCCGCCTTCGCGGATGGCGAAGCGCAGGCCCTGCTCCATCGCGATCGGCGCGATCAGCTCGACGTTGAACTTCAGGTTGTCGCCCGGCATCACCATTTCCGTGCCCGACGGCAGCTCAACCGTGCCCGTCACATCCGTCGTGCGGAAGTAGAACTGCGGGCGGTAGTTGGCGAAGAACGGCGTGTGACGGCCACCCTCGTCCTTGGTCAGGATGTAGGCCTCGGCCTCGAACTTCGTGTGCGGCTTGACCGAACCCGGCTTGCAGAGAACCTGGCCACGCTCAACGCCTTCACGGTCCACACCACGCAAGAGCGCGCCGATGTTGTCGCCCGCTTCACCCGAGTCGAGCAGCTTGCGGAACATCTCAACGCCCGTGCAGGTCGTCTTCGACGTGTCGCGGATGCCCACGATCTCGATCTCGTCGCCCACGTTGATCACGCCACGCTCCACACGGCCGGTCACAACCGTACCACGACCGGAGATCGAGAAGACGTCCTCGATTGGCATCAAGAACGGCTGGTCCACAGCGCGCGCAGGCGTCGGGATATACGCGTCCACAGCTGCCATCAGCTCGGCAATCTTGTCTTTGCCGATTGCGTCGTCACGGTCTTCCAGCGCCGCAAGCGCCGAGCCTGCGATGATCGGAATGTCGTCGCCCGGATACTCGTAGGACGACAGCAGTTCGCGGATCTCCATCTCGACGAGCTCCAGAAGCTCCTCGTCGTCGACCTGGTCAACCTTGTTCATGAAGACAACCATGTACGGGATGCCAACCTGACGGCCGAGCAGGATGTGCTCACGCGTCTGGGGCATCGGGCCGTCGGCTGCGTTCACAACCAGGATCGCGCCGTCCATCTGGGCGGCGCCGGTGATCATGTTCTTCACGTAGTCGGCGTGGCCGGGGCAATCGACGTGCGCGTAGTGGCGATCCGCCGTCTCATACTCCACGTGCGCCGTCGAGATCGTGATCCCGCGCGCTTTCTCTTCCGGCGCACCGTCAATCTCGTCATACGCTTTGAAGTCGCCAAACTGCTTCGTAATCGCAGCCGTCAACGTCGTCTTGCCGTGGTCAACGTGACCAATCGTGCCGATGTTCACATGCGGCTTCGTGCGTTCAAACTTTTCCTTTGCCATCATGGCCTCCTTGGAAGGTAGCGGGCCTTCGGCCCGACGGCACCCCGTAGTTGTTGGATCCGCGGGCTTTCGCAAACGCGAACCCGATGCATTATCGCGCGCCACCTATTCGGGCGGCGCGGAAAAATCAAGTCATGTTGGTGGGCTTTGCCCGATCAGTTGCCGTCTGCAGCCTCGTCCGCGGCCTCTTCGATGGCTGCGGCTTCCTCTGCGGCTTCTGCCAGCGCTTCAACACTGTTCAGCGCTTCGGCAGCTTCGGCGTCCGAGATGTTGAACCACTCGGGGTTCTCAAGCATGAACAACTGCACCCGACGCGCGGCGTTACGAGCAAGGATCTGCATCTGCTCGGTCCGGTTTCGCGCGATACCCGAGCCGACCAGCAGCGTCTCGGGCGAGGCACCTTCGAAAACGATGATCTGTTCGGGCTCTTCATGAAGTTTGCGACCCAATTCGTCGTCCCAGATGTTCACCGACAGCACCAGAATTGAGCGCGGGCTAAGCACAATCGGGATACCTGGAGGCGCCAAGGAGTAACCATCTACAGCGATACCAATGTGGTAAAGCCGATCGCCCTCATATGCACTGAAACGGCGGTCAATCTCGGAGGTCAGAATTTCTTCCCACTCGTCCGGAGTAGCGTTCCGCGATGGCGGAACCTGCTGCATGTTGTCAGCGACTACGATGTTGTGGGCCAAGCGGAAATCGCCCATCGGCGGCAATTCCTCGTCCAGCGGATCACCTGCGGCACAAGCCATGAGAAATAGGCTGAAGCCTAGGGTTGAAAAACGCGCCAGACGGCGGATCGAAATGGTCATTCCAGTCGTCTCCTGGTGGGGAGTGTGGGTTAATTCACGTTCAGATAGCGCACAGGATGCGCCGGGTGAAGGGTAGGTGATCACAACTCTGGCGGAATGTGGCCAAGAAGCATGTCAGGACATGAGCCAAGAATGTCCTGACAGGGGTCAGGTAAACCGATTGTCCCGTGGAAAACCGCGCGGCGCCATGCGACCAGCGGAGGCACGCTTTGCGGTCCATTCGGTAAGCTCAGTTTCGGTTCGCGTGCGCCCAGCAGGGTCCAGCCAGGTGAGGCCTTCGGACAAGTTGAACGTGCGAGCATCGGACAGGCCACCGTCCTTGAACTTCTGCAATCGCACGCCCTTGCCACGACCCATCTCGGGCAATTCATCAAGCGGGAAGATCAACAATTTCCGGTTTTCACCTACCGTTGCGACATGGGTGTCACCCTCGGCAATTGCGCGACACACAAGCGCTGTAATGCCCTCTTTGACGTTCAGAACCTGCTTGCCCGAACGAGTCTGGGCGAGGATTTCCTCTTCGGCCACCAAGAATCCATCACCCGCGCTGGACGCCATTAGTCGCTTGGTTCCGGGGCTGTGGCAGAACAGATCGACGATCTGAACCTCGTTGGGCAAGTCGACCATCAGGCGGACAGGTTCACCCAAACCACGGCCACCGGGCAGACCATTAGCCGACAGTGTGTAAACACGGCCTTGGGAACCAAGGATCAGGAGCTTGTCGGTGGTCTGGGCGTGGAACGCAAAGCGAGGGCCATCGCCGTCGCGGAACTTCATCTCGGACGACAGATCCACATGACCCTTCATGGCGCGGATCCAGCCCATCTGCGAACACACGACAGTGATCGGTTCTTTTTCGATCATCGCCTCAAGTGGGACCTCTTCCACTTCCCCGGCTTCGGCGAATTGTGTGCGACGCGCGCCGCCGGGGACCTTGGCACCGAACTTCGCGCGAACCTCGCGCAGCTCTTCAGCGATCTTGTCCCACTGCAGAATGTCTTCGGCGAGCAAGTCTTCGAGGTTCGCACGTTCCTCCATCAGACGGTCGCGTTCGGCCTGAAGCTCCATCTCCTCAAGGCGACGCAGCGAGCGCAGGCGCATGTTTAGGATGGCTTCGGCCTGAACCTCGGTCAGCTCGCCTTCACCCGGTGCGGGGCTGCGATAGTCGGATTCGTTTGTGGCCCGGACGAAGGTCTGGCCCCAATCCTCCCGCATCAAAGCGGCCTTGGGGCTGTCATCGTACCGGATGATGTCAATCACACGGTCGAGGTTAAGGAAGGCGATCAGGAAGCCCTCAAGAACCTCAAGCCGGTGGTCAATCTGCGCCATCCGGTGGCGAGAACGGCGCAAAAGCACGTCACGGCGGTGATCAAGGAAGGCGCGCAGGACTTCTTTCAGCGAGCAGACCTTGGGTGTGCGCCCGTCGATCAGCACGTTCATGTTTAGGCTGAAGCGGTTTTCCAGATCCGATTGCCGGAAAAGCGTGCCCATCAGCACTTCGGGATCGACCGTCTTGGCGCGAGGTTCCAGCACGATCCGAATGTCGTCAGCGGATTCGTCGCGCACATCGGCAAGTATCGGAACTTTCTTAAGCTGGATCAGCTCCGCCAACTTCTCGATCAGTTTGGATTTCTGCACCTGATAGGGGATCTCGGTCACAATAATCTGCCACTGCCCGCGGCCCAGATCCTCAACCTCCCACTTCGAACGCAAACGGAAGCCGCCTTTGCCGGTGCGGTAGTTTTCGGCGATGCTTTCAGGTGGCTCAACAATCACTCCGCCGGTGGGAAAATCGGGGCCTTTGACGTAGTTCAGTAGCGTATCATCACGCGCGTCGGGCGTTTTTATGAGGTGCAGGCAGGCCGCAATCAGCTCATCAAGATTGTGGGGCGGGATGTTCGTCGCCATGCCCACGGCGATGCCGGAGGAGCCGTTGGCCAAAAGGTTCGGCACCTGCGCGGGCAGAACCTCGGGTTCCTGCAGGGTGCCGTCATAATTGTCGCGGAAATTTACGGCATCCTCGGCCAGACCCTCCAGCAGCGCCTCCGCCATCGCGGTCATCCGTGCCTCGGTGTAGCGGGAGGCCGCGGGGTTATCGCCGTCGATGTTGCCGAAGTTGCCTTGCCCGTCGACCAGCGGATAGCGAATGACAAAATCCTGCGCCAAGCGCGCCATCGCGTCATAAATCGCGGCATCACCGTGGGGGTGGTAGTTCCCCATCACGTCGCCGGAAATCTTCGCCGATTTCCGGAAGCCACCGTTGGACGCCAACCGAAGCTCCCGCATCGCGAAAAGGATTCGGCGGTGAACGGGTTTCAGACCATCACGAGCGTCCGGCAAGGCGCGATGCATAATGGTAGAGAGCGCATACTGAAGGTAGCGCGAGCCGATTGCGCGGCCGAGTGACTCTTGCTCCTGACGGTCCTCAGGGCGGTCATCTTGTGTGTCATTATCACTGCTCATCTAGATCATGTGCATATCCCGCGTCGCGTTGTGGCGGCAAGGAACAAAAGGGCCGCACACCGCGTTTTTCCCCTGAAAAACCGCTATTTTCGAATCGCCTGAGGGCTTATCCACAGACTCTCCGGGGCAAATGGAAACAAAGGGGCGCGGGATGATCCGCCTGACCGTCACGTTGATCGTGGCCATTTATGTTGTTTTGATCGTTGTGCCGGGCGTGGACCACGGCGACAACGTCGAGGTGACGCGTGCCGACGGGCAAAATTGGCTGATCGGCCTTATCAGCTCTGCCGAAGCCGAAGCGCAGCGCCCACCCCGTGACGCCCCTGCGAATTCTGCACGCACGCTTCGCTCGGAGCTGACCGATGATCTGCTTGAGACTGATGATGGCTACGCGCTGCAAACCGTAGAAGGTGAAGTGCTGGCGATCACAGCTGTCATTGATCCGGTCGACCTGCTCCCCGATGATGGCGCCGCCACAGTTGCCGCCGTGTCTGTGGTTGACCCCAGCGCTGTAGAGGTCGTGCAAGAGCAAGCGCGCGAGGAACGCATCATTTGGCGTGTGGCAGGCAGCAACGTAAATTTCCGCGCCGGGCCGTCTACCAACACCGCCATTCTGGCTGGCCTCGTTCGCGGGGATGAAGTGGAGTTTCTGGCCGACGCACCCGACGGTTGGGCGCATCTTCGCGTTCTGGATAGTGGGCTGGAGGGCTATATGGCCGCGCGCTTCTTGGAACCCGTGAACTGATCGGCTTGCACTGCGCGATGTGTGTGTCTTAGGCATATAGAAACGGACGCGCGGGCAGAACTTTGGCAAAATCCATACTGATTACAGGATGCTCTTCGGGCATCGGATATGCGGCGGCCCATACCTTGCAAGGGCGCGGTTGGCGTGTGTTTGCCAGCGTACGCAAGCCCGAGGATCGCGCGCGGCTTGAGGCGGAAGGCTTCGAAAGCATCATCCTGAATTGCGCTGATACCACGAGCATCGACGGCGCCGTGGCCGATATTTTGGAACGCACAAGCGGGACGTTGGACGCGCTTTTCAACAACGCAGGCTTTGGCTTGCCCGGCGCTGTTGAAGACCTACCCACAGATGGCCTACGCGAGACATTTGAGACCAATGTTTTCGGCCTCCATCACCTAACCCGTGCCGTAATCCCCACTATGCGGGCGCAAGGACACGGACGGATTGTACAGCATTCATCGGGCTTCGGGCGGCACGTCATGAAATGGCGCGGTGCGTACAATGCCTCGAAACACGCGCTTGAGGGGCTGACGGATACGCTACGGCTGGAGATGCGGGGCACCGGCATCCACATCTCGACCCTGAACACCGGTCCCGTGACGTCAAAGTTCCGCGTGAATTCGATCCCGCAGTTCGAGCGCTGGATTGATTGGGAAAACTCCGCCGATCCGGAGCGCTACCGCACCGAGTTGTTCAAACATCTCTACGAGGACACGGGCCGCGCGCCATTTCAGCGCGAACCCGATGCCGTCGTGCGCCGTCTGATCCACGCGATTGAATCCCCTCGACCCCGCCCGCGTTATCATATCACAGGGGCCACACACATTGCCGAAGGCTTGCGCCGCTTCCTGCCGCAACGCGCGTTGGACGCCATTGCCGCGCGCCTCTAGCCTTTTCCACCAGAACCGCTAGCTAAGCGCCAACACGTCGCGCGGAGAGATCATGACAAACGACCCCCTTCTCATCGCAGCATTGGTGGCTTGTGCCGCGGTGCTGATCATCTTGCTTCTGGGCATCAATTCGTTCCGCAAGGGCGGCGCGGATGCGGCCAAGGAAAGCAACAAGTTCATGCGGTGGCGGTTGGGCGCGCAGTTTGTGGCGATCTTGCTGATCCTCGCATTCGTTTATTTCCGCAGACAAACGGGGGGCTGATCCATGGTTGTTCTGAACAAGATTTACACCCGCACAGGCGACGCCGGTGAAACGGCCCTAGGTGACGGCAGCCGCGTGGCAAAGCACTCCGCCCGTGTAACGGCCTACGGCACTGTGGATGAGCTGAACGCGACCCTGGGTGTGGCCAAGCTCCATGCAGAGGGCGAGATGGCCGAACGTCTGGCGATGATCCAGAACGACTTGTTCGATCTGGGGGCGGACCTTTGCACACCCAATATGGAAATGGACTCAGACCGCGAATACCCGCCCCTACGTGTTGCCGACGCCCAGGTAGACCGGCTGGAAGCCGAAATTGACGAGATGAATGGCAAGCTGACGCCATTGCGCTCGTTCATCCTACCCGGCGGTTCTGCCCTCGCCGCACATCTGCACATCTGCCGCACGGTCGCGCGGCGCGCCGAACGGCTAAGTGTTGAGTTAGGTGGCGTGGAGTCGATCAACCCGGCAGGGGTTAAATACCTCAATCGCCTGTCGGACTGGTTCTTCGTCGCCGGTCGCATCGCCAACAACGACGGCAAGGACGACGTTTTGTGGGTTCCAGGCGCGAACCGGTGAGGAACGAACCGGCGGAGCGTCCGGTGGACGCTTCGGCGATTAGAAAGGCGGAGCCCAGGGACGCAAGGCGGGCGCAAACCGCTAAACCCAGCCAACTACCGGCGATCCATTAACGTCTCGTTGGTCACATCAGACCATTGCGTCGAAAGGATCGTGGCCTCACGCCACTCCAAAAGGCGTGACAGATACCTGGCCCAAGTCTCATCTTGCGCCGCGTAGGCATAGCGTTCGATCAACCGCGCAACGTCCACGTCCTCCAAAGCTGCAAGCAGCGCTTCCCGCCCCTCGGGTGGCATCGCCCGATACCATCTGTGAAGGTCAATTCCTGTAATCGAGCGTTTCAGGGTCGGGCCATGATCAATCCACCCCGCAAAATTGGTCCAAAACCTGAGCCTTTTGCGCGGCGGCAATGCGCGGATGGAGGCGAGCGTTTTCGACAACGCTCCTTCCACCAATCCGGAAAACGTGAGCGCGTCTCGAAGCATAGAAGAGTCGCGCGCGGATGCCAGAAGAGCGCAATCGTTAAGGAGGGTAGCAAGGCGTTCGATATCCGCAGCTGGCCGATTTTCCAAAACGCCGCTGCGGATCAAGTTCATGGTCCAATGTTCCGGCTCGATGAAATGGTTATTGCGCATGAACGCGCGTTGGTCATCGCGGGAAAGAGTGGTGCCCTGAGCGAGAAGCGCAATGGTGTGCACAAGAACGATCCAGGCCTCTACCTGTTCTGCCAGACCGCCTGCCGCACCAACGGCGCCAGCACCACCGTAATATTGGGACATCAGGTCCCGGGACCAACCACTCGGCGGTGTCGCACACAATGCACGCAAGGCCGGCGGGTCAATGCAACGGTCGCAGCAACACACCAGCCGCAGTTCATCCAGAGTTTCAGACTGCAACGTCGACACGAGGGCTTGCGCATCTGCCAAAAGCCGCTCTGACATCTCTGCCAATTCTTCTTTTTTGTATCCGGTTTTGACGGCCATGCCCGTTCCGTAGCGCCGTGGCTGACGTGACGACACAATTTGTTTTCGTTTGTTTACGTGTTTGTTAACAAGTCATGCGCTATCTTAACAAAATGTCTCACGTAAAACCCAATCGAGAGTACAGCCGGGCCGAGTATATCTCGGACGCGGTCGTACACGGGATGGGCATCGGCGGCGCATTGATCGCCGGACCAGTCATTGTCGCGCTTGCAGCGATCTGGATCGGCGACCCCCGACTTGTCACGGCCTTGGGTGTCTACGCATTCACGCTTCTGGCGATGTGGGTCTGTTCCGCGCTCTACAACCTCGTGCAGCGCGAAGATCTTGTGCCAGGGTTACGAAGGTTGGACCAATCGGCCATCTCGCTCAAGATCGCGGGCACTTACACCCCCTTCATTGCCCTTGCCTCCGGCTCACTCGGGTTTCTCGCGGGCATTTGGGTAACGGCTATTGCGGGCGCGACGATCATTCTCGTCTCCCGTCGACGCTTTGTGATTCTGACAATTTTGCTTTACCTCGGCCTCGGGTGGGCAGGTGCCGTAATGGGCGGTCCGCTGGTCAGCACCTTGTCACCAGTGGGCTTCTGGCTGCTGGTTGCAGGCGGTCTGACCTATTCCGCAGGCGTGGTGTTCAACGTCTGGGGCAGCCTGCCATTTCACAACACGATTTGGCATGTCTTTGTGCTAGCGGGCACAGGACTTTGCTACGCCGCGATCGTCACCGAAGTGGCCCTTCTGACCTGACAACCTTGTAACGCGGCGTCGGAAGGCCAAACCGCGTCGATTTTGGCCTGTTTTCCGCGCTCCATTGGCTCTATCTCTCACGCCAAGATAGTTGCTTGGGTCCGTCCCAGCTTGTGACAGAGGAGAACGCCATGAAGGTCCTGGTGCCTGTAAAACGCGTGATCGACTATAACGTGAAGGTTCGCGTCAAAGCGGACGGGTCCGGGGTCGATCTTGCCAACGTGAAAATGTCGATGAACCCTTTTGACGAAATCGCCGTCGAAGAGGCTATTCGCCTGAAAGAAGCTGGAAAAGCGGAAGAAGTGATCGCCGTTTCCATCGGTGTTAAGCAAAGCCAGGAAACCCTGCGCACCGCTTTGGCCATGGGCGCGGACCGCGCTATCCTGGTTGTCGCCGCCGATGACGTCCACACGGATATCGAGCCACTTGCGGTTGCCAAGATCCTCAAGGCTGTGATCGATGAAGAGCAGCCAGGCCTTGTGCTGGCTGGCAAGCAAGCGATCGACAACGACATGAACGCAACGGGTCAGATGCTGTCGGCGCTTCTGGGCTGGTCGCAGGGCACCTTCGCCTCCGAGGTCGACATCGACGGCGACACCGCCAAGGTAACGCGCGAAGTCGATGGCGGTCTGCAGACCATCGAAGTGAAGATGCCCGCCATCATCACCGTCGATCTGCGCCTGAACGAGCCGCGTTACGCATCGCTGCCCAACATCATGAAGGCCAAGAAAAAGCCTTTGGATGAAAAGACTGCCGCCGACTACGGTGTCGATGTCACGCCGCGCCTGGCCGTGGTTTCCACGACAGAGCCTGAGGCGCGCGCTGCTGGCGTGAAGGTCGGTTCGGTCGACGAACTTCTCACGAAACTCAAAGACGAAGCGGGGGTCATCTGATGGCTGTTCTTCTCCTTGCCGAAGTGAACGCGGGCGAACTGGCGATGGACGCCACTGCCAAAGCTGTGACGGCTGCCAAACAGTTGGGTGATGTAACGGTGCTCTGCGCCGGTGCATCCGCAAAGGCCGCCGCTGATGAAGCCGCCACGATTGCGGGCGTGTCCAAAGTGCTCTGCGCTGAAGACGACTCGCTTGGTCACCGCCTGGCTGAGCCGACTGCTGCTCTGATCGCGGGCATGGCTGGTGACTACAGCCATATCGTTGCACCTGCGACAACCGACGCCAAGAATGTGATGCCGCGCGTTGCGGCGTTGCTGGACGTCATGGTCATCTCGGATGCATCCGGTGTTGTCGACGCTGACACGTTTGAGCGTCCGATCTATGCGGGTAATGCGATCCAGACAGTCAAATCTTCGGATGCGACCAAAGTTGTGACCTTCCGGACCTCCACTTTCGATGCAGCGGGCACAGGTGGCTCAGCCACCGTCGAGATGATCGATGCTGCCGCCAATCCTGGCCTGTCGAGCTGGATCGAAGACAAGGTCGCCGCCTCGGATCGTCCAGAGCTGACGTCTGCCGGTATCGTTGTATCCGGTGGCCGAGGCGTAGGCTCGGAAGAGCAGTTCGCGCTGATCGAAGGCCTCGCCGACAAGCTGGGTGCCGCCGTTGGTGCTTCGCGCGCGGCGGTCGACTCGGGCTACGCACCGAACGACTGGCAGGTTGGTCAGACCGGTAAGGTCGTGGCACCTGAGCTCTACGTGGCGGTGGGCATCTCCGGCGCCATTCAGCACCTCGCCGGTATGAAGGACAGCAAGGTCATCGTGGCAATCAACAAAGACGAGGAAGCACCAATCTTCCAAGTTGCTGATTACGGCTTGGTCGCCGACCTGTTCGACGCTGTTCCGGAACTGACCAGCAAGCTCTGATCCTCAGAGAGACATCTTCTCGAATAGCCCCGCCCGATCTGATCGGCGCGGGGCTTTTCATTGGCAGGTCAAAGTTTGGCCATCAAAGCGCTTGCTGCAAGATCGTGTAGCGATGGGCCAGGCAGAAGTCGCGCAGCCGCCTCTTCTTTCGGTCCAAAGAACTTACCTTGCAAATCATCCCCCCCTTCCGCTGCATCCGGCGTCACGACGGTCAGGCTGGCGGCATGCTTTTCGACATGCTCCAGCATCTGCGGTGTGACAAATAGCGGATCCAGCGCCATGTCGGGCTGCGCGGCGCTGCCGGGCGTGCGGTTGGATAGCCACAACAAATGCACAGGCGCCGCGATCTGATCGAGAAAACGGATCATGCGTGCGACCCATGCCGCCTCTAACTCAGTTCGGACAATTTCGAACCGATCAGCGGACAGATCATGCAAGTGCTTCAGCATATGCCGCGTAAAGTTGAACTCCGTGAAATCAACTTGAGGATAAATCGTGCGCAACATCGCACTCGCCTTGAGAAAACGATCGTTGCGGCGCGGATGAACCGTGTAAAAACGGTTCGACATATTGTGTGCCGAAATGATCTGAAAAATCACGGCCTCCGCATCATCCAACGCCCCAAGAATGGCCGGGTCGGTCATCAAAACATCGAGGCCCGCGTTCATGACGCCAAGGTTCAGCACGGGACCTTCCTGCGCGTCATCAAGCTGCGATGGGAACGGCGCATTGATAAAGCGACCGAACGTTTCCGATCCACCAATACAAACGACCGCCGGCTGACGGTCAGTTGCAAGAGGTCCGCGAAACCGCAAGGCAGAGCCCGGTAAGGCCACAGAATTATAGTCGAGGGGCATGCGCCCTCGTTGTTCAATACTCATTTCTCTCGCTCCAGGTCGTAGGAGACTCACCCACTGATCGTTTTGAACGAGAAATCTTGATGGATTACTAAAGCGTTGTTTTAGCTATTTTTTTCTGAAAATTGACGTACAAACCCCGTGCGGAAAGGGCGCGGGCGTGACGGCTTGTCCTTCCCCCGTCGCAGCGCATACTCTGCGCCGGAACGCACGGGAACTTGAAGGGGCCGGTCATGGGTATCCAAAGCATCGGAATCGTTGGCGCAGGCCAGATGGGCAACGGTATTGCCCATGTCTGTGCGCTGGCGGGTTACGACGTGGTGATGTCTGACGTAAGCCAAGACGCGTTGACCGCAGCGCGGGACCTGATCGACCGAAACCTCGAACGCCAAGTCAGTCGTGAAAAGATCAGCGCCGATGACAAGGCCGCCGCGATGGGCCGCATCCGCACAACCCTCAACTTGCCCGACGTAGGCCCGACGGATTTGATCATTGAGGCCGCGACAGAACGCGAGACGGTGAAGCAGGCGATATTCGAAGACCTGCTACCACATCTGAAGCCTGAAACGATCCTGACATCCAACACCTCCTCAATCTCGATCACACGCCTGGCAAGCCGCACGGACCGGCCTGAAAAGTTCATGGGTTTCCACTTCATGAACCCCGTGCCTGTAATGCAGTTGGTGGAGCTGATCCGTGGCATCGCCACCGACGAGCCGACGTTCAAAGCCTGCAAATCCGTGGTCGACGCGCTCGGCAAAACGGCCGCCACAGCGGAAGATTTCCCCGCCTTCATCGTCAACCGCATCCTGATGCCGATGATCAACGAGGCGGTCTATACCCTCTACGAAGGCGTCGGAAACGTCACCTCAATCGACATGGCGATGAAGCTTGGTACAAACCACCCGATGGGGCCGCTTGAGCTGGCGGACTTCATTGGGCTCGACACCTGCCTGGCAATCATGAACGTCCTGCATGACGGTTTGGCCGACACGAAGTACCGCCCCTGCCCGCTGCTGACGAAGTATGTTGAGGCCGGGTGGCTAGGCCGCAAAACCGAGCGCGGCTTTTACGACTACCGCGGCGAGACGCCCGTGCCGACTCGCTAATCGCTTACTGATCGGGGTTTTCACCCAAGGCCAGCGTCCGCTCGCGTAGCCACGCCATGAACTCGCGTGGCTTACCGATGCGATCCTGCCATTCGTCTGGCGTGATCGGATTGCCAATGATCGGCGCCTGCGGCTTGTCGAAGCTTTTCACAACTTCGTGGATCAACAGACCCTGCCGGATCACCGGGCTGATACGGTTGGCAATCTGATAGGCGCGGCTGTTCTGGCCGGTGAAGAAGCACGGAACGATTGTGGCGCCAGAATTGCGGATCATCTTGGCGGTGAAGACGTTCCACTCACCCTCAATTGGCTGGCCCCACATCCGATCTGATGCTGCGACGGCCCCTGATGGGAACAGCGCAATCAGCCCGCCCTCCTTCAGATGCGTCATCGCCTGCGCCCGCATATCCAGCATCTTTTGTTGTGCGTCGGGTTCATGCGGAAACGGGACCGAGATCATGTAGCCCGACGCGGCCTCGTCGATGCCGGTCAAAAGCGCTCGGGTCAGAATGCGATAGTCATCGCGCTGTCGCCCGATCAGGTCGGCGAGGATCATGCCATCGACCAACCCATGCGGGTGGTTCGCCACAAACACAACGGGCCCCTCGGACGGGATACGCGCCAGCTGGGTCGCGGGGGTCTGTAGCTCGATCCCCATGACCTTCATCGTCGCGGGCCAAAACGCCTGGCCCTTGAACTCGCCCAGACTCTCAAATTTTCGAACCCGGTTGATGATGGTCAGCTTGCCCGTCATCCACTCGATCGCCTTGATCGTGTAGCGCACCAGCGGGTTTGGAAACGAATTGGCGTAGGTCAGGGAACGGCGGTCATAGGTTCCGCCCGGCCCGGGTGTCCGGGTCGGCGCAGGTGCCGAAATGTTTCGGGAACCCAAATCCGTCACGTGCTCCTGTCCCTCCCCATCATGCCCAACTGGGCTATTCAGGTGTCTTCGCCGAACCGGTCGGCTACCAGAGCTTCCAGCGCATCGGCAAGGCGTTCGGCCTCGGCCCCGCTGGTTTCGACCTCAATAGAGGTTCCCATGGAGGCTGCCAACATTAAAAGGCCCATGATGCTGTCCCCGGCGGCGCTTAGCCCATCCTTTCGGACGTCTGCCGTGGCGTCATGATCTTCGACCACTTCCACAAATCGGGCGGACGCGCGGGCATGCAGACCCTTCGTGTTCACGATGTTCAGGGTGCGAATAATGCGGTCAGTATCACTCATTCAAATTCTTCTAACTTATTCCGGTGCGCCGTCGAAGCTGTTGATATAGCGGCGACCTGCCTCGGCGGCGCGGCTCACGGCCTCTTCAACATCCAACTGCCGCGATTTGGCAAGTTTCACCAACATGGGTAGGTTCATACCCGTCAGGATCTTGCGGTTGGCCGGGCGGCAGGCCCGCAAAGACAGGTTCGAAGGGCTGCCACCGTACATGTCCGTCACCACCACCACGCCGTCGCCTTGATCCACAGCATCGGCTGCGTCGCAAATCTCTCGCGTGCGTGCCGTGCGGTCATCCTCGGGGCCGATCGAGATGGCAACCATGCCGTGCTGCGCGCCCACGACGTGTTCGGTGGCGCGTTTAAGCTCTTTCGCAAGGCCGCCATGGGCGACGATGACGATGCCGATCACGGTTTGGTTGCCTCTCCCGGTTTGCGCGGGGTCTGCTGCCGGGCGGTGCGGTCCCGATCATTGTCCACGTCTCGATGTCGTATAGACACCTGCCAGCCCTGTTCCGCAAGGTTTTGCCCCGTAATCTCGGCCATCGCGACCGAGCGGTGCTTGCCACCGGTGCAGCCAAACGCAACGGTCAGGTGGCTTTTCCCTTCCTCGCGGAAGGCAGGCAGCAACAGGCCAAGCATATCTGCAATCTGATCCCGGAACGCAGCGAACCGAGCATCTTCAGCGATGTAGTCCTGAACGGGCGCAGCGCGGCCATCTTCTGGGCGCAGGGTTTCATCCCAATGGGGATTCCTCAAAAACCGGCAGTCGAACACCATGTCCGCCGCTTGCGGCACCCCGCGCCTGTAGGAAAAAGATGTCAGCTGGATTGCCATGCGCGCGCCGCTACCGGGTGCATAAACATGCTCAATCCGCGCCCTCGTGTCGTGAACGCTAAGGGTTGTCGTGTCGATCAGAACATCGGCACGGTCCCGCAAGGGCGCCAACATCTCGCGTTCCAGGGCGATGCCATCGGCGGGGTCAGCGTCTGGCGCCAAGGGATGGCGACGGCGGGTTTCCGAATAACGGCGCAGAAGCGTGCCGGGTTCACAATCGAGATAGATCAGGTCGATTTCGTAGGCGGGGTCAGCCCGCAAACCATCGTAGGCAGCCAATAGTTCAGCTGCACCAAAGTCACGGGTCCTCGCGTCGATGCCTAGGGCCAGCGGGCGATCCGGCGGTGCCCCTTTCAATAGACGTGGCAGTAGGCGCAGGGGCATGTTGTCGATGGCCTCGAACCCAAGATCCTCAAGCGCATTGATCGCGGTGCTGCGTCCGGCACCCGAAGGACCGGTGACAATAACGATATGAGCGGGCGAGGCGGTCATCCCAGGAGCCTTTAGGTCGTTCAGGTAGAGCGACCGTAGCGCATTAATTGCAGGACCGCGGGCGGAAGCGTGGGGCCGGAACGCGCCCGGATCAACGTGACTTTTTGGTCAGTTCCGGCGACGAACCGTCGCGGCGGCAAGCGGTCTGCCTCAGCTTGAGAGAGGTCGATGACCAACGCTAATGGGGCAGCAGGGCACAGAGAGCCTGCATTCAATAGCCCGATCCCACGCGCCTCGATGAACGGCGGAGCCGCCTCGGGCGGGCTCAGCGTGCCCCCTCTTAGCCAGACTCCATCGTCAGAAATCAACTCGGCACCCAGCGCCATTAGAGCAAGCGCGGTGCTGGATTTTCCTGCACCAGAAGGGCCCAAAAGCAAAACGCCGCGCCCCTCAAGGGACACGGCGGTTGCGTTGAAATAGAGGTCTGCGCCATCCTGTGCTGCGACCCATTGATCGAGCGTTTCGGGGACCGCGTCGTCCACGTCCTAGATCGGCAGGCCGACCACGAAGCGCGCCCCAAGCGGTTCGGACGTCACATCTGCCTCGGTCGGGCGGATGTTCTCAGCCCAGATCACGCCACCATGGGCTTCGATAATTTGCTTAGAGATCGCAAGGCCGAGGCCAGAGTGGTTGCCGAATTGCTGCACAGGACGTTCCGAATAGAAGCGGTTGAAAACCTTGGTCAGCGCCTCTTCAGGGATACCAGGGCCAGTATCTTCTACCACGATCAGCACACGATTTTCGCGCTGTCGGGTCCAAAGTCGCACAGCGTCGCCCTCTTCGCAGAAGGATATGGCATTGCCAATCAGGTTCACGAACACTTGCGCCAGTCGTCCTTCCAAACCGGCGATGTGGATGGATCGATCAGGCAAGTCCGTGATGAACTCGACACCCATCTTGCTCGCCTCTTCCGCATGGTAGTGGCTGATGTTGTCCAACGTGCGGACGAGGTCGAATTCTTCTTCCTCCTCCTTCACCAGTTCACTGTCGAGCCGCGAGGCATTGGAGATGTCGCTGACAAGCCGGTCAAGCCGCTGCACATCGTGTTCAATAACTTCAACCAGCCGCGCGCGTTGTTCATCGGTGCGGGCGACATTCAGTGTGCCAACGGCAGACCGCAGCGAAGCGAGCGGATTTTTGATCTCATGGCTGACGTCAGCCGCAAATTGTTCGTTGCTGTCGATCCGGTCGTAGAGTGCAGCGACCATGCCCCTTAGGGCGCCAGAAAGGCGGCCAATTTCATCGGGCCGGCCGGTCAGATCCGGGATGCGCACCCGCGTTGGCGACATCTTGCGCGCGTTCTTGTCACGGCCCAACTCGGCCGCAGCGGACAAGTCGGCCAGCGGGTTCGCGATGGTCGAGGCCAAAACCAAAGAAAGGGCAATCGATACGATCAGCGCCACAACAAACATCTGAAGCAATTGCTCCTGCTCCACACGAACAAGCTGGTCAATTTCGCCGGCAGCGGTCGTCACAACGATCACACCAATTGGACCGCCCGCAGCGTCAATCGGCGTGGCGGCGGCAAAGATCGTCCCCGTCGCATCCTGACCGCGTTGCAACACAGTGGCGCCACCAAGGGCCGCTTCGACCATAGTGGCATGCGCCTCCGGGCCGCTTGCCGCAACGTTTGGCGGGTCATTCCGTCCCAAAATGCCCGAAAGGCCATTCCAAATCGAAATCAGGAAATCGGTGATCAGCAGCGTCTCGCTTGCTTGCGGATCAAGGCCGCGCACGGGCCGCGCCGCACTGCGGGCAATATCTTGCGTAGAGGTGACCGGAATGCCGTCAGCTGTGAACACGAAGATATCCACGCCTTCGGTGAGGCCGATGCGCGACAACACCTCTTCCGCGTCGATGCCGTCTCCGGTGACAAGATTGGCGGGGGCAGCTTCTGGCAGGTTCGCTTCGAACACATCCGCAATCAGCTGTGCTTCCACAGCAAGCCCACGTTCCCGCTGCACGACAAGGCTGTCACGGAACGGATTCAACCAAAGGAACCCGATCCCGAGGATCAGGATCGCGAGCAGGTTGAACAGGATGATTTTGCGCGCAAGCGGAGAGGAATTCAGCGAGATCAGGGACCGGCGCGCACGCGCGGCCCTAAGCTCGCTTTCCAGGTTCGCCTGCGGGCGATCCCAATCCTCACCCAACACAATGTCCGCCCGCTCAGCGGCGCGGCGGTTGGTCATCGAGACGTCGGCTGGCACGGGCGGCCCCTATTCTTCGTTGTAGCGGTAACCGATGCCGTAGAGTGTCTCGATCGCGGAGAACTCATCATCGACCGAGCGCATCTTCTTGCGCAGGCGCTTGATGTGGCTGTCGATGGTGCGGTCGTCGACATAGACTTGCTCATCATAGGCCACGTCCATCAGCTGATCTCGCGACTTCACGAAGCCGGGCCGTTGGGCCAGCGCTTGAAGCAAAAGGAACTCTGTGACCGTCAGGGTCACATCGCGGCCTTTCCACGTCACGGCATGCCGCAGCGGATCCATCTGAAGATCGCCGCGGTCCAGAACCGTGCTTTCCTCGGGCGCGCCAGTGGCATCGGATGCGATGGCATCCTGTCGGCGCAGGATGGAACGGATACGTTCGACCAGAAGACGTTGCGAGAACGGCTTCTTCACATAGTCGTCCGCGCCCATGCGCAGGCCCATCAGCTCGTCGATCTCATCGTCTTTCGACGTCAGGAAGATCACGGGCATCTGGGATTTCTGCCGCAGGCGCTGGAGCAAATCCATGCCATCCATGCGCGGCATCTTGATGTCGAAGACACCCAGATCCGGCAATTTGCGGTTGAAGGCGTCCAGTGCGGACTGCCCATCATTGTATGTTTCTACGTCAAAACCCTCTGCCTCAAGGGTCATCGACACAGACGTCAGGATATTCCTGTCGTCATCGACAAGTGCGATGCGGGCCATATTTTCATGTCCTCGATTACTGCTCGGTACTGTTATTTTTTCGGGCAGCTTCATGTTTTCCGGTCAGAGAATCAATCGGAAATCTCCGGACCGACTCACCAGCGCGTTCAGAGTGTGGCCATTTTGTGTTAATGGCCGGTGAAGGAATGTGGCGATAATTGGGCAAATGCCCTTCACTCAGGCAATTTCGGCGGATGCCTGCGCCACGAAATAATATTTCGCAATGATTGCGCTAATGGTTGCGCTAACTGTGCGATCCCGTCCTGTTCAGTCTCAAAAACGTCATGTTATAGCTCGGATCAGGGGTCGCGTTTCGGCGTCCCCGGCAAAAATAGACCTGGGCAAAACCGCCCGACAGGAGCATTCCAGCCATGACCAATGGACGCGTGAACCCCGCACACACGCTTGATCAACAAGGCATCACGGGGCTCGGATCGGTCTATTATAACTTGCTGGAACCCGCGTTGATGCAAGCTGCGGTTGAACGCGGCGAGGGCAAAATCGGCCTCGGCGGCACATTCCTTGTCTCCACCGGCCAATTCACGGGTCGCTCGCCCAACGACAAATTCGTTGTCCGCACCCCATCGGTCGAAGACACGATCTGGTGGGACAACAACGCGCCCATGGCGCCCGAAGCCTTCGATCAGCTTCACGCTGATATGCTGGAGCATATGAAGGGCAATGATTACTACGTGCAGGACCTCTACGCCGGTGCTGATCCCGAACATCGCCTCGACGTGCGCGTCATCAGCGAGCTGGCCTGGCATAACCTCTTCATTCGCCACCTGCTGCGCCGCCCCGACGCGGCTGAGCTGGCGTCCTTCGTTCCGGAATTCACGATCATCAACTGCCCATCTTTCAAGGCAGACCCGGCACGGCACGGCTGTCGCTCGGAAACCGTGATCGCACTGAACTTCGAAAAGAAGGTCATCCTGATCGGCAACACCGAATACGCAGGCGAGAACAAGAAGTCGGTTTTCACCCTTCTGAACTACATGCTGCCAGAGAAAGGCGTCATGGCGATGCACTGCTCGGCCAACCATGCGATTGGCGATCCGGACGATGCCGCCGTCTTCTTCGGTCTCAGCGGCACTGGCAAAACGACCCTTTCCGCTGACCCATCCCGCACGCTGATCGGCGATGACGAACACGGCTGGTCCGACGCAGGCACCTTCAATTTTGAGGGCGGATGCTACGCCAAAACGATCAGCCTGCGCGAAGAGGCCGAGCCTGAGATCTACGCCACCACCCGTAAGTTCGGCACGGTGATCGAGAACATGATCTTCGATGAAGACACGCTGGAGCTGGACTTCGACGACGACAGCCTGACCGCGAACATGCGCTGCGCCTACCCGCTCGACATGATCTCGAATGCGTCCGGCACCGGAATGGCGGGCCACCCGAAAAACGTCGTCATGCTCACCTGTGATGCCTTCGGCGTTCTGCCTCCCATCGCGCGCCTCACCCCGGCTCAGGCCATGTATCACTTCCTTAGCGGCTTCACCTCCAAAGTGGCAGGCACCGAGCGGGGCGTGACCGAGCCGACGCCCACCTTCTCCACTTGCTTCGGCGCTCCGTTCATGCCGCGCAGGCCAGAAGTCTACGGTGATCTGCTACGGGCCAAGATCGCAGATCACGGCGCAACGTGCTGGCTGGTGAACACCGGCTGGACAGGCGGGGCTTATGGCACCGGCTCCCGTATGCCGATCAAGGCCACCCGCGCGCTGCTGACGGCCGCCCTCGACGGCACCCTGAATCGTGGCAAGTTCCGCAAGGACCCGCACTTCGGCTTCGAAGTGCCCGAAACCTGCCCTGGCTGCGACGACGACCTGCTCGACCCGCGAGGCACCTGGGCCGATGGCGCAGCCTACGACCGGCAAGCCCAGATGCTGGTCCAGATGTTCGCTGACAACTTCGGCCAATACGTTGCCCACATCGGCGAAGATGTGCGGGCCGCCGCCATCTAAGGCCGCATAGTCATTCCCTACCTTGAGAACCAGGGGCTGGTGGTTATCTATCCACCAGCCCCTTTTGTTTTGCCCGGAGCCCCGATGTTCGCTCGCGTTTTTCTTGCCCTCCTCTGTGCCATCCTACCCTTCGCCGCCCTCGCACAATCAGACACCGCCAACCCCCGCGTCGGCGCTGGCATGGGAGAGTTGATTTACGGCATCTACTGCGCGCAAGAGCCCGAGCGGCGCGACCCGGCCCCCGACACCGCTTCCGGCCACCTCAACATCGTGCCCCTGATCCCCGACTTCCAATTCCGCCAGAAACTCGTCCCGGCAGAAATTGGCATCGGCTTTGGTGTTCTGGCCACGGCGGCAGATGGCACATTTCATGACTCCGTGACCGTGACCGTCACCCATCCGCCCTATCCAGACAGCGGGGTCGAAGTGGAACGTTGGATCACAGATGTGGACGCCTTGGGCCCGAGCCTGATGGGCTTCAGTTTTGACACGCCCAATGAATTGCTTCTTGGGGAGTGGACTTTTTCGGCCCACACGTTCGACGGAGAGGAGCTCTTTCACATCGCCTTCGAAGTTGTGCAGCCGGAACTCATGCCGCAAGTCATAAGCACTTGCTTCAGCTCATTCATGAGCTGAGATCCTCAACCGCTCCTCGGGTCTTTCCCTCAGGTCGGCCCCTCCTCGCAGCTGAGCAAAGTCTCCGGTGCCTCGCCCTCTCGCCCGTGGCGACCGCGCAAGCGAACGGAATCCCTCAGCCAAACATGCCGCGCCGGATCAGGTTCACTCCGGCAATGACCAGAACCACCAGAATGATCTTGCGGATCCGCTCCGCATCTAGTTGGTCACCAATCATGAAACCGATCTTCATCCCAATGAAGGTTGGGATCAGCAGCAACGCTGAAAACAGGAAGGTCGTGCCAGTCAGCACTCCAGACTGTACATGCCCCGCAACCAATGCCACCGCACCGATCGAATAGATCACACCCTGCACCAACATCTGGCGGGCCTTGGGCGTCTCCAACGCCATCAGATACATCACCGTAGGCGGGCCCCAGCTGCCGGTGATGCCGCCCGTGATCCCTGCAATGCCACCGATCACCCATTCCGCCGCGCGCCTGCGATGGGGCGGGATCGTCATGCGCCAACCAAAAAGCTGCACCAATGACAGCCCCACAACCGGCACACCGAGGATCAGGTAGAACGCCCTCTGCGGCAGCAGCACAACCACCTGCGCCATGATCAGGATCACCACGCAAACCATGAAAATGAACCGCCAATGCTCCCCAATGGCATCTTTGATGTCGGGCACCGGGTGCCGCGCGGCCTGCAACAGGTTGGAGAACAGCGCCGGCAGGATCACACCAGCCAGCGCCAGCAGCGGGTCCACAACCAACGACAAACCCGATACGATGATCAACGGCAAGGCAAAGCCGATGGCGCCTTTCACAAGGCCCGCAAGCAGGGTCACGCTCAGCACCACTCCAAAGGCCCAAAGCGGCATCAAATCCATGAAGTCCGAGAACATGCGACCTTTCTACGCCCGCCCCGTTCCGGCTGCACCTGCAAATCCCCTGCGACATATTCATGCGCATTACGACGCATTGCAGCATTTATGTTGCGCTGCACCTGCAAACAAACTAGGTCTCCCTGAACGGCAAATTTGCCCTGATACGCCCATGCGACCGAAAGGATGCTATCATGCCCCGTGACGCACATATCGGAACTGAAACAGACGTGATTCTTCCTGAACTCCTGTCGCTCACTGGCGCTGCCGTCGCCCCTGCCGAGGCTCTGCTAGACGCCGCGAAAACCCGTGTGCGTGAAACCGTGTCCGACGGGGATCGTGTCTCAGGCGCCCTGCTTGAACAGAACCAAACCGCCGCCCACGGCCTCGCCTGGCTTGCGACATACGTCGAAGCCCTGCGCCAGATGCACAAATGGGCGGAACGGTTAGAGGCAGACGGCAAATTTGGCGAGGTTGAGCAGCTGATCCTGCAAATCACCTTCGGCGAATACCTCTGGCAGATGTATGGCGGCCTGCAGATGAACCAGGGCGAAATGCTGCGCCCGCAAGACATGGGCCTGACCCAGGACGACCAGCGCGCCATGATGGACGACGCCGTCATGACCCTGACCCAGGGCGGCAACACACAAAACGCGCGCGCCCGTCTGGTCGAGCTGATGCGCGAACGCTCTGCCGAGATCACTGTGGGCAACCCCGGCCTTGATGATGAGCTGGAGATGATCCGCGAGCAATTCCGCCGCTACTCCGTCGACCGCGTAATCCCGGATGCCCACGAATGGCACCTCAAGGACGAACTCATCCCGATGGACATCATCGAAGAGCTCGCCGAAATGGGAGTTTTCGGCCTGACCATCCCAGAAGAGTTCGGCGGCTTTGGCCTCAGCAAAGCCTCCATGTGCGTCGTCTCCGAAGAACTCTCCCGTGGCTATATTGGCGTGGGCTCCCTCGGGACGCGTAGCGAAATCGCCGCCGAACTGATCCTCGCTGGCGGCACCGATGAACAAAAGGCCAAATGGCTCCCCGGCCTCGCCTCCGGTGAGATCCTACCCACCGCTGTTTTCACCGAACCCAACACCGGTTCCGACCTTGGTTCGCTCCGCACAAAGGCCACGCAGGACGAAAACGGCGATTGGATCATCAACGGCAACAAGACGTGGATCACCCACGCCGCCCGCACCCATGTGATGACCGTCCTGGCCCGCACAGTGCCCGACACAGACAACTACAAAGGCCTGTCGATGTTCCTCGCCGAAAAGACCCCCGGCACCGATGAGGCGCCCTGGCAGGACGCGGGCATTTCGGGCGGTGAGATCGAAGTACTCGGCTACCGCGGCATGAAGGAATACACGGTCAACTTCGACGACTTCAAAGTGAAGGGTGAAAACCTTCTGGGCGGCGAAGAGGGTCAAGGCTTCAAGCAATTGATGCAGACCTTCGAATCCGCCCGCATCCAAACCGCCGCCCGCGCCGTTGGCGTGGCCTGCTCTGCACTCGACGCTGGCATGGCCTACGCAGAAGACCGTAAGCAATTCGGCAAGGCCCTGATCGAATTTCCCCGCGTTTCTGGCAAACTCGCCATGATGGCGGTGGAGATCATGGTTGCACGTCAGCTCACCTATTTCTCCGCGTGGGAGAAAGACAACGACCGCCGCTGTGATGTGGAGGCCGGGATGGCCAAACTCCTAGGGGCGCGCGTGGCATGGGCTTGCGCCGACAACGCGCTGCAAATCCACGGTGGCAACGGCTTCGCGCTAGAATACGGTATCAGCCGCATCCTGTGTGACGCCCGCATCCTGAATATTTTCGAAGGGGCTGCGGAGATTCAGGCCCAGGTTATCGCACGCCGCATTCTGGGTTAAGATTACTTTCTGACAAAAGATGTTGATTTTGTCAGAACGCGACCAATATGCCATGGTGAATTCTCATAGGGGAACATTATGACAAACACCGTCTTTCTGACCGGCGTCACTGGCTTCATCGCCAAACGCATCGCACTTGATTTGCTGGAGGCCGGGCACACTGTCACCGGCTCCCTGCGCAGCATGTCCCGCGCGGATGAAGTGCGCGATGCCGTCCGCCCGCACCTAAGCGATCCGTCGGCGTTGGAGCGTCTTTCCTTCACCGAACTCGACCTGACGAAAGACGACGGCTGGACCGAAGCGCTGCAAGGCCATGACGTGCTGATGCACACCGCATCTCCCTTCCCGATGTCGCAACCCAAGAACGAAGAAGACATTATTCGGCCCGCCGTCGATGGCACAATGCGCGCACTCAAAGCCGCCCAAGCGGCGGGTGTGACCCGGGTGATCCTGACATCCTCGGTCGTGGCGATTGAGGCGAATGACCTGTCTATTCCCAAAGGCCCGGACCAGTGGACCGACCCCGATCATCCCCGCGCCACGGCTTACTACAAATCCAAAACGCTGGCCGAGAAAGCCGCTTGGGCTTTCGTCGAAGAGCATCCCGAGATGCAGATGACCACCATCCACCCCTCCCTCGTCCTCGGCGCGCCGCTTGATGGGAACTACGGCACCTCGCTGAACCTCATCAAGCGGATCATGGGCGGCAAAGACCCTGCCCTACCGGGTCTGGGCTTCGGCATGGTGGACGTCGCCGACATCTCAGCCATGCATATCGCGGCGATGGATCGGCCAGAAAGCGCGGGCAAACGCTACATCGGCTCTGCCGGGTCCATGATGATGCCAGCCATCGCGCAGCATCTGGCCCCGCAATACCCCGACCGCAAGATTGCAACACGACAGGCACCGGGCTGGCTTTTGAAAGTCCTGTCGCTCTTCGATCCGGCGGTGAAAGGTATCCTGCCCCAAATCGGCTACATGCCGGAATTCGATACCTCCGCCACGCAGTCCGACCTCGGCATCACCTTCACGCCCCTTACAACCACCATCGACCGCGCGGCGGCTGCCGTGGCCTGATGCGCAGCTTCGTGGCAATGCCGATGGAAGAGGGCGCGATCGCGGCGCTCGTCGCCGCGCAATCTTACCTGCCCTTCGGCAAACCCGTGCCGGAGGAAAACCTGCACCTGACGCTGGCCTATCTGGGCGAGGTTTCTGAGACCGTTCTTGAAACCCTGCATGACCTGCTGGACAGTGCCCGCCTGCCCGCACCGGAGATCAGCTTCGGCGCGCTTGGCACTTTTGCAGAGATGGAGCGTGGTCTCGTCTACGCAGAGGTGCATCCAACGCCCGCCTTGACCGCCCTGCAATCGAAGGTCGCGCAAGTCGCGCGCCAAGCCGGGGCGGACCTGCCCCGCCGCCGCTTTCGGCCCCATGTCACCCTGATGCGCGCCAATCGACAGCCCGTCGGTCCTGCACGAGACAGGCTCGCCGCCGCGATGGGCCAAAATTGCGACATCCCCGGTTTCACCGCCCGGCGGATGAGCCTCTATCAGTCGACCCTGACGCCCCACGGCGCTGTGCATGAAGTTATGGCCGACTATCCCCTCGGCTAAGCAGATCAACCAACCTTTGCCGTGCAGCAGGCAGCGGACGCTCCCCAAGACTCCGCGCGAGATTTTGGGACAGGAAATGGCCTGTTGTTTTCAAACCCTGCGCAATCTCCGCACTGTCTCCACCAACGCCCCTGAGGACCGGCGGCAACGGCAACAGCCGGTCCACCCACTCCCCCGCCGCACCACGTGACACAGCACGCCCCGATTTCGGTGACACATACGCCAAGTCCTGCGTGCTGCCCGAAACGGCGCAGGCACTGAGGTCGAGGCCGAAACCCATCTCTTCCAGCAACGCCATTTCCCACCCCAGATAGGCCTCCGCCCATCTTTCAGCCCCCAAGCCGTCCAACAACGCCAGACTGCGCGCATAGAGCGCCGGGTAAGCGGCGCGTTCCGGCAAAGCAAAAGAAAGCAACGCACAGACCGAAGACATGCCCGCAAGCGCGACGCGATCATCCATGACCTCCGCCGCGCGGCCCCTCTTCAACTCAACCGTGTAGCTGCCAATGTGATCTGCCAAGCGCGCCTTCCATGTCGCATCCAGCTGCGCGCCAACTTGCAACAACGGCGCCATTTTGCGCGACGCCCCGCCCCGCACCACGCCCAGATGGCGGCCATGCTCTGCCGTAAATATCTCCACAATCGCCGCGGACTCGCCGTGGCGGCGCAGTGCAATCAAGATGCCATCGGCTCGCCACTCCATGGGCGCAACTATCCGGCACATGGGTGCTGTTGTCGATCCACACCCTGTGGATAAAATTTCGCGTCCCGCTGGAAATGACCCCTTTGGCGTGGCATGGATTGCCCATGTTTCCAGCGCTCCCCCTTCGCGCCCGCCTGACGGCCTTTCTGATCGCCCTCATCTCGGCGGCGTCACTGGTAGCGATCTTCAGCTACAATATGCAGATCGAGCGCTATGGGTCCGAGGGCGCGACGCTTTGGGCCATGGCCCGGTTCTTTACGATTCTAACCCATTGCCTGATCGTACTGACATTTCTCGCCGCGTCCTTCCGGCGCGACGGCGTGGGCGCGCCATGGATTGCAGCCCTGACCCTTGCGATAGTCTTGGTCGGCGCGGTCTACCATGCACTGTTGCGAGGCATCACCGAATTCGTCGGTCTGGGGCTTTGGGCCGATTGGGGTCTGCACACCATTGTGCCGGTCGCCACGCTGGTCTGGTGGTTCGCCTTCGCACCCAAACGGCGACTGTCCTATGGCGATTTGCCCATGTTCATCATGTGGCCCTGCGTCTACGTGGCCTATGCTTTGGGCCGGGGCGCGACTGACGGCATCTACCCCTATCCATTTATGAATGTGGGCGACATCGGGGCGGCAGCCGTTGCCACAAACCTTGTAGGCCTCGTGATCACGTTGCTGATTGGCGGAGTGATCTTCGTCATGATCGGGCGCTTCGCAGACCGCTAATCCAACCCCGGCGCATCCAAAAGATGCCGCCCATCACGATCCTCAACCTCAATCACCCAAAGGTCCGGGTCGAATTTTCTTTGGCGGGCCACGGCGGCATCCACATCTGCTTCCGCCCCCTCGGACAGCACCATCCACTTGCGCGCACCGGTCACCGGATCAAAACTCCGCTGATGCAGCGCCGCCGTGCCGTCCAACGGTGATTGCTTCACCAGGATTGCCCCCGCCGTCCCATCGCCCCGCGCCACAACAAACGCCTGAATGTCCTCCGTTCGCAGACGCGCCAGATAGGCCGCGACCCAGAATTCCGCCGTCAGGCGCGGGCCGCTCATGCGTTCCCGTCTTTGAAATCCAAGCCCATCTCGGAATAGCGCTCGGATTCTTCCAGCCAATTTGGCCGCACCTTCACCTGCAAGAACAGATGAACCGGGTGGCCCGCAAACTCTGCAATCTCTTCGCGCGCGGCCTTCGAGACGGCCTTGATCGTCTCGCCGCCCTTGCCAAGGATGATCCCTTTGTGCCCATCGCGCGCCACATAGATGATCTGCTCGATCCGGGCCGAGCCGTCCTTCTTGCTCTCCCAGCTCTCCGTCTCGACGGTCAGCTGATAGGGAAGTTCCTGATGCAGGCGCAGCGTCAGCTTTTCGCGCGTCATCTCAGCCGCGATCATCCGCATTGGCAGATCGGCGATCTGATCCTCAGGATAGAGCCACGGGCCTTCCGGCACCGTCTCAGACAACCATTTGCGCAAGTCTTCGACGCCGTATCCCTTCTCGGCAGAGATCAGATAGGTCTGCGTGAAATCAAACGCCGCGTTCAAGTCTTCCGTCAGCTTCAAGAGAACTGGCGCTTCCACACGGTCGATCTTGTTGATGGCCAGTGCCACCTTCCGCCCGTCCGTCCGATCTCGCAACCCATCCAAAATGGCCTGCACACCTTCGGTCAGCCCCCGGTGCGCCTCGATCAACAGAACCACAACATCCGCGTCAGCCGCCCCCGTCCAGGCCGCCGCCACCATGGCGCGATCCAACCTTCTGCGCGGACGGAAAAGGCCCGGCGTATCGACGAAGATCAGCTGGCTGTCGCCCTCCATCGCCACACCCCGAATGCGCGCGCGCGTCGTCTGCACCTTATGCGTCACGATGGAAACCTTGGCCCCCACCATGCGGTTCAGCAGGGTGGATTTACCGGCGTTGGGCTCTCCGATCAGGGCAATGAAACCGGCACGGGTGGGCATGGGCATTCCTTGAAGCATTGGGTTTGAGGGGCGGCATAGCTCGAAACGCGCAGGGACGTAAGGGGGCGTCAGCCCAATCGCCCCAACAGATCCTTCGCCGCCGCCTGCTCGGCCTGACGCTTCGCCTTGGCCTCTGCCTCGGCGCTGGCCCCATCGGCAAGTTCCACGCGGATACGAAACACCGGCGCATGATCCGGCCCGGACCTGGCGATCTCCTGATATACAGGCGGCCCCATCCCGCGTGCCTGCGCCCACTCCTGCAATGCGGTCTTGGCATCGCGGGCGTCTTCCTCAACCGTGGTGATCCGATCGCCCCACAGCCGCAAAATCAACGCCTTGGCCTCCGCAAACCCCGCATCCAGATAGACCGCGGCGATCACCGCCTCCATCGCGTCGCCCAACAGCGCCATGCGCCGCCGTCCACCCGCCGTCATCTCGGATTTTCCCAACCGCATCGCCGCGCCCAGATCAATCTGGCGGGCCACGTCAGCGCAGGTCTCCTTGCGCACCAATGCGTTGAAACGGGGGGCCAACTGCCCCTCTTTCGCGTCCCGGTCCGCGGCCAGCACCGCCTCCGACATCACAAGGCCAAGCACCCGGTCGCCCAGAAACTCCAACCTCTGATTGTCAGGCCGTGTGGGCGACGACAGGGAAGAATGGGTCAGCGCCCGTTGCAGCAGCGCTGGATCGGCGAACTCATATCCTAGCCGATCCATGAACGCCGTCAGGTCACGCCCCGGCCTCACTCGATCTCGCGGAAGAAGCGGTCGGACCGCCAGGTCCAGAAATACACCATGCGCCGCCCTGCGGACGAGAAGATCACCCGATCCGCCCGGCCCAGAAGGTTCTCAAACGGCACAAACCCAACACCACCAATGGACTGCGGGAACCGCGAGTCGATGGAATTGTCGCGGTTGTCACCCATCACAAAGTAATGGCCCTCAGGCACCACAAACTCAGGCGTGTTGTCCCCGCGAGAGCCATCTTCGATGTTCAGGATGGAATGCGTCACACCGCCTGGCAGCTCTTCGGTCGCCCGTTCTTTGGAGCAGATTGCGCCCTCACCCACCGGCTGATTGTCCTGACAGCGCGGTCTGTGCCCTTGCGGCCCTTGCGGTTCAACGACCTCCTCAAACGGCGTATCAGGTGTGATCTGCACGGGCTCTCCGTTCAGATGCAGCAAGCCGTCGATCATCTGCACCCGGTCACCCGGCAATCCGACCACGCGCTTGATGAAATCCGTACCGTTCGTTGGGTGGCGGAACACCACCACATCGCCACGCTCCGGCTCCGCCCCAAAAATGCGCCCCTCAAACGGGCACATCGAAAATGGGCAGGAGTGTTGCGAGTAGCCATACGCCATCTTGTTGACGAAAAGGAAATCGCCAATCAGCAGCGTGTCCTTCATCGACCCTGACGGGATCCAAAACGGCTGGAAAAACAGGGTGCGGAAGACGCCTGCAATCAACAGCGCCCAGAAAACGGTCTTCACCGTCTCCATGATCCCGCCTTCGGATTTCGCCATTGCCTGGCACTCCTGCCGTAAGATTTCGTTCCGGGGGTTCTCACCCGCGCCATGCCCCTAGTCAAGCGAGGCTGTGGTACTTTCGTGTCAGGACGCGCCGCACCGCGCCTTCATCTTGGCAAATATAACTAAATCCCCACCGCGCAATACGCTCCAGCCGCTGCGCTGAAGCGCTCCACGGGACGGCGGGAGGGGCGGATGTGCACCGGCACAAGCGTCTCTCCGTCCCTCAGGACATCCGCCGCTTCGAAACAGAGCCAATTTCAGGTCGCAATTCTTCCTGCTCAGCGGGCAGCGCCTCGATCACCACCATCGCCTGCGCCCAAGGATGATCGTCGGTGAGCGTCACGTGGATCACGGCCACATGGCCCTCAGGCGTCATCTGCTCCAGCCGCTCTTTTGCCCAACCCGTCACTTCCATCACCGGTTGACCGGTCCGCAGATTGCGCACCGACATGTCCTTCCACGCGATGCCCATCCGCAAACCTGTTCCCAACGCCTTGGAGCACGCCTCTTTCGCGGCCCACCGCTTGGCAAAAACCGCCTCGGGCTTTGTGTTGCGTTCAGCGCGGGCCTGCTCCCGCTCGGTGAACACGCGGTTGCGGAACCGGTCGCCAAAACGCTCCAGCGCGCGCTCGATCCGTTCGATATTGGCCAGGTCCGTGCCGATCCCCAGGATCATGCGGCACCGCGCCAGGTCAGCAGCCGCAGACCCGCAAAAGCAAACAGTGCCGCGGTCACGCCCTCGATCCACCGCCGGAACCGGGCATAACCCGCCTGCATAGTGGCCAGCGAAAACACCATCGCGTAGGCCGCATAGATCAAGACACCCGCAAGCGCACAGACACCGACAATGCCCCAACTTGCCTGTGCGCAGCCCGCCCCCAAGGCCAGCGCTGCGATCCACGCCAGTGCCGCTTTCGGATTGCCGAGGTTCAGGATCAGGCCCCGCCGGAATGAACGCGTGGCCGATAGGACCTCAGCCTCAATCGAGGCTCCAGGCCGCAGCGCGGCCCGCCCGCTCAGCCAAGCGAGGTAAAGCAAGTAGCCCCCGCCGATGATCTTGAAGGCTGTCAGGAAAATCGGGCTCTGCGCCACGAGCGCCCCGAACCCAAATCCAACCGCAACGCCCCAGGCCGCGAGCCCAATGGCAAGACCAGTGCCCATGGCCAATCCCGCACGGCGCCCCGAGGCCATGGACGTCCCCGCAACAGCCAATGTGGCAGGTCCGGGCGTTCCAGCAGCCACCACAAAGGCCAAGACCGCCGTTATCAGCGCGCCGTCGATCATCGCAGCGTGACGGTCCCGGCGGCCTGATTGACCGCGAAAGTAACAGGTCGCGTGCCACTGCCGTCGGCAAATGCGATGGGCACGGAAATGATTAGCCCCTGCGCCGGATCATATACTGCAGTCGCCTGCGAAACGAAGGCCTGCCCAAAGTACCGCGTCACGCCAGAGCTGTAGATTGCCGTGCAACGCCGGAACGGCCCGCCCGCGTCGGAGGGCACCGGATGCAACACACCCAAGGCCGCACCGCTTGCCAGGTTCGGGTCAACGAAAATCTCGAAAATACGGATCGCCCCGTTGGCGAACGTCTGCGTGCTCTCTTCCCAAGGCTCGGTGATCGTGGCGGGCGTAAATTCTGGCCCGCAGTCGCCGACAACAAACGCTCCCGCAGGGGCGGCAAACGCACAAACGGCAGCGAAGGCAGCAAGATATCTCTTCATGGAAACTCCAAAGGCATCAGTTTTAGAATGCCCAAACCCTCTCGCATCACGCCCGGGCGTGCAACCGCCTCAGGCCCTTGCCGCATCCATTCTCGCACGCATCCCCGCAATCGCCGCATCCAGCCCCACGAAAAACGCCTCACCCATAAGGAAATGCCCGATATTCAGCTCTCGAACTTCGGGAAGGGCCGCAATCGGCGCGACCGTATCATAGTTCAGCCCATGGCCCACGTGCACCTCTAGCCCCAAGTCATGCCCCAGCTTCACGCCTTCCACGATCCGGGCAAGTTCCGCGTCCCTTGCGGCAACATCACCTTCACTATCGAAGTCGGTGTAAGCACCCGAGTGGATCTCGATCACCGGCGCGCCGATCCTGGCCGCCGCTTCGATCTGCGCTGGGTCCGCCGCAATAAACAGCGATACCCGAATACCGGCATCCGCCAGCGGCCCAATGAAATGGCCCAAGCGGTTCTGATCGCCTGCCACTTCCAGCCCACCTTCGGTCGTCCGTTCTTCGCGTTTCTCCGGCACGATGCAGGCCGCGTGTGGCATATGGCTCAGCGCAATCGCCTGCATCTCATCGGTCGCCGCCATCTCAAAGTTCAGCGGGATCGACGTCGCCTCCATGATCGCACCGATATCCGCGTCCCGAATATGGCGCCGATCCTCTCGCAGATGCGCCGTGATCCCGTCGGCCCCGGCCTGCTCGGCCAGCATGGCTGCGCGCACCGGATCAGGCGTTGCGCCACCCCTTGCATTCCGCAAGGTGGCCACGTGGTCGATATTCACACCCAGCCGCAGCTTCTCCATCTCAATCACCTCGTGCCAAAAACCTATTGGCGGATCACTCCGCCGCTTCCGCCTGTTGGCGCAGCTTTTCCATCTTCTTGCGCAGGCGCGACGCCCGGCGGTTCTGATACGCGCGGATCACCGGCACGCTCAGGTAATAACAAACGATCCCGCAGATGATGCCGGGAATGATCCCACCCACGGTCCACGGCCACACAACCGTATCCCAGAAGATATGCAGCTCCCGCCACGAGGCGACATCATCGGTGAAGATCGCCATGAAGTTGTGCCACAAATCCCCCGCCGCATTGCCAAACCGCGCGAACATGGAATCGTTGATCTCGCCATGCATCCGCGTGCCCAGCATGAAATGCCCAAGCTGAAGCGACGTGAACGCAATGGGCACGTAAGTCAGCGGATTTCCGATGAACGTGGCCAGAAGCGAGGCGATGATCGACCCCCGCATCATCCGCGCCAAAAAAGCGGCCAACACGAAATGCAGCCCGAAGTATGGGGTGAAGACCACAAAGGCCCCCGCCATGATCCCGCGCGCAATCTGCTCAGGCGTGCCGGGCAGGCGCCGCATCCGGTGCTTCACGTATTGCGCCGCACGCACCCACCCACCCCGGGGCCAAAGCGCCTCGAGGATCACACGATACCAGGGTCTGTAGTCTCGGCGTCTGAACACGCGCCGGCCCTTCCTTCAACATCCTGCCTTTGTGACAGATATGGACCTCTTAGGGCCTCCGGTCCAGATCACGGAACCGTTCCAACGTCGCAACATCGCCTTCAGCTTCCGCTGCGATCATCACCGCATGTAAATGTTCGGCGTCGCGCACGTCCACATCAATGAGAAGACGGAAGAAATCCGGCTTGCGATCCACGAAATGCAGGTCCGAGATATTTGCGTTCTGTTCCCCGATCAGTGTGCAGATCCGCCCCAGCACACCGTTCTCGTTCGAGATCGTCACATCCAGCGTCACATTATGGATGGCAGCGTGGCGGCCTTCGGTCCAATGCAGATCAATCCAGCGGTCCGGCTGATCGTCAAACGCGGCCAGCGCAGCACAGTCAATCGAATGCACCAAGGGCCCTTTGCCGGGATAGGCGATCCCGATGATCCGCTCACCCGGCACGGCCTGACAGCATTGCGCCCTTTGCGTGCGCGCCCCGGGCGGCAGGCCGATCACGGCGCGGGTTTCTTCGATCACCGCCTCGTCGCCCTTGTGTGCCAGCTCCGGGTAAAGCTCCCGCACCACATCGCGCGCGCTCAATTCGGCTGAGCCGATGCGCGCCAGCACCTCATCCGCATCCTTCAGCGCCAGAGCCTTCGCCGCCGTCGCCAGCGCCTTGTCCGTGGCCTTCTTGCCGAATTGCTCAAACGCCACACGCGCAAGCTCGCGACCCAGCTTGATGTAACGGTCGCGGTCCACTTCGCGCAGAGACCGCCGGATCGCAGCCTTCGCCCGGCCCGTCGTGGCAATATCAATCCAAGTTGCCTGCGGCGTCTGCCCCTCGGCCGTGATAATATCCACCGATTGCCCGTTCTTAAGCCGCGTCCACAGCGGTACGCGAATACCGTCTACCTTGGCACCAACGCAAGAATGCCCAATCCGCGTGTGGATAGAATAGGCGAAATCGATCGGCGTGGCCCCGCGCGGCAGCTTCACAACATCACCCTTGGGCGTGAAGCAGAACACTTGGTCGGAATACATCTCCAACTTCACGTGTTCGAGGAATTCGTCGTGATCTTCGGCGTTCTCGAACCGCTCCGTCAGGCTTTCCAACCACTTGGCCGGATCAACCGCAAAGGGGTTTTCTGCCCGCACGCCATCGCGGTAGGCCCAATGCGCGGCAACGCCCGCCTCGGCCACCTCATGCATTTGCCGCGTGCGAATTTGCACCTCAACCCGTTTCCCATCGCGCCCCGACACCGTTGTGTGGATCGAGCGATAGCCGTTCGACTTCGGCTGGCTGATGTAATCCTTGAATCGCCCCGGCACCGATTTCCACCGCTGATGGATCGCGCCAAGGATGCGGTAGCAATCGTCCTCGGTCTCGGTGATGACACGGAAACCATAGATGTCGGACAACCGGCTGAAGGCCAGCTTCTTGTCCTGCATCTTGCGCCAGATCGAATAGGGCTTTTTCGCCCGGCCAAAAACCTGCGCCTTGATGCCGTGCTTGTCCAACACAGCCTCAATATCGTCAGTGATCTTGGGGATCACATCGCCGGTTTCGCGCTGCAACATGATGAAGCGGCGCAGGATGGAGCTTCGCGCCTCGGCGTTCATCACCCGGAATGAGAGGTCTTCAAGCTCCTCCCGCATCCAATGCATACCCATCCGCCCGGCCAGCGGCGCGAAGATATCCATTGTCTCCTGCGCCTTCTGACGCTGCTTTTCGGGGCGCATGTGCCGGATCGTGCGCATGTTGTGCAGCCGGTCCGCCAGCTTCACCAGGATCACGCGTAAATCCTTGGACATCGCCATGAAGAGCTTGCGGAAATTCTCCGCCTGTTTGCTTTCGCGGCTGCTGAGCTGCAGGTTCGTCAGCTTCGTGACGCCATCAACCAGCCCCGCAACCTCATCGCCAAACCGCTCCGACACTTCGGTGTAGGTCGACCGCGTGTCTTCAATCGTGTCGTGCAGAAGCGCTGTGATGATCGTCGCATCATCCAACTGCTGTTCCGTCAGAATCGCGGCCACGGCAACGGGATGCGTGAAATAGGGCTCGCCGGAATGCCGGGTCTGACCCGAATGCATCTCGCGCCCATACTCAAAGGCGCTGCGGATCAGCGCCTCATTGGTATCTGGATTGTAGTTCTGAACGAGGCTGAGCAGATCGTCGGCGTCGATAGCATCAACGGCACCGTCACTATGATCGAGCGCAGCCTCAGCCGTCACTTCTGGCCCTGTGCTTCCATAAGCGCGCGCAGCATCTGCTCTTCGCTCATGTCATCCTGGGCCGGACGGTCCTGTTCAACACCCTGCAAAAGCGCCATGGCGTCTTCTTCGGGCTCGTCCACTTCGATCTGGGTCTGGTGGCTTTCGATCAGACGCTCGCGCAGATCGTCCGCGCCCTGCGTCTCATCTGCGATTTCGCGCAGCGCGACGACCGGGTTCTTGTCATTGTCGCGATCAATGGTCAGCGGATCACCAGCGGAAATCTCGCGCGCGCGGTGCGACGCAAGCATCACCAGTTCGAACCGGTTCGGGACCTTATCAACGCAATCTTCAACCGTGACGCGGGCCATGGAGCACTCCAGACAAGTAAAAAGTGGATCAGAGTGGGCTACATAAGCACCAATCCCCTTATTGACAACCGGATTCGGCGCTCAATTCATAGGCCGGATTGTTTCCAATTCCTCTGGGCTTAGCGCATCCAGCATCTCGCGCACCGATAGGCCTGTCGCCGGATCGGCCCAATCCGGCGCCACATCGGCCAAAGGCACCAGAACAAAGCCTCGCTCAGCGAGCCTTGGATGAGGCAAAATCAACTGATCCGGCACCACCTTCGCGGCCTCCTCCGTTGATAGTTTTGCCCATTCCGCGCGTGTCTCCGGATCCGGCAGAATGGCATCGCCGAACCCGATCAAGTCCAGGTCCATCACCCGCGCCTCCCACCGATTGGCCCTCGTGCGCCCGAACGCTTCCTCGATCCCATGCAGCGCGCCCAAAAGCTCCGCTGCGGATCCGGCCCACTCCACCCGCATCGCGGCGTTCACAAAGTCCGGACCCGAGCCTTCCGGAAACGCGGGTGTGCGGAACAATCGGCTGCGCAAAACGCCACCCTCAACCAGGGCCTCAAGTCGATCCATGGCCTGCGGAACGCTCAGTTCCGGCGGAACATCGCCCGCGGGCAGGTTCGCACCAAGCGCAATCAGGCCGGTCGTAGCGTCACCTGCATACGTCTGCTGTTGCACACGCATCTGTGAGTGGTCATATTCGTCGGACATCCCGTGCCTCCGGCTTCCGGCTTCACTCCCCGGACATTTCACGCTGGCGGTGCATTACACTCACTCACGGGTTTTGGACATATTATGTTTTATCGTGACGAACGTCTGGCGCTGTTTATCGACGGCTCCAACCTCTACGCCGCTGCAAAAGCGCTTGGCTTTGATATCGACTACAAGCTTCTGCGGCAGGAATTCATGCAGCGGGGCAAGCTTTTGCGGGCCTACTACTACACCGCCCTGCTGGAGAATGACGATTATTCGCCTATTCGCCCGCTGGTCGATTGGCTCCACTACAACGGCTTCACCATGGTCACGAAACCGGCCAAGGAATTCACCGACAGCCAAGGTCGCCGCAAGGTGAAGGGCAACATGGATATCGAGCTGACGGTCGATGCCCTTGAGACGGCTGATCACGTCGATCACATCGTCCTGTTCTCAGGCGATGGCGATTTCCGGCCCCTCGTGGCCGCGCTCCAGCGTAAGGGCTGCCGGGTCTCTGTGGTCTCCACGATCCGCTCGCAACCACCGATGATTGCTGACGACCTGCGCCGCCAAGCCGACAACTTCATCGAGCTGGAAGAGCTCAAAGACGTCGTCGGTCGCCCCCCGCGTGAGCCGCGGATGGACGAGCGTGTTCCGATGGACATCGAAGCGGACTGACCAACGCAGCAAAAGGCCCCGCCAAACCGGACGGGGCCTTCTTTTGTCCACAAGGTACTCAGGCCATCGCGGCCCGTGCGCCGGCGGCTTTCTTGGACGCATCTGCCTTTACCTTGCGCTCGTGGGGGCGCCCGGTCTCCACGTAGTGCCTGAACTCCTCCAGGCTCTCGCGCAGGACCTTGCGGAACTGCAGCTTCATCATCCAGCCCATCAGCAAGCTGAACGGAAAGGCGATGTCGGCTTCCAGAACCATTCGCACCTCGGTCCGGTCTGACCCTTTCGGGACGAGCTCCCACGTATTGACCAGCGACCGCACGAAACCGGGCATCTTCTCGCCCGTCGCCGAATAGGCGATGCGGCGGGCGATTGGATCATAGGCTTCAATCGTTTCGGTGAATGGCCCAAGTGAGGTTTCGCAGACACGGCCCGCCACCGGTGCCGCTGCCACTTTGGGCTGTCCGGCACGTGCGCGGGAGACATAGACAGAACTTGCCCAATCTCCGGCGCGCTCATATCCCGGCCCCAAAACCTCCCACACGTCGGCGACAGGCTTGTTGATCAACGTCGTGTTGGCCAGCCGCATCACGCCACCACCTGACCGCCCATGGCGTATCCACCTTCCGAGGTCTCCTCGATATGCACGTTGATGTAGGGCGTGATGGTGCCTTTCCCGGCATCCTCAGCCACGCCATTCAGGCCAGAGGTCAGCTTCTCGACGATCTTGGCCTTTTCGTCCCGCGACCAGGCGGCCTTGGGAACAGTTACTCGAATAGTCGGCATTTGGTTGATCCTTTCAGGGTTCGACGTTGATTTGCATCGCGCGATGTAATACAATTACGGCAGGGCATTTCATTTTGCAATGCCCAATGTAAAATAAAATCAAAGGCCGCCCCATGCCCCGCCCCCGCTCCTTCGATGAAGGCGAAGTCCTGCAATGCGCTATGATGACGTTCTGGCGCCTTGGCTTCGACGCCACGACCTACAAGGTGCTGGAGGGCGAAACCGGCGTCGGCGTCCGCTCCATGCACAATACATTTGGGGAGAAAGACGACCTCTTCGTTCGGTCGCTCGAAGCCTACCATAATATGGCTTCTAACCTGCTAGACCAGATGTTCGCCGATCCCGGCGTAAACGCGATCAAGATGATCTTCAACGGCATGGTTCAGCCCACACCTGACGGCGACATCACCAATTCCGGCTGCCTGATGGTGAATTCTGTCTTCGAGATCCCGGAAAAACCCGCCGCCGTGCAAGCCGCCATCGACGCCTATCGCGAGATGTGGCGCGCCCGATTCCAGCAGGCGCTTGAAGCCGATACAATCGCCGACCCCGCCACGCGCGCCGAATTCCTCGTCGGCGCACTCTGGGGTGTGCTCAGCCAGATCAGGCTGGCTGGCAAAACGACTGCTGGCAAATCCATGGCAGATGTCGTGGTCCAAACGGTTGAGGGCTGGCACTAGGGCACCCGTGCCAGCGCCACCAACCCCAAACCCACGAACATTAAGCTTCCGCCCGACACCACGGTCCTGACCACGTTGAACAGCTGCCAGCGCGGCGAATAGGCCTCCCACACCGCCCGCGCGTCCTCCACATCCTCGGGTACCTGCATCTCCGCCAGCGCCTCGTTCATCGGCACATTCACCGCCAGGGTCAGCCCCGCGCCGCCCACCAGATACACCAGCCCAGCCGCCGCAAAAGCGATCCCGGCCCCGCGCGAGCCACCTGAAAAGCACAAGGCGGCTGTGATGAGGCATACAAAAGGTGTGCCGAAGAACGCCGGCGCGAACACCGCATTTCGCACACTCGCATTCATCCCCTGCATCGCCTCAATCGCCACACGGGGATCAATCGCGTCCAGCCCCCACATGGTCGAACAGACCCAGGCGTAGAAGAACCCGAAGATCGCCCCCACCAACAGCAGCGACAGGAACCCGAAACCATATGTCGTTGTGGTCATCTCACTCTCCTTGCAAATCCGTAATATCAATTACGCCTTGCCCACACCCATAACCGTAATTACGATTACACGTCAAGAGGGAGTCCGATGAAGTCAGACAAACAAGAAGAACGCCGCACTCAGATCGAGGATGCCGCCTACCGGATGCTCGGCGAGAAAGGCTACGCAGGCACATCTATGCAGGCGATTGCGCGCGCAGCGAAGGCCTCGAACGAGACGCTCTACAACTGGTACGGTGACAAGAAAGGTCTGATGGCCGCGCTTGTGGCGCGCAACACCGAAGTCGTGCGCGCGACACTGGCTGAAACGGCTGCTAACGAACCGCTCGACCAACTCGCTCGTCTCGGTCCCATCCTCTTGGGCATGATACTCGGCCCCCGCGCCGTGGCCCTCAACCGCGCCGCCGCCGCCGACCCCTCCGGCGATCTAGGGCGAGCGATCTCGGAAGGCGGGCGAGAAGTCGTGGCCCCGCTCGTCACATCCATCATGGATCGGGCGGTCGACGATGGCGCGCTGATCGGAAAGCCCAACGACCTCGCCCAACTCTACCTCACCCTTCTGATCGGCGACCTGCAAATCCGCCGAGTCATAGGTGCAATGGATGTGCCGACGCCCGAGGCCAACCAAGCGCGGGCTGAGGGCGCATTGCAAGCCCTCCACCGCGCGTCAAATCCTTAAGATTCAGTAAACGATAACGGCAATATCGCTATAATTCAGATGCTTAACCCTGCTTATCAACCGTGATAAGCTTGCACTAAACCGCTCCCTGATACTCGCCCCGGGCAGGGTAATTCTTCTCGATGGCGAAATCGACCGCCCCCAGAAGCTCCCGAAAATGAGGCCGCACGAACGGCATCGTCTGCACGCTCATATAGTAAAGCGTCTGGTCCGGGTTGATCAGGAACAGACCAGGCTCCGCAAACAGCGCGGGCTCCTCGATCCCGATGGATGTCTTGCCGCGCGAGGTCGAGATATAAAGGCCCCATTCCCGCGCCTTGGCCAGCGGCAAGTTATATCCAAACCGCAAATTCTTCGCGCCGATTTTCTCCTTCATCGCCTCAGCGCGTTCCTCTCCATCACTGGAGATCGCCACAGACGCGATCCCCCGCTCCGCGAACTGGTCCACCAGCTTCTCAAACTCATTAAGATAGGTCGCGCAGATCGGGCAATGCAGACCACGATAGAAGCAAACAACAGTGCCCCGTTCCGACTTTTCAGACGACAGATCGAACGTGCCCCCTCCAACAAGCGGAACGGAAAGATCGGGTGTTTTCTGACGAGGCATCAGCATTGGGCAACATCCTTGCAATTGGTTTTCCAATGCAGACCACGGGACGAACCCGCCGTCCATTCCGCACCACCGCAGAGCCCTCCGCGCACAATCGCGCAGAGACCCTTCGCCAAAACTAAAGACGCTTCGTCAGCGTGATCCGATCCTCACCGTCAGCCCAGAAGTCGCGCACAACCCCTTCGATGCGGTAGCCAACAGACTGGTAAAACGCCACCGCCGGGATCTGCGCCGCGTCGCTTGAGGTATCGACCACCAACAAACGCCCACCAATCTCGCGCAGCGCATCCTCGGTAGCCCGCACAAGACCCTGACCAACCCCACTTCGATGCAACGCCGGGGACACGGCCAGCGCCTTCATGTTCCAGACTGCATCGGCCAATTGCTCTGCCTGAGAGAACGACAGGCCCACCGGAATATTCTCTCGCACAGCAGCAATCCAAAGCTGATCTTGCGCACCGGACAGGAAGGGCGCGATCAGGTCCGGCAGCATATCACCAGGAAACAGGGTGTCATCGGCGATCTTGGACAGCGCGGGGATGTGATCCGGCTGTGCCGGCATGTAAATCGTGGTCATGGGATGATCTCGTATATTGGAAGCCACCAGCGCATTTCGTGCCAGCATCGGAAACAGGTCCGCCGCACGAATGCGCCGGTGAGAAACGGAAATTGTCCATAGCCGCCAAGCTGCCCCTTCATACGCCGCGTCCCGCACGATCACAACGCCCGTCCCTGCGCCGATGCATCCCTTTACGCCTTTCGCGCGAAGCCTTACCTCTGTGCTGACCAGGAGAGTGCGACCATGACCAAGCCCCCCCTCACGATCTACCTCGCCGCGCCGCGCGGCTTTTGTGCAGGCGTGGACCGCGCCATCAAGATCGTCGAGATGGCCTTGGCCAAATGGGGCGCGCCCGTCTATGTCCGCCATGAAATCGTGCACAACAAATACGTGGTCGATGACCTGCGCGAGAAGGGCGCGGTGTTTGTGGAAGAACTCGACGAATGCCCGCAGGATCGCCCCGTCATCTTCTCCGCCCATGGCGTCCCGAAATCCGTTCCACAAGCCGCCCAGGCGCGTGAGATGGTCTATGTCGACGCCACCTGCCCACTGGTCTCGAAGGTCCATATCGAGGCACAACGCCACGCCGACAACGGCCTCCAGATGATCATGATCGGCCACAAGGGCCACCCGGAAACGGTCGGCACGATGGGCCAACTGCCCGACGGCGAAGTGCTGCTGGTCGAAACCGTCGAAGATGTCGCAAAGGTAGATGTACGCGACCCCTCAAAGCTCGCCTTCGTGACGCAAACCACGCTCTCGGTCGACGACACCGCCGACATTGTCGCCGCGCTCCAGGCCCGCTTCCCCGCCATCGTCGGGCCACACAAAGAAGACATCTGCTACGCCACCACCAACCGGCAGGAGGCGGTCAAAGCCATGGCCCCCAAGGCCGATGCGATGCTTGTGGTGGGCGCGCCGAATTCCTCAAATTCCAAACGCTTGGTCGAAGTCGGCGCGCGGGCGGGATGCAACTATTCGCAACTGGTACGACGGGCCGACGACATCGACTGGCGCGCGCTGGACGGGATCACCTCGCTCGGCATCACCGCCGGCGCCTCCGCCCCCGAAGTGCTGATCGAGGAAGTCATCGGCGCGTTTGAGGCCCGTTTCGACGTCACCCGAGAACTCGTTGAAACCGCTGTGGAGAATGTCGAGTTCAAAGTGCCGCGGGTCCTGCGCGAACCAGCATAAGGCAGCAAAGGCGGGTTAACAGCGGCGCGGCCGCCCCGCCATCGCCGGGCCGCCCCTCGGCACGGCGATTTGGTTGATCTGGATGCCTCGCAGAATTGGAAAAAGGCCTCTGGCACCATTAAGGGCCACACTGAAAGGTCTGACCGCCGCACCACGGACCATCGATGTCATGGCTCAGCACATCAATACATCCCTTGTGCTTGGCAATCGGCCAAAGCACCCTCTTGGAATGACCCAGATCACCTACGTCTATTCCGCCCATTCCGCCTATGCCTACCTCGGTGCGGCAGAGCTTGCCCGTATCTGTGCCGCTCATAAGGCAACGCTCATCCACCGCCCAATCCTCCTGTCCCCTGTTGTCGAACAGCAAGGCAGCCAGCCCTTCGCCGCCCGTACGCAGGCCCATGTGGATTACTTCTTTGGCCGGGAGCTCGAGCGGTGGTCGGAATACCGTGACGTGCCGATCATCCGTTACCGCCCAACCCACCACGATTCCGATTACACCCTCGCCTCCGGCATGATCATCGCCCTCGGCGAAAGCGGGCCGGAGGTCGACCGCCTCTCGCGCCTTCTGCTGCAGGCCCACTGGCTGCACGACATTGACCTGTCGGACCGCGCCGCCCTCGCAACGGTCGCCACAAGCGCCGGGCAGGACGCCAAGCACCTCTTGCATTTCGCAGCCTCAGACGAGGTTCAGGCAAAGCTGCACGCCAACAACGAATGGGCGAAGGCGCAGAATGTCTTTGGCTCTCCCACCTACATCGTGGATGGCGATCCATTCTATGGGCAGGATCATCTGACCTTAATTGAACGAGCGCTAGAGCGGCCTTTCAAACCTTCGACCTGGCGAAATCCACCTGTCGGTTAGGCGCTTCCTAGCGCGGCCGCGCGCCCTTCTGCCACGGTCGAAGCCGCGCCAAAACCAAAGCCAGCGCCCCCAGCACCAATCCGCACAGCACGAACTTGGTGATGCTTTCCATTGTCCCTTGGATCAGGATCGTGTGCAGCACCGTCCCGACAACGGCGATACTGACCAGACCGGAATGCCCCATCCTCCAGACCCGCAATCGCAACCGTCTGCGCAGAACCGCAAGCAGGGCCGCCGCAAACACGGCCCACATCGCAAGCACGCCCCAGACCGAAAATGGCGTGGGCGAGCGCAACAGCAAAGCATCCACCACGTCCGGCGGGCTGAAGATCCACAAACCGACGACATGGACAACAATTGCCAAGACCAGGAGCACTCCAACCACGCGGTGCACGCGCGGACCCTTGAACCGCTCCAGCCCCGGCATGATGCCCGCCACCAACAGCGGCTGCGCCAGCATCAGGCCAAGCCCCGCGATCCCGGCAAAGCCCGCAATGATGTAGATGGGTTGGCGCCATTCCAGCAGCGGGCTGAACCCCGCTGCCACCAGCGGCAAAGCGATAGCGGCCACAAGGCCCGCCCAGATCAGGTCCGCGCGCAAAGGCCTAGGCCGGTTGCAGAATGAAGTCCGCCTGCAGGCTGGTCTGCGTCGGGCTGTCCATCAACGGGCGCAAGAAAACGGTCTCAAACTCCGCACTGTCATAGGCTAGATGCGCGTGGGCCTGGCCGAAGGCTGGTACGATCTGCGGCATGTCCATCACGAAGACGCCGTTCTCATTGGTCAGCGTGGCACCATGGCTTGCGGCATCGCGCTCGTGCCCTTCGGTCGTATGCGCCCAGATTTGGATGCGCTGCCCGGCCAGCGGCGCGCCATCTGACGCCCGGCGCACCGTGCCCGTCATCGTGAACCCACCGCCACCGATCCGTTCCACAATCGGGGCACCGGGGCGATAGTTGTTGGCTCCGCCGCGCATGGTCTGCGTGGGTACCAAGCCCTGCGCGCGGGCGGGCATCGTCACCGCGCCGATCATTCCCGTGCCCAAAGCGACACCCCCATGCGTCAGCAGGGTCCGCCGTTTCATCCGTCCGGTCGTCATGTCTTCGCCTCCTGTCCATGGGCCGCATTGGCCGCGTTCATCTATTGGGTCATTTAGGGCTCTGCGCTGTCAGCCCAAATCACTCTGGCGCAATGCAGCGGAAATGCGCCTTACATTTGCGTGAACCCACACCTTTCCTGCGGACGTCCGCCGTCTACCTTAACCCCATGTCTGACTATGTAACTTTTGAGGCGCACATCACACCCATGCGCTGGGGCGAGGCAATCTATACGGTCGTGCCGCTTCCATCCGACGTGCTGCACGCTTTGGGATCAACCCGCCGGGTGGAGGGGGAGTTTAACGATCACCCCGTGAATCTCGCCATCTCCAAAGCACCGGCGGATGTGATCGAAACGCCGTTTCTATGGGCGGGCAAATCCCTGCTCGACCGCATCGGTCTTGAGCCCGGTGAAGTCTTCGAGGCCCGCCTGCGCCCCGCACCCGATGACGCCGTCGACGTGCCAACCGACGTCACCAACGCGCTCCGCTCCGCCGGGCTGACCGATGCGTGGGAGGCCATGACCCCAGGCAAGAAACGCAGCGCGCTCTATCCGGTCGAGACCGCCAAACGCCCCGAGACCCGCGCCAAGCGCATCGCGAAACTGCTGGCTTCCCTGCACTAGAGCACTTTGGCTTCGCCGCGTAGGGAAATGCGATCGGCAGAAAGGATTTGCCCAACGCGCAGAAACCTGCGACGGTCGCACCGTAATCACAGTTACGGATGCTGAAAATGCTCTCGACCCAATTCCTTCTGACCGCCTTCGTCGTCGTCATCGCGCCCGGAACTGGCGTGCTCTACACGCTGGCCCTTGGCCTTGGCCGGGGCCGTCGCGCGGCGATGTGGGCGGCATTGGGCTGCACCTTCGGCATTGTCCCGCACCTCCTGGCCGCCACGCTAGGTCTGGCCGCCGTGATGCACACCTCGGCGCTTCTGTTCAACATCGTGAAATTCGCGGGCGTGGGCTATCTTCTCTACCTCGCCTATTCCGCCCTGCGGTCTGGCGGCGCGCTCGCTGTGGAACCCTCCACCAACCCAGAGCCTGGCTTTGCCATCGCCCGGCGCGGCGCGCTCATCAATATTCTGAACCCGAAGCTCTCGATCTTCTTCCTGTCGTTACTGACCCCATTCCTGTCGGGCAATCCGGCGACCGTCACCACCGAAATCCTAACCCTCGGCTCAATCTTCATGGCCATGACCTTCGCCGTCTTTGTGCTCTACGGCCTTTTCGCCGCACAGGCCCGCGCCCGCATCCTTGGCTCCGCGCGGATCATGGCCTGGCTCAACCGCTCCTTCGCGGCGATCTTCGCGCTTCTGGCCGGGCGGCTCGCGCTCGAACGCGCCTGAGCCGCGCCTGTCAGCTTCCCTGTCGCCATTGCATCCATTCTGACTGGACGCAGGCGGCAGGACGCGCCACATAAAGCCCCATGTCGCGCATCCCCGCCTCTGCTCTGTTTCTTGGCCTCGCTGGCCTCATCCCCTTCCTTTGGGGGGCAGCGACGTCTGTGAGCATTGCGGTCTCGTACCTGCCTTGGCCCGACGTATTCCTCATCTACTCCGGCACCCACGTACTTCTGAGCTACGGCACCATCATCCTCAGCTTCATGGCGGGCGTGATCTGGGGCTTTGCGGCGAAAGACGGCGGGCCTTGGATGCCCATAGGTCTGACCCTTTCGGTGCTGCCCGCGCTGCTGATCTTCTTCGCCTCCAACATGCCGCCGCTCACGCAATTCTACGCGCTCATCCTCGGCTTCCTCGGCCTTCTGGCCATCGACTGGGCCTGCCAGCGCCGTGGCCTCGCGCCTGACTGGTGGATGACGCTTCGCCTGATCCTCACCTCCGTGGTTATTTTCTGCCTTGGTATAGGAGCGGCCTTCGTCCCATGACCGACAAAGAAACCATCGCCGTCTATGAAGACCAGGCCGCGCGTTATGCGGACCTTCCCATCAGCGCCATGCAAAAGGCTGCCCTCGACCGGTTCCTGTCGATGCTGCCGCCCTCTGCCGCGATCCTTGATGCAGGCTGTGGGCCGGGCGTCCATGCCGCCGTGATGGTCTCCGCCGGATTTGACGTCCATGGCATCGACCCGACCGAAGCCTTCGTGACGGACGCCCTGTCACGCGGCGTGAACGCGCGGCTTGGCACCTTCGACGATATCTCTGGCACCGACATCTATGACGGCATCTATGCCAGCTTCTCCCTCCTCCACGCGTCTTTGGACGACTTGCCCCGACATCTCGACGCCATGGCCCTTGCCCTGAAACCTTCCGGCGCGCTGTTCATCGGCATGAAAACCGGCACCGGGGAAGAACGCGACAAGATCGGTCGCCGCTACTCCTATGTGACGGAGGGCCAGATGCGTGATTTGCTGGAGGCGCGGGGGCTGACTGTGGCCCACGTCGAAACCGGTGAAGAGGCGGGACTGTCCGGCGAAGTCGCCCCCTTCTTCCTGATGCATGCACGAGGACCCGATGCCTGAACTCTACGCCTACACAGACGGCGCCTGCTCCGGAAACCCCGGCCCCGGCGGTTGGGGCGCGTTGCTTCAGGCCAAGGACGGCGAGACCGTTGTAAAAGAACGCGAGCTCAAGGGCGGCGAGGCCGAGACCACCAACAACCGCATGGAACTTCTGGCCGCAATCCACGCGCTTGAGGCGCTGGAGCGTCCCTCCAGTCTGACCGTCGTGACCGACAGCGCCTATGTAAAGAACGGTATCACCCGCTGGCTGCACGGCTGGAAACGCAACGGCTGGAAGACCTCCACCAAGAAACCCGTCAAGAACGTGGAGCTGTGGCAGCGTCTGGATGAAGCCGCTGCCCGCCATGACGTGACCTGGGAATGGGTCAAGGGCCACGCGGGTCACCCTGAGAATGAAAAGGCCGATGAACTGGCCCGCGCCGGAATGGCACCCTTTAAGCCGTCCAAGCGCGGCGATGGATAAGGTCTGCCCTGTTGTGCGCCGTGCGGATGGCACCGTCCTTGCGTTTCGCCATCCCCTGGCGGGCCTGCAATTCGTGAAGGGCACTGTGGAGCCGGGGGAAGATATCCGCAGCGCCGCAACCCGCGAGTTGCATGAAGAATCCGGCCTAACTCTCACCCCTCAATCCGACCTCGGCTTCAGCGATGCGATCATACCGGGCGACACCTGGCACTTCTGGCTGATGGCCTCGGCAGACCACCTCGACACATGGGATCACGCCTGCGCGGATGACGGCGGCCACATCTTCTCATTCTTCTGGCAAGATTTAACCCCGCCCCTGCCGGACGCCTTCGCCGCCTCGTTCCAACGGGCAGCGGCTCACATGCGAAAGGCCTTCGCATGACCATCGCCCTGTCTCTCGACTACACCTCTGCCCTGATCTTCGCGCTCACCGGAGCGCTCGCCGCGTCCCGCGCACAACTCGACATCGTGGGCTTTATCTTCTTTGCGGCCCTCACGGCTGTCGGCGGCGGCACCCTGCGCGACCTGCTTCTCGACCGCGACCCGATTTTCTGGATCGCTGATCCCACTCCGCTCGGCATCGCAGCCCTCGCCGCCATCTTCGTGTTCTTTACCGCGCACCTGTTGGAGAGCCGGCTGAAATGGCTGATCTGGCTAGACGCCGCCGCCTTGGCCATCGCGGTCGCCGCGGGTGTTGCGGTTGCCCGCTCCCTCGGGGCGTCCGTCCCCGTGGTGTTGGTCATGGGGGTCGCCACCGGCACCTTCGGCGGCATGATCCGCGATGTCATCGCCAATGAGGTGCCTTTGGTCCTGAAACAGGGGGAGCTTTACGTGACCGCCGCTTTCGGCGGGGCGGGTGCGGCGCTCCTCGGCTCACGCCTCCTCGCAGTTGATCCGATCTGGGGTACGGTAATCTGTGTGGCCGTTACGTTCGGACTGCGGGCGGGCTCACTCCTGTTTGGATGGTCCCTGCCGGTCTACAAGGCCCGCCCGCCACGCAACTAGGCACGCCGTCCCACTAAAGATTCGCCGACGTCCACGAATCCCACTCTCGCCCTGTCGCTCCGACTCGGCTTGATCACCCCGGATTATTTCAATCCCATCCCCACCACTCACGCCCGCGACAGCCGTTCTC
>CANMRT010000004.1 GCA_947500415.1 uncultured Roseicyclus sp.
TGAACTCCTGCGTCTGCAGTCCCTCGAAAACGAGTAATACGAACACAAGAATGAGCCTATGCAAGGCTCTGGTCCGGGTGCCCTCCGCCAGAAATGGTGGGGGGTATTCGACGTTTATGGGGGAGTGTTAGTCGAAGGTGCCTGTCACACGACCCAGCAACATGAAGGCACGTGCCGTGCGCGTATCTGACAGGTCCGCAATCTCGGCATCGCTGGCGTTCTTCTCGAATTCCATGAACGTTCGGTCGAAATGGCGCAGGAAGTGGTGCACCGCATCCCGGAACACCGGATCCTTGCGCATCCGCCCGGCAGCCAGCACCAGCGACGATCGATCATGGATGCCGCCAAGCGCCGCAATGGGCCGGCCCCGATCGCCCTTGGCAAAGCGCCGCCAAACCTCGGGTCGCGATCGGTCGGGACGCAGATCGTCCATGTAGATCCCGTCTTGCGACAGGAGCGTCAGCACATCCTGAGACGCACGGATCAAACGTTCCGTCGCGCGATCTTCAAGCGCCCGGCGAAGCGTACGGAAACCTTCCTTGTCATGTTCATTTTCGGGGAAATTCAACGCCTTGATGAAGTCAGCCACAGTGATGGGCTCAACTTCGGCGGGCTGCACCAGACCCAATGGCGGCTGCGGTTGAGAGACATCTGCCTGTGCCTCAACCGGCGACACCGCAGCGCGTACCTCAGCCGGGTCGCTGTTGCGCAGCGACGTGAACGTCGCCAGTTTCGTGTCCGCTGCCTGCTGCGCGGCTACCAGATCATCCAGCTTTTGCACCAGTTCCGGCTTCATCTCGAAACTCTGGCGTTGCTGCTGTTCCACATAGGCCGCGCGCATCGCATCGATGGAGGCTTGCAGCCGCGCCGCTTCCTGACGCAGCGCGCGCGCCGTGCGCGCCGCCATGGCAGCCACCCAGATCAAGGCGAGCGGCAGAACCACGGCCAAGACGGACAACAACAAACTCAACCCGCTTTGCGCCTCGTCCCCTTCCGCCCGTCCAAAACCCAAAAACACCACCGCTCCCAGCCACAAAAGCGACAGGCCAATGGCGACAATCTCAATCAGTGTGATCTTCGGGCCAGCCTCCGCACGTGCGTAGAGCCCCAGGTCCAACGCAGTGGGCGTGGCCTGAGGCGGGGGGATTGGTTTGCCTGTGTCGGAGGACGACATGCGCGACCTCAGCCTTTGTTCTGGACGTTCGTGTGATGCGCGGCCATGGCGCGATCAGACATAGGAAATCTTCACGATTTCATAGTCCTTCGACCCACCCGGCGTGCGCACTTCGACGCTATCGCCCTCTTCCTTGCCAATCAAGGCGCGGGCCAGTGGGGATTTGATGTTAAGCAGTCCCTTTTCGATGTCGGCTTCTGCCTCACCCACAATCATGTAGGTCTTTTCCTCTTCGGTATCCTCGTCGACCAGATCGACGGTGGCCCCGAACTTGATCGGGCCAGACAGTGTCTTGGGATCAATGACCTGCGCAAGGCTGATCGTCCCCTCAAGCTCCTTGATGCGGCCCTCGATGAAGGACTGCTTTTCCTTGGCCGAATGGTACTCCGCGTTCTCCGACAAATCGCCATGCTCGCGCGCCTCGGCAATCGCCTTGATAATGGCGGGCCGCTCCATGCTTTTGAGCTGCTTCAATTCACCGTTCAGAGCTTCAAGGCCCTTCGGCGTCATCGGGATCTTATCCATGGGTCGAGACCTTGCGACATGGGTAACAAATAAAAGCCCGGCCAAGGCGCATGCCAGCCGGGGAAATGGAAAGTTAGGCGCGAACGGGCGCGGGATCAACTGGGATTAAGCGTGGCCCCAAAAGGCCCGGCTAGAAGCTGCCGCCGACCCCGAAAGAGACGGTGCCACTGACGCTGATCCCCGTCGCGGGCGCTTCTGCCCGTGTGGGCCGCTCAGGTTCGCCATCTGCGCCGCAGGCGGTCAGTGCCAGAAGGGCAAATAGCCCCAGGCCGATCTTGAATGCACGCATCTCTATGCTCCTTCGTATTGATAGAAGGCTACTCTAACCCAGCACTTTGCGCCAGCGCGCCACTTGCTCGCGCACCCGCACCGGCGCGGTGCCGCCATATGAAGTCCGCGAGGCCACAGAGTTGTGGACGCCAAGCACCTCAAAAACGGCCTCGGTGATATCGGCATGAACGCCCTGCATCTCTTCCAGCGACAGGTCGGGCAGGTCGCACCCTTTATCTTCGGCCAGTTTGACCAAAGCACCTGTCACGTGGTGTGCACCCCGAAACGGCATGTCCAGCGCGCGCACCAGCCAATCGGCCAAGTCCGTCGCGGTGGAAAACCCGCTGGCGGCAGCAGCCTCAAGCTCCGGCACGCGGGCGGCCATGTCGCCTGCCATCCCGGTCATAGCGGCCAGGGCCAGCATCAGGTTGTCGGCAGCATCAAAGACCTGTTCCTTATCTTCCTGCATGTCCTTGGAATAGGCCAGCGGCAGCCCCTTCATCACCGTCATCAGCGCCACATTGGCCCCGAAAATCCGCCCGATCTTGGCGCGGATCAACTCCGCCGCATCAGGGTTCTTCTTCTGCGGCATGATCGAGGAGCCGGTGGAAAACCGATCACTCAACGACACAAAGCGGAACTGCGCCGAAGACCAGATCACCAGCTCTTCCGCCAACCGGCTCAGGTGCATGGCGCAGATGCTTGCGCTACTCAAAAACTCCAACGCAAAATCCCGGTCACTCACAGCATCCAGACTATTCGCAGCAGGCCTATCAAACCCGAGCGCCTTCGCCGTCATCTCGCGATCAATCGGAAAGCTGGTCCCCGCCAGGGCAGCCGCTCCCAATGGCGACTCGTTCATCCTCACCCGCGCATCCCGGAACCGGCTCGCATCCCGACCAAACATCTCGACATAAGCCATCATGTGATGGCCCCAGGTCACGGGCTGCGCGGTCTGCAGATGCGTAAAACCGGGCATCACCCAATCAGCCCCGGCCTCGGCCTGCCCCAACAACGCGCGCTGCAGAGCCTCAAGCCCAGCGATCGCGGCATCCATCTGGTCGCGCACCCACAGTTTGAAGTCTGTCGCCACCTGATCGTTACGCGACCGTCCCGTATGCAACCGCCCCGCCGATTCCCCCACAACCTCCTTCAAACGTGCTTCGACATTCATGTGAATGTCCTCTAGCGCCGTCGAAAAAGCGAAAGTCCCACCCTCGATCTCTGACAAGACCGTGAGCAGGCCTTCCCGGATCGCCTCCGCATCGTTATCCCTAACGATGCCTGTCGCGGCGAGCATAGCTGCATGGGCGCGGGAGCCTTCGATATCCTGCCTTGCCATCCGCTGGTCGAAACTGATCGAGGCGTTGATCGCCTCCATGATCGCATCCGGTCCAGCGGCAAAGCGTCCGCCCCACATCGCATTGGCGGCGCTGGTCTGGTCGTCGGAAGAACCCGTCTTGGTCATGTGCTTCTGCCTTGTCGAAAAGGGAACCGCGAATGGTCCGCAAAATCCTGATCACCGCCGCTTACCTCGCCCTTGGCCTCGGTGCAAATGTCGCCGTAGCACAAGACCTCGATGGCCTGCTGACTGGCGACATGCGCGGGCTGGTGCTCCATGACACACCGGTAGAGGTCACAACCTCGCCCTTCCTGGTGGACGAAAGCACCGAAGGCACCCTCGCCGATTACGCGGGCCAGTATGTCCTGCTGAACTTCTGGGCCACGTGGTGCGCACCCTGCCGTGAGGAAATGCCATCCTTGCAATCGCTTCAGGAACAATTGGGCGGCGATGCCTTCCAGGTCGTCACGCTTGCCACCGGCCGCAACCCGCCCCAGGCCATTCAACGTTTCTTCGACGAGATCGGCGTTACCTCACTTCCGCAGCACCGCGACATCAACCAGCAAATCGCGCGTGAGATGGGGATCTTCGGCCTTCCCATCACCGTTATCCTCGACCCCACTGGCCAGGAAATCGCCCGCCTGCGCGGCGACGCCCATTGGGATAGTCCCGAAGCGATTGCCGTCATCGAAGCGCTGATCGCGTCCAACAGCTAACCCTCAACCGCTCCTCGGCCCTCCGGCCCTCCGCGCAGCCCCCATCTTCATTGTTTCAAAAAACTCCCGGGGGACGGAGGGCAGCGCGCCAAAACACGGGACGGCGGGAGGGGCGATGTGCTTCTGCACAAGCGTCTCCCCGTCCCCTAACGGGCCAGCCGCGCCACCTCGCCATGGCGGAAACACCCGACCAAATGGTCATTAACGACGCCGGTCGCCTCCAACCAGGCATAAACAATCGTAGGCCCGCAAAACCGAAACCCGGCCTTCTTCATATCCTTCGACATCCGCTCAGAAAGCGGCGTCTTCGGCGGCACCTCGTCCAGTGTCCGGAAGGTGTTCTGCAACGGCTTGCCGTCGAAATAGTCCCAGACAAAGACATCGAACCCACCCCGCGCCTCCATCTCCTGCCACGCCTTCGCGTTGCCGATGGCTGCCTCGATCTTGCCCCGGTGCCGCACGATGCCCGCATCCCCCAACAGGCGCTCCACATCTCTCTCGCCCCAGGTCGCGATCACATTCGGATCAAACCCGTCAAAGGCCGCCCGGAAAGCGTCGCGTTTCCGCAGGATCGTGATCCACGCCAACCCCGCCTGAAACCCATCCAGGATCAGCTTCTCCCAAAGCGCCCGGCTGTCATATTCCGGCACCCCCCATTCAGTGTCGTGGTACGCGACATAATCGGGGGCGTCGCCGCACCAACCACAGCGGCCTTCTTCCTTGTCTAGCATTGTCCCAGAGTCCCCCGCATTTTCCGCAAATCCCGAATTTCATTCTTCCTTAAGGCCTCCCACGTCAAATCGCCAAAACGATCGTGAGAGTCTTTCGGAGTGGGATGATGCCCGACACGCACCTCGACCCAGTTGAACCCGGAATGCAGAGCCCGCTTGACGCGGCCGTCTCCCAGCGGGATCGCGGCACGCTGGCCATGGTGCAACAAGCTCTGGCCCGCGGCGACGCCAGGCTCGCGTTCCAGCCAATCATGCGCGCCGACGGGCAAGGCATCGCATTCTTCGAAGGGCTCATTCGCGTGCTGGACGAAACCGGTCGCATCATTCCGGCCCGCGATTTCATGGGAGCCGTTGAGGATAGCGATATCGGCCGTCAGATCGATTGTGCCGCCCTCAAGATCGGGTTGGAAACACTCAAGGCGCATCCAACACTGCGCCTTTCAATCAACATGTCGGCCCGCTCTGTTGGCTACCCCCGCTGGATGCAGATCCTGCGCGCCTACCTGCGTGATCATCCAACGATCGTGGAACGGCTGATCCTCGAAATCACCGAAAGCTCGGTGATGATCATGCCGGAAATCATCGCCATCTTCATGGAAGATCTTCAAGACAAAGGCATTACCTTCGCGCTCGACGACTTTGGCGCGGGCTATACGGCCTTCCGCTACTTCAAGACCTTCTACTTCGACATCCTCAAGATCGACGGGCAGTTCTCACGCGACGTGGCCCAGGACCCGGACAATCAGGTCCTGACCGAGGCGTTGATTTCGCTCGCCCGCCATTTCGATATGCTTGTGGTCTCGGAAGCGGTCGAAACCGCCGAAGATGCCCGCTGGCTGACTCAGGCAGGCGTCGATTGCCTCCAAGGCTACTACTACGGCGCGCCCTCCATGAAACTGCCTGAGCTTGTTGCCCCCGTGATGGCAAAGTCCGCCTGAACCCGATCAAACCGCACGCTCCAAGTGACCAGGTCGAATGTCGCATCGCGCTCAGCACCGGCTTATCGACCAGCCCCAAGCTTTGCATCCGGCGCATATCCGCCCTTATATCCTTGCCTGAGACACCGTGTCCGGTGCCCCGCACCGCATCCACCCCTTATGACGCGGCGCAGCAAAGCTACTTGGGCCGGACCCTCACGCATCATCCCCGGCTCGGACAGGAAAGGACTTCTTCCATGACCAACGTCGTCATCGCCTCCGCTGCCCGCACACCTGTCGGCAGCTTCCTCGGCTCCTTCGCCAACACCCCCGCCCATGACCTGGGCAAGACCGTCATCGAAGCGGTTGTCGAGCGAGCAGGCATCGACAAGGCCGAGGTCTCCGAGACCATTCTTGGACAAGTTCTGACCGCCGCTCAGGGCCAGAACCCCGCCCGTCAGGCGCACATCAATGCAGGTCTCCCGCAGGAAGCTGCCGCTTGGGGCATCAACCAGGTCTGTGGTTCCGGCCTACGCGCTGTCGCTCTTGGTGCCCAGCATATCCAGCTTGGAGATGCGGCGATCGTTGTCGCCGGTGGCCAGGAAAATATGTCCATGTCCCCCCACGCCGCCATGCTGCGCCAGGGTCAGAAGATGGGCGACATGAAGTACATCGACACGATGATCCGCGATGGCCTGTGGGATGCTTTCAACGGCTACCACATGGGTCAAACCGCGGAGAACGTTGCTGAGAAATGGCAGATTTCCCGCGAAATGCAGGACGAATTCGCCGTCGCCTCGCAAAACAAGGCCGAAGCCGCTCAGAAAGCCGGCAAATTCGCCGATGAAATCACCGCCGTCACCGTACCGAACCGCAAAGGCGACATCGTGGTCGAGAACGATGAATACATCCGTCACGGTGCCACGATGGAAGCGATGCAGAAACTGCGCCCCGCCTTCACCAAGGACGGCTCTGTGACCGCCGCCAACGCCTCTGGCCTGAACGACGGCGCCGCAGCCACGCTGCTGATGTCCGCCGACGACGCCGAAAAGCGTGGTATCCAGCCGCTCGCCCGCATCGCCTCCTACGCGACCGCAGGTCTCGACCCGTCGATCATGGGCGTGGGCCCGATCTACGCCTCGCGCAAAGCGTTGGAGAAAGCCGGTTGGACGGTCGACGACCTCGACCTCGTGGAAGCCAATGAGGCTTTCGCCGCCCAAGCCTGCGCCGTGAACAAGGACATGGGCTGGGATCCGTCCATCGTGAACGTGAACGGCGGTGCCATCGCCATCGGCCACCCGATCGGCGCCTCCGGCTGCCGCGTTCTGAACACGCTGCTGTTCGAAATGCAGCGCCGCGACGCCAAGAAAGGCCTCGCCACGCTCTGCATCGGCGGCGGCATGGGCGTTGCCCTCTGCGTCGAGCGCGACTGATCCAACCAATACACAACGGCTGCGCAAGATAATTGCGCAGCCGTTTCTATTTCGCTAACAAGATTTCAAACGCATCCAGAAGGAGAGACAGACATGGGACGAGTCGCACTGGTTACCGGCGGAAGCCGCGGCATTGGCGAAGCCATCTCGAAAGCCCTGCAGGCCGACGGCTACACCGTCGCCGCCACTTACGCAGGCAACGATGAGGCCGCTGCAAAATTCACGGCAGAGACAGGCATCAAAACCTACAAATGGAACGTGGCGGACTACGACAGCTCCAAAGCGGGTATCGAACAGGTCGAAGCCGACCTCGGCCCCATCGAAGTGGTCGTCGCCAACGCGGGCATCACCCGCGATGCGCCGTTCCACAAGATGACGCCCGAACAATGGCATCAGGTCATCGACACCAACCTGACCGGCGTCTTCAACACCGTGCACCCGATCTGGCCCGGTATGCGCGAACGCAAGTTCGGCCGCGTTATCGTGATCTCCTCGATCAACGGTCAGAAGGGCCAGTTCGCCCAGGCCAACTACGCCGCCACGAAGGCCGGCGACCTCGGCATCGTCAAATCCCTGGCCCAGGAAGGCGCCCGCGCCGGCATCACGGCTAACGCCATCTGCCCCGGCTACATCGCGACCGAGATGGTTATGGCCGTGCCTGAGAAGGTGCGCGAATCGATCATCGGCCAGATCCCCGCAGGCCGCTTGGGTGAGCCCGAAGAAATCGCGCGCTGCGTGTGCTTCCTCGCCTCCGACGACAGCGGTTTCATCAACGGATCGACGATCTCCGCCAACGGTGCACAGTTCTTCGTCTGAGTCGAATGCAATCAATCAGGGGCCCTCGTCACTGACGGGGGCCTTTTTTGTGGCTCTTTCCTTCACCAAACCCTGCCGCTAAACGCAGCGACATGACCCGCCGCACCGCGACCTCCATCGGTTTCATCGCCGTCCTGCTCTGGGCCCTTCTGGCGCTGTTCACCATCGGCACCGCCCCTATCCCGCCGTTCCAACTCAATGCGATGACCTTCGCCATCGGCGGCACCATCGGCCTAATCTGGGTCGCGTCAACGAACGGCTGGTCCCGCCTGCGCGTGGTGCCACTGCACGTCTACCTGATCGGAACGCTCGGCCTCTTCGGCTACCACGCGCTCTACTTTTCTGCGCTGCGCCTCGCACCAGTGGCCGAGGCCAGCCTCATCGCCTACCTCTGGCCCCTCTTCATTGTGCTCTTCTCAAGCCTGCTCCCGGGCGAACGCATAAACGCGCTCCACATCCTCGGTGCCCTCATCGCCTTCCTCGGTGCGGCGCTGCTGGTCGCCCCCCGAGACGGCGCATTCACCGGCGGTCTGGGCCTCATCCTTGCGGGCCTCTGCGCGCTCACTTGGTCCAGCTACTCAGTCCTGTCCCGCAGCTTCGGCAAGGTGCCCACCGACAGCGTCGCGGTCTTCTGCATCCTGACGGCCCTACTGTCCGTGCCGATGCATCTGGCCTTCGAACAAACCCAATGGCCCGCTCAGCCGCTCGGCTGGATCGCCGTGCTGCTGCTCGGGACGGGCCCCGTTGGCCTCGCGTTCTACGTCTGGGATGTGGGGGTCAAGGCAGGGGACATTCAGCTGCTTGGCGTCGCAAGTTACGCCGCACCGCTGTTGTCGACCCTGATCCTCGTCTTGGTTGGGGTGGCTGAAGCCTCCCTCACCCTTCTTCTTGCCGCTGCCTTCATCGCAGGCGGCGCTGGCCTTGCGGCCTTTGGGTCAGCCCGCGCTCAGCGCAGCGCACCCAGATAGCCCATCAGGCGGGCCATGTTCTGTGCTTCCACGGCGCGACGCGCTTGCGCGAGGCCCGAGATGCGGTGTTTGATTTGAGTAAAGAGCATTTTAAGCGTTCTTTCATTACGGTGAGTCAATCAGATAACGGAGCGTCCGCATACACCGCCGCCACGCGCCATCCAATTGCTGTTTCGGAATGGCTGCTATTTGCTGGCTGCAATCCCGCCATCGAACTCTCGGCGGCGAAGGTTCAGACCAGCCCAGAACTTGCGCACCGCCGCGCGCCGCTCGGCACGAGCTTGGGCGATCACCTTCTGGAACGTCTCGTCACAATAGAACTCGTACATGATGCTCGCTTCCTTGATTAATTGGCTTTGCGATAGATGTAGGAAGCACATGCCCGGATGAGTATTGCCATTTCTGCAACCCTGCATCCCACCAGATCAGGTTCAGCGACGGCCGGTCAGAAAACTCCAAACCTCGCCAAGGATCTTGCCCCTTTCTTCATGGGCGCGGGCGATGGCTTTGCGTGTATCTGTGCGGGTTGTGTTGTCGAAGATCATGGTCATACCTCTTGGGTCAGCGTTTCGTTGATCCAGATATGCGCCCCGGTCCGATTTTCCGCAAACGAGACTTTCCCTCGCTTCAGTTAAGAGATACTTGATCGAGTATGACAGATCGCCTTCCGCCCCTCACCGCCCTCCGCGCCTTCGACGCCGCCGCCCGCCACATGAGCTTTTCCAAGGCAGCGGCCGAATTGAACGTCACGCCCGCCGCCCTCTCCTTTCAGATCAAGTCGCTGGAAGAGCATCTGGAGGCCCCGCTTTTCCGCCGTCTCAACCGCGCGGTTGAGCTCACCGACGCGGGCCGCGCCTTGGCGCCCGGGGCCGCTGACGGCTTCACCGCACTCTCTGCCGCTTGGCGCGCCGCGCGCCGCACCGTTGACCAGTCCACGCTCACTGTCACCGCAGGCCCGGCCTTCACCGCCAAATGGCTAGCCCCGCGCCTTTTCGACTTCGCGCAAGATCATCCCGGAATCGAGCTTCGCTTCTCTGCCACGCTCCGCCTGATGGATTTCACCCGCGACGATGTCGACGTAGCGATCCGCTTCGGCTTCCCACGTGAGGAGGAGGGGCTGTTTTCCCGCCCCATCATCAGCGAATGGATGACGCCGATGATGAGCCCTGCCCTGGCCGAGCAATTCCCGGAGCCCTCCGATCTCGCCCGCGCGCCGCTTTTGCATCAGGACGATACTCGCAACTTCACCCCCGCCTTTGACTGGCCCGCGTGGTTTCGCGCGGCCAAACTGCCGCCCCGCTTCGCGTCTGGCGCGCGGTTCAGCCAGGCCGATCATGCGCTCGACGCAGCGGTGGCGGGGGGCGGTGTTGTACTGGCGCGCGCCTCACTGGCGGAACGTGATATCCGCGAAGGCCGTCTGGTTATGCCCTACAAGCTCGCACTGACGACGCAGGCGCATTACCGCTTCGTCTGCCCGGAAGGCGCAGAAAACCGCCCGCAAGTCAGCGCATTTCTAGAGTGGTTGAGCGCCGAAACCGCGACGCTCAAGCAGTTGGGGGAAGGTATGTCCTTCGTGGACGCTGCCGAGGTGGCTGAGTAGCGCCCCGTCAGCGCCGTCGCATCAGCTGTCCAGCCGCGCGATTTCTTCCTTAAGCCTCAGCTTTTCTTTCTTGAGCTCTCGGATTATCAAATCGTCCGTTGCCGGGCTCCGTTGTTGTTCCTCGACCTGGGTCGAGAGGGTGGCGTGCTTCTTCTTGAGTTCCTGAAGATGGGCGCCTAGCGACATATGAGTCTCCTCTCGTTATGGAATGTGAACGTCGAAAGTGCAGCACAAAACAGGCTTCATGTCACGTCCGACGAGGCCGTCCGATAAAAAGCTTGGCATTAAACGGGTTAATCGAATGTTAACGGCGCGCCATCGCGCAAGACGGCCCGCGCTGTTGCGGAATAGTCATCCCCATCGCGCAAATGCTCGGCGCCTTCATGTATAAGAAACGGCGCCAAGAGCCGAAACGCCCCGCGCGCGCCCTTCCGCGCCTGGATGAGCACGCGCCCCGCCGCACGACCTTCCCGCGACGCCAAAGGCAAGACCGTGACCGACCCGAACCCCTCCAGCGCAGCCAGCACTTCCGGCAACCGTTCCGCCAGGTGGATCATCGTCAGCCATCCGCCGGGCTTTAGCCGCGCCTTGGCCACCGCCCCCCAAATCGCCAACGGCGTCTCTTCGCGAAACGCTGCCTCTCGCCCTGCATCCTCCGCAGCCGTCCCAGCACCGGGAATCAAATACGGCGGATTGGCGATGACATGATCGAACGACATCTGCCGAAGGTTCTCCGGCAAATCCGCCAGATCCGCTTCCACGACATCCACACCGTTTCGCCGCGCCAGCTCCGCATAGGCCACCTGCCGCTCCACACCCGTCACATGAACATCAACCCGCACGGCCAGGCACAGGGCCGCCACGCCGACCCCGCAGCCCAATTCCAACACCCGCTCCCCCGCTTTCGCAGGGCAGGCAGCTGCCAGAAACACCGGATCCGTCGCCGCGCGGTAGCCGTCCTTGGGCTGCCACGCTTGCACGCGCCCACCCAGAAAACCGTCCCGCGTCAGCCCGTCCGTCACTCACTCACCGGTAGATCGTTATCCCGCAGCGCCACGCGCGCCGCATCCGCATCCTCACGCCGCACAAGCAGGCGGCGCGGCAATATGCCGATGCTGCCTTCCAGCGCGCTCATATGGACGTCCATCTCGAACACCTCTATATCCTCGCCGGACAGAAGGGCCGAGGCAAAGGCAATTACAGTCGGGTCGTTGCTGCGCAGAACTTCAAGCATATCCGTCAGGTAAGCAGCCAAAGGCCGGATGTCGAGACGGGGGAGAACACCATGAGCCTGGATCACGCCGCAGCCAAACCGCATGAGCGTCTCAGCGCCCTGCTGGCCGATGACCTTGCTGGCGTGAACGCCCTCATCCGCGACCGCATGTCTTCCGAGCACGCCCCGCGTATCCCTGAAGTCACGGCCCATCTCGTCGAAGCCGGTGGCAAACGGGTCCGTCCCATGCTCACACTCGCCTGCGCGCGGCTCTGTGGCTACGCGGGCGACGATCATGTGAAGCTTGCCGCTACGGTCGAGTTCATCCACACCGCCACACTGCTCCACGATGACGTCGTTGACGAAAGCGAAAAACGGCGCGGGCGGCCGACGGCGAACCTGCTCTGGGACAACAAGTCGAGCGTTCTGGTCGGCGACTACCTCTTCGCCCGCGCGTTCCAGTTGATGGTCGAACCGGGCTCGCTCCGCGTCCTTTCCATCCTGTCCAACGCAGCCGCCACGATTGCCGAAGGCGAAGTCCTGCAACTCTCCGCCGCTATGAACATCGACACGACGGAAGCCACCTACCTTCAGGTCATCCGCGGAAAGACCGCCGCCCTGTTTGAGGCCGCCTGCGAAGTCGGCGGTGTGATCTCCAACAGCGACGAGGCCATCACCCGCGCCCTTGCCGCTTACGGTGACGGCCTCGGCGTGGCCTTCCAGATGGCCGATGACCTGCTCGATTGGGGCGGCGTTGATGCCGCAAGCGCGGGCACGCTCGACAAAAACATCGGTGACGATTTCCGCGAACGAAAGCTGACCCTGCCCGTGATCCGTGCCATAGCAGCCGCCGACGACACCGAGCGCGCCTTTTGGGCCCGGACTATCGCCAAAGGTGACCAGCGCGAAGATGATCTGGAGGAAGCCCTGCGCCTTCTCACGACCCACGGCACGCTGGCCCAGACCCGGGATGAGGCCAACGCCCACGTCGCCCGGGCCAAGGCGGCCCTCGCCGATCTACCTGACGATCCGATCCGTGAAATGCTGTCCGATCTGGCCGATTACGTGGTGGCCCGGCTAAACTAACGCAGCACCTCTGCCGCTTCAGACCACCACTCCTCCGGCATCGCTGCCGCAGCCGCCCGCGCAGCGCTCTCCGCCTCGAACAGCCCAAAACACGTCGCACCAGACCCACTCATCCGCGCAAACGCGCATCCCGGCGCGGTGCTCAATCGCTCCAACACCTCGCCGATGACTGGCTGCATCCTCTGCGCAGGGGCCTGCATGTCATTCCGCGTCTTACCGAGCCACGCGATGAAGCTGCCAAAATCGGCCCACTCCGGCTCCGACATACCGCCGTTCTCAACGCTTTCCATCGCGCCGAACACCGCCCCCGTGGGCACCTCAACCCCGGGGTTCACCAGCACGATCCAAATCTGCGGCAGCTCCGGCACATCCTCCAGCATCTCGCCGATCCCCCGCATCCGCGCGGGCGTGCCCCGCACACAGACGGGCACATCGGCGCCCAGCACCTCACTGCCTTCCACAGCGCCACCGAGCGCCCGCAACACCGCCGCCGCGTCAGCAGAACCGCCACCGATCCCCGCCGCATGGGGCAGGTGTTTCTCCAACTCAATCTCGACGGAGGCGCCAAGCTGCTTTGCGGCCTTCCAGACAATGTTGCGACTGTCCCACGGCACACCCTCGGACCTCGGCCCGGTCACGCGCAACGCCAATTCAGGCCCCTCTCGCAGGCTCAGCCAATCCCCCACACCGGCAAACACAACCAGCGAGTCGAGCAGATGAAAATCATCCGCCCGCCGCCCGGTCACATGCAGCGCAAGATTGACTTTGGCCGGCGCGAAAACCCTCACTGGGCCTCGCCCACACCGCCTTCCTCTTCGAGAACGACTTCCAGCCCGACTTCCAGCTTGCGCCGGATCCGTTCGGCCTCAACCTCATCGTCAGGGTCAAAGCTCAGCGCGCGATGCCATTGGAACTCCGCCTCGCGGTAACGGCCCACCATCCAGTAGACGTCGCCAAGGTGATCGTTGAGGATCCAGTCGTTCGGTTCCAACTCCACCGCGCGCTCCATCGGCGCAACCGCTTCATCGAACCGGCCAAGGCGGTAGTATACCCAGCCAAGACTATCGACGATATAGCCGCTTTCGGGCCGCGCGGCGACAGCACGCTGGATCATGTCGAGCGCTTCGTCAAAGTTCCGGCGCTGCTCAACCAGAGAATAGCCCAGGTAGTTCAAGACGTTAGGCTGTTCCGGGTTCAACTCCAATGCACGACGGAAATCGGCCTCGGCAGGTGGCCAATCATCCAGCTGATGATAAGAAATCGCGCGGGCATAGTGGATGAACCAATACCGCGGCAGGTCCGCATCCACGAGCTCCAGAACGTTCGTGTAGGCCTCAACCGCCCCCTCAAACATCTCGTTGCGCCGTAGGATGTCGCCATAGGACGCCTGAAGTGAGGCCAACTCCGGGCGCGCCTCAACCAGTGCCGCAAGCGTCGTGATCGCCTCTTCGCTTTGACCTATCTCTTCCAGCGCACCGGCGCGGCCCATCTGCGCTTCGATGTAATTCGCATCGGTCTCAGGCACGGCAGCGAATGTCGTGGCAGCGAGCTCATGCTGCCCGTCCTCGCCCATCAATTCACCGGCCAGCAGCACCGCATCGGTGTGGCTTGGATCAATCCCCCGTGCCGCCTGCGTCATCAGAAGCGGCAAGGTCCGGTTGCGGTCCCCGGACAACAACTGCGCCACGGTGAAGAACACTTCCGCCACGCCGTCCTGCGCGCTCACGACAAAATCGTACGGCGCCTCCGCCCCGCTGCCGATCTCGGCCTGCAACGCCAGAAGCCCCGGGTCAGGCACCGCCTGCGTGTAGCTGTCCAACAGGTCCAGCGCTTCACCGCGTAGTCCAAGCTGCACCATGATTTGCGCTCGCGCCCGCACGACCCGCTCGGTGTTGGTGATCTCCACACCACTTTCGCCCGACAGGATCACATTCGCCGCTTCGAAATCGCCCACAGCCGCCCGCGCCAACGCCAGGTGCAACGCCGCCAATTCCTCCAGTCCACGCTCGCTGGCCAAAGCCTCAAACGTTTCAACAGCGCCCGACATATCGCCCTGGCCGAACGTCAGCCATGCCCGCGCCAGATCGTCAGCCAGCGGGCCGGGGCCATCACCGGCCTCGATCATTGCAATCGCTTGATCTAGCCTGTCCTCAGCCACATGGCGAACAAAGCGGACCAGTTCCACCAGCTCCTGCCCATCGGCATCGGCAGGCAAGGTTTCGGCAATCTGCGCCGCGCGCTCCCATTCCGCGAGGGAGGCATGGGCAAACACCGCATTCGAAATCAGGAAGGCATTTCCAGGATCAAGCTCAAGCGCGCGATCAAAATAGGTCGCCGCCTCTTCGTGGTTTCCGGAAATCGCCGCAGATCGCGCCGCAAGGTAGGACCCAGCCAGCCCATCGGCCAGCGCCGGCGTCGCCAACCCCGCCAAAAGGGCAAGGGCGGTCAAAGATCGTGTGAAGGCCATAGGCGGTGCTCTCCTTGGAAGCGCGGCGTTGTCGCAAAGACTAGGCCGCACCCCCGGGAAGGGCAATCGCAGGTCACTTACATGTTAGGATAATTCGGCCCGTCGCCGCCCTGGGGCACCGTCCAGTTGATGTTCTGGCTCGGATCCTTGATGTCACAGGTCTTGCAGTGCACGCAGTTCTGGAAATTGATCTGGAAGCGCGGGTCTTTGCCCTCCTCCTCGATCACCTCGTAAACACCCGCCGGGCAATACCGCTGCGCAGGCTCCGCAAATTCAGGCAGGTTCACCGCAATCGGAATGCTCGGGTCCTTCAGCTTTAAGTGCGCAGGCTGGCTTTCCTCGTGGTTGGTGAAGGAATAGCTCACATTCGTCAGCCGATCGAAGGACAGCTTGCCATCGGGCTTGGGATATTCAATCGGGTTCCATCGCGCGGCCTTCTGCGTCGCGTCCGCGTCCGACTTGCCATGGCCCTTGGTGCCAAACAGCGAGAAACCAATGGTGTTGGTCCACATGTCGAACCCACCCAGACCAAGCGCGCCCAACACACCGTTGTTGGATTGGAACGGCTTCACATTGCGCACCTTGTAAAGGTCTTTGCCCACCGGCCCTTCACGTAGCGCGGTGTTGTAGTCGACCAACTCATCGCTGGCACGTCCCTCACCGATCGCAGCAAACGCGGCCTCAGCCGCCGCAATCCCCGACAGCATCGCATTATGGTTGCCCTTGATCCGCGGCACATTCACCAGCCCCACGGAGCAGCCCAACAGCGCCCCACCGGGGAAGCACGCCTTTGGCATCGCCTGCCAGCCGCCCTGGGCGATCGCCCGCGCGCCATAGGCCACGCGCTTGCCGCCTTCCAGAAGCTCCGCGATCATCGGGTGGTGCTTGAAGCGTTGGAATTCCATGTACGGATACACATGCGGGTTCTGGTAATTCAGCGCCGTGACCAAACCGATGAACACCTGATTATTCTCGGCGTGATACACGAACGAGCCGCCCGCCGCGTTCTTGCCAAGCGGCCAACCCAGCGAGTGAAAGACCGAGCCTTCCTTGTGCTTGTCCGGGTCAATCTCCCAGATCTCTTTCATGCCGATGCCGAATTTCTGCGGCTCACTGTCGGCATCCAGGCTGAACTTCTCAATCACTTCTTTGGAAAGCGACCCGCGCACGCCTTCGCTCAGGAACACGTACTTACCCAGCAGCTCCATCCCCGGTTCGGTGCCTTCACCGTAAGAGCCATCCGCCTCCAACCCGAAGACGCCAGCCACAACGCCGCGCACTTCACCGTTCTCACCGTAAACCAGCTCCGAACACGCCATGCCCGGGAAAATCTCAACGCCCAACTCTTCGGCCTGCTCCGCCATCCAGCGGCAGACATTGCCCATCGAGACGATGTAATTGCCGTGGTTGTTCATCAGCGGCGGCATCGGAAAGTTGGGGATGCGAATGCCGCCCGCCTCGCCCAGCATGTAAAACTTGTCGTCTTTGACCGGCACGTTCAGCGGCGCACCCTTTTCCTTCCAGTCCGGGATCAGCGTGTTCAAACCCACCGGATCAAGCACGGCGCCAGACAGGATATGCGCCCCAACTTCCGAGCCCTTTTCCAGAACCACGACGTTCAGATCGGCATCCAACTGCTTCAGCCGAATGGCCGCCGAAAGTCCCGCAGGCCCCGCGCCCACGATGACCACATCGTATTCCATGCTTTCGCGTTCGATCTCGGACATCTGGTGTCATCCCTCAAGCTGTCATCAGGCCGTCCCAATCGGCCCGGAAATGGCATTTGAATGGGCCTAGCGTGCCCTTACCCTTAAGGTCAATTATGACGCAGTGGCACAAACACTTGGTCTGACGATTTGACGCGTCTGGTCTTAGGGGCAAGTGCCGCTATGTCGCGCTTCAAAGGAGTTCTCCCAAATGCTGCGCATTCTCTACTTCGCCCTGTTCCTGATCGGCCTCTACCCATGGGTCCATTTTTACCGCTGGTTCGAACAGAATGGCTGGGATCTCGGCCCGATGATCGACGCCTGGTACGTGAACGAGGCGACGACCGGCATCACATGGGACCTCACCATCGCTGCCATGGTTCTGGTGGTCTGGACGATCGCCGAGCTCATCCGCCACCGCGACTGGTGGTTCTTGCTGGTGGTCCCCGCGACCTTCGGGGTCGGCGTTTCGGCGGGATTGCCGCTGGCGCTGTTTCTGGTGGCGCGACGCGCGGCGTAGATGCGTTCAAGTGAACGCTTTTCGGCAGCCGCCCGGTTTACAAACAAAATGCGTTCATCCGGACGCACTTTCGCGAAAAACCCCGTTCAGTTGGACGCATATGCGTTCAGGTGAACGCATTTCCGGGGGCCTTTGAACACGGTCAAATCGGTGTTAGGTGCCCGCGAAGACGGTGAAGGAAAGCGCTCGAATGGACCATTTTCTATACAAGGACGGCATTCTTCACGCCGAAGACGTCCCATTGCCTGAAGTCGCGGCGTCCGTCGGCACACCGTTCTACGTCTATTCCACGGCCACCCTGACTCGCCATTTCGACGTCTTTACCGAGGCGCTTTCCGGCATGGATCACTTGATCTGCTATGCCATGAAAAGCAATTCCAATCAGGCAGTTATCGCCCATATGGCCTCGCTTGGCGCGGGTATGGACGTGGTCTCAGGCGGTGAATATCTGCGCGCCAAAGCGGCTGGCGTTCCGGGCGAAAAGATCGTGTTTTCCGGCGTCGGCAAAACCCATGATGAGATGCGCATGGCGCTGGAAGGCGGCATCCGGCAGTTCAACGTTGAGTCGGAACCCGAGATGGAACGCCTCAGCCAAGTCGCTGATAGTATCGGTAAAATCGCCCCCATCACCATCCGTGTGAATCCGGATGTCGACGCAAAAACGCACGAAAAAATCAGCACCGGCCGCAAGGAAGACAAGTTCGGCATCCCAATCTCCCGCGCGCGCGAGGTTTATGCCCATGCCGCCTCCCTGCCCGGCCTGAAGGTTATTGGGATCGACGTCCACATTGGCAGCCAGCTGACAGACCTTGAACCCTATGAAATCGCTTATAAAAAAGTGGCAGAGCTAACGCACCAACTGCGCGCGGATGGCCACGAAATCACCCGCCTCGACCTTGGCGGCGGGCTTGGCATTCCCTACGAACGCTCCAACTCCGCGCCACCGCTTCCCATCGAATATGGTGAGGTTGTGCGCCGAACAGTCGGCGATCTGGGCTGCGAAATCGAAATCGAACCCGGCCGCCTGATCTCCGGCAACGCGGGCCTTCTCGTCGCCTCTACAATCTACGTAAAGCATGGAGAAGGCAGGGATTTTCTGATCCTCGACGCCGCCATGAACGACCTCATACGCCCCGCCATGTATGGCGCCTGGCACGATATCGTGCCCGTCCGCGAACCCGCGCCGGGTGCAGAACAGACGCCTTATGACATCGTCGGTCCAGTCTGCGAAAGCGGTGACACCTTTGCCAAGCAGCGCAACCTACCGGAAACAAAAGAAAATGATCTGATCGCGTTCCGCTCTGCCGGTGCATACGGCGCGGTGATGAGCAGCGAATACAACTCTCGCCCTCTCATTCCAGAGGTTCTTGTGAAAGGCGATCAATTCGCCGTCATCCGGGCACGTCCATCGTTTGACGACATGATAAACCGGGATACTATTCCCCAATGGGCATAAACGCCCACCGGGCCCGCCCGGGAAAGGGAACATGACCGAGCAGAACCCTAAAACCTCAGCTATTCAGCGCCTGATTTGGCCGCTGCGCCTGACCCGTTTGGGCATGGTGGCAGAGCGTTTGGTGCGCGCCTTCTGGCCGGTCTGGACGGTGTTGTTCGTGGTCCTCGCCGCCGCTGCATTCGGTGCGGGACGCCTGTTGCCGCCCAATCTACTCTGGCCCGCAATTGGCCTTTTGGCCATTGTAATCATTGGATTTCTGGGGCGCGGTCTCCAGGTCTATCGACACCCAACCCGCGACGAGGCCCTCGATCGGCTTGACCGAACAATGCCCGGACGCCCGATCACAACGCTGCTCGATACACCCGCTGTTGGTGGCGACGATCCGGCCAGCCGTTCGGTTTGGTCCGCGCACGTCTCACGCATGGCCGACCGCGCCGCATCAGCCCGCGCGCCCGAGCCTGATCTGACCCTCTCGCGCCGCGATCCATTCGCATTGCGCTACATTGGTGCCACTGCCATCGCCATGGCCCTTCTCTTCGGTGCATTCAGCCGCGTGGGTGAGGTGGGCGAAGTTCCGCTTGGCGCAGGCCCCGCCACCGCATCCTCCGGCCCCTCGTGGGAAGGCTGGGTCGAACCGCCACTCTACACGGGCCTGCCCTCTCTCTATCTCAATGAAATCACAGCGGAATCTTTCGAGGCGCCCCTTGGGTCGGAGATTACCCTGCGCGCCTACGGAGCGCCCGGGGAGATCACGCTGCGCACCGACATTGGCCCGGTCCCTGAGGTTGATCCCAACGCCTACGCCCAAACCGTCGTAATGGAACAGGGCGGCACGCTCGCCGTTGATGGCCCTGGTGGCCGCGAATGGCACGTCTCCGTCCGGCCCGACCAGCCGCCCACCGTTGCCCTTGAGGGCGAGGTCGAAGGCGAGCCCCCCGGCGCGATGCAATTCAGCTTTTCAGCGACTGACGATTACGGCGTCCGCTCCGGAACCGCCACGATCCGCTTGAACCTTGAAGCCGTTGATCGCCGCTTTGGCCTGATCGTTGACCCCGAGCCGCGTGAGCCCGTCGTTCTTGACCTCCCCATGCCCTTCCGCGGCAACCGTGATGAATTCACTGAAGTTGTGTTGGAAGATCTGAGCCAGCATCCCTTCGCAAATTTGCCCGTCTCGCTGACTCTCACGGTCACGGATGACGCAGGCCAGATCGCGACAGTTCGCTACGATGTGGACCGCCTGCCAGGCCAGCGTTTCTTCGACCCGATGGCCAATGCACTGATCGAAATGCGCCGCGATATTCTTTGGAATCGCGACAACGCTGCCCGCTCTGCAAGGCTGCTTCGGGCCATGACACACCTGCCGGAACCGGGCTTGCCGGAAGGTGTCTACCTCTCCCTCCGCTCTGCCATCCAGCGCCTCGAAAGCGCCATCGACCTGGTCTCGCTGGAGGTGCAGGAAGATGTTGCCGCGATCCTTTGGGAAGCCGCGCTTGAGTTGGAATTCGGTGAGCTGGACAGCGCGCTGGAACGTCTACGCCGCGCGCAGGAGCGGCTGGCAGAAGCCATGCGCCAAGGGGCCAGCGAAGAAGAAATCGCCGAGCTCATGCAGGAAATGCGTGAGGCGATGAACGAATACATGCAGGAACTGGCCGACAATACCGAATTTGGCGACGACACCGACCAACCTGATCAGGGCGAGGGCGAAGGCCAGGAAATGTCGATGGCCGACCTCGACGCGATGCTCGAGCGTATTCAGGAGTTGATGGAAGAAGGCCGCATGGCCGAAGCAATGGAAATGCTCCAGCAGCTTCAGGAAATGCTGGAGAATATGGAGATCACCCAAGGCGGAGAAGGCGGGGACGGGCCGCAAACGCCCGGCCAGCAAGCGATGGAGGGCTTGCAAGATACTCTGCGCGGCCAGCAAGACCTGAGCGACGACAGCTTTCAGGACCTGCAGGATCAGTTCAATCCCAACCGCCCCGGTCAACCCGGCGAACAGCAAGGTCAGGCCCCGCAAGGCAACCAACCCGGACAGGAGGGCGAAAACCCCGGTCAGGGACAGGGCGGCGACAATGAGGAAGGCAGCAGCGGCTCCCTAGCAGAGCGGCAAGAAGAATTGCGCCGCCAGCTTGAGGAACAGGCGCGTCGGCTCCCTGGCACAGGCACGGAAGCCGGTGACGAGGCGCTGGATCAACTGGACGGCGCGGGCCGCGCAATGGAGGAGGCCGCCGAAGCACTGGAACGCGGCGACATTGCCGAAGCGCTCGACCTGCAATCGGAAGCGATGGAAGCCATCCGCGAAGGCATGACGCAACTGGGTGAAGCGCTGGCGCAGGAACAGGGCGCGGAACCCGGCCAAGGTCAGGCCGAAGGCAACATGGCCGAAAGCCGCCCGTTGCAGGATCCGCTTGGTCGTCAGGCCGGAAACAACGGGGCCTTTGGGTCGGACGAGGGCCTGGAAGGCAGCGAAGAGGCGCGCCGCCGCGCCCGCGAATTGCTGGACCTTTTAAGGGATCGCGCCGCTGAACAGGGCCGCCCGGATCTGGAGTTGGACTACCTGCGCCGTCTGCTGGATCAGTTTTAGACCGACCTAGCCGTCAGAACCAGTTGTGCCGCCGGCGACCGACCGCGCCAGATCGTCCAGCCAGAACCGCGCTGCATTCACAGTGTCCACATAGCTTTCCAGCGCCGAGGCTGCCTGCGGCACCGCCGCTGCAATCTCGTCCGCGTAGATGTAGACGCCAACCCCAATCGCGGCGAGCAACAGGATCAGGAAAAAGCCACGCCGGACCTGTCCCCTGCGGCGTGCGCTTTCGACGATGGTATCAACGTCGCTGGCGTCATCCTCGGTTTCGCTGCGGTCACCCGTGGCGCGGAGGGTTGAGTTTATCTCTTCGATATCGGGCAGCAATTCACCGCGAGAGGCGGCTGCAGCGGCAACACCGCTCGCGGCCAGATCGTCGGCCTCAAAGGCGTCCTCGGCGTTCTCGAATTCCGCAAGCCTGCGGGTCCGGGCGCTGTCTTCGTCGCTTTCGAGCGGCATTTCCGATTGCGTCTCAACCGGGTCGGGCGTGGCATCTCCGCGACGCAATCGCGCTTCGCGTTCAGCCTCTTCACGCAGAATATCCGCCACACCGGCATCAATCTGGCGCCGTGCGGGGCGGTCGAGCGTGGTCTCTATGGCATCTTCACCCGGAGCGCCGCTTGGACCATCCACATCAATTTCTTCCAGTTGCGGTTCAGGCTCCGCCTCCAGTGCTGGCGGGGGAGCCTCCGCCTCCGGCTCTACAACCGGCGCTGGCGTTTCAGGCACCTCAGGCTCGGCCACCCGGGGCGCGGGCTGGAACCACGTTGTGGAACAGTTCGAACACTGCACATCCCGGCCAGCGGCTGGGATCATGCTTTCGTCGACCTCGTATCTGGCACTGCAATTCGGGCACGTCAGCCGCATGGTTTACTGCTCTCGTGGACTGGGCCAAACATCGGCCGCGACGGCACCAAACTCCCGGGCCGACTGCTATTGTTCGGTGAAGATTAACAATCCCGCCTTCGGTTTCCAATCCCTGTTGAATTCCAGACGTTTGGCCGTTGCATCTGCGTGTCATATCAGGCCACAGGCGCACAGGCCCGATTGCAAGTGCCCCGCCAAGGGTGCAAGACAGGGGCAAGAAAATAGGCGCGGGGGCGCGAGGCCAAATGATCGAGATGCAGGATGCCGCTTATGGCTACGGGGCAGAACCGCTTCTGTCCGACCTGTCGCTACATTTGCCGCCCGGATCGTTCCACTTTTTGACCGGCCCGTCGGGCGCGGGCAAGACGACATTCCTCAAGCTTTGCTACGCGGAATTGCTGCCGACAGGTGGTAACATCTCGCTTTTTGGACACACCGCTGGTGGCCTTAGCCGCGACGGGATCGCTGATATTCGCCAACGGATCGGCGTGGTGCATCAGGATTGTAAGTTCCTGGACCATCTTTCCGTGTCCGAGAATATTGCGCTGCCACTTTCGGTGACCGGCAAAGGCGGGATGGCCCAGGATTCAAATCTCAACGAACTGGTGGGCTGGGTTGGCCTCACCGCGCGGGCCGAGGCACTGCCGCCTGAACTGTCGGGCGGTGAACGCCAACGCGCAGCGCTCGCCCGCGCGATTATCATGGACCCGGACCTGATCCTTGCCGATGAACCCACGGGCAACGTCGATTGGGATATGTCGCTGCGCCTGCTGAACCTGCTGGTGGAGCTGAACAAACTTGGAAAGACCGTGGTGATCGCAACGCACGACCTTGCGTTGATCCGGGCCGCAAAGCAGCGCGTGCAAGCGAGGGTGCTTCGCATTCAAGGCGGACAGATTACGGCAGCGGGGGCTGATCTATGAGCTTGCGCGGCGAACTTTTGGCCTTTGTTCGCGGTGACCGAGGCGCTGACCGTGTCGTGCCACGCAGTGGCCAATCGGCACGGCTGACCTTTGCGACGGCGGCTGCCATGGCATTTCTTGCGGTCTTTGCGATGGCTCTTTCGATGGCCTCGGGCCGTCTTGCTGACCGCTGGTCCAGCGCGCTGGCCCAATCCTCCACAATCCGAATTTCAGCTCCGCCCGCTGAGATAGAAGCACAGACCTGGGCCGTTCTGGCCGTCTTGGAGCAAACACCCGGTATCGAAAGCGCGCGTGCGCTAAGTGACGAAGAACAACAGGCGCTTCTCGCGCCGTGGTTCGGACCGGACCTTCCACTGGATGACCTGCCGGTTCCGCAGCTGGTGGAGATCACCGAAACCGCCGATGGCTATGATGCTGACGGTTTGCGCCAACGCCTGGCCGCCGAAGCACCCGGCGCGGTTCTGGATGACCACGACCGCTGGCGTCGTCCGTTGGCTGAGGCTGCCGGACGGCTCCGCATTCTGGGCTGGCTTGCGATGGTGCTGATCCTTGCAGCGACCGCCGGTATGGTCACGCTGGCCGCGCAATCGGCGCTCAGCGCGAATGAGCAGGTGATCCGCGTGCTCCGACTTGTCGGTGCGCGCGACAGCTACATCGCCCGCGCATTCGTGCGCCGTTTCACAATCCGCGCGCTGACGGGTGCGGCGCTTGGCATGGTGGTTGGCCTTCTCGCTGTGGCGATCTTGCCGTCCGCGCGTGACACTGCGGCCATCCTGACAGGCCTCAGCTTCTCCGGTGCAAGCTGGTTCTGGCCACTCATCATTCCACCGCTTGCCGCCGCTACAGCCTTCACCGCCACACGCATCGCGGCTTTCCGCACGTTGCGGGGTCTGCAATGATACAGTGGCTCCGCTCTCTCCTGTTCATCGTCCAGATGTATGTGGCCATGCTGGTCCTCTCGATCGCATTCTTCCCGTACGCCCTTTTCAACGCGGCGGGGGCACACGCGGCCTGCCACACCTACTGCCGGTGGGTGTTCTGGACGTTACGCTGGATGGTGGGCCTGAAGACCGAAGTGCGCGGCACGCCGCCCACGGACGAGGTCATGATCGCGGCCAAGCACCAAAGCTTCCTCGACATCATGATGATCTACAACGCCGTGCCACGCGGCAAATTCATCATGAAAAAGCAGCTCATGTTCTCGCCCCTGCTTGGCCAATACGCCATGCGCATCGGGTGCGTGCCGGTCAATCGCGGCAAGCGGGGTGCTGCGATCAAGAAAATGTTGCACGATGTGAAAAGCGGTAAGCAGCAGGGCGGGCAGTTGATCATTTACCCCCAAGGCACCCGCGTCGCGCCTGGCGTTTCGGTTCCTTACAAGGCGGGCACCGGCGCGCTTTATGAACAGCTCGGCCAGCCTTGCGTGCCTGTGGCGGCGAACGTCGGCGTCTTCTGGCCGCGTCATGGCATTTTGCGCAAGCCTGGTGTTGCAGTGGTGGAGTTTCTGCCGCGTATCCAGCCGGGGCTCTCGACCGCCGATTTCATGGCGCGACTTGAGGCGGATGTTGAAACGGCCAGCGATGCTCTACTGGACGAGGCTGGTTTCAAAAGGACTCCGTGATGCGCACGATCAACGATGTGGCTCAACTCGACACGCTCTATGGCGAGCCAGTGAAAGCCTCCATCACCAAAGTCACCCCGGTTCTCACTCCTCTCTATCGCAAATGGATCGATGCCGCGCGTTTTGTCATTTTGTCGACAGTTGGCCCGGAAGGCACCGATGCCAGTCCGCGTGGTGATGACGGCCCCGTAGTCCGTCTGGTGGATGAGCGCACGATCTGGCTACCCGATTGGCGGGGTAATAACCGTATCGATAACCTGCGTAACATCGTGCGCGATCCGCGCGTTTCGCTGATGTTCATGGTGCCGGGTTGCAACAATGTCGTGCGGGTAAACGGGACGGCGGTTTTGACCGACGATCCCGAAGTCACGACAACTTTCGAACAGCGCGGAAAGAACCCAAAGACGGTGATCGTGATCCAGACCCAAGAAGTCTATTTCCAGTGTGCCAAGGCGCTGATGCGGTCGGGTCTTTGGTCGCGGGACGATTCAGAAGGCCTACCAACACCAGGCGATTTCGTTAAAGCAGTTGATCCAGACTTCAATGGCGCGGCCTACGACAGTGGCTATGCCGAATACGCGAAAGGCCGCATGTGGTGAGGGCGCTTGGTTACATCCTCTTCATCCTGGCGGTGCTTTTGGGCGTCGTGGCAGGGTTTGTGATGTATGCTGCCTTCTCAGACTGGCGCTCACGCGGGTGTCCTGGGGCAGAGCAATGCTCGGATGCCACCAGCGTCATGGTGCTAACAGGTTGCGCGCTGATCGCGTCGCTGGTGATGGCATTCGCAGGAATGGTCTTCGTGCGGCGCTAGGCCCTACGCCGCCAGGCCCTTTGATCCGAGGTCGAGGAATTTGCGGCGGCGGTTTGCCACAACGTCTTCCCGGGCAGGCGTTCCGATATCGGCCAATAGAGCAGAGATTGCCTTGCCCACAGCCGCAATCGTAGCCGGTTTGTCACGCTGCGCTCCACCGAGCGGCTCCCCGATGATATGGTCACAGACACCAAGTTTATTGAGGTCCTGGGCCGTCAATCGCAGCGCTTCCGCCGCTTCGCGCATTTTCTCGGAGTCCTTCCAAAGGATCGAAGCGCAGCCTTCCGGGCTGATGACCGAATAGATCGAGTGCTCCAACATGGCGAGCTTGTCAGCCGTTGCAAAGGCCACAGCCCCGCCAGATCCGCCTTCGCCAATGATGATCGAGATCAACGGCACGCCGATTTGCAGGCACTTTTCGGTAGACCGCGCGATTGCTTCCGATTGGCCACGCTCCTCAGCGCCCTTTCCGGGATAGGCACCGGGGGTGTCAACAAGCGAAATCACAGGCAGGTTGAACCGGTCCGCAAGGTCCATCAAACGCACGGCTTTGCGATACCCTTCCGGCCGCGCCATGCCAAAATTTCGTTCGATCCGGGTTTTGGTGTCGTGGCCCTTTTCGTGGCCAATCACGACAACTGGCTTGTCCTCGAACCGGGCGAGGCCACCCATTACCGCGTGGTCGTCAGCAAAGTTTCGATCACCAGCGAGAGGGGTGTATTCGCTGAACAGCGCTTCGATGTAATCCCGACAATGGGGCCGGTCGGGGTGGCGCGCGATCTGGCATTTCCGCCATGGCGTGAGCGTTGTGTAAAGCTCCCGCAGCATGTCCGCGGCTTTCTTGTCCAGAGCGGCGGCCTGGTCTTCGACATCCATACCTTCTTCACGGCGCGCCATCGCGCGCAGCTCTTCAGCCTTGCCTTCGATTTCGGCAAGTGGCTTTTCGAAGTCGAGATAGTTCATCGCGGCACTCTCTGCTCATGGCCCAACGTTTCCGTATATGGCCGGGGCGCAGGCCGGATGCAACTCAGCGCTGCGATCCTGCCTGATGGCAGAGGTTAACTGCGGCCACGTTCGATCAAGAAATTGGCCTTGGCAAACAGGGCGTCGTGTTCATCGGGATTGAACAACTTGGATCGCCGCACCAAGGATGCGCCACTTGCGCGCTGCGCAGAATAGGCGACTGCAGGGGATCGATCCGCCCAATTCGACTGCCCGCCTTCAGCGGCTTGTTCGATCAACTGCAAGAAACGACCGGGATCTTCGGTGGCAATTTCCGAAACCGACCAATAAAGCGGCGATTGCCCGTCCAAACAGCTGTCCGACAATAGGTCACGTGCAGCCGCGCGGAGACGGTGGACCGTTTCGAGTTCCTGATGGTTTATCGGGATCAAGATCCGACCATCCTTCGACCGTCCTGCCAACGTCCAATGGGTCAGCAATGTCGAGAATAGCCGGGCATCCACCTCCGGCGCGTTGACCCGGCCACGTGGCACAAACAAGGACCGCCACATCGAGATTTGCGGAGTGATCACCAATACACCGGCAAAGGAATCAAGGGGATGAGCCGCGAAAGCGTTCGTAACTTCCCGTACAAAGGCTTGGCCGGTCAGAAGCCCGGTATTTGGATCGCGTAATGCCACCGCCGCTTGCTTGCTTTCCCGCAAAATCCGTTGATTTTCACGCTCTAACAACGCGCCAATCAACGGCACGGCAAAAAGGTTCATCGCCAGTATCGGTCCTGCCGCGGAGGTATAGAACCACACCGCCAGATCACGCGGCAAGATCAGGGCGGCCAGCATATGCGACGACATGGCAAGGGCCAGAAGAAGAAGCGCGCCGAAGTTACGGGTCGGAAACGCTGACATCTTTCGGGCCCAGATCATGCCAGCCAGGCCCGCGATCACCATACCCCACATACCGGAGGCAGCCCCGACACCACCCAATCCCAGGCGTGCCAGCAATGCAATTGCGAGACACGGGACTAGGCCGCGCCATCCCAAAAAGGCACCCGCAAGAGCAACCGGGATGTTCCTGAGGTCGATGATGAGCCCTTCATAAGGTTCCACCGGATTGTGCATCTGGACCAACGACATAATGCCAAAGAGCGTGCCCAAAACGATGGGGGCAATTCCGTTTCGGACAAAGCGCCGCCGAACTATGCCATAGCTTTCGGCAAGCAAGGCCGTTACCGCCAAAGCGGCCGCCATATCCAGGAAGATCGAAATACTCATATTGCCCCCAATGCTCGCCATACAGACCGTGAACATTAGGAGCGGGTAGTTTCGAAGGCCTTAAAGAGGGGTGGTTTATCCCGCCAGCATCTCGGCCTGTTTTACGATAACTTCGGCTTGTTTTATCGACGCTATGTCAACCAAACGCCCTTTGTAGACGGTTGCGCCTGAGCCATCTGCCTTGGCCTGTTCCATCGCGGCGAGGATTTCCCGCGCTTCCGTGACGGCGGCCTCGGATGGCGTAAACACTTCATTTGCAAGGGAAATTTGCTTGGGATGGATGGCCCATTTACCGACCATCCCCAGGGTCGCAGAGCGTTTGGCCTGGGCGCGGTAGCCTTCGTCGTCGGAGAAGTCGCCGAACGGGCCATCGACAGGCAAAACGCCGTGGGTTCGGCAGGCGGCGACAATCGCCGTCTGGGCCCAATGCCACGGGTCGGACCAGTGTTTCTGGCCCTCATGCAGCATATAGTAGTTTTCCTGCGTGCCACCGATGCCTGTGGTCTGCATCCCCATGGAGGCGGCGAAATCCGCAGCACCAAGGCTCATCGCCTGCATCCGGGGGGAGGCGTTCGCGATCTCTTCGACGTGGGCGACGCCAGCGGCGGATTCGATGATGACTTCGAACCCGATCCGCTTTTCGCGACCCTTCGCGGCCTCGATCGCAGAGACCAAAGCATCGACCGCGTAAATGTCTGATGCGCAACCAACTTTCGGGATCATGATAATGTCGAGACGGGGTGTGTCGGCCTCGAGAATCTCCACCACATCGCGGTACCAATAGGGCGTGTCGAGACCGTTGATCCGCACGCTCAGCGTCTTGTTGCCCCAATCCACGGTCTGGATCGCCTCAATGATATTGGCGCGCGCCTGGGCCTTGTCGTCGGGGGCAACCGAGTCTTCCAGATCAAGGTTAATGACGTCCGCATCAGAAGCCGCCATCTTGGCAAAGAGCTTGGTGTTTGAGCCTGGGCCAAACAGCTGGCAGCGGTTCGGGCGGGCGACGGGAGCGGGTTGCAGGCGGAAGCTCATTGGCGGGACCTCGACGAAAGGATGTTTCAATCACGTTTTGCGGAGGGGTAGATTATTGCGCTGCGGCACGCAAGCGCTGCGCCGCAGAATGCCGCGGAGCGTGGCCAAACAGGTATAATTATCCTGTAGTTATTTTGTAGTTTTTCCGTAACTACCACTCACCGCACGTTAAGCCAAAGGCACAGTGCTTCCCGTGCGCGGATGATCAGCGGCGCCGACTACTGCGTCGCCGCCGCGTGACCGCATATTCGGTGGGGATCAGGATCAGCGCAGCCGCAGCCCCGGCAACCGCATCAAGACCGGGTGAGCCAAGCGTGAGTCCGAAGAGGGAGCGGACGAAGAATAGTACCAGCACGGCACCCCAAGCGATGAACACTGACGGCACGAGGCCATTGTGGGTCCATCCCCATTTCTCGAACAGGAACGCCACGACGCCTGCGATCATCAGCGACCCGAAAAACGAAAACAGGATCATGCGTGCTCTCCAACCTTATCGCCCGGCTCGATCCGGGCCCCGCGCAGCCAATCTGCGGCCTCCATCGGTCCTTTGCCCTCAGGCTGGACCTGCGTGATGTCTACGGCCCCTTCGCCGCAAGCGACCACGAGACCGTCCAGGATTTCCCCGGGCTGACCCGCGCCTTTGGCAAGTTTTGAGCGCAGAAGTTTCACGCGCTTGCCATTGACCATGGTCCAGGCCCCAGGAAACGGGGAAAGACCACGGATCTGATCATCAATATGGGGGGCGGAGGCGGTCCAATCCACCTTTGCTTCGGATTTGTCGATCTTTGTGGCGTAGGTGACACCCTCATCCGGTTGCGGCTGAGGTGTGAGGGTTTCGAGAACCGGAAGCGCGCGGCGCACGATGTCGGCCCCGGCACGCGAGAGTTTGTCGTGCAATGTGCCTGCGGTTTCATCGGCGCTGATAGCGACTTCATCGCGCATCAGGACCGGGCCAGTGTCCAATCCGGCCTCCATCTGCATGAGGCAAACGGCGGTGGAAGCATCGCCCGCCATGATCGCCCGCTGGATGGGCGCCGCCCCGCGCCAGCGCGGCAGGTCGGAGGCATGGACATTGATGCATCCAAGGCGCGGCGCATCGAGGACGGCTTGAGGGAGTAGAAGGCCGTAAGCCACGACCACGGCAACGTCAGCTTGAAGCGCTGCGAAGGCTTTCTGTTCATCCGCGCCTTTGAGGCTGACGGGGTGGCGCACAGTTAGACCCAATGCGTCGGCCCGTTGGTGGACCGCACCGGGACGTTCTTTCTTGCCACGACCGGCGCGGCGGGGCGGTTGGGAATAGACGGCGACCACATCATGCCCCTGCTCCACAATCGCGTCGAGGATCGGCACGGAGAAATCCGGCGTGCCCATAAAGACTATACGCATTGGCGCGTTTTCCTGAACACGACACGCATCAGCGGGCCTTCCTTGCCTTTTTCAACAGCATCTCACGCTTCACCTTGCTGAGGTTGTCGAAATACATGCGACCGTTGAGGTGGTCGATCTGGTGTTGAACGGAGGTGGCCCAAAGGTCGACGAATTCCTGCCGAACGCGCATGCCCATGTGGTCTGTGAAGGCGACAGTTAGACGAGCCGGACGGGTAATCTTGGCGGTGACACCGGGCAGGTTTGGGGAGCCTTCGGGGTACGTGCTTTTGTCGTCTGATACCGCCACGATCTCTGGGTCCGCCATGCGGATCGCCTGGCCCCGTTCGTCGCTTGCATCCACCACCGCCAGACGCAACATCACGCCGATCTGCGGCGCGGCGAGGCCGACGCCGGGCATGGCGTCCATCGTCTCGACCATATCGTCCCAGATGGCGCGGTGTTCGTCGGTGACTTTGCCGACGGGTTCAACGGCGGTGCGCAGCCGTTTGTCGGGCCAGGGCAGGAAATCGCGTTTCATGTCAGCGCGCCCTCTTGCCGGTCGATGCACAGGATGCCGTCGAGATGGTCCAATTCATGCAGGGCGATACGGGCCTCGACGCCATGCATTTTGGCTTCGCGTGGCGTGCCGTCTGGCCCTTGCCAATGCAACTCGATCTGCATGGGGCGGCGCACAAGGCAAAGTGTGTCGGGGATGGAGAGACAACCTTCCTCGGCCACTTCGGTTTCGTCGGAGGCCCATTTGACCTCTGGGTTGATGACGACACGCGGCGAATGTGTGCCTTCTTTCCACGATGCATCCATCACGAACATCCGCTCGGTCACGCCCACTTGCGGGGCGGCGAGACCACGGCCCGGAGCGTCATACATGATCTGCAACATCTCTTCCGCCATGGCCGCGACGCGCGCGTCGAACGTGGTTATGGACGCGCAGGTCTTTCGCAGCACCGGATCGGGGTGGAGGCGAAGTTGAAGCTCACTCACGCCTTTTCCGTCGCCTTGTTGCGCTTGAATTTGACCATCTTGCGAGTGATCAGCTGGCGCTTGAGCGGGCTCAGGTAGTCGATGAACAGCTTGCCATCGAGATGGTCAATCTCATGCTGCACGCAGGTGGCCCAGAGACCGTCGAAGGTTTCCTCCTGCGCGGCGCCGTTCACGTCCATCCAGCGCACTGTGACGGCTTCGGGCCGGGTCACATCGGCGTAGATGTCGGGGATGGAAAGGCAGCCTTCCTCGTAGACGTTCTTTTCGTCAGAGACGGAGACAACTTCGGGGTTGAACATCGCCATGGGGCGGGGTGCGGCGCCTTCTTCCTTGACGCAATCCAGCACGATCAGCCGTTGCAGGATGCCGACCTGAGGGGCCGCCAAACCAATGCCCGGCGCGTCATACATGGTCGACAGCATATCATCGGCCAGCGTGCGCAACTCATCCGACAGATCGTCGACGGGGGCGGCCACTTTCTTCAGGCGCGGATCGGGGTGCAGGACAATCGGGCGTTTCATGGAGGCCCATGTAAGACAAAGCGGGGCGCGAATAAAGGGCGTGGGGTTGCGGCCAAATTTGCGCGCGCTAGGGTCCGAGGCAACGCACGAAGGAGAGCGCCCATGTCATTCGACGAAATCATCGACCGCCGCGGCACCCATTGCGTGAAATGGGACATGATGGAGAGCCTTTATGGCGTCTCGTCAGAGGATGGCGTGTCGATGTGGGTGGCTGATATGGATTTCCGTCCGCCCGGCTGTGTTCAGGATGCGGTGCAGGCGATGCTGGATCATGGCGTATATGGGTACTTCGGTGACGACAGCAAATACCGGGCCGCAATCTGTTGGTGGATGGCGGAACGGCACGGGTGGGAGGTTGATCCGGCCCACATTTTCTCGACCCACGGGCTGGTGAATGGCACGGCGCTGTGTGTGGATGCGTTCACGAATGAGGGCGACGGCGTGGTCCTGTTCACGCCGGTCTATCATGCGTTTGCCAAGGTGATCCGTGCGGCCAACCGTGATCTGCGGGAGCTGGAGATGGGGCAGGAAGACGGCAAATACGTTTTCGACTTTGACGCCTTCGATGCGCAGATGACCGGCAACGAAAAAATGCTGGTGCTGTGTTCGCCCCACAACCCCGGTGGCCGTGTTTGGACACGGGCGGAGCTTGAGGGCGTGGCAGAATTCGCCAAGCGCCATGATCTTGTGATCGTCTCGGACGAGATCCATCACGACCTTCTGATGCCTGGTCGGACCCATATCCCGATGACGAAGATCGACGGGATCGAAGACCGGTTGGTGATGATGACGGCGGCGACGAAGACCTTCAACATCGCGGGATCGCACATCGGGAATGTCATCATCGCCGACGATAGGTTGCGCGCAAAGTTTGCAGCTCGGATGGGGGCACTTGGCATGTCACCAAACTCCTTCGGGCTGTTCATGGTGACGGCGGCTTATTCGCCCGCCGGGGCGGCGTGGCTTGAGGGTTTGAAAGGCTACCTTGCCGAGAACGCGCGGATTTTTGATGAGGGGATCAATGCGATTCCGGGGCTGAAATCGATGCCACTCGAATCGACCTATCTCGCTTGGGTTGATTTCGATGGCACGGGTATGGGGCGCGAAGAGTTCACCGACCGCGTGACCAACACCGCCAAGATCGCCGCCAATTATGGCCCGACCTTTGGCAAGGGGGGCGAGAGCTTCTTGCGCTTCAACATCGCAGCCCCGCGTGCCGTGATCGAAGATGCCGTGGCCCGGATGCAAGAGGCGTTTGGCGACCTTCAGTAGGCGCGGCGTTGTGCCAACAGGTAAATGGCGAGGCTGCCGATCACGATGGCCCCGCCCACCAGCATCAGCGCCGTGGGGGCCTCGCCGATAGCGAGCCAGACCCAGAGTGGCCCTAACACAGTTTCCAACAGTAACAGCAAGCTGACGTTCGCCGCCGCCGTGTGGCGGGAGGCCAATGACAGGCAATAGAAGCTGAGCGGCAGGACCACTCCACCGGTCAGCAGGATTGGCCACAATGTTGCCTCCCCCAGCATTAGCGCCGGGCCGGTGAGGGTTATCCCAGTCGCGCCCGCAAGTAGTGCGCCGAGGCCCACGGCGAGTGGGATTGGCACGGCCTCAAACCGGCGGATCAGGACGAAGGACAGGGCCAGGCAGATCGCCACGCCGAGCCCGTAGGCTGCCCCCTTCAGGGAGGCTGCATTGAGCGCGACGCCGCCGGACTTTCCGAAGACCGCGACGCCGATCCCAATGAGCACCGCGCAGATCGTCAGCCATGTCGCGCGACCCGTCCGTTCGCCCATCACTATCCATGCCAAAAGCGCTGAGACGACTGGCACCGTTGCGACACCGAGCAACACGGGTGTTACGGGCGCGCCGACGATGCCGAAGGTGAAGAGCGCGCCGTTCACGGCCTGAAGAAGTGCTATCCCCAGACCGCTCGCGCTGAGCGATATCGCAACATCTGCGCGGCGCGTGCGGCTTGTAACCGCCCAGGTCATCAGGAGAACAAGGCCCATCAACGTCGACCGCCAACCGAGCATCTGCACGGCCTCCATCCCTGACAGGCGCATCAACATCGCGTCTGGCGTCAGCACCAATGCCCCGAATGCCGCGAGGGCGAGGCCGTAGAATCCCGTTCGCGCCATTCAGTCCAATCCTGCGATCAAGGTGTCTTCCGAACCAAGGCCGAGGATCCAGCCCTCTTCCGTGTCGCCCTCTCTCAGCAGCGCATCCAGATGCGCCGGGTCGAGCCGTGAGAACGCGCGGGCCACGAGCCGCACTTGGGCTGCGTCGAGGATTTCGCCTTTCCGCACGCGCGTCTTGATCGCCGCGTCTATCAGGCCGGGGTAGATTTCGGCGAGCACGATGGGGGTTTCGGGCGGTTGGAAGGGGCTAACGGAAAGCTGGTCTTTGTAGCGCTGGCGAAGCGCATGCAGGTGCGGCAGGCCGAGCAGGCTTTGCGAACCGACGGAGCCGTTCCCAAGCAGTTGAAACGTTGTTTTCGCGCGCGGGAGTCTCGTTTCAATCTGCCGCCGCTCGTTGAACTTGAACGGCGCATAGTCGGGTTTGCGAAACAGCATCTGATCGTTGGCGCGTTTGGCAGAACAGCCCCAAAACGGGCCAGCCGTCGAGAACAGCGCGTTCAATGCCTCTGCGACGTCGAAACGGTTGTTCTGATTGCGCGCGTCGTCCTCGATCACCCCAGCCAGATGCGCCCACAGGGTCAGCGGATCGTTTGAGCCGCAAACGGCTTTCGCAAAGCCGTGTGGGTAGCCAAAGGGAAAGTCGAACCCGGCGAGAACCCGGCGCCCTGCCCGCAGTTCAGCGTCGAGCAATCCGGTCAGGAACTGCATCGCCGCTTGGCGGGTCCGTTGATAGCTGGTCGCCAAATATCCATCGCGCGCCATTCCGATGAAAATCGCATCCTTCGTGCGCTTTGCTGGCGACGGCTGGGACCGAGCAGACCAATCAACCATCACAACGGTATCGAACCGGCTCATGCGAGCCACGCTTCGGCCTTTGCCAGGTCTTCGGCGGTGTTGATGTTGAAAAAGGGTGGTGGCACGGCGTCTTCAAACCGCACGCGGGTCACAGGGTGCGAGGCCGCCCATTGCGTCACTTTGCGTGTGCCTTGCGTAAGCGCCTGAATCAGGTCGGCGGATAAGTGAACCGGCCAAAGGGCCGTGGTTCCATGCAAGCCGTCCGCAGTCTCGGCCATGGCGATCCCGCCAGTTGCGGCCAGACGCGCGACCAGATCATCGGGCAGAAACGGCGTATCGACCGCCAGGGTCAAAACCCGATCCGCGCCCTGCCCCTGTGCCCAAAGCATCGCCGCCAAAATGCCGCCAAGGGGCCCGAGCCCCGGCACGCTGTCCTTGACTACGGGCAGTTCTCCCAATGGTGCTTCGGCATTTACGGCCAGCCCACTGACTTGCGGTTCAATGCGGTGTGCTACGTGCTGCCACAGCGGCTTGCCCGCCAGCATCCGCATGGCCTTGTCGCCGCCGATGCGGCGGCCATGACCACCTGCCAGAATGACCGCGGGAACGCTCAATTTTTCGCCACTGCGGCGGGGACACTGGCTTGCAGCAGGGATATTGGGCTTGCCGATCCTTCGATGCGAAATACTGATGCCATCCGTTGTCGCCTTTCCCGTGATCCTGCACATCAGCAGGCTTCATTTGCATCACCCCTGCGCCGTGACTAATGCGGTGTAAAGTTCAGGAGTAGTCGACGCCATGGCCGCTGCCAACTCAGACCGAACCGCCTTTTGGCGCGGCGCGCGGGACGCGGGGCCTTTCGTGCTGGTCGCGGGCCCCTTTGGCGCGCTTTTTGGTGTTGTTGCATCCGAGGCCGGGCTGAACCTTGCACAGGTCATGGGGTTTTCGGTTGTTGTGATCGCGGGGGCCGCTCAGCTGACCGCGTTGCAGCTGATGACGGACCAAGCGCCGGCACTTGTTGTGCTGTTGTCGGCCATCGCGGTGAACCTGCGGATGGCGATGTATTCGGCCTCCCTTGCGCCGCATCTGGGCAAGGCGAGGCTTTGGGAGCGGGCGTTGGTTGCCTACATGAACGTCGATCAGACCTACGCTGTGTCCGTCCTGAAGTACGAAGACGAACCGCAGATGTCGCTTAGCCAGCGGCTTGCGTATTTCTTCGGCACCTGTGTGCCGATCATCCCCGTCTGGATCATCGCCACCTATGTGGGCGCGCTTTTGGGTCAATCGATCCCTACTGATTGGGACATCCGCTTTGCAGTGCCCATCGCGTTTTTGGCGATGGTTGCGCCTGCGCTGCGGACTGCGGCCCATGTGGCCGCGGCGGCGGCTTCCGTGATACTTGCGATCCTTTTCGCGGGCCTGCCTTACAACCTTGGGCTTTTGCCCGCAGGGATCGGAGCGATGATTGTGGGGGCTGAAGTTGAGCGTCGCATGGGTGCGCGGTTCACCCCGCCAGCGGGAGGCGGCAAATGATCGGGTGGAGCGGGGCTGAGATCTGGCTGATCATCGTTTCGCTTGGAGTGGCGACTTACGCCATTCGCTTCTCGTTCCTGGGGCTGATTGGAAACCGGGAGCTTCCCGATTGGCTGCTGCGTCACCTGCGCTACACGCCGGTCGCGATCCTGCCCGCGCTCGTCACGCCCGGTGTTTTATGGCCTGAGGGCAGCGACGGCAGCCTTAGCCTGCCGCATATCGTGTCCGCGCTTGTTGCCGTGGCCGTTGGCTATTGGCGCAAAAACGCGGTGCTTGCGGCGGTGGCAGGCGTGCTTGCCTTCGTGGCCCTGCGCACACTGCTCTAGACGGGTAAGGCGGTCGTCTTGAACACCGTCTTCAACGCGAAACTCGACTGCATCTGCGCCACGCCCGGCAAACGCGACAGGTGTTGCCGGTGGATGCGCGCGAAATCCTCGCTATCGCGCGCCACGACCTTCAGCATGTAATCCGCTGTGCCTGCCATCAGATGGCATTCCAGCACATCCGGCACCCGCGCAACGGCCTTCTCAAACGCATCAAGTATCTCGTCTGATTGCCCCTGCAGTTTGATCTCGACAAAAACCGTGGTGACGCGCCCTACGGCACGCGGGTTCAGCAGCGCCACGTAATCCCGGATCACGCCCGCGCCTTCCAGCCGTTGCACCCGTCTGTGACAGGCGGACGGGGACAGGTTCACCTTCTCTGACAATTCGGCGTGGGTCATGCGCCCGCGCCTTTGCAGCACCCTCAGGATCGCTGCATCTGTATCGTCCAACTCTTGCTCAGCGCTCATCTGTCCGGCCATTCTGAATTTCAACGCAAGTTTCCTGCATTGATTACGCTAACAGCGGGCAAACTTTCAAAGCAATTCCATTTGTATCCATGCACTCTCCGATCAAATCAGCGATTGTCCAAAGGAGGAGTGGACCATGCACATCGGTTGCCCGACAGAGATCAAACCACAGGAATTCCGCGTGGGCCTGACCCCCGCCGCCGCGCGGGAGGCGATTGTTCACGGACACACAGTCACGATGCAGACAGGTGCGGGTGAGGGCGCGGGGTTCACCGACGACGATTACCGCGCCATCGGTGCGCAGATCGCGGATACGGCTGAGGCCGTCTTTGCCGAGGCCGAGATGATCGTGAAGGTGAAGGAGCCGCAAGCCATTGAGCGTGCGCAGCTGCGTGAGGGTCAGATCCTTTTCACCTACCTTCACCTTGCCCCCGATCCTGAGCAAACTGCAGACCTATTGAAAAGCGGCGTTACAGCCATTGCTTATGAGACGGTGACGGACCGGAACGGCGGACTGCCCCTGCTCGCCCCAATGTCCGAGGTTGCAGGCCGTCTAGCGCCGCAGGTTGGGTCGTGGGCGCTGCAAAAGGCCAATGGCGGACGCGGTGTCCTGATGGGCGGTGTTCCTGGCGTCGGCCCGGCAGAGGTTGTCGTGATTGGTGGCGGTGTTGTCGGCACTCAAGCGGCCCGCGTGGCCGCTGGCATGGGTGCGGATGTCACCATCCTCGACCGTTCGCTGCCGCGCCTCCGTTACCTTGATGACGCGTATCGTGGAGCCTTCAAGACTCGCTACGCCAGTGCAGATGCCACTGCACAGCTGATCACAACCGCTGATATGGTCATCGGCGCAGTTCTGATCCCCGGTGCCGCTGCGCCCAAGCTGGTGACGAAGGACCAGCTTTCCACCATGAAGCCGGGCTCAGTTATCGTCGATGTCGCCATCGACCAAGGCGGCTGTTTCGAGACGTCGAAGGCCACAACCCACCAAGACCCGATCTATGAGGTCGACGGCGTGGTCCACTACTGCGTCGCCAATATGCCGGGTGCCGTGGCCCGCACGTCCACGCTGGCGCTTGGCAATGCCACGATGCCTTTCATGCTGGCGCTTGCCGACAAGGGCTGGAAACAGGCGTGTGCCGATGATCCGCATTTGTTGGAAGGGCTGAACACCCACGCCGGCCAGTTGACTAACTACGCCGTTGGCGTGGCGCTTGGGATCGACGTGCTGTCACCCGGCCTTGCCGTTAAAGGCTGACCAAGCAGGCGCGGCCCCAAACGAGGCCGCGCCTTAGCTTAGAGATTTTCGGCGTTGCCCGGCACAATCCGCACCACTGTTCCGCGAGCTTCGCCGCTGGCCGCATCGCTAAGGGCAATGGCGCCGTCGGATTTGGTCACGCGGGTGCAGCTGTTTTGCGGCCCATTCTCCCAATCGACGCAATAGCCCTCCCCGTCGATCGTCCAGGTGCCCACCAGCGTCACCCCATTGGGCAGGGCGGCGGCACTGCGCCCGTCTGCGCCGTACCAAACCGGCGCTTCACCGCCGGGCGTCGCAATGTAGACCGTATGACCGGTCAGCAGCACGTCGAGCCCCTCCGCGCTCAAGACCGTATCGGCAGATGCGCCCCCTGCGGCGAGGGTTGAAATCAAGCTGACCATTGCAATTCGTCCTTTCATGGTATCCTCCAAGGAATAAGATAATCACAGAAAGACAAGTAGGTTGACTATCTCATATAGTCAACCACATTGACTATATGACTCAAGAACCCCCTCCTCATATCGGCGTTGCCCTGTGGACTACCTTTCGGGCGTTCGAACACGCCATGTTCAATCGTGCCGCTTTGGCAGGTTTCCCGGACATCACTCAGGCTGACAGTGACGTGCTGGTGCACGTTGGGCGCGACGGCACGACGATGGCCGCGATTGCGCGCGCGCGGGGCGTCAGCAAACAGGCGATGCAGGGGGCGGTCAAAAGCCTTGTCACCCGTGGATATCTTGAAATCGCGCCGGATCCTGACGACGCACGCGCCCGCCAGGTGACCCATACGCAAAAGGGCCGCGACCTTGTCGCGACCCTCGATCTGATCAAATCAGAACTTCATGCGGCCATCGAAGCCGACCTTGGCCCCGACCGCTTGCAAGACTTGCGCGAGGCCCTTGATGCGGCCACCCGCGTTGCAAAAAGCCGAAAGGTTTAGCCGCGCGCCTTCAGGGCGTCGCGGATCTCGGCCAGAAGCTCTTCCTGGGTGGGGCCTGCGGGCTCCTCAGGGGCCGCTTCCTCTTCCTTCTCTGCGGCGTCTTTCACGCGGTTCACCATTTTGACGAGCATGAAGACCACGAATGCAATGATCAGGAAGTTGATCACTGCCATGATGAACGCACCATAGGCGAAGACGCTCGCTCCGGCCTCTCGCGCGGCTTCAAGCGATGCACCTTCTGGCACTTCACCGCCAAGCACGGCGTAGTTGTTCGTGAAATCAACGCCGCCCGACACAAGGCCGATGATCGGGTTAATCAGGTCGCCCACCAGCGAGGTGACGATTGCTGTAAAGGCCGCGCCGATAATGATACCGACGGCCATATCCATAACATTGCCCTTGGCAATGAAATCCTTGAATTCTTGAATCATGTGGTCGCTCCACCCAGTCCTGTTCCGTTACGGGCGGCTTTCGTTGGTGCGCATGCGCACAAGCCCCCCTCTCGCCTGTGTAGAAAGCCCGTACTGGTCGAATGTTTCAAGGGGACTTATTTGCAGTGTGAACCAAAACGCACGAGGTGACGTGATGAAAACGATTTCCGATTTCCCGATCAATGCCCGCTGGCCGGCCGAAGATCCCTCTGTGATCCAGCTTTATGCCTTCCCCACACCCAACGGCGTGAAGGCCTCCATCGCGCTTGAAGAAATGGGCCTGCCCTATGAGGCGCACCGCGTCACACTTGCGGATTCTGACGTCAAAAGCGACGAATTCCTAAGCCTGAACCCCAACAACAAGATCCCCGCCATCATCGATCCGAATGGCCCCGATGGTGAGCCGATTGCCCTGTGGGAATCTGGTGCGATCCTGATTTACCTGGCCGAGAAAACCGGCAAGTTCATTGGCCGCACGGACGCTGAGAAATATCAGGTCATCAAATGGCTGATGTTCCAGATGGGTGGTCTTGGCCCGATGTTTGGCCAGATGGGTTTCTTCGTGAAATTCGCAGGGTCCGAGATCGAAGACGCCCGCCCACGCGAGCGTTATGTGGCCGAATCCACGCGTTTGCTCAAGGTGCTGGATGGCGCGCTTGAGGGGCAGGAGTGGATTGCCGGTGACTATTCCATCGCCGACATGGCCATTGCGCCCTGGATTGGCGCTTTGGATTTCTACGAGACAAAGGGCCTGGTCGGATGGGACGACCTGAAAAACGTCCCCGCCTATGCCGACCGCTTCATGGCGCGGCCTGCCGTGCAAAAGGGTCGCAACACGCCGCCCCGCGAAGGCTGAATTGTCGGGGCCCGGTTAACTCGCCGGGGCCCTGCCGCTCAACCGGGCAAGCCGCCCGTCAGGACATACCGCAGGATCTGCACGACCTGCTCAGGCTCTTCGGCCACGGCCAAAGCTGCCGCGTGAACTTCTTTCAACGCGTGCTGATGATCCGGCATCGACAGCACAATCGTGGGCTTGCCAAGCGCACTTGCGTAGCCCGCATCGAACGCCGCATTCCACTGACGGTACTTCTCACCAAAGCGCACTACGACAACGTCCGCGTTCTCAATCCCGTGGCGGGTCCGGATCGCATTAACCATCGCCCCCTTGTGGTCGTGCCAATATTTGTTCGGCTCTTCGCCAAGGATTGCCACCCCGCAGTCATCACTGGCCGCGTGGTCCGTCACCGGGCCTGAAAAGGTCACATCCAAACCTTCGCTGCCCGCAACAATCTGCTCTCTCCAATCGGTGTGAATTTCACCCGACAAGTAAACTCGAAGCGCCATCGCTCTCCCCTTCATCTTGGCCAAAACAACTCAATCGACCGGTCAACCGGATGCACAGGTAAAGCGCTTTGCGAAAACACCCACCCAAAGCGCCCAAATTTCCCTTGGAAAATTGCCCCTGGCTAGCCGCGCAAGGTCCCGCCAGTGGCTTTGCCCACCTTCTCGACAATCTTCGCGCCGACGGCCTCGATCTCTTCCTCGGTCAGTGTCTTGTCGCGGGGTTGCATCCGAACCGTGATCGCCAGTGATTTCTGGCCTTCGCCAAGCGAGCCGCCGATGAATTCGTCGAACACGCGAACCTCATCAATCAGGGCTTTGTCAGCCCCTGCCGCTGCAATCACCAGATCAAGGGCTGCCACATCCGCCGCAACGACAAAGGCAAAGTCACGTTCAACCGCCTGCAGGTCCGAGATCGCCACAGCCCCCCGAGAGGCCGTCGCATTGCGCGGCATCGGCACCTCTTCGGGGGAGATCGTGAAGGCCATCGCAGGGCCTTTGACGTCCATCGCATCGAGAACCTTGGGGTGCACTTCGCCGAAGATGCCAAGCACTCTCTTCGGTCCAAGGCAGATCATGCCGTGCCGACCGGGGTGCCACCATTCCCGCGCGCCGCGCAGGATTTGGGCTTTCGCGGGCGCACCGATGGCCGAGAGGATCGCCTCGGCGTCGGCCTTCACATCGAACACATCAACCGCGCGCCTCGCGCCGTGTGGATCGCGGGGGCCGGTTTGGCCGGTCACAAGCCCGCTCACCAACAGATGCTGTTCACCCGGCTCGCCGCCGTTGAAGGCCGCGCCGACCTCGAACAGGGCCATATCCATCATGCCACGCGCCTGATTGCGGGCCGCCGCTTGTAGCAACCCGGGCAAAAGCGCGGGACGCATGTGGGACATTTCCGACGAGATCGGGTTTTCCAGCATCACATCGTCCGTGCCGCCGCCGAAGAGCTCGGCTGATGCCTTATCGATGAAGCTGTAGGTGACGCATTCGTTGTAGCCCAGGGCCGCTGCCGTCCGACGGGCGGCGCGTTCGCGCAGTTGCATCGGCGTCAGGACCGGCTTGGGAACGCCCGCCGCGCGAGGCAGCGGTTGCGGCTCCAGCTTGGTGAGCGACGACACCCGCGCGACCTCTTCGACCAAGTCTGCCTCACCATGGACGTCGCGCCGCCAGGACGGCACCCAGACCTCCAGAGCGTTGCCTGACCCGGACGCGCTGAACCCCAGCGCGGTCAGGATGCGCACCTGTTCATCGCGCGCGATTGTCATGCCCACAAGGCTTTCTACCCGGTTGGGGTCGAGCGTGTAGCTGCGTGCGGTCTGTGGTGCGGCTCCGGCTTCGACCACCTCGGACGCTTCGCCACCGCAGAGATCGAGCACCATCTGCGTCGCGGCCTCGAGACCGGGGCGGGTGTATTCGGGATCAACGCCACGCTCAAACCGATAGCGCGCGTCGGAATTGATCTTCAACTCGCGGCCCGTGTAGGCGATGCGCACGGGCTCCCACCATGCGCTTTCAAGGAAAACATTCACCGTCTCCTCCGTGCAGCCGGTCTCTGCCCCGCCCATCACGCCGGCGATGCTTTCGGGGCCGTTGTTGTCGGAGATCGCGACCTGCCCGGCGACGAAGGTATAGTCCTTGTCGTCCAGAGCCGTGATCGTCTCGCCACCTGCGGCACGGTGGACGCGCAGGTTACCCGATACCTTGTCGGCGTCGAAGACGTGCAGGGGGCGGTTCTGGTCGAAGGTGAAGAAGTTGGTGATGTCCACCAGCGCCGAAATCGGGCGCAGGCCAATGGCGCGCAGACGGTCCTGAAGCCATTGCGGGCTTGGCCCGTTCTTCACGCCCCGGATCAGGCGACCCGTGAAGTGGGGCGCGTCGTCGAGCGTGTCGGCGTCGATGGTCACGTTGATCGGGCAAGGGAAGGCCCCCGACACCGCCGCCGGATCATGGGTCTTCAGCGTCCCAAGACCACGCGCCGCCAAGTCCCGCGCAATCCCACGCACGCCTAGGGCGTCCTGCCGGTTTGGGGTGATCGCAATCTCAATGACGGGGTCGACCTTGGCCGGATCATTCGCGGCCAGCCAATCGACAAAGCGGTCCCCGACTTCACCCGAAGGCAATTCGATGATGCCATCATGTTCGTCGCTGAGTTCCAGCTCCCGCTCGGAGGCCATCATGCCGAAGCTTTCGATGCCCCGGATCTTGCCAACACCAATCGTCGTATCAATCCCGGGGACATAGGTGCCGGGTTTAGCGAGGACGACGGTGATGCCTTCGCGCGCATTGGGTGCGCCGCAGATGATCTGCTGCACGCCGTTATCGGTTTCGACCTGACACACGCGCAGCTTGTCGGCATCGGGGTGCTTCTCAGCCGATTTCACCTTGGCGATGGTAAAGGCCACTAGGCGCGCGGCGCGATCCTCTACCTCTTCGACCTCAAGCCCGAGGTCGGTGAGTGCTTCTAGGATTTCATCCAGGGTCGCCTCGGTTTCGAGGTGATCTTTCAGCCAGGAGAGGGTGAATTTCATGGTAAGCCCCAAGGGTCGAATTCATCGGCCCCGGACATGGCAAGAAACGGCCTTGGGGGCAAGGGTGTCAGGGGTAGCTATTCGGCAATCCAAGCAGCTCGTCCAACTGCCGTGCGATCCAGCCGTGGGGGATGAAATGCCCGCCGGGGTGAGTGTCGAGCGCCACGCGCCCCTCCGTGCAGTCCCATCCGGTGCGGGTCAGGGTCAGGAAAGAGCGTTGTTGCCATTCGCCGATGACCTCTCCTTCGCCGCAGCCCATGGCGTCGCGCCACAGGGCGACGGGATGATCCGTCTCGCCATTCGGGCCGAAGGGGAAGCGCAAGACGCCGTCGTTGAACCCATATACCTGCCGGGCATTGCGGGGGTGGGTCAGGCAATCGGTGGACTGCGGAAGCGCGCCGGAGATGGCGAGAAGGCCTGCGATGTCAGTGCCGTCCTGGCACACAAACCGCCACGCCATCCGCGCGCCGTAGCTGTAGCCGGAGACAAAGATGTTGTCGGCGTCGATTGGGTAGCGGGCGGCGATATCGTCGAGGACGGCTCGAGCGAAGGGGATGTCGGGTGAGTTGGCAGTGCGAAACGTCCACGTGCCGTTATTGCCGTTAGGGGCCACGAGGAGGACGCCGCGCCGTTCTGTGGCGCTCGCGATGCGCCCATGCTGCACGATCAGCGTGCCTTGGCGTTGCCAGCCGTGGAAGTGGAGGAGGACGGGGAGAGGCGTTTCGCCGTCCCAGCCGTCGGGTTCGAGGACGTGATAAGACCGGTCTCCGAGCGGGCACGGGGTTTGGCCGATGCACCGCTCCTGCGCGTGGGCGGCGGTTGCAAAAACAATGAGGGCGAGTGTGAGGACGGCTTTCATACCGCCCACACTTGCCACCTGCGCGACGGTGTCAATTCACCGATATGTCAGGGACGCTCGCCGCGGATGATTTGGGTCGGTTCATCAAAACAGGACCCAACCAGAAGCGTCAGGCTCGTGGGAAAGGCCGGATTGTCAAAGATGACCCGCGCACGGCCCCAGCGGCTGGTCGTGACACCTTCTGGCGTCGTCAGCGACGCGGAACAGGCAGGCGATCCGACCACGGCCCAATAGCCATCATGGATCGAACGGTCGTCGAAGTTTCCGCCAAGGCCTGGGAAATAGAGCGTTCCGACGGGGTTTGCGAATTCCGGAACATTTCCGGGCCAAGCTGCCAGGTAGGGGAAGGACCATACGGCGACTGCGCCCATGTCTTGCAGGTAGGTAATGGGGCCGCCTGATGTCTCCCACACTTCGTCGGCAGTGGCAGTGATCGGGGCGAAGGCAAAAGCGGAGGCGGCTGCAAGGGTTAGAATTTTCACCAAAATATCCTTTTAAAAATGAAGGGTTGCATCAGTGAATGTCGCTTGTCTTCCACTGCCTGTCAAAGCCTGTCAGCCAATAACAGCGGTCTGATTTTGCGTATCACGCCGGGTTTGGGGAGGTTTGGAGCAGATATTTTCAAACCAACGGATTTTTCCATGACCCGCCCCTTTTTCTTGGCTGCTGCTTTGGCACTTGGCCTCGCCACACCAACCCTCGCGCAGGAGACTGCACCTCAATTCAACTGGCATACGCCAGAATTGGGTTTGGAGCTTGGTGAGCTCTACAACGACCTTTTTGCGCCCCACTCCAACCCCATGATCGTGCGCCCCGATTGGCTCGATAGCGTCATCATACTCGGCGTCACACCTGACCCTGCAGAGTCTGTGCCATCAGCCTCTTTGGACGGTCAGTGGGTGCTTCGCTTTGCCCGCGATCATGCCGGAGAGCGTGTCTCACTGCCCTACCCCGTCGCCGCCACCTATCCGATGACAATCACGCCAACTGGTCGGATTTCCACGTATTTCGGCTGCAATTACGGGTCCGGTCGGATCAGCGTCGAATTTGACGGAACCATCAGGCAGGCGGGGATCGGCATGACGCTGATGGCTTGCTTTGCGGACAGGACCTTGTCGTCGGCGGCGCCAGGCTCCGACGCGGAGGAGGCGGTGGCCCATGCCTTCGGGATCGCCACGCAAGTCGAAGTGACGGCCACCACGCTTGTGTTGAGGGATGCTCTGTTTCGCGAAGTGGCGCGGTTTGTCCGGCAGTAAGATATCGTCAGGGACGGCCTGACCAGCCGTCCCATAGTGTCTTATACCCCTGCGTGCACCGTCGGCACTTCCAAAGACGCAAACCCGTAGTGGCGCAGCCAGCGCAGGTCGCTGGCGAAGAAGTCGCGCAGGTCGGGGATTCCGTATTTCAGCATCGCGATCCGGTCGATGCCCATACCGAACGCGAAGCCCTGGTATTTGGTGGGGTCGATCTTGCCCGCCTCCAGTACCTTTGGGTGGACCATTCCTGAGCCCAGGATCTCAAGCCAATCATCGCCCTCGCCGACCTTCACGGTACCGCCTTCAAAGCTGCACTGAATGTCGACTTCTGCGCCCGGTTCCACGAACGGGAAATGCGAGGCACGGAAGCGGGTTTTGACCTGCACGCCAAAGAAGGCGGAGTAGAATTCCTCCAGCACCCACTTGAGGTTCGCCATGGAGATATCTTCGCCCAGAACCAGCCCCTCAACCTGATGGAACATCGGCGTGTGGGTCTGGTCGTAGTCTGCGCGGTAGACGCGGCCCGGCGCGATGATGCGGCAAGGCGCGCCGTGCTGCTCCATGTGGCGGATCTGCACGGGACTTGTGTGGGTGCGCAACACGTGGGGCGGGCGGTTATCGCCGTCCTTGCGGTGGGTGTAGAATGTGTCCATCTCGGCGCGCGCGGGGTGGTGCCCGGGGATATTCAGCGCGTCAAAATTGTAGAAGTCGGTTTCGATCTGCGGGCCTTCTGCGACCGAGAAGCCCATGTCGGCAAAGATCGCCGTGACCTCTTCCGTCACCTGGCTCACCGGATGGATCGTACCCTGACGGCGCGGGCGTGAGGGCAGCGTGACGTCCAGCCACTCCGCCTTCAGGCGCTCATCCAACGCCGCATCGGCCAAGCCTGCTTTCTTTGCGACGATGGCGGCGTTGACCTCATCCTTCAGGGCGTTCAGTGCGGGACCGGCAACCTGACGTTCCTCCGGGGTCATCTTCCCCAACTCACGCATTTTCAGGCTGATCTCACCCTTTTTGCCGAGGGCGGCCACGCGAAACTCTTCCAGCGCGCCTTCTTCCGAGGCTCCGCCAATGCGGTCCAGCCAGCTTTTGCGTAGCTCGTCCAAGCCGTCCATGATGCACGCTCCGTCGTGAAGAAATCCGGTTTGTCCCCTACCAGAGCGGCCCCGGATTGCAAGCGGGCCACCGCCATTGCGGCAGCGCGCGCCCCATTCTCGCCACATTTGATGCCCCATTTCGATCACGCCTCTTTCGGTCGGCAAAACGGCACCCAAACACCAATAAATCTTGACCCAAACGTCACTCTGTCGCGCCGTGCCGAAGCCTCCCAAGGCGGCATTCCTGCAACAGAGACAGACCCGCTGTTCCCGTAAATGCGTCAAATCGTTGACTGAAATCGGGCTTGGCCTCAGATTCAGGGCAAGCCGGAACAAAAAAACACCGGCAAACATTGGGCAGGAACACGTGAGTATGTTGGTCTCAGAACGGTCGAACTCCGACCTTCTTGGCGCAGCCTTTCTTGGAAGGTGTGCCACGCCTGGCGGCACGACTTCGCCAGCAACCGTCGCCAGTATGTGTGACGGGATCGCCGCAACATCAGGTCAGCAACGTGTGTCCGTAAAGGGTCAGGTCCGCCTGCATCGTAAAGATGTGCGCGGCCATAATACGGAGTAGAGTAAATGGCGATCTTCAAGAAGCGTCGCAAAGACGACTTGGAACGCGAAGCAGCCGGGCAACGTCTTGCCCATGCAGGCCGTCGCGCTGATCATTATCGCAAGCTGGTGGCCACGCCTTCAGTTCTTGCCGCAGCTGGGTTGTTCACCCTGTCCGGCATTGCGGGCGGGTTCCTTGCAACCGGCCAAACCGCCGTCAATCGCGCGCCAGCCGCACCTGTGCAGCCTGTTGTCGCGCCTGTCGCCGCCGTTGTGCCGGAAGCGCCGATGCCAACGACCGTCTTGGATATGACGGGCCCGGACACGGACTTGGCGCTGGACACGTCCGACGTGCTTCCGCCAGCGCTTGAAACGGTCCTAGACCTCGCCGAAGCCGGGGCAGAGCCTGCGGTGCCAGAGGAAGAAGAGCAGATCTTCACATCACTCTCCATCGACGCGGCCACGGGTCGGGAAGAGCGGCGCGCGAACCGTCCGACGTTGACCGAAGCCCAAGCTGAAGTTTGCCGTGAAAACCTGGCCGCAGCCGCAAACCGCCTGTCGGTTCGTTTCTCGGCCAATTCGACGGATGCAGCCCCTGAGGATCTGGATGCGGCCTTCTCCTTCGCGGAAGGTGTCGCCAGCTGTTCCGGCCTGCGCGTTCTAGTGCGCGGCCATGCGGATGCCACCGGTGACGAGACGCAGAACCTGCTTCTGTCCTGGGAGCGCGCCGAAGCCATCATCGAGGCGATCGGGGCCGCAGGCCATGACACCATCATTTATGAACCCGTCGGCTACGGCTCGCGCCAGCTACTGAGCGATGCGCCGCCCGAACAAGCCGAAGCCCTGAACCGCCGCGTTGAATTCGCGGTCGTCCCAGCGCGCCAGTAACAAAGGACAACGGTCATGCCACTTCTTCTTAATCTCACCCTTGTCCTTGTGCTCATCGGCTCTGCCGGTGTCGGAGGCTACCTTCTCGCCCGCGCGCATTTCACGGCAACCATCGCAAACCGGGTGCTGGCCTATCAGGCCCGCCTCGCCCGTGCGAACCGCGAAACCAAGCAAGCGCGCAAGGATATCGACCGGCTTGTGGCCGAGGCAGACGTCATGAAGTCCGACTTGATCCGCACCCGCGACAGCCTTCAGCGGTATGAGACGGCGCTGTTCGAAGCACAGCCCGCAGCCCCTGCTCCGGCTCCGGTCCATGCAGAGGTCGAAGCACAGATGCCAATCCAGCAGCAGGCTGAGGCCTATATTCAGCATGTTGGCGGCTACGACGACTTTGACCGCTCCAGCGGCACCGATGTGGACGAGGCGCCTTCGATCGAGCCACACCCCCACACGCTGAGCCGCGCAATCGCCTAAAGCGCGAGCCACAGACAAAAGAAAACCCCCGCCGGACGGCTTTGTCCGGCGGGGGTTTTTTGTTGCTTCAGAGCGGCGCGATTACAGCGCGGCTTTTGCCTGATCGACGATGGCACCGAATGCTTCGGGCTCATGCACGGCCAGATCGGCCAGAACCTTACGGTCCACCTCGATGCCAGCTTTCGCCAGACCGTTGATGAAGCGCGAGTATGTCAGCGCTTCGTCATGGGCGCGGACGGCCGCGTTGATGCGCTGGATCCACAGGGCGCGGAACTGACGCTTGCGTGCCTTACGGTCGCGCGTGGCGTACTGGTTCGCCTTGTCGACGGCCTGCGTGGCGGTGCGGAAGTTCCGCGAACGCGCGCCATAGTAACCTTTGGCCGCGTCAAGAACCTTCTTGTGACGGCGATGAGTGACGGTTCCACCTTTGGTACGGGACATATCCGGGCCTCCTTAGCGGTCGTATGGCATGTAGGATTTGACGATCTTGCTGTCGGGGGCGGACAATTCGCTCGTCCCACGTGCATTGCGGAGGAACTTGTTGCTCCGCTTGATCATCCCGTGCTGCTTACCAGCTTGAGCGGCCATCACCTTACCGGTGCCCGTCACTTTGAAGCGCTTCTTAGCGCTCGACTTTGTCTTCATCTTCGGCATTTCCAACTCCTCAAGTCTTACGAGTGGTTCAGGCGCGCAGCGGCATGCCGTTTCTGGCCGGACGCACCGTTCGAATGCTGCCGCATAAAGCCATTCCAGCGCTCTGACAAGGGGGCATCCGCCTGCAATGCGTTCTTGATGAATGGGCCGTGGCCACATAGGTCGAGGCGCAATGGAAGACACGACCACATCCACGACTGAGGCACCGCCCGCCTCCCTGCCTGAGATCATCGACCGGGTGCTGGAGGCAGCTGAGGCCGAGACCACGGATATCCGCACGATCCTGCAATCCTTCGGCCGCGCCAGCTTCACGCCAGTGCTGCTGTTGCCAGCCATAGCCGTGGCCACACCGCTTAGCGGAATTCCCCTGTTCTCTTCGCTGATGGGCATCTTTATCGCCATCGTGTCGGCACAAATGCTGGCCCGGCGGCGGCACCTTTGGCTGCCGAACTTCATTCTTGGGCGTCAGATCAATGGGCAGAAGTTGCGGGCCGCTTTCACCCGTATACGCCCCGCTGCAGTCTGGATCGACGCCCGCACAGCGAAGCGGATCGGTCTACTGTCCCACCGACCGCTGATCTTCGTGCCGCAGCTGATCTGCCTGCTCTCCGGCCTAATGATGCCGTTCTTGGAATTTGTCCCCTTCTCCTCCTCCGTTGCTGGAATAGGCGTGGCGATCCTGGCCTTGGGAATGCTGGCGCGGGACGGTGTCGTGATCCTGCTTGGATTGCTGCCGTACGCAGGCGTGGCATGGCTGGTGTTCCGCGTCTTCGGTGCAGCCGGTTAGCGCCGCCCTGCCCCAGTGGCACAAAAAGCACCCCATTTGGCGAAATATAGCGGTTATCGCTTTGACGACCCCAACGTTGAGTGTAGTCTTTGCCTGCTTGCGTTGGGGATGACGCGGGCAACTGGGGAACGTCACTTGTCCATCTTTTATGCGCACCGGCTTAAGTCGGTCATTCAACACACGGTTTGTGATTTGGGTCTGTCCTTCTCGATCGACGACCATGGCGCACGTGTGTCCATCGCAGAGAACCGCGCCATGATCGAAGAGACAGCCGCGCGTATGCGGGTGATGGTCGAATTCCACAATACTGAGACCGGCATGATGGCCGTATTCTACGGGGGCGAGTAGACCGATGGCGATTGGCAGACGACAACGGGAACGTATGGTCGAGCTTCGTGGGTTGGGCCTGACACTTGCCCAAGCCCAAAACAGCGCCCAGCGCCAGCCGGAGTCTCGCATTGGGTTGATCCTGATCTCACTCGCCCTGTTTGCACTTGCAGGCGCTGCCGGATCCTACCTTGCATTTGGACAAGGCAATTCATCGCCGGTCGCAGCAATCGCACCGCCACCACCGCCTGTTCCGAACCAAGCCGCAGCCCAAGCCCCTGCAGAGATCACTGCCACTGCAACGCCTGCCGCTGCCTCACAAGAACTCCCTCCAGTCCTCGCTGCAATCGCGCCGGACCGGCCCACAACCGTTGCCGACTACATCGCCAACATGCCGTCCTTCGGGATTGATCTGCCCATGGAAGCACCGGCAGAGGCACAGCCTGAGCCAATTATCCAAGCGGCAGCCGAGACTGACTGCGTTGATGCACTCGACCGTGATGCCGCAGCCCTTAGCGTGGCTTTCGGGCCCAATGCCGTCACATCCACAATTGCGGAGCTTGGGCCCGTGCTGAACCTCGCGCGCCAAGTCGCTGGCTGCGAAGGTGCCTATCTGGTCGTCGCAGGCCATGCGGACCCATCGGGCGATGAGACACAGAACCTTGTCCTGTCATGGCAGCGGGCCGAATTCGTCGTCGACGTCCTGACCCAAGCCGGATTTGACGAGGATCGGCTTGAAGCGATTGGCTTTGGGTCGCGCAGGCCAATTTCGGAAGGCGACGCTGGTGCCGATGACGTTCTGAACCGACGCGTCGATTTCGTCGTCCGCGCAGCTTTGCCGTAGGAGACCCGACAATGACCCTTGCCCTGAACCTTCTTGTTGTCGCCATCCTAATCGCTGCCGCTGGCCTTGGCGGCTACGCGCTGTCGCAGATCAAACAAGCATCCAACGCAGAGCTTCGCACGCAAGCCTATCGCACGCAGATCGCCCGCCTACGCCGCGCCCTTGCGAAGTCTGAAGATGACGCCAAGCGGTTCTCCGATGATCTGGATCGCAGCAGGCGTCGCGTCCGTCGCTACGAAATGGCGCTTTATTCCCGGTCTATGGAACAGCAGCCCAGCGGCGACCCTGTTTTGGCCTCCGCCCCGCCCCAGCAAGCCCCATCAGGGCAATTCGACCGCGAGGTCCTGGAGAACGTCGAGAAGACTGTCGACGTTGACCGTTTCGGGGTTAACGTCGTCCGTCGAGAAATAGCGTAGGAAAATATTCCGCGCCTGTGTGTCCATGCCTTCATGGATGCCCATGGCCCAGGTCGGAAACAAACGCTCGCGAACGTCCTGACAAGACATCAAGATGATGTTGGAATGACGCGGATCACGCGCAATGCGATGGTAGATTGCGCTTACCTCAACCCGCCCGCCTTCCAGCACTTGCAGGAAGTGGTCGCCGTTGTAGTGCAGCATTCCCGTGATGAAGGCGCGTTCGTTATTACGACGGCATGTTTGCAGCAATTCTTGTGTATCCATCGGTTCAGAAGGATTGCGCTGCGAATAGTAAACCAGCCGTGTCAGAATCATGTCGTTGCCCCCGGTACGCTCAAGACTTGCCGCTAGATACGCCGCGGCGACGCTTGTCTATTACCATATCTGGGGTGAAAGCCAGTGCAAGCTGTTCTGATACAATCGACGGCAAAGCGATCACGAATTGAGGCGTCAGTTCAACAGACGCGCAGCCACCGATATAAAGGCGTTCGGCACATCCAGCGGCGCCAAACCATCCGTCACTTCCAGATGCACGTAGACAAACAGCCCCACCGCAATGGCAAAGGAAATGCTCGAGATCCAGGGCCAACGCCTCACGGTCCAGGCTGCGATAATCGACGACAAGGAAAAGACCCCCACAATCGTGGCGATCACCAGCAGTATGTCGGCGCTAACCTGCAAGCCTACTCAAGTTCTGAGGCGTAGATCAGCCTCTCGTCGCAGGGTGCGATCCGCAGAATGTTGGTCGAGCCGGATTGCCCGAAGGGCACGCCAGCTGTGACCACAATCAGGTCGGACTTATCGGCTAATTTCTCTTCAGTAGCGGCGCGCACAGCATTCACGACCGCTTCTTTGAAGCGGCCGACGGTGCCGACTTTCACGCAGTGGCAGCCCCAGGTCAGGCACATGCGCCGCGCGGTTGCCATCCGGCTGGTCAGAGCCAGGATTGGAACGCTGGGGCGTTCGCGCGCGGTCAAGGCCGCGGTCGAGCCGGACTCTGAGAAACAGCAGATGATCTTGATGTTCGTCGTCTCGGCGATTTCACGGGCGGCGGAAACGATTGCATCGGCCACGGTTTCTTTCTCGCCGCCGCGCGAGGCTTCGATGATCCGGCGATAGGTGGGGTCGCTTTCGACTTCCAGCGCCACGTTGTTCATCGTTGTGACCGCTTCGATGGGGTAGTCACCCGCCGCCGATTCAGCGCTGAGCATGACGGCATCCGCACCCTCATAGATCGCGGCCGCCACGTCCGAGACTTCGGCGCGCGTGGGCATAGGGCTTTCGATCATCGACTCCAGCATCTGCGTGGCCACGATTACAGGCTTGGCGGCATTACGACACTTCCGCACCAGACGTTTCTGGATCGGCGGCACGGCCTGCACTGGGCATTCGACGCCCAGATCGCCACGGGCCACCATGATTCCGTCAGAGGCCTCAAGGATCGCATCGAAATTCTCAACCGCTGCGGGCTTTTCGATCTTCGACAGGATGGCCGCGCGTCCCTTGGCGAGACCGCGGGCATCTTCGACATCTTCGGGACGCTGCACGAAGGACAAGGCCAGCCAATCGACACCGAGCTCGCAGACGAACTCCAGATCTTTGCGGTCTTTTTCGGACAGCGCCGCGAGAGGTAGGACCACGTCAGGCACGTTCACGCCCTTGCGGTTCGAAATCTGGCCACCCGCAATTACTTCACAATCGGCGAAGTCCTTACCGCATTTCAGAACCTTCACCCGAATCTTACCGTCATTCACCAGGAGCGAGGCCCCCGGCTCCAGCGCGTCGAAGATTTCCTTGTGGGGCAGTTGCACGCGGGTTGCGTCGCCCGGCGTATCATCCAGATCGAAGCGGAACGCTGCGCCCGCCTCAAGATCATGGCCCTCATCATTCGCAAACACACCGCAGCGCAGTTTAGGACCCTGGAGGTCGGCCAAAATTGCGATGGGGCGGCCAAGATCAACCTCGATCTGGCGAATGATGGCATGGCGCGCGGCAATCTCGGAATGGTCGCCATGGGACATGTTCAGGCGGAACACGTCTGCGCCGGCCTCGTGCAGGGCGCGGATCATCTCATAGTCATTTGACGCAGGGCCAAGCGTGGCGACGATTTTGACGTTGCGGTCGCGTTTCATGAAATAAGTTCCCCCGGGTCCCGTATACCCGCCTGAAAAAAGGCGTGTTGGCGCTATCATTTCGATCTCGCGCCTCTATTGGCGCAAATCGCCACAAGGAACAACCGCTGACAGTGCTGGTCATTGGTCTTCCGGCGATTTACGCACGCTGAAAGCAGTCTAACGCAACAGGGGCATGACGGGCGAGATGGCAGAGGCCTACAAGCTTATCGGGGCGGACCGTATGGGGCGCTGGGTGGTTACATGTGACCACGCCAGCAACCGTGTTCCGGCGGAGATTGCCGATGGCGATCTTGGCCTCCCCCCCGCGGACATGGCCCGCCACATCGCTTATGACGTGGGCGCGGAAGGTGTGGCTATGGCCTTGGGAGAGGCGCTTTCTGCGCCGGTTGTGGCCTCCACCTTTTCGCGGTTGGTGATCGATCCAAACCGGGGGGAGGATGATCCAACCCTGGTGATGCAAGTCTATGACGGCTCCATCATTCCGGCCAATCGCGGTATCACTCCGGATGAGGTCGAGCGGCGGTTGGAGATGCTGCACCGGCCATATCATCGCGCCCTTGCTGAGATTCTGGACGATCGAGCCGACCCGCTGATTGTTTCGATCCATAGCTTCACGCCGCAATTTGTCGGCCGCCCGCCGAGGCCGTGGCATGTGGGTGTGCTTTATGCCGATGATGACAGATTTGCCCGCCCGTTGATTGAGCGTTGTCAGGCCGAAACAGACATATGTGTTGGCGACAACGCGCCCTATACGGGCCATTTGCCCGGTGATGCAATGGACCGCCATGGCGTGAAGGCGGGTCGGTTGCATGTGCTGGTCGAGGTACGCAACGATCTGATCGAAACGCCGGAACAACAGGTGTCCTGGGGGCTAAGGCTGGCCGGGCTACTTGAAGACGCGGCGGCAGCAGCCGATCTTTGAGGCAACGGATACGGAGAGACCCATGAGCACACCTACGCAAACCGAGTTGGAAGCCGCAGCCTTCCGCCGCCTGTTGAGCCATTTGGACCAGCGCAAGGATGTTCAGAACATCAACATGATGAACCTGACCGGGTTTTGCCGGAACTGTCTGAGCCGCTGGTATCAGGAAGAGGCCGCTGCGCGCGGGGTCGAGATGGACAAGGAGGCCGCGCGGGAGGTTGTGTATGGGATGCCATACTCGGAGTGGAAAGCGAAGTATCAGACGGAAGCGAGTGCGGATCAGGCGGCCAAATTTGAGGCTTCAAAGCCCGATCACTGAGGCTGGTCACTCCTCGAGCCTCGCTGCTCTCCTCGCAGGGTTGCAAGGTTGCAACCTTGGTTTATCATACTGATTTCATTACATAATCGTAATTTTGTTTACCCTTTCTTAACCTGATTTAGGGGGCGTTGCCCCCGCTTACGGTCCTATTGGACCGCAAGCTACCCCGGAGATGTTCGGCCAAGATGAAGGGGCGGGTCGTGCGCCTCAGGCAGCCGCCGCGGCGGCCTCGGACCGGAGGAAGGCGGGCTTGCTTGGGGTGCTGAGCTCGGGGACGTATTCGTAGCCGCCGGTATCGAAATCAAGAATTTGATCCGATGATGTCAGGCGGTGTTCGAGGATAAACCGCGCCATCGCGCCGCGCGCTTTTTTGGCGAAGAAGCTGACGATCTTGGGGCCGTTTGGTTTGTCTTCGAAAAACTGCGGGGTAACGATTTCGAGGCCGAGGGCCTTTTCATCGACCGCGCTGAAGTATTCGACGGAGGCGCAATTCACGAGCGTTTCTGTTCCCACCGATTGCGCTTGGTCCGTGAGGGCCTCTGCAATGCGCGGGCCCCAGTAGGCGTAGAGATTTCCGCCTTTGCGGGTTTTCAACCGGCTGCCCATTTCCAATCGATAGGGTCGGATTGCGTCGAGCGGGCGTAGCAGACCGTAGAGGCCTGAGAGAATGCGCAGATGTTCCTGCGCGTAGGTCATGGTGTCGGAGTCGAGGCTAGTGGCTTCAAGCCCTATGTAGGTGTCGCCTGCAAAGGCCAGCGCGGCGGGGCGTTCGCCTTCGGTCGCATCCTCAAACGCTTTGAAGCGATCAGCGTTCAGCTTGGCCAGATCAGGGCTGATATCCATCAGCTTCGACAAATCCTTTTGGCTGAGCCGCTTCGCCACACGCGCCAGTTTCACGGCATCCTCCGCAAAATCCGGCGCAGTCATCTGCGTTGAACGCTCGGCCCAGTCGAGCCGCTTAGCAGGGGAAATCACGGTCAGCATGGCGGGTTCTCCTTCAAACGTCGATTTAGGAGCGGGCGTGGAATTATCCAGCCTCGCGCAGCACGTCCAGAAACACTTCCCCGAAGCGGTCGACCTTCTGGTCGCTCATGCCGTTGATGCGCGCCATGGCGTCAAGGCTGTCGGGTTTGCGTTCAGCGATTTTGCGCAAGGTGGAATGGGGGATCGACAAGTATTTCCCTGTGCCATCGTCGCCGCGCATCAGCTCTTGGCTGGCTTCCATCAGGCGGTCGAAAACATCGCCTGCTTCACGCCCCGCCAAAGCGCGGCGGGCGGGGTGGACGGGGTCGGGTGCGTCGCCGGTGATGACCTGCAGGAAGGCGTCGCCGTAGCGTTCCAGCTTGGTGGCGCCTACGCCCGAGATACGCGCCATTGCGTCAAGGCTGTCGGGACGCGTTTCAGCCATTTCGATGAGGGTCTTGTCGGTGAAAATCACATAGGCAGGCACGCGGGCGTCTTCGGCCAGGGCGCGGCGTTTGGCTTTAAGCGCAGACATCAGCGGCGCGTCTTCTTCGCTGACCAGCATCTTGATGGCTGGGCGGCGCGGGGCCTTGGTGATGGTGTCTTTGCGCAGGGTGATGGAAGCTTCGCCGCGCAAGATCGGACGGGCGGCGTCGGTCATACGGAAAGCGCCGTGGCGCGCGGGATCGGGGCGCACAAGATCGCGCCCCATCATCTGCCGGAACACCGCTTGCCATTGGCGTTTGTCAAATTCGGTGCCGACGCCGTAGACGGACAGGCGGTCATGGCCACGCTGGCGGATTTTGTCGTTGTCTGCGCCAAGCAGCACATCAATCAAGTGGCCCGCGCCGAAGTATTCGCCCGTGCGCAGCATCGCGGAGAGTGCCTTTTGCACGGCGACGGAGGCGTCGAAGAGTTCGGGCGGTTTTTCACATAGGTCGCAGTTGCCGCAGCCCTCGGCATCTTCGCCGAAATACCCCAGCAGGACCTGACGGCGGCATCCCTGTGCCTCGGCCAGACCCAGTAGTGCGTTTAATCGCGCATGGTCGGCATCCTTGCGCTCGGGGGGTGCCAAGCCTTCGTCAATTTGCTGACGGCGAAAGCGGATATCGTCGGAGCCATAGAGCGTGAGCGTATCGGCGGCCGCTCCGTCGCGGCCACCGCGGCCGATCTCCTGGTAGTAGCTTTCGATGGATTTGGGCAGGTCGGCATGGGCGACCCAGCGGATATCGGGTTTGTCGACGCCCATCCCGAAAGCCACCGTGGCGCAGACGATCAACCCGTCTTCAGCGTTAAAGCGATGCTCCACCACGCGGCGGTCATCGACATCCATACCGGCGTGATAATGGCAGGCGTTGTGCCCGGCCTCACGCAGGCCTTGGGCCAGCGTTTCTGTTTTGGCGCGGGTGCCGCAGTAGACGATGCCGGACTGGCCCTTGCGGGCAGCGGCGAAGGAGAGGATCTGTTGGCGGGGCTGGTTCTTGACCTCAAACGCGAGCGTAAGGTTCGGGCGGTCAAAGCCGCGCAGGAATATCTCAGGCTCTTGGTCGTCGAACAGGCGGTGGCAAATTTCCGTGCGGGTTTCCGCGTCGGCGGTGGCGGTAAAAGCCGCAATCGGCACGTTGAGCGCGCGGCGCAGCGCGCCGATGCGCAGGTAATCGGGGCGAAAGTCATGGCCCCATTGGCTGACGCAATGGGCCTCATCCACGGCGATCAGGCTGACGCCAGCGCGGCTGAGCATCCTTTCCGTGCCGCCGGAGGCAAGCCGTTCGGGTGCGATGTAGAGAAGTTTCAGGGTACCCTGTTCAAGACCCGCCCAGACCGCATCGGTTTCCTCGGGCGTATTGCCGGAGGTGAGCGCACCCGCTTCGACGCCAGCCTCGCGCAGACCGCGGACTTGGTCGCGCATCAAGGCAATGAGTGGGGAAATCACCACCGTGACGCCATCGCGCATCAAAGCGGGCAGTTGGAAGCAGAGGCTTTTACCGCCACCGGTGGGCATAATCGCAAGGACGTTTTTGCCAGAGGCCACAGCCTCTACAATCTCGGCCTGACCGGGCCGAAATTCATCGAAGCCGAAGGTCGACTTCAGAAGGGCAGAGGCGTCGGGATGCGCGACCAGCATGGTGGAGGGCAGCCTGCTTAAGTTTTGTTTCGAATGCTCGTTATTGGGTGAACGTCCCATATTGAGATTCGGTAAACAAGACCCACAACATGCGGTTTCTGTGGATTACTTCAGACCGAGAAGCGTGGGCAGGTCGTGCATGTCGCGGAAGATGACCGCGCCGTGTTGGGCGAGGCTTTTGCCACCCTCGGGCGCATAGCCATAGCAGGCCATGCCTGCACGCTTGGCGGCTAATGCGCCTGAGACGCTGTCTTCAATGACCACGGCACGCTGCGGTGGGACGCCCATCTCGCGCGCCGCGAGAAGAAACAGGTCCGGATCGGGTTTGGCAACGCGGTGGGTGTGTGCCGAAAAGAGCCGCCCTTCGAAACGTGCCGCCATGCCTGTGGCACCCAAAGTGATCCCCATCTTTTCGTCCGAGCCGTTGGAGCCCACACAGTAAGGTACACCTGCCGCGTCGAGGCGGTCCAACACGTCGATCACACCCGGGATCGGGTCGACGCCTTCGCGTAGGCGGGCGTACATCTTTCCGTAGATCAGTGTGACCCAATCGTCCGGGAGCGTGGCCCCCATGGCGCGCGCCCTGTCAGCGACACTTTCCATCGTGCCGCCGATGAAATGCGTCATCGCTTCCTCAGCCGTCAGGGGCAGGCCACGATCAGACAGATCTTCGGCCATCAGGGCATTGGTCAACGGCTCACTGTCCACAAGCACGCCGTCGCAATCGAAAATGACAAGGTCGGGGGTCATGGGAACCTCAGCAGAGTGATGGTTGTGTTGCCGTATTTGCGTTGATCGAGAGTCTCGAACGGAGCCGGCACGATTGGGGCGGCTTCCTCCTCCCACACGACCGTGGCGCCGGGGGCAAGCCAGCCTTCGGTGGCGAGAATTGGGAGCACCTCTTCGCCGAGGCGCTGCCCATAGGGCGGATCGAGGAAGATAAGATCGCAGGCCTTCTGCGCAGGGCCAATCTGGCGCACGTCCTTGCGGAAGACCTTGGTGATGCCCTGTGCAGAACAAGCAGCGATGTTCTCACGCAGAAGGGCGCGGGCGGCGGTGCCGTTGTCGACGAAGGTGGCCTGATTGGCACCCCGGCTCAACGCCTCCAGCCCCAGCGCGCCGGTGCCTGCGAAAAGGTCGAGCACGCGTTTTCCCGCCACCAAATCGCCGTTGCGGCCATTGGTGAGCAAGTTGAACAGGCTTTCCCGAACGCGGTCTGTCGTGGGGCGCAGATGCGCACCTGCATCACCCGCGCCCACATCCGCCAGTTTTTTGCCGCGCAGGCGGCCGCCGACGATCCTCATGCTTTGAGAAGTGCCTTTAGATCGCTCTCAGGGTCCGCAACAACTTCCGGTGCGGGCGACTTACCGGCCTCGATCATCCGCTTGCCGATCATATAGCCGCGCGGGTCATTCATCGCATCAACGGCCAGCAATTCATCGCCCTTGTAGTACCAATGCGAGCGCGCCTTACCGCCGTCGCGCACGGCCACCCGATCATAGCCAAGGTTCAGCCCAGCGATCTGAAGCTTCACGTCATACTGATCCGACCAGAACCACGGATGGAGAACATAATCCTCTTTCGCGCCGAGGATGTTTTTTGCCACCGCCTCCGCCTGATCAATCGCGTTCTGAACGCTTTCCAACCGGATGCGATTCCCGCGAAACGGCAGCGACGCACAATCGCCCGCAGCCCAGATGGACGCGTCACTGGTGCGACCTCGGGCATCCGTGGCGATCCCATTGTCGAGCGTGACACCGGCTTGCACCGCAAGACCATCATTCGGCACGATGCCGATCCCGGCGATCACCATGTCATAGGGATGCTCTTCCCCGTTGTTCAGCATCGCACCGACAACACGTCCGTCGGCTGCATCAAGACATTCGAGGCCCACGCCTTCCTTGATCGTCACTCCATGGCTTTCGTGCAGGTCGCGGAAATAGTCCGCCGTCTCAGGGGCTGCGACGCGGCCAAGGATACGCGGGGCAGCCTCGATCAATGTCACATCCATGCCGCGCTTGCGGGCGACCGCTGCGGCCTCCAAGCCAATGTACCCACCACCAACGATAAGGCACCGGCGATCAGCTGCCACTGCAGGCTCCATCGCGTCCACATCCGCCAATGTGCGCACGACATGGACGCCCCTCAAGCCACCACCAATCTCTCGCGGCAGATGGCGTGGGGTCGACCCGGTCGCCAGCACCAGCGCGTCGTACGGCAAAACTTCACCCGCAACGGTCACTGTCTTTGCCGCAGCATCGACAGCTTCAACAGGCAGACCCATACGTAGGTCGATGTCGTTCTCGGAATACCAGTCGAGCGGCCGCAGATAGAGACGCTCCAGCTCCATATCACCAAGCAGGTAAGCTTTTGACAGCGGCGGGCGCTGGTAGGGCGGCACCGGCTCATCCCCGATCAGAGTGATCGATCCGGCAAATCCTTCCGCCCGCAATTTCGCCACGCAAGCGGCCCCGGCCTGTCCGGCCCCGATGACAATGATCCGTTCCATGGCGCTTTCCCGTTGGCGATCCTCGGGCGGACCCTATATCCGCAGGAAACCAATCGACAAGCAGGAGAGAGAGCCCATGTCCATTTCCGCAGGTGATACGCTTCCCAATGCCACCGTCCTTCGCATAGGCACGGAAGGGCCAGAGCAGGTTGAGATGGATAGCCTGACCAAGGGCCGCAAGGTTGTGATCTTCGGTCTGCCCGGCGCTTACACCGGCACTTGCACGTCGGCCCATGTGCCATCGTTCATGCGTACCAAGGATGGGTTCGACGCCAAAGGCGTGGATGAGATCATCTGCGTGTCGGTCAACGACCCCTTCGTCATGGACGCCTGGGGTGACAGCACGGGCGCGAAGGACGCGGGCCTGACTATGCTTGGCGATGCAAGCGCCGAATTCACCAAGGCCATCGGCATGAATTGGACCGCAGAGCCCGTAGGCTTCTACGACCGCTCGCGCCGCTACGCGATGTATTCCGAGGATGGCGTCGTGAAGGTCATCAACGTCGAAGAAGGCCCGGGCGTATGCGAAGTGTCCGCCGGTGAGACCTTGCTCGACCAGATCTGAACGGCGAACCCGACAACACTGGAAGAAGCGCCCCGAGGTCGTCGAACCACGGGGCGTTTTTCTATTCGGCGGCCTCTGCTGGCGGGGTCGCCGCCAAGCGGATCGGCGCATTGTCGTGGACGACGGTGCGCGTTGGGAACGGGATATCGATGCCCTTGTCGTCAAACGCCTCCTTCAACTTGCGTTTGATGTCGGCCTGATAGTCCCAATATTCCGGCTGATCGACCCATGCCCGCACCAGAAAATCGACTGAGCTGTCGTTCCAGTTGTTCACCTGCACCCAGGGCTCAGGCGCGGAGTGGGTTCGTTCATCGGAGGAGAGCACGTCGCGAATGACCCGCTCCGCCTCGGCCAGGTTCACGCCATAGCCCACGCCGAACGTCCATTCTGCGCGCCGCGTGGGGTAGCCGGAGTAGTTCTTGATCTCATTTCCCCAGACATCGGCGTTTGGCACGAAGATCTGTACGTTCCCGATGCTGGCAAGCTCGGTCATGTTGAGTGAGATGTTTTTCACCGTGCCGGATTGATCGCCGACCTCGACGAAGTCACCGATCTTGATGGGACGGAAAAGGATAATCATGATCCCGGCGGCCACGTTTGAAAGGGCACCCTGAAGTGCCAGGCCGATCGCAATGCCCGCTGCGCCCAAGGCCGCAATGATGGAAGTCGTTTGCACGCCGAAAGTATTCAGAACGAACAACAGCGCGAAGGCCATGATCGTATAGCGCGCGATGTTGCCCAAGAAGGTGAACAGCGTGTTGTCGAGGTGTTTGTGCGCTTCGCCAAGCCGCCAAATGCGGCGCTTGACCCAACCGGCGAAAAGGACGGCGACCAGTAGGATCAGGACCGCCGAGACGACGCTGCCCAGAACGCTGGCCATGAATTCAACGGTGAAGATATCGCCGACGGTGGTGCCCGCCACGATCTCGGTATTCAGAATGCTTTGAAGGTCCATAATCGTCTCTGGTGCTTGTTTGGTGCCTTAGCCCGCGAGGCGGTCCATCTTGGACGCCATCGCGATGTCGAGGTTCGAAAGCCCGCCGACATCATGGGTGGTGAGTGTCACGTTGACCGTTTTGTAAACGTTGGACCATTCAGGGTGATGGTCCATTTTCTCGGCCAGCATGGCCACGCGGGTCATCCAAGAAAACGCTTCGGAGAAGTTCGTGAAGGTGAAGGTTTTGCTGATGGCATCGCGGTCGGTGTCATGGCTCCATTCGCGCGCCAAGGCGTCGCTAAGCGCCGCATCGCGGTCCGCGCCTTCAAGCTTTGCAGCCGTCATTCCTGTTCCTCCACCTCTGCTTTTCTGAACGGGCCGTAACCGGTCAGAACTTCGATCTCTTCGTCAATCGCTTCGCGTTCCGCTTTCAGGTATCTGCCAATCGCCTCGGCAAATCCTGCGTCGCGCACCCAATGAAGGGAATGCGTAGTGACAGGCATATAACCCCGCGCAAGCTTATGGGTTCCCTGCGCACCGGCCTCAACACGGCTCAGGCCATTTTCAATAGCAAAATCAATGGCCTGATAGTAACACAATTCGAAGTGCAAACAGGGGTGATCCTCGATACAGCCCCAGTAGCGCCCGTAAAGCGTGTCGGCCCCGATAAAGTTCAATGCGCCCGCAACGGGCTGGCCGTCGCGCATCGCCAGACACAACAGCATATCATCCGCCATCGTTTCGTGCGCGATGTCGAAGAAGTCCCGCGTCAGGTAGGGCGTGCCCCATTTCCGGGCGCCGGTGTCTTGGTAGAACCGCCAAAAGGCATCCCAATGCTCCGGCTTCAGGTCCGCGCCGGTGAGTGAGACGATCTCCCCCCCGAAATCCTGCGCCTTAGCCCTTTCCTTGCGGATGTTCTTGCGCTTGCGGCTGGAGAGCGAGCCTAGGAAATCATCGAAGCTGCCGTAGCCGTCGTTCATCCAGTGGAACTGCTGGCTCCACCGGCGCATCAGGCCGATCTGTTCACCCGCCAGCGCCTCGTCTTCCGTGCAGAAAGTAACGTGAAGCGACGACAATTCGTTGTCGGCAGCGATCTGAACCGCGCCTTGGATCAACGCAGAGATGCCGGTGGCTTTCCATCTGGGTCGGGTCAGGAACCGCCGCCCTGTTGCTGGTGTGAAAGGGGCCGCGATCTGCAGCTTCGGGTAATAGTCCCCGCCCGCATTCTCATAGGCGTGGGCCCAGTTGTGATCGAAGATATACTCGCCTTGGGAATGACCCTTGGCATACATCGGCGCGCAGGCGATTGCCTGATCCTCATGTCGGGCCACCAGATAGCGGGGTTGCCAACCGCTCCCCTGTCCAACGCTGCCCGATTGCTCCAAGGCGTTCAGGAACCGGTACGTGGTGAACGGGTCACGCGGGCGTCCGCCTTCGGGGCAGGCGCAGGCATCCCATTCGGCGGCCTCGATCTGGGATAGGCTGCCAATGACATCGATTGTGATGGGGGTGTCGCCGTCCACCATAGGGCTCCGTGTCTGACTATCTGGAAAGATGGGCCCAGACGCACTCAGGTCAATGCGTCAGGCGGGAAACGGCGCGGTGTATCCCTCGAACGTGATGTTATCGGCGACCTTGCGGGCCATCACCTCATCCTCCGGTGATTTCACAGTCCAGCACAGGATCGGCACGCCCTTGGCCTTCAGGTCCAGCACGCGGGGCGCATTCAGGTCGTGGCAATCATGGCTGATGAAACTGGCCCCCACCGCGTCAAACGCCACGATCTCCCGCAGTTGGTGAAGCGTGTCGGCGGAAAGGTCAGGCCATTCCTTCTCAGAATATCCGTCCGTCGTGATCCCCCGCGTCACTCTCGGCGCGCGCTTGGCAAGGTTGGCGACCATATGCGGATTGAACGACATCACGGCGACTGGGCCCTGATAGCCTTCCAAAGCCTGCGCCACGGCGCGTTCAAGATCGTCGGGCGCGGACCCCGTGCCGCCCGATTGATCCTTCAACTCGATCAACAACGGCACCTTGCCCGCCACTTCCTCAAGCACCGCCGGCAAAGTCGGCACGGTCTCATCCGATCCCGTCAGGCGAAGGTTCGTCAGATCGCGCGACGCCCACCCCCGGATCGGCCCACTTTCTGGCGTCAGCCGCTCCAGACGATCATCGTGGAACACCATCGCCGCCCCGTCGGAGGCGAGTTGCACATCAATCTCGATCCCATAGCCCGCAGCAAGCGCCGCTTTCACCGCACCCATCGAGTTCTCGACAATGCCGTTGGAAAGATCATGCAACCCGCGGTGGGCCAGCGGGATCGTCAGAAAGTCAGGCGTGAGGGTCATGGCGCGATCTGGAAGATGCCTTCGATCTCAACGGCAACGTTGAACGGCAGCGCACCGGCACTGACCGCAGAGCGCGCGTGGCGGCCCGCATCGCCCAGAGCCTCGACCAGGAAGTCCGAGCAGCCGTTGATCACGGCAGGCTGCTGCCCGAAATCGGGTGTGGAGTTCACGAAACCGGTCAGCTTCACAACGCGCACCAGCTTGTCGAGATCGCCGCCACAAGCCGCCTTCACCTGCGCCAGAAGGTTGATTGCGCAAACCTTTGCGGCGGCGGCCCCCTCTTCTACGCTCAGGTCCGCACCGACCTTGCCGGTAATCATCTCACCATTTTCCATTGAGATCTGGCCGGACACGTACAGAGTCTCACCCACCTGCACGAACGGCACGTAGTTGGCGGCAGGCGCAGTCGCCTCACCAAGGGTGACGCCCAATTCAGCAAGACGTGCTTCGAAATTTCCGCTCATGGCGAGCCTCCCACAGGATTTGGATTCGTCCGGACCGTAAGGCTGTCCCAACGCAAGGGGAAGGGGCTGCAAACCTGTTGACCACTTGGAACTTATCCGCCGATATCACGATATTGCGCACGCCTCTTGCACAATTGAGGTGTCACCCCCCCACCATCTGCCCTATATCTGAAGGACACGCTTCGGCTTACCAGCTGCCTGCTTGAGCCGCGATATTCTTGGGGGACGACGTGCGCGCATTGCCGACACAACTGAACCGTAATCTGATCCGGGTCACCGGCACCGTCCTCTTGACGTTGGTCGTAACCGCTTGCGGGCCTGCCACACTGCCCCCCGGCGACCAGGTCGTGGATGAGCATGAGGCCCGCAATCGCGCGGCCCATGAACTCAACATCGCGCTGGATCGTGCCGTGCTTGGCCCTTCGTCTGACGCCTATGGCAACGCGGTGCCAGAACCGATCCGTGATGGCGTGTCCAACTTCGCCTCCAACCTCAGCCAGCCGGGCTATGTGTTGAACAACCTGCTGCAACTGCGCTTGGGTGAGGCCGCGCAAAACACGGTGCGCTTTGCGATCAACACCACCATCGGCATCGGCGGGTTGATTGACGTGGCATCGGAAATTGGCCTGCCTGCGGAATCGACAGACTTTGGCGAAACCCTGCACATCTATGGCTTTGGTGAGGGCGACTATATCGTCCACCCGGTCCTCGGGCCGTCGACCACACGCGACACCGTCGGCAGGGTTGTCGACTTTGCGCTGAACCCGATCCGCCACATCGTCGATCCACCCGAAAGCTACTACCTGACCGCAACATCAGTGGCCTCTGGTCTAGACAGCCGGTATCAGTTCGACGGCACCATCGACTCGGTGCTCTATGAAAGTGCAGATAGCTACGCCCAGCTGCGCTCACTCTACCTGCAACAGCGCCGGTTTGAGCTTGGCGGCGCCGCCGTCAGCTATGAAGATCCCTATGCTGGCGACGATCCTGCTGCCGCAGCCGAGGCTGTCGCCGCCGATCCCTACTATGACCCTTACTCGGACCCGTATTTTGATCCCTATGCCCAATAATCTTCTCAAATTCCGCCGTCGCGCCTTCCTGTCCACCGCTCTTGCAGGATCGGCCCTGCCGTTCTTGCCACGCCGCGCTGAGGCGCTGACAGTGGGGCAAGCACAGGCACTGGTCGAAGCCGCCGTGGCGGATGTGAACCGCGTGATCGCTGCTGGCGGGTCCGAGGCACAGGTTCTGCCGCAGATGGAACGGATCTTTCAGACATACGCGGACGTGCCCACAATTGCCCGCTCGGTCCTTGGGCCGCCTGCACGCTCTGCCAGCCGCGCCCAGATGCGCGCGTTCACCGATGCGTTTCAGGATTACTTCTCAGCCAAATACGGACGGCGGTTCCGCGAATTTATTGGTGGTTCGATCGAGGTGAACTCCGCCCGCGCCGTTCGGTCGTTCTTCGAGGTGATCACGACCGTTAACATGCGCGGCGAGTACCCGTTTGAGCTGCGCTGGCTGGTCTCGGACGGCTCGGGTCGTCCGCTGTTCTTCAACCTGATCATCGCAGGCGTGAACCTGATGATTTCGGAACGGACAGAGATTGGTGCAATGCTGGAAGCACGGGGCGGCTCGATCGATGCGCTCACGCAGCATTTGCGAACGCTGGCCTAAGGGCCCAATCAGCAGACCTCAGTTCAGCTGATATTCCAGCGGGTAGTGCCCGTCCTGAAAATCACCAAACAGATCCGGCAGATCGGGGTGGCCCACAGGCTCGCCAGTGTCATCGGGCACGAGGTTCTGCTCGGACACATAGGCCACGTAGTAGGTCTGATCATTCTCAGCCAGAAGGTGGTAGAACGGCTGTTCCTTGCGCGGGCGCGCCTCTTCGGGAATCGCCTCATACCACTCATCGGTGTTCGCAAACTCGGCATCGATATCGAAAACGACCCCGCGAAACGGGTGCTTTTTGTGTCGAACCACTTGGCCGATATTGTATTTGGCGTGTGTCTCAAACATGGATAGCCCCCGGTATAACAACGGTTGTTAGCGAAATCGGGCGGGGTTTGTCTATGCCAACGGGCACAACTTAAGGGAAACAGTCTGTGAACCTCGCTCTGACAGTGTTGGAGATCACGGCGCCGGTCTTTTTGCTCGGGGCCGCCGGATTTGGCTGGGTGCGCCTGGGGTATGACTACCCCACGGAATTCGTCACCCGGCTTGCCATGACCCTGGCCGTGCCCTGCCTGATTTTCACCGCATTGGTGCAGGCCGACATCGACGCGGGCGCGGTTCTGTCACTTGGGGCGGCCACCGCATTGGCCTACGGGATTGCGGCATTGCTTGTGCTTGGGCTGCTCAAATTGACTGGCTTTCACCTACGCGGGTTCTGGGCCCCGCTGACGTTTGGCAATACGGGAAACCTCGGCCTGCCGCCGGCCCTATTCGCCTTCGGAGATCAGGGGCTTGGATTGGCCGTGGTCGTCTTTGCTATCATGGCAATCGCCATGTTCACCTTTGGCCTTTGGATGGTCGCCGGGGCTGCGAACCCTTTTCGTGTGCTGAAAGAGCCAATCCTCTGGGCCTCCGTAATCGGTGTCTTGGCCATGACCTTGGATTGGAACCCGCCCGAGATTGCCATGAATGCGCTCGGGTTGATGGGGCAGCTTGGGATCCCGCTGATGCTGCTGACCCTTGGCGCGGCAGTCGCGCGTCTGAAACCGGCGAACGCCCTGCCTGCCCTTGGCCTGTCATTGGCCAAGCTCGCGATTGGCTTAATGGCTGCATTGGCCGCCGCATGGGCACTGGGGCTGCGAGACCTCCCACTCGCCATCCTGATCCTGCAGATGGTCACACCCGTCGGTGTCACCTCCTACCTGCTGTCTGAGCGGTACAAGTGCGAGCCGGAAGCTGTTGCGGGCCTTGTCGTCATCTCCACCTTGCTGGCGATTGCGACCCTTCCGGTCACATTGTCGTTTCTGCTTGGGTAGGGCGGCAATCCACCGTTTTCCTGCGCCCCATTTTCGGCTATACTTATCCACAACGTCACAAAAAGTGACATCAGAGGCAGAGCAGGCCAATGTACAGACGAACCTTTACCGTGGGCCTTGTGGCCCTTGTCGGCGCGTGCGGGTCACGCGAATTCACGTCCCCCCGCAACCTTGATGATGCATGTGCATTGCTGCGCGAGCGGCCCAACTATGGGCGCGCCATGCGGCGAGCTGAACGGCGCTGGAACGTGCCTGTGCACGTCCAAATGGCAATCATTCATCAGGAAAGCCGCTTCGACGGTGATATCCGCCCGCCCTTCCGCTACGCCCTTGGTGTGATCCCTGTAGGCCGTCAAAGCTCCGCACTGGGTTACAGCCAGGCGCTCGACGGAACCTGGGAAGAATATCAGGAAGAACAGAACCGCCCCCGCGCGCGCCGCACCGACATCGAGGACGCCACGGATTTCATGGGCTGGTACATGAACCTCACGCTAGAGCGGAACGAGATCCCCCTCGACGACACGCGCCGGCAATACCTCGCCTACCACGAAGGCCACACCGGCTATGCGCGAGGGTCCTACAACTCCAAGCCATGGCTTCTGGATGTCGCCCGTCGCGTTGAAGAACGCGCCGAGCGCTACCGTCAGCAATTGGAGCGGTGCTAACCGCTACGGGATTGAATTTCCTGAGGGATTGAGAAGTAGCGCGCGGGGATCGACCCGCCCGTTTGCATCCCACCAAGGATCACCGTCGTCTGCTGGCCACCTTCATCAGTGATGATCCACTGGCGCAGCTCAATCGGGTTCGGCGTGAAGACCAACGTGATCGAGCCTACATTCGGGCGATCCGGATCACGCGCGACCACGCGGGTCGAAGTGCCGTCAAACGAATGCTCGCTGACCATGCCCGACCGGCTCAGGTTCACGTTGCGATCCAGGATGATGCGCAGCGGTGTCTCCGACAGTGGGTATTGCTCTGGCGGACCAGACGCGCGACCGTCGAAAATCGCCACCTGGCTGCCGCCCGCCATCACCAGAAGGTCTTCACCATCATACTCAAAACGCACCCGTCCAGGCCGGTGAATGAACACGGTGCCAGTGGAAACTGACCCGTCTGAATTGATCTGAGTAAACGGGCTTTCCGCCGTGCGAATGCCGTTCAGATAGCCCGACAGATCGCCCAGCGGGATCGCATTGGCATGGGCCGCACGCACCCCCAGAAGCGAGGCGGATGTGGCGGCAGCGGTGGCACCCAACAGGGTGCGACGTGTGATCGGCATGGGGATTTTTCTCCGATTCGAATTACTTACCCAAGATATAGGCATACCCGCACCGCTATACGATAACAGCGGTGGAAAACCTGTAACCAAAGGCCGGTGATCGCCGATGCTACCGCTGCGAGGAGGGGCGATTGAGTGCGCGCTTCTCTCCTTCAACTCCGAGCCGATCAGCCTTTTTTGTGGCCACACGGTCGTTCCAATGCCTAAGCTGATCCGACAAGCCTACGATTTCGAAAGCACCCCGGATGAGCGACGCCCCCCTCAAAGGCTGGAACCACACACCTGACTTGCCGCTCAAGGTGTCGCCCTTCTTCACCTGGCCCCTGCGCCCGCTGGATATGTTCAAATGGGTCTGGAATGCGTGGTTCCTTATCTCCGAGAAACTCATCCTCGTCGGCATCGCCTTCATCTCGTTCTATTGGTTCCAACCCCCGCTTGAGGAAACGCAGACCCTCGCGTTCGGGTGGATTGCTGAGATGTTCGTCCGCAACCTGATCCTGATGACGGCAGTTGCTGGCGGCCTACACCTCTACTTCTATACCTTCACCAAACAGGGCAAAAAACTCCGCTACGATCCGCGCCCACTTATGAAAAACGGGCGGCAATTCACGCTCGGCGGGCAAATCCGGGACAATATGTTCTGGACGCTGGCCAGCGGCGTCACGGTCTGGACGGCCTATGAGGTGCTGATGTTCTGGGCCATGGCCAACGGCTACGCGCCCATGCTGACCTTCGCGGCTCACCCGATCTGGTTTGTGACGCTCTTCTTGCTGATCCCGGTCTGGGAAAGCTTCTATTTCTACTGGATCCACCGCCTTCTGCACGTGCCGTTCCTCTACAAACACGTGCATGCGCTGCATCACCGAAACATCAGTGTCGGCCCTTGGTCGGGCCTGTCGATGCACCCGGTGGAGCATCTGATCTTTTTGGGTTCAGTCCTGATCCATTTCGTAGCGGCAGCGCATCCCGTCCACATTCTGTTCCACATGCAATACCTCACCCTGACCGCAGCCACGACGCATACAGGCTTTGAAGGGCTCGCGGTGAAGGACAAAAACCGCCTGAAGCTGGGGACGTTTCACCACCAGATGCACCACCGGTATTTCGAGTGTAACTACGGCTCGCTCGAGATCCCGTGGGACAAGTTTTTCGGCTCATTCCACGATGGCACGAAAGCCGCAGATGAGCGGATCAAGGAACGCCGCAAACGTATGATGGGAACCTGACCCGGGGCCGTTGCGGTCCCCGGATCAATCCTGCTCCGGTACCAAAATTTCGCGCTTACCCACATGGTTGGCTGAGGAGACCAGACTGTTCTCCTCCATCTGCTCCACAAGGCGCGCGGCCTTGTTGTAGCCGATGCCCAGCTTGCGCTGGATGTAGGAGGTGGAGCATTTGCGGTCCTTCACGACAATCGCCACGGCCTGATCGTAAAGCGCATCCTCACCGTTCGTATTCCCGCCCGTGTTCAGGCCCAGAACCGCGTCGATGTCGCTCTCGCGGTCATCATCCGGCCCGTCCAACACACTGGAGGCATATTCCGGCGGCCCGAAGCTTTTCAGGTGGCGCACGATCTCTTCGACTTCTTCGTCCGAACAGAACGGCCCATGCACACGCGTGATCTTCGACCCGCCCGCCATGTAGAGCATATCGCCCATGCCCAGCAGTTGCTCGGCCCCCATCTCACCCAGGATCGTGCGGCTGTCGACTTTTGAGGTTACATGGAACGAAATCCGCGTCGGGAAGTTCGCCTTGATCGTGCCAGTGATGACGTCCACCGAAGGCCGCTGCGTGGCCATCACAAGGTGGATGCCCGAAGCACGCGCCATCTGCGCCAGACGCTGGATGCAGGCTTCAATCTCTTTGCCAGCGACCATCATCAGGTCGGCCATCTCGTCCACGACGACGACGATGTAGGGCATTTTTTCGGGCAGATATTCCTCGGTCTCGAACACCGGCTCGCCCGTTTCGTCGTCAAAGCCCGTCTGGAACGTGCGCGAGAACATCTCACCCTTGTCGAGCGCGTCTTTCACACGTCCATTGTAGCCATCGATGTTGCGGACGCCCATCTTGGACATCTTGCGGTAACGCTCTTCCATCTCGCCCACGGTCCACTTCAGCGCGACGACGGCCTTCTTCGGGTCGGTCACAACCGGGCTGAGCAGATGCGGAATGCCGTCATAGACGCTGAGTTCCAGCATCTTCGGGTCGATCATGATCATCCGGCAATCTTCGGGCCTCAGTTTGTAAAGCAGCGACAGGATCATCGTGTTGATCGCCACGGATTTACCGGAACCGGTCGTCCCCGCGATCAGAAGGTGGGGCATCTTCGCGAGGTTCGCGATGATCGGCTCCCCGCCGATGTCCTTACCGAGCGCCAGCGGCAGTTTGTGGTTGCCGTCGCCGAAATCGCGGTGCGACAGCATCTCCCGCAGCACCACCATCTCGCGATTCTGGTTCGGCAGTTCGATACCAATCACCGTGCGGCCCGGAACGGTCGAAACACGAGCCGACAGTGCCGACATCGAACGTGCAATATCGTCTGCGAGGCCGATTACACGGGAAGCCTTCAGGCCCGGCGCGGGCTCAAGTTCATACATGGTGACGACGGGGCCGGGGCGGACCGAGACGATCTCCCCCTTCACGCCGTAGTCATCCAGTACATTCTCCAGCATCCGCGCATTCTCTTCGAGCGCTTCATCGGACAAGTGATGGCGTTCAATCGTGACCGGGTTGGTCAGCAATGTGAGCGGCGGGAACTCGTAAGGTTCCGGCTCGGACAGCGGCAGCGAAGGCTGGCTATCGGCCTTGGCTTGCCGCGATTGAGCGGGCGCCTTGCGTGTCGGTTGCTGCACGACTCGTCGCTGGAGTCCAGGCTGCGGTGCTGGAACCACCGGCGCAGGGATCGGCTCAGGAGCGGGCTCGTACAAATCAACCGGCTCAACCTCGGCCATAGGCGCTTCCTGCGGCACGGCATGGGCGGCGGTCAGGGGCGGCTCAGCGCGGTTCAGACCGGGCACTTTCGACGGTGTTCCGGGCGTGACGCGGGCACGGGCCGCGATCTCGGCAATTGTGTTGCCCTTGGATTCCGGTGCTGAAGGCCGCACGCGGGCGCGAATGGCGTCCGAGATGCGGGACCGCACGCGTTCTTCCCCAACGGGTGCGCCATGCAAGTCTTCGGCCAGAACCGGATCAGCCTCGGGCAATGGTGCCTCCAGCGGCGGCTCGGCATCACGCATCAGGCGCGGCATCCGGGCGAAAAGACCCGTCGGCTGTGCGGCGGGCGCGGGCTGCGCGTAAGGGTCATCAACAACCTCAAAGTCTTGCTCCACCGGCACCTCGGCACGGTAAACGCGCGGCTCGGCGGCGGCGGCTGCGGCAACCGGCGCATTCGCGCGCGCCTCGGCCCGAGCAGCACGGGCCGCTTGGATCGCATGGGCCGTCGCACCGGCCCCCTGCCCGACACCGCGCCCAAAGCTACGCATCATAACCATGACGGCAGAGCCCGTGGCGACCATACCGACAAGCAGGAATCGCAGGGTCAGTCCGAGCTCACGCTTGGTCACGCCAAGTACGTAAAGCACCAACACAGCCATCGCCACGAACGCCCCGAAAGCCGCAATCTTGATGCCAACCTGCGGCGCGAACGGCATCGCACTTAGCAGCGCGCCAAGGATCGTGTCGCCGAACAGACCACCGGCCCCAAAGTTATGTGGCCACACCTGCGGCGGCACATGGCTTGCCGCATAGATCGCAGCCAAAGCAATTGCGATAGGCAAGAACAGGACGCGGCCAAGGGCACGTTCCTGACCACGGTGAAACAGAAAACGCGCACCCCAAGCCAGCGCAGCAGCAGGCAAAACCCACGCGGCAAAGCCCATGATCATGATGAGAACCGCGGCCACGGACGCCCCGCCACGCCCCAACAGATTTTCAGGCTGCGCGTCGGTCGCCGCCATCCAGTTGGGATCTTCGGGAACATAGCTCCACAACAAGGCAGCCAGGGCCAGACCCAGGCCGACCAGCGCCATGCCGATCATCTCTCGTCCGCGACGGACAAGAATGTCGTGCATGTGTCCGTCCAGAAGCGGTTCACGTCCGCTGCGGGTCTGATAGGCCATTCTCTCGCCTCCTCAATCGTAGAGCGCTTCACGGAGCGTTTTCAGCCCGCGGCGCATTTCTTCTTGTTCAGCCACCATGGCGACGCGGATGCGGTCGTGCCCGGGTGTCACCCCGTCGACCTCGCGCGCCAGATACGCGCCGGGCAGGACCCGAACGCCAGTTTCGCGCCACAGCTTCAGCGTGGCCTCTTCGCCATTCTTGACCGGAAGCCACAGGAAGAACCCGGCCTCAGGGCCGTGGTATCCGGGAACATCCGCGAAAATCTCATCGGCAATTGTGTATTTCGCGCGGTAGAGGTCGCGATTTTCCACCACGTGATCCTCATCGGACCACAAACGCTCCGCCACTGCCTGCAACGGCATCGGCAGAGGGGAACCCGCGTAGGAGCGGAGCAGTTTCATCCGCGTGATGCTTTCCACACCACCGGCGCAGAAACCGGACCGCAGGCCGGGCAGGTTTGAGCGTTTGCTTAGCGAGTGGAACACCAACACCCGGTCCGGGTCCGCGCCCATCCGTTGCGCCACTTGAAGCGCTCCGGGGGGCGGCGTCTCACGGTAGATCTCGGAATAGCACTCATCCGCGAAGATCTTGAAATCGTGCTTCTCGGCGAGCTTGATCAATGCTTCCCAATAGGCCTCAGACGCAACCGCGCCCTGCGGATTGGCCGGCGAACAGATGTACGCGATGGCCGTGCGGTCGAGGATCGCGGGATCGACCGAATGGAAGTCCGGCAGGTCGCCCGTCTCGGACGTGGCAGGCAGGTAAACGGGCTCTGCACCAACGGAAAGCGCGGCCACGGCATAGACCTGATAGAAGGGGTTCGGCGTCAGAACGACCGGCTGCTGACCATTCTTCCGTTCCGGGCAGAGCGCCATGCAAGCGTTGTACAGCCCTTCGCGGGTACCGTTCAGCGCCAGAATTTGCGTCGACGGATCAACAGTCGCGCCATAGCGCTGCGCCAGCCAAGCGGCCTGCGCCTCTCGCAACGGCAGAGTGCCATCGTTTTCAGGGTAGTTGCCGAAGCTATTGAGGTTCTGCGCAATGATCTCCGCGATCCATGGCGGGAACGCGTGGCGCGGCTCGCCAATGGTCATCGCGATAGGGTCGCCGCCCGGTTCATGGACGTCGAGAAGCTTCCGCAGACGCGGAAACGCATAGTCCGGAAGGTTCGAAAACCGCTCGGGGAACACCATAACTGCCTCAATATCAGGGTCATTTTCGCCCTGTTTGGAGGCAGAATAGCGAAGCCGGGCCGCGTGGTCCAGAAAAAGGCGAGGGGAATCAGTCAGGTGTGGCTGTTGGGCCAGCCCAAATTGAACAGATCAGGCCAGCGCCGCCTCCGCTGCCGCAGCCAGACGCAAAAGCCTTGCGTCACTGCCCGGCGCGCCCATCAGCATGATACCCGTAGAAGGCACACCCGTAGGTAGGGTGATCGCACACAGGCCCATCAGGTTTCCAACACGCGTATTGCGCAGGGTCAGCAGGTTCTCCGTCACGAAATAATCGTCGTCGCTGTCGAGGCGTTCGACATTCGGCGGTAAATTCGCGGCGGAAGGAATGAGTACGGCATCGTAGGCCGCAGTCGCTTTTGGGTAATCGGCCCGCAATTCACGCAGGCGTTGCCACAGCGCGACAAAATCAGCGGCTTTCACATCGGCACCTTGCCGGAAGCGATCGCGGATGCGGTGGAACATCTTGTCGGGGTTGGCCTCAATCACCTTGCCCCATGTCCCGTAAGCCTCTGCCGTATATAAAGAAAGCGTCGTCTCCATCGCCTCGTTCACGGCAGGAATGTCCCCGCTATCGATCTGCGCTCCTGCGTTGTTCAGGCGCTCAACTGCGGATTGGAACGCAGCCCCAGGCGCATCGCGGACATCCGAGCTGTAGGGCTGCAAAACAAGGAAACGCCGCCCTTCCAGCGTGCTGTGGCTCAGGTCCGGCGCGGCGGTGTTGCCCATGATAGCAAACAGCTCCGCACAATCCTCAACCGTGCGGCAGAGCGGGCCGACAGTGTCGAAGCTTGCCACCAAGGGAACCACGCCGTTCAGCGACAAGGCACCATGGGTGGGTTTGAAGCCGACCAGATCATTCCAAGCCGAAGGCAGGCGCACCGACCCGCCCGTGTCCGAGCCGATGCCCGCAGCGGCAAGCCCATGGGCGACAGATGCTGCAGCCCCCGACGACGAGCCGCCTGGCGCAAGGTCAGGGTCATTCACGTTGGGCGGAGTTGCAGTCGATGGGTTCAGCCCAAGCCCCGAAAACGCAAGCTCCGTCATATGCGTCTTACCTAAACAAACAAGGCCCGCGCGGGTCGCGTTTGCCAAAACTTCAGCATCCTCAGACGGAACGCGACCTTCCAGAAGCTTCGACCCGGCTTCCGTCTTCACACCTGCCGTATCGAACAGGTCTTTCCAACTGATCGGCACACCATCCAGCAGTCCGCGCCGCACGCCATGATGTGCGCGGTCGTGGGCGGCAATTGCTTCATTCAACGCACGTTCCCGCATCCGGCGCGCATAGATGCGCTCGCCATCAGGATGCGCCTTGGCGGCATCGAGGTAGGCCTCGGTCAGTTCAACCGGATCGACCTCACCCGAGCCGATCCCGCGCCCGATGTCACAGGCGCTTTTCCGCTGCCAATCCATATGCTTGCCCCTTATTGCCGCAGAGCGACGCTAGCGGCGCCGCGCCCCATGGACAATCCCTGGAGCGGCCCCATAGTCATGCCCATGGCTGGACCAGATGCAGATATCCTGATCGTCGGCGGCGGGCTGAACGGACCTTGCCTTGCGCTGGCCTGCGCCCAGACCGGGCTTTCCAGCATCGTGTTGGATGCGCTGCCCGAAGCGACCCGTGCCGAGAATGATTTCGACGGACGCGCCTATGCCTTGGCGCTGGCTTCCGTGCGGATGCTCGGCGCCTTGGGCATCTGGGACGAAGTCGCCGAAAACGCGCAGCCGATCCTTGAAATCAAAGCCACCGACGGGCGCGCCGGCGAAGGGGCTGCGCCTTTTTTCCTGCATTTCGACCACGCCGAGATCGAAGAAGGCCCGATGGGCCATATGCTCGAAGACCGTTACCTACGCCGCGCCCTCATGGCCGCTGTCGAAGCGAACCCGCTGATCACACAGCGCCCCGGCTCGCGTGTTTTGTCGCAAGACACCAGCGGCCCGGCGAGCGTGACGCTGGACGGCGGAGAAGTCTTGCATGGTCGCCTGCTCATAGGCGCAGACGGACGGCGCTCCGGCGTGGCCGAACGCGCTGGCATCAAGCGGATGGGCTGGGGCTACGACCAAACCGCCCTAGTCTGTGCCGTGGAACATGAGCTGCCCCACAACGGTGTCGCCCACCAGTTCTTCATGCCGGGCGGACCGCTTGCGATCCTACCGCTTCCCGGCAACCGCTCTTCCATCGTGTGGTCCGAGACCGAGCCACGCGCGGGTGAACTGGCGGCAGCAGACGACGCAACCTTCCTTAACGCCCTGCGCCCGGCCTTCGGTGATTTTCTCGGCGAAATCTCCTTGTCCGGCCAACGCCACAGCTACCCCCTCGGCCTGTCCCTTGCGCAGTCTTTCATTGCCGAGCGGCTAGCCCTCGTCGGCGATGCAGCCCACGGCATCCACCCGATTGCGGGCCAAGGCCTGAACCTCGGCCTGCGTGATGTGGGCGCTTTGGCAGAAGTGCTGGCCGATGCAAAACGGCGGGGTGAGGACATCGCCGCCGCAAACGTTCTGGCGCGGTATCAACAATGGCGGCGCTTCGATACGGCCGGGCTGGCGATGGCGACCGATGGCGTCAACCGGCTGTTCTCCAACGACAATTCCGCCCTGCGCGCAATCCGCGATCTCGGCATGGGCGCAATCAGCGCCCTACCCGGCCTGCGCCGTCGCTTCATCCGAGAGGCCGCTGGCCTGACGGGGGACCTTCCCCGCCTGATGCAAGGCCGCGCGCTCTAAGGCCCGGTTTTCCCGACCTATTGCGCGGGCCATTTCTCAGGCTAGACTTACCGGACTATAACAAGACCAAAGGACCTCTCGCCCCATGTCCGGCCCCAAACTGACTGCAATGATCCTCTTCGGCGCATTGGCGCTATTGTTCGGCTTCCTTTTCAGTGTCGGCATTGTCGGCGGCATTGGCGCGTTTCTGACCGGGCTGATCGCAGCGGGCGGCACCTGCGCGCTGATCTGGTTCGCGGACACAGGCAAGATCGCCTTCGCCCGCGGATTCCTGGCCTTGGGCGCGGTGTTCATCGTCGTTCCCATCGTCGGCCTCGGCGGGTTGGGCGAGCAAGTGGGTGATGCGGCTGTGCAAGCCATCGGAAACGAGACTTCCCTGTCTGAGGAAGAATTCAGCGCCCTGGCTGTGCAATCCATCTTTGCCTCCGCCGGGTTGGTCTTTGGCCTGATTGTTGGCCTGATCCTGATCTTGATCGGCGGGCTGATGCATCGTCGTCCCGCGCCGCCCCCGCCCCCCCCTGCCAATGGCTGACCGTCACCCGGCGATCCTGATTGGCACCGTCCTGCTGGTCTTTGCGCTGACCTATGTGATCACAAGCCAGATCACCCACGCGTGGCGTGGCGCGGCAGCTGGTGTTCTCCTGGCCGGTGCGGGCGGAGCTTTGATCAGGTTCGCAAAAACCCGTCGCCACGCAATGGCCCGCGCGCTTTTCGCTGTTGCCGCAACGTTGATCGCAGCGCCCGGCGCGGGGCTCATGGCTGCGCAGAACGATTTTCTGTTCGGAATGATCGACGGCTTGGACGGATCGGCAGGCTTTGATGACGCCCTTTTTGATCGCTACGAATTCGCCATGGCCCTTGGCTTGCAAATGCTAGGGGTCGGCGCGCTGATTGCTTTGATCTTGGCTATCGTCGGCTGGCGGCTTCACCGAAGCCCCTAGTCCAGCTTGCGCGCTTCTTCTTCCAGCATGATCGGAATACCACCCCGGATCGGATAGGCCAGATGCGCGGCTTTTGAGATTAGCTCCTGCGCCTCCGCATCATAGGTCAGCGGCGCTTGCGTCACAGGGCAAACGAGCGCCTCCAACATGCGGCGATCAACGGGCGCGTCACTCATTGCATCCGCTCTTCGTCGGACCCCGCGCGCAGGGCGAATTCCAGCAATGTCACTATGGTCTCGCGCCGCGTGCTTAGCGACGGAGCCTCCAGGAGCGCCTGTTTTTCCTCGGGATCGAAGGGGCACAGCATCGACAGCGAGTTGATCAGCAACTCATCGTCCGCCTCCTTCAGGCTTTCCCAATCGGTCGACAGGGCCAACGCATCGAAATACCGCGCCAACAGGTCAAGGAAGCCGTCCCGCTCAAACCCTTTGTCCTCTTCGGCAGGGCCAAGATCCGCACCGAACCCGTCCCAGGATACATCGCAGCGTCGGTAGGGGGTGAACCCCGTCACCTCCTGCTGGATGCGAAACCGCGACATGCCCGCAAGCGTGATCATGTAGCGCCCATCCTCGGTCTCGGAGAATTGCGTCAGACGCCCCGCGCACCCAATGGAATGCAGCATTTTCTCGCCGCTGCCCGGCGCCTCATAGGATTGCACCATGCCGATCAATCGGTGAGAGGTTTTCAGCGTGTCGTCGAGCATCTGCAGATAGCGCGGCTCGAATATGTGCAACGGAAGGCGTGCACGTGGAAGCATCAGCGCACCCGGCAAGGGGAACACCGGAATGGTTTGGGGAAGGTCGGCCGCTGACATCATCATAAATGACCTAGGCTGATCCTTGTCTCGGGCAACTATCGTTCGCCGCCAATTACATGAAAATCATCGAACTCAGACGCCTGCGACCGTTCAAGGCCACCGGATCCTGCGGTGTGAGCGCATCGAAAATCGTGAACAGCTGCGTCTTTGCGGCGGCGTCGTTCCATTCCCGATCCCGCTTGAACAGGTCCAGCAACTGTTCGACCGCGTCTTCAATATTCCCATCGGCGTGGAGCGCCAAGGCGTAATCAAACCGCGCCTGATGATCGTCGGGGTTCGCCGCAACCGCAGCTTCCAACTCCCCCAAAGGCCCAGCACCCGCCGCTTGCCGCGCCAATTCGATCTGCGCGCGCGCGGCTTCGATCTCGGGCGCGTTGAAAATCGCATCAGGGGCCGTGTTCAACAGCGCCTCCGCCTCATCAATCTGATCCATAGCAAGGTGCGACCGCGCCAGACCGCCCATCGCGGCGGCGTTTTCAGGCTCTTCACCCAGGATTGCGGCGAATGTCTGCGCGGCATCGGCAACGGCGCCCTGCGTCAACATCTCTTCCGCCGCCTCAAGCGCTTCACCAAGCCCGCCGTCGTTACCGGCCATATCAGTCAGCTTTTTGATGAAATCCTTGATCTGGCTTTCCGGAACCGCGCCTTGGAACATGTCCACCGGGCGGCCTTCCACAAATCCCACAACGGTTGGGATCGACTGCAACGGCAGACCCTGCTGCGCCAAGGCACCGGCCAGGCGCTGTTCTGCATCCACGTCAATCTTGACCATTTTGACGCGGCCCTTGGACTCTAGCACCGCCTTTTCCAGCATCGGCCCAAGCGTCTTGCACGGCCCGCACCACGTTGCCCAGAAATCGACGATCACCGGCACCTCGGCGCTGGCTTCGATTACATCGGCCATGAAAGAGGCCTCGGTCCCGTCCTTGATCAGGTCGGCGGGGGCGGCGGCATCTGTTCCGAATTCGAGCATCATGGGCTCCATCTGTTTGGCGTGTTGCGGCCTATATGCGGACGCCTTGGCCCGGGGGCAAGGTCACAGGTCAAATGTCGCAAAAACCGGTGCGTGGTCCGAGGGCTTTTCCCATCCCCGCACATGCCGCAACACACGGCTGGAATGCGCCGCGTTGGAGATGTCTGGCGTTGACCAGACGTGGTCCAACCGGCGGCCCTTGTCGGCATTGTCCCAATCGGGTGAGCGGTAAGACCACCAGCTGTAAAGGTTGCCCTCGGGAATATCCTGCCGGGTGATATCAACCCAGTTCCCGGCATCCTGCACCTGCGCCATATGCTCCACCTCGATTGGTGTATGAGAGACCACTTTCAGCAGCTTCTTGTGGTCCCAAACGTCATCTTCCCGCGGGGCAATGTTCAAATCACCCACAAGGATCGACTTCTGCGGAGTATCGCTGTGCGCCCAGTCGCGCATGTCAGTCAGGTAGTCGAGCTTCTGACCGAATTTGATGTTTTTCTCTCGGTCCGGTTCGTCCCCACCTGCAGGCACATAGAAATTGTGGATCGTGACGCCGTTTTCCAGCCGACCCGCGATGTGGCGTGCATGATCGAGCCCGGCAAATTCGTGGGAGCCCGCCTCAACCATCGGCAGCTTCGAGAAAATGGCGACACCGTTGTAGCCCTTCTGCCCACGGGCGACCATGTGGGTGTATCCAAGCGCCTCGAACACCTCCACGGGGATCTTGTCGACCGGGGATTTGCATTCCTGAAGGCACAAAACGTCCGGCGCTTCTTGCGTCATCAGGTCGGCCACGATGCCCTGCCGCAAACGGACGGAGTTGATGTTCCAGGTGGCAAGGGTGAAGGGCATATCGGTGGCTCCGCTATTGGTGAGGGGCGAAGGATAGGGACGTGATCTGGGGTGTCCAGAGGCAGATGGCACACCTGAGTGGATGACGGATGGCCAGAGTTGCGCGGAGCTATCGCGTGGAGAGATCCCCGAGCGCAGCAAGCAAAGCCGCGTCGAACGCTTCGGGGTCCTCGATCATAGGGATGTGGCCCACATCCGGGATCACGGTGAGCGTTGCCCCCGAGATCAGCGCGGCAAGGTTTTCGCCATCCGACAGCGGTGTGGTCGTATCTTCCGCCCCCCAGATCAGCGCCGTGGGCACGTCGAGGATCCGGTAAGCCTCCGATTGGGTGGAGGGCAACCCGACAGGCGGGATCAGGAGTGTAGGCAGCCACCGCGCAAGCGCCTCGGTTGAGCCTTGCTGGGTGGCGGGTTGCGAAAGCGTCTCGAGAACCTCGTCGGTCGCGGCCTCATCTCGGTGCAGGAAGGCCTGCAACAGCGGGCGAGAGACCAGTGGATTGGTCACTGTAGCCGATACCGCAACCTCGCGCAGCCAGACCGGGCGCAGGTAGGCGGGCAACTCCTCCGTTCCGGTCGGGTCCAGCGGCAAGGCGCCTGCAATAACTGTCAGGGATTGCACGGCATCGGGGCGCTGCATCACGGCCTCAACAGCTGCCCCCGCGCCAAAGGAATGGGCCACCAGGTGCGGCTGCATTCCCAGCGCATCCATGAACGCCAAGATGCGTTCGGCATTGGACGACCGCCCAAAATCAGCATCAGGCGGACGCCCGGAATACCCCATGGGCGGCACGTCGATAGCGACGGCGAAATACCCCGCGTCGGCCAATTCCTCCAACGTGTGCATCCAAGTGCCAGACCATCCGACCGAGCCGTGGATCAGTAACACTTCCTCCCCATCGGGCGGTCCCATGGCGATCGAAAAGGTCTCGCCCTGTGCCGTAGACACGTGCCGCCCGATGTCCGGCGCGGTATCGGCGTAGTCCGTCTCACGCAGATGCGCGGCAAGGCGCAGACCGGTCAATGCCAGAACGGTCAGCAGAACAATCGCGAGGATCAGGCGCAGAAGAAATCGCATGATCCGCATTGTGCCCGCCATCAGCCTCTGTGCAAGCTTTCGGTATAGGAGACCCGTCAATGCCCGCCTTGATCCGAGAAAACCGCAACTTCCGCCTGATGATGTCCGGGGCCGGATTGGCGAACCTTTCGGACGGGATCGGCGTACTGGCCTTCCCCTGGCTCGCGACCCTCATCACAACCGATCCACGCGCTTTGGCAATTGTCGCATTTGCCACTCGCATTCCGTGGTTTCTTTGGTCGCTGCCGGTTGGCGTTCTGACCGACAGAGCAGACCGCCAAAAGATGATGGTGCGCGCAGATCTCGCGCGGATGGCGCTGGCGATGGCTGTAGTGGCCCTGATCCTGACCGGCCCCACGGGGGCAGAAGGCACGCAAGCAGTGTGGATGATTGCAGGTCTATCGGCCTTGGCTTTTCTGATGGGCACGGCCGAGGTCTTCCGGGACAACGCGGCGCAAACCGCCCTTCCAAGCGTCGTGGACAAGGACCGTCTGGAGGAAGCGAACGGACAAATCTGGTCTGTCGAACAGGTGATGGGCCAATTCGTGGGCCCGCCATTGGCCGGTTTCCTGATCGCCGTGGCCGTCCCTGCTCCGTTTGTGTTTGAGGCCGTGGGTTTTGCCCTGGCGGCGTGGGCCGTTTGGGCCATCGCCTTTCCGGTGCGTACCATCGTCTCTGAGCGAGAAGGCTTCTGGCGCGAGATGCGCGCAGGGTGGGATTGGCTGCGCCAGCACAAGGTGATCCTGCAACTGGCGCTCATCCTTGGCGGCTTGAACGCGGCACATATGGCCGGGTTCACTGTGTTGGTCCTTTATTCGCAGGAGGTGCTTGGCCTGGGGGCCGTCGGCTACGGCCTGCTGCTGACCGCCGGGGCCGCAGGTGGCGTAGCGGGCGGACTAATTTGCCCCACATTGGCCCGCCGCTTCGGCTCAGAGCGCAGTTTGTGGATTGCGCTCGCGCTCATGCCAATCCCCTTCCTGGGCCTCTATCTATTCAGTTCAATCCCGCTTGCCGTGGCCATGCTGTTCCTGGAAACCTTCGTGGCGGTCCTATGGAACGTGGTGACGGTGTCCTACCGGCAACGGGTCATCCCCGACGCACTGCTGGGTCGGGTCAATTCCATCTACCGCTTCTTCGGCTGGGGTATGATGCCCATCGGCGCATTGGCGGGCGGTTGGATTATGGCCGTGGCCGAGCCCTCCATGGGCCGTGAAGATGCCCTGCGCCTTGTGTTCCTGATCGGGGCGGGGGCATTCGTGGCATTGTTCGCCTATGGGGTCGCGCGGCTGCGACTGCCCCGCGCGTAACCCGGTCTCAGTACTGCACCACTTCGATCTCCAGACCATTATCGTCGTGGAAATAGAACCTGCGGCCTGGCTCGTAATCTGCGTGGGAGTATGGCGTATATCCAAGCTCCTTCACACGCGTTTCCGTGGCATCAATATCCCCGACCACAACGCCCACATGGTTCAGCCCATTGACGTGCGCGTAGTTGTCAGTCGCATCGCTCAAAGGCGTCGCCGGCGCGTAGAGCGCCAGGTAGCTGTTCTCACCTCCGACATGCACGGAATAGCCACCGTCTTTGGCCGCCCCCTGCCAGCGAACGTGCCACCCGAATAACCTGCTCAGCATGTCTGCTGTCGCTTTGGGGTCAGGCACGGTGACGTTGAGATGTTCGAGGTGGGCTTGCATGTGTCGGCTCCTGTTTCTTAGGTCGACTCTCTTGATAATTCCTCAAGTCCACCTGAGGTAAAGCGCTTTCTCAAAAAAAAGCCCGGACGCGAGGTCCGGGCCAGTCAACAGGGAGAGATGATGCCGTAACCCGGGCATCGACGGGTACTGAATTACTGTTCACGCAACCAGACGATAGCCGCCCGATTCGGTCACAAGAAGGCGGGCATTGGACGGATCTGGTTCAATTTTCTGACGCAGACGGTAGATGTGCGTCTCCAACGTGTGGGTCGTGACGCCAGCATTGTAGCCCCAGACCTCATGCAGAAGGATATCGCGGGCCACGACGCCATCCTGCGCGCGGTATAGGAACTTGAGGATGTTAGTCTCTTTCTCGGTCAGGCGGATCTTCCGCTCATCCTCGGTGATCAGCATCTTCATGGCGGGCTTAAACGTATACGGCCCAAGCTGGAAAACGGCGTCTTCACTCTGCTCATGCTGGCGCAACTGCGCGCGAATGCGAGCCAGAAGGACCGGAAAGCGGAACGGCTTGGTGACGTAATCATTGGCGCCCGCGTCGAGGCCAAGGATTGTGTCAGCGTCGCTGTCATGGCCCGTCAGCATCAAGACCGGGCATTTCACACCCTGTTTGCGCATCAGGCGGCACAATTCGCGGCCGTCGGTGTCGGGCAGACCCACGTCAAGGATCACAAGATCGTAGATGCCTTCCTTGGCGCGTTCCATTGCCTGCGACCCGTTGGCAGCCTCAAAGACATCAAAGTCTTCGGTCATCACCAATTGTTCACTCAGCGCTTCGCGCAGGTCGTCATCATCGTCGACGAGAAGGATTTTCTTGAGGTTTGCCATCTGATTGCGTCCCCGTGTTCGCTTTTCCGTTGCAAGGACATGACCCCGAGGGGCCCGGTTTGTCTACGGATGTAACCGTTCCTCACGCCCGTGTGTGAGTTGGTGAGGGAATGTTTCAATTTCTGTCATGGACGTATTATGTGGTCGGTGATGACGCTTTTGCCCTCCCCTTCCGAGTTGGTGGCCCGCGCGCGCAGTGATATGCGGGTGGGATTGCCGGTTGTGTTGCGGGGGGAAGATCGGCTGCTGATGGTGCTGGCAGCAGAAACCGCGCGGGCCGACCGGCTTGAAGCGATGCGCGGACTTGGGCCTGTGGTGGCCGCCATCACGGGCTGGCGCGCGGCAACGCTGAAAGTGCGGGTCTACGACGGGGACATCGCACGGATTGCATTGCCCCGCGACGCTGGCGCGGAATGGCTGTGCGACCTCGCCGATCCAGCCTGCGATCTAAACGCACCTCTGCGCGGGCCGTTTCGAGAATTGCGTGATGGAGATGCGACCCTGCACCGCTTAGCGCTGGTTTTGGTAAAGTCGGCTCAGCTTTTGCCCGCCGTGGCCGCGGTTGAAGTGGCGGATGTTCCGGACGGTTTGACAGTTCTGAACGCGCGGTTCGCGGCAGAAGAGCTGGCAGCCGCACCGGCTCTTGCACCTGTCGCGGCGGCAGGGCTGCCGATGGAAGCCAGCGAGGCCGGGCGCCTGCATATCTTCCGCCCCGGCAATGGCGAGATAGAACACTACGCGATTGAGATCGGACGTCCGGATCGGTCAAAGCCTGTGCTGGCACGTTTGCATTCCGCCTGCTTCACAGGGGATGTTTTGGGATCGCTCAAGTGCGATTGCGGCCCGCAACTGCGCACGGCTTTGGCAGAGATGGGCAGACAAGGCGCTGGCGTTCTGCTTTACCTCAATCAAGAGGGGCGCGGGATCGGCCTGGCCAACAAGATGCGCGCCTATGCATTGCAGGACCAGGGGTTCGATACCGTCGAAGCTAACCACCGCCTTGGGTTCGATGATGATGAACGCGATTTCCGCCTTGGGGCAGGCTTGCTGAAACGCATGGGCTTTGGTGCCGTGCGTCTGATGACGAACAATCCCCGCAAGGTTGAAATGATGGGAGCCGAAGGCGTGGATGTGGTCGAACGTGTGCCGCTGGTGACGCCCACCAACCGGTTCAACGCCCACTATCTTGATGTGAAGCGGACGAAATCAGGGCATTTTCTGTGACCCCGCTCCGCTCAATCGCTCCTCCAGCCTCCGGCTGTCCTCGCAGCTGTTTTGGCTAAAGGGATGACATCTCCCGAAGATATGGTTCTCTCGCCGTCAGGCTTGCGGTTCTGGGGTGCGCGTTTGCCGTTCACCGTCGGGCGCGGCGGTGTGGTTGCGGATAAGCGCGAAGGAGATGGCGGAACGCCCGTTGGCGCACATCGGATCGTTGGCTGCCTCTTCAGACCGGACCGCATGGCGCGCCCATGCGATTGGGCGGTGCCAGTGGGGCCAAGCGATCTTTGGTCAGACGATGTGCGCTTCCCCGACTACAACACCATGGTGCGCGCGCCCTACAAGGGATCAGCGGAACGGCTGATGCGCGGGGATCGGCTCTATGACCTCGTGCTCGTCACGGATTGGAATTGGCCCGATGCAGAGCCCGGGCGCGGGTCAGCAATATTCATCCACCAATGGCGGGGTCCGGGTCGACCGACCGAAGGTTGTGTCGGTCTCAATCCCGCTCATTTGCGCTGGATCGTGCCGCGGATCAGCTACGCCACACGGCTGATCGTGCCGGAGACCCTTGCGACCTAAACGTAGTCACGCTCCCCAAAGATCGCGGAACCTACACGGATATGCGTGGCCCCTTGTGCGATCGCGGATTCGAAATCCGACGACATGCCCATAGAAAGCCCAGTGAGCCCGTTTCTGGCGGCAATCTTGGCAAGAAGCGCGAAGTGGAGGCTCGGTTCCTCTTCCACTGGCGGGATGCACATGAGGCCTTTGATTGGCAGATCCAGCGCGCGAGCATCAGCGATGAAAGCGTCGGCATCGGATGGCAAGCAGCCGGCTTTCTGAGACTCTTCGCCCGTGTTGACCTGAATGAACAGGTCAGGACTTTTCCCCCGCTCCTGCGCCAGGCGCGCGAGCGTTTGCGCCAGTTTGGGGCGATCGAGGGTATGAATCGTTGAGAACATCTCAACCGCTTGCCGCGCTTTGTTGGTCTGCAAGGGCCCGATGAGATGCAAATCAATACCGTCGAACTGATCCTGAAACGCGGGCCAACGCCCCTGCGCCTCCTGCACCCGGTTTTCACCATAGATGCGGTGACCTTCTTCAAGGACAGCCTGCACCCGTTCCGGCGGTTGCACCTTGGAGACTGCGATCAGGGTAATATCGGCAGGATCGCGGCCATGGGCCTGTGCTGCAGTTTCGATGCGGGCGGTGATTTCAGTCAGTGACATGTCACCGGTCCTTAAGGCACTTTTCGAAAAGTGGCATCCCCAAACGCTGCCTGAACTCAAAGAGTTCAACGCGTTTCGGTATTGAGTAGACCCCGCATTTCGAAAAATGCGCGCCCCCAAAAGAAAAGAGCGGGCACAAGGCCCGCTCTCTCCGTAATCCGATAATCCGTTAGGATTAGAAGGACATTGCCACGCCGAGCGACCACGTCGAGGACGTGCCGAGCGTTGCGGCCGCGTTGCCGAGGTCGGCAACGTTGTGACCGGTTGCTTCTGCGTTCAGAGCGTCGATCGAGGACGAACCATAACCGAGGTGTGCGGAAAGACCGCCGCCCAGGTCATAGGAAGCCGCGAGGCCGTAGCCCGAGGAGTCAACCACAGTTGCGGTCGAATCCCAGTCAAACTGACCGTAGTTGGCGTGCACGGTGATGTCGCCGAATGCATAAGATGCACCAACCGCCATGTGCGTACCCGAGAAGTTGTACGTCGCATTGGGGTTGTTGACGTTGATAACCGAGTAGTTGATGCCAGCCGACAGACCGCTGTCGAGAGCGACAGTTGCCGAGATACCGGTGATGTCGAAACCCTGTGCACCAGCGGTGGTTGGGTCCATATCGTTAACGGCCTGGTAGCCAGCGCCGATGGTGTAGGAACCACCGCCGAAGGAACCAGCGTAGCTTGCGCCGATGCCGTAAACTGCGTCACCAGTGAGGTTGTCACCTGCGTCGGTGTCGCCAGCGGCGATCGGCAGGTTGAACAGCAGCGGTGCAGCAGTCGGAGCGGCAGTCGGGAAGGTGTCGGCGCGAGTTGCGTCGTCATCCATCTCGATCGAGCCAGTGATCGTGAAGCCGGACACCGAGTAGGAGTACGACAGGATCTGGCCGTCATACGCGCCGTCGAGGCCCGCGTTGCCGGAGTAACCAGCGTGGCCGGTTTCTGCGTCGTTGATGGAACCCGGCGAACCGATGTTCACTTCCTGCATGCCAGCATCGAAGCCGCCATCGGTGTCACCAAGGGTGAGCGTGCCGAAGTCGCCGGAGATGAAGACTGCAGTGCCGAAATCGTTGTTGGTTGCGCCAGTTGCGCCGCCAGCGATTTCGTCCAGGTCAACGGCTGCGCCGAAGGTGATGCCGCTGTCGGTTTCGCCCGAGAGGGTGAAGGTGACATCGATATCCTGGTGGAATTGAGTGACAGTGTTGCCGGACCCGCCGACGACACCCATTTCTGCGGAGCCCGACAGCGCCACACCTGCGTGGCCGTCTGCGGCTGCCATGCCAGCCGACGCAACAAGCGCGGTCGTGGCAAAGAGAACCTTTTTCATGGTTTTTCCCTCGTGTTCACTTAGAAGGTGCACCCCAAAACAGGACATCCGTATTGGGTATGCCCCTATCTCGCCGTTTGAGGTGGTGATTGCAAGAAAGGGTCCGGACCGCCCAAAAGGTTCACTCTCGCATGGTGCAGACATGCCACAGTGCCAGTCTACGGGAACCCCAGAAAGCGCTTTTACGTCCTAATATGAAGGCCGCAAAGCACAGAGGCCTGTGAAATGGTTGGGAAATCAGGAATCGCGGATTCTCAGTCTCTACTCCAGATTCGACCCACGAACGGACCGAATTTCATCCGCATCCGGACCCGATTCCATCTCTCGCACATCCACCTAACGCACGATTCGTCCTCCTAGTGGTGTCCGCTCTGACGATCGGTGCGACATTGCTCGGTGCGATTCCCCACCCCTGAAGATTACGTTTACGGCAGCGGCCAAATGGCAGGCCTTGCTGCGTCAGGCGAGCTTGGGTAGAACGGCGCAACAGGTTTGAGCAGGGCTGTCTTATTATGATGATGCGTTTGGGAAAGATCGTGGCCTTGGTGGCTGTTGCGGGTGTCCTCGCCGGCTGCGGTGGAGGCGATAGCATTTTCGCAAATGACACTGAGCGGCAAACGCAACGCCTTCAGGAACAAGGTATCGTGCGCGACGCCGATCGCGAAACGATCTTCGACCTGTTCAACAACGACAACGATCCCTCCGTCACTGTCGAGGTAAACAGCTACCTCTGGCAGGCCTCGCAGGAGATCCTCGATTTCATGCCTCTGGAGGCTGCAGATCCCTTCACCGGCATCATGGCCTTCGGCTACGCAACACCTCCCGGCGGAAGCCGCGCTTATCGCGCAACGGTTTACGTGACCGACCCCGCGTTGGAGGCCCGCTCCCTGCGCGTCGCCCTGCAAGGTCGCAATGGCACCGCAGTTAGCCGCGCCACCGCCCGTCAGGTGGAAGACGCAATCCTGACCCGCGCGCGTCAGCTACGGGTTGCGGACGGTCGGCTGTAGACCAGCCCGACTTGTCCGCTTAAACACACGCCGGGTTCTCAACCCGGCGTTTTCATGTCCGCACTACCTCTTAGGAATATCAGATGTCCCGCTACGACCCCGCAAAGATCGAGCCGAAATGGCAAAAGGCCTGGGATGAGGCCGGGACGTTCCTTGCGAAAATGTCCGCCGATAAGCCCAAGTATTACGTGCTTGAGATGTTCCCCTATCCCTCGGGTCGCATCCACATCGGCCATGTACGGAACTACACGATGGGCGACGTCATCGCGCGCTATAAGATGTCGACCGGTCATAGTGTTCTGCATCCGATGGGCTTCGACGCCTTCGGCATGCCTGCGGAAAATGCCGCCATGGCGCAGGGTGGCCACCCCGCCGATTGGACATATGAGAATATCGACACGATGGTCGAACAAATGAAGCCTCTGGGCTTCGGCATCGACTGGTCGCGCATGTTCGCCACATGTGACCCGGAGTATTATGGCCAGCAGCAGGCGCTGTTCCTGGACATGCTCGAAGGTGGGTTCATCGATCGCAAGAACGCAGTGGTGAACTGGGACCCGGTCGACATGACCGTTCTGGCCAATGAACAGGTGATCGACGGCAAGGGCTGGCGCTCGGGTGCAGAGGTTGAGCGTCGCGAGCTGACGCAATGGTTCTTCAAGATCTCCGACATGGCCGATGAGCTGCTGGAGGCGCTGGACGGGCTGGACGATTGGCCTGCCAAAGTGCGTTTGATGCAGGAGAACTGGATCGGACGCTCACGCGGCCTGCAATTTGCCTTCGGTCTGGTGGATGCCGTCGGTGGCCATGACCGGGTGGAAGTCTATACGACCCGCCCCGACACGCTTTTGGGCGCGAGCTTCGTGGGCATCTCCCCCGACCATCCCATCGCAAAAGAGTTGGAAGCCAAGGACGACGCAGTCGCCGCCTTCTGCGCGGAGTGCCGCAAAGGTGGTACAACGGCCGAGGCCATCGAGAAAGCCGAAAAGCTAGGGTACGCCACTGGCCTGAAAGTCCGCCATCCCTTCGACACCGCCGCCGAACTGCCCGTCTACATCGCCAACTTCATCCTGATGGACTACGGCACCGGCGCCATCTTCGGCTGCCCGGCCCACGACGAGCGCGACCTCGAATTCGCGCGCAAATACGACCTACCCGTCATCTCCACCTACGTGCCCGAAGCTAGCGAGGAGGGTTTCATCCGCCCCGAAGACGGCGGAGAGGCCTATGTCCCGCCCAAAACCGAACCTGTGCACTACGTTGCGGGCTTCGCAGGCGAAGAGGTTCAAACCGGAAACGACGCCATCGATGCCGCCATCGCTTTTTGCGAGGACAAGGGCGTCGGACAAGGCGTCACCAAATTCCGCCTGCGCGATTGGGGCCTTTCCCGACAGCGCTACTGGGGCGCGCCGATCCCGGTGGTGCACTGCAAAGCCTGCGGTGTCGTCCCAGAGAAGAAAGAGAACCTGCCCGTCGAACTGCCCAAGGACGTCACGTTCGACATCCCCGGCAACCCGCTGGATCGCCACCCCACCTGGCGCGATGTGCCGTGCCCTTCGTGTGGCGCACCCGCCCTGCGCGAGACCGACACGATGGACACCTTCGTCGACTCCAGCTGGTATTTCGCCCGCTTCACTTCCCCCCACGCTGACACACCTACGGCGCAGGCTGAGGCCGAGTATTGGATGAACGTCGACCAATATATCGGCGGCATTGAACACGCGATCCTGCACCTGCTCTACTCCCGATTCTTCGCCCGCGCGATGCACAAGACCGGCCACCTGCCCGCCAAAAGCATCGAGCCGTTCAACGCGCTTTTCACCCAAGGCATGGTCACCCACGCGATCTTCAAGACCGCCGGCGCTGATGGCCGCCCGGTCTACCACTACCCCGAGGCTGTGGACCTGCGCGACGGCAAGGGCTTCCTGGAGGACGGCACCGAAGTCGAAATCGTCCCCTCAGCCAAGATGTCGAAGTCGAAGAACAACGTCGTCGATCCCGTAGCGATCATCGAACAATACGGCGCCGACACCGCACGTTGGTTCGTCCTGTCCGACTCGCCTCCTGAACGTGACGTGGAATGGACCGCCGCAGGGGCCGAGGCCTCCTACAAGCACCTGAACCGTGTCTGGACCCTGTGCGACCGCATCGGCGAAATGGACCGCGCCACCGGAGGCACTGGCGACGGCGACCTCCTGCGCGCCATGCACAAGGCAATCCACGACGTCACGATGGGCATCGAATCCTTCGGTTTCAACGCCGCCATCGCCAAGCTCTACGGCTTCACCAACACGCTGTCGAAATCCAAAGCCTCCTACGCGGCACAGCGCGAGGCCGTGATGACACTCGCCCAGATGATGGCCCCCTTCACGCCGCACCTGGCGGAAGACATCTGGGCGCACCAAGGCGGCGAAGGCCTGATCGCAAATGCCGATTGGCCCAAGGCCGACGAGGCTATGCTGGTGGAAGACACCGTCACAATGCCGATCCAGATCAACGGCAAACGCCGGTCCGAGATCAAGGTCGCCAAGGACGCCAGCAAGGAAGAGGTTGAAAAGATCGCGCTGGCGGACGACGCTGTGATCAAGGCTTTGGACGGCAACGCGCCCAAGAAGCTGATCGTTGTGCCCGGACGGATCGTGAATGTCGTCGTTTAATCGCCGCCTTGCCCTGATGCTCCTGCTGGCCCCTCTGGCGGCCTGCAACTTCCAACCTGTCTACGGACCGGGGGGCTCTGGCGAAGTGATCCGAAACCAGATCCGCGTGAGCGACCCCACAACACGGCTGGACTTCGAAGTTCTGTCACGGCTGGAAGACCGGATCGGAACCGGCTCCACCTACGAGCTCGATTTCAACATCGAAACCGGCCAGCGCGACCTCGCCATCGACGAATCCGAGAACATCGACCGGATCAACGTCATCGGCTCGATGTCCTATACCGTCCGGGCCGCAGGTACGGGTCAGATCGTCGATCAGGGCGAAGTCTCCACCTTCACGGCCTACGCCACCACCGCCTCCCCCGTCGCCACAGCCTCCGCCCGCCGAGATGCGGAGAACCGGCTTGCCGTGGCCCTGGCCGACCAGCTTGTCACCCGCCTGATCGCGAGCGCCCCCGGCTGGCCATGAAGCTCAGCACCCGCGACGCAAACACCTACTTCAAACGTCCCGACCAATCCGCCGCGGGTTGCCTGATCTTCGGCGAAGACGCCATGCGTGTCGCCTTGAAGCGGCAGGACCTGATGGCCGCCCTCCTGGGCGCAAACGCGGAAGAGGAGATGCGCCTGACCCGGCTCAGCGGCGCAGACCTGCGCTCCGACGGTGCCGCCCTTCTCGATGCCGTGAAAGCCGTGGGCTTCTTCCCCGGCCCGCGCGCCGTGCTGGTCGAAGGCGCAACCGATGGCCTTTCCAAAGTCTTCGCCGCCGCAATGGAAGATTGGCTGCAAGGCGACGCCCAGATCATCGCCACAGCCGGACGGCTGACGCCGAAATCAGCCCTGCGGAAAGTCTTCGAAGGTTCGAAACTGGCCTACGCCGCCGCGATTTACGATGACTCACCCGACCGCGCGCAGATCGAGGACTGGTTGAAGGAGGCAGGCCTTTCCGCACCCGACCGTGACGCGATGGCCGACCTTGAAGGCCTCGCCCGCTCCGTCCCACCCGGCGACTTCCGGCAGATGATCGATAAACTCGGCCTCTACAAACGCGGCGACGCGACGCCCGTCTCCCCCACCGATATCGAAGCCGTCGCCCCCCTGACGCGCGAGGCCGAACTCGACGACATCCTCCACGCCACAGCCGAGGCCGAGACCGGCGCCATTGGCCCGATCCTCAACCGTCTCAAACAACAGGGCACCACGCCCGTTTCCCTCTGCATCGCAGCCCTTCGCCATTTCCGCGCGCTGCATATGGCCGCCAGCCATCCGAACGGCCCCGCCGCGGGCCTCCAAGCCATGCGCCCTCCGGTTTTCGGCCCGCGCCGCGACCGCATGGTTCGCCAGGCCAGCCGATGGGGTCGCGATGCGCTGGAAACAGCGCTGTCGATGCTGGTGGAAACCGACCTGACCTTGCGCTCGGCCTCCACCGCGCCGCAAATGGCCGTCATGGAACGCACATTGATCCGGCTCGCTATGCTGCCGGGACGGGGAGGACGCGGATGACATATCAGGTCTATGGAAGCGTGCGCAGCCGCGCGATGCGGGTGCTCTGGACCCTCGAAGAACTTGGCGTGCCGTATGAATTCATCGAAGCCGCCCCAAGATCACCAGAGGCCAAAGCTGTGAACCCGTCGGGCAAGGTCCCGTTCATGGTGGCCGACGGCCAGATGATCCCCGACTCGGTCGCGATCATGACGTACCTCGCCGACAAACATGGAGGCCTGACAGCCCCGGCAGGCACCATCGCCCGCGCCCAACAAGACAGCTTCGTGCAGCTGGTGAACGATGAAATCGACGCCCTCCTTTGGACCGCCGCCCGGCACTCCTTCATCCTGCCCGAGGATCAACGCGTCCCTGCAGTGAAAGACTCCCTCAAATGGGAATTCTCTCGCACTCAAAACACTGTCGCGGACCGGATGAGCGCTGACGGGCTATTCGTCGCCGGCGAAGATCTGTCAATCGCAGACATCCTCCTCAGCCATTGCGTCGGGTGGGCGGCGAACGCGAAATTCGAAGTCACGAACGAGCGGCTGATTGCCCACAACGAGATGATGCGCGCCCGACCCGCCTTCAAGCGTGCCCTGTCTCAGGGCGGCTGAGCCTGCACTACAATTGTAGTTACAGAAAAACTACAGGTTCACTACAGGTTCATTATACCGATTTCAGCGCCAATATCGGGCCGCATGTTCCCCCGCCCAGCGCCCCGTCGCCAGGCACCCGCTGATCAGGTAGCCACCCGTTGGCGCCTCCCAATCCAGCATCTCACCCGCCACATGTATACCGGGCAAATCCCGAAGCATAAGGCCAGAGGTTACAGCCGCCTGCGTGACACCCCCGGCGGTTGAGATCGCCTCATCCATCGGACGCGGTCCGTTGTGCCTTACCGGCAGCGCCTTAATCAGCGCCGCCAATTCTCCGGCGTCTTCCGGCAGCGGATGCGCGAACTCCCGCAGCAAAGCCCGCTTCGCCTCATCCAACCCCAGTTTCGTCAACGCCTTGGTCAGCGTCTGCTTTTTTGGCCGCCCTGAAAGCCGCCTAGTAAGCTCCACCACGTCGCGTCCGGGCAGCAAATCAATCGCCAACTCAGCTCCATCGCGCACAGGCGCCGAAACGGTGTAAATCCCACCACCCTCAAGCCCACGTTGCGAAAGAACAGCTTCCCCCTTCACGGTTTTTCCGTTCACACTCAAAGCGATGTTCTTCAACGGCGCGCCGAAATGCGGGATCATGTGGTCTGACCAGGTAACCTCAATCCCCATATTCGCAGGCTTGAACGGGGCAAGCTCTACCCCCTTCTCCGACAGCCAGGACGCCCAGGCACCATCACTCCCAAGCCGCGCCCAGGACGCCCCACCAAGGGCGAGAACCGTCACCTCTGAATGCAGAACCCGCTCGCCATCCGGCGTGTCGAACCGCAGGCCGTCTCCCGCAAATCCCGTCCAATTCCACCGCAAGCGCAACTCGGCCTCAATCCTCTGCAACCACGCGCGCAGCAGGGGAGAGGCTTTCATCGTCTTGGGAAACACCCGCCCCGTGGAGCCCGTGAACACCGGCTGACCCAGATCCTCCGAAAAGGCCATGATCTCAACTGGATCGAGCTTCGCAATCATCGGGTAAAGCCAGTCCGCCGCCTCCCCATAAGCGCGGACAAACCGGCTAAGGTCCTCGTCTTTCGTCAGGTTCAGCCCCGACTTCCCCGCCATCAAAAACTTGCGCCCAGCCGAAGGTTTCCCCTCACATATCAACACATTACGCCCAGATTTCGCCAACGTCTCCGCCGCCATCAGCCCTGCCGGACCCGCACCTACGACTAACGCATCCACCTTGTCATCCGCGCGAGTTGCGCCATTCTCATCGGCCATGGAAGACCCTCCGATCTGTCCCCTGTGTCATCGCCCGATCCCGCCCGGTGTCAAGCAAAGCCTGCACCACCTTGTGCCCAAACTGCGCGGCGGCAAGGGTGGGCCAGTCGTGCTGATGCACCAGATTTGCCACAACGAAGTACATGCCGCGATCTCCGAGGCTGAATTGGCGCGGGTGTACAACACGCCCGAGGCTTTGCGGGCGCATCCGCAACTTCAAAAGTTCGTCCGCTGGATCGCCAAACGTCCGCCCGAGTTTCATTCCAAAACCACCGGCGGACGCCGCGCCTGGAAACACAGGTAAGCTGCGAGGACGGCTGCAAGCCGGAGGAGCGATTGATCAGGGCACCATCGCTTTGATTGCGCGGACGTTGTCGGCATCGCCCGTCAGGGCAGGACCGCAGAGCGCTTCAGCATCAGCCAATAGATCCGACCGCTCCACGACCCTGTCCACCAAGCCAAACGCCAGCGCCTCTTCCACCGATAGCTTCGCGCCCGCCATCAGCAAAAGCTTCGTGCGCGCAGGACCAATCAATGCCGCCAGCCGCCCCGGATCGGAGGGTTGTGGCAGAAACCCAAGCTTCGCCACAGGGTAAAAGAACGACGCCCCCGGTACGGCCAAGCGGATGTCACAGGCCAGTGCCATACCAAACGCCCCTCCTGCCAAGGTGCCATTCAGCGCCGCAATCGTCGGGCAAGGCAGAGCCGCTAACGCGCCAGAGACGCGCTCCCACAAAGGAGACGTCGCAAGCCCGGCCCGCGCTTCGTCCAAATCTGCGCCTGCTGAGAACACCTTCTCCCCCGCCCCGGTCACGATGACCGCACGCGGGTCCGCCCCTTCAAGAAGAACAGCCAATGAGTCCAGCATCTCAGCCGTCAGCGAATTCGCCTTGTCTGGCCGGTTCAAGGTGACAGTCAGCAGGCCATCGCGATCCGTGACGTCGATCAAATCAAACCCACCTTCGCCCGAATGCCCTCATCCCGCAGCGAGATATCACCACCCAAATAAGCATCCGCCTCAGCCGTACACATCCACGCCAAGGTCTTGGCGGGCCATTCGGGGGGAATATGATCCTCCCATTCCAACGCACTCACCGGGTTCACGCCGGACGCCTTGATATCGCGCTGCATTTGGGTAGCCACCGTGCCAGGGCTCAGACCAAGAGCGCGGATGCCCTTTTCGCCTTCTTCTTTATGCAGACACCGGGTCAGCATCAGCGCTGCCGCCTTGGAGGAACAATAGTGCGACCATCCCTCCAACGCGCTCGTCGCCGCACCCGAGGAGATGCCGATGATCGTGCCGCCGCGTCCTGCCATGTGGGGCAATGCCGCTCGCACGCCGTTGAACGTGCCTTTGAGGTTGATGTCGATCACCTGCCCCCAGGCTTCTGGATCAGTGTCTTCAATGCGCGCGACAGGCTCGATCACGCCCGCATTGTTGATAACCACATCCAACGCGCCAAAGGCCTCGACGGCGGCATTGAACGCCGCTTCAACCTCCCAATACCGTGCCACATCGCAGGGCACAGCCAAGGCCGCATCGCCAATCTCGCCCGCTAATCCGACAATCGCTTCACGGCCCCGCGCCAGCAGGACCACCTTCGCGCCAAGCGATGCAAATTCGCGTGCGGCGGCTGCACCGATCCCGCGGCTTGCCCCTGTGATAGCAACAACTTTTCCCGAAACAGCATGAGACATTGGCATGACCCTCCTTGGTGCATTGGTCCTGTGATCCAGCGCCTGATCCTAACCATGGCGCGGGCCATGGGCCAGACCCTAAGGTGATCCGTACTTGACCGAAGCCAAAAGGCGTCCGACCTTGTCGCACACGCTTTCCCGTTGATGGAGCCCCGCTTTGATGACCCGATTTGCTTTTTCCCTTTCGACACTGGCCATGTTGGCCGCCTCGCCCGCCCTTGCAGATACGCTGGCTGCCGACCTTTGGGCCGAATGGCAGGCCCAGGCCACAGTGACGGGCCAGACTCTGAACGCCACGGTAACCGAGACTGACACAGGCCTGACCCTGACAAACTTCACCTCCACTTACGCCGATGATGATGTCTCGACCCGCGCGGCGATTGACGAAATCCAGATGACCGAGAACCCCGATGGCACAGTCACCATCACCTTCTCGGAACTCTATTCGACCACTTTCACCTTTGACGTAGATGACGACGGGGACCCTCCCGGCAACATCGAGGTGCAGCTGCGCCATGAAGGTTTGGATGTGCGCGTCTCCGGAGATCCCGGAAACCGGACCTACACCTACAGCGCCGATCGCATCATCTTGACCGAAGGCGCGATCTGGGGCGGTGGCAGTGAACCGCCAAGCATCGACCTCGACATGGTCATCACTGATCTGGAAAGCACCTATTCCGTCACAGGCGACAGCCCTGAGACGATGCGTTTTGACAGCACGGGTTCCATGGGCGGAATGCAGATGTCGCTGGAAATCCTTCCACCCCCCGGGGAAACCGGGCGCTTGAAAGCCGGAATGCTCATGGGCCCGGCGGAGGGTGTCAGCGCCGGCACGTTCCTGTCGCTGGCCGCACTAAACCAAATGACGGACGGGTTGCCTGAAGGTTTGGAGCTAACCGGCACCACAACCTACGACTCCTTCGCGCTGGAGTTCCAGTTTGAGGATGTGGGTGAGTTATTCGCCGTCGCCTACGCCAATGAGGGTGGCAGCATTGGCTTTGGGTTTAATGACAGCGCCATATCCTACGACATCGCCGCGCAGGGCATGAATACGCAGATCGCGGCCGCGGATCTTCCGGTCCCGGTTGAGGTCTCAGTAGAATCGTCGGAAATCGCCTTCGCGATCCCCTTGGCCGCTGGCGACACACCCCAAGACGTGTCTGTGCGCGTTGCCTACCAGGGTCTGACAGCCGGTGACGGCATCTGGGCCATGATGGATCCGACAGGTGCCATCCCACGCGATCCGGCCAGCCTGATCCTTGATGCAACCGGGCAGGTGCAATTGTTCATGGACCTGATGAACCTCGACCCCGAAGAGTTGACTGGCCCTCCGGGTGAGCTCCGCGCGCTGAATGTCAGTGAGTTGCGGCTTGGTGTCGGTGGGGCTGAATTGACCGGCACGGCTGACTTCACCTTCGCACCGGGCCAGATCGAACCGATGCCTGTGGGTGCGGCCGAGCTTCAATTGTCCGGTGGCAACGCGCTCCTGGACGCGCTCATGGCCGGTGGTCTTGTGCCAAACGACCAAGGTGCCTTTGTGCGCGGCATGGCAAATGTCTTTGCGCGTCCCGGTGCCACGCCCGATACGTTGGAGACGACGGTTCAATTCGGGGCAGACGGCTCGATCACTGCAAACGGTATTCCGCTGCAGTAAGCGCGATACGCATATTCTTTAAACGGCCCGGTCCCGAAAAGGATCGGGCCGTTTCGCTTGCAGGCCACAGGAACACGCCCTAGGTCCAAGGCAACACGCGATCCGGGGGAAATCCATGAACCAGTCCGACCTTGCGCCACTGACCGAAGCGTTGCTGACCGCTGCGAAAACCGCGGGGGCCGATGCTGCCGATGCGCTGGCAGTCGATGGCACTGCGATCAGCATCGAGGTTTTGAACAGCGCCTTGGAAAAGGCCGAGCGGTCGGAAGGGATCGAACTGGGTCTGCGCGTCTTGGTCGGTCAACGGCAAGCCTGCGTATCAGCCTCTGACATCGAACCGAGCACTATTTCAGAGATGGCCGGACGCGCCGTGGCCATGGCGCGCCTTGCCCCCGAAGACCCCCACATCGGCCTGGCCGACGCGGACATGTTGTCCGACACACGCAACGGCGATGCGCTGGACTTGTATGATCCAGGGCAAGATCCCGACCCGGCGGGGCTTGAGGCCCGCTCGCTTGAAGCTGAAGCCGCAGCGATGGCCGTTGATGGTATTTCCCAGGTCTCAACCGCAGGTGCCGGATACTCCCGCCGTCGCATCCATCTGGCCGCAAGCAACGGTTTCGCGGGCGGCTATGCGCGCACGGATCACAGCGTCTATTGCGTGGCGATCACCGGTGAAGGCACGGGGATGGAGCGGGATTACTTTGGCGACGGGCGCAACCATCTGGGCGACCTGATGGATGGCGCAGAAGTTGGTCGCATCGCCGCCGAACGCACGGTGGAGCGGGCCGGGGCACGAAAGCCGCCCACCGGCGCGTTTCCGGTGCTCTATGATGAACGCATCTCCTCCGCCCTGATCGGTCATTTGCTGGCGGCAACCAACGGCACCTCCATCGCGAGGGGCGCGTCCTGGGCGCGGGATCTACTGGGGGAGCAGGTCTTACCCGCACACCTTTCCCTCATCGAAGAACCACACCGCCCGCGCACATCCGGTAGCCGTCCGTTTGATGCCGAAGGCCTGCCGACACGCAACCGCGCGATTGTGGAAAACGGCGTGCTGACCGGCTGGACCCTCGACCTGGCCACGGGCCGCAAATTGGGAATGCCCTCAACGTCCAGCGCCAGCCGCGGCACCGGCGGACCGCCCGCCCCCAGCGTGGGAAACGCGCGATTGACGGCTGGCGACGAGACGCGCGACGACCTGCTGGCGCAGATGGGCACGGGCCTGCTGATCACCTCGATGATCGGCTCCTCGATCAATGCGACCACCGGCGATTACTCTCGCGGCGCATCGGGCTTCTGGGTCGAGAACGGAGAGATCACTTATCCCGTCAACGAATGCACCGTGGCCGGAAACCTCAAGGACATGCTGCGTTCCATCGTGCCCGCAAACGATGCGCGCCCACACCTCAGCCGCGTGGTGCCCTCGCTTCTTGTCGAAGGACTGACGATTGCCGGGGCTTGAAGACGACCTTTCCCTGCTGACCGAAGCCGCTTTGCGCGCAGGTGACATCGCAAAGCAATTCTTCCAGCAAGACCCGCAGATTTGGGACAAGGGCGCCGAAGGCCCGGTGACGGAGGCTGACCTGGCCATCGACACGATGCTGCGCGAAACCCTTCTAGGCGCGCGGCCCAACTATGGTTGGCTTTCGGAAGAGACCGAGGATGACCAATCGCGCCTTTCATCCGAGCATGTCTTCATCTGCGATCCCATCGACGGCACCCGCGCCTTCATCGAAGGTGGGCGCAGTTTCGCGCATTCCTTGTCGGTCGTCCGAAGCGGGCGAGTCACGGCGGGGGTCGTTTTCCTGCCGATGCGCGACAAACTCTACGCAGCGGCGATGGGCAAAGGCACCACGTTAAATGGCGCACCTGTGCGAGTGACAGCGGCCATTGATCCGGCAAATGCAACCTTCCTGACCACGAAAGCTAACTTCAAACCCGAACATTGGCCCCAAGGCATCCCCAACGTTGGGCGCGCCTATCGCCCCTCGCTCGCCTATCGCATGTCATTGGTCGGCGAAGGCCGTTTCGACGGCATGATGACGTTCCGCCCAACATGGGAATGGGACATCGCCGCCGGCGCTTTGATTATTGAGGAAGCGGGTGGCCGCGCGACCACAGGCCGGGGCGCACCGCTTGTGTTCAATGGTGCAAGTGCTCAGGTCGACGGGGTTCTGGCAGGTGCGCCGGGTGTTCACGGCGCACTCGTCTCGCAGCGCGCTTAGCGCTCGGACATTTCAAACACGATCACGTTCAACGGACCTGCGGACATCATCCGCGCGGAAGAGGCAGGGCCGTCTTCTTCAAGGGTCACGCCATAGGCGTTTGCGGGAACGGAGAGGGATGCAAGCACGGTGACGAACAGAAGCGAGGCCAGGAGAACAAGGGATATGCGAAGGGTCATGGCAGCTATCTGATCTTCAAAATGGGGGATGGCGAAATCTTCCGTTCGTCTTCCGTACTTACCCTTCAACACTACCCCTGTGTGCGGGACTGCGCGAGTAAGGCTCTCCTTACCCCCAACGTCCAAAAGGAAAGCCCCCGGCGCGGAGGGGAGGACGCGCCGGGGGCCGGGGGAAGGCAGAAATTTGGTTATTTGGCGGAACGGCCCCTCGTCGGAGAGAGGGAGAGAGATCCGAGGGACCGCTCCGCTATATGCCGGTCAGGGGACTACCGACCGGAACCGAGATCCATGGTGGACACGCCACCGGGGCCACGATCAGAACCCGACGGCAAAGAGATGCTGGGGCCGTCACCGCCCAAGATGAACGCCTGCGCCGGGGCCGAGAATGCCGCCAGCGTGGCAGTGATCGCGAGGGCCGCCGTCAATGTGGAAAAGGTCTTGGCCATCTGAATGTCCTTTCAACGCAATCGGCTGTTAGCGGCTCGAACCAAGGTCCAGACCGGAGACCCGGCCCGACTCCATGTCACCGCTCGAAATACGGCCAGATCCAAGATCGGTGCCAGAAATGGTGGCGTCGATGTCGGTGCTCAACCTATCAGCGGCGACGGGAACGGAGGTTGCAGCAAGCGACGCGGCAATTGCGAGCGCTGCGGTCAGTGCGGAAAAGGTCTTGGTCATTGGAAAGGCCTCCGTTTCGATAGAATGAATATGGACCTTTCCTGCACCCGCCGCGAGGCAGGGAAACCCCACCCCCACGTTTGCGTTATCCGCTCAAAACAAGGCGCTTGCTTGACGCCCCGGCTGGCGGGCTTAAGGGTTCACGCAGCATCCAGAACGACCGGAGACCTCCCATGACCCAACGCCTGCACCTTGTTTTCGGCGGCGAACTCGTCGACCCGCAGAAGACCGAATTCGAAAACGTCGATGACATCCACATCGTCGGCATGTTCTCGGACTACGACAGCGCCTACAACGCCTGGAAATCCGAGGCACAGCGCACCGTCGACAACGCTCACATGCGCTATTTCATCGCCCATATTCACCGCCTGCGGGATGAAGAGGCCGAAGCCTCCTCAACCGAGGAACTGGGAAGCTGAAGCCTAACCCATGGCGCGTTCCATCCTCCTTGGCCTCTACATGGCTTGGTCCGCCCGAGGCGGACGCGCGTTTGCTGAGCGCAAGCTGCGCGAACGCGTCGCCAAAGGGAAAGAAGATGCCGCGCGGCTGGATGAACGTCGTGGCATCGCCAGCCAACCGCGCCCCGATGGCCCACTGATCTGGTTTCATGCGGCGTCCGTGGGCGAGGCCGTGGCGATCCTGGAGTTGGTACGCCGCGTCTTGGAAGAACGTGACGATGCCCATGTGCTTGTTACCACAGGCACAGTGACCTCCGCCGAGGTGATGGCCGACCGCTTGCCCGACCGCGCGATCCACCATTACGCCCCACTCGACGCGAGGGCCTTCGTAACTGCGTTCCTCGATCATTGGCGCCCCAATCTGGCGATCTGGACGGAGAGTGAGCTATGGCCCGCCTTGGTCGTCGAAACCGACGCGCGCGGCATTCCGATGCTTCTGCTGAACGCCCGCATGTCCAAGGCCAGCCACGACAAATGGCGTTTTGCCAAAGGTGTCGTCCGCAATCTGTTGCAACGCTTTCAGGTCGCACTGGTGCAGGATGAGTTAACGCAAAGTTATTTGCGCCACCTTGGAATGCCCTCTGATCGGATGAAGGTGCTTGGCACGCTCAAGGAAGGGGCCGCTGCCCTGCCCTGTGATGAGGATATGCGATCCGAGCTTGCCAATGACTTGGCTGGTCGCCCGGTGTGGCTTGCGGCCTCCACCCATGAGGGCGAGGAAAAGCTGATCCTGCGCGCGCATCGGATCGCCATGCGGTCTTCGCCCCGGTTGCTGCTGATCCTTGTGCCGCGCCACCCGGAACGTGGGGATGAACTGGCAAACTTCCTGCAAAGCGACGGCTGGCGGTTTACGCGCCGTGCGGCGGACGAGGGGTTCTCCGACGACGCACAGGTCTATCTGGCCGATACGATGGGCGAGATGGGGCTCTGGTATCGCCTGGCCCCGATCAGCTTCGTTGGCGGCTCGCTTGTGGCCATCGGCGGTCACAATCCGTTTGAACCTGCGGCCCTTGGCTCCGCTATCCTGCACGGGCCCTACGTCACCAATTTCGTCGACATCTATCAGCGCCTCAGCGAGGCCGGGGCCGCGCGGCTGGTGCCTTCCCCTGAGAAGTTGGCCGATCACGTCGTGACCCTGCTCAGCCCTGAGGAAGCCGCCGGTATGGCAGCGGCGGCGTGGAGCGTGATTTCAGACGGGGCGGATGTGACCGACCGGGCGCTTTCCCTCATCACGGACACGCTCGACGAGGCCGAGATACGCGCACTACGCGAAGGCGCTGCCTGATGCGCGCGCCGGGATTCTGGCACCAACCGGCGGGTCTTGCCTCTACGCTGTTGTCGCCCCTCGGCGCGCTCTATGCGGCAGGCACCAAGCGCCGTCTAGCCAATGGTCCGCGTGCCGCGGTCGGCGTGCCGGTCATCTGCGTTGGCAACATCAACGCAGGCGGCACCGGCAAGACGCCCACCGTGATCGCATTGGCCGAAAACCTCCGCGACCGAGGCCTTACCGCCCATGTGGTGAGCCGTGGCTATGGCGGCACCGTTACCGAACCCACCCGTGTCGTTGAGCGTGACCAAACCGCCGAGGATGTGGGCGATGAGCCGCTATTGCTGGCCGCCTTCCTGCCCACTTGGGTCGCGCAAGATCGCGCTGCAGGGGCACGTGCAGCCGTGAAGGCCGGGGCGCAGGTTATCGTGCTCGATGACGGCTTTCAGAACCCATCACTGGCCCATGATCTGTCAATCGTCGTGGTGGACGCATGGCGCGGCTTCGGCAATGGCCGGGTGATCCCCGCAGGCCCGCTGCGTGAGCCGGTCGAAACTGGCATGGCCCGCGCTGACCTGCTTTTGTCCATCGGGGCGGAACCTGCCCAAGCTCGCTTCACCAAGCGTTGGGGGCATGCCGTGACCGTCCCGCATCTGACCGGAGAGCTTGTGCCTCTGCCCACCGGCCTGCCGCTGGACGGTATGCCGGTTCTTGCCTTCGCGGGCATCGGCCATCCGGAGAAGTTCTTTCAAACTCTGCGCGGTCTCGGGGCCGATCTGCACGCTGCCCACGCCCTGCCCGATCATCAACCGCTCAATGATACGCTGATGGCACGGCTCCTGCGCGAGGCCGACATGCGCGGCGCGCAGGTCGTCACCACCGAAAAGGACGCTGTGCGCCTGAAGCCTGAATTCCGCCAGCGCGTGATGACCTTGCCCGTGCGGTTGCGACTCAATGAAAAAGGGCCGCTGGATGCGGCCCTCGATCGTATTCTGTCAGCCGGTAGCTAACGCTTAGCCCGCGGCCTCAAGCTCTGCATCGATCAAGCCGCTCAGCGCCTGGAAGTTCATGTTGCCATGCATCTCGTCGTTCAGAACGAACGCGGGTGTCCCGGGAATGTCATGCACTTCGATGTTCGCCTCATAGTTGGCGATCATCGCCTCTGCCATCGCGGCGTCGGTCATGCAGGCATCAAGCTCTTCGTTCGAAAGACCCGCTGTGCGCCCGATGCGGCGCAGGTTTTCAGCCACTTCGGCAGGCGTGCCAGAAGCCCACTCCGACTGCTGTTCATAGAGCAGATCAACAATGCCGAAATACCGCAGCGGTCCGCCGCAGCGCGCCATCATCCCGGCCCAAAGACCGTAGCGGTCAAAATAAACCTCACGGTAGATGAAGTTGATCAGGCCGGGCTCGATATAGTTGGCCTCAAGATCCGGATAGACGTTCAGGTGGAAGTTCCGGCAATGCGGGCAGGTAAAGCTGGCATATTCGATCAGCGTGACTGCCGCATCGGGGTTGCCTTTGCTCATCTCGATGACTTCGGGCAAATCGCCAGTCACTTCCTGCGCATTGGCGGGCTGGAACGGCAGCAAGTCAGCAGCACTGTCCGGGGCCTGGCCACCATTGTTCTGCCAGTACAGATAGCCGCCTGCGCCCAAAAGGCCGGTTGCGCCGCCCAACAACATGGCTCTGCGATGCATCGTGATCTCCTTAGGTGTTCGAATTCGTTGTGTTGGTAACTATGTTCCCCGCCAGCTTGCGCAAGGCATCGCGCAGGGTCGGGTCGGTGATGGTGTTGATATCCTGTGTCGCACGCGACAGCCGCGCGGGGTCCGGCGCAGGTTTGGTGCCGGCTTTGGGGCCATCAAAGGCGACCTTCCCTTCGGCAAATCCCGTGGGCGCCGTCTGAGTGATCTGCACATCCTTGATCGCGGAATAGCCGTAGCAGGCATTCACTCGGGTGATGATTATCTCTTTCTGCATCGCAAGCATCGGCGCGTTCGCCCCGGTGGTCAGGACTTGCAACGTCCCACCAAATCCACGTCCGAACTTGATCTTCAGGGGCAGAGCGATTTCGGCAATGTCCGGCCCCACAATCTCAGCCCAATGGGTCAGCAGCTTCGTTTCGGCAAATCCACGCTTCTCAGCCGTACTGCGCAACTCAGGCCCCACAAGCGAGACAGCCTTCTCGAACCCGCGCATCCGGCGGGGCGGTGTGTTCGTCTGTTTGGCCGGGCTTTGCGCCATATCAGGTTGATCCTTTCGTCACGCGCACTCTATGCGTTCATGAGGTGCTAACCAATAACAAGCGTCACAGGTTGGATAACGCATGCGTGAAGAGGCTATCGGAGCAGAACTTTTGGCGTGGTATGACGCCAACGCCCGTGTTTTGCCATGGCGTGTGCCGCCCGGATCCGACGCTATGGCCGATCCCTACCGCGTGTGGATGTCCGAAATCATGCTGCAACAAACAACCGTTGCCGCCGTAAAAGCCTATTTTGAGCGGTTCACGACGCTTTGGCCAACTGTCACAGACCTCGCCGCAGCAGAGGATTCGGCGGTCATGGGCGAATGGGCGGGCCTTGGCTACTACGCCCGAGCGCGCAATCTTCTCAAATGCGCCCGGGTGGTTGTCGCGGATCACGGGGGCGCATTCCCCGATACCGAAGAAGGCCTGCTGACCCTACCAGGCATCGGCCCCTACACGGCGGCCGCCATCGCCTCCATCGCGTTCAACCGTCCAGCCCCGGTCATGGACGGCAATATCGAACGCGTCATGTCACGTCTTTTTTGCGTCGAAGAGCCTTTGCCAACCTCCAAACCGACGCTCAAGGTGCACGCGACGCGCCTGACCCCGACCCATCGCCCCGGGGACCACGCGCAAGCGCTCATGGACCTCGGCGCGACCATCTGCACGCCGAAATCGCCCGCCTGTGGCATCTGCCCCCTCATGTCCGCCTGCGCTGCCCGCAAAGCTGGGATAGCCGCAGAGCTGCCGCGCAAATTGCCAAAGAAGACCAAGCCCACGCGCTTCGGCTATGTCTATTTTGCCCGCCGCGCCGACGGTGCGCTTTTGCTGGAAACCCGGCCCGATAAAGGTCTTCTGGGCGGGATGCTGGCTTTGCCCACATCCGAATGGAACGACGCCCCGACCGAGGCCCCCCCTCTTGCAACCCACTGGCACGATCCGGGTGCAGAGGTGCGCCACACCTTCACCCATTTCCACCTGCGCATGGCGCTGCGCGTGGCAGATGTCTCACAAGATGCGACACCGGAACGCGGGGAATTCGTGCCGCGCGCCCAATTTTCGCCAAGCACTTTGCCTACAGTCTTTCGCAAAGCTTTCGACCTGGGTCGTGGCGTCACTATTGACGCCGACCTGGCCAAAGGTTGAATTTACCGGCAAACCGCAAGGGCAGACCGAATGATCGCACCGGCCACCATGGCAAAACTACACCGCGCATTGCCATTCTGGCTGTGCCTTTTGCTGATCCCGCTGATCGTTTTTGTGGCGACGATGGGCGGATGGTGGCTTTTGTTCATGCCGCTCAGCACGTGGTGGCTGTTCTCGGTTATCGACCACTTCGCGGGACTGGAGCTGGAGAATGCCGACCTTGAGACCTCTGAAGATCAGCTCTTCTGGTATCGTCTCATCACCCTTATCTGGCCACCCCTGCAAATCGCCACGATCTTCGGCGTGATCGCTTATGCCGTGCGCGCCGATCACCTGAGTGGGGTTGAGCTGTGGGGCCTTAGCTTCGGCCTCGGCATCCTGTGTGGGACCATCGGGATCAACTATTCCCATGAGTTGATGCACCAAAAGCCCAAGCATGAACGTTGGTTGGGCGACATCCTTCTGGCCTGCGTTCTCTACTCGCATTTCCGCTCCGAGCACTTGCTGGTCCATCACCGCTATGTCGGCACCCGCCGCGACCCCGTGACAGCCCACTACAACGAAGGCTTCCATCGCTTTTTCCCGCGCGTGTTACGCGAGTCGTTCCTGTCAGCCTGGGGCGCAGAGAAGGCGATGCTTGCCCGCAAAGGCCTACCCGTATGGGACGGCTCCAACCCCTTCTGGCGCTACCTCGCACTACAAGCAGGCTTCCTTGCGTTAGCTTTGGCCATCGGCGGCTGGGTCGGGCTCTTAATGTTCCTCAACCAGGCCTTTGTGGCCATCTGGCAGTTGGAGCTGACGAATTACGTTGAACACTACGGCCTGACCCGGAAGCATCTGGGCGGCGGGAAATACGAACACGTCCAACCGCGCCATTCCTGGAACGCCGCGCATAAAGCGTCAAACTGGCTGCTCATCAACCTGCAGCGCCATTCCGACCACCACTACAAGCCCGACCGGCGCTTTCCTTTGCTGCAGAACTACACCGAGGCCGAGGCCCCGCAGTTGCCCTACGGCTATCCGGTGATGACGGCCGCGGCGATGGTGCCGCCGCTTTGGAAGCGGATGATGAACCAACGCGTCAAACGGTGGCGGGCGATGTATTACCCGGAGATCACGGAATGGCAGGCCTACAACAAAGGCCTGCATCCGCTGCCGCGCTAAAGTTTGATCATTTCAACGTTGCAGCGCGGGCGTTTTGCCGGCCATTTCTGAGCCCTCAGCCGCCGTCACAAGAAAATCAGCCACGTCGGCGCGGGAAATCAGCCCATTGCGCCATTCCGCCTTCTCGGTCAGCACCTTGTAGGCACCGCTCTTCCGGTTGTCCGACAGGATACCGGGGCGCGCAATGGTCCAGTCCAGATCGCTGTCGCGGATCAACTGTTCCTGAAGGTCTTTGTCAGCATAGGCGCGTCCAAGGAAAGCCTTTTGTGTCAGGCGTTCAGGGGTCGAGAGTTTCTCAGCCGAGTCACCCGCACCAAAGCCCGTCACCGTCAGCAACCGCTTGATCCCTGCCTTTTCCATCTGCTCGATCAGCACACGTGTGGCATCCGAGAACAGCGTTGTTTTCTTCAGGACGCGCGCATCGCGGGGCACGCCAAGGGTCAGGATCACCGCATCACAGCCATCGATGGCGTTGAAGACGTCCACCTCATTGGTGGCATCGCCCTCCATCACCTCAAGACCCTCCGCTTCCAGGTCCAGTCCATTGCGTGACATGGCGCGGACCTGATGGCCGCGTTCCAGCGCTTCATCCACGGCTTTGCGGCCAATGCCGCGGCTGGCTCCGATAATGGCGAGTTTCATGGGCGATACCTCCTACCCCACTAGATAGGCACGCCTCAGGCGGTTCCAACGGGGAAAGCCACAACGAAAAAGCCCGCCAGACGAATCCGGCGGGATAAGGTGGCCCGCGCCACACCTGATACAAAGCGCGCGGGCGGCAAGGTTCGTGATCGGAGGTCTTGGGAGCCTCCGAATGCCTTAGGGGGTCATTTCGGCCCGGATTTGTTGCCGAAGCACGTCGATGGACACGCTTTTTCCGTCGCGCTTGAAGGCCCAGTAGGTCCAGCCATTGCACGACGGCGCGCCCTCAAGCTCGGCCCCAACCTTGTGGATCGAGCCCTTCACGTCGTCAGCGATCAGCGTCCCATCCGCCCGCACCTTGGCCTGTTGGCCGCGCGGGTTGGTCAACATCTCACCGGGGCGCAACATGCCACGCTCAACCAATTGGCCGAAGGGCACGCGCGGCTCGGCCCGCTTGCTTTGGGTCACTTCCAGCGCCGATTTGTCGAACTTGCGCACTTTCGAAAGGCGCTTTTCAGCGACCTTGCGATACGCCTCTTCCCGCTCGATGCCGATGAAGTCACGCCCCAGCATCTTGGCCACAGCCCCGGTCGTGCCGGTCCCAAAGAACGGATCAAGCACCACATCGCCCGGCTTAGTCGCACCAACCAGCACGCGATGCAGCAAGGCTTCCGGCTTCTGCGTCGGATGCGCCTTGTCGCCGTTCTCATCCTTCAGACGCTCACCGCCATTGCAGATCGGCAGAACCCAGTCCGAGCGCATCTGGATGCCCTCGTTCAGCTCCTTCAGCGCCTCGTAGTTGAACGTGTATTTCGCGCCTTCTTCCTTGGAGGCCCAGATCATCGTCTCATGGGCATTGGTGAACCGCTTGCCACGAAAATTCGGCATCGGGTTCGACTTACGCCAGACGACATCGTTCAGGATCCAGAACCCCTGCGTCTGCAACTCAGCGCCCACACGGAAGATGTTGTGGTAGCTGCCGATCACCCAAATCGCCCCATCGGGTTTCAGCAGGCGGCGGGCGGCAGACAGCCACTCGCGGGTGAATTGATCGTAGACCTTGAAGCTATCGAACTGATCCCACGCATCATCGACGGCGTCGACCTTGGTGTTGTTCGGGCGATGAAGGTCGCCCTTCAGCTGCAAGTTGTAGGGCGGATCGGCGAAGATCAGGTCGACCGACGCCTCAGGAAGCGAGCGCATGATCTCAATGCAATCGCCCGCAAGAATGGTGTTGAGCGGCAACGCTTTCGCGGCCGACGGCTTTGTCTTTGTTGTCATTTTCTGCCTCTGGTGGGCACCTCTAGTGGGCGCTTTGTGGTCCAGTGGAGGCAGAATCGCCGACTTTCCCGAATCGGTCAATTTTGTTTCGAATCAGCCTATTACGATTTTATCCGCACAATATCTTGTGGATGGGGGCAAAGCTGCGCCGATGATGTTGGGTTACCCCTAGATCGTGTAGTCCGGCGGTGTGTTTCGCCGTCCCGTAGCCCATGTTCGTCTCCCAACCGTAACCCGGATGCATCAGGGCAAGCTCCTTCATCAGGGTATCGCGCCGCACTTTCGCCACAATCGAGGCCGCCGCGATGGAAACGGACCGCCCGTCGCCCTTCACAACGCAGGTGGCAGGGCAGACAAGGCCGGGTGGAACCGCGTTTCCATCGATCAAGGCGTGGGTCGGGGCTGTCGCCAAACCGTCCAACGCGCGCCGCATCGCCAGAAACGTCGCCTGCCGAATATTGAGCGTGTCGATCTCCTCCACACTGGCCCATCCAAGCGACACGTCCGCAACGGCCTCGATCTCGACCGCCAGCACATCGCGCCGCGCTTCGGTCAGTTTCTTGGAATCGTTGAGGCCGTCGGGAATGCGCGCGGCATCCAGCACCACGGCACAGGCCGTCACCGGACCGGCCCAAGGCCCGCGCCCCACTTCATCTACCCCGGCGACGATGCCGCCGAGCTCTGCTTCCAAGGTGTGATCGGGTCCCATATTCCGGGTCATGCGCCAAAGAAAAAGGCGGCGCAACCGTGAGGTCACGCCGCCAACTGCTCGGTTGGTTTATGCCGCGCAGTTTAGCCCGGCGGACAGACGTGCCGCCGGACTGCGCCTTGGGGATCCGGAGTTAGCCGTGCGACCAGCCGTGGTTGGCCAGGCAGCGCGCGCCGTAGATCTGGCGCTGACCGCGCTGCGTCTGGACCTGACGCAGGCAATTCGAGGGCAACAGATGAGCTTGCTGCGCGTGGTTTTGCATGCAGCGGCGCAAGTAGCCGCTGTAATTGCCATAGTAGCCGTGGCCTTGGATGTGACAGCGTGCGGGCGCAATGCGGTGATACGTGGGCTGTGGCTGATGAATAACCGGCGGATTGTGGCGATTGCCATTGTTCCGGCCCGCCTGGCTCAGCCCATAGAGCAGCAACAGCCCGCCAAAGATGGCCGCGGCCTCGGCGCCCTGGTTGTTGCGATGCCCATTCGCGCTGGCGGGTGTTGCGGTTGCGGTGATGCCGGTTGCGGCCAGAGTGATGGCCAAAACACCGGCGGTCAGGGTCTTGGAGAAGGTGCGAAACATGTCTTGGTCCCTTGTTTCGGTTTCGAGGAAGGGTTCAGGTCTTGGGTTTGGGCGCACTCATTCGGCGCTTGTGGCTCAACCCTCCCCCCTCCTCGCTTCGCCATGCAATTACGGCGCCGCGCTATCGGATAACGGAGCGGGTTAGCGCAACGAAAACAGGCTGATCAGCATGGGACGCATCTCAAACACGTAGCAATTGCCAAGGGGACGCTCGGGGCTTGTGTAGCTGTCATCCCATTCAAGGCATCTGTTGGTTACAACCCATCCCTCGGGAATCGGCTGCGGGATCAGGCCCATCTGCGTGGCACCGGAATGCCGGACTTGGTAGGGCGCGGCTTCAACGCCCCAGGTCTCGGGTCGGGTCGAAGACCACTGCATTATGTCGCGGTAGGCGGGATGTGCATATTCACTGCCAAACAACCAAGCGGGAACAGGTGCCGTTTCCAGATACGTCGGGGGAGCCATCACAAACGGATTCATCATCGTAGGCGAGGCAGGCCGCACGAGCGGCAAGTAGTCGGGGGTGCTGTTCGTACTCGACGACCAGCCAAAAGCGTCATGATCGGATTGCGCCTGTGCGGTCAGCCCAAGGCCAACGGAAAATACCGCCGCCAGCAAGGCGGATAAAGGTCTGGTCATGGAAATCTCATTTCGTGGAATCGCCGATGGACCAAAACGGCCCGAGCATTTGAAAGGTGTTATGTGCGGCGCTAATTGCCGTTGCCGAAACCTTCGCCAAATCCCTCCCTGCAAGGCAAAAGCGCGCCTCTGCTATCTGATAACAGACCCGTGAGCAGGGCCTCGTAATTGAATGACAGGCCCCACATGCCCCATGTTGATCCGTGAAGCTGCCCCCTTTCAGCAAACAAACGAGCACTCACAATGAAACGATTCTTTAAGCCCCTCCTCGCCGCCGCCGCACTTGCGGTGCTGGCCGGCCCACTCCACGCGGCATGTTACGCCGATTATCGCGCAAGGATGGATAACCCCTTGCGTCTGCATTACGGTGTGATCGAAGTGCCCCAAAGCGCATGTTCGGTCGGTGCCGCCTCTTCTGTCGTCTCCGGTCGTCTTGCCGCTCAAGGCTGGACGTTGGTGAACGTGAGCTCGGTCTTTGATGATTCCGGCCTCGCGTCGAGGAGGGCAGATGCCGGAGAATACTACCTCCGTTTCTGACACGAAATTAACGGTATCAGACACGCGGATCGCTTCGACCCGCGTGGTTCAACTGGGCATTCTGGCGGTCGTCGCGGTTCTCGCGGTTTCCGCCGTTTTGCTGTTTTTGAACCTGCCTGATGCAGACGCCTTCAACGAGGCGGTCGTGAACGTGTTCGAGGCCAACGATGTCCGCAACCCGGACGCGATCCGCGTGTTGGAGATCCTCGCCCAATCCGGCACGACTTTCGCCAAGGTTCTGGCCAGCTATCGCGCCGTGATCTTCGTTTTGCTGATCTTCGCGACGGCACTCCTGGTGGCCTGTCTCGTTTTCCTTGTGACCATCATCACGCTGAACCGCCGCATTGGTGAGATTGAGCGTCAGGGCATCCAGGTCTCGTCCCTGATTCTCAGCCGTGAAGAACGTGTGGTCCTCATCAACAACCTCGAATTCAAACTGACCGACGCCGCGATGGAGACGCTTTCCGTCTTGGCCGAAGCGCGCCTCGACGATGACGTCCTCAGCGGTGCGCAGATTGAGGCGATGGTGTCCGGCAAGCTCGAATCCGACGTAGACGAAGCCGCGGGTGCCACCCGCATCAAACGCCTGCGCGACACGCTCGGCAATCAGATGGTGTCAGAGCTTCTGGTCAAGAACATCGCGCGGCGCGGCTATATCCTCGCCATCGACAAAGACGTCATCAAGATGGTCTGACGCGTGGATCACGCGCCTTACCCTGGCCTCAACCCGGACCTGTGGGACCTCGTGGCCGAACTGGCCCGTGACCCAAACCCGGTGCCAGAACACCTGCGCCCGACCGCACAGCTTCGCGCGGCAATAGAAGAAGTGGAAGCGCTCAGCCCACCACTGCCTGAAGGCGTTAAGACGCGTGACCAAACCTTTCGCCACGGGCATCGCGATGTCCCGTATCGAACTTACACCACTGCGACCCCGCGCCCCGAAACCATGCTCTACTTCCACGGCGGTGGTTGGAGCATGGGCAGCCTCGATGGCCACGACGCTGTCTGCGCCGATATCGCCCTGCAAACCGGCCTTCGCGTCGTCAGCCTCGACTTCGCCCTGGCCCCGGAAAATCCCTATCCGGCCGCGCTGAACGAATGCGTCGCCGGCGTCGACCATCTGCGTGGCGCAGGCGCGAACTCCCTTTGGCTCGGCGGTGATAGCGCGGGCGGCAACCTCGCCCTTTGCACGGCCCTCAAACTCCGCGACCTTGGCCAAGACCCCGCCGCAGGCCTCCTCCTCTTCTATCCCGCTCTGGATCCAAGTTGCGCTTTCCCGTCCCACAAAACCCACGCCGACGCGCCGTATCTGTCGCATCTGTCAATGCGTCGCTGCTGGTCTGACTACCTGGGTGCAACCAACCCCACACCTTATGCAGCACCTCTCACCGCTGATCTGCGCGGCCTTCCGCAAACAATCATCCAAACCGCCGAACTTGATCCGCTGGTCGATGAAGGTGCCTCCCTCGCCCAACGCCTTACCAACGCAGGAACCCCAGTTTGGCACGACGTGGCTCGAGGCATCATCCATGGCTACGTCCGTTTCCGCGACCGCTCCCCCAGCTCCGCCGCGGCCTTCACTTGCGCGACCGATGCCCTTTCAAAAGCACTCGCCGCACCTTGAAAGGCGAAACGGGTCAACGCTCTCGCGCCAACCCGTCCATCTTTGTTCCGGAATTAGGCTGGGGAAGACGAACCCGAGGGCAGCGCCCCCTCTTCCCTAATCCCCAAAACTTGCGTTCAGCAGTAAGGCGCACCGCGACCTTGACCAGCGGCGTCAGAAATCGCCCCGGTGTCCGCATCCGTCGCACCGGTCGAAACACCGCCCGAGCCACGCGGGCAACTGGCTGAGTCCGTCCAGGCGCCATTGTCGGCATCAGCGGCAACTGCAGCCGTCGGGATCGTCGCAACCGCGCCAGCAGCACCACCAGCGGCCATCAGGCCCATAAAGCGGCGTCGGCTTTTTGTACGATCTGTCGCGATCTCAGCGTCGATCAGCGTCTTTTGTTTCTTGCCATCGGACATTGGCCGAAGCTCCTGTATTGTCTGAGACTACCAAATTGGCCTTGAATCTGCCTGATCTGGCCTTTTCGGTCAATGCGGGCAAACCGCCAGATGACCTACGAACCAAACCCCCGCCCAGATAGAGCGGTGGCTTTCCTCTGTCTGTGAGGAACGACCTAGCAGAATGGCGCGCCGCGACCGTGACCACCTAGATCTGTGCCGGTCGAACCATCATCCGCATCAGAAATGCCGGTATAGACGCCGCCGCTGCCGCGACCGCAGCCGCCAGTGTCGGTCCACGTGCCATTGTCGCTATCAGTCAGCGCCTGCGCTTGGGTCTCGCTTGGGGCAAGCGACCCAACCGCACCGGCCACGCCAGCGGCGGCCATCAGGCCCATGAACCCACGGCGTCCCTCAGGGCGATCCGTCACAATCTGTTCGTCCGTCAGGGTCTTTTGTCTATTGTCGCTGGACATGGGCCGAAGCTCCTCTGCTCGTCTGGCTTTACTCAATGGCCTTGGCATTAGCCGCAACACTCCTTTGCGGTCAATGCAGGCGATCCTGCAGTTCATGCCAAAGTCGCCCACGAAAAAGGGGCCGACACATCCCGTGACGACCCCTTCCAATCATGTGATGGAAACTGCGTTTAGCAGCCGCCGCGGCCCTGGCCGCCCAGATCAGTACCGGCAGAGCCGTTGTCGGCGTCGGTGATGCCGGTGTTGTAACCACCCGAGCCACGGCCATAGCCAACAGCGTCGGTGCACGAGCCGTTGTCGCTATCGGTGTAGCCAGTTTGTGCCACAGCCGATCCGGCAGTCACACCCACAACGCCTGCGCCTGCAGCAACACCGCCTGCGGCCACAAGGCCCATAAAGCGGCGGCGGCCCTCAGGGCGCTCTGTGCCAATTTCCGCGTCGGAAAGGGTCTTCTTTTTCTTATCGCTGGACATGAGCCAAGGCTCCTTTCTTGATGTCTTGCTGTATCGACGCGGACCCTGTCCGATGTTTTTCGCTCGGTCAATCCCGGGACTCATGTATGCAGCAATCCGATTGAACATAGCGCCTCACCGTGGTCTGAGTGTCACGATTGAACGCCATAACGAACGAGCCAGCATGATGAGCCAGCCTTTCAGCTTTGACTGGGCAATTGCGCCCGAGACGCCCGAGACTTTCTTTGCTGAGTATTTTGAGAAAAAGCCCATGCTCATCAAGCGGGGCCAGCCAGATTATTTCGCCGATCTGCTGAGTTATGCTGAGATTGACCGCGTCGTCTCGACGATGGGTCTCAACCACCCTGAGATTAACGTCACCAAATCCGACGGCAATATCACCCCCGCCGACTTCGCCTATGAGACCGGGCAGATTGACCCCGTTCGCGTGAACCAGCTCTTCGCCGACGGGGCCACTGTGATCTTGTCGGGCCTGCATGAGCGTCTGCCCCAGCTCGCCCGCTACTGCCGCGGCATCGAGGCCGCGATGTCGGCCCGTGCCCAGACCAACATCTACATGACCCCTCCCGGAAATCAGGGGTTCAACCCGCACTACGACGGCCACGATGTGCTGGTCCTGCAAATCTCGGGCTCCAAGGAATGGCGCATCTACGGCACGCCCGTTGAACTGCCCCTCAGTGATCAGGCTTTTGAGCGTGGCATGGATGTCGGCGAAGAGGTGGACCGCTTCGTTTTGGAACCTGGCGACACGCTTTATGTGCCGCGCGGCGTGGCCCACGACGCGGTCGCCACCGACGACACCTCGCTGCACATCACTACCGGCCTGATGTTCCGCACCTGGGCCGATGTGCTTGCCGAAGCAGTCATCGCCAAGGCGCATAGGGAGCCAGAGATGCGCCGCGCGCTGCCCCCCGGTTTTGCCAATCACGGTGCCGACCTGACCGCCCATGAAGACACCTACAAACACCTCATGGAGCTTCTGGCCGAGGCTCCGGCCGCCAAGCTGCTAGCCGGTTTCCGTGAAGATTTCCTGACCGGTCGTCTGCCTCGTGTCGAAGGGCAAATGGCGCAGCTCGCCGCCTTGGATAGCCTGACCACAGACAGCCGCGTGGGCGCACGCTCGCACCTTATCTACGGGCTTCACATGGAAGAGGAAGACGAACAGGTCCGCCTGTCCTGTCAGGGTGCTGAGATTGTCATGCCGGACTTCGCCGCTTCAGCGATGGAGTTCTGCCTGACCAATCCAGAATTCCGCCTCGGCGACATGGGTGGCGACTTGGATGATGCAGGCAAGCTTGTGCTCGCCAAGCGCCTTGTCCGCGAAGGCCTGATGCAAGTGCTCTAAACCGATCTGCGGCTCGGGGCTGGTTTACCAGTTCCCCGGGCAGCTTCCGGAGTGGCACCGGATAACCTCTTCCAACATGCCCGGATGGGTGTCGTGAAAGACATTCCCCGGGCACGCGCCTGAATCCAAAACATATGCACCGTTCACCACACGGAAGAAGAACAATCCGTAGTCCACATTTGACGCGCCACCGCACCAAGACGCGGTGCAAGTGACATCTACGGTCACCGGAACGGTGCTTTGGTTGTTGAAATTGCTGCCATTGAACAGCCCGCCCGCAAACTGCGCCGGTTGTGTGAAACCCACCATTACCTGCGGTGCGCCTGCCAAAGGCGCGGCTCCACCGGGCGGATCGCTGGGGCCCGTCAACACAAGCGAGCCCGCACCAATCACGTAGTCCGCCGGGCTTTCCGCCGCGTTGGTGTAAGTGCCGGCAACGGTCGGCTGCAAACAGCTGAGCGCTGAGGCCGGGCCAGCGGCCGCAATGGCAATTGCAAAGGCAAAATATCGGATCATCTCAAACTCTCCTTTACTCAGCATTGACCTGCTTCAGCGACACTGTCCTGCATGACACTGCACCGCGGTCTCCATGTCCTCGACCGTTGGGTCGTAGTGGATCAAGCCACCGCATCCGCCGATAAACAGCGAGAGACCCTGGGTGTCGCGCTCAAAGAAAAACAAACCATCACGTTCCGCAAAATGCGCGCTACACCCGCCGCCCTGGCACTGGCTATTTACTTCGATGGCCTCACTCCAGCCCGGGGCAAATCCACCTGTCGTCAGGATCGCACCATGAAAGCGCGTCATCTGGCGATAACTTCCCTGGTCATCCGTCGCTTCACGCGGGCCCGTGTTCTCCAGATACCCCACAGCAACGACATAGTCGGCCTCGGACGCTGCGGCGAATTCATAGTTGGCCGAAACGCTCGGCGACCCTGAGCAACGCAAAGCCAAGGCAGGCGTCGCTGAAAATACGGCCAAGACAATAATCGCTGCTCGGATCACAGGCCAAACTCCTTGAACACTGCCTCGTATGTATCACGTTTGAATGGCACGATCTCAGCCATAAGCTGATCCCTGCTCATCCATTTCCACGTGCTGAACTCCACATCCTTGTACGTCAGGTCGATCACGTCGTCAGACGCTTCCAGCCGGAACTGCGCCCACATCTGCTTCTGGCCCCGGAAACGCCCGTTCCAGCGGTTCGGGATCACGTCCAGCGGCAGATCATAGCGCAGCCAATCAGCCGTCTCGCGAACGAACGAAACATGCCCGCGCCCGACGCCAGTTTCCTCCTCCAACTCGCGGTAAGCAGCATCCAGCGGCGTCTCGCCTTCATCCACCCCGCCTTGCGGCATTTGCCACGCAGGCGTCTCCATGTCCGCGCGCTGACCCGCAAAGATAAGCCCCTGCGCATTGGTCAGAACGACCCCCACGCAAGGGCGATAGGGAAGCTTTTCGGCCTCCTCAGGTGTCAAGGCAGCCAAGGCTCAGTTGGGGCCAAGCGCGTTCAGGCCAGTCAGGATGTCGATGGCATAGGCCAGCTGATAATCCTCGTTCCGAAGGGCGGCGGTGGCCTCGGCCTCGGCCCGCTCTTCTTCAAGAAGGTTCAGCTCATCCTCGGTCAGTGACGAGTTCTCGATCGCACCCCGCAGACCCGCTTCCGTGCGGCTTGGGCGATCTTCGTCCTCTTCGACCTCAATCGGATCACGCTGCTCCACGATGATATCGGGGGCCACACCAAGCGCCTGAATGGAACGGCCCGACGGCGTGTAATAAAGCGACGTGGTCAACCGCATCGCGCCATCGCCTGCCAGCGGCATCACCGACTGGACCGAGCCTTTGCCAAAGCTCTGCGTGCCAACAATCACCGCGCGGCGGTGGTCCTGCAACGCACCCGCCACGATTTCGGAGGCCGAGGCAGAGCCGCCATTGATCAGCACCACCATCGGTAGACCATTGATCATGTCGCCGGGTGTCGCGTTGTAACGTTCGCCATCCTGCGGCTCGCGCCCACGGGTGGAAACGATCTCCCCTTGCTCGAGGAAGGCATCCGACACGCGGATCGCCTGGCTCAGCAAACCGCCCGGATTGTTGCGCAGATCCAGCACAACGCCGTTCATGTTCTCAAGCCCGCCAACCTCTTCGATCAGGCCTTCCAGACCGTCACGCAGGTTGGGGAATGTCTGGTCGCTGAAGGTCGACACACGCAGGATCGCGGTGTTGCCCTCCAGGCGCGCGCGCACAGCGGTCAGCTGAATACGGTCGCGTGTAATCGTGATGTCGAACGGCTCATCCGCCCCTTCACGCACCACGGTGATGATGATGTCGCTGCCCACCGGGCCGCGCATCAGATCAACCGCCTCTTCCAGCGTCAGGCCAAGCAGCGCTTCACTGTCAACATGAGTGATGAAATCACCCGCTTCGACACCGGCTTCCATTGCAGGCGTGCCGTCCATCGGCGTGATAACGCGCACAAAGCCGTCTTCCTGCGTCACTTCGATGCCGAGACCTCCGAATTCGCCGCGCGTCTGCACCTGCATGTCTTCAAAGTCGCTGGCCGAGATGTAGCTGGAATGTGGATCAAGCGAGATCAGCATCCCGTTGATCGCAGCCTCAATCAGCTCCGCCTCATCCACATCTTCCACGTAGTTCTCGCGGATCCGCTCGAAGATATCGCCAAACAGGTCGAGCTGCTCGTACACCGAAGCGTTGCTTGCCGCTTCCTGCGCCAGCAGTGGCCCGGCCACCTGTGTGCTCATCAACACACCGCCTGCAATGCCACCCACGGCGGCCATCATCAGCTTTCTCATCGCGCGTCGTCCTTCTTCATCTGCCATCACGGGGCCTAGTTTGCGGCGAACCAATCCAGCGGGTTCACCGGGCTCCCGCCCTGTCTCAGTTCCATATAAAGCGTTTCCGTCAGCCCGGCGCCACCGCCTTGCGCATCGGAAACGATCAAATCCGTCTCATTCTGCCCGCTTTCACCCGGCATCAGCCCCAACGGGGCGCCTCCGGGGACGAGTTCACCTGCGGTTACGAACAGATCACCTGCGCCCGCCACGATTAATAGATAATCCGCTGCGGGCTCCAGAATAATGACATTTCCGTAATCCAGCAGCGGCCCGGCATAGCGGATCGACGCAGGCCAAGGGGAAGTCAGCAAGGCACGCGGCTCTACGGCATACAAAACACCGGGCCGTGCGATGCCCGCCGCATCGGCTTCATCAAAGCGTCGCAGCAGGGCGCCAAGCACCGGCAACTCCAGCGTCCCGCGCGCGCTTTCAAAGTCTGGCAGGTCCGCCGTTGTCCCGGCTGAGGTCTCCCCCAGCAGTTCGGCGAAACTGCTTAAACTGTCGATGCTGCCCGCCAATTGCGCCATCGCCGCGCCGTCCAGATCGAACCGTTCCGGCAGATCGACCCGATCCGCAATTGCCTGGCTCAACGCTGTCCGCGCCTCCTGCACGCCCTGAACAGCGCCTTCCAATTCAGCAATCGCACCATCCTGCAATGCACGCAGTACGGCCAGCTCTTCCAACTGCGCCCGCAGGGTCACGGCCTCTCGGGCAACCGCAGGCGTCACATCGGCCACGATCATCCCTAGGCGCGCCGTCCCAAGCGGCCCTTCCGGGTGCAGCAATGTGGCGGGCGCCGGCGCATTCTCAATCCGCTGCAACACACCCAAAAGCTGCGCCAGCCGTTCGCGCTCTGCCTCAAACACCAGAAGGATCGTCCGTTCCCGCAACGCTGCATCCCTGATCCCGGCGCGCAGCGCATCCAGCCCATGCTCATACGCTCGGACCGTCTCGGTCAGTGCCTCGACCCGGTCCCTTGCGCCATCTGCGTCCCGCAAAGCAGTCGCCGCATCCTCCAACATCCGCGTCGCTTCCCGCGCGGTCATCGCAGGATCAGTCTGCGCCGAAACACTCAGCGCCGCTGCGAGAAGGACCGCGGGTCCGAGGAGCGCGCGAAGCCACATCATGCGATCAAGCTCTCCCCGGTCATCTCCGCCGGTTGGTCCAGCCCCATCAGCTGCAGCAGGCTCGGTGCCAAATCGGCCAGCCGCCCATCACGCAGCGATAGGCCCTCCGGCCCACCAATCATCACCACCGGCACCAGGTTGGTCGTATGTGCCGTGTGCGGCCCGCCCGTTTCCGGGTCCACCATCGTCTCGCAATTCCCGTGGTCCGCGCAGACGATCATCGCGCCGCCCACCTCTTCCAGCGCCACAACCGCCTGGCCCAGACCAGCATCCACCGCCTCGCATGCCGCAATCGCGGCAGCCAGATCACCAGTATGCCCCACCATGTCCGGGTTCGCGTAGTTCACTACGATCAGGTCATAGCCCTCACGGATCGCACCGACGAATTGCTCCGTCACCTGCGCAGCACTCATCTCCGGTTGCATATCGTAAGTGGCCACGTCAGGCGATTTCGGCATCGAGCGATCTTCACCCTCTTCGGGCACCTCGACGCCGCCATTGAGGAAGAAGGTCACATGCGGATACTTTTCCGTCTCCGCCAGTCGGAACTGCCGCAGCCCCGCCTTCGCCACCCACTCGCCCAGAGTGTTCACGATTTCCTGCTTCGGAAACACCGTGGTCATATATTCGTCGTGGGCCTTGGAGTAATCCACCATCCCCAGCTTCGCCGCCAGCTCCGGCCGCCCGAACACATCAAAAGCATCGAAATCCGGGTCGCCAATCACCGCGAGAATTTCGCGCGCCCGGTCCGCCCGGTAATTCAGCATGTAGATGCCGTCGCCGTCCTGCATCCCTGGATAATCCCCGATGACACTCGGCGGGATGAACTCATCCGTCTTGTCGGCAGCATAGGCCGCGCGCACCGCCTCAAGCGGGGCGCCGTAGGTATCTCCGCCCCCCAAAACCATCGCGCTGTACGCCTTCTGCACCCGGTCCCAGCGGTTGTCGCGATCCATCGCAAAGTAGCGCCCGAGCACCGTCCCGATCCGCGCACCCTCAGGCAGCCGCGCCATCAAGCCCTCAACGAAGACCTCCGCCGATTTCGGTGCCACATCGCGCCCATCCGTGATCGCGTGGATCACCACCGGCACGCCTGCGCCCGCGATGACCTCCACCGCCGCTTCCAGATGCGTTAGCTGGGAATGCACCCCGCCGTCACTCACCAGACCCATCAGATGCGCCGTGCCACCCGTGCCCTTCAATGTCTCGGTAAACTCCACCAAAGCCGGACGCTCCGCAAAAGACCCTTCCGCAATCGCATCGTTGATCTCTACAAGGTCCATCTTCACGACCCGGCCCGCGCCGATATTCGTGTGGCCCACTTCGGAATTGCCCATCTGCCCCTCGGGCAGGCCCACATCGCGGCCATGGGTCAGCAGCGTGGCATGGGGACATTCTGCCATCAGACGATCCATCACCGGCGTCTTGGCCAAAAGCGGCGCATTGTCGGCCTCCGTCTGGCCGATCCCCCAGCCATCCAGAATGCACAATACCACCGGTTTTGGAGTGTCTGCCATCACGCCCATGCCTTTTCCTAACGCCTCGTTTCGATGGCTAACAGCCTTTGAGACAAGAGACAAAGTGTTGCCCCAATTTTCGCCGGTATTCCGACGCGTGAGGCCGCTTGAAGGGCCCGAAGAAATTCCTTCGACCCGCAAAAGGTGGCAACCCCATGTGTACGATCTGCGCTGCATTCCGTCCCCAGGACAAAGACTGCACCTATGAGCGGCTGATGGCCGACGAGATCGCGCTGGGGGTGGAGCCGATGCCTTTCACCGCCGTGCCAACCGGGTACACCGGTCTCACGACCTTTTCGCAAAGTGACGGCTCGGGGATCGAAAAGGCCAATATCGACGCCGCCAACGGGGCCGCGACTGCCTATTTCATGGGCGTCAACGACACCTTTGACGGGGCCATCTCGTTTGCCGGTGATCGCGATTGGGTCGCTATCGATCTGACCGCTGGCCAAATGTACTCCTTCTCGGTCACGGGCCGCACCGGCGACGCGCTGGACGACAGCTTCCTGCGCCTGCGCGACAGTGACGGCACCGTGATCGCCATCAATGACGACGGCGGCACCGATTATGACGCCATGCTGAATTTCCAGGCGGTTGAGACCGGGACTTACTTCATCGACGTGGGTGCCTTCATCAGCTCCTCCAGCAACAGCGAGTGGATGACTGGCGCCTATCGCCTGACGACCGACGTACTGAACCCAACCAAACAGCTTGTCAGCCACGATACCCTCGCCGACTATCTGACCGACGGGTTCTGGCAGGATTTCGGTGGCACCCGCCACGCCTTCGACACCAGCTCCAGCAACGTGATCACCGTCGACATCGACGCCCTGAACGCTTCCGGCCAGAAGCTCGCACTTTGGGCGTTGCAGAGCTTCGAGATGGTCATTGACGTCAAGTTCGACGTTGTGACTTCCGGCGCGGACATCACCTTCGACGATGAACAAAACGGCGCTTACGCCACCTACAATTCGGCCTGGAACGACCCAACCACAACCACTTCAGCCTTCATCAACATCCACAAAAGCTGGATCAGCAACGGCCAGGACGACATCAACGACTACGGCTTCCAGACCTATATCCACGAAATCGGCCATGCCCTCGGCCTTGGCCATCAGGGCAACTACAATGGCGCGGCCAGCTACGGGCTTTCCAACACCGGCGCGACCAATACCAACACGTTTCTCAACGACAGCTGGCTGGCCTCGGTCATGTCTTACTTCGACCAGAACGAGAACCCTTTCACCGGCTCCACCAATGCTGCTGTTGTCACGCCAATGCTTGTCGACCTGATTGCATTGGAAGACCTCTATGGCGCGGCCGATACCAGCAACAGCCCCACCGCCGGCAACACCGTCTTCGGCGCGGGCCACACCCTCGACAACGCCTTCGCGGGCTCTGATCTCAACACCAACGGCAGCTACCTCGCCGCCATGTTCACCTATCTTGAGACCGGATCCGACCCATCCGGCATGTTCGACAACACTGCCATCGCCTTCACCATCAACGATGTCGGCGGCACTGACCTGATCGACTTTTCCTTCGATCCGTCCAACCAATTCATCTCGCTGGAGGCTGAGACGCTCTCAACCGTCCTCAACCCCTACGGCGCGGGCCACAACGACAACATGTGGATCGCCCGCGGCACGGTAATCGAGAACTATACCGCAGGCTCCGGCAACGACTCCGTCGATGGCAATTCCGTCGCCAACCAGATCATCGGCAACGATGGCGCGGACACGCTGAATGGGAGCGCGGGAAATGACACGCTTCTGGGCGGAGAAGGCAGCGACCATCTCGACGGCGGCACTGACAACGACCTCCTCAACGGCAACGCAGGCAACGACACACTGACAGGCGGGGCCGGGGCCGACACGCTGGTTGGCGGCACAGGCCATGACGTTCTATTTGGCGGTCTCAGCACCGACATCCTGATCGGCGAGGGTGGCAACGACAGCATGGATGGCGGCGAGGAAGATGACATCTACTATGTCGAAACCGGCGACATCGTTTCCGACAGCGGCAGCAACGGCTACGACAAGGCCCAGATTGTCGTGACCTCCGGCCAGAACCTCCAGATGGGCGATTGGTCCGGGGTGGAGCGGGTCGAAGGCTTCACTGGCAACGATACAATCAACGCCACCGGGCAGAGCAACCAGATCTTCATCTGGGGCCATGACGGCAACGACTTTATCACCGGCGGAAACGGAAATGACATCCTGCTTGGGGGCAACGGAAACGACGTGATCGCAGGCGGCGCTGGCAACGACACGCTGCTTGGCGAAGGTGGCAACGATACGCTCAGCGGCGGGGCCGGGTTCGACGTGTTCTACATCGACAGCAACGGCGACAGTATCTCGGACGGCGGCGCCGACTATGACGTGGCCACGATCAACAACGCCTCTGGTCTGAACCTCTCCGTCGGCGGCTGGACCTCCGTTGAACGGATCGAAGGCTTCACCGGAAACGACACCATCGACGCATCTGGCGCGACCGAGACCCGGCTGATCTGGGGCAATGCAGGCAACGACCAGATCACGGGTGGCGCGGGCGACGACATCCTGCTGGGTGGGGAAGGCAACGACCTGCTGAACGGCGGCAACGGGGCCGACACGATGCAGGGTGGCACTGGTAACGACACTTTCAACGGCGGTGCAGGCCACGACATGTTCTACATCGGCAAAAGCGGCGATGTGGTGGCAGATGGCGGCGATGGCTACGACACCGCGATCATCAACAACGCCTCAGGCCTTTCAATCTCCGTAGGCACTTGGGCAGGCGTCGAACGGATCGAGGGCTTCACCGGCAACGACACCATCAACGCCAGCGGTTATTCCGAAGACCTGGTCATAACCGGCGGCGCGGGCCGCGACTCTATCACCGGTGGCGAAGGCAATGACACGGTCTACGCCGATGGCGGCAATGACATCGTGTTTGGCGGTGCCGGGGCCGACGCTCTGATCGGTGCCGCTGGAAATGACACGCTCGAAGGTGGCCTTGGCAAAGATTTCCTCTTGGGCGGCGCAGGTTCGGACGTCTTCGTTTTTGACGATGGCTGGGGCGAAGATGTGATCGCCGACTTCACCCAAGGGGCCGACGTGATGGACTTATCGCGCGTTGATGGCACAGGCTCCATCACCGACCTCTCGATCACGTCCGATGGCACCCACACCTACATCGATCTGCTGGCCGGCGGTGGAGACCTGATAACTTTGGCCAACTTTAACGGAGTTTTGACCGAATCCGATTTTAACTTCCTCTGAAGGTTGAGGGATTAACCCTCGCAGCACGCAAGGGTGCCGTGGGCCGAACGGCCGCGACCCCATCAGACGAAGGACAATCGAGCATGCAGACGTTGGTCGCCCTTGGCCGCGGTATCCTAAGCCGTGTCATCCACAGATCCGCCAGTAACAGTCGCGATCTGGATCTCGTGCGCCCGGATTTCGACCCCGACTTCTATCTTGCTCAATTCCCCAAAGACGTGCTCCTGTCCGACCCTCTGACACATTACATGCGCACCGGCTGGAAAGACGGCCTCGATCCGCACCCCGATTTCTCGACCACTGGCTACCTCGACATGCACCTCGACGTGGCCGACGCCGGGCTCAATCCCTTCCTGCATTACGCAAGCTTCGGTCGCGACGAAGGGCGGGAGGTTCCGCCATCTCAAGTCTCCCACCTCAGCCGGGCAGTCCGCTCTGCCACCGCCCTAAATGCCGCTACCCAGTTGGAACGTGATGCCGCCGAGATTGCCGACCACGTCGACCTCGCCTTCTATCGCGCCACCAGCGGGCAGGACTTCGACAGCGCCCTAACTGCCGCCCGTCACTACCTACAAATCGGTTGGGAACAGGGCCTCGACCCCACTGCTACCTTCTCGACCCGCGCCTACCTCAGCCATTATCCCGACATCGCCGACGCCAATATCGCACCCTTCCTGCACTACCTGCGTGCGGGCCGGGCCGAGGGTCGTCTGGCTCAAGATCGTGCCGAAGACGTGGCGCGCATCCTCGCGGCCTCCCCCACCCTTGAAAGCGTAGAAAACGATTGGCTCTTCGCGCACCCCGAACAAGTGCCTTTGCAACGGGAATTGGGCGCGCAAAAGCTCCTCGCCGCCCTGAAAGACACGCGCGAGCAATTGGTCTTCGCCTTCACCCACGATGATTTCCTCAAGATCCGCGGCGGTATTCAGCTCTGCGTTGGTAAGGAAATGCAACTCGCCACCGAACGCGGCACCGGTTATGTCGCTCTGCACCCCGCACGCCCACGCCCGCGCCTCGCCCCTTTGGGCGAAAGCCCGGTTCTGCTGGCCACTGTCGCCGGTGTGCGCATCGGGCCCTTGCACATCGACAGCATCCTCGACGTCGCCCGCCGCTTCCGCGACGGCCGCAAGATCGACATCGTGCTCCACGCGCTTTTGGGCCACTCGCCCGAAGATGTCGCGGCGCTCAGCAAAGCATCCGGCTCGGACCGTCTAACCGCCTGGCTACACGACCAGTTTTTTCTCTGCCCCAGCTATGCCCTTCAGTCCAATCTCGTCCGCCCCTGCGGCGCACCGGAGCCAGCTTCCACCGCCTGCCGCATGTGTCTTTTCGGGGAGGAGCGGCAGGATCACCTCCGCCGCCTCCGCGCCCTTCTTCAATTGATCCCCACCCAAGCCATCGCGCCCTCCAAATCTGCCGCCGACATTATCTTCGCCAAGGGTGATCTGCCCTTCGAACGCTTCGAAATCCTGCCTCACGCGACCCTCTCCGACGGCCCGATCATCGCGCCCCGAAAATCCGGCCCCACTACCGTCGCCTTCATCGGCGCGCCCAAGCGCCACAAGGGCTACGCAATCTTCCGCGACATCGCACGCCGCAACCTTGGCCGCGATGATCTGCGGTTCCTCTACTTCGGGTCCGAAACGCACCGCGAACCCGGCATCCCGACGATACCGGTCAGCGTCACCGCCCAGACGCCAACTGCTATGATCGACGTCCTCAAGCGCGAGAACGTGGATTTCGTCCTGCACTGGGCTCAGTTCGTTGAGACCTATTCCTTCGCCACGGTTGAGGCGATGCAGGCCGGTGCCCATGTCATCACCCATCCAAACAGCGGCAACGTCGCAGCTCTCGTCCAGCAAACCGGCCGCGGTCATGTGTTGAAAGATACTGACGCCCTGGACGCTTTCCTGGACCGCAAGGCGCTCGCCAAGGCCACCCGCGCCCGGCGCAAAAAACGCCCCACGCTCCTCGCCGCCGAAAGTGAGCTCAGCTTCGCCGTGCTCAATAAATCCATCGTCGAGGCAAAATCTGCGCCCATCCCCAAGCGGCGCACATCTGTTCAGAAGAAGAAAGCGCGCGCTGCATCATGACCATCTACGCCTTCTCCTCCTTCACCTATTCCTACCTCAACCGCGCCCGCGTGCTCGCCCACAGCTTGCGCCGGTTTCACCCCGATTGGCACCTCTGCGCCGTCGTCACAGACCTCCCTCCCGATGGAGCAAACCAATCCGATCTTCTGGCGGATTTCGACAGCGTCCTGACCGCCGAAGACCTGCTGGGGGATGAGTTGGGGGATCGCTTCTCAAGCTGGCTCTTCTGCCACAACATCGTTGAGGCCTGCACCGCCGTCAAAGGCCGCGCACTGGCGCACCTTCTGGCCAAACCCAATGCCGAAAAGGTTTTCTTTTTCGATCCCGATATCGCAATCTTCGACAGCCTCACCCCCCTCGCGGACGCCCTCGATTCGTCCGAGATCCTGCTCACGCCCCACCAGCTCGACCCAGAGCCGCGTGAAAATGCCGTGGCCATCGGCGACAACGAAATCGCCTCGCTGAAATGGGGTGCCTACAACCTCGGCTTCGTTGGGGTCGCCAACACGCCGGGTGGCGAGGGGCAGCGCTTCGCCCAATGGTGGGGCGACCGCCTGCTCGATTGGTGCCAAGACAACCTGTCTAAGGGCCTCTTCACCGATCAGAAATGGTGCGACCTTGTTCCGTCTTTCTTCGACGACGTGCATGTCCTGCGCGATGCGGGCTGCAACGTGGCCAGCTGGAACCTATCGCAACGCCACCTCAAATTCACCGAGGCCGGTGACATCAAGGTCAACAACAGCGCCCTACGGTTTTTCCACTTCACCAAACTCGGCCCTGTCGGCGACCAGATGACCCGCCGCTATGCCCACGACAACCCCGAAGTGCTGGAGGTCTGGGCCTGGTACAAACGCGCCGTCACTCAGGCGAAGGTCCCAGAAATCCCAAACCGCTATTGGCACTATGGCACATTCTGCAACGGACAGCGCATCCCCGATGCCGTGCGCCAACTCTACCGCGACCGCGCCGACCTGCGCGCGGCGTTCAGCGATCCCTTCGATGTCGAAAACGGGTTTTTCGCCTGGCTGATCGCCGAAGGGCATATCAACCACGATCCGCTTCCCCCAATTCCATCGACCCACCCGGCCCATGAGGTCACGCAGTGACGGAGATCTACGGTGTTGTCTTCCAGATGGGCAAAGTCGCGAGCACTGCGATCACCAAAGCGCTCGGCTCCCTCCGCAATGTCGAAGCCGCCCATTGCCACTTCTTGGGCGAGGACGCTCTACGCAAAGTCCTGCGCGTCGCCCTGAACCCGGCCAACACCGACTACTTTTTCAATCACCAGATGGGTCAGATGGCCGAAAACGCTGCCATCACCCGGACAATCAATCGCATCCGCGCGGGCGCGGATCAACGGCGGCTGGTCGTGCTTTCGCTCACCCGCGATCCCTTCACGTGGTTCCGCTCCAGCGTCTTGCAGGACATCAGCGGTTACGCTGATCTGCTTAGCGATCTGGCGCCCGACGACTCCACGTGCAGCCGCGACGCCCGCGTGCGCCTTGGCCTGACTCGATTCCTAGGAGAGCTGGAACAGCACCTTTCCGATTTCCCCTCCGTCGAGGCCTGTCTCGAAGCCAGCCGCTCCGGCGACCCGCACAAAATGGGCAAGGCCCACGATTGGCCCCACCAGCAGCGGCAACTTCTCCTCTCGGCCCTGCGCCCGGCGGACTGGTTCAACCAACACTATCGCATGGGCCTTGGCCTCGACCTCGCGCAATTCGATCGCGAGGGTCCGCTCTGGCACGCCACAGACACCAACGCGCAATTCGGCATCATTCGCTATGAGGAACTCGACAGCGCCTTCCCGGTATTCTGTGATTGGGCCCTCGGCCAAACGCCCCGCCTTCCGGTCGCAAACGAAAGCGGGCGCAAGCCCTTCTCCAACGCCATCGCCGCCGCCTTCGCCACGCAAGAGGCGGCCCGCCTTCAGGCCGCCCTCAAACGCTCAGACTACGCACGTCACTTCGGTTACGCCTGACGGCACGGCTTCAGAAGATGAAATCATCCGCCTGGACCGGCCCAGTATAGCCCGCCATTGTTACGAAGTTCTGCGGATCGCCATCGGCATGCACATAGGTGTGCCCGCCGCTGGTCGAGATCGTCAGATCGGCGATGGAATTCACACCCGCCAGGCCGCTGACATCCATCCGGTCCACACCGTCCTGGAAATCGGCTATCACATCCTCACCAAAACCGTCATCAAAGACGAAAACATCCGCCCCGGACCCGCCGGCGAGATAATCCGCGCCAGCGCCGCCTTCCAGCGTGTCATTACCGCCAAATCCAATCAGCGCATCATTACCGTCACTGCCGAACAGATAGTCATTGCCGGCATCGGCATAGATCGTGTCATTCCCGTTCCCGGCCCGCAGGTCATCCGCGCCGTCGCCACCAACCAGAACGATGTCCTCACCGTAACCCGTCGCGTCCAGCGTATCGTTGCCGGTCAGGCCCACGACCCATTCTACACCGCTCCACCCGCCGATGCTCAGGTTGATCCCTGTGGCATCGCGCACAACAACCTCATCAAATCCGGCGCCGCCGTGCACAACATCACCGTCGTCGAAGACGTAGATCAGGTCGTCACCGGCACCGGCATCAACCGTGTCGTTCCCGGTCCAGCCCAGGATCGTGTCCTGCCCGGCACCGCCCGTGATGCTGTCGTTGCCATCGCCGCCCAGAAGCGTGTCGTTGCCGCTGCCGCCATGAACCGTATCATTGCCCGCATTGGCCCAGATGAAGATGTCATCGCCAAGCGAACTTGCGTCGATCTCATCATGGCCAACGTTGCCTTCAACTCGCTCGATCCCTGACCAACCGGCCAGCGAAATAGTATCGCCCGTGCCGTCCAGAATGATCGCCAGATCGTAACCCTGTGTGCCCGTATCGGTCAGCAGATGACCGGCACCAACGTAGTAAAGATCATCGCCCTCACCGCCATCAAGCGTGTCCGCACCAGCGAGACCCAGCAGAATGTCTGGATCATCACCACCGTAGATCAGGTCATCGCCATCGCCGCCCACAAGCGTGTCGACACCGGCCATACCCCACAGCGTGTCATTGCCCGACCCGCCATTAAGCGTGTCGTTGTTGATCCCGCCGTCCAGATTGTCGGCTCCGTCACCGCCCAAAAGCGTGTCGTTGCCGAAACCGCCCGCAATTTGATCGTTCTGCGCGCCACCATCGATGAAATCATCACCCAAACCGGCCGTAACCGTATCGTTCCCCTCACCCGTGACGATCACATCATCCAGCGAAGTGCCCTGCACATCCTGTGAGCCGGAATTGCCAAAGACGGCGTCAAAATCCGGCGCGCGGCTCGCGGTCGCCAGGATTGCGGTCTGCACCTCAGCCGAGGTCAACATCTGCCCGTTACGCGTCACGATCTCCACCGTCTCCGACCGCCAGGTCAGAATCGCGCCAGTTGCGGTCGCGGTATAGCCAATCTGCGAGGGGTCGTAGAACATTGGCCAATCGCTGAGGTCGAGGCGGTCCTGACCCGGTTGGAAATCCTCAATCCGGTCGCTCAGACCATCAGCACGCAGAATATAGACGTCCGCGCCGTCCCCACCGTGTAGCGTGTCCGAGCCATGACCGTCCTCAATCAGGTCATCACCCGCCCCGCCGTTCAGCACATCCGCTCCGGCGCCACCGATCAGAACATCGTCCAATCCGCCACCGTTCAGCGCTTCGCCTTGATTTCCGGCGACCAGAACATTCCCCTGTTCCGACAAATCCATGGAGACTTCGGCAAACCCGCCTTGCCCCTCGGTCGCCGCAAAAATCCGCAAGGTGTCGCCATCCATCATCGTGGCGGTGGCCGAGACGTTGTCGAACCCGGTGGTCTCGCCCGCAGTCATCACATCAATCAGTTGCAAGCGCCCGCTCGGCAGCATGGTGAACAGCGTTAGGCCGTCGTCGCCACCACCGGCCAGCACGTAGACCTGCCCGTTGTGCTCGATCACATCCAACGTCTGCACGCGGCCGAACATGGTGTCGGCGGTGTCGTTCAGATGCTCCACTTCACGCATGGAGCCGTCTTCCCCAATCTCAAGCACCGTCAAAGCGCCCGATTGGCCCTGCGCATCACTGGGGGCGGAGGCCACAATCATGAAGACCCGGTCGCCAATGCTAACCAGTTCACTGTCAGTGGGCGTCATGATGCCCAAGCCCTCGTTCACACCCATATTAGAGGTGTTGAACAGCTTGTTGGTGGGGTCGATGTAGAACACCGAAACGCCGCCGTCGGCCTGGCTGACGCTCGCCATGAACTCCACGCCATTTACCTCGAACGTCTCAATGCCGATGGCGTCGCTCACATAAGTCTGCGCGGTATCCGTCACGGTGATCTGCTGGGTCAGCGTGCCGTTTGCGGCCATCGCATAGCCCTGAATTTCGCCGGAGGTCTCGGGCGCCATGAACAGCATGTCCGCCCCCCATTGCGACAGGTCGATGGACCGGTCATTGGCCGCGTTCACACCCGACAGAAGCGTGCTCTGCCCGATGTCGCCGTTACCCGCCAACTCAAACATACGCACTTGTTGGGAGCCTGAGGCCGCGACCGCCAGCGACACCGTGCCGTTGTTGTCCACCAGCGCCAGATCGCGCAGCACACCATCGGCCCAGGCCGCATCAAAATAGGCGAAATCCGCCATGCTGGCCGAACCGGGCTGACCCAGATCGTAAGCCGTCAGGCCACCCAATTGGCCGGACGTTGTATATAGCATCGGGCCATTCGCGCCCTGCATCACCATCAGGTCGGTGACACCGACATCGAGGGCGCTCTGCCCTGATGTGAAACGACCTTCGAATTGCAACTGCGACATTGGTATTTCCCCCATAAGCTCGAGGGAAGAATTCGCAGTTGCTAGGGGTTTTGCTGTGAAAGGATGGCGGCGAAAGGGCGAACAAACGGGGCAGAAGGGCGAACATCGCTTTCAATTTTTGCGCCCGGCCAAATTCGTGCCGGAACGCGGTCGCCTTCCTGCCGTGGGTCCGTCTATGTCGCGCCGGGATTGTGCCGCAATGTGGTCTGATGAACTTCGATGGCCTCATCCAAGTCCTTGAAATAGTGCAACCTTCCCTGTTCCAAAACTAAGGCATGGTCGCAGTATTCGCGCAATTCGCTCAGGTTGTGGTTGACCATAATGGCCCCCGCCTTCTGCATTCGGTCGCGAAAGACCTCCTTGCTCTTGGTCCTGAACGAGGCATCTCCGGCCCCCGTCACCTCGTCCACAAGGTAGGTGTCAAAGGCGATCCCCATCGACAAGCCAAATGTCAGTCGCGATCGCATACCTTGGCTGTAGGTTCGCACCGGCATCCGGAAATGCGCGCCCAATTCAGCGAAGTCCTGCACGAAGTCGGCCAGCTCATCGGTATCCACACCATATATACGCGCGATGAAGCGGGTGTTCTGCGCGCCGGTCAGCTGCGGGTGGAACGAGCCCGCAAACCCCACCGGCCAGCTGATCGACCCATCGCTAACCACACGCCCTTCGTCGGGCCGCATATTGCCCGCGATGATCTGCATCAGCGTCGATTTCCCCGCCCCGTTCCGCCCCAACAGGGCCAGCGATTGCCCAGACGGGATTGTCAGGTTCAGGTTGCGGATCACCGGTTGGGGCCGCCCGTGCACCATGAAGCTTTTCGACAGGTTCTCGAACCGGATCATGGCGGCGGGCCTACTGCCGGTCGCGGATCGAGTAGACGATAAGGGCCAGGATCGACCACGCCACCAGCAAGAACAGCCCCGCCTGCGCCAGGATCATTGTACTGCGCGGATACTCCGGCCCCTCCGGCACAGTCGGCTCGATATAAACAGCCAGATACCGACTTTGCCGCGCCGCATTGGTCCGCGCCAGGTCAAGGGCGGCCACAGCCAGGCCATTCGTCGTCTCTGCCAATTCACGCGCGACCAGCAGCCCCTCGTATTCCGTCATCAGGTCAGAGTACGCCTCGTCTATCCCTTCCGAGCCGATGGCATTGAACGTCCCCCGCTCCTCCGCAATTCGCGACCGGATCGCCTCGATCCGCTGACGCATCTGTTGCAGGCGCGTGTCGTCCGGGTTCGACGTGTTCGCGCGCATCAGGTCATATTCCACCAGCACTTCAGCCAACTGTTGCTGCAGATTGGTCAGAACGCCCAAGCGCCCCTCAAGATCGATCTCCGGGTCCACAATCTGCGTGCGTGACCGGAACCCGGCCAAATCCTCACGCGCGCGGACCAGCCGCTCAGTCGTGACCGCAAGGTCGGCCTCCGCATAACGCACCGAGTCGCTCCGCACCGCCGCGTTCAACTCATTCAGCAGCGCCTGACTTTCCTCGATAATCGCCTGCGTGATGCCGTGCGCAGTCTCCGGATCAAAGGCCAGCACCTGCAATTCCATCAGTCCGGTCGCCTGATCGTAACTCAGGCGTACAACGCGCTGCCAATAGCTGACGAAATCCTCGATCGTCGCGTCAGGTGACAGCGCAAAGACCGGGTCGCGCGCGTGGGTCTGCGCATAATGCGCCGGCAAATCCTGCCGTTCCAGCAGCCGCTCCACCAAGGTCTGGCTCTCGATAAACTCATGCAGGATGTCGCCATCCACATTCGCAGGGCCCGCGGCAAGCTGCGTGATCCCACCCAGCAAATCCGTGGGCATCGTCATCTCGTTCGACCGCACCGTGAACCCCACAGTCGAGGCATATTGCGGCGTCGCGCGGTCGTTCAGGTAGAACCAAGCCACCCCAAACGGCACCACAACCAGCAACAGGAACGACAGGATCTGCCCCCAATGGCGAAACCGCATCCGCGCGGGCCCAACCGTCGCGCGCACCTGTATAACGCGGCCCTGTTCGGCCCCTGCCTTCGCCGCCGCCGCGATCCGCGCAGCCGCCACATCATCCGTTTCCACCAGTTTCGGTTTCGGCATCGTCGACATACTGCCCCCGGCGTTCATCACTTGTTGACCAGGCCCATAGATACTGAGTCCCGTTAATTCCGAATGAATGCTCTGAAAATTCGAGGAACCCGGTGACAGCCCACGCCCCACCGCAACGTGCACAGGTCGCAACCAGCAAACTCGGCCGTGCCACCCGCGCCACGCTCGCCCTCATGCTGCGCGAGATGTCGACGCGTTATGGCCGCTCTCCCGGCGGCTATGTCTGGGCGGTGCTTGAGCCTATCGGCGCAGTGGTTGTCATCTCCATCGCGCTGTCGTTCCTGATCCGCGTGCCACCGCTCGGCTCGTCGTTCCTGCTGTTCTATGCCTCGGGCTATCTGGCGTTTTACCTCTACAACTCCCTGCAACAGCACATCAGCCTCGCGCTGACCTTCTCCAAACCGCTCCTGATGTATCCAGCCGTTTCCTGGATCGACGCGGTTCTCGCGCGGTTCTTCCTCAACGTGCTCACGGGCTGTGCCGTTGTCGCAATCTCCATGGCGGGGATCATCTGGTACACGGAAACCAACACCACCCTCGACCTGCCCTCGATCCTGGGCGCGCTTGCAATGATGGCGCTTCTGGGCCTCGGCCACGGCACGCTCAACTGCGCGCTCGTCGGCCTGTTCCCGGCATGGGCCCACGTATGGGGCATCCTCAGCCGCCCCCTTCTGGTGGCCGCTGGCGTTTTCTTCATCGTGGAGGATTTGCCCCAAAACGCGCAGGACGTGCTGTGGTGGACCCCGTGGATCCACGCCACAACGCTTTTCCGACAAGGCGTCTACCCGACCTATCAGCCAGACTACATCTCTTTCACATTGGTGATGCTTTGGGCGCTGATCCCGCTGTTCTTCGGGCTGCTTCTGCTGCGCCGCCACCGGCAGGACATCTTGATGCAGTAGCGTTCAGACCCGGTGATATGGGGAGCCCGACAGGATCGACGCCGCGCGATACAATTGCTCGGACAACATCACGCGGGCCAGCATATGCGGCCACACCATCTTGCCGAGCGAAATTGCCAGATCGGCCTGCGCGCGAAAGCCGGGGTCCGTGCCGTCCGCCCCGCCGATCACAATCGCCAGGTCGCCCGAACCGCGATCTCTCTGCGCCCCAAGACGCTTGGCGAAATCGGGCGAGGTCATTACATCTCCGCGCTCGTCCATCACCCAGAACGCCTCACACGGCAGCGCGCGGCGCAACAGCTCCGCCTCCGCCGCCATACCGCCGCCCTTGCGGTCCTCAACCTCCACGACACGGCCAAGCGTCAGCCCAAGGCCACGCCCCGTCTTGTCGAAACGATCAAGATAGTCGTCAATCAGCGCCTTCTCCGGCCCAGCCTTCAGGCGGCCGACAACGCAAAGATGCACCTTCACCGCGGATCAGGTCGCCGGAGCGTCCGCGGGTGGCTGCCACATCTTCTCAAGCTGGTAGAATTCACGCACCTCGGGCCGGAAGACGTGAACCACCACATCCGCCGTGTCGATCAATACCCAATCACCCGCATCCTTGCCTTCCATCTTCGAGATCAGGCCAAACTCGGTCTTCAACCGCTCAACCAGTTTCTCCGAGATCGCGGCAACCTGCCGGGTCGACCGACCCGTGGCCACAACCATGTAATCGGCAATCGAAGACTTCCCGCGCAGGTCAATCTGCACGATGTCCTCGGCCTTGTCGTCATCAAGAGATTGCAGGATCCGCTCCAACAGCGCTTCGCTGGTGTAAGTCGGTTGCGGGCGCGCATTCCGCGCCGGTGCTGCGGCGGTCTGGGCCGCCTGAGTAAGTCCGGTCAGGACCTTATCCTCCATGGCTCACGCGCCTGAATTCCCCGGCGCCGGGCAGGTCCAATATAACAGCACCAATTTCGCATCTCAACGGAGGGATGGTGATTTGATGTGGGGCTGTGCATCCACAGCCCCAAACGTTGCGTCAGTTGCAAGGTTCAAGCGTGCTGATGGACCGCCCAAGCAATCGCCGCAAGCGCATTTGATCCACCACCGTTATGAAGCCGGCATCCGCATCGGCCAGAAGATCGATCGATACACGCGCCCCGCGCAGGCGCCCCTGCCCCGTGGCGCAAGGCTCCAATGTGACCGAGAAACTGCCATCCACGTCGATGCCCGCATCCATGTAGTCGCGGATCAGCTCCTGCTGACGCCTCAAACGTATCCGGTCGGGGTCTGAGAATACGTAATGCCCCTGCTCCGCCGCCCTCCGCAAAACGTAACGCTCAACGAAACGCTGACCCGTATCCGGCAACGTCGCCGACATTGTAGCCACGACCCCACCATCGGGCACCGCAACACTGTCCGGCAGCGAAAGCCGCGCAACAAACGCGGCCGGGTCCGCCGTTGTGGGATCTGGTTCGGTCGCCAAGGCCGGAAGGCAAAGCACAACCAGTGCGGTCCCCAGCAGGGCCGCGCGAATATCCGTTTTCGACATGAGAAGTGATTCCTCTTTTCAAAATGAGTTTTTAATGTAAAACATGAAAACAATACTGTTTGGAGTCGAAAAATGAATGAACGCACCTTTCGACGGATTCAGCGCCTTGCACGGGTTCTGAAGCTCGCCTGCACCGCTTGCCTGATCCTCATGCCCGCCTTCTTTATCTACGCAATCGCGATAGGGCTGGCCGGTGAACCAGCTCTTCAGCGGGAATATGCCGACTATGTCTTGCCTCCGGTTATTCCACTCTGGACCTTGATCCTGGTGCGCCTGATCCAGGCTGTCAGTGTGCTGCTCATCTTCTACGTCCTATGGCAGATGCGCGGGCTTTTCGGCCTGTATCTCGACGGTGAAACCATCAGCGATCGCTGCGCCACCCGCATTCGACGTTGTGGTCAGGGCCTCATCTACATCGGTCTTGCTGGGGTCCTCTCCAACACGCTGATCGTGCTCTTGCTGACCATGGTGAATGAGACTGGGCCGCAAACCCTCGTCATCACCTTCTCTCAAGGCGACATCGGCTTCTTCCTGGGCGGCGGCCTGATTGTTGTGATCGGCTGGGTCATGGGCGAAGCGGCACGCATTGCCGAAGACAATCGCGGGTTCGTTTAGTGGAAATCGTGGTCCGACTCGATGTCATGCTTGCCCTGCGCAAGATGAAAAGCCGTGAACTTTCGGCGCGCATCGGCATCTCCGAACAGAATCTGAGCCTCCTGAAAAGCGGTAAGGTGAAGGGCATTAGGTTCGAGACCTTGGCAAAGATTTGTGAGGTCTTGGAGTGCCAACCCGGTGATCTGTTGGAGGCCGTGGCGAAAGATCCGGCGGCGCGTTGAAAATGCGTTCAAATGGACGGGGTTTTTCTGAAAAATGCGTCCAGATGGACGCACATCCGTTCAACTGAACGCATACCCAGAGGGTGCTTGCGCCGTTTTGCTTACCCCATCATATATTTGCCCATAGCAGGCATATCTTGGGGATAACCTGCCGAAACACGCGATATGAAGCGTGCCTCTGTTGACTCATAGGGGGGCTATCCGGAAACTCACCCGACCCAAGAATCGAAGTTAGACAGGCAGACATCCCGTGCGGTTTACCAAGCTCAGGCTCAATGGATTCAAATCCTTCGTCGACCCCACGGACCTCGTGATCGCCGATGGATTGACCGGTGTGGTCGGCCCCAACGGCTGCGGAAAATCCAACCTTCTCGAGGCGTTACGCTGGGTGATGGGCGAAAATCGCCCGACAGCCATGCGCGGCGCTGGCATGGAAGATGTGATCTTCGGCGGCGCCGCCACCCGCCCCGCCCGCAACTTCGCCGAGGTCTCGCTTCAGATCGACAATGAGGACCGTTTGGCCCCCGCTGGCTTCAACGAAGAAGACCAAATCGACATCGTCCGCCGTATCACCCGAGATGCCGGAAGTGCTTATAAACTAAACGGAAAAGACGTCCGCGCCCGCGATGTCTCAATGTTGTTTGCCGACGCCTCCACTGGCGCGCACAGCCCCGCGCTCGTCCGTCAGGGCCAGATTTCCGAGCTCATTAACGCCCGCCCCAAAGCCCGCCGTCGTGTGTTGGAAGAAGCCGCCGGCATCTCCGGCCTTTACCAACGCCGCCACGAAGCAGAGCTGAAATTGAAGGCGGCAGAGACCAACCTCGCCCGCATCGACGATGTACTCGAACAACTCGCGTCACAGCTTAACGCCTTGGCAAGACAGGCAAAACAAGCCGCACGCTACCGCGAAATCGGGTCCGAGCTGCGCCTTGCCGAAGGCCTGTTCCTGTTTCTGCGCTGGCGCGACGCCGATGAAGCCCGCCTCCGCGCCGAGGACGCTCTGCGACAAGGCCTGACCACAGCCGCCCAGGCCGAAGCCGCCGCGCGCGAGGCCGTGAAAGCCCGCGAAGCCGCCGAAGAGGCACTCCCCCCACTCCGCGAAGAAGACGCCGTCGCCGCCGCGATTCTCCAACGTTTGCTGGTAGAACGCGACTCGCTTCAAGCCGAAGCGGACCGCGCAGAAGCCGCGGTCGAGACCCTCACCGCCCGCATCGCGCAAATCGACCGCGACCGGGAGCGTGAAGAAACCCTGAACGCAGACGCCAGTGAAACCGTTGAGCGTTTGAGGACTGAACGCGTTGAGCTTCAAGGCAAACAGGACGGGCAGGATGAACGCCTCGCTCTGGCCCGCGACGAAGTCACCGACGCGCGGTCCGTTCTTGCGGGGCAAGAGGCGGAACTCTCTGATCTTACTGAACAATCCGCCGCGCTCGCAGCCCGCCACCAAGCCATCGAGCGTCGGATTGGTGAGGCCGGAAAGGCCGTTTCTCGCAACGAGAATGATGCGGAAGCCGCCAAGTCCGCCGCGTCCGAGGCAGCCACGCGTCTCGAGACCCTCAAGCGCGAAGCTGAGGACGCCGCCAACGCCCTGACCCGTGCCACCGACCTCGCCGCCCGCGCGGAAGAGGCTTTGTTATCCACCGAAACCGCCCGCGCCGATGCGCAAACGACGGAAGCGGAAGCACGCTCCGCCCGGTCTGAAGCCGAGGGCCGCGCAGGCACGTTGGACGCAGAAGTCACGGCGCTGGCCCGCGTGTTGGAACGAGATCGCGGAGATGGCGGCCAAGTCCTTGACGAAGTTAGCGTTTCTCCTGGTTTTGAAGCAGCGATTGGCGCAGCCCTCGCCGACGATCTGAAGGCCGCCCGTGCCGAAGCCCAGGGCGCATCCGGCTGGTCGGATTTGCCCGGCTACGACACCTCCGCTCCCCTTCCAGCTGACGCACAACCGGCATCCGAGGTCACAAGCGCTCCGACAGTGCTCGCACGCCGCCTCTCCCAGATCGGGATCATCGACGCAGCCGACGGCGCGCGACTTCAACCTCTCCTGCAACCCGGCCAACGCCTCGTCAGCCGTGAAGGCGACCTCTGGCGGTGGGATGGTTTCGCGGTAGCGGCCGCCGACGCAGTCTCCACTGCTGCACGCCGGTTGGAGCAGGCTAACCGACTGGCAGAGCTGCAAAAAGAGCAGACAAAGGCCCGTGCATCGGCAGATGAGGAAACCACAAAACACGACGCAGCCACGGCACGTCTGACCGAGTTGACTGAGGCCGACAAAGCGGCGCGCACGGCCCGCCGCGATGCCGAGACACAACTCAGCCAGGCGAGCCGTGCGGCCGCGCGCGCCGAGGCGGACCAGAGCGTGTTGGACGGCAAACTGGAAACCCTGCGCCTGACCGCCTCTCGTCACGCAGAGGAGGCAGAGACCGCGCGCGCTGAACTGGTCCGTGCTCAGGATTCGTTGACGGAATTGGATGACCTGGACGCTGTTCGCCAGAAACTTGCGGACGTGAAGACCACGGTTGAGGCCGCGCGGATGACCATGCTCGCCAAACGTGCGGCGTTTGATGAGGTCAAGCGCGACGGTGAAGATCGCGTGTCGCGGATCACCAAAATCGGACAGGAAATCACCAGCTGGCAAAGCCGTTTGACGAATGCGGCGACGCGATTGGCTGAGTTGGAAAAGCGCCGTGGTGAGGCTGAGGTTTCGCTGGCCGATGCCAAGCAGAAGCCTGGCGAAATTGCAGAGCGCCGGGAAACGCTGGCCGTTCAGATCGCAGAGGCTGAGGCGCGGAAGGCGGCGGCGGCGGATGCCTTGTCAGTGGGCGAGTCGAACTTACGCGCGGCGACGGCGGCGGAGCGGGACGCGGAGCGGATGGCCTCTGAGGCGCGCGAGGGGCGGGCTGCGGCGGAAGCGCGGCGGGATGCGGCGGCGGAGGCTGTGCAGGCGGCGGCTGAGCGGATCATGGAAGACACGGAGATGTCGCCGGAGGAATTGCGTGAATCCTTGGGGGATTTGCCGGAGCCTTTGCCTTCGCTCGACCGGATCGAGGCGGATGTCATGCGGCTCAGGCGGCAGCGGGATGCGCTTGGCGCGGTGAACCTGCGCGCGGAGGAGGATGCGCGGGAGGTTCGGGAGGAGCATGATGGGCTTTTGTCGGAGAAAGAGGACCTGGAAGCGGCGATTGCGAAGCTGCGGACGGGGATTGCGTCGCTGAACAAGGAAGGGCGCGAGCGTTTGTTGAAGGCGTTCGACGAGGTGAACGCGAACTTCTCGAAGCTGTTCACGCACCTGTTTGGGGGCGGGGAAGCGCGGCTGGTGCTGGTGGAATCGGACGATCCGCTGGAGGCGGGGCTGGAGATCCTGTGCCAACCGCCGGGCAAGAAACTCTCGACCCTCTCGCTGCTGTCGGGAGGCGAGCAGACGTTGACGGCGCTGGCGCTGATCTTTGGGGTGTTCCTGGCGAACCCGGCGCCGATCTGTGTGCTGGACGAGGTCGACGCGCCGCTGGACGATGCGAACGTGAACCGGTTCTGCGACATGCTCGACGAGATGACCCGCCAGACGAATACCCGGTTCCTGACGATCACCCACCACGCGGTCACAATGGCCCGCATGGACCGCCTGTTCGGCGTGACGATGGGCGAGCAGGGGGTGAGCCAGCTGGTTTCGGTGGACCTGAAAAAGGCCGAGGCCCTGGTGGCCTGAGGGCTGCTTATCACGCGTGATAAGCGGGGTTAAGTGGTTGGGATTGTTGGGTTTTGGGTTTGGCGTTAAGGTTTTGTTAGGGGTTTTGCCCAAAAAATTGTTCTGCTTTATCTAATACAGCAAGTAAGTAGGGATCTAAGTCGTTTAAGCCCATATGCTCTTGGATCATTGCAGGTGTAATTGAAACACCAAACTTGGTCTGCGAGAAATCGAAGACTTTCTTCAAGACCTCCTTCCCTGGTGCGAGACTGATCTTGCCATCGAACGTATTCCAACGCGTCTCAAAGTCTTCGAGCGCACGAGAGATAATGGTTGAATCGTCCTCGCGTGAACCATTCTCCCTAGAAAATCGGAGTGCATTGGAGCTTATGTGTGCAGACACCTCAGTTTTATACTTACTAGCTGCTAATTCTATGGCTTTCACAATTCCATCGACGGACAAATCAGCGTCGTCTTTGTTCGCGGCTTTCAGCCTAGATGAGATTGCTTTCGTTATCGCAGTTGGATGGAGGAAGTAGTTCTCGATCTCTTTCCGATCTAGTATCAAGCACTCAAGCCCACTGGCCTTCATATTTGCCACAAATTCTTTGATTTCGGCATCGCTCCGATAGTCTTTGTCGAAAAGACAAAGGGTTTCCACTTCGACATCCAAAAGGTTCTTGAAGGCCCACACAGTCGTCTGAGCCCGGCGCCATTGGGAAAAACCACCAAGTTGAAAGATTGGTGACTTTGCTTCTTCTGCAAGGGTTTCGTAGCCGCAGCGTCTCGCAAAGCGTCTAAGAAACTTGCCATCTTTTCCCTCAACGAAAAGTACTTTTCTGATTTTCGTAATCTTGGCGAAGTCTGCGTTTTCGGCGGATCCAATGTAACTCAGCATCGCATCATAGTCTGCGTCTTTCTTGACTCTCTTCGCAGCTCTATGAGTCGGTTCAACGATCAATATTTCGGAAGTGTCGGCAACGTTGATGATCTCTACGGCGTGAGTTGCCAAGAAGAATTGACCAAATAGTTCCTTCACGTCGGTGTAGAGTCGGTGTTGTAGATCAGGATGCAAATAGATGTCTGGCTCGTCCAAGACCAAGATCGAGTTTTCGCCACCTCGAATAAGGTGGGTATGTATCTGCAACCAGACTTGGAAACCGAAACCCGCCCACTGTATCTCTCGTGTGACGCGTTTTTCTTCGAAAAACATTTCCACGCGAGCTTGCGATTCTCTTACGAGTTCCGGTGCCAGAAGCTGAACATCGTCCCATGCCCGCTCCACTCGTTGCTTGAATATTTCGAAAGTCTCAGATGGCTCCAAGAACCAAATGTTTCGAAAGTTGCGTGCTGCCAATCTGGTATTTCGATTTCGGCGAACCGTCTCCGGCTGAATAAGCAACTCTTCGCTCTCCAAAGGGGCAAGAGTTGGAACCACAATCAAATCAACAGGAAAGGCGTCTCGGAATTGCTTCGAGGTTTGAAACCTTCTTCCTCCAGCATCTACGTAGAACTTTGCTGATCTATTGTTAGATAAACGAATGCATGCAATTGCACCGTTCTCATGCTCAAACTCGATTTTTGCATCTTCATCGCCGTAGTCCGTCACTGCATTCGCAAGCTGAAACGGAAATGCAGAGTCTGGGATTTCATATCCGAAGAACACGCCGTCCGAAGTATCTATGATACCTGGACGCTTACTCCGAGAATAGCGAAGCCCTGCTTCCAGTAGTCGAAACGCATCTAGTATTGAAGATTTTCCAGAGTTGTTGGGCCCGACCAACACGTTGCCAGCCTGTGCCCGCAAGTCAAAGTTCTTGAGGCGCTTGTAGTTCCGAAATCGAATTTTTGTGATTTTCGTCAAGAGCAACCACGAAAAGATAGCGAAAATGGTTGTTCAGACTACCAATCTTCTGACATCGCGCAAGCTGTTTAAACCTTAGTGGACAATTGTATCGACGGGCCGCGATGCGGCGATCCGGCATTTCTTCTTGGCAGTTTATGGTGGCCAAGTTGGGGCTCCCTTTCGGCGGAGCGCCTAGACCAACCAAATCGCCGTGCCGGGGGGCGGCCCGTCGATGGGCAGCGCGCTTGCGCGCTTGATTCTGCCCGGGTGCGTTGAATGAGCGGGGGAACGGCGGGACAAGTCTCGCCCTACCGTGCCGGGCTGAAGCCCGGCCTACGAGTCAACGCTGTCTGCGGCCGAAGGTGTCTTCGACGTAGTCCATGATGTCCTCCATCAGTGGGCCTTTCGCCGTCTTTCCGGTGAAACGGAGGGTCCAGCCGTCTTTCGTGCGCTCTCGGCGCACTGTCAGGTCATCTTGGACACGGCGGTGGTATTTGGGCTGGCCCGGTTTGTAATGGAGTTTGGGGGCTTTGGCCTCGGCCTCGGCGTCCTCACAGATGGCAGCCAAGAGGCTCCATTGAGTTGCGGGGGATTTGTCGGACGACTCTTGCAAGGCGACCAGCATGGTGTCTCCCATGCCTGCGCGCAGGTTGGTGGCGAGGCGGGTGAGTTGGCGTTGGGAGAGGCTGCGCGGGTCGGTCAGGGCGTGGTCTCCGAAGTGGGTCACGACCTCGGCCACGGCGCGGAGGCGGGCGCGGCGGTTGTGGTCGTAGGTGGGGTAGAGGCGGGGGAGGGCCTGGTCGATGGTGTCGAAATACCCGTGCTCAATGGCGGTGAGGACGATTTTGGCGCGCTCCCACGGGGTGATGTCGGCGCGGATCTCGTTTTCCTCGATCATCTGGGCGAGGGCTGAGGGGATGTCGGCGGGTTGGCGGATGAAGGCGGGGATAGTGGAGAGGGTCAGTTCGCGGTGGGCGGACAGGCGGCGGAAGCCGGAGATGAGGCCGTAGGGTTTGGGGCCGGTGGAGGGGAAGACTTCGACCGGCATACGGAGGCCGTGGGCGGCAATGGAGAGGGTTAGGTCGGAGAGGTCGGTCTCGTCCAGGGCAGAGCGGTCGCGGGGGAGCGCGTTTTCGTCGATCTGGTCGAGGGGGATTTCGTGGATGTCGTGCATGGGCGCGGTCCTGGTTGCGGTGGAGGGCAAGCAGGATCGGCTGGACTCGCTACGGTTTGGTTAACGCGTGGGGGTTAAGGGCAGCGGGTGAGGATTTGCGGATTGGCGGTGGGGCTGTCGATCATCAGGACGTCGGTGCCCGTCAGCTCCACCCGGGCGAGGCCGGAGGCGGAGGGGGTGAGGATCGTGCTGTCGAGGATATGGGGTTCCAGCGTGGCGGGGTTGCGTTCGCCGAAGAGGCGCGTGGCGATGCCGTCGAGGTCGGTGGTGAAGGTGAAGTAGTTGCCGGAGTAAAAGATGTAGGTGCGGGTGTCGGTCAGAAGCGCGCCACTGCGGGAGGTCTGGGTGGTGAAGCCGAAGCTGCCGTGGCGGGTGATGACGGTGTGGATGAACGAGCAGGCCTCCGCCGCGAGGGCGGGGTCGAAGGTGGGGCCGTGCATAACGAGGGCCGCGTCAATCCAGGTACCGTCGATGGTGTCGAGGGTGGAGAGGCCGTGCAGGCGGGCGGCGCGGGGTTCGGGGGCGTGATCACCATAGATGCGGGCGTAGGTGTCGGAGAAGTCGGTCGCCACGTCTTGGGCGGCGACCGGGGATGCGAGGAGGAGGGCGGCGGCGAGAAGCGCCCTCATAGAGCGTTCAGGAGGGCGGCGGTGGGCCAGGCGTCGGCGGGGAGGCCCAGGCGGCGCTGTTCCTCACGCACGGCGGCGCGGGTGCCGGCGCCGAGGATGCCGTCGATGCGGCCTACGTCATGGCCGCGGGCGGCGAGCGCTTCCTGCAGGCGGCGCATCTGGTTGCCGTCGAGGCCTGCGTCTGGGTTGCGGGCGTCGAAGACCGGCGCGCCCTCAAGACGGGTGGCGAAATAGGCGGCGGTCAGGACGTAGGTGAAGGACTGGTTCCATTCGAAGAGGACGTTGAAATTCGGGTAGGCGATGAAGGCGGGGCCGTTGCGGCCCTGCGGGATGATGATGGAGGCCGGGGCGTTTGACATGGGCAGGTTGCCGCCAGCGCGGGCGCGGACACCGTCGGCCTCCCACTGCGCGACGGAGCGGGTGGTGTGGACGCCGGTTTGATACCAGTCGAGATCGGCGGGCAGGGTGACTTCGACGAGCCAGGGTTCGTTGGCGCGCCAGCCGAGGGAGGACAGGATATTGGCGCCGGAGAGCAGCGCGTCTGGGGCGGATGTTTGCAGATTGACCTGACCGTCGCCGTCGCCGTCAATGCCGAAATTCACGATGTCTTCGGGGAGCATCTGGACCATGCCGATCTCACCCGCCCATGCGCCGACGGTGTTCACGGGGTCGAAATCGCCTTGCTCGAAGAGTTCCAGCGCGCCGAAGACTTCTGGGCGGAAGAGCTCCGGGCGGCGGCAATCGTGGGCGAGGGTCACGAGGCTGTCGAGCGTGTTGTAGTCGCCCTGGAAGGCGCCGTAGTCGGTCTCGAACGCCCAGAAGGCCAGAAGGATACCGCGGGAGACGCCGAAGCGTTCCTGAATGGCGTTGAAGGTGGCAGCTTGACGGTCAGCGTTGCGACGGCCCGCATCCATGCGGTTTTGGCTGATCAGGCGGCGCGCAAAATCGGTGAAGGGTACGGTGAAGATACCCTGGCGGCGGTCGGCATCGAGGGCGCGCTGGTAGTAGGAGGCGTGGCGGAAGAAGCCGTCGATGGCCTCTTGGGAATGGCCACGCTCAGCCGCCTCAGCGCGGAGGCCTTGGACGAACTGCCCGAAATCGCCGCCGCATTCTTGGGCGGTGGCTGTGGTGCCGAGCGTGAGGGAAAGAAGCAGCGGAGCGAGGAAACGACGCATGTGAAAAGACCCTGTTGGAGAAGCGTTTTGAGGGAAGATACAGGGTGGGGGGTGTGAGGCAAGGGGGTGGGGGGCAATGTCCGCTCAGCGGGACAAAGCGGCCGTCGATCTGAGCAGATCGAACGGCGGCTTACCTACCTGGCAATGGCAAGGTATGATGCTCAGATGGCCACGTACATAGTGTTACTTCGCGCCGTAAACGTCGGCGGCACCGGCAAACTGGCGATGGCCGACCTTCGATCAATGGCAGAACAGGTCGGGTTGTCGGACGTGCGGACTTATATTCAATCTGGCAATCTTGTCTTTTCGTCTGACGATGCAGTCGGAGCGAAGGCCGCTCTGGAAAAGAGCCTTGAAGACTATGCGGGTAAGGCCGTGGACGTTGTGCTTCGAACTGCCGAGGAAATGCGGGATGTGCTGGATGCCAACCCCTTCCCCCAAGCGGAGCCGAGCAAGGTTGGCATTCTCTTCCTGGATGACGCTCCTCCGTCTGACACTATTCACGCTGCAAGAGGTCAAGCTGACGAAGAAATCACACTGGGAGCGCGTGAAGTCTATATTCATTTTCCGTCAGGCATGGGGCGATCAAAGCTACGTTTGCCCGTGATGTCAGAAGGCACCGTACGCAACGTCAATACGATTGGGAAACTCGTGAAAATGGCGACCGAGGGATAAATCGCGCAGCCAATAAGCCGCCATTCGCTACGTCCTCGATGTTCAATCATCTGCCCTTTGGGCGTTGGCCAAAGGTGGCCGCACCTACAGCATCGCAACCACCATCACGATCCCTAGCGTCACCCCCCACACCCGCCACAAGACGCCAACCGCCGCCGCGATGTCACCTGCCGTTGCCGCGCGCGTGCCGTTTGCGTTCATCGGGGGATCATCGGTCATCTCTCCGCCATAGGTGCGGGGGCCTGACAGCGACAGGCCAAGGGCGGCGGCCATGGCGGCCTCAGACCAGCCCGCGTTGACGGAGCGGTGTTTGGGGCCGTCCTGGGCGGCGATTTTGAGGGCGCTCGGTTTGGTGGTGAGCGCGATTAGCAGGGCGGTGAGGCGGGCGGGAATGTAGTTGAGGGCATCGTCGAGGCGGGCGGCGGCCCAACCGAAATCGGCGTGGCGTGGGGTGCGGTGGCCGATCATCGAGTCCGCCGTGTTGATAATCTTGTAGGCGAGGATGCCGGGCAGGCCCGCGACGAGGAACCAGAAGGCGGGGGCGATGACGCCGTCGGAGAGGTTTTCGGCGGCGGACTCGATGGCGGCGCGGGCGACGGCGGGTTCATCGAGTTGGTCCGGGTCGCGGCCCACGATCATGGAAACGGCACGGCGGCCCTCGGGGAGGGAGAGGCGGAGGGCGCCGGCGACGGCGGTGACGTGCTCAGCCAAGGAGCGTTGGGCCAGCAGGATGGCGGTGAGGAGAAGGGACCAGAGCCAGCCGAGCGGGAGCGCTTGGATGAGAAGGCCGAGGGTGATGGCGAGGGCGGAGAGGGCGGCGGTGGCGGCGATGCCCTTGAGTTTGCGGGCCTCGCCGTGGTTGAGGCGTTTGTCGCAGACGCCCACGAGGCGGCCCATGAGAACGGCGGGGTGCGGCGCGCGGGACCAGAGCCATTTCGGCTCGCCCAGAAGGGCGTCGAGCACCATTGCGGCGGCGAGGATGGCGGCGCTCATAGAGCGGCTTGGAGTTGGGCCCAGTGGGCCTCGGTTCCCGGCAGGCCGAAGCGGATCCAGCTGTCGGAATAGGGGAAGATGCGGGTCCAGATGTGGGAGACCGCGAGGCGGTCTTGCAGGGCGGCGGCGTCGGGCACGGCGTAGGTGCGAAAGAGGTCGGTGCCGCCGATGAGTTGCGCGCCGGTTGGATGTAGGAGGACGTCCAGGCGGGCCGCGTCTTGGGCAAGGCGGGTGCGGGTGGTGTCAGCCCAGGCGTGATCTTCGAGCGCGCGGGCACCGATTTCGAGTGCCGGGCCAGAGACCGGCCACGGCCCAAGCGCCTCCTTGGTGCTGGCGGAGGTGTATCCGTGGGTGGGCAGGATCGACGATGTCTCGTCCCACAGGCCGAGCGTGTTGGGCTCTCCGATCAGGAAACCGAGGCGCAATCCGGCCAAGCCCCAGAATTTGCCGAAGCTCTTGACGACAACCACGCCGGGCGCGGCGCTGCGGGCGACGTGGCTGTGGTCAGGGATGGTGTCGCAGAAACTTTCGTCGATAACGGTCAGTTGCGTCGATCCGATCAAACCCTCATCCATGAGCCGACCGTCGGGATTGTTGGGATGCACCCGGATCACAATGCCGGGGCCGGGATCGTAGCGGATGTAGTCCGGCAACTCGAAAGCGGCGGCCCATTCATTGTAGGTTCTGTCCTCGATGTCCGGTTTGGTCAGATGCGGCATGTCGGAGTGGGACAGGGTTCTGGACAAAACGCGGATCAGGGCAGACGCGCCTGGGGCAGCCAAGATGCTTGCACTGTCGGGGACGTTCCAGAAGCGGCGGGCAGCGTGCAGGAGACGTTCCATGGCGGCTTCGTCGGGGAGGCGCTGCCACGCATCGGGGGGGATGTCACCAATCGGATAAGGGACCGGGTTGATGCCGGTGGAGAGGTCGAGCCATTGGTCGCGAGACCCGCCGTAGCGGGCCATGGCGGCGTCTAGGCCGCCACCGTGATCGCGTTTATGAACCGGGGCATCCATGGCCCCGGTTGAAGCCTGAAATCAGGCGGCCCGCAAGCCCTCGCGACCATGAGGTTCGTGCCAGTCGATCTCCGGGTTGATCGGGATGATGCGGTGCGGGTTAATGCTCTCGTGGCTGTAATGGTAGTGGCGCACGATGTGGTCGAAGTTGATCGTGCCCGCGATGCCGGGGCGTTGGTAGAGCTCGCGCGTGTAAGCCCAGAGGTGGGGGTAATCCACGATCCGCGCGCGGTTGCACTTGAAGTGCAGGTGATAAACCAGATCGAAACGGATGAGCGTGGTGAAGAGGCGCCAGTCGGCCTCCGTCAGGCGGTCGCCGGTGAGGTAGCGGTTTTGGCTGAGGATGCCTTCGAGCCAATCGAGCGCGTCGAAGAGGGTATGGACGGCTTTGTCGTAGGCCTCTTGCGTGGTCGCGAAACCGGATTTGTAGACGCCGTTGTTCACCTCGGAATAGACGCGGGCGTTTATCTCGTCGATCTTATCCCGGAGGTCCGCTGGGTAGTAATCATCCGTGTTGCCGGTCAGATCGTTGAAGGCCGTGTTGAACATACGGATGATCTCGGAGGACTCGTTCGACACGATGGTCTCGCGCTGCTTGTCCCACAGGATCGGAACGGTCACGCGGGTGGTCACGTCGGGCCGCGCTTTCACGTAGAGGTCGCGGGCGAAGGGGAGGCCGTAGAGCGTGTCGCCAGTGGCGCCGTCATGGCTGTCGTCGAAGGTCCAGCCGTCACCCAGCATGTCGGGGTGCACTACGGAGATGTCGATGTGATCCTCAAGCCCCTTCAACGCGCGGTAAATCAGGGTGCGATTGGCCCAGGGGCAGGCGTGGGACACGTAGAGGTGGTAGCGCCCGCTTTCGGCCTTGAAGCCACCCTCACCCGTTGGGCCAGCACTGCCATCGACGGTAATCCAATTGCGAAACTGCGCCTCGGTGCGCTTGAACGCGCCGCCGGATTTCTTGGTGTCGTACCAGGTGTCGTGCCACTCGCCGTCGATCAACAGGCCCATTGGGATGCTCCTAACTTTTGCTGAGCGTTAGGTAGGGCGAGTATGGGCGCACATAAATATCGGTCAGCGCAGATGCGCCTCCGCACCAGCGCACATGTCAGGCGATCCCTGCGGCGCGTTTTCGGGCGCGATAGCTTTCGGCCTTGGCACGGTTTCCGCAGCGGGCCATGTCGCACCAGCGGCGCCCCTTGCCCCGGCCATGGTCGATGAACATGCGTGTGCATCGGTGGCATTCGGAGAGGCGGGCGAAATCATCCGAGGTCATCAGGTCGTAGGCCGAAAGCGCCAGGTGATCGACCTGCGTGCTGTCAGGGCCCGGTTGCAGGCGAAGGCCCTGCAAAGTGACCGAAACGTCTGTGTGTGAGAGTGCGGTGCTGATCGCAGCCTGAACGGCTTGAGTGGCGGCATAATCGGGCTCAACCGACGCCGCAGAGGCGGACAGGACAAGGTAAAGCTCTTCCCGAAACGCCAGCAGGTTTTCGAGGGGCGAGGTTTTGACCTTCGTCAATCCGGGATCCGCCACCAGCCGCAGCAAACCGTCCAGATCACGGAAGCCGTTCACGTTGCGCGTCTTTCCGTCATCCTCGACGGAATTGACGAATCTCAGGGCCGGATGCTCGGCAGATTGCATGGCTTTCTGACCACTCGCTCAAAGTTATTAGAGACGGGCGCTTATTCTTATATAAGTTCTCTGCGCCGCCGCATTTCTGCGATCTCCAGCAGAATCGGGCGGATCAGGCCTTATGTCCACCGTCCATGCTGCAACGCCGCTAAATCGGCGGAGTTCCGTCATTGACCTGACATTAACATCGGCCAAGTTACTGTTTGAACGGCCTTTCTCTGACCCCTGAGGATGTGATGACCGAATATCTGCCCAAAGAGCTGCGCGAGCAATTGGCCGCAGCGCGGCGCAAAACCCAGCGCAAACGCGCGACCCGTTCCGTTCACATTGGGGACGAGGCTTTTGCCATTCTCGACATGTCCGACAATGGATTTGCGGTGGATCGCGACGAAGCCCCAAGGCTGCGCGGCCTGGTCGACATCTATGAGGGGCCAAACCACCTGTATCAGGCGCTGATTGTGGCGGCGGCTGAGGCGGGTGATCTGATGCGGTATGACTTCAAGCGCAACACCGCCGCTGTGTCGAATCCCCCGGTGGATTTCGAACATAAAACCAACCGTCCCGCTGGTTTGCTGACTAAAGCCTGAGCTTTACGCAAGATTTTCGCGCCTGATTGCCATCTGGCGCGGCATTCTTCCGTCCTTGGCCTTATCCCGCCCAGTGTTTCCGAAGTAATTGCGCGACGTCGCACATATGCTGCGGCACGACTCATATTCGGCTGCGGGGATGCAAGACCATGATCGAAACACCATACCTCCTGTTCCTGGGCGATGCGCCTGACCAATTGGCCGCGAAGGTTGCGCAGGGCATCCGCGACTGGCGCCCTGAAAACGTCATCGGCCAATTCCGCATGGACGGCTGCAACGCCGACGTGAAAGTGGCCGACATGGATCTTGGGGCGGCGAAAGCCTCGGGCGCTAAGACGCTGGTGGTGGGTGTTGCGAACCGGGGTGGCGTGATTTCGTCGTCATGGAAGCGCGTGTTGATCGAGGCGCTGGCCGAAGGGTTCGACATTGCGTCTGGCCTGCACAACCTGCTGAACGATGAGCCTGATCTTGTGGCCGTAGCGAAGGAATATGGTCGCCAGCTGCACGATGTGCGCATCCCGTCAGTGGATTATCCGATTGCAAATGGCATCAAGCGCACCGGCAAGCGTTGTTTGGCCGTGGGCACGGATTGCTCGGCAGGCAAGATGTATACGGCGCTGGCGATGGACAGCGAGATGAAGGCACGCGGGCTGAAGTCTTCGTTCCGGGCGACGGGGCAGACTGGCATCCTTGTGACCGGTGACGGTGTGCCGCTTGATGCCGTGATTGCGGATTTCATGGCCGGGGCGGTCGAATGGCTGACGCCTGACAACGACGACGACCACTGGGATATGATCGAGGGTCAGGGCAGCCTGTTCCACGTGTCGTATTCCGGCGTGACCATGGCATTGATTCATGGCGGCCAGCCTGACGCGCTGATCCTGTCGCATGAACCAACGCGGAAGCACATGCGCGGATTGCCGACCTATGAATTGCCCTCGCTTGAGGCTCTGCGGGATACGGCCCTGCCGCTGGCGCGGATCGCAAACCCGGCTTGCGAAGTGGTTGGCATCTCCGTCAACACCGCCGCTTTGGGGGAAGATGAGGCGATGTCCTATCTGGAAGGCGTGGAAAAGCGCATGGGTCTGCCGACCTGCGATCCCTTCCGTCAGGGCGCGGGCAAGTTGTGTGACGCGCTGGAAGCGATCTGATGTATCGGGTCACGCACGACAGCTTCCGATTGGCCGAAGTGTTCACGATTTCTCGCGGGTCCCGGACGGAGGCCAAGGTGCTGACGTTCGAGATTGACCAAGGCGCTAGCGGGCGGGGGCGCGGGGAATGCGTGCCCTATGCCCGTTATGGTGAGACCATGGAAAGCGTTGAGGCGCAAATCCAGGGCTACATCGAGAATGGTGACAGTGCTGCGATGCCCGCAGGCGCGGCGCGCAATGCCGTGGATTGCGCGATCATTGATGCGGAGTGCAAGGCGACCGGCGTTCGTGCCTGGAACCTGCTGGGGGAGCCTGCGCCGGGTCCGGTGACGAGCGCCTACACGCTGTCGCTGGACACGCCCGAGAAGATGCGTGCGTCGGCCATGAAGCATTCGGCACGGCCGCTTCTGAAGATCAAACTTGGCACGCCCGATGATATGGGGCGGCTTGAGGCAGTGCGCGCGGGTGCGCCGAAGACGCCGATCATCATTGATGCGAATGAGGGCTGGACGGCAGAGGTCTATTCGGACCTTGCGCCGCATCTGGTGCGTCTGGGCGTGCAGATGGTGGAACAGCCGTTGCCTGCCGGTCAGGACGACATGTTGGCGGAGATCGAGCGCCCCCTGCCCGTTTGCGCCGATGAATCTTGCCATGACCGCGCGTCCCTGCCTGATCTGAAGGGCAAGTACGATATGGTGAACATCAAGCTCGACAAGACCGGGGGGCTGACCGAGGCGCTGGCCTTACGCGATGCGGCGCGGGCCGAAGGATACACGGTGATGGTGGGTTGCATGGTCGGCTCAAGCCTTGCCATGGCGCCTGCGATGATTGTGGCCCAAGGCGCAGAGATTGTGGACCTCGACGGGCCATTGCTGCTGGCCGAGGACCGGGTGCCGCCGTTGCGGTTTGATGGCTCAACCGTCTATCCGCCAGATGCGGCGTTGTGGGGCTGATCACTTGGGTGTGACGTGCATTCGGGCGCGCTATCTACCACCGTCGACGCGTACGCTTTGATGGAGACCCCCATGCGCCTGATCCTTGCCGCCGCCCTTAGCTTTTTCACCGCCCCTGCCCTTGCCTGTGGGCCAGACACCGATTGCACGGTTCTGGGCGACCGCACCTACCGCTATTACATGCCCGAAGGCGTCGAAGGTCCCGTCGGCGCGTTCTTCCACGCCCATGGCTATCGTGGCAGCGCAAATGGCGCGATGCGGAACGCGAGCCTGCGGGCGATGGCGGATCGGCTTGGCATGGCGTTTATCGCCATCAACGCGGATGCGGACGATTGGAACCTCGCGCACCGCCCGCGCAATCCCGGCCAGACCGAGGCTGCGGAATACGACTACGTGAATGCAGTGATCGAGGATGTGGCAGGGCGGATTGATCTGGACCGCGAGCGCCTGATTTCCACCGGGTTCAGCGCGGGCGGTATGATGACCTGGACGCTGGCCTGCGGAATGGGCGGCGATACGTTCCTGGGGTTTGTGCCCTACGCGGGCACCTTCTGGGCCCCGGTGCCCGAAAGCTGCCCGGCCCCGCCTGCCCATATCATTCACATCCATGGCACCGAGGATCGCACGGTTCCCCTTGACGGTCGCCCTATTGGCCAGACCCATCAGGGTGACGTTATGGCTGCAATCGATATGTACGGCCGTCACATGAACGTTCTACAGCCGGTCCCACTCGACTTTCCGTACGGCACGCGGTGTGCGGCGGGCTTCAACCTGGATGCCATTGGTTTGACTATCTGCACATTCGAAGGCGGCCACAGCTATTCCGTTGACCGCGTCGAATGGGCAATTGAACAGATCCTTGGCACTCTCTAGACCACTCTTGATACGATCACAGGAGCACCGACCATGACCCGCACCGTTTACGTCAATGGGCAGTATCTGCCCGAACACGAAGCCACCGTTTCGATCTTTGACCGCGGGTTCCTGTTTGCGGATGGTGTCTACGAGGTCACGAGCGTTCTGGACGGCAAGCTGATCGATTTCGACGGCCACGCGAAGCGGTTGCAGCGGTCGCTGGATGAGCTGGAGATGGCGAACCCGACCACGGACGAAGAGCTTCTGGAAATTCACCGGGAGCTGGTGCGAGCCAACGACATCACCGAAGGCTTGATCTACCTGCAGGTCACACGCGGCGCGGCGGATCGGGACTTTGCCTATCCTTCCGATGATACGAAACCGACGATCGTTCTGTTCACGCAAGCCAAGACAGGCCTTGCAGATAACCCGATGGCCAAGACTGGCATGAAAGTGATTTCCATTGAGGATCAGCGTTGGGGTCGGCGCGACATCAAGACGGTGCAGCTGCTTTATCCGTCGATGGGCAAGATGGCGGCCAAGGCCGCAGGCGCCCATGATGCCTGGATGGTCGAAGATGGTGTTGTGACCGAAGGCACGTCGAACAACGCCTACATCGTGAAAGGCAACACGATCATCACCCGGCATCTGGGCAACGAGATCCTGCATGGGATCACCCGCGCCGCCGTTCTGCGCATGGCGCGGGAGGCGCAGATGCAGGTGGAGGAACGGCCGTTTACGATGGACGAGGCGAAAGCGGCGGATGAGGCGTTCATCACGAGCGCTTCGACCTTTGTGATGCCGGTTGTGGAGATCGACGGTGAGGCCGTGGGCACTGGCGAGCCCGGCAACGTGACTGCCCGGCTGCGTGAGATTTACCTTGATGAGATGCGCAAAGCGGCTGTCTAGGCGTCCTTTAGGCTGTCGTCATAGGCGACCAGTTCGACGGTGTTGCCCTCGGGGTCTTCGGTGAAGATCCCGCGCCAACCGATCCAACCGAAATGCTCCACCCGGTAGGTCAGCCCTAGTTTGTCGTACCACGCCATGACGGCCTCTTGCTCGGCATAGGGCAAGCTAAGGGCAATGTGGTGTAGCGACGAACGGGCACCGGTTTCGGGCGCGTCAAGGCCGGGGCGTCCTGAGATGGATTTGTCGAACAGGGCGAGCACCTGCGTATGGCCGCCAAACCCTTCCGCGATACGAAAAAAGACAATGCCGTCGCTGGCATTGCCTTCCATCCGATCCAACCCGATCACGTCCGAGTAGAAGGATGCCATCCGCCCGACATCGTCGCAACGGATGGCAATTTCGCCTAGGGCCCGAGGCCTAAAGCCCCGGTTATGGGATTGCGAAGGCAAGGTTTACCGTCGGGTTATCGGCCGTGGTGATGCCCGCGAGCTTCACGTAAACCTCGCCATCGATCACGACCTCGACCCCGGAGGCATCAGCGGCATCCTGAAGCGTAAAGGCCAGCGAGGAGGCTGCCGTATCGTCGAAGATCGAGATGTTCACCACTTCAGTGGCAACTTCGAAATCAGCGATTTCCGTGACCAGGACTTCGCCGGTGGGCTCTGCCGCAGGATCCACGACATAAGTGCGGTTGACGCGGAATTCATCCACACCATCGCCACCGGTCAGCGTGTCATTGCCATCGCCAACGATCAACGTGTCGTCACCATCGCCGCCAAGCAGGACGTCGCCAACAGCGCCATTGTTGCCGAAGGTCGGACCGGCCGTGTCAATCAGTCGATCATTACCAGCACCGCCGTTCAGATCATCCTGACCTTCGCCACCATTCAGCGTGTCGTCGCCTTCACCGCCGTCGATTTCATCCCGGCCCCCATTGCCGTTCAGAACATCGTTGCCGCCGAGGCCATTGATGGTGTCGTTCTCATCAGAGCCGTTGAAGGTGTTGGGATCGTCGGTGAGCGTTGTGAATTGCTCAACACCGGCGGCGGCGCCCGCATCGGTCGTGACGATGTCGATGGTCAGGTTGTCGCTTTCGGTAACACCGGCCAGGACGGCAAAGACTTCGCCATCGATGGCAACTTCGAGACCTTCGGCAGTGTCGGTTGTTGTCACCTCAAGTTCAAAGTCATCATCCTGTGGATCGCCGAATTCCTGTAGTTCCACCGCAAGGGTCAAACGGTCTTCATCCGGGTTATAGTCCTGGATCGAAGCAGGCATCAGGGCCGAGTCGCCCGTGGCAGTCTGAATGATGAATTCATCGCGACCTTCGCCGCCGAACAGGACGTCACCCAGATCGCCGATGATGTCATCCGATCCGAAGCCACCCATCAAGGTTTGGCCGCCATCGCCATCTTCAGACCCGGAGGCATCCAGCGTGTCGGACCCGCCAAAGCCGCGCAGGGTGCTGGCGCCATCGTTGTCGAAGATCACGTCATTGCCCGCGCCGCCAGTCAGATCATCGTCGCCGGCATCGCCAAGCAGGGTGTCGTCACCGGCACCGCCGCGCACGTTGTCGTTGCCGAAGCCACCCGCGAGCGAGTCGTTGCCGCCGTTGCCGTCGAGCGTGTCGTTGCCCGCGTCGCCGAACATGGTGTCATCGCCGTCACCACCGTTCATCTCATCCGCGCCAGCACCGCCGCGCGCGAAGACCGGGCCTTCGCCGCCGTTCACAGTATCGTCGCCTTGACCAAGCAGGGCCGCAACGGGACCTGCGCCGCCATTGACGACATCATCGCCGCGGCCCGCCAAAACCGTGCTGGCGCCGTCGCCCATGTCGATGCTGTCATCGCCATCACCCAGAAGGATGCGGTAATCGTCAGGGCCGTCGACCGTGACCGTGTCGTCGCCTGCGAAGGCTAGGATGTCATCTTCGGCCCGGCCATCGACGGTCAGCTCGTCGTCACCGGCGGTGCCGTTGGGGCCTTCGGGGTTGGGGTTGAACACGCCTCCCCCGTTGTCATCACCGTCATCCCCGCCGAGCAGGAATGCGAGGCCAAGGCCGATCAGAAGAAGTGGCAGAATCGTCAGCATCGTGTCATCCCCCCGCGCTGCGGTTCTTAACGGACCGCATGCGCGCGTTAGTTGTTAAGCCATGGTGCGGGATGTTGGGTTGTCGTTCTGACGCCAGTGGCAGCTGGCCCACAGACCTCCCGCAGAATATCCTTAGTGTTTACATTCATTTTACCTTTGGGAAGCCTCTTTTTGGCCACTTTTTTGACTATTTTTCAATCGGGTAGGATACATTAACCATGATAACGGCGCGTTGTTTCCGCTGCGTTATCAATCGCTTCCATTCACCCAAAATCGCCATGGGCGAACCAACCGCCTGAGTTCAACCCGCCATGGGCGTAGTAGAGCCATAGCCGTGCGCCGTCCTGTGTTACCACACGCCAGTAGTCGCGCACGCCTGAACGCCAGTCGGGATCATCCAGCCACCACTCGGGTGCGATGCGTTCCGGGCCGGTGGCATTAAGCGTTTCAAACGCCCGTCCACGCCACCGAAACGCGCGGGGCACATCGGCGCTGTCGGGGGCAGTCACAGGTTCAGGCCGGAACAGGGTCAGAGGACGGGGACGCGCGGGTTTGGGCCAGGTGCCGGGCGGTTCGGGCTGAGACCAGGCGGCGGCCAGCGGCACGGCGGTTTTCTCGGGCACATGGCTGTCGGCAGGGCGGGCACGGCGGATCGCCTCCAACCCCACACGGGCGCCCAGACGTGCGATCAGGTCGGCCATCTGGTCGCTATCACCCCGCCTTTGCGACGCCTCTTCGGCTGCAATCAGCCCGCCCTTGTGGGTGGCGGTGTGCAGCGGCTCGGTCACATGGGCGACAAGGCGCAGCTGGTCGATGCCAAAGCCCGCGTCGATGTCCCCCAGCTTCATGGCAAAGAGAGGCCGCAGCTTATCAGGGCGGTCGGCGGGGCGGGCGAGGCCAATCTCTATAACCTGCCGGTCGCCATCCACCCGCGCCACCTCCAGCCGCACCCGCCGCGCGCCGCGCGCCTTGGCCCGCAGCTTGTCACAGAGCACCGGCAACATCCGGTCGAGGCCTGCGAGGATATCATCCTCCAACCCGATGGGATCGGGCAGGCTGAGCCGCACGGCGAAATGCAGGGGTGCCGCTGCGGGCGAGATCGGTTCAGGCTCCACCCCCAGCGCCTGATCCAGACGCCAGGTCAGCGCGCGCCCGAAACGCCGCGCCAAACCGGCGCGGGGCAGGCCCAACACATCGTCGATGCGGCGCAGCCCCAGACGGGCGAGGCCTGCCGTCACCTCAGGTTCCACCCTGAGGGCCGCGATGGGCAGCGGGCCAATGGCCTGCCGGGTGCCACCGGGTGGGGCGATGCGGGTCACGCCGCCGCCCGAGACCTTGGCCTGCGGGGCAGCGCCGCCCTTGACCCAATGCCGCTTGCGGGCGCGCGAGCGGGTCGCGCGCGCCTCTTGATCTATTGCATCGCCACTGCGCCCCTGCGCCAACCCACCGCCGCCCGCATAGCGTGCCAACGCCCAGGCGGCCCCCGCCGTGTCCGCGATGCCCGCGCAGACGCTGAGACCCAGATCGGCGCAATCCTGATGTACCTGATCGAACAGATTGCCCTCCCCCCCGAACAAATGCGCGCAGCCGGTGAGGTCGACCATCAACCCCTCGGGCGTCTGTTCCGCAACCCAAGGGCTGAACTTGCCCGCCCACCGCCGAAGCGCCGACAAAAGCGCCGCCTCGCGGCCCGGATCCGCGGGGCGGGTGATAAGATCGGGGCAAATCACCATCGCTTCGCTGAGCGCCTGTCCCCGGCTGAGCCCCTGAGTTTCGGCAAGTGCCGTGGTGGCCGCGAGTTGGCGCAGGTTGCCGATCTCGGACACCGTCACCAGCGCGGCTTCGGCCAGGGCAGGCTCCGCCCTCAACAGGCGTTCGGCCCCAAGGCGGGGGAACCACAGGGACAGGATCCGGCGCTGCGGACTCGGGGATTTGACAGGACGCGAAGACATGAGGCAGCAGTTTGTTCACATTTTGTTCTCAAATTAGAGTGCGATCCTCTGGGAGTCGAGTCCTGCGTGGGATAAGGGTGAGGCATGGAAACCCTCGCCACGCTCACCGCCCGCCACGCAGGGCCCGGACGCATCGAATGGATCGGGCTGCGGCCCAAGCGGCTAGAGGGTATGACGTCCGTTGAGACAGCCGAGCTGTTGGAAAGCGGGTTGAAGGGCGATCACGCCCGTCCCGGCAAACGCGCGCTGACCCTGATCCAGGCGGAGCATCTGCCGGTGATCGCGTCGCTGGCCCATATCGCGGAGGTCACGCCGGAAACCCTGCGCCGGAACCTCGTCATCTCCGGCCTGAACCTTTCGGCCCTGCGCGGCAAACGCCTGCAACTGGGTGACGCTTTGGTGGAACTCACCGTGCCCTGCGCCCCCTGTTCACGGATGGAGGCCGCCCTTGGGCCCGGCGGCTACAACGCAATGCGCGGCCACGGCGGCTGGTGCGCCACCGTCGTCACACCCGGCATGCTCACCGTGGGAACACCCGCCATTCCGGCCTGACCGCTCTTCAACTTGGCGATACAACTCCGGGGCCTGCGCCCTAGGCGACGGGGGCAGCGCCCCTATCCGCTGCGGAGTCGATCCAGAACCGACAGCGACGCATAGCCATCGGGCGTCAGCCCCTCGCCTTCCTGATAGGCGCGCACGGCGGCGATGGTGATCGGCCCGACCAGCCCGTCGATATTGCCCGAGTAATACCCCTGCGCCTGCAAATAGCGCTGCATCTCCTGCCGCTCTTCGAAGCTGAGCGCCCGGTCACCCCGAGGCCAACTGGCCCGGAACGCGGGCCCGCCAGTGATGCGGTCGCTAAGATGGCCGATGGCGATGACATAGGCGTCGGCAGGGTTGTAGCGCTCAATCACGCGGAAGTTGTTGTAGACCACCAAAGCCACGCCCCGCGCGCCTGCCGGCAGAAGGATCGAGGCGGGGCCATGTTCGGGCAGCGGATCACCGTTGAGCAAACGTACGCCCTGCCCATTCCAGAAGGCCACGCCGATACGTTCCTGCTCTCCTGCCAGGCGATAGTCGAAGTCGTCCGGCAGGCGCACCTCAAGGCCCCAGGGTTGCCCGTAGGTCCAGCCGTGTTCCGCGAGATAATGCGCGGTGGAGGCCAGGGCATCGACGGGGTTGTCGCCCCAGATGTTGCGCCGGCCGTCGCCGTCGAAATCCTGCGCGTATTCCAGATAGCTTGTCGGCATGAACTGCGTATGGCCCATCGCCCCGGCCCAGGAGCCGACCATGTTCCGAGGCCGCGTGTCGCCCGATTGCAGGATTTGCAGCGCGGCGATGAGTTGTTCTTCAAAGAACTCCTGCCGCCGCCCCTCGTAGGCGAGCGTGGCCATTGCGGCGATGATGTCGGTGGAGCCGCGCGTGGCACCGTAGGCACTTTCCAGGCCCCAGACCGCGACGACAACCTCGGCCTCAACCTGAAATTGCTCTTCAATGCGGCCAAGCGTAGTGCGCCATTCGGCCATCCGGTCGCGCCCGTTGTTGATGCGGGCGTCCGAGACGGCGGTGTCGAGGTAATCCCACAAAGCGCGGGAGAATTCGGCCTGATTTCGGTCGCGCTCCAAAACACGGTCCTGCAACTGCACGCCTTCAAACGCTCGGTTCAGGGTGCCTTGGGCGATGCCTGCGGCGCGCGCGCGGGCTTGGAAGTCTGTGATCCAGGCGAGGAACTCCGGATCGCGGGTGGGTTCACGGCCACGCGCCGCGAGGGCCGCGTCATAGGCCGCGCCGCGTTCGGCGGCGGCTTCGGCGAAATCTTCGGGCACGTCGCCCCGTTGGGTCGGGAAGCGGGAGGTTTCTGGCGCGAAGGAGGCGGGTGTTTCATTCGCAACCACCTCTACCTCTGCCTCTGCGCTGCCTTCACCCGCCTCTTCAATCGCGCTCGCCGCAAGGGTGGCGATGTCCAAAGGCTCTTCCACTGGTTCCTCGATCACCTCGACCACAACGCGCGGCAGGGTCGCCTCCGCCACCACGGCCACGGTCTCAGCATCCGCGCGTTCGGGCCGGGGCATCGGGAAGGGCGACACGGATGGCGGGGCCGCGAAGGCGGGGAGCCCGAGGAATACCAACAGGGTCAAGGAGGGGCGGATCAAGCCGATCATCATAAGGCGCATGGGTCTTTGTGCTCGATACCTCAACAATATAGCCAAAAAGCGCGGAATTCACAGAGAAACCGCAATAGTGGGCGGAGTTTTGCCGGATATTCTGCCGCGAAAGCGGTTACCGGGGCATTACTTGGCCCGGCGCGCGGCCTTCTTGCGAAGTTTCGTGCGCTTGCCTTTGGCGGCCCCTGCCTTGCGCCGCACCGGGCCTTTGCGCCGACCCTGCCTGCGCGGCGCGGGTCGCGCCTGCCCGTCGTGTTCCAGCAACTCAAGGATCAGACCACCGGTCACAGGCACAGCCTCCGCCAGTTTCACGCGGACCCGGTCGCTGACGCCGATCACAAGGCCCGTATCGGCACCCATCAGGGTCTGCGCCTCGGCATCATAGTGGAAATACTCGTCGCCCAGCGCGCGCATGGGCAGCAGGCCATCGGCACCGGTTTCGTCCAGTTTCACGAAGACGCCAAAGCGCGCGATGCCAGAGATGCGCCCTTCGAATTCGGCACCGACCCGGTCAGCGAGGAAGGCGGCAAGGTAGCGGTCGTTGGTGTCACGTTCGGCCACCATGGACCGACGTTCGGTGTCAGAGATCAGCTTGGCCGTCTCGTCCAGCCGGTCGATTTCATCGGGCTGTAGGCCATCCTTGCCCCAACCGTGGGCCGCAATCAGGGCGCGGTGCACGATCAGGTCGGCATAGCGGCGGATGGGCGAGGTGAAGTGGGCGTAGCTCTTCAAGGCGAGGCCGAAATGGCCGAAGTTCTCAGGATTGTAATAGGCCTGCTGCATGGAGCGCAGGGTGGAGATGGAAATCAGCTCCGCCTGATCCTCGCTCGCGGCATTCAGCAGCGCGTTGAGGTGGGAGGTCTTGAGGACCTGCCCCTTGGCGAGCGCCAGGCCGGAGGCAGCGGCGGTCTCGCGCAGCGCGTCGAGCTTCTCGGGCGAGGGTTCTTCATGCACGCGAAACAGAAGCGGGGTGCGCTTGGCGATCAGGGTTTCGGCGGCGCAGACGTTGGCCAGCACCATGAATTCCTCGATCAGTCTATGGGCATCGAGGCGGTCCTTGAAGGCGACGGAGGTGACGGTGCCATCGTCGTTCAGCACAATCTGGCGTTCGGGCAGGTCCAACTCCAACGGCTGCCGATCCGCGCGGGCGCGCAGCAGGCTGTCGTAGGCGGCGTAGAGCGGGCGGATGACGTCATCGAGCAGAGGCGCGGTTTTGTCGTTCGGTGCGCCGTCCTGGGCCTGCTGCACCTCCTCATAATGCAGCGACGCCGGGGACCGCATGAGACCCCGGTGGAAGGAATGGCTGACCTTCTGGCCCGCAGCGTTCACGACCATGCGCACGGCAAGCACGGCCCGGTCGACGCCTTCGTGGAGCGAGCACAGGTCGCCTGACAGCGTGTCGGGCAGCATCGGCACGACGCGGTCGGGGAAGTACGTGGAGTTGCCGCGCTTGCGCGCCTCGCGGTCCAGCGCAGAGCCGGGGCGCACGTAATGGGCGACGTCGGCGATAGCGACCCAGATGACATGGCCACCTTCGTTCTTCGGGTCCGTGTCGGCATGGGCATAGCAGGCATCGTCATGATCGCGGGCATCGGCCGGGTCGATGGTGACAAGTGGCAGATCGCGGAGGTCCTCGCGGCCTTTCAGAGGTGCGGGTTTGGCGGCGTCGGCCTCGGCCATCACCGCATCGGGAAAGGCGTCGGGGATGCCGTGTTCATGGATCGCAATCAGCGACACGGCGCGGGCGGCACCAGGGTCGCCGAGGCGGTCGGTGATCCGCGCGCGGGGCAGACCCATGCGTGCCTTGGGGCCGGCCAATTCGCCCTCCACCAGCTCACCATCCTTCGCGCCGTGGGTGTCGCCTGAGCGCACGATCCATTCCTTGTCGGAACCTTTGGAGATGGGCGAGATGCGCCCGCCTTCATCGCTTTTGCGGAAGATGCCAAGGATCTTGCGCGGGTTGGTTCCGATCTTGCGAATGAGCTTCGCCGTATATTGGTGATCCTCGCTCTCCGCCTCGAACAGCTTGCCCAAAATGCGGTCGCCTTCGCCCACCGCCGGGTCGCTTTGGCGCGGGGTATAGAGCACGCGCGGCTCCGGCCCCTCACCGTCCCAGTTCATCGGGCGCGCGAAGAGATCGCCGTCTGCATCGGGGGCCTGGATGATCAACACACCCACCGGAGGCAGTTTGCCCGGATCGCGATAGAGGCGGCCCTTCTTCTCCAGATGCCCTTCGGCCTCCAGCTCTTTCAGCATCCGCTTCAGGTCGATCCGCGCCGCACCCTTGATGCCGAAGGCCTTGGCGATGTCGCGCTTGGTCCGCTTGCCGGGATTTTCGGTGATCCAGGTGAGGACGTCGTCTTTTGAGGGAAGGTTGCTCATGTCTTCGACGTATCATGGGCGCTTGGGGGCGTCATGCGCGAATTGGCGGGCGGAAGGCGCTGACGGGATTGCCGCGACGGGCAGACGCGGCTTCAGCCGGTTGTCGTCACGCCCTCCAGCGGGCACCCCTTGACCGTGATCCGATGCATCAGACGGGCGTGGCCGGAATAATCCCCGGTCGCATAATGCTGCACCAACCTATTGTCCCAGATCGCGACCATGCCGGGTTCCCACACCACACGCGCGGTGAAGATGGGCTGGGTCACGAAAGCATAAAGGTACGTCAGAAGCGGCGCGCTTTCTTCCCGGCTCCACCCTTCAAAATGGGTTGTGAAATCTCCGTTCACGTAGACGCACGGCTCTCCCGCCTCGGGATGGCGGATGATGGCCGGATGCAGGACCGGATCGCGGAAGGCTTCTGTTTTAGCGTCCAGCCCAACTTTGCTGTCGGCGAAACTGCTGTCGCTATGCCATGCCCGCAGCCCCATCAGCATCTGTCGCAGTCCCGGTGAAAGCGCCCGGCAGGCGGCTGCCATGGATGCGAAATGCGTATCGCCACCGTAGGGAGGCAGCTGTCGTGCGCTGAGGATAGAGCACATCGCAGGCGCCGGATCGTAGGAATGGTCCGTATGCCATGTGCCGCCAATGACCGCCTTTTGTGATGGGGAGGTGCGGACTTCCGCGATCATCGGGTAATCGGGCACTGGTGTGAAGAAGCGGTTCACGTCGATGTCGCCGAAAAACTCCGCGACTGCGATATGGGCTTCGGGTGACAGGTGCTGCTCTGGCAGGACAACCACGCCGTGCGAAAACAATGCCTCGCGCAACTGGATCAGATCGGATTGCGATGCGTTTTGAAGGGACACCCCGCGCAGGCGTGCACCGCAATGGCCGGTCATCTTTTCAATCGACCAGTTTCCCATTTACCCCTCCGCTATGCCGCTCGGGCAACGCGGGAAACGGTAGGCGACACGTTTGGTCGATGTCAAAATGAACCGGGTTGGGCTGTGGATGTGCGCACCCTGCCGGCGCCGGTCTTGGGACGCCCTAGGGCACAAAATAATCGGTCAGAACGCGAGAATAGATGCGCTTGAGGTCGTGGATGTCGCTGATGCGGACCCGTTCATCGACCTGGTGCATCCGGTGGCCGACAAGGCCGAACTCCACAACGGGGCAGTGGTTCTTCACGAACCGCGCATCAGACGTGCCGCCTGTGGTGGACATTTCGGGCGTGCGGCCCGTCTCGGCCTTTACGGCAGACGCGACGAGAGACGAGAGGTCACCGGGTGGCGTCAGGAAGGCTTCACCGCTGAGTTTGGTGGTCATCTCGATGCGGGTGCCGGTTTCCTCAGCCACGCGGTCAGCCTCAGCCCGCATCCATTTGGTCAGACTGTCGCCCGTGTGGGTGTCGTTGAACCGCAGGTTCACGGTCATGCGCGTCTTCGCGGGGATGACGTTGTTGGCCGGATTGCCAGTGTCGATGGTGGTGATCGCGCAGGTCGAGGCGTCGAAATGGTCGGTGCCTTCGTCCAGCACATGGGTTGAGAGCCTATGGCCCAAAAGCGCCACGGCGGGCATCGGATTGATGACCTTGTGTAGATAGGCGGAGTGGCCCTGTTTGCCGATCACCTCGAAAAAGGCCGTCAACGCACCACGGCGGCCGATCTTCATCATGTCACCCATCTGCTCGGGGCAAGTCGGCTCCCCCACCATGCAGTGGTCCATGCGTTCGCCGGTCTCGGTCATCCAGTCGAGCAGGGCAATTGTGCCGTCTGTGCTCTCACCCTCTTCATCGCCAGTGATCGCCAGCACAATCGCGCCGTCGGGGGGCGTGTCGCGGACAAAGTCGATGGCGGCGGCGGCGAAGGCGGCCACGCCGGATTTCATGTCGGTGGCGCCGCGGCCATACATCCAATCGCCGTCGATCTCGGCCCCGAACGGTGGATACGTCCAGGCGGCCTCATCCCCGATGGGCACCACATCGGTGTGGCCGTTGAAGCCGAAAGCCTTGCCATTCCCGCGTTCGCCCCACTTCGCATAGAGGTTTGCGATGCCGTTCCGATCCACCCGAGTGCAGGTGAAACCGGCCCCGCTCAGCAGGTCTTCCAGCAAGACCAAAGCGCCGCCTTCCAGTGGGGTGACGGAGTTGCAGCGGATCAGATCGGCAGTCAATGCGACGGGGTCGACGGGGGGCAGGGCCATGGAAACCTCTGAAACAAAGCGTGAAAACCTACCCTAGAGCACTTTCGGAAAGACCTGAATTGGAAAAGCCCTGCCACGTCTTCGCTTTCTCGGGACGTTTCCAATGCACTTCTGACAATGTTTCCGAAAAGTGCCCTATCGGCGTGGCAGAAGGACCACAATGCGGCGCGAAGGTGGCGATGACGCGGCGGAAAGTTGGATTTATCCACAGGCAATATGGTACTGATCCTGAATAATAATACGCCGAGGCAGGCAGCGGACGCATAAAAACAAGCGCCGCATCGAGTAGAGTAACGAGAGCATTCACCCTGACCGCATGTGCCATGTTTGGCTGTGCGGCAAAGCTGTGGTGATCAGTGATGTCTTGCCAGATCTCGGCCCGAAAAGGGTGAAGGCAGGCCATGCCCGCGACGGGACAGGAACTACCCATTGATGAATCCGCCACTGCGACGCAGATGGCCGAAACGATCTTCGGACCGGGCACGACGGTTAATTCCGCGAGCTACACGGGCTGGAGTGAGTCGTCGGGTATCTACACCAATGGCGACAGTGTCTCCAACGCGCTGACCCCTTCGGACACGGGTGTGATCCTGTCTACCGGCCGTGCAAGCGACATCACGCGGTCAAACGGCGATCCGAACCGCCAGACAAACGAGTCCACGAATACGTCGGGTCCCAACAACGACGCCGATTTCAACGCGCTGGCCGGTGGCTCCACGTACGATGCATCGTTCCTGGAGGTGAATTTCACCCCCACGACTGATTTCATCACGATGCAGTTCACCTTCGCATCAGAAGAATATCCGGAGTATTCCGGCTCGATCTACAACGATGCGGTTGGTGTCTGGATCAATGGGCAACTGGTAACCTCCCCTACCGTGAACGTGACGCAGATCAACTCGGTCAACCAGACCGAGAATGCGACGCTGTTCAACAACAACACCAATGACGACTACAACACCGAAATGGACGGATTCACGGTGACCTTGTCGCTGCTGATCCCAGTCAACGCTGGCATTCCCAATGACATCAAGATCGGCATCGCCGATGTAGGCGATTCCAGCTACGACAGCTCGGTCCTGATTGCGGCTGACTCTATTCAGGGCGAATTCATCGCCTACGACGATGCAATCACGCGCCAGGAAACCATCACCGGCATCCTCGACGTATTGGCCAATGACCCAACAAGCGGTGGCATTGCCTTCATTACACATATCAACGGGATCGAGGTCAGCCCTGGCGATACGATCACGCTGTCGTCGGGCCATGAGATCACGTTGCTGTTGGATGGAACGCTTGAGATCGTTCCACCGGCGACCCAGACCGGCCTTACAGGGCCTGAGACTATCAACTTCACCTACACGGCCGACGATGGGACCGGCATCACCGACACCGCCTTTGTCACGGTCACGGCGATCCCGTGTTTCGTGCGCGGCACGATGATCCTGACCGAAGATGGTGAGAAACCTGTCGAGGATCTGCGCCCCGGCGACATGATCGAGACCCGCGACAACGGCCTGCAGCCGATCCGTTGGATTGGGACCCGCAAAATCGCGGCAGAAGGGCGCTTTGCGCCTGTGGTGATCGAAGCTGGCACCTTTGGGATGCACCGCCGTCTGGTCGTCTCGCCCCAGCACCGCGTCATGCTGACCCATTGGATGGCCGAGCTGATGTTCGGCGAAGATGAGGTTCTGGTCGCCGCCAAGGACTTGGTCAACGAATGCTCCGTCCGCGTCCTGGAAGGCGGGGAGGTGGAATACTTCCATCTGCTGTTCGACAAGCACCAGATCATCTGGTCCGAGGGGCTGGCCACTGAAAGCTTCCTGCCCGGTCCCACAGTCATGAACGATCTGGACGCAGACGTGCAGGATGAAGTCCTGACGCTGTTCCCTGAAATCGACCCCGCCACCAAGACCGGGTACGGCCCTGCCGCCCGGCTGCCATTGCGGGGGTTTGAGGCCCGCGCGATGCTGGGTTGAGCGGGGCACAAGAGCAGATGTCGTGGCAAGCCGTATGGAATGAGGGGCGCATCGTTCAGATGCCTCCGTGCGACTGCGACAAACCCCTGCGCGGCATGACCCTTTGGCTTGAGATGGTAGGCCCCCGCCGGCCGCCGCCCAAACGCGGGCGTGGTCGGGTCCGCCCGGTGCCTTTGCGCTTGTGGCGTGGACGGGCCAGCGCGCCGGACCGCGCAATCACGCTTTACCTGATGCCGGACAACGCCCTGCGCTTGGTCCATGGCGACATCGACCTGTGTTCGGACCCCGAAATGATGCGGGCCGGGGAGACGGTGGGCATTCGCTACGTCACCTGTGCATTGGGGCGTCAGGATGCACTGGAGATCACGAATTTCGATCAGGGGCGCACCCAGATCCTGCGCGCGGGCTTTGCCAGTGTGACAACTCTGGAAGAAGCCATCCCAAGTCACGAAGGCTACCTGAAGGTCGCCCATATCGCGGCCGTTGCAAGCGAGCATATTCCCGCAACGGATCTTCCGGGGATCGAAAGCGGCGCAATCGTTGCGACGGCACAGGGGCCGCGGCCCGTCGATGCGCTGCGCGTTGGTGATCTGGTTCTGGACGCGCAGGGTGAGGCCCATCCGCTGCGCTGGATCGACATGCGGCCACGGCTTTGCATGGGGCGTACGTCGCCCGTCCGCCTCCGCGCACCTTACTTCGGATTGGCCCGCGACCTTGTGGTCACGCCAGAGACGCGCCTGCTGCAAACGGGGCCGATTGTGGACTACCTATGCGGCACCGACGCGGTTCTGGCGCAAGCCGGAGATCTTGCGAACGGGCGCGCGGTGCTACGGGATCGGCGCAAACCGATGCGGTTGTTCTTCCACATGATGCTGGATGATCCGACCTGCATCGTGGTTGAAAACTGCCCCGTTGAGACGGCCCATCTGGGTGATGTCATGGCACTGGGCGATCCACAGATTGGCCCGGCCGCGGCCCCGGCGACCGGCGATGTGACACCGTCGCTACCATTGCTGGATCGCGCCGCCGCGCGGGCGCTTATCACGGCCCATTCGCGGGCGGCTTAGGCCTTTTCCTCGCCCTCGAAGAACGGCGTCATCTGCACGACGATCACCGCATTCTCGGCCCGGGCCCGATCCATCAGGGCGCGTTCCTCGTCATTGATCTCATCGCCTTGCGCCGCACGCTCAGCCTCGGTGCCGTAGCCCGTCACATCGAGCGGCGCGAGGTCGGCCTGCTTCAACACGGCAACGGTCTCGCGCACGGCCTCGGCCTCATCCACACCGCTGGCAAAGCACAGCAGCCCCGCCCCGGTTGACCCATCGGGCAGGCCATCGCCGTCCTTGCGGCCGACCTGGACCAACAGAGTGTAGACGTGATGCTTCGCTTTGGGTTTTTTGGGTTTGTCTTGCGACATTTCCTTACCGGCCCCGCACAAGGCGCACGAGGCCAATCAAAAGACAGGCCCCGACAAGGCCCGCAAAGCCTTGGGATACCCATGTTGGTGATGTCGTGACGCCCACAAGACCCAGCGCAAACCGCCCGACAATGGCCCCGATGATTCCCAGAATGACATTCATCAATAGGCCAGTGTTGGCCCCCATGATGCGCGAGGCAATCCACCCGGCCAAGCCACCTACAAAGATCGCCGCAATCCAGCCCAGTCCTTGCATGTTACCCTCCTACTGTGTCGATCAAGTGCGCACGGCACTCATTTCGATTGCTGGTCGTCATTGTTTTGCGCCTTCTGCGGAGCGGGCCGAGGACGAACAAGCAGAGAGCTGACTGCCAGTCCGATTGCCGCAGACAATAGCGCGAAAAGCGACAGACGGACACCGCTGGCCGCCCTCGAGCGTTCGTTGCCTGCGCCAATCAGATCGAAAAAAGAATCCAACAGCCAAATGCCAAACACATTGGCGAACAAGGCATCGAATGCCCACAGCAGGAATAGGCCGCCGAAGAACGCCAGTGCGCCAATAAATACGGCATCCCCCCAAGAATACATCAAAGCACTGACCAAGATCGCGGCGCCCCATCCCAAGCCGATCATCCAAATGGCGTTGGCGAACCACCCCCCCGAGATCGACAGGTAGATAAAAAGGGATTCGAACCCGATAAGAGCCGCGACAATTGCCACCCCCGTCAATACGGCGCCAAAAAAATCGCTCATGCTGTTCTAGCTCACACGCGTCGGTTCACTCACTGCAGTGTCAATTGACGTTGCCACAATGGTCAATCCCGCAGCAACTCGTTGATCGAGGTCTTCGACCGCGTCTGCGCATCCACCCGTTTCACGATCACGGCGCAGTAGAGGTTGATGCCGTTCTTCGAGGGCATCGAGCCCGCCACCACGACGGAGCCTGCGGGCACTTCGCCGTACGACACATTGCCGGTCTCGCGGTCCACGATCTTGGTGGATTTGCCGATGAACACGCCCATGCCAAGTACCGAGCCCTCACGCACGATGCAGCCTTCGACAACTTCGGACCGCGCCCCGATGAAGCAATCGTCTTCGATGATCGTGGGGCCTGCCTGCATCGGCTCCAACACGCCGCCAATGCCGACGCCGCCGGACAGGTGCACGTTCTTGCCGATCTGCGCGCAGCTTCCCACGGTGGCCCATGTGTCGACCATCGTGCCGCTATCCACATAAGCGCCGAGGTTCACGAAGGACGGCATCAGCACCACGCCGGGTGCGATATAGGCAGACTTGCGGACCACGCAGTTGGGCACCGCGCGGAAGCCCGCAGCGCCCCATTCATTCTCGCCCCAGCCCTTCCACTTGCTGTCGACCTTGTCCCACCAGGATCCGCCCTGGGCCGAGCCGCCCTGCATCTCCATATCCTTCAGGCGGAAGCCCAGCAGCACGGCCTTCTTGGCCCACTGGTTCACATGCCAATCGCCGCTGTCCTGCTTTTCCGCCACCCGCAGCGAGCCGCTGTCCAGCGCATTCAGCGTGTCTTCGATGGCTTCACGGGTCTCACCAGTCGTGGCAGGCGTGATCTGATCGCGGGCGTCCCACGCGGCTTCAATGGCGGTTTCCAGTTGAGCGTTGGACATGGGGCGGGGTTCCTGATCCTGAAGAAGAATTGCTTGCGGCGCTATAGCTTTGGAGGCCGTGCGAGTCCATCCGCCGGGCCTGAGCAGTAGTCCCACACGCCCCTTGCCGTGTGGACGATGGTGTGTTGAAACTTGCCGAGTCACTTGATCAAGAAAGCTAACCCCTTGCCAAATAGATCGATTTCCCTCGCGGCGCTGGCCGCCCTCGCCCTTTCTGCCTGCGTTGCCGCGCCGACCAATTTCGTCGGGCCCACCGTCACGCCCCCAACCGTCAATTCCACCGACAGCCCGCTTCGCCTGCAACTGGCGGACCGCAGCATTCGCAGCGATGTGTTTGCCGGGCAGCTGGACGCCAACGGTCTGATCCGGGGCAGCCACGACATCTATGGCAGCGGCGGCAACTGGTCCGTGGAGGGTGACAACCTGTGCCTGATCTTCGGATACACCTACCAGGCCTGCGGCTTCGCGCAGTTATCCAACGGGGTTCTGCTGCATTACTCCGAGCCCGGCAGCATACCCATCGGGTACGACTACCAGTAACGGACATAAATCCAGCGGGGCACGCGCCACCACAGGATACCGCTTGCCCGCGGATTTTCGGCTCTATCCACAGAAAGATCATGACTATGCGTTTCCTACTTTCCCTTCTTGCTGTCCCTACCCTTGTCGGATGTGTCACCGTATCAGCCGTTGGGCCTATTCCTGTTGGGACAGGCGGTGGCGGCGTGACGGCGCCCCCCAGCACGCTGCAAAGCCAGCTTGCAGGCCGGGGGCTGGCCGCCGGCTACGGGGCCGTTGGGATTGAGTTGAACGCCGACGGATCGCTTGCTTCGGTGGTCGCGGGGCAGGTCTCTGGCGGATCTTGGACAACGTCAGGCAATACCATTTGCCTCTATGGCGCGGATCAGGCACTTGCCGCAGTCTACAGCTCGCCCCCCGGCAACTGCTTCGTGGCGACCGTCACGGCACAGCACGTTGTTTTGCTTAGTCAGGCAAGCGGCGCATCGCACCGTTTCGTCCTTATTTGAAGAGCGTGTGAGTGAGGCAGCCTTGCAGAGGTCTTTGTGAATGCACAAAGGGAAGCCGACTTGGCGCATGTGACGCGGCCTAGACCTCGGCCCCGGGCCAGTGGGGCGGGGCGTTGAAGCGTTCTTCCAGATCGCGGTTGAACTCTTCCAGGCTGACGTCGGTGTTCAAACCACCCTCAACCGCCTCAATGGAAATGCCAACGTGCCGCCGCCCCTTTCTGATGCCCAGAAAGCTCCAGAACAGATCGCGGATGGAATGGTCGTACTTGCTCAGCCCCTGGATGCGCAGGATCATCACGGGGCAATCGGGAATGGCCTTCAGCGTGTCGTAGGCGCCGCTGAAATGGGGTTGGATGATTTCGCGTGCCTGGCGCTTGGCCTGCCCACCGGGGAACAGCAGCACGAGCTTTCCGCTGTGAATGGTGCGCGTGACCTTGTCCAAGGCCCAGGCTTTGCGCTCGGACCGCTTCTCTGCCGGCCAGCTTTTCGGTGACGACAGCGGGATGCAGCCCGATGGCATCAGAACCGGATACTGCGCCGGGTGGTAATATTCGTTGTAGTGAACCGCAGGCAGCACGCGCCGCGTTGGATAAAGCAGCGAGGCGACCATCGGGCCATCCAGCCGCGTCACATGGGTCGCCAAGATTAGCCCATGGGGCATTGTCTGAAGCAGGTGCTTGTTCGAGATGCTGATGTTGTAAAACAGCCCGAAGTACGTTCGAAGGCAGATGAAGAAGAAGTGGCGTATAACCCGTCCGAGGGTCGCATCCAGAAACCGGAGAATTGCCGTCATTGATGTGTCCAGTTGCCGCTCTGCCCTGCGTAAGGCTATACGCGTTCATCAAACCCGCAACTACGGAAATCCGTAATGAAAGACGACCGCAAACCCTTCCGCGATGCCCATCAGGACATCGCCTACGCGAAATCGCTACCGGACACGCCGCAAGCGCAATCGCCCGCATATCGTCTGGCCTTTGCCGATGACGATTTCCTGTGCCGGGATGAGCTGCGACCAGTCCGTCTGCAGCTTGAGCTTCTGAAGCCAGAACTTGGCCTCGACGCGCATGGGATCAAATCGACCATCGTGCTGTTTGGCGGCGCGCGTATTCCCCGCCCCGAGGACCGCGACGGTGCCCGCAGCGAAACGCTGCGCGATATGTCGAAGTACTATGAGGAAGCGCGTGAATTTGCCCGTGTCATTACCGAGCGTTCGGTGGAATCGGGCTGCACCGAGAATGTCGTCGTCACAGGCGGTGGCCCCGGTGTGATGGAGGCGGGTAACCGCGGCGCGCAGGATGCGGGCGGCTGTTCCATCGGCCTCAACATCGTGTTGCCCCACGAGCAGGAGCCGAACCACTACATCACGCCAGAGCTCTGCTTCAACTTCCACTACTTCGCAATCCGCAAAATGCACTTCCTGATGCGCGCCAAGGCCATCGCGGTCTTCCCCGGCGGGTTTGGTACAATGGACGAGACATTCGAGGCGCTGACGCTGATCCAGACAGGCCGGATGGAGCAGGTGCCTGTCCTGCTGTTCGGGGAAGACTTCTGGCGCGAGATCGTGAACTGGGATGCGCTTGTACGCGCAGGCACGATCTCAGCCGACGACCTGAATCTGTTCCGCTTTGTCGAAACGGCGCAGGACGCGTTGGATGTGATCGACAACTGGGAATTGTCAGGCAAGCGCGGCGAAATTCCGGGGCGCTAGAGACACGGAAGGCGCGCCGGATCCGGCGCGCCTTGTCGGGACGTATTCCCTTTAGAACGTGAAGGCGACGTTCAAACCAAATGTTGTCACTTCATATTCAAGGCCTGGCGCAACTTCGAAATCATCGAATGTGTTCTGCAAGACCTCTGCGCCGACCATCACTCGGTCGCTGACGCGGTAATCCACGCCAAAACCGTAGAACATTCCGGACCCCTCAAAGGACGCGGCGAAATTGGTAAGCTGCAATTGTGCAGTGCCTGCCGTGCCGTAGATCAGGATATCGCCTAGGTCATAGCCGATCTCTCCGCCGATGCGGGTGATCTCCACATCGATGTCACCCGGCCCGATAATGATTACGCCCGGCGCGACAAATGTCCGATCCAGCGATCCTGTTACGTAGTCAACTTCGGCCCCGATGACGATGTCGCCAAGATCAAAGCGATACCCTGCGAAGAGCCCTGAAAATGTCCCCTCATATCCATCAACGGCGTTATCAAATTGGAACGAGTCGAAGCGATCGAACCCCTCAATCTGCACCCCGATGTAAGCGCCGGTCCAATCCTGTTCGACGGGCACGATTGCGGGCGGGGCGGGTGGAGTGACAAAGCCTGTGGCAAATGCGGGTGATGCGATCGCGAGGGCGACAGCGGAAACAGTCAGGCGCAGCATTTGGGTCTCCGGTGGTGTTGTAGTGCGGCCAATCTAGGCAACTGGTCGCGCACCGTTAAGGCCCCGGACACACGGCCAATATGACTGTTGCCGCGCGGCCCCACCAACGCGCTACATGGATCGAGCGGTCCCCTTGGACCACTTGGTACGATGTTTCGAATGTTGACCTGGTTAGAACCGGAAGGCCACGTTCAGGCCGATGGTGCCAAACTCCAGCTCACCCGTCCCGCCGAAGCCCTCAAACCTGTGGTGCAGTGCCTCGACCCCAATTGTCATGCTCTCTGATACCAGCACGTCCACGCCCGCGCCCCAGAAGTAACCGTCACCATCAAGCGTCGCGCCACTACTTTCCCATTCGATCCACGCGGCCCCGGCGGTGCCATAGACCAACACGTTGCCCAGATCGGCGCCAACCTCGCCCCCCAAGCGCAAAAGCGTTGTGCCGATGTCATCATCGGCGATGGGAAAGTTGCCGCCGACCCCTGCGGCACTGAGGGTTCCGAACATCGCGTCCGCCTCGACACCCAATACCAGCGTTCCAAGATCGTGGCGGTATCCGACAAAGCCGCCGTAGAGCGTGCCTTCGATATCGGCCAAGGGCGCACCGCCGTCTGACAGAAGGCCGTCGAACAACGCATCCACCTGCCCGCCTGCGTAGAAACCAGTCCAATCGGTGGTCGGCTGCGGCACAATCAGGGGTGGTGGCGCCGGTTGCGGGGCGTTGCCCCCAGCCAGCACCGGCAGGGGCAAGAGAAGAAGGGCAGTGTTCAATCCGAAACGGCGCATCGAAATCTCCTGAAATAAAATATCCCAGGAGGATAACACGATCAGACCCGATCGTGCATATGCGCCGCGCCCGGCCTAGTAGCGGATGTTCAAGCGCACAGCCACGCTGGTCTGGTTGACCGAGGCGTCATTGCCCTCGTTGAAATTCTCGTAGCTCTGGCGCGTGGCCTCTAGCCCGATGCCGACGTGCTCACCCGCTTGGAATTCAAAACCAAGACCGCCGAAAGTTCCAAAAGACGATGTATCACCAAAGCCTTCGGTATCCTGGAACGTCATTCGGCCAAGGCCAAGTGTGCCGTAGGGCAAGAACCGGCCAAGGTCGTATCCGACAACACCTCCAACACGCGTGGTCGTCACGCGGGTCTGAACTGGTGCTGCGCCCATAAAGGTGATTTCCGGCTCTGCGACGAGGAATTCGATCTCACCGCCGTAGACGAGCGAAGCCGACTGACGCAGATAGCCAAGCTGAACCCCGCCGTTGATCCCTTCAAGGTCGAAGATCAATCCCGGAGCAGACTCAAACTCAACCGTGCTTTCAAGGGGGAAGCCGATCTGAAAGCCCAGATAGGCGCCGCCCCAATTCGACGGGTCTTCAAGACTGGATTGCGCGGAAACAGGGAATGCAAATGCCGCTACAACCAGCGACAGGATAAAGCGGTTCATTTCGAACTCCGTGATTTTTGACTGCCCGACCGTTTTTCGGCCTTTGTGTCAGTCTAAATCAAACGCGGATTCCAATGGCATAGCTTGGTCTCAATAAACATCGAGTGGTGCGTAAAAGACATAAACCTGGCAATAGCTCTGATAGAAATTAGTCGTTTGCTCAATTCACGAGCACTAACTCAGCCCTATTGCGCCAGCCTTAAAACGTGAACGCCACGTTCAGCCCAACCGTCGTCATCTCCACCTCAAGGGCAGACGAGAAATCGCTGAACGAATGCTGCAACACCTCCGCACCGATAATGACACTTTCACTGACGCGGTAGTCGACACCTGCGCCAAAAAAGTAGCCATCGCTTTCGTTTGCAGGGGTGGCCCCAAAGTCGAAACTGATCTGCGCAAAGCCCGCGGTTCCGTAGATCAGGGCAGGACCGGTATCAAAGCCAACTTCGCCACCCACACGCAGCAGAGTCATATCGACTGTCGGACTTACAACGAGGATTTGGGTGTTGATATTGGTCACGTCCAACGTGCCGACCATGTAGTCGATCTCAGCCCCGACCACGATGTCGCCGAAGTCGTACCGATACCCGGCAAACACACCGGCAAGATGACCTTCAAGATCATATAGGTCGAGTGGCCCGACCGTGATGTCGGTGGATGCAACCAGATCGACCTGACCGCCGATGTAGAACTCGGTCCAGTCCTCGTCAGCGATGGGCACGATCACGGGTGGTGGGGCGGGTTGTGGGGCAACCCCACCGGCGAATGCGGGTGCTGCAATCAAAAGGGCAACGGCGGACAAGGCAAAGCGAAACATGAATAACCTCCAATGAAATAGGACGATGGCTAAATCATCTCATAGAGAGGCGGATTCTCCATGCTTTTAGAAACCAGCGAGGTCAGGCCCTTACGCGGTTCCGGGCATCGCTGGCTCCAAAATGCCAGTGGCTTGGGGACTCAGTTCAAGTCGCTCAACAGGCTGACGCATTGCTGCGGGATCTCACCCAAGGCCACGCGCATCCCGCGCGGCGGGCGGTCCGGCGGCGGATCCGTGTTGGGCGGGCCGGGCGGCGGCGGGTTCAGGATGCGCGCCGCGCGGTCATAGGCTTCCTGGCAGCCATCCCCCTGGGGCGCTGGCTGATTGACGCAGTCGCGGTCGCCCGCCGGGCAGCGCAGACGCACGTGGAAGTGGTAGTGGTGGCCATTGGCCGGACGAATGTGGCTAAGCCAACTGCGGTCGCCCGTCACGTTCTGGCACAGCCAGACCTTCACGCCGGTGGTCACAAAAATCCGCTCAACCCGTGGATCCGTTGCGGCCAACCTCAGAACCTCTGCGTGATCCGCCGTCCAGTTGCCATTCACCGAAGCGCCCCGCTGCGCGCGAACGGAGATGGAGGAAAGCTCCTCCCGCTCCTGCACGGAAAGGTCCAGGCGGGAGGGCGGCAGCATCCAGATATCGGCGTCGATACCGACTTGGTGGCTCGCATGACCCGTCAACATTGGGCCACCGCGCGGTTGGCTGAGATCGCCGATGTAGAGCCCCGGCCACGACGTCTCACGCGCGACATTGGCGCTCAGCGTCTGAAGGTAATCGATCAGTTCCGTGTGGCCCCAATTGCGGTTCCGGCTCAGCCGCATCGCCTGCCATGTCGGGCCGGTTTCAGCCAGCTCCACACCGCCCGCAAGGCAGCCGTTGGAATAGAAGCCAATCGCCTCGGACGCGCCACCCGAACCGCTGGTTTCCGCCCCGAAATACTGGCGCGCTTCCTGACCCGAGACACTTGGATCAAGCCGTGCGGTCGATCCACCGCCGGACCCGCACGCGGCAAGGAACATCATAGCAAAGGGAAAAAGCCGTTTCATAATGCGTCCTCATCCTCATGATTTCGGCCAATCGGATCGACCCAGATCAATAACAACAATCCGATCAAGAATAATACGACCAAGGGTACAACACCAATCTGCTGGCTGCCACTCAACTGTGTCATGACCCCGATAGACAGGGGCGCGATGAACGACGTCGCTTTGCCCGCCAGCGCGTAAAGGCCGAACGCCTCGGTCATGCGGTCTGGATAGGCCTGCCGCACCAGCATCGTGCGCGAGGCCGATTGCAAAGCACCGCCGCATGCACCGATGAATGCGCCAAGGATATAGAATGAGATGTCAGGCAGGCTGGAATCCTCTGCCACCGGAATGCCAAACACGCTGTCGCGGCTCACGAACACAACCGCCAGCGCTACGAAGGTGAGGACAATAACGTTCAGGACGATCACGGGCTTCGGCCCAAACGCGCCGTCCATGCGCCCGCCGAGCCAGGCGAACAATGCACCCGTCAGGATCGCAAGGATGCCGAAGATGCCGACATCCACGATGCTCCACCCCAACACGCCCGACGCATAGATGCCGCCGAAGACGTACATGCCGTTCAACGCGTCGCGGTAGAACATTGACGAGGCAAGGTAGAACATCAGCGGACGCTCGGACGGCAGCCGCTTGAGCGATACCATCAGCGACGGCCAAGCCCCGCGTAACGCTTGCCCCATCGGGATCGCGCCGGGCAGCTTCGCATCGCTCACCCAGAGGAAGAACGGGATCATCCCCACCGCAAACCAGATCGCCGTGAGCGGCCCGACCGCGCGTGTGCCCTCCCGCGCTGATGCGTCCAGCCCAAAGATCGGATCAATCCCTAGAAGGGTTTTGCCAGTCTCGGCGTTCTCGGCGAACAAAAACAACATCAGGACCAGCGCAATCAGGCCACCAACGTAACCCCATGCAAAGCCTGAACCTGAGATGCGCCCGATCTCTTCCCGATTGCCAAGGCTGGGTAGCATTGCGTTTGTGAAAATCGTGGCGAATTCCATGCCGATCAGACCGATGGCAAACAAAACCAACGTCAGGATCAGATTGAAATCCCCAGGCGCGGCCCACCACAGGCCAAAGGCACCCACCACATACATCACCGAAAAGATGTAGATGAACGGCATCCGGCGCCCGGACAAATCAGCCATCGCACCAAGGAACGGGGCAGAGACTGCGATCAGGAAACCTGCCGTGCCCACGCCAAAACCCCACGCGGCCTGCGCCTGCGTGCCGTCGCCCAGCAATTCGTTGATGTAGGGGCCGAAAATGAAGGTCAGCAGCAGCGTGTTGTAGGGCTGGCTCGCCCAATCGAACGCCCACCATCCCCAGATGCGTTTGCGAAGGTTCGGTGCGGTGTCGGTCGTGGGTGCGCTTTCCATGGCCGCAACCTTCTTGCGGCGCGCGGAGTTTGTCCACGGTTTTGACGGGGTTCAGAATTCAGGTGGCCAGGGCCGTGTCCCATCCGCCGCAGCCCAGGCCTGCGCCCAATCCGGCAAAGGTCGTGACCCTTCGGTCATCTCCATCGCGCGGGCCACATCGTCCACCGGCGCAAGTCGCCCCTTGGCTGTCACACCCGTCCGCAACAGCGCGTGGTTGCAGCAAGTGTCGCCCCGCCACATGGCCTGTTCGAGGTAGAAGAACCTCTCATCCCAACCCAGAAACCGCGTGCGCATCTCAAACCGCTGCATGGGGCGAATTCTGGCCCTGTAACGCACGGTAGAGCCTGCCACGACCAAGCCCCACTTCTCACGCTTCAGCACATCCCAAAGCCCGATACGGATCGCAAGCGCTGTGCGCCCGAGGTCGAACAAGGTCATGATGCGTCCGTTGTTCATCTCGACAAAATAGTCGATGTCGAACGGCCAGCATGTCATCGGCATGGTATGTGTATCGTAAAGGTCCATCCGCGGCTTGCGGCTTTCCTTCAGGGCGACGGCGAGGGTTCGGGCAAATGGATACATGCCCCTAAACCTGCGTGGCTGCGCCAAAAGGGCAACCGCGCCGTCGCGTCAAATGCGCGGCGATTTCTGCAAATCCGCACCGATTGCTTGCGAGCGGGGCCAGACCTGCCTATCTCCCCTGCATCACTCACGTAGTCGGACCCATACCATGACATCCGTATTCCAGATCCTGATGCTGCTTTTGAGCGTCGCGAAGTTCATCGTGATCGCGCACATCATCATGTCGTGGCTGATCAACTTCGGCGTGCTGAACATGGGCCAGCCCATCGTGGCGCAAATCTGGGACGGCCTGAACCGTCTGCTGCAACCGATCTACGACCCGATCCGGCGCATCTTGCCGAATATGGGGGGGCTGGATCTAGCCCCGCTGGTGGTGATCCTCGGCATCCTGGCGCTTGAGATCATTTTGCAGAACAACGTGATGCTGTTTCTCTGACGTCCGCTCATTTGTTGTAACGCAACAACAGACTTGGGCAGGCCAACCGGCTCTCCACATTTGCCGGTTACCTTGGGTAAACGCCGCATTATGGTGCTCCCATCGTATTCTTGCTGGGGGCTGTTTCAGTGCGCGTATTTCTTGCAACAACTATGTGCGCCGGTCTGTTCGGAGGCATTGCACTGGCCGAAACCGAGTTCACCTATTCGGTCGGTGCCATGCAGCGCAGTTATTCTGACGACACCACGCTCGCCTTTGCTGCTTCTCAAGCACCGCGTCTTTCGTCTGAGGAAACGGAAACGATCGGTCAGTCACTGGAAGTTCAATTTTTGAGCGATCGTGTGTGGGGCCGTGGCTTCTTTTACGATGAAGACTTCACGACAAATATCGCCGTAACCGACTTTGGCGGACTTTTCGTCGCCGTTACTCCTGGTGGCATCGGCTTCTTCGGCGACCTTACCCTGGAATTTGAACGCGACACGAATTTAACGCGCTTTGATGTGCTGCATGAAGTGGCACAATTTCGGGGCGTCACGGTCTATGCCGGACCGTCCTTTGTGCAATTTTCCGACTCAATGCAGTTCGATCTGACGAACTCTGTAGCTACGGCAGACTTTGGATTCACCGGCTCGTCCACCCTGGCCGGCGCTGCTGTTGGCGCGCGGTATGACATCGCACCGCCTCAAGGCTCAAACGGGTTCAACTTGAGCGCTCATGGCACAATCGGCCTGTATCACGCCTCCCATTCCGCGAATTACTCTACGGCCGGATCAGCGGTCACCAGCATACCACCCGCCATCAACGCGTCGTCTACCAGTGCAACCGGCGCTGCAGATCTGGGCCTGACGGTTGGCTACACGATGTCAGAGACGTCCGAAATCTCCCTCACCTATAACGTCGGATACTACGGCGAATTTGTGGATACGGCAGCTTTCGTTCAATCAACCGATGCGTTTGGCGGCACAACAAGCTTCACGACCGACGCGGTGATTTTCCAGGGCCTTAGCCTAAGCTACAATCTGCGGTTCTGATCCCCGAGCGCTACAGGTGATCGGCGGCAAACGCCGCTTCCTGCCCCCAGATATCCAGCACCCGTTGATCGCGCCCGCAGGACTGTCGGTATAGCTCATAGGCCACCGACTTCCGGCGCGGGCCGAACCGGGTCAGGATGATCTCGTCCGAGCGGTAATAATCCTGATGGTAGTCGTCCGCCGCATAGAACGTCGCCGCATCGCGGATCGGTGTCACGATGCTTTGGCTCAGAACGCCCTCGGCCTCCAGGATCGCACCGCGGGCAATCTCACGCTCGGCTGCATCGTTCACGAATATCGCGGTCGTGTAGCTTTCGCCCCGGTCACAGAACTGGCCACCCGCATCAAGCGGGTCTATGGACCGCAGGAACAGGCGCAGTAACCCCGCATAGGGCAGCACCTCGGCGTCGTAAGTGATCTCGACCACCTCCAAGTGACCCGTACCGCCACGCACGACATCGCGGTATTCCGGGTTCGGAACGGAGCCGCCTGCGAAGCCCGAGACAACCTCGACCACACCCTGCACCCGCTCAAAATCGCTCTCGACACACCAGAAGCAGCCGCCAGCCACAACAGCCGTGCGGATGTCCTGCGCGTGGGCTTTGCCGTGGCCCAGGACTGCGCCGGTAAGGATCGCGATGCCCAGAAGCAGGGTTTTGAGGTTCTCTCGAATTGGAAAGCGGGACATGGGTTCTGGTCCTTAGATTGCCATCACGGATCAGCGAACCGCGATGAGACCGGCATTGCAAGACACGGGCGCTTGATGTCACGAAAGGGTGAAATCTGCACTACAAGTGTAGTTACAGAAAAACTACAGATTCACTACAGGATCATGCACATGAAAATCGCGATGTGGTCGGGGCCACGCAACCTGTCGACGGCGATGATGTACGCCTTCGGAAACCGTGCGGATTGCGAGGCAGTGGATGAGCCATTTTATGCGGCTTACCTCGCTGCAAGTGGCGCAGATCACCCGATGCGAGAGGCCTGTGTCGCGGCCCAGCCCACCGATCCGGCAGAGGTCGTTGCGGGGATCGCGGGGCAACGTGCGCCGCTCCAATATCTCAAGATGATGACGCACCATATGCTGCCCGGTTTCCCACTGGATTGGGCGCAAGACTGCGTGAACATCCACCTCATCCGCCACCCCGCCCGCGTGATCGCAAGCTATGCCAACAAGCGCGACACGATCACGATGGAGGATATCGGTTTTGCAGATGTGGAACGGATCTACGCGGCCCTGCCCGGCCCGGTTATCGACTCGGGCGATGTGCGGTCGGACCCCCAAGGCATGCTTAAAAAGCTATGCGAAACCATAGGCTTGAACTTCGATCCAGCAATGCTGGCCTGGCCCTCCGGCCCGAAACCTTTCGACGGCGCATGGGCGCCCCATTGGTACGATGCCGTGCATCGCTCAACCGGCTTTGCTGGCGCTGAGGGGCCTTTGCCGGAGGTCGCTTTGAAGCATCAGGTGCTGCTTGACGAAGCGTTGCCGGTTTATGAGGCGATGTGGGCCAAACGACTGTGCGTGGAGTGATTGGGGCGTCTGGGAAACGTCTCTTGCAGCGCGCCGGACGCTCTGCGAAATTGGGACATGGAACCAACACCCTTTCCCACATGGCCCGACGTCGCTGCTGATCTGGTCGCCACAGCCGCCGGTCGTGCGCCAGCTGATCTTGTACTGACCAACGCTCGCGTCGTCCTGGTGCAGACGCGTGAAGTCATGGACGGCTGGCAAGTCGCTGTAAAACAAGGGCGTTTCGCCTATGTCGGGCCGGATGCATCACACTGCATTGGCGACAAGACTGAAGTTCAGGACCTCGCCGGAAAGTACCTGATCCCAGGCCTCTGCGATGGCCACATGCACATCGAAAGCGGCATGCTCACCCCCGCCGAATTCGCCCGTGCGGTCATCCCCCATGGCACAACGAGCATGTTCACCGACCCCCATGAGATCGCTAATGTCTTCGGCCTGCGCGGTGTGCGGCTGATGCATGACGAGGCGCTCATGCAGCCGGTGAATATCTGGACCCAAATGCCCTCCTGCGCGCCGTCCGCGCCGTGGTTGGAAACCACCGGATATGAGATCGGACCGGAAGATGTAGCCGAGGCGATGGCCTGGCCCGGTGTCATTGGTCTGGGTGAGATGATGAACTTTCCCGGTGTCGTGAACGGCAGCCAGCAGATGTTGGCTGAAATTGCCGAAACCCAGAAAGCCGGAAAAACTGTGGGCGGCCACTACGCCTCGCCCGATCTTGGTCCGGATTTCCACGCCTATGCCGCCGGTGGCCCTGCTGACGATCACGAGGGCACCTGCGAAGACGACGCTATCGCGCGAATGCGGCAGGGGATGCGGTCGATGATCCGTCTGGGCTCTGCGTGGTATGACATTGAAAGCCAGATCACCGCGATCACCGAACGGGGTCTCGACCCGCGCAACATGATCATCTGCACTGACGATTGCTTTGCCAAAACGCTGGTTGAAGACGGCCACATGAACCGCGCCGTGCGCCATGCGATTGAATGTGGCTGTGATCCCCTGATTGCCTTGCAGATGGCCACCATCAACACCGCCACCCACTTTGGATTGGAGCGTGAGATCGGCCAGATCGCACCGGGGCGACGGGCCGATATGATCGTGACGAGCGACCTGAAAACGCTGCCGATTGAGGTAGTTTACGGGCGTGGTGTGAAGGTCGCTGAAAGTGGTGAATGTCTTGCTAAGTGTCCGCATCTGGATTGGCCAGAAGACACGCGTGCTTCAGTCAACCTGGGCAAGACGCTGGCCGCTGCGGATTTCGAGATCCGGACCGATGCCGAGCGCGTCACGGCTAATGTCATTGGCGTGGTCGAAAATCAGGCGCCGACAAAGGCGCTGGTCATGGACCTGCCTGTGCGCGACGGCATTGTTGAGCCAGACGGCATCGCCCAGATCGCTCTTGTGGAGCGTCACCGCGCGACCGGCGGCGTCACCAATGCGTTTGTCAGCGGCTTTGGTTACGGCCCCGGCATGGCGATGGCGTCGACCGTGGCCCATGACAGCCACCATATGATTGTTGTCGGAACCGATCGCGCGATGATGGCGATGGCCGCGAACAGATTGGCTGAAGTCGGCGGCGGCGTAACGTTGTGGAACGACGGGGCGGAGCAGGCCTTGGTGGAATTGCCCATCGCTGGCCTGATGTCCGACAGCCCCGCGACCGAGGTTGCGGCGAAGGTAACTAAACTGGTGGATGCGATGAAAGCAGCAGGCTGCACCCTGAACAACGCCTACATGCAGCATTCGTTGCTGGCGCTTGTTGTGATCCCAGAATTGCGCATCTCGGACCTTGGGCTTGTGGATGTGCGCACCTTCAAGATGACCCCGGTGATCCAGTGAGTTTCGCCAATGACATGCGCGCGCATTTGCCTGAGGCGCTTACGCTGCCTGATGCCTTTGCAACGGTCTTTGATTGGGCAGAAGCGCGTGGGCAGGCAGGCGTTTTCACAAACCAAGATCCGTCCGATTTTCTGTCGCGCTACCTGACGGTTTACCCGCTCGCCCAGGCCTTTGATCCATCAATGTCCCACGTCCTGTTCAACCTGCAACTCGGCCCACCGCTGCATGAACCACCACCTGAAGTGGCCAGCCGCGTTGCATCTATCGCCCGCATCGCGGGCGATGGCGGAACGCTTGCATTGTGGCGCGATGATGAGGATCGGCAGAGGATCGTCGTGTTCAACCACGGCGAGCCGCATGTACTAACCGATGATCCCGTGGTTGCGCTGCAATTCTTGGCCATTGGCTATGTCGAACCGGGCGCCTTGCTCTACCCCGACTTGACCGCAGCGGAGCAAGCCATTGAGCACGGGTCGGACACGCCGCCCATACCACCCACGGAGTTTCAGGCCTTCGTGAAATCCGAATTCGGGGTCGAGGTGCCGGAACGCGCGTCGGACTTGGGGATCGTGATACCGGAAGAAGGTGGGCCCGATCCGATACGCGATTGGCTGGACGAGTTGATGCCTGAGCCGGAGATCGGAGAGATCCCGGGCATGACCGCCGAGAACCCCTATATTGTCACCAGAGAGCTCCGTGAAATGATGGGGGACGAAGGCGTCGCCGTCTTGCGCGAGTTCTATGAGTTTGTGATCGAGGAAGAATGAACAGCACCCCAACACATAAAGTCGTCTCGCCGCAGCAAGGTGAGCCCAAATCCTATACCGACGCGGATGCCGCGGTTGCGCAGTTGCAAAGGCTCTACAAGGAAGCGGCGGAATTTCTGTGCAGCAGCTTTGCCGACACGCTTTCCAAGGGCGCGCCCGATGCGACGCGTTACAGGGCCTTTTATCCTGAGGTACGGATCAGGACGACGAGCTTTGCGGGCGTCGACAGCCGTTTGAGCTTTGGTCACGTCTCGGAACCCGGTGTCTATGCGGCCACAATCTCGCGCCCCGATCTGTTCGGGAATTATCTGCGCCAGCAGATCGGTTTGCTGCTGAAGAACCACGGGGTGCCGGTGTTCGTGGGCCCGTCGCTAACGCCTATGCCGGTGCACTTTGCTGTGGCCAACGACAGCTCCATCTCTGTGCCGCAAGAAGGCGCAGGTGAGTTCACCTTGCGTGACGTCTTTGACGTTCCGGATCTGGCGACGACTAACGACGACATCGCGAATGGCACCGGCTTCACCTATGAAGACGGCGCACACCCGCTCGGCCCGTTCACGGCGCAGCGCGTGGATTACTCGCTGGCCCGCCTGTCGCACTACACCGCGACCGATCCAGAGCATTTTCAGAACCACGTTCTGTTCACGAACTACCAATTCTACGTGGATGAGTTTGAGGCCTATGCCCGCGCGCAGCTGGCGGATGCCGAAAGCGGATACACCGGCTTTGTCGCTACGGGGAATGTGGAGATCACTGACCCCGACACGCCCATTTCACAGCCGGCGAAGATGCCACAGATGCCCACCTACCACCTGAAGAGGGCAGATGGCGGCGGCATAACATTGGTCAATATCGGCGTCGGCCCGTCGAACGCGAAAACAGCTACCGACCACATTGCCGTTCTGCGGCCCCATGCTTGGCTGATGGTTGGCCATTGTGCGGGCCTGCGAAATTCGCAACAGCTTGGCGACTTTGTTTTGGCCCATGCCTACCTGCGCGAAGACAAGGTGCTGGATGACGATCTGCCCGTTTGGGTGCCCGTCCCCGCGCTGGCCGAAATCCAGGTTGCGCTGGAGACGGCTGTTGCGGGCGTGACCGAGTTGGAAGGTTTCGACCTGAAGCGGATCATGCGGACCGGCACGGTTGCGAGTTTTGACAACCGCAATTGGGAACTGCGCGACCAAACCGGCCCGGTTCAACGCCTGAGTCAATCGCGCGCAGTGGCCTTGGATATGGAAAGCGCCACAATTGCGGCCAATGGCTTCCGGTTCCGTGTCCCCTACGGCACGCTCTTGTGTGTGTCCGACAAGCCGCTGCACGGCGAGCTGAAGTTGCCCGGGATGGCGTCTGATTTCTATAAAACGCAGGTCACACGGCACCTTTTGATCGGAATTCGCGCCATGGAACACCTGCGTGAGATGCCTTTGGAACGCCTTCACAGCCGGAAATTACGCTCATTTCAGGAGACTGCGTTCCTCTGAACGGACAAAAATCGCCGATTGCCCATATTTTTCTGCCTAAAACGCACACGAAGCGTTGTGTGGCCCCACAATATTCGGTTAGCTTCGCGCCAACCGGCCCAAGGGCTCGGGGGATAGACAGCAGGAGAATAAGCACATGGCAACCAAACCCATGACCAAAACGCAACTCGTCGCCGCTCTGGCAGATGAGATGGGCGCAGACAAAAAAGCTGCAGGCGCAGCGCTGGACGCAGTGACCGCAGTTGTCACGAAAGAAGTCGCCAACGGCGGCGCAGTGACCCTTCCCGGCATCGGCAAGGTCTACTGCCGCGAGCGTCCTGAGCGCATGGTTCGCAACCCCGCCACGGGCGAGCAGATCAAGAAAGAGGCCGACAAGCAGGTGAAAGTCACCGTTGCGAAGGCACTCAAGGATTCCGTGAACGGCTGATTGCCGTCCACCTGAAGACATGAAAGGGTCGCGCTCGAAAGGGTGCGGCCCTTTTGCTTGTGACGGGGACAGATGATGGACGTGCGCGCGGTTCTGATGGGGCTGACCTTTGCCCTGATCTGGTCGTCCGCATTCACATCCGCCCGCATCATTGTTGAAGCCGCACCACCGCTTTACTCCCTCTCCGCCCGTTTCGCGATTTCAGGAGTGATCGGCATCGGCATCGCTTGGGCGCTTGGCCAACGCTTCAACCTGACGCGCAATCAATGGCGCGCTGTGGTGATTTTTGGGATCTGCCAGAACGCGATATATCTGGGCCTGAATTTCGTAGCGATGCAGACAATCGAGGCCTCGCTTGCCGCGATCATCGCCTCAACCATGCCGCTTCTGGTGGCGCTCGCGAATTGGACGATCTTCAAGGAGCGTTTGCCCCTGATGGGAGTCGTGGGGATGGTTGCGGGTTTTGCGGGCGTGGCCCTGATCATGGCGCAACGTTTTGACGGTGGCGCTGATCCTTATGGCATCATCTTGTGCCTGATCGGGGCGGTTGCCTTGGCTGCAGCTACGCTGACGGTCAAAAGCGCATCGAGCGACGGGGGCAACCTGTTGATGATCGTAGGCCTGCAGATGATCGTAGGCTCCGCCGCTTTGCTTATTCCAGCCGTGGCGTTTGAGACGCTGACGGTCGACTGGACGACGCCTTTTATTGTGGCTTTTGTCTACACCACGCTCATGCCGGGCTTGGCCGCCACACTGATCTGGTTTCTGCTGGTCGGGCGCATTGGTCCGACCCGCGCGGCGACGTATCACTTCCTCAACCCGGTGTTCGGAGTCGCGATCGCCTTCCTGCTTTTGTCTGAGCAACTCAGCTGGATCGACGCCCTTGGCGTGGCGATCATCGCGGGTGGGATTCTTACGGTGCAGCGGGCGCGCATCAAGGCGTAGCGCAAAACCTTTGCGAGCCTCACAAACGTTTCAAGTGACATCGCGGCTGGCCCACGGCATCACGCAACTATGGAATTCATCCTCGCATATGGTGCGGGCTTGCTGACGCTGATCAACCCTTGCGTGTTGCCGGTTCTGCCAATTGTTTTAGCGGGCTCGCTACAAAGCAGCCGCTACGGTCCTTTGGCTTTGGCGGGCGGAATGGGCCTGGCCTTTGTGACCCTCGGCTTCGGCATCATCGCGGCGGGCCATCTGGTTGGCCTGCGCGAAGAGACGGTCAGCACGGCTGGCGCGATCCTGATGATGGTGTTCGGGGCCGTTTTGATGGTGCCACAGCTATCGGCGCGCTTTGCCACCGCCACTGGCGGTCTGGCCGAACGCGCCGATGATGGGATGCGCTCGATGTCCACCGATGGCTGGCAGGGGCAGTTTCTTGGTGGCTTGCTGCTGGGTGCGGTGTGGAGCCCTTGTGTCGGCCCGGTTCTGGGCTCTGCCATTTCGCTGGCGTCTCAAGGCGAAGAGCTATTGCGCGCCTTCTTTATCATGGCGGCTTTCGCGCTCGGCATCGGCTCGGTCATTGTCGCACTTGGCTACGGCGCACGGGCCGCGTTGCAGAAGCGGATGGGCGCATTGCGCAAATTCGCCGCGTCCTCCCGCCCCATTCTGGGGGCCGTGTTTTTCCTTGTGGGTCTTGCGATCTATATGCGTTGGCATTTGATGGCCGAAATCTGGCTGCTGGATCGGATGCCCATCTGGCTGCAAGACCTGTCCGTTTCAATCTAATCTCGGAGTGACCCAATGAACCGTCGAACACTTCTTGCCACCGCTGCGGCCCTGACCGTGGCCCCGTTTGCCGCGCAGGCCAACATGATCGACTACACGCCCGGCGCTGCCGAGCAAGCAATCAACGCCGGTGAAACGGTCATGCTCGATTTCGCGGCTGACTGGTGCTCCACCTGCCGCAGCCAGGAACGCACGATCAACGCGCTGATTGAGGCGAACCCCACCTACGGTGATGCGATCACGATCTACCGTGTGGATTGGGACGACTATGGGCGCGGTGATCTTGCAACGCAGCTGAATATCCCACGTCGTTCCACGCTGGTCATGTTCCGGGGAGGAGCCGAGGTGGGCCGCATCGTGGCCGGCACGCGTGAAGCAGATATCCGGGCGCTGATGGACGCGGGCCTGTAGGACCGCCTAGGCCTCACCATCCGTAGTGGCGACAACGGCCAGATTATCGAGCGTCCAGGATACCCCGGCACCCGCCTCGGCACGCAGTTGAAGCGACAGCGTGTCGGAGGCATCTGTCGTTCGCAGCGAAATCGTGAGGCTGGTGAAGGCCTCCTCGGTCGCGCCGGGCAAGGCAGGCTCTGCCGGGCGCGGAGAGATTACCGCTTCCACGACGTTTATGTCGAAATCAGTGCCCTCTGCCCAAGTGCTGCGCACGCCCGAGCCTTCCGTCGTCTCGGCCCGGTTGAGCGTCACGACTTCTTCACCATCGACCAAGATCGTGATCACATCTTGTGACGTCCATTCGCCGATCAGGTGCAGGTCAAACCGGATATCGACCGAATGCGTGTCCACCGGCAGTTGGAACGCGCGGGTGACTTCTTCGTCGACAAACGGACCAAGCACAGGACCAAGCCCTGCCAGACGGTCAGTTGTGTCCGCGGGGGCCCATCCATCTGAGCCAAAACTGAAGTCTTGGAAGGCAAGAAGGTCGTCCGAAGATGTCAGAGCAAACAACCCACCCTGCTGGCGCGCGGGGTCCGGGTCGGCAGAGATACGAATGAACGCACTGAAGCAGAACAGCAGCACAATCACAGCCACCGTCAGCAGCATCCAGTCAATCGAGATGAGGGCACGTTGCGAGCGGCCCGGGTGAGCGTTCTGCCCCATTAGACATCCAGTTTTCTAACCCCAGTGCTTCATCTCTTTTGTCGAAATGTGGCGGAAACAAGGCAGACCAAGGGCAGTTTTGCCACATTGTTCCACACCGGGCACCAATACGAAAAACACCCGGCAATTGGGCAGAATTTCGCTGAAAAGTGTATGAAGACTTAACCGATAGTCCCGCGGTTTTCGCCGATTTGCCCACGATGCAGCAACATATGGTCGAGCAGAACGCAGGCCATCATGGCCTCGCCCACGGGCACCGCACGGATGCCGACGCAGGGGTCGTGCCGTCCTTTGGTCACAATCTCCGTCGCCTCACCGGTTTTCGTGATCGTGGCCCGTGGCGTCAGGATCGAGGACGTCGGCTTGACCGCGAATCGCACAATGACGTCTTGCCCGGTCGAGATGCCGCCAAGGATACCGCCCGCGTGATTGGACGAATATTCAGGCCCATTCGGCCCCATGTGGATCTCATCCGCATTGGCGCTACCGGTCAGGGCAGCGGTAGACATACCGTCCCCGATTTCCACACCTTTAACGGCGTTGATGCTCATCATTGCGGCGGCCAGATCGGTATCGAGTTTGCCATATATCGGCGCACCAAGACCTGCGGGGACGCCGCTGGCGCGGACCTCGATCACCGCACCCACGCTGTCGCCGGATTTGCGTAGCGCGTCGAGGTAGGTCGCCCAATCCTCAGCCGCCGCCGCATCGGGCGCCCAGAACGGATTGTTCTCAACCTCGGTCAAATCAATGTCCGACACGTGTCGGTCGCCCATCTGCACCATATACCCGGTGATCTTCATGTCCGGTGCCATCTGCGCCAGAGCCGCGCGGGCCACGCCACCGGCAGCCACCCGTGATGCCGTTTCACGGGCCGAGGACCGCCCGCCACCACGATAATCGCGGATGCCGTATTTCTGCCAATAGGTGATGTCGGCATGGCCGGGGCGGAATTTCTCGACGATGTCGCCGTAGTCCTTTGAGCGCTGATCGGTGTTGCGGATCATCAGCTGGATCGGCGTGCCGGTGCTTTGGCCTTCAAACACGCCCGACAGGATCTCAACCGCATCCGGTTCGCGCCGTTGGGTCGTGTACTTGTTCTGACCGGGCTTACGGCGGTCGACCCAGTGCTGGATCGCCGAGGCCTCAATCGGCACACCCGGGGGGCAGCCATCGACCGTCGCGCCAAGCGCAGGGCCGTGGCTTTCGCCCCAAGTGGTGACGCGGAAAAGGTGACCGTAGGAATTCATGCTCATACGCCACGAGTTACCTATGCCAAGTGGAATGGACAAGCCCACAGCTTTGCCCTAGCTGTTGTCTCACCTCGGGGGGGCTCGTGCGTCTGACGACACACTGGCCTGAGATTGCGAAAGCTGACCCGTTGAACCTGAACCGGTTAGAACCGGCGGAGGGAAGGTTTACGGCTTTGCCAGACTTCACTTCGCCCACAGTTATTGGAGGAGTGAAGCCATGAAGCTCACCACACCTATCATCGCTGCGGGATGTTCCGTTATCGCTGGGGCCGCTTTCGCGCAGACCCCGGTATTGACGGTCTACACCTATGACAGCTTTGCATCCGAATGGGGCCCTGGCCCGCAAGTGGAGATTGCCTTTGAAGAAATCTGTGGGTGCGACCTGCAGTTTACGGCGACGGGCGATGGGGCCGCCCTTTTGTCACGTCTCCGGCTTGAAGGGTCGCGGACCGACGCTGATATCGTCCTGGGCCTGGACACCAACCTGACCGCTGCCGCCGTTGAGGCGGGCATCATGACGGAACATGGCCTGACGCCTGAGGGGCTGACGCTACCAGTGACGTGGGACGATCCGCACTTCCTGCCCTTCGACTGGGGCTATTTCGCCTTTGTTCACCGGGCGAATATGGAAGAGGTTCCGAGCAGCTTTGAAGCGCTCGCCGCCTCCCAAACGTCTATCGTGATTCAAGACCCCCGATCGTCGACCCCGGGCCTTGGCCTGCTGATGTGGGTGCAGAATGCCTATGGCGACCGCGCCGGTGAGATTTGGGAAGGGCTGGCCGACAACGTCGTCACCGTGACCCCCGGCTGGTCTGAGGCTTACGGCCTGTTCTTGGATGGAGAGGCCGACATGGTCCTGTCCTACACCACTTCCCCGGCCTATCACCTGATCGCGGAAGAGGATGACGGTTTTGGCGCCGCCGCTTTTGACGAGGGGCATTACATGCAGGTCGAGGTTGCGGGCATTGTCGCCACAACTGACGTGCCCGACCTAGCCGCACAATTCCTGGACTTCATGCTGAGCCCGGCATTTCAGGAGATCATCCCAACGACCAACTGGATGTATCCCTCCGCGCTTGAGGCGGATGCCCTGCCCGATGGGTTCGAGACGCTGACGCAGCCGTCCGAGGCTTTGATCTTCTCGGCTGAAGATGCAGCCGCTGTGCGGGAGGATGCGCTTAGCCTATGGCAAAACGCGCTCAGCCAGTAACAGCACTCCAAGCAGCCGGCGGGACCTTGGCTCTGCTGGTTGTTCTGGTCATTCTCGGCCCCCTCGTCGCCGTTCTATGGCGGGCAGAAGGGCTGTCTGACCTGCGGCCTGCGGATTGGGCAGCCATTCGGTTTACGCTGATCCAAGCCGCCTTGTCTGCCGTCGTGTCCTGCCTTGCGGCCATCCCGGTTGCGCGTGCGCTTGCACGGCGGCGCTTTTGGGGGCGGTCGACGTTTATCTCCTTGCTGGGAGCGCCATTCATCTTGCCAGTGATCGTTGCGGTCATGGGCCTGTTGGCGATCTTCGGGCGCTCGGGCTGGATTAACAGCGCACTCAACGGGATCGGCGCAGGCAACATCGAGATCTATGGTCTGTTCGGTGTTGTGCTGGCGCACGTATTCCTGAACCTGCCCCTGGCCACGCGATTACTGTTGCAGGGATGGCTTGCCATTCCGTCCGAGCGCATCCGGCTGGCCCGGTCGCTCAACTTCCGCGAAAGGGACATGCGGCGGCATTTCGAGATGCCATTGCTTGCCGCGACCCTTCCCGGTGCGTTGCTGGTGATCTTTCTGATCTGCACCACCAGCTTTGCCGTAGCCCTGATCCTTGGCGGCGGGCCTGCCGCCACGACTGTTGAGCTGGCCATCTATCAGGCGTTTCGTTTTGATTTCGACTTGGGGCGCGCTGCCTACTTGGGTCTCGTGCAGGTTGCTATCTGTGTCGCCGCCGGCCTGTTGGCATGGCGGTTTGCCCGTGTGTCGCAGTTCGGTGGTGGATTGGATCGGCCTGCGATGCGCTGGCCCGATGATTCCACGCGCGCGCGCGTCACCGATCGTGCCGTTCTTGTTGCCGCTGGTCTGTTTCTTTTGATGCCTTTGCTGGCCGTATCGGCGCAAGGCGTCGGTGCGATCACGGGGCTTCCGCTCTCTACCTGGGAGGCCGCGTTGCGGTCGGTCGTATTGGCGTTGGCTTCAACCGCATTGGCGGTGGGTCTGGCTCTGCCAATTGCCCTTCTGATCGCCGGGCACGCCGCCCGTGCGGGGCTGGAGGGGGTCGGCTTGCTTTCCATCGCTGTCTCGCCCCTTGTGGTGGGCACCGGTCTGTTCATCATCGTCTTCCCGATTGCGGACCCTGTCGCGCTGTCACTGCCCATCACCGGGCTTGTGAACGCGCTTGTGGCCCTACCCTTCCTGCTTCGCGCGCTTGTCCCGGCCGCTGCCGCAGCGGAAGCCTCCCAAGGGCGCCTAGCGGATGCACTTGGCATGAGAGGCACCGCGCGCCTGCGCCACGCAATCCTTCCGCGCTTGCGCCGCCCGCTTGGGTTTGGGGCTGGATTGGCGGCTGCATTCTCGATGGGGGATTTGGGCGTTATCGCCTTGTTCTCCGCCCCGGGGCAGGAGACTTTGCCACTGGAGATGTATCGCCTGTTCGGATCCTACCGAACCAATGACGCCCAAGGCGCCGCGGTGGTGCTGATGGCACTGTCGCTTGGGCTGTTCTGGCTGTTTGATCGTGGGGGGCGTGTGAATGCTGCGGCTTGAAGACGTCACCGTTCGCCAAGGCGAATTCACTCTGTCACTGACGCTAGATGTGCCGAAAGGTGCGCGCGTGGCCTTGATGGGAGAGTCGGGCTCGGGCAAGTCGACGCTGTTATCTCTGATTGCAGGCTTCACATGGCCCGATGAAGGGTCGGTATGGATCGACGGCGCAGATGTCAGCCGGGCGACCGTGGCCAAGCACCCGATGTCGATCCTGTTCCAGGACGGCAATTTGTTTCCGCACCTGTCCGTCTTCCAAAACGTGGCGCTGGGGATCGAGCCGAGTTTGAAGTTGCATTGGGAAGACCAAGCGCGCGTTTCCGAAGCACTGGAGAAGGTGGGCCTTCAGGGGTTTGAAAGGCGCAAACCGGCGGAGCTTTCGGGCGGGCAGCAAAGCCGCGTGGCCCTTGCCCGGATGCTATTGCAGGACCGTCCGCTGGTGCTGCTGGACGAGCCGTTCGCAGCCCTCGATCCTGGATTGCGGCGCGGAATGCTGGAGCTTGTGGCGACGCTGTGTTCCGAGACGGGGCAGACGCTTGTAATGGCAAGCCATGACCTTCGCGATGCGACGCGGCTGTGCGATCACTTGGTCCTTCTGGACGGTGGCGCGGTGGTTCTGAATACGCCGCTGGCGAAGGCGATTGCGGACGAACCTGCGGTCCTCAAGCCCTGGCTCTGACACATCTCTGAAACGAAAAACGCGCCCGACGATGGGGCGCGTTTTCCAATCTTGTCATGTAGACCCGATCACTCGGCGGGCTGCTGGCCCTTGGCACGTGCTTTGACCGGCGCCCAAAGGCGCTTGTTGGTCAGGTACAAGAGAACCGAGAAGATTCCGAGCACGATAACGGCGAGGAAGCCCATCTGCTTGCGCGCCATCATATGCGGCTCTGCCGTCCACATCAGGAACGCAGCCACGTCCTGTGCCATCTGGTCGACCGTTGCAGGCGTTCCGTCAGCGTATTCGACCGCATCATCCCACAGCGGCGGCGCCATGGAGATGAGGCCACCTTCCATCGTCTCGTTCACGTAGAGGAACGAGCCATACTGTTCGACCTCTTCACCAGTGTAGTGGGTCAGAAGCGATGCGATGTATTCTGGGCCACCGATGCCGTTGATCAGCGGATTGATTGCCAGACCGTAAGGACCGCTAAAGCCCGTACGTGCCTTTGCCATCAGGCTGAGGTCAGGTGCGCCGACGCCATCGTTGACGGGGAAATTGTCATTCGGAATGGCCAAACGCCAATCCTGAAGATCCTCGTCGTAGACCTCGATAAAGTTCTGGTCGATGTAGGCCAGCACTTCTTCTTCAGTCCAGCCAATGCCGCCTTCATCCGAAAGCGTGCGGAGTGGCACATACTGCAAGCCGTGGCAGCCAGAGCAGATTTCAGTATAGACCTGAAGACCGCGCTGCAGCTGATCCTGATCGAAAGTGCCAAACGGCCCCTCGAACGAGAAGTCGTAGTTGGTCACTTCACCCGCGCCACCCGCTGCGTGCGCAGCGCCGGAGGTGAGGGCCAGCGCCGCAACGGCGCTGATTGCAAGTTTCCTGAACATTGTCAGTTTCCTCTCTCTCACTCTGCCGGGGTCGGCGCTTTGGCCGCCGAACCGGAACCGGGGGTGCCGTGGTCACCACCGTAATGGTCGTTGAAGTCCTCTTCGATGGTCGAGGGCTGTGGCAGCGGCTTTTCGATGACGCCCAGAAGCGGCAGGATCACCAGGAAGTAAGCGAACCAGTAGGTCGACCCGATCAATGCGATGTAGGGGTAGATCCCTTCCGCCGGACGGGCACCGACCCACATCAGAACGAAGAAGTTCACGATGAAGACCCAGAACCACATCTTGAACATCGGGCGGTAACGGCCCGACCGAACGCTCGACGTGTCCAGCCACGGGGCCAGCGCCATGACGACGATGGCACCGAACATCGCGACCACACCAAAGAACTTCGCATCGACGATACCGCCGGTCAGGAAGTTGGCTGCGATCACGACCCAGACCTCTTGGTCGAAGGCACGCAGGATCGCGTAGAACGGCAGGAAGTACCATTCGGGCACGATGTGTGCGGGCGTCGCCAGCGGGTTGGCTTCAATGTAATTGTCCGGGTGACCCAAGAAGTTCGGCATAAAGCCCACTACCGCGAAGAAGGCCACAAGGATCACGACCAACGCGAAGAGGTCCTTGATCACGAAGTAGGGCCAGAACGGAAGCGTGTCCTTCTCGGCCTCTGCCTTGGAGGTGCGGCGCACTTCGACACCGGTCGGGTTGTTGTTGCCCGTGGTGTGGAAGGCCCAGACGTGCACGATCACAAGGCCCAGGATCAGGAAGGGCAGCAGATAGTGCAGCGACAGGAAGCGGTTCAGCGTGGCGTTGTCCACGGCGGGTCCGCCCAGAAGCCAGGTCTGGATGCCTTCGCCGATGAACGGGATGGCGCCGAAAAGGCCGGTGATCACGGTCGCGCCCCAGAAGGACATCTGACCCCAGGGCAGAACGTAGCCCATGAACGCCGTGCCCATCATCAGCACATAGATCAGCATACCGATGATCCATGTGACCTCACGCGGGGCCTTGTAGGAGCCGTAGTAGAGGCCGCGGAAGATGTGCAGATAGACCGCGATGAAGAACAGCGAGGCACCATTTTGGTGAATGTAGCGGATCGCCCATCCCCCGTTCACGTTGCGCATGATGTGTTCAACCGAGGCAAACGCCATGTCGACATGCGGTGTGTAGTGCATCACGAGAAGCACGCCGGTTGCGATTTGCATCACAAGGCAGAACACCAGAACGATACCCCAGATCCACATCCAGTTGAGGTTCTTGGGTGTGGGGATCATCAGTGTGTCGTACATCAAACCGACGATCGGCAGGCGGCGGTGAAGCCACTTTTCGCCGCGCGAATTCGGTTCGTAATGGTCGTGGGGAATACCACCCATGTGTCGTTCCTCCCTTAACCGAGCAAAATTGTGGAGTCGTCGATGAACTCTGCCGCCGGAATGGGCAGGTTCTCGGGCGCGGGCCCGCGACGGATACGGCCAGCGGTGTCGTAGTGCGATCCGTGGCAGGGGCAGAACCAACCGCCAAAGTCACCGGCACCTTCGCCGATTGGCACACAACCAAGGTGCGTACAGACGCCCTGCATCACCAGCCACTCGCCCGAGTTTTCGCCATCGGGCGTGCTCAGCGTACGGTTGATGTCTTCGGCATCTGCACTCTCATCATTGGCGTTGCGCGCGCTTTGATCGGGCAGTTCGCTCAACGCGACGGCCCGGGCTGCTTCAATCTCATCCGCAGTGCGACGGCGGATGAAGATCGGCTTACCCAGGAACAGAACCGTCAGCTGCGTGCCTTCCGCAACGCCCGATACATCGACGCGCAACTGGCTGGCCGCCCGCGTGTCGGCGGACGGGTTCATTGAATTCACAAGCGGCCATGCGGCCGCACCTGCCACGACAACGCCAGTACCGGCCGTTGCGTAGTACAGAAAGTCCCGGCGTTCGCCGGAAGGATCCTCTGCGTGTGACACGAGCTCTCCTGTTCTCTCTTACGGGGCCAGACGTCTCCGATGCCCCTGGGAAACTGCAAAGAGGGCGACGGAATCTATCCGCAGCCCAACCTGCCGTGCTGTTACTGTCTGACGTTATAGGCGTCCAGCGGACAAACGCGCGCATGGGCGCTTAAATGTCGCAGAAATTGCGTGTTCTGACCCATGGCGCGACTCCGCTGCGCGGCAGCAAAGCCTCTGGTTGCGCAGAAGGCCTTAATCCTCAAACAGACCTGTGGGATAGCCATCAATGGTTTCGGTGTTCTTGCGGCGCCAATAGTCCGTCACGCCGTCCGGCCCCATATCCGCATAGAACGGAAGCAATTCGCCCCCGACCCGGTCGGCCTCAAACGCCATCCGCGGCACACCTGTCCCACAGGAGGTTTGCACAAGTTCAATGGTCAGATCGAATATCTGCCGGGTTCCAGCCATGTCAGGAAAGTCCGCGATCGCGTCATTCCAGCCCGCGTCGCGCGGGTGGAGAACGTTGGCCCGCCCGTAGGTGCGCAGGATCAGTGCGTCGCCGTCAAAAGCGCAGAACATCAAGGTCATGCGATCCGATTGGCGCAAATGACCCGCCGTTTCATTGCCACTGCCCGACAGGCTAAGCCATCGGATGTGCGTGTCACTGAGAATACGAAGGCTGTCGGCCCCTTTCGGCGAGACATTCACGCGACCTTCAGGCCCGGCGGTCGCCACGAAGAACATCTTCTGCCTTTCGATGAAGGCGCGAAGGCTTCGGTTGAGTTTGGGTCCTGTGGGCATGGATCATCCTCCGTCATGGCTGAACGTACTGCGAACGAGGATGAGATGGCCATGACCTGCGCCCAACCTCCTGTCAGGCTACGAACATCGACGTTGTCAAAGCTCAGTTCGCATCAGGATGTGCAAAATGCCTGAGCCATCGTCGTACTCAGACCCTTCCGCGACGAACCCCAGGTTTTCATAGAACGCCATCGCGTGGGTTTGGCTTTCCAGAACGGCAAACCGAAACCCTCGCGCTTTCGCCTCAGTGGTGACAGCTTTCATGATCTTTGCGCCGAGCCCGGTGCCCCGATGAGATTTAAGCACGGCAACGCGCCCGATTTTCGCGGCATCACCCTTGGCGACGATCCGTGCAGTCCCGGCAGGGCCCGCGCCGTCTTCAGCCAAAAAGTGCAGCGCATCGGTGTCGTACTCGTCAATATCAGGGGGATCGGTGATCCCCTGTTCGACCGTGAAGACGGCATCGCGCACGTCGAAACAGGCCTGCCGCGCGGCTTCGGTCTCCGCCAGCGTTATCTTCATGCAGGTGCCGTGGCCACCATTGCGGGGCGTTCCACAAACGCGGTGTACCAGGCGGTGAGCGCCTCACGTCCTGTGCGCCAATCGTCATCGGGAAAACGGAAATCAAGGTAGCCCAAAGCGCAAGCCACGCTGACCTGACCCATATCGACCGGACCGTGCAGATGGCTCATCCATTGGCGTTCAATGGTGTCGAGGGCGCGGTTGATTTTGACCCACTGTGCTTCGAACCACGGGGTCCAGATCTTCGTCTTTGGGCGAAAGCGTTGTTCGTAAATCATCCCGACAGCGGCTTCCATGACGCCGTCCCCGGTCGCTTCAAGCGTCAAAACCTCCCACAGCCGCGAGGCAGGATAGAGGTCTGCTTGCGCGTGATCGTCCAGAAACCGGCAAATCACGTTGCTGTCGTAGATCGTAGGTCCGCTTTCGCGGGTCAGAGCGGGGATTTTGCCCAAGGGATTGGCTGCGTTGATCTTGTCTTCGCCACCCATCGGTGAGGCTGTGACCTCAACATAGGGAATGTCTGTGATCCCGGCCTCAACCACCAAGACCCGCGCTTTGCGCACGAAGGGCGACGCGCCTGCGCCAAGAAGTTCCATCATGTCAGTCGCCTTATCCTCAGACGCGCAAGCGCCGTTCCATCTATTCGAAATCTTGGACCAAACCGGCCGAGCCGCTTTGTCTGTGTAAGCCGCGCGGAACCGCTGATCTGACCGCGAGATTTACGCAAACGAATGCCCTGCGGAGCTGCGTCCATCTGCGCCTCAACGGGTTGCGGAAATCGCCCGCGTGGGATGAACCGCGCTGCGATGAAGCCGGCAGCTGCCGTCACGCCGTAACGCAGCGCAATCGCGGCCAAAGGTGTCATCTGAATTGCCATGCTGACCTCCCCATCTTGGGTTGTTATCCCTTAGATGTAGGTAAGCGAACTGCCCTTGTCTATCGACGGCACGCCACCGGTCATCAGAGCACCCAGTGTTTCAAGCTCATGACCGATGGGACTTTGCCGGATCGCTTGGCTGGCCCCTTCGCGCGCCTCATCCGGTTTGTTCTGGTTCAGCTTCCAGGTTCCCTCAACGTCTTCGACGGTGAATTTGAACGGCAGGATTTGCCGCATCATCCGCTCCAGCGCTTCATCGGACATCTTTTTGGTGGTCCACGCGGGCTTTGGGGCAAGCCGCCCCTCAAAATGCGCGGAAAGTCGATCCAGGTGCTCCCGCATCAACCCGCCATCCATAGGTGCCAGCACACCGCGCAGATGCACGGCAACATAATTCCAGGTCGGCACCTGATCCGGCGTGTCGTACCAATCTGGCGACACATAGCCATCGGGTCCATTCACCGCGATCACGGCAGGCGTTGGTTTCGTGACGGCACGCGCGATTGGGTTTGATCGCACAAGATGCAGCTCCGCCATCTCGCCTGCATCATCCAGAAAGAACGGAACATGGCTGATAAGCGGCGACGGATCCGCGTTCAGGCACAACATCCCAAAACCGCGTTTGCGGCACATGGCAAGGTTCATGAACTTCGGTTCTTGGCGGAACGCGGGATTTGGATGCATTGGTTACTCTCGATACGTGCCGAACTGTTCAACGAATGGCCAGATAAAGGGCCAAGGGTTATGCCGACAACACCTGACAAGGATTATGCCTTGTTGCCGATCCTGACGGGAGTCACCCCATCCATCGCGCACTGCGCTGGTAACGGGTAGTATTTCACCAAGGGTGTTGTCTTTTCGCCCTAGCGATTTGGACAGGTAATCGATGTATCCCGCTTACCCCGTGCTCTTGGCTTCTAGGTATCGGCATCCAACAGCTAAGCCTCCGATCACAGGTTCTGCACGGAAAGTACCAACGGCACGCGCCCGTTTCGGATAACGTGAAAGCGGTAGGTGTTGCCCGACGTTAGGGCTGCAAATTGCTCAGGTGCCTCAAGCTGAAAGCGCTGCCTGCCCACCGTCATCATGAACGCTGTGCCGATCTTGATTTCGGGTGTCCGCACTTCTTTGCGTCTTAGCTTCACCGTGCCTTCAAGAACCGTCACCCGGCGTCTTTTGAGGTCACGAGTTGTGCGACAGCTCAACACCCAGACACATAGGAGTATCACCCACATCAATCCGGCAAACCCAAGCAGGAAGGGCCGTGCTTCCTCTGCCCCACCGCCGTCGATCAAAAACGCGAGTGCCGTGAACCCAAGCGCCATGAGCGCGAAAACGACAAACGCAATTTTACCAGCCGGTCCCTGCAATGACAGACGCTGTTCGATCAATTTCTTCTGACGATCGGAAAGCTCTCCGCGCGCATTGAGGGCCAAATCATCCGGGGTGAAACCAAAGCCCGCCTGCAGGTCAGCCTGGGTGCTCATGTCTGACCGGACAAATGTTGCCCATCCTGTCCCGTGATCTTTGCCGTGACGATTTTGCCTTCGGGTTGGTCTTCTTCGAAAACGACTTCAGCAAATTGCTCGGTGCGGCCCATCCTTGGCTTTTCGATCAGCACTTTGTGGCTCTCGCCGACGCGCGCCTGCAAATGTCGAGTGACGGCGTCGCTACCGGCAGCACGCAGGGCGCTGGCGCGGGCCTTGACTGCGCGGCCATCCACTTGCGGCATCCGCGCGGCGGGCGTTCCGGGGCGGGGCGAATAGGGGAAGACGTGCAGCCACGTCAGATCACACTCTTCCACAAGGCGCAGAGCGTTCTCGAAATGCGCGTCCGTCTCGGTCGGGAAGCCCGCGATGATGTCCGCGCCGAAGGTCATATCGGGGCGCAGGCGCTTGGCCTCCTCACAGAACGCAATCGCGTCATCGCGCAGGTGACGCCGTTTCATCCGTTTCAGGATCAGGTCATCGCCATGCTGAAGGCTCAGGTGCAGATGTGGCATCAGGCGCGGCTCGGTCGCAATCGCCTGCATCAGGTTTTCATCCACCTCAATCGAGTCGATCGAACTGATGCGCATTCTTGGCAAGTCTGGCACCAGTTTGAGGATGCGCATGACCAGATCGCCAAGCTTCGGCTCTCCCGGAAGGTCCGCTCCCCATGAGGTCAGATCAACGCCCGTCAGCACCACCTCGTTGAAGCCACGGCCCACAAGCCGCTTGATCTGCTCCACCACAACGCCTGCGGGCACCGATCGCGAGTTCCCGCGACCATATGGAATGATGCAGAACGTGCAGCGGTGATCGCAGCCATTCTGGACCTGCACATAGGCCCGGTGTCGCCCGAAGCCGTCAATCAGATGGCCTGCTGTCTCCTCGACAGACATGATGTCATCGACACGGACTTTCTCGGTCTCGCCAATGAAATCAGCGGACAGGTTGGCCCATGTCTCGGGCTGCATCTTCTCGGTATTGCCAAGTACAAGGTCGACCTCATCCATCACCTCGAACGTGTGCGGCTCGGTCTGTGCGGCGCATCCGGTCACGATCAGACGTGCCTTCGGATTGTCACGCCTTAGTTTGCGGATTTCCTGCCGCGCTTTGCGCACCGCCTCGGACGTCACGGCGCAGGTGTTCACAATCACCGCATCGCTGACTCCGGCGGACTGCGTCATCTCTCGCATGGCTTCGGTCTCGTAGGCGTTCAACCGGCAGCCGAGCGTGTGGAACACGGGCGGGTTGCTCATCCCAGGCTGTCCAGGAAGGCAGGTGTCAGCTCACCAGAGAAGACATGCGCCGTGGGGCCGGTCATCCAGACGCCGTCATCACGCCAATCAATTGCGATCTCGCCGCCATCAAGCGTCAGCTGCACCTTGCGCCCAGTCAGGCCGCGGCGCGCGGCAGCAACCGCTACAGCACAAGACGACGAGCCTGAGGCCAAGGTCACGCCAACCCCGCGCTCCCAAACCCGCATCCGCAGGTGGTCTGGGCCGATCACATGGGCGAACTGTACATTGGTGCGTTCGGGAAACAACGGGTGATACTCGAACTTCGCGCCAAGTGTTTCCAGATCAATGGCGTCCGCATCCTCAACAAAGAAGGTGCAATGCGGGTTGCCCATGCCGGTCGCAACGGGGGCGCCATCAATCGGCAAATGCAGCGTGTCGCAGGCCCCTTTCAGCGGAATACCCTGCCACGACATCACAGGCTGACCCATGTTGACGGAGGTCATTCCATTGCCCTCATCCATCGCCTCAAGCACCCCGCGCTCCGTCCGCAGCGTGATCCGATGGTTGCCCGTCAGCTCCATCTCGCGCCGAGCAATGCACCGGCTCGCGTTTCCGCAGGCCCCGGCAGTAGATCCATCAGCATTCCAGAAGGTTAGCGTCAGGTCCGTGTCTTCGCCCGTCTCAATCACCGCCAATTGATCAAAACCCACGCCGCGGTGACGATCGCCCAAGGCTTTCGCCAGCGCAGGCGTAATCGCCCGCGACTCACCACGCGTGTCGACAACAACGAAGTCGTTGCCAAGGCCGTGCATCTTCAGAAACGGCAAGCCGGGATATGCACTTGTGTCAGGCATTTTGCGCATATACGCGGGACCGGCGTAACTTCAAAGGGGCTGGCCTGATTTTCGCTTGACGAGTCAGGGGGCGGCTCTTAGTTACGCGCCCTTGAGTGGGCCCGTAGCTCAGTTGGTAGAGCAGTTGACTTTTAATCAATTGGTCACAGGTTCGAATCCTGTCGGGCTCACCATTTTTCCCAAGTTCACAACCGACTTTTGGTGTCGCTTGGTCCGTCCAAAGCCTACCTCTGCCAAAACTTTTTCTGCTTTGGCTTTTGCGCCTTCAGATGCCGTTTCAGATCCGTGAATCCGCCAATCTTTACGCCATCAATGAAGATTAAAGGCGTGGTCGTGATGTGATGCTTGTCCTTGAAGGAATCCGTTTCACGCCGTGTGCACAGGATATGCTCTTCGACTTCAAAGCCCTCCCGACGCAATAGATCGCGGGCAGCCGTGCCATAGCCGCACGTGTAGTTGGGCAGATCCATACGGTGAAGGATAGCTTTGGCCATGGGACGCGTCCTTTGTTTGTAGCCCCTAGGTATCCAAGGCGGCCCGACCTACAAGGCGGGTGGCTTCAATATGGTGTGACCCATACGGCATGACGGTCCGCGATCCGTCGCAAATCCGTCATGGCCCGTCGCCCTGACCCATTGGGTTTCTAGTGTGCGCGCGCTAAACGCAGCCTCATGTTCTTATCCATCTTCGACATCTTCAAAATCGGCGTCGGCCCGTCTTCGTCCCACACAATGGGCCCAATGACGGCTGCCGCGCGCTTCCTGGAAGACCTCCGCTCAGGCCGCGAGAAAGAGCCGGGTGCAGGTACGTTGGGGGGCTTGGGGGCATCGCTTCACGGATCTCTTGCATTTACTGGCAAAGGTCACGCCACCGACCGCGCCGTCGTGCTTGGCTTTGCCGGGTTTGAACCTGCAAAGCTCGACCCCGACCGGGCAGAGGCGTTGGAGGCTGAAATCCACGCGAAAGGAATTGTCTCACCGCCCGACCTTCCGCCACTGAAGTTTCAACCCGCCACTGACCTGATCTTCGACTACGACCGTAGCCTTCCGGGTCACGCAAACGGCATGATCCTGCGCGCGTTCGATGAGGCGGGGAACCTGTATCTCGAAGAAACCTACTACTCGATCGGCGGTGGATTCGTACTAACGGCGGCTGAGCTTGAAGGTCAGGGCGAAGGCCCAGACGCGCTTCATGCTGAGAAGGAAGAGGCGGGCTTTCCGCATCCCTTCGGTTCGGCGCAGGAAATGCTCGCCATGGGCCGCGCAACCGGCAAGAGCGTTGCTGAAATGAAGTGGGAGAATGAAGCCGCCCTCGCCCCTCGCGATCAAGTCAAAACGCGTCTTGATGGTGTCTGGGCTGCCATGAACGATTGCATTGACCGTGGCCTGCGAATGGAAGGTGAGTTGCCCGGTGGCCTCGCCGTCAAGCGCCGCGCCAAAAACATCTACGATCAGCTGAAGGTCGAGGCTGGAACAAATCTTGCGCAACCCCATGTGGCGAACGATTGGCTCAGCGTTTACGCCATGGCGGTGAATGAGGAGAACGCCGCCGGTGGGCGTGTTGTGACCTCACCTACGAATGGTGCTGCCGGTGTCGTGCCTGCGGTCCTGCGCTACTACCGCGACCATTGCATCGGCGCGACGGAAGAGGGGCGCAGGACGTTTCTGATGACAGCCGCCGCCATCGGCGGGCTGATCAAGCACAACGCATCGATCTCTGGCGCGGAAGTGGGATGTCAGGGTGAGGTTGGATCCGCCTCCGCCATGGCCGCCGCTGGCCTTTGCGCGGCCTTGGGCGGCACGAATGAACAGGTCGAAAACGCCGCTGAAATCGCGCTGGAACACCATCTGGGGATGACCTGCGATCCAGTGGCGGGCCTTGTCCAGGTACCATGTATCGAGCGCAATGGACTTGGTGCAATCAAAGCGGTGTCTGCGGCGTCACTGGCCCTGCGTGGGGACGGCACGCATTTCATGCCCCTCGACAATTGCATCGAGGCAATGCGTCAAACCGGCCTCGACATGTCGACCAAGTACAAAGAAACGAGCCAGGGTGGATTGGCCGTGAATTTGCCGGAGTGTTGATCCGAACAACTCACCCGACAGGCCGGTAGTGTTGCATCTCCTGAATGTCCGACAGGTAGGGTCTGATGTGGGGAAAGAAGGCCTTGAAATCCGTACTGCCACGGAACCCGTTCAGGTGATCCTCTGCTGACGTCCACTCAATTCTCAGGATGAACTGTCCAGGGTCTTCAGTGCATTGGCAAATGTCGAAGGACAGGGCGAATGGTGATTTCATCAAGGCTTTTGCTGCCGTCCGATAGTCCGAGATGAATTGGTCGCGGCGCGCCTCATCGATCTGATACCTTAGGTATTCTACAATCATGATCTATTCCTCGCCCTGATAGGGTCCGCCAGTTTCGCCCCAACCCCAAGATGGCATTGGTGCCTCGATGACTGCATCGGCGCCCGGCTGGGAATTCATCACAGCCAGCCGGGATCCCCATTCGAGATAGGCAACGAGCGACGAAGCAAACTCCGGATCATGGGGGACATCCATCGCTTCGTAAGTGTCTTGCAGAAGTGCCATCCAACGACGCGTTTGCGCCTCGGTCAGATGTCTATTCAAGTGGTGGCGGATCATTTCAGGATGTCCGCCGTGGTTCAGACTATAGCTCTTTGGACCTCCAAAAACCTCACCGATAAAAGCGGCCACATGGGCGGGGTGATTTTCGTCCATTTTGGAAAAAACGGGCCCCAATAGATCGTCTGCGTTGACCCGTTTGTAGAAGGTCTTCGTCAGCGCGTTCAAAGCGTCCGTCCCGCCAATCCAGTCGTAAAGTGTGGGAGTTGTCATGTTAATTTCCTCTCTGAACCCATAGGTTTGGCATCCCCGCCGACGTCGCAAGAGGTTACAAAATGGTGACTGCCCCAAGCCAAGACACCAAACTTTTCCACTGCCCGGCCCTTACGGCCCTAAAGATCGTATCGGGGAAATGGAAAACCCGCATTCTTTGGCTGCTGCGAGAGCGTCCTTATCACTTCAATGAGTTGCGGCGCACCTTGCCCGGTGTCTCATCGAAGGTCTTGGCGGATCAAATTCAGCAATTAGAATCCGACGGCATTTTGCAGAGGACGGCAACAACACGCGATGGCGTGCTGCATGTCAGCTACGATTATAGCAGCTATGGACGCACGTTAATCCCGGCACTGGATGCCTTGGGGAACTGGGGCTTGAGCCATTCGGAAAGGCCGCCGGCCGACGTCTGATATCACGCGTTCCGCACCGTATCCCCCGGAAGGAATTCCGGCGTAAGTTGTACGACCTCTGACGTCAGTTCATTCGCCACCATCAGCTCTGCCGCGCGCCTGCCAATCGCCTCACGTTGGCTATCCATTGTGGCGATGCGCCTTGGCAGGCCATCCAGCACTTCAAAGGAATTGAACCCGGCCAGCCCTATCTGTTCGGGAATGTTCATTCCCTTTTCAAGACAGTAAAGCAGGCCACCGGCGGCATTCATGTCGGTGTTGTAGTACAGAAAATCTAAATCGGGCGCCCGTTCCAGCAGCGCCTGCGTCATGCCACGTCCGGTGCCGAAACCCGACGCGCCGTCGTAAAAGATCTCATCCGCAAGGCTCAGTCCCGCATCCGCAAGCCCAGCTTTGAAGCCACGATACCGCTTCTGCGCACGGGCATCCGCGATGGAACTCGACCCCAGATATCCGATCCGTGTGTATCCGCGCGCCACAATTTCCGTAGCCATTGCGCGGCCCGCGGCCTCGTGGCTGATCCCGACCGCAGCGGCGACCGGATCGCCGTCGACATCCATGACCTCGACAACTGGAACCCCGGCAGCGCGCATCATGTTGCGGGCGGCATCTGTATGTTCCAAACCTGCCACGATGAGGCCGGAGGGGCGCCACGAGAGCATCTCGTAGATCACCTTCTCTTCTTTTTCGGCGTCGTATTGCGAAGTGCCGATCACGGGCTGAAGCTTGGTTCCGCTAAGGACCGCGCCAATGCCGTGGAGCACATCCGGGAACACCATGTTCGAAAGCGATGGGATCACCACGCCAACCAAGTTCACACGGTTTGATGCCAATGCACCCGCGATCTTGTTGGGTACGTATCCCAAGGCCTTGGCCGCCTCGAACACCCGCTCACGCGTGCGTTCCGAGACATCGCCCCGGTTTCGCAGCACGCGGCTGACTGTCATTTCGCTGACACCAGCGGCATCAGCAACATCGCGCAGAGTCATCTGCGGCTTGCCATCAAATGGATTTCGTCCGCGCAAGGGGTCGTCCTTTGGTCGTGTGCGCCTTTTGCCCTTGATACGCTTGCCCGGTCCCGCTTCGCAAGCGCTTGCGGCACCGGCATAAATCACAGAGAAACGAGGGGCGTGGCCCCGTGGCTCAACTGGATAGAGCAGCCCCCTCCTAAGGGGCAGGTTGCAGGTTCGAATCCTGCCGGGGTCGCCATTTCTCAAAGTGTCAGCCTAACTTGACATTTTCCTTGTCACGACGCAGTCTTTGGTGTCCTACGGAGGCACTTCAAGATTGCCTAAAGACATGAATCCAGACGGTTTTTCCGCGCCTCACTTGACCGGAAAAGCGCGCCCTGGCCTCTGCACCGATTGCGGCATCAGCCGCATGGGGGATGGCAAGGCTTGCGGGAAAGCCTGTCAGTTCATTCAGCCGGATTATCCAGAGGCAGATCATCGCGTTCATGGGCGTGTGGCGAATGCGGCTTTGGGGGATGAAGCGTTTTTTGGGGTGACGCTGTCCATGCAGCGGGCGCGGTTGGCGCAACCGGCTAAAGGCGCGCAATGGACTGGAATCACAACAGAATTGGCGGCAGAGTTATTGCGCACGGGTGCAGTGACGGCGGTTTTGGCCGTGGCCCCGGACCCGGAAGATCGCTGGAAACCGATGCCTGTGATCATCACCGAACCTTCTGAAATGGCGCAGTGTCGGGGGATGCGGATGGGGTATGGGCCGACGCTTGCGGCGCTGGAGCCCGCGATGGAGGCGGGGCATCGGCGGATCGCTGTTGTTGGTATTCCGTGCCAGGTTTATGCGCTTCGGCAGATCGAAGAGGATCTGGGGCTGGAGCGGCTCTATGTGATCGGAACGCCATGCTCCGACAATACAACGACCGAGAATTTTCATCATTTTCTCAGTCTGTTAGATGATAAGCCCGAAACGATCAGCTACCTTGAATTTCGTGCCGATTACCGGGTCGAACTGCGGTTTGATGACGGGCGGAAGCCTCGCGTGTTGCCGTTTCTGAGCCTACCGATCAGTCAGCTTGATGACGATTTCTTCCCGCTCACCTGCAAGACTTGCGTGGATTACACCAATCGGCTGGCCGATATCACGGTGGGGTATATGGGCGGTGATGGCGACCAATGGCTGATTTCGCGCAACCATCGTGGGGAAGAGATGTTGGAGGCATTGGGAGATCGGATCGAGTTTAAACCTCTGACAGATAAGGGAAAACGCGAGAGTGCGGTGAAGGGGTTTCTGGCGAATACCGAGCGTGCGGCGGGCGGAATGCCTTTGCGACGAATGCCCGATTGGCTGCGGCCTGTGGTGTCGTTCCTGCAACCCCGGATCGGGCCGCGGGGCCTGGAATTCGCCCGTGCGCGGGTGGAGATGAAGGCGATTGAGGCGATCCTGCACCTACGCCGCGCGCATCCCGCGCGGGTCAAAAACATGGTGCCGGAGCATGTCTGGCGGGTTGCTGAGCGCTATGGATTGCGGCGCGAAGAGGGCGAGTGAAGTCTGCTCAGTTGAACGGATATGCGTTCAGATGAACGGGTTTTTCGGAAAAAGTGCGTTCATCTGAGCAGAGTTTGCGGCCATTTGGGCGTTGCTCTGAAATGTGATCACCTGAACGCATCTGGGTCCGATTTCTCAAAGACTCCCAACAAGAACAAAACGTGAATATACTGAGCGCTACCATGGGATTCGCAGAGCTCTCCATCACCTCCAATTTCACCTTCCTGACGGGGGGCTCTCATCCTGAGGAATACGCGCGGCGGGCGGCGATCCTGGGGGTGGAAGCGATTGCGATTGCCGATGAGAACTCGGTCGCCGGTGTCGTGCGGGCGTGGTCGGAGTTGCGCAAGATCGGGGAGGAGATCGACGACGCGCGCGAGGCCGCGAAAGACCCAATTGGCCCGCCGCGCCCCGATCACATACCGCCCGCGCCGCGCGCGCCGATTGATCATATACCAAGGTTGCTGCCTGCAAGCCGGTTGGTGTTCACCGAAGGCATTGAGATCACGGCCCTGCCCCGGGATCGCGGCGGGTGGGGGAGCCTGTGTCGGTTGCTGTCCGTTGGGCGATTGCGGGCCGAGAAGGGCAATTGCGTTCTGCATGTCGATGACCTGCTGGAGCGTCATGGCGGCTTGGAGTTGCTGCTGCACGCGCCCGCGCGGATCACGAAACGATGGCTGAAGGCGGCGGAGCGGGTGGCCGTGTTGAAGCCCTCGCTCTGCCTGTCGCCGCTTTATGACGGGCAGGATGGCCCGCGATTTGCCAGCCATACGCGGCTGGGCGAGCAGCTTGGGCTGCGAACCGTGGCCTCCGCCCGGCCGCTGATGCACCACGGGGCGCGGCGGCGGTTGACGGATATTCTGACCTGCGTGCGGTTGGGCCTCAGGGTGGAAGACCTCGGCACCTCGGCGCAGGCGAATGCGGAACAGCGCCTGCGCGGACCGGCGGAGATGTCGCGAATTTTCGAGGGCTATGAAGAGGCCGTGGCGCGTAGCGTGGAGGTGGCAGACCGGTGCCAGTTCGATATTCGCAGCCTGCGTTATGAATATCCGTCCGAGATTAACGGTGATGAGACGGCGGCGGAGCGGCTGGCGCGGCTGGCGCAGGCGGGGCTGGATTGGCGCTATCCGCAGGGTGTCCCGGAGTATGCCGCGAAGCAGCTGCGCCATGAATTGGAGTTGATCGGGAAGCTGGGGTACGAACCTTATTTTCTGACGGTCCATGACATCGTGAAATTCGCGCGGTCCCGAAACATCCTGTGCCAGGGGCGCGGATCAGCCGCGAATTCGATCACCTGTTTCGCGCTGGGGGTGACGAGCGTGAGCCCTGAGATCGGGACGATGGTGTTCGAGCGCTTTGTGTCTGAGGCGCGCAATGAGCCTCCCGATATCGACGTCGATTTCGAACATGAGCGGCGCGAAGAGGTGATCCAGCATATCTATGAGCGCTACGGTCGGCACCGCGCGGGGCTGTGTGCCACGGTGATCCACTATCGCGGCAAGCGGGCGGTGCGCGAGGTGGGCAAGGCGATGGGGTTGAGCGAGGACGTGCTATCGGCCTTGTCGAGCCAGATCTGGGGGTCGTGGTCAAAAACCGCGCCTGAGTTTGAGCGGTTGCGGGAGGTTGGGTTGGACCCGAATAGCCGACGCTTGCAGCAAACGATCCGCCTGATCGAGGAGATCATCGGGTTTCCGAGGCATTTGTCGCAGCATGTCGGCGGCTTTGTAATCACCGAGGGGCGGTTGGATGAGCTGGTGCCGATCGAGAATGCCAGCATGGAGGACCGCACGGTCATCTGTTGGGACAAGGATGACATCGATGCGCTTGGTATCCTGAAGGTGGATGTTCTGGCACTGGGGATGCTGACCTGTGTGCGGAAGGCGTTTGACCTTTTGCAGACCCATCACCAGATCGATTACACGCTGGCGACGCTGCCGCCGGAGGATCCGGCGACCTACGATATGCTGTGCGCGGCAGACAGTTTGGGCGTGTTTCAGGTGGAAAGCCGGGCGCAGATGAATTTCCTGCCGCGGATGCGGCCCCGGTGCTTTTACGATCTGGTCATTCAAGTCGCTATCATCCGGCCCGGGCCGATCCAGGGCGACATGGTGCATCCGTTTATCCGGCGCCGGAATGGGGAGGAGCCGGTGGAGTTCCCCTCCGATGAGTTGGGGCGGGTATTGGGCAAGACCCTTGGCGTGCCGTTGTTCCAAGAGCAGGCGATGCAGATTGCAATCACCGGCGCTGGGTTCACGCCGGATGAGGCGGATCGGCTCAGGCGGTCGCTGGCCACGTTCAAGAAGCATGGGAACGTCAGCGATTTTCGGACGCGGTTCCTGAAAGGGATGGGCGACAAGGGCTATGAGCGCGACTTTGCGGAGCGGTGTTTTTCGCAGATTGAAGGGTTCGGGTCGTATGGGTTCCCTGAAAGCCATGCGGCCTCGTTTGCGCTGCTGGTCTATGCGTCGAGTTGGATCAAGTGTCACCACCCCGGCATCTTCGCCTGCGCGCTTTTGAATGCGCAGCCGATGGGGTTTTACGCGCCGGCCCAGATCGTGCGGGACGCGCGGGAACATGGGGTGGAGGTGCGGCCCGTTTGTGTGAACCAGTCAAACTGGGACAACACGATGGAGCGGACGGAAGCCGGGGAATTGGCGCTGAGGCTGGGGTTCCGGCAGATCAAGTCGATGCGCGAGGAAGAGGCCGATTGGGTCGTCGCCGCGCGCGGCAATGGCTACCGCGCGGTGGAAGATGTTTGGCGGCGTGCGGGGGTGGAGGCGCGTATCCTGACGATCCTGGCAGAGGCGGATGCCTTTGCGGCCTGCGGGGTGTCGCGGCGCGATGCTTTGTGGGCGGCGCGGGCGCTGACGCCGAAGAAAGAGCTGCCGCTGTTTGCAGGCGATCTGGATGGTGAGGGGATCGTGGAGCCTGCGGTTCTGCTGCCGCAGATGAGCGAGGGGGAAGAGGTGGTGGAGGATTATGTCTCGATGCGGCTGACGCTGAGGACGCACCCCGTGGCGCTGATCCGCGACCGGTTGAGCCCGGGGATTGATCGGCGTTTGTTGGAGAGGGATAGCGAATGGGTGAAAGCGGCCTCGAAGGCTCTGCCTGCCGTACCGGTGGAGGCGATCGGGGAAAAATTCCCGCTGGGGCGGGTTGAAAGTTGGGGGAGCCGGAAGGGGTGAGTAGACGCTTCTGCCCGCCATCTCCATGATGCGCAATGCGCAGGCAGCAACGCGGAACGGGGATTGAATGATAGTTGTACGGGACAAAGACACCGTTGCTCGAAGACAGCCTGTCGTGTCTTCTCGGCTTGCCTAATACGGGAAACAGACATGAACGGCCTGCCGGAAACTCTAGATGCTGAAGGTTTCAGCCGTTGGCGTTTGGACCCTGACAACTGGGCCCCGGTGGTCAGAGATATTGCGGGCAACGAAGGCATTGATGTTGAGTGCCCGACTTCGTTCAAAACTGGAACAAACTTGGTGGTCGACCTGAACGGCTCAGAAATCTTGAAGCTGTTCCCCCCCATCTATGCCGCGCAATTCAGGGGTGAACGATCCGCACTACGGCTCCTAAAAGGACGCCTCTCCGTTCCAGTTCCCGAAATACGTGGGGAAGGACAAAACAGGGGTTGGTCTTGGTTGATCATCACCAAGTTAAGCGGCACCGTCGGCTCTGAGGTATGGCCGCTTTTAACCGAAGATGAACGAGGTCACGTAATTGAGCAGGTTGGCCAGAGCATTGCAGAGGTCCAGGCCGTCGCGCCCAGGGAATTGGCCACGATGGGGCCGACTTGGCCACAGTTCCTATCGCGCCAAACACAAAATTGCATCGAGCGCCATCGTAGCCATGGTCTTGCCGCGCACCTTCTTGAGGACTTGGCTGCTCTATTGATTGATGCACCAAGCGTCCTGGCGGAGGACGCGCGCCCCGTAATTCTGACCGGAGAATGGATCCCCGAAAACTTGCTGCTTGATCAGACGTCGGAAGGCTGGCGGCTCGCGGCTGTTATCGATTTCGGCGACGTTATGACGGGTAGGGGGGAATACGACCTCCTTGGACCCAGCACGTTCATGTGCGCAGGCGTGCCCAGTCATGTCAGGCGATTGTTGGAGGGTTACGGCGTGAAGGCGCCCGAGTACGATGAAGCCATGCGACAACGCCTTTTGACGCTGATGCTCCTTCACCGCGCGAGTGATCTGCGCAAGATCAACATTGCGGGTTGGGAAAATTCAATAGAGCGGCTTCGGGATCTCCAAAACCTCATATGGCCGGAGATTTCATTGGCGACTTGAGCGGTGGCTCTGGGCTCGTAGCTGCCGTTCGCCGCGACGCTATCGCCACACGATCAGGCGTAACTCTTGCGCTTCCGTTATAGCCCGTATTTCGGACGCTTCTCCCCCACTGCCTTCATCACCCGCACAAGCTCCTGGCTGATGCCGGGCTCGCTGAGCGCGTGGCCGGCGCCGCGGACCATGTGAAGGCGACCAGAGGACCAGACGCGGTCGAGCGCGTGGGCTGAGGCTGGGGGGCAGATCATGTCGTAGCGGCCCTGCACGATGGTGCCGGGGATCTGGGCGATGCGGTGGGCGTCGTGCAGGATCTGGCCGTCTTCTTCAAGGAAGCCCTTGTTGACGAAGTAGTGGTTTTCGAGGCGGGCGAAGGCGCGGGCATAGTCGGCAGGGCTTTCGCCGCCGTGGCCGTCACTTTCCATGGAGGCCAGCGCATTTTCCCACGCGGCCCAGGCGCGGGCGAAGCGAGTCTCAACCATCAGATCGCCGGAGAAGAGGCGGCGGTTGTAGGCGGCGATCAGGTCGTCTTGTTCCTCTTCAGGGACGAGGTTCACGAAGCGCGCCCATTGGTCGGGCCAGAACTGCCCCGCGCCGCCGCCGTAGAACCAATCGAGCTCCCGCTGCATGGACAGGAACACGCCGCGCAGGGCGAGGTAGGCGACGTTGTCGGGATGCGCTTCGGCGTAGATCAAACCAAGCGTGGCACCCCAGGAGCCGCCGAAAACGGCCCAACGGTCTATCCCGAGAGTGTTCCTGATCCGCTCGATATCCGCCACCAGATGCCAGGTCGTGTTCGCGTTGGTCGACGCATGGGGACGGGAGCGTCCACAACCACGCTGATCGAACAGGATGATGCGCCAAACGGACGGATCGAAATAGCGCCGCATCGCGGGGCTGCACCCGCCGCCGGGCCCGCCATGGAGCACCACAACAGGCGCGCCGCGCGGGTTGCCGCATTGTTCGACGTAGATGTGATGGCCGTCGCCCACGTCCAACATGCGCTGATCGAAAGGGTCGATCGGCGAGAACAAATGCGCAGATGCGCGCTTTTGGCCGGAGAACTTGTCCATGTCCGTCCTATATAGAGCGTGACTGAAGAAAGCCTGACCAAAGTTGCGAGAGATGTCCATGAACGCGGCACCACAAACCACCGTCGATGACAGCGAAATTGCCAAATTTGAGGCGATGGCCGCCGAATGGTGGGACACGGAAGGCAAATTCAAACCGCTCCACATGCTGAACCCGACGCGGCTGGATTACATCACGAGCCAGATCGCCGCGGAGTTCGGGCGGGATTTGACGGACGATGCGCCGTTCGCGGGTTTGCGGATTCTGGACATCGGTTGCGGTGGCGGATTGCTGGCGGAACCTATGGCGCGTTTGGGCGCGGATGTGGTGGGGGCCGATGCGGCGGAGCGGAATATTCCGGTGGCACGCGTCCATGCCGAGCAGTCGGGGCTGGAGATCGATTATCGGTTTACGACCGCCGAAGCGATGGCCGCCAACGGCGAGCAATTCGACGTCGTATTGAATATGGAAGTGGTGGAGCATGTGGCCGACCCGCTGGCCTATCTGACCGCTTGTCAGCAGCTGCTGAAACCCGGTGGGCTGATGGTCTGTTCCACGCTGAACCGGAACCCGAAGAGCTACCTGATGGCGATCATCGGGGCGGAGCATGTGATGCGTTGGCTGCCGAAGGGCACGCATGAGTGGTCGAAGTTCATCACGCCGGATGAGTTGTATGATTTGATCCGCGAGGCGGGGCTGGACCCGGTGGATCGCAAAGGGTTCGTGTTCAACCCAGTGCTTTGGACCTGGGGGTTGAGCGACAGGGATTTGAGCGTGAATTATGTGACCGCTTCGGTGAAGCGCTAGGCGGCGGCTAGCCTTCGCCTTCCAGCTTAATCCGCATCTCGCGCAACACCGGCAAGGTGGCGCGGACTCGGTCAGCGCCAATCTCTGACACGGCTTCCGCCAAAACCGGGGCGATGGCAGAAATGCCGGCTTCGCGCGCACGGCGGCCCGAGGGGCTGATCGAGATCATCTTGCGGCGCGCATCGTCCCAGTCGGGACGGACGTGGATATGCCCCGCCCACTCCAACCGGTTGAGCGTGTTCGTCATCGCACCCCGCGTCAGATGGAAGGCGCGTGCCAGTTGGGCAGGTGATTTTTCTTCATTGGTCCGGGCGAGGTGGTTCAGGACGGAGAAGTGGCTGAGCTCCATGCCTTTAGGCAGCGCTTTGGACAGCCGGGCACGGGCCAATTGATCGACCATGAACACTTCGCTGAAGAGCGCGACAGAAAGAGGATCATCCGCCTGTGACATGGCGCGGATAAAACGCCGCGTTGCGGCATGACGCAAGGGTTAACGGTGCCGCAGGGTCACTCCGCCGCGAGGAGCGGATCGAGTTTTCCCGTACGCTCAAGCGCGGCCATATCATCATATCCGCCAATGTGTTGCCCGCCGATGAAGATCTGCGGAACCGTGTGGCGACCATTGGCACGACCCATCATTTCCTGCCGCTTGGCAGGGTCGGCTGCAACGTCGATCTCGGCAAAGCTCAGGCCTTTTTCAGTCAGCATGCGCTTCGCGGCATGGCAGAAGCCACACAACGGTGACGTGTAAATTTCGATCTGTGGCATGTTTTCGTGTCCCCTGTCCTCAACACTCATCGGCCCAATCTAGGCATCACGTCCGACCCGTGCCAGAGCCAGAACAGACACTTTTTCGGCACCGGCGGTGAGGCAGGCTTGTGTGGCGGCAGCAAAGGTTGCGCCGGAGGTCATGACATCATCGATCAGAACGACGTGGCGCCCGGCCATGCAGGTACCGCGGCGGGGGTGGGCCAGCATTGCTTCATCAACGTTTTGGTGGCGCGCGTCGCGGTCACGCCCTTCCTGTGATGGCGTGGGCCGCAGGCGTAGGAGTGCCATGGGCTCAACGGTCACGTCAGCGTGGCGGGCAAGGGCCCAGGCCAGCAGCGCGGCTTGATTGAAGCGACGCCTGGCAAGGCGCGTCCAATGTAGGGGGATTGGCACCACAAGCGGATTGTCGTGCAGCAGGTCAACGCCCGCGCGGGCGAGCCAGGGGCCAGCGGCGCGGGCGATGTCGGCGCGGTCGCCGTGCTTGAGCGCCAGGACCAGTTTGCGACCAATGCCGTCATAACCGAAGACGGCACGCCCGTGGCTCCACGGTCGAGGAGTGGTCGAGCATTCGCTGCAGATGAGGCGTTCGTCGGAGGCGGCAGTTTGGCCCGGCAGGCCGGTACCACATAGATCGCAGGCCGCGCCGAGAATGAAGGGAGTGTCGGCCCAACAGGATCCGCAGATTGCAAAGGGGTCCTCAACACGCTCAGCACAGCTAAGGCATTCGGGAGGGAACACCGTGTGGAGCATGGTTTGCAATCTCATTCGTGCCCCCTAGGTTGCGCCCGACACGCGGACAAGGAACAGAGCCTCTTGCACGAAAATCACCCTCGCCTGACGGACGCCAAAGCGCTTGCTGCGCACCGTGCCCGCGCGGAGCGTGATCCCGCGCGCTTTCTGCATGACGAAGCCATGCTGGAGCTTCAGGAAAGACTCATCGACGTTAACAGAAGGTTTACGGCGCCTGCGATTGTGACGGATTTCCCTAAAATCTGGGGTGATTTTGCCAAAGATGCCCGAATTGTAGGCATGGAAGAGACTTTGGCGCTGGAGGAAGGCGCCCATGATCTAGTGATCCACGCGATGTCGCTGCATTGGGCGGATGATCCGGTGGGGCAAATCGTGCAGTGCCGCCGCGCGTTGAAGCCAGATGGTCTGTTTCTGGCCGTGGCCTTTGGCGGCGCGACCCTGATCGAGTTGCGCGATGCGATGGCGCGGGCCGAGGCGCAGGTGATGGGTGGGATGAGCCCACGTGTGGCCCCGATGGCGGAGGTGCGCGATATGGGCAGCCTGTTGCAGCGCGCCGGGTTGGCGTTGCCGGTGGCTGACAACCTGCGCAAACGTGTGACTTACCCCAATCCCATTGCCTTGATGCATGACCTGCGCGCGATGGGGGAGACCAATGCTTTGGCGGATCGCCATCGGGCCGTGCCGCCACGTGGATTTTTCCCGACCGCAGCGGCTTTCTACGCCGAATCCTATCCGGCGGAAGAAAATCGCATCCAAGCGACGTTCGAGCTCGTATTCCTAACAGGTTGGGCACCACACGAGAGCCAGCAGACACCGCTGCGCCCGGGAAGTGCCAAAAGCCGATTAGCCGACGCGCTTGGCGTCGATGAGTTTGACGAAACCGCCAAACCGGTCCATGACCGGCCCGACGACGAGAGCCCGAACAGCTGATGAACATGATGCAAGCCAGCCCTGCGCCCGCCCTGAGCCATGCCCCTGCCGATCACCCCAAGGTGACATTCGGCAAGGTTGGCGTGCTGTTGGCGAACCTCGGGACGCCGGACAATTACGACTATTGGTCGATGCGACGCTATCTGAACGAGTTTCTCAGCGACAAGCGCGTGATCGATTACAGCCCCTGGATCTGGCAACCTCTGTTGCAGCTTATCATTCTGACGAAGCGGCCTTTTTCGAGTGGAGCGGCCTACAAGAGCATCTGGAACCACGAGGCGGGGGAAAGCCCGCTGATGACGATCACCAAGGATCAGACCGCCAAGATGAAGAGCCTGATGGCCGAGCGGTTTGGCGACGATGTCGTGGTTGATTTCTGTATGCGGTACGGCAATCCGTCGACGAAATCCAAGGTGGATGAGCTGGTCGCGCAGGGCTGCACCAAGATTCTGTTTTTCCCGCTGTATCCGCAATATGCGGGGGCGACCTCAGCCACGGCGTGTGACCAATTCTTCCGCTCGTTGGAGAATATCAAGTGGCAGCCGCAGGTGCGCACGGTGGAGCCCTACTACGAGCATCCGCTCTATATTGAGGCGCTGGCGCAGTCGATCGAGCGGGCTTATGGCGCGTTGGAAACCCGGCCGGATGTGCTGGTGTGTAGCTACCATGGGGTGCCGAAGCGCTACCTGATGGAAGGCGATCCGTACCATTGCCAGTGTCAGAAAACGACGCGTCTGTTGAAGGAGCGTTTGGGGTGGGCGGACACGGATATCGTGACCACATTCCAGAGCCGGTTCGGGCCAGAGGAATGGTTGCAGCCTTACACCGTTGAGGAAGTGGCGCGGCTGGCGGAGCAGGGCAAGAAACGGATTGCGGTCTGTGCGCCGGCCTTCTCAGCCGATTGCATCGAGACGCTGGAAGAGATCAACGAAGAGATCGCCGAAAGCTTCGAACATGCAGGTGGGGAAGAGTTCACCTACATCCCGTGTCTCAACGACGACGACGCCCATATGGGGGCGCTGGCGACGGTGGTGGAAGAGAACCTGAAGGGCTGGCTGGACTGAAGCCGCGCGCTCAACCGCTCCTCGGCGGGGCCTCCTCGCAGTTGCCATGATCCGGTAGAAAAAATGAAGCGCCGCGCTTTTGGTAAAGCGCGGTTTTTTTGCATTTTCGTGGAACAAAGATGGAGTGAGAAAGCCCGCGCTTCGTCAGGCAGCCATTTGGGTGGCAGGGCGTCCGGTGAAGAGCTTATCGCCCACACGGACCGTGACCATGCCATTGGCCAGCTTGCGTACGAAGTTGCCTTGAATGGACACACATGTCCCGATGAAAACGGTGGTCAACACTGTCATATCCCCCATAGACGTGTGCCCAAACATTAGCCGGATTGATTAATAAATCACTTACAAAATTACGGCTGAAAGCAATTTTCAGCAGTTTTTTTGCGCTTTGTGGATAAATTCGCGGGCAAATTGCGGATTTGGCGACTCGTGTTCGCGGATCAGAGCCAATCGCGGAGAATCGGTATCAAGGGGATGTCCGCGGGTGGCATCGGGTAGTCGCGCAGCTCGTTCGCGCGAACCCATTTCAGGGTTTGTCCCTCACGGCTTTGGGGAATGCCATCCCACTTGCGGCAGGCGAAAAGTGGCATGAGGAGATGGAACTTCTCATACGCGTGGCTGGCGAAGGTGAGCGGCGCGAGGCAGCTGGCCCAGGTGTCGATGCCAAGTTCCTCTTGTAGTTCACGGATCAGCGCAATCTCCGGGGTTTCACCCGGCTCGACCTTGCCGCCGGGGAATTCCCAGAGGCCCGCCATGCTTTTGCCCTCGGGGCGTTGGGCCAGAAGAATGCGGCCATCGGCGTCGATGAGAGCGACGGCGGAGACAAGGATGACGTTGGCCTCGCTCACGAGCGGTAATCCGCGTTGATCTGGATGTAGCCGTGGGTCAGGTCGCAGGTCCAGACGGTGGACGTGCCTTGGCCGAGGCCGAGGTCCACGTCGATGAGGAGTTCGGGGTTTTTCATGTAGGTGGCCCCAGCCTCTTCCGAGTAGCTTTCGGCAACCCAGCCTTCTTCCGCGACGAGGATGTCGCCGAAGCGGATGGTAAGCCGGTCGCGGTCGGCCTCAGCCCCGGATTTGCCGACAGCCATGACGATGCGGCCCCAGTTCGGATCTTCACCCGCGATGGCGGTTTTCACGAGGGGAGAATTGGCGATGGAGCGGGCGACTTTGCGGGCGTCGTCATCGGAGGCGGCACCTGTCACGCGCACTTCAACGAACTTGGTGGCCCCTTCGCCGTCGCGGACGATCTGGTGGGCGAGGTCTTGCATGACGGTTTGCAGCCCGGCCTGGAAAGTGGGGTCGGGTGCGGTAAGGGGTGCGTTGCCTGCGCGGCCTGTGGCGGCGAGCAGGACGGTGTCAGAAGTGGAGGTGTCGCTGTCGACGGTGACGGCGTTGAAGCTGACCTCATTTGTGGCGCTGAGCATCTGTTGGAGAGCGTTTTGCGTGATGGCCGCGTCAGTGAAGACGTAGCCAAGCATCGTGGCCATATCGGGCGCGATCATGCCGGAGCCTTTGGCGAAACCCATGATGGTGATGGCCTTGCCGTCGATCTGGCAGGTGGTGACCGCGCCTTTGGGGAAGGTGTCGGTTGTCATGATCGCGCGGGCGGCAGGCTCGGTGGCGTCGGCGGTCAGGGATTGCGCGATAGACGGCAGGGCGTCGGTGATCTTGGAAGCTGGAAGCGGTTCACCGATCACACCGGTGGACGAGGTGAAGATGTGGCTTTCTGGCAGGTTTAAGGCCTGTGCGGCGGCCTCTGCGATCAGGGCAACGTCGGTGACGCCGCGCTTGCCGGTGAAGGTGTTCGCGTTGCCGGAGTTTACGACGACTCCGAAGCCATCATCACCGGACAGACCCGCCAGCTTGGCCTGACAATCGAGCACGGCGGCAGAGCGGGTGGCGGAGCGGGTGAAGACGCCTGCGATCGTGGAGCCTGCGGAGATCTCGGCGACCATCACATCAACACGGTCTTTGTATTTCACGCCAACGGCGCCCGCTGCAAAGCGGACGCCGTCGATAGCAGGGAGATCAGGGAAAGCGGCGGGCGCGAGGGGCGAGACGTTGTATTTCGCCCCGCCGGTGGCGACGGCCACCTTGCTAGGAGTGTCAGACATGCGCGCCCTTCCCTGGTTTGAGCCTTATTCAGACAGAAGCGTATCGTTGCGCAGGATGGCCGGGTCAATCTCAACCTCGGGGCGGTCGATTGTTGCGGCTTCCGTCAGCTCTTGCAGGCGAGCATCGACGCGGGCGCGGCGCAGGGTGTCTTCGATCTCGGCACCGACCTCTTCGAGCGTTGGCAGCGGCTGCTCGCGGGTTTCGTTGAGCAGGACAACGTGCCAGCCGAATTGTGTTTGGACAGGTGCGGAGACTTCGCCGGTCTCAAGACCAAAGACGGCCTCTTCGAATTCCGGGACCATCATGCCCGCGCCGAACCAGCCGAGTGCGCCGCCGTTGGGGCCCGACGGCCCGATGGAGTTCTCTGCGGCCAGTTCCGCGAAATCCGCGCCTTCGGCGAGTTGGTCGATGATGGCCTGCGCCTCTTCCTCGGTCTCAAGCAGGATGTGAGCGGCGTTGTATTCAACAACAGGCTCGGCCTCGCCATAGATGGCGTCATATTCGGCCTGAATGTCAGCCTCGGTCAGTTCGGCCATGGCGACGTCGTCCATGAACATGGCGGCGAGGAAGGCACGACGCTCATTCTCGAGACCCAGCTGCATCTCACGGCTCAGTTCCGTTTCCTCGGCGGCTTCTGCGAGGATCTGCTGTTGGATCAACTGTTCCAACATGCCGTCGAAGAGGACTTCATCGGGCAGGGTCTGGTATTCGGCTGGCAGCATCTGGCGCATCGCGATCAGGTGGCCGACGGTGATATCTTCGCCGTTGACGGTCGCCAGAACAGTCTCGCCGCTGACATGGCCATCGGCGTAGGCGGGGGCGGCCAGGGCAAGCGCCATCGCGCCGGACATCAGAATACGTTTCATGGGGAAAATCCTTGTTGGGTGCGGCGGCGCGCTAACGCGGGATCGCCTTACGTTGACTATCATCGGGCCGACCCTTATCTCGCTGATGGGTTCACTTCGGGGCCTTGGCCATTGGCGGAAGATGTAGACCGCCGCGTTGGGCCGAACAACCCAAGACACCCACACGATATGTTCAGATGCGCATGGCCGCCGAGGGTGGCCTGAAAAGAGGTTGAGATATGTTCGGAAACTTGGCGAAAAAGGTGTTCGGCACGCCGAATGACCGCAAGGTAAAAGCCGTCCGTCCGATCATCGACAAAATCAATGCGCTTGAGCCTGAGTTCGAGAAGCTGAGCGATACGGAGATCGTCGCCAAGACGTCCGAGTTCCGCAGCCGTGCGCAAAACGGCGAGGCTCTGGACGATCTGCTCCCTGAGGCCTTTGCCAATTGCCGCGAAGCTGCCAAGCGCGCGCTGGGCCTGCGGGCCTTTGATGTGCAGCTGATTGGCGGCCTGTTCATTCACCAAGGCAACATCGCCGAGATGAAGACGGGTGAGGGCAAGACGCTTGTCGCGACCTTCGCCGCCTACTTGAACGCCCTGACCGGCGAAGGCGTGCATGTTGTTACCGTCAACGATTACCTTGCCAAGCGCGACAGCGAGTGGATGGGTAAGGTGTTCACCGCTTTGGGCATGACCACCGGGGTCGTCTATCCGCGCCAGCCCGAAGATGAGAAGAAGCAGGCCTATGCCTGTGATATCACCTACGCGACCAACAATGAGCTTGGGTTTGACTACCTGCGCGACAACATGCGCGGGTCGATTGAGCAGATGGCGCAGCGCCTGCATAACTTCGCGATTGTGGATGAGGTCGACTCGATCCTGATCGACGAGGCGCGCACGCCGCTGATCATTTCCGGCCCGACGCAGGACAAGTCGGACCTTTATATCAGCATCGACAAGGTGATCCCCAAGATTGAAGACCAGCACTACACGCTGGATGAAAAGACCCGTCAGGCGACGTTCACCGATGAGGGCAACGATTTCCTTGAAGATGTCCTGCACGAAGAAGGTATCCTGCCTGAGGGGCAGTCGCTTTATGACCCGGAAAGCACGACCATCGTGCACCACGTGACCAACGCTTTGCGCGCCCACAAGGTGTTCACGAAGGACAAGGAATACATCGTTCGTGACGGTGAAGTTGTGCTGGTCGACGAATTCACCGGCCGTATGATGCCGGGCCGTCGCATGTCGGAGGGCCTGCACCAGGCGATTGAGGCGAAGGAGGGCTGCAAGATTCAGCCCGAGAACGTGACCCTCGCGTCGGTGACGTTCCAGAACTACTTCCGCCTCTACAACAAGCTGGGCGGCATGACCGGTACTGCGGCGACGGAGGCCGAGGAATTCGCCTCCATCTACGGGTTGGGCGTGGTTGAGATCCCCACAAACCGTGAGATTGCGCGGATTGATGAGGACGATGCGGTCTACCGCACTGCGCGCGAGAAATATGAGGCCATCGTTCTGGCCATCAAGGATGCCCATGAGCGTGGGCAGCCGGTGCTGGTCGGCACGACGTCCATCGAGAAATCGGAGATGCTGGGCCAGATGCTTGAGAAGGCAGGACTGCCGTTCAACATCCTCAACGCGCGCCAGCACGAGCAGGAGGCGCAGATCGTCGCCGATGCCGGCAAGCTTGGCGCCGTGACGATTGCGACGAACATGGCCGGGCGTGGCACGGACATCAAACTGGGCGGCAATGTCGAGTTCCAGATCATGGAAGCCATCGCCGCAGACCCCGAAGGTGACCCGGAAGCGATCCGCGAACGGATCGAAGCCGAGCATGAGGGGCAAGAGCAAAAGGTGAAGGACGCGGGTGGCCTGTACGTCCTGGCCACCGAACGCCACGAAAGCCGCCGGATCGACAATCAGCTGCGTGGCCGTTCTGGCCGTCAGGGCGACCCCGGTAAATCGAGCTTCTTCCTGAGCCTGGAAGACGATCTGATGCGCATTTTCGGATCGGAGCGGTTGGACAAGATGCTCAACACGTTGGGGATGCAGGAAGGTGAGGCGATTGTGCACCCTTGGGTGAACAAGTCGCTGGAACGCGCGCAAGCGAAGGTCGAAGGGCGCAACTTCGACATCCGCAAGCAGCTGCTGAAGTTCGACGATGTGATGAACGATCAACGGAAGGTCGTGTTCGGCCAGCGTCGTGACATCATGGGCGCGGAAGACATCGCCGAGGTCGCCAAGGATATGCGCGATCAGGTGATCGAGGACATGATCGACGCCCATATGCCGCCGAAGACTTACGCCGACCAATGGGACGTGCAGGGTCTAAAAGAAGACGCCAAGCGACTGCTGGGCGTGGACTTGCCGATTGAGGGTTGGGCCGAGGAAGACGGGCTGGACCAGGAAGAAGCGACCGAACGGCTTGAGCGCGCGGCAGACGAATACATGGCGTCCAAGGCGGCGCAATTCGGGCCCGAGCAGATGCGCAACATTGAAAAGCAGGTGTTGCTGCAGACCATCGACCAGAAATGGCAGGAGCATCTGCTAACGCTGGAACACCTGCGGTCTGTCGTAGGCTTCCGCGGCTATGCGCAGCGTGATCCACTGAACGAATACAAGACCGAGAGCTTCCAACTATTTGAGAGTATGCTGGACGGTCTGCGTGCCGATGTGACCGAGAAACTCTCGCGCATCCAACCGCTGACGCCTGAACAGCAAGAGGCGCTGATGGCGCAATTGCGTCAGCAGCAGGAAGCCGCACAGCAGCAGATGGCCGGTGCTACAGCCAGTGCAGGCGCAGGTGGCGCGGCGCCCAGTGGCAGCGCTGTGGCAGGCGCCGGTGCAGCAGCAGCAGGCTTGGCAGACCCAGTAGCAGAGGCCCGCGCAGCAGGTTTCCCGAACGCGGTGGAAGGCTTCGTTGAGGACGATCCGACCACATGGGGCAACCCCGGTCGCAACGACGTTTGCCCCTGTGGATCGGGCAAAAAGTTCAAGCATTGCCATGGTCGCTTGAGCTAAACCAATAAGGCAAAACTGCGGAAACCGACGCAATCTCGCCTCGGTTTCCCACATTTTCAGGCATATTAACGCCCGATTTCCACGTGATCCTACCTGCGGGTAGAAATACGTGGAGCGTGGGACATGCTTAATACTTTGGTCATCCGTGGGGCAGCCTGCGGCGTTCTTGGTGTAGGTGGTATTCTCTTTGCGATGCAGTCGGGATTGATCGGAGCGCCGAGCAATGCCCAAACTCAATTAGACATTGTTTCAGGTGAACAGACTTTGACGTCTGAATCCCGTGCGGGGCAGCCGCATTCCCTGACGCCCGACTTGCCGGTGGTCGCCGAAACAGCAGGTGTGCGCCTTCCCATGGCAGCAGAACCTGTCGCACCCGAAGCGATGGTCGTGCCCGCCACCTTCGACAACACCCCAGAGACGCCTGAGGGTGCGGCACCCACAACATCCGAGCTAAGCGAGCTTGGATTGCCCTGCGATGTCACATTGAACGCGACAGCGATGCCTGCAGCCATGGTGGCATTGGATGTGATGGCCCCCTGCCGTACGAATGCTGCGGTCCAGATCATGCACTCCGGCTTGAATTTCGAGGCCGAGACCGACGCGCTTGGCCTGCTGACGATGGATATCCCCGCCTTTGAAACGCCTGCCTTCTTCTCTGTCACGTTCGAGGATGGTGTCGAAGAAACGGTTCTGGTTGGCTTGCCTGATTTGCTTGAATTCGACCGCATCGGATTGAGCTGGGAAGGCGCGATGGGGCTAGAGCTGCACGCGATGGAGTTCGGTGCAGAATTTGGCGGGGAGGGTCATGTTTGGCATGAGGCCCCCGCAAGCGTGGATGCAGCCATCTCAGGTGAAGGCGGGTTCCTGACGCAGATTGCGTCTGGCGGGACTTACGCCGAGATCTACACGCTGCCGCGCGCGACTTTGCGCGAGGGTGACAGTGTGCGTCTTTCAATTGATGCGCCGATCACAGCCTCCAATTGTTCGGCCGACGTTCTGGCCCGCACGCTACGGACGGAAGCGGCTGAGCCGGTGGACGTGACCGAATTGACCTTCCGCGTGCCCGATTGCGATGCCATCGGCGACGTTCTGGTCTTGCAAAACCTTCTCGACGACCTGAGACTCGCCTCGAATTGAGGCCAGTTCACGGGATGTCCCATGGGATACCGGATCGGGGCGGCCATCGGGGCCGCCCTTTCCTTTTTTGCCACCGCCGCTTTGGCACAGGATGTGGAGTTGCGCTCGCTCGACGGCACGGTCGAGCTTGAAGGCAACCTGATTTCCTATGACGGGGCGTTCTACCGGTTGGACACCGTATACGGCGCGTTGACGGTCGCGGCGGACGGCGTGTCTTGCGCCGGGCCCGGCTGCCCGGATCTGGCAACATTTGTGGCAGAGGCGCGCATCGCCGGGGCCGCGACCGTAGCAGAGGGGCTTTTGCCCGCGCTGTTGGAGGCCTTTGCCGAGAGCCGCGGGATGACGTTGCAGATTGAGGCGGAAGAGCCTGCGACCTACGTGCTGACCCGCGAAGACAGCGCACCTGCCGCGCGGTTCACGGTGGCCCCGGGGACGACCGACGATGGATTTTTGGCGCTGTTGAACGGTGAGGCAGACATCGCGCTAGCCTTGCGGGAACCTTCGGTGGCTGAGCTACGCGCGGCGGAGACTGCCAGCCCGGATGATCCGCCATTGGACGACCGCGTGCGCGTTCTGGCGCTGGATGCTTTGGTGCCTGTGGTTTCGCCCGAGAACCCGGTGGATGCTTTGACCTTGCCACAGATTGCGCAGGTTTTTTCGGGCGAAGTTGACAATTGGCAGGACCTGGGCGGCCCGGACGCGCCCATCGCGCTCCACTTGTTGTCACCCGGTCTTGGCCTGTCGCAGGCTTTTTCAGCTCGCGTCTTGTTGCCATCTGAGGCGGGGTTGTCGGCCCAGATCGAGCGTCACAGAAGCGCGGAGGCATTGGCGGAAGCGGTGGCGTCGGATGCTTATGCGGTCGGGATCACAGCGCGGTCCGGTATCGGAGGCGCGCTTGCCCTGCCGCTTTCAGGGGCTTGTGGATTTGCGCAAAGCGCCACCGGCGATGCAGTGAAGGCCGAGGATTACCCGCTGACCGCACCGGTTTACATGTATCTTGCCCCACGCCGCCTGCCGCTGTTGGTACGGCAATTCCTGGCTTTCACGGAAACCGAGGAGGCCGAGCGGCGGGTGCGGGAGGCGGGTTTCGTGGATCAGCTTCTGACGCGTACGCCGATGGCCTTGCAGGGAGAACGGTTGGCCAATGCGATCCGGTCCGGCGGAGAGGACGTGGAACTGGCAGCGCTTCAGCGCATGATTGAGGTGCTCGGGCAGGCGGAGCGGCTGTCGACCACATTGCGATTCAATCCCGGCGGTGTGGAGTTGGACATCCAATCACGCGCCTCCATCGCGCGGCTGGCCATGGCGGTGGAACGCGGCACCTTTGACGGGCGGCGTCTTATCTTCGCCGGGTTTTCGGATGGAGACGGGCCCTCCACAGTGAATGAACGCCTGTCGCTGCGCCGTGCGGGGGTTGTGCAGGATGCGTTTCTGGCGGCCTCGGGTGCCGCTGCCCCGGACAGGGTGGATTTGCTGACCGTCGGGTTCGGAGAGGCGATGCCGATGGCCTGTGACGACACGGATTGGGGCCGCGCCGTGAATCGACGGGTCGAGGTTTGGCTCGACTAGTGGTTCCGCCCCCAGCAACGGGGACCTTTGGCGAAGACGCCTAGGTCAGAGGTAGCCTTCGGAACGGAAGCTGAGCTCGCGGGCTTTCCCGATCACAAGATGGTCGTGGATCGCGATGTTGAAGATTTGGGCTGCATCGCGGATGGCGAAGGTCATCTCCACATCCGCCTCGCTCGGGGTGGGATCGCCGGAGGGGTGATTGTGGACAAGGATCATCGCAGTGGCGTTGAGTTCCAGCGCGCGTTTGACGACTTCGCGGGGGTAGACGGGGACGTGATCGACAGTGCCCTCAGCCTGCGCCTCATCCGCGATCAGCACGTTCTTGCGGTCGAGATAGAGGACACGGAATTGTTCGATGTCGCGGTGCGCCATGGCGGTTTGGCAATATTCCAGCAGCGCGTCCCATGAGCTTAGGATCGGCTTCTGCATCACCTTGGCGCGCGCCATGCGGTGGCCCATCGCCTCCATCAGTTTCAGTTGGAAAACGACCTTGTCGCCAACGCCGTCCACCTCTTTCAGGCGCGCTTCGGGGGCGGCGAGAACATGGTTGATGTCACCGAACCGGGCGAGGAGGCGTTTGGCAAGTGGCTTAGTGTCGCCACGCAGGATCGCACCATAGAGAACCATTTCCAGCAGTTCATAATCCGGCACGGCATCCGCGCCGCCTTCGGAAAAGCGCGCGCGCAGGCGGTCACGGTGTTTGAGGCGATGGTCTTCCGCGCCTTTGGAGGGGCCTGCGGCGGCTTTGCGGGCGGGCTTGGCCTGCAAAAAGCGTGGCGAGGCTTCATCGAATGAAAAGGCGGGTTGGTCGGACATGGGCCAAACCTGCCGCGAAATGGTTAACGAAGCGTTATTCGCCCGGTGGCGGTGCGGGGTCGCGACGGAATTTCGAGGAGAACGGATACATGAACTGCTTCCAATACCCGCGCGGAACGGTGTCGCCGACGACGCCGTATTGCTCGGGCCATTCCCCCTTTTCGGGCAGATGGTGGGTGCCGAACAACCAATCGTAGATCGGGAAGTGGCTGGAATAATTGATGTCGATCGCATCGCGGTCGGACCCGTGGTGCCAATGGTGGAAGCGCGGCGTGACGATGAAACGTTCCAGAAAGCCCATCTTCCAACCGATATTGGCGTGGATGAAGCTGGACGAGAAATAGACGATCAGCAGGTAGGCCTGGATCGCCTCGGGCATGAAGCCAAGCGTGAACATTGGCACGGCGGTGAGGCTGCGCAGAATCGCGATTTCGATGAAATGCATCCGCGCGCCAGCGAGCCAATCCATCTTTTTGGTGGAATGGTGGATGGCGTGGAAATTCCACAGAAACGGGAAGGTGTGGAACGCGCGGTGGACCCAATATTGCACGAAGTCCGTGGCGGCCATGATGACAAGGACCTGCACCCAGAAGGGCATGGAGGCGATCCAGGCGCGCGTGGCGTCGAGGTCGATATTGGCGTTCACGAAATTAGCCGGGGCCAGTGTGATGAAGCCCAGGATCTGCACGAACATGGAGGAGACGAGGTAGTAGAACATGTCTTCCTGCCATTCGGGGCGGAAGACGGTTTGTTCAGATCGTGCCGGGAAGAAGCGTTCGAGGGGCACGAAAAGGAAGCCCACAACCAGCACGTTGATAATGAAATAGTCGAGTCCGAAGTAGAGGCTTTGGGGCGGCGCGCCTGCGGTGTCAGGTTGGGTGGTGGCCATGAGGCTGGCAACGACCGTGATCGCCAGCGCGGCCCAGCCCAGCGACTTGCGGCGGCCGATGATGAGCGACAGAAGAGCCAACGCATAGCCTGACAGAAGCAGGAAGCGCATCACAACGGTCATTACACCATTGCCATGGACGAAGGCGATTTCGGGATAGCTGAAGGTTTCGGGATACCACCGCAAAAGCACGATCAGCAGGCCCGCGAGGCCCGCCAAAAGCGCCAGAGACCCGCTGAGCCAACCCGACCCAAGCGGACGCTCGGAGCGGGGGGTTTCAAGGTGGGTCAGGACCGATCGAAGAAAGCTCATGCCAAACGCCTAGCGGTGTCGTTTGACCAATTTATGGCTGACTTTCCGGTGCCTCAGAAGAGGGCGCGTGGTGCACGCTCCTTTTCTGTTGCCTTAGCGATACTCAAACTCCGTCAGGATACGACCAGAGGTCGTTGCAGCAAGGGTATCGCCATCGCGAACAGGGATGACATCAAGGTTGATCTGCGTCAGCGCCAGAAGGCTTTCAGGCTGATCGGGATGCGGAAGGATCACGGCGCGGACCATCATTTGATCGTCATATTCCGCGTCGTAGTAGGTGCCAATGAGTTGCACAGCGTTGGGGACAGTGCCCAGCTCGATCTGTTCGACCGTCAAAATGCGTGCCTCTGGCGCGTTGGCAAAGTTAGCCGCCCAGAAGTCATTCTCCAGCAAGCCCGCAGCGACGCGTACGCGCGCCTGCGATGGATCGGATTCTTCCGCTAGCAAAGGGATTGTGGCATCGGTCATTTGCATCGATTCCAGGAAAAACGCGCCGAAATTGCCCGTGGGTTCGCTTACGAAGGAAAAGCCTACAAACGCACCCCCATCGGGAAGCAGCGTGGTCTGAACCTCAATTCCGCTGCGGCGTGGGACGCTCAGCCGGAAGTCGACGGGCACTTCGACGCCATGCTCCGAGGCGAAATCATCGTCGAAAGTGTAGGTGTCGGAGAGGGTGAAATTCGACGGCTCAAAATAGGCCTCGCCAAGGATGTCCGGCACAGGCTCGGATTGGGCGAAAGCTGGGCCGGCCAGAAAAAGGCCGACAGCAAGGGGAATAAGACGCATGAAGGGGGGCTCCGTTAAAGTGCCGGAGTAGGCTAGTCGGAAAGCATCCTAGCGGTCAAAGGCGGGAATCCCGCAGCGATCAGGCCCAGGTTGGGTGGAATTTACCCGCGGGTGATAGCGTGAAGATCTCTGCGCCATCCGCCGTCACGCCGATGGAATGCTCAAACTGAGCGCTCAGGCTTTTGTCGCGGGTCACAGCGGTCCAGTCATCGGAGAGGACTTTTGTTTCTGGCCGACCGAGGTTCACCATCGGCTCGATTGTGAAAAACATGCCCTCTTCCAACACAGGACCCGTGCCGGGGCGACCGTAGTGCAGGACGTTGGGCGGGGCGTGGAACACCTGACCCAAACCATGACCGCAGAAATCGCGGACAACCGACATGCGCTTGGATTCGACGAAGGACTGGATCGCATAGCCGATATCGCCAAAGGTCTTGCCCGGCTTCACGGCCTCGATGCCCTTGAAGAGCGCATCATGGGTCACCTGGATCAACCGCTCCGCCTTACGGGGGAGGTTGCCTGCGACGAACATTCGAGAGGTGTCGCCGAACCAGCCATCAACGATGACGGTGACGTCGATGTTCACGATGTCCCCGTCCTTAAGTTTCTTTTCGCTGGGGATGCCGTGGCAAACGACGTGGTTGATACTGATGCAGGACGCATGTTGGTAGCCGCGATAACCAATGGTCGCGGAGGTCGCTTCAGCCTCATTCACCCAGGCTTCGATCTGCGCGTCCAGCGCACCCGTCGTAACGCCCGGTACAACCAAAGGGGCCACACGATCCAGAATGTCAGCCGCAAGCGCCCCCGCCCGGTGCATCCCGGCGAAGTCGGCGTCTTGGTGAATGCGGATGCCGTCTTTCGTGAGTCGGCCTGTGAAATCGTCCACGGGGAATCTCCGGTGTTGCGACAGGCGTAATTTAGGGCGTCAGAGAGCGAATTGCCAGTGACGCCCCTATGACATCGACTGGGGGTTAGGGTCGACCGGAATTGGCCCCGTTAGTACGATTCCTTCCGGTGAAATCTCGGTGCCGTGACAGATCACTTCGACACCAGCATCGCGCGCAATGTCGAAGGCTCTGGCATATGAGGGATCCAGATCGGGCGCGAGGCGGAAGCGGGTGCAGTCGGTGCGCTGCACGACGTAAAGCATCACGGCGCGGCCCCCGGATTGGGCGATGGCGGTCAGCTCTCGCAGATGCTTGGCCCCGCGTTCGGTCACACAATCAGGGAACTCGGCCCAATCACCTTCGCGGCGAAGGTGGCAATTCTTGACCTCGACATAAGCATCCGGACGGCCCGGCTCGGACAGCAGGAAGTCGATGCGGCTGTTTTCCGAACCGTATCGCTGTTCAGGTTTTGTCTCTGAATAGCCTGTTAGAGCCTGAATCTGACCCTCAGCAAGCGCGTCTTTCACCAATCGGTTTGGTAGGCCCGCATCGATGCCCGCGAACTGGCCGTCGGGAAGCTCAACCAACCGCCAGCCATAGTTCAGCTTCTTCTTCGGATCATCATTGGGCAGCAGCCAAATCCGCGCGCCGTCATCCTTCAGGCCCAGCATCGCGCCGGGGTTTGGGCAGTGGGCCGTCACTTCCGTCCCATCCTCAAGCACAACATCGGCGAGGAAGCGTTTGTAGCGGCGGATCAGCCGGGCGGGGACAAGTGGGGTTGGAAAGAGCATGGGGTGCGACCTATACCGTGCAAGGCCGCTATCCAAGGACTTGTCACCATGCCGAACCCCACCGCCGCCATGCTTGTCATCGGGGACGAGATCCTTTCGGGCCGCACCCGCGACAGCAACATGAACCATCTGGCAAAAGCGCTGACCGAGCATGGCATCGCCCTGCAGGAAGCGCGGATGATCAGCGACGACCATGGGGTGATCGTGCGCCATGTGCAGGAGATGGCTGACGCTTATGACCATGTGTTCACGTCGGGCGGGATTGGGCCAACCCATGATGACATCACCGCGGAGGCTGTGGCCGATGCGATGGGAGCGGCCTGCGGTGTGCGCGACGATGCGCGCGCAATCCTTCAAGCCCACTATGATCGGCAGGGACAAAAGTTGAACGAGGCGCGCCTGCGCATGGCGCGTATCCCGGACGGGGCCGCTTTGATCGACAATCCGGTCAGCGCGGCACCGGGCTTCACCCTTGGCAACGTGCATGTCATGGCGGGGGTACCGACGATCTTTGAGGCGATGCTAACAGGGCTGTTGCCGACGCTGACAGGCGGCGCGCCGATGGTGTCGCAAAGCCTGCGTGTCGATCGCGGTGAAGGCGACATCGCGGCCCCCCTGGGCGCATTGGCGGAGGAGAATCCAGAGGTTTCCATCGGGTCTTACCCGTTTCAGCGGGACGGCAAATATGGCTCTAACGTGGTGGTTCGGGCCCAGGATGGCGCGGCAGTATCGCGGGTCATGGCAGAGCTGACCAAACTGTTCCCCGAGGCCAAATGAACGCCGCCGCCCTCTTCCCAACGGTCGCCGCGACGTGGCCTCCGTCAGAGACGCAGACCTGCGGGTCTTTCACGGTGCCTGCGCCCGATGCCGGAGGAAACCGTGTAAGCGCCGCGCGGCTGACCGATCCAACTGTGCTGAACGGGAGCGAGGAGGGGCTGGTGGCCGCCGAGGCTGCGATGCTGGCGCAGTGTCGTGCGCCGCTGTTTCAAGTGCTCGACCACCAGACCGGCCTGTCCGACGCGCTGGATGCCCGCGGCTACATCGCGCGAGATCACACGGACATCCTACTGATCCGTACAAGTGAGCTTTCCGCCGCACCGCCCCCCGTCACTGCCTTCACCATTTGGCCCCCTCTGGCGATCCAGAGCGAGATTTGGGATGCGGGCGGGATCGATCTTGCGCGGCGTGCGGTGATGGATCGGGCGAATTTCCCCAAGACCTCCCTCTTCGGGCGGATTAAGGACAAGCCTGCCGGTGCTGCCTTCATCGGTATCCATGGCGCGGTTGCGATGCTGCACGCGCTTGAGGTTGCACCTGTTGCCCGACGCAGCGGATTGGCCAGCACAATGATGCGCGCCGCCGCCCATTGGGCCGAAACGGAGAAGGCAGAGTGGCTTTCAGTCCTCGTCACCCAGCAAAATACAGCCGCCCATGGGCTTTATGCTTCCTTGGGCCTGAAAGCTGTGGGAACATATTGCTATCGAGAGAAAACAGGCGGACCGACCCAGTGACCACGCAAAGCGCGCGCACTTTCGGCGGCATGGCGATGCTATGCCCGCTTTTGCTGTGCGCCACCGCAATGTCGCTGCCTGCAATGGCATCCGCGCTTGATCTGGATTTTCCCGGCACGCCGCAGTTGGTTTACCAGTCCGGTCCAGCTGAGGGGCAGCATCCGGTCGCCACTGGCCCTTTCGATGGCGCTCAGGTGCCGCTCAATCTCGCGGACGGCACGGTTCAGGGCTTCATCTGGCAGATCCGTGGAGAGGGCGTTTCAACCGCCACCATTCTGCGGTCCGTGAACGAGCAATTGGACGCGCAAGGCTACAATGTTGAGTTTAGCTGTTTCGCGAATGCCTGTGGTGGTTTCGATTTCCGCCATGCCGTGCCCGTTGGTCAGGCACCAGAGATGCATGTTGACCTTGGCAACTTCCAATACGTCGCCGCCACGATCGAGCGTGACGAAGGACCCGAGCGGGTAGCCCTCATGATCAGTCAGGGTGGCGCGACAAGTTTCGTCCACGTAACCCAAGTCCTGCCTGCGGACGCCGTGCCCGTCACACCGGTTGTGCAGTCTTCGCGTTCGCCGGAAGGTGTTGCTGATGCAGTGATCCCCACATTCGTTGATACCGGCGATCTGATCGCACGCCTCACAACGGTCGGGTCGGCCGCGCTGGATGATCTTCAGTTCGAGATCGGCGCGTCTCAGCTTTCCGGGGATAGCTACACGTCGCTCACTACGCTCGCCGCTTACCTGCAAGAGAACCCGGCGCGGCGTGTGGTTCTGGTGGGTCATACCGACGCTGTCGGATCACTGTCTGGAAACATCTCCCTATCCGAGGCTCGGGCAGATGCGGTGCGTCGGTTTTTGACCGGTGATCTGGGCGTCAATCCAGCCCAAATCGAAGCACGAGGCATTGGATATCTGGCGCCGCGCGCTGCGAACACCACGGCGGAAGGGCGCGATGCCAACCGCCGCGTGGAAGTTGTTCTGGCTGACCCCGGCTGATCGAGCCTGCCGATTGGCAGCCACTGTCTCCTCGAAGGAATCTCACCAAGGGCATTATTGAATTTGCCGTTGCGTCACCTGTTTTCAAACGGGCAACGCCGCCCGAAGGCAGCTCAACCCTTAGTCATTCGCATGGCATGAACAAAAAAATCCCGGGTGATGCATTGCATCGACCCGGGACAAGGTGGGCACGTGCTGTCAGGAGGGACGGCACGAGGCACGGCAAGGGAAAAACGTTAGATCACCAGTCGGTCGGACCTTTGTCGCGGAAGCTTTCCACGAGGTAATCGATGAAGGCGCGAACCTTTGGCTGGATATAGCGACCCGGCGGGTAGACGGCGTAGACACCTTGGACGTCGACCGGCAGGTCAGGCATCGCGTCTTCCAGAAGGCCGTCGCGCATTGGATCGGCGTAGAGGAAGGAGGGCAGGTATGCGATGCCAAGGCCACCGATGGCGGCGTTCAGCAGGCTTTGACCGTCGTTCACAGTCAGCCACCCGGCGGTGCGCACCTGGCGCAACTCACCCGAGGGGGCAGTCAACTTCCAGACATTGCCCGTCGAAGAATTCGAGTAATGTAGAAGCTTGTGTTCGTTCAGGTCGTCGATCCGGTCGGGGCGGCCATATTCTTTGAAGTAGCCCGGTGCTGCGATCATGCGGCGCTGCGTTTCGCAGATTTTGCGCGCCATGAGAGAGCTGTCTTCCAGCTCACCCACGCGGATCGCCATATCGAAGCCTTCCGAGATCAGCTCAACATAGCGGTTGTTCAGAACCATATTGACGGTGATGTCAGGGTAATTGTGCAGGAACTCACCCAAGATAGGAGAGACGTGGTTCACGCCAAAGTCCGTTGCAATCGACACACGCAATGTGCCTGAGGGTGCGGATTGCATGGCGGTGACAAGGGCGTCAGCTTCGCCTGCGTCGTTCAAAACGCGGCGGGCGCGGTCGTAGTAGGCCAAACCAATTTCGGTCGGTGAGACACGGCGGGTCGTGCGGTTAAGAAGACGCGCGCCAAGTCGTGCCTCAAGCGAAGAGACATGTTTTGAGACAGCGGATTTCGAAATCCCCATCTTCTTAGCCGCATCTGTGAAGCCACCTTGGTCCACAACTGTGGCAAAGGCTTCCATTTCCGTTAGACGATCCATACTGGGCCTACTTTTGACTGCTCTGGGATCGTTGATGACGGCGAATTGGGGCGCAAATGGGATGCGCGGAAGACCAAACCGCGATTATTCCGCGGATCGTTCATGGCACGGCAACAAATGTCGCTGGTTGATTTACGATTGCGAAACGCCTGTGGGCGTCGTTAGCGTCTTGGCAACAATGACAGAAACAATCCGGGGATTTGGCGTGGATCATCAAGAGGCGAGGGCGGAGCTGGCCGCCGCATTCCGCTGGACGGCGCGGGAAGATATGCACGAAGGGGTGGCCAACCACTTCTCTTTGGCGGTGAATGACGCGGGCACAGAGTTCATGATCAATCCGAAGAAGCATTTCAGTGCGTTAATGGCGTCGGATCTGTGGGTTGTGGATGCGGACGACCCGGACAGCGCCAAAGGTGACGATGCGCCGGACCAGACCGCCTGGGGCCTGCACGGATCGCTGCACCGCCATGTCCCCCACGCGCGCTGTGCCATGCATGTACATTCTACCTACGCCACGGTATTGGCCTCACTTGCCGACTCGCGGTTGCCAGCGATCGACCAGAACTCTGCCATGTTTCACAACCGTCAGGTGGTCGATGAGGGCTATGGCGGGCTGGCGCTGGAAGATGAAGGCACGCGCTGCGCCCAGATGTTTCAGGATCCCTCCGTGCGGACGATGATCATGGGCAACCATGGTGTTTTGTTCATTGGTGAGAGTGTCGCCGAGACCTTCATGCGGATGTATTACTTTGAACGGGCCGCGCGGAACTACGTTCTGGCGCTGCAGACAGGTCGCGAACTGCGGGTTCTGCCGGAAGAGGTCGCGGAGCGGACCGCACAGCAACTGGATGAAGACCATGGCGCGGATGTGGATCTGCTGCGTGGGATAAGGAGCGTGCTAGACCGGGAAGAGCCGGATTACGTAACGTAATCTTTAGGAACCGATCCACGCAGTATGGCGTTTCGGGTGCATGGTACCCGACGGCCTTATTTACTACCCAGACGACAAACCGGGCATCACCCGGCGAAAGTGCGGTCGCGGGTTCAGCTACCGCAGCCCGGACGGCACAACCATCGCAAATGCCGAGGCACGTCAGCGGATTGAAGCGCTTGCCGTGCCACCCGCCTATCGCCACGTCTGGATCAGCCCGCGCCTGAACGGCCATTTGCAGGCCACGGGCTATGACGACGCCCACCGAAAACAATATCGCTACCATCCGGACTGGACCACGTTTCGCGCCCAGCGGAAATTCGAAGATCTGCCACGGTTCGGCACTGCCCTTCCGCGCCTGAGGGATGCGATCCGAAATGGGCTGGAGGCGGAACCCGGATCCCGTGACTTCGCATTGGCTGCCGTCCTGGCGTTGATCGACCGCCTGTCTTTACGGCCTGGCCATCCGGACTACGTGGAAGCGAATGGCAGCTTCGGGGCCACGACCCTGCTGTCCCGGCACCTGTCGGTCCAAAAAGACGGCACGCAGCTGCGCTTTCCGGCGAAGGGCGGCAAGAAAGTAACAGAAACACTGCGCGATACGACCTTGGCCCGGGCGCTGCATAAGCTGGACGATCTGCCAGGCGCGCCGATTGCCACGTGGATGGACGATAAAGAAGCGCGCAGTGTCTCGCCCGATATGTTGGGTGCCTTCATGGCGGAGGTTACAGGTGAAGATGGTTTAACGCCCAAGACCTTCCGCACATGGAATGGGTCGGTTGCCGCAATGGAAGTCGCCCTTAGGGATGAAGACCCAACAATAGCGTCAATGGCGGACGCGGCGGCGGAGCGGTTGAACAACACGCCAACCATTGCGCGAAACAGCTATATCCACCCCGAGGTGATTGCGCTGAGCGAGGCTGATGCTGCTGACCGGCGTGCCCTTGGCGATGCCACAACACCGACACGCCTGCGAAAAGCAGAACGCGCCTTGCTGAAGCTGATCGACTAGGCGGTGGCGCGGGCGTGCAGGATACGCCCGATGAGGTTGAGCAGGACTTGCGCGGCAAGGATAGCGGTTGTGCCGTCTCGGTCATAATCCGGCGCGACCTCCACCAGGTCTACACCAACGATCCGGCCCCGCTTGGCAAGGATGGCAAGGAACTCCAGCACCTCATAGTAAAGAAAACCGCCATGAGACGGCGTGCCTGTGCCAGGCGCGATCGAAGGATCGAAGCCGTCGATGTCTATCGTGATGTAGAGGTCTACGCCTTCAGGCACACGCGCGGCGGCGGCCTCTGCCCCCATCGCGCGGATCTGGCGGACGGACTGGATGTCGGACCCGAAGCTGCGGGCATCCTCATAGCCTTCCTTGGCTGTGGAGCTGACGTTTCGGATGCCGAATTGTGACAGGCCAGTCACGTGATCCTGCTCCGCCGCACGACGCATCGGGTTGCCGTGGCCGTGACGGACACCGTGCCGCTCATCCACGAAATCCAGATGCGCATCGATCTGCACAACGTGGATCGGACCCCGCTCTGCAAACGCGCGGATGCAAGGGATATTGATGGAGTGATCGCCGCCAAGCGTGACGGGAATAGCCCCGGCCTCCAACGCGGCACGTACACCTTTTTCGATATTCGCGTGAGAGGCCTCCGTATCCGTATGGATGATATCGGCATCGCCCATGTCGATGATTTTCGTGCCGGGCCCAAGATAGGTGACGTCATCCTCATGGTCGTAGGCCCCGGCATGGCCAAAGGCGAACAGCGTCGAGGCTTCGCGGATGCCACGCGGGCCAAACCGCGCCCCCGCCCGCCATTGGGTGCCGAAATCGAACGGCGCCCCAAGCACGGCAACGTCCGCGTCGATCTTGGACCAATCGGGGACGTATTCATATTTGCCGAAAGTAGCGATGCCCACGAAGGGCAGGTTCAGGCGGCCGGATTCGTAACCATGTGACATGGGGGCAAAGTGCGGCGGGAAGGTCGCGCCTTCAAGCGGATGTTTCGCACGGGGCTGGTGTGGGCGCCTCCGGCGGGCATATTTAGAGGAACAAAGATGAGCAGGGAGTGTGGGCCGGTTGGCGAAGCGCACACGGAAAACGAAAAAGAAGAAGACAGAGTCGCGGGCGCGCCGATGGGCGCGGACCTTCCGGCGCTGGCTGTGGCGTGGGTTGTTCGGGGTCGTGGCGCTGATGCTTTTGTGGATTGTGCTTTATGCCTTCGTGCCGGTGCCGACGACCATCTACATGTTGCAGGAACGCGCGCGTCTTGGTGGCGCATTGGAGCGCGATTGGGTGCCGATGGAGGACATCTCACCCCATCTGGCACGAGCCGCTGTGGCCGCGGAGGACGCGAATTTCTGCCTGCATTGGGGCTTTGACATGTCCGCGATCCGCGATGCCATTGCCGACGGCGCCGCGCGGGGTGGATCGACCATCAGCCAACAGACGGTGAAGAATGCGTTCTTATGGCACGGACGGTCTTGGGTGCGGAAGGCGCTGGAGGCCGCAATCACCCCGGTGATGGAGTTGATCTGGCCCAAGCGGCGCGTGCTTGAGGTTTACCTGAACGTCGCCGAATTTGCGCCGGGCGTCTTTGGAGCCGAGGCCGCGGCTCAACATCACTTCGGCGTTTCGGCAGCTGATTTGACCGAGCGGCAGGCCTCCCTTCTGGCCGCTGTCCTGCCCAACCCGCAGCAACGCGATGCCAGCGCGCCGTCCAGTTTTGTCGACCGTCGCGCGCGATCCATCGCAAGTGGTGCGGCAACGATCCGCGCCGATGGGCGGGACGATTGCTTTGCGAATTGATTTTTCCGAACCGAGCGCGCAAAGAACACCAACATCAGACCGAGCACGTTAATGAACCGCCTCTATCATTTCCCCCTCTCTCCATTCTGCCGGAAGGTCCGCCTTGTGCTGGCCGAGAAGAAGATCGAGGTGGAGCTTGTTGAAGAGAAATACTGGGAACCCACGACGGAGTTCCTGCGGCGCAATCCTGCGGGCAAGGTGCCGGTCCTGAAAATCGACGGCATGATGCTGAGCGATAGTCAGGCGATCTGCGAATATCTTGAGGAAACTGTACCCGACCCGGTGCTGATGCCCCGTGATCCGGCGCAGCGGGCCGAAGTGCGCAGGCTGGTCGCGTGGTTCGATGACAAGTTCCACAAGGAAGTCACCACCAATCTGGTGCATGAGCGGGTCCACAAGAAGCTGATGCGGTCAGGCTATCCGGACGGGCGCAACGTCAAGGCCGGTGCGACCAATGTGAAATTCCACATCAAATATATGGATTGGCTGTTGGACCACCGGCGCTGGCTGGCGGGCGATCAGATGACGCTGGCCGATTTCGCGGCCGCGGCGCAGCTGTCTTGCCTCGACTATATTTCCGACGTGGATTGGAGCCTGAGCGCCCCGGTCAAAGATTGGTACGCCAAGGTAAAATCGCGTCCCGCGTTTCGGTCTATTCTGGCGGATCAGATCTTCGGCTTCCCGCAACCGGCGCATTATGCCGACCTCGACTTTTGAGTGACCTGAAGGACGCCCTTCGGCGCGAGGCCCTGGACGCGGGCTTTGCGAAGATGGGGGTGTGCAGACCTGATGCTGTGCCGGAGCTGGCGGAGCGTTTGGCCGGTTTCGTGGGCGCGGGATACCACGGGCAGATGGGTTGGATGGCCGAGCGGATGCACTGGCGCGGCGCACCCGATGTGCTGTGGCCGGAGGCGAAATCAGTTGTTATGCTGGCCGAGCCCTATACGCCCGAAGTTGATCCGCTCGACGCATTGGACGCGCGCGATTGCGCCACGATCAGCGTCTATGCGCAGAACCGCGACTACCATGATCTTGTGAAAAAACGCCTCAAACGCGTTGGGCGGTGGTTGTTGGATCAAGCGCCGGGCGGACAGATCAAGGTGTTCGTTGATACAGCGCCTGTGATGGAAAAGCCGCTGGCGCAGGCGGCGGGGCTGGGGTGGCAGGGGAAACACACCAACCTGTTGGCGCGCGATCTGGGCAATTGGTTCTTCCTTGGCGCGATCTTCACAACGGTTGAACTGCCGGTTGATGAGGCGGAGGAAGAGCGCTGCGGATCCTGCACCGCCTGCCTCGACATCTGCCCGACTAATGCATTTCCTGCGCCGTTCAAACTGGATGCGCGGAAGTGCATTTCTTACCTGACGATTGAGCATAAGGGCCCGGTGGACGCGAGCCTGCGCACCAAAATGGGCAACCGCATCTATGGCTGCGACGACTGTCTTGCCATCTGCCCGTGGAACAAGTTCGCCCAGACCGCGCGCGACATGCGCTACGCGCCCCGGCCCGAGTTACAATCACCAAAGCTGGCCGAGCTTGCGACGTTGGACGATGCTGGGTTTCGCGCACTCTTCTCAGGCTCTCCCATCAAACGCATCGGGCGGGATCGCTTCGTGCGGAACGTACTTTACGCGATTGGCAATTCCGAAGAGCCTGCCTTGGCAGATGCCGCGCGTACTCTGGTCAATGACCCGAATGAGGCAGTCGCGGATGCGGCGCGTTGGGCGGTGGAAAGGCTGACATGAGACTCCTGATTTTCGGCTATGGGTTTTCCTCTCGTGCCACCGCTTTGGCTTTGCCCGGCGGGTGGGAGGTACACGCAACCACGCGAACGCCTGAGAAGATGGGTGCGATTTTACGCGATGGCGTGACGCCGGTGCTTTTTCCCGGCACCGACATGACCCGGCATATCGAATGGGCGAGCCATGTGCTGATCTCCGCCGGGCCGCAGAACGGGCGCGATCCTGTCTTGGCCAACCTCCGCCGTGCTTTTGCAGCCGCCCGGCATCTTGATTGGGTTGGCTATCTTTCGACGACGGGCGTCTATGGCGACCATGGCGGCGGCTGGGTGACGGAGGAGACGCCGCTGACGGCCTCCACGAAACGCGGTCAGGCGCGGATTGATGCGGAAGGCGAATGGCTGGCGCTGCATCGCGATCACGGGCTGCCGGTGCATCTGTTTCGGCTTGCAGGCATCTACGGACCCGGGCGCGGACCGTTTGCGAAAGTGCGCAACGGCACGGCGCGGCGGATCATCAAAAAGGGCCAGGTGTTCAGCCGCATTCATGTGGAAGACATCGCACAAACGGTGCTGGCCTCCATCGCGCGGCCCAACCCTGGCGCGGCCTACAACGTCTGCGACAATGACCCCGCCCCGCCGCAGGACGTGCTGGCCCACGCCGCCGAATTGCTTGGCCTGCCTATGCCCCCCGCCGTGGATTTCGAAAAGGCGGAGATGTCGCCAATGGCGCGCAGTTTTTATGCCGAATCAAAGCGGGTCGATAACACGCGCATCAAGGAAGAACTGGGGGTTCGACTGCGCTACCCAGATTATCGCAGCGGCCTCGCGCAGCTTCTTTCCGCTGAGTCGGGCCAGTAACGCTCGCATCACCCACACAGGCTGGTGTATAAGGCCGGCAAAACAAGTCGAGCAGGTTTCGAAAATGCGCGTTCTTCTTCTGGCACTTCTGACCGTGGTGGCCCTTTCGGGGTGTTCGCGGTTCATCGAATACAATGGCCCGGAGGTCACGCGGATCGAGGTGTTCAAGAACGAGCGCATCATGATGCTGTTCCACAACGACGAAGTGCTCGAAACCTACGAGATTGAGCTTGGGTTTGCCCCCGAAGGCCACAAATTCGAGTACGGCGATGGGCGCACGCCTGAAGGTGAGTATTTCATCGACCGCCGGAACCCGAACAGCGACTTCTACCTGTCCATCGGCATCAGTTACCCCAATGAAGAAGACATCGCACGGGCCCGCGAGGCTGGGGTGAATCCCGGTGGCGACATCTTCATTCATGGCACGCCGCGACCCTTCAGAAACATCGATGATTGGACCGTTGGCTGCATCGCCGTCACCAACCGAGAGATGCGCCAGATCTACGCGATGGTCGGCAACGGAACGCGGATCATTATCCACCCCTGATCCGTGCACGAATCACAGCGCAAACACCTGATTCGGTTGCGTTCTACCGGTCCGGAGCGGCCCATCCACTGTCAAAGGGACGATGCAATTCGTGGCACTTTCCTGAGGTAATCGCATCCGCCCGCCGGAAGTGTTGCTTATTTGACGACATCTCTCGATTCGTTGGCCACACCCGATTTTCCCGCCATTGCATTCACACAGGGTTGCTGGTTAAAGATGGTCACGAGGTACAGTCTTGGGTGCCCTAACCTGTGCATTGTGCGCAAAAGGGGCGTATCTTGGAGGATATTATGAAGAAACTTGCTCTCGCTGCTGCTCTGTCTGTTGTCGCCACTGGCGCATTTGCAGGCGGCTACGTTGAACCTGCGGTCATCGAGCCCGTAGTCATCGTTGAAGACACCGGCTCCTCGGCCGGCGGCATCTTGGTGCCCGCCATCGCCGTGCTTCTGCTGGTTCTGGCACTGCACCACTCCTGATCCTCACGGATCACGTGGAACGATTTGATTAGGCGCTGTCTTCGGACGGCGCCTTTTCTTTTTTGCAACACCTTTGCCCTGAGTTCATTCGGGCCTTGCAGACCCCATTGCAGCCGCCGGACACATGAGGTTAGAGCTAGGGCAATGCAATTCAAACACGCGCCAGATGAAATGCTGGCCAAGGAGACTACTATGAAGAAACTCGCACTCGCAGCAGCCCTGTCCGTCGTCGCCACTGGCGCATTTGCAGGCGGCTATGTTGAGCCCGCAGTCATCGAGCCCGTTGTCATCGTTGAAGACACTGGCTCCTCCGCTGGCGGCATCCTGGTTCCTGCCATCGCAGTTCTGCTGCTGGTTCTGGCACTGCACCACAGCTAATCCGCAAGGATTACTTGGATAGAATTGATTGGGCGTTGTCTGCGGACAGCGCCTTTTCTTTTGGGTTAAATGCAGGGCCTTACAGGCCCGCTTCAGCCTCAATCTGCTTTTTCGACTTCCGCGCACGTTCGGTCGCTGACTTCAGCTGACCACAGGCCGCCATGATGTCTTCCCCACGCGGCGTGCGAATGGGCGATGCATAGCCCGCCTTGTAGACGATATCCGCAAAGCGTTCGATTCGCTCCCAGTCAGAGCGTTCGTAGGGCGCGCCAGGCCATTCGTTGAAGGGAATCAGATTGATCTTGGCCGGAATGCCCTGGATCAGCTTCACCAGCCGCCGCGCATCTTCATCCGTATCGTTCACATCTTTCAGCATCACGTACTCGAACGTAATCCGCTCGCTGTTGGACGCCTTTGGATAGACCCGCAGCGCATCCAGCAAGTCCGCGATCGGCCAGCGCTTGTTAATCGGCACCAGTTTGTCGCGCACGTCATCCGTTGTGGCGTGGAAAGACACGGCCAACTGACACCCGATCTCTTCTGCCGTGCGTGCGATCTCGGGCACGACGCCAGAAGTTGAAAGCGTGATCCGACGGCGCGACAGGCTGATCCCTTCCGGGTCCATCGCGATCTTCATCGCGTCGCGCACATTCTCAAAGTTATAGAGCGGCTCGCCCATGCCCATAAGCACGATGTTCGACACCAAACGCGGCTTCGCGTCCGAGCCTTCACCGGCGGCAGTCCATTCGTCCAAATCGTCACGTGCCAGCATGACTTGCCCAATGATCTCTCCGGCGGTCAGGTTGCGAACCAGCTTCTGCGTGCCCGTGTGGCAGAACGAGCAGGTCAGCGTGCAGCCCACCTGGCTTGAGATACACAACGTCCCGCGATCCACCTCTGGGATGTAGACGACTTCAACTTCATGGCCTCCGGCAATTCGCACCAGGTATTTGCGCGTGCCATCGGCGCTGACCTGCTTGGACACAACCTCGGGCACCTCGGCCACGAAAGTCTCCGCCAGCATGGCGCGGTAGTCCTTGGACAGATTGGTCATCGCCGCGAAATCACGGATGCCCTTCTGATAGAGCCATTGCCAGATCTGGCCCGTGCGCATCTTCGCCTGCTTTTCGGGTGTGCCAGCCTCAATCAACGCCGCGCGCAGACCGTCGCGGGTCAACCCGATCAGATTAACCGGCCCTTCGGGCAATTTGCGTTTGATCGTGGCAACGTCTTGCGTAATCGGCGCGGAGGCGGTCATGGCGAATTTCCTTGGAACGATGCGCTGACATATAGGACACATCCCGTAGGCGCAAATGGCCTAGCTGCCACAGCGCACACCGGCATCTTCAATCGCCGCTGTGAACCCCGTCAGGCTGAACGTGTCCACCACTTCCGTCCCGCGACCAGAGACAGCCGTCACAACCGCTTCAGCCCCGTCCTGCATCGCTGCGATGATCCGGGCATCCGCTGCGGGCGACCCGGCCCAGGACATCGGCCCTTCGGTGAACAACTCAAACGTGGCATCACCAACGGCGATGGACACGGTGCTGCCGTCCGCAAAAGGGTAACCGCCCGTGTAGCTCACTTCACCCAACCGCCCATCGGCGGGCCAGTAAGAGATGAAGAGCAATGCTTCGTCCCGATTGATCGCTTCGGTCACGTCCTGCCCATCGCGCGACGCGGTGGTGCCGGACGGAACCGACGTGACCCAACACTGCGTCGGATTTTCCTGCACATAGACAGACCACGCAGTACGATCCTGCGCGGCAGCGGCACCGGTCATCAGGGCAAACGCAAGCCCGCAAGCAAAGCTGGCCCGCACCCGATCAGTTACCGCAGCGGGATTCGGCATCCTCGACAGCCGCCGTGAAGCCCAGCAGGCTGAACGTGTCCTGAGTCTGTGTCCCGCGCGAGGAACGCGCCGTCAGAACCGCCTCGGCCCCGCGCTTCATCGCAGTGATGATGCGGTCGTCATCTTGCGGCGACGCGGCCCAGGCCATCTCACCCTCGGTGAACAGCTCAAACGCGGATGATCCGATCTCGATCGACACGGTGGAGCCGTCTGCGAACGGATAGCCGCCCGTGAAGCTCACTTCGCCCAAACGCTCCTGGCCCGGCCAGAACGAAACGAACATCAGGATTTCGCCACGCCGCACCGAAACGACACGCCCGTCGCGGGTGTTCACGGTCTCCGATGGGGTCGAGACAACCCAGCACTGAGTGGGGTCATCTTCGACAAACACCGACCAGTCGGTTTCAGCGTTGACACGGTTTGTGGATTCGTCGCCTTCCTGAGCAAACGCAACCGTCCCCGAAACGAAGAATGCGCCCGCTAGAAGACCAGCAAGATATGTTTTCATGAATGTCAGAGCCTCCAGCCCTTAGTCTGCCTCTGGTCGGCGCCCTTTTTCTGGGTCACTAAAGTGTCAAGCGTCCGACCGTTACTGAGCGACAAGTTAGCTTAAACGGTTCGTTGAAAAAAGCCCTGGCAGCGGAAATTTGCCGGGATGTGAAGGGATTGGAGGGGGTTACGAATGGCAGATGTGGCGGATCAGGCACTTGTTGAGGTTCATCGCGGCCCGATTCGCGAATGTATGCACCGCGGACATGCCGTGATTTGGCACGCCGATGCGGGCCTGATTGGGGCCTGGGGCGACGCGAATGCGCATATTCTGCCACGCTCTTCCGCAAAGATGGTACAGGCCCTGCCACTGATCGAAAGCGGGGCCGCTGACGCCACCGGTCTGACGCCCGGACACCTTGCGCTGGCCTGTGCGTCCCACAACGGTGCTGCGATCCACACAGATCGTGTCACGCGCTGGCTTGCTGATTTGGGTCTGGGCGAGGAGGATCTGCGCTGTGGCCCGCAGGAGCCATCCGATGTGGCCGCGCGCGATGGGCTGATCTGCGGACACACCGCACCGGACCAACGCCACAACAATTGTTCCGGCAAACATAGTGGCTTCCTGACCCTATCCCGCCACCTTGGCGCGGGACCGGAATACATCGACCCCAATCATCCCGTGCAATTGGCCATCGCTGATGCATGGGCCGACGTCACCGACGAGCCCATTTCCGGCTATGCAATTGACGGATGTTCCGCCCCGAATTTCGCGGGCTCTCTGTCGGGATGTGCCAGCGCCATGGCCAGTTTTGCTGCGGCGACGCCCGACGGTGGCACACGGCAAGCCGCAATGGTGCGCTTGCGCGAGGCGATGATGATGCATCCCGATCTCGTGGCGGGGGAAGGACGCGCCTGCACCCGCCTGATGCGCGCGATGGGGCGTGGGGCTGCCGTCAAAACCGGGGCAGAGGGCGTCTTTTTCGCCATTGTGCCAGAACTGAAAATCGGTGTCGCGCTCAAGATCAGCGACGGTGCCACGCGCGGGTCCGAAGCGGCACTTGCCCAAATCCTGGCCAATCTCGGCGTTCTGAACCCGGAGCACGAGGTCTTCGCGGAGCTCACCCATGGCCCGATCCGCAATCGGCGTGAGGTCGAAACCGGGCACTACAAGGTTGCGGGCGCGCTTGCGGAGTGGCGCCCCTAAGCCGCGTCCTCGGTTTCTTGCTCAGGCGCATCGCCAGGGTTCGGCGCCTCGGCGATCTTCGCCTGAATGATCGGTTTTTTCAGCGGTTTGGTAATGTAATCGTCAATCCCGGCCTCCATGATCCGTTCCCGGTCCCCCTCCAGTGCGTGGGCCGTCATGGCAATGATATGGACGCGGGGTAGACCCTTGGCAGCCTCTTCGGCACGGATCGCTTGGGCGGCCTCCAGCCCGTCCATCTCGGGCATGGAAATGTCGGTCATGATCAAATCCGGTGGATTGGCTTTGAACGCGGCCACAAGCTCCGCGCCGTTTTCAACAATCTCTACATCCAGATCCAGTCCCTTGATCATCGACTTGAATACCAGCTGATTGGTTTTGTTATCCTCGGCGGCCAGCAATCGCCGTTTGGCAGGGCCGGCCTCCGGCTCCGGCACTGGCTCCGCCCCCTCAACCACCTGCTCTTCGACATTCTCCGTCTGATCAGCTCTGTCCAACAGGAGTGTGCGGAGATCCGACAAGGGCATATCGGGATCGCAGATTGTCCACCCTTCGACCGGCTCTGCCCCTACGCGAAGTAGCGCACCGGTGAACGCAGCATCCTCCAGTGCGGCTCGCACCTCATCTGCTGCGACGGTTTGGTCACACACCACGACCGCCTGCGTGCCCTCCAGATCCCTCTCCGATGGTATCCGACGCACCTGCGACGGCTCGGCATGTAGGCGCGTCAGGGCATCCATCATCTCGTCCATTACGTCACCCGCGCCGCCAACCAGCAGCACCCGCGCCTGATCCGGGGGCAGGCCCGCCACAGGATCGACCCGCGCGTCCGGGTCTTCCTGAAGGCGCATATCAAAGCCGAACGCAGACCCTTCGCCGGGCTCAGATTGCAACCACATCGACCCACCCATCAGTTGCACCAACCGCTGCGAAATCGCGAGGCCCAGTCCGGTGCCGTCGTGGCGACGGTTGGCTTCCTCCTCCACCTGATTGAATTCCCCGAAGACATGGGCCTGCTTTTGATGGGGGATGCCGACGCCCGTGTCTTCCACCACAACCTGCAAATTCAGTTCCCTGTCGAGGTCCGATGGCAATCCCGCCATGACCCGCACCGTGACATGGCCCTTTTCAGTGAACTTGATCGCATTGCCGATCAGGTTGGTAAGCACCTGCCGCACGCGCCCTGGATCGCCAATCATCCGATCCGGCAGGAAGATGTCGTAGTCGAGTTTCAGGTCGAGCGATTTTCCCTCAATCCCCGGCCGCAACAGCCGGAAAATCTCAAGCACCATAGCGTTGAGGTCAAAGCTCTCTTCGCGCAGTTCAAGCTTGCCCGCTTCGATCTTCGAATAGTCGAGCACGTCGTTGATGATGACCAGCAGCGCCTCGCCGGAATTGCGGATCGTCTCAGCATACAGTTGCTGCTCTTCTGTCAACTCAGTCTCTCGCAACAACTCCGCCATAGAGACCACGCCGTTCATCGGCGTTCTGATCTCATGACTCATGTTCGCAAGGAATGTCGACTTCGCGCGGCTGGCGGCAAGGGCCGCATCACGGGCAGATCGCAACTGACGCTCTCGGCGGATGTTGGGTGTGATATCGACGGCGACCGAGACGAAATCCCCCTGCGGCGTCTGCTTGTCATCCAACCGGATGAACGCCCCATTCCACAACTTTATGTCCACCCGTGGAATCGGATCCATCTCCCAGCGAGCCACCATGCGGTCGATCCAATCCTCTGGCGTGGCCCCTTGAAGATCAACGATCCCTTCGTCCATGGCGACACGCAGAATCGCCTCATAGCTGGCCCCGACAGCGACGTCACCGACGCCATCGAACGCACCAAAAAACGCCGGGTTTGCAGCCACCAGCCGCCAGTCGCGGTCGAAAATCGCAAAGCCATCGTCGGTGGAATGAAGCGCGTCCCATAGCCGTCGTTGCGCAGTGACCGCGCGCTCTTCCGCGACCTCAAGCTCTGCCTCTGTTTGCGTGGCCAAGCCGCGCAAGCTCTCATTTTCTTCCCTTTGTTCAATGACTTGGTGCGAAAGCGCGTCAGCATGTTCTGCCAACTTCCGGTTTGCGGCATACAATTCCTCCGAGCGCAGGGCGAGCAGTTGCTCGGCCTGGAGGCGGGCGCGACGTTCCTGCGCCAATCGCTCCATCATGCTGCTTGAGGTCATTTCACTGCGTCACGCGATTGGGATCAATCCGGAGAATGGTTTTGGGGGGAGTCGCTGAAAATACAGTTAATTGTGAAGAGCGAGTGGGGATTCCCTCCATTGGGCCCGAGGAATCATGGACTCCATGCGTCGGCCCGTGGCAGCCTTCGGCTACATTTTTTGAAGACATAGTGAGGGCGTAATTGATGCGACGTTTGTCGGCAGGTTTGGCCGTTTTCCTAACCCTTCTCCTCGCCCTTCCTGCAACCGCACAGACCTTACCAGAGCGCACGACGACCATCCTGCGGGACACCGATTTCCCCGGTGGCGATATGCGTCCGATCTTTGACACGACACTCGCCGCCTGCGATGCCGCCTGCCGCGCCGACCCCGATTGCATTGCGTTTACCTTCAATAGCCGCTCCAACGCGTGTTTCCCCAAATCGACTGTGGGCGAGGGAGAGTCATATGCAGGTGCTTTCTCGGGCCTAATCCGCACGTTAGAGTCTGGATTGAGTGACGCCGCAGATCGCAGACGCCTAGATCTGAACTTCCTCACCACAGGTGATTTCCAAGCTGCATTCGATCAGGCCGACGGCTTAGGATTGCTCCACTACGGCGGGCGTTTCCCGGCCGAAGATTGGCGCCGCAGCGCCCGCAATGCCCTCGCCAACGGTGAGACAATCAGCGCCATGCGCCGCATCGGGGCTGCGATCACCGTCGACGGCGATCCGGCTGATTGGACCACCTACGCGACCTACATGCTGGCGATCGAGGCTGAAAACACGTCCGAACAACGCCAATTCGACAACCGTGCAGTCCAAGCCAGCATCAACGCAGCGCTAAGAGCGGAGGCTGGTGAGCCGCTTGCCCTGTCCCTTGACGCCATGGCTGACGCTTTGGAACGTGTGGGCCGTGGGCGTGATGCTCTCTCCGCCGCTGAAATGGCACTGGAAACATCGAACTCCGGAGCGCGTGAAGACGCTTTGAACCGTCTGCGCGGCCTCTACGGCTTCCGCGTCACAGACACCCGCGTTAACGTCGAATCCGATTTCCCCCGCATCTGCGCCATCTTCTCAGAACCCCTCGCCGCCGGGGGCGTGATTTACGATGACTTCCTGCAATCTACCCACGATGGGCTGGCGGTGGAGGCGGAAGGGCAGCAACTCTGCATCTCCGGCGTGCGCCACGGCGAGCGGTTGGAATTTACCCTGCGCGCGGGCCTGCCCGCCGCCTCCGGTGAGATCCTGCATGCGCCAATCGCACTCCAGCAATACGTCCGCGACCGTGCGCCTTCGGTGCGTTTTGCTGGGCGCGCCTATGTGCTGCCCGCCTCCGCCGGGGGCACCATCCCACTGGTGGCCGTGAACACAGACCTCGTTGATCTTCAGCTTTTCCACGTCTCCGACCGCAACATCCTGCGCAGCCTTCAGGACCGCTATTTCGGGCGGCCCCTTGCGGAATGGCAGGTGGACCAATTCGCCGACGAAATCGGCGAAGCCGTCTGGCAGGGGGAGGCTGACGTTGCCCTTGAACAAAACCGTGGCGTGACCACGCGCATCCCAATCGGCGAGGTTCTGGAAGGCCGCGCGCCCGGCCTCTATGCGCTTGAGGCGCGCGTTGGTGGCGCAGGCAATAGCGACGGCGGGGCGACGCAGTGGTTCCTTGTCAGCGATCTGGGCCTGTCCGCCGCAAGCGGGCAGGACGGCGTGCATGTCAGCGTGACATCGCTGACTTCTGCGGCCCTGCTTGATGGCATCGACCTCGATCTCATCTCCGAATCGAACCGCGTTCTGGCCAGTGCCACCACCGACGCCGATGGCTACGCCCATTTCTCCGGTGACATCGCCGCCGGGCAAGACGGCGCCGCCCCCGCGCTCGTCATTGCGCGCGCGGGCGACACAGACCTCGCCTTCCTGTCCCTGCGTGAGGCGGAGTTTGACCTGTCGGATCGCGGCGTCGCGGGGCGTGAACCCGCAGGGCCCATCGACAGTTTCCTGACCACCGACCGCGGCGTCTACCGCGCCGGTGAGACGATCCATGCCACCGCCCTCGTACGCGACCCGCAAGCGCAGGCCATCACCGGTCTGCCCCTGACCGCGATCCTGACCCGTGCCGACGGTGTCGAATATTCCCGCACCCTGCTGAGCGATGAAGGCGCAGGCGGCTACGTCTTCTCGCTGCCCATTGCCGCCGATGTTCCACGCGGCACCTGGCGGCTTTCCATTCACGCTGATCCTGACGCAGCCCCCCTGACCGAAACGCGCCTGTTGGTTGAGGATTTTCTACCCGAACGCCTTGATTTGGTCGTCAGCTTACCAGCCCGCGCTTTCGGGCCAGGCGCCGCACCGATCACCGATTTCGGTGCTTACTACCTTTACGGCGCACCGGCTGAGGGGCTTGAGATCACAGGCCGCATGGCGCTGCGCCCCACTCAATTCCTGCCGGGCCATCCGGGTTATGCATTTGGTCGCCACGACGCAGCGCCAGAGGCTCTGTTTAGCAGTTTTGGCCCTGTTTCGACCGACAATCAGGGGCGCACCGCTGTCATTCTTGAGTTCCCCGAATTCACCGATGCACCCTATCCGGGCGAGCTCACTGTGACCGCCGAAATCACCGAAGCCTCCGGCCGCCCGGTTGAGCGGCGTGAAGTTGTGACCATCTACCCAAGCGGCAATGCCATTGGGATTCGCCCGCTGTTCGAAGGCACATTGGCCGAGGGGGTTGAAGCCGCCTTCGACCTCATAGCCCGAAATGCATCAGACCCAATTCCGGCCCGTTGGACGCTGAACAGGGTCCAACGCCGCTACCAATGGTATCGCCAAAACGGCAATTGGTCGTGGGAGCCGATCACCACGCGTGAACGCATTGCCGAAGGCGAGGTATCGCTTTCCAGCGATCCGACTCGGCTCAATCTGCCGGTCGATTGGGGCCGCTACGAGCTGCGCGTTGAAAGCGATGCGGGCGGCTTCACAGTCAGTTCGGTGGGCTTCTCCGCCGGATTTTATGGCGCGGATGATGGCGGCGACACGCCCGACGTGCTCGACGTGTCGCTGGACGCGGAAAGCTACGCCCCCGGCGACACCGCAAACCTACGTGTATCGGCTCTATCGGGCGGAATGTTGATGGTTCAGGTCGTCTCTGACCGCGTCATTCACCGCGAAACTCACGCCTTTGATGGCTCTCCCGCAACCATTCCGCTGTCGGTGACCGAGGCCTGGGGGTCTGGTGCCTACGTCACCGCCACGCTCATCCGACCCTTCGGCGAAGGCGACACACCAGCTCCTGTCCGGGCCATCGGCATCGCCCACGCCAGTGTTGATCCTGGCCCCCGCGCACTGGCGGCAACGCTGGAACTCCCGGAAATCTCGCGCCCGCGCGAGCCGCTCGACATCGCCCTTCGCGTTGACGGCGCGGTTGAGGGCGAAACAATCTACGCCACCATCTCTGCGGTCGATCTGGGCATCCTGAACCTGACGAGCTTTGAGGCACCCGATCCGCAAGGCCATTACTTCGGCCAACGCCGTCTCGGTATCGCATTCCGCGACCTCTACGGACGCCTGATCGACAGCCGCGATGGCGCTGAAGGGCGCATCCGGCAAGGCGGTGACGCGGGCGCGGGCCTGCGGATGGAGGCCTCTCCTCCAACGGAGGAGCTTGTGGCCCTGTTCTCCGGCCCGCTCACCGTGGGTGCCGATGGCTACGCCCGCACAAGCTTTGACCTGCCCGCCTTCAACGGCACTGTCCGTGTCATGGCAACGGCCTGGTCCGAAACCGGCGTCGGACAGGCCACGCAGGATGTCATCGTCCGCGATCCCGTGGTCGTCACCGCTACCGCCCCCCGCTTCCTTGCCCCCGGCGACAGCGCCTCCCTACTTTTGGAAGTCACCCACACCGAAGGCCCCACCGGCACCATGCCGCTTGAAATCAGCGCGAACACCGGCATCCAGCTCTTCGGCCAGCTGATCCCGGACATCACCCTGACCGAAGGCGAAACGCAACGCCTGCGCATCCCGTTCCTCGCCGCCGACCGCACGGGCCCCGCGACCATCACCGTCGCGCTCGCCACCCCCGACGGCACTGAGCTGACGCGCGAGGTCACGATCCCCGTCGCAGTGAACGACCCGATCATTGCCGAGACCACGCGTCTGACGCTGGAACCGGGGCAAAGTTTCACGCTCGACGCCAATGCCTACACCGGGTTCCGGCCTGAAAACGCACGCGTCACCCTCTCCGCCGGGCCGCTCGCCCGCTTTGATGCGGCGGGCCTGCTGCTACGGCTCGACCGCTATCCGTATGGCTGCACGGAACAGATCACCTCCCGCGCGCTGCCTCTCCTCTATATGTCCTCGGTTGCCGAGATCATGGAGCTTGGAACCGCAGACGACCTGAACGCGCGCATCGATGATGCCATCCGCTCCGTCCTCACGAATCAATCCGCCAACGGCAGCTTCGGCCTCTGGCGCGCCGGGTCGGGCGACCTGTGGCTCGATGCCTATGTCACCGATTTCCTCTCCCGCGCACAGGACGAAGGCCATGACGTCCCCGCCCGCGCATTCCAATCTGCCCTCGACAATCTGGCGAACCGCGTCGCGGGCCATCCGGATTTCGAGAATGGCGGTGAAGGGCTGGCCTTTGCGCTGATGGTTCTGGCCCGCGAAGGCCAGGCCTCGATGGGCGATCTGCGTTACTACGCCGACGTGAAAGTGCAGGACTTCGCGACACCACTCGCTTTGGCCCAACTTGGTGCCGCCCTCGCCATGTACGGCGACCAACCCCGCGCCGATGCGATGTTCACCTCCGGTTTCGCGCGCCTGACGCTGCCGGGTCTCGGCGAAAGCACTTCAACCTGGCGCAGCGATTATGGCACCCGCCGCCGCGATGCCGCTGGTCTGGTCGCGCTGGCCGCAGCCGCCGGATCCGAAACCATCAACGTGCCCGCCTATGTGCCCGAGGTGACCGTGCCCGTAGCCGAGGCCTCCACACAGGAGGCCGTCTGGTCCCTCCTCGCCGCCCACGCGCTGATCGACAATCCCGCCACGCAGACACTGACACTTGATGGGAATCTGGTCTCCGGCCCCCTGGTCGAAGTGCTGGACGGCGGCGACACAACCACCCGCGTGATCGAAAACACCGGCCCCCGTGACGAGCTCCTCACCCTCACCCGCTTCGGCATCTCCGAAGGCGTGACCGAGCAATTCGGCAACGGCTACCGCATCGACCGCCGCTACATGACGCTGGATGGCGAGCCGGTGGACCCAAGCGAAGTCGCCCAGGGCACGCGTCTTGTCACCATGCTGGAGGTTCAGCGTTTCAGCGCCCCCGACGGTCGCCTGATGGTCAACGATCCGCTGCCTGCGGGGTTCGAGATCGACAATCCCAACCTCCTGCAATCGGGCGACATCCGCGCGCTGCAAGGCATCGACATCCCCTTCACGCCCGTCATGTCCGAATTCCGGTCCGAGCGTTTCCTCGCCGCCATCGACATGCGCCGCGACGACACGATCCGCCTCGCCTACATCATCCGCGCTGTCACACCGGGTGACTTCCACCATCCCGCCGCCTCGGTCGAAGACATGTACCGCCCAACCTTCAGGGCCCAGACGGCATCGGGCAGAGTCACAGTGATCGAATGATGCTCCGGCAGATCCTCGCCACCCTCACAATTCTATTCGCGGGCCTGATCCTCGGTGCGGCGCTGTGGGTGGACGACTGGATCGACCGGACCGAACTGCCACCGCTGACGCTGGAAACCGGGGTTGAGGTTCTGGACCGCGACGGTGATCTCCTGCGCGCCTACACCGTCGAAAACGGGCGCTGGCGTTTGCCGATCAGCTACGATGCAGTAGATCCCACCTTTATCGAGATGCTCGTCGCCTATGAGGATCGCCGCTTCTGGACACATCCGGGCGTTGATCTGCGCGCCTTCGCTCGCGCCGCTTGGCAGCGCATCACCACAGGCCGCGTGGTCTCTGGCGGCTCAACCCTCACCATGCAGGTCGCGCGCTTGTTGGAGGATTCCGGCACCGGCGTTTGGGAGGGCAAGTTACGCCAGATCCGGCTGGCCCTCGCGCTGGAGCGGCACCTGACCAAGGAGGAGATCCTAACCCTCTATCTCCACCTGGCACCCTATGGCGGCAACCTCGAAGGCATCCGCGCCGCCACGCTCACATGGTTCGGGACGGAGCCTGAACGGCTCACCGCCGCGCAATCCGCCTTGTTGGTCGCCATCCCGCAGGCGCCGAACTCCCGCAGACCGGATCGCTTCCCCGAGGCCGCCGAAATCGCCCGCAATCGCGTCCTCTCGCGCGCCGTCACCTTCACCAATCTGACGGAGGCGGAAATCGCCTGGGCACGGTATGAAGCCATCCCGACCGAGCGGCGTGGCTTCCCTGCACTCGCCGCCCACATCGCCGACCGCGCCATTCTAGAGCGCCCGACCCAAGGCACGCACCACCTGACCCTCGACCGCACACTTCAGGCTCAGATGGAGCGTCTGGCCACCCGCGCTGTCACGGGCCTTGGCCCCCAAATCAGCACTGCCATCATGGTGATGGACCATGAAACGGGTGAGATCCTCGCCAGCGTTGGCTCCCCCGACTACACCGACACCACGCGCGACGGTTTCGTGGATATGACGCAAGCCGTTCGGTCCCCCGGCTCCGCCCTCAAACCGTTGATCTACGGCCTCGCCATGGACGCCGGCCTGATCCACCCCGAAACGCTGGTGCAGGATCGTCCCATTTCCATCGCCGGCTACGCACCCCAGAATTTCGATGAAGTCTTCCGGGGTGAAGTCACAGCCTCCGAGGCGCTACAACTGTCCCTTAACATTCCCGCCGTGACCTTGCTCGACGAAGTCGGCCCCCACCAAATGCTCGCCGCCATGGGCCGCGCCGATATGGAGGTGTCGCTGCCCTTGGGCGAAGAACCCGGACTCGCCATCGCGCTTGGCGGCATCGGCACGACGATGGAAGATCTCATGCGTCTCTATGCAGGGATCGCCCGCGGCGGCGTTGCAGCCCCCCTGCATTGGCGTGAAGGCGACGAGGTCGAAGACGGCCAACGCATCCTATCGGAAACCGCCGCCTGGTATCTGGGCGACATGCTCTCTGGTGTTGTTCCACCACCCAACGCCCCCCGCATCGGTCTCAGCTACAAAACCGGCACCAGCTACGGCCACCGCGATGCCTGGGCCTTTGGCTTCGACGGGCAGCACGTCATTGGAGTCTGGATGGGCCGCCCCGATGGCGCCTCCGTTCCGGGGGCCTTCGGCGCAGAACTCTCAGCGCCGCTGTTGTTCGAGGCTTTCGCGCATCTGGGTGACCGCCCATCCCCGCGCCCCGCACCGCCGCCGGGAGCTTTGACGCTCAGCAATGCACAGCTCCCTGAAACCCTGCGCCGCTTCGATCCAGCCGAAACCATCGCAGACGCCGGGGGCCCCGCAATCACCTTCCCGCCCGAAGGCGCGGTACTCTCCTATCAACCCGGCCTGCCTGTCATGGCGCGCGTGGCCGAAGGGCAGCCGCCCTTCACCTGGCTCTGGAACGGCGCGCCTGTTGGGATTGGCCTCCGCGACCGCGAAATCGCACTCGACGTCGGGCAAGGGTTTGGAGAGCTCACCGTCATAGACGCCTCAGGCCGCGCCGAAAGCCGCGACGTGGAAATCGCGAATTAGGCGCCCAACCACGCCCCTTCCTTGTTTCGAAAATGCTCAGGGGGTCGTCATTGGCGCGCCATTGGTCCGAGCTCCAATGACGACGAGGGGCTGGCCTCTCGCTCCTTACCTCACACCCGCTCAATCGCCAACGCGATGCCCTGACCCCCACCGATACACATCGTGATCAGTGCTTTCGAGCCACCAATCCGCTCCAGCTCATACAGAGCCTTCACGGTAATGATTGCCCCCGTCGCTCCAACCGGATGGCCCAGCGCAATCGCCCCACCATTCGGGTTCACCTTCGCTGGGTCCAGACCAAGCGCCTTGTTCACCGCAATCGCCTGCGCCGCGAAGGCCTCATTGGACTCGATCACGTCGAAATCCCCGATGCTCAGCCCCGTCTTCGCCAACAGGTTCTCCACCGCGGGCACCGGGCCAATCCCCATAACCTCGGGCCGCACACCGGCATGGGCATAGCCCAGCACCCGCGCCCTTGGCGTCAGCCCGCCCTTTTCTGCCGCATCGCCCCGCCCCAGAACGAGCGCCGCCGCGCCATCGTTGATGCCAGAAGCATTACCAGCCGTGACACGCCCGTCCTTCTGGAACACGGCGCGCAGCCCGCCCAAAGCCTCCAGCGAGGTCGCTTTGGGGTGCTCATCCACCTCAAACGGCACCATGTCGCGCTTCACGCGGACCTCAACCGGCACGATCTGCTCGGCAAAATACCCCTCAGCGATGGCATTCGCTGCCCGCTCCTGCGACGCCATCGCGAAGACGTCCATATCCTCACGCGTCACATCATGCTCATCGGCGACATTCTCAGCCGTCACACCCATATGCCCGGTCCCAAACGGGCAGTTCAGCGCGCCCAGCATCATATCGAGCGTTTTCACGTCGCCCATCTTCTGCCCAAACCGCGCCTGCGGGATCACGTAAGGTGAACGGCTCATGCTCTCGGCCCCACCGGCTAGACCAAACTCCGCATCGCCCAGCGCAAGCGATTGGATCACCGACACAATCGCCTGCGCCCCAGACCCACAGAGCCTATTCACGTTCATCGCAGGCACGGAGTCAGGCACGCCCGCCTGCATCGCAGCCACGCGCGACAAATACATGTCGCGCGGCTCAGTGTTGATCACATGGCCGTAGACCACATGCCCGATCTGGCCACCCTCAACGCCTGCGCGCTCCAATGCCGCCTTGGCCACAACCGTGCCCGTATCGATTGGTGTGGTTCCCGCAAGGGACCCGCCAAATGTGCCGATGGCCGTGCGTGCGCCCGACAGAATGACGATATCGTCCATAAAGAAACCCTCCCTGATGTGTCAGGAAGGGTTAGAGCATTATTCGAAGGCTCTGGCCAAGCCTACGCGGCGTCAAACTGCAACGGCATGACCTGCTGGAACAGGCCGGTATCCATCAACTGCTTCAGCACGCTCGCAGGTGGTTGCGCATCAAGATACAGCAGAGCAATCGCCTCTCCCTTCGGGCCAGAGCGGCCAAGGGTGAAGTTGGCGATGTTCACGCCGTTCTCACCCATCGTCTGACCCAGCGTGCCGATGATGCCGGGAACGTCTTCGTTGGTGGTGTAAAGCATATGCTCCCCGATCTCGGCGTCGATGTTGATACCCTTGATCTGGATGAAGCGCGGCTTGCCGTCGCTAAAGCATGTCCCTGCAATCGACCGTTCCCGTTTGTCCGTCTTCACCACCAGCCGGATATAACCGTCGAACACGCCGGTCTTGTCCTGCGTCGTCTGGGACAGCTCGATCCCCCGCTCCTTCGCGATCACAGGGGCAGAGACCATGTTCACATCCGGGTTCGTCGCCTTCATCACACCAGCAATCGCCGCACAATCGAGCGCCTTCAGATTCATGCCCGTGACAACGCCGTTATAGACGATCTCAATGCTCTTGATCGGTTCATCCGTCAGCTGGCCCACAAAAGCGCCCAAATGCTCGGCCAGCTTCACCCACGGCCCCATAATCGCCGCTTCCTCAGCCGTGACAGATGGCATGTTCAACGCATTCGACACTGCGCCCGTCAGCAGGTAATCCGACATCTGCTCCGCCACTTGCAACGCCACATTCTCCTGCGCCTCGGTCGTCGCTGCACCCAGGTGCGGCGTCACAACAACATTCGGCAGATTGAATAACGGGCTGTCAGTGGCTGGTTCGACTTCAAAAACGTCAAAGGCCGCGCCGGCGACGTGTCCGGCCTTCAATGCTTCGGCAAGCGCGGCTTCATCAACCAGACCACCACGGGCACAGTTCACGATCCGCACGCCCTTCTTCATCTTGGCGATTGCCTCGGCAGAAATCATACCGCGCGTCTTGTCGGTCGCGGGCACGTGCAAGGTGATAAAGTCGGATCGCGCGAACAGCTCGTCCAATTCCACCTTGGTCACACCCAGCTTCGCCGCGCGTTCTTCGCTCAGGAACGGATCATAGGCGATGACCTTCATGCGCAAGCCGACACCACGTTCACAAACGATGCCGCCAATATTCCCGGCTCCGATCACACCAAGGGTTTTGCCGGTCAGCTCGACCCCCATGAACTTGGATTTCTCCCATTTGCCTGCATGGGTCGACGCGCTGGCCTCTGGGATTTGCCGCGCGACTGCAAACATCATCGCAACCGCATGTTCTGCCGTGGTGATCATGTTCCCGAAGGGTGTGTTCATCACGATGATGCCCTTCTTCGACGCATTCGGGATATCGACATTGTCGACACCTATACCAGCTCGTCCCACAACCTTAAGTTGTGACGCTTGCGCAAGGATCTTCTCGGTCACCTTGGTGGCAGAGCGGATGGCGAGACCATCATATTGGTCGATCACGGACAGAAGCTTGTCCTTATCTTTACCGATGGTCGGATCGAAGGTGACGTCGATGCCGCGATCGCGGAAAATCTGAACGGCGGTTTCGCTGAGTTTGTCAGAGACGAGTACTTTGGGGGCCATGGGTGGCTTTCCTATCTTATCGGCAGCGCCGGGCGCGGGCCGGAGAATTGAGTTGAATTTACCAAGATGAAGAGGGGAGCGGGCGGTCAGCCCTGCGCTTCGATTTCCGTGTGGAAGGCCCAGTCGAGCCAGGGGAGCATCGCTTCGATGTCCGACAGCTCAACCGTGGCCCCGCACCAGATGCGCAGGCCCGGAGGGGCATCACGGTAGCCGCCCACATCAAAGGCTGCATGTTCCGCCATCAGTCGCTTGGCGACCGCCTTGGCAAAAGCCGCACCGTCCTTGATCCGATCATCGGTGAACTTCAGGCAGACGGAGGTATTGGACCGCGTTGCCGGGTCGACGGCGAGGTTATCAATCCAGTCACGCGCCTCGCAGAAATCCCAAACGGCCTGCGCATTGGCATCGGCGCGGGCATGAAGCGCGGGCAGACCACCTAGGCTCTCGGCCCATTCCAACGCGACGCTGTAATCCTCAACACAGAGCATGGACGGTGTGTTGATCGTAGCACCTTCAAAAATGCCCTCGATCAGTTTGCCGCCCTTGGTCAGGCGGAAAATCTTCGGCATGGGCCAGGGCGGCGTATAGCTTTCCAGCCGCTCCACCGCGCGGGGCGACAGGATCAACATACCATGGGCACCCTCGCCACCCATGACCTTCTGCCAGCTGAACGTAACGACATCCAACTTGTTCCACGGCAGGTCTTGCGCAAAGGCGGCGCTGGTCGCGTCACAAATCGTCAGCCCATTGCGGTCCGCAGGGATCACATCGCCATTCGGCACCCGCACGCCGGAGGTCGTGCCGTTCCATGTGAACACCACATCTGTATCCCAATCGACGGCAGCCAGATCAGGCAGCTCCCCATATTCGGCGTTGGTCACAGTGGCCTCCAGCTTCAGCTGCTTGACCACATCCGTCACCCAGCCCGCGCCGAAACTCTCCCACGAGAGCATGGTGCAAGGCCGCGCGCCTAGCAGCGACCACATCGCCATCTCCATCGCGCCGGTGTCGGAGGCGGGTACGACGCCGATTTTGTAACCTTCTGGCACGCCAAGCAAATGGCCGGTCGTATCGATGACAGATTTCAGCAAGCCTTTCCCGACGGCGGCACGATGCGAGCGGCCAAGCGGCGCGCTTCTCAGGGCATCAACGGTCCATGTGGGGGGCTTTGTGCAGGGGCCAGACGAAAAACGGGGATTCGACGGCTTTGCGTCCGGCCGCGGGGCCGGTTGGTTCGTGGTCATACTGGTATCCTCACAGATATGCGCCCTTCGTTGGGGAAGGGTGTCCCACCGCCGGACATACGGGGTGCCCCACCTCCGAACAAGCCGGAAAACCACCGGGATGCGTCGCTTTTGCGCGCAAAGCCGCTTACCGCGTTTACGATCGGAAACTTCAGCCCCTCCTATCGAATCTCAAATTCCGATAGGCCAGCACTCTGGAACTGCGTCAAATGTCAACTTTGCCTGACATTTTTCTTGCGTGTCACTCTGACGGCCCGTTAACCTCTAGGTTGTATCAGACCGCGCGAGTCCAGAAGGCACATTCCCATGAAAGACCAGTCACAATCCCTGACATTCGACCTTTCGGAGTATCTGCCATTCCAGATGTCGGTCCTATCAGCACGCATGTTCACCCGCGTGATCGAGGATGCGGGCCTGCAAGTGCCCGAATGGCGGATCATGATGGCGCTGCCGGCGAACCAGCCCTGCTCCAGCCATGACCTCTGCATTCTGACAGCCATGGACGCCGCCCGGGTCAGCCGCGCGCAACGACGCCTGGAAGATCTCGATATGATCTCCGTCATTCGCGACAAATCGGACCGGCGCAGACTTGTCGTGAAGCTGTCGGACCATGGTACCCAGGAAGTGTCGCGGCTGAAATCCTCTGCGCTTGCCGCAGAAAGCCGGATGCTCGACGCCCTCGGGCCAGAGGATCGCGCACAGTTGAAAACCGCCCTCGGCGCGCTCTTCGACCGCGTCTAATCCAGCAATAACTTCGTCAAATGACCGTCGGGGCCCTCCAGCCCCGCGATGATGCTGAAGTGGTCTTCTTCGGGCAGCTCAACCGCGCGCGTATCCACGTCCATGCCTGTCCAGATATTCGCGAGCAACGCAGATTGCCGCCGAAATTCCGGGCGCTCCTCTGAACCCACAACGCAGGTTAGCTTCAAACCAGGCACCGGATCGCACAGCGCCGGGCTCTCTTGCCGCGCCTCCTCCTCGGTCAATCGAAGCGTCTCATTCATCCGGGTCCGCAATAGCGGGCGCAGATCGTGAACCCCCGATATGGAAACGATGTGCTCAATCCGCTCCACCATGTGCGACGGAAGCACGCCTTCACACATCATCCGCGTCACCAAATGGCCGCCAGCGGAATGCCCGATCAACCGAATGGGCCCGCTATTTCGTTCGGCCAACACCCGCACCGCTTGCGCGATTTCTTGAGTGATATCCGCAATCCGAGCGTCAGGCGCCAATGTATATGTCAGCGCGGCAACCGCCTGTCCACGTTCCAGAGGGCCGCGAACCAAATGCGCAAAGTCACGGCCAGAAAACGCCATCCAATACCCGCCGTGAACAACCACGGTCAGTCCCTGTCCCGCCAGCTTGGGTCGATACAGATCGACAAACTGGCGCTCCCCCGGACCGGTTTGAATCACTTCTGACGGAAATGCTTTCCGCACCTCACCCGCGCGCACTGCCCATCCCGAAACGATCTCATCCGCCCCATCAATGTAGGCGCCGTTGGCATAGGCATCGTCCCAATCCAAAATCATATGCAGCGCCTCCCTTGCACCCGTATCTGCGGCAAAAGTCGCCGCCCGCGCAATGCTTGTGGCGAACCGGCCCATAGCTGCTAAATCGAACGGCATGACGAACACGCTTCTCGACATTCGCGACATCCACAAATCCTATGGCGATGTGGCCGTGCTATCCGGCGTTTCCATCGGGATGGAGCCCCGCCAAACCCTGGCGCTCACCGGCGAAAGCGGCTCTGGCAAATCCACCCTGCTGCATCTGGCCGGCGGGCTGGATCAACCCGAAAGCGGGCAGGTCCTGCTGCAAGGACGTGACATCGGCACTATGGACGATGCCGCCCGCGCCAAGGCCCGGCGCGACCATGTCGGTCTGATCTTCCAGCAATTCAACCTTGTGCCGTCGCTCAGCGTCGCCGCCAACATCGCCCTTCAAGCACGGCTCGCAGGGCGGCACGATGCAGACTTTTGCGCAGAGCTGGCCGACCGCCTTGGTCTTGCCGACCTAACCAACCGCTTCCCCGAACAGCTTTCCGGCGGTCAGCAGCAGCGCGTTGCCATCGCCCGCGCCCTCGCCCCGCGCCCAGCCCTGATCCTTGCCGATGAGCCAACCGGCAACCTTGATGAAGATACCGGTGATGCGGTTCTGTCCCTCCTGCTCGACCTCGTCTCGGACACCGGCGCAGGTCTCCTGATGGTCACCCATTCTCCCCGCCTCGCTGCGCGCCTCTCGCATCGCATCCATCTCTCCCGTGGTGTGCTGGAGGGGGCATGAACATGCTCTACACCGCAGTTTTGAGCCTTTCTTCGCACTGGCGACACCGCCCTGGCCAACTCGCCATGCTCGCAATCGGCCTCGCCTTGGCAACCGCCCTTTGGTCCGGCGTGCAGGCAATCAATGCCGAGGCGCGCGGAGCCTATGACCGCGCCGCCGCAATCCTTGGACAGGATCAACTTTCGCGTCTTGAACGCGCCGACGGCAGGTCCGTGCCCCTGGCCGATTACCTCGCCCTGCGCGCGGCAGGCTACCTTGTCTCTCCTGTGATTTCTGGTGAGCTACGCGACAGCGCGGGCCGTCTACGCATTCTCGGCATCGACCCCCTGACGACACCAGAGGCCGCCCAAGGGCCCGCTCTGGATAGCGATGATTTCGACCTCGCTGCCTTCTTCACGAACCCCGGCCTGCTTCTGGTGACGGAGGCCACCGCAAGTGGCTCGCTGCCTACGAATCTCCCTCCGCTGGCCATTGCCGAAGACGTCCCTCCAGCCGCTGCTATCACCGACATCTCCACCGCCGCCCGCCTCCTTGGCCAAACCGACCCCTCTTATCTTTTGGTCTCGCCAACCCAACCCTTCGGCCTACCGGCCATAACAGAGGCGACCGAACTGACCCTGAGCGCGCCAGATACCGCGAATGACATCTCTCGGCTCACCGACTCCTTCCACCTGAACCTGACCGCCTTTGGTCTGCTCAGTTTCGGTGTCGGCCTCTTCATCGTCCACGCCGCCATTGGCCTCGCGTTCGAGCAACGCCGCGCCGCGATCCGCACCCTTCGCGCCCTCGGCACGCCGCTGCGCACGGTACTGCTTGCCCTGTCACTGGAACTCGCCCTCATTGCCTTCATCGCCGGGATCATCGGCATTCTGCTCGGCTATCTGATTGCCGCAGCCCTCATGCCAGGCGTCGCTGGCACCCTGCGCGGCCTCTATGGTGCCGACATTGAAGGCATCCTCCGTTTCGACCCTGTTTGGGCAATTTCCGCCCTTCTCATCACGTGGCTTGGGGCCGGAGCAGCCGCTGTTCAGGCCATGATCCGCACCACTCGAATGCCCCTTCTCGCCCCAGCGCTGCCCCGCGCCTGGGCACAAGCCTCTGGCCGCGCGATCCGTCTGCAAGCTCTCGCAGCCCTCGCGCTTTTCGCGCTTGCAGGCGGACTGGCTCTCTTCGGCCAAGGCCTCATCGCAGCGTTCCTGTGCCTCGCGGCCCTCCTGATCGGTTCGGCCCTCTGCCTGCCCGCCTTGATGACCGCCGCGCTGAAGATCTTGCCCACACGCAACGCCTTCTCCGAATGGGTCCTCGCCGACACCCGCCAACAGATCCCCGGCCTTTCGCTCGCCCTGATGGCTCTATTGCTGGCCCTTTCGGCGAACATTGGCGTCTCCACCATGGTTGGCAGCTTCCGCACCACCTTCCTCGGCTGGCTCGACCAACGCCTCGCATCCGAGCTCTACGTGACCGCAGCAGACCCAGCCGAGGCCGCGTTCCTGATGGAAGCGATCCGCGACGACGTCGACGCCATCCTCCCCATCGTCTCCGCCGATCAGCGTCTCTACGACCGCCCTGCGCAGGTCTTTGGCATAATCGATCACCCCACCTACCGCGCCGCTTGGCCGCTCCTGGCGCAGACGTCAGACCCTTGGGATCAACTCGCCACCGGCAATGCAGCCCTCATCAATGAACAACTCGCCCGCCGGGAAAACTTGTCACCCGGTGATATCCTGCCCCTCGCAGGCGGCCTGCCCATTGTCGGTGTCTACTCGGATTACGGAAATCCAAATGGCCAGGCAATTGTGTCCCTGAACCGCTTCACAGAGACCTTTCCTGACGCTCAACCCTTCCGCTTCGCCATCCGCATTAACCCGGACGATGCGCCCCAAATAGCCACCCGCCTGCGCGAAGAATTCGGCCTGCCCCCCGACGCCGTCACCAATCAGGCGCAGGTCAAAGCCTTCTCCATCGACGTCTTCGACCAAACCTTCCGCGTCACCGGCGCGCTCAACATTTTGACGCTTGGCGTGGCGGGCATAGCACTCCTCACCAGCCTCCTGACCCTTGCCAACCTGCGCCTTCCGCAACTGGCCCCTATTTGGGCCGTCGGCACCTCCCGCGCGACACTGGCCCGCGTCGAACTCCTCCGCGCCCTAGGCCTCGCCATCCTCACATTCGTCTTCGCACTCCCCGTTGGCCTCGCCCTTGCCTGGGTCCTCCTCGCGCTCGTCAACGTTGAGGCCTTCGGCTGGCGCCTGCCCATGCAGCTCTTCCCCTCCGACTGGGCCCGCCTGTTCGCCCTCGCCCTCCTCGCCGCCGGTCTCGCGGCCCTGGGCCCGGCGCTCCGCCTCGCGCGTATCCCACCCGCGCGCCTCACTCAAATCTTCGCACAGGAGCGTTGATGCGCCTCCTCCTCGCCTTCCTCCTCACGCTTACTCAAGCCCACGCCCAAGGTTTCGCCGGCCTCGGCACCCAGGCTGATGGTTTTGCCGTACCCACGCCCAACCCCAACTTCACCTTCCCCGAAGATCACGGCCCCCACCCCGACTATCGCATCGAGTGGTGGTACCTGACCGCGACCCTGCAAGGCGAAGACGGCACTGACTACGGCATCCAATGGACCCTCTTCCGCAGCGCGCTTACGCCGGAAACATCCTCCGATTGGACCGCCCCGCAGCTCTTCATGGGCCACGCTGGCCTCACGACCCCTGACCAACACTTCAGCGCCGAACGCCTTGCCCGTGGCGGCCTTGGCCAAGCGGGCGTCGCCGCTAACCCGTTCCGCGCCCATATCGACGATTGGCAGATGGCCTCCACCGCCACCAATGGCGACGCCTACAACGCCCTCCACCTCAGCGCACGCGGCACGGATTTCGCCTATGCCCTCGATCTCACCGCCAACGGCCCCCTGATCTTCCACGGACAGGATGGCTATTCCGTAAAAAGCGCCGCCGGGCAGGCCAGCTATTATTACTCGCAACCCTTCTACACCGTCACTGGCACACTCAACCTGCCCTTGGGTGATGTCCCCGTCACCGGCACCGCCTGGCTGGATCGCGAATGGTCCTCCCAACCGCTCAGCGAGGACCAGAACGGCTGGGACTGGTTCTCCCTCCAATTCGAAGACGGCGCCCGCATGATGGCCTTCGCCCTGCGCAGCACGGATGGGTCCAGCTTCACCTCCGCCACCTGGATCGAGGCCGACGGCACCACCGAAAGCTACGGCGACGGCCGCGTTACCCTGACCCCACTCGACACCACCGAAGTCGCTGGCCGGGACATCCCAACCGAATGGCAGCTGATCTTCCCGGAACGTGGCATCGACATTCGCACCACACCAATCAACGCGCAAAGCTGGATGGACACCAGTTTTCCCTATTGGGAAGGCCCGATCAGCTTCACCGGCACCCACACCGGGCGCGGCTATCTGGAGATGACGGGATATGAATGATCAGTCCCTATCAGGCCAGTTAGATACGGTCTGGCGACACCTCTCTCGCGGCATAGCCGACCGCCATCATCCGGCGCGCCACCCCACGCTTGTGAGCATCGGTCCAGATGGTCCGGACCTGCGCACACTCGTTCTGCGCGACACCAACCGCGATACTTCCACCCTCGAATTCCATACTGACGCCGCCTCACCTAAGGCCACATCTATCGCCGCCGATCCCCGCATTGCGATCCACGTCTGGATCCCCAAATCCCGCCTCCAATTTCGCGCACACGGCACCGCACACCTCGAACCCGGCGACCCGAGCCTCTTCGCCCAACTCCCACTACAGGCTCAATCCAACTACACCGGCCCCATCCCCGGCACGCCGCTTCCCACGCCACAAACTCAGACAGAACCCCGCTTCGCCCGCCTCCTCTGCAACCTGACCGAGATCGACGCCCTCACCCTCTTAGACCCCCACCAACGCGCCCGCTTCCGCGCCTCCGACGGCTGGAAAGGCCAATGGATCGCGCCCTAACCGGATCCCCTCTTCCCTGTTTCGAAAATACTCCGGGGTAGCCGGCGGGCCTTCGGGCCGCTTGGGGGTGCAACGCCCCCAAACCTGAGCCCAAAGCACGAAGGTGCGACGGCGAGGCGAAAGTCTTGCGGCGCAAGCCGCTCCTTCAGATCACGCTCACAACGCTTCCACATACATCGGAAACGAGACGCCCAGCGCCCAGCCCAACAGCAATCCCAAACCGATCCCAACGGCCAGCGTCGACCCGGTCCTTCGTCCAACCCAGCGCCCCATCATTCCAAACGTCGCGTAGAACAGCACGATCACCGGGAAGATCAGCACCAAAAAGAACAACCGCTCGAAATCCAGCGCCACCGCGATGGCGAGCGACCCCAAAAACGCGCTCCGCACTACGATCCTTTGCCAAAGCGCCGTCGCCGTCGCGCGGGTCAGCACGGCGTCCGCCCACATGGCCAAAACCGCCCCCGGCACCATCGCCAGAACAATCGGCACCCGCCTCGCATGGGGCACGAAAGACGCGACGTAGCGGTCCATGAGCAGGCCAAACACCACGATCCCGCAGGCAGCCAAGGCGAAGCCCCAGACCCAACCGCGCCGCTCTGGTCGCCAACCAGCAATCACAGCCCCGGCCAGCATCAATGCCCCATACAGGCCCAAATGCACAGCCAGATAATCCGCCACCAAAACCGGCAGCACCCCAATTTCCACCTGCATCGCCAACAAAGGTGCGGCGACCGCAGGGCCCAACGCCAACAACCAGAACACCCGTCGCGGCAACCCCTCAGGCGTCTCACCCGCAGGCAGCAACCGCGCCAAAGGGGCCGCCAACATCACCGCTCCCGCCAGCACCAATACAATCCCCAGCCCGAGCCGCGCGACCGGCGCATCGCTGTCCCGCCCCAGGCTCGCATCAGCCCAGCTGACTGCCTCGCGCAAAGCCTCCGGTGCCCACAATATCCCGACATGCTCCGCGCGAGGCACCGCCACGGCCCGCCGCGCAAAGCCCTCGCCCGGCACGCCCATTGTCTCACCTTCAACCGCACCCAGCTCCGCCATCACCCGCTGCGCCTCAGCCCTAAGCGCGCCTTCCCATGCCCCGTTCACGATCAACAGGTTCTCCGGCGCCTCTGCCGTGACCGCCTGAGAAAATACAGAGATGCCCACAATCGCCTCAACCCGCGCATCCGCAATCCCAGCCCGCACCACCAGATCCGATGACATCGAATGCCCAATCAGAACCACCCGCGCCTCGGCCCCCGGAATGCTGACCGCCCAATCCGTCACCCGCGCGATCTCTTCCAGCAATATCCGAGTGGTTCCGTCCAGCGAGGTCACGTCGCCCGACATCGGCACCGGGTTGCGCCCGTGCCCCTCCAGATCCACCGCCACCGCGATGTAGCCGGCCCGCGCAAAGCTCTCCGACCAGGCCGCCATCATCTGCCGCGATCCGGCAAAGCCGTGCACGATCACCGCAACCGGTCCCTCTTCCACCGCACGCGTCACGGTCACCGGTGTCGTGCCAACGCGGTCATGGATTATCTCCAGTCCGGCCCTCTGACGTTCCAACAGGAACACGCCCACGCAAAGCGCGACCAGTGCCACGGCCCCAAAGGCCCATTTGTGCAACCATTCCCTCATCGCGCCTCAGATAGCGCGCCCGGCCCGCCACGCCAATCCGCTGGCCCCCCCGTCAAACCCCCATTATGCTGCGGCCCCAGCGCAAACAGACGGACCCTTTCATGTTCACCGTGACCCTGCTGACCAATTCAGCGATGTTTCTCGACCGCGATCTGGTCACCAATCTTCGCAACGCCATGGGCGGCGGGGATGCCGTCTGGCTCGACCCGAACCACGCGGCCGAGTTCAACGTGCCCAAGGTCCCGAAGGGCATCGATAAGGTCTGGCAAAGCCTCTCCGCCGAAGGTGTGGATCTCGTGGTTCAGCCCGCCGAGGGCCGCAAAAAGCGGATGCTTCTGGCCGACATGGACAGCACCATGATCCAGCAGGAATGCGTGGATGAATTGGCGGCCGAGGCTGGCGTAGGCGAGCGCGTCGCCAGGATCACCGCCCGCGCCATGAATGGAGAGCTCGATTTCGAAGAAGCCCTGACGGAACGCGTCGGCCTCCTGAAAGACCTGCCTGAGGCGACCATCGCAACCGTCCTGCAAAAGCGCATCACGCTCATGCCCGGCGGCCCCACGTTGCTGGCGACAATGAAAGCCAACGGCGCCCATTGCGCATTGGTGTCCGGCGGCTTCACCGCCTTCACCTCCGCCATCGCCGCGAAACTGGGTTTTCACGAGCATCACGCCAACACGCTGCTCACAAACAACGGCGCCCTGACCGGAGAGGTCGCTCACCCGATCCTTGGCCGTGAGGCGAAGGTTGAAGCGCTCTATACCATCACCGAAGCCCAGAACATCGGTCCCTCCGACGTGCTCGCCGTGGGCGACGGGGCCAATGACCTCGGAATGCTGCAACTGGCCGGCACGGGCGTCGCACTCCACGCCAAGCCCAAAGTGCAGGAACAGGCCGACATCCGGATCAACCACGGCGACCTGACGGCGCTTTTGTTCATTCAGGGATATACCAAGGCCGATTTCGTCACCCCGTGAGTCGGGGGCCGGGTCAAGGATGCCAAAGGCACGGCCTTCAGGCCGCTTGTCCTTGACGCGGACCGCGACTCGCCAAGCACCCTCGAACGCGCCTGTTTGCGGGCAGACCGCCCCGCAAACGGCCTCTCAGCGAAATCTTCGCCCTGTCCAATGGCACAATAATCCGAAGCGGCACTCTGATCCGCGCGGACGTGCGGGGGCCATTGGCCTCCGCGCCCCGCGCGCCACGCCCAAAGCGACGGGTCATGCCGACAGGCATGACCCTAGCACGGGAGCGCCCGGCTCACTCCGCCGGCACAGCCGCTTCTTCCACGCCCAGCGGCACCTCCAACTTGTTCAGCATCTCTTTCGGGCAGACCTGAAGGAAGTTCCCCTTCTCCATCTCCCAATGCTGCAGGATGTCCCGCGCCTTCATGCTTCCGGTCTCTTCGGCGTGACGCTCCACCAGCCCGCGCAATTGCGCCTCCCAGTGCTCCACCGTCACCGGACACGTCACAAGGGTCTCAAGGTTCATGTTCACCAGGGCCTCGCCCTCGGGATCGTACAGATACGCCATCCCACCGGTCATGCCCGCGCCGAAGTTTGCGCCGATGCCACCAAGGATCACAGCCACCCCACCGGTCATGTATTCACACCCGTTGGAGCCGCAGCCCTCGATCACAACCTTCGCACCCGAATTCCGCACACCGAACCGTTCCCCGGCCCGCCCTGCGGCAAACAGATACCCATCCGTCGCGCCATAAAGCACGGTGTTCCCGATGATGACGTTATCCGCCGCCACAAGCGGCGAGGCCATCGGCGGACGCACCACAACGGTCCCCCCGCTCAACCCCTTGCCGACGTAGTCGTTGGCGTCACCCGACACTTCCAGCTTCAGACCAGGCGCCGCAAAAGCGCCCAGCGATTGCCCGGCAGAGCCCTTCAACTTCACCGTCAAATGATCCGGTTGCAGGTCATTCCGCATCCCGAACCGCTTCACGATATGGCTCGACGTCCGGGTGCCAATCGTCCGCAACGTGTTCTGAACGGCGTAGGACAGCTCAATCTTCTCACCATCCTCAAGGAACCGGCTCGCATCCTTCACGATCTGCGCGTCCAGCGTCTCGGGCACTTCGTTCCGAGGCTTGTTCCGGTCATAGGTGATATCTGCCGCACCATCGACGGTGATCAGCATCGGGTTCAGGTCCAGATCATCCAGATGCGCCGACCCGCGTGAGACCTGCGAAAGCAGATCCGCACGCCCGATCACCTCATCCAGCGACCGCGCGCCAATCGATGCCAGCGTCTCGCGCACTTCCTCCGCGTAGAACGTGATCAAATTCACCACCTTGTCGGCATTGCCGGTGAACTTCTCACGCAGCGCCTCGTCCTGCGTACACACGCCCACCGGGCAGGTGTTCGACTGGCACTGACGCACCATGATGCAGCCCATCGCGATCAACGCCGCCGTGCCGATGCCGTATTCCTCGGCGCCCAGCATGGCCGCCATCACAATGTCCCGGCCTGTGCGCAAACCACCATCCGTGCGCAGCGTGATGCGCTCGCGCAGGTTGTTCATCGCCAGAACCTGATGCGCCTCGGTCAGGCCCATCTCCCACGGCAGACCGGCATATTTGATCGACGTCGCAGGCGAGGCACCGGTGCCGCCGTTGTGGCCCGAAATCAGGATCACATCGGCCTTGGCCTTCGCCACACCGGCGGCAATCGTGCCGACGCCGGAGGATGCCACAAGCTTCACCGTCACCTTACAGCGCGGGTTGATCTGCTTGAGGTCATAGATCAGCTGCGCGAGATCCTCGATCGAATAGATGTCGTGGTGCGGCGGCGGGGAGATGAGCGTCACACCCTTCGTCGAATGCCGCAGCCGCGCGATCAGGTCGGTGACCTTCATACCGGGCAATTGCCCACCCTCACCGGGCTTGGCGCCTTGCGCGACCTTGATCTCCAGCTCTTCACACTGGTTGAGGTATTCCGCGGTCACACCAAACCGGCCCGACGCCACCTGCTTGATCTTCGCAGACGGGTTGTCGCCATTGGGCTCTGGGTGGAAATGCGCCGGATCTTCACCGCCCTCACCGGAGTCAGACTTTGCGCCAATCCGGTTCATCGCCACATTGAGCGTCTTGTGCGCCTCAGGCGACAGCGCGCCTAGCGACATGCCCGGCGTCACGAACCGCTTGCGGATGGAGGTCACGCTTTCCACCTCATCAATCGGCACCGGCGCGCCCAGCGGTTTGAAATCCATCAAATCGCGCAGGTGGATCGGCGGATTGCTCCGCATCTTCTCGGAATATTGCTTCCACAGCCCGTAGCTCGCCCGGTCACACGCCGCCTGCAACATGTGCATGGTCGTTGCCTGCCAGGCATGGGTCTCCCCTGACCGACGCGCTTTATAGAAGCCACCAATCGGCAAAACGCCCTCGCCACGCAGCCAGCCCTTGTCGTGGACCTCTTCGACCTTTCGCTGCAAGCCGCTGACACCGATGCCACTGATCCGGCTCAGCATACCCGGGAAATACTCCGCAACCATCGCACGGCTCAGGCCAACGGCCTCAAAGTTCAGACCCCCGCGATAGGAGGAGATCACCGAAATCCCCATCTTCGCCATGATCTTCAACAGACCCGCATCAATTGCCGCCCGATACCGCGCCATCGCCTCGGTCAGGTTGCTTTCGATTAGGCCTCGGTCGATCCGGTCGGCCAAGCTGTCTTGCGCCAGATAGGCATTCACCGTTGTCGCACCGCAGCCCACCAGAACCGCGAAATAATGCGGGTCGATGCATTCCGCCGACCGCACGTTGAGCGAACAGAAGGTCCGCAGACCCTTCGCTGTCAGCCCCGAATGCACCGCAGAAGTTGCAAGGATCATCGGCATCGCCACGCGACCCTCACCCTGGTGCTGATCCGTCAACACGATGTGCCCCGCGCCAGACCGCACCGCATCTTCAGCCTCAGCCCTGATCCGCGCCAAGCCCTCACGCAAAGCCCCCGGCGTCGCGCCCGCATCAAAGGTACAGTCGATCTCGATGACGGAGCTTTGGAAGTAGCTCACCATCTTGTCGAACTGCGCATTCGTCACAAACGGGCTGTCGAGCACGAGGATTTCCGTCTGTGACGAATCCTCATCCAGCACGTTCTTCAGGTTTCCGAACCGCGTCTTCAGGGACATCACCCGATACTCGCGAAGCGAGTCGATGGGTGGGTTCGTCACCTGACTGAAGTTCTGCCGGAAGTAGTGGCTCAGCGGGCGGTATTGGCTCGAAAGCACGGCAGACGGCGTATCGTCCCCCATGCTCGCCAACGCCTCCTTCGCATCCTCCGCCATAGGCGCCAGAATTTGCTCCAGCTCTTCAATCGAATAGCCCGCCGCGATCTGCCGTTTGCGCAGCTCTGATCCGCCAAATAGGGTCTTTTCCGTGGCCCCAGCCATCTCGGCCTCAAGGTCGGTGATCTTGTCGGTCCAGTCCCCAAACGGACGGCTGGCCGCCAGCGCATCTTTGATCTCGGTGTCGTGGAACAGGGCCTGTTCCTGCATATCCACGGCAATCATCTGCCCCGGCCCAAGCGCGCCCTTCTCAACGACGCTGCCTTCATCAATCGGCACCATCCCGGCCTCGGAACCCGCAATCAGCAGCCCGTCGCCCGTCACAACATACCGCATCGGGCGCAGACCATTCCGGTCCAGCCCGGCACAGACCCAGCGCCCATCGGTCATCGCCAAAGCCGCTGGCCCGTCCCACGGCTCCATGACCGAGTTGCAATAGGCATACATGTCCTGCCACGCCTTCGGCAGTTCCGTCGCCGTCTGGCTCCACGCCTCGGGCACCAGCATGGTCTTCGCCATCGGTGCAGAACGCCCCGCCCGCACCATCACCTCAAACACAGCATCCAGCGCAGCCGAGTCACTCGATCCTCCCGCCACGATCGGCTTGATGTCTTCCGCCATCTCCCCAAAGAACCCGCTCGCCATACGGATCTCGTGGCTCTTCATCCAGTTCAGGTTGCCCTTCAGCGTGTTGATCTCGCCGTTATGCGCCAACATCCGAAACGGCTGCGCCAACCACCACTGCGGGAAAGTGTTCGTCGAATACCGCTGGTGATAGATCGCAAAGGCACTCTCGAAGCGCTCATCCATCAGGTCCGGGTAAAACTCCGCCACCTGCTCGGCCAGCATCATGCCCTTGTAGATGATCGACCGGCACGACAACGAGCACAGATACAACTGCCCCACACCCGCCGCCTGCGCCGCCTTCTCGATCCGCCGCCGGATCACATAAAGCTCGCGCTCGAACGTCTCTTCATCGACGCCCTTCGCATTCGAAATGATTATCTGTTCAATCTCGGGCCGGGTCGCGTTGGCCTTCTCACCCAGGCACGCCACCTCAACCGGCACATGACGCCAGCCGTAGATGTAGTAGCCCATCCGCAGAACCTCGGACTCCACGATGGTCCGACACGTTTCCTGCGCGCCAAAGTCGTTCCTCGGCAGGAACACTTGCCCCACCGCCAGCAACTCATCCCGCATTTCGTGGCCGGTGCGCTGCACCTGCTCACCGAAAAACTTGTACGGGATCTGCACGTGGATACCGGCCCCGTCGCCGGTCTTACCGTCGGCGTCTACAGCACCCCGGTGCCAAACCGCCTTCAGCGCATCGATGCCGTTCTCCACGACCTTGCGCGAGGGCTTGCCGTCAACAGCAACCACCAGCCCAACACCACAGGACGCATGTTCATGCTCCTCCCGGAACAGAGAATTCTTCTCCATCCAGTCGCGCTTTTCGGCCTGCTCAGCGGCCCAAGTGGAATCAAAACGGGTCATGGGTGTCCCTCCTCAAGGTCAGGGGTCGATGCCGGCCGTGCCTCCGCACTCAGCGCCGTCACCTCCAAAATCAGTTTCCGAAACAGGATCGCCGCCGGGATCGAGGCCAGCGATGATATGATGTCGAGCGTCGCGCCAAGACGGTACTGGTCGAATGTCTCGGCACTCAGATTGATACGATTGCCGACACCAGCCACGATGGTGGAGATCAGCCAGAAAACCCACCAGATGATCCCCCAACTCGGCCAGCTTGGCCCGTCTCGACCCGCCAAACGCGCCCACGTCTGGCCCATCGATTTGTAGGGCATCACGAAGTTCGCGAACGGGATCGCGAACCAGCCAACCGCCCAACCGGGCCGGATTGCCTCCGGGTCAGGCTCGACAAACTGCGCATTGCTCGACGCGCGAAAAATCCACATGCCGCTGACGATATAGCAGGAAATCAAGACGATCAGGAAAACGACCGCCACCAAGACGCCCGTCCCGTCGATCCGCGCTGCTTCCGCATCCAACTCGGCGTTCGAAAGCAACCCGGCCTCAACCACGTTGTAGAACCCGTACAAGATGTAGGAGTGCCAGGCGAACGCCGCCTCTGCCACGCAATAGACAAGCAACAACACCGTGGCGACCCGCGCGGTTTTGGATAGATCGTAGGGCAGTCTCATGCTTCTTCCTCTGCGATACGCGGCGTCTTCGCCTCATACTCGGCCTTCGTTGCCTTGCGATGGTCGCCCGCAAGCGGTGCATAGGCCGGCGCACAGTCGGTGTAGATTTCCGAGATCAACGGGAAACCCGCCGCATCGGGGAACAGGGCAGGCATGAATTCGTAGTCCGCCCCTTCAACATTGTCTCTCAGCCACAGGTTGCTGCCGCAAATTGGGCAAAAGGTGCGCGACGCAAAACTGGTGGAGGCATAGGTGGCCACCTCCCCCTCAACCGTCACGGCATTGGCACTCGCTTGAAACGCGCCCCAGACCACGCCGTTCGACCGTTGGCATTTCCCGCAATGGCACACACCGACGGCGGCGATGTAATCGCCATCCACTGTGATCTGCACCGCTCCGCAAAGGCACGCGCCCTCCAGCCGTCCGCTTGTCCGATAAGGATCAGCGATGCTCATTGCGCGACCCTCCAGACCGGCGTTTCCGGCAAAGCGCTCATGATGCTCCCGCAGTCATATTCCGGGTCCATCGTCAGGAAGTCCGGATCGCCCTCTTGGTGGAATTCGACCGGGCTGTAGTTGCCCTCAAACGTCTCACCACCCGGCGTTGTAACCGTCTCTAACCCGCCGAAAAACAGACCCATATCGACCCAAACGAATTGCGACCCTTGCGTCACGCGGGGTCCACCACCGGTCTCCCACTGGTAGGTGAAATCAGTGACCAACAATTCGCGCCCATCGATGGTCACACTATCCCCGGTCAGCCGGTCGAACCCGGTGTAGTCGCGCTGAAAGATACCCTCAGCGCGTTCCTCGCGGATCGAAAACACCATCGCGTCGCTGCCCGTCTCAAGCAGTTCACTCATGCTGGCCGGATCTTCCTCAGGCTCGATCAGAACATCACGGCTCCCGGACCGCAGATTGAACGATTGCAGCCAGCGGAATTCGGCATCGGTGTAGTTCAGATAAAACGGCCCATCCTGATCCAACGTCACACGCCAATGGCTACCCTGCGGATCGGTTTCGCACCGCCAGTGATGCGACACGAGGCATGACCTCGACTGCACCGTCAAAAACGCGGTGCAACCCTCTGGCACCGTGAACCGTTCGCCACCCGATTGCGCAGCGGCGGGCATGGCCGAGACCATGCCGAGCACGGCCGCGTTAACCAGATGTTTACGAATGGTCAGCATTGGGTCAGCCTTCCTGTCTTTCTTTTCCGATGCGAGCTCCGACCGCGTTGTCGGTGTCACTCTCAAATATCCGTTCAGTTGAACGCAGTTTTTCCGAAAAGCCCGTCCAGATGAACGCATCTCCGTTCAGGTGAACGGACTTTCCTACTCCGCCGCGACGGTTTTCGGCGTGCTTGCCACCCGCTCTAGGATCGCCTCCGCCGCTTCGCGTCCGTCCCGGATTGCCCAGACAACCAGCGACGCACCGCGCACGATGTCTCCAACCGCAAAGACGTTTTCAAGGTCAGTTTCATGGGTCAGCGGTTTGGTCTTGATCGTGCCCCAGCGCGTCACGGCCAGTTCCGGCGTATCCCACAGCGTTGGCAGGTCCTCAGGCTCAAAGCCCAACGCCTTGATGACCATGTCGGCGCCTTCAATATAGTCAGCGCCTTCAATGACTTCCGGCGATTGGCGACCCGTCACATCGGGCGCGCCAAGGCGCATTTTCTGGACCATCACGCCTTCGACACGCTCGGGGTGCTCGCCTTCGATGGCAACCCCTTCAAGCGCTGCCGGAGAGCGACCTGCGGGACCGCCCGAGGTGAAGCCCTTGGGTGCGGAAAGCCAAACGAATTCAACGCCTTCCTCTTCCGCGTTCTGCACTTCACGCTGCGATCCCGGCATATTCGCGCGATCCCGGCGATACAGGCATTTGACGCTTGTCGCCCCCTGCCGCGTCGCCGTGCGCACGCAATCCATCGCGGTGTCACCGCCACCGATCACGACGATCCGCTTGCCTTCTGCGTCCAGCTCACCACTGTCAAACTCCGGCACTGCATCGCCAAAAGACTTGCGATTAGAGGCGGTTAGATAGTCGATGGCGCGGACGATGCCGTCCGATCCGGCACCTGGTCCGGGCAGGTCGCGTGACTTGTAGACGCCCGTAGCGATGACTACGAAATCATGCTCTTCCCGGATTTCCGCCAGCGTGATGTCGTTGCCCACGTCGCAGTTCAGTTCAAACGTGACACCGCCATCTTCCAGCTGCTTGTTGCGCCGCATCACGACGTCTTTCTCCAGCTTGAAGCCCGGAATGCCGTAAACCATCAACCCACCCGCACGGTCGTAGCGGTCGTAGACCGTCACCTGCAAACCCGCACGCCGCAGCATGTCAGCCGCCGCCAAACCACCGGGCCCCGCGCCAATTATCCCAACGGATTCAGGGCGTTCCACCGAAGGCGCAATGGGCATGACCCAGCCCTCGTCCCACGCCGTATCGGTGATGTATTTCTCAACCGAGCCGATGGTGACCGTGCCGTGGCCCGATTTCTCGATCACGCAATTGCCTTCGCACAGGCGATCCTGCGGGCAGATGCGGCCGCAGATTTCTGGGAAGGTGTTCGTGGCCTGGCTGATCTCATAGGCTTCGCGCAGACGCCCCTCGGCAGTCAGCTTCAGCCAATCGGGGATGTTGTTGTGCAACGGGCAATGGGACTGGCAATAGGGCACGCCGCACTGGCTGCACCGCCCCGCCTGCTCCGCCGCCTTCTCGCGCGCGTATTCGCCATAGATCTCGCCGAAATCTTCTTTCCGCTGGTCCGCAGCCCGCTTTTCGGGCATTTCCTTACCAACGTTCACAAACTTCAACATGGGTTGCTTCGCCAAACCACCGCTCCCTATCCTGAGCGGCCCGTATAACGGGGGTCTGGAGCGATAAAAAGACAGCTACATTGACCTATTTTCGTTTCTGTGACCTCTCTGCTATCCATTCCGCTGAAAAACATGCCTTTGTATGACAATATGACTGACTTATCTAGTTTTTTACCGTTGTTTTACAATGCATTGCTGTCCTCAGAAATCTGCTGCGTATGAGCCTTCTGCACCTCTTCATTCTCGCGCTCGTCCAAGGGATCACCGAATTCCTGCCGGTTTCCTCGTCCGGGCACCTGATCCTCCTCCCGAATCTTATTGGAGCTGAAGACCAGGGACAGGTCATTGATGTGGCCGTTCATGTCGGCACTTTGGGCGCCGTCATCCTCTACTTCGGGCGTGACGTTCGGATGGGTCTGGCGGGCATTCCTCGAATGCTGACCGGCAAGATCGACACCCCCGGCGCGAAGCTCGCGTTCCTTCTGTTGATCGCCACCATCCCTGTCATCCTCTTCGGCCTCGCGCTTGAGATCTCCGGTATCTACGACAGCCTTCGCTCCATCACCGTGATCGGTTGGACCATGCTAATCTTCGGCATCGTCCTCTATTGGGCCGATCAAAAGGGCCCGCTGGAAAAACAGTCAGAGGATTGGACCACGCGCGACGCCATCATCATGGGTCTGTGGCAGGCCATCGCCCTGATCCCCGGCACCTCGCGCAGCGGGATCACCATCACTGCCGGGCGCTACCTGGGCTACGATCGCGAAAGCGCCGCGCGCCTTGCCATGCTGATGTCGATACCGACGATCATCGCTTCCGGCGTTTTCGCAGGGGCCGAGGTGATTGCCACCGCGGATGCCGCTGCCGCCCGCGACGGGGCGATTGCCGCGGGCTTTGCGTTCATCACAGCCCTCGCCGCACTGGTCTTGATGTTCAAACTTCTGCGCAGCGTCAGTTTCACACCTTACGTGATCTACCGCATCGCGCTTGGTCTAATCCTGCTGGGGATCGCCTACACTTAGCTTTCGCGAAGGTTCCGCGCGCTTTCCTTGATGTCGGAATACTGGCCCGACGGACGGAACGCGTAGAGGTATTCGTCCAGAACCGCTTCCATCGCCGTCGCCTCGATCCCAAGATCGGCCAGCGTTTGCGCACCATCACTCACGACATTGTCCGACGCGAGCGACCGCACTTGATCGCGCGTCAGGATACCGTTGTGGAACAAGCCGCCGGTTAAGGTCTGTGCCATGTCCAACACAAACGCCATGATCCGTGCCACAAAGAACGGGATGTTCAAAACCAGCCTGCGCCGACGCACGACATCCAGCATCCGGTTCATCAACTCACGGAAGCTTTCCACGTCAGGACCGCCAAGTTCGAACACACCCTGTGCCTCGCCCAGAATACCCTTCTGCGCGGCGTGGGCCACGTCATCCACATAAACGGGTTGGAATTTTGTATCCGCCCCAGCAACCGGAAGCACCGGGCCAAGGCGCGTCATAGCGGCAAAGCGGTTGAAGAACGCATCCTCCGGCCCAAACACAACGGAGGGGCGCAAGATCATCGCGCTTGGGAAAGCCGCCAGAACATCTGCTTCGCCCTCGGCCTTCGACCGCGCGTAAAGACTATCGCCCTCCGCATCGGCCCCGATGGCTGAGATATGTACTAGCCGTTCAGCGCCTTCTTCAGCGGCAATGCGCGCAATGCGCGCGGCGCCTTCGTGCTGAACCGCGTCGAAATTGTTTTTCCCGCCCGCGTCAAACGTGCCAACGCAGTTCACAACCGCATCGGCCCCGCGGATCGCAGCCCGCACACTGTCGTCATCACGGATATTGGCGAGGATCGGTTCAACCTGCCCGACAACCCCGTAAGGCTTCACAAACAGCGCCTCGTTCGGGCGGCGAACGGCAACGCGCACGCGCCAGCCTTCTTTGGCCATGCGCCGTGCGATGTAGCGGCCCACAAAGCCCGAGCCTCCGAAAATTGTGACGAGTTTGGCCATCGATTGGCTCCTACGGTCGCGTTTGGGTTGTGATACGTGGCAGCCATTCACGCGGCAAGGCGCAAAACGTCTCAACTTTCCGCGCATTGGGCGGGAACCGAGGGTATACCGCTGGCGTTTGCCAGCATGGCAATCTACGAATCACACATGTCTGCACGTATCCCTTTGATCGCTGTCACGTTGTTGGGCCTTTCGTTTGGCGCAGCTCAGGCGCAGGACGTGCAACTCGTCGCCACGAACGTGGACGAAGACCTGCAAGACCGGCTACGCGCGTCCTCTCTCCTGCTGCAAGAGACGGAGGAGCAGCGCACGGCTCAGGATCTCGTCGCCGCCGCCCGCGCGGACTATGGGCGGCTGGTGGCAGCGCTCTACAACGCCGGGCATTTCTCGCCCGTGGTGCGCATTTCTGTGGATGGGCGTGAAGCCGCGCGCATCCCGCCGTTTGGCGCGCCACGGTCCGTCTCAAACATCACAATCCGCGTTGAGCCGGGCCCCAGTTTCACCCTTGGCACGGCCGAGATCGGGCCATTGGCTGCCAACACCGAGCTTCCCGGTGAATTCCGCCCTGGTGGAGCCGCGTCCACACCGCTCCTGCGCGATACGGCAGGCGCCGCGATCGAGGCTTGGCGCACCGTTGGCCACGCCACCGCAGGTGTCGCCGATCAGCAAATCACAGCCCGCAACGGAGAAGCCGTTCTGGACGTTCGCGTGCGGATCGATCCGGGCCAGGTTGTGCGCTTTGGCACGCTCGATCCCGAGGGCCACGAACGAATGCGCACCGACCGCATCCTCGCCATCGCCGGATTGCCTGAGGGGGCGGTATTTTCGCCCGAAACCATGGAGCGTGTCGAAGCGCGCTTGCAGGACACCGGCGTCTTTTCGGCCATCGCCTTACAGGAGGGCGAGGTTGGGCCGGACGGCACGATGGACATCACCGCCACGCTTGTCGAAAGCCTGCCCCGCCGCTTTGGCGCGGGAGTCGAGTTCTCAACCGATGACGGCTTTGGGGCGAGCGCCTATTGGCTGCATCGCAATCTCTTTGGCGGGGCCGAGCGTCTGCGTATTGAAGGCGAGATCAGCGGTGTCGGCTCGGAAGAGCTGTCGACCGAGGACATCACCGGCGTCGATGCCGCTCTTGGCCTACGCTATTCGCGGCCCGCGACATTCACTCCCGACACGACCTTCTATGCCGAGATCGGCGCAGAGTATCTGGATGAGCCCGCCTTTAGCCTGACAACCATCGGGGCGGAGGCAGGCGTGGAGCATCGGTTCACCCGCCGCCTGACCGTCTCTGCCGGGGCTGCCATCGACTATTTCGACATCGAAGACCAATTCGGTGAGCGTCAGGTCACACTTTTCTCGCTACCCGCGACTGTGACATGGGACCGCCGCGAAGATCCACTGGATGCGCGCCGCCTGTTCTATCTGGAAGCCTCCGCCACACCCTTTGTGACCGATCAGGGAAGCAGCGGCGCACGGGCCTTTGTGGATGGTCGCGCCTATTTCGGCTTCGGCGAAGAACGCGCCAGCCGCATCGCCCTGCGCGGTCAGGTCGGCAGTGTCGTCGGGGGTGAGATCACCGAAATCCCGCCAAGCTATCTGTTCTTCTCCGGTGGGGCCGGAACCGTTCGGGGCCAGGAATTCCAATCCCTTGGCGCGACCCAGCTGGGCCTTGAGTCCGGGGGCCGAAGCTTTGCCGGCCTGTCCGCCGAATTCCGACAGGATATTGGTGAGACGAACTTTGGCCTCGTTGCATTTGCCGATGCAGGCTTTGTTGGCGCAGACGCAGGCGGCGGGGACGGCGATTGGCACGCAGGCGGCGGGCTTGGCGTGCGCTACGCCACGCCCTTCGGCCCAATCCGCGTTGATCTGGCCACACCCCTGCGCGGCGACGGGGTGGGCGAAGACCTGTTCCTTTATATCGGTATCGGACACAGCTTCTGATGCGGTGGCTTTTCGCATTTTTCTTGGTCCTTCTGCCCTGCACGGCACTGGCGCAGGACGATGACCGCTCTCGCCTCGTCGGTTTCCTCGAAGATCAGCTTTCCGATGGTGCAGCGCGGCAAATTCGGATCGAAGGCTTTCGCGGCGCCCTTTCATCCGAGGCGCAACTGGACCGCCTGACCATTGCCGACGCCGATGGCGTTTGGCTCACGCTGGAAGATGCAACGCTGGTTTGGTCGCGCAGCGCGCTTTTGACTGGCGCGCTTCAGATTGATTCCCTGACCGCCGGACGGCTCGAAATCCTGCGACCGCCCTTGCCTGACGAGGGCGTAGATCTGGCTGACGCTGAGGCCACGCCATTCGCGCTACCTGAGCTTCCGGTCAGCGTGGACATCGGCACCTTCGCGATTGATGAGGTCGTTCTCGCGGAACCCGTTATCGGCTTGCCCGCTACGCTCTCGATCGAAGGCACAGCGCAGCTTAGCGGCGGCGCGGGATCAGCCACGATCGCACTAGACCGGCTCGACGGCCCAGGCGGCTCATTCTCTCTCGATGCAAGCTACGATAACGCCAGCCGCGACCTCGCCATCTCGCTTTTGCTGTCCGAACCCGAAGGCGGTCTCAGCGCTGAGCTTCTTGGTCTTCCGGGCCGCCCCGACTTGCGCCTTTCGGTGGAGGGCGAGGGGCCGATCACCGACTTCACCGCTCAAATCGCGCTCCAGACTGAGGGCGAAGATCGCCTCGCCGGGCAGGTCATCACCTCCTCCAGCGACACCGGTGATCAGCTTGTCACCGTCGATATCGGTGGCGACATCAGACCCCTGCTTTTGCCCGACTACCGCTCTTTCTTTGGCGATGACACGCGATTGCAAGCTCAGGTCCGGCAGGACGCAGATGGCGGCACCAGCCTAGACGCCTTGCGTCTAGCCTCTGCCGCCCTGTCGCTTGAAGGCAACGTCGCGCTGACCGCACGCGGGCTGCCCGATGTTGTGGATCTTACGGGCCGCATCACACCACCCGACGGCGACACAGTGCGTCTGCCCATCGGCGGCGCGGCGGCTGATCTTGGGGCCGCTGATCTGGCCGTCACCTTCGACCGTGCCGCTGGTGAAAGCTACAGCCTGACTATCGGTCTCGACCGTCTGACTGTCGACGATCTGACCGTCCAGAACGGAGAGCTGACCTTCAACGGTGCCGTCGCCATCACCGACTCAGGCATCGATGCTGCCGCGGCCGAAATGTCTGCGGCGTTGTCCGGCGTAGCACACTCAGACCCGGCCCTTGCTGAAGCCCTGGGCGAGCGCATCTCCGTTGCCGCGAATATGTCGTGGATCGCAGATGCGCCCCTGATCCTGTCAGACCTGATCGTGCAAAGCGGCAACGTCTCCGCCACCGGCGGCGCCTCCGCACAGTCCGGCGAAAACCGCCTGGACGTGGTGCTCGACCTTTCCGCTGAAGCGACCGACCTCGAACGTTTCGCCGCCATTTCCGCGCAACCGCTCGACGGATCCGCGACGCTGGCCATCTCCGGCGGGGTGGAGGCACTCTCGGGCGCATTCGATCTCGCCATCTCTGGCACCGGCACGGACCTGCATTTCGTGGACGCCGTGCCAGACGTGATCTTCGCTGGCGACACGCAGCTCTCCGCAAACGTGACCCGCAATGAGACCGGCCTCACGCTACAGGACCTGATCCTCCAAAACGCGGAACTGGACCTGACCGGCGGCGCCTCCGTCACTTCCGGCGACACCAATGCGACGGCAGATTTCGAATTGCGTGAGGTCGGCCATTTCACCGATCTTCTCTCTGGCCCTGTCACCATCTCAGCCGATGTCGCACGTGAGGATACCGCGCCCTTCGACATTGACGTCACCCTCAATGGTCCCAACGAAATTGCCCTGGCCACCGTTGGCACTTTCGATGCCGAAACCGGCGATTTTGCTCTCAACCTTACAGCTGCTGCCGTCGATCTGAACGTTGGCGACGCCGTTCCTCCGCAACTCCTCGCCGGGCGCACCGAGGCCTCCGCCGAAGTGACCCGCACCGGTGATGTCCTCAGCCTCAACGCCCTGTCCCTGCGCAACCCGGAACTGACCCTGACGGGCGAAGCCAGCGTCAGCCCAACTGTCAGCCGCGTTGATGTGGACGCGCGACTCGCAAACGTTGGCCTCTTCACCGATGCGCTCTCCGGCCCCGTCAGCGCCGACGCCACGCTCACCCGTCAGGGTGACGATCCTTGGCAGGTGAACGCCGACCTCGGCGGACCGGGCGGCATGAACGCTGCCGTCGATGGCCGTGTGGGCCTGCCCGACGGCACTGTCGATCTGCGCCTGAATGGCCAGGCCCCCTTGGCACTTGCCAACCGCTACATCCGCCCCCGTTCGATCCGGGGCACCCTTGGCTTTGACCTTGCCATGCGTGGCACGCCCGGTCTGCCCGCGCTCAGTGGGCGGCTCTTCAGCTCCGATGCACGTCTTGCGGTGCCCACCTATGCGCTGGCCGTCGAAAACATCGGCCTGAACGCGCAGATTTCGGGTGGGCGCGTCACGCTGACCGGAAATGGAAACTTGTCCACCGGTGGGCAACTCAGCACGCAAGGTTCCATCAATCTGGCAAGCCCGGGCCTGGACGGGCAAATTTCTGTCTCGCTCGTCGATGGGAGGATCGTTGACCCGACCCTTTACGATGCCCGCATCGCCCGCGCGGACCTGAGTGTGTCCGGCCCCCTCGCGCGTGGCCCGCGCATTTCCGGGGACATCACGCTGGGTGAATCGGAAATCCGTGTACCCGAAGCCAGCCTCGCCGGAAGCGCCGCAATCCCCAACATCCGCCATCTCGGGGAAAGCCCTGAGGAACGCCTGACGAGACGCTTCGCGGGCCTGCTCGGCAGTTCCGCCGGCGGGGGAGGCGGCGGCAGCGCCACAACCGCGCTGGACATCACGATCACTGCCCCAAACCGCATCTTCCTACGCGGACGTGGCATCGACGCCGAATTCGGCGGCTCCATCCGTATCTTTGGCACAACCGCAAATGTGATCCCCACCGGCCAGTTCGAGCTTGCGCGCGGGCGTCTCTCCATTCTCGGCACGCGCCTCGATTTCGTTGAGGGGCAAGCAACCCTGCAAGGCAGTTTCGACCCCTATTTGCGCCTCGCTGCAGTCAGTCGCGCGTCTGGCTATCAAATCACGATCCGCGTCGACGGCGCGGCGTCCAATCCCGAAATCACCTTCGCCTCCGACCCGTCCCTGCCCGAGGATGAGGTCTTGGCACAGCTTCTTTTCGGGCGCTCCGTCTCGGGCCTGTCGCCCCTGCAACTGCTACAATTGGCCGACGCCGCCACGTCGTTGGCCGGTGGCTCTACCAACTCCGGCTTCATCGCGGGCCTGCGCGATAACCTCGGCCTCGATGACCTGGACCTTTCCACCGATGAGGAAGGCAACGCCGCCGTCACTGCCGGACGTTACCTTTCGGAAAACATCTACACCGACGTCACAATCAACGCCGAAGGCGATGCTGATCTGTCCCTGAACATAGACCTGACGCCGAATATCACAGCCCGCGGCAGCGTTGGGTCGGACGGCGGTTCAAGTATCGGCATCTTCTTCGAGCAGGACTATTGACGGCCCCGCCAACCGGATATATCAGCCGCTCTCACGACACCTGCCCAGGTGGCGGAATTGGTAGACGCGCCAGCTTCAGGTGCTGGTGTCTGTATGGACGTGGAGGTTCGAGTCCTCTCCTGGGCACCAGTCGTTTCCCGACATAGATAGAAACATCGGCCAGACGCCTGAAACAGGCATCTCAGCCCTTGGCGTAATAGCCCGACGAATAGCCGTCATAGCCATATTGCCCGCCGTAGCCGTAGCTTTTCATCTTCCGCTGATCGACCTGGGTCAGGATCACGCCTCCGGCCGGATTTCCAACGCTTGCCAGCATATCGAGGCCCTGGCGAACCTGGGTCCGTGTCGTTGAGCCCCAACGCACTGCAAAAACGCTCAGATCCGCATAACGGGTCAAGACGCGCGCATCCGGCACAGCAAGAACGGGCGGGCTGTCGATGATGATGTGATCATAGCGGGTCCGCAAATTCTCCATCAATTCGCGGAAACGACGGCTTTCGAACAAGTCGGCAGCGTTGAATTCTCCGCCTGAGCCCATCAACACCTCAACCCCAAGATCGGGGTCGAGAAGGTCAAGCTCATCCAATCGCGACTTGCCTAGCAGAACATCCAACAGGCGGGCACCCTCAGGTCGTGCTTCATCCACGTAGGCCCGCAAGGTTTGCCGGCGGATGTCAGCCTCTACCAACAACACGCGGCGCCCTTCGAGGGATCCGAAGTACCGTGCGAGCGAAAGGGATAGTGTTGTCTTGCCCTCACCCGGAACAGACGATGTCACAAGAATTACCTTGGGCTCCTCATCCGGGTTTGTCATCAAGATCGAAGTGCGCAAGTTTCGCACCGCTTCGGCAAAGACCGTGTTCGAGTTTTCCTTGAGCGATTGCAGAACCTGCTTTCGACCCCGCGCCGCCATGGCGGGGATCGTCGCAAGGACCGACGCACCAGTTGCGCTGCGAACCTCATCAGCCGTACGGAATCCGGCAAATCGCCACTCCCGGATTAGCGCTGCAATAGCACCCAGCATTCCACCCAGAAACCCGCTTAGTGCAAGCAAGACCAGCAATCGCGGGCTGGACGCGGGCCGCGGAACGGCCAAGGAAAGAACGCGGCTGTCGGCGGACTCCAGACCCTGCTGAACACTGGCTTCCTGAAGACGCGTGAAAAAAGTCTGATAGAGGAGGCGCGCTGCATCAACCTCGCGCTCCAATTGCTGCATCTGGATCAACTCTTCGGATTGAACCGTGATTTGATCGGTCAATTCGCTGGCCGAAATCTGCAACGTTGCCAGCTGAGCCTGCGAGCGCCGAATATCTTCGTCAATTTCGCCCGCGATGGCCTGCAGCGCAACTTCAGCGGCTTCCGCCCCCAAACGACCTGCCCTGTAGCGCTGAACAATCCCCGTGAACCGACTATCGTCGGCTTCATCAAGAACCGCGAGCAGTGCCTCAAACCCATCAGCACCCCCGATCGCATCTTGTAGCGCCTGATCTTCGGCCACGCGGGACTGCGCATCCTCGATCCGCGCTCTCAGGTCGCGCAGCTGCACATTTTGGGCCTGCAATAGGGCCGCATCGATCACGTCAGAGGCTTCCATCCGCTGCGCCAGGTCCTGCTCCAGCATCTCGACGTTCGATTGCAATTCCGTTGTGCGTTCCGAAAGGAAGGAAATTGCGTTTTCTGCTTCGTCCAACTTTTGGCGGATCTGATTCTCGATGTAGATTTCAGCCAGTGCATTGACGATCTCAGCGGATTTCAACGGATCGGTCGTCTCAATGGAAATGTTGAACGCCAACGATTGCCGGATATTGCTGACCCCGATGCGCGAAATTACGTTGTCGATGACACGGTTACGCAGATCCTCGCCTTCAAGATCGACCGGTTCCCAATCGGAAATCAGCATCCTCACCCGTTGCCGCAATGTTGGACGTTCCCGGTATCCGTTGAACTCCCGATCTTCCGTCAGATTCAGCTCATCAACCAAAAGCCCGATCAGGGACCGCGAGCGCATGACTTCGATCTCTGTATTGATTGCGGTCGTATCTGTGCCTCCGCCCGCAAAGATACTCTCGATCTCGGAAATCACTTGCTGTTCTTGGACATCCAGCGCGATCGTGACGCGCGCGGGATACATAGGAACCGCAACGCGGGTCCCGTAATACATCGCACCCACCATGCAAAGCGTGCCGAACAAAATGATCCACCACTTGCCGCGCCACACGATGCCAAGCAACGCCAGCAGATCAATCTCAGCATTTTCGGGTGTAACTTCGGAAGCTTCTGCTGCTCGGTTCATTCTTTTCTTTTCAGCGGTTGGCTTGCATTCAAGACTGCGGTGTCTCCGTTTAGACCAATGGCCTGGGGTTGTCAGCAGGTCCAATGATCAACGGTAAGTGTTGGCCCAATTTGCACCAAATCCAGACTTCCTTTCGCCGGGAACAGGCTCGTGCTTTTCCCCGAACGATCCTTCCTTTAAAGCACGACACATTGCGAAAAAGGGCCGCCCAATGACCATCCATCTCTACCAGAACGATCTACCAGACGATTTGGCCCTTGGCCCCGCAGTCGCGATTGATTGCGAAACCATGGGTTTGAACCCACATCGTGATCGGCTTTGCGTGATCCAGCTATCGGATGGTGACGGCAATGCGCATCTGATCCAGGTGGAAAAGGGCCAAACCGAGGCCCCCAATCTGGCCCGCCTTCTGACCGATCCCGATACACTGAAACTGTTCCACTTCGGGCGCTTCGACATCGCCGTCATGTATCACGCATTCGGCGCCCTGACCGCGCCGGTCTACTGCACCAAGATCGCCTCCAAACTGGTACGCACCTACACAGACCGCCACGGTTTGAAGAACCTGTTGCAGGAGCTGCTTGAAACCGACATCTCAAAACAGCAACAAAGCTCAGACTGGGGCGCAGAAACACTCACCGCTGCGCAGCAGGCCTACGCCGCCTCCGACGTGTTTTATTTGCACCAACTGAAAGACAAGCTCGACGTCATGCTGGCGCGCGAAGGTCGCACCGAAATTGCGCAGGCGTGTTTTGAGTTTCTGCCAACCCGTGCGAAGCTGGACCTGGCTGGCTGGCCCGAGACGGACATCTTCTCTCACTAGGTCGTCCAGCCGAAAGGGCACCCAATGGCGCGCGACGATCTCTATTCCAAGACGGTGATGTGGGTGAAAGTCACCCTCCCGTTGATCGCGCTTGCCCTCTTGTCGACCCTGTTTCTTCTGTCTGGCGCACCGGACCCTGACGCCGCCTTGCCCTATGCCGAGGTAGACATCGACCAGATCACCCGCGAACAACGGGTCACAGCCCCCCGGTTCGCAGGCGTGGTGGGCGAGGATCAGGAGATCATCCTGCTCGCCCAATCCGTCACGGCCGAAACCGGGCAAACCGATCGCATTCACGCGCAAGCCATAGATGGCCGCGTCGATCTGGGCATTTCGGAGGTGATGACACTGCAAGCTGCCTTAGGTGACATCGACATGGCCCGCCAATTCGCCTCGCTCACCGATGGTGTGGCCGTGCAAACCTCGCGTGGCTATCGGATGGAAAGCGAAACGATCCTCATGGCGCTCGACGAAGTGCGTCTGCGCGCACCGACGCACGTACACATTACCGGGCCGGGTTTGGACCTCAGCGCCGATGCCATGGAAATGGAGGAAGTGGACGGTGCGCCAATCCTCCGTTTCACAGGCTCCGTTCGGATGCTATACGAGCCCCAGAATTAAGAGGGTTTTCATGAAGCGTATTTTCGCCCTTCTGGGCATTTTCCTCTGGCTCACGTCTGCCGCAACCGCCCAGGTCGATATCGGGTTCGGCGGCGTCAGCTATGATGAACGCCAGCCCATCGAAGTCACAGCCGACGGATTGACCGTCGATCAAGCGACCGGTGAGGCCGTTTTCACCGGCAATGTCATCGTTGTGCAGGGCGATCTGCGGATGTCCGCCGGCGCCGTTCGGGTGGTCTATGCCACCGCTGGCGGCGATCAGGATGTGCGCGAGGTGATTGCCACCGGCGGGGTTCTGGTGACGCGCGGCTCCGATGCCGCCGAAGGCGGGTCTGCCCGCTTCGATGTCGCCTCGTCCCTGCTGACGCTGTCCGGCAATGTCCTTGTCACCCAGGGGCCAACGGCCATCGCGGGCGACAGCATGGTTGTGAACATGCGCACCGGCAACGGCTCGGTCGACGGGCGCGTGCGCACGGTTCTTGGCGGTGGCGACTAAGATGCCGCTTGATGTCACAGAAGGCTCTGCCGGGCTCCGCGTCGAAAAGCTGCGCAAAAGCTACCGCAGACGACCAGTTATTCGGGACGTCACGCTGGAGCTGAACCGGGGTGAGGTTGTGGCACTTCTCGGTCCCAACGGCTCAGGCAAAACGACATCCTTCTACTGCATCGCGGGGCTCATCACACCCGACGGCGGCCGCGTCACCATCGACGGCCAGGACGTCACGCTGTTCCCGATGTATCGCCGCGCCCGTGCGGGCGTCGGTTACTTGCCGCAGGAAATGTCGATCTTCCGCGGTCTTAGCGTGCAAGACAACATCATGGCGATCCTTGAAATTGTTGAGCCCAAGCGCAAGAAACGCCGCGACCGTCTGGAAGAACTCCTCAGCGAATTCTCCATCGAACACCTGCGCCGCGCACCTGCCTTGTCGCTATCGGGCGGCGAACGGCGCCGCGCCGAAATCGCGCGCTGCCTTGCGTCAAATCCCCGCTACGTGCTGCTCGACGAACCTTTCGCCGGTGTTGACCCCATCGCGGTAGGCGACATCCGCGCCCTGGTCTCCGAATTGAAGACCCGTGGCATCGGCGTGCTGATCACTGACCACAACGTGCAAGAAACGCTCGCCATCGTCGATCGCGCCTATATCCTGCACGACGGCTCCATCATCATGTCCGGCACAGCCGAGGAAGTGGTGCAGGACGAAAACGTCCGCCGCGTCTATCTGGGGCAGTCCTTCCGCATCTCTTAACGGAGTTTTCGTTGACAGATGGGGGCGACTCGTCGCCAAATGCTCGGGATGGTTGCTTTTGCTTCATCTGGATCCGATTGCTGCACTCTCACGCATGCGCCGGATCACCTATATCTTGAAAATTCAAGAATATCAGAGGCTTGCGGGCCTGCTCACGCGTGAGCACTCCCCAGGCCGCCCCAAAAAAACGGAGGTTTCATGCGGTATCAGATCAGCGGAAAACAAATCGAGATCGGTCAGGCCCTGCAAACACATGTGCAGGATAACCTTGGTGGCATTGCCGAGAAATATGCTGAACGCCCCACCGACGCGACCGTCATCTTTTCCAAATCCGGGTCCGAATTCGTATGTGAAACCACCATCCACCTTTCTACCGGCATGACCGCTTCTGCCAAGGCCCACGCCCATGAAATCTATGCTGCGTTCGAGGCGACGGCAGAGAAGCTCGAAAAGCAATTGCGCCGCTACAAACGCCGCCTGAAAGACCATCATCGCGAGCGCACGCAGCCCATTGATGTCTTCGGCGGAGCCTCCTATATCCTCGCCTCATCTGAGGGGGCGGATGAAGAGTCTGAACCCGATAGCCTGCAGCCGATCATCGTGGCCGAGATGGAAACCAGTATCCCATCCCTGTCGGTCGGCGAAGCAGTCATGCAGATGGAAATCGCGGGCGCACCCTTGTTGGTGTTCCGCAACGAAGGACACGACCGGGTAAATGTTGTCTACCGCCGCGATGACGGCAACGTAGGCTGGATCGATCCCGCGACTTAACGAAGTTGAACGCATCCGGAGCGATCCGGGCATTCCAGGGGACGCTTACACATGGACTTGTCCAATTTGCTTGCACCGCAGGCCGTGAAGGTCGTGAGTGATGTCAGCAGCAAGAAGCGCCTGCTTCAATCGCTGTCTGAACTGTCCGAGCAGATCGTAGACGTCCCCGCAGCCCGCATTTTCGAGTCGCTGCAAGAACGCGAAAGCCTTGGGCCAACCGGCGTGGGCAACGGCATTGCCCTGCCCCACACACGCCTACCGGGCCTGACCCGTGTTAGCGGCGTTTTCCTGCGTTTGGAACGTGCGATTGACTTCGATGCCGCCGACCGACAGCCCGTCGATCTGGTCTTTGCGCTGATGGCACCGGTCGATTCCGGCGTTGACCACCTCAAAGCCCTCGCGCTCGTCTCCCGCACCCTGCGCGACCCTGAGCTTTGCGCGAAACTGCGGGCCAACTCTGACCCGGCAGCGCTCTACGCGCTGATGACGGAGCATGAGGCGACCAAAGCCGCCTGACGCACAATATCTACGACTTGTTCCAGCGCTTGAACCCGAACCCGATGTAGTCTCGCCGGTAGGTGTCGATCAGCGCCTGCTCGATCTTCCCGTCATAGATCGCCTTTAGCGGAATCGACCCCGGCATCGCCTCACCCACCACCTTAGGCACCTCTTCGATCCCAGCCTCATGGGCCAGCGTCGGCAGCACCTCTTTCATCTGATGCTCATGCACAACCGCTTGCGGCACCATCACCTGTGCAATGCCCTGCAAAATCGCCGTCTGCGTGGCCCAAGCCTGATCAACCCGAACACTCGTCTGCCCGTTCAGATTACCCTTCAGGAACCCGATGAACCCGGCAAAGGCGGCCTTCTGTTCCTCTTCGGTCCAATTCTCACCGGGTGTCTTCCCAGGAATCGGAATCTTGTACCGCTGCCGCAGAATCTTACGCGGATCAGCATACATCGGGCGATCATCGGGCAGGATGAACCGGTTGAACGTGCAGTAGGCCCGCGCCACCGGATGGCGTAGAATACTAAAGCTGCGAAACCCCGGGTTGTCCTTCATCCACTGCCGCAACTGCTTCTGGCTCATCTTGCGGATCAGCCTGTCGCGGCCCACATCGTCAATCTTGCCCATCCAGTCGAGCACTGCATTCTCAGGGCCACCCTTGATCGGACAGAACAGCAACCCCCGCGTGGGATGCGCCACAAAGTTCGGCACTTGTGCGGCACGTTCCGGCTCCAACTCAGGCGAACGCTCCAACCCGAAACGATCCAGATCGGCCAGCGCCGCCTCCATCTCATCGTAGTTGGCCACCTTGTCGCGCAGCGGGCTTGGGTTTTGCTTCTTCAGCTTCTTTGACGTCGCATCGACCCGCTCATCGGAGCCGAGGAACGCCGCCAACCCGTTCAACACATCGGCGTCGTTGATATCCTCATACCGAATTTGAAACGCCACTTGGCCTGTGCGCTGTAACCCGCGCCGCAAACGCTCCTGAAACCCGCCAAGCGTATCCACCAGATCGCGGAACTCCGCCGCGTCGAAATCCACCTTCGCGGTCTTTGCGTGCTTCAGATCGGTCAACCGCCATTGCCCCGTCGCACTGGCGATCTTGCGGCTCACGTAGCTGTCGAGCGGATTGCGCGTCAGGATCACCTTGGCAATGCGCGGGTCCGGCAAAACGCGGTCCACCACGCGGTCATCATGGTCATGGAACAGACGAAACCCGGGCAAAGCCTCACCCGCATTCTCGATAATCGCCTCCAACAGCCCCAGCGGGTCCGCTTCCCGCTTGGCCATGTCATAGCCATGCATCTCAAACGTGTTGTGGTGGCCCAGAAAGGTCGGGTTATAGACCTCTCCCAGACAATCGATGCTCTCGAAATTATTGAGCGAATCCTCAAGGTAATTCGACCCGGTCCGCATCTCAGCGAACAAAACAAACGCGTCGTATTTGCGGGCCATGTCTTACCTCACAAGGTAGGGGCGGTTGTCGGCGCCCGCGGGAAGCGGGGCCACGCCTTCTTGCGGGAAATCGCCCACGGCGAACGGGTTCATTCCCTGGTTCTTCAGGTTCTGCAAGAACTTCGGCAAGCCGGTCAGATCAGCCAGACGCGGCGCTTCCGTCAGACGGCTGGCCTGCGCGCCCTCCATCGCGTCCAAAATGCGCTGCAGGTTTTCCATCGGCTCTTCCAGGAATTCCGCAAGCGACCAGATGCGGATTTCCGCCCGGCTCCGCACATGGCGCAGCGTGTTCACGAATTCGACCTCGCGCCGCTGCAACCGCGCGGCCTCCGTCCGAATGTCGCTGAAATTCCGGTTCGCCGTGAACAGGCGCACGGCCCATCCACCAGTAATCACGCTGATCTGCGCGTGGCTGTCACCGGCCATAAATGAACCGGGCCGCTGATTGTCTTGCGGGCCGAACATGAACACCTGCCGCTCCCCGCGCGTGTTCCAGATCAGGTTCGTCAGGAATCGCTCAGGATTGTAGTCGCGCAAGGCAGGCTCTGCCGAAAGGCACCCGGCATACGTGTCCGCATCACCGGCGAACCGTGCGCGCTTCAGGTCAAACAGATTGCCATGCACGGACGTGCCCAACCGCCGCGACAACCATGGCTCGAAATCCAGGAACAGATCGTTGAACCCCTGAAACACGGAATAGGGCGCTGCGGTCTTGCCATTTTCCCACTCGCTGTTGGGGAACCGGCTTTGCATATAAAGCCCGGGCCGCCCCTGCGTCCGCCGCTCCAGCGCTTTCGCAAAAACCCGGTCAATCTTGCCAGGCGTCGGTTCAGACCTGCGCGCCTCCGCCCCGGAATCGTCCAGAAACGCGCCATAGAGCCGATCCGCCCGATGCCAAATCTTGCGCGCCACGAAGCAGTCAGAGCGTTTCAGCAGGTGCAGGTGATCGTCGTAGAAAACATGCGGCTTTCCCTGAAAGTCGAACTTCGACAGGGTCAGTGACCGGCTTTCGATGTTGCGCGAATAATTCCGCACCAACGTCTGCCAGTAACTTTCATCCGGAATCCAGACGAGCTTGAAGTATCGGTCAAACTCCCGCCGCTTCGGGTCCTGCAAAATCGCGCTCAACGTCTGGCGCGACAGGCACCACCATTGGCTGCCCAGATGCGGCGCCAGCCCCTCAGGCACCTTGCGTTTGAACCCCACACGCCGCTGCAGCTCAACATAGCGATCGAACAGAAACCGGTGACGCTTCCACGAAAACGGGAACCGCAGTTGGAAGCGCTCGGTGTTCAACCCGTCAATCGTCCAATCCACATCGCGGATCGTGACTGACTCGATGAAATCTGTCATCGGACGCGCGGCCAGATAGGCCTGCAACTCGTCCACCGGACGCAACGGCAGACACGAGCCAGACGCCAGATAAACGTGCCGCACGCCCGGAAACTTCTCCAGCATCAGCTCGCCTGCCGTCTGGCTCGCCGCCACAAGGCTCCACGTGCCCCATTCGCATTTGTGCCGTTTGGAGAACTTCACATTCTCCAGATCCGCCATCTCGCGTTTCAACCAATCGAACCGCGATTTCGCCACGCGTTTGTCGAGGTGGATCACAACCGGGCAATCCCGCTCCGCCCAATGGCGCGCAACCTGCGCCGCCCGGTCCAGCGCGGTGTGGCACATCATCACGAACCCCAGCGTGCTCATGCCCAATTCCCCTTGGACATAAGGCCGAGGATCTCAAGCTGACGCCAATTGATGTATTTCTCCGACCATTTCGTCCAGAAATCCGGATTGTCGCGCAGCCCATCGGCATAGGCTTTGTACTCGGCCGACGCGGCATAATGCTGACGACGGTCCAGCTCCTCCGCCGCTTTCTGCGTGAACGTGTCGAGGAATTTGGCATGCAGCAAAACACCCGACGCCTTCTCACCCCCCCATTCGTCGTAGACGAGGTTCAAGCCGCGCGGCAGCAACATGTGGGTCGACGACGCATAGGCGTAGTGTTTCTGCCAATGCACCAGCGGCGTCTTGTTCAACGCAGGCGCGCGCTCCGGGTTGTCCTGAAAAAACGCGCGCGCCCTCGGCCCGCCCTGTATCCACAGGTTCCCGTATTCCCAATTCCGCGCGATTGAGTAATTGCCCGCATCAAACCAGCACGCGATATCGAAAGGGTTCTGCCCCTCCGCATAAGGCTGCGCCGTGATCGGGCCCTTCGGATACATATCCAGCAACATCGCACCGAAGCTTTTGATGGAAGAGGCCTGAAGCCAATCCGTCAAAGCCGGAATCGGGCGCGTGTCCGAAAACGGATAGACCAGGAACTCATCGGGATCGACCGTCAGGCACCAATGGTCATGCCCGTAAAGCCGCAGCAAACGGTTGATCCAATCCATCCCGAACCGGGACCGTTTATAGCTTTCGTCCGTCCACCAGACCGAGCAATCCGGCTGCTCCGTCAGAAACTCCCGCGTGCCATCGCCACTATCATTGTCCACGAACAGGAAATGGCTGACGCCACGCTCGCGGTAGTATTTCAGGAAATACGGCAGGCGGATCCGCTCATTCCGCAGGGTGACAAAGCATAGGATATCTGCGGGCTTGATGGCGTCGGTTCGATTGGCAATCTCATCAAGCCGCCGCGATTTCCGCCAGGCGCGCACAAGGAAACGCTTGCGCTCAAGGCGCAAACCATATCTGCGCACCGCCTTCATGGACGGCCCCGCAAATCCCGTACGATGACAGATCCTGCCACGATCTCAAAATGCTCCTGCCAGGTCGGAATCTTCACCTTCGCCAGATCCGGCAACTTCATCTTATCATCAATGAGTTGCTTAATCGTTTCCTGCCAGTGATACGCCGTTGGATTGTTTACGTAAACGGCACAATCGCCCAGTGTTTCGCGGAATACCGGCAGGTCCGAACAGACAGGGATCGCCCCGGCGATCGCTGCCTCCAGCGGCGGCAAGCCAAACCCTTCCGTCACAGACGGAAACAGCAGCGCTTTCGCCTTCACCAAATGTCCGTGCATTTCGGCGTCCGGCAGCGGCCCATGAACGTGGATCGCCGTGCCGCGCAGCGGATGCGCCTCAAGCCGCGCCATCAGACCATCGACCTTCCAGCCGGTGTTTCCAATGATATGCAGCTGCGGCATCTGATCGGGCGGCAACTCCGCCGCCAACCCTTCCCAGGCATCAACAATCAGCGCGTGATTTTTGCGCGGCTCGATCGTGCCCAGCATCACGAAATGCATCGGATCACGCGAGCCAGAAGCAGCCGCTACGGCCTCCACGCCCAGATGAGCCACGATCACCTCAGGCCGCCGATCCTCGCCGTCCCAATGGGCAGCCAGGGCATCCGCCGTCGCCGCTGAATTGGCAATCACGTGGCTCGCAAATCTGCGCACCCGCTCGATCCGGCCAGCAAAATTTTGCGGCTGCGTGTCGACCACAAACTCTGGGTGGGTGATGGGGATCAGATCGTGGATCAGGACAAAACCCTGCCCCGCATCACCAAAGGTCGACAGAACCTCTTCCGACAGATTGGAATGCCCCACGTTGAAATAGGTCCGCGGGCCGCTACCCTGTGCGTCAATCATCCGGCGCAAACCACCCGGCCGGCACCGATCAATGGCCACGGCTCGCAAATCCGCCTCTGCTCGATGCCGGGGGCGCTTCCCACGAAACGTCAGGCGCGACAGCAGATCGGCGGACCCCAAAGCCCGCCGTCCTTCCGCCAAATAAAGTAAACGCCGCGCGCCCGATGCATCCAGCACCAGAAACCCGCGTGTCGTGCGGCAGAGGAAACGGTCACATCCGTCCTCAAGAAACCTTTTCAGATATTCCAACTCGACCCGATCAACGCCGGTGGCGGCCCCTCGACCAACGCGGGTCAGGGTGCGTGTCACGTCCAGCCATGGGCCGGGAACGGAAGACAACGCACCCACCCCAGACTCGGCTTACTGGGCCGCGCTCCGGACCGACATCATGTCGCCCAGATAGCTCTGGAATTCATCCCGCAGATCTTCGCGCGCCAACCCGAAAGCCACCGTCGCTTGCAAGAACCCAGCCTTTGAGCCGCAGTCGAACCGCTGCCCCTTGAACCGGAAGCCGTAGACGTTGTCGGCGCTGGTGATTTCCTGCGCGATGGCATCGGTCAGCTGAACCTCACCCCCCGCGCCGGTCTTGATCCGGTTGAGGTGACCCATAACGTCGGGCGACAGGATATAGCGCCCGATAACGGCAAGGTTCGACGGCGCCTTGTCGGCATCCGGCTTCTCGACCATGCCTTTGACGGAAACAACGCTGCCCATGTCCTCTTTCACATCAAGAACACCGTAGGCGGACGTCTTGTCGTCCGGCACTTCCATGGCGGCAACCATGTTGCCCCCGATCTCGGCATGCGCCTCAACCATCTGCTGCAAGCACGGCGTCTCTGCCGCGATCACATCGTCGGGCAGGATGACCGCAAAGGGCTCATTCGCCAAAAGCCTACGGGCACACCACACGGCGTGACCCAGACCCAGCGCTTTATGTTGGCGGATATAAGCAATCGCGCCGCTGTCCATGTTGGTGCTTTTCAGCTCCTCCAACATGTCTGTCTTGCCCTTCTTGCGAAGTGTGTTTTCCAGCTCGGGCGAATGGTCGAAATAATCTTCCAGGGCCGACTTGCCGCGACTTGTTACGAAGATGAACTCTTTAATACCCGCAGCACGCGCTTCGTCGATGGCGTACTGGATCAGGGGGCGGTCGACCAAAGTCATGATTTCTTTCGGGATCGACTTGGTAGCCGGAAGGAAACGGGTCCCAAGACCCGCGACCGGAAAGATCGCCTTGGTTACTTTCTTCTTCATGCCTTGCCTCTTCTAGCGTCGCCCGGTTTTCCGGTGCGCGCAGCTTTCTTGTTATGCATTAAAGCTTAACGAAAGATCATGAAGTGGGAAATCATCAATTCGTGTCCCCGCCATGCTGTATACAGCGCGTGGCAGAAATGCGACGGACTTCGCAGGCCAAACGCCCTTGAAATGAGTGCATTTGAAACCTCGGCTCACTACGATCCGAAGGGCCAAACAGACCGCCATTCTGCTCCCACCAACCCCCGTCAGTGAAGCTGACCTTGTGCTTGCGCGGGGTCGGCTCAAAGATGAACAGGCTCACGGGTTGGCCATTCGCCACGGCGGCGGTTGCCTCCCGATGCAGGCGCATCCGCTGAAACGGGCGCCCCGACAGCAAGATCGGCGACGGGGGATCATTGGCCACAAAAGGCACAAACGCGCCGGGGTCGAGCACCATTTCCCGCTCACTACTCTCCCGGGACTCCCCCTCCGCCAGGCCCGCCCGCAAGCTCTCCATCAAACCGCGCATCTTGTCCGCGTCGAGCTTCTTGATCTTCGCCAACCGCAACAACCGGCTACTCTGCCCGGCCTCCAGATCACGGACCGCCTCCGCAGTATCCGCACCGCCCGCATGTTTGCGCAAATACACCGAAGTCGACGCGCCGATATCAAACAAGCTCAGCGGAACGCGGTCCTCCGTCCGGCGCGCACTGGCCTGAAACCCGTGATGCACAACGGCGCCGTCAACCCAAGCCGTCGTCAACCCAGCCCGCCCAATGCGCAGCGCCATATCCGTATCGTCGAGATAGAAGTGCAGCGCTTCGTCAAAGCCACCAATTTGCGCAAATACCTCCCGCCGAAACGCCATGTTCGTGCCTTGCAGCTTCCGCGCGAAACCGTCTCTAATCGGCGCATCAGGATCACTCGGAATATCCTGCGCCAATCCATTCACCGCAAGCGGGCCCCATTGCAGCGAAATCCCGTTCCGACCCAAGACAGGCCCGGTTACAGCCACCAATTCAGGATCCGCAAAGGCCTCAAGAACCGCATCCGCCCAGCTTGGTTCAGGCACCGCGTCATCATCAACGAAGGCGATAATTCGACCCGACGCCGCCTCAATCCCCGCATTCCGCGCGGCTGAGATGTTAGGCGCCTCTTGCGGCAAAAGTTTGATGCGATCCGCGAACGGCTGAACCGCCGCTTGCCCCACGGCATCAGCGACAACCACAACTTCGCACCCAGCATGGGCCAATTGAGACAACCCGAGCAAACACCGATGCAAAGCCTCCGGGCGACCGGCGCTGACGACAACAACGCTCAGGTCGGCGGGGGTCACTCCGTCCCCATCTCGGCCATCATGGCCTCGATCCTTGGAATGTCTTCGGGGTTGTTCAGCTCCCAAAACTTGGACCCGCGCGCTTCGACTTCGACGCAAAGCACCGGATGCCCCGCCTCAAGAAACCGCAGCTGCTCCAGCCCTTCTAGCGTCTCTAACGGCCCAATAGACCAATGCGGATAGGCCCGCAGCGCCCAGGGTCGATAGGCGTAAACGCCCACATGATGAAACACCGGCGTATCCGCGTCTGCCGCGTAATTCTCGGACGTAAAAGGAACCACTTCCTTGGAAAAATAGAGCGCCCGTTGCTTGCTATCGGCCACTGCCGTCGTCCCACCAACACGCCCAGCCGCCCGGTCGGCTTTCAACGCTGCCAACGTCTCCCCATCACACCGCAGGATCGGGGTCGCCAAAGCCGCCTGGCTGTCCGCCCGCAACCCCGCCACCAATTCCTCAAGAAACCAATGTGGCGTCAGCGGCGCGTCGCCCTGCAGGTTCACCACCATCTCAACATCGCCCAGAATCTCAAGCGCCTCGGCACAGCGTTCGGTCCCGTTGCGCGCCTCGGACGACGTCATCAGAACTTCCGCCCCAAACGCACGCGATGCCTCTGCGATCCGCTCATCATCCGTGGCCACGTAAACCGCATCGAGCCCCGCAACATCCTGGGCCGCCCGCCAGGAACGTTCGATCAGACTGCGCGCCTCACCCGTCGCACCGCGCAGCATCGCCAGCGGTTTGCCGGGATAGCGCGTGGAGGCATAGCGCGCGGGAATGACGCAAACGACACTCACGGCTGCTTCAACTCCACACCCGGCGCGTAGGCGATAAAGAACCCGTTGGCGAAACCTTCCTTGCCATAATCAAACGTCGCGTGATCCTCGAACCGGACCATCTTGCCGCCCGCACCACGCAACACGGCATCACCCGCCGCCGTGTCCCATTCCATCGTCCGGCCCAGGCGTGGATAGATGTCGGCCTCTCCGGTTGCCACCAGACAGAACTTCAACGAAGAGCCCGCGGATTTCATATCCGCATGGGCATATTTTTTGATGTAGTCATCTGTCGCCTGATCCCGGTGCGACTTCGACGCCACGACACGCAATGCCCCGTTATCAGGGTCAGACACAGCCATCTTCACGACCCTACCAGGCTCATTCGGGTCGAATGGCCCCTGTTCTTCAACACTCACACCATTGGCATCTGTGTAGAACAGCCGGCCCTTCGCAGGCGCATAAACGATCCCGCGAACCGGCACGCCATCCTCGACCAAAGCGATGTTCACCGTGAAATCACCGCGCCGCTTGATGAACTCTTTCGTGCCGTCCAAGGGATCGACAATCAGGAACTGCGCGGCACTCAGATCGTGACTATCGGCCTGCTCTTCCGTCACCAAGGTCACGTCCGGAAAAGCGGCTCGCAAATGGCGTGAGATCACGGCATCGGCCTTTTCATCGGCCTCTGTCACCGGGCTGTTGTCGGATTTGACCTTCACGTCGAAATCATCCGCTTCATAGACCTGCATGATGACATCGCCCGCCTCAAGCGCGGCTTCGCGCATCACGGCAACAAGTTTCTGGTGATCCATCGCGCCTCACATGCGGTTGAATTGAAAATTAACACCTGATGCGTTATCGTCCGCAGCGGTGGGAACGGCAAGCGTCGCCTTATTCGGGCGAACCCAAACAAACCGCACTGTCCCACTTAGGCAGGCAAGGACCGACGATGTTCGAAAGCACTCCACATACCCGGTCCATGCTCGGCCTGATCTTCAACTTTTGTGAGGTCACGTTCCACGCATCTGCTCGCAAGGTCCGCAAGACCCACGGCAATGCGATTCTCGCCATCGCGCTGTCGATTGTTCAAAGCCTTCTGTTCATCGCCGCTTTCTATTTCATGTTCAGCATACTCGGCGGCCGCTCCATGGCGATCCGGGGCAACTATCTTTTGTACCTGATGTCCGGGATCTTCCTTTACCTGACGCACATCCAGACGTTGCGCACTGTGATGGGGTCCGAAGGCCCCACAAGCGACATGATGCAACACGCGCCCATGAACACGCTTGTGGCGATCTGCTCTTCAGCGCTTTCGACGCTTTACACCAAGTTCATCGCACTGATGTGCGTCCTGTTGATGATCCATGTGTTGATCGAGCCGGTTGAATTCCACAATTGGTCCGGGGCGTTTGGAATGTTCATCCTGGTTTGGTTCCTGGGCGTTACCCTCGGCATCGTTTTCATGGCCCTGAACATCTGGTTTCCGGATGTGGTCGGCATCTTGTCGATGGTTTACATCCGCGCCAACATGATCTTCTCCGGCAAGATGTTCGTAGCAAACATGATGCCCGCCATGATGCTGCCGATCTTTACCTGGAACCCACTATTTCACGTCATCGACCAAACCCGTGGATATGTGTTCGTGAACTACATCCCCCACAACACGAATGTGGCGTATCCGTTCTACTTCTCTTTGGTCGCTCTGCTGATCGGGATGATGTTGGAACATTATACCCGCCTCCACGCCTCGGCGAGCTGGAATGCCAAACGCTAAAGCCTAAAGCGTTTCGAGACAAACCTGAGACATCAGCGTGTCTCGAAACGCGCGCAACGCCGAACGGTCGTCGGCGCTTCGATTTGATCTGCCGACGCAGGTTCAAACCGAAACGCTTTAGTCGACGACTCGCAACGTTAGGTTGATGCGCCCCCCGTTGGGCAGCAGCGTCGAGGATCCCGGGCGCAGCTTGTCGATTCCATGGAAATTTAGCCGCGCCTCTCCGCCCATCACGGCCACATCACCGGAGTTCAACCAGACGGACTGCGTCTTTCCACCCCGCTCGGTCCCTCCAACGCGGAACTGTGCATCATCCCCCAAAGAGATTGAGACAACCGGCATCTCAAAATTCGCCTCGTCCCTGTCCTGATGCATCCCCATCTTCGCGTCCGCATCATAGAAGTTAATAAGGCAGGACTGCGGGTCGCAATGCGCCCCCGACAGATCACGCCAGATTTGCTTGGCAATTGATGGAATTGGGGGCCACTCGCCGCCGTCGGGATGCTCTCGCTCATACCGATACCCCGCCCGATCCGATATCCACCCGTACCGCCCGGCTGAGGTCATGCGGACCGACATCTTTTGCCCCCGTTTCGTCTCGGGCCGGAACAGATGAGCCGCTCGCACAACGCGGCGCACCTGCTCCACCAAATCGGCCTGTTGGCCCGGATCAAGCACGCCTTGATGCACCTTTATGCCGCCCACATCGACAATCATCGCAATTTCCCTGCAATTCCCGTGCTCGGGACCGCTTGCAGCCCCAAAACCCGCTACTTATATACCCACCGAACTCACACGGGCACCTTGGTGCTCACTTCAGTCATTGGCAATGGCGGCACGGGGGCCGCAACTCGGACCCGCTCCCGCCTGTTCGCTTTAAGAAAGGGACATGACTCATGGCCAAAGTAATCGGTATCGACCTCGGTACGACGAACTCCTGCGTTGCAATCATGGACGGCTCGCAGCCGCGCGTGATTGAGAATTCCGAAGGCGCGCGTACCACGCCTTCCATCATCGCCTTCACGGATGACGAGCGCCTTGCTGGCCAAGCCGCCAAGCGTCAGGCCGTTACCAACCCGGAAAACACCATCTTCGGCGTCAAGCGCCTGGTGGGCCGCCGGATTGATGATGAACATCTGGAGAAGGACAAAAAGAACCTGCCCTTCGCGATTGTCGACGGCGGCAATGGCGACGCCTGGGTGGAAGCCAAGGGTGAGAAATACTCTCCCTCCCAAATCTCCGCGTTCATTCTGCAGAAGATGAAGGAAACCGCCGAATCCTACCTCGGCGAAGACGTGACCCAAGCGGTCATCACCGTTCCCGCATACTTCAACGACGCCCAGCGTCAGGCCACCAAAGACGCCGGCAAGATCGCGGGCCTCGAAGTACTGCGTATCATCAACGAGCCGACGGCTGCCGCGCTGGCTTACGGCCTCGACAAGGATGAAACCAAAACCATCGCCGTTTATGACCTCGGCGGCGGTACCTTCGACGTGACCATCCTGGAAATCGACGACGGCCTCTTCGAAGTGAAATCCACCAACGGCGACACGTTCCTCGGCGGTGAAGACTTTGACATGCGGATCGTGAACTACCTCGCCGACGAATTCAAAAAAGAGAATTCCGTCGATCTGACGCAAGACAAGATGGCGCTCCAGCGCCTGAAGGAAGCGGCAGAGAAGGCGAAGATCGAACTGTCGTCTTCCACCCAGACCGAGATCAACCAACCGTTCATCTCGATGGGCGCCAACGGTCAGCCTTTGCACATGGTCATGAAGCTGACCCGCGCCAAGCTGGAAAGCCTCGTCTCCGACCTGATCAAGGCGTCGCTCAAGCCCTGCGCGGCCGCGTTGAAAGATGCAGGCCTCTCCAAGGGTGAGATTGACGAAGTTGTCCTCGTCGGCGGCATGACCCGTATGCCCAAGGTGATCGAGGAAGTGACCAACTTCTTCGGCAAAGAGCCCCACAAGGGTGTGAACCCCGACGAAGTCGTCGCCATGGGCGCCGCCGTTCAGGCCGGTGTTCTGCAAGGCGACGTCAAAGACGTGGTTCTCCTCGACGTGACGCCATTGTCGCTCGGCATCGAAACCCTTGGCGGTGTCTTCACCCGCCTGATCGACCGCAACACGACGATCCCTACGAAGAAGAGCCAAATCTTCTCAACCGCGGAAGACAACCAAAACGCCGTGACGATCCGCGTTTTCCAGGGTGAGCGTGAGATGGCCGCAGACAACAAGATGCTGGGCCAGTTCAACCTCGAAAACATCCCGCCCGCTCCGCGTGGCGTGCCGCAGATCGAGGTTACCTTTGACATCGACGCCAATGGTATCGTGTCGGTCGGCGCCAAAGACAAGGGCACCGGCAAGGAACAGCAGATCACGATCCAGGCCTCCGGTGGTCTCAGCGATGATGACATCGACCGGATGGTCCGCGAAGCCGAGGAAAACGCCGAGGCTGACAAGGATCGCCGCGATCTGGTGGAAACCAAGAACCAGGCCGAAAGCCTCATCCACGGCACCGAGAAGTCGCTGGAAGATCACGGCGACAAGGTCGACGCCTCCACCGTGGAAGCGATCGAACTTGCTGTGAACGCGCTTAAAGAGACCCTCGAGTCCGAGGATGCAGCCAAGATCAAAGGCGGCATTCAGAACGTCACCGAAGCAGCCATGCGTCTGGGCGAGGCCATCTACAAGGCCGAGCAGGAGAAATCCGAAGCGGGCTCCGACGATGGTGATGCGGACGAAGACGAACAACGCGGTGTCGATGAAGACATCGTCGATGCCGACTTCGAAGATCTGAACGACGACGACCGCAACCGCGGCTGATCGCGATTTGACCCCATGCGGCCGGCTGGGGACCTCCCTGGCCGGCCCATGTATTTCCGAAAGGGAAACTCATGGCAAAACGCGATTATTACGAAGTGCTTGGCGTCGCCAAAGGCGCCCCTGCGGACGAGATCAAGAAGGCCTATCGCAAGAAGGCGAAAGAACTTCACCCCGACCGCAACGCAGACAATCCTGACGCAGAAGCCCAGTTCAAAGAAGCGAATGAGGCTTACGACGTCCTGAAAGACGCCGATAAGAAAGCCGCCTACGACCGCTTCGGTCACGCGGCCTTTGACGGTGGCATGGGTGGTGGCCCACGCGCCAATCCCGGCGGGCAGGGCGACTTCGCCTCCGCCTTCTCGGATGTGTTCGAAGATCTCTTCGGCGATTTCATGGGGGGCCAGCGCGGCCGTCCCGGTGGCGGGCGCAACCGCGCCTCCCGCGGCTCGGATCTGCGCTACAACCTGAAAATCTCTCTCGAAGAGGCGCATTCGGGTCTGACGAAGCAGATCACCGTTCCCGCCTCCGTCGCCTGCGACAGCTGCGATGGCACGGGGTCCGAAGCAGGCGCGGAGCCAACAACCTGCCCAACATGCTCCGGCATGGGCAAGGTCCGCGCCCAGCAAGGCTTCTTTACCGTTGAACGCACCTGCCCGACATGCTCCGGCATGGGTCAAATCGTGAAAAACCCCTGCCGCACCTGTGGTGGCGCTGGACGGACGGAAAAAGAACGCGCGCTTTCGGTAAACATCCCCGCAGGCGTTGAAACCGGCACCCGCATCCGTCTGTCCGGTGAAGGCGAAGCTGGTCTGCGTGGCGGTCCGCAAGGCGACCTCTACATCTTCGTTGAAGTGGCCGACCATCCGTTGTTCCAGCGCGACGGCATGGACCTCTTCTGCCGCGTCCCGGTCTCCATGGTCTCCGCCGCCCTTGGCGGTGAAATCGAAGTGCCCACCATCGACGGTGGCCGCTCCCGCGTGCGCGTCCCCGAGGGGTCGCAATCCGGACGCCAGATGCGCCTGCGCGGCAAGGGCATGCCAGCCCTCCGTGGCCCCGGCCAAGGCGACATGTATATCGAGCTTCAGATTGAGACGCCCGTGAACCTGACTGGCGATCAGCGGGAGCTTCTGAAGCAACTCGATGAGAGCCTCAAGAAGTCGAATAACCCGAACGCCACGGGCTTCTTCGACAAGGTCAAAACCTTCTGGGATTCGATCAAAGAGTGACTCCGTAGATCGGGCCTTGGCCCGGATGCGCAACCACAACAAAAAACCCCCGCCGCTTCCGGTCGGGGGCTTTTTCGATTGTGTGTGCGGCAACGCTACCCACTACATCTTGGTAGTTATAAAAAAACTACAGATTCACTACAGGTTCTTACGTCGAAAACGGCCCCTCAAACCCGTCCAATCTCACAAGCCGCCATCACCGCCATATTCAGAATGTCGTTCGCCGTGCTCACCGTCGAAGCGATCTGAACCGGACGATCCAGCCCCGTCAAAATCGGCCCAATCACCGTCGCCCCCGCCATTTCCTGCATCAGCTTCACAGAGATCGAAGCCGAATGCCGCGCCGGAACAACCAGGATATTCGCGGGCCCGGACAAACGGTTAAACGGATACTGCTCCCGCGTCGCCGGGTTCAGCGCCACGTCCACCGTCATCTCGCCCTCGTACTCAAAATCCGCGCCCTTAGCGTCCAAAACACTGGCCGCATGGTGCATCTTTTCTGCCCGTTCAGACACCGGATACCCAAAGGTCGAGAAGCTGACAAAAGCGACCCGAGGCTCCAACCCCAGCCCCCGCGCCACTGCCGCTCCACGCTCCGCAATCAACGCCAAATCCTGATCCGACGGCCATTCATGCACCAGCGTATCGCCAATCAAAACGATGCGCCCTTTGTGCAGCAAAGCGGTCACGCCAACCGCCCCATCTTCGGCCTTCACATCAAAGACTTTGCCAATCATCTCAAGCGCCTGCGCCGATTTCCGGGTCGCGCCCGTCACCAGCCCGTCGCCATGTCCATGGGCTAGCATCAAACTTGAGAACACGTGCCGATCCCGCGCCGCAAGCCGGTGAATGTCGCTTGAATCGTGCCCTTTACGCTGGAGCCGCTCGTAGAGGAAATCCTTGTAGGTATCGAGGTGCCGGGTATTCGCCGCATTGACGATTTCCAACTCGCGCACAGCATCGCCCAGCCCCGCGCCCTCAAGCTTCTCCTTCACATCCGCATCGCGCCCAACGACCAGCGCTTTCCCAAGCCCTTGCCGCTGATACGCAACCGCCGCGCGCAGCACACGAACATCATCGCCCTCCGCAAAGATCATCCGCGCCTGAGCATTCCGCGCCCGCGCGTAAACTCCCTGCAAGATCGATGAGGTCGGATCCATCCGCGCCTGCAAATCCTTGGCGTATCCGTCCAGATCAATGATCGGCCGCCGCGCAGCCCCCGTATCCATCCCAGCCTGCGCAACCGCCGGCGGGATCGTGTAGATCAAGCGTGGATCGAACGGCGTCGGAATAATGTAATCCCGTCCGAAGCTTAGCTTCCGTCCATACGCCATCGCGACCTCATCCGGCACATCCTCTCGTGCCAGCTCAGCGAGAGCCCGGGCACAGGCAATCTTCATCTCGTCATTGATCGCCCGCGCATGAACATCCAGCGCGCCCCGGAAAAGATACGGGAAGCCCAGAACGTTGTTTACCTGGTTTGGATAGTCCGAGCGTCCCGTCGCCACGATCGCATCCGCGCGCACCGCTTGCGCCTCTTCCGGCGTGATCTCAGGATCGGGGTTCGCCATGGCAAAGATCACCGGGTTGTCGGCCATGCTTTTCACCATGTCCGGTGTCACGGCGCCCTTCACCGACACGCCCAGAAACACGTCTGCATCAACCATCGCCTCTTCCAGCGTGCGCAGCTTAGTCGTGATCGCATGACCAGATTTCCACTGATTCATGCCCTCGGTACGCCCCTGATAAATCACGCCTTTCGTATCGCAGACGATGCAGTTCTCGTGCCGCGCACCCATCGCTTTCAGCAGTTCAATGCAAGCAATCCCGGCGGCCCCAGCGCCATTCAAGACGATCTTACAATCCCCGATCTTCTTGCCGCTCAGATGCAGCGCATTAATCAGGCCCGCCGCACAAATCACCGCCGTGCCGTGCTGGTCATCATGGAACACCGGAATGTCCATGATCTCCTTCAGCTGCTGCTCGATCATGAAGCATTCGGGCGCTTTGATATCCTCTAGGTTGATGCCCCCGAATGTCGGCCCCATCAGCTTCACAGCGTTGACGAATTCGTCGACGTCTTCGGTATCCAGCTCGATATCAATCGAGTTCACATCCGCGAACCGTTTGAACAGAACCGCCTTACCTTCCATCACCGGTTTGGACGCCAACGCCCCAAGGTTCCCCAATCCCAGCACCGCCGTCCCGTTCGAGATCACCGCAACCAGGTTGCCCTTCGACGTGTAGTCGTAGGCCGTCTCAGGCTTTTCCGCGATTACCTCACACGGCACTGCGACACCCGGTGAATAGGCCAGCGACAGGTCCCGCTGCGTGGCCATCGGCGTCGACGCGTTGATGTCGATCTTCCCGGGCGCAGGCTCCAAATGATAGGCCAGCGCCTCTTCACGGGTGATCTTCTGTTTGTCGGCCATTACGCGCTCTCCCTGACGGTGCCCGACCGGCATAGCGCGGGGATCAGCAGGCTCGCAACCGATTGCGCTTCAAACCCGCCGTTCACTTGCGTAGATTCCCGCCCGGGGGGTGCGGATATGAACGCGCAAGTCACGCCGATGATGGCGCAATATCTTGAGATCAAGGCCCAGTATCCGGACGCGATTCTGTTCTATCGCATGGGTGATTTCTACGAGATGTTCTTTGACGATGCCGTCGCCGCAGCGGAGGCCTTGGACATCGCGCTGACCAAACGCGGCAAGCATGACGGCGACGATATCCCAATGTGCGGGGTGCCCGCGCATAGTGCCGAAGCCTACCTTTTGACCCTGATCCGAAAGGGTTTCCGTGTTGCCATCGGCGAGCAGTTGGAAAGCCCGGATGAGGCGAAAAAGCGCGGCTCCAAATCGGTCGTGAACCGTGATGTGGTGCGTTTGGTTACGCCTGGGACATTGACCGAAGACACCCTGCTTGAAGCACGTCGCCACAACTACCTTGCCGCATATTCGGAGGTGCGCGGCGATGCGGCCCTTGCGTGGTGTGACATCTCCACCGGCGATTTCCGTGTTATGGTCTGCCCGCCTGTGCGCCTTGGTCCGGAATTGGCCCGGCTCTCTCCGAAGGAGGTCTTGGTATCGGATGGGTTGGAGGTCGCCCGGCAGGACGCCATGATCGAACTCGGTGCCGCCGTCACACCGCTGTCGCCCGGTTCTTTCGACTCCGCCTCCGCCGAAAAGCGTCTTTCCGCGCTTTTCAACGTCTCGACCCTGGAAGGGTTCGGCAATTTCACCCGCCCCGAACTCAGCGCCATGGGCGCGCTGATCGACTATCTGGAGCTAACCCAAAAAGGCGCGCTCCCATTGCTTCGCGCCCCACGTAAGCAACAAGCGGACCGCCTTCTGCAGCTCGACACCGCCACGCGGCGCAATCTGGAACTCACCCACGCGCTGTCGGGCGGGCGGGCGAATTCGCTTCTCTCCGTCCTCGATCGAACCCTGACCGCTGGCGGCGCGCGCCTTCTTGAACGTCGCCTCACCGGCCCGTCCACCGATCTCGATACCATCCGCGCGCGACACAATGCCGTCGCGTTCTGCGTCTCTGACACGCTCGTTAGAGACGAACTAGAGGCTGAACTCCGCCGCATTCCTGATCTCGACCGCGCTCTGTCGCGTCTGTCCCTCGACCGGGGCGGCCCCCGCGATCTGGCCGCTATCCGTGACGGCCTCATAGGCGCAAATCATCTGCAGCAGCGCCTCGAAAGCATCGACTTACCCACCCTTTTGGCCGACGCAGTGGACGCCCTCACAGGACACAGTCAACTCATCGACCTGCTGGATTCCGCCCTCGTCGCCGAGCCTCCGGTTCAACTCCGCGATGGCGGACTAATCGCCCCCGGCTACCACGAAGAACTGGATGAGGCCCGCACCCTCCGCGACGAGGGGCGCGGGGTGATCGCTAAGATGCAGGCCGAATATGTTGCGGCTTCTGGCGTCCAGACCCTCAAAATCAAGCACAACAATGTTCTGGGCTACTTCATCGAAACCACGGCCACCCACGCCGAAAAAATGCTGAACCCGCCGCTCAGCGAACGGTTCATCCACCGCCAGACCACCGCAAACGCGGTTCGGTTCACCACCGTCGAACTCTCGGAGCTCGAAACCAAGATCCTCAACGCCGGTAACCGCGCGCTTGAGATCGAGCGCACGCTCTTCGCGTCCCTTCGCGACGCCATCCTTGAACAACAGGACAAGATAGGTGACGCCGCCCGAGGTCTGGCCGAGCTTGACCTCGCCAATGCGCTCGCCCGCCGCGCCCGAGAAGGCGATTGGGTCCAACCCGAAATGACCGAGGATCGCACGTTCGAAATCGAAGGCGGCCGCCACCCCGTTGTGGAGGCGGCGCTGGCCAAAGATGGTGAGCCTTTCATCGCCAACAACTGTACACTCACCGCCGAAGACGGGGCCGCCATCAGCCTTCTGACCGGCCCTAACATGGCCGGTAAATCCACCTACCTCCGCCAAAACGCCCTGATTGCGATTCTGGCTCAAATCGGCAGTTTTGTCCCTGCCAGCCGCGCCAAAATCGGCCTCGTCAGCCAGGTGTTCAGCCGGGTTGGCGCCTCCGACGATCTCGCCCGTGGCCGCTCCACCTTCATGGTCGAAATGGTCGAAACCGCGACGATCCTGAACCAGGCCGATGACCGCGCCCTGGTGATCCTCGATGAAATCGGCCGCGGCACCGCCACCTATGACGGCCTCTCCATCGCCTGGGCCACGCTCGAACACCTGCACGAAACCAATCAATGCCGTGCCCTTTTCGCGACCCACTATCACGAAATGACATCCCTTTCGGCCAAGCTCGACGGCCTGACCAATGCGACGATGGCGGTGAAGGAATGGGAGGGCGAGGTAATCTTCCTCCACGAGGTCCGCGAAGGGGCGGCGGATCGGTCCTACGGTGTGCAGGTCGCCAAACTCGCGGGTCTACCGGACAGCGTCATCACCCGCGCGCAAACCGTTCTCGATGCGCTCGAAAAAGGCGAACGCGAAGGCGGCGACCGCAAAGCCGTGATCGATGACCTGCCACTCTTCAGCGCGACACCAGCCCCCGCACCGCGCGCATCAAAGCCATCCGAGGTCGAAGAAAAACTACGCGCCGTGCATCCTGACGAGATGACGGCGCGTGAAGCTTTGAACTTGCTCTATGAGCTGAAGGCTAAACTCAGCCCGCCGGATTAGACGACACACCGACCTGCGCCGGGCGCAGCAAACGGTCGTGCAACATGAACCCCGTCGCCGAGACCTGAATGATGTCGCCCGCCTTCGTCTCAGGCAGCGGCGCCTCGAACATCGCCTGATGTAGCTGCGGGTCGAACCGATCACCCACTTCCGGCTCGATCGGCGTGATCCCGTGCTTGCCGAACACGCTGATGAGTTCCTTCAGCGTCAGCTCCACGCCTTCGATCAACGCACCCGCTGTTTCTTTCGACGCCTCATCCGACGCTTCCAGTGCGCGCCTCAGATTGTCGAACACGGGAAGCAAATCGCGCGACAGTTTTGATCCGCCGTATTGCTCGGCTTCGCGGCGATCCCGATCTGCCCGTTTGCGCATATTCTCGGCCTCAGCCAAGGCACGCAGCATCCGGTCGCGCGTTTCATCACGTTCCGCTTCAAGCGCCGCAATCACAGCTTCAGCGCCCGCACCGAATCCCTCTTCCATTTCGGGCATATCGCCCAGACCATCTTCTGCCAGGCTCACCTTTGGCTCAGCCTGATCATCTTCGTAAAACTGGTCGTCTTTCGGTTCGCCCATAGTCACTTGCCCCATTGGCCTCTCACGCGCGGTCGGAAATCAACTTACCAACCAGCTGCGCCGTATAATCAACGATCGGAACGATACGTCCGTAATTCAGGCGCGTCGGTCCGATCACTCCGACAGCACCCACAATCTTACGATCAGCGTTCATATAGGGAGAGACCACCAGAGAGGAACCCGAAAGTGAGAACAACTTGTTCTCTGAGCCGATGAAAATGCGCACACCATCGCCCTCTTCCGTCAATTCAAGGAATTCCGCGATGTCACGTTTGCGTTCGAGGTCGTCAAACAGCGTTCTGATCCGTTCCAGATCCTCTGATTCCTGCGTATCCGACAGGAGATTCGACCGCCCACGCACGATAAGCCGCGCCGATTGTTGGTCGTTGTCGTCCCAAACGGCCAATCCAGAATCAATCAGGCCGGACGCGAGATCATCAATCTCCCGCCGCCGCGTCTCCATATCCGCCACAAGTTGACTGCGGATGGAGGTCACAGTCTGCCCTCCAATCCGCGCATTCAGGAAATTCGCCGCCTCCCGCATCGCGCTTGGCGTCGTCCCTAAGGGCGGTGTGAACAAACGGTTTTCGACATGCCCATCCGAGAAGACCAGCACCACCAGGGCCTGCTCGGCCGAAAGGGGCACAAACTCGATATGCTGGATCGGCGCCTCATGCTTAGGCGTCAGAACCAAACTCGCCCCATGGGTTGCGGCAGACAGCGCAGATCCGACCCGATCCAGCAGCGCAGGCACATCTGACGCATTCGCCCCCAACGTCTCATCCAACGCATGTTTGTCATCCCGCGACAGATCACCTGTCTCCAGGAACCCATCGACAAACATCCGCAGCCCCATCTGCGTGGGCACCCGCCCCGCCGAAATGTGCGGGCTGTCCAGCAAACCAAGGTATTCCAGATCCTGCATCACATTGCGGATCGTCGCCGCCGAGACCTTCTCCGACATCTCACGCGTCAAGGAGCGGGAGCCCACCGGCGCGCCGCTATCGAGGTAGCCCTCAACGATCCGCCGGAACACTTCACGCGAGCGGTCGTTCAATTCATCCAGGATTTTACCTTGTTCCGTCATCGTCTCGTTCGTTGAACTCGTCCATTCGGGGTTGCAGGCCGCAAGCCTGCCGGATTATCCCCGCAGGGCACAGCCTAAAAATATCAGGAGATATTTATGCGTCCTTCCGGTCGAAACCTAGACGAAATACGCCCAATTTCCATTGAGACCGGCGTGACGCGCCATGCTGAGGGATCCTGCCTGATCCGGTGCGGCGAAACCCATGTGCTATGCACCGCCTCTCTCGAGGAACGCGTGCCGCCGTTTCTGCGGAATTCCGGTCAGGGCTGGGTGACGGCGGAATACGGTATGTTGCCCCGCGCCACCCACACGCGCGGTCGCCGCGAAGCCGCGGCTGGAAAGCAATCGGGCCGGACGCAGGAAATCCAACGCCTCATCGGTCGCAGCTTGCGCGCCTGCATTGACCGCAATGCGCTTGGTGAGCGGCAAATCACCGTGGACTGTGACGTGATCCAGGCCGACGGCGGCACCCGCTGCGCCTCCATCACCGGTGGCTGGGTCGCGCTGCGCCTTGCAGTCAATAAGCTCCTGAAAGCGGGGGACATCATCACTGACCCTATCACCGACAACATCGCCGCCGTATCTTGCGGCATCTATGCCGGTCAGCCCGTGCTCGACCTCGACTACCCCGAGGATTCGGAGGCCGGGACCGACGGCAACTTCGTGATGACCGGCGCTGGACAGGTTGTTGAACTTCAGGCCAGCGCAGAGGGTGCCACATTCTCCCGCGATCAATTCAACGAGCTCTACGGCCTCGCCGAAAAGGGCATCGCGGAACTCGTCGCAGCCCAGAACGCGGCCACCAGCTGATGCGTCGCTTCATGGGGTCCGAGCTTCTGGTGGCCACGCATAACCAGGGCAAACTGGATGAAATGCGCCACCTGCTCGACCCCTTCGGCATCAAAGTCACCGGCGCTAAGGACCACAACCTGCCCGAACCGCCCGAAGACGGCACCACCTTCGTCGAAAACGCCCGCACCAAGGCCCATGCAGCAGCGCAAGCCACCGGCCTCCCCGCCCTCTCCGACGACAGCGGCATTGAAATCGACGCCCTCGACGGTGCGCCCGGTGTCTACACCGCCGATTGGGCTGAAACCCCAAATGGCCGCGATTTCGAAATGGCCATGCGTGTCACCCACGACAAGCTGGAAGCCGCCAACGCGACTTTCCCCCGTACCGCCCGCTTCTGCTGCACCCTCGTCCTCGCCTGGCCCGACGGCCATGACGAAGTCTTTCCCGGCGTGATGGCGGGTCAAGTCGTTTGGCCCATGCGCGGTGATCAGGGCCACGGGTATGACCCCATTTTTCAGCCCGATGGTTACGACATCACATTCGGTGAGATGGACCGCTGGGAAAAGAACAAGATCAGCCACCGCGCCCGCGCTGTCGAACAGCTTGTGAAGATCTTTGGCGATGCCTGATTGGGAGGCCGGCGGTTTCGGCCTCTATATCCATTGGCCGTTTTGTGAGGCGAAATGCCCCTACTGCGACTTCAACAGCCACGTCGCGGCCAAGATCGATCATTCCGCCTGGCTCACGGCCTACCTCTCAGAACTCCGCCGCACTGCCTCTGAAACCGAAGGCCGCACCTTGCAAAGCGTGTTCTTCGGCGGCGGAACGCCCTCCCTCATGCAGCCCAATACGGTCGCGAGGATCTTGGAAACGGTGCACGACTGCTGGCCCTCTGCCAACGACATCGAAATCACGCTAGAGGCGAACCCGTCCTCAGTCGAAGCCTCCCGCTTCGAAGGCTTCCGCCAAGCGGGTATTTCGCGGGTCTCCATGGGGATTCAGGCGCTCAACGACGAGGACCTCCGCCGCCTCGGTCGTCTGCACACTGTGGCAGAGGCGCACTCCGCCTTCGACTTCGCCCGATCCTGCTTTGAGCGGGTCAGTTTTGACCTGATCTACGCCCGCCAAGACCAAAGCCTCGCGGATTGGCAGGCGGAGCTGAAACAGGCTCTAACTTGGGGAATCGACCACCTTTCCCTCTATCAGCTCACCATTGAGCCCGACACCGCCTTCGGCGCGCGCCACGACAAAGGCGGCCTCAAAGGCCTACCCACCGAAGACCTCGCCGCCGACCTCTACGACGCCACGCAGGAGATCTGTGACAACGCCGGTCTGCCCGCGTACGAGATCTCCAACCACGCCGCCGACATGGCCCAATCCCGGCACAACCTGATTTATTGGCGTTGTGGGGATTTCGTCGGAATCGGCCCGGGTGCGCACGGTCGGTTGACGCTGAATGGACTGCGCTGTGCCACCGAAACCGAACTCCAGCCTCAGAAATGGCTCAACGCGGTTTCGCAACGTGGCACCGGAGAAACGCTTCGCACGTCGATCACACCGCAGGAACAAGCCGAAGAATACCTGATGATGTCGCTGCGCCTTGCCGAAGGCTCCGACCTTATGCGGTTTGCGCAACTTAATGGCGCTCCCCTTGAAGCCATTCGAATTCAAAACCTGCAAGATCTTGGATTAATTGAACAATCTGGCGACCACATCGCCGCAACAAAGGCGGGTCGTCCGGTCCTGAACGGTATCCTACGCGATCTTCTCGCCTGAACCCTCAGGACGCGCTCAGTTTACGCATCAGGTCATCAAGTTGTTCTAAGTCTTTGTATTTAATGGACATCGTCCCACCGCCGGACCCTGCGTCGTGGCCAATTTCCACCTTCATCGACAAAGCCGCTGAAAGATCCGCTTCCAACGCCCGTGTGTCCGCATCCTTCTCCGGTGCCGATGCCTCACGCGACGTCCCGCTCGTGGATGGCGCTTTCGCCGCTTTCTCCACCTCACGCACCGACATGCCCTCAGAAATCGCGCGCACGGCCAGCGCCAGCGGGTTCTCCGCCGTCAACAACGCCCGCGCGTGGCCCGACGTCAGTTCACCGTCCCGCACCATCGCCTGAATCTCATCGGGCAACTGAAGCAGCCGCATGACATTTGCCAAATGGCTCCGGCTCTTACCCATCGCCGTCGACAACGCCAACTGCGTGTGCCCAAACCGCTCCATCAACTGCTTGTAACCTTGCGCCTCTTCAATCGGGTTCAGGTCCGCGCGCTGAACGTTCTCAATAATCGCAACTTGCAGCACCTCATCGTCGTCAAACTCGCGTACCAATGCGGGCACTTCGTGAAGTTGAGACATCTGCGCCGCACGCCAACGCCGCTCACCTGCAACGATCTGATACTTTCCCTGTGCCGCAGGATCGGGTCGCACAATTAGTGGCTGAATGATCCCATGCGCCCGGATCGACGCCGATAATTCGCGCAAGGCCTGCTCATCGAAGGTGCGGCGCGGCTGATCTGGGTTCGGCCCAATATCCTCAATCGGAATCGTCCGATCCGGCCGTGGCGCAGCACTTGGCTGATCCCCCGCCGCCTCTTCGCTTCGGCCCGGCTCAATATCCGCCATCAGGGCCGAAAGCCCGCGCCCCAAACCCCGTTTCTCGGTCGACCGTGCCATTATGCGCTCTCCTGCGTTTGCGGTTCGCGATCCAACAATTCATTGGCCAGATCGATGTAGGCCTGGCTGCCCTTCGACGCCGGATCGTAGGCAATCACCGGAAGCGCAAAAGACGGCGCCTCGCTCAACCGAACGTTTCTGGGAACAATCGTATCAAACACCAGATCGCCCAAAGTGGCCCGCGCATCCTCTTCCACCTGCTTGCTCAGGTTCATCCGCGAGTCGTGCATCGTCAAAACCACGCCCTCGATCCGTAGCGCCGGGTTCGCGGTTTCCCGCACCTCACGCACCGTCAGCATTAATTGTGACAGGCCTTCCAAAGCAAAGAATTCTGCCTGCAAGGGCACTAACAATGAATGCGCCGCGGTCAATGCGTTCAATGTCAGCAGGCTTAGGGATGGCGGGCAATCGATCAGAACGTAGTCGTAAGGCGCGGGAGCCGCAAAAGCCTCCTTTAACAGAAACACGCGATTATCCCGCTGCCCGAGCTCGACATCAGTCGAGCTCAAATCCGTAGTCGCGGGCGCTATCCAAAGATTTTCAACCTCCGTCTCCATCGCCACATCCGCCAACGCCGCCCCATCCAGCAGCAAGTCGTAGGTCGTTTTCACCCGCTCCGAAGGCTCAATCCCAAGGCCGGTGGAAGCATTACCCTGCGGATCCAGATCAACGATCAAAACCTTGTATTCCATGGACGCTAGCGTCGCCCCAAGGTTGATCGCCGTTGTCGTCTTCCCGACGCCGCCCTTCTGATTGGTGATCGCTAGAATGCGCATCTCAGGCTTCATCCTTCAGTTGGCTGACGTCGAATTTCAGAATGACCGCGTCCGGATGGGTCACACTGGGCACGGGGTCACATATCATCTGCCAGTGTGCTGGAAGGGTTTCAACCTCTTCCCGCCACGCGCCGCCTTTCGGAAAGAGCAGACGTGTGTTGGTCGTCAAATGCGGCTTTGCGTGTTCGATCAGAGCAGACAGACCACTCAACGCGCGGGCTGAGATAACATCGGCCGATTGCTGCGGAATGTCCCCAATCCGTCGCGACAAAATGTGAACGCGCACGCCCATTGCACGGGCCACCTCTCGCAAGAACCCACATTTTCGAATGTCGCTTTCAACCAGTGTAACCTCGATATTCGGTTCGTTTTCTGCACCCATTGCAACGATCACGAGTCCGGGAAAACCACCGCCCGACCCAAGATCAAGCCAGCGGGTGGCGCCTTCCGGAAGCATCGAAAACAACTGCGCGGAATCGACAAAATGCCGCTCCCACGCATAATCGAGCGACGCTGGCGCTACGAGATTAACCGTGCGCTGCCATTTTAGAAGTAAGCCGTGGTATATCTTCAACCGCTCCAGTGTTTCACGTGAAACACGCGCAGCGAGCCAATCCTTGGCGTCCTCTTCTGTCACGCGGATTTCCGATCCATCTGGCGCAGCTTTGTCAGGATCAGAGCCAACGCGGCTGGCGTCATCCCATCAATGCGCCCGGCTTGTCCAAGCGTCGACGGCTGCACGCGGGACAGCTTTGAGCGCAGCTCGTTCGACAAGCCAATGACCTCGCCATATGGAAAATCGCGAGGAATCTGCTTCGCCTCATCCCGCCCAAGCGCCTCGGCATCTTTCTTCTGGCGCGCCACATAGGTTGCGTACGTCGCCTCAATCTTGAGCTGGCGCGCTGTTGCATCATCCAGATCGGCAAGCTCTGGCGCTATGCCGATCAGGTCCGACGCGTCGAGGTCGGGGAACGCAAGATAGTCCATCCCGGTCCGCCGCTTCCCGTCTGCATTGACGGTAATACCAACGGCTGTGGCCTCCTTCGGTGTTGCGGTCATCGAGTTCAGAAGGTCGCGACCCTGCTGCAAACGCTCCATCTTCTCTGTGAACACACGCTTCCGCGCTTCGCCAATCAAACCGAGACTCAGCGCCAATGGCGTCAAACGCTCATCGGCATTGTCAGCGCGTAGGGACAGTCGGTATTCAGCGCGCGACGTGAACATCCGATAGGGCTCCGCCACGCCACGGGTGATAAGATCATCGATCATCACTCCGATGTAGCTTTCGCGGCGGCTGAAGGTGATCGGATCGCGGCCTTGGACCTGCAAAGCGGCTGAAAGACCAGCTACCAGCCCCTGCGCCGCCGCCTCTTCATATCCAGTGGTGCCGTTGATTTGCCCCGCGAGATAAAGGCCTTTCCGCGCACGCAGCTCCAGCTGAGCGGTCAAACACGTCGGATCAACGTAGTCATATTCGATAGCGTATCCGGGCTGCTGAATTTCAGCCGCCTCGAGGCCAACAATGGAATACACGTACTCGTGCTGCACATCTTCAGGCAGCGAAGTCGAGATCCCGTTGGGGTAAACCAGATCAGAGGTTAACCCCTCAGGTTCAAGGAAAATCTGGTGCGAGTCTTTGTCGCTGAATCGGACCACTTTGTCCTCAATCGACGGGCAATAGCGCGGTCCAACGCCCTCGATCATGCCGCCATACATGGCTGAGCGGCTCAGATTTTGCTGAATGATCTCGTGCGTTTTGGTGTTCGTATGGGTGATGCCACATGCGACCTGACGCGCCTGCACCTCAGTCGTCAGGAAGGAAAAGAAGGTCGGATCTTCGTCCGCCTGCTGCTCTTCCAGGATATCCCAGTTGATCGACGCACTCTTGATGCGCGGTGGCGTGCCTGTTTTGAGGCGACCAAGGGGCAGATCCATCCCCATCATGCGTTCCGCCAACCGGACCGCAGGTTTGTCACCCATGCGGCCGCCTTCGATCTTGCGATCGCCGATATGGATGATGCCGCGCAGGAAGGTGCCGGTTGTCAGCACAACAGCGCCTGCGTTGATTTCACTGCCGTCAGCAAGGACAACCCCGCAGATACGCTCACCATGTTCGACGAGGTCCGCAACTTCACCTTCAATCAGGGTGAGGCCTGCCGAAGCCGCAACATGGGAACGGATAGCCTCGGCGTAGAGCGCGCGGTCGGATTGGGTTCTGGGGCCTTGCACTGCGGCGCCTTTGCGGCGGTTGAGCAGGCGGTACTGGATACCGGATGCGTCAGCCGCGCGGCCCATGATTCCGCCGAGGGCATCAATCTCGCGCACAAGATGGCCTTTTCCCAGGCCGCCGATAGCCGGGTTGCAGGACATGACGCCGAGATCCGCGGCGCGCAGCGTTACCAATGCTGTGTGCGCACCAGCCCGATGGGCAGCATCCGCCGCCTCTACGCCAGCGTGTCCGCCGCCAACCACAACAACATCGAAGTCCGGATGTTTCACGTGAAACACTCCTATTTCCCGATACAGAACCGGGAGAAAATTTCGCCGAGAATGTTCTCTACATCCACACGGCCAATGACCGAGTCAAGCGCATGGAGGCCGTCTTGCACGTGTTGGGCGGCAATCTCCACCTCACCTGAACCGTACAACGTGGTTAACGCCTGCTCAAATTCGCTCACCGCGCGCTGCATACCACCGCGTTGCCGTGCGGAAATCGCGGTTTTTACCTGAGCCACACGTTGAGACAGGATGTCGGAGATATCCTTGATGAGCACATCCAACCCTTGCCCCGTAAGGCCCGACAAACCTTCGCCAGTCAAATCGCCTTTGGCACCGTATTCCAGGTCGATCTTTCCTTGCAGCGCTGAGGGAACAGCAAAGTCGTCCGTCTTCAGCAAGACCCGTAGATCCGCGGCGGCGGCACGATCAATCGCGCGGGAGATGCCGATCTTTTCAACCGTATCCCCGGAGTCCCGCAGGCCAGCTGTGTCCAGGAAGGTTACAGCCAAGCCGCCGATGTCCAAGCGCGCCTCGATCACGTCGCGTGTAGTTCCGGCGATATCAGACGTGATCGCAATCTCACGGCCCGCCAGCGCGTTCAGGAGGGTGGATTTCCCTGCATTGGGGGCACCTAGAATCGCAACTTCGAGCCCATCGCGCACCCGTTCCGCCACACGGGAGCCTTCGATTTCGGCAGTGAGGTCTGCGATTAGCCCATTCAGAAGTTCCCGAACCTCTGGCGAGACATCCACCGGAACCTCTTCATCAGCGAAATCAATCGTTGCGGTCAGAAGCGCTGCCGCGCGGATACCCATGTCTCTCAGAGCGCCCATTTTCTTGGACAAAGCGCCAGAGAACACGCGCTGCGCTTGCTGTCGCTGAGCCTCTGTCTCAGCCTCAACCAAATCGCCCAAGCCTTCGACTTGCGCAAGGTCGAGGCGGTCGTTCAGAAGCGCGCGCTTGGTGAATTCGCCAGCCTCCGCTTCCCGCGCCAAACCGGTGGCGGAAATGGCGGCTTCGACAGCACGGATAACGGCGATACTGCCGTGGAGATGCAATTCCAGAACATCTTCGCCCGTAAAGCTATTCGGATCTCGGAAAAATAGCACAAGTGCTTGATCTAGAACGTTATTCTTCGCATCTCGCACAACACGAAGCGCATGATGCCCCGGCTCGGGCAGCGAACCACACAAGGCCACGCCAATCGGCGCAGCCTCGGGGCCGGATACTCGGATAATGGCGACGCCCGCTTTCCCCCGGGCGGTGGCCAGGGCGAAAACGGTGTGCATTGCGCGGCGCCCTTAGGTGTTCATTGAGTCGAAGAACTCAGAATTGGACTTCGTCTGTTTGAGCTTTGAGATCAGGAACTCGATGGCATCGGTCGTGCCCATCGGGTTCAAGATGCGGCGAAGAACGAAGGTCTTGGCCAGGTCGCTTTTGTCGACCAGCAGATCCTCTTTCCTTGTGCCGGACTTAAGGATGTCCATCGCGGGGTAAACGCGCTTGTCGGCGATCTTGCGATCCAGAACGATTTCGCTGTTACCCGTGCCTTTGAATTCTTCGAAGATCACCTCGTCCATCCGACTGCCGGTGTCGATCAGCGCGGTGGCGATGATCGTGAGCGAGCCGCCTTCCTCGATATTCCGCGCAGCACCAAAGAAACGCTTGGGGCGTTGCAGGGCGTTCGCATCCACACCACCGGTCAGAACCTTGCCTGACGACGGAACAACGGTGTTGAACGCACGACCCAGACGGGTGATCGAGTCGAGCAGGATTACAACATCGCGCTTGTGTTCAACCAGACGCTTCGCCTTTTCGATGACCATCTCGGACACAGCCACGTGGCGCGTCGCGGGTTCGTCAAAGGTAGAGGACACAACCTCCCCCTTCACCGAGCGCTGCATGTCGGTGACTTCTTCGGGGCGTTCGTCGATCAGAAGAACGATCAGGTAGCACTCGGGATGATTGGTCTCGATCGAATGCGCGATGTTCTGCATCAGAACCGTCTTACCGGTGCGCGGCGGCGCGGTGATCAACGCACGCTGGCCTTTGCCGATGGGCGCGACGAGGTCAATGATACGAGCAGAACGGTCTTTGATGGTGGGATCTTCGATCTCCATCTTCAGACGCTCATCAGGGTATAGTGGCGTCAGGTTGTCGAAGGCGACCTTATGACGGGCCTTCTCAGGTGCCTCGAAATTGATAAGCGTGCAGGTGACCAGGCAGAAATACCGCTCACTCTCCTTGGGTGCGGTGATGACACCTTCGACGGTGTCTCCGGTGCGCAGGGAATGCAGGCGGATCATCTCGGGCGAGACATAGATGTCATCGGGACCGGGAAGGTAGTTGGCCTCAGGGCTGCGTAGGAAACCGAAGCCGTCTTGCAGAACCTCAAGCACACCGTCACCGGAGATTTCCCAGCCTTCCTCCGCCCGCTCGCGCAGGATCTCGAACATCATGTCGCCTTTGCGCATGGTCGAGGCGTTCTCGATCTCAAGCTCTTCCGCCATGGCCAAAAGGTCTTTGGGCGATTTGGCTTTCAGATCAGCAAGGCTGAGGGATTCGGTTGTCATGGGAATTCTTCCATAGATCGACTGCCTGACATTGGTCAGGGCGGCGAAGGTCTGTCATAGTGAGGCTGCGTCTCCGGACGGAGTGCAAGAATGGGAGGTAAGGACTTCCCTTTTCTATGTCAACGCGCAGGTGTTTGCGGCGCCCACCAATAAATAAGAAAAAGAAAAGAAGAAGATTGTTGTTTGTTGTTGTGCCGTGGATTTCCGAGAAAACTCAGAATTGAGGGAGTTATCCACGGGGTTATTGGAGTTTGATTCATTGGTTGAAGATAGCCTTTGAGTATGTTGAAAGTGATTTTAGGTATTTAGTACAGTAACTTACGAGATATGCGCGCCGGAAAAACCTGTGGACAAGGCATTCATTGCAGATGCAAACATCTGTCGTCTAAGTTTCCCAGAGAAGATTCCACACCCGGGCAAAACGCCTTGATCGTTCTTCGAAAAACCGGCGAACTTGGGCGCAAGACGCGGAACTTGCTGAACGGTTCACATTCCGCCCATAGTGATCCGCGAGATTTCCACAGAGTTCCCCAGAAGATGGTTAGCCTTATCCTTGCCTCCTCCTCCCCCATCCGGTGGGAGATGCTGGAAAACGCCGGCCTGACGGTCGAATCGCGGCCCGCGCGTGTGGACGAAGCGGCGATCCGCGAATCGTTGCAGGCCGAAGGGGCTGGGCCACGCGACGTGGCGGATACATTGGCCGAATTCAAAGCGCGTAAGGTGGCGGAAGGTGTGGGTCCTGAGACGTTGGTGCTGGGCTGCGATCAGTTGTTGGCGTTGAAGGGTGAAATCTTCGGGAAGGCGCGTGATGTGGCGGAAGCAGGCGAGCATTTGAAGCGCTTGCAAGGGAAGACGCATCATCTGATGTCCGCCGCTGTGCTTTATGAAGACAACAAGCCGGTCTGGCGGCACGTCGGCGTCGTTCGCATGACGATGCATTCGCTGTCTGACGCGCAGATCGAAGATTATCTGGCGCAGGCCTGGCCAGAAGTCTCCTATTGCGTCGGGGCCTATCAAGCCGAGAAGTTTGGTGCGCGGCTTTTTTCGCGGATTGAAGGCGATTGGTTCTCGGTCCTTGGGTTGCCGTTGCTTGAGATCCTTTCCCATCTGCGATTGCGCGATATGTTGGGCACATGAGCAAAGACATGATCCCCCTGGCTGGCGTGATTGGCGATCCCATCGCCCATTCCCTATCGCCGCGCCTGCACGGCCATTGGCTGAAGCGCTATGGGCTGAAGGGGCATTACGTGCCGCTGCACATCAACCACACAGATTTGCCCGAGGCGCTGGGCGTTCTGCCGCGTATGGGATTTGTCGGTGCCAATGTGACGCTTCCCCATAAAGAGCTGGTGCTGTCGCTGTCCGATAGCGTGACTGACCGTGCGGCGTTGATCGGGGCCGCGAATACCCTGACCTTCACGGCGGATGGGCGCATTCAGGCGGATAATACGGATGGGATGGGGTTCCTTTCGAATATTCGACAAAGCTTGCCGGGGTGGACGGCGTCGGCTGGTCCCGCGCTGGTCTTGGGTTCGGGCGGGGCCGCGAAGGCGATTGTGTCCGGCCTGATCTCAGACGGCGCGCCGATTGTGCACGTCGCCAACCGTACAAGGGCACGGGCCGATGGTTTGCGCGAACAATTCGGGGCACGCGTTTCGCCGATAGATTGGACGCAGATTGCCGACCTGGTGGGCGATTGCGCGTTGATTGTGAACACGACCGCTCTGGGGATGGAAGGGCAAGCGCCCTTGTCCATCGACCTGTCGCGGCTTTCGCCCCCGACCGTGGTGACGGACATCGTCTACACGCCGCTTGAAACCGATCTGTTGCGAGAGGCGGCGGAACGAGGCTGCGAAACCGTAGATGGGTTGGGCATGTTGCTACATCAAGCCGTGCCGGGATTTGAGCGGTGGTTCAGCTACACGCCAATGGTCGATGACGACCTGCGCGCGGCGGTTCTTGGCGGATGATTGTCCTTGGCCTGACCGGGTCTATCGGGATGGGAAAAAGCACAACAGCGCAGATGTTTCGGGAGCGGGGCGTACCGGTCTGGGATGCCGACGCGACGGTTCACGAACTTTATGCACCGGGCGGGCCGGCGCCGGATCTGTTGAACGCTGCATTTCCGGGTTCGGTTGGGGCGTACGGTCATGTGGATCGCGGACATTTGCGGGAACTGATCGCGGAAGATCCAAGCGTTCTCGACCGTATCAATGCCATCGTTCATCCGCTGGTCGCGCAAAGCCGGGCCGAGTTTCTTGCGAGCCGTGACGGATTGGTCGTTCTGGACGTGCCGCTCTTGTTCGAAACCGGCCTCGATGCCGCTTGCGACAAGGTTGCCGTTGTGTCGGTTGATGCCGAAACCCAACGCGCGCGGGTGTTGGAGAGGGGCACGATGACGGAAGAGGATTTCGCAAATATTCTGTCACGCCAGACCCCAGATGCCGAGAAATGCGACCGCGCCGACTACATCATAGACACTTCCACGATAGATATGGCACAAGATGCGGTGTCCAAAATCGTAGCAGAGCTGACCTGAGATGAGAGAAATCGTCCTCGATACCGAAACCACGGGCCTCAACCCTTTCGACACTCCGCGTCATCGGATCGTTGAGATCGGGGCGGTGGAATTGGTTAATCAAGTGCCGACGGGCAAGACCTATCATCAATACATCAACCCCGAACGCGGAATGCCGAACGAGGCATTTGAGGTGCATGGCATCGGCGATGATTTTCTCGCAGACAAACCTCTGTTCGCCGCCGTCGCGCAGGAGTTTCTCGATTTCGTGGGTGACGCCAAGATGGTGATCCACAACGCTGAATTCGATATGCGATTTTTGAATGCGGAGCTTGAGTGGGCGAACAAACCGCTGCTTCCCAACGATCAGGCCCTCGATACGTTAAAAATCGCGCGCAGCCGGTTTCCCGGCTCCCCCGCGTCACTGGATGCCCTCTGCCGCCGGTTCGGCATCGACAATTCCAACCGCACGTTGCACGGCGCATTACTCGACTCGGAGATCTTGGCCGAGGTCTATCTGGAACTGACAGGTGGAAAGCAGCCAGATTTCGCTCTGTCGCAAACGCAGTCCCGCCAGAATACGGCCGATCAGGGTGAGGATTGGCGGCCGAAACCGCGCCCCGCCGCACTGGCAAACCGTGTCACGGAAAACGAAAGGGCCGCACATGCGGCCTTTGTCGAAGGTCTTGGGGAAAGCGCGCTCTGGACGCGCTTCCAGTAAATCAGGCGGTGCCAGCGGGCGGTTGTTGCGCCTGACGGGCCTGAAGCTGCTGACGATAAAGCGCCACGAAATCCATCTGATCGAGGTTCAGCGGCGGATAGCCACCGTCACGCGTTACGTCCGAGATGATGCGGCGCACAAACGGGAACAGCATCCGGGGGCATTCGATCATCAGAAATGGATGCAACTGCTGCTCGGCAATATTCTCGATGGAGAAGACGCCGCCATACTCAAGCTCAATCAGGAAAACCGACTTCGGCTCATCTTCCTTGGTTTTCGATTCGACCTTCAGTTTCATGATGACGTCGTATTGGTTTTCGGTCGTGCGTTTGCGGGCGTCGAGGGCCACCTGAACCTGAATGTCCGGCTGACCCTGCGCTACGACAGCGTTTTGCACGGCGGCATTTTCAAACGACAGGTCGCGGATGAACTGGCCAAGGATCTGCATCTTGGGAAGTTGGGCGGCCGGCTGGGCCGCGCCGTTTTCGGTATCGCCATTGGCCGAAGCGTCGGACATGCGTCATTCTCCTGAAACTAAAGTCGCAGGCGACATAACAGGCCCGCGACCGGGCCTCAATGGCGTGTCCAACCGGAAGGACCTGCGGGGCGATCTTCATCGGCGTCACTGTAGGTGCCTTCAATGATCGTCTCATCCTGCTGCGGCTGCCATCCGCGATCCGTGTTCACCGTGTGAACGGTCACGCGCTTCTTGGCCTCGCGCAGAACGAAGTTGCGCACGCCCGGCACCAGCAGGGCAAAGCCCACGATGTCGGTGAAAAACCCCGGCGTCAGCAAAAGCGCGCCGGAAAACAGGATCATCGCGCCATGGGCCAGCGGCTCTGTCGGGTCGCGGAGATCATCAAAAGACGTCCGCAATTGCGCCATCGCCTGCGCCCCCTGGCTCTTCACCAGCATGGTTCCGGCAATCGCCGTCAGCACCACAATCGCCAATGTGGGCCACAATCCAAGCCATCCGCCGACTTGAATAAATAAAGCTATCTCGATCAACGGGACCGCAATGAACAACAAAAGCAGGCGCATGGGCGCGTTTCCTCTGACAAATGGCCTTATGCCGCAGATGGGCCGTCATGGACTTGACCCCACCCCTGCCTTACATATGTGGCTGCTACACCGGTTTTGAACCCATTCCCCCGCCGAGGTGCCATGAACTCGTCTCTTTTGTCCTTGCTGGTCCTGGCCGGCGTCGCGATTTTTCTTATCCTGCGCCTGCGCTCAGTCCTTGGGTCCCGCGAGGGGTATGAACGCCCGCCCGCCCGCCCCGGAGCATCCGGAAGTGGAGCCCGCCGTGAGTTTGAAGTGATCGACGGCGGCCCGGACGAAGATATCACCGACCATGTCGAAGATGGTTCCGACGGCGCCAAAGCGCTCGCTGCCATGAAGATGGCCGAGCCGGGCTTTAACGTCGGTGAATTCTTGGGCGGCGCGCGTCAGGCCTATGAGATGATCCTGATGTCCTTCGAAAGCGGCGATGTTGACGGTCTGAAGCCATTCCTCGCCGATGATGTGATGGAGACCTTCGAGACGGTCATAAACCAGCGCAACGAACAGGGCCTGAGCATTGAGGCCGAATTTGTCGGCGTACGTGACATCGCCCTGCAATCGGCGACTTTCGACCGCGACACGAACTTGGCCGAGATCACCGTGCGGTTCGTGGGGGAGCTGACCAGCGTCGTCCGCAATTCCGACCGGGAGATCATCGAAGGCGATCCATCTGAGATTAAGCGCCAACGCGATGTCTGGACCTTCGCGCGCACGATGGGTGCCGATGATCCGAACTGGGCCCTGGTGGCAACTGACGGATGAACGATGGGACTGCGCGCGGTTGCGATTGCTCTGGCGCTTACCGCCACGGCTGCCACGGCAGATGAACCCGTGCAGCTTCTGACGTTCGACGATCTGGATGGATGGGCCGAGGATGATCATTCCGCGGCCCTTTCCGTTTTTCGCAACACTTGCATGGATCTTGAGGGCTCGGATTGGGAGGCCTTATGCGCGGTCGCCGAAACAGCCCCCGACGCGCGTACTTTCTTTGAGCTATTCTTTCGGCCTGTGCTGATCGGCGGCGAAGACCCGGCGCTGTTCACCGGTTACTACGAGCCGGAGTTAAGCGGGTCCCGCAATCGCACCAGCCGCTATCGCTATCCCGTCTACCGCTTACCGCCTGAAGTGAACGGTCAATGGCTGTCACGGCGGGAGATTGAAGAAACCCGTGTGCTGGAAGGCCGTGGGCTTGAGATTGCTTGGGTCGATGACCCGGTGGAGCTGTTCTTTCTGCAAATTCAGGGCTCAGGTCGTATCCGGCTGGCCGAGGGCGGTTTCCTGCGCGTCGGATATGGCGGGCGGAACGGGCATGAATACCGCTCCGTCGGGCAAGAGCTTGTCCGGCGCGGTGTCTATCAACCTCATCAGGTTTCGGCCCAGGTGATCCAGGCATGGGTCCGGCGCAACCCGGTCGCCGGGCAAACGTTGCTGCACCATAACCCCAGCTATGTGTTTTTCCGCGAGGTTGATATCGCCGACCCGAACCTTGGCCCACTGGGTGCGATGAACCGGAACATCACACCCCACAGGACGATTGCTGTGGACCCCGATTACACGCCGCTTGGTGCTCCGGTCTGGATTGAGAAAGATGGCGACGGCCCCATCCGTCGCTTGATGATCGCGCAGGATACCGGCGGCGCGATCCAGGGGCCGCAACGGGCGGACATTTTCTTTGGTTTCGGGGATGAGGCCGGGGATGCGGCGGGCGTAATCCGTGATCCTGGTCGCATGGTCGTTTTGCTGCCCATCGAGCGCGCGCATCAGCTGATCCCGGACGCGTGAGACATGGCGCGTCGCGGAAAGCGCGGCCTGTCCGAAGAGGATAAGGCCCTTTGGAATAAAGTGGCCTCCACCGCGACACCCATGGACCGAAGCGGCGCGCCAAAAATCGCGCCCGAGGCCGCCACTCCGAAACCCCCAATACGGCGCGAGACGATGACAACGGCGGAACGTCTGCCCGCCTTTCGGATCGGAGAAAAAGCCTCCTTCTCCGCCAACCCGATCAACCACGCGCCGACACTTTCCAGCCGGCTTGCCCATGCGCCCGTGCGGATGGATCACGGCACCCACAAGCGGATGATGCGGGGCAAGCTGAAGCCCGAAGATCGGATCGACCTGCACGGGATGGTTTTGGCCGAAGCACATCCCGCCCTGATCTCTTTCATCAGCAGCGCCTATGAGCGGAACCTGCGGCTCGTTCTGATTATCACCGGCAAGGGCAAGGATCGTGACGGCGGTGGACCAATCCCGATCCGACGCGGCGTGCTAAAGCATCAGGTGCCAAGTTGGCTGCAATCGCCGCCGCTTGGGTTGATGATCCTCAATATCCGCGAGGCGCACCAAAAGCATGGCGGCGGGGGCGCGTATTACGTCTACCTGAAGCGGCGAAACTAGTTCGCAGAGATTGGGCTCAGCAAAATCTGCGTGGCATTCTGAATCGTCAGGATGGTTCCGGGAAGAATGCCTGGCCGTTGATCGTTGCTCTGCTCGAACGAATTGTTCACACCGGCCGCATCGTTGAGGATTTGCACCACAGCCGGCGAGCTCGCGCCCGAGAAGTGATTGAACGTATCCCGCACACCACCCCGGAACGCGGAGACGTCGATGATCGTGATTTCATAGTCACCAAGCGCATCGGGAATGGCGAGGTTGCCGACCCGTTCCGGCTGCCCGGTGATCCGCGCCGAAAGCCGCAAGGCCTGATCGCGTTGCGATGTGAAAATGACGAAGGGCTGTGGAAGCTCTCCAATCCGATCCGCTTGGCTACGGAAAACATCCACATCAACGTCAGGCGAGAACAGGATGACGCCATTGATCCGCGCCAGTACATTCGCGCGCCCGCCGATCCGAAGTTGGCGCAGAACTTCCATCACCACGGTCGACCCAAGCGAATGCGCAGTCAGCACAACGTTTAGGCCAGCCGCTAGAATATCATCGATCAATTGCTCCAGCCCATCACGTGCAAACAGGCTCGAATCCCGGTCGTAGGCATAGCCCAACGGACTTCCGGCGCTGGGCCAGGCGTAGTGCACCGCAACGCCCGGAATCTGGAAATCGTAACGAATCTGAGCTGTGCGGTAGAGGCCGGTGCCGATGGTGCTGGCGAAACCATGGATGAAAATCATCGCCTCCTGCACACCTTTGCTGCGCGCTTCCTCACGCAGCGCGGCGCGGAATGCTGCACGACCGTTCAGGTGATCGCCACTGCTGGCCACAAATTCGGTTTGCAGGTCCGGCCCGCGCCTGCCACCACGCGCGGGCTGCACCGCGCCGGTTTCACGATTGGGTGGAATTTCCACCGTGAAGCGCGTGAACGACAGAGCCTCCTGCCGCGCGGTCTGGAATTGCCCGTCCTCAAAAACGCGGTTTGTGGCCACAAACACGGTTTCCGCCGTTCCAACCTCCGCCGCTTCCGGCACGATCATCAGGTCAGGAATGCCGCCGCAGGCCGCCAAAGGCAGAACAGCTGCTCCGCAAAGAAGAGAACGTCGGGTGATTTGGCGGCGTGTCATGCCCCGTTCTAACAGCGAACACTTACAAAACGTAACGGCTGAGATCCGTACTACGCGTCAATTCGCCGTGGTTTTCTTCCACGAAAGCCGCATCAACCGTCACCGCCTGCCCCGACTTATCCGGTGCCGTAAAGCTAAGCTCTTCAAAGACCCGCTCCAACACGGTGTAAAGCCGCCGCGCACCGATGTTTTCGACACTTTCATTGACCTCCGCCGCGATCTTGGCCAGCGCCGCGATGCCTTCTTCGGTGAATGTGACTTCAACCTCTTCGGTTGCCATCAGCGCGGTATATTGCCGGGTCAGCGCATTGTCTGTTTCGGTCAGGATGCGCACAAAATCCTCTTCCGTCAGCGCCCGCAGGTTCACGCGGATTGGCAGGCGGCCTTGGAGTTCCGGCAACAGGTCGCTGGGCTTGGCGATATGAAACGCGCCCGAAGCGATGAACAGGATATGGTCGGTCTTCACCGGCCCATGCTTCGTTGAAACGGTCGTCCCTTCGATCAACGGCAGCAAATCGCGCTGCACGCCTTCGCGGGACACATCGGCACCGCGTGCGTCGGCCCGCGCGCAGACCTTGTCGATCTCATCAATGAAGACGATGCCGCTCTGCTCCACCGAGCGCATTGCCTCCTTCGTGACCATCTCGGGGTCGAGCAGTTTGTCCGCTTCCTCATCAATTAGGATGTTGTAACTCGCGGCAACGGAAAGCCGCCGCTTCACCTTACGCCCGCCCATACCTTTGAACAGGTCGCCCAGGTTCATCATGCCGCCGCCCATGCCACCCAATCCACCGGGTTGGCCGGGTATCTCGAAACCGCCAAGAGGGTTGGAATTGTCGGTCACTTCCAGCTCGATGATCGTGTCATCCAGCTCACCCGAGCGCAGCTTCTTGCGGAACATCTCCCGCGTCTGGTCCCGCGCATCGGTTCCGGCCAGCGCCTCGATCACCCGTTCTTCGGCGGCGTCATGGGCCTTGGCCTTCACCTCTTCGCGCATGTTCTCGCGGATCATCACCTGTGCCGCATCCACCAGATCGCGCACGATCTGCTCCACATCCCGGCCGACGTATCCGACCTCGGTAAACTTCGTGGCTTCGACCTTGATGAACGGCGCGCGCGCCAGCTTGGCCAGACGCCGCGAAATCTCGGTCTTGCCGACGCCTGTGGGTCCGATCATCAGGATGTTCTTGGGATACACCTCATCGCGCAGATCATCGCCCAACTGCTTGCGCCGCCAACGGTTACGCAGGGCCACGGCGACGGCGCGCTTGGCGTCCTTCTGGCCGATGATGAAGCGATCCAATTCGCTGACAATCTCACGGGGGGTCAGGTCACTCATGCAGAGGCCTCCTTCTGCGCCCATGGGGGCAATCTGTTTTTTCCGGGAAAGGCGGGCAGGCCACGCATAATCGCGCCGCGCATCGCTTCCCATTGTGCGCCAAGCAGGACAAGGCCCGCGCCGAGGAGCAGGATCACAAGAAATGCGCCCTCACCCTCAACGACTGAAATCGAGAGCGCCACGACATAGCCCACGCCGGAAACGAGAAACGAGCGGCGGTCAATCACCACGGCGAACAGCGCCATCACTGCGACAAAAACCACCAAGGCAATCTTCGCACCCGCGTCCGGGTTCTGGAAAAGCGTCAGGGCGACCGTGTTCACGATGGCAGGTGCGGCGATCACGTGGAGCCAAAAGCCCGACGCCGCGCGCCGGGTGACGCGATGTGGGTCGGACATGTCGAACACCATCGCGATGCACAGACCGACGAGGCCTAGAAGAATGGTGAGGATCGCGAAGGGGCCGTCAGCGGATAGAAGGAAGACGTCCTCAATCGAGTCCGGCACAGCACCGTTCAGGGTCGCCACGCCAAATGTCACGGCCACTGCGCTGACCGCAATAAGCGCAACCGTGAAGGGGACGCGGAAGAAAAAGTAATATCCGATAAGCGCCAGTCCCGCCAAACCCGCCGATACGATCAATGAGCCTTGGAGGGACAGGTCCAGCATGGCCGCAAATGATCCGCTGAATTGCACGGCCGACAGACCGAACATGATCGCAAGCGCGATGGACGGTGCCACCATGCGACGTGTCAGCGTGAAATAGCGGGCAAGCAACGCCACGCCCGCCATGGCGAAAACGCCGAACCCCATGCCGAGGATCCAGCCATTTGTCGTGGCCAGAAGCGAGAAGCCCGTCACGCCGGACCACCCGAGGTACAGGATCGTCAGGCCAACAACGATGAAGATCTCGTTGAACCCTTTGAACAGTTCGAACGGCTCATCCAGACCCGAGCGCCGTGTGCGGATACCTTCACGCTCTTCGGCCAGGTTGATGACGGACGCCGCCTGCGCCTCGGTCATCAGGCCCGCGCCCACGGCGGCCCGCAGATCGTCGCGGGTGATCTGGCTCATGCGTCAATGACCTCAACGGTCAGGTTGCCGTTGGTGTAGACGCAGATGTCGGCGGCAATCTGCATGGCTTCACGCGCGATGGTCTCGGCGTCCTTGTCGGTGTCGAGCATTCCTCGCGCGGCGGCCAGCGCGTAGTTTCCGCCCGATCCGATGGCGGCGATCCCATGCTCGGGCTCCAACACGTCACCCGCACCGGTGATGATGTAGAGCTCGGACCCATCGGTCACGATCAACATCGCTTCCAGCTTTTGCAGGTATTTGTCCGTGCGCCAATCTTTGGCCAATTCCACAGACGCCCGCTGAAGTTGCCCGGGTGTGGCCTCAAGTTTGGTTTCCAGCCGTTCCAGCAGAGTGAACGCATCTGCCGTGGAGCCTGCAAACCCGCAGACAACCTCATACCCGCCGGGTTTCAGCCGCCGCACCTTGCGCGCACTGCCCTTGATGACGGTCTGACCCAGGCTGACCTGCCCGTCACCGGCCACCACAACCTTGCCACCCTTGCGCACGCCAATGATCGTCGTGCCGTGCCAACCGGGGAAGTCTTCTTTCGCCATAAGGGCCTCCATTCGTGTCAGGCCTATATGGAGGGCGGTTCAGGCGGTCGCAAGCACGGCGCGGCGATGAGCGTTCTGGCGCTATCCCTTCCACCGCCGCCGTCGCGGCACCCGCACAGCCAGCATCGGCATCAGCCACGGCCCCCGGAAGCGATCCAGGTCCAGCGCCTCATAGACGCCGACCGTCTCTTCCCCGTTGATCTTCGTCTTGATCGCCGAGCGGTTGTAAAACGGCGCATCCAGCATCGCTTTCACCTGATGCGGTTGGAAATCGGCATCGGAGCGCGTCTCTCGCCGAACCATCCATAGCGGGCGCTTTAGGCTCTGTTTTGGCGGCAGTTGGATCGCGTGGGGCGTGCCATCTGCAGCGAAGCCAACGCCAGTCGCAAGGGTTGTCCCGTCCCGCCGCTCAAGGTCGTAAAAACACGCCGACCCGTCGCGCAACGGAAACCGCCCCCAAGTCCAGTAGCTGAAATCCTCTTCCAACGCCCGCGTCCCGAAATTTGCGTCGAAGTAGCCGTGTCCTGACCAAGTCCACCCAGGCCGGTTCAGATCGACTTCAATCCGCGCGGTCGGAGCAAAGGGTCGCCAGACATGCGCGCCGTCTTCGCTCAACAACATTTCCTGATCGGTCAGCGCGGAGGGGTGGATCGTCACAGTCCCCGTCACCTTCTGCGCATGAGGCGTGCTTACCTCGTCGATCTGCACCTCAAGACGGTCGCCCTTCCAGACCATTGCGCTCGGCCCGATCTGCAAGCGGTCGCGCGACAGGCCAAGCGCCTCTTCGCCCCGATCCGTCATCGTCCACCGCCCGCCGCGCCCGTAGGTCACAACGTTCAGGCAGCAATGGTTCGCAGGCTTCTTGCGCCCAGACCAACGATACCAAGGCGAGAAAACCGACCCTATGAAGCCGATGATCGAGATTGCGCGCGTGCCGCAATCGCTGATCCCGTCGACATACCACCAGGCGTAGCCATCGCTGGGGACCTCGATATCAAAGCAAGGTCGCTCAGTATCGCCCCGGCCGCGTGCTTGCCGGAGAGGCAAGCCATCGGAATCCCAGCCCCCGGATGTGCCCCGCCCCCCGCGAGGTAAAGGCCCCGGATCGCCGTCCGCGCCGTTGGTCGCTGGAAGGTCGCTAACATCCCATGCGGGCTCCTCCCGTAGAGGGAACCGCCCGACGCGGGAAAGGCCCGATTGAAGTCCATCGGAGTCGTCAGCGCGGCAGTCTCGGGCGGAGGAGAGAAGATCAGACCCATGGTCGATAACGTCTCGAACGTGCGTGTTCGGCATGTTTCTCTCTCCTCATCCGTCGTCTTGTGGCCCGCTGGCCCGTTCATGATAATCTCGAACCGTTGCGGCCCGCTTTGACCGTGATCCTGCGCGCAGACGTAAAGCGTCGCGTCCCTTGGCATTCGGCCCTCAGCCAGGTCACCGAATTCAACCTTCGGGTCTTCGCAGAAGAAGACGTTGTGATGGGCCAGCTCCACGCCCTGCGGCTCGGCGGCAAAGCCCCAGACAAAGGCGGACAGGCTACGCGGCTCGGTGCCCTGCTTTGGAACCGATTGCTGTACGTCACGTCCTAGATGCCCCTGCCGCAGAGCGCGGGGATCGCCGTTGAAGACGACCACATCGGCGGGTAGAACAGTGCCATCGGCCAGATGCACGGCGCGCACGGTGCCACCGGCGTCATCAATTCGATCAACGGCAGTGCCAAACTGAAACACCGCACCTTTTGCCTCGGCCACACGCTGCATTGCATGCGCCAGCTGATGCATCCCGCCATCGACCGACCAAACGCCTTGCGCCTCGGAATGCCAGATCAAGCCAAGAACGGCGGGGCTTTGGTATGGGGAGCCGCCAACGTAAGTCGCGTAACGCCCGAAGAGTTGTTGCAAGCGCGGATCGCTGAACCGCATGGCCAACTTCCGGGCGAGGCTTAGGCCTGGCGCCATTGCGGGGATCAAACGAGGGTTTCGCATGACATGGGCGGCCAAAGGCCCGAACGCTGGGGCCTCGGCCTGCATCACGGGCGCATCGAACGCCTCATAAAGCCGCGTCGCCTCATCCGAGAACTGCCGGAACTCCTGCGCAGCATTGGTGCCTGCAAATGCCGCCACAGCCTCAGCACTCCGGTCGGGATCATCGAACAAATCCAACGAAGACCCGTCCCGCCACCAATGTCGTGCCAGCAGGGAGTCGCGGTGCAGACTAATGTGATCTTCCAAGCGTTCACCCACATCGGCAAACAATGCCTCAAACACCGGACGCATCGTCAGAACGGTTGGCCCGATATCCACGGGACCGGCCATGGACGGCGCAGTGCGCATTTTACCGCCGGGCCCGTCCGCCATCTCCACGACATGCACATCCAGTCCCTGCGCTGCCAGTCGCATCGCAGCGGAAAGCCCGCCAATTCCGGCGCCTATGACAACGGCCTGGGTCAGTCGTTCACCTTTCAAGTGTCAGCTTATGTTGACACGTCGCTTTGATATGTCCAGTCTGATTTACAACTTGGGTGCCAAAGCGGCACCTCGAATCCCTTGGTGGAGGGCGCTGTCATGCCTTTGAAATCCCGGATCGAAAGCGCCATAGCGGCGGCCATTGCCGAAGGGCAGGGCGCGGTTGCTCCGCCCAAACTGGCCTCGGCCTTGGACTATGCGGTGAACCCCGGCGGCGCGCGCATTCGACCAACGATTTGCCTCTCCGTGGCGTTGGCCTGCGGCGACGATCAATCCAAGCTTTCTAACGCCGCCGCCACAGCGATTGAGCTGATCCATTGCGCAAGCCTCGTGCATGACGACATGCCCTGCTTCGACGACGCCGACATCCGGCGCGGCAAACCGTCAGTCCACAAGGCCTACGGCGAGGCGCTCGCGCTGCTCACGGGTGACTCGCTCATCATCGCGTCCTTCGAAACGCTCACACGCGTGGCCGAAGCCGACCCCATGCGCGCCATCACACTGCTGCGCATCCTCGGCGAATCGACCGGAATGCCCGGCGGGATCTGCGCGGGGCAGGGGTGGGAGAGTGAGAAGAAGATCAACCTCTCCGCCTATCACCGCGCTAAAACAGGCGCGCTCTTCACCGCTGCGACCCGTATGGGCGCCGCCGCCGCCGGTGAAGATCCGGAGCCTTGGACAGAACTTGGCGCCCGCATCGGCGAGGCGTTCCAAGTGGCCGACGATCTACGCGACGCGCTTTATGATGAGGCCACGCTGGGCAAACCCGCCCATCAAGACGAAATCCACGACCGCCCCAACGCCGTGACCGAATACGGCGTGCGCGGCGCGATCACGCACTTGGAAGACATCCTGTCCGGCGCAATCTCGTCGATTCCGTCTTGTCCGGGGGAGGCGATGCTGGCCGACATGGTCCGTAAAACCGCCGAGCGGCTCACCCCCGTCATGCCTCCGGTCACGGCAGCCGAGTAAATGTCGCTCGCCGATCCCGATACCCCGCGCCCGTCCCTGAAGGACCGTTTCTACGCTTGGCGCACCGCGCTGATCGGGTCGCGCAGCTTCCAGAAACGTGCCGCCCGCTTGCCAATTGCCAAGACCATCGCGCGGCAAGATGGAGAGGCCTTGTTCGACCTCGTCGCGGGCTTTGTGCATTCCCAGGTCCTGATGGCCTTCGTGCAATTCGACCTGCCCCATCACCTGTCTGGCCAACCGCGCACTCTGTCTGATCTCGCCACCCGCACTGGCCTGCCAGAACCACGTCTGCAACGCCTCGCCCAAGCGGCTTCTGCCCTTGGCCTGATGTCGCGCCAAAGCGATGGCCGCTACGCCCTTGGGCGCCTCGGCGCGGCGCTTCCCGGCATTCCCGGCCTGCAACAGATGGTCCGGCATCACGACGTGCTCTACCGCGACCTCTCGGACTCCGTCGCGTTCTTCCGCGATGGCACCGACACCGAGCTTGCGCAATTCTGGCCCTATGTCTTCGGCGCCACTGGCGAGGCTGACCCAGAGGTCGCCGCCACCTATTCCGAGTTGATGGCTGACAGCCAAACCCTTGTGGCGGAGGAAGCGCTCGCCCACCTCGACCTCACCAAAACGCAAACCCTGCTCGACGTGGGCGGTGGCACCGGCGTGTTCCTGACCGCCGCGGGCAACGCCAATCCGCACCTCAACCTGCAACTTTTCGATCTGCCTGAGGTCGTGGATCCCGCCACCGCACGGTTCCAACGCGAAGGCCTGGCCTCCCGCGCCACGATCACCGGCGGCTCCTTCCGGTCCGATCCTTTGCCCACAGGCGCAGACACCATCAGCCTCGTGCGCGTTCTCTACGACCACGCAGATGAAACCGTCGCGGCGCTTCTGCAAAAGGTCTACGACACGCTGCCCCCAAACGGGCGCATCATCGTGGCCGAGCCGATGTCGGGTGGCACAAGCCCAACCCGTGCGGGTGACGCCTATTTCGGCATCTACTGCATGGCCATGCAAACGGGCCGCGCGCGCTCTGCCAATGAAATCGCCACCCACCTTGAGGCCGCTGGATTTGCCAGCATTCGCAAGGTCAAAACAAGCCGCCCCTTCGTGACGGGCCTTGTCCACGCCCGCAAAGTGTAAACCCAGCAGAACACTTGCAACGGCAATGTCTATTCCAATTGACATACCATAGTGTCAGGTTAGACTGACACTCAACGAATTGCGTCCGAAGATTCTGTCTTCATGTTTGCATGCATCAAAAGACCACCGAGGGAGAAGCTGAGCTTGCAAAGCACAGCCGTCATATTGGAAGGCCCCAAGGCACTTGCCCTTGGCCAAGTCGAGGTGACGGCACCCGGTGCCGGCGATCTCGTCGTGGATGTCCGCCATTCTGGTATCTCCACGGGCACCGAGAAACTCTTCTGGTCCGGCGATATGCCTCCGTTCCCCGGCATGGGCTATCCCCTTGTCCCCGGCTACGAGGCTGCGGGCGAAGTTGTAGAAGCAGGCCCCGGCACAGCGTTCAAGCCCGGCGACCGCGTCTTCGTTCCCGGTGCCAATTGCTACGGCGATGTGAAGGGTCTCTTTGGCGGCGCATCCAGCCGTCTTGTGACCGCAGCAGATCGCGTGGTCCGCATTGACCCAGCGCTGAAAGCGGAAGGCGCACTGCTCGCACTGGCCGCCACCGCTCGCCACGCGATGGCGGGCCTCGACAAAGCACTGCCCGAACTGATCGTCGGTCACGGCGTCTTTGGCCGCCTTCTTGCACGGCTGACCATCGCCGCTGGTGGCAAGGCTCCTACCGTTTGGGAAATCGACGCTGACCGTATGGCGGGTGCGACCGGCTACAATGTCGTCCATCCCGACAATGACGAACGCCGTGACTATGCCTGCATCTATGATGCCAGCGGACAGTCCGAGCTTCTGAACACTCTGATCTCCCGTCTCACCAAAGGCGGCGAAATCGTGCTGGCAGGGTTCTACCCTGAACCTTTGTCCTTCGCCTTCCCGCCCGCCTTCATGCGCGAGGCGCGGTTGCGCATTGCCGCCGAATGGACGCGCGACGACCTCGTCGCCACCCGCGACCTGATCGACCACGGCGCGCTGAGCCTTGATGGCCTCATCACGCACACCCGGCCCGCAAGCGACGCGGCGAATGCTTACCAGACGGCGTTCGAGGATTCGTCCTGCCTCAAAATGATCTTGGATTGGGAGGGCGCGGCGTGAAAGACATTCCAAACCTCAAAGACTACGACCAGAACCTGCGGGACGAGGCGGCGGAGCCTACCCTTGAAGTCCCCCAAGGTGAGCCGACCAAGAAGACGCAGATCATCGCGATCTACGGCAAAGGCGGCATCGGTAAGTCGTTCACCCTCGCCAACCTCAGCCACATGATGGCCGAGCAAGGCAAGCGCGTGCTGCTCATCGGTTGCGATCCGAAATCCGACACAACCTCGCTGCTCTTTGGTGGCAAGGCCTGCCCGACGATCATCGAAACCTCGACGCAAAAGAAACTCGCCGGGGAAGAGGTCGCTATCGGCGATGTCTGCTTCAAGCGCGGCGGCGTCTTCGCGATGGAGCTTGGTGGCCCCGAAGTGGGTCGCGGCTGTGGCGGGCGCGGCATCATCCACGGCTTCGAGCTGCTGGAAAAGCTGGGCTTCCATGATTGGGATTTCGACTATGTGCTGCTCGACTTCCTGGGCGACGTGGTCTGCGGCGGTTTCGGTCTGCCGATTGCCCGCGACATGGCGCAGAAGGTGATCCTGGTCGCATCCAACGACCTGCAGTCCCTCTATGTGGCCAACAACGTCTGCTCTGCCGTCGAATATTTCCGCAAGCTTGGCGGCAATGTCGGTGTTGCAGGGCTGGTGGTGAACAAGGACGACGGCTCGGGTGAGGCGCAGGCCTTTGCCGAAGCTGTCGATATCCCGATCCTCGCCTCGATCCCGCAAAACGATGATCTGCGGAAGAAATCGGCGAACTACCAGATCGTCGGCACAGCCGAGAGTGAATGGGGCGCGCTGTTTGCCTCGCTGGGCGATAGCGTGGCCGTGGCCCCGCCGATGCGCCCCACCGCCCTCAACCAGGATCAATTGCTGGAATTGTTCGACGGCTCCGAAACCGGGGCAGGGATCGAACTCGTTCCGGCCAGCGACATGGACATGCGCGGCAAGAACGCGAAGCCGCTCGAGTCCCTCGAAGTTGTCTACGACGACGCATGATGGATCGCGAAGTCTCATATGACACCACCGCTGAGGTTGAAGTGATCGAAGGCGAAACGGTTGCGGCTGGCACGCCTTCCGGCGGCGATGGCATGGGCTGCCACGCCGGTGCCGATCAGATGGAAGCCGCCGCGCGTGCTGCTGGCAAATCCGAAATCCTCGATCAATTCGCCAAAGACTACCCGCAAGGCCCGCACGACAAACCGCAATCGATGTGCCCGGCCTTCGGAAGCTTGCGCGTAGGTCTGCGTATGCGCCGTGTGGCGACCGTTCTGTCCGGCTCCGCCTGCTGCGTCTATGGCCTGACCTTCGTGTCCCACTTCTACGGCGCCCGCCGGTCTGTGGGTTACGTCCCGTTCAATTCCGAGACCCTGGTCACAGGGAAACTCTTCGAAGATATCCGAGACTCCGTCCACGAGATGGCGGATCCGGAAAGATATGATGCCATCGTGGTCACGAACCTTTGTGTTCCCACGGCATCTGGTGTTCCGTTGCGGCTTCTGCCCGACGAAATCAATGGGGTTCGGATCGTCGGCATCGACGTTCCGGGCTTCGGAGTGCCGACCCATGCGGAGGCCAAAGATGTCCTCGCAGGGGCGATGCTCAATTATGCCCGACAGGAGGTGGAGGCCGGTCCAGTTATGGCTCCAGTTGCGGGTGTTTCAGACCGTCCAACAGTGACCCTGTTGGGCGAAATGTTCCCTGCGGACCCCTTGGGGATTGCAGGGATGCTCGCGCCACTCGGTCTGGCGGCAGGTCCGGTCGTTCCCTGCCGTGAGTGGCGTGAGCTCTATTCCGCGTTGGACAGTCAGGTGGTGGCCGCGATCCACCCCTTCTACACCAGCGCCGTGCGCGAGTTTCAGGCTGCGGGACGTACCGTGGTTGGCTCCGCGCCCGTGGGCCACGATGGCACCGCAGCATGGCTCGCCGCGATTGGCGACGCTTACAACGTTCCCGCCGAAAAGGTGGCCGAGGCGCAGAATGCATTCTTGCCCGCGATCAAGGGCGCGCTGGCTTCCGTTCCGATCAACGGGACGATCACGCTTTCGGGCTATGAGGGGTCTGAACTTCTCGTCGCCCGTCTGCTCATCGAATCCGGTGCTGATGTGCCTTACGTTGGCACGGCATGCGCCAAGACACCTTGGTCCGCGCCCGATCTCGAATGGCTCGAAGCGCGCGGCGTGAAGGTCAAATTCCGTGCCTCGCTCGAAGATGATTGCGCCGCGATGGAAGCCATCAAGCCCGACCTCGCCATTGGCACCACCCCCGTGGTTCAGAAGGGGAAGGAACTTGGCATCCCCTCGCTCTACTTCACCAACCTCATATCCGCGCGTCCACTGATGGGCCCCGCCGGTGCCGGTTCACTGGGCCAGGTCGTTAACGCCGCCATGGCCAACAAGGACCGGATGTCCCACATGCGCGAATTCTTCGAAGGCGTGGGCAGTGGCGACACTGCCGGTGTCTGGGAGGGCGCGCCAAACCTGCGCCCCGAATTCCGCGCTCAGAACCAAAAGAAGCTTGAGCGCGCTGAGAAGGCTCGCATGGCCGCGAATGGCGGTGTGAAATGCTAATCCAGGATCACGATAGGGCCGGCGGCTACTGGGGAAGCGTTTACGCCTTCACCGCAGTCAAAGGCCTTCAGTGTATTATCGACGGTCCGGTGGGTTGCGAAAATCTGCCCGTCACCTCCGTCCTGCACTACACCGATGGCCTGCCGCCCCATGAACTGCCCATCGTTGTCACGGGCCTGGGCGAGGAAGAACTTGGCCGCGACGGAACCGAAGGTGCGATGAAACGCGCCTGGGGCACGCTTGATCCCGCACTTCCCGCTGTGGTTGTCACCGGCTCCATAGCCGAAATGATCGGCGGCGGCGTCACGCCCATGGGCACCAACATCCAACGCTTCCTGCCACGCACCATCGACGAAGACCAATGGGAAAGCGCCGACCGCGCCATGACCTGGATCTTCACCGAATTCGGCATGACCAAGGGCCGTATGCCCAAGGAAAAGAAGCGCGAAGAGGGGGCCGCCCCCCGCGTCAACATCCTCGGGCCCATGTATGGCACCTTCAACATGCCCTCCGACCTTGCTGAAATCCGCCGCCTCGTCGAAGGCATCGGGTGTAAGGTCAACATGGTCATGCCGCTCGGCGCCCACGTTGCGGAAATGCGCGATCTGGTGAACGCCGACGTCAACATCTGCATGTATCGTGAGTTCGGTCGTGGCCTGTGTGAAGTGCTGGCCAAGCCCTACCTGCAAGCGCCCATCGGCATCGACTCGACCACCAAGTTTCTCCGCAAACTCGGCGAGCTTACCGGCCTCGATCCTGAGCCGTTCATCGAGCAGGAAAAGCATTCCACCATCAAACCTGTCTGGGATCTCTGGCGCTCGGTCACGCAGGACTTCTTCGCCACCGCCTCCTTCGGGATCGTCGCGAATGAGACCTACGCGCGCGGCATCCGCAAGTTCCTTGAAGATGACCTGGGTTTCCCCTGCGCCTTCGCCGTCGCCCGTGTGGCCGGCAAGAAGACAGACAATGAACAGGTCCGCGCGATGGTGTCCGAAAAGCGCCCCCTCGTCCTGATGGGGTCTATCAACGAAAAGATGTACCTGGCTGAGATGGCCGCAGGCCACGGCCCCAAGCCAGCCTTCATCCCCGCCAGCTTCCCCGGCGCCGCGATCCGCCGCCACACCGGCACGCCGATGATGGGCTACGCGGGCGCAACCTACCTGGTGCAGGAGGTCTGCAACGGCCTCTTCGATGCGCTGTTCCACATTCTGCCGCTGGCCTCCGACATGGACAGCGCCGCCGCCACACCTGCCACACTCCGCCGCGATTTCCCATGGGATCCTGAAGCTCAGGCGCTTTTGGACCGGATCGTGGCAGAACACCCGATTTTGACCCGTATCTCAGCTGCAAAGACCCTACGCGATGCTGCCGAGAAAGCCGCCCTGGAGGAGGGTGCGGAACGGGTTGTGGAAGACACCGTCAAGCGCCTTGCGCCCGCCGGTTTTGATTTCGAAAGGGAGACCACTCATGAGTGACATGACCTCCAACAGCCCCGTCACGACGCGGACCAAACCGCCGAAGACGGAGTTCATGATCTACTTTGCCATCATCTTCGCCGCGACCTTGCCGCTGGCCACACTCACGTGGGCCATCGCTGCAATTCGGTCCGGCAGTTTGACGGAAAAGGGTCCGATCAAACGCGCATGGCGGCAAGCCAGTATCATCACACCGATGATCTTCGCCGCCTGAAGAACACGCCCTGCTTCGCACGTTAAAGCCTGTCTAGACCCAGGTGTGCAGATCAGAGCCACACGAAAATCTCGGCGTGACGACCGGAGCCGGGGACTGAGCTTTCACAGCGCCATGAACGGGCGCGGTGGAATGCCGGCAGGGCAATGAGGCCTTGTCGGGGCCCGGCCGCAGGGTTTGCGGCATCAGTCTGACGTTCCGGAGGAAAATATGGCTGATAATTCCGACCTGTCCTTTACAGGTCTCACCGACGAACAGGCGCAAGAGCTGCACGCGGTGTATATGAGCGGGCTCTGGCTTTTCGCAGCCGTCGCCCTCGCTGCTCATATCGCCACGTACATCTGGGCGCCCTGGTTCTGAGGAGGATTTGAGACATGGCTAAGTTTTACAAAGTCTGGCTCATCTTCGACCCGCGCCGCGTTTTCGTGGCCCAGGGCGTATTCCTCTTCCTGCTCGCAGCGATGATCCACCTCGTGGTTCTGAGCTCCGGCATGAACTGGTTCGAGTCGGCCGCCATGAACATGGGTTTCGGCGGCGAGTAAGCCCCCGACCCCGTGCTTTACGGCATTCACAACGACAGCTGCGGGCGGGGCCTCACCGTCTCGCCCGCGGCAAACCAAAAAACGCAAGATGACGGACGGCTGACACAAGACCCAGCTTTGGGGACATCGCCGCCAAGCACCGGAGAGAGCGCATGGCTTTGCTGAGCTTCGAAAAGAAATATCGCGTCCGCGGAGGGACGCTGGTAGGTGGCGATCTGTTCGACTTCTGGGTGGGTCCATTCTACGTGGGCTTCTTCGGGGTCACGACAGCCTTTTTCGCCTTGTTAGGGACTGTTCTGATCTTCTGGGGCGCGGCCATGCAAGGCACGTTCAACCCCTGGACGATCAACATCGCTCCACCGGATCTAAGCTACGGGCTTGGCTTCGCACCGCTGATGGAAGGCGGGCTTTGGCAAATCATCACCTTCTGCGCGATCGGTGCTTTCGTCAGTTGGGCGCTTCGCGAGGTCGAAATCGCACGCAAGCTCGGCATGGGCTATCATGTACCCTTCGCCTTCAGCTTCGCGATCCTCGCATACGTCACTCTGGTGGTGTTTCGTCCGCTTCTGATGGGCGCATGGGGCCACGGCTTTCCCTACGGGATTTTCAGCCACCTCGATTGGGTGTCGAACGTCGGGTATTCCTACCTGCATTTCCACTACAACCCGGCACATATGCTGGCGGTGACGCTGTTCTTTACCACAACCTTCGCGCTCGCATTGCACGGCGGTCTGATCCTGTCTGCGGCGAACCCGCAAAAGGGCACGATCATGAAGACGCCGGACCACGAAGACACATTCTTCCGTGATTTCATCGGCTATTCCGTCGGCACCCTCGGCATCCACCGCGTTGGCATGTTGCTGGCGCTCGCCGCCGTGTTCTGGAGCGCGGTTTGCATCATTATCTCCGGCCCGGTCTGGACCTCTGGCTGGCCCGAATGGTGGAACTGGTGGCTCGATCTGCCGATCTGGCCGGATCAAGGCGTGGCTTATGACACGACCGGCATGGCCACCTACGGAACGGAAGCGGGTTACGCCGATGTCGCAACCCAGGGGGAGGCGGAATAATGGCCTACTTCGAGTATCAGAACATCTTCACGCAGGTGCAGGTTCAGGGCGATCCCGAAGTCGGGATGGACGATCAGGGCACGCTCGCCCGCGAACGGACGTCCGGCGCGACTTTCTCGGTCCTGGCTGGCTGGTTGGGCAATGCGCAGCTTGGCCCGATTTACCTCGGCTACGCTGGCCTTGTCAGCCTTGCCACAGGGGCCGCCTGGTTCATGATCGTGGGCTTCAACATGCTGTCCCACGTCGATTGGTCGATCCCGGAATTCATCCGGCAACTGTTCTGGCTGTCGCTTGAGCCGCCCGGCCCGGAACACGGCTTGTCCATGCCGCCTCTCAACGACGGCGGTTGGTACATCATCGCCAGCTTCTTCCTGCTGATCTCGGTGATGTCATGGTGGCTCAGAACCTTCATGCTCGCGGTCGAACACCAGATGGGCAAACACATCGCCTGGGCGTTCCTCGCCGCGATCTGGCTGTTCCTTGTGTTGGGCCTGTTCCGTCCGATCCTGATGGGAAGCTGGTCTGAGGCTGTGCCATACGGCATCTTCCCGCACCTCGATTGGACGACGGCGTTCTCCATCCGGTACGGCAACCTCTACTACAACCCGTTCCATTGCCTTTCGGTCGTGTTCCTCTACGGCTCGGTCCTGCTCTTTGCGATGCACGGCGCGACGATCCTTGCCGTCACCCGCTACGGCGGCGACCGCGAGTTGGAGCAGATCATCGACCGCGGCACCGCCTCGGAACGCGCAGGTCTCTTCTGGCGCTGGACCATGGGCTTCAACGCCACGATGGAAGGCATCCACAGATGGGCTTGGTGGTTCGCTGTGCTGACCCCGATCACAGGCGGTATCGGTATCCTTCTGACCGGAACGGTCGTGGATAACTGGTTCATCTGGGCCCAGGAACACAACTTCGCACCCGACTACCTCGAACCCTATGGCTATGAAGCCTACGGATCTTACGAGGACTTCGGTGGCGTGACCCGCGGGGAGGAGTAAGACGATGTTTCCCAAGTGGTTTGATAAATGGAACGATGACAATCCCACCAACATCTTCGGCCCCGCCATCGCGGTTGGGGCTGTCGGTGGGGCTGTCTTCGTCGCGGCCCTGATCGTGGCCTTCGGGCAACCCTACGCCACGGCAGGTATGCAAACCGGCCCACGCGGTACGGGGATGCATGTGCAGGAATTCGAAAGCGACCTTGCCGCTGGCGACCCCACGGTCATCGACTTCTACACCGATGAGCCTTTCGTGCCGGAAGAGGGTGAAGAACTCGCCGGTGACATCTACGAAAACGTCCAGGTTCTGGGCGATTTGACCGATGCCAACTTCAACCGGCTCATGGGGGCGATCACACAATGGGTCGCGCCTGAAGAAGGCTGCACCTACTGCCACGCCAACGCGGCGGATGGCGAATATGCGGATGATGACCTCTACACCAAGGTTGTAGCCCGCAACATGTTGCTGATGACCCGCAACATCAACGTGAACTGGGATGCCCATGTGAACGCCAACTACGAAGTCGGCGTCACCTGCTACACCTGTCACCGCGGTCAGCCGGTCCCCAACAACGTCTGGTTCCGCATCAGCCCGGTGAACGAAAACGCCGAAGGGTGGAGCGCCAATCAAAACCGCGCCACCATGGCATCAAACTTCACCTCGCTGCCGTCCGATTATCTGGAGCACTACCTGCTTGAAGCGGAAGAGGGCGGCTACAACATGATCGCCGTCCACGACCTCGACAGCCGTGTGCAACAGATGCCCGGTGATCCGCTGATCCAGCAGACTGAGCGGACATATGGCTTTATGAACTACATCGCGAACTCGCTCGGTGTGAACTGTGTCTTCTGCCACAACTCCCGCGCGTTCTACGATGGCGGTCAGAATACGCCGCAATGGGGCACCGCATCGCTTGGCATCATCATGGTGCAAGAGATGATCGCGGAATACCTCCTCCCACTTGAGGAAGTGTATCCCGAAAACCGCCTCGGCCCGGTCTATGGCGACGCGCCTCTGGCCGCTTGCCGCACCTGTCACCAGGGCTATCAGCAACCGCTAAACGGTCTGAACGTGATCGCGAATTGGCCCGAGCTAAACGTCATCGACGGCCCGCCGGACTACTCCGCATGGGAAGAGGCGGACGCCAACTGATACGAGACGGCGGCGGGGTCCATCCTCGCCGCCGTTGTTCTACCTGATGGACGTCAGACCCCATCAGTTTCGGGCCTAAACAGCCCAACAGAGACGGAGAATGACCCATGGATCGCCCCGAAACCCCTGTGCTCGACCGCGTCGTCTATCCTTCCGATCTGCGACGCCTCACGGATGCTGAACTTGCCCAATGCGCCGATGAACTCCGCGCTGAAGTGATTTCCGCGGTGTCAGAAACTGGTGGCCATCTCGGCTCATCCCTCGGCGTTGTCGAACTCTCCGTTGCCATCCACTCCGTTTTCAACACGCCCTACGACAAACTCGTCTGGGACGTGGGCCATCAATGCTATCCCCACAAGATCCTGACCGGCCGCCGCGACCGCATCCGCACGCTTCGCCAGAAGGGCGGCCTTTCCGGTTTCACCAAACGCGCCGAGTCCGAATACGACCCCTTTGGTGCAGCGCATTCATCGACCAGCATCTCCGCCGCCCTCGGTTTCGCCATGGCCTCCGATCTGGGCGAAGCAACCGGGGATGCCATCGCGGTCATCGGCGACGGCTCCATCTCTGCCGGCATGGCTTACGAGGCGCTGAACAACGCCGGTGACCTCGGCAAACGCCTCTTCGTAATCCTCAACGACAACGAGATGTCCATCGCGCCCCCCGTCGGCGCCATGTCGCGCTACCTGACCGACCTGCAAAGCCCGCTCGCCACCCTCAAAGACATTGCCGATGGCGTCGCAGCGCATCTGCCCGAACCGATCCGCCAGGGTGCCGAACGCGCCCGCGAACTCGTCACTGGGCATCAGCCCTCCGCAACGCTGTTTGAACACCTCGGATTCACCTATGTTGGCCCCATCGACGGCCATAACATGGATGAACTCCTCACCACGCTGCGCGCCGCCAAAGCCCGCGCCGACGGCCCCGTCCTGATCCACGCCGTTACCGTGAAAGGCAAAGGCTACAGTCCCGCCGAGCTCTCCGATGATTGCTACCACGGCGTCGCCAAATTCGACGTCGCCACCGGTCAGCAAAAGAAAAGCGCGCCCAACGCCCCCAGCTATACCGGCGTCTTTGGAAAGACCCTGTTGCGCATGGCAGAAACGGATAATCGCATCGTCGGCGTCACCGCCGCCATGCCCGGCGGCACTGGCATTGCCACGATGCAAAAGGCCATGCCGCGCCGCGTCTTCGATGTGGGTATTGCCGAACAGCACGCCGTCACCTTCAGCGCGGGCATGGCCGCCGGTGGCCTCAAACCCTTCTGCGCGATCTACTCCAGCTTCCTACAACGCGGCTACGATCAGATCGTCCATGACGTCGCCCTGCAAAACCTACCGGTCCGCTTCATGATCGATCGCGCGGGCCTTGTCGGCGCTGATGGCCCGACCCATGCCGGTGCATTTGACATCGGCTACCTCGCGGCGCTTCCCAACATGACCGTGATGGCATGTGCCGATGAGGCCGAGCTTGTGCACATGCTCGCCACCGCCGCCGCGCACGATGACGGCCCCATCGCCCTGCGCTACCCGCGCGGCGAAGGCACCGGCGTTGAAATGCCGGAAACCGGAGACGTCCTCCCCATCGGCAAAGGCCGCGTCATCCAGGAAGGCAGCGACATCGCACTCCTCTCCCTCGGCGCCCATCTCGAAGAAGCGAAAGACGCCGCCCGCGCGTTGGAGGCTCGCGGCCTAACCGTAACCATCGCCGACGCCCGCTTCGCCAAGCCGCTCGATACCGATCTCGTCGACGGCCTCATGGCAAACCACAACGCGCTCATTACCGTCGAGCAGGGCGCAACCCTCGGCTTCGGCGGCTTCGTTCTCCACCATCTCGCCGCAACCGGCCAACTCGACGGCCGCTGCGCCGTCCGCACAATGCATCTGCCCGACCGTTTCATCGATCAGGCAAGCCCCGCCGACATGTACGCCGACGCACGCCTGACCGCCGACGACATCGCCACTCAGGCGCTCGATGCACTGGGCGTCACAGTCGGACAATTCGAAGAGAAATCTCGCGCCTGAACCGGGTCAAAACCCGTTCACCTGAACAGATCTTGCATCACCTGACCGCGCGGCAGAAACTCTGCTCAGATGAACGCACTTCTCGCGAAAAAAGCGTTCACTTGAACGCATATGCGTTCAGCTGGACGCAGTTTCAAAGATCACGCCCGCATGTTCGCGCAGGTAAATCTGCAGCCAAGGCGTGAATGTATCCGGCGCGCGCAGAACTTCTTCGGCAAGCCCGTCTAGCGGCGTCCAGATCGTGTCCATCACCTCATCGGGGTTCATCACAGGCTCCACACCGACAGGCATTTCGCCCACGAAAATGTCGACAACCTCGTGCTCGATCAACCCGCCACCGACATCCGCGCGGTATTCAACCGTATCACGGAAATCGAGGGAAATTCCTTTGATTCCAAGCTCTTCGTCCAACCGCCGCGTAGCACAGGTCAGCGCGTCTTCTTCCCAATAGGGATGTGTGCAGCAGGCGTTCGCCCAAAGCCCGGGCGTATGGTATTTGTGCAATGCCCGCCGTTGCAGCAGCACCTTGCCATCGCGCAGGATGAACACCGAAATCGCTTTGTGCCGCAGCCCGCGCTGATGCGCCTCCAGCTTCTCAACCGGCTGAAGCGTGCCGTCCACCCATGTCGGAATATGAATAGTCATGCCCGTGTTGCGCTCACAATTCCGGTCAAATGTGCCAGATTTTTGATACCAATCTTGATATGCGCCAAGGGCCGCGCTTTGACCAGCTTCTTGTTCATATAGGCCTCAAACGTCAGGCGCTGCACGTCGATGTCATGGCAAAGCGTCACAAAGCGCTCGCGCCGTTCGTCCGATTTGTAATAGGCGTTCTGCATCGCGCCGAGCACTTTGAAGACCTGCTTATGTTCCCGCATGAACAGCTTCCGCGCCAGTTGCAGATCCTTCACCCGACCGCTCTGCAAACAAGCCGCAGCCGCAGTCGCGGCCACGCGCCCACCGACCATCGCATAGTAAATGCCTTCACCAGACGACGGCGCAACAACGCCCGCAGCATCCCCCGCCAGCACTACGTCCTTACCATTATCCCAACGATCCAAAGGCTTTAGCGGAATAGGCGCGCCCTCTTTGCGGATCGTTTTGCAATCATCAAGGCCCGCCGAGACACGCAAAGCAGCTGTCGCCTGCTTCAGATCCACATCCTTGACCAGCGAGCCCATTCCGACACTCGCCGAATTGCCATGCGGGAAAACCCAGCCGTAGAAGTCGGGCGAAATCGCCCCGTCATAGATCACGTCACAGCGGTCCGGATGGTACTCGCCCCTTGGTCCAGGGCTTTCGATAATCTCATGGTAAGCAATGACATAAGGGATCTTGTCGCCACCTTCGACCTCGGCGCGCGCCACGTTAGACCGCGCTCCATCGGCCCCGATCACAATCTTGCCGGTCAGGACCTTCTCGTCCCCGCTCTCCTTGTCGCGGTAATGCACATGGGTGCCGCTTTCATCGCGGGTGATCTTGGTAAACGTACCCGTCCGCCGATCAGCACCGGCCAGCGCCGCACGGTCGCGCAGGAACTCGTCAAAATGCTCACGATCGACCATACCGACGAAGCCGTTTTCAATCGGAATATCGACTTTGCGCTTGGTGGGAGAGATCATGCGCGCTGTGGTGATTTTTGCCACAAGCTGTTCATCTGGAATGAAAAAATCCTGGATCAGGCGCGGCGGGATCGCTCCACCACAGGGCTTGATCCGCCCCGCCCGGTCAATCATCGCAACCGTGTGGCCCGAGCGTGCCAGATCTTCGGCTGCGGTGGCGCCCGATGGCCCGCCGCCCACGACAATGGCGTCATAGATCATGGTTACTCTCCCGGTTGTAGCTGAGGCCCTGATGGCCATGCATGAAGTAGCCGCCCGGCGACAAGCGCGGCGGCAAGAAACAGGATCGCCTCAAGTCCGAAGACTGTGGCGTAGGCGGCTTCGGTTGGCATGGTCAGGCGCGCAACATCAAGGATGCCAGTCGCGATCAAACCCGCGAGGCCGGCGGCCACGGCCTGCGCCGCACCGAAAACGCCCATACGCGTGCCAGCAGCGCCCGCGCGTTCCGACGCCAGCCGCATCATCGACCCGATGGCGCCAACGACGAACAACCCGTTGCCGAGGCCGAGGACGACCGTGAAGGCCAGCAAATGGAAACCCATCCCAAGCCCAATCAGGCCCACGGCGGAGATGATGCAGCCGACCATCGCCCAGATGCGGAGCGACCCAATACGGAACTGACTGAGAGCGCCTGCGGCAAGCATTCCAAGCAGGGCCGCACCGTCCTTGCCGCCGCTCAGCTTCGTGGAATCCTCTGGCGGCAACCCATGGACATGGCCGGCAAAGGGCTCCAGCACCAACTCAGACAGGTAGAAGGCAAGGATCGAGAGGAAAACAAAACCGGTAAAGGCCCGCGCCGCCGGATCAGCCCAAGTGGCGCGCAGGGCAGGGCCAAGCTCAGGCTCATCGGGTGCGGGCACAGTGCCGAGGCGACGCTCAACACCGAAGGTGCCGAGCCACGCTAGGCCCAGACAGATCAGTGCAACAACCGGCACAACAGCCATCAATCGATCACCGGAGTAAGGCTCCAAAGCGATACCAGTCCCGATGGAGGCGATGATCGCTCCGAAGATCAGCGTGAGCCACGCGAAGGTGGCGGCGGCAGGTTTACGGTCATCCGGCGCGGCGGTCGCCAGCAGCGCAAGAAACGATGTGCCGGCCGCGCCAATGCCAAGACCGATCAGCGCATAGGCGATAATCCAGACGATCAGGGCAGTGGTCCCAGCCAGATGTGCGATGCCATAGGCCGTCATCACCAGACCAACGCCCACGGCTGCGATACCGCAAAGAATGAACGGTGTGCGTCCACCCTTCGCGTCGGATCGATGCCCCCAATAAGGTCGCGTCAGTTGCACGCCATAATGCAGAGCCACAAGCAGACCGGGCAGGAGGGCGGGCCAGGACAGCTCCACCGTCATCAATCGGTTGAACAGGTTCACAGGCAAAGCGGCGAGGCCACCAATGGCCATGTTGCACAAGCAAAGCCGCGCGATGCCGCCCCAGCCCAAGGTCATGTCAGCCCCCGGATGGCAACAGCGGTGATCATCATGCCAAGCACGTAAAGCGTAACGCCCGTGCCATTGTACCAAGGCGCTTTGCCTTTCGGGTCACGCAACAGCACTCGCATCGCGGCGAGTTGCAGGACAACCGAAACCGCAATCGCCAGCGCATACCATTCTACGCCCCAATAGATCAGCAAACCGATAACAATCAGCTGCGGAACCGCCATCACAACGCAGGCCAGCTTCGCAGCGCGCTCTGGCCCCATCGTCACGGGAAGGGAGTTCACGCCCATCTGGCGATCTCCCTCCAGCGCTTTGAAATCGTTGAGTGTCATGATGCCATGGGCGCCGATGCCATAAAGCAGGGCCACGATGACGACGGGCCAAGACGGCGCACCAGCGGCCAGAACGGCAGCGCCGGTGAACCAAGGCAGGCTCTCGTAGGACAAGCCAACCAAGCCAGGCCCCCACCAGCCCGACCGCTTCATGCGGATCGGTTCGGCGGAATAGGCCCATGCAGCGGCGATGGCGACAAGTGTCGCGTCAAACCCCCAAGGGCCAAGCGCCAAACCAAGGAACGCAGCGAAGACCGACATGATGAGAGCGATCCACAGGCCCCAACGGCCCGGAATGCGGCCCGACGGGATAGGGCGGTTCGGCTCGTTGATCGCGTCGACATGGCGGTCGCACCAATCGTTGGCCGCCTGGCTCATCCCGCAAACAACCGGACCTGCCAAAACTACACCCAACCCCAGTATCAACCAATGCCCGGACGGGGCCACGCCAGCGGAGACTGCGCCGCACAAATACGCCCACATGGGCGGGAACCATGTGATGGGTTTGAGAAGCGTCAGAACGGCCCGTGGTTCGGGCAACGTGCGGGGCGCTTCCGATGTGCTGAGGTCGGTCTTTACACTCATAGTGTCAGCTTAAGCTGACACCTTGCGAGTCGGCAAGTGTAAAGGCAGGTTTACGCCTTGTCGGGGGACGGCTTGTCGTTCTTCGCCAGCAGCCCGTATTTGCGCAGCTTCACGTAAAGCGATTGCCGCGACAGGCCCAACATCTCAGCCGCTGCGACACGGTTGTTGTCGGTCAGCTCAACCGCCGTTTCGATGCACATCTTTTCGACCACATCGGTGGTGGCGGAAACGATGTCTTTCAACGGGGCAGATCCAACCAGATCCATGACATTTCGCATGGCATCGTCGGACATTGGGGCCGGGCCGGGCAGGGCGCCAATAGGCTCCCGCACCACTTCCATCCGGCTGGTGTCCCGAATGATGAAGGCAAACCCAGCGGTCCCACCGGCGGTCAGATGCGTCGCCGACATCTCAACCGAAAGTTGCGAGCCAAATGCCCCTTCAAGACGCGTGGAATAGAGACGCATCTTCTTGTTGCGGGCCGCATTGTCGATCAGAACCTTCAGGTCGACCGAGCCACGCACCAGGAAGTCGCCAAGGGATTTGCCGCGAACATCAGCAAGCTGACCCGCATCGCAAAGTCCAAGAAAGGCGTCATTTGCGGACCGGATCGTGCCATGGTTGTCCGTCAGCACAACCGCATCAGCACCATCGCGATAAAGCGATGACAGATCACGGCTCAACTCAGCCGCGACAGTCTCAGAGTCGCCAGCCGTCTCGATCCGACACAGCAGCGTCTTGTCGCCGGCCGCACGGAAGACCATCGGATGCAGGACAACTTCCGTCTCGGACCGTCGAGTCTGAACCGAAATCGCGCCAGCCGTTTCATCACCGGCGGCCATAACCAGACCTTCGATGAATTCGCCCCGACGCTTACCGTCGAATTCCTGCGTGAACGCCGAGCCGCTGAGCGTTTCTGGATCGGCCCCAAGGACCTGTGCTGCGGAAGAGTTCAGATCTACGATCCGACCAGTGCCAACGTCTACCAACACTAGCGCGTCGCGGGCGGCTTCCATGATGACGCGGTAGCGCGTCTCGTAATCGCGGTGGGTTTCGTAATCCTTTTCAAGCGCCAGTTGCGCTTTCACAAGGCGATGCTGAAGCTCAGCAATCGGACGCAGGTCGCGGCCAAGCATCAGGATGATGTTTTCGCGCCCCGTTTTGTGGAGCGTGTAGCGGATCGGGAATTCCCAATTCGCGTTGTCGAAATGGTTGACCTCGATCGCGTCTACGTTGGCCTTGTTGCCATCGCGATAGGCCTTCAGCTGTGTTTCCAGCTTGGACAAACTGTCCTCGGCCATGAACTCGCGAATATCGCGGTCTTTCCAATGGTCTAGCCGCCCCAACGTCGGGTTGAGCGGGTTGGTAATTACCGAATGAACCTTGCCCTCTGTATCAAGCACAATCGCAAGATCAGCCGCCGTGGTGACGATCTCGTTAAACTGCTCGGGCCCTATTGGGGGCGTCGAGGGTTGATCCCAAAAATCTGATCCGCGCGTGTTCATAAGAACCTACTTTCCGTCACAGATCGTTCCTCATCAATCTTAGTAGTTTGCCATCGTTTCTTGCGAGAGGTCTGCTCTCACGATATTCAACCCACACTTATCTAACGCGTCCCTTGCCGACGAAACGACATGATCCACGCCCGTTGCTTTCTTCAAATTCGTGTCAGTGCCCACAAATGAGCCACCCAACACGACGGGCACAAATCGCGTCGAAGTCTTACGAATTATGTCCACCAATTCTCTTGTCGATGCAAGGGTTCTACGCCCTCCAATCGTCAGTCCCGCCATCACATATCGTTGTTGTTTCAAACGCAAAGCGACCTGGCGGGGGTGTTCGTCCACGGCAATGTCCACGGCGAACCCCAAGCGGCGGAATTGATCGGCAACCACAAAGGTTCCCAACGTGTGATCTTCCGGCTTGGGAATGATTAACAGGATGCGCGGCGCAGTATGGTGATGCGCATTTACGCCCCCTGTCGCACGTGCAGCCAACGAAACGTCCCGCGCCACAAGCGCACGAACAGTTTCTTGAAGGCGCGCGCTTCCAATGCTGACCTCGGCAAAACTAAGCGTGTCGTCGGCCCATCCCTGGCCGTAAATTCGCGCCACCTCGGGGATGACATGATCGATGATCTCGGCGCCCGTGACCCCATCCGCGCGCAAAGCTTGGATGGCGGCATGGCGTTCTTCATCCTCATCGGCCAGGAACGCTTCACACAATTGATCCAATCGCTTCCGAAGACGGTCGGGGCGCGGCTCAGTCGTGTTTGCCAGAATCCGGATCGCTTCACGGGCAAGATCGCGCACATCGACACCCGCCAGACCGGCGGGTGGGGTCGGTGTTGATCTGCGATCGTCGGCCATCGTGATGCCAGCCTTTGCTCACGAAGCACGGTTCCCCGTGCAGGATGTGCTCTTACGGGAGCCAGCCGTCGTTGCAAGAGTGTCGCTGAGTCGACCCGCAAATGTCAAAGGAAATTGACAGTGCAACGAATTTGGAACCCTGATTGCGCCTGACTCGGATCATTTGCAAGCAAAAAAGTAATAAAACTTGGGGTATCTGCATCAGGTTTACAGCGCACTGACAGGTGTTCAACGGGGTCCAAAAGTGTAAGTTTAGATTGACACTCTCCAGTTTACAGCCCTACCTTTTGAGCAGGGCCTGGAGGAATCGAATTCACATGCCGAGCGACACCCTGACGGAGCTGCCTAGCAGGCAGCTTTATACAGCTGACGAACGCGCGCGACGTGACGCCACCGTTTGGACCACGGTTCAGGGCGTTCTTGCGCCGTTGCAGTTCCTGGTGTTCCTCGTCTCCCTTGCACTGGTGTTGCGCTACCTCTGGACCGATGCTGGTTACGCCGTCGCGACCCTCTCGATCATCGTCAAAACCTTCCTCCTCCTAGCCATCATGGTGACTGGCGCGATTTGGGAAAAAGTTGTTTTTGGCCAATGGCTTTTTGCCCCCGCCTTCTTCTGGGAAGACGTCTTTTCCTTTGCTGTGATTGCCCTGCATCTGACCTATGTTTGGGCGCTCTTGTCTGGCTGGCCTGCCGACACCCAGATGTGGATTGCGCTTGCCGCCTACGCCGCCTACATCATCAACGCCGCGCAGTTCCTTTGGAAGTTGCGCATGGCCCGGCTCGATGCGGAGGCCCGCGCATGAACTCACCTGCCAACGTTCCTGCCAAGACCTGCCGCGACGCCCCGATCCTCAAGGAACGCGGCCAGCGAGAGGTCTTCTGCGGCCTCACAGGCATCATCTGGTTGCACAGAAAGATGCAGGATGCGTTCTTCCTGGTGATCGGCTCCCGCACCTGCGCGCACCTACTGCAGTCCGCCGCAGGCGTCATGATTTTCGCCGAGCCCCGCTTTGGCACGGCAATCCTGGAAGAAAGCGATTTGGCCGGTATGGCCGACGCCCATGAAGAGCTTGACCGCGAAGTTGAGCGTCTTCTGTCACGCCGCCCTGACATCAAGCAGCTGTTCCTCGTTGGCTCCTGCCCCTCCGAGGTCATCAAGCTCGACCTCGCCCGCGCGGCAGTGCGTCTCACCCAAGTCCACGCCCCCCACGTCCGCGTCCTGAACTATTCCGGCTCCGGCATCGAGACGACGTTCACCCAGGGCGAAGACGCCTGCCTCGCCTCCATGGTCCCCGTCCTGCCCTCCGCCGATCAACGCGAACTCCTTCTCGTCGGTGCTCTGCCCGATGTCGTCGAAGACCAGGCCGTTAGCCTCCTCACCCAGATGGGCATCGGCCCCATCCGCGTCCTCCCGGCCCCCCGCACCGCTGAGGCCCCCGGCGTCGGCCCCAACACGCTTTTTGCTTGCCTCCAGCCCTTCCTCGGCGACACCGCAGCCGCGATCACCCGCCGTGGCGCACATCACATCCAGGCCCCGTTTCCCTTCGGCGAGGAAGGCACAACCCTCTGGCTCCGCGCCGTCGCTGATGAGTTCGGGGTCGATGATGAGACGTTCGAACGCGTCACCGCCGCCCCCCGCGCCCGCGCCCGCAAAGCCATCGCTAACGCGTCCGAGCACCTCCACGGCAAGACGATCTTCTTCCTGCCCGACAGCCAATTGGAAATCCCCCTCGCCCGCTTCCTCACCCGCGAATGCGGCATGGAGGCGATCGAGATCGGCCAGCCCTACATCCACAAAGGTCTCGTCGGCCCCGACATGGATCTGATCCCCGCAGGCCCGACCATCTCCGAAGGTCAGGACGTCGACAAACAACTCGACCGCGTCCGCGCCGCGCGCCCTGATCTGACGGTCTGCGGCCTCGGCCTCGCCAACCCGCTGGAAGCCGAAGGCCTCACTACGAAATGGGCCATCGAACTGGTCTTCACCCCGGTCCACTTTTACGAACAGGCAGGCGACCTCGCAGGCCTCTTCTCCCGGCCCGTCCGCCGCCGCGCCCTCCTGAAGCTGGAGGCCGCCGAATGAAGCTCACGGTCTGGACATATGAAGGCCCGCCCCATGTCGGCGCCATGCGTGTCGCCACCGCCATGAAGGGTCTGCACTACGTCCTGCACGCCCCCCAAGGCGACACCTACGCCGACCTACTCTTCACCATGATTGAGCGGCGCGACCATCGCCCGCCGGTCACCTACACCACTTTTGAAGGCCGGGACCTCGGCGAAGACACCGCAGGAATCTTCAAATCCACCTGCCAGGACGCCTACGACCGCTACCAACCTCAGGCCCTCATCGTTGGCGCGTCCTGTACCGCCGAGCTGATCCAGGATGACCCCGGCGGTCTGGCCGAAACGATGAACATCCCCGTCCCCGTCATCCCGCTGGAACTGCCCTCCTATCAGCGCAAGGAAAACTTCGGCTCGGACGAGACATTCTACCAGATCGTCCGCCATCTCGCGCAGCCTATGGAGCGCACGCCTGAGGTCACCGTGAACATCCTCGGACCCCTAGCACTCGGCTTCCGTCATCGGGACGACATCGAGGAAGTCAAAGGCCTGCTATACGAGATGGGTATCGGCGTGAACGTGGTCGCCCCCTTCGACGCGACCCCCGAAGACATCACATGTCTCGGCGCGGCGCATGCCAACGTCCTCATGTATCCTGAACATGGCGAAACTGCCGCGCGCCACCTGGAGCGCACCTGCGGCCAGCCCTACACCAAAACCATTCCCATCGGCGTCGGTGCGACCCATGATTTCGTCGCAGAAGTGGCCCAACTCTGCGGTGTAAAGCCACGAAAAGACCTCTCCCGCCTGCGTCAGCCCTGGTGGTCCAAGTCTGTGGACAGCACCTACCTGACCGGCAAGCGCATCTTCCTCTTCGGTGATGCGACCCATGTCGCCGCCGCCGCCCGCATCGCCCGTGACGAGATGGGGTTCGAGGTCGTGGGCCTCGGTTGCTACAACCGTGAATTCGCCCGCCCCATCCGTGCGCTGGCCAAGGATTTCGGTGTCGAGGCCCTCATTACCGACGATTACCTCGAGGTCGAACAGGCTATCGCCGACGCCGCGCCTGAGATGATCCTTGGCACCCAGATGGAGCGCCACATTGGCAAACGCCTAGGCATCCCCTGCGCCGTCATTTCGGCCCCCGTCCACGTGCAGGATTTCCCCGCGCGCTACTCCCCCCAGATGGGTTGGGAAGGCGCGAACGTCATCTTCGACACCTGGATTCATCCGCTTGTCATGGGCCTTGAAGAACACCTGCTCGCCATGTTCCGCGAGGATTTCGAATTCCACGATGAAGCCGGTCCAAGCCACCACGGCGGCCACGCACCTAAGCCTGTGGAAGCTGCGAGGACACCCGACAGGGTGGAGGAGGGGCCGAGCGTAAGCGAAGCGCCCCAAACCGGCTCCGACGTCATGGTCTGGCTCGCCGACGCCGAAAAAGAACTGAAGAAAATACCCTTCTTCGTGCGCGGCAAGGCCCGCCGCAACACGGAGAAATTCGCAGCCGACCAAGGCCTTCACGAAATCTCGCTCGACACCCTTTATGAGGCGAAGGCACACTTTGCGCGGTGACGACACACATATCCCCGGTTACCGGGTTGTGATCGTGACCCTCGATCACCACGTGGCAGGCCCCGCCGCGCGCGTGTCCGAACGCCTGTCCGCCGAATTTCCGGGCCTCAACGTCTCTGTCCACGCCGCCGCCGAATGGGCCGAGAACGCGGACGCGCTGGAAGAGGCCAAACTGGCCGTCCGCCATGGCGACATCATCGTCACCAACTTACTGTTCATCGAAGAGCACATCAACGCGATCCTTCCCGACCTGAAGGCCCGCCGCGACGAGTGCGACGCGATGATCGGCATCATCTCCGCCCGCGAAGTGGTCATGCAGACCCTGATGGGCGATCTGGATATGCAGAAACCTGCGTCCAGGCCGATGAAGCTGCTGAAAAAGCTCCGCGGCAGCAAAGAGCCTTCGGCGAATTCCGGCGAAAAGCAGATGAAGCTGTTGCGCCGCCTGCCCAAGATCCTCAAGTTCATCCCAGGCAAGGCGCAAGACCTGCGCGCGTGGTTCCTGACCATGCAGTACTGGCTGGGCGGCTCCGACGACAACGTAGAACAGATGGTCCGCTTCCTTGTGGGCCGCTACGCCAGCGACACCGCCTTTAAGGGCGCGCAGGCCGCTGACCCCATCGATTACGCCGAGGTTGGCCTCTACCACCCCGACCTGCCCGGCCATCACATCACCACCGATCCCGCCGACCTGCCGCAGCCCGCGAACCCGGTCGCCACAGTCGGCCTTCTGATGATGCGCAGCTATATCCTCGCCTCTGACGCCGCCCACTACGACAGCGTCATCCGTAAGATGCAGGCGGCAGGCCTCGCCGTGATCCCTGCCTTCGCCCATGGCCTCGACGGTCGCCCGGCGATTGACGCCTATCTGGATGGCAAGATCGACGCGCTTGTGTCGCTGACCGGGTTCAGCCTCATCGGTGGCCCCGCCTACAACGACAGCGCCGCTGCCGTGGACGTGCTCAAAAGCCTCGACGTGCCCTACATCGCTGCGCACCCGATTGAGTTCCAGACGATCGAGCAATGGGAAGCCAGCGATCAGGGCCTCGGTCCGGTTGAGACCACCATGCTCGTCGCCCTGCCCGAGATTGACGGCGCAACCGGCCCCACCGTTTTTGCAGGCCGCCACACCGGCGGCGACCGCACCATGGCCCCGTGTGAGGAACGCATCGACGCCCTCGTCGCTCGCACCGCCAAACGCGCTCGCCTGCGCCGTATGCAGAACGCGGAAAAGAACGTCGGCATTGTCCTCTTCGGCTTCCCGCCCAACGCGGGCGCCATCGGCACCGCCGCCTATCTTTCAGTGTTCGAAAGCCTGCAAAACACCCTCATCCGCATGAAGGCCGAAGGCTATGACGTTGAGGTTCCCGCCGACGTCGACGCCCTGCGCGCCGCGGTGTTGCAAGGCAACGCCCAAAGCACCGGACAACAGGCCAACGTGGCCGAACGGCTCGACGCCGATTGGCTGGTGCGTGAGACGCCCTGGCTCAATGAAATCGAATCCGTCTGGGGCCCCGCGCCCGGCAAAGTGCAGGCTGATGGGCGCAGCGTCTTCGTTCTGGGCGCGCAATTCGGCAAGGTCTTCGTCGGCGTGCAGCCGACCTTCGGCTATGAAGGTGACCCGATGCGCCTTCTGTTCGAGAAGGGCTTCGCACCCACCCACGCCTTCGCCGGCTTCTACCTGTGGCTCTCCAAGGTCTTCCAGGCAGACGTCCTCCTGCACTTCGGTATGCACGGCGCGCTCGAATTCATGCCTGGCAAACAAGCTGGCCCCTGTGGGCAGGATTGGCCCGACCGCTTGATCGGCGCGCTCCCCAACGTCTACCTCTACGCCTCCAACAACCCGTCCGAGGCGACGCTGGCCAAGCGCCGTTCCAACGCCGTTACGATCACGCATCTGACCCCGCCGCTCGCGTCTTCGGGTCTCTACAAAGGTCTGTCCGAGCTGAAGGACAGCCTCACGCGTTACCGTTCCCTCCTGCCCAACGCCCCCGAACGGGTCGACCTCGAAGCCCTGATCACCGCGCAGGCCGAGGCCGTTGACCTCAAAGGCTCCCCCGATTGCCTCTGGCTCGCCCTGTTGGAAACCGAAGACGCCCTCATCACCGATGGCCTCCATATCCTCGGCAAACCAATGGGCGCGGCCGAGCTCGCCGAACACATGCGCGTCATGGCCGAGACCTGCGAAGAGACGCGCGCTCGCGTGGAGAAACTCCTGCGCCAACAATCCGAGCTTCAGGGTCTGATGCGCGCGTTGGACAGCCGTTTCATCGAACCGGTGCCCGGCGGCGACCTGATCCGCTCCCCCGAAGTGCTGCCCACCGGCCGCAACATTCACGCCTTTGATCCCTTCCGGATGCCGACCGCCTTCGCCGTGCAGGAGGGCGCGAAGCAGGCCCAAAAGCTGATCGACGCCGCCGATGAAATGCCCCGCTCCGTTGCGCTGGTCCTCTGGGGCTCGGACAACATCAAATCTGACGGCGGCCCGATCTCCCAAGCCCTCGCCCTTCTCGGCGCAACGCCACGCTTCGACGAATACGGCCGCCTCGGTGGCGCTGACCTGATCCCGCTCGAACAACTCGGCCGTCCCCGCATCGATGTGGTCATGACGCTTTCGGGCATCTTCCGTGACCTCCTGCCGCTCCAAACCCGGATGCTGGCTGAGGCCGCTTACAAGGCTGCCACCGCAGATGAGCCGCTCGACCAAAACTTCGTCCGCGCCCATGCCCTCGACTACGCGGCCAACATGGGCGTGCCCATGGAGGAAGCCGCCCTGCGCGTCTTCTCCAACGCCGAAGGCGCCTATGGCTCCAACGTCAACGCGCTGGTCGACAGTGGCGCATGGGGCGAGGAAGACGAACTCGCCGACGCCTATGAAGCACGCAAATGCTTCGCCTATGGCGTGAACGGCAAGGCCCACAAGAACGCCGGCATGCTGCAAAGCGCCCTAAAGGACGTGGACCTCGCCTACCAAAACCTCGAATCCGTCGAACTGGGCGTCACCACCGTTGACCACTACTTCGACACGCTCGGCGGCATTTCCCGCGCTGTGAAACGCGCCAAGGGTGGGGCCGAGGCGCCCGTCTATATCGGCGACCAGACACGCGGCGACGGCAAGGTCCGCACCCTGCAAGAACAGGTCGCGTTGGAGACCCGCTCCCGCTCGCTCAACCCCAAATGGTTCGAAGGCCTGCTGAAGCACGGCCACGAAGGTGTGCGCCAGATCGAAGCGCAAGTCACCAACACGCTCGGCTGGTCCGCCACCACCGGACAGGTCGACCCATGGGTCTACCAACGTCTCAGCGAGACCTTTGTGCTCGACGAAGACATGCGCCGCCGTCTTGCGGCCCTGAACCCCCAAGCTTCCGCCCGCATGGCAAACCGTCTGCTGGAAGCCCACGAACGGAATTACTGGCACCCCGATGAGGCCACGTTGGCCGCGCTTCAGGCTGGCGCGGACGAACTCGAGGATACCCTCGAAGGCCTCACTGTGGCTGCGGAATAGGAGACGACCTGATGCTGGACGAGAAAAATCCACCCGCCGCTCGCGCAGCCATGCGCGAAGCTGCCGGGCTTGAGGCACGCGGCCTCAAATCGCCCCCGATCCTCAAAGGTCAGGACGGTGAAGGCTCGTTGCAGGTGCATCAAACCGACGACATGAAGATCGAAGGCGCCAAGGTCTTCGCGGTCTACGGCAAGGGCGGCATCGGCAAATCGACCACCTCGTCAAACCTGTCTGCGGCCTTCTCCAAGCTTGGCAAGAAGGTCCTCCAGATCGGCTGCGACCCCAAACACGACAGCACCTTCACGCTGACCGGCATGCTCCAGCCCACTGTCATCGACATTCTCAAAGACGTCGACTTCCATGCAGAGGAACTTCGCCCCGAGGATTTCGTCACCCAAGGCTTCAACGGCGTGCAATGCATCGAGGCTGGTGGCCCCCCCGCGGGTACCGGCTGCGGCGGCTATGTCGTGGGGCAGACGGTGAAGCTGCTCAAGCAGCACCACCTGCTGGAAGATACCGATGTGGTCCTGTTCGACGTCCTCGGCGATGTGGTCTGCGGTGGCTTTGCCGCGCCGCTCCAGCACGCCGACCGCGCCCTGATCGTGACAGCCAATGATTTTGACAGCATCTACGCGATGAACCGCATCATCGCCGCCGTGCAAGCGAAATCCAAGAACTACAACGTGCGTCTGGCGGGTTGCGTCGCCAACCGATCCAAAGACACCGATGAGGTGGACCGCTATTGCGACGTGGTGGGCTTCAAACGCATCGGTCACATGCCCGATGTCGACGCTATTCGGCGCTCCAGGCTCAAAAAGAAGACGCTGTTTGAGATGCCCGATGAAGAAGACATAGTGCAGTGCCGCGCCGAATATATTCGCCTGGCAGAGGCGCTCTATGCGGGCACCGACCCGCTGGCGCCCGCGCCGCTGGAAGACCGCGATATCTTTGAATTGCTGGGGTTCGACTGAGTGGTCAACACGCCCACATATGACGCCACCCGCAACCGGGTAGAGGCCTATTTCGACCGCACCGCGACCAAAACGTGGGAGCGGTTGACCTCTGATGCGCCCGTCTCTCGCGTGCGCGCCACCGTGCGCGCGGGCCGGGATCGGATGCGCGAGACGATGCTGTCCGCTTTGCCCGACGATCTGACCGGGCGTCGCGTGCTCGACGCAGGCTGCGGTACCGGTGCGATGACCGAGGAATTGGCGAGTCGCGGGGCTGAAGTCGTCGCCATCGACATCTCGCCGCAACTCATCGACATCGCGGAAAAGCGGATGCCTAACGCGTTGAAGCCCCGCATCACCTTTGCCTCCGGCGACATGCTCTCCCCCGATCTGGGCGACTTCGATCACGTCATGGCGATGGATTCGATGATCTACTATACCGCCCCCGACCTTGGCCGCGCACTCGCGGGTCTGGCGGAACGCTGCCCCCACATCGTCTTCACCGTCGCGCCTCGCACGCCCTTCCTGATGGCCTTCTTTGGCCTCGGAAAACTCTTCCCGCGCAGCGACCGCTCGCCCGTGATGATCCCGCATTCCGAAAAAGAAATCCGGCGAGAATTGTTGAAAAACAACTGCTTAACCCCTGGTTGCAACCTTGCAACCGTCTCATCCGGCTTCTACATCTCCAAATGCATGGAGATCCGCGCATGAGTATGCTCAAGCGCATATCCATCCGCTATCTGCCCTTCGCAGATGCCGCGTCCGAGGACCTCCCTCTCGGTCAGCTCCTGCGCCTATCTCTCTTCCAGATCTCCGTCGGCATGGCCGCCGTCCTCCTGCTCGGAACGCTGAACCGCGTGATGATCGTGGAGCTTCAGGTCCCCGCCTTCCTCGTCGCCTGCATGGTGGCACTGCCCGTCCTGATCGCCCCCTTCCGTGCGCTTCTGGGCTTCAAATCCGACACCTACAAATCCGCCATCGGCTGGAAGCGCATTCCTTACCTCTGGTTCGGCACCCTCTGGCAATTCGGCGGCCTCGCCATCATGCCCGCCTCGCTTCTGGTGCTGGGTGGAGAGGTCACGCAGGTCACCTACGACATCCCCTTCGCCGGAGAAATCCTCGCAGGCCTCGCCTTCCTGATGACTGGCGTCGGTATGCACATGACACAGACCGCAGGCCTCGCTCTCGCCGCCGACCGCGCCACCGAAGAAACGCGCCCCCGCGTTGTGGCGCTCCTCTACGTGATGTTCCTGATCGGCATGGGCGTCAGCGCCGTCGTGATCGGTTGGCTTTTGTATGAATTCACACCGCTTGAACTGATCCAGGTCATTCAGGGCGCCGCCGTTCTGACGCTCGTGCTGAACGTCATCGCGCTCTGGAAGCAGGAAACCGTGCGCCCCATGTCCAAGGCAGAACGTTCGGCAGACAGTCCAACCTTCCGCGACGCTTGGGCGGACTACGCCAATGGCGGATCTGCGGGCCGTTTGCTGGTTGTCGTGTTCCTTGGCACCATGGCCTTCAACATGCAGGACGTATTGCTGGAGCCCTACGGTGGCGAAATCCTGGGCCTCTCCGTTTCCTCCACAACGCTCCTGACCGCCACTTGGGCCGGTGGTGCGCTCGCTGGGTTTGCCCTCGCCGCCCGCTGGTTGGCGCAAGGCATTAACCCGTTCCGCATGGCCGGTCGCGGATTGCTGGCGGGCCTATTGGCGTTCTCCGCCGTGATCTTCTCCAACCCCTGGGGATCATCGGAACTCTTCTTCATCGGCGCTTGCGCCATCGGCTTCGGCGGTGGCCTTTTTGCTGTCGCCACACTGACTGCTGCCATGACCATGCCCACCAGCGACCGCGCCGGTCGCGGCCTAGCCCTTGGCGCATGGGGGGCTGCGCAAGCCACAGCGGCTGGCATCTCAATCGCTATCGGCGGCGCGATCCGCGATGGCGTCAATTCTCTCGCCTTGTCTGGACAACTTGGCGAAGCCCTCGGGAATGCGGCGACGGGATATTCCGTCGTCTACCACCTCGAGATCTTCCTGCTCTTCGCGACATTGGTGGCCCTTGGGCCGTTGGTGCGCACACGAACGACCAAAACCGCAGATGGGGGGGCAAAAATCGGCCTCGCCGACCTCCCCACTTGAAAGGACCCACGTCATGGAAAATGCATTCTTTGGCAACTTTGACCTCGCAAGCCTCTCGATCTGGTTGTTCTGGATCTTCTTCGCGCTGCTGATCTACTACCTGCAGACCGAGAACATGCGCGAAGGCTATCCGCTGGAAAACGAGGATGGCTCGCCCGCCCCCAATCAGGGCCCGTTCCCGGTGCCGGACGCCAAGACATTTGAACTGCCCCATGGCCGCGGCAAGGTTGTAGTTCCGTCGCCCGAGAATGAGGAAGAGCATCGCCGCCACGATCTGGACGACGTGATGGAAGCGACCGCTGTTCCCAACGGCTATCCCTACGATCCGGTGGGCGATCCGATGAAAGCCGGAATCGGTTCGGGTGCATGGACGCCGCGCCGGGATGAGCCGGAACTGGACGGCCATGGCCACGCCAAGATCGTGCCGATGTCCGCGACTGAAAGTTACCGCGTCAGCGCCGGTAAGAACCCAATGGGTCTGGTTGTGCGCGGCGGTGACGGCGAAGAGGTTGGCACCATCTCCGACATGTGGATCGACGCGCCGGAACAGCTGGTGCGCTATCTGGAGATCGAGCTTGATGCCGATCACGGCGGTGGCAAGCGGCTGGTGCCGATCCACTTCTGCCAGATCTGGCGTCGTGTCACGATCAACTCGATACACGGCAAGCACTTTGCCGGTGTGCCGATCACCAAATCGTCCACCCAAATCACGAAACTCGAGGAAGAGAAGATCTCCGCCTACTACGGCGCGGGCATTCTTTACGCCGATGAGGATCGTGCTGAACCGCTGCTTTGACCGAAGCGGCTGACCTGTAACCAAGGAGCAATGTTAGATGCCCCATGACCACGACGACTTTCAGACCGAGCCGGTCCGTGGATTGCCTGAGATGCTGCCGGACGGGGAGCGTATCCTCTGGCAGGGTCAGCCCAATTGGTGGGCGCTCGCAAAAGAAGCCCTTAGCCTGTGGTGGGTCGCAGGTTACTTCGCTTTTCTTTTCGCGTGGCGCACAATCGGTGGCGCGGCAACGGAATCCTGGGTGCAAAGCGCCACGGCGGCGTCCTTCTTTTTGGTTCTGGGGGCGATCGTCTGCGGCCTGCTGATGCTTGTGGCCCTGATCCAGGCAAAGGCGAGCCTCTACACCATCACAAATAAGCGCGTCGCAATGCGCATTGGGGCGGCGCTGACGATGACCTTGAACTTGCCGTTCAAACAGCTCGACAATGCGACGCTTGGCCTGCGGAAATCTGGCCACGGGACCATCGCGCTTGAGATGAACCCCGAAGGCGGCATGGGCTTTTCCTATCTGATGACGTGGCCCCACGTGCGCCCGTGGAAAATGAAGCACACCCAGCCTGCCTTGCGCTGCATCAACGACGCCAAGTCGGTCGCCGCCATACTGTCGGAGGCAGCGCAGACCGCTGTGGCCGAGCCTGCGATCGAAATCACCCGCGTGCCTGAAATGGCCGCTCAACCCGCGGAATGAAGGAGGAGAACGACCAATGACCCTCGATTCCACTACCGCCCAAGACCAGATGATCCGGACCAGACCGGAGCAGAAGCTGGTTGAACGCGACAAGGAGATGATCCCAACGGTTCTGATCCGCGCGATGTTCATCCTGTGCCTCTGCATATTGATCATCGTCAGCTACGCGCGCCTGACGGACCGACCGCTCAGCGCTATGCCCCCAAGTGAGGCCGAAGTGCCCATCGTCACCGAACGTACCGTGCGCATCTTTGGGGAGCTTGACGGTTCCGCTCGCGTAATGGGCGTGGACGGCAGCGTCATCGCCACTTTCGCGTCGGATGAAGGCGGGTTCATCGCCGGTGTCTACCGCGTGCTCGAACGCGAACGCGGGGCCGTTGGCCTGGAGGCTTCGGAGCCGATCCGCGTCGTTCGCTTTGCCGATGGCCGCATCGGCCTGCGCGATGAATTCACTGATTTCCGGGCAGAGCTTGTGGGCTTTGGCGCGGACAACGAGGCCGCCTTTGCGCGCCTGTTGGAGGAATAGATCATGGGTCTACTGACAAGAGAATTTGAAACCGCGCCGTGTGAAGTTGAAGTGAGCCACTGCTTCGACAGCCTGCACGCGCATGTGAAGTTCCTGAACGGAGCCACCATCAACCCCGGTGACGAAGTGCAGGTCCAAGGTCCGCCCGTCATGGCGCCTTACGGTGAGGTCGTGCGCGAACAACGCACCGCCCGCATCACCCGCGCCTCGAAGCTTGAACAACTCTGGACCCGGATGACCGGCGATTTTGAGTTCATGGAGCTTTGTGAATTTTCCTTCTCGGACGAGGTCGAGATCACGGAAGAAACAGCATTGGGAGCGGTCGCATGAAGGATACGGCATACACCCACTCCGCTGACGCATCGACCGTGGAAGAAGCACTCGCTGCCGACAACCATCAGGGCATCGTCGACAGCGAAGGCGCCACCGCGCTGGCCATGCAGAACACCCTGCTCACCCCGCGTTTCTACACCACCGATTTTGATGAGATGGACAGCCTTGATGTGTCGTCCGTCCGTGAAGATTGGGACAAACTGATCGCCCAGATGAAGTCTGATCCCAACAAGGGTCACTTCAAGAAAAATGAAGACTGGGACCATGTCGATTGGGATGGGATGGAGCCCAAGTTGAAGGCGGAGTTCATCGACTTCCTCGTTTCGTCCTGCACGGCAGAGTTCTCGGGTTGCGTCCTTTACAAGGAAATGAAGCGGCGCGGGAACAACGACGACATCGTCACTCTGTTCCAGCTGATGGCCCGCGACGAGGCGCGCCATGCCGGGTTCATCAACGATGCGCTGCGCGAGGCTGGCATTGCGGTGAACCTTGGTTTCCTGACGCAGAAGAAGAAATACACCTACTTCCGGCCCAAGTTCATCTACTACGCGACGTACCTGTCCGAGAAGATCGGCTACGCCCGCTACATCACGATTTACCGCCATCTTGAGGCGAACCCTGAGCATCGGTTCCACCCGATCTTCAAATGGTTCCGTGAGTGGTGCAATGACGAGTTCTCGCACGGTGAGGCATTCGCCCTTCTGATGAAGAGCGATCCGAAGTTCACCGAGACTTGGGTCAACAAGCTCTGGATCAAGTTCTTCTTAACTGCGGTCTATTCCACGATGTACGTGCGCGACCACCAACGGCCTGTGTTCCACGCAGCTCTTGGCGTCGATCCGGATTGGTACGCCCATGAGGTTTTCACCAAGACGTCTGAGATCACCAAGCAAATCTTCCCGATCACGTTGGATATCGAGAACCCACGTTGGCAGCGCGGGCTTGAGGCGATGCAGCGGGCCAATGTTGATCTGGCGGATGCGAAGGCGAACGGGAAGTTCTTCAAGCGCATCGGGGCTTCTATCCGTGCGGGCGCGGCCTTCATTGGCCTCTTCACGACTCCGGCCAACAAGCACACGGCCCCTGCCTCTGTCCGATTGGAGCCTGCCTACTGATGCTCAGCTCGCCCTGGATCGCGGCCCTTGCGGCCCTCTTTCTCTGGTGGTTCTCCACCGGGGCGATCCTGTTTGCCGTGCGTAAGGCAGACAAGGGCGGGCCGCATTCGCGGCTTTGGGCATGTCTGATGACCCTGCCGATTGTTGTTTTGGGCATCGCCGGATTTCTTGACACCCTCTCCGACAGCTCCGTTGTTGCCGTCTATGTGGCGTTCCTGGCTACGCTCGCGGTTTGGGGCTGGATCGAGCTGACGTTCCTGACCGGCACGATCACAGGCCCCATCACGTCCCACTCCGTTCCCAATGTGTCGGAGGGAGAGCGTTTCATCCGCGCCTGGGGCACGATCGCCTATCACGAGATGCTGCTGGCTGCCGTCATGGTCGCCATGATCATCCTGTCCTGGGGCGCGGAAAACCAGTTCGGCATGTGGACCTTCGCCGTCCTGTTCGTTGCCCGGATCAGCGCCAAGCTGAACCTCTACCTCGGTGTGCGGAAGGTGAATGTTGAGTTCATCCCCGAGCCGCTTGAACACCTTCCCAGCCACTTTCGCACGGCGCGGATGAACTGGCTGTTCCCGATGTCCATTACCGCCCTGTCGTTCACAGTCGCCTGTTGGCTGGAACGTCTGTGGGTGTCCGAAAGCCAGGCCGACATTGTCGGCTTCGCCCTGTTGAGCGCGCTTACCGCGCTCGCCCTGCTGGAGCACTGGTTCATGGTGCTTCCGCTGCCCGACGAAAAACTATGGCGATGGATGCTGCCCGAACGGCCCCAGCCTGCCCAAGCGACAAGACTAAGCGAGGAAGTCCAATGAACTTTGACCAGCTGTTTGAATCCCAGCTCGACCAACTCAAGGAAGAGGGAAACTATCGTGTTTTCGCCGAGTTGGAGCGTGAGACGGGCGATTTCCCGCGCGTGAAGAATCACGGCAATGGGGAACAGGATCGCGTAACGGTTTGGTGTTCGAACGACTACCTCGGGATGGGGCAGAACCCCAAGGTCATGCAGAAGATGATGGACACGGTCGCAAGCTGCGGCACCGGCGCGGGCGGCACGCGGAATATCTCAGGCAATGCGTATCACCATAAGCTTTTGGAGGCCGAACTCGCCGACCTCCACGGCAAGGAAGCGGCTTTGCTGTTCACCTCCGGCTACGTGTCCAATTGGGCCTCGCTTTCCACGTTGGGCTCTCGCTTGCCCAACGCGGTGATCCTGTCCGACGCGCTGAACCACGCCTCCATGATCGAAGGAATCCGCCACGCCAAATGCGATAAGGTGATCTGGAAACATAACGATCCGGCTGATCTCGACCGCAAACTGGCCGCGCTGCCCGCCAATGCGACGCCAATCGTGGCCTTCGAGTCGGTTTACTCGATGGACGGCGACATCGCCCCCATCGCCGAAATCCTGGACGTTTGCGAAAAGCACGGCGCGATGAGCTACATTGATGAGGTGCACGCGGTTGGCATGTACGGCCCGCGTGGCGGTGGTGTGGCCGAACGCGAAGGTCTGATGGATCGTATCACCCTGATCGAAGGCACGCTCGGCAAGGCCTATGGCTGCGTCGGTGGCTACATCACCGGTTCAGCCGCGCTGGTCGATTTCATCCGTTCCTTCGCTTCAGGGTTCATCTTCACCACCGCGCTGCCGCCCGCCGTGGCAGCTGCCGCCACCGAGTCCATCCGGCACCTGAAGGAAAGCGGCTGGGAACGCGCCATGCAGAAGCGCCAGGTCGAACGCCTGCGCGCGCGTCTGGACGCCGAAGGCATTCCCCACGAACACAACCCGTCCCACATCATTCCAGTGATGGTGAAGGACCCGGTGAAATGCAAAATGCTAGCTGATATCCTGATGGACCAATTTGGCATCTACGTGCAGCCGATCAACTACCCGACCGTGCCAAAAGGGACCGAACGTCTGCGCTTCACGCCGGGGCCACTGCATAGTGATGAGGATATCGAATACCTCGTCATGGCGCTGAAAACCCTTTGGAAGCAGTGCGCAATTGCGCATGCAGTTGCCTAACTTGCGAAAACCTCACAAAAAGGTGTGGACGCGAACGCCTGACGACTAGGTATACAGCTGTGAGCACACTCGAAGGGAGCAACCCATGAAAAGACTATCCGTCCTAACCGCGGCAGCCGCACTACTGACGACCCCGGTTCTGGCTGACGGCCATGCAACCGGTGACGCCGAGGCAGGTGAGGCCGCATTCCGCCAGTGCATCTCCTGCCACGTCGTGGTCGATGCCGAAGGTGAAACGCTTGCAGGCCGCAATGCCCGGACAGGCCCCAACCTCTGGGGCATCGATGGCCGCCTGATCGGCTCCGTCGAAGACTTCCGGTATTCCAACGGTTTGATGGCGCTGATGGAAGCGGGCACCGAATGGGACGAAGCAGCATTCGTCGGCTACGTACAGGACCCAACCGGCTGGATCCGTGAGACCACCGGTGATGACAGCCTGCGTGGCGCTATGAGCTTCCGCGTCCGCTCCGAAGAAGACGCCCTGAACCTCTATGCCTACATCGTGTCCCTTGGTGGACCCGAAGCAGAATAGGCTTCTTTGATGACTTCGATGCGACGGGCGGCCTTTGGGTCGCCCGTTTCAGTTTGAAGGAGCCATGGCGCAGAACTGACGCACCTCCTGCGCGACCCGTTCCGGCGCTTCCTCATGGGCAAGGTGCCCGACGGCATCTAAAACCGAGACATCCGCATTCGGCATGGCCTTGGCGGCGCGTTTCGCAACATCGACGCCGACGGCTTCGTCGTTTGCCCCATGGATAAACAGCGTCGGTGTGGTGATTTGGGGCAGGGCCCGGTTCAACTCCGCCAACGACCACTGCGCCATCATGGCCAGCGTTCCGTCTACATGGGAGCGCCTGCTGATAAGCTGCGCATAGGGTTCGATCAGGCGGTCAGGCAACTCCGTCCCGGTCGACGCAATGACGGATCGTGCCTGTTTCATCGCTTGCGCGCCGGACGGCAGGAAAAACCCGGTCAGCGGGTTCAGCGCCAGAACCTTTGCCATGACGGGAAACAGTACACCCGCCATGCCCCGGAAATCCTCCAACGCGCCGTTCAGAATGATGAGCCTGCGCGGTGCGATCAGGTTGCGACGGATCATCTCCAATGCCACTGCGCCGCCTGCAGAATGGGCGATCACGAACTCTGGCATGGCCGCTTGCTCAGCCAATAGCGCTGCGACATCGGTTGCCACATCCGGCAACCGCGCGCGCCCTTTTGGGCTTTGCGTGAATCCGTGCCCAGGCAGGTCCGGTGCGATGAAGTCCCAATCCCCGATACCGGCATCCAACAAAGGCGCCCAGGTGTGCGTCGAGGCCCCAGCGCCATGCAGCAGCAAGGCGGACGGCCCGGTTCCCATGCGTTGAAAATGCCACCGATGCGGTGCGATACGCGCGCTTTGGCTGGTAGAACGGTTCGGCCACCCGGGCGGCGGCAAATGCGCACTCACGGTGTCAGCGCCGCGTCCACGGCGCGTGAAAGGCTACGTCCGTCGGCACGGGGCAAGGGCAGATAGGGTGCGCCCATCTCCTGCGCCAAGCCGTCGAGGCCCTTGGTCGGTCGCAACCCGGTGTCGATGACAAGGCCAGGCACACCTTCTGACCGTAGGAAGCGCGCCATTGTAGTCGCGTCTTCCGCGGCCTGCGCCCGGTTCGCGGCACCGCTCAGGTCCACATTTGCGCGCCCATCAGTCAGCAGGGCGATCGAAGGCGTCATGCCTTTCCCACGCGCTAGTCCCGCCAGCTCAAGCGCAGCCTTCAAACCTGATGCCAGTGGTGTGCCGCCCCCTCCCGGAAGGCTCGACAACCGGCGTTTGGTCTGCACCAGCGACCGCGTCGGCGGCAGCAACACGTCCGATCCTTCGCCACGGAATGCCACCAGCGCCACGTGATCGCGCCGCGCATACGCTTCGGCCAGCAACAACTCCACCGCGCCCTTCGCCTCTGCCAAGCGCGCCATCGCGGAGGAGCCTGAGGCATCCACCACGAAGATAATCGCGCGGTCCGAGGCCTCTTGATAGCGCCGAATACGCAGGTCCGACGCGCGCACATGGATACGTGTCGCATCGCCGGTCAGCTTACGCCGGATCGTCTGCCAAGGGGCCGCCGTGCGCAGCGTTGCCACAAGGTCCAGCCGCGCACCGCCACCGAGTTTTCCGGCGCGTGGCGGCAAGGGACGACCGCGTCTGTTGCCGGTGCGCTTTGCGCCAGACCCAAGACCAGACGGCGTGCGATTAACCTTGCCAGCGGCCAGCCGCGCCAACAGATCGACGGGAATCATGGCGCGCGCAGCCTCAAGCAAGATGTCAGTTGGGAATTCGTCCACGGAAGGTTCGGTATCCGGCTGATCTTCAGGCGTGCTTTCCGAGGGCGGGGGTGGTGGTGTGTCATCCGCGTGATCTTCTGCCTGCTCCGGCATCTGCGTGGCCCGTGGCGCAAGCACCAACTCGACGGCAAGCAACAGATCCGGCTCCTCCACCTGCTCCGCGCCAGACAAGGCAGCGGAAGCCCGTGCAACGGCCAGTGCAAGAAGCGGCGCCCTAAGCGAATCGACTCCCAACCGTGCTGCAACGGTTACGATCTCAGCGACCGCCTCAGGCGCCACTTTTACCTTGGACAAACCCGCGCGCGCTTCCGCCAATGCAGCGGCGTTAATCTCCAGATCGGGCGCGTCGGACAAGCCATGCTCCGTCAGATCGATATGCAAGGCCAGGCGATCCAGCAGGGCCGAAGGTGTCCGCTCTCCGGGCTCGGCACCTTCATCAAACGCCACTAAGGACAAGTCCTCGTGCTGGTCCAATGCCGTCGCCAGTCGAGCTGCCAGCCCGGGTTCGACACGCTCTGCCATTGGCATCAACAATGTTCCGGGAAGGTCCAACAGCCCGTGGGTGCGGTGCAAAGCGCCGGTTTCCAAAGTCGCAGTAAGGTCCAAACCGCCATAGAGCGCCTCATCGGACATCGAAGGGGCCATGCGTCGAAGGGGCAAGCCATCCAAAGCGGCCTTCAGACCCGCCTCAAACCGATCCCTTACCGGGCCAACTCTGGCGCGCACCGAAATGCCGCCAAAAGAAGCGGGATCAAGCGCAAAGCACGCGACGGCCAGATTGACCGAATGCCAGCGTGCCTCAGCCGCACTCACCCCAAGACCTCTTCCACAACGCGCATAACGCGGGTCGTAGAACCGGCCTCATCCAAGGGATCACGGCGCAGGCGATGGCGCAGTGCGCTTGGGGCCACCAACCGCAAATGCTTGCGGGACACTTCCGCATCCCCATCAAACGCTGCCAAAGCCCTTGCGGCCCGCAGCAAGGTCAATTCGCCCCGCAACCCGTCCGAGCCAAGGGCGACGCACAAGGTGGCGCAGTCGCGGATTATCGCATCATCGGCCTCAACCGTCGGCAGCCGTTTGCGGGCGTCCACGATCCGCGCGCGAAGTTCGGCATCCGCCCCGTCCCAATCGGCACAGAAGCTGAGCGCATCACGATCATAGGCGTCGCGGCGGCGGATCACGTCGATGCGCACATCCAGATCCTTGGGGCTTTCGACCTCAACCGACAGACCGAAACGGTCCAACAGCTGCGGCCGCAATTCGCCTTCTTCGGGATTGCCAGAGCCCACCAGCACGAACCGCGCGGCATGGCGGATTGAAAGACCTTCCCGCTCCACAACGTTCTGCCCTGATTGTGCGACGTCGAGCAGCAAATCGACGATATGATCCTCCAGCAGGTTTACCTCATCGATATAAAGATACCCCCGGTTCGCGCGCGCCAGCAGGCCCGGCTCAAACGCCTTTTCGCCCTTGGTCAGCGCCTTCTCGATGTCGAGCGCGCCAACCACCCGATCCTCGGTCGCGCCAAGGGGCAGGTCGATAACAGGCGTGGGTTTTGCCACGGTATTGGCATCCAGAAGTGTGACCCAATCCGGCACATCAGAGACGAATTCTGAGTTCACCGGGCACCCGGCCACAGCGTCAATCTCAGGCAGCAGTGCCGCCAACCCGCGCACGGCGGTTGATTTACCAGTGCCGCGATCCCCAAAGACCAAAACCCCGCCGATGCCACCGTCAATGGCAGTCAGCACCATGGCGCGCTTCATCTCATCCTGCCCGACAATCGCGGAAAACGGGAACGGCCCGGGTCGCTTCATATCTTTCATTCGGCGGCTATCCTTGTGTCGGCTCGCAGCGGCTCCGCGAGGTCGAATTGTGCGGGTTCACCATCCCAGATGCCTTCGACAGCATCGACGTTGAACCGGGCGTAGAGGTCTTCTTTGAACCATTGTTCCGTCCGCACGGCGCGAATGGCGCGGGCGTGGGGACCATCATGGCGCGCGAAGGCGGCCATGCTATCGGCATCTGGCCAGATCGAGAGCGTCACCTGATGCAGCCAGGGCACTTCACCGATCCCGATCTTGAACAAAACGTTCGGATCTTCCCCGATCACTTTCGAGATGCCGGGTACGCGGCCCCAGAACTTGGCGGCAATGCGCGGCTTGATCGTAGCCCTCGTAAGCGCCGCAATCGGGCCTGCGTTCGGTTCGGCACTCACATCGAAGGGCGTATCGCCGGCCCATGTGCCTCGGGCGGAGGTTGTGCTCAGGAACAGCGTCCGCGATTCGTCAGCGTGCTCCCGATACCGCCGGAACACGCGGTTTCCATACATCGCGCGGCGGGCGGTGTCGTGATCGGGCCAGGTCGCCAGAATCGCATAGACGGCGGTGTTTGGAATGGGCGTGAACCCTTCGCCAGTGCCTGATCCGCACAGTTTCCACGTTCCAATGTCGCGAATCGCAGCCAAACCGCGCCTTGCTAGACCCATCTGCGCAAACGCCCAAAGACGTGCACGGGGCGCGCCAAAGCGGAACAAGCTTAGAGTCACTGATTGCATGGCCGGTCTTTCCATGTGTCAACTTAATCTGACACACTGGATTGCGTAATGGAAGGTAAATCGCCTTTGCAAAGTGGTAGCGCTCCTCATACTGTAAACAACAATGGACACTCTAGTGAAATGAACAGAACCGTGCCCCCAACAGATGCATCGAGCGCCATTGTCATCGGTGCGGGCCTGGGCGGATTGTCGGCCGCCATGCGACTCGGTGCCAAGGGCTACCGCGTCACCGTGCTGGATCGTCTGGACCGTGCCGGCGGGCGTGGGTCATCGATCACACAGAACGGTCACCGCTTTGATCTGGGCCCGACGATCGTGACCGTGCCGCAGGTCTTCCGCCAGCTTTGGTCGGAGTGTGGGCGCGAATTCGACGCAGATGTCGATTTGCGACCCGTCGATCCTTACTATGAGATCCGCTGGCGCGATGGCTCGTCCCTCAAAGTACAACAAGACGAAACCGCGATGGAGGCCGAAGTCGCGCGCCTTTCGCCCGGCGACCTCAAAGGCTACCGCAAGTTTCTGGCCGATAGTGAAACCCGTTACGAGTTCGGCTTCGAAGGATTGGGCCGTCGCCCCATGAACAAGCTGATGGACCTGATCCGCGAACTTCCCGGTTTTGTCCGCTTGCGTGCCGACCGTTCCGTCTACGCCCATGCCGCGCGCCGCGTGAAAGACGAACGCCTGCGCATGGCGTTGTCGTTCCATCCGCTCTTCATCGGCGGCGATCCCACGCGCGTGACGAGCATGTATATCCTCGTCAGCCACCTCGAAAAGGAATTCGGTGTTCACTACGCGATGGGCGGCGTGCAGGCGATGGCCGACGCCATGGTCCGCGTGATTGAGGATCAAGGTGGCACGGTTCGACTCAACACCGATGTCGACCAAATCACCGTTGAACGAGGCCGCGCCACGGGCGTGACCATGGGCGATGGCGAGCAGCTGAATGCAGACATCGTCGTCTCCAATGCTGACCCCGGCACGACGTATGAACACCTTCTGTCGAAGCACCAAAAGAAGCGTTGGACGCACAAGCGCCTGAACCGGTCCCGCTGGTCCATGGGGCTGTTTGTCTGGTACTTCGGCACCAAGGGCACCCGCGGCAAATGGGAAGATGTCGGCCACCACACGATCCTGAACGGTCCGCGCTATCAGGGCTTGCTGGACGACATCTTCATCAACCGCGACCTTGCCGATGATATGTCCGTTTATCTGCACCGCCCGTCCGTCTCGGACCCCAGCGCCGCACCTGAAGGCGACGATACGTTCTACGCGCTGTCTCCCGTGCCCAACCTGCATGGGAAAGGCTCCGTCGATTGGGATGAGATGTGCGAGACCTACCGCCAACGGCTTGCCGGTGTCCTCAACGATCATCTCCTGCCGGGATTTGAGGATCACCTGAGCGCCTCGCATATTTTCACGCCGGAAACCTTTGTTTCCCGCTACCGGTCGCCCCATGGGGCCGGGTTCTCGCTTGAGCCGCGCATTTTCCAATCCGCCTGGTTCCGCCCACACAATATCTCGGAAGAGATTTCGGGCCTATTCCTTGTCGGTGCGGGAACACATCCGGGCGCAGGCATCCCCTCGGTCGTCACCTCGTCCGAGGTTTTGACGAAACTTGTTCCCGATGCACCGCGCCCCTGGGTTCAGCCCACTCAACGCCTTGCTGCTGAGTAATCCCATGATTGATCCGAACGATATGGACCACTGCCGTGCCGCGATCCGGGAAGGCTCCTATTCCTTCCACGCGGCGTCGAAACTTCTTCCTGCCTCCGTCCGTGATCCTGCCTTAGCGCTCTACGCGTTCTGCCGCTGCGCCGATGACGAAGTCGATTTCGGTGATGACAAACCCGCCGCCGTGCTCGCCCTGTCGGAACGTCTTGAAGCCGCCTACCGCGGTCAGCCGCGCAACACCCCGACAGATCGCGCCTTCACCGCGATGATCGAAGAATTCGACATGCCGCGCGCCTTGCCTGAGGCGTTGCTGGAAGGCCTCGCCTGGGATGGGATGGAGCGTCGCTACGCCACCCTTTCCGACCTGCGCGCTTACTCCGCCCGTGTCGCCTCTGCCGTGGGCGCCATGATGTGCGTGCTGATGCGTGTCCGCGACGAACAGGCCCTCGCGCGCGCCTGTGACCTCGGCGTTGCGATGCAGCTGACCAACATTGCCCGCGATGTTGGTGAGGATGCCCGCGCAGGGCGGCTCTACCTGCCGACCGAATGGCTGGACGAAAACGGCCTGAGAGATGCCGACGTTCTCGGCAATCCTGCCCCGTCCCAAAAGCTGCAACGCCTCACCAAACGCTTGCTGGCTGAGGCCAACCGCCTTTACCTGCGCAGCGAGCCTGGCATCGCCCGCCTTCCGCTCCCTGCGCGCCCCGGCATTTTTGCGGCGCGGCACTGCTACGACGCCATCGGGCGCAAGCTAGCGCGTTCTGGATATGACAGCATCTCGATGCGCGCGACGACTACAGGACGGCATAAAATGGCACTTTTGGGCCTGTCCGTCATCCGAGCCGGCTGGGTCAGCATCACGCCCGAAAGCCCCGTGATCTTCGCGAAGCCCTTGCCCGAGACAGCCTTCCTGGTTGAGGCCGCGTCGCATCCGAAGCCAAATCAATCGGCCTGGAGCGATCCGGTCATTTCCGTGCTCAGCCAGCTCAAAGCGCAGGAACGTCTTACCGCCGCCGAATAGCGCTATTCTTGCTCTCGCGCCTTGGTGCGCCACAGTGTGAACAGCCCTGCGCAGATCACGATCGACGCGCCTACAACCACATTTGTGCTCAACGCTTCCCCAAAGACCGTCAGACCAAGGGCTGCCGCAAAGACCAACTGTAGATAGGCAAAGGGCTGCACGGTTGAGGCTTCGGCGTATTCGTAGGTCTTGATCAGTAGAAAGTGCCCACTCGCGCCGGTGACACACAGAAGGCTCATCCACAGCCAGTCGCGGCCACTCATCGGCTCCCAGAACCAGACGCCAACGCAGGTCATCAACAAGGCTCCCATCGTGCCTGTCCAGAAAAAGCTGGTCGCCGCGCGATCTTTGCGTGCGGCGTAGCGGGTCAGCAGATTGTAGAGCGCGAACAGGAACGCCGAGCACAGCGGCACCAGCGCATAGGGGGAGAACACCGTGATCCCCGGTTGCAAGATTACAAGAACCCCGATGAACCCGATCCCGATCGCCGTCCAACGCCGCCAACCGACCTTTTCGCCAAGAATAGGGCCTGACAGGGCGGCGACCAGCAGCGGATAGCAGGTGAAGATCGCATGCGCTTCCACCAGCCCCAGCAGCACGAATGCACCGACCATCACGCAGATCTCGGTCGCCAGCAGGATGCCGCGAAAGGCTTGCAATACGGGCTGGCTTGTGCGCGCAGCGGCGGCGACTCCACCGGCCTGCCGGGTCGCGATGGTGATGACGAAAGCGGCGAAGAACCAGTAGCGGATCATCACGACCATCAGCACGTTGTATTCGCCCGCCAGATGTCGGCTGATCCCGTCCTGCATGGCGAAAACGAACGTGGTGGCGATCATCAGAGGGATGCCGATCCTTGGATTCTCACTCATGGCATCCACCCACGGGTCATGTGGCGTTTGCGTCCGAATCCCGGCACGCGTTCCACCGTGAATCCCGCCTTAGCTAGCGCGCGCCGGACATCGCCCACAGCCGTATAGGTCGCGAATGTCCCCTGCGCCGCTGTGTGCTTAGCGACCTCCGTCATCACATCTGAGCCCCACATTTCCGGGTTCTTCGCCGGGGCAAAGCCATCAAGGAACCAGGCATCTGCCTGCCCATTCCAGGCCGGCAGCGTTTCCCGCACATCGCCATGGATCACCGATAGGGTGAAATCGGGGCCTTCTATGCGTGACGGCAACTCCGCTCCCGCTGCACCCAACAGCGCGTCCTTCGGCAAGCCCTCGAACCCAGCCAGCGCCTGTTTCAATGCCACTATCGACAGCGGAAATGCCTCGAACGAGGTGAAATGCAGCGTCCCCCTCACGCCAGCTGCCCGAAACGCCTCCAACGTCGCCAGAAAGTTCAGCCCAGTGCCAAAGCCAAGCTCCACCACTCGAAATCCATCACAAAACCGCTCCGGCAGATCATTCCCACGCAGGAAGACGTAACGCGTTTCCTCCAGCCCATTGTCCAGCGAATAGAACGGATCATCGAACTGCACCGAGACCGGCACATTCCCACGCCATTCGATCTTGTGCTGGTCCTGACCCATCTCGCGTCCTATCACCTGACCGGCGGACGATCTGCCAAGGATGGGGAAGTTTCAATGGCCGAAATCACGGTTCGGGGCGCAGGCATCATGGGCCTCATGTGCGCCTGGGTGCTGACCAAACGTGGCGCCTCCGTGCAGGTGGTCGACCCGAACGGCGTGGCCTCAGGCGCATCCGGCGGTATCGTTGGCGCGCTCGCCCCCCATGTGCCGGAGAATTGGAACCCCAAGAAGGCCATGCAATTTGAGGCGCTCGACAGGGCAGAGGCGCTCTGGGCCGAGATTGCCAACGTCGGGGGCTGTGATCCCGGCTACGCCCGCACCGGTCGCATTCAGCCCCTTGCTGACGAAGCCGCGATTGCCCTCGCGCAGGGCCGCGCCGAAACAGCGCTGGAGCTATGGCAGGGCCGATACGTCTGGCAGGTCATGGATGCGAAAGAGGCCGACGTTGTTGTTGAGAGCCCCACCGGAAAGGTCATCAAGGATACGCTCACGGCTAGAATTCATCCCAAACAGGCATGTTTGAGCCTTGCATCAGCGCTGAACGCGCGTGGTGTCGAAATCAAAACAGACGCCCCAACCACCGGCACTGAAATCTGGGCCACCGGGTCGGCTGACCTGATCGAAATGTCAGAACACCTTGGCAAACCCATCGGCGCGCCGATCAAAGGGCAGGCTGCCTTGCTGCACTGCGCTATACCCGACGCGCCTCAGATTTTCGCCGATGGCCTCCATATCGTGCCCCACGCCGATGGCACCGTCGCCATTGGCTCCACGACCGAGCGTGAGTTCACCGACCCCACCGCTACCGACGCGCAACTCGACCCGCTGATCGAAGCCGCGCGCCAAGCCGTGCCCATCCTCACTGATGCGCGTGTGATCCAGCGCTGGGCAGGTCTGCGCCCCCGTGCCCGCAGCCGCGCGCCAATGGTGGGCGTCCATCCAACCCGCCCAAATGCCTTCATCGCAAACGGCGGCTTCAAGATCGGCCTCGCCATGGCCCCGGTGGTTGCCAATCTTCTCGCCGATCTGATCCTCGACCAGATCGACACGATCCCTGACAGTTTCCGCCCGGAAGCCAGCCTTTAGCCGCTGGACATATCTGGCGTCCCACCACACAAATCGATCTATCAGACGATTTCGCACGGGGTTCCCATGACACAGCAACACGGCGGCAAGATCCTTGCAAAACGCTTGGCGATGCACGGGGTTGAGCGGGTCTTCTCTGTCCCCGGCGAAAGCTTCCTCGCCGCCCTCGACGGTCTGCATGATGAGGCGATCCCGAACATCGTTTGCCGCCAGGAAGGCGGCGCTGCGATGATGGCCGAGGCCTACGGCAAGATGACAGGCCAGCCCGGCGTCCTGTTCGTCACCCGTGGTCCCGGGGCTACCAACGCCAGCGCGGGCCTGCACATCGCAATGCACGACGCGACGCCGATGGTGTGTTTCGTGGGGCAGATCCCCCTCAAGCACCGCGACCGCGGCGTGTTTCAGGAGGTCGACTACCGTGCCTTCTTCGGGCCGTTGGTGAAGTGGGTGGCCGAGGTTGAGCGGACTGACCGACTCGCCGAATACATCGACCGCGCCTTTGCTGTCGCCCAAGCTGGCCGACCCGGCCCCGTGGTTCTGGCGCTCCCCGAAGACATTCTCTCCGCGATGACCGATCCGCCGGAAATTCGCCCCGGTGCCCGCGCCATGCCAAGCGTGCACCTAGACACACTCGCTCCCTTCGTTCAGGCTCTATCACTGGCGAAAAGCCCCCTTATCATCTGCGGCGGGCCGCATTGGTCCGACACAGATCGCCAATCGGCGCAGACTCTTGCCGAACGCACAGGCGCACCCATCGCCGTGACCTTTCGCAAGCAGGATTACATCGACAACGACCACCCCAACTACGCGGGTGATTTCGGCGTTGGCATGAACCCCGCCCTCGGCGCGCGCCTCTCTACCTCCGATTGCATCCTGCTGCTTGGCGCTGAACTCAACGACATCACGACCGCTGATTTCACTCTGCTTGATCCTGCCAAAGCGCCCACGATCCTTCAGGTTCACCCCGAACCAGAAGCCGCCAGCAAGACCTACCCCGCAACCTTCGCCGTTACCGCCACGCCAAACGCCGTCCTGCATCAGCTTGTCGAAGCCATCGAGCCGCTGAACAGTGACAAAGGCGCAGTCGAAGCGCGCGCGTCCTATGAGACCTGGCAGAAACCGCAACCCACCCCCGGTGCCGTCCAGATGGAGCAGGTCATCGGCTGGCTGCGCGACAACGCCTCCCCCGATACGATCATCACCAACGGCGCAGGCAACTATGCGGCCTTCCTGCACCGCTATCACCGCTTCCGCCAATACGGCACGCAGGTCGCGCCAACGTCAGGCTCTATGGGTTACGGCCTGCCCGCTGCGATTTCTGCCAAGTTGCACAACCCGGACCAGCCGGTCATCTGCCTTGCTGGCGATGGCTGCCTTCAGATGTCAATTCAGGAGCTTTCGACCGCCCGCCAATACGGAGCTGACATCATCGTGATCGTCGCCAACAACGGCCGCTATGGCACGATCCGCATGCATCAGGAAAAGACATATCCCGGCCGCGTCTCTGGCACTGATTTGTTTAATCCGAACTATGCAACGCTCGCTGCGGCTTATGGTGGTACGGGCCATACCGTGACAGACAACGCACAATTCGCTGATGCTTACACTGAGGCTCTTACGGGCGGACTACACATCATCGAATTGAAACTCGACCCCAAGATGCTTGCGACCACAAAGAGCCTCTAGTCCCCTTGTTCGGGTCGATCCTCCAGCATCCTGACTTCCCGCTGCGGGAACGGGATGTTGATATCATTCGCCTGAAAAGTGTCCCAAAGCGCCAGGAACACATTGCCACGAATGTTGGTTAGGCCTCCGGTCGGATCGGAGATCCAAAACCGCAGAATATAGTCGACCGAACTGTCACCGAACCCAACAACATGGCAAACGGGCGGGCGATGACTCAGCACCCGGTCCACGCCTTGCGCCGCCTCAATCGCAAGCCTCCGTACCTCATGGGGATCGTCACCGTAGGCCGTGCCAAAATGGATATCGAGCCGCACGAAATCGTTGGAATGGGACCAATTCACCACCTGACTGGTGATCAGGTCTTCGTTCGGGATCAGGTATTCCTTTCCGTCCCGCGTGACGACACTGACGTATCGCGCGCCGAGCGAATTAATCCACCCAAACGTCTCCCCCAGCGAAATCACGTCCCCGGGTTTGATCGACTTGTCGAGCAGGATGATAACGCCCGACACGAGGTTTGAGACGACCTTTTGCAGACCAAAACCAAGGCCCACACCAATCGCACCGGACAACACCGCAAGCCCCGTCAGGTCGATGCCCGTCAGCCGGAGCCCCACGTAAATCGCCAGACCATAGAACGCGACCTGCAGGAACTTCTTCGCCAACACCCGCATGGAGGGCGAAATCTCTTCGTTCTTCTCGATCCGCCCCGTGGCACTCACCGTCAGGAATCGCGCCACGAATACGAGCACTGCAACCACCAGTACCGCTTGCACCAGGGTCAGCAGCGACAGCCGTGCCTCCCCCAGATTGAACCCAACTGAATCTAGGATCGCTGCGGCTTCGTCCTGCAAATTCAGGATCGCCAGCGTAACGAAGATCCACGCCCCGTAGCGCACGATCGCCCGCATCAGGTTCGACCGGATTAGCCGCGTGGCGAAGGCCACGAACAGCCACGCGGTCACCAACTCTGCTATCACGGTTAGTAGGAACGTGCGCGACGGCCATGTCACTTCGCGCATCACAAGAATGACCAACCAGATCAGCACGACGTAGAAGATCATCTGCAATCTCGTGTGGATCACCACAAGAATGCGCATCCGCCACGTGGGCCAACCCTCCCGCGCGGCCATCCACGCGCGAACCCTTGGCCCGAACGTGCGCCGCAGGATGATCGCAACCAGCAAAATCGCCAGAGCTATGCCAACCTGATAGGCGTTCCATGGGCGCAGCAGGCTCTCGGCGAAAGCCTGTCCCTGTTCCCAAAGACCGCTTATCTCCTCCAGCGCTGCATCAACCGCTTCGGACTCTACAGTCTGCTCTTCCGTTTCAGGCTCCATCTCTGCTCCGTGCGCCTCGTTTTTTCCACCTTACTCGCGCGCACGCCCTCCTTGGCAAGCCCGCATGTGCGGTGTAATCCCATCGGCCATGACCAGCTTCTTCGATATCGGCGACCGCGCGCGCCTGCCTTGGCGCTTCCACGGCGTCCGCGCGTCGCGACTTGGCGGGCTATAAGGCCGCGTCCACTCTCCGATATCGACCAGCAAGACACACCCGGACATCCGGGACACCCGAGGATCAATTCCATGACCGGCAAGACACTTTACGACAAAATCTGGGACGCGCATTTGGCGCATGAGGCCGAAGACGGCACCTGCCTCCTCTACATCGACCGCCACCTGGTCCACGAAGTGACCTCGCCCCAGGCGTTCGAAGGCCTCCGCATGGCGGGCCGCAAGGTCCACGCGCCCGACAAGACCATCGCCGTGCCGGATCACAACGTGCCGACGACCCCGGGCCGCGAAAACCCCGAGAACATGACACCGGACAGCGCCATTCAGGTCGCAGCCCTCGACAAGAACGCAAAGGACTTCGGCATTCACTACTATCCCGTGTCTGACGTGCGCCAGGGCATCGTGCATATCGTCGGTCCCGAGCAGGGCTGGACGCTTCCGGGCATGACCGTCGTCTGCGGCGACAGCCACACCGCCACCCATGGCGCTTTCGGCGCACTGGCCCACGGCATCGGCACGTCCGAGGTGGAACATGTTCTGGCCACGCAAACGCTGATCCAGAAGAAGTCCAAGAACATGAAGGTCGAGATCACGGGCAAACTCGCGCCCGGCGTCACGGCCAAGGACATCACCCTGTCTGTGATCGGCAAGACCGGCACCGCTGGCGGCACCGGCTACGTCATCGAATACATGGGCGAGGCAATCCGCGATCTGTCCATGGAAGGGCGGATGACCGTCTGCAACATGGCCATCGAAGGCGGTGCCCGCGCAGGCATCATCGCGCCCGACGAGAAGACGTTCGAATATTGCATGGGTCGCCCCCACGCGCCCAAAGGCGCGCAATGGGAAGCAGCACTTGCGTGGTGGAAGACCCTCTATTCTGACGACGACGCCCATTGGGATGAGGTCGTCACCATTCGCGGCGAAGACATCGCGCCGGTCGTCACCTGGGGCACCTCGCCCGAAGACGTCCTGCCGATCACCGCTGACGTCCCCGCCGCCGACAGTTTCACGGGCGGCAAGGTCGACGCCGCCGCGCGCTCGCTCGATTACATGGGCCTGACCCCTGGCACCGCTTTGCGCGATGTGGAGATCGACACCGTTTTCATCGGCTCCTGCACCAATGGCCGGATCGAAGACCTCCGCGCCGCAGCTGAGATCCTCAAAGGCAAGAAGGTCGCCGTGAAACGCGCCATGGTTGTTCCCGGATCGGGCCTCGTCCGTGCCCAGGCGGAAGAGGAAGGCCTCGCCGACATCTTTAAAGAAGCTGGCTTCGAATGGCGCCTCGCGGGCTGTTCCATGTGCCTCGCCATGAACCCCGATCAGCTTCAGCCCGGCGAACGCTGCGCGGCCACCTCCAACCGCAACTTCGAAGGCCGCCAGGGCCGCGGCGGACGCACGCACCTGATGTCGCCCGCCATGGCGGCCGCAGCGGCAGTGACCGGCAGGCTCACCGATGTGCGTGAGATGATGTAACGCGCCTTACGCTGTGGTCTTGTGACCGATCGGCCGCGCCGCCGATCGGTCCCGACCAAGTCCGACGCACAAGATCACCACCGGCAATAGCCCAACCATTGCAATCACCAGCGACGGCACCGCCGCCTCGCCCAACCGTTCATCCGCGGCCAACCGATGCGCCTGCACGGCCAGCGTGTCCATGTTGAACGGACGCATGATCAGCGTCGCGGGCAGTTCCTTCATCACGTCCACGAATACGATCAAAAGCCCGGTCAGGATTGACGGTCTTAGGATCGGCAAATGCACCCCCCTCAGCATCGAACGTGGGGTGCGCCCAAGGGTCCGTGCGACGGCGTCGACATTGGGGTTAATCGTACTCAAACCCGCATCATAGGCACTCAATGCCGCCGCGATAAACCGCACGGCATAGGCCGCCACGAGCAGCCAGATCGACCCTGTAATCAGCAACCCGGTATCTATGCCAAACCGCGTCTCCATGAACGCATCCAGCGCATTGTCGAAAGCGGCAAACGGCACCAGCAGACCCACTGCAATCACACCCCCCGGCACGGCGTAACCCAGCCCCGCGATCCGCACCGCCACGTTTGCGCCTTTGCTCGGGTGCAGACGCGCGTTGAACCCCAGCAGCACCGCAGCGCTGACTGTTAGGATGGCGGCGATCAGCGCCAGAACCACTGAATTGCGCAGGAAGCCCAGATACCGTTCCGTCAGCAGGTTGTCGAAGGACGACCACCCAAGATCCAACAACAGGAACGCGGGCAGCAGGAAGCCCAACAGAACGGGCAATCCACAGAACGTGGCCGCCCCTAACGCCTGCCACCCACTCAACTCCACACTCTGCATCGCCTCAAACCGCCGCCCCGCCGCGTGCTGTCTTTGATCCCTCCGCTGTCGCCGTTCCAGCGCCGCAATCACCAGCGCCACGATCAGCAGGCACAGCGCCAATTGGGCGGCGGCGCTCCGGTCGAAGAAGGAATACCACGCCTGATAGATGCCCGTCGCAAAAGTCCGGACGCCGAAGTAGGACACTGTCCCGTAGTCCGCCAGCGTCTCCATCAGCGCCAGTAACACGCCTCCGGCAATCGCAGGCCGGGCAATCGGCAGGCTCACCCGGAAGAACGCCCGCCACGCGCCATCTCCCAACGTGCGCGCGGCGATATAGGCCGTGGCAGATTGCTGGAGAAATGCCGCGCGGGTCAGCAAGTAAACGTAAGGGTACAGCACCAGCGTCAGCATCGCCGCCGCCCCGCCGAGCGACCGGATCTCAGGGAACCAATAGTCGCGCGGGCCCCATCCGGTCAGGTCGCGCAAGGTCGTCTGAACCCACCCGGGATGATCGAGCAAATCGGTGTAGGCGTATGCAAGCACATAGGCCGGAAACGCCAGCGGCAGGGCCAAGGCGATCTCCAGCAGCTTCCGTCCGGGGAACCGTGTGGCCGTCACAAGCCACGCCGACCCGGTGCCGATCACGGCGGTGCAAGTACCGACCACGACGATTAGAATGGCCGTCGTCAGGGCAAACTCGCCCAACACTGTGTTCCATAGTCCCACAAACGTGTCGAACCCGCCCGTAAAGGCCGCAAGCGCCGCGGCAACCATCGGCAGAAGGCATATGCCCGCGATCAGCCATGACAAGCTGCCAAGCCGAAAGGCTGAGGGAGTGCGGTAACGTTTGGCCATAATCCTTGGTGTTTTTGTCGGGATCAGCCAGTAATGCAAGCCCGCATCGCCCAGGCGGGTGGATTAGACCCTGCGATAAACCGTCGGAAACCAATCCTCGCGCAGTCGCTCTCCCGGCTGCATCCCATGGCCGGGAAACGGCGGAGAGGTCTTTCCGGGCCGCTGAACATAGCGCGCGTCATCCCCCACGAACCGCAGCGACAGAGCCCGCCGGCGCTGGTCCGAGGTATTCCCTCGCGCGCCGTGCAGAATCCAGAAGTTGAACGCCACGGCATCGCCGGGCTCCAATGCCCACTCCCGGATATCCATGCCCTCCGCATCCGGGTCTGGGACTGGCATGGAGGCCTCCTCATCCGGGTAGAAGTTGTCCTCGTTCAACCACCGCGTCGGAAGCACAGGCTTCTCCCACAAATGAGACCCTGCAACGCACCTTAGGGACGCATTTGTCACTGAATCGACAGGCGCCCAAAAGCTGACTGTCTGCTGCCCACCCACGAAATAGTAAGGCCCATCCTGATGCCATGGCGTGGCCTTCGAAGTTCCAGGCTCCTTCACCAGAACATGGTCGTGAAACAGCTGCGCCGTGGTTGATTGCATCAGGTCGGCCGCTACCTCCGCCGCGGCGCTATCCCGGACAACCGCCTCGAACTCTCCAATGCGCTGCCAGTTGCAATAGTCGTCAAAGAACCGCCCCTGATCGCCCGGTTTCAGGTTCTCCGCCGCATAGGGGCCGGGTTCCTCCATATTCCGGGCGATGCCCTTGCGAATAGTCTCGACGTGATCCGCAAACAGACCCCGCACAACTGTCACACCGTCCCGCTGGAATCCTTCAACCGTCCCACTGTCCAACAGCTCATGCATCCGATCACTCCCCCAACGCGGCCCGCTCCGCCCCAAGCCCGCGATACCAATTCACGATCAGCGCGCGTTCTTCTTCGGACATCGCGGTGATGTTCCCCGGCGGCATCGCGTGGCTCACGCCCGAATGCAGGTAAATCGACCGCGCATTGATCGCAATCTGCGCGTCATCATCCAACCGCACCCCGCGTGGGGCCCAGTTCAGCCCCGGCCAGACAGGTTCGGCGTTGTGGCACATCGAACAGCGCCCCAGCACCGTATTGCGCACATCCTCGAACCCGGCGGAGGCCACGACATACTCAAGGTTCTCCGGAACGACGACCTCGGCCTCATAATCGTAATCCTGATACATCGGGATCGAAGACAACCACATGATGATGATGAAAATCACCGCGCTCGCGCCCCACGTCCAATGAGGCTGTCCTTTGCCTGCGTGCATCGAGTTGAAGTAATGCCGGATCAGCACCCCCAAAAGAAACACCAACGACGCGATGATCCACGCGTATTCCGTGCCAAATGACAGCGGATAGTGGTTCGACAGCATCAGGAAGATGACCGGCAGCGTCAGGTAGTTGTTGTGGGTGGACCGCAGCTTGGCGATCTTGCCGTATTTTGCATCCGGCATTCGACCCTCTTTCAGATCTTTCACCACGATTCTTTGGTTCGGCATGATGATGAAGAACACATTCGCTGTCATGATCGTGGCGGTGAACGCCCCCAGATGCAGCAGCGCCGCGCGCCCCGTGAACACCTGATTATAGCCCCAGGCCATGATCACAAGGATTACGAAAAGCAGGAGCATCAGCGCCGTGGGATGCTCCCCCAGCGGGCTCTTGCACAGAAAATCATACAGCACCCAGCCAATCGCCATGGATCCGCCCGAGATCAGGATGGCCTGAAACGTGCTCAACTCGATCTTGTCGTAGTCGATCAGGAACATTTCTGCCCCGCCCCAATAGACAAGCATCAACAGCGCGGCACCGGACAGCCAAGTCCAGTAACTCTGCCATTTGTGCCATGTCAGATGCTCGGGCAACCGGGCCGGGGCGACGTTGTATTTCACGGTGTTGTAGAACCCGCCGCCATGCACCTCCCATTCCTCGCCGGTGGCGTCTTCGGGCAGGTCATCTGCGGGCTTCAGCATCAGATCGAGCGCGATGAAGTAGAACGATGCGCCGATCCACGCCATCGCGGTGATGACATGCAGCCACCGCACCGCGAACGCCAGCCAATCTGTGAATACGGCAAGATCGTACATGGCGCGCGTCCCTCTGACAGTATGGGCGCACGCTATACGGTCGCCGGTCTATATGATAATTCCTGATTATCCGGATCAGCTTCAAGAAAAACCGAATAATCGATGACCAACATCAATAATATCCGCATGTTCGCCCGCGTCTATGAGCTTGAGAACATGTCCGCCGCCGCCAGGGATCTGCGCGTCTCGGCGGCCGTGGCGTCCAGCCGGATAGGGGAGTTGGAAAAGCAGCTTGGCATTCGTTTGTTCACCCGTACCACGCGCTCCATCCAGCCGACGGAACAGGGGCGCATCTTCTATCCCAAGGCGCTGAAGGTGCTGGAAGCGTTGGAAGAGGCTGAAGCCGCCGTTCACGAGATCACGCTGAACCCGCGCGGCTCGATCTTCGCCTCCGCGCCCCTTGGCATCGGCCGCCGGTTGATCGCGCCGAACGTCGCGCTTTTCCGTGAAAAGTATCCCGAAGTGCACACCCGCTTACGCTTGTCTGACCGCGCATTGGATGTGACGGGGGAGGGGTTGGATGTCGCCTTCATCGTCGGCAACCCGCCGGATTCGGGACTGATGATGAAACTCATCGCCACGTTTCAACGGGTGCTTTGTGCGGCGCCGGAATATATCAAGCGCAAGGGTCGTCCGGTCTATGGCTCTGACCTCATCACGCAGGATCATGATTGCCTTCTCTTGCGCTTTCCCGGCTCCACTGAGTTCCGCTGGTCTCTGCATACGACCGACGGCTACCAGAATTTTGACGTGACCGGCCCTTACGCCTGCGACGATGGCGACGTGTTAACCCAATGGGCGCTCGACGGGCGCGGGATCATCAACAAACCGGCCTTCGAGGTTCAGGAGGATCTGAACAGTGGTGCCCTGGTTCCGGTCTGTCAGAAGTCCCCGCCGCCCGACGCGCAACTGGCCGTACTCTTTCCGCATCGCAAGAACCAGGACCCCAAAAGCCGGTTCTTTATCGAGTTCATGTCGGAAAAACTGAAGGCGGCCTTCGCTTAGCTGCCGCGATAGGTGCTGTAGCTGAACGGGCTCAGTAGCAGGGGCACATGGTAGTGATCATTTTCTGTCATGCCAAAGCGTAGTGGGATGACATCCAAAAAGTCACTCGGCGCGCCGCAGGCACGCAGGTAATCGCCCGCATGAAAGACCAACTCGAAGATGCCGGTCTCAAACTGATCCGGCGGCAGTATCGGGCTATCGGTGCGGCCATCCGCGTTCGTTACTGTCTCCGACAGGTTCACACGCGTGTCGCCCTCCAGTTTGAACAGCTCAATCCGAAGGCCAGGCGCAGGGCTTCCCTTGGCCGTATCCAGAACATGTGTCGTCAGATAGCCGGTCATCAAACGTCTCCCGTCAGTGATTGAACCCTCATCTGCGGCACATCGATTTACTTGGAAATGCAAGAACCCCTGAAACACTTTCAAGAATTTCTTGAAAGACCAATTCTTAATCGTGGTTTATGCGAAGAATGGGGTAGGAGGGTCTCGTGCAGCAACTTGTTCAGGATATGTCGCCGTGGCACCTGTCACGCATCCCATATCGAAGGCTTTCTCCATGACCACGCCCGCCCGCTACGCCTTCCCTCCCGGTGGTATGCCGGACCACAGCGCCGATCCCGTCGGCACGGCCGTTTTCAAAACTGCCTACGCGGTCATTCCTGCCGACACGCAACGAGACATCGTCACCAGCTTTCTGCCCGGTTGGACGGACCATCGCGCCTGGATCCTCGCGCGGCCGATGACCGGTTTCGCCGAAACCTTCGCGCAATACGCGGTTGAGCTTCAGCCCGGTGGCGGCTCTCTCACACCAGAATCGGACCCGCAGGCGCAAGCGGCACTTTTCGTTGCCAAAGGCACTCTGCGCCTGACCATCGGGGCGGAAACCCATGACCTTCGCGCAGGCTCGTTCGCTTATCTGCCCGCAGGCGCGCCGTGGCAGCTTTGGAACACGGGCAGCGACGTGGCCGGGTTCCATTGGATCCGCAAAGCCTACGTGCCGGTGGCAGGCGCGATGACGCCTGAACCCCTCGTTTGTCACGAGACAGACATCACCCCGGTCGGCATGCCCGGCGCTGAGGACAGCTGGGCCACCCAGCGGTTCTTCGACCCCCTCGACACGGGCTACGACTTCCATATCAACATCGTGAACTTCGCCCCAGGCGGCCGCATCCCCTTTGCCGAGACCCACGTGATGGAACACGGGCTCTACGTTTTGCAGGGCACCGCACGCTACCTGCTGAACGAGGATTGGGTTGAGGTCGGTCCCGGCGATTTCATGTGGCTGCGCGCCTTCTGCCCGCAAGCTTGCGTCGCCACCGGGTCCGAAGATTTTCGTTATCTGCTCTACAAAGACGTCAACAGACACGTTGGGCTGACGCTATGAAGATAAGGCGTAAGCCTAATAATGCGGCACGGGACAACCGCAACCCGGACCAGGACGACCCCGCCAGTTGAAACGGCTTGCAGGGCACTCCCCACGGTTCCGAGGATTACAAGAATAACGGTCTTTTGGAGGGACAAAACCATGGCTGACACTTCAATCGGAACGCCGGAGCAACTCCGCGATCCAAACTACACCCCACCGCTGGTCAAAGCGGTCCCCTTGGGCGTTCAGCATGTCATGGCCATGTTCGTCTCGAACGTAACACCGGCGATCATCGTCTGTGGCGCGGCGGGTTTCGGGTTCGGCTCCAACAGCCCCGATTTCCCGCAGATGATCTACATGATTCAGATGTCGATGTTCTTTGCGGGCCTCGCCACTCTGATCCAGACCATTGGCCTTGGCCCCGTGGGTGCGAAGCTACCCATCGTGCAGGGCACGTCATTCGCCTTCATCCCAATCATGATCCCGCTGGTTCAGAACCAAGGTGTCGAAGCGATCGCCGTCCTGATGGGTGGCGTCGTCGTCGGCGGCCTGTTCCACGCGGTCCTCGGCCTCTTCATCGGTAAGATCCGCTTCGCCCTGCCACCGCTTGTGACCGGCCTTGTCGTCACGATGATCGGTCTGGCCCTTGTGAAGGTCGGCATCCAATACGCCGCCGGCGGCGTGCCCGCGATTGGGACCGAGGAATACGGCTCGCTTCAGAACTGGTCGGTCGCCTTGATCGTGATCTTCGTCACGCTCGGCTTGAAGTTCTTCGCCCGTGGGATGCTGTCTGTCTCTGCCGTTCTGATCGGCCTGCTGGTCGGCTATGCGGTCGCCTATTTCATGGGCATGGTGAACTTCGGCAACGTGGGGAGCGCCGCCACCGTGGCGCTTCCCAATCCGTTCCACTTCGGGATCGAATTCACGACCGCCGCCATCATTGGCTTCTGCCTGATGTCCTTCGTCTCTGCGGTGGAAACCGTGGGCGACGTCTCAGGCATCACCAAAGGGGGCGCTGGCCGTGAAGCGACGGACAAAGAGATTCAGGGCGCTACCTTCGCAGATGGTCTCGGCACCGCTGTTTCGGGCCTGTTCGGCGCACTGCCCAACACCTCGTTTAGCCAGAACGTCGGCCTGATCGCCATGACCGGCGTGATGAGCCGCCATGTCGTGACCATCGGCGCGATCTTCCTGATCCTCTGCGGGCTCATCCCCAAAGTCGGTGCCGTCATCGCGACAGTCCCGATTGAGGTTCTGGGCGGCGGCGTCATTGTCATGTTCGGCATGGTTGTGGCCGCCGGTGTCTCCATGCTGTCGGACGTCAACTGGAACCGACGCAACATGGTGATCTTCGCGATTGCCCTGTCGTTGGGCCTGGGTCTGCAGCTCGAACCGGGCGCGCTTCAGTACCTGCCGGATACGCTGAAGGTTCTGGCAACCTCGGGCATCCTGCCCGCGGCTCTGATCGCCATCGTGCTGAACCTGATCCTGCCAGAAGACCTGGCCGCGGAAGCGACGGAAGAGGTTTCGGGTGGCATGGCCGGTCACGGTGAAGGCAGCCTTCCCAAAGACTGATCCAAACCACTGCATACGACACAAAGCAGCCCCTGTTTTCGGGGGCTGCTTTTGGTTTAAGGACCCGAGATGTTTGAGATCGCCATCCTGATCGCCGCTGCCTTTGGCGCGGGCGTGCTGAACACCATTGCAGGCGGCGGCACCTTCCTGACGTTCCCCGCGCTGGTTCTGGTCGGTATCCCGCCGGTCGCGGCGAATGCCACCAGCGCCGTGGCCGTCTTCCCCGGATACCTCGGTGGGGCAGTCGGCTTCCGGTCCGAGCTTGCGGTTTTCGACCGGCAGCGCATGGCGCGGCTTGGTGCGATTGCCTTGTTTGGCGCTGCCGTCGGCTCGGTGCTCCTGCTCATCTCCTCCAACGACGCTTTCTCGGTCGTCGTCCCGTTCCTGCTTCTGGCGGCCACGCTGATCTTCCTGTTTGGCGACCGCATCCGCGCTTGGGCTAGCACCCATTCCAAAGGTGTGACCCCTGAGGGCGCCATTGGCCTATTTGTCGTGGCGATTTACGGCGGCTACTTCAATGGCGGCTTGGGCATCGTCCTGCTCGCCCTTTTTGCGCTTTGGGGCATGACGGACATCCACCAGATGAACGGCCTCAAATCGGGGCTCAGCTTTCTGGTGTCCTTCATTTCCGTGCTGATCTTCGCCGCAGCTGACCTCGTCGTCTGGCCACAAGCCGTGATGATGATGGTGGCAGCAACCATCGGCGGCTACGCAGGCGCGCCCCTTGCCCGAAAGCTTCCCAAACCCGTGGTGCGCAGCATCATCGGCATCGTTGGCTTCGGGATGAGCGCGGTGTTCTTCTGGCGGCTCGTCACCGGCGCTTGAAACAAATGTCGTGAAATCTGGTCGGGCTGAGAGGATTCGAACCTCCGACCCCCTGCTCCCGAAGCAGGTGCGCTACCAGGCTGCGCCACAGCCCGACCGTGCCGCGCGGGATAGCGGTGAGCGGCTCACTTGGCAAGAGGGGTCAGTCCCGATCCGGCGGACCCCGGTCCGCATCATCAAGGAAGGGTGCGACCCGTGGCGCACCGGGTGTGCCCATCCGTGACCGCGTGCGCAGCACCGGCGTAGTGGTCGATCTGCCGCCGCGACCCTCGCGCAGCACGATGTAGACACCGGACGCGATGATAATCGCGGATCCGATCACCGTCGCCTGCTCCAATCCTTCGTCGAATAGAAGCACGCCAAACAGGGTGGCCCAAAGGATCTGTGAATATTGCATCGGCGCCACCATGACCGCAGCCGCCATTCGGTACGCCAGGATCAGGCAGAACGTCGCCACCAGTGCCAGCGCCGCAATGATCGCCAGCGCCGCAAGATCCTGCCCCGGCATCGGCTGGTAGACAAACGGCATCGCCACTCCCATCACCACAAAGTTCGCGATCATCGGGTAAAGGATCAGAACGACGGAGCGTTCTTCGCGCCCGATCTTGCGCACGATAAGCGAGGCGAAGGCACCGCTACACGCCGCAACCAGCGCCGCCGCGTGCCCAAGCGACAGTTCCGTTTGGCCCGGTTGCAGCACCACCATAACGCCGCCGAGCCCCACGAATACCGCTGCACCGCGCCGCCAGCCCACCTGCTCCCCCAGCATGGGGATCGCCAGAAGCGTGATCAGCAAGGGGGCTGCAAACAGGATCGCGTAGGTCTGCGCCAGTGGTAGGACCGAAAAGGCGTAGAACGCACAAAACCCTGTCACGACCGAAGCCGTAGTGCGCAGCGCCGTCCACCAAGGATGCCGCGGGATCAGGTTTGCCTCCGTCGCATCCCGCAGCAGCAGGAACGTCACGAAAGGAAACCCGAACAGGACCGAGAAGAAGACAATCTGGAACGGCGCATAGGTGCCGCCCAGATATTTGATCAGCACATCATGGGTTGCGAAAATTCCGAAGGCCAACAGCGCCAGAAGCGAGCCACGAAGCGAAGCAGACATGCGGAACCTTTTTGGTTAGGCGCAGAGGCCATCCTGCCAAGTCACGGTATTTACGCCGCGATAGCAAAGCTGTTGCTGATGCATGTAGATCAACGTCCAGACCCCGTCTTCCCCGGGCTCCAGCACATACTGGTTGCGCACGCCCCGAACCGAGTCATCGGCAAACCCTGTCTCGGCCACCAGAATGGTCATGTTCCCAAAGAAATCCGTGCTGACATCCACCTCAACGCCCGGGTTCCCTTCTTCCTCGGCCAGGTAGCGGTCAAGCACCTCCGTCGCCAGAACCATCGGGTCCTCAAAAGTATCCCCAACGGTATAGCCATTGGCGTTGGCGGCAGATGCAAACAAAGCAAAACAAAGGGTCAAACGGGTTAGCATTGAAATCTCCTCATACGATGAATGCAGCAAGGATGACCTACTTGGCGAACCTGTGCAAAGCCTTTGCGGGGACGGAGAAGTGAACCTTCTCGGCGCGTGGTGCACCCAGGGCCTCATAGAATTTCAGGGCCTCGGGCTGAAAGCTGCCCCATTCCAACCGGATCGCACCGCTGTCTTCCGCCGTCTGCGCGAGGTCACGCATCAGGGCTTTGCCCGCCCCAAACCCGCGCGCCTCCGCCGTGACGTACAGTTCCTTGAGGTAGATCGCGATCCCGTCGCCCGCCGGATACACACGGGTCCACGTTGCAAACCCATTCGCGCGACCCTCGTGCCAGGCAATGCTCGCCGACAGCCCACGCGGCGCGGAAAGGTCCGCGATGATCTCGGCCTCAACCTCAGGCATCGACGGCCCAACGCCGTAGTGAACCAGACAATCGCGGTAGAGCGTCAGGAACGCCTCCCGATCCTCCGCCGCAAAGGCCCGGACCGTGACCTCACTCACGCCGCCAGTTTGGCGATGATCGCGTCGCCCATTTCGGACGTGCTGATCGGGGTGCCGCCATCGGGGCCCATCAAATCCGCTGTCCGCGCGCCGTCCGCCAAAACGGACTCAACCGCCTGCTCCAACCGCGTCGCCTCATCGCCCAGATCGAACGAATACCGCAGCGCCATCGCAAAGCTCAGGATACAGGCAATAGGGTTCGCCTTGCCTTGCCCCGTGATATCCGGCGCGGACCCGTGGACCGGCTCATACAGCGCCTTGGGCCGCCCATTCTCCATCGGCGCTCCAAGCGAGGCCGAGGGCAGCATCCCCAACGACCCCGTCAACATCGCCGCGCAATCGCTCAGGATATCCCCAAACAGGTTGTCTGTCAGGATCACGTCAAACTGCTTCGGCGCCCGCACCAACTGCATCGCACCATTATCCGCGTACATATGCGACAGCTCCACATCGCCATATTCCGCCGCGTGCACCTCGTTCACCACATCCCGCCACAGGATGCCGCTCTCCATCACGTTGGCCTTCTCCATGGAACAGACCTTGTTGTTCCTCCGCCGCGCCAGCTCAAACGCAGACCGCGCCGCCCGCGCAATCTCGCTCTCCGTATAGCGCTGCGTGTTCACGCCCACGCGCTCATTGCCTTCCTTGTGGATGCCCCGCGGCTCACCGAAATACACGCCCGAGGTCAGCTCCCGCAGGATCATGATGTCGAGGCCCGAGACGATCTCGCGCTTCAGCGACGAGAAATCTGCCAGCGCGTCAAAACACTGCGCCGGCCGCAAGTTTGCATAAAGGTCCATCTCTTTGCGCAACCGCAACAACCCCCGCTCCGGCTTCACGGAGAAATCCAGATCGTCATAAGCCGGTCCACCGACAGCGCCGAGCAACACCGCATCCACGCTTTGCGCCTGCGCCATCGTCTCGTCGGTCAGCGGCGTCCCATGGGCGTCATACGAGGCGCCGCCAACGAGCCCCTCCGACACCGTAAACCCGATCCCCCGCGCTTGGCCGAACCAGTCAATCACCTTACGGACCTCAGCCATCACCTCGGGGCCAATCCCGTCACCGGGAAGGATAAGCAAGCTGCGGTCGGACATGGGTGCGGTTCCTTTGTTGGTAAGTTGCGCACCGGGTATCTTGCACGTGCGGAAGGGTCAAGAAATCACGGGCCATCTATTGCAACTCTGAGATACAGCTGTTGGGTTTCTCTTGGCGGTCGGCTGTCGAAAAGCGAGCATGTCGATGGTAACATGACTAATCGCTCATTAAGCTCAACCAAGTTTAAATTTGACCTGAACTTGATAGCCGTACTGTCAACAAGCCTCTCAAGACCTGCTTATTTGTCTACGACATCTCGTGTCCAACTGACGGTTTCCGACAAGGAAAAAGGGCGCTTTGCGTCCGGATCGAATAGAGTATTTCGGCAAGGTGGTAAAACTCGATTTAGAACGCGCGTCGGAGGGCTTCTCGTGTGTTGCTCGAGACGTCATCGTTTCCGCCCGAAAAACCAAGGAAGAAGTCTATTAGATTTGGCTGCAATTTCTTTGAAAAGACCTCCCATTGTCTATCATCATTGAGAATTTGCAGTTTCTGGTACACTTGATGAAACCTCAGATCCTCGTCTTTAAGAAATTCAAACAGACGCTTTATTGCTGATAGTGCTAGTTCAAAGGCTTCCCTTTTGCCTTGGAACGTACTTATCCGTAATGGTACCTCGTTTGCAGCTACCCTTATTCTACTGACATCTTCGCATGTTCCAATTTCTTCATTTTGGTCCGATCTTTCCATTTTCTCGGAACTTATACAGATCAGCTGTTCCAACTCTCGAAGACCATTCTCCAATTTCTGAACGCAGACATCGGAAGCCCTACGGTTCTTCAATGTTGAATGTTCAAGTTGGAGGAGAACATCCACATACCAATCCAGATCGGATTGAACTCTTTCCACCAATACGACTGAATTGACTCCCTTTTGGCGTCCGACTAATTGAAGTAAATACCCGAAGCGACCTGCTGCTAGCATTTTCTTTCCCTGATTGATCGATTGCTCAAGATTAGCAAAGATCCGCTGCAGGTCGGCAAGTAGGCTCACCATACTCGATGCCTCGATGCTTCTTGAGTAAAAATCGTAGCATTGGCTTAGCTCGTCGAGTACGGCATCCATCTTCGAGATCAAGTCAGGGCCAACATCATCTTCACTTGTCGTTTCTTGCTGCTCTGGAGCTTTATCGTCTGGTGTCACTTCTCCTTCTTCGAATTCTGCTTCTTGCTCGACCAAAATGAGATCACTCAAATCCACACCGAGGGCTGCTGCCACATCCAGTGCGTTACTCTGGCTCACCGGCTGACCTTGCTCAATGCGCTGAAGAGTCGAAAGAGAGAAGTCGATGTCACTGAGTGCAACGAATTCCTCCTGGGTGCAGTCCATTCCCTCGCGAAGTTTCTTTACTACCCCGCCGTTGAGTTTCATTGAATTTTTCGGTCTTGGCACACCAGAAATCCCGGTTCTTGAAGGGTTTCTGAATGGTTGTTTTTGATCGGTCCTGCAAGTGCTGAGGTGTTCTTGCCGTGGAAGCAAACCGTCGAGAGCCCATCTTGGTTCAATATCAATGACGGAGTAGAGGCATGAGCAAGCTGTATGAACTGATTGAGAAGGCGGAGCTTACGATTTCCGCACGACAAGTCCACGCCAAGGGCATCGCGGTGTTCCTTTTGGTGGCCGCCATGCTTTTGGTCGTGGTTTTCGGCTAGGTTTACCTTGCCGTGTCCGGGAATGCGTTCAAGGTAGAGCTGCTATCGCAGGCAACTAAATCCGGCCGTTGTTTACTGTGTTCTAATTTGGCGCACTTCCACGGCCTAACCCCTCACCCTCACCCACACACCCCACCAACCCCCTCCGCCAGCATCTCCCACACCGCCGCGACGCGCGGCTGATGCCGCAGCCGGTTATGCGCCGTCAGCCACACGGGCAGGCTCGGCAATTCCAACTCCGGCATCACCTGCACCACGTCCGGTGATCGCTCGGCCACCACCCCCTGCCCGATGCCAATGCCGCACCCGGCGAGCACGAACTGCCAATAGGCCACCTGATCATCGGTCGTCACCGTGAACCAGTTGCGCGTCACCAGCATCCCCATCTCGCGCATGGCCCTGATGATCCGATCATCGCGGTCATAGCCGACCATGCCGAAATCGCGCAGGTCGTCCACCGATGTCGGCATCCCGTGCGCCTCAACAAACGAACGGCTCGCATAAAGCCCCAAGGGCAAATCCCCCAGATGCCGTGTGACGGTATCCAGTTGCGTGGGCCGATACATGCGCAGCGCGATGTCGGCCTCGTGGAACAGCAGGTTCTCGGTCGAATCCGTGGCCACCACGTCCAGCCGGATGCTCGGATACTCCGCCCTAATATCCGCCAAAATCGGCGGCAGGATATGCGTCGTCACAAAGACGGATGCTGTGACCCGCACCCGCCCCTCCAGCCCCGGCTGCTCCCCCGCCACCTTCAGCGAGGCACGCCGTAACGCATCGCGGATGTCCCGCGCCTCGGCGATCAGGCTTTCGCAGAACTCGCTGGGGGTGAAGCCGGTCTCATCCCGCCAAAACAGGTAGTCCCCTGCAACCTCTTCGGCGGCGCGGATCAGGCGGCTGATGGTGGGCTGGCTGGTGCCCAGAACCTTCGCCGCCCCGGTCATGGTGCCCTCTTCCGCCACCGCCAAAATGGCGCGCAGCATGGGCCAGTCAAAATCATGTGCCATTCAAAAATGAATAGCGAACCTCAGGATTCAGTCAATTGCTATTCATGGATGAATGATCAACGTGATACAGGAGACCTCAACCGATGGAGAACCCCATGCCCAAAACCGCCCTCATCCTCGGCGCCACCGGCCGTTTTGGCCGCCACATGGCAGTCGCCCTGAACCGCCACGGCTGGACCGTCCGGAGCTTCAACCGCGCAAAGGACGACCTCGTCCAAGCCGCTCAGGGCGCGGACCTGATCGTAAACGCCTGGAACCCGCCCTATTCCAAATGGGCCAACACGGTTCCGGGCCTCACCAAGCAGGTGATCGAAGCCGCCAAATCCTCCGGCGCCGCCGTCATGATCCCCGGAAACGTCTACGTCTTCGGCGAGGACATACCCGCGATCATCGGCCCCGACACCCCCCACCGCGCCACGAACCATCTCGGCCAAATCCGGCGTCAGCTGGAAGATGCATACCGCGAGGCAGGCGTGAAAACCGTGATCCTGCGGGCAGGCGATTACATCGACACAGAAGCCTCTGGCAACTGGTTCGACCAGATCATCGCCGCCAAAATCGCCAAGGGAAAGCTCAGCTACCCCGGCCCCCTCGACCAGATGCACTGTTGGGCCTACCTGCCCGACCTCGCCGAAGCCGGCGCGCAGCTGGCCGGAAAGTTGGACGATTTACCTACGTTCAGCGATTTCATGTTTGAAGGTTACAATATGACCGGCGCGGACCTCGCCAAAGCCGTAGAGAAAGCAACGGGCAAAACGATCAAAGCGAAACAGATGTCATGGTTTCCGATCCAACTGGCGCGCCCCTTCTGGGCAGAGGCCAAACACTTGATCGAAATGCGCTACCTTTGGCGACTTCCACATCAAGCAGATGGCTCGGCTTTGGCGAAGGTCTTGCCTGACTTTCCCCAAACGTCGCTGACGGATGCATTGCGAACCGCCTGCGCACCGATGCTTCAGAATGCGATGTCCACCCAAACCAGCCGGTGGTCAGAAGCCTGAACGACTGCTTCCGCCAGTGGCCCATCCTCAGGCCAGATTACTGCACTGCCTATCACCTCCAGCTCGGCGGCGGGCAGGATGTAGTCGACCCGCAAATCCCCCGGCGTCGGATCCTCCCAATCGGCAGTGGCACGTCCAAAGGCGCTTTCAGGAGTAGGGTCTTGCAGCGCGGGCAGCGACAGAAGCGCATGAAGCGCCTCGCGCCGCCCTTCCCCGCGCAGTGGGTCGAGGTTCAAAGTGCCGACATATGCAAAATGCTCTGCCTCGAAGGCCTCGCCGTCCGGGCTCCAACCCTCAAGATAAAGCTCCCAGAACCGCAACTCATCAGCATTGCGCAGGCCGTTACGATCCTCAGGCCCGTCAAAAACCGGAGCGGAAGCGTGGGAGGTGAGGATGTGAAACGAGCTCTCAGGCAGCAGGATTTCAACATCCCAAGCCGCAACCGAATGCAGCCGCAATATCGGCAACGCTGCCTCTGGCGTCACGCCTGCGGCGCTGTTGTCCGGTAAATCCTGCCACAGAAGCTCCGAGAAATTCCGGACCTCCCCGATGGGATATCGCGACAGAAGGGCCATGCCGCCTGCGCCACTAAAGCGTCCGTAGCCATGAGCATCGCGAGCCCTATCCGTGCGGCCATCGCCATCGAGGTCAAAGCCCGTCGGCCAGCCGGAGTTGGGACGCAGGCTGACATAGTGAGGGTAGGTCAACCCACGCTCATCCAGTGCATCAGCGAGGGCTGAAATCGTCGCGCCACCGGCATTGTAGTCGACGTCCTGCAACACGATGATGTCCGCATTTGCGGCCAGAATGACCTCAACCGTCGCAGCGGGAATTTCATCAAGCCGAAGGATGTCGCGCAGGATCACACCGGGGCCACGGCCTGAAAGCTCAGTGTGGAAAGTGGCCAGACGTAAGGTATCTGCCGCGGCCGCAACACTCCCGACGACAAGCGCAAAACATGCGATCAGGAGGGAACGGCAGCACCCGGTGCGTCGGTTTCGACGCTGGCGACCAGGCGCGAGCGACGGGCACGGATCATCCGCGCAATCCGCAACATGGCCAGCCCGCGCATCACGAGGCTGAGGGGAAGGAACATCCATATCGTCACCGCCCATACCATCGTCTGTGTCGACCCCAGCACAGGCACCTGCATCTGATTGGCCGCCATGACGGCAACCACCGGGATGATGAATGGACTGCAAATTCCAAAGATAACGTTAACGCGGGCGTCGCGGACCAACCTTTTGATAACGTCTCCACCGGCAGTTGGGTCAAACGTGGGTAGATTTACCCAGACGTTGAAGGCCGTACCACGGTTGGGCCAGTTCCCCGTGCGCAGCAGTGCCGAGAACAAAAACAGCGACAGGATAGTGATCAGCACGGCAAAGCCAGCCATCGCCTGAACCTGCGTAGCGATGATGGGGTCAACACCTTCGGGGAGGTGATCCAGCACAAGGCGAAGCGGGCTGAACGTGAAATCCAAAGCGCGACCAACAAGGAACCCAAGCGCGGTGATGACAACGGACAGGGTCGAGCCTTCGCGTTCTGCACCCATGATGACGGACAGACCAAACAGCATCAGGAACAGCGCGATCACACGAATGCGGTTGAATGGGGGGGCGTCGCGAAACTCGATCAGGCCGGGAAACTTGGCGCCGTATTCAAAGGCAGTCACAAGCGCGAAGGCCAATGCAACCAGTGTGATGACTTGCGCGCTTTCCGCCGTTGCGCCCGGCGCAAGCAGGGACGGCGTCAGAATGACGACGACGATCATTATCGCCCGCACAATTGCGCCGACCAATCTGGTGAACACCGTTACTACCTCAATCTGATGTCGGTTCATGCCGACACCTTGTTCTGCCTTTTGGCCCGCTTCGTGTTGGGATCCGTCCAATTTCATGTGAATTGGTAAGGATGCCCCTATTGCAGGCACGATTTTGACACATTTGTGCCCAATTTGCCCCGGTCCCGCAACTGAAACGGCGCGCCTCTGGCTGAGACGCGCCGGTTAAGCTGCTGACCTGTCACAGTTTTGCATCACCGCACAAAGGTGCGGCGTAGCGGTTCAGACCCAGGGACGCGCCTGTTCGGCCTGTGCCTCAAACGCTTCGATGGAGGCGGATTTTTCGAGCGTCAGGCCAATGTCATCAAGACCATTGAGCAGGCAATGTTTGCGAAACGCATCAACTTCAAAGTTGATTTCGCCGCCATCGGGGCCGGTGATCGTTTGGCTCTCAAGATCAACGGTAACGACGGCATTCGCGCCGCGCTCCGCGTCGTCCATCAACATATCGACCTGCTCCTGCGGCAGAACGATGGGAAGGATGCCGTTCTTGAAGCAGTTGTTGTAAAAAATGTCGGCAAAGCTGGTAGAGATCACGCAGCGGATGCCGAAATCCAACAAGGCCCAAGGCGCATGTTCGCGGGAGGAGCCGCAACCAAAGTTGTCGCCGGCGACAAGGATCTGAGCCTCACGATACGCGGGTTTGTTCAGCACGAAATCCGGGATCTCGTTGCCGTCATCGTCAAAGCGCATCTCATCAAAGAGGTTCACCCCAAGGCCCGAGCGTTTGATCGTCTTCAGGAACTGCTTCGGGATGATCATGTCGGTGTCGACATTGATCAGGGGCATGGGCGCTGCAATGCCTGTGAGTTTGGTGAACTTTTCCATGGGCCTCTCCTTGCCGTCGTGGCGTGGCTTACCGCCTTGGCCAGCGGGTCACAAGATCACTCAGGGGTGGCGAAGGTCATGTTTGCCCAATGGGTCGCCCAAATCGCGCCGTTGTCGGAGGTTTCGGGGTCCAATTCTTCAAGGAACACCGCATCGGCCATATAGTTCATACCCGGTTCAACCGGCAGAGTTACGACGCCCTCGGCATTTGTGCGGTGAAGCGTGATCTCAACTTCGCCGTCTGCGTTTTCGGCGAAGAGTTCCACCTGATAGTCGGGCTGCAACGCGCCGTCATAATAGAGCTGCATCTCGATGCCGCCCGTGGTGTCATCGGTATAGGGGTTGGTGAGAGAGACAAGCTCAGCCCGCAGCCCGAACTGACGATCCGTGCCGGCACCTTCGCCGATGGACACCATGGATTTTGCATAGCGGATGTAGTTTTCGCTCACGTCTTCCAGGCTCAGCCCGCGGTCTTCGTGCATCGCCGTGACGTCGCCCAGGTCCTTATGCTCGGCGAAACCCAAGAAGCGCTCCCACTCGGACCAGACGATATTGAGCGTGTTGGATTGGTAGATGATGATCGACAGGCCCTCGGGCACACCTTCCATGTTCAGTGCGGGAATATCCCCCAGTCGCCCGTTCACGTTGGACCCACCGGTTCCGGCGATAACGGCGAAAGCCTCAAAGGATTGCGGAAGGAAACTGCTCGGCGCACCAACGAAATCCTCACCCACGCGGATGTCAGCCACCAAAGCATCGCCTGCGTCGATCATGAAATCGACGGGATCGATCCAAAACTCATGGGCCATGCCCTTGCCTGTGAGTGTCAGTAAAGTAAGTGTCGCGGCAGCGAGTACGGGTTTCATGAGAAGGTCCTTCCGATGGATGGTTTAACGATGATGTGGCGTGCGCTGTTGTCAATCGCACTGTTGTTCACGTGTCTGCCAGCGACCGCGCATGAGATACGCCCGACGATCGCAGATATCGAGGTCGGCGAAGCGGAAGTGACCATGTCGCTGCGGGTGACGCTTGAGACGTTGATCGCCGGTATCGACCTGAGCGAGGTGGACGACACCAACGACGCGCCTGAGGCTGCGGTCTACGACAGGTTGCGCGCGCTTGATCCCGGTGCGCTTGAAGAAGCCTTGCGGGAAGCCTGGCCGCGGATCAGCGAAGGCTTCATTCTGGAGGTCGAAGAACAGCGGCTTTCGCCTGAGATCGAAACGGTGCAGATCCCGCCTGTAGGTGATGCAGAACTGCCGCGCGACAGCCTTCTGACCGTGACCGCCGATTTGCCCGACGGAGATGCCGGCGTTCAGATTGGCCTTGCCCCGCAATTCGGCACCTTCATCCCACGCCAGATCGGTGGCGGGGAGGATGCCTATGAGGGCTTCCTTGATGGTGGCGAACTCACGCCGGAACTGCCGCGCGCGGAGGTGCTGACCGAAGGCTGGCTTGACGTTTTCCTGCGCTACATCGGGGCGGGGTTTGAACATATCATTCCTCTGGGCCTCGACCACATCCTGTTCGTTCTGGGCCTCTTCTTCTTTGCCACGCAGCTGCGCCCACTTTTGTTTCAGATCACGGCGTTTACCGTGGCCCATACGATCACCTTGGCACTGGCCGCGACGGGTGTCGTCAGCATCCCCGCAAGCATCGTGGAGCCGATGATCGCCGCGACGATTGTCTTTGTCGGCATTGAGAACACGCTGGGTTGGGGCAGCACGCGGGGCAGGACGACATTGGTCTTCGCCTTCGGCCTTTTGCACGGCCTCGGTTTCGCAAGCGTTCTTGGCGACTACGGCATCGCGTCGGACCGGTTCGTTGTGGCCCTGATCGGGTTCAATATCGGCGTGGAGTTCGGGCAGATCGCAGTCGTGGCAATCGCCTTTGCGCTGGTCGGATGGTTCATGTCGAAGCCGTGGTACCGCAAAGCCATCGCGATCCCCGCATCCCTCGTGATTGCAGCGATCGGCGCCTATTGGGTGATTGAACGGACCCTTCTGTGAGCTTTGTTCGGGAGAACGCCCGTTGGCTTGCAACCGGGCTTCTCCTGTCCCTCGGATCCTCTTTCGGACAGACTTATTTCATTGCGCTTTTCGCGGGTGAAATCCGGGCGGCCTATGGGCTGACCGATGGGCAATGGGGCGGCATTTACACCGTCGCTACACTCTCTTCAGCCGTCCTGCTGATCGCCCTTGGGGGACGGGCAGATACGATGCGTTTGTCCCGACTGGCTTTAATAGTCGCTGTCGTTTTGGCGGTGGCTGCCGTGTTGATGGCGGTTGGCCAATCCGTCTGGTTGCTTGTGGTCACCGTGTTCCTTTTGCGGTTCTGCGGACAGGGTATGATGACCCACATGAAGGCTACCGCCATGGCGCGATGGTTTGTGGCGACGCGAGGCCGTGCGATGGCCATCACCAACCTTGGATATCCGGTGGGCGAGGCACTTTTGCCCCTGCTGGTCATCGGCGTCGTCGCGGCAATCGGATGGCGCGCGACGTGGGGGGTGACAGCCCTTGTTATCGTGGCCGTGTTGATCCCGTTGTTGATGGTGTTGCTGTCGCAAGACCGCGCGCCGAAGGGGTCCAATGGCGGGCAGGGTTCGCCGGGCCTTTACGGGCGGCACTGGACGCGTGCGGAGGTTCTTTCGCATCCGCTTTTCTACGCCTTCATCCCTTTCCTTTTGACACCCGGTTTCATCGGAACCGTGGTCTTTTTCCATGCCGTGCATGTGGCCGAAGTGAAGGGATGGGATTTGATCCAGCTGGGACCAAGCTATTCCTCCTACGCCATCGCAAGTGTGACGGTTGGGTTCCTGTCCGGGGCCCTGGCGGATCGGTTCGGCCCCACCCGCCTTTTGCCCTTCGCCTTGATCCCCATGGCGTTGGGCATGTTCCTGATCGGGCCCGCTGATACGCCGATGGAATGGGCGGCGGCGCTGGCGCTTGTTGGCGTGACGCAAGGCGTGGCGGCGACTTTGGGTGGCACGTTGATGCCGACGCTTTTTGGCACCAACCATCTGGGGTCGGTTCGTGCAATTGCGACGGCGATTATGGTGGTCTCTACCGCCATTGGTCCGGGGCTGACGGGGTGGGTGATCGATCTTGGCATCACCTATCCGGAACAGGGCATTGCGCAGGGGCTTTGGTGCCTGTTGATCAGTGCTGCGATGGTTCCGGTGATGCTTTGGGCCGGGCGTTTGCAAAAGCAAAAGGCGCCCGTTTGAGGGCGCCTTTCAGGTGTAGTGAATCTGTAGTTTTTTTGTAGTTATTCTGTAACTACACTTATTCCCAACCAACGTCGTTGAAGATGGCCTGCGCGAGCGGCACGTTTCCGGCAACGGCGGCGAGGTCCACATCGTCGGCTTCCCATTCGCCCAGAGCCATGACCGACTCGGCCAGTGGAACACCTTCGACGACGGGGTATTCATCATTGCCAGCGCTGAAATACTGCTGCGCCTGATCCGAGGCGAGGTATTCGAGGAAGGCCACGGCGGCCTCTTGGTTGGGCGCGTTGGCCGCGATGCCGCCACCAGACAAATTCACGTGGGCGCCGTTGCCACCCTGATCCGGGAAAACCCAGTTGATCGTGGCGCGGTCGGCTTCGTTCAGACCTTCGACGTCACGGCGTAGAGCGCGGGCGAAGTAGTAGGTGTTCGAAATCGAGATATCGCATTCGCCCGACACAAGCCCGCGCAGCTGGTCGGTGTCGCCGCCCTGCGGATCGCGGGCGAAGTTGTTCACGACACCAGCGGCCCATTCGCGGGCGGCTTCCTCGCCGAAGTTCTCGATGATCGAGGACAGAAGAGTCTGGGAGTAAACGTTGCCGGAGGAGCGGTGGCAGACCATGCCCTCATAGGCGGGGTCGGCGAGATCGACATAGGTCTGGGGCGGGTTTTCGACATCGGCGCTGTCGTAGAAGATGATCCGCGCGCGCTGGCTGAATCCGAACCACAGGTTATCGTCGTCGCGCAGGTTTGCGGGGATGCGATCCGCCAGAACGTCGCTCTCGACGGCTTGCAAAAGGCCCAGGTCAGCAGCGCGCTGCAGGCGGCTGGTGTCGACAGTCAGGAACACATCAGCGGGGCTGTTGGCGCCCTCGGCTTCCATCCGCGCGATCAACTCATCCGCGTTGCCTTCGATGCGGTTGATGGTGATGCCGGTCGCATCGGTGAAGTCCGAATACAGACGCTCGTCCGTTTCGTAGTGGCGCGAGGAATAGAGGTTCAGCTCCTGTGCGTGTGCGGCAGTGGCGGCTGAAACGGCGATGGTGGTGCCAAGAAGGGCGGCGATTGTGCGTGTCATGGAAGGCTCCTCGAGTTTCCGACTAAAACAGTCAGATGCTTTGAAGCGCAGAGTCGCCGGGTCGTCAAGATGTTTCCGACAAAAACTATCGGAGATTGGCAGCTCGCCTCGGATAAGAACCCCTTGAACGTCACACCAGAACTTCGCGGTTGCCGCTGCGTTGGGAGCGCGTAGGTTTCAGAGAACGGGCAAGAGGAAGGGACAGCCACGATGCGCGCAGGCCTTGCCTTTCTGATCGTCGCCTATTGCCTCAGCCAATTCTTTCGCGCGTTCCTCGCCGTTCTCAGCCCTGTGCTTGAGGCGGAGTTAGGGACAACAACGGGCGATCTCGCGCAGGCCTCAGGCCTTTGGTTCGCCGCCTTCGCGCTGTTCCAGCTCCCCGTGGGATGGGCGCTCGACACCATCGGGCCGCGCCGCACGGCGTTCACATTGTTCAGCATTGGCGCGGTCGGGGGCTGCGTTGTTTTCGCCGGTGCGAGTGCGCCGTGGATGATCTCGCTCTCCATGGTGATGATCGGCATCGGATGTTCTCCGGTTCTGATGTCTGCCTACTTCATCTTCGCCCGCAGCTTTTCGCTCGCCGTGTTCGGCACGCTTGCAGGGGTGACGGTGGGCATCAGTTCCCTCGGCAACCTCCTGTCCGCCGCGCCCCTTGCCGCAGCGGTCGAGGCCTACGGATGGCGGGAGACGCTCTGGGCCGCAGCCGTGTTCACCGCATGTGTGGCCATAGGCATCGGAGCCTTCGTGCGCGACCCCGAGAAACCGCAGGGGGAGGCGGTGGGTTCTTTCGCGGAGCTCCTCCGCATCCGCGCGATCTGGCCGATCCTTGTGGGGATGTTCATCTGCTACACGCCCATGGCCGGTATTCGCGGCCTGTGGATCAGCCCCTATGTGACGGAGCGGTTTGACGCAACGCTATCGCAGGTCGGCACGGCAACGCTTGTCATGGGATTGGCCATGGTGGCGGGCAATTTCCTGTACGGTCCGATTGATAAAGTCTTCAGCCGAAAGTGGGCCGTGTTCGCAGGCAACCTTTGCGTGGCATTGCTGTGCTTGTCGCTGTTTGCTGTGCCGCCCGCAACGCTACCCTTGGCCATCGCGACCTTCGCGGCCATCGGCCTGCTCGGCGCGTCTTACCCTGCGGTCATGGCCCACGGGCGCAGTTTCCTACCGCCTCACCTGACGGGGCGGGGTGTAACGCTGTTGAACCTGTTCGGGATGGGTGGCGCGGGCGTGATGCAATTCGCCTCCGGCCCGACCCATGCCGCATTGGCGGGGTCCTTGGGCGCAGAGGCGGCTTTTGGCATTCTGTTCGCAATCTTCGCAGCGGTCATCCTTGCGGGCCTGACCGTCTACGCCTTTGCGAAGGATGGTTAGGCGGCTGTCTTGCGGCGCCGGTTGCGACGGGGGCGACGTGGTTTGCCCTCGGCACCTGCCGGTTTGGGGGCACGGTTGCGTTGACCTTGGCCACCGCCGCCGCCGCCACCAGCACGACGACGTCCGCCGCCACGCTTGGGCTTGTCGACCTTCACGGCCTCGGGCCGCTCACCGTAGGCCACCGGAATGCTGATCTTCATCAGTTTCTCGATGTCTTTCAGCAGATCAACCTCTTCCGCGCTGACCAGAGCAATCGCTTCCCCCTCACGGCCCGCACGCGCGGTGCGGCCAATCCGGTGGACGTAGTTGTCTGGTGTATCGGGAAGCTCATAGTTGATGACGTAAGCCACGCCCGGAATGTCGATGCCACGCGCGGCCACGTCGGTTGCTACGAGGATCTTCACGGTGCCGTCGCGGAACGCCTTGATGGCGCGGTCGCGCTGGCCCTGCGATTTGTTGCCGTGGATCGAGGCCGCGTTGAAGCCGTCGGCCACCAGCCCTTTCATCAGCTTCTCACAGCCATGCTTCGTGCGGCCAAAGACCAGCACCAGCGCCTCGGGATCCTTGCGCAGGATCGCGCGCAGGGCATCGCCCTTTTCGGGCTTGGACATGAACCGCACCGATTGCGTGACCTTGTCCGCCGCCTTGCCGGGGGGAGAGACCTGAACGCGCCTGGGGTTGTTCAGGTAAGCCTGCGACAGCTCTTCCATCTGCTTGGGCATGGTAGCCGAAAACAGCATCGTCTGGCGTGGCGTACCAAGCGCGGGCGCGATCTTGCGCAGCGCGTGGATGAAGCCGAGGTCGAGCATCTGGTCCGCCTCGTCCAGTACAAGGTGCTGCACGGTATCAAGGCGGATCGCCTTGCGCTCCATCAAGTCGATCAGACGGCCGGGCGTGGCGACAAGGATGTCGATGCCCTTGGCAATCGTGGAGATCTGACGCCCGATGCTTTGGCCGCCCACAACGGTGGCCACTTTGATCGGCGAGTTCTGCGTGAAGACACGAAGGCTATCGGCGATCTGGTTCACCAACTCACGCGTCGGTGCAAGGATCAGGGCGCGGGTCGTCTTGGGCTCGGGCTTGCCGTGCAGACCCAAGAGATGCTCCAGCAGAGGCAGGCCAAAGGCGAGCGTTTTGCCGGTGCCGGTCTGGGCGAGGCCCATGATGTCGTGGCCTTCCAGCGCCAAAGGAATGGCCTGGTTCTGGATCGGAGTGGGTTCGCTGAACCCGGCGGTTTTCAGGGATTTGGCGAGGCTTGGCTTCAGGCCAAGCATGTCGAAATCAAACAATACGTATCCTTTCGGGATCGCGCCATCAGGGCACGAACCGAATTGGCCGCACATGGACGTGCGGCGAAGCTAGGGTGCGACCGGGCGGCTCATCCGCCGATCGTCAGAGCCCTGCGTGATGGGGATCTTGGGAATGTGTATCGGTGCTGGTGGCCCACTTTTTGGGCGACTGCTCACGCGGCAGTGCAGCATCGTTATGGAGCAGATGGAGGGTTGCGGTGGATAAGTCAAGTTTTTCCCACGATAACTTCTGAGCGCGAAGGGCGGCCCCTGACCCTGGGTGGGGGTAAAGCCCCCTCCCAGGGGGAGGGTCGGGGGCTGCCCGATGGTTCCCATCGTGCGGGGTGGGCATTGACCGTCGCTACCCATCATCACCGACCTTTATGACACCCTTCAGTGATCTTGGTGTCGCGCCTCTTCCCTTGCCCGCGCCCTTCGCGTAAGCCCGCGCCGTCCCATTCGAAAAGGAACAGATCATGGGTTACCGAGTCGTCGTCGCAGGCGCCACCGGCAACGTGGGCCGCGAAATGCTGAACATCCTGGCCGAGCGCCAGTTCCCTGTCGATGAGATCGTGGCGCTTGCCTCGCGTCGGTCGCTGGGGTCCGAGTGCAGCTTTGGTGACAAGACACTCAAGACGAAAGACCTCGACACGTTCGATTTCGAGGGCTGGGATATCGCTCTGTTCGCCATTGGCTCGGACGCGACTAAGAAATATGCACCCAAGGCAGCGAAGGCCGGGTGCATCGTGATCGATAACTCCTCGCTCTACCGCTACGACCCGGAAATTCCGCTAGTCGTGCCGGAGGTGAACCCCGAGGCCGTCGATCAGGTGCACAACAAGAATATCATTGCGAACCCGAATTGTTCGACCGCGCAGATGGTTGTGGCGCTGAAGCCCCTCCATGATCGCGCGAAGATCAAGCGCGTGGTTGTGTCGACTTATCAATCCGTCTCCGGTGCCGGGAAGGACGGCATGGACGAGCTGTGGGAGCAGACCAAGGCGGTCTATAACCCGGTGAAGGACGTGCCGCCCACAAAATTCCAGCGCCAGATCGCTTTCAACGTGATCCCGCAGATCGACGTCTTCATGGAAGACGGGACCACGAAGGAAGAATGGAAGATGGTGGTCGAGACGAAGAAGATCGTCGACCCCGCTATCAAGGTCACGGCCACCTGTGTGCGAGTTCCGGTCTTTGTGGGTCATGCGGAAGCGGTGAACATCGAGTTCGAAGATTTCCTTGATGAAGAGGAAGCCCGCGACATCCTACGGGAAGCACCGGGCATCATGGTCGTCGATAAGCGCGAAGACGGCGGCTATACGACGCCCGTAGAATGCGTGGGTGACTATGCGACGTTCATCAGCCGGATCCGTCAGGACTCGACGATTGAGAACGGTCTGAACCTATGGTGCGTTTCTGACAACCTGCGCAAAGGCGCGGCGCTGAATGCGGTTCAGATTGCGGAAACGCTGGGTAACCGGGTGCTGAAGAAGGGCTGATCGCGGCGATTTCAGGGGTTAAAAAACGGTTAATCGTTTCCTGGAAATGATTTAGAAACAGATACTTAAGGGAGGGTTGCAACCTTGCAACCCTCTTTTTTTTTGGTGTCCCACCCAAGGATCGACTCTCGGCCTCCGTCTTACCTTCATATCCACCCCCCTCCCGGGCCGGGTTTCCCCACCTTGTTTGGCGGGGCGACCCGGCCGATTGTACTTATTATATTCACGTGAAGGACCGCCCCTGATGAAACGCCTTTTCCTGACCACCGCCATTTGCGCCGCTTTGCCCTTTGCCGCCCAAGCCGATGACATTTTGATCCGCGCCGATCTGTCCGGCGCCACAGTTTATGCCACCGCTGCCGACGTGATCCGCACCGGTACGGCCACGATCCCCGCCGGTCGCCACCGCCTGCTGATCGCCATGCCTGACATGGATGAAGCGGCTTTGCCCCAAGTCTCCGGTCCAGAAGGCGTCCGCTTTGGCCCGCCGCAACCGCTGCGCAATTTCGCGCTGAATGAGGGCGCGCTGGATGACGCAGCCCAAGCTGCTGCCCGCGCCGATGTGGAGGCCGCGGAAGAGGCACTGATCGCCGCGCAAGATGCCTTGGTCGAGGCCGATGCCGCCATCCGTTCGGTGGAAACGCAGCAAAGCTACGTCGCAGCGATTTTGCGCGGTGGTGAGAACGGTGTAGCGATGCCCGAAGATCCCGCGCTTGTGCCGCAGTTCCTTGCCACGCTGGGCTCCGAAAGCGCGCGTCTGGCCACGGAACTCCAGGACGCCCGCATTGCGCGGCGTGATCTGGCAGAGGCCGTGACCGACGCACAAACCGCCCTTGGCGTCGCCACCCAGGTCCTGAGCGAGCTGCGGCCTTTAGGCACCCAGATCAACGTCTTTGCGGTTGATGTGTCGGCCAGCGAAGAGGTGACCGGTGACATCTCCCTGTCTTACCTGACCGCTTCGGCGGGGTGGGCCCCGAGCTATGAGCTGGATTTGGATACCGAGGCGGATGTGCTGTCGGTCGAGCGGTTCGTTGTGTTGCGCACCTATGGTGCAGCGCGGTGGGAAGACGTGGACGTGACGTTCTCAACCGCCAGCCCCGCGCGGGATCGGGAGCCGACGAATGTGTTTTCACGCCCGGCGCGTCTGCTGAACCCGCAGGATGCGCGGGGTGGTAGCGCGCTTTCGGATGGGCTTGCGTTGGAATCCTTGCCGGCCCCGCAACCGGCCATCGCAGGCTATGCCGCCGCGATTGAGCCCGTCGTGATTGTCGAAGAGGCGCGGTCTCTTGGCGCCGAGTTTTCGGGCCTCTCCGTGTCCTACCCGTATTCGACGCCGGTGTCGGTTGGCACGACGGGCGAAGTCCTGTTGCCGTTCGATACACTGGAGCTGGAGGTCGAAACGGAAAACCGCGCAGTGCCGCGGTGGGACGAAACCGCGTTCCTGATCGCCATGACGGAGAATGACACGGGTGAGCCGATCCTGCCGGGCGACGCTGTGTTTTACCGCGACGGCGCTTTGATGGGTGAGGGGTCACTGCCCTTGATCGCCAGCGGGGCGGAGGCCGAGATGGCTTTCGGTGCGTTGGATCATTTGCAGTTGGTCTGGCTTGATCGCTCGCTAGCCGAAGGCGACCGGGGTCTCTTCACGACCTCTACCACGCAATCGCGGGAATTGGCGTTCGGTGTCGAGAATACTGGTGCGGAGGCGGAGAACGTGCGCATTTACCACGCGGTGCCGTTTGCGGAGCAAGAGGATCTGGAGCTTGATCTGACGCTGTCGCTACGACCCACGGAAGAAGATGTGGACGACCAGCGTGGCGTCCATGCCTGGGAAATCACTGTGGCGTCCGGCGAAACTGAACTGGTCGAAATGGGGGTCGATTTCGAATTCCCCGAAGGTCAGATCCTCGACTGGCAGCCTTGATTATTCATCCTCGATCAGGATGATGTCTGGCTCCTCCCCCAGATCTGGAAACAGACTGGGGTGGGCGCCGGGCTTTGCCTTTTCCAACACGCGGTGGGCCAACCAATCGTGAGAATGGTTCGGAAAGGCCGCCCCGAAGCGCCGCATCAGATCGGCATAGGGCCAGCCAAGGTCCGAGGCCTTGCAGATACGGGCGGCGGTGCTCAGACAATGGAGAGCGAGGCCACCGCCACGTTCGCGGAACGTGTAGCCATGAACGGCCAAGCGTTCTTGCAGATCTTCCCATCCGGTGGCCTGAGCCAGATCAACTGCGAGGAGGGCGCGGAGCGGCCCGAGGAGCGATTGAGATCGACGCTCCTCCACCCTTTCGGGTATCCTCGCAGTTTCCCTTTGTTCCGTGAGTGATTGTACCAGAAGGAGGTGCGCAAAGGTGACCGGCGACATGCCATTGGCCTGCGCGCGGTGGCGCAGGACTTTGGTCAGGTCAGGGGGTAGGCTGACGAGGAGGGGGACGGACATTTCCATGGCCCACCCCAGCGCGATTCTGGTTAAGGGCGCGTTAAGTCAGCCTTCGACGGTTTCCTGTAGACGCGCCAAGCCACGCTCATAATCCGCACCAACGAGGCCATCCATCATCAGGCCGAACCAACGGCCAATCGGGCCAGCGCCCATGTCGGCATCCAAGCCCCAAACGACGCGCGTGCCCTCGCCTTCCGGGACAAGCCGCCACCAGGCTTCAGCCGTGCCCATATCGCCGAAATCGAGCTCCGTCCGGACGCTTTCATTCTCGGCGAGTTCAACGATTTCCTGCCGTCCGTTGCCCACATTTGGATGCTCGGACGTCCACTCCATCACGTTGCCTACGCCCGTGTCAGGCCCGGAATATTCCACGACCATATCCGGGTCCAAATCCCCCCAGGGCGACCATTCGGAGAAAGCTTGAAGCGAGCTCACATGGGGGAACACGGCCTCGGGCGGGGCGTCCACGACCAGATCCCGTTCCACAATGACATGACGGGGCAGGAAAAAGCCTACCACGAGAAGCAAGGCGACTATGGCCACAAGGCCGATAAGAATGTTCCGCAGAATACGCATGGTTCCCTCCCGTGCAGTTAATTTGCGGGCGATACTACCACAGGTTGAGCGATATTAGGCAAGCCAGGGCAAAGGCCCGTCAGAATCTTTCGGCCCGTAGCACTTCGCAATCGCTGACACTGATCACACCGATATGCTTTTCGACCACTGCAAAAGCCTTGTTCAAAAGGTCGTCCAGCTTCTCTTCGGAAATGATGCAAATAACCTGAACCATGCCTTGCCCACGTCCGATCTGGCCCTCACGGCTCCAGTTTCCGGACCGCCCACCACCTGCGAGCACCGGCAGGATCGAATATCCCGTCACACCGGCGCTTTCCATGGCATCCGTCAGACGAGACTGCATGACGGCTTCGATAATCACGGCAACGCGCTTTGCCTTGTGGGTTTGCATGTCAGCCTCCGGTCACGAAACTGGCCACCGCAAGGTAAAGCGGGATGCCAAGGGTCAGGTTGAATGGGAACGTAACGCCAAGCGAAAGGGTCAGGTAGATAGACGGGTTCGCTTCGGGCAGGGCCACACGCATGGCGGCGGGCACGGCGATGTAGGAGGCCGAGGCAGAGAGCGTCATGAACAGGACCAAGCCGCCGGGGCTAAGGGCCAGAAGGACGCCCGCGATCAATCCGAAGACTGACCCTACAATCGGCATCACAACACCAAAGAGGAATAGCCCAGGCTTCAATACGCCACGCGCTTCCCGCAGGCCGCGGCCGGCGACGAGGCCCATATCCAGCAGGAACAGGCACAGCACACCCTGGAACGGTGTGACGATGAATGCGGCAATCAGGTCGAGCCCTTCGTTGCCCGTGATGACGCCGATCAGGAAAGAGCCAACAAGCAAAACGATGGAGCCGTTCAAAAGAATCTCGCGCATCAGGCCCGCGTCCATCTTGGCCGCGTTTTTGTCGAAGCGCGCGATGAGCCAAAGGGCCGATAAGATGGCAGGTGCCTCCATCACGGCAGCGACGGCGACCATGTAGCCTTCGGATGCGAGACCCGCGCCCTCCACAACAGATGTGGCTGCCACAAACGTCACAATGGAGATCGAGCCATAATGGCCTGCGACCGCTGCCGCATCGACGACGGAAAGGCCGGTCATCAGGCGGAGAAGCGCAAAGGCCACCATCGGGATCGCAAAGGACAGGACCAGACCGGCGACGAGTGAAAGGATCAGCGTGGAGTCGATGCCGTTGGAGGCAACCGCAGCGCCGCCTTTGAAGCCGATGGCGAACAGCAGGTAGATCGACATGCCCTTAGCGATGGCTTCGGGGATCGACAGGTCTGACCGCGCGAAAGCTGCTAGGACGCCAAGCGCGAAAAACAGGATGATCGGAGACAGCAGATTATTTGCGGCCAGCGCCAGCATACCCTCCATCGAGGTCTCCCCTAATCCAACGGTCGTCTGGGCTGGGCTTTACGGATGCCAGCCACAGCGTGCAAGTCAGGTGCGTGCGAAATGGCGGACGGTCCCGTCGAAGGTTTCGAGATCCATTTCGGCGATGTCGGCCCAGATGCCATGCAGGCTGAGCCTTCCATCGTCGACGGCTTCCTTCACGAAAGGGTAGCCCAGTAGGTTTTCCAGGCTGACGTGAATGCCTTCTTTTTCCAGAGCGGTTTGTTTGTCTTCGGCATCTTCGATGTCCGCAACACGGTCGTAGCCGGGGCGCAGAGTATCCAGCCATCGGCCAATGAAGCTCTCGGTCTTATCAAAGTCCGGCGCATTGCCTTCGCACATAGCGATGCATCCAGCTACACCGCCGCACTTTGAATGGCCCATGACAAGGATATGTTCTACCTTCAGATGCTTCACCGCGAACTCAACAGCAGCGGCCGTGCCGTGGTGTCGGCCATCAGGGGTGTAGGGAGAGACGAGGTTGGCGATGTTGCGGTGCACGAACAGCTCGCCCGTGCGCTGACCAAAGACGGAGTTGATCGCGACCCGGCTGTCGCAACAGGCGATGACCATGGCGCGGGGGTGCTGACCCTCTTCCGCCAGTTTGCGGAACCATTCTTCGTTTTCCGGGAACCGGGTTTCCTTCCAGTCGCGGTAGCGGTCCAGAAGATAATCGGGCAGGGATTTCACGCGATGCATCGGAAGCCTCTTGGTTCGTTTCATTGAATGTTTAACGGGAATTCCAACTAAATTGCAGCCGCTTTCTGCGCTCGCATAAAGGGTTTCTTCAGCACGTCAGTTCAGTGTGTTCGTTGTTCCCTGATTGGGGACCGTCCTGTGGTGGGGGCGATGTAATGGAGCGAGAGAATGACAAGGAACCAAGGGGCCGGGGTGGCCCTTGAAGTTGCGGCATTGTCGATGGAGGAACCCGCGCGGTTCGACCCGGAATGCCTTGAAACGCTGTGCCGAAAGATTGGCGAGGTGCGGGCTGAGGCGGAAGTTGCCCTCGCTCTGCATCGCATTTCCGAGGGGCTGCCCAAGCTGCCCGGCCTGCTGAACCGTGATGAGCATGCCTTCCTTCGGGAAGTGGACCAGGTTGCGCGCGACGCGGAAATGATCGGCATGTCGACATTGGCCCGCGTGGCGCAGTCGGTGCTGGATAACTTCAAGCTGGCCGATCATGTCGCGCTGGCCGCGACCCTTGCCCGCCTTGAACGTGTTGGGGAACGTTCGATCCATGCGGTTTGGGATCTGGAGGATCTTTCCGGCTGATCCCATCTTGCGAAGCGGCCCCTAAACGCTAGGCTGCGCGCACCGAAGAAGGGTGCGAGCATGTCATTGAAATTTGCCGAAGCGCGGGCGGATGCCCTTCCTGTAACGCTGGTCAACCCAGATACAGTAGAAGACGACCTGTCCCAGCTGACCGATGCGCAACGCGCTTGGGCGCAAGCGCACGGGTTTAGCGGGCAATTGGGTCAATCCCTGACGCTGCCGGGCGATGGATTGGCCGGTGCGCTGGTAGGGCGTGGCTCGGCCAAGGATCGGGCCCGGAAGAGGTTCGCGATAGGTGCAGCCATCGCGGGTTTGCCCGGGGGTTGCTACAGCATCGTGAACATTTCGGATGACCGGGCCGAGGCGGATGAAATCGCGCTCGGCTATTTGCTGTCGTGCTATCGATTTGATCGGTATCGCAAGCAATCGTCCTCCAAAGCTGAACTGGTCGCGCCGGACGGATGTGATGCGGAGCGCCTTGAGCGGATTGCCGACGCTGAGGCGCTCACCCGTGACCTGATCAACACGACCGCTGAGGACATGGGACCCGATGCGTTAGAGGCCGCGGTACGCGCATTGGCAGGCGCATTCGGGGCTGAGGTTTCGACGGTCGAGGGCGACGCGCTGAAGGAGCAGAACTTTCCATTGATCCACACCGTTGGCCGCGCAGCCGCAAAAGCGCCGCGACTGATCGAGATGACATGGGGCAGCGAAGGCCCGGCGCTGACCTTGGTGGGAAAGGGCGTGTGTTTCGACACCGGCGGTCTGAACCTGAAACCCGGCGCGTCGATGGGCTTGATGAAAAAGGACATGGGCGGTGCTGCGAATGTGCTGGGCCTCGCGCGGATGATCATGGGGGGTGGTATGACCTGTCGCCTACGCGTGTTGATCCCAGCGGTTGAGAACAATGTCGCGGGCAATTCCTTCCGGCCTAGTGACATCTATACGGCTCGCAATGGGCTGACGGTGGAGATCAACAACACCGATGCCGAGGGGCGCCTGGTTCTGGCTGATGCGCTGGCCTACGGCGCTGAAGCATCGCCCGATCTGATGATCTGCATGGCAACGCTGACCGGGGCCGCGCGTGTTGCGGTCGGTCCCGATATTGCGCCTTTCTATACAGATGACGAGGCGCTGGCCGGGACGCTCGCCACCGCCGCCGCACAGGTTGCCGACCCGGTTTGGCGACTACCATTCCATGATGCCTACGAGCCGATGGTCGAGCCGGGTATCGCCGACCTGGACAATGCGCCAGCCGGCGGCATGGCGGGGTCCATCACCGCAGCCCTTTTCCTGCGCCGCTTTGCCGATGTGCCCCGGTTTGTGCATTTCGACATTTACGGCTGGCAACGCGCCAATGCCCCGGCGCGCCCGAAAGGGGGCGTTGGCCAAGGCATCCGCGCGTTGTTTGAAGCCCTGCCGGAGGTTCTGAAGCAATGAGCGATCCCCGAACTACTCCGTCCAATGGCCGTGTCGCCCATGCCTCGCTGAAGGGTGTGGTAGAGGCCGAGCGCTACTCCGAAGGCCGCATGATGATGGTGCAGCAGCCCATCGCCAACATTGCTGAGCAACCGCGTGGTGCGCGCACCAGTCAGCTGGTGTTTGGCGAACGTTTCATGGTGCTCGACACCGAAGACGGTTTCGCTTTCGGGCAATCCGAGAAGGACGGCTACGTCGGCTATGTCTTGGCCGGTGCGTTGACCGGGGCTGAGCCTGCGACGCATTGGGTGATCTCACCCGCGACGCATCTCTATCCCAAGGCCAACCTGAAGGCGCCACCTGACGTGTGTTTGTACTTTGGAAGTCAGGTGAAAGTGGTTGGCGAGAAGGGTTCTTACAAGCGCATCCACACCGGGCATTTCATGCCGTCCCAGCATCTGATGCCGATCAAGGCGCGCTTTGCGGATCCGGTTGGTATTGCTGATCTGTTCCTTGGCACGCCCTACCTTTGGGGTGGAACGAGCCGGTGGGGCATTGATTGCTCGGGCCTTACGCAGGCGTGTCTGTTGGCCTGCGGCATCGACTGTCCGCGTGACAGTGACCAGCAAGAGGCGGCACTGGGGGAGGATATTTCCGCAGATGAGGCCCTAAAGCGCGGCGATCTGATTTTCTGGAAAGGCCACGTGGGCCTGATGGCCAGCGACCGAATGCTGTTGCACGCCAACGCGCATCATATGTCGGTGGCGTATGAGCCGTTGAAGGACGCCGCGGCGCGGATCGAGGCGAGTGAATTTGGCCCGATCACGTCCCGCAAGCGGCTGGCTTTGGATTAATCGACCGCGCGGATCAGTTTGCGTTCCAGAACACGAAGTACGGTCTTCAGGTCGTGCCCTCGTTTGAGGATGCGCCCGTCCATGCCTATGACGGCATATTCCCCCTGCTTTTCGCGCAGCTTTGGGCGTTTTTCGATCCGATAGAGCGGGTTCTCAGCGGTTCGTCGAAAGATCGAGAAGACAGCGACATCGCTTAGATGGCTGATCCCGTAGTCTCGCCATTCGCCTGCCGCGACCATGCGCCCGTAGAGGCCCATGATCGGCCCCAACTCCGTGCGATGAAACGCGATCTGATTTTGGGAAGAGGACGGCCCCGTGGGCTGGAAGTGCATCACCATGAAAGGATGGTGGGGGGAAGGGGAAGGCGGGTCAAGCGACATCATCGGCCGTGACCCCCCGCAACGCTGTGGAAAGGTGTTTCGTTACTGTTCTTCAGCAGTTGCCGCCAAAGTCGCGCCCGTGCTGCCGATGTAGACGACCATGACAACGGCAGGGACATCGCCATTGTTGCTTCCGGTATGGGGCCAGTTGACGGCCTCAAGCATGACATCGCCGGGATTGTAAGTTCGCAGCCCTTCGGATCCGTAGTCGATGGTCAGGCTACCGCTCTGGAAGTAGGCAAACATCGGAACGCCGTGGATGTGCCATCCGGTTTGCGCACCGGGTTCGACGGTGATGACCTCAACAGTTATTTCGGCTTCTCCATCGGGATAGACAATCTGTTGGCCAATAACGTCTTCAGAGTCGCGGAGGATGACATTGGCTGTGATGTCAGGATGCGCTTCACCGGTTGGGGTTGAAGGATGAGCATGGGGCGCTGTCGCCAGACCGGAGATAGCAAGGGCGAGAAGGCTGGTTCGGATCATATGAGCCTCTTGGGCAAGAGCGAGGGGGCGGGCCCTTTGGGCCCATGCGAAGGGGTCGCGCCCCCTGTGTAGAATGGCGATTCCGATCACGAAAAGAAAAACGGCGCGCCTGCTTTCGCAAGGCGCGCCGCTGTTGCAATTCGGTTGACCCTAGCTCAGGCGCGAACCAGATCCTCGTAGCTCTGTGCGATATCGCGGGTCATCGCGCCGACTTCGAAGTTGTAGTCGCCGATTTGGCCCACGGGCGTGACTTCAGCCGCCGTGCCGGTCAGCCAGCATTGCTCGAAGCTTTCAAGCTCTTCAGGCATGATGTGGCGTTCGTGGACTTTCACCTGTTTGCTTTCCAGCATTCCGATGACCGTCTGGCGGGTGATGCCGTTCAGGAAGCAATCAGGTTTGGGCGTGTGAACCTCGCCGTCTTTGACGAAGAAGATGTTCGCGCCCGTCGCCTCGGCCACGTAGTTGCGGTAGTCCATGAAGAGCGCGTCCGAGCAGCCTTTGGCCTCTGCCGCGTGCTTGGAGGTCGTGCAGATCATATACAAACCAGCGGCCTTGGCGTGGACCGGGATCGTTTCAGGCGAAGGGCGCTTCCACTTGGAGATGTCGAGCTTCGCGCCCTTCATCTTGGCGTCGCCATAGTAGCTGCCCCATTCCCACGCGGCGATAGCGAGCCGGACCGGGTTCTTGGCTGAGCTGACACCCATATCCTCACCCGCACCACGCCAGGCAACGGCGCGCACGTAGGCGTCGGTCAGGCCATTTGCCTTCATCACCTCGTATTTCGCGGCTTCGATCTCATCCACCGTGTAGGGGATCTCGAAATCGATGCATTTTGCCGAGTAATGCAGACGCTCTGAATGGCGACGGCTCTCAAAGATCTTGCCGTTGTAGGCGCGCTCACCCTCGAACACGGACGACGCGTAATGCATCGCGTGGGTCAGGAGGTGTACGTTGGCATCGCGCCAATCAATCAGCTTGCCGTCCATCCAGATTTGACCGTCACGGTCATCATAGGCTCCAGCCATGGTCCCTTCCTTTCCTCACATTAACCCGCTTCCACTCGGGCATCGTTTCCAAATGTTGCGCAAGATGGGTCCGCTTCGGACATAAAATTACGCAAAATGCCAGTTTGGCTACCAATTGATTCTTGGAAAGTCAACAAGGCTGACATAAACTGACCTAAACCGGCTGAACCGGTCAAGGAGGGGACAGATATGGCCGATCGCGGCGGTTCCGGGGCGATCACGCGCGGGGATACCCTGCTGTTCCTGACGGATGATCAGCTGCGTCGAGGCATTGAAGCGATGTTTTTCGCCTATCGCGGGTTTACCGCCGATCCGGACCGTATCCTGACCGAGAAGGGCTATGGCCGCGCCCATCACCGTGCTGTCCACTTTATCAACCGCACGCCAGGGACGACCGTAAACAACCTTTTGTCCATCTTAGGCGTCACGAAGCAGTCGCTGAACCGCGTGTTGCGGACGTTGGTGGATGACGGTCTGGTTGAGGCACGGGTAGGCATCCGGGACAAACGCGAGCGTCACCTTCATCTGACAGAAGAGGGCAAGGCGTTGGAACAGGCCCTGTCCGAGGCACAACGCAACCGGATGCGCGCCGCCTTTCGCAACGCTGGACCCGAAGCCGTGCAAGGCTTTCGCGCAGTGTTGGAAGAGATGATGGACCCCGAGATGCGCCGACAGTACCTTGACGGTGTGGAACAGGGATAAGCCATGGAAATTGAGGCACATCTTCTGATCGTCGATGACGACGAACGCATCCGGCAGCTTCTGCAGAAGTTCCTGATGCGCAATGGGTTCATGGCGTCCGGTGCGCGGGACGCGGCCCACGCGCGCAAGTTGTTGGATGGGCTGAGTTTCGACCTGATCGTTTTGGACGTGATGATGCCGGGCGAAGATGGGTTGAGCCTGTGCCGCGACATCCGCGCGACGGCTGCAACGCCGATCCTGTTGCTAACCGCCAAAGGAGAGGCCGATGACCGGATCGAGGGGTTGGAGGCCGGCGCTGACGATTACCTCGCCAAGCCGTTCGAGCCCAAAGAGCTGTTGCTGCGGATCAATGCGATCCTGCGCCGGATGCCGATCCCGGCCGAGGAAAGCACGGTACCGCAAGTGCTTCACCTTGGGCCGATCCGCTATGACATCGAACGGGGTGAGATGTTTCAGGGCCAAGACCCCGTGCGCTTGACCGCGACCGAAGCTGCCCTGATGCGTATCTTCTCGCACCAGCCGGGTGAGGCTATCACGCGGGCGGATCTGGTGAGCCTGCTCAACCGCGACAAGGTTGGCGGCGATCCGGTGCAGGAACGTGCGGTTGATGTGCAAATCACCCGCCTGCGCCGCAAGATTGAAGTGAACCCGAAACAGCCGCGTTACTTGCAGACGGTGCGTGGCGCGGGGTACATGCTCGCCCCTGATTGAGGCCCCCATGCTGATTGTGAACAACCCTTCCGGCCTTCGGCACGAGATGCCCGAGGGCCACCCCGAACGCATCGCACGTTTGGAGACGGTGTTTGCCGTTCTCGCCGACGTCGATGCGCTGCGCGAAGAGGCCCCCGAAGCGAGTGAAGACGACATCGCACTGTGTCATCCGCAGGACTACATCGATGCGATGCGGGAGGCGCAGCCCACCACCGGCATGGTGCAGATCGACGCTGATACCAGCGCCTCGCCCGGCACGTGGGAGGCCGCGTTGCGCGGTGTTGGTGGCTGTCTTTTGGCCGTCGATCGGGTGCTGTCCGGTGCCCACAAGCGGGCTTTCGTTGCCACGCGCCCGCCGGGCCACCACGCTGAGAAGACCCGCGCCATGGGGTTTTGCCTGTTCGGCAACATCGCCATTGCAGCGCAACATGCTTTGGATCGGCACGGGTTGGAGCGTGTCGCGGTGGTCGATTTCGACGTCCACCATGGCAATGGCACACAGGATCTTCTTTGGGACGAGCCGCGTACGCTGTTCATCAGTTCGCACCAGATGCCGCTCTATCCCGGATCGGGTGCCGTGCATGAAACCGGCGCTTCGGACAATGTGATGAACCTGCCCTTGCCACCGGGGTCCGACGGCCTTGCCATGCGGTCGCGCTACGAGTCCCACGTTTTCCCCCGCTTGCGTGAATTCGACCCGGACTTGATCCTGATCTCCGCAGGCTTCGATGCCCACACACGCGACCCCCTTGCGAACCTTCTATGGGAGGACGAGGATTTCGCCTGGGTCACGCGGGAACTGGTGAAAGTGGCCGAAGAGGTATGCGACGGGCGCGTGGTCTCGACACTCGAAGGTGGCTATGATCTGGAAGGATTGGGCGGCGGTGTGCTGGCCCATGTGACGGAGTTGGAGGACTAAGATGGCGGACACCCCAATCGAAGAGATGAGCTTCGAAGATGCGATCCGCGAGTTGGAGCAGGTTGTCACGCAACTCGATCGCGGCGAAGTCGCGCTGGAGGATTCCATCAAGCTCTACGAACGCGGCGCGGCGCTGAAGGCGCGGTGTGAGGCCAAGCTGAAGGAGGCTGAGGAAAAGGTCGCACAGATCACCCTTGATGCGAATGGTGAAGCGACCGGGTCCAGTCCCGTTGAGGGTCTGTAACGCGTGTTCGAAACGGCCCTGACCAATGCGCAAAGCCGCATCGGTGACTTTCTGACAGAACAGATGGCGCGACTTAGCGATGACATGATCGCCCAGGGCATGCGCTATGCGACCAATGGCGGCAAACGCCTTCGCGGGTTTCTGGTGCTGGAAAGCGCGGCTCTGTTCGATGTGCCAGCGGAGAGGGCGCTGTATGCGGCTGGAGCCGTCGAGTGCCTTCACGCCTATAGCCTTGTCCACGACGACCTTCCCTGCATGGACGATGACGACCTGCGCAGGGGCCAACCGACTGTTCATAAGAAATGGGACGAAGCGACTGCCGTTCTGGTGGGGGATGCGCTGCAGACTTTCGCCTTTGAATTGCTCAGCTGCGAGGAGGCTGGAACAGCCGAGGAGCGTGTGAGGTTGGTTGGTGCGCTCGCGAAAGCAAGTGGTGCCGAAGGCATGGTTCTGGGTCAGGCGCAGGATATTGCCGCCGAAAGCGCAGGTCGTCCGCTGACCTTGGATGAGATCACGGATTTGCAGGCCAACAAGACGGGGCGTTTGATTGAGTGGCCTGCCCATGCGGGTGCGATCTTAGGTCGGGCTGATCCAACGCCGTTGCGCGCCTATGCGCAGGCGATCGGCCTCGCGTTCCAGATTGCCGATGACATTCTGGATGTTGAAGGCGATGCGGAGAAGGCTGGCAAGGCGCTGCGTAAGGATGAAGAGGCGGGGAAGGCGACGTTTGTGTCGCTGCTGGGCCTGAATGTGGCCAAAGCCCGCGCGCGCGATCTTGTGGCGGAAGCAGATGCGGCACTCGCGCCCTATGGCGAAAAGGCGCAGGTGCTTCGCGATTTGGCACATTACATAGTGACTCGTGATAAGTAACGAAGGCTAAGCCAAATGAGCGAGCGCCCGAATACCCCGCTGTTGGACACTGTCCGGCAACCCGCTGATCTGAAATATCTTTCAGACGAAGATCTGCGCAAACTGGCCGATGAATTGCGGGCGGAGATGATCTGGACCGTTAGCCAGACGGGCGGCCATTTCGGTGCCGGTCTGGGTGTTGTCGAACTCACCGTCGCGCTGCATTCCGTCTTCGACACGCCGCGCGACAAGCTGGTCTGGGACGTCTCGCACCAATGCTATCCGCACAAGATCCTGACTGGACGGCGCGAGCAGATGCTGACGATCCGGCAGAAGGATGGTTTGAGCGGGTTCACGAAGCGTAGCGAGAGCCCGTTTGATCCGTTCGGGGCGGCGCATTCTTCCACGAGTATTTCCGCGGCTCTTGGCTTTGCCGTTGCACGTGACCTTGGGGGAGATTGCGACACAGGTCACGGCGATGCGATTGCCGTGATCGGGGACGGCGCCATGTCAGGCGGCATGGCGTTTGAGGCGATGAACAACGCGGGCCATTTGGGCAAGCGGATGATCGTGATCCTGAATGACAATGAGATGTCGATTGCCCCACCGACCGGGGCGATGTCTTCCTATCTTTCACGGCTTTACGCCGGTGCACCGTTCCAGGAATTGAAGGCAGCCGCAAAGGGCGCGGTGTCGCTGTTGCCCGAGCCGTTTCAGGAAGGCGCGCGGCGGGCGAAGGAGTTGCTGAAATCCGCAACGGTTGGTGGGACGCTTTTTGAGGAACTTGGGTTTTCCTATGTCGGGCCTATTGATGGCCACGATATGGAGAGCCTTCTGGCGGTCCTGCGTACCGTGAAAGTGCGCGCTGACGGGCCAATCCTGATCCATGCCATTACCAAAAAGGGTAAGGGGTATGCAGAACATAGGGCCGATCGCGGACATGCAACGGCCAAGTTCGACATCGCGACGGGGGAGCAGAAGAAAGCACCGAGCAATGCGCCAAGCTACACCAAGGTCTTCGCGCAGAGCCTGATCGCGGAAGCCGTGGACGACCCGAAAGTGGTCGCCGTGACGGCGGCCATGCCGGATGGCACGGGGCTGGACCTTTTTGCGGAACGTTTCCCAACCCGTTGCTTCGATGTCGGAATTGCCGAACAACATGCGGTGACATTCTGCGCCGGGATGGCCGCGGGTGGGTTGAAACCCTTCGCGGCGATTTATTCAACGTTCCTGCAGCGGGGCTACGATCAGGTTGTCCATGACGTGGCGATCCAACGTCTTCCAGTACGGTTCGCGATTGATCGTGCAGGGCTTGTTGGGGCTGACGGTTGCACCCATGCGGGCAGCTATGACGTAGGCTATCTCGCAAATTTGCCGGGCTTTGTCGTGATGGCCGCCTCGGATGAGGCCGAGTTGCGCCATATGGTGCGGACTGCGTTGGAAATTTATGACCGGCCGAGTGCGTTCCGGTTTCCGCGTGGCGAGGGCGTCGGTGTTGAATTGCCGGAGCGTGGACAGGCACTTGAGATCGGAAAGGGTCGAATGATCGCGGAAGGAAACCGCGTTGCGATCCTGAATTTCGGGGCACGCTTGAAGGAAGTGCAGGAGGCGGCGGAGAGCCTTTCGCAGAAGGGTGTCACGCCGACGGTAGCGGACGCGCGGTTTGCCAAACCGCTGGATCAAGAGATGATCCTGCAACTCGCGCGCCACCATGAGGCACTTATCACGGTGGAAGAGGGTGCGGTTGGCGGCTTCGGCTCTCATGTCGCGCAATTGTTGGCGGAGAGGGGCGTGTTTGACACCGGATTGAAGTACCGCTCCATGGTGTTGCCTGACATCTTTATCGATCAGGCGAGCCCGGCGGATATGTATGCAGTGGCCGGGATGAACGCCGAGGATATCGAAGCAAAGGTGCTGCGGACCCTCGGCGTGGAAGTCATGGAAAAGCGGGCCTAGGCCTTAGCAATCGGTGCAGGTCTTCAGGCCGAACACCCGGTAGATCGGGCAGAAGTTCATAAAGGCTGTGGCCACGAAGATCACGCCCAGATAGCCCCAGAGCCCGATGGTTCCGGTGACTGCCAAGACAATGAGAAGCGCGCCAAGGATCAGGCGCGCGGCACGGTCCCAAGTGGCAAGGTTTCGGGTGAAAGTCATGGGGTCTCTCCTTTGATTGGATGGTCCCATTTTGAACTGCGTAGAATGGATTGTCGGTGACAGAGTCACACTGCTTGCGATTTCGCGTAGATCGCTAGGGCGCCAGCATCGATCACTTGCAACCTCCCGCGCCCCAATACCAACCAACCCTCCCGTTCGAAGGATTTGAGTGTCCGCGATACGACCTCACGCGCGGTGCCGATTTCTTGCGCGATGTCTTGCTGTGTCATCTCCACTGCGCCATCGCCGCGATTTGCCAGCCAGGCGGCCAGCCGTAGATCGGTGCGGTGAAGCAGGAGCGCGTCGATCACATCGGTCAGCTCACCCAAACGCTGAGTGAACCCTTCGAAGACCATATCGCGGAAGGCGGCATCCTCTGCCAACAGGCGCTTGAAGGTTTCGGCGCCGATAGCCAGCGCAGACACCGGCCCCTCGGCATAGCCATAGCCGCTATAGGGTCGCGCGCCGAGAAGACAGGAGGTCGTCATCACGCAACTTTCGCCTTCATGGACACGATAAAGAACCATCGTGCGCCCTTCGGCATTGGTCTGTTCGACCCGAACATGCCCTTTGGTGACGATAAGGAAGGCGCGACTCTCGTCGCCGGGGCTAAAGAGACAGGTGCCGTCCGGTGCGTTAATCGTACTGCCTTGCGACGCGTATTTCGCGGCGTCGATCACCGCTTTTCCAAACGCTCTTCGATGACCTTCAGACGTTCCAGAACCTCATCGCGATACTTGTCGGTCGCGGCATTGGATTCTTCAGAATGGGCGTCTTGCATGGAGTTCACGACGAGGCCGACGATCAAGTTCACAACGGCGAAAGTCGTGACCATGATGAAGGGCACGAAGAACATCCAGGCGTAGGGGTACACCTCTTGGACGGGCCGAACGATGCCCATGGACCACGACTCGAGCGTCATGATCTGGAATAGCGAGTAAAGCGATTGGCCGAGGCTGCCGAACCACTCCTGAAAATTCGCGGCTTGGTCTGGCGTGCAAGTCGGGCACGGGCCGCCGAAAAGCTTCGTCGCCATAACCGCGCCGATGTAGAAGATGATCGACATCAGCAAGAAAACGGAGCCCATGCCGGGCAGCGCCGTCAGCAGACCTTCGACCACGCGGCGCAATGATGGTACGCCTGAAACAACGCGCAGGACCCGCAGAATGCGAAGGGCGCGGAGGACGGCGAGGCCTTGGCCCGCGGGAACAAGCGCGATTCCGACGATGATGAAATCGAAGATATTCCAGCCATTGCGGAAAAAACGCAGGCCTAGGGCGAAAAGCTTTAGGGCAATCTCGGCAACGAAGATGCCAAGACACAGACGGTCGAGTGCGTAGATCAGGCCAGAATACCGCGCCATGACCACGTCGGATGTCTCAAGCCCCAGGATGATCGCGTTGAAGATGATGACGCCGATGATGAAATTCCGGACCTGCGGACGGTCGAGGAAGTCGGCCATACGGGTGCGGAATGTCTGGTCGGCCATCAATGCGCTCCTGCGGGAAATCAGCTTTGGATATGGGGCAGGGAAAACTTGGCCGCAAGTTCCACATGGGGCGACCAGCGGAATTGATCGACCGGCCGCACCCATTCGAGCGTGTAGCCCGCATCGGTTAAGATTTTCGCATCGCGGGCGAAGGTGACGGGATTGCAGGAGACGGCGGCGATCGTTGGGATCTGCGCCTTGGCGATTTCGTGCGTCTGAGCCTCTGCACCCGCGCGGGGTGGGTCGATGACGACGGCGTCGAACTTGGTGAACTCATCGGGCAGCAGGGGGCGACGGAAGAGATCGCGCGCCTCGGTCGTGATCGGTTTAAGGCCGGAAGTGTGGTTGGAGGCTTGCGTGAGGGCGGCGAGTAGATCCGGCGCGGCTTCGACGGCATGGACCGGTGCGTTCCGGCTGAGCGGTAGAGCGAAAGTGCCGAGGCCGCAGAAGAGATCAGCGATGTGTTTCGCGCCTTGGGTGGCCTCAGCGACGGCGGCTTGAAGGGCATCTTCGCCTTCTGGGGTGGCTTGCAGGAAAGCACCTGGGGGCGGGGTCACGCGCGCAGGGCCTACGGTAAGGGTTGGCGGCGTTTCGATGAATACGGGTTCATCCTCCCACGTCAGACGGATGAAGGGCTGCGCAATGGGGGGCAGGGCGGCGCGTAGAGGGCCGTCGAGGGGTTTGCCGCCGGTAACACGTAGGTCGATGCCGGTGTCTGTTAGCGTTAGGGCGAAGGCGAGAGTGGCGGCGCGCGAGGCACCGATGCGAGTAATTTGTTCGAGCGCTGGGAGCGTTTCGAGCAGGCTTGGATGCAGCAGAGTACAGTCTCTGATTGGCACGATAGTGTCTGATCTTCGTGCATGAAAGCCGACCAATGCACCCTTCTTGGTGCGGGTACCTGCGAGGGTCGCGCGACGGCGCGTGCGGGGCGCGGAGGAGAGGATCAGGCGCAGTGGGGTGGGTAGATCGTGCGCCGCGAGAGCGTTTGTGATCACATCTGCTTTCCAAGCCGCTACGAATGGATCAGAAGCGTGCATCAAGCTACATCCGCCGCAGGATTTGTAATGTGGACAGGGAGCTTTCACGCGGTCGGTTGAGGGTGTGATCACAGACGGTGATGCGATGCGATCGCCTGTGATGCTCCCTGAAATGACCTCTCCTGGGAGGGTCATTGAGGCATAAATCGGCCCGTCCGCTATGCCGTCTCCGTGGTGGCCAAGGCGTTGAATTGTGACCTCAGCCATAGGCGATGGCCGGTGAAAAGGCGTAGCCTTCGGGTGAGAGGATCGTGGCTTCGCGCAGACCGTGGGGTTTGTTGGCCGGTGGCTCAATCACATGATGACCGAGAGTTTCAGCGCGCTGGACGGCAGCTTCTGGGTCGATTCCGAACAGGTAGAATTGTGCGCCGCCGCCGCGGGGCGGGTTCTCTGGGATCAGCTGCGGCAGCGGATTGGAATGGTAGGTGCCGTCCGAGTGCAACTGGATCAGCGCGCTGCCATGACGGATGATGGCAAAATCATCGGATAAGCGGTGGGCGATCAGGCCGAAGGTGTCGGTCAGGAATGACGCCAACGCGCGGACATCGCGGGTCAAAAGGTTGAGGCCAACGCCAGACAGGGAACGGCCGAAATCCTCGGCGGGGATTGTTTCTAGGTCCATAGAGGGAGGATTGCGGGAAAGGGGGCGGCGGGACAAGTCCTGTGACAGGTGTGCACCCTATAGACTGTCGAGGAAGCGGGACACGTCGGATGGGGAGCGGAGGTGGTGGACCGCGACGTCGGGTTCGGCTTTGGCCATCCAGCGGAGGCCAGCGAGGCGATTCTTTTCGCGTGTGTCCCAGATCCATTTCCAGAATTCGAGGCTCACCTGTTCCGGGCAGCCGTCGGGCAGGTCTGGGCGCGTTTTTCCGTAGTGATGGAGGGTGCGTTTGGCGACGCGCCAGGCGCGGAGGGGGAGTGGGAAATCGAGGTTAATGAGGGTGTCGCAGCGACTGAGGCGGTGTTCCTTGGTGGCACCCAGCCCGCCTTCAAAGATCCACGTGTCGCGGTTCTGGACCTCCATCGCCATGGCAATTTTCTCTGGCTTGGGGCGTTCATTCCAACCGGACATCCAGTGGATCTGGTCGATGTGATAGACAGGTAGGCCAGTTTTCTCACCCAGAAGACGGGCGAGTGTCGATTTTCCGGAGCCCGGCTGGCCTATGATCATCACGCGCTGCATCGGTCACTCGGCTGCGGCCACGTCATCCGTGCCGATGAAGCCGCCCGATTGGCGGGTCCAGTAGCGTGCGTAGAGGCCGTCGCGCGCGAGGAGTTCGTCGTGGGTTCCGTCTTCGACGATGCGGCCCTGATCGAGGACGATGATGCGGTCCATGGCACTGAGCGTCGATAACCGGTGGGCGATTGCGATGGTGGTCTTGCCCTCCATCACGCGGGTGAGGGTAGACTGGATAGCAGCCTCAACTTCGGAGTCGAGGGCGCTGGTGGCTTCATCTAGGACGAGAATGGGTGCGTCTTTGAGAAAGGCGCGGGCCAGCGCGATGCGCTGGCGTTGGCCGCCGGAGAGTTTCACGCCGCGTTCCCCGAGGAAGGCATTGTAACCCGTACGGCCTTTGAAATCCTGGAGATCGAGGATGAAATCATGGGCCTCGGCGCGCTTGGCGGCGTCGATGATCTCGGCCTCCGTCGCTTCGGGGCGGCCATAGTGGATATTATCCCGGGCGGTGCGATTGAACATCGCGGTTTCCTGCGTGACCATGGCGATCTGCTGGCGGAGGCTGTCCTGGGTGACGCCAGCCACGTCTTGCCCATCGATCAAGATTCGACCCTGTTCGGCATCGTAGAGCCGCATTACGAGGTTCACGAGCGTGGATTTGCCGGCACCTGACGCACCGACAACGCCGAGTTTCTGACCGGGTTCGACGGTAAGGTCGATGCCATCCACACCGCCCGCGCGCTGGCCGTAGGCAAAGCTGACATTGTCGAATTCGACGCGGCCCTTGATGCGCGGCAGGGCCGCTGCGCCAGGTGCGTCGGTCAGGCCGTGGGCGGGGGTGAGCGTTCGCATCCCATCCTCCAACTCACCGACGTTGGCGTAGATGCCCATTAGGGTGAAAGAGACCCAGCCGGTCATCTGCGAAATGCGCATGGAGATCGCTCCGATGGCGGCAATGTCACCTGGCGTCACTGCGCCGGTGCGCCAGAGAAGGACAGCGCCGATCACTAGCAGGACAGGCAGCAACCCGGCGGTTGCCATGAGGACGAACCGGAAGGCGGTGGAGAGGTAGCCGAAGTGGAGCGCGGCCTCGCGGTAGCCTGACATTGCGCCGATGGCCGCGGTATCCTCATGGTCTGTGTGGCCGAAGAGTTTGACGGTCTTGATGTTGGTGACGGTATCGACGACCTGACCGGTGACGTTTGCGCGCGCAGCGGCGCGGGCCTTGGCGCGGATACGGATGCGAGGCAAATACCAGCGGATCAAGGCGGCGTAGATGCCCATCCAGAGGACCAGCATCAGGGCGATACGCCAGTCGATGGCGACCAGTAGGCCGATGGTGCCGATGATAGTGATGACGGCGTAAACGGCGGCGGAGATGACTTCCTGCACGATATTGACCAACGCAGAGGTCGATTGCGCCTGCTTCTGCGCGATGCGACCTGCGAAATCGTTGTCGAAGAAGGTCACGTCGTGGCCGAGGGTCCAGCGGTGGAGGCGCGACTGGATCAGGGGGGCAAGGTTCGGCGGTAGTACGATGCCAGAGAAGGCGGCGGAGAGGCCGAAGAAGAGCGGGCGGATGAGGATATAGAAGCCGATGTACGCGGCGATCAGCAGGGCATGTTCGGAGAGATAGTTGGCGCTTTCGCCTGTGGTGCTGTCGATCATCACGCCCAGGAACCAGGCAGAGACAACCTCCATCAACCCGGCCATGCCGGAAAAGGCAGCGGCCACGAGGATCACCGGCCAAGCGCCAGTGAGACACCATTTGATGAAGGCCCAAAGCGTCTGCGGGGGCGGCCCTTCGGCAGGGGCGAAAGGCGGGATCAGGGTGCCGAGCCAGACGCCTGCGCGTTTGATCTGCTTCATTCGGCGGCCTCCCCTGTGTCCGGCTCAATCCCGATGAACCCGCCCGACTGGCGCGCCCAGAAATTTGCATATAGGCCGTTCGCGGCCAGAAGCGCTTCGTGAGTGCCGTCTTCGACGATGCGTCCGTCATCGAGCACCACGATCCGGTCCATCCGGGCAATAGTGGACAGCCGGTGGGCGATGGCGATGACGGTCTTGCCCTCCATTACGCCATAGAGAGTGTCCTGAATCTGAGCCTCCACTTCGCTGTCGAGCGCGGAGGTTGCCTCGTCCAGCACAAGGATCGGCGCGTCCTTGAGGATCACGCGAGCGAGCGTGACGCGTTGGCGCTGACCCCCGGAGAGCTTCACCCCGCGTTCCCCGACATGAGCGTCGTAGCCCGTGCGGCCCTGCGGGTCTTCGAGGTCGAGGATGAAGTTGTGCGCCTCGGCGCGGTGGGCGGCGGCCAACATCATCTCTTCGCTGGCGTCAGGACGACCGTAGAGGATGTTGTCGCGAACGGAGCGGTGCAGGAGGGAGCTGTCTTGCTGCACCATCCCGATTTGCAGGCGCAGGCTGTCTTGCGTGACTTGGGCGATGTCCTGCCTGTCGATCAAAATACGACCCTGTTCAGCGTCGTAGAACCGCAGAAGTAGCTTGACGAGAGTTGATTTTCCCGCGCCTGAGCGACCCACAAGTCCGACCTTCTCGCCGGAGTTGATAGTCAGTTGCAGCGCGTCGATCCCGCCCGCGCCGCGCCCATAGTGATGTGAGACGCCGTCGAATGTAATCTGGCAATCAGTGATCTGGAGCGGCTTCGCACCTCGTGTGTCGGTCAGTTGGATCGGTTCGGTGATCGTCTCCATCCCCTCAGCCACGACGCCGAGAGAGCGGAAGAAGGTGCTGACCGCCCACATGATCCACCCGGTCATGGCGTTCAGGCGCAGGGTGAGCGCGGTGGCAGCGGCTACAACGCCGACGGAGGCCGCGCCTTGGCTCCACAACCATATGCCCCAGCCGACAACAGCCACGATAAGGAAGCCATTCAGCGTGACGAGCATCACGTCCATGGTCGTGAAAATCCGCATCTCGCGGGCAAAAGTTTGGCGGGTCTTTTCGATGGCGTCCTTTGCGTAGGCGAGCTCGCTGTCGTGGTGGGCGAAGAGCTTCACGGAATGGATGTTCGTGTAGCTGTCCACGACGCGACCCGTGGTCATGGAGCGGGCATCGGCGCTGGCCTTTGATGCCGGGCCGACGCGCTGCATGGTCCAGCGGAGCAGTAGTGCGTAGAGGGCAAACCAAGCGACGAGCGGAATGGCGAGGCGGGGGTCAGCCTCGGCCAACAAGATCGCAGCCCCGACCAAGTAGGCGAGTGAAAAGGTGATCGCATCAAAGACCTGGAAGATCGCGTCGCCCGCGCTTCCAGGGGTTTGCATAATGCGGTTGGCGATACGGCCCGCGAAGTCATTTTCGAAGAAGCCGACGGATTGACGCAGCACCTGCTTGTGGGCCCGCCAGCGAACCAGAGCGCCGAATTGCGGCAGCACGCCATTGTTTAGGAGGGCAGTGCCAAGCGCCTGCAGGGCAGGACGGAGAAGAAGGATGAAGACCGCCGCAAGGATCAGTTCGGTACCGTAGTCTGAAAGGACCTGCGCCGGTTCCCCGTCGGTCAAAAGATCGACGACACGACCTAGGTACCAGATCAACCCGATCTCCACCGCGGCCACGACAACAGACATCACAGCAGTGATGGCGAAGAGGCCTTTGAATGGCTGCGAGTATTCCCAAAGGAACGGCCATAGACGGCGTGGGGGGCGATCGTCTTCGGGGTAGCCCGTGTACGGATCGACCAGATTTTCGAATTTACTGAACATGACATTTCCCGTGTCAGGCGGGAGATATAGCGCGTGGTTCAGAGAAAGACCATGACGGCAGAGGCGAGAAGTCCCGTGGCCATGACGCGCGCGAAGATGGTCCAGGCCTTTGGGGTGGTGAGGAGTAGCGCGAGGAGGGATCCGGCGAACGTCCAGAAGAGACAAACGCCCAAGTTTAGGGTCGAAAATGTTGTGCCTAGACGCAGCGCTTCGCCTATCGGCGAGAGACCGCTGGGAAAGCCGGATGCGGCAGCGAGAGCCACGGCCCAGACCTTGGGGTTCACCCATTGGAAGAGGGCGGCTTTGAGAATGCCCCATGGTTCGGCGGAGGACTCGGAACGCGTGGCGGACGAACGCCAAAGGGCGATGCCCATCCAGACGATCCAAGAAGCTGCGATGATTTGGAGGGTGATTTCGAGGGCTGGGTAAGTGGAAAGTAGTGCGCCGATTCCGAACCCAGTGAGACCAGCGGTGATGCCAACGCCAAGGGCCACGCCCACGACATGGGGAAGGGTGCGGGCGAAGCCGAACCGGGCGCCCGAAGCGGTCAGTAGGATGACGTTTGGTCCGGGGCTGAAGAGGCCTGCGAAGACGAAGAGGTAGAGCGGGTCCATCTAGGCGAACAGGTCTGCTTTGGTCAGCGTGAAGCCGCTGTCGATCCAGCGTTGCTCAAGGTCGCGCAGCCTTTGGCCAAGGGCCGGCCCTTGTAGATCAGGCATCAAGTCGGCGGCTTGAACGGGGAAGATCGCCTTTGCGCCGAATTCGGCGGCATCGAGTGCCTTGGGGTCGACCGGCTGTTCGAACAGGGCCGCGCGAAGGAAAATGATGTCATGTGCCTTATCCGCGCCGTGGCGATAGCCGAGGGCGCCAGGGGATGTCGTGCTGGCCATCTCTGCTCTGTAGATCGCGTGCTGGGTAGTATCCGCTTTGGACAGGCGTAGGTCGGGGGCATCCGTAAGTGCGGCAAGCCGGCGGATTGGGTTCGCGTCGCTTTCGATGCCGGTGAGAATAGTGAGCAGGCGGGAAGTGGCGCCGGGCAGGATGGCGGTCAGAACGCCGGATTGCTCCATCGCGGCGACGGCAGGGGCTGGGTTGGGCGCGGCGAGGAGCTTCATGAGCTCGGTAGTGATCCGTTCCTTGGCGAGTTGGGCCAGGCCATCTGCGTGGGCGGCGCAGGCGGCGAGACCATCGGCGTCGATGCCGCCCTCGGGGTCAGCGTACCATGCATGGAAACGGAAGAAGCGAAGGATGCGGAGATAGTCTTCTTCGATCCGTTTGGCGGGATCACCAATGAAACGGACACGGCGGGCTTGGAGGTCTGCCAGACCCTCCCTGTTCGGGTCGAGAACGTTGCCTTCTCGGGTCGCGTAAAGCGCGTTGATGGTGAAATCGCGACGGGCCGCGTCTTCGGCAACATTGGTCGAGAAGGCGACTCTTGCGTGCCTGCCGTCTGTCTCTAAATCGCGTCTTAGGGTCGTTATTTCATGCGGTTTGTTGTCGGCAACAATTGTAATGGTGCCGTGGTCGATGCCGGTGGGTATGGCGCGCAGACCGGCAGCCTCGGCAAGGCGGAGAACGATATCGGGCGTGGCGTCGGTGGTAATGTCGATGTCATCGACAGGCTCGCCCAACAGGCCATTTCGGACGCAGCCTCCGACGAACCACGCGTTGTGATCACAAAGAGCATCGAAAACAGCGACAGTGCCGGGATGGGTGAGCCAATCTGCCGAAAGCCGCATCATGCCACCCTGTCCGCGAGGGATTTCAGCATTCGCGCGGTGGCACCCCAGATGTAATAGGGGCCGTAGGGAACGGTGAAGAATTCGCGGCGCATCCCGCGCCAGCGGCGGCCTTCGACGGCGTAGTTGGCAGGGTCCATCAAGAAGGGAAGCGGCACGCGGAAGCATTCGGCCACTTCGCCGGGTTCGACGATAGCGTCAAAATCACGCTCGATGTGGGCCAAAATCGGGGTCACGGCGTAGCTTGTGACAGTCTCATGCGGGGGAAGTTCGGCAAGGATAGAGACCGTTTCGGAACCAAGCCCGATTTCTTCTCGTGCCTCACGCAGCGCGGCCTCAACGGCGGTCTCTTCCCCATCCACTTTGCCACCGGGGAATGCGATTTGGCCCGGATGGTGTTTGAGGGTGGAGGCACGCTTGGTGAGGATCACCTCGTTGTCCAGAACCCCGATCAGCACGGCGGCGGGGCGCAATTTGCGACCCTCGGGCAGGACCACACCCGGATTGAGGTCATAGTCAGAGGAGGGCCGCACTGGAGCACCCTCCAGCGCTGCCACAAGTCTGTTCAGATCAACCGGGCGTCCCATCGGGGGCTTTCTCGGCCTCGAAACCCAGGGTCAGGGGATCAAAGTCGTAATGGGCACCGCAGAACTGACAATCGGCAGTCACGCGCCCGTCTTCCGTGGTCATATGGGCAATGTCCTTCGCCGAGTAGATCGACAAAGACTGCCGCACGCGATCCTCAGAACAGGTGCAACCGAAGCCCACCGATTGCGCATCGAAAACGCGCGGTTGTTCTTCGTGGAAGAGCCGCACCAGCAGATCGGTGGGGGAGACATGGGGGCCGATCAGCTCCATCTCATCCGCCGTTTCCAGAAGGATCTTGGCACGGTTCCAGTCTTCAGCCGTATCTGCATCGACCAGATCCTCTGCCGTCAGCAGACCATCATCGCCGGTGCCGCCGCCCTGCGCCTCAAGTGAGGATTCAGGCATCAGCTGAACCATCACGCCTCCGGCGCGCCAACTGAGCGGCTGGCCTGGTTCCTGCGCTTGCCCATAGGACAGCTGGAATTTGGTCGGCAATTGCTCGGATTGAGCAAAGTATGCCTCTGCGCAGGCGGATAGAGACCCACCGGCCAGCGGGGTGATGCCCTGATAGGGGGTCATGTCAGGGCCCTGATCGATCAGGATCGCGAAATAGCCGGAACCTACCTGAGGGAAGGCCGCGCCATTCACATCCAGCTTATCGGCATCGTAGGAGGCATAGGCGCGGATGCGCGCAGGCTCTCCTTCCGCTTCAGGCGCAAGGAAGTCAGTCGCAATCAGCCGGATCGGCCCATCGGAGCGGACCTGCAACGATAGCTTCCAGCGCAGCTTGATGGTCTGCCCGATCAAAGCGGTCAGCAACGCCATTTCGGCCACCATCGCCTCAACCGGGGCGGGGTAGTCGTGCTGGCTGAGGATCTGGTTGAGCGTCGTATCCAGACGCGCAACGCGGCCCCGCACATCAGAGCGGTCGAGCTGGAACGGCAAAACAGTGTCGTCCCACGCGAGTTTCGTGGTCAGGGTCATAGTGCACCCCCTTTACGCATTCTTTGGAAGGTCTGGTCCCATATAGGGGCCGTACGGGCAACACCAAACCCGACCATGCCGCAGTTCTGCCTTGCGTCTGCCGCATGGGGCTGGGACATGAATGGAAAACGCGTAAACAGGCGACTAGAAGACCGATGAAGATCCTATTCGTGCATCAGAATTTCCCCGGTCAATATCGGGAGCTGTTCTCGTGGCTACGGGCGCAAGGCGGGCATGAGCTGGTGTTTCTGACCCAGCGCAAGGATGTACCGAAGCTGGAGAATGCGCGGGTCGTCCAATATGAGACACACCACAAGCCCAAAAAGGATGCCTACGCCCTGACCCAATATTGGGAGGAATGTGCTGGCAACGGATTTGGGTGTGCACAGGCGGCGGAGAAGCTGAAGCAGGAAGGCTTCACGCCCGACATCATTCTTGGACATGTGGGTTGGGGCGAGTTGACGTTCCTCAAGCAGGTTTGGGGTGACGTCCCGATCATCGGGTACTTTGAGTATTACTTCCTTGCTAAGGGCGGCAGTGTCGGCTTCGACCCAGAATTCCCTGCCAGCCCCCATGCGCCATTCACGATGCACGCGCGCAACGCGGTGAACTTTGCCAATATCCAGACTGTCGATCAGGGCCATTCGCCGACGCAGTGGCAACGCGACACTTTCCCTGAGACGTTCCGTGAGAAGATCTACGTCAAACACGACGGCATCCGCACCGATAACCTTGTGCCTGATCCTAAGGCTGAGGTCGCCCTGGGGCGCTTGGGCCGGTCTGTGACGCGCGAGGATGAGATTTTCACCTATATGGCGAGGAACATGGAGCCGACGCGTGGCTTCCATTCATTCATGCGTGCCCTTCCGCATATTCTGGATGCCCGGCCTAATGCGCGAGCGCTGATCATCGGCGGCAGCGACGTGTCTTACGGCAAAAAGTCGGGCGCGCAGGGGGGCTACCGCGCGGAGATGGAAAAAGAAGTCGGCAACAAGGTCGACTGGTCCCGTGTACATTTCCTGGGGCGGGTTCCTTACGAGGATTATCAGAAGATTATTCAGGTCAGCCGGTGCCACGTTTACCTGACGGTGCCGTTTGTTTTGTCGTGGAGTCTGCTGGAGAGCATGTCGATGGGGGCCACCATTGTGGCGTCCGATGTAGCGCCGGTGCGTGAGGCGATTGAGCACGGCGAAAACGGTCTGTTGGCGGATTTCTTCAAGCCCGAAGACATTGCGCGCAAGGTTGTGGATGTGTTGGAACGACCCGGCACCTATGCCCATCTGGGGCCGAATGCGCGCAAGCATGTGATGAAACACTACGACTTCACCAAGGTCTGCCTTCCTGAACATCTGCGCCAGATCAATAGCTTGCTTCCCGAGGCAAAACGCATAGCGCTGCCCTGATCGCGGGGAAACCGCCCTGCCTTTCGCCTTTGACGGCGCGGGCCGTTCCATGGCACTTGGCTTATGACGCGGGCGATACAAGCAGGCAGGGCAAACTGCGCATGGCAGAGAAGATCCTTCTAACTGGCGGGGCGGGGTACATCGGCTCTCACACCTATGTGGCGCTGATTGAGGCGGGCTATGAGGTTACGATCCTCGACAATTTCCAGAACGCGAACCGATCTGTCGTTCATCGGTTGGAGCGGTTGACCGGTAAGCCGGTGTCCTTTGCCGAGGCGGACATTCGGGATGCTACAACGCTGGCCAGCCTGTTCTCGGAACATCAATTTGATGCGGTGGTGCATTTCGCAGCGCTGAAGGCGGTCAGCGAGAGTGTGGAACGACCGCTGGACTACTTCGACGTCAATATCAGCGGTTTGATAAATCTTTTGCGCGTCATGGATGCGGCAGGGTGCCGAACGATCGTGTTCTCATCCTCAGCCACGGTTTATGGAGTGCCGGACGAGACACCCACGCCGGAGACGGCTGAATTCCGCGCAATGAATCCCTATGGCCAAACCAAGATCAGTGGAGAGCAGATTCTCAACCAACTTACCGCAGCAGATGAACGTTGGAATGTGGGCATCCTGCGATACTTCAATCCCGCAGGTGCCCACGCGAGCGCGTTGATCGGGGAGGATCCGCGCGACATCCCAAATAACCTGATGCCCTATATCGCCAAGGTCGCCGCGGGCGAGCTCTCAGAATTGCAGGTGTTTGGTGATGACTATGACACGCCCGATGGTACCGGCGTGCGCGACTATATCCATGTGGATGATCTGGCGAAGGGGCATGTTCTGTCGCTGGCCGCGCTGCTGGGTGAGGGTCAGGGGCATCTGGTGAATCTTGGCACCGGTGAAGGGCATTCGGTTCTGGAGATGGTCGCGGCCTACAAACGCGCCAGCAATCGCGATGTGCCCTACCGGATTACTGAGCGCCGGGCGGGTGACGTGCCGGTCTACGTGGCGCGTGCGGACAAGGCCGAAGAGATCTTGGGCTTTCAGGCCGAGCACAGCTTGGATGAAATGTGCGCCTCGTCCTGGCACTGGATCACTGGCGAACACAGTAGCGAAGACCCCGGCCCGGAGAACGAGGAATGATCCGCACTGCACTTATCACCGGATCAGCCGGGTTCATCGGCTACCACCTGTGCCAACGCTTGCTGGATGACGGGTGGCGGGTGATCGGTGTGGACGCGATGACCGACTACTACGAAGTCAGCCTGAAAGAGCGGCGGCAGGCGATGCTATCGCAGAATGCGGGCTTCGCGGCGGTGAACGAGCGGATCGAGACGCCCGGCGTGCTGCGTGATCTGATGGAACAACACCGGCCTGAGGCGGTCATCCACCTCGCGGCGCAGGCGGGTGTGCGATATTCTATCGAGAACCCGGAAAGCTATGTGGAGGCCAACCTGATCGGCACTTTCCGCCTATTGGAGGCGATGCGGGCCTTTCCACCGAAGCATTCGCTTTTGGCCTCCACCTCATCCGCTTATGGCGCAAACACCGAGATGCCTTACGCCGAGACGATGAAGGCCGATCACCAGATGTCGTTCTACGCGGCGACGAAGAAGGCGAACGAGGCTATGGCGCACAGCTATGCGCATCTCTACGATCTGCCGACGACGATGTTTCGGTTTTTCACGGTCTATGGTCCATGGGGACGGCCCGACATGGCGCTGTTCAAATTTACCAAGGCGATCCTCGAAGACCGACCCATCGACGTCTACAACCACGGCGATATGTCCCGGGACTTCACCTATGTCGCCGATCTGGTCGACGGGATCGTCCGCTTGATTGAGGCTGTTCCGGGCGAAGAGCCGGTCGAGGGGGACAGTTTGTCGCCGGTTGCTCCGCACCGTGTGGTAAACATCGGTAATTCCAACTCCGTTCGGCTGCTCGATTTCATTGAAGCCATCGAACAGGCTACGGGCCTGGAAGCTAAGAAAAACCTGATGGATATGCAGCCCGGTGACGTACCCGCAACTTGGGCGGATGCCAGCCTTTTGCAGCACCTCACGCAATACAAGCCGAGGACGCCCGTTTCAGAGGGCGTCGCAGCCTTTGTGAAATGGTATCGGGATTACTATCAGGTCTGACCTGTCAGCCGGTTCAACTCTGCCTCAGCCCGCCAATAGGCGCGGTGCCAACGGAAACCTTCGCGGACATGCCGGATGGAGAATTTGCTCCATGGCTTCGGCCGGTGGACGAAGTGCACGATTTTTGGGTCTTCAATGGCTGGGGCGAAATAGGCGCGGTCTTCCACCGTGAAGGGGGCCTTGCGGGTGGTCGGCACACCGGGCCAAACGTTCCACTCCGGCCCGAGTGTCTTTAGACGCCCGGCATAGATCATGTTGATGAGATCTTGATCGAAGGTCGAGTACTGCGCGGCCCGTTTGTGATCGAGATGGTCTCGCATCAGGTCGGGATGGGCCTGAACCGCTTCGCAATCAAAGATCATCACGCCTGAATTATAATAGCTGTAGAGATCCGAGCTAAATCCGCGGACTTCGGCCAATTGTTCCCGCGCAACTGCGACGATCTTTTGGCCGCGCCGGTCGGTGATATTGTCGGCGTTCTGCTCATACCTGACCTGGCGACGGAAAAGCTGATCGATGGCGGCGGCGGCGGGTTGCCCTTCAAGATCTTCGGAAAGAAACGCCGCAGCATCGCAATTTACGTAGGTATCGCCATCCAGATAAAGCACGCGCCCAGATAATAGGTAAGGGATCAACATGCGTCCGAACGCAGTGATGGGAAACCGTTTGTGGCTGTGGGTCTTGCCGGCCTGACGCAGGAAGTCGGGCGTCACCACGTCCATGCGTGCCGATAGATGTTGCTCCAATGCTCGCTCAAGCCGAGGGAACTGTCCGACAACGTCGTCAGATCCGATTATGACAATTCGGACAGGGCAGCTGGCGCGCCGTAGCAAGCAATAGGCGGCGACCTCGATCCTTGCCGCATATCCGCCATCGGTTGCGAAGCAAACCTGAAGCTCGCCCGGGCGTGGAGGATCGAGGCGCTCGGTGTCGAACATTTTTTAGGATTGGGTCCGCTGCATCGGGTTGGGAAAGAAGGATTGTGATGAACGAACAGGACTTCCGCGCGCTTGTCGAGGCCGACGCCCCGTTGTTTTCCAAAATCATCACCTGTAGGCCGTTCAGCGTGCCAATTCCGGAGTCACCGATGCAGCTGTCTTCCAATGTCGAAAGACGGGTTCTCGTCACGGGTGGTGCAGGTTTCATCGGTTCGCACCTTTGCGACAGGCTGTTGGAGCTTGGGTATGACGTTTTGTGTGTGGACAACATGTTCACCGGATCGAAGCGCAACATCGAGCATCTAATGGGGCACTCGCGATTTGAGCTTCTGCGCCACGATGTAACCCTCCCCCTCTATGTCGAGGTGGATCAGATCTACAATCTCGCCTGTCCGGCCAGTCCGGTGCATTACCAACATGATCCGGTTCAGACGACCAAGACGTCCGTCCTTGGGGCGATCAACATGCTGGGGCTGGCCAGGCGGCTGAACGCGCGCATTCTTCAGGCCTCGACCAGTGAGGTCTATGGCGACCCTGAGCAGCACCCGCAGACAGAGAGCTATTGGGGTCACGTCAATCCAATCGGGCCGAGGTCTTGCTATGATGAGGGCAAGCGGTGCGCCGAGACGTTGTTTTTCGACTATCACCGGCAGCACAATCTGGATGTGCGGGTCGCGCGGATTTTCAATACTTATGGCCCACGGATGCACCCGGATGATGGGCGTGTCGTTTCTAATTTCGTGGTGCAGGCCCTGACGGGCGCGGATTTGACCCTGTTCGGCACTGGGGCGCAGACACGATCTTTCTGCTTTGTTCGCGACATGGTGGAGGGACTAATCGCCTTGATGGAATATGAGGGCGATCAACCTGGGCCTGTGAATCTGGGCAATCCTGTCGAGTTCTCTATGCGGGAGCTGGCAGAAAAGGCGGTGGCTTTGACAGGCAGTCAATCTGTTTTCGTCAGCAAGCCGTTGCCGGAAGATGATCCAAAGCAACGCCAACCCGACATTTCGAAGGCACATGACTTGTTGGGATGGGCCCCTTCAGTGCATCTAGAGGAAGGCTTGCGCGAGACCATCGCGTATTTCGAGAAGATATTGCCGGAAACGACCTCTCACGCATGAGGGGCTAGGGCGAGCGGTAGAGGACAAGGCAATGCGTATCACGATGATCGGCACAGGCTATGTTGGCCTGGTTTCGGGTGTATGTTTTTCGGATTTTGGGCATGACGTGATTTGCGTCGACAAGGATCCTCGAAAGATCGAGATGCTGCAGGCGGGCGAAGTTCCAATTTACGAGCCTGGCCTCGATGCACTGATGGCCAAAAACGTGGAGGCCGGGCGGCTTTCGTTCACCACCGATCTGATGTCCGCAGTTGATGGGGCAGAGGCCGTCTTTATCGCGGTTGGCACGCCCACACGGCGTGGCGATGGGCACGCGGACCTGACGTTTGTGATGGCGGCAGCAGAAGAGGTGGCGCAGGCGCTGACTGGCTACGCCGTGATTGTCACCAAATCGACCGTGCCCGTCGGCACCAACCGCAAGGTCAAACAAGTCGTCGCTAAGGCCAATCCAGAAGCTGCATTTGATGTCGCGTCCAACCCCGAATTTTTGCGGGAAGGCGCGGCCATCGACGATTTCATGCGACCAGACCGTGTGGTTGTCGGCGTGCAGACCGAGCGCGCGGGCGAGGTCATGGCCGAAATCTATCGCCCCCTATTCCTGCGCGACTTCCCGATTGTGACCACTGACCTGGAATCTGCCGAGATGATCAAATACGCCGCCAACGCGTTTTTGGCGACGAAAATTACGTTCATCAACGAGATTGCTGCCTTGTGCGAACGGGTCGGGGCTGATGTGAAAGAAGTATCTCGTGGTGTCGGGATGGACGGGCGCATTGGCAACAAGTTCCTGCATGCCGGGCCCGGTTATGGTGGGTCGTGTTTTCCAAAGGATACCTCCGCGCTGGCGCGGATCGGACAGGATCACGCTGTGCCGCAGAGCATTGTTGAAACGGTCATTCGCGTGAACGACGACATCAAGCACCGAATGATCGAAAAGCTGCGCGACCTCTGCGACGGCTCGTTCAACGGCAAGACGATTGCGGTGCTTGGCGTGACGTTCAAACCCAACACAGACGACATGCGCGATGCGCCTTCCTTGACGATTGTGCCTGCACTTGTCGGAGGTGGCGCGAAAGTGCGTGTGGTCGATCCGCAAGGGTTCCGGGAAGGTGAGGCGTTGTTGCCCGGCGTGAACTGGCAAGATGATCCCTACAAGGCCGCGCACAATGCGGACCTTGTCGTGCTTCTGACCGAGTGGAATGAATTCCGGGCCTTGGACCTGGATCGGATGGCCAAGAAGATGGCGACGCCCCGAATGGCCGACTTGCGGAACGTCTATAGCCCGAAAGATGCCAAACGCGCCGGGTTTGAAGCCTATGAGGGTGTTGGACGCTAAACACCCCTCGACAATGCCGACGCGTCGAATCGCTCTATTGGGCGACTAAGTCGTTCTGTGAGGCATGGATATTACATTTTTTGCGTGATCCTCACGCCGTGATCACGGGTTTTGCGACGCCCATCACGGACCCGTGCAAAACTGGTTCACGGCACCCTCACGTCCGTTTGAGAGGATTGAAATGCACTACTTTCGAGCCTCTCCTCCCGCCTACGGTCCCTTCAGGCAGTAACGAGAACGTCTACTGTCACACCAAAAAACAAAGGGATACTTACTATGAAACGCCTTGCACTTGCCGCCGCACTTGCCACTTCCTTCGCCGCCCCGGCGCTCGCTGATGGTCACTCGACCTCTTTCGCGATCATGCACTTCAACATGAGCGCAGACAGTGCCAGCGAAGTCATCATGACGCCCAATGGGGAAATCGTCACCGCGGACCTGACGATGGGGTCTTCGTTGGCACAGGTCTTTTCGCACCTCAACCTGAGCGCTGAGAACATGAGCGATCTGCGGGGCGAAAGCGGGTTTGTGACAGTCATCGCGTCTGACCCCGCCGCAGGCGCCGAGATCTTCCGCCGCCTGATGGAAGCAGACGACGACAACTGATCTGACGACCACGCAATCACGAGCGCCCTTGCCGATGGCGGGGGCGCTTTTCTATGCGAGGCCAGCGCGCAGTAGATCGTGAAGGTGCACGAGTCCGACTGGGTGCTTATGTGCATCCACAACAAATAGCGCCGTAATTTTGTTCTCGGACATCATGGCCATGGCCTCTGCGGCCAGCATACCGGGCCCGATAACACGCGGGTTGCGTGTGGCAACCTCACCAGCGGGTTGATCGGTCAGGTGAGTGATGTTGCGGCGCAGGTCGCCATCAGAGATCACGCCGGTCAAAATGCCATCCTCGACCACGCCTGCTATGCCGAAGCTCTTTTCAGACATGACAACAAGTGTCTCTGGCATCGGTGTGTCGGCATCGACCAATGGCAAGGCGTCCTGCCCGTGCATCAGCTGTGCCACGGTCGACAATTGCGCGCCCAGTTTGCCACCGGGGTGGAACGTGTGAAACTGCTCAGGTTGAAAGCCGCGGCGCTCCATCACTGCGACGGCCAGCGCGTCGCCTAGGGCGAGTGTCAGGGTTGTGGAGGTCGTGGGCGCCATGCGCAGCGAACAGGCCTCTTCCACATCAGGCAGCAACAGGCAGTGATCAGCGGCGCGCATCAAGGTGCTTTCAGTTTTCTTGGAGATCGCCACCAAGGGAATAGAAAAGCGCGCGACATGAGCCACGATATCGCGCAGCTCCGTCGTTTCGCCGGAATTGGAAATCAGGATCGCCAGATCGCCGGGCATGATCATGCCCAAATCGCCATGGCTGGCTTCGGCCGGATGCACGAAAGCCGACGGCGTGCCGGTGGATGCAAACGTCGCGGAAATCTTGCGCGCGATGTGGCCGGATTTACCGATGCCCGACAAGATAACGCGGCCTTTGGTGGACAAGACAGCCTCAGCCGCGCTCTCGAAATCGGGCGGGAGGGCGTCAGCAAGGGCGCGCACTGCATCGCCTTCGGTGCGAAGGACACGCGCGCCAGTGTCGCGAAGCGATTGTGTTGGATCCTGAGCCATGGCCGCCGTTTAGCCCGTTGCGCGCGCGTTGGCGAGAGGATTGGCTTTCGCGTTTTCCCGCGGCATGGCAAAGACGCGGGAAAGGAGGCCGCTGCCATGAACCGACACTTCGGCAAACCACCCCGCGACGGCGTTCGCTATCCGCCGCGACCCGGCGCCTATGTGGTTATTGATGCCGGCGACAGTTTGCTCGCGTCGTTTCAGGAGGCGCCTTATCCTGAGCTACAATTGCCTGGTGGCGGCGTCGATCCCGGTGAGGGGACGCTAGCCGCGCTTCATCGCGAAGTTCTGGAAGAAACGGGCTACCGCATTCATTCGCTGCGAAGAATGGGCATGTTCCACCGGTTCACCTTCATGCCAGACTATGACCGCTATGCGCAAAAGCAATGCAGCATCTATTCCGCGCGATTGGGGCCAAGGGTGGGCGAGCCTACGGAGCCAGGGCACACGGCTGTGTTTCTTCCATGGGACGTAGCATTGGAGCGCTTGGCGGTGGCGGGCGACCGTGACTATGTCGCGCGATACCTGGGACTGGCCTAACGCCCGTTGAATTCCAGTAGCAAGGCCGACACATCGTCGGGGAAATCGTCGGACCCAGCGAAGGCCACCAGATCATGGCGCAGGGTTTCAAGGAAATCCGTGCCACCGGTCGATTGGTTCTGGGTCATCATGTCTATCAACCCTTCCTCTTCGAGCATATCACCATCGGGTCGGGGGCATTCCGTCAGCCCATCGGAATAAAGAAGCAGCCGGTCGCCGGGGTTCAACTGCACTTCAAAGGAATGGAACGGGATGTCGGGCAATAGACCCACAGGCATGTCGCCGTCGCCGACCATCTCAACCGTGCCATCTGCGCGTTGTACCATCGGGTGCGGGTGGCCTGCCTGTACAAGCCGGACCAATCCGGTGTCGAGGTTCAGGAAGGCCAGGGCGATGGTGAAATAACGATCTGTCTGCACCTCTTTCAGCATTAGATCATTGAGGCGTCCGGCGGCCACCTCCGGGGGAAGATCCACCAGAGTGCCGTCCATGCCGCGGATCATCGCGATATTCTGATCTGGCGATGCTTCAGACAGCATGCCGGCGATCCGCGCGGCGATCATGGCGGAGGCAACACCGTGACCGGATACATCGAGGCTGAAGAGACCAACTGTATCGTCTGAAACGGTAAAGTAGCCAACCATATCGCCGCCGACGTGGCCGCTTGCCTCAAGCAATAAGGAAACATCCGCGCCATCAAAACTGCGCCGCTGATCTTGCAAGAGGGCCAGCTGTAGGCGACGCGCCTCGTCGAGGTCGCGGTCAATGGCCCCGTAAAGCGTCTGCAATTCATCTAGCGCGTCGGACAGGATGCCGTTTTTTGAGCGTAACTCTCGCTGCATGGCAACGATACGTGCACCTGCATTCATGCGCGCCCGTAACTCCGGAGGGGAAACGGGCTTTTGCAGGAAATCGTCGGCCCCGGCTTCTAAACCTTCAGCCAAAGCGTTGCGTTCATTGCGAGATGTCAAAAGCAGGACGTAGGCATAGCTGCTGGTCACATCGGCGCGCAGACGTCTGCAGAATTCCGGTCCCGTCATTTCAGGCATCATCCAATCGCAGAGGATCAGTGACACATCCGGGTTTCGAGCATGTTCGAGGGCTTCACGCGGGTCGCCAGTTGAAATCGCGGTATGACCCCACTTTCGCAAGAGTGCGCAAACCAGATTGCGCTGCGCCGGGCTGTCGTCGAGCACCAGCACGGTCAACGCATCGGTTGTGACGTCAATTGATACTGCTTGCTGACCTGCAAGAGATGTTGGCGCAAAGGTCATTCAGGAACCTCTTCCTCGATCATTCGAAGCACTATGCGCGTTGGGTCTTAACGTACCGTGAAGTCGACAATTCTCGCCATCTTGATCGTGGGTGGTGCGGTTTTGTTAAGGTTTGCCGGTCTAGGGTGATGCGTGGGGGCACTGTCAGAGGTGCAAAAAAATGACGTCCGTCGATTGGGACCGCTTGAACGAGCTGAAAAATGATATCGGGGAAGAGGATTTCGCAGATGTTGCGATCCTGTTCGTTGCTGAATTGCAGGAGACCCTTTCGGGGATGACGGCCACAGGTGCTGCGGCTGAGGATTTTCACTTCCTGCGGGGGTCCGCGGCGAATCTTGGGTTCAAGGCTTTGGTCGATGCCTGCACAACTGCCGAGGCTACTTGCAAGGCGGGCAGTGTCCCTGATGTGGATGCTGTCAAATCCGCGTTCGAACTGGCGTTGGCAGAAATGTCTGGGCAGATGCCGGACCTCGCTTTGGCGGCTTAGGTCCTAAATCAGGAAATCGGCGAGGATCTTGTCGTCCGTAATGTCGCGGAACCCGAATCCTCGGGACGCGACACGTTCCTCCAGATCGCTGAAGCTGCCTGCTCGCTCCGTCTCGATCCCGATTAGAACGGAGCCGAAGTTGCGCGAGTTCTTCTTGAGGTACTCGAAACGCGTGATGTTGTCCTCGGTCCCCAACAGGTCGAGGAAGTCTTTCAGCGCACCCGGCCGCTGCGGCAGGCGAAGGATGAAGTATTTCTTCAACCCTTGCCAATTCTGTGCGCGCTCTTTCACTTCAGGCAGACGCTCAAAATCAAAGTTTCCACCGGAGGTCACGCACACCACAGTCTTGCCTTTGATCTGGTCTGCGATGTCATCAAGCACGTTGACTGACAACGCCCCGGCAGGTTCCAAAACGATGCCTTCCAGGTTCAGCATTTCCTGAATTGTGACACAGATGCGATTTTCGGGTGCGATCAGCACGTTTTTCTTCGGGATGTCCTTCAGGACCTCGAACGTGCGATCCCCGATGCGGGCCACGGCGGCCCCATCCACGAAAGTATCAGTGATCTCAATCGTTTGCGGCGCGCCAATCTTGAGCGCAGCGGTCAGGCTAGCGCCGCCGGCAGGTTCTACCAAGGTCAGCTCGGTCGCGGCTCCCATGTCGTTAAGGTAGCTACGCATGCCCGAAGACAAGCCACCGCCGCCCACTGGCAAGACAAGATGGTCGGGCGCGCGACCCAATTGTTCCATCATCTCCACGGCGACAGAGGCCTGACCTTCGATCACATCGGCATCGTCAAAAGGTGACAGAAAATGTGCGCCGGCGTCAGCGCACCATTCTTTCGCAGCTGCCAGTGTTTCGTCGAAGAAGTCGCCTTCCAGCACAATTTCAACGGCATCCCCGCCGAAGGTGCGGGTCTTGAGAATCTTCTGATCGGGTGTCGTGACAGGCATGTAGATGCGCCCCTCCACCCCAAAATGTGAACAAACAAACGCCACCCCCTGCGCATGGTTTCCGGCGCTGGCGCAGACGAATTTCGTCTGTTCAGGCTGATCAGCGCGCACTTTGCGCATCGCGTTGAAGGCACCGCGCAACTTGTACGAGCGGACAGGCGATAGATCCTCGCGCTTTAGCCAAATCGCTGCACCATAACGCTCGCTCAGGTAGGCGTTCTTCAGAAGTGGCGTGGCCGGGAACAGGTCGCGCAGGGCTTCGGTGGCTCGTCGGGCGGCAGTGGCGAAGTCAGTCATGGGGCAGGCATTGGCCCGTTTGCCCGCCTCTGTCCAGCCTCAGTTCAGCTGCCGCCCTTCAATCAGGTTGCCGTATAGCGTGGTCATCAAGGCCAGATTCAGCAGCATCTGAAGCCACGTCACGACAAGGCTGAGGATAGTGCCAACCGCGCTTAGTGTGACCTGTTGCTGAACACCGAACTGGGTCGGGATGCCGGTCGTTTCGCCAAACAGCGCAATGATGCCTTGGTTTAGGATGGTGGAGGCCAGCGCCAACACGAAGATCGGCAGGATGATCTGCCCGGACACAGGAGCAGTCGCCTTCCAACTTTCGCTAATCCGTAACTTTTCCCCGATCGCAGCGGCGGGCAGGATAAGACCCACGCGCGTGGCGACCCACGACAGGCCGAAGACCAACCCCACGCCAAGTAGGATCGCCAGTGCTTCGGACCGGACAAGGGTGATGAGGATGCCGATTACGATCCCAACCGCGATACCAACTGCAATCATGATCAGAAAGATCAGGATCGAATTGCCGAAGTAGTTGCCGATGTTCGACCCACGCCAAGTCGGGAACAGGCCACTTGGGTATTCTTCAAGCAAGACAAAGCGGTGCCATGCAACGGCGGCCCAAAGCCAGCAGATGACGCCGGCGACCAGTGCCAAGAGCACGCCGAACAGGCCAACCCCCGAAAAATCATTCTGGCCAGTCGTGGCGTCGAATTGGAGGGAAGATCCGGTCAAGATGCCTGGGTTGGTAGCCGCAAGGATCCCGATGGGGATGATGATGAGCACCAATGTGATCCGCGCGGCGGAACCGAGATTGCCAAACACCTGTTGCACCACATGGCGCAGAAGTTGGTAGCCGTAGTCCATCGTCGCCTCCGCTCGCTTGCCCCTATCCTGAAAACCCGGTATCGCCCGCGCGGTCAACCATTTGCGACGGAGTTTCATCATGTCTGCGCCCAAGAAGGTCGTGCTTGCCTATTCCGGCGGCCTCGATACCTCGATCATCCTCAAGTGGCTGCAGACGGAATACCGATGCGAGGTGGTGACGTTTACGGCCGATCTTGGTCAGGGCGAGGAGCTGGAGCCTGCCCGCAAGAAGGCCGAGATGATGGGCGCGTCCGACATCTACATCGAGGACCTGCGCGAGGAATTCGTACGGGATTTTGTCTTTCCGATGTTCCGGGCCAACGCGCTTTACGAGGGGCTGTACCTTCTGGGCACGTCCATCGCGCGTCCGCTGATCTCTAAGCGCCTCGTTGAAATCGCGGCTGAAACCGGTGCCGATGCCGTCAGCCACGGCGCCACCGGCAAAGGCAATGATCAGGTGCGGTTCGAACTCTGCGCCTATTCCCTCAACCCCGAAATTCAGGTGATCGCGCCTTGGCGGGAATGGGACCTCGGCAGCCGCACCAAGCTGATCGAGTTCGCCGAGAAGCATCAGATCCCAATCGCCAAAGACAAGCGCGGCGAGGCGCCGTTTAGCGTGGATGCGAACCTGTTGCACACCTCGTCTGAGGGCAAGATGCTGGAAGATCCGGCCGAGGAAGCGCCTGACCACATCCTCCAACGGATCACCCGGCCCGAGGATGCGCCCGATGAGGCGGAGATGGTGGAAATCACCTTCGAGAAGGGCGACGCCGTGGCGATCAATGGCGAGGCGATGTCGTCCGCCACGATCCTGACCGAGCTGAACCGTTTGGGTGGCAAGCACGGCATCGGCATCCTTGATCTGGTGGAGAACCGCTTCGTTGGCATGAAGTCCCGCGGCATCTACGAGACGCCCGGCGGCACGATCCTTCTGGAAGCCCACCGTGGGATCGAGCAGATCACGCTCGACGGGGCCTCGGGCCATCTTAAAGACAGCATCATGCCGCGCTACGCAGAGCTGATCTACAACGGCTTCTGGTTCTCTCCTGAGCGGGAAATGCTGCAGGCCTTGATCGACAAATCGCAGGAGCATGTGACGGGCACTGTCCGCCTGAAGCTCTACAAGGGCTCAGCCCGTACGGTTGCCCGCTGGTCCGATCATTCGCTCTACTCCGAGGCGCATGTGACGTTCGAGGAAGACATGGGCGCCTACGATCAGTCTGACGCGCAAGGCTTCATCCAGCTTAATGCGCTGCGCCTGAAACTGCTGGCCGCCCGGAACCGCAAGTTCAAATGAGCGTCACAGTCCGCCCGGTCGAAAAGGCGGACGTGAACCCCCTGCTTGACCTGTGGGTAGCTGATGAGCAGCGTCAATTCGTGGCCCCTAATGCGGTGACAATCGCAGAGGCCGCCTATGATCCCGCCGCCTATGTTTTTACGATCTGGGCGGGTGAGAAACGCGTCGGGCTGATGGGTCTAATTGACATGACCGAACTCGACCCTACGGACGTTGACCTGGAGGATGAGCCCGAGGCCGGCTTTCTTTGGCGCTTGATGATCGGTGAAGGCCATCAAGGCAAAGGCTACGGGACGGCGGCCATAAATTGGGCTTTCGATTGGGCTCGCGCACGTGGTCGCCTGCGCATGTCAGTGGAAGTGGTCGAAACGAACGCCCCAGCCATTGCGCTCTATGAACGCATGGGATTCGAGGCGACCGGAGTGATGTACGGAAACGAGGCACAAATGGCGCGTGACCTCTGATCTATCGCCGCTACGTCACACTTGCTGCACCTCGTATCGCTGCTTAGCCGTTGAGTACCCCAAATGGAGTAATCCCAATGACACTTGGTGAAATCGCGGACCGCATCAGCCGCGCACTAGCAGAGAAAACTTTCAACGGCTCGCTCAAGTTCGATTGCGGGGAAGAGGGCGTGATTGTGCTGTCCGAGAATTCGGCCACAACGCAGGATCAAGACACCGACTGCACCATCAAGATCAGCCAGGACAACCTCAGCAAACTGCTCACCGGCAAGCTGAACCCGATGACCGGCGTGATGATGGGCAAGCTGAAAGTGTCTGGCGATATGGGCGTCGCGCTGGGGCTGAGCAAGCTGCTCGCCTAAAGCGTTGCCGCCAGCCGCATCCCCTGATTGATCGCGCGTTTTGCGTCCAATTCTGCGGCCATATCCGCGCCACCGATCACATGGGGCGTTTTTCCGGCAGCGATGAGCACGTCGGCGAGCGAGCGGTTCACCTCCTGCCCAGCGCAAAGCACGATTGTATCGCAGGCGATCAGCTCAGATTTGCCATCAACCGTGATATGGAGCCCGTCGGCGTCAATCTTGTCGTAGCTTGCACCTGCTACCATCTGCACCTGCTTCATCTTGAGCGCCGCGCGGTGGATCCAGCCAGTCGTTTTGCCAAGCCGCTTACCGGGTTTCTCGGCTTTGCGTTGTAGGAGCGTGACCTGCCGCGCCGGAGCATCCGGTTGCGGGCCTTCAGGGGCCAACCCGCCACGGTGCTCCGCAGGGCTTGCGACACCCCATTCACGCCGCCAAAGGTCTGGATCCTCCGCCGGGCTTTCGCCCTCATGGACAAGGTATTCGGCCACGTCGAAGCCGATGCCGCCCGCACCGATGATCGCAACACGCGGGCCCACCGGGGCCTTGCCTGCGAGCACATCCACGTAGCTCAGAACGTTCGGCCCGTCTTGACCGGGGATGCTTGGATCGCGTGGCGTCACACCAGTCGCAATGATGACCTCGTCGAATCCGTCAAGGTCATCGGCCTGCGCTTCCACGCCAAGGCGAAGATCAATGCCATGCCGGTCCACCATCGTTTCGAACCAATCGACCAGCCCGTGGAACTCTTCCTTTCCGGGGATCTGGCGCGCCATGTTCAGTTGCCCGCCAACGCGATCCGCCTTGTCGAACATCGTCACAGTGTGTCCCCGTTCAGCGGCGACCATCCCGGCAGACAGGCCAGCCGCCCCGGCACCGACAATTGCAATCCGCTTCTGGATGTCTGCAGGCCCGTAGTTCAATTCCGCCTCATGGCAGGCGCGGGGGTTCACGAGGCACGAGGTCAACTTGCCGCTGAATGTGTGATCTAGGCAGGCCTGATTACACGCGATGCAAGGCGCGATTTCATCGGCGCGACCTGCATCGGCTTTGGCCACAAATTCAGCATCCGCCAAGAACGGGCGCGCCATGGAAACCATGTCGGCGCAGCCCTCCGCCAGAACCTCTTCCGCCACGTCGGGCATATTGATCCGATTCGACGTGATGACGGGAATGCCAACCTTGCCCATCAATTGCTTCGTGACCCAGGCGAACGCTTTGCGGGGGACGCTCGTTGCAATCGTCGGAATGCGCGCCTCATGCCAGCCGATGCCGGTGTTCAGGATGCTCGCGCCTGCGGCCTCAATGGCCTGCGCCAGTTGCACCACCTCGTCATGGGTGGAGCCGCCGGGAACCAGATCGATCATGCTGAGGCGGTAGATCAGGATGAACTCTTCGCCGACGGCTTCGCGCACTCGGCGCACAACCTCAACCGGCAGGCGCATACGGTTCTCATACGAGCCTCCCCAGCGATCTTCGCGCTTGTTTACATGGGTTACGAGGAACTGGTTTAGGAAATACCCCTCGCTTCCCATAATCTCGACGCCGTCATAACCCGCCTCGCGAGCGCGCACGGCGGCGGTCACAATATCGGCGATCTGCTTTTCGATCCCCTCTTCATCCAGCTCTTTGGGCGGAAAGGGAGAGATCGGCGACTTCACGGGCGACGCGGACACACAATCCGGTGAGTAGGCATAACGCCCGGCATGGAGGATTTGCATGGCGATCTTGCCGCCAGCGTCATGGACGGCATCGGTCACAACACGATGGTTAGCGATATCCTGATCGGTGAAGAGGCCAGCCGCCCCCGGAAATACGCCGCCTTCCTTATTTGGCGCCATACCCCCTGTCACAATCAGCGCCACACCGCCCTTGGCCCGATCCGCATAAAACCGCGCCACTCTTGGCCAGTCTTTCGTCTCTTCAAGGCCTGTGTGCATTGACCCCATAAGCACCCGGTTCTTCAGGGTGGTGAATCCCAGGTCGAGCGGAGCCAAAAGGTTCGGATAAAGCGCATGTGCCATGGCGGGGTCTCCCTTGCTTGACGTGCAAGTCATCACATCACTGCCTGAAGGTCACGTGAAACCCCGCGTCACTGGACGCGTTCACTCCGGCAGGTGCATCTCCGGGACAGTGTGCGGCTCTTTTGGGGCGCGAGCTGGGGCAGCGCCGCCAAGCGGACTAGCGCGCCGTTGGATCAGGTCAGTCTTCACCTGTCTCAGCGCAATGGCGACGGAAGGCGCGCTTCAACATCTCCAGCTCATCGCGCAGCAGGGCCATCTCACCCCGGATATCTTCATCCAGTGCAGAGCCTGCCATCAACGTAATGCGATCCAAAACCTCGCCTGAAGCCGAAGACCGTAGGCCAACCACTTGCACACCATCGCTGACCACTTCCACTGGCAAGGTCAGCGACACGGCCATCGCGCCCTCTTCTTCGGGGTGCGGCGCCAATTGCGCGATGCTGATGATCTTGCCCCGGTGGAGGGCCTCGATCTCAGTTTGAACAGCGCCTGTTAGAACGCCCTCATAACGGCCACCTTCCAGTGCGGTGCAGACCAGTGTCTCAGCCATCTGTTACTCTCTCCCCCGGCGGATCAGAAATCAGCGCGCGGCGCGCGCAACAGGACCATGTCCCACAATGCGATGCGGGTCATTTTGGGACCCTCGATGATCAAATCCAACCAAGCTTTTTCCAACCGCTTTTCGTTGATCTTGGAATAGGCCAGGTCAAATTCTGCCGCGCCATTCATGCCGTCGAATTCCACCTGCCGTACGATTTGCTCGACATTAGGCCCGTGTTGCACGTTGAGGCGCGCATAGATCTCAACCGGCTGTTCGCGGTCGGCGGTCAGTTTGATCGAGATGTAGTGGTTCCGTGTCAGGCCAACCAAGGCCGCCCCGGCCAAATCCTGCACGAAGCTTATGAACGACCCGTCCGAGCGATAGACTTCCAGCACCAGCCCGAATTGTGGGCCAGTTACCCATTCCGGCGCCCGTTCCTGGCGCAAGCTGAACTCTGCATTCGTTGCGTCGTGAAATACCGTAACACCACCCGGCAACGGTTGCGGCGACGTCAGGCCAACAAATCCGCGCGGCCGCATTTCGGAGGTCCAAGGGGCGGGTCGGTCCGTCCAATCGCATTGATCCGGGCGCTCAATCCCATCCTGGTCCGTGACCTTGCGTGCCAAGAGTTCTGTACGCGTCTGGGCCGACATCACATCCAGGCGGTCGCGTAGCCCGCGAATATCGCCAGCCATCCGGGAGAGTTCTGCAGTTGGCAAATCCTTGGGCATTCGCAACGCGCGCTGCCAGCGTTTGAGCGTTTGGCCCAAGCCAAACCCGCCAAAAATCCCAGGAAATTCCTGTCCCATGCTGCTCTTCCTTCGCACCCACACCGCGCCTGGCCCTGATCATAGCAGGTTTCTCTTGGCAGACGGTTACTGGAATATCCGCTGAAACAGCCCCGTGCGAAAGAGGCCACCGGTAGCTTCGTCGTTCGCCTGTGGCAGGTCTGCCGCGCCCGCCTGGACAACGGCGCCGGAATTTGCCGCCTGCACGACTTCGGCGAAGGCAGTCAAAACGCGTAACGCGGCTTCATCGCTAACGTCTCGGTCGGCCAGCGCCAATACTGACAAAGTCGCCAGTCTCGGCCCTAGATCCATGTATGCGCGCCAGTAGTCCTGCGCGACACCCACGACCGCACCCGCGCCTGTGTCTCGGGCATGAAGCAACAGCATGTCCCCCGAAATCCGCGTTTCAAGGATCGTCACGTCCACTGCATTCCCGGACCGGCTGAGCACAGCGCGGCCCTGCTCAGATTGGAAAAACGCGTCGAGGGCCACCAGATTGCCGGTAAGCCCGCTTTCTTCCGCTGCCCTCGCCGCAACTGCAGCTGTCAGTACTGCCGGAATATCAGGCTGTGTCGCGCTCGCCCGACCCGAAATTGCCGCACAATTCCCCAGCAGAACAAATGCTGTATCGCTGTCGTTGCGAGTTGATGTCGGATCAACGCAGAAGCCACGCGGCCCAGTGATCGTTACTGCATCCGACGTAACCTGAACCTGTCGTGGAGCGGCATCGCTACCGCCCCCAAGGTTCACGCAAGCTGCGAAGAGGGCTGTAAGCCCGAGGAGCGCACTAATCCGAAGTCCGAAGCGAAGCGCCTCAGAGATCTGCATAAACGTGCTTTTCCTTCGCCGCCCCCGGATGCGTGACCGCGCCATAGCGCGCCTCACCCACAAGCTGCGCATACTTCCACAGCACGCCCGAGGCATAGATCGTTTCACGCGGGCCTTTCCAGGCCTCGCGACGCGCCGCGAGTTCGTCATCGCTCAACGCCACGGACAATTCGCCGGTGATTGCGTTGATGGTGATGACATCGCCATTCTGCAGCAGGCCAATCGGTCCAGCCACTGCGGCCTCGGGGCCCACATGACCAACACAGAAGCCGCGCGTCGCGCCCGAGAACCGGCCATCGGTGATCAGCGCCACTTTCTTGCCCATGCCCTGACCGCTAAGCGCGGAGGTTGTGGCCAGCATTTCGCGCATACCGGGGCCACCCTTGGGACCCTCATTGCGGATCACGATCACTTCGCCTTCCTCATAGGTGCGCGCTTTAACGGCGGCGAAGGCGTCTTCTTCGCATTCGAACACACGCGCGGGGCCGCTGAACACTTGCTGCTCTTCCGTCATGCCAGCGACCTTCACGATCGCGCCTTCGGGAGCGAGGTTGCCGCGCAAACCGACAACGCCGCCGGTCTTTGTGATCGGATTGGCCACGGTGTGGATCACACGACCATCGGCATCGCCTTGGATTTTCTCAAGCGCTTCGCCCATCGTCTCACCCGATGCGGTCAGGCAATCCTCATGCAGCAGGCCCGCTTTCTGAAGCTCCTTCATCACGACAGGCACGCCGCCAACCTCAAACAGGTCCTTCGCCACGAATTGCCCACCAGGCTTCATGTCGACGAAATAGGGCGTGTCCTTGAATATGTCGCAGACGTCGAACAGGTCGAAGTCGATCCCCGCCTCATGCGCAATCGCCGGCAGGTGCAGGCCCGCATTTGTCGAGCCACCGGTGCAGGCCACAACCCGCGCTGCATTCTCCAGCGCTTTCCGGGTCACGACATCCCGTGCGCGGATGTTTTTTTCCAGCAAGGTCATCACAGCCTTGCCCGACGCTTCGCCATATTCCTTGCGACCCTCATAGGGTGCAGGCATCCCGGAAGAGTTCAGCAGCGCCAGGCCAATCGCCTCACTCACGCAAGCCATCGTGTTCGCAGTGAACTGCCCGCCGCAGGCGCCCGCACTGGGGCAAGCCACACGCTCCAACACAGCCAAAGCCGCATCGCTCAATTCACCGGACTGATATTTGCCTACCGCTTCGAACATGTCCTGAACCGTCAGGTCGCGCTTCGCAAATTCCTCAGGCACATCTGCACCCTCCGGCACTTTGCCGGGAAGGATCGTGCCGCCGTACATAAAGACCGACGGCACGTTCAGGCGCACCATCGCCATCATCATCCCCGGCAAGGATTTGTCGCAGCCCGCAAGGCCCACCAGCGCATCGTAGCAGTGCCCGCGCATTGTCAGCTCAACGGTATCGGCAATCGCATCGCGTGACGCGAGCGACGACCGCATCCCCTCATGGCCCATTGCGATCCCGTCTGTGACAGTGATCGTAGTGAATTCACGCGGCGTGCCATTGGCGCTCAGAACGCCGGCTTTCGCGGATTGCGCTTGCCAGTTCAGGGCAATGTTGCAAGGCGCTGCCTCGTTCCAGCATGTCGCGACACCAACGAAGGGCTGCGCAATCTGCTCTTCCGTGATGTCCATTGCGTAGAAATAGGAGCGGTGCGGGGCCCGCTCGGGGCCTTCCGTCACATGGCGGCTCGGCAGTTTGGATTTGTCTGGCCGGTTTTGCAGCATGGCGTCTCTCCCCGATGGCTTTGCGCTGTTGCAGAGGGGATAAAGCGGCCCGACAGCAGGGGCAAGAGAGACAGCTGCGTGGCCCTCAAATCTCCAAGCCTTACGCAACAACCGCGATTGAAGGTGGCGCGGTGGCGCAGTAAGCTGGCGCAAACACCAACAAATCGGCAGGCCCGATGCAGTACCTTGCCCACGACACGTTCGTCGCGCCCGCCCGCGCGAAACCGCAGATTTGGCGGCTGCTTCTGGGACTGTTCCTGATTGCGGTCACCTACGCGCTTGGCGTGGGTCTTGTGTTCGGTGGCGTGTTCGTGGTCGCCGGCCCTGACAATGCCGAGCGCTGGATTACAGAGATGGTGGAGGCCACAGGCCCCACCGGAACCTTGCTGCTCTTGGCGACCTTTGCTGGCATGGCAATCGGACCGATGATTGCCGCCGCAGTTTTCCACGAGCGTCTGATCCGCAGTTTGTTCGGCCCTCTGCCGCGCGCTGTGCGTCATTTCCTAATCGCTTTGGTGGTCTGTGCGGCGGCCTATTCCCTGTCGTTTCTGTTTCCCAGCGATGTTGAAGTTATTCCCAATCTGGAACGGGCAATCTGGTTGTCGTTCCTGCCTCTCGCCCTTGTCGGCGTGTTGGTCCAGACCGGGGCGGAGGAGATCCTGTTTCGCGGCTACATCCAGCAGCAGCTGGCCGCGCGCTTTAAGGCGACTTGGATTTGGCTATTGGTGCCGTCTGTCTTGTTCGGCGTGTTGCATTGGCAGCCCGAGATTATGGGCGACAACGCGATCTATATCGTCGCGGCCGCCACCCTCTTTGGCTTGCTTGCAGCTGACCTGACTGCCAAGACCGGCTCACTCGGCGCGGCTTGGGGCTTTCACTTCACGAACAATGTCGTGGCGATCCTGATCGTGGCGCTAGATGGCCCGCTGTCCGGGTTGGCGCTCTACACCGCCCCAATCGACCCGGCCTCGCCTGAAATCCGCCCACTCATCCTCTTGGATATCGGAACGACCATCGTCACCTGGATCCTGATCCGGCTGGCTGTGACCCGCTTCCCCTGATCCATTCATTTGCATTTCCCTGCATCGCACAATATCTGGGCTTGAAGGCCAAACCATGCGGAACAGGCGCACATGAACTGGATCAACAACTACGTCCGTCCCCGGATCAACTCGATGTTCTCGCGCCGCGAGACGCCCGAGAACCTGTGGTCCAAGTGCAGTGAATGCGGCACCATGCTGTTTCACCGCGAGCTCAGCGACAATCTGAACGTCTGCACCAATTGCGGGCACCACATGGCTTTGCGTCCGCGCGCCCGGTTTGAGGCGTTGTTTGACAATGGCATCTTCACCGAGATCGACGTGCCAGAACCGATGGCCGATCCGCTGAAATTCCGTGATCAGAAACGCTACCCTGATCGCATGAAAGCTGCCCGCACACAGACGTCTGAGGCTGAGGCGATGCTGGTCGCTCAGGGTGAAATTGGACGCACGCCCGTCGTCGCAGCCGCGCAGGACTTCAGTTTCATGGGCGGATCCATGGGCATGTTCGTGGGCAACGCAATCATCGCTGCTGCGGAACGTGCCGTGCAACTCAAGCGACCGCTGATCCTGTTTTCCGCCGCTGGTGGCGCGCGCATGCAGGAAGGCATTCTGTCGCTGATGCAAATGCCCCGCACCACCGTAGCGGTGCAGATGCTGAAAGAGGCGGGCGTTCCCTACATCGTCGTGTTGACCCACCCCACGACGGGCGGCGTAACAGCTTCCTACGCGATGCTCGGGGATGTTCAGATCGCTGAACCAAATGCCCTGATCTGTTTTGCAGGCCCCCGCGTCATCGAACAAACGATCCGCGAGACCTTGCCCGAAGGCTTCCAGCGCTCCGAATACCTGCTCGACCACGGAATGCTCGACCGCGTGACTCCTCGCGGCGAAATGCGCGATGAGCTGATCTCAATTGTGCGTATGTTGATGGGTGAAACTCCGCCGGTGAAAGGCGATTTGCCAGCGCCGGAGGCAGACGCCAATACGCCCGCAACAGATGCCGCTTCGCCCGATGCCCCCGCCGAAGACACGCCTGCAGAGGTCGACCGCGCCTGAGATCGCGCGATCGCTCCTTCATCTTGGCCGAACAACTCCCGCCGGAGGCATCCCGCTTTCAAAGCACGCGCCCCGGCCCGATCCCTAGGCACCGCCCATGACGCAGCCGCGATCCGACGCCCTTCTCGAACGGATGATGACCCTGCACCCCAAGGTCATCGACCTCACGCTTGACCGGATGCACCGGATCCTGACAGCACTGGGTGAGCCGCAGACGAAGCTGCCCCCCGTCATCCACATCGCGGGAACCAATGGCAAAGGCTCCACCCTCGCGATGATCCGCGCAGGTCTGCAGGGGGCGGGCCTTACCACACACGCTTACACCTCCCCTCACCTCGCGCGCTTCCACGAACGAATAAGGCTACGAGGAGACTTGATTGACGAGGATCGCCTCTCCGATCTCTTAGACGAATGTCTGGAGGCTAACGGACACGAAACGATTACTTATTTTGAGATCACAACCGCCGCTGCCATGAAGGCTTTCGCCGACACGCCTGCCGATTACACCCTGCTAGAAGTCGGCCTTGGCGGGCGCGTCGATGCGACCAATGTCATCGACGAGCCCGCGCTTAGCGTCATTACCCCAGTCGATCTCGACCATCAGCAATTCCTTGGCGACACGCTTAGTGCCATTGCGTTCGAGAAGGCGGGCATCATCAAACCGCGCGTTCCGGTTGTGATTGGTCCGCAGAAAGACGAAGCGCTTGAGGTGATCGAGGCGAGGGCAAGCGGCCTTTCCGCTCCGATCCTCGCCCATGGTCAGCACTGGCACGTCACTACAGAACGCGACCGGCTGATCTTTCAGGATGAGACCGGCTTGCTCGACCTGCCGATGCCTGCCCTTGCAGGACCGCATCAGATCCAGAACGCGGGCACGGCCATCGCCGCCCTCCGCGCTTTGGGGCGCGGCAACCCCGACGCGGCCATGACGGACGCAACCTGGCCCGCCCGGATGCAGCGACTGCGCCACGGCCCGCTTTTTGACCTAGCCCCGGAAGCCGAGCTTTGGCTGGATGGTGGCCACAACCCCCATGCCGCGCGCGCTATTTCGGCCACGCTCGACACGCTGTCAGACCGGCCCACGCACCTGATTTGCGGCATGCTGAACACCAAGGATATCACTGGCTACATGCTCCCGCTCAAGCCTCATACGGACAGTTTGATTGCAGTCTCCATCCCTGGCCAAACCGCAACGCTTAGCGCTGAAGACACTGCCGCAGCCGCATCCGCGGCCGGATTGAACGCGCAGACGGCGGAAAGTGTCGAAGACGCTCTCGCGACAATAACCGCCCACACGCCTCATGCCCGGATCCTAATCTGCGGCTCACTCTACCTCGCGGGCGAAATCCTCAAAACGAACGGTTGAGCTTGCGGGCTTTCCACCGGTTGACCCGACCGCGCGCTACCCCCACGTTCCACCCCATGCGCATCACCTTAACCGCCCTCGCTCTCCTCGCCGCCCCGCCGGTTCACGCCGTCCAACTGCAGTTCTGCTGGGTTGGCGCGAATGGCTACACAATGGAGGGTTTGATCGAGTACCCGGATGATTTCCAGAACACCGGGATCATCACGGAAACGGACGTAACGGGCTTCCAGATCATCGGCTTTCTGGATGGGGTAGCGGTCGGCTCTTGGAGCCTTGATCAACTGTCCCCGCAAACCTCCTGGACGTTGCGGTTCGATACCAATTCGCTGCAATTTCCCACTGGCGGTCTTAGATCGCAGAACTCGTATCAGGAATGGAACGCCAATGGGGCTGTGAACGATTGCGGCGCCGTGGGTGGTTTTGGTTTCAACGGCGGCAACTACGCGCAGGATGTTTGCATCGACAATGTCTGGATCGAGGATAGCTCCATTGATCCTATCACACCCCTTTTCGCGCAACCTTTGGATGTGGAGCTGATTTGCGAAACGACGGTTCCGGTGAGCTGACATGACAGGCCATAACATCGACATCGACACCTGGGAACGCGCGCCGCAATACAAGCTGTTTCGGGGGTTCGACCACCCACACTACGCCACAACCGTCCGTATGGACGTCACCGCCCTCATGGTCGCCAAAGCAGACCACGGCGTTTCACCTTATCGCGGCTCATTGCACGCCATCGGCACCGGCGTTCATGCGGTTCCTGAATTGTGTACGCGCTTCAACGGTGATGTCGTGACACGGTATGATCGGATCAACATGTCCATGACCGTGCCACGCAAGGATGGCAGTTTTGGGTTCGGCTACCTTGCCCACGACCCTGACTTCGCGCGCTTTGATGCTGCTGCCCTGGACGAAATTGCGCGGGCCCGCACGGCTGAGGTTGAACCCGACCGCGATGGGCGCAAAGATCTGGTTTATCTGTCCTGCACGCCATGGCTTGACTACGTTTCGATCACCAATGCCATGCCCTCCGCCGAGGACTGCATCCCGCGCATTGGATGGGGCAAGATCGTGCGGGAGGGCGACCGCCACGTCATGTCGATGACGATTGAGGTCCATCACGCCATCGCTGATGGCCTCCATGTTGGCCAGTTCTTCGATGCCGTGCAAACCGCCCTGGATGGCTTTGCGAGGCGAAACTGACGTGTCGCTTCTGGTGCATTGATCCGTATCAAACGGCCCGCGCCTCGACCCTGCTAGTCTGTTCGCAGGATCATTGAGGAGCAGCCAAGATGAAACCCATTACTCCACTTGCCCTTTGCGCCAGCTTTCTGGCCATGGCCTGCACTACCGGTGACGACCCTCAGGTCGGGGTGATGCGCGGCGCACAAGTTTTTTCGGAGAATTGTGCCATTTGCCATGGCTCTAATGCCCGTGGCGCTTCGAACCTACCCACGGCAACCGGCGACGCGCCAGACCTGACGCTGCTCTCGCAACGCAATAGCGGCACATTCCCCGAGATCGAGACGCTCGCTACGATCTATGGGCCCGCCTATCATCAAGGCCGTGGCACCATCATGCCAGAATTCGGCGCGGGCGATCTTGGCCCCCTTGTGGTGGTCGAAGTGGAAGAAGGTATTGGCACACCTATCCCGGCAGACCTTCTGGCACTGTCCGCCTACCTTCGGACGCTGCAACGCTGAAGGGTGTCAGGTTTTGTTTCGATGCCCGAACGGCTTTGCAGGCGCGCTTTCGAATTGCACCGGCATCTCGCCGAACAGGCCACCGTCCGCGCCACCCCAAGCCTCCATCCAGGGCAGCGGTTCGGATAGCGAACCGCCCTCTTTCCACTTGAAGTAACCCAATTCCCCGCTGGCCGGGATTGGGTCACACGGCACAGGGTCGCGCAGCAGCAGACCTGCCTCGCCCCCGAACCAAGGGCTGTCGCTTTCAGTGATGATGTCCACGACCTCGACCGATCCAATTATTGCACGGCGTGGCAATGCGTCTGGCCGAGGCACGACGACGCCATCCCGTGCCCAACGCCAGACAAGGTAATCGTATTCTGCCTGTTTCATGCCAATGGCCGCGTGAATCGCTATCCGTCCCGGTCCCATCCGCCCAGACCGTATCGACCCAAGTGATCGGTTTTCGACTTCCTTGCCGCCATGGATAATCGCCCAGGCAGAAGGCTGGCGAACAGAGAGAGAGGTGGAGGGCAAGCCAGTCATTTGTGAAAGTTAGTCTGTTGCCAGCTGATTTCGAGCATGAATGCTTTTCGTCTGGCCCGGGGACTAGGCGCCCCAATCTGCCCCCTGCATCTCGCGCAACCGGCTCGCAGTTCGCTCGAATTCGAAAGCGCCTGTACCTTCGGTATAGAGCGCTTCGGGCTCGGCCGCTGCACTGGCCACAAGCCGCACATTTCCCTCGTAAAGGGTGTCGATCAAGGTGACGAAGCGCTTGGCTTCGTTGGATTTCTCGCGGCTCATCTTTGGAATGTCTTCCAGCACCAGAACCTTAGCCGCTCCCACCAATGCGAGGTAGTCAGCAGGTCCCAGTGCTGTGCCACAAAGCGCGTCGAAAGAGGCGCGCGCTTGCCCTGCCCAAAAGCGCGGGATTGTTACGCTGCGGCCCTTAACCTCCAACACCAATTCTTCTTCTTTTCCGCCCGTCAGGTCGCGCCAGATTAGGTCAACCGCAGCCTTGGCACTTGCATCGGCAGGGCTAAACCACACCTGCTCACCCGCCAGACGATCTTGCCGGTAATCAGTTTCGGCTGCGAGTTCGTGCACTTCGAGTCGGTCTTCAAGAAGCGCAATAAACGGCAAGAAAAGCTGACGATTGAGGCCGTCCTTATAGAGATCCTTTGGTGGGCGGTTTGATGTTGTCACGATTACAACCCCCGCCTCAAACAAACGCTCAAAAAGGCGGCCAACAATCATTGCGTCCGCAATGTCGGTGATCTGCATCTCATCGAAACACAGCAGTTTGAGGTCGCGCGCGATATTGTCAGCGACCGGTTTGATCGCATCCTCAACACCGGTCTTGCGCGCTTCGTGCAAAGCGGCCTGAACGTCTTGCATGAACGCATGGAAATGAACGCGCCGCTTGCCCGGCACCGAGGCGTGTTGAAAGAACAGGTCCATCAACATCGATTTGCCACGCCCAACCCCTCCCCAAAGGTAGAGGCCTTGCTTGCCCATCGGCTCAGCCTTGCGGAACCGCGTCAGGAAGCCAGTGCGCGCAGGCGCTTCCAGCCGCTCGCGTGCCTGTTCCAAAAGCGCCATGACCTGACGTTGCGCGGGGTCGGCGCGCAAAAGGCCTTCGGAGACGCGGGTGTCATAAAGGGCGGTCAAATGCTGCGACATAGGGGCAATTCTTACGAAACGGATTGCGTTTTGCCCATGAAAATCAACACGATCACCAAATGTGAACCGACGGGTCAAATCCTCTGATTTGACGTCGCGCTGTCCTGCGCCCAGAGTGCGCCGGTACTGCGAAGGGACCCGCCGATGGACCGCACCGACCGACTGATTACGCCTGTCTTGATTGGTGGATGTGCCATCATCCTGATCAGCTTCGCGGTCCGCGCCAGCTTTGGCCTGTTTCAAATCCCCATCGCGGAGGAGTTCGGCTGGCTGCGGGCCGAATTTTCCATGGCCATTGCGATCCAGAACCTCGCTTGGGGTATAGGTCAGCCGATTTTTGGCGCGATTGCTGAGAAGGTCGGGGACCGCAAAGCCATCGTGCTAGGCGTGGCGCTATACGTGATTGGTCTGGTTGTTTCAGCCTATGCGATCACGCCCGGGCAACATCAGCTATTGGAAATCCTTGTGGGCTTTGGCATCGCGGGCACCGGGTTTGGCGTGATCCTGGCCATGGTCGCACGCGCTGCATCGAACGAAAATCGTTCCCTCACCCTTGGGATCGTGACCGCGGCAGGCTCTGGCGGTCAGGTGGTCGGCCCGCCGATCGCCGAGGCATTATTGGGCGCGTTTCCGTGGCAGACGGTCTTCCTGATCTTCGCGGGTATCGTTTTCGCGTCGATGATGTTCCTTCCGCTCCTGAAAGCGCCGGCAAAGCCTGACGCGCCCGAGCTGGAAGAGACGATGGGCCAGATCCTTGGAAAAGCCTTCCGCGACCCATCGTTCACGTTGATTTTCGTCGGGTTCTTTTCGTGCGGCTACCAGCTTTCTTTCGTGACCGCACATTTCCCCGCGTTCATCACCGAATATTGCGGACCCATCGCGCCGGGCGGTGTGCTGCACACCATGGGGATCACCACAACCACAGCATTGGGCGCCATCGCGATTTCGCTGATCGGCCTCGCCAACATCGGTGGCACGCTTTTCGCTTCCTACCTTGGCAAAACCTACTCCAAGAAGAAACTACTGGCCCTGATCTACACTGGCCGAACGATCGCCGCGGCGGCCTTCATCCTGCTGCCGATAACACCCACATCGGTCATCATTTTCTCGGTGGTGATGGGTTCGCTTTGGCTTGCCACAGTGCCACTAACAAGCGGTCTCGTCGGCTACATCTACGGGCTGCGCTACATGGGAACACTCTACGGCATTGTATTCTTCAGCCACCAGCTTGGCAGCTTCGTAGGCGTCTGGTTGGGGGGCTTCATGTACGATCTTTACGGAAACTACACCGTCGTCTGGTGGGTCGGCGTGGGTGTCGGGGCGCTAAGTGCGATCGTGCATCTGCCAATCAAGGAAATCCCGTTGGGTAAACGCGCACCACTCGCAGCGTGAACCGCCCCTCTTTGTTCCTGAAAAAAGCCTTGGGTTCGGTGAGCTGACCCCCCGGTCGGCTAGCCGCCCTTCACCGCATCCAGAATGTAGCGCGCAACCATCAGGTCCAAATGCGCGCCGCCGCCGTTCTTGCACAGCGTGATCTCATCGTCCGACCCGCGCTCGAACCTGTCCATGTCGTAGTAATCGCCCACCACGTCCGACTCGAAGAACACGCCTTCCTCTAGCGGAATCTTCAATTCTCCAATGTGGCCGAAGGTCGTCGCGCGACTGTCCACAAAGACGCGTGCGCGGCGCAGACAATCGTCATCTGCTTCCCGCATGTCGGGCCGGTAGGCGCCGATCAAGTCAATGTGCTGACCCGGTTGCAGCGATTTGCCCTTCAGAATGGGGGTGGTCGTCATCGTGCCGGTGGCGATGATGTCAGCGGCTTCCACCGCCTCACGCAGATCGAGCGCGATCGAGACGTCCGGGTAGTCGGCCCTGATTTGCGCGACATTGGCCAACGTCCGGTTCCAGATCGTGAATTCCGCATCGGGGAATGCGCTCGCATAGGCTTCCCGCATTGAGCGGACGACATTGCCCGCGCCGATCAGAAGGATGTTCTTGCTGTCCGGTCGCGCCAGCTTGCGCGCAGCCAAAAGGCTGTCCCCAGCCGTCTTCCATTTGGTCAGCAGGTGAAAGTCGATGATCGCCTCAAGCGTACCGTCCTTGTCCGAGAACAGGCAAACACCGCCATGGATGGCTGGCTTCCCGATTTCAGAATTGCCGGGAAAGATCGTGGCCGTCTTCACCAGTTGGCCAAGCCCGTCGATCCATGCCGCGCGGGATAGCAGAGTGTCGTTGCCACGATAGAGAAACGTATCGTCGATCTGTGCGAGCGGCATTTTGTGACCCGCTTCAATCGCATCGCTCAGCGCAATCCAGTCGAGCTTCTCTTCCGCGTCTGGCCCGATAATCAACGTCATGCCCGTGCCTCCTCTTCGTTCAGCAGTCCCTCGGCTACCAGCCTGCCGGCCCATGCCTGCGGTCCGTCAAACAGATGCGTCTGCCAGCCTCGCGAGGTTGCCGTATCGATATTATCCGCACGGTCGTCGGCGAAAAGCAGGCTTTCGGGCGGTAGGCCACAATCCGCCTCGACCATCGCGTAGATCTGCGCGTCGGGTTTCGTCACGCCCATGTGGCCCGAGATGTAGGACCGGTCGAACTCCGTCAGAAACGGATAGACCGGCTTGGCGATGTCAAAGGTTTCGATGCCGAAATTCGACAGGGCAAAGACCGGCACATCGCGACACCGCAAGTTGCGCAGGAGAGAAACGGAATGTGGGATCGCGGGACTGGCCATGTGCAGCCAATCGTCATGCCAAAGCATGATCTCATCATGCCATTCGGGATAGGACGCCGCACATTCACAGACCATTTGTCCGAAATTCTCACCCTGATCGACGCGGTCATTCATGGCGTGCAGATCGACGGCCGCGAACATAGCGCGGCGGCGATCCTCCCCGATCGCACGGTCGTAGTGCCGCTCCGGCTGCCATTCGATCAGCACGTTGCCGATGTCAAAAACGACTGCTTGGACAGTCATCAGACCGAGTAAAGCGCGTCGGCGTGGAAGGCGATGTGTTCTTCCATGAAGCTCGACACAAAGAAGTAGGAATGGTCGTAGCCCGGCTGCATCCGAAGCGTCATCTGCTGGCGACGTGCGGCGGCGGCATGGGCCAGCGCCTCGGTCTTCAGCAGGTCACCGAACTGATCGTCGGCACCGGTATCGATCAACATCGGGCCATCGAAGCCTGTCGCGTGCATCAGAAGGGTCGCGTCGTGCGGGGCCCATGTGTCTTCGTCACTGCCCAGATAAGCGCCAAGCTGTTTGCGGCCCCAATCGCTGTCGGTCGGGTTGCAGATCGGTGCGAAGGCCGAGACGCTGGCGAAGCGATCCGGGTGGCGCATGGCAATAGTCAGCGCACCGTGGCCGCCCATGGAATGCCCAGTGATCGACTGGCGCTCGGGATCCAGCGCGAAATTTTCGAAGACAGCATTCGGCAGATCTTCAGTGATGTAGTCCCACATGTGGAAATGTTTGATCCACGGGTCTTGCGTGGCGTTCACGTAAAAGCCCGCACCTTGACCAAGATCGTAGGCCGGATCGTCCGCCACACCATCGCCGCGCGGGGAAGTGTCGGGGAAGATCAGGGCGATGCCTTGCTCAGCCGCCCACCCTTGTGCACCAGCCTTGCTCATCGCGTTTTCGTGGGTGCACGTCAGGCCAGACAGATACCACAGCACCGGAACCGGGCCGAATTGAGCCTCCTCCGGAAGGAACAATCCGAAGGTCATATCGCATTGCGTGCTTTCGGCGGAATGGCGGTAGACGCCTTGTGTGCCACCAAAAGCTTTGTTCTCGGAAATCGTTTCCATCTGCTCGGGTCCCCCGTGTTTTTCTCTGCCTACCTTGAGGGCAGGGCAACGCGCAACGCCTACGTGCCCGTAAGCGGGGCCAACCATGCGATCACGGCGGACACGGTCAAGATCGATAAAGCGGTTGAGATCAGGATGGCTGCAGAAACGCGTTGCGGCGCAACGTGGTAGTGCTGCGCAAGGATGTAGACATTGCCCGCCACCGGAAGGGCGGCAGCGGCGATCATCACGCCCGCCTCGTAGTCTGGCACATCAAACAAGAACAACGCTGCAATAGCGACGGCTGCTGGGTGCAGGACCAGCTTGCAAAAGGTCAGCCACCCGGCGACTGACATCCGCTCTGCAGACTTGCCTGCCAGGGACGCTCCGATAGCGAAGAGGGCCCCAGGCGTCGCCGCCGCGCCAAGGATGGCGAGGAATTCGTTGACTGGCCCGGGTACCGACCAACCTGTAGACGACCATGCCAACCCCAGAACGATTGAGACGATCATTGGGTTTTTCAACAGGCCCAAGCCGACCGTGCGCAAAACGCCAAGGGACATCCGCCCATCGCGGCTGCCGGTGACCAGGATCACGATGAGGCTGGAGAAAACGATCAAATCCACTGACAGGACCAGGATCACCGGACCTGCCGCGGCCTCTCCCAGCAGAACGACAAGCATCGGAATGCCCAGAAAGCCCACGTTGCCGATGACCGCGCACTGCGCTTCGAACGCGGCTTCGGTCACAGGCCGCTTGCGAGCCAGTGCGACAAGTGTGGCGAGAACGTAGACCACAATACAGGCGGACAAATAGGCGCCCACGAATTGCCAATCCATGATCTCGGCCAAAGACAGGTTTGCCGCAAACCGGAAGAGCATGGCCGAGAGGGCGAAATAGAATACGAATTTGGTGAGGTAGGCCGCGGCCTCGGACGTGAAGAAACCCGTCCGGCAGGCCTGAAACCCCAAGGCGATCAAGGCGAAGAACGGCAGGGTTTTCAGGAAGATGTCCACCATCCCCCAGCGCTACGCCAAGCCCCTTGGTCTGTCCAGACATCACGCCTGACCAAACGTCTACCTTGCCGAAACTGAACTGGTTAGTTTACAATAGATGTCAGGAAGGGTCGCAGACGCCACTATGAACGCTGAAACGCAGATCAAGAAGGGTCGTAAATTCGACCAGGTGATTGCCGGTGCGCGCGCCGTCTTCATGCGTGAAGGCTATGAAGGGGCGTCCGTCGATGAAATTGCACGGGATGCGGGTGTCTCCAAGGCGACGCTCTACAGCTACTTTCCTGACAAGCAGCATCTGTTCCTCGAAGTCCTCAAACTGGAATGCGACGCCCAGTCCGAAGTTGAGGTTTTGTTCGAGCAGACCGGCCTGAGCGTTGAAGAAAAGCTCTGCGTCATCTGCAAGAAGTTGATCACCTTTTTTATCAGCGATTTCGGACAGGACATGTTCCGCGTCTGCGTAGCAGAAGCGAAGCGTTTCCCGGAATTGGGCGAGACCTTCTATGAAAGCGGCCCAAGACATTGGGGCGAAAAGATCGCGGGCTTTCTAAGCAGCGACAAGGCGCGCGCCGTGCTGGATATCGAGGATCCGTTCCTGGCCGCCGATCAGCTCGCGCAGCTGTGCCGCACCGACCTGATGCTGAAGGTCATGTTCGGGATCGAAAAGAACCCGGCTGAGGCCGAGATTGACCGGATTGTGGATGAGGCTGTGCGGACATTTCTTGCCCGCTATCGCCGCGCGCCCAAGGCGGTCGGTTAGTCCAGGCGCCGCACCAAAAGTTGGTTGCCTGCGCCCCGTTTGACTTCAAGCATCTTAAGGCTTTCGACTAAGTCGCTTAGCTTGCGTTTGCCATAGGTTCGCGTGTCGAAATCAGGGTTGGCGGCCGTCATGTATTGCCCAAGCTGCCCAAGTGAATACCAATCATCGCCCTGTTCGATCGCGTCCATGGCCCGAAAAATCAGGTCGCGCGCTTCGTTCAGTGGCTGTGCCTTGGGCCGCTCAACTGATTTCTCCTCACCTTTCGGAGCTTCGGTCATGATGTTTTCGATGAAGATGAAGCGCTTGCACGCTTTGCGGAATGCCTCCGGCGTTTTGTGCTGACCGATGCCATAGACGTCGAGGCCCTGCTCGCGAATACGGCTGGCGAGCCGCGTAAAATCGCTGTCGCTGGAACACAGGACAAAGCCGTCAAAACGCCCCGAATGCATCAGGTCCATCGCGTCGATCACCAGCGCAATGTCCGAGGCATTCTTGCCAACCGTATTGGCGGGCTGGTGATGCGGCACGATTCCATATTCGGCCTGCACGTTTGACCAGCCCTTCATGTGGGTGGAGCTGAAATCACCGTAGATGCGCCGAACCGAAGCCTCACCAAATCCGGCAATTTCGTCGAAGATCGCCTTGGCGTGTTTGTGGCTGGTGTTGTCGGCGTCGATCAGAACGGCGAGCAGTGGAGTGTCGTTTGCCATTGTGGGCCCCTTTCCGCCTTGTTTGACACAAGCCATGCGATGGCGAAACCGAAAGGCGCGCACCAACGAAAAAGGGCAGCCCATAAGGACGGCCCTCCAGTGGATCTGACAAGTGTTACTTGGTGGATGCTGGCGCGGGAGCGGGAGCAGCACCGCCCGGTACGCCGTTACCCGCAACAATCTCATCCCAGATGTCGCCGAGTCGCGTTGCGATCGCTTCACGTGAATCGCCGTCATCATCGTAGTTGTAGACAACGAGGAACGGATCAACCGGGTCGCCTTCGCCTGCGCAAATAAACAGGCCATCCACGACTTCGCCGCGCAGGTCATAGCCACCAATGGTCCAGTTCGACCGACCGGTGAACCCGTCACCACCGAAGCGCTGGCGGTAAGTGTTGAACGTGGTCTCGGCGTAGTTCATGCAGACGTCAAGGTTCCCGACGGGCGAGAAATCGGTGACAGTCCAGCCTTCGGCCTGGGCGACACCGGCGGCGGCTACGGAAAGTGCGGCGGCAACGAGTGTGTTTTTCATTAGGGGTCCTTTCAAAAAACTTTGGGTGGAAGGGTTAATAAACGACCACGGACCGGATCGACTTGCCCGCATGCATCAGGTCGAAGCCTTCGTTGATCTGGTCGAGGTTCAGGGTGTGGGTGATCATTGGATCGATTTCGATCTTGCCGTCCATGTACCAATCCACGATCTGCGGCACGTCCGTCCGGCCCCTTGCACCGCCAAAGGCTGTGCCACGCCAAGACCGGCCGGTCACCAGCTGGAAGGGACGGGTCGAGATTTCGGCACCGGCCGGGGCTACGCCGATTATGATCGACTCACCCCAGCCTTTGTGGGCCGACTCCAGCGCCGTGCGCATCACGTCGACGTTGCCTGTGGCATCAAAGGTGTAGTCCGCGCCGCCACCTGTCAGCTCGACAAGGTGGCCGACAAGGTCGCCTTTCACTTCAGCGGGGTTCACGAAATCAGTCATACCGAAGCGCTTGGCCATCTCGATTTTGCCGGGGTTCAGGTCAACGCCAACGATCTGATCCGCACCCGCAAGACGCAGACCCTGAATAACGTTCAGGCCAATGCCGCCCAGACCGAACACGATGGCACAGCTGCCGATTTCTACCTTGGCCGTATAAATCACCGCGCCGATGCCAGTGGTCACACCGCAGCCGATGTAGCAAATCTTGTCGAACGGCGCGTCCTTGCGGACTTTGGCCAGCGAAACCTCAGGCAGAACCGTGTGATTCGAGAAGGTCGAGCAGCCCATGTAGTGCAGGATCGGCGTGCCATCGAGCATCGAGAAGCGCGATGTGCCATCTGGCATAAGACCCTGACCTTGGGTCGCGCGAACCTTCTGGCAGAGATTAGTTTTCGGATGCAGACAATATTCGCACTCGCGACACTCTGCTGTGTAAAGCGGGATGACGTGATCGCCGGGCTCAAGCGAGGTCACGCCCGGGCCGACCTCAAGCACGACGCCCGCACCTTCATGGCCCAGAATCGCTGGGAACAGACCTTCGGGGTCCGCGCCTGACAGGGTAAATTCATCGGTATGGCAAATGCCGGTGGCTTTGATTTCCACCAGAACCTCACCGGCGCGGGGGCCATCAAGGTTCACTTCCATCACTTCAAGCGGTTTGCCCGCTTCCAGTGCTACAGCGGCACGAGTTCGCATTTTTCCTAGTCCTCCCACAGACTTGCTTTGTCCTCAGACTGTGACAATCTGTAGATCAAAGCAACGGAGGATAGCATGTCCCGGATCGCCCTTGCCGCTCTCATCGCCGTGATCGTCGCGCCCGCGCATGGTGAAGAAGTCGAGGATAGCTGCGGTGCCAATGGCTTTCTTGGACTGGTTGGTCAGACAGGTGAGATCGCATCAATGCTGGTTTTGGACCAACCCAGACGCGTCATCGCGCCGGGCAGCATCGTGACATCTGACTATCGGTTGGAACGGATCAACTTCGATTTGGACGAGCAAGGCATGATCACCCGAATCTGGTGCGGATAACCTTACCCTACGGGCTCGTGAGTAGTATTTCAGCGCCATCTGGCCCAACAAACTCCCATATTCATTCACGGAGTTTGACCCATGACTTTTTCGACCAAGGCTATTGCCGCCGCCCTTTTGCTATCTCTTGCCCCCGCCGTTTCCGGTGCTCAAACCATCGGACACACCGGCCCCGGTTCGTTTCCGATCAACATCGGTGCGCCGGTGATCAACCCTGGTTACGGCCCTGGAGCGCAGCCTGCACCCATCCAACCTGTGCAGGGTCAGGATTGCGGCGCGTCGCACTTCCAGTACCTGGTTGGCCTGCATCCAAGCATTTACCCGCTGCCCGCCCATGCCGAAGTCGTTCATCCCGGCACAATTCGCACGACACAATACATCGAAACGCGGCTGAACGTTGCCATCGGCCAGAATGGCCATGTGGAACGTGTTTATTGCGGCTAACGGATGGTCTGCGCGGGCGGCCTTGCGCCGCCCCCTGATTCCCCCTATATCCGCCTCAACAGCGGCGTCGGACACTCCGACACCACCGACACTTTCAGCGGGCCGCACGGCCCGCTTTTTCGTTTCTAGGACCCTACAGATACGCGCATGTCAGATCTGATTGCCAAAACCTCCATGGACCGCCGGATGGCGGAGATCATCACGCCCTCGATCGAGGCGCTGGGGTTTGAGGTCGTGCGCATCCGAGTGATGGGCGGCAAGACAAGCACCTTGCAGGTCATGGCCGAACGCCCGGAAGGCGGCATCGACGTCGATGAATGCGCGCAAATTTCCAACGCAATCTCTGTGCTCTTGGATGTTGAAGACCCGCTTGAAGATGCCTACGCGCTTGAGGTCTCCAGTCCCGGTATCGACCGCCCCCTGACCCGTCTGAAGGATTTCGAGACCTTCGAAGGCTACGAGGTCAAGCTTGAGACGACCGAGATGATCGGCGGACAGCGCCGCTTCAAAGGTGTGCTGGCCGGTGTCGAAGGCGATGAGGTTCTGGTGAACCTTGAACAAGGCAATGAAACTGTCACCGTTGGCCTCAATTTCGATTGGCTCAGCGATGCGAAGTTGGTCCTGACAGACGACCTGATCAAAGAGATGCTCAAGCAACGCAAAGACGCTGGCATCATCGACGAAACCCAATTTGACGAGATCGAGGAAGAGCCCTCGAAGCCTGAGGAGTAAGACCCATGGCCATCACATCAGCCAACCAGTTGGAGCTGCTGCAAACTGCAGAAGCCGTTGCCCGCGAAAAGATGATCGACCCCAATCTGGTGGTCGAGGCGATGGAAGAATCGCTCGCCCGTGCCGCGAAGTCCCGCTACGGGTCCGAGCTTGATATCCGCGTCTCAATCGACCGCAAAACCGGCCGCGCCACCTTCACCCGTGTGCGCACCGTGACGGATCCTGAGGTTCTGGAAAACGACAAGGCCGAGATGCTGCCAGATGAGGCGACCGCGCTGATCAAAGGCGACCGTCCGAATGTCGTCGTCTTCAACGCGAAGTCCCACATCTACGACGAAGAAGGCGAGTTGGTGGAAACGAAGGACGTGAAGCGTTTCGTTCTGCGCGCACCGACAGAAAACGACCGCATTCTCTCCGAAGGGGTCGATCAGAATATTGAGCCTGTCCTGGGTGACATGATCGCTGACGAAGTGCCGCCCGTGGAAATGGGTCGTATCGCCGCGCAGTCCGCCAAGCAGGTCATCCTGCAAAAGGTGCGCGAAGCCGAGCGGGATCGTCAGTACGCCGAGTTCAAGGACCGCGTGGGCGAGATCATCAACGGCGTCGTCAAGCGTGAGGAATACGGCAACGTTATCGTCGACGTGGGTGCCGGTGAGGCGCAACTGCGCCGGAATGAGAAGATCGGCCGCGAAGCCTATCGCAACGGCGACCGTATCCGCTGCTACATTAAAGATGTGCGGCGCGAGAATCGCGGCCACCAGATCTTCCTGTCGCGCACCGCGCCGGAGTTCATGGCCGAGCTGTTCAAGATGGAAGTGCCCGAGATTTACGACGGTATCATCGAGATCAAGGCCGTCGCACGCGACCCCGGTTCGCGCGCCAAGATCGCCGTTATCTCCTACGACAACGGCATCGACCCCGTCGGCGCCTGTGTTGGTATGCGTGGGTCCCGCGTGCAGGCGGTTGTGAACGAGCTTCAGGGTGAGAAAATCGACATCATCCCGTGGAACGAAGACGCGCCGACCTTCCTTGTGAACGCGCTTCAGCCCGCTGAGGTGACGAAGGTGGTTCTGGACGAAGACGCCGGCAAGATCGAAGTCGTTGTCCCGGATGAGCAGCTTTCGCTGGCCATTGGCCGTCGCGGCCAGAACGTGCGCCTCGCTTCGCAGCTGACAAACCTCGACATCGATATCCTCACTGAGGAAGAAGAATCGAAGCGTCGTCAGGCAGAGTTCGAAGAACGTACGAAGCTGTTCATGGACACGCTTGACCTCGACGAATTCTTCGCACAGCTGCTGGTGTCTGAAGGCTTCACGGCGCTCGAAGAAGTGGCCTACGTAGAAGTGGACGAACTGCTGGTCATCGACGGCGTTGATGCAGACACCGCTAATGAGCTTCAGGCCCGTGCCCGCGACTACCTGGAAGAGCAGAACAAGAAGGCTCTGGAACAGGCGAAAGAGATGGGCGTCGAAGACAGCCTGGTTGCATTTGAAGGCCTGACGCCCCAAATGTTGCTGGCCCTTGGTGAAGATGGCGTGAAAACGCTGGAAGATTTCGCCACCTGCGCGGATTGGGAACTGGCCGGCGGCTGGACAACCGTAGACGGTGAGCGCGTCAAGGACGACGGCCTTCTGGAACCCTTTGATGTGTCGCTTGAGGAGGCGCAGAATATGGTGATGACCGCACGCCTTCAGCTTGGCTGGGTAACGATCGAGGAACTTGAGGCGCAAGCCGCCGCCGAAGCCGAAGCCGCAACCGAGGAGTTGGCAGAGGGCTAACGCCCTCTTGCCCGGCGCGCGCCCATGAGCCGCGGTGGCCGAAATAAGGACCAAAGCGATGGTCCTGAACGCAAGTGCATCGCCACGGGTGAGGTCGCGCCAAAACGCGGCCTGATCCGGTTTGTGGTGGCGCCAGACGGTCAGATCGCGCCGGACATTCTGGAACGGCTGCCCGGTCGCGGTATTTGGGTGAGTGCGGATCGTGCGGCGATGGAGCTGGCCGTGAAGAAGAACCTCTTCTCACGTGCGGCCAAGCAGCAGGTTCAAGTGCCCGAAGATCTGGTGGACCGGGTCGAGGCCGCGTTGGCCCGCCGCGTCACCGATCTGATCGCACTTAATCGCAAAGCTGGCGGTGCGATCGCGGGCTTTGAAAAGGTGAAGGACTGGTTGGCCACAAAGAAGGTCGCGGTCCTGCTTCAAGCCTCCGACGGCTCGGAGCGTGGAAAATCGAAACTTTGGACCCCGGAAGGGGCCCGATATTTTAGCGTCCTGACTGCCCAGGAATTGGGTTTGGCATTCGGACGCCAAAGTGTGATACATGGCGCGCTTGCCGCTGGTGGACTCGCCCCCCGTGTTGTAGAGGGGGCCGCGAAACTCCAGGGACTGCGCATTGCAGACGGTGGCCAGACCACCGGGAAAGACAGAAAGAACGCATGAGCGATCAGGACGGAAAGAAACCCCTTGGCCTCTCTGGTGGGGCGCGGTCAGGCCGTGTGAACCAGAGCTTCTCGCGCGGACGTACAAAGTCCGTGGTGGTTGAGACCAAGCGCAAGCGTGTAATGGTACCGAAAGCCGGTGCCCAGTCGGCGGCTGCGCAGAATGCCGAAGGCGGCAAGCGTGAGAAGTCGGTGCCCGACGCAGAGATGGAGCGCCGTCTTAAGGCGTTGCAGAACGCTAAGGCCCGCGAAGTCGAAGACGAGCAACGCCGTGTTGCCGAAGAGCGTGAGCGCGAAGAAGAACGCGCCCGCCGTCGCGCCGAGGCGGAAGCCAAGGAACGCGAAGAGCGTGAGCGTGAAGAAGCGCTCAAGGCCAAGGAAGAAGAAGACGCGCGCCGCAAGGCCGAGGATGAGGCGCGCCGCAGCGCGCCACCCGCAGCCGATGCAGCAGCAGCCGCTGCGCCCGCCGCAGGGGCAGCCGCCCCGCGTGGTGGTGGCAAAGCCGCTCCAGCCCGGCGCGAGCCTGAGCGTGACAACAAGCGCAACGAGCGTGGCCGCGGCAACGACGGCGGTGGACGCCGTTCCGGCAAGCTGACCGTCAATCAGGCAATGGCCGGTGGCGAAGGTGGTCGTCAACGCTCCATGGCTGCGATGAAGCGCAAACAGGAACGTCAGCGTCAGAAGGCGATGGGCGGACCCGTTGATCGTGAAAAGGTCATCCGTGACGTTCAGGTGCCTGAGACGATCATCGTCTCGGAACTTGCCAATCGCATGTCTGAACGCGTCGCCGACGTTGTGAAGTCGCTGATGAACAACGGCATGATGATCACGCAGAACCAGCCTATCGATGCCGATACTGCTGAACTGATCGTCGAAGAGTTTGGCCACCGCGTGCAGCGTGTGTCCGACGCCGACGTTGAGGATGTGATCGACGCTGTTGAGGACAAGGAAGAAGACCTCGAAGCGCGGCCCCCGGTCATCACGATCATGGGCCACGTTGACCACGGCAAGACCTCACTGCTCGACCGTATCCGTCAGGCCAATGTGGTCTCGGGCGAAGCGGGCGGCATTACTCAGCACATCGGGGCCTATCAGGTCACCACCGAGTCTGGCGCCGTTCTGTCCTTCCTCGATACTCCCGGCCACGCGGCGTTCACGTCGATGCGGGCCCGTGGTGCCCAGGTGACCGACATCGTGGTTCTGGTTGTTGCGGCGGACGACGCTGTGATGCCCCAGACGATCGAGGCCATTGCCCACGCGAAAGCGGCTGAGGTTCCGATGATCGTGGCGATCAACAAGATCGACCGTGAAGCGGCTGATCCGATGAAAGTTCGCACAGACCTTCTGCAGCACGAAGTCATCGTAGAGGCGATGTCGGGCGAAGTGCAGGACGTCGAAGTTTCGGCCATGACGGGCCAGGGTCTGCCAGAACTGCTCGAAGCCATCGCGCTTCAGGCGGAACTGCTGGAATTGAAAGCCAATCCGAAACGTGCCGCACAGGGTGCCGTGATCGAAGCGCAGCTGGATGTGGGTCGCGGCCCTGTCGCAACCGTGCTCATCGAGAACGGCACGCTCAAACAGGGCGATATCTTCGTCGTGGGTGAGCAGTGGGGTAAGGTTCGCGCGCTGGTTAACGACCAGGGCGAACGCGTCAAAGAAGCGGGCCCCTCGGTTCCGGTTGAGGTTCTTGGCCTCAACGGCACGCCTGAGGCCGGTGACGTCCTCAACGTGGTCGATACCGAAGCACAGGCCCGCGAAATCGCAGAATACCGCGAGCAAGCTGCCAAAGACAAGCGCGCCGCCGCCGGTGCCGCAACGACTCTCGATCAGCTGCTGGCCAATGCCAAGGCGGATGAAAATGTGTCCGAGCTGCAGATCGTGGTGAAGGCCGACGTTCAAGGCTCTGCCGAGGCGATTGTTCAGGCGCTTGAGAAGATCGGCAACGATGAGGTTCGCGTGCGCGTGCTGCACTACGGTGTGGGTGCGATCACGGAATCGGACATTGGTCTGGCAGAAGCCTCCGGCACACCGGTTATCGGTTTCAACGTGCGTGCCAATGCGCCTGCGCGCGCCTCGGCCAACCAGAAGGGCGTGGAAATCCGCTACTACAGTGTGATCTACGACCTCGTGGACGACGTGAAAGCCGCGGCCTCTGGTCTGCTGGGTGCTGAGATCCGCGAAAACTTCATCGGCTACGCCACAATCAAGGAAACATTCCGCGTCACGGGCGTCGGAACGGTTGCTGGTTGTCTCGTCACCGAAGGGGTTGCCCGCCGCTCTGCCGGTGTACGCCTCCTGCGCGACGATGTGGTGATCCACGAAGGCACGCTGAAGACCCTCAAGCGCTTCAAGGACGAAGTGAAAGAGGTTCAGTCCGGTCAGGAATGCGGCATGGCGTTCGAGAACTACGATGACATCCGTCCGGATGACGTCATCGAGATCTTCGAACGGGAAGAAGTTGAACGTTCTCTCACATAAAGCCTAGCCTTCAAGATTATGAAAAGGGCGCCCGATTGCGGCGCCCTTTTTTGTTCCGCAAACGAAAAGGACGCCCCGAAGGGCGCCCGTTCCTGCGAGGGAGAGAGATAGTATTGGTTACTCGTTTTCGAGGGACTGCAGACGCAGGAGTTCG
>CANMRT010000005.1 GCA_947500415.1 uncultured Roseicyclus sp.
GTGCGCTCAGCGGAGAGATTGAAGTGCTGGATGGCAGCCACGGTCGAGGCGGACTGGGCGAAAGCCGGGGCGGCGAGGGAGGCGGCGACGGCGGCGATGATTGCGATGTTTTTCATTGGTCTAGGTCCTTTTCGTGGGGTGGGCATTTGGTGTTGGCCCGGGTTTGGTTTGTTTGTGTGGTTGGCCGCTGTGGCCTTCCGATGAGATGAATATGACGGCTGGTTGGCTGTCATTCCATACACGGAAGCGCGAGAAATAGCGGAGATAGGTGCGAGAGTGCACAGAGCGGTTCCCACGCCGCACGGACCCCACGGCGGCGTGAGAACGGCTGTCGCGGGCGTGAGTGGTGGGGATGGGATTGAAATAATCCGGGGTGATCAAGCCGAGTCGGAGCGAC
>CANMRT010000006.1 GCA_947500415.1 uncultured Roseicyclus sp.
AAGATGTCCTGAGCGCGTGCCGCGGATGCTGCGGACACGGGCGTCGTCTCTACCACACCGCGCAGGTCGCTTGCGTTTTCAGCGGAGCGGTTGAAGACCTGGTGTGCGGTCGCCAAGGCGGCTTGGGTGCGGGCCGAAGCGTTCTGGCCGGGCAGGGGAACGATGTCCGAGGTGCGCTCAGCGGAGAGATTGAAGTGCTGGATGGCAGCCACGGTCGAGGCGGACTGGGCGAAAGCCGGGGCGGCGAG